>CAVYMJ010000006.1:0-2612304 GCA_963769585.1 uncultured Actinomycetota bacterium
GATGCGATGTCCCGAGACACCTGACAACAGTGTCTTGGGACATCGCACTGGTGGGCCTGAATACCTTCGGTTGATGGGTGAGAGATCTATGTCGGTTGATCCGTGACACTCAAGGTCGACTTTTTCAGGGTACGGCGATTGCCGGGGGTCGAGGCTCTGCGTTTGCGGACCGGCCCGGGGTGGTCCCGGGCCACCGTGCGGAGCAACTCCGCACCGTCCCACAGCCCCAGCACCTCGCCGGTGACGTGCACGTCGATGCGGCGCCCGGCGGCCGCCTTGCCCAGGCAGACCTGCTGCCAGGACACGCAGACCACCCCGTTGGCACTGGCCCGCCGACACACCCAGTCGTCACCGGTCCGGTCGGTCGCCCCGGGCTCGGCTCTGGGCTCGGCTCCGGTGAGCGCGTCGGGCAGCTGCAGTGGCAGGGAGTCGCTGCTCGCACCCACAGGTCCGTGCCGGTCCCCGGCGGCGAACCGCTCGGCCGGGGTACGCATCCCGATGCCCTGATGGGGACGGACGGTGTTGTAGTGCTCCACCCAGGCGTCCAGCTCGGCCTGCGCGGTGGCCAGGTCCGCGAAGACCCGGTCGGTGCGGAACTCGGCCCGCAGCGACCGGTGGAACCGTTCCACCTTCCCCGTCGTGGTCGGCGACCGTGGCTCGGTCAGCCGGTGCTTGATCCGGTTCTCGCGCAGCACCCGGTCGAACAACACCTCCACCGGTGGCCGGTTGAACCGGCCGGTGAACACCTTCCCGTTGTCGGTCAGGATCTCCTCAGGCACCCCATAGGTCCGCATCGCCACCGCCAACCCCTCACAGACCCGCTGGGAGCCCTCCCGCGGCATCAGGAACGCGCTGACACACAACCGGGAATGGTCATCGACCCCCGGTCAACGCCTTGGCCTTGCGTCCGTCAGCCAGCAGGAACCCGCCGACGGTGTCCATCTGCCACAGCTCCATCGGGGTGCCCCGCTCCCACCGCTTGAAGTGCTCATCGCGGTGCCGCTGAGCCCCCGGCCGGATCAGACCGGCCCGCACCAGCGCCCGGTAGACCCCGGACCGGGAGACCACGACCCCGGACCGGCCCAGCTCATGGACGATCCGACGCGGACCCCACCCCGGATGCGCCCGCCGCAGCTCCAGCACCCGCACCTCGACCACCGCCGGCATTTGATGCGGGCATCCCACCGGACGACGCGACCGCTGAGCCAGCCCCTCGAGCCCAGAGTCCTCATAACGCCGCAGCCACGCATGCAGCGACTGCCGCGAGACACCCCACTGACCGGCCACCTCCGTCACCGACCGGCCATCGGAAAGCACCGCCAAAACGGCCTGATACTTCTGCTCCACCACGCTCATCTCCACCAACATGAAATGAGTGTCAAGAATCAGCCGGAGCCACCGTCAAGCATCAACCGGAGCCACGTAAAGAAGGACCCGGAGCCATCCTGTCAAGGATGACCCGGGTCCTTACATCGCACTGGTGGGCCCCGTGGTGTCTGAATCCAGGACATGCTTCACAGGTGTCTCGCGACATCGTTGACACCTCACAGGAGGTGCTCGATGTCCATGGCCAGGGTCGTCATCACCGCAGTCCGGGTGGAGGGCAGGTCGATCAGCGCGGTGGCCCGTGACTACGGCGTCTCCCGCCGCTGGGTCCACGAGCTGGTCCGCAGGTTCGACTCCGAAGGCGAGACCGCCTTCGAACCGCGGTCCCGCCGACCCCACCACAGCCCGAACCAGGTCAGCGCGGACCTCGAGGACCAGATCGTCAGGCTCCGCAAGAAGCTGACCTCCCAGGGACTCGACGGCGGCGCCGAGACCATCCGAGCCATGCTGGCCGCTCGCACCCCGAGGTCCGAGCAGGATCAGGCGCCGTTGCCCGCGGTCAGCACCATCTGGCGCATCCTGACCCGCCGCGGCTTCGTCACCGCCCAACCCCACAAACGACCCCGGTCGTCCTGGCAGCGCTTCGAGGCCGAGCAGCCCAACGAACGCTGGCAGACCGACGTCACCCACTGGCAGCTGGCAGACGGCACCGAGGTGGAGATCCTCAACATCATCGACGACCACTCCCGCCTCGCCATCGGCTCAGCGGTCCGCCGCACCACCCTGGCACGCGACGTGGCCACCACCTTCACCAAAGCCCTCTCCCGCTGGGGAATCCCCGCCGGAGTGCTCAGCGACAACGGTGCTATCTTCACCGGCCACTACCGCGGTCACGGCGAGGTAGCCCTCGAGCTGCTGCTCCGCAGCCACGGCGTGACCATCGACCACTCCCGGCCCTACCACCCCCAAACCTGCGGGAAGGTCGAACGCTTCCACCAGACGCAGAAGAAGTGGCTGGCCGCCCGGCCCGCCGCCAGGACCCTGCACGGCCTGCAACGCCAAGTCGATGCCTTCAACCTCTACTACAACAACGTGCGACCACACCGAGCGATCGGACGCCGCACCCCCGCCCAGGCCTACGCCGCCCGACCCAAAGCCACCCCCAAGGGCCCGAAGATCCCCGACCACTACCGGCTACGCCGCGACATCATCGACACCAACGGCACCGTCACGCTTCGCTACAACAGCCGAATGCATCACGTCGGCCTCGGCCGGGTCCTAGCCGGCACCCGCATCTACGTGCTGACCGACGACCGCCACGTCCGCATCATCACCCGCGACGGCGAGCTCCTGCGCGACCTAGTCCTCGACCCGACCCGCGACTACCAGCCCCGCGGAGTCAAGAGGGGTCCCCAACGACCCCAGAAAAGAGAATGATGTCCCGAGACAGGTGTGCACGATGTCTCGAGACATCACATTGGTGGGCCCCGTGGGACTCGAACCCACAACCCGCGGATTAAAAGTCCGCTGCTCTGCCAGTTGAGCTAGAGGCCCGTCGTAGGGAAGACCTGGGTGCAGGTGAGCGACCCTGGAAGAATCCGTACCGGGGGAACTGTAGCCAAGGACCGTCGAGTGCCCTGCAAGGGTGCACGTACTCAGGATCTCGCTCGTCGCTGGTGGACTTGTTTCGCGCGTCGCAGAGTTCACGCACCGAAACCGATCTGCTTGCCGATGAGTCGTTGGCAGCCTCATGTCGACTGGACCGGGCTCAACGTCGGGGAGTAGTCCCGACGCCGGTCAGCGAGGAATTCGGGTGGCTTGGGACCAGACCGCCTGCCAACGCTCATCGCGGCGCTCGTAGAAGTCCGTGTGCCAGAAGACTCCACTGTCGAGTTGGCCAGAGAAGCTCATTTCGATGTGCGCCTGATAGCGAAGGATCGCTGCGTCCGCGAAGACGCGGACGGCGACCTCAGAGGCTGCCTCAAAGATGTGGTAGTCAAACCTGCCCGACTCGATGCCTCCGAGGTAGACGTCCCTGCCCAAAGCAGCGCCGCCGGGGGTTATCAACTGGTAGTCGTGCCCGTGCATCGCGGCCGCAACAGCCAGGTCGCTGTCGACCAGCGACCGAAGGCGGCGGCGTTCGGCATCGCGCAGTTCTTCTGCGGTCGCAGCCTCTCTCAGCACGTGTCCACTATGGATCCGTCCACTCGAACTGTCGATGGGGGACGCCGGATGCGAGATCACCGCGACTGAGGGTTGCGAGGGCCGAGCCGACGGACAGCTGAGGCTGAGCCGTGAACTTATCGACGGCGGGAGCGCCGAGCAGTAGTGTACGCGGGTTCTCGCAGCCGCCGGACCCAGTCGTAGGTCTCGAGGCCGGGTAGGCCGTGCGTGATCGGGTCGAACGACACGGGCAGGTCCGCCTCGACGAGGGGGTCCGCGTCGAGACGGATCTCAGCAAAAGGATTCCACGCGCCCGAGGCGAGGGCCCATGCGATCTCGACCTTGACTTCGCTGTGAAACACCGCGGACAGCATGACCGCGCCCGCCGGTGTCCGATAGGGCAGCAGCGTGGTCATGGGTCTCCGGTACGGCGACCGGGCGGAGGTCAGCGTGAAGCGGGTGAGCCGTCCCAGCCCGGTGGAGGCGAAGAGCAGGTCGCCGTGGCGGTCGCCATCGATCGGCACCCGGACTGCAAGCCCGAAGATGTCCGGGGCGGGGGCCGGGAGTCCGACGGCTCGGGACTGCCGGACCAGCACGTCGTCAGCACCGGCTTGGTCCAGCCAGGCCGCACCGGACCGGGGGCCGTCACCGAAGCGGTGAAGCGTGCCCCGGACGACAGAGCCCCGCGGGTGCAGTGGCTTGGCAGCCGGGCGGACGGCCATCACTGCGGTTGCGGCGCGCAGGATCTGCCCACCAGCGGACGAAGCGGCACGGGCCGCGGTATCAAAAGCGCTCACTTGGCGCCGGTACCCCTCGAACCGAATCGCAAGCGAAGACTTCGCAAGATCGCCAGAACCGATGGCCTCCTGCTGAACGCGCACTGCAGCGGTTGCTCCCTCGCGCGTAGCGGCACGACAGACTTCGCGGGCTAGCGCAGAGCGGTCCGGTATGCCGAGGAGCTAGATCTTGTCCGAGCGCAGCATCACGACGTCCTGAATGAGTCCCGCCTGTGCGCGGTAGGCCACGAGCAGGTGGAGCGACTCTCCGTCGTGAACGACCCGCTCCTCGTCGACGGTCCAGGACCCCGCACGCAACCGTCCCCCGAGTGACGCGTGCAGTTGAGGGTGGCGGTCGAACAATGCGCTGTACCGCTGCCGAATGGCAGCGTGTCCTTCGAGCAGGATCTCGCCATGGCCGTCGCGGATGCAGGCGTTCTGGGCGTAGCACGCGAGGAAGGCGTCGAGGTCGCGCCCGTTGTAGGCATCCAGCTGAAGCTGGACAGGGTCTCGTTCGCTCACCGTTGAATCCTAGGTCCCGGATCAGGTCCGGAGAGTCCGAATGCAGGTCGAAATCGGGCCGCTGCACAACCTGGGTCGCGGTGTGCTCCGCGGTCTCAGCCCAGCTCGGCGCCGCGACCGGCGCAGGCTTCCACCGGCTGGGGCTCCGTGGGCATCGTCGACTGCGGGACGACGCTGCCGGCACTGTCGAGGATGCGAACCTCGATCGCGACCTTGGCCTCCGGCGTCTGCTCGCCGAGCCACCCGTGCGCGTGCACGAAGCCGTTCTGGGCCTGGGAGATGTACCAGGGGCCGGTCACTCCGTCGCTGACGAACCGCAGGTCGACACGGTCGACCACGTCGTTGACAGACAGCCAGTGCGAGATCGTGAAACCTGTAAGCCGGGTTCCGTCGCAGTCCCAGCTCTGCCGGCCATTGGACAGGAACCTCACCGGATGCGCGGCGTCGGCGTACTGCACGGGGGCGACCGAGGGTGCGCTGCCGCCGAACGAGTCGCACAACCGGAGCTCGTCGGCTCCGTTGCGAAGCACCAGGACGGGCTGGTCGCCGGTCTCGGTTCTCTGCCTCTCGGCGTACAGGACCTCGACCTCGTCGCTGTGGGAGGCGAAGTCGGGCGTGAGGCACGCCTCGACTTCGTCCGGCGTCACATCGGGGGAGACATCGAGGTTGACCACGCCGTTCTGGGGACTGCTGCTCAGTGCGGTGGGGGTGTCGGACGGGGCCGGGGCCTTGTCGCCGCCTCCGCGGCTTCCGAGCCAGGAAACGAGCACAACCAGGCATGCGACAGCAACGGCTACTGCCGCCTCCCGACGACCGGGATGACGCAGGCCAAAGTCGTTCCTCATGCAGACCCCCCACGGGCTATGAGCGGCCGGCCCCCACCCGAACTCGCCAGCGGGGCCAGGCCCCGAGTGAAGCCAGGCTACCCGGCTGAGCCGCGTCATGCCGCATTACTCCCGAGATTTACCCATTCTCGCCTGCGAAACGCGTCTCTCGCCCAGACTGGAGCGGTCCGGCTCACCGCAGAGCCGATGACATGTGTCCATGGGAGGGACCATGCCGCCGACAGGTCTGGCCGCACGCGTGCTGACCGGGAATCCGATCTCCGCCCGGTACGTCGTTCGCCCATATAAGCCGACACCGGTGCCGACGGCGCGTGAGCTCCATATGCTCAACCGCTTCGGCGCCGGTTACACGCGGACGAGTCTCAGGCAGCTACGGCGCGCGGGCGGATATCGGCGCTGGTTCGACAGGCAGCTCAAGCCCGGCACGATCAAGGAGTCCGGGACGGCAGCGGCCCTGCCCAGCTGGTATCCAGCCCTGTCCTGGTCGATAGCGACCAAGGCCGCCCGCCACCGCTCCGGCGAGTACATGTCCTGGCAGCAGGCCCGTGACTTCGGCAACCTCTCGGTGCTGCGCAGGGTGTACTCCAAGCGGCAGGTGCTCGAGCAGCTGACGGACTTCTGGTCCAACCACCTGCACGTCCCAGCGGGGTCCGACCGGGCCTGGATCCACCGCACGTCCTACGACGCCCTGTTGCGTCGCTATGCGCTCACCACCTTCGAGTCGCTGCTGGTCAACGCGACCCTGCACCCGGCGATGCAGCTCTACCTGGACAACTACACCTCGGTGAAGAACGCCCCGAACGAGAACCACGGACGCGAGCTGCTCGAGCTCCACACTGTGGGCCGGGAGTCGGGCTACACCGAGCCGATGGTGAAGGACTCAGCCAGGATCCTCTCGGGCTACACGGTGAGCACCGAGACCTGGTCCGGGTACTACGACCCCGCAAGGCACACCACGGGCGCCGTCCGGGTGCTCGGCTTCACCCACGCGAACACCGCGGCCGACGGTCGTGCGGTCACTGTCGCTTACCTGCGCTACCTGGCTCGCCACCCGGCGACAGCGCGCAGAGTCTGCCGCAAGCTCGCGGTCCGCTTCGTCTCGGACACACCCAGCGCCGCGCTGGTCAACCAGCTCGTGAAGGAGTATCTGCGGACCGGCACCGACATCAAGGCGGTACTGCGCGTCCTGGTCGCCTCACCAGAGTTCTGGGCGGCGCGGGACAAGAAGGTGCGGACGCCGTACGACGACCTGGTGGCGTCCTGTCGTTCGCTCAAGGTGGTCGCCCGCAGACCCACCCAGGAGAACTCGTTCGGCAACGCCCTCAACTGGCTGCACGGCGCTGTTCCGGCCTACCAATGGCCGGCGCCGGACGGTGCGCCCGAGCAGGCCGTGGCCTGGACGTCGGTCAGCCGGATGCTGAACTCCTTCCGGTTCCACTGGAACTTCGTGGGCGGCTGGTGGCCCACGCAGGACGTGACCTGGCGTCCGCCGAGGTACTGGCTCCCAAAGAAGGCGATCAGACTGGACCAGTTCGTCGACCATCTCAGCCGGACCTGGCTGGGTCGGCGTTCTACTCCGAGGCTGCTCAAGGCGGTCTGTGAGGCGACCGGCGAGCAGCCGAGCGCCATCGTCACCGTCGACCATCCGGTGCTCCAGTGGAAGTTCCCGCGACTGGCCGCTGTCCTGCTCGACTCGCCGAAGCACCTGAGCCGATGAGGAGGAAGCCCATGGAGTGCTGTGAGGAGTACCAGCGCGCCACCTCGCTATCGAGGAGGAACTTCCTCGGCGCGATGGCAGCCACCGGCACAGCGGCGGCCACGACGAGCGTCTTCGGTGAGGCTCTGCTGCAGGCCTCGTACGGCGCTGCGCCTGGCGGCAACGTACTGGTTGTGCTCAGCTTCCGCGGAGGCATCGACGGGCTCGGCGTGGTCGTCCCACACGGCGATCCGGCCTACGCCAGCGCTCGGCCCAACGTCAAGGTGCCGACGGCCAGCCTGCTGGCCAAGGACGCCATGTTCGGGCTGCATCCTGAGCTGGCCCCACTCACCTGGGCCTGGAACAGTGGAGAGCTAGGGGTGGTCAACGCGGTGGGGCTCCCCGTGCCCAACCGGTCGCACTTCCTGGCCACCGAGCTGGTCGAGGACGCGGATCCGACCTCGAGCGTGCGACGTGGCTGGGTGAACCGGATGGTCGGCCTGAACCCGAGCCCGTTGCCCGCCGATGCCGTCGCGCTCGGCTCGTCGACTCCCTCGACCATGGTGGAGGGTCCGGCGCCTAGCGTCTCAGCCAAGGACCTGAAGTCGATCTCGCTGGCCGGTACCGAGGGTGGCGGCGACGGAGCGGCTCGTCGCACCCAGTCGCTGCGAACCATGTGGGCGGGCACGAGCGGTGCTCTCGGCGCCGGCTTCACCTCGGCGTACTCGACGGCCAGCAAGCTCGGCACGCTCGGCGCTGCGCCGTACACGCCGGAGGTGGCGTACCCGATGAGCTGGCCTGGCACCGACCTGTCGAGGGCGCTGATCGATGCGGCGCGGCTGATCAAGGCCGACCTCGGGACCCAGGTCATCACCGTCGACTTCGGTGGCTGGGACATGCACAGTGACTACGGCACGTTGGAGTGGGGCCGGATGCAGAACCAGCTGGGTGCCTTCGCGGCTTCGTTGAGCGCCTTCCTCCAAGACCTCGGGCCGCTTCGCTCGCGCGTCACCGTGGCCACGATCAGTGAGTTCGGCCGACGCTTGGAGGAGAACGGCAACCGCGGTCTCGACCACGGCTGGGGCAACATGATGCTGCTCGCCGGCGCCGGGGTGAAGGGCGGGAAGTACCACGGCTCCTGGCCAGGACTCTCGCACGGTGACAAGCGCGACGACGACCTGGCGGTTACGACCGACTACCGCCAGGTCCTCGGCGAGATCGTGAACAAGCGCTTCCCGGAGAAGCCCGTCTCGAAGATCTTTCCCGGCCTGGTCTACGCGCCGATCGGCGTACTTTCCTGACCTTGTCGGAGCGACTGGCCGGGCGACTGGCCGGGCGACTGGCCGGGCGACTGGCCGGGCGACTGGCCCGGCGCCGGGGCGGGCGCCGGGGCGGGGCGCCTAGTGCCGTAGGTCGATGACCACCCTGCTCGGGTTGGTCAGGGTAAAGATTCGGTAGCCGTTCTTCCGGCGGGCCGTGAAGCCGAACGACACGACACCCTCAAAATCTCCGGTGAAGGCGACGCCGCGGAGCATGGGCAGTCCGTACTGGCGCAGTCGGGGTCCCTTGTAGACGTTGTGGCCCATGTCGTCGTGAGCGCGGGCTGGGTTGAGGGCGAGAGCCAGTTTCCTCCTGCCGTTGAGCGGGACTGCATCTCCGGAGCCGTCGTAGTTGAGCTGGTCGACATAGCGAACCGTGAAGCTCGGCCGGCGGCCCTGTACGTCGATCACGATCCGGTCGAACCGGCGGTGCTCGGCAACGCGCAGGCCGACGATCTTCGGCTGGCCCGTCAGGCGCGGATTCTCGAACGTCGTCGGGCTCTTGGTGTACGCCGGCAGTGCGCCCGCGGGGCTGCTGGTACCGACGAGCGCGAGCGTCGTGAACCCGACCACGCATAGGGTCCGGAACTGTTTCCTCATCATCACTCCTGGGGACGTGGCCCGTTGTGTGCGGGCTGCCAACGCCGGCGGCGGCCGGTCATTTGTTCGACGCGCGACGGCTTGGTCAGGTTTACTCCGCCTTCACCTCGGACTCTCCGCAAGAACAACGAAATTTGGTAGCGTCCGGATCAGCATCAGGTGCAAGGTTCCAGCTGGTTGAACGGCCGCGGAGTTCGGATATCCGACGGGCGTTGACCCTCAGGTAGTCCAATGGGGGCTTCTCGAGGGGGCTCGACGTCACACCGCGCGTGATGCGGGACCGTCGAGGTGGCGATCCCAGCCCCGAAAGAGGAGAAGGACGGCATGGCTTACGGCACTGTGAAGTGGTTCAACGCGGAGAAGGGTTTCGGCTTCATCGCGCAGGACGGCGGAGGCGACGACGTCTTCGTGCACTTCTCCGCAATCCAGATGAACGGTTACAAGTCGCTCGAGGAGAACCAGAAGGTGGAGTTCGAGGTCACCCAGGGTCCCAAGGGGCCCCAGGCTGAGAACGTACGCCAGGCCTGACCAGAAGGTATCGCCTGACCTAGGCATGTGAGAGGGCCCCGACGGACCAGTCGGGGCCCTCTCGTTTTGCCCCAATTGACTATGGGTACCACTGGGTTGTTCGGGAACAATGGAGCTAGGACAACAATATAAGCAGGGACGATGAACGATTCGCCAACTCGGAGGGGGACCGTCATGAATGACCAGCTAGATGTCCCGCTCGAAGACGCGGAACTGCTCGCAGAGGTGGAGCTCACCACCAACTTGATCATTGCGGCCAGCGCCTCCGACAGACCCCTGTCGCAGGAAGACATCGACAGGCTGCTCGGAGTCTCGGAGTTGACGCGTTTCCCTTTCCAGCAAGTCCGTGACATGCCGCGCCCATAACCTACCCCCAAGGGGTATGTCGAGAAGCCTGCGTTGCGAAGATCCGGGGTTGTGCCCCTAGCATTGCACCCGGCTCGCATCCGTTCGTCAGGAGTTCGTCGTGGCTTTGCGCTTCCGTCCTGCAGACATCACCTTCTATGACCTCTTCGCGGAGGCTGCTCAGCACCTCGTGGGCGGCTCAGCCCTCCTGGCCGAGATGCTGGGCGACGGCAACGACCGTGAGGCGATCGCGCTTCGGATGCGCGAGGCCGAGCACGCCGCCGACGAGACGACGCACAGCATCATCCGGCGGGTGAACAGCACGTTCGTGACACCGTTCGACCGGGAGGACATCTACGCGCTGGCGTCCGGCCTCGACGACGTCATGGACTTCATGGAGGAGGCGGTGGATCTCGTCCTGCTCTACGAGGTGGAGAGGCTGCCCAAGGAGCTCGCCAAACAGGTCGAGGTCATCCAGCGGTGCGCCGAGCTCACCGCCCAGGCGATGCCTCGCCTTAAGGCGATGAAGGACCTCGAGGAGTACTGGATCGAGATCAACCGGCTGGAGAACTCGGGCGACAAGTCCTACCGCCGGATCCTGGCCAAGCTGTTCAGCGGTTCGTACGAGGCGCTTGAGGTGCTCAAGCTCAAGGACATCGTGGACTCGCTTGAGTCCGCTGTGGACGGCTTCGAACGTGTCGCGAACATCGTCGAGCAGATCGCCGTCAAGGAGTCCTGAGCGTGGACCTTGCGATCGTCATCGCGGTCGTCGTCGTCGCGCTGGCGTTCGACTACACCAATGGCTTCCATGACGCGGCCAACGCGATCGCCACTTCGGTCTCGACGCGGGCACTGACCCCACGGATCGCTCTGGCAATGGCCGCGGTGATGAACTTCGTCGGGGCATTTCTCGGCCAGGAGGTCGCCAACACCGTCGGCAAGGTCATCAAGCCGCCCGAGGACACCCAGGGCCTGATCGTCGTCATGGCCGGACTCATCGGTGCGATCGCCTGGAACCTGCTGACCTGGTACTACGGCCTTCCATCGTCGTCCTCGCACGCGCTGATCGGCGGACTGGTGGGCGCAGCGATGGCCTACGCGGCCGTGGCGCCGGACGCGTCGATCGCGCAGCTGGTCAAGTGGGACGTCATCATCGACAAGATCCTCATCCCCATGGTGGCTTCACCGTTGTTCGGGTTCGCTGCCGCGTTCGTTCTGATGGTGGCAATCATGTGGCTGTTCCGAAAGGCCAACCCAGGACCCACCAACCGCGGCTTCCGCTACGCCCAGACCGTCTCGGCGGCCGCGATGGCCCTGGGCCATGGGCTCCAGGATGCCCAGAAGACGATGGGGGTCATCTTCCTCGCGCTGCTGACCGGCGGGTACGTCACAGCCAACGACGACCTTCCGGTGTGGGTCATCTTCGCTGCTGCTGCCGCCATCTCGCTGGGCACGTACGCCGGCGGCTGGCGCATCATGAGGACCCTCGGACGGCGCATCATCCACCTGGACCCACCTCGCGGCTTCGCTGCGGAGTCGGTCGCCGCGGGCGTGCTGTACACGACGGCCTTCGTCTTCGAGGCACCGATCTCCACCACCCACACGATCACCTCCGCGGTGATGGGGGTCGGTGCCACCAAGCGTGTGTCCGCCGTGCGCTGGGGGGTGGCCAGGACCATCGTCACCGCCTGGGTGCTGACCTTCCCGATGGCCGGCTCAGCGGCGGCCGCGGTCTACCTGCTCCTCCACTACGTCTTCCAGCTTCCGTAGGCCTGGGCCGTCACGGCTGGGCGGTTGCGGGCGATCCGTGTCCTCCCCCGTGTGGACACGGACCGCCAGCGACCACGGGAGGGAGACGGCCTCGCGACCGGAGCATGACGCCGTTCGGCGAGACCTTTCAACGGCCGGGGCCAGGCTCAGCCGAAACGCCCGGAGATGTAGGCCTCGGTGGCCTCTTCTTGAGGGTTGGAGAAGATCTTCTTCGTCGGGTTGAACTCGACCAGACGACCCGGTTTGCCGGTGGCGGCCAGGTTGAAGAAGGCCGTGTCCTCGGAGACCCGGGCTGCCTGCTGCATGTTGTGGGTCACGATCACGATCGTGTACTGGTCCTTGAGCTCGTGGATCAGATCCTCGATCGCGGCGGTCGAGATCGGGTCCAGCGCCGAGCACGGCTCATCCATGAGCAGCACCTGGGGCTCGACCGCGATGGCGCGAGCGATACACAAGCGCTGCTGCTGTCCGCCGGAAAGCCCCATCCCCGGCTTGCTCAGGCGGTCCTTGACCTCGTTCCAGAGGTTCGCCCCCTTGAGGGACTTCTCCACCACCGCGTCCGCGTCGGACCTGGAGAGCCGCTTGTTGTTCAGGCGCATCCCGGCCAGCACGTTCTCGTAGATGGACATGGTGGGGAACGGGTTGGGCCGCTGAAAGACCATGCCTACCTGCCGCCGTACGGCGACCGGGTCCACGTCGGCGCCGTACATGTCCTGACCGTCGATCACGATCTTCCCGTCGACCCATGCCCCCGGGATGACCTCGTGCATCCGGTTGAGGGATCGCAGGAGGGTCGACTTCCCGCAGCCCGAGGGGCCGATGAACGCAGTCACCGACCGGGCCGGGATCGTCATGGAGACACCCTCGACTGCCAGGAAGTCGCCGTAGTAGATGTCCAGGTCGGTGACGTCGATGCTCTTCGCCATGGTCTGTCTCTCTCTGCCGCGGTCTCAGCGGCCAGTCTTGGGGGCGAACCTCGCCCCGATCAGGCGGGCGACGAGGTTCAGGCCCATCACGATCGTGATCAGTACGAGGGCGGCTCCCCAGGCTCGCTCAATGCCGAACTCCGGGGGTACCCCTGGTTGGGTGAACGAGTAGTACGTGAAGACCGGCAGCGTCGTCATCTGTTCGCTGAACAGGTTCCAGTTCGTGGAGTCGGTCTTCCCGGCGATGATCAGCAGCGGGGCGGTCTCTCCGGCGACGCGGGCCACCGCAAGCGTCACTCCAGTCACGATGCCGGCCAGAGCGGTAGGAATGACCACCCGGACGATCGTCAGCCACCTGGGCACACCGAGTGCTAGGGCTGCTTCGCGCAGGTCGTTGGGGACCAGCTTCAGCATCTCCTCACAGGCGCGTACGACGATGGGGATCATCAGCAGTGACAGCGCGATGGAGCCGCCGAACCCCATCCGGACTCCCGGCCCGAGGAAGATCTCGAGCAGCGCGTAGGCGAACAGGCCGGCGACGATCGAGGGGATGCCCGTCATCACGTCGACCAGGAAGGTGATCACCCGAGCCACCTTGCTGGTCGCGCCGTACTCCACCAGGTAGACGGCGGTCATGATGCCGATCGGTACCGAGATCACTGCCGCACCCAGCGTGATCAGCAGGGTGCCGACGATGGCGTGGAAGATCCCGCCGCCAGGACCGATCACGTTGCGCATGGTCCCACCGAGGAACTCGCCGCTCAGGGCAGGCAAGCCCTTGCTCAGGACGGTGTAGATCAGGGAGGCGAGCGGCACCATCGCAATGGCGAACGCCGACCAGACAAGCGTCGTCACGAGCCGATCCGTGGCTGCGCGACCGCCCTCGACCGCACGCGACCAGCCGGTCAGGCCAATGGTGAAGATCAGGGCGCCAAGAGTCACCAGCGCGACAGGTCCCCAGCCCAACAGGAGCGTGACCAGGCCGGCGGCGGCTGCCGAGACGACCGCCACCAGGATCGGCGCCCAGCTTGGCAGGAGGGGATGGCTCAGCGGCAAGTGGCGCTCGTCATTGGCGGCGGCGGGGATGGCGCTTCCCGTCGGCTGCGCGCCGGCTGAGTTCTTCATCTCGTCGTTCATCGGTCAGGCCTTGATCTTGCCGCGGGCGACGATGGCGCGCGCTGCGAAGTTGACGGCGAAGGTGAACACGAAGAGCACGAGCCCCGTCGCGATCAACGCGTTGACTTTGAGATCGGTCGCCTCGGGGAACTTCAAGGCGATGTTCGCGGCGATCGTGGAGGGGTTCTCGGCACTGATCAGGTTGAACGTCACGATGCCCGAGGCCGACAGGACCATGGCCACGGCCATCGTCTCGCCCAGTGCTCGACCTAGGCCCAGCATGACGGCCGAGACCGTGCCGGAGCGGGCGTAGGGGAAGACCGCGATCCGGATCATCTCCCAGCGGGTCGCTCCGAGCGCGAGGGCTGCCTCCTGCTGCAGGGTCGGGGTCTGTAGGTAGATCTCCCGGGTGATCGCGGTGATGATCGGCAGCACCATCACCGCGAGCACCACGCCCGCGCTGAGGATGGTCCGCCCGCTGGGCAACGCTGGGCCGGCGAAGAACGGCAGGAACCCCAGTCGCTCTTCCAACCATCCGTACCCTGTCGCGAGTCGGGGGGCGAGGAACTGGATGCCCCACAGGCCGTAGACCACGCTCGGAACCGCTGCGAGCAGGTCGACCAGGTTACTCAGGAGCCGGGACAAGGATCGCGGGGCGTAGTGCGAGATGACCAGCGCCACCCCGATCGCCAACGGCGTGGCGATGAGCAGCGCGATCAGCGCTGCCAGGATGGTGCCGAAGACGAGCGGCCAGACGTACGAGATGAAGTTGTCGTGGTCTGCGCCGTAGACGCTGGAGTCGGCGGTCATCCCGGGGAAGCCCTCGACCGTGAGGAAGATGGCCACTCCGGCGAGGACGACCAGGATCGCCAGCCCGGAGATGCGGGCCGTGCTGGCGAAGAGACGGTCGCCCCTACGGCTCACCGCGGCCGGCGCCCTTGGCACCTCGGTCGTGGTCACGACACTCCTTCCTGTTCTCCGACACCGAGAAGTCCTCGAAGGCGGCCCGTCGACACCCGTGGTGCTGACGGACCGCCTCCCGAGGGTTACCGGTCAGCTCGAGATTTTGCCAACGATAGCGAGGGCCTCCTGCGAGAGAGCGGCGCTGAGCGGTGCGGAGCCCGCCGATGCGGCGGCCGCCGCCTGGCCCTCCTCGCTGAGCACGTAGCTCGTGAAGCCCTTGACCAGTGCGGCCGTGTTGGCGTCGTCGTAGGACGGGCAGGCCACCAGGTAGGAGACCAGCACGATCGGGTACGCGCCGCTCTCGGTGGTGTCACGGGCCAGCTCGACGGCCATGCTTGTCGCGGGGCGGCCCTTCACGCGGGGGGAGACCTCGACGATCTTGGCCGCGGCCTCTGCACTCGGGCCGACGTACTCGTCGCCTACCTTCACCAGTGCGTGGTTGAGCTGGCCGGCCTGGCTGGCATCGGCGTAACCGATGCTGCCCTGCCCGTTGCTCACCGCCGCGACGACGCCGGAGGTGCCCGCTGCGCCCTCGCCGCCGAGGGTCTTGGGCCACTCGCCGACCTTGCCAGCGGTCCATACGTCCTTGGCGACGGCGTCCAGGTACGCGGTGAAGTTCTCCGAGGTTCCCGACTCGTCGGACCGGTGGACCGGGTTGATCGCGGAGTCGGGAAGGTCGGTGCCCTCGTTGTCAGCCGCGATGGCTGGGTCGTTCCACTTGGTGATCTCGCCGGCGAAGATCCCTGCGATGGTCGCTGGCGCGAGGTTCAGCTCGTCCACGCCGTCGAGGTTGTAGATCACGGCGATGGGGCTGATGTAGTCCGGAACCTCGATCGGGTCCTGGCCACAGGTGGCCTTCGCCCTGGCCAGCTCCTCGTCGTCGAGGATCGAATCGGTACCGGCGAACGGCCATGCACCAGCAACGAACTGCTCGCGGCCGGTGCCGGAGCCTTCGGGGGCGTAGTTGACAGTTACCTTGGAGTTGGCCTGCTGGAAGCCGGCGCGGAACGCGGCCATCGCCGCCTCCTGCGAGCTTGCGCCGCCAGCGCTCACGGTGCCGTTGAGGCCACCCTCACCGCTCGCGCCGTCGTTGGCGTCGGCGCCGCAGGCGCTGAGACCGAGACCGAGCACGAGGGCCGCAGCGGCCGGAGCCATGCGACGAATCGAAGTGCGGTTCACTTCATCTTCTCCTGTGGTTACTGGAATCTGACTCTTCGAACGTAGGGAGGCCAGATGAAGCGACCGACGGTCATAGGTGAACGCGGAGTGAACGTCAGGGACCCGTTTGGAGGCGTAGAACCGGACATGAGACGTCCGTCACGTGAACTGCCGCGCGTCGGACTGTCTAGCGTCCGCTCGGGGCGTCGTGGACCTCCCACGCAACTACCTTGCCGCGCCGGTGGTGAACCACAGCCAGTGAGCCCGGCTCGAGGGCACAGGTCTCGAGTCCGAGCGCCTGCCAGACCAGCGGGAGCACCGGCCGGTGGGTACACAGCACGGCCGGTTCCTTGAGCGAGAGGAGCCTGTCGACCACGGCTGCCACGATCACGGGGCTTGCTTCCTCCTCGGAGAGCTCCGAGGTCTCCTCGATCTCGAGATCGGCCACCTCCGCATAGGGCGCGATGGTGGTCCAGCAGCGTCTGCTGGTGGAGCTGACCAGCCGGGTGACGCCGTACGCCGCGAGCATCGGGACGAGCTGCTCGGACTGGAACTCTCCGAGCTTGGTGAGGGGCCGTTCTCGGTCGTCGCGACGCCACGAGGCCCGTGCGCGGGCCTTCCCGTGCCGGAGGATCACCAGCGGGTACGACTTCTTCCGGACGAGCAGGTACTCCTCGAGCGTCTCGCGGTCGTGCGGGTACGTCAGCAGCCGCTGCGCGTCCTCGAGCCTGACCCACGAGACCTGGTCGATCTCGGTGTTGGCGTCGTACCCGCTCACGTCGTCGCCGTTGACCAGCCGTCCCGCCCAGTAGTGCACATGCTTGGTCCTCGTCCGTCCGTTGCGCACCTGGTAGCTCTGCGTGGACAGCGGCGGCCCGAGCCTGATGTCGAGCCCGGTCTCCTCGGCTACCTCGCGGACCGCAGCGCTGGTGGGGTGCTCGTGGAGGTCGAGCTTGCCCTTGGGGAACGACCAGTCGTCGTACTTGGGCCGGTGCACCAGGAGAACCTCTAAGGCTCCCTTGCTCGAGGGCCCCGGTGTCTTGCGCGCGACGACTGCGCCCGCTGACACGATCCGGCCGGTCGCTGACATGGCGCTAGTGTCACACCAACGGTTGAACGGGAAGGGAACTGCTCGCGTGCGTGAACGTGTCGTCGTGGTCGTCGTCGTGCTGGTAGTCGTGCTGACGGCCCTGGTCTGGTGGGTCCGTCACGACGGGCGGTCGACGTACGAGCGAGCCCTGGACTCGCTACCGGCCGCGAGCCTGCGGGCCGCCTTCACCGACTGGAACCATGCCCGGACAACGGTCGAGGCCGAGCGACTGTCCCGTTTCATCGAGAAGTCGTACAACGCCGATCTCACCCGCTCCTCTGCTCTCGAGGACGCGGCCGTGCTGATCGACCGGCACTACGGGCTTTCGCTGCGCGACGCCGAGTGGGAGGTCTACGGCCAGGCCGACGAGGGGTCGGTCGACGTGCTGCGGGTCTCGGACTCCACGTCGTACGACGACCTCCGGGCCCGCCTGCGCAAGCTCGGCTATGACGAGCCACGCTCCGCCACCGCTTCCTGGGCAGGCACCGTGGAGCTGGTCGCCCGGCTCGACCCGAGCCTCACGCCGGTCATGCAGAACCTTCTGCTGTTGGAGGACCAGCACCTTGTGCTCTTCTCCGACAGTGCGTCCTATGCGGAGGACGCTGCAGCCGTCATCGACGGCTCCCAGCCGTCCTTGCGGGATGCCGCCGGGGACCTGGCCGGCGCACCGGAGGAACCTGTGTCCGCGATCCTGTGGGCCTCGGACTTCGCGTGCGGGGCACTAGCCATGAGCCAGGCCGACGCGTCGGACCAGACCGCGGGACAGTCCCTCGTCCAGAGGGCCGGCGGAGTCAGCCCCCTCGACGGGTTGGTGATGGCGCGCAACCCCGGCAACGAGGTCACCGTGGCGATGCAGTTCGAGAGCAGCGCTCAAGCCTCGTCCAACCTCCAGCCGCGGACCAACCTCGCCTCAGGCGACGCGCCCGGCCTCGGCGGCTCCTTCCGGGACCGGTTCAAGGTGATCGCCGGGAAGTCCGAGGGCAACCTCGTGGTGCTTCAGCTCGCTCCTGTGCCAGGCGTGAAGAACCTGTTGAGCCTGATCAGCAGCGGGCCGGTGCTCTTCGCGACGTGCTGAGCCGGTCAGACCGTCCGGGGGGAAGGCGTCGGGGTACGACGCTTTCCAGCGTGGGCGACCAGCGTCTCCTGAAGGTCGACCAGGGGCTGGCCGTCCGCGTCGAGGTGATGACGCGACCAGGTCCCGTCGGAGCCGAGGTGCCACGAGGCGGTGCCGTCGTCGAACGCCAGGTCGAGGACCCGTCCGACCTCGTCGACCTGGGCCGGTCCGGGTAGCTCGACCAGGACCTCGACGCGGCGGTCAAGGTTGCGATGCATCAGGTCGGCCGACCCGATCCACGCGGTCGGGGTGCCGCCGTTCTCGAACCAGAAGATCCGGGAGTGCTCGAGGTAACGGCCCAGGACGGAGCGCACCTCGATGGTCTCGGAGAGGCCGGGTACACCGGGACGCAGTGCGCAGATGCCTCGGGTGAGGAGCTGGACCGGGACGCCAGCCTGTGACGCGCTGTAGAGCGCATCGATGATCGCCTCGTCCACTACCGAGTTGGCCTTG
This sequence comes from uncultured Actinomycetota bacterium, assembly GCA_963769585.1. Lineage (GTDB taxonomy): Bacteria > Actinomycetota > Actinomycetes > Propionibacteriales > Nocardioidaceae > SSC3. The sequence goes on from CAVYMJ010000006.1 coordinate 18,711, forward strand.
ATCCGGATCCGGGCCGGCCGACCGTCGCGGTGGTGATCGATCTCTGCCCGGATCCGCTCGATCAGCCCGTCGCGCACGGAGTCGGGCGCGACCAGCAGATGTTCGTACGAGGGCTTGCGGGCGAAGCCCGAGAGGTTGTTGAACAGGTGGGCGATGTCCTCGACGATCGACAGGTCGGTGGTGAGCAGTCCGAAGTCCTCGTACGTCCGCGCTGTCTTCGGGTTGTAGTTGCCGGTGCCAACGTGCGCGTAGCGCCGGATACCGTCCGGCTCGTCGCGCACGACCAGGGCGAGCTTGCAGTGCGTCTTGAGACCGACCAGTCCGTAGACCACGTGGCAGCCCGCCTGCTCCAGCTTGCGGGCCCAGCCGATGTTCGCCTGCTCGTCGAAGCGCGCCTTGATCTCCACGATCACCAGCACCTGCTTGCCTGCCTCGGCGGCATCGATGAGGGCGTCGACGATGGGACTGTCGCCCGAGGTGCGGTAGAGGGTCTGCTTGATCGCAAGCACCCGCTTGTCAGTGGCCGCCTGCTCGATGAAGCGCTGGACCGAAGTGGAGAAGGAGTCGTAGGGGTGGTGAAGGAGGACGTCGCGGCGCTGTAGTGCCTTGAAGATGTCCACCGGCGAGGCCGACTCGACCTCGGCCAGCTGATGATGGGTCTTGGGCAGGAAGGGCGGGTACTTCAGCTCGGCCCGGTCCAGATCGGCGATGTTGTGCAGGCCGCGGAGATCCAGGGGTCCGCGGACGCGGAACACCTCGGACTCGGTGATGCCGAGCTCGGACACGAGCAGCTCCAGAACGTGCTCGTCCATCGAGTGCTCGACCTCGAGGCGCACCGGGGGGCCGAAGCGCCGACGGAGGAGCTCCTTCTCCAGCGCGGCAAGGAGGTTCTCGGCGTCGTCCTCCTCCACCTCGAGGTCCTCGTTGCGGGTGACCCGGAATGGATGCACCGCGACCACGTCCATGCCCGGGAAGAGAGGCTTGAGATGCTCGGAGATCACGTCTTCGAGGGGCACGAAGCGCTGGTCCCCGACCGGGACGAAGCGGCTGAAGATCGGCGGCACCTTCACCCGTGCGAAGTGCTCCTTGCCCGTCTTCGGGTTCTTCACCAGCACGGCGAGATTCAGGGAGAGGCCCGAGATGTAAGGGAAGGGGTGAGCGGGGTCGACCGCCAACGGCGTGAGAACCGGGAAGATCCGCTCCTTGAAGAGCTTCTTCGCCTGCTTCTGCTCGTCCCGCGCCAGGCCGTCGAACCGCAGCAGCTGGATGCCTTGCTCGGCCAGGGCCGGAACGATCGCCTCGCGGAACACGTTGGCGTGCCGCTGCATGAGCTCGTTGGTGGTGCTCCAGATGGTGTCGAGGATCTCGCGCGGCTGGAGGCCCGCGAGTGAGGGTACGGCGACGCCAGCGGCAATGCGCCTCTTCAGTCCCGCCACCCGGACCATGAAGAACTCGTCGAGGTTGGAGGCGAAGATCGCCAGGAAGCGAGTGCGTTCCAGCAGTGGAAGGGACTCGTCCTCGGCCAGCTCGAGCACCCGCTCGTTGAAGTGCAGCCAGGACAGCTCGCGGTCGAGGAAGCGGTCCTCGGGGAGCTCGAGCCCGGCGTCGTACGGCGGCGCGAGGTCGAACGGCTCGGGATGGATCACCCGCAGCGCGACCTCGCGGCCCTCTGGCTCGGCGAGGAGGTCCGCGTGTTCGGGGGTCATGCAGGCAATGGTGTCACCTACAGGTGAACGGTCGGTAACGGCTGAGATCTAGGTACTGGTCGGGGTTCGGCGAGTAGACGAGCGGGTACGAAACAGTGAGGTGTACTAGGTGACCATGGGTGCCCGGGACACTGAGGCTCGTCGGGTTTAACCAAACAGCCCGGCGGGCCGCCGGGCTTCACGCCTCGCTGCGAGCCTTCTCGCAGGTGTCGGCGACGATCTGTCGAGCAAGGTCGCGCAGTTTGACGTTGCTGTCGTTCGACGTCCGGGTCAGGTAGCGGAACGCGCGCTGTTCGTCCACGCCGTAGCGTTCCATCACGATCCCGGTTGCCTGGCCGATGAGCCGCCGGCTCTCCAGTGCGGTGTTGAGCTGGTCCTCGCGTCGCGCGTGGCCGAGTGCCTGGGCGGCGTACGTCGCGAAGAGCTCTGCGTAGTCCTCCAGGTCAGGGTCCAAGGTTCCAGATGTCGTCGCGTAGAGGTTCAGAGCCGCCAGCTCGAAGTCGTCGACATGGAGTCGCACCCCCATCGCGGCGCGCAGGCCCAGCTTCACCGCGCGGGGGATGAAGGCGGGCCAGCGCTGCTCGTGACGAGCATCCTCGACACGGACCACGCTCTCGGCGTCCAGCGCGTAGACGCAGGGCCCCTCACGCGCCTCGTACTGCGCCACGTCGATCTGCAGAACCAGGTCGTCGGTAGCGGCGAGCGTGTCGAGGGTCCCATCGCTGCGACCGATTGTGATGCCGACGTGGTCGATACCCGGCAGCGAGCGCTGAGCCGAGTGAACGATCGCCTCGAGTGTCTCGTCGATGCCCTCAGCCCGGTGGATCTCGCGAGCCGCCTCAGTCAGTGCAGCAGCGGTCGGGGCGGGCTCAGACACAGCGTCTCCGGGGTTGGATGAGGATGAGCGGAGAGGCGCGGATAACCCGACCACTGCCCTGAGCCTACGCCGGTGCGGCCGTTTGGGCTGAGGAACATCCTGGGATCTCATCCGCCGCCGCATAGACGGGGAAGACGTGGTCGAGCTGCGTGAGCTCGAGGAGTCGGAGGGTGTTGCGGCCAGCTCCGAACAGAACCACGTCTCCCCCGAGCGGAACGGCGCGTTTGCGCGCCCAGACCAGGGCGTTGAGGCCGGAGGAGTCGATGAACTCGACCGTTGTGAGGTCGACGGCGATGCGGGGGTGCAGCTCGATGAGATGGTCGAGCTCGGCGACGACATCGGGTGCCGTCGCTAGGTCGAAGTCCGCAGGCGCGATGAACACCGCGTAGCCCGACTTGAGAAGCAGAGGGCCCTCGTGCATGAGCTGATCTTCCGAGCGCTTCAGCGACCCTGGGCGCCTCTCCTCGACGCCGCTCGCTGCTAAAGGAAGGTTTTACCACCTCCGACTGAGTCAGTCCAGACGACTCAAGCCTCAGCTGCGGAGGTACTGGACGTCGGTCCCGACGTGTTCGAACGCCAGGGACTCGTAGAGAGCGATCGCACCAGGGTTGCTGCCTTCGACGAACAGGACGACGTCACGTGGCTGCAGGTGCGCGAGCCCTCGGGTGACCAGTGCTCGGCCGAGTCCTAACCCCTGCGCGGAAGGCGCGATGCCGATGACGTAGACCTCGCCGAGGCCGTCGGGGTGGATCTTGGTCCAGTGGAATCCGACCACCTCGCCGTCGTGCTCCGCCAGGAACAGCCCTTCTGGGTCGAACCACGGCTCTGCCATGCGCTCGCGCAAACCGTCCAGGGTCAGTGAGGCCTGCTCTGGATGGTCGGAGAAGGCCTGCGCGTTCACCGCCAGGAACGCTGCCTCGTCGCCGGGTCGGAAGGGGCGGATCGTCGCTTGCGTCGCGGTGGTCTCGATCGGCGCAGCGGACCGGAGCATCTGGCGAAGCTCGCGAGCGGCCACGAAGCCGTGGGAGGCCGCGAGGGCCCGGGCGGCGGGGTGGTCCCTGTGAGACCACGCCTGGCGCGCCGCGGTGGCGGCGTCGAGGAGCGCGCCGCCGAGACCTTGCCTGCGAGCGCTGGGAGCAACCACCAGGTCGAGGTTGCCGTCTCTGACCAGTGCGAAGCCGCCATCGACGACGTGCAGCTCGGCGCCGGTCAGGCCGTGGTGGGCGAGCCCCAGCTGGGCCTTCTCATTCAGCGGCGAGACGCCGTCAACAGCCGTCGCCTCGGCGACGACGCGTGCAACGTGAGTGGCCCAGTCGGGATCCGACGGCAGGACACGCTGCGGATTGCTCGCCGGGGCCATGGTCAAACCCTAAGGTGCGCTGGAGAGGCAACCAGCTGGAGGGGATATGGCGCAGTCGTGGCAGCTCGTCTTCTCGCTGTCGTTCCCCATCGCCTGCCTGCTGCTGGTGCTGTGGCTCGCGCGGCTCGAGGACACCCTCGCTCGCGACGTACGCCGCAGCGAGCACCAAGCCGAGCCCGAACCGATCCTGCGGATTCCCGTGCAGGCGTTGGCAACGGTGCGCCCTCAAGCGTCTGCAGTCTCGCGGTCTGCGGCGGCTTCCTTGGGCGGCAGCACGAAGCGATAACCGACATTGCGCACGGTGCCGATCAGCTGCTCATGTTCGGGACCGAGCTTCGCTCGTAGCCGACGCACGTGGACGTCGACGGTTCGGGTTCCCCCGAAGTAGTCGTAGCCCCAAACCTCCTGCAGCAGCTGGTCGCGCGTGAACACGCGTCCGGGGTGCTGGGCCAGGTACTTCAAGAGCTCGAACTCCTTGAAGGTGAGGTCGAGCGCACGGCCACCGAGCTTCGCTGTGTACGTCGCGTCGTCGACGCTCACCTCGCCGGAGCGGATCACATGGGACTCAGGATCGTCGTTCTTGCGCTGCGCCGCGAGGCGGGCGATCGCCAGCCGGAGGCGAGCCTCGAGCTCGGCCGGCCCGACCGTGGTGAGCACGACGTCATCCATGCCCCAGTCGACGGCGACAACCGAGAGGCCGCCCTCGGTCACGATCAGGAGCACGGGGGCGTCCGAGCCCGTCGTACGGATGAGCCGGGTGAGGTCGCGAGCATGGGCGAGGTCCTGGCGTCCGTCGACCAGCACCAGGTCGACCTCGGAGGCCTCTAGCAACGCGCTGCCTTCGGCGGGGAGAATCTTGACCGAATGCGGGAGCAGGGCGAGGGCCGGCAACACCTCAGCGGAAGGCTGCAAAGCGCTGGTGAGAAGCAGCAGGGCGCTCATGTCACCTCCTGTGGGAGGGCTTCGCCGACTCGTCCTTGAGCCGCCCGGGCGTCGCGACACGGTGGGATCAGGTGTCGCCGATAAGGCAGGATACCGGAATGACGGGTCAGGCAGACGCAACGTCCACGGCGGGCATCACCGTCCGCTACTGGGCTGCCGCCAAGGGTGCGGCAGGCGTGGAATCCGACCTGATCCGGTGCAGCGAGCCCACCACCCTGGCTGTCGTCCTCGCCCAGGTTCTGGCCCTGCACAGCGACCGTCCGAAACTGTCGGACGTGGTGAGCGTCTGCTCGGTCATCCTGGGTGATCGGCCGGTAGGTGCACTGGCTCCTGAAGAAGTTGCGGTTGAGCCGGGTGATGTAGTCGAACTTCTCCCGCCCTTCGCCGGGGGTTGAGCGCGGCGTCCCGAGATACTTCGCTGTCAAAGTAAAAGATTCTGTTTGGACGTAACTCGCCTGCCGGCAAAGTCGTTTGCTCTCCAGAACTGCGCCTTTGAGGTGCGTTCTCCCTGCACGGCCCGTGGGGGGAGGGCGTTTTCGGTGGGGGGATTCACCGAAGTGAAGAGCCAGTAGCCGTCCTCCCATGGTTGCTGTCTCATCAGCCCTGGCCCGGTCCCTCTGCGAGGGACCGGGCCCCGCTGTTTCCGCTCCAGATCGACGGTCGGGAATCACGCGACGGTGCGCCTGGTTGAATCGTGGTGTGCAGCAGGGAACGTGGGTCCTCATAGTCGCGCTGGCGATGGCCTCGGCGTTCGGTTTGTGGCGGGCTGCGGTCGACGGCCGTTTCCGGGGCACCCACCGGGTCAAAGGCGTGGCTGAGCTTCCTGCGGGACCGCCCAGTGTCCTGGCGGACTCGGACCTCGACCACACGCTCGGTGAGCGAGCCACCCTGGTCCAGTTCTCCTCGGCTTTCTGCGCGCCGTGCCGCGCGGCTCGGCGCGTGCTCACCGAGGTTGCAGGCGTGGTCCCCGGAGTTGAGTACGTCGAGGTCGATGCCGAGCACCATCTCGACCTGGTGCGTAGGCTCGGGGTGGTGCGTACGCCCACGACCCTCGTGCTGGATGCAGCGGGCCGCGAGGTCGTGCGGGCCGCCGGTGCCCCCAAGAAGCAGGACGTCCTGGCCGCCCTGTCTCAGGCAATGACTCACTAGGCTGCTCTGCATAACGCCCGAGAGGTGCGGCCGTTGAGCAAACCGGAACCAACCGGGCGGAAGAGGGAGCAGTATTGCTACAGAAGGCTGGTGTTCGCTCCATGCAGCGCGCCAAGGGCGACTTCCGCTTCTACCGTTTTTCGGTCAGCCTGGTGGATTCCGCAGTCGTGGCGGCCGCGATCGCTATCGCCTATCGCCTTGCTCTCCCGGGCGGCTCCGAGCTGAACACTCTGGGCGGGTCTGAAACGGTACGCATCGACTACGTGCTGGTCTCGGCGTTGATCGCTGGTGTCTGGCTGCTGGGCCTGCTGTTGTCGGGGGCCTACTCCAACCGCGTGATGGGCTCAGGGTTCGACGAGTTCAAGGATGTGGCGCGGGCTGCCGGTGGCACGGCCGGAGCCGTGGCCGTGGTTGCGTACCTGACCAAGTCCGAGCTCTCGCGGGCCTACTTCCTGATCGCGTTCGCGCTATCACCGGTTCTGGTCATGCTTGGTCGCTATCTGATGAGGCAGCTGCTGCATCATGCGCGTCGCGCAGGATGGTTCCTGCATGACGTCGTGGTGGTCGGCGGCTACCAGCAGTGCGGCGAGCTGATCGAGATCCTCAAGCGTGAGGCCTGGACGGGCTACCGCGTCGTCGGGGTCTGCCTGCCCGACCGAACTGCGCATCAGGACGTGCTCGGTATCCCTGTCGTCGGAGACACCAGCCAGGTGCGCGAGGCGCTCGAGCAGACCAAGGCCGAGGCTGTCTTCGTGACCTCGGGCGCAGGAGACAACAGCCAGGACTTCCGCCGCATCTCGTGGCAGCTCGAGGGGACCAACGCCGACCTCGCCGTACTCCCGAGCCTGACCGACGTGTCGGGCCCACGGATCCATGTCCGCCCACTCGCGGGACTCCCGCTCCTCCATCTCGAGCTTCCTGCGTTCACCGGTCCCCAGCGCGTGACCAAGCGGCTGATCGACATCGTGGCGTCATTGCTCGCTCTGATAGTCCTCACGCCGGTGCTGCTGGTGATCGCTGTCGGGGTGAAGCTGTCGGGCCCGGGCCCGATCCTGTTCAAGCAGATCCGGGTCGGCCTCGACGGCCGGGAGTTCTGGTGCCTGAAGTTCCGCACCATGGTGGTCGGCGCGGAGCACCGCCTGGGGGAGCTGGTCGAGCAGAGCGATGGCAACGGGCTGCTGTTCAAGATGCGCGAGGATCCTCGGGTGACAGCGTTCGGCCGAAAGCTGCGGCGGCTCTCCCTCGACGAGGTTCCGCAACTGGTCAATATCCTGCGCGGAGACATGAGCGTGGTCGGCCCCCGACCGCCGTTGCCTGCAGAGGTAGCCGAGTACACCGACGACCTCAGGCGTCGGCTGCTCGTCCGGCCTGGGCTTACCGGCCTGTGGCAGGTGTCGGGCCGGAGCGAGCTGTCACTTGAGGAGTCCACCCGTCTCGACCTCTACTACATCGACAACTGGTCGCTGATGCGGGATATCGAGATCATCTGGAAGACGCTCCGCGCCGTACTCGGCGGGCGCGGCGCCTACTAGGTCGCTCAGACGTCCACCTGGTCAACAGCTCTTCCTGTCGCACCCTTCAACAGCCACCAGTACGTTGCCGCCTGTGCGGGCGACGACACGGCGAGCGCCACCATCACGCCGTGAGCGCCGTCGAGGATGCCACCGATCGAAGCGCCGATGAGGACGACCAAGGACACCAGCGCCCGTGCGGCCAAGCCCGCTCGGCCGGCACCTAGGGCTCGAAGCGCGGCGGCCGTGCCGACCGAGAACAGCGCAGCGGCTGTCGGCGCGGCTGCGAGCAGGAGGAGCGGTTCGGCGAGTGGCCACGTGCTGCCGAGGATCTGACGACCGAAGCTATCGCTGATCAGGGGCATGACGGCCGCCCACGGGAGGGTCAGCGTGGCAAGCAACCAGGCGATCGTGACCCCAGCTCGACGTACCAGCCGTGGATCTCCGCGTCTGCGCGCCAACTCGGGGAGCAGCACGGTCAGCACTCCGCGACCGAGATTGGCGAGCGGTGCATACAGCAGCATGGCGCCACGGAAAGCCGCAACGTCGCCGATGTCGGCAGCGAGCGTCACGACCAGCGCGAGCACGAGAATCGTTCCCTGGATCAGCAGGTTCTCGGCGGCGAAGTAGGGCCACAAGGTTCGATGCCGGCCCAACCAATCGCGAACGCTTCGATGAGCAGGCAGGACGTTGCCTGACTGATGGAGGCCGTAGCCGGCTGCAACGGTACCTGCTACTCCCCAGGCGAGGACCAAGGCGCCTGCGCCACCGCCGAGAGCGATGGCGCCGGCCATGAGGGGGATCTCCAGTACCAGCCACACAAGGTCGTTGACGAACATCTTCCGGGTCTCACCCTGAGCCACCAGAATGAAGCGCACGCAGTCCTGGAGGGCCAGGCCGGGGAGAATGAGGGCCAGCGACAGCAGGGAGGGCCTGGCCGACTCGGACGCCAGCAAGGCGATGCCCGCCGTGACCGCCGAGACTGCTCCGGCAGCCATCAGGGCCGTCGCGGCAGCTGCCCCGGCTTCCTGTCGCAGGGTCACCGGGTTCTCGCCGGCGTGCCGTGCGATGAGGGGGTCGCACGCGATCCCGCGCACGAGGGCTATGACCACGCCGTAGACCGTGAAGGAGAGCGCGAACAGACCGAAGTTGTCAGGGGAGAGGGCACGCGCCGCGAGAATGGTGACGAGGAGGTTGGAGCCGGCAGAGACCGCCTGGTCTGAGATTCCCCAAGCGGCACGACGCGTCGTGCCGCCTCGAGACGCTTCGATGTTAGACGGCACGTTGGGAGTCTTCCCCTTCTCCTAGCGGTCCGCCCGCTGTTGCCGACCCCGCGGCTACTTACACTGGCCGCGACAACCATACGCTCTGTGACTTTCCGTAGGTCGCGGTACGCATCGGAACCGAGGAGACGTCGTTGACGCGCTTGAAGACGGGCAGCTCTTGGCGTCCTCGAACGTCGACGTTGGCGAACCGCCTGCGCAAGTACCGCATCGAGTTCGTGAACCAAGAGGTCTTGCGACTTCGGCGCGCGGCTCGAGCGCTGCGCAAGGGCGACGTCGACGTTCTCTTCCTTGCTGAGTCGAGCGCCATTCACATCTCGCCCGCCGACAGCGACAGACGCCGCCTCCCCGAGATGCTTGCCAGCGAACTGGGCGACATGAACGTCTTGACCATCCGTGGCCCCGGCTATAACCCCGCCGTGTTCGCCGAGCTCGTTCGTCTGCTGGGGACCCTTCCGCAGAGACCACGCGCGGTGGTCTTGTCCGTCTGTGTCCGCACCAGTACCTCTGTCCATGTGACGAGGCACCCCGCCTACGGATACGAGCTGTCACTGGGAAGACTGCGTCGCATGGACAGCCTGGGCGGCTGGGTGCGTGCAGTGGGCCCGAGACAGCCATTGACCGAAGAGATGTACTCGCATTTCGAGGCGCTACCCGTTGTGTCTCGCTGGGAGACCCAGAGCACGATCGGGGAGTACCGGGCCCGTCTCAAGGGAGCGGGGAAGAGCCCGGTCGAGCCCGAGACGCGGCGAGTCTTGTTCGACTATTTTCACGGCGAGGTGGTGGAGCCGGGCCATCCGAAACTGGAGGACTGGGGGGAGCTGGCTCGCCGCCTCGCAGACTACGGCGTGCCCGTCATCGCCTACCGGACCCCCGTGCCCCTGGGCCCGGGAGAACTCGGATTCCCGGGAGAGTTCGCGGCGCACGTGCGTCGCAACCATCGAGTCGTCGAGAGTTCCCTGCAGGATGCCGCGGGCCCCTGGCTGACCCTGGTGGCGCGCGACGACCTCCCTGATGATGCGTTCGTTGACCCGGAGGACGCCAGTGAGCACCTGTCCCAGAGGGGACGCCACTTGGTCGCAGCCGACGTCGCTCGCGCAGTGCGGCTTGCCATCGACCTGCCACAGTAAAAGCGACAGGACTGCTAGACCGACCAGCTCTCGAAGGACTGACCCGTCAGCCGCCTGAGGTCCTCTGCTTCAGGTCGAAGCAACTCTTCCAGCCGAGTACGGACCGACGCGGGCACGTCAGGGCGCTCGATCCGGCGAGACAGCATCCGGCGGGCCGGTCGGAGCAGGTTCTCCCGCAACTCAGGAGAGAGGGAGTATGCCGCGCGAAGTACAGGGCTGGAGCGCAATCTGCGCACGGCGGCTGGGTACTCGCGCTTCTCCGACCGAGTGTTGAGCCGGGCCGAGGCGCCATCCAGGTATCGGCTTGAGTCAACGCCGAGGAAGGCGGTGATGTGACCGATGGCGTCCACGGGATCTGTGTCGAGGTGGTGCATATCCACGACGAGGACCTGATCGGGGTTGAAGACCGCCCGATAGCGACTCAGCTGCATCGAATACCGGCTCGCGGCAACGTACGGGTTGGCCGCATCGCTGAGATCGGCGAAGGCCTCGGAGAAGGGGCGCTCGTCATTGGAGTGGCTCCGCTCCTCGACGTACGACGAGACAGCCCGCTCGACTGGGTCTCGGACCATATAGATGAGCTTTGCGTCTGGAAGGGTCAGCGCCATCCGCTCGGGCACCTGCGGAATAGCCGGGTACCTCGTGTAGGTCGTGGAGGACTCACCCTTGACCGTCGCCGACGGATCGAACTGGGACTTGTAGAAAGGCCACCATTGATCGCCGTCAGGGTCCTGGAAGAACTGGGGCTCCTTTATCGGCGACATGGAGATGTCAGGGTGAGAGTCCAAGATCGCGTGGAGACTGTTCGTGGCACATTTGGCGGCCCCGATGACCACCAGATTGGGAAGGGCTCCGCCCCGATCGACCCGTAGCTCTGGTTGGTCGGCCCGGCCGACCAGCTCGCGCGGGTGTCTTCGACGTCGGCAGATGTGGCAGACGTCCAGAGCCGAGCCGTCCAACGTCATCGTCCAGCCAGCCGCGCGCAGTCTCTCCGGAGTGTTGGTTGCCAGGAACGGCGGACAGCACACGTCGCACTGCAACGTGACCAGCGCCCCGGCCGCGAGGCGTGAGGTCCCGCCCGGGTGCTCGGTTAGGATTGTCATCGGGCCGGACCCTAACACGCAGTTCGGAAGCCATGAAGTCACCGTCAGGAAGGGGATGCATGAACCGGTCCGGCACTTGCCCCGTCTGCCATTCGGCACTTCGCCGTTCGACGAGGGCATGGTGTCTGGCTCGACATCAGGTCACCTACATGCGGTGCTCCGCACTGTGGGTTGGTTGCGCTCCCCGAGCCCCACTGGCTCGATGAGGCCTACGCAAGCGCGATCAGCTCCGAGGACATCGGTTACTGCGACGATCGGCTCGACTGAGCCAACTGACCGCCGCGGTGATCCGAGCCGAAGGCCTCCGCCGAGGCTGGTTCCTGGACTGGGCGGGCGGGTACGGGACGCTCACCCAGACTGATGCGGGACAAGGGCTTCGACTACTGGCATCACGACGACTTTGCTGAGCCGGTCTTTGCGAGGTCGCTTCGTCGACCCTGGCGACGGCGCCTACGACCTGATCACCGCCTTCGAGGTTGTCGAGCATCTGGACGCTCCGCTGGAGCAGTTGGCCCCCGTGAGCAAGCGCACCGACCGGCTGCTGTTCAGCACGCTCTTGCTTCCCGATCCGCGCGCCCCGCCCGAACCAGTGGTGGTACTACTGCCCCGAGGTGGGGCAGCACATCACCTTCCATACGCTGCGCTCGCTCGAGATTCTCGGCCGTGCGCTGGGCTACCAGCTCGTCAGCAACGGCCACAACGTGCACTTGTTCCATCGCACGCCGATCTCTCCCGATCACGCGCCTGCTGCTGTCGCGTCGACTCACCAAGGGTGCCCGCAGCGCGTACTCCAAGGTCAGGTCGGCTGCGTCCGGGCGGGTTAGCCGCGCGGCACGAAGGCGAGGTCCACGAAGCGGATCACGCCGTGGGGATCTCGATCCGCTGTGAGCACCGCTTCGACTCCGAAGCCGTTCTCTGTCATCAGGCAGACGAGTTCCTCGAGTCGGTAGCTGTTCTCGAAACGCTCACGTACTGAGACCTCCGCGATCACGAAGGCGCAGTGCCGCAAGGTCGCGGTTGCGCCGCGCAGGATCTCGAGCTCGTAGCCCTCGGTGTCGAGCTTGAGCCCAATGGTTCGACCGGCGTGATCGTGTCGGCAGTCAGCTCGTCAAGGGTCCGCATCTGTACGGACATCGAGTTCGTCCGGTTGGGGGTACTGGTCAGCGGACGTTCGCTCGAGGAGTGAGCTCCGACTCGGCTGGTCCAGGTCGACGTGATCGTCGTCATGGACAGACGCGGCTCCCAGGGCGATTGCAGGAAGGTGTATGGGCGGTCACCCAGCATCACGTCGAGCGTGAGGCGACTTCGACACCGGGTCAACCAGGAGGAGGTCGGCGCAAGGGGAGTGTGCGTACAGCCAGGGAGTGCCGTGGCCACGCCGACGTCGATGATCTGATCGACGGTCGGAAGGAAACCAATGTCCAGCGCATCGGCAGGACCCTGGACCGCAGAGAGCCGATACACGCCGATATCGAGTCTGGACAGGGCGCGCTTCGACCCACCGCGCCACCATGCGGGGAGTCTAACTGCGGTCCCGGTCGATCACGTGAACGGCACTCGGAAGCAGAGGTGGTCGACGGCCGAGCAGCCGAGGCCGATCGGCGACGCGAGCACGCGAGTAGAGTCGTCGCTGATCTCGGCACCGATGAGAGAACCGTAGCGATCGGTTGCCTACGATACTGAGCATGTCTTGTGCCCCGGTTGTCCTGCTGATTTTCAACCGTGCGGACATGACGCGTCGGGTCATGGAAGGGATCCGCCTCGCGCGACCGTCGCGGCTGTTCGTCGGAGCCGACGGCCCTCGTGACGGATTTGACGGCGATGCCGAGAAGCTGTCGGCTCACGCGCGCCGTTGTCGACGAGATGATCGACTGGCCCTGCGACGTCGGGACCTTCTATCGCGAAGCGAACTACGGCTGCGAGGCCAACGTCGAGCTGACCCTTGACGCGGTCTTCAGGAGGTCCCGTACGCCATAGTCCTCGAGGACGACTGCATCCCGGACCCCACGTTCTTCGAGTTCTGTACGACTCTTCTCGAGCAGTACGTCGACGACGAGCGGGTCGTTCATGTGGCTGGCACTAACGATGGCGCACCGACGCACCTCTTCGATGGCTACAGCTACGCGTTCACGGCCTTCGCGTCGAACTGGGGCTGGGCCACCTGGGCCAGGGCTTGGCACCTGCATCGGTCCATGTTCGCGCGCCCGCACGACGCCACTACCGTTCGGGTTCCTTACGGTCCGCCCCCGTTGAGGTACATGCCGAAGGCAGAGACTCGCTCGTTCGATCCTCTGAGCTACCCCGCTACAGAGTGCGGGAGCACGACGCTTCTTCCGTGACGTCGCCGGGGCCCGCGACCTGTCTCTGTCTGAGTGGACACAGCAGTGGCGACTGTCCATGCTGTCGGCCGGAGGTCTCGCAGTGGTCCCAAGCGTCAACCTGATCGAGAACGTGGGGTTCGCCCCCAGCTCGACCAGCAGCATGCCTACCCGCCAGATGCCTGCCGCCCGGCCGATGACCTTTCCGCTCACGCATCCTGAGCGGATCGACGTGAACCCCGGAGTGGAAATAGTGGTGGAGCGCACGCTTGTCCGTGCGGTGGGCCGGCTGGCGAGAAACGTCCGATGGAGGACGCCACCCCAGCTCCGTTCGGCTGCACGAAGGGTCGGGTCACTGTTCGTGCGGTGAAACTGCGGCTCCCCTGACCCGCAATTCAGGGGGCAGTCGCGCTGTCGACTGCCTTGAGCAGCCGGTTGGGCTCGAGGTCGATGTCGGTCTGAACGCCGTCCATCGTGCTGCCCTGTTGGCGGACATCGGGGTCACCGGCAGACCAGGTACCGGTAGCGGGCGCCTGGGATGCTGGCGACGATGGCCCAGAAGCACGACTTGACGTAGGTCGGAGCGAACAGCTCGAGGACGCGGACTCCGGGCTGAGCGAACACGAGGTTCGTCAGCGCGGCGCCGTGGGGGGCCACGATCACCTCCGCGGCCGCGAAGTGGTCTATCTGGTCCTGCACGCCCATGCTGCCGGGGTCGATCCGAGTGAACCCGCGGTCCTCCATCGCGGGCCATGCGTCTGGTTCGTCGACGTACCGACGCGTGTTTCGAGCTTGCCCGCGGGTGATGTAGAGCCGGGTTGGAAGACCACGGTCCTCCCTGGCCGGCAGCGCGCTGCGCAGCCACGACACGATCCAGGAGGGTGCGACCTCCCGCGGGTTCGGCAGCGAGGGCACGACCAGCTGGTCGGCTCGCACGGAGACATCCGCTCCAGCCGGCAGGATCTGGGTGCGGTCCAGACCCATCAGCGAGATCAGCTCTCGCTGGTATCGGGTCGCCGTGGGTACGTAGATTGCGTCCGGCGGGCGGTCCGGAAGTGTCTCTTGGAAGATCCTCCAGCGAGGAAGCACGTCCATCAGGAAGTGGTAGTAGTTGACACTCCCGCCGCGGGTTGCGAGCGAGACCACCGTCCCTGGTTGGTACGACACACGTGGTAGCCGCGGGCGGAGGAAGATCGGGTGCTCCCGCCAGCGGTTGATCCCGAAGTACTCGCTGGTCGCGTAGTCCAAGGTGCCGTCCGCGGTCAGGTTTGCGCCCCAGTCGCCCACGACGGTGCCGCCGTCGATCTCCACGCAGTAGGTCGCGGGCACGCGGTAGGTCGCCGGCAGCTCAAACGTCCAGTGCGACGCAGGCTCTCCGACGGGTGCCTCCCTGTCGAGCTCCTCAGCGTGGCCACCCGGATGGAGCCGGACCTTGTCCGGCTCGCGGGCGACGGTCTCGGCTGAGGTCAGGGTTCCGCGCTGCGGAAGGGCGCGCTCACCGAAGAGTCGCGAGACCGGCCGCGTCAACAGTCCCAGCACCAGGCTGAGGAGCCGGTGCGCGCGTTTCACCAGGGGCCAGGCAGGCTGCAGTGCAGGGGGGAGCCGACTCACACCACAGCCTCGCGAGCCAGCCATGCCAGCCCAAGCCGAGCGGTCACGGGATCACGCCGCTGTACGTACAGCCCGGCTTCGGCAAAGCGCTCTTCGAGCATCTCCCACGAGTGTCCGGGGAGATCGTGGTACTCCATCACGACGCGACGTACGTCGGCCAGGGCGTCCGGCTCCGTCCGCAGGATCATGTCGTACTCCGCTCCCTCGCAGTCGAGCTTGAGCAGGTCGACCTTCCCACCCGCTGCGGCAATTGCATGGGCGAGGCTCACCGCCGGGACGGTCAACGGCCTGGTCGCCTCCGGCGACGTCAAACCGTTGTGCACGCTCCCCGCGCCGTTGTCGGCGAAGTTCACGGTGCCGGTCTCTGCTGCAACGGCCGACTGGTGGCAGTGCACTCGCTCGTCCAGCGAGTTGGCCGCGACGTTGCGGCGCAGGTACTCCGCGGTCAGCGGTGAAGGCTCGTACGCATGAACGTGCCCGTTTCGGTGTCGCTGAAGAAAGGCAAGCGAGAAGTTCCCGATGTGCGCGCCGACATCGACGGCGACGGCGGAGTCGTCCAGGTCCCGAGTGAACCAGCTCAGTCTGTAGGTGTCCTCGAGCAGGACCTCGTAGATGGGAAGGCGTGCCCCGGGCACGTTCGGACAGATCACCTGGGTACCGCCACCCAGCCGGAACACGAGTTCGTCGGGATGGCCGGTAACCCTGTGTCGACCCATCCCAGCCAGGAGGGACATCCCGTTGTCGAAACCCGTGAGCGTCTGGCGGATGCGGCGGGCGGCGTACGGCAGTGATCGGATCACGCAGGGTGTCTTTCCGCGTGAAGGGCTGGACCGGTCTCGGCTGGGACATCCTGGGTGGGCGTCTCGTCCTCTCGCGTGCCCACGAAGGCCACATAGGCCAGGGCTAGGACACACCAGATCATGCGGTCCCATAGGTTCGGGCTGAACATCCCGACAACCAGATAGGCAACCGCCGGATAGCCCAGCCTGTGCAGAATGCCCCTGCCGCTGACGAGCGCCTGGGCCGCGGGGATCAGCACCAGGAGGTAGCCAAAAGCCCCGACCACGCCCACTGCGACGGCCACCTGGAGGAAAATGTTGTGCGCCTCGAGAACTCCGACGAAGCCGTTGCCCAGGATGGGGTGTTGCTGGAAGCCATCCACGGCCCTGGCGATGGCCGCCTCCCGCGCATTGTCTGCGTAGGACGTTCCGGTGCCGCCAAGCAGCCGGGCGAGAGCGTTGGCCCCGTTGCCGACGAAGACCCGGTCAGCGAAGAGGAGCACGACGGTCGCCGTCGTCACGAGGAGACCGGCGGCAGCCAGGGAGCGCTCTAGGACCGGATAGAGCAGAGCGACGAGGACGATTGCGAGTAATGACGCCCGACTACCGCTCAGCCAGATCCCCAGTAGCGAGGCCCCGGCAGCGACCGCGACCAACCAGCGGAGGGAAGGGCGGATGGCTGCGTAGACGAAGGGCGCCAGCGAAGCTGCCAGCAGGGCGGACAGCCCGAGGTAGTTGAAGTGCGTGGACAGTCCCGTGTAGCGGCCCGTGTTGCCCACCGATCCTGAGATGAGCGCGTTGACGACGCTGATGGAGACGCCGACCATGTAGCTGAACCCGAGGAGCCCGAGCAGGCGAGTCGACGGCCGCCACAGCAGGAACGCCACGGGAAGCGCGAAGGTCGCCAGCACCAGCCGCAGCATGAGGTTGAGGCTGAGGTGGGGATCGACAGATCCCACCGATGCGAGCAGACCCGTGATGATGACGACCGTGGCTCCGAGGATGAACGCCAGCGGGACGTAGAGCTTGTTCCCCACCAGCACAGGCGCCAGCAACAAGAAGCCGGCGATGAAGAGCACGTCGGAGATGGTCACGAACGAGTCGCCGACCCGCAGCGAGTTCATCGGCGAGAAGACGAACGCAAGCAGGACGAGTGCCGTCCCGGTGCGGTCCATGCCTTGCATGGCGACAACGATCCCGACAGTAACCACGCCGAGGGCCAGGAACACGGCCTGGCTGGACGAGGCATGGAGCATGGCCAGCGCGAGGCCAGCGGCGCCGAAGGCGACCGCAATCGCCGAAGTGCTCGAGTCGAGGTCGCGTCGGAGACCCATCTGCTGTTACGCCCGCGGCCGGGAATGCACGCCGTCTCGCTTCGACCGCCGGATCGAGCGCGCTGCCGCAGCCTGCGGAAGTTCGCCGTACGACGAACCGCCTGCATTGCTGGCATCCCTGGGCGCCATGTTGGGGATTACCCCGTAGCACTTGGCTCCAACAGCGTCGAGGCGTTCGACGGCCTGGCGGACCAGATCGCGGCCGGTCTTGCTGTGCTTGACGACTAGGAGCGCTCCGCCGACGATTCCGGCGAGGATGGCCGGGTCGGCGACCGGGAGTAGCGGCGGGCTGTCGATGATCACCACGTCGTACTCCTCGTGAGCCCTGCTTAGGAGTGCGCGGACCGCGTCGGTGTCGAGTACCTCGGCGGGGTTTGGCGGCTGCGGACCTGTTGCGAGCACGTGCAGGCCGTCGCTGTGCTCCTGCACGCACTTGTCGAGGGACGCCTGCCCGGTCACTACGGTCATCAGGCCGATGTCATTGGACAGCCCGAGCAGGTTGGCAGCGTTCGGGTTGCGCAGGTCCCCGTCGACAAGGAGCACCGACCGACCCGCCTGTGCCATCGCCACGGCGAGGTTAGCGGCCACCACTGACTTGCCTTCGTCTGCCACAGCGCTGGTGACGACGAACATCTGGTGCTTCGAGTCGAGATCGATGAACTGCAGGTTCGTCCGCAGCACTCGATAGGGCTCGCCTCTCCCGGCCGGACCACGGGTGTCGCTGATCAGCGGGAATCTCCGGAAGGAGGCGTCCAGGGGAACGACGGCCATAACGGGGCTCCCGGTGAGCTCGCCGAGCTCCCTCGACGACCTCACCGACGTGTCGAAGAACTCTCGCAGTACCGCAGCGGCGACCCCCAGGATAATGCCGATAAGCAGCCCGATCACGAGGTTGAGGGAAACGTCCGGGTTGATCCGGTTCGGGTTATAGGACGGCTCGCCCGCTGGCCGAGCGCTGATGGACGAAACCGGGGTCTTGTTGGCCGGTGTCGTCGGAGGAGCCTCGAGGACATCAACCAGGCTGGAGATCTCTTCCGCTTCAGCTCGTGCGAGGTCCTGGGCCAGGGTGGGATTGCGGTCGACCACGGTGATCTCGAGGATGGCGGTGTTCAGCGGGACGACAGGCGTCACCCGCTGGGCCAGATCAGTAACTGTGGTGTCGGCGCCGGTAGCTTTGATGACTCGGCCAAGCAGCGACGGGTCCGTGGCGAGCTGGGCATAGGAAAGAACGCGCTGCTGGGCGTACCACCCTGTGACCGGAGACTCGGCTCCCGCGCTACCCGAGCCCGCGAAGTACACGCGGACCGTCGAGCTGTACTTCGGGGGGATGACGGAGGTGACAGCGGCGGCGCCCAGTACGCAGAGCAGCAGGACCGATGTGGCGAGGCGCCAACGCACTCGCAGCATCTTCAACAGTTGACGGAGGTCCACTCCACGTCCTCACTTCGGAGACTTGTGTTGTATGTCAGGAGACTGGCCAAAGTGTAGGCGCTGCGTTGCAACTTCCCTCGCGCAGATCCGGATGGGCTGGTCTCGGCTGCTGACACTGATCAGTTCTGTAGCGAGGAGTCCCTCCACAGGACTGGAGCGCTGCGCATCAGGCAGTCAGCTGTTCTGGGACGAGGTGGGCGATGACCTGGAGCGCGGCCTCATCGTCCCGGTGCACTACAGCCACGTCCCAGTACGGCGTTGACCGAAGGCGACGCGGGCTCTCGAGGGATCGCGCGGCCTCGCCGATGTCAGTCAAGCTGCATCGGCCAAGGGGCTCGCCGCCGTTGTTCCACACCGCCGCAGTCTCATACCCGAGTGCCTGCAGACGACCCCATACGGCCTGGGGGTCGTTCCCGGCGATCCGTGAGAGCCCCGGGTCGTACTCAAAGAACAACACCGGCGAAACGTCGGCCCAAGCACTGGCAATGGCTGGGATCAGCTCGACGTCGTAGCCGTCCGTGTCGGACTTGGCCAGCCGCAGTCGGTCGAACGCCGGGAACCTGGACCTGAGCTCGGTTGGGGTCACAGACGGTGCGTGCGGACTACCGCCCGGCGCGAACCTGGTCGTGCCCCCGAATCTGACCGGCGAGAGCGCCACGCCGTCCTGCCTGCTGTCCAGCAGCGAGGGCTCGATCGAAACCCGCGGATCGTCGCCGACGTTCAGCTGGAGAAACTCCAGATAGAGGGCGTCGGCCTCGACACAGAGAACGCGCGCGTCGGTCGCCTTGAGGATCTGAAGCGCGGAGTCGCCGACGTTCGCACCTACGTCGAGCACTGTCAGGGGTTCGTCGGCCTTGAGCAGCGAGGCGAGTTCGACGAGGTTTTGGCCGTAGGTGGAACCATCTCGCGCGTAGTCCGGGAGCCGGTGCGCCCACGGCAGTGTGAGGGTGACGCCCTGGACCTCGCGCACAACCCTGCGGTAGGGAAAGCGGTCCCTGACCGCCCAGCTGGCCCGCCGGCGCACACGCTCGAAGAGCGTCTCGGGTCGGGCTTTGATGGTCACCGTCGGCCGCCCTGCATCGGTGCGTCGTGACCTCTCCGGGGCAACGAGCGGGCCGGAGGAGTCGCGGCCCGGCCGTAGCGGCTGGCTACAACGACGTCGCGGTCGGAACGGGAGGCCATCACGGTGGACAGGGTATCTGCCTCGAATGGGCGTCTCAGTCCGGCGGACGCTCCGGCGTGAAGAAGTGCCTCACCCGGGGAGCGACGGCGGTCCCCGCGGTCCTCGACGTGCGCGCTTGGGTGCGGGGACGAGCGGTGAGCAGGCCGAACCCTCTCACCGGTCAAGGTAGGCGGCTGACTCCGCAACTCCACAACGCACTCGTTGCAGGTCGACCCTGGTCATTTCGGCCACGACCTCCTCGAACCGGCTGGTCGCATGCCACCCGAGCACGGCGACTGTGTGCCCGGTATCGGCGACCAGTGTCTCGGCATCAACCGGTCGCATCAGCGAAGGGTCGCGTTCCACGTACTGCCAGGGGTCGGCCAGTCCGGCTGCGTCGAACGCGGCAACGAGGAGGTCCTCGAGGGAGTGTGCAACGCCGGTGCCAATCACGAAGTCGGCTGGTTCCTCACGTCGCAACATCAGGGGCATCGCCGTCACGTACTCCCTCGCGGCCCCCCAGTCACGACGGATGTCCAGATTCCCCAGGCTCACGCTCTCTCGCACCCCGCAAGCGATCTCGGCCGCGGCGTAGGTGATCTTGCGAGTAACGAACTGCCGACCCCGTAGTGGGCTCTCGTGGTTGTGCAGGATCCCGCAGGACGCGCGGAGGCCGAAGGTGGCGCGGTACTCGCCGGTGACTTCGTGCGCAAGGCTTTTCGCCAGCGCGTACGGGCTACTGGACGCGGAGGCGAAGCTCTCGGCCGACGACGCCTGGAAGAACCGCACGTCGCTGCGGCTCTCGTCGCGGTATGAGAGCAGCGCCGTCAGGACGCCTTCTACCGCCTGGCCGTTGACCGCAGCGGCAAGGTCGGGGTCTTTCCAGCTCGCCCCCACCGATGTCAACGCCGCGAGGTTGTAGACCTCGTCCGGCCTTTGCGCAGCCAGGATCTCCCGGAATGCGTCCCCGTCTCGGATGTCGTGCTCCAGGACGGCAACCTCGGTGAGGTAGGGCGCCATCCGGTGCGAGGAGTCGCTGCCAGGACGGACGGTTCCCACGACACGCATCCCCTCGGCGCGCAGGAGCCGCGCCAGGTAGATGCCATCCTGGCCAGCGACTCCGGTAATCAGCGCGGTTCTCGGAGCTTTCTCCATCAAGCGGACTCGGGTCGTGAAGTTTTCTCTGCCAGTGCGGCGATGTCCGCGTCCACCATGAGCTGAGCCAGGGGCTCGGTTCCGGTCTCCGCCTTCCACCCCAGGTGCGTCATGGCTTTCGTCGGGTCGCCGATGAGCGCGGCTACCTCGGTCGGGCGTTCATACCGCTGGTCGTGGGTGACGTAGTCCGTCCAGTCCAGGCCAACGTGTGCGAAAGCCATCCGACAGAACTCCGCGACCGTCGTCCCGACCCCGGTAGCAAGGACGTAGTCGGTCGGTTCGTCCTGCTGCAGCATCCGCCACATCCCCTCGACGTACTCCTTGGCGTAGCCCCAGTCCCGCACCGCGTCGACGTTGCCGAGGACGAGCTCCTGCTGAGTGCCCGCCTGGATGCGCGCGACGGCACGGGTGATCTTGCGGGTCACGAAGGACTCGCCACGTCGGGGGGACTCGTGGTTGAAGAGAATCCCGGAGACGGCGTACATGTCGTAGGCCTCGCGGTAGTTCACCGTCACCCAATGCGCGTAGAGCTTCGCGGCGCCGTACGGCGAGCGAGGGTAGAAGACCGAACCCTCGTTCTGCGGAGGCGGCGTCGCACCGAACATCTCCGAGGTCGAGGCCTGGTAGAACCGACTGGAAAGTCCAGCGGCGCGGATCGCCTCCAGCAGCCGGATCGTGCCGATGCCATCCGTGGACGCGGTGTACTCCGGCATCTCGAAGGAGACCTTCACGTGGCTTTGGGCAGCCAGGTTGTACACCTCGTGCGGTTCGATCTCGCGGACCAGGTTGACCAGGCTCACACCGTCAGTCATGTCTCCGTAGTGCAGGTACAGCCGCCGGCCGGCCTCTGGGTCGAGATAGACCGGGTCGATGCGCTGCCGGTTGAAGGAGGAGGAACGACGAACCAGGCCGTGCACCTCGTAGCCCTTGGCCAGCAGCAGCTCGGCGAGATAGGAGCCGTCCTGGCCGGTGATGCCGGTGATGAAGGCGCGTTTGCCCACTTGGTCGTCCACTCTCCTGACTCGGCAGCCCTACAGCATAGCCGGGCGACGGACGGCCAACTCTGCGGGTGATCGGGGCCTAGACCGCAGTCCGTTCGTGATGCACTAGTGGCGATTCGTCACGAATCTACCGATTCAACGTTAGCCTTACTTGGGTTGCTGCGGCTGGTGATGGCGCGCCCCCGGAAACACAAGTATTTCGAACCAGCCACGCCTCGCAGTAGATGTGAGAAACTAGCCGGACCGATCGCGCAGAAAGACCAGGTGCCAACCCCCCCATGGCAAACACACTGGGCACTGTCCTCGTCGCAGGTGGTGGAGGCTTCATTGGCGGCCACCTCGTTGCTGACCTCCTGAGCAAGGGCCACGCTGTCCGCTCCGTCGACGTGAAGCCGCCGAGCCAGTGGTATCAGGTCCACAGCGACGCGGAGAACCTGGTTGCGGACCTGTCGCTGCTGGACTCGGCCCGCGCGTCCGTCGAGGGCATCGACACCGTCTACATGCTGGCCGCTGACATGGGCGGCATGGGGTTCATCGAGAGCAATAAGGCAGCCTGCATGCTGTCGGTGCTCACCAGCACACATATGCTCCAGGCCGCCCACTTGGCCGACGTCAGCCGGTACTTCTACGCTTCGTCCGCCTGTGTGTACGCCGCTGACAAGCAGACCGAGGCAGCCGCAGAGGCTCTTCGCGAGACCGACGTCTACCCGGCGATGCCCGAGGACGGATACGGCTGGGAGAAGCTCTTCAGCGAGCGGATGTGCAGACACTTCGCCGAGGACTTCGGCATGGTCACCCGGGTCGCTCGGTACCACAACGTCTACGGCCCGAACGGCACCTGGGACGGCGGCCGGGAGAAGGCCCCTGCGGCGATCTGTCGCAAAGTGGCCACCGCGATGATCTCCGGCAGTCACGAGATCGAGATCTGGGGAGACGGGCAGCAGACCCGGTCATTCATGTACATCGACGACTGCCTGGAGGGCACGCAGAGGATTGTCGAGGGTGACAGCGGTGAGCCGGTGAACCTGGGCTCATCCGAGCTCGTGTCCATCAACCAGCTCGTCGACATCGTCGAGGACATCGCTGGCGTGAAGTGTCTACGGAACTACCATCTCGAGGCTCCTCAAGGCGTTCGGGGTCGCAACAGCGACAACACCAAGATCCTCGCCACCTACGGCTGGCAGCCCTCCACGCCACTGGCAGACGGGCTCGAGCGCACCTATCGCTGGGTCTACGACCAGGTCAAGAAGTCGCTCGGGTGAAGGCACTCGTCCACGACTACAGCGGCCATCCGTTCCAGGCCCAGCTGAGTCGGGCTCTTGCAGCGCGCGGCCACGACGTCCTGCACTCCACCTGCGCGGCGTACGTGTCGGGCAAGGGCGACCTGGAGACGCACGGCACGCCCAGCCTGCGTTTCGCCACGATCGGCTCCGGCCCGGTCAAGAAGCACAGCTTCGTCAAGCGGAGCTTCCAAGAGGTCGGCTACGGCTTCCAGTTCGTGGCGCAGCTGCGGCGGGAGAAGCCTGACGTCGTCATGGTGTCGAACGCGCCCATCCCGATGCTCGTGGTTGCGGTGCTCTACATGCTGGTACAACGGGTGCCGTGGGTGCTCTGGCACCAGGACGTTCAGGCCATCGCGCTGACCAGCTTCGCCGGGGACAAGCTGGGCAAGGTCTGGTACCTCGCGGCCAAGGTCATCGGGATCGGAGAGCGCTGGTGTGCGCGGCGAGCAGCGCACGTCGTGGTCATCGCCGACTCGTTCGTCCCCGTGCATCGCGACTGGGGAACCTCCGTCAAGGTGTCGGTCATCCCGAACTGGGCCCCGTTGGACGAGATCGTTCCCGTGCCGCGTGACAACGCCTGGTCACGCGAGCACTCGCTGACGGGCGTCAAGACGTTGCTGTACTCGGGCACTCTCGGTCTCAAGCACGACCCTTCGTTGCTGGCTGAGCTCACTGCCGGGGTCCGGGCACGAGGAGTGGACGCCCGCCTGGTCGTGGTTAACACGGGTCCAGCCGAGCCGATAGTCCGCGAGGCAGCGGACCGACTGGGCGTGCCCCTGACCTACCTTCCGTTCCAGGACTACGAGCGGCTGTCCGAGGTGCTCGCGACCGGCGACGTCCTCGTGGTGCTACTGGAGAAGTCAGCCGGCCAGTTCTCCGTGCCGTCGAAGACGCTCTCATACTTGTGCGCGGGGCGCCCGATCATCGGGCTAATGCCAGCGGAGAACAGTGCCTCACAGCTTTTGGACCAGGCCGACTGCGGGGTGTTCGCTCCGGAGTCTGACGCCGTCGGGGCCGCCGCCGACTGGGTGAGGGACATACTCGCCGATCCGATACGCGGCGAGAAACTGGCGGCCGCAACGCGTGCGCTTGCCGAAGAGGAGTTCTCACTCCAAGTGGTGACGCCGAAGTTCGAGCGAATCCTCATTCAGGTTGCTCGCCACAAGCCGGTGGACGTACCTGGGTGATGGATGCGAGCGAGGGCGGAGAGTTCCGCAGGTGGCGTCGCGGCGTCGCGGCAACGATCCGCCGCGGAGTGAAGAAGCGCTCAGGCGACCCGGAGCTTCGCCAGTTGCGCGCTCTGGTGAAGGCCTATAGCGGCGATACCGCCGGACCGGACGTGCTTGTGTTCGGAGACTCTGCCATGTTCTGGACCACCGGCTCCGACGACTCGAAGCGGACTCTCGTCGATCTCATCCAGGCCCAGCTAGGCCGTGACGTGACCTTCCAGGCCGTCGCCGGGCCCGGATACAACCCACGCATCGTGGGAGCCTTTCTGTCCGGCTTGGCTCAGTGCCCGCAGCGACCCCGCGTGGTGCTGGTACCGACCTCCGTCCTGATGGCGACGAAACTGTTCCTGGAGAATCCCCACTTCGCGTACGAGCTCGAGGCCGAAGGGCTCCGCTTCGTCGCAGCAGGGGGGAAGGTCCGCCGCTTGACTCGACCGGACGAGGCCTCCTTCGAGGACTATGACCGCCTCCCTGCGCCGAGTCTGTTCGGCGCTCGCCGGACGGCGGGAGAACTGCGACTCATCCTGAACTCCAAGCCCGCCACCCGGTGGCAGACCGCAGTGCGGATGAGGCACCTGATGGACTACTACAACGCAGAACGGCTTGAAGCCGAGACCCCGGGCGTGAAGCTCGTTGCCGAGCTGGCGGCCACGATCACCGACCTCGGACTGGCGTCGGTCGCCTACATTGCGCCTGTCAACCACGAGATACTCAAGACAACCCTCGGGGAGGCCGCCGTCTCGCACCTTGTCCGCAACGCCGAAGTCATCGAGACCGCCTATCTTCAGGCTTCAGGGGGCCGTGGCCGGGTCGCCAACGCGGTCTGCCTGAGCCCTTCCAAAGAGTTCGTCGACCCGGTTCACCTCACCTATGCGGGTCGAGAGCGGCTGGCTAGGCACATCGCCGATCTTGTTCGCCCCCTGCTGGAAGCCTCCCGATGACCGAGACCCACTATGCCCCGGGCCCGCACTACGACCGGGTCACCGAGGCCTGGCGTCTGCTGCTGGGCGACGAGCTGCACTACGGGGTCTTCCGTGGCGGGGACGAACCGCTGTCGGTGGCAACATCAACGCTCACCGAGCTGATGATCGACGAGGCCGACCTGAGGCAGGGGATGCGGGTTCTGGACGTGGGTTCTGGCACCGGAGCGCCGGCTTGCGACCTGGCGGAACGGTTCGGCGTTGAGGTCGTGGGCATCACAACCAGCGAGGTCGGGATGGCCGCAGCTCGCCGGCGCGCTGCCGAGCGTGGCCTGGCAGACCTGCTCTCCTTCGAGCTTCGTGACGGCACCGACAACGGACTCCCCGACTCGAGCTTCGACCGCGTCTGGGTGCTGGAGTCATCGCACCTCATGCCTGATCGTGATCGATTGCTGTCCGAGTGCGCCCGAGTGCTCCGGCCGGGAGGTCGGCTGGTGCTTTGCGACATCATGCGGTTGCGTGAGATCCCTTTTGCAGAGCTACGGTCCCGGACCCGAGAGTTCGCCACGCTGCGGGAAGCCTTCGGTGAGGCTCGCATGGAGTCCATGCAGGTCTATGAGGAGCTCGCGGAGCAGGCCGGTCTGGTGGTGGAAACCACGACCGACCTCACCGAATCGACATTGCCGACCTTCGAGCGCTGGCGGGCGAACGCTCAAGCGTATAGAGACGAATCGTTACAGGCGCTGGGCACGGACGGTCTGAAGGCCTTCATTCGCTCTACCGATATCCTCGAGTCCCTGTGGCGCGAGCGAACCCTCGGGTACGGCCTCTTCTCTGCTCGGCGACCAGTGTCAGCTACCCAAAAGGAGCAGTGAACGTGGCAGATTCCGAGCGCGTCTTGGGCGCCGTCAGCAGCCTTCTACGGCGGATGAAGAAGGCCGAGACTGTCGAGCTCGACACTCGGCTGTTCGCCGAGGGGATTGGGCTCGACTCGCTTCAGGCTGCAGAACTCTCGGTGATGCTCGAGGACGAGCTGGGGCGTGATCCGTTCAGTGACGGCCAGATGCCCCAGACCGTGGGCGAGATTATCGACTATTACGACAAGTAGCCGACCTTGTTTGAGCTCGTTCGCGAAGCCGCGCGTCGCCACGAGGCAGCTGAGGTCCTGGTCCACGGCTCGCTCACGGTGACCTACGCCGAGCTGGAGCTGGCCGCTCGGGCCACGGCCGGCGAGCTGCACCGACGGCAGATCGCGCGCTTCGCCATTCTGGACTCCCGGCCAGCCGTCGTCCTACCCCTCCTGGCGGGTGCGTCTCTTGCAGGCGTTGAAGCGTGTGTGTATCCGCCGACGGCCGACGCCGAGCTGGTCGGGGACCTGACCACGCGGTTCGAGCATGACTTCGTCGTGACCGGGCTACCCGATCTCCCGGGGCCCTACACCGTCCAGCCGCCCGACGCCCTGATGATCGGCCGCCCAGCTTACGACGGCGACGGACTCCCCCAGGACAGGCCGCACCTGATCCTGACAACGGGAACCACAGGAACGCCTCGCGCGGTTCGCCACGACTGGAAGCGGCTCGTCTCCGCAGGATCGAACTCCTCCGATTCGCCCGGCCAACGGTGGTTGCTCGCGTACGGGATGAATCAGTTCGGGGGGTTGCAGGTGCTCCTCCACGTGCTCGGCGCCAGCGCCACCCTGGTGGCGACGGACGTCTTCGCGCCCCGCGCGGGGCTCCTAGCGATGCGAGAACACCGGGTCACGCACGCGAGCGCCACGCCAACGTTCTGGCGGTTCCTGCTTGCGGAACTGCACGCCGATCGTGGCCCTGCCCCGGTGCTGGAACAGGTCACCTTCGGCGGCGAGGCCCCGACGCAAGACGTTCTCGACGGCGTCGCCAAAGCCTTTCCGAGCGCACGGATCAGCCAGGTCTACGCCGCTAGCGAGCTCGGCAGCGTCACGTCTGTGCGTGACGGGCAGCGAGGGCTGCCCGCGTCGGTCCTGGACGGCGAAGGTCCGGTGCAGCTTGAGATCCGTGACGGCGAGCTGTGGGCGAGGTCCACAGTCGGCATGCGTGGGTACTTCGGAGAGGCTGACGTCGATTCGGGTGATTGGCGACCAACCGGTGATCTTGTCGAAGTGGTGGGTGATCGCCTTCTCTTTACCGGTCGGTCATCAGACGTGATCAACGTCGGGGGGGTCAAGGTCCATCCGCTCCCGGTCGAGGAGCGCATAGCGAAAGTCGATGGAGTATCGGTATCCCGGGTGTTCGGTCGTGCCAACGCCCTGACCGGCGCCGTCGTCGCGGTGGAGGTCGTCGCGGCACCCGGCGCCGATCCAGACCTCGTAGATGCCGGGATACGCGAGGCATGCCTTGACCTCCCTCCCGCCTCACGTCCGCGAAGTATCCGCTTTGTCGATGAGATCGCGACGCTGGACCACAAGATTGTGCGCCGCGTCGCCCCAGCCACCGGATCGGCCGAAGGAGACACCCCGTGACTACGCCACGAACCGTCATCGTCACAGGAGGCAGCCGGGGACTCGGTGCCGGAATCGTCGCCGCCTACCTGGCCGCCGGTGACAGGGTCGCGACCTGCGCTAGGTCCGCCACCCCAGAGGTGAAGGGCTGGACGGAGGATCCTAGTACTGCGGACCGCTTCCTCTTCGTCGAGGCAGATCTCGCCCAGCGAGACGACTGTGCTCGCCTGGTCAAGGCCACCTCGGAGCGATGGGGCACGATCGACGTGCTCGTCAACAACGCCGGCGTTGCACGCGACGGTGTTCTTGCGCTCTTCTCCAGCCAAGACGCAGATGCCGTCATCGACCTGAACCTCAAAGGCACCTTCGAGGTCACAAAACTCGTAAGCCGACGGATGCTCGCTGCGGGGTCCGGCTCGATCGTCAATATCTCCTCGATCGTTGGCCTCTCGGGCTATCGAGGCCTGTCCGTCTACGCAGCTACCAAAGCAGCACTCGACGGATTCACCCGTGCCATGGCTCGCGAACTCGGGTCTAAGGGAATCACGGTGAACTCCGTGGCGCCCGGTTACCTCCGTACCGAGATGAGCCACGGGCTCGACGAGGACCAGCTGATGCAGATCGTTCGACGCACGCCCGCGGGCCGCCTAGGTGAAGCGGCCGACGTGGCGCGCGCTGTGATGTTCCTGACCGCGGCCGAGAACAGCTACATCAACGGTCACGTCCTCGTGGTCGACGGCGGCCTCACCTGTTAGCGTCCCGATATGTGAGACGTTTATCCAAAATATGAGATGGACGTTAGACCGCAGGGTCACCGTTCCCTACGCTTGCGACATGTTCTCGACCATGCTGACCAAGCGCCGCGCAGTGGACCACTGCCGCGTGCGCTCGTCGCTGTGTCGAATGTCCTGACGGGACGCCATCGCCCGACTGCGGGCTGACTTATCCCACTTCACGCAACGGAACAGTCTGTTCAGCGTGCCCTGGCGTCCCGCCCTCACCGGCCCAGCTTCCCGTCTCGCGCCAGGAGAACACCCCATGCCTTCCTCCCAGATCGACCCCCGTGGCCAGCGCTTTACCGCCGCGGTGAACCTCGGCGGCTTCACCGTCGCGCTGCTCGTTGCCCCGTCCAGGCTGACCGAGGTGCTGCTCGCGGTCCTCGGCGCAGCTTTCCTGGTCGGGACTCTGGCTGGCCCTCAGAAGGGTCCCTGGGCGCTGCTGTTCAAGAACTTCATCCGCCCCCGCCTCGGCGCTCCTCGTGAGCTCGAGGACGCCGCGCCGCCGCGTTTCGCGGCGGGAGTCGGCCTCCTCTTCACCACCGTGGCCCTGGTCGGTTATCTGTCCGGCGCGACCCTTCTGGGGGCAATCGCGACCGGGTTGGCACTCGCGGCGGCGTTCCTGAACGCCGTCTTCGGGTTCTGCCTGGGGTGCGAGGTCTACCTCCTCACACGCCGCATCGCCCCCATAACCCCCAAGCGCGCCGGCACGCCGGTCGCACACTGAAAGGACAGCAATGTCACGCGAAACAGCTCTGGTCACTGCCGACTGGGTCGAGCAGCACCTGGACGACCCGAAGGTCGCCCTCGTCGAGGTCGACGAGGACACCACCTCCTACGACAAGGGCCACATCAAGGGTGCCGTAAAGCTCAACTGGACCACCGACCTGCAGGACCAGGTCCGTCGTGACTTCGTCTCCA
This sequence comes from uncultured Actinomycetota bacterium, assembly GCA_963769585.1. Lineage (GTDB taxonomy): Bacteria > Actinomycetota > Actinomycetes > Propionibacteriales > Nocardioidaceae > SSC3. The sequence continues at coordinate 48,168 of CAVYMJ010000006.1, forward strand.
AGGAGCAGTTCGAGGCTCTCCTTTCGGAGCGCGGCATCTCCAACGACCAGACCGTGGTCGTGTACGGCGGGAACAACAACTGGTTCGCTGCGTACGCGTACTGGTACTTCAAGCTGTACGGCCACCAGGACGTCCGGCTGCTCGACGGCGGTCGCAAGAAGTGGGAGCTCGACAGCCGCGAGCTGACCGACGAGGCGCCCACGCCGGAGCGGACCTCCTACGTAGCGCAGCCCCAGGACCACAAGATCCGTGCTTTCCGCGACGAGGTCGTCGAGGCGATCGGCGCCAAGAACCTCATCGACGTACGTAGCCCCGACGAGTACGCCGGTCGTCTCCTCGCGCCGGCTCACCTCCCCCAGGAGCAGGCCCAGCGTGCCGGCCACATCCCGACCGCTGGGAACGTCCCGTGGAGCAAGGCTGCCAATGACGACGGCACGTTCAAGTCCAACGACGAGCTGACCGAGCTCTACCGCGAGGCGGGCCTGGACTTCTCCAAGGACACCATCGCCTACTGCCGGATCGGCGAGCGCTCCAGCCACACGTGGTTCGCGCTCCGCGAGCTGCTGGGGCTGGAGAACGTCAAGAACTACGACGGCTCCTGGACCGAGTACGGCTCTCTGGTCGGGGTTCCGGTCGCGCTCGGCGACGAGCCTGGAGCACTCTGATGTGCGGAGCGACCAAGGGCGGACTGTCCCTGGACGGCATCAATGTCGCCAAGGAGGCGATCATCCAGGGTGTCGTCACCCGCGGCGGCGCGCCGGTGGAGAACGCGTACGTGCGCCTGCTGGACAGGGCGGGCGAGTTCACAGCCGAGGTTCCGACCTCGGCCACGGGCCACTTCAGGTTCTTCGCCGGCGATGGCGCCTGGACGCTGCGGACGCTTGCGCCGCAGTCGGAGACCGTAGACACGGCCGTGACGGCCGCAGTGGGTTCGGTGGCAGAGGTCGAGATCGCCCTCTGACGCCGTCCTTGACTCATCGGGCCCCGGCCTTCCCTCGGGAGGGCCGGGGCCAGATGCGATCGAGCGTTGTTTTTACGTCCGGCGCGCTTCTACGTAGGGTTGGAGGGCCGTGACCGAGCCGAACCCACCCCTGCCGCACTCGCCGGGAGAGCTTCCACCCGACCTTCCCCCCGAGTACGCCGACGCGTACCTGCGGGGCTACGAGCGCGCCTGGGCGAGCTCGCAGGGGGACCTGGAGCCGATAGCGGAACCCGAGCCGCTCTCGTCGTACGAGAACCTCTTCGCCGATGCGGCGGCGCCTGGTCAGGCCGACGCGGCGGTCTCCTCGCCGGCCCCTGGACCGGCCTCTGCAGCCTCCCCGGAGCCTGCTTGGGAGGGGCCCACGCATCGCGAACCGACCGTCCGAGCCTCAAAACCCAGCTGGTTCGTGCCGGCCCTGCTCGGCACTCTGATCATGTCGCTGGTGCTGGGGGCGTACGTCTTCGGGCGGGCCTTCTCCAGCAGCGTCGACGCCAGCCCCTCCCCAGGTGACGAGCGTCTGGTGATGCCGACGGACCCCACGGGCAAGCCGAGCACGACCGAGCAGGGAACTGGCTGGGAAGGCGACGTGAGTCCACTGGATGGTCTCACCGCTGCCTCGAGCTGCGTGCTCCCGCCTGGAAACGACGCATCGGGGCGCGAGGTCCGCTATGACCCCGAGCAGGCGGTGGACGGTGACTTCACGACCGCCTGGCGCTGCGCCGGCAGCGGCCGGGGCCAGACGCTGCGGATCACTCTGAGCGGCCCCGCCGCTGTGGCCGAGCTCGGTCTGGTCCCGGGCTACGCCAAGACCGACCCGCAGAGCGGGTCCGACCGGTACGCCGAGAACAACCGCATCACCAGGGTCCGCTGGACCTTCTCCAACGGGTTCAGCATCGTCCAGCGCCTTGACGGATCCCCTACGACCCGTCGGCTGCAGACTCTCCGGATCCCGCCGACGAAGGCGGACTCGGTGACGCTGGAGGTGCTGGCCTCCGTCAAGGCGCCGCGCAACACGATCGCGATCAGCGAGGTCGAGCTCTCCGAGCCGGTGCGCTGATCAGCCCCGACGCGACCGACGTGGCGCCCACCTCGTCGTGCGTGGTGAAACTCAGTTTTTTTCGGTCTCGAGGACGAGCGTCACCGGGCCATCGTTGACCATGGCGATCTGCATGTCGGCTCCGAAGACGCCACGCTCTACGGTGGCTCCCAGGCGCTCGAGCTCGGCGCAGAAGGCCTCGTACGCCGGCTCCGAGACCGGTCCGGGCGCGGCCTTGTTCCAGGTCGGGCGGCGTCCCTTGCGAGCGTCGCCGTACAGCGTGAACTGGCTGACGACGAGCACGGGTGCGCCGACGTCGGAGGCGGACCGCTCATCGCGCAGGATGCGCAGGTCCCAGACCTTGCGGGCCAGCCAGGCAACCTCTGCCTCCCCGTCGCCGTGCGTCACGCCCAGGAGAACGACCAGTCCGGGGGCGTCCAGCGACGCGACGATCTTCCCCTCGACGGAGACCGAGGCCTCCAGGGCCCGTTGCACAACGGCTCGCATCGAGCACTCCTCACCTACCCACGACAGGTCGAACCAGCGAAGGCTACAAGAGCAGGCCGCGGGGCGACGGGGGCGTGACGTACTCCCGAGGCTTGCGTTGTAGGTAACGAGGAAGGTGAACCCGGCGACGCACGACCTATGCCGCGGTGGTAGCCGGGGGCCTCAGCAAGGAGTGAGCAGTTGTCGGCTGCCCTGGACACGTACGGGACCCCGGCGACCGGTCGCAGACGCAGCTGGAAGCGCCGAGTCGCCAAGGCGCTGGCTGCGCTGTTCAGCGTGGTCCTGCTCCTGCTGCTCGTGCTGCTGCTGGTTCTGTGGCTGATCCTCGGCCGGATCGAACAGCTGCCGGATATCGTCACCGACGCGCCGGCGGACGCGAAGGGCCGGACGATCCTGCTCGTCGGCACCGACCGCCGTAGCCCTGTGCCAGACGACGGGTGGGAACGCCGGAGCAGACGCCTTTGTGAGGGGCGCGCAGCGAGCCGACATGATCATGCTGCTCCACGTCACCGATGACCGCGAGCACGTCTACGGCGTCTCGATCCCACGAGACACGTGGGTCGCCATCCCTGGCCACGGCAGGCACAAGATCAACGCTGCCTACTCCTTCGGCGGACCGCGACTGTTGGTGCAGACCGTCGAGAGCGTTACCGGTGTGCACATCGACCACCTGGCTGCCATCGACTGGGGAGGGTTCCGGCAGCTGACCGACACGCTGGGGGGAGTCGACGTCTACATCCCCCGGACGGTCCATGACAGCGCCCGGAAGCGTACGTGGGAGAAGGGCTTCCACCACCTCAACGGCAAGGCGGCGCTCGACTACGTGGGACAGCGCTATGGGCTACCTAACGGCGACTTCGACCGAGTCAGGCGCCAGCAGAACCTGCTGCGCCAGCTGACGGCCAAGATGACCGCCCGTGGGACGCTGAGGAGCCCGGCGCGACTCAAGCGGCTCCTGGACGCCGTCGTGGCCAACGTGTCTGTCGATGACAAGTTCGGACGGCCGGAGATGTTCGGGCTCGCGTGGTCCCTGCGGTCCTTCTCGGCTGCGGACCTGGCCTTCTACACGGTGCCCAACCAGGGCACGGGTCGCGCAGGGACGCAGAGCATCGTCGTGTACGACGCAGCCGAAGCCAAGCGTCTCTGGAGGCTGTTCAAGAACGAGGAGGTCACCGCACTCGAGAGGCGGTTCGGGTCGTTGGGGCTCGGCGCCACTGTCAGCTGAGCGGTGGCTGCCCGGGTTGGGCGCGATCGTGGGACGGTGAGACGATGCGGCCATGATGCACAAGCTCCTGGTGACCGTCGCGCCCACTGGCGCCGAGACCAGCAAGGCCGACTGCCCGCAGCTGCCCACCACCCTTGCCGAACTTGTGGACACAGCACGGCGCTGTGAGGCGGCGGGTGCGGCGATGATCCACGTGCACGTCCGCGACGAGGCCCACGAGCCGACGCTCGACCCTGGACGGCTCAAGGAGACCGTGGCGGCGCTGCGCGACGGCACTGAGCTCGTCGTACAGCTCTCGACGGGCGGGTCCGTCCACGACTCTCTCGAGGACCGGCTGAAAGTACTCGACGCGGAGCCGGACTCGTGCAGCCTCACCATGGGTACGACCAACTTCGGCGACGATGTCTTCCTCAACCCCTGGGGGTTCATCACCGACCTCTACCAGCAGTCCCAGGAGCGCAAGGTCGTCCCTGAGTTCGAGCTCTTCGATCTCGGGCACGTCCACTCGCTGGGTCGACTGCTGTCGACCTACGGCCTGCCGTACGGCGGGAAGGTCCATGTCGACCTCGTGATGAACGTCCCCGGTGCCATGCCCGGCACGGCCGACGCGCTCGTCGCGGCGGTCGCCGCCCTGCCGTCTCAGGTGACGAGCTGGTCGGCCACCGGCATCGGCCGCTCGACCCTCGCCGTTGCTCTGGCCGCGCTGTCCAAGGGCGGCCACCTCCGGGTGGGGATGGAGGATGTCCTGAACTTGGCCAAGGGGGAGCCTGTGCAGCACAACGAGCAGTTGGTTGCCCGAGCAGTCGAGCTTGGCCGGCTGGCTCAACGCCCAGCGATGTCTCCGGCAGAGGCGCGAGACCTTCTCGGAGTCCGGTCGGCCTAGGACCGCGTCAGGTCCTCCCGACGGCTCTGGAAGCTGGCGCGCTCAGTAGACCAGCGCCTGCACCCCGTCGGTCAGCACCTCCTCGACGAAGGCCGCGGCGCCGGCCACCCGGACGCCCTCGATGAGGTCCGCCTCGGTCAGGTCGCGCCGCGCCGCGCACTGCGTGCAGAGTGTGACCTGCCCGGAGGCGAGAACGGCCTGCAGCAGGTCCGCGAGTGGGGAGGCGTGCGGCAACGCGAGCTCCTCAGCCCTCCCCGGTACGGCGAACCAGGCGGCTTCGCCGGTCAGCCACAGACTGACCCCGGCGCCAGCCGCGAGGGCCATCGAGGCAACTGTGAACGCCTGGTTCGCGCGTTCCGGGTCGTCGGCGCCTGCAGTGACCTTGATGACCAGCTTGTCCATGGGTCGAGGGTACGTCGCCTGTCCTGTGAGGCAGGCCTCGCGAGGCGACCGGTGCCCGACCGATAGACTCGGCACCCATGGAAGCAGTCTTCATCACCCTCATGGCGGTCGTCGTCCTTCTGGCGAGCGCCGTCGCGCTTGTCGTCCTTGCGAAACTGGTCCGGGCGACCAACCGCTGACGTGCCGTTCGAGCTGCCTGACAACCTCCACCCGGAGTGCGCGAAGGTCGCGTGGCTCCTGGGGACCTGGCGCGGCAACGGCGAGGGTGACTACCCGACGATCGACAAGTTCCGGTTCGCTCAGGAGCTCATCTTCACCCACGATGGCCGGCCGTTCTTCCACTTCATGAGCCACGCCACGATCGTCGACGACGAGGGCGGCAAGATCCGCGATGCTGCCATCGAGACCGGGTTCCTGCGTCCCAAAGCCGATGGTTCGTTCGAGTTCCTGCTCACGCACAACACCGGTTTCGTCGAGATCTACCTCGGTACCGCCGAGGGGGGCAAGCTGGAGATGAGCACCGACGCTGTCGTCCGCACCGGTACCGCCAAGGAGTACGTCGCCGGTCAACGGCTGTACGGGCTGGTCGAGAGCGACCTGTGGTTCGCCTACGACATGGCGGCGATGGGCCAGGAGCTGCAGCCGCACCTGTGGGGACGCCTGGTTCGGCAATGACAGACCAGGGGACCGATGACTGGCAGGCGAGGCTACGGGCCAAGGGCTACCGGCTGACCCCACAGCGTGAGCTCGTGCTCCGGGCTGTCGAGCGTCTGGGGCATGCCACCCCCGACGAGGTACTCAAGGAGGTCCACGCGGAGGCGCAGGCAGTCAACGTCTCCACGATCTACCGCAACCTCGAGCTGCTCGAAGAGCTCGGACTGGTCCGGCACGCCCACATCACCGACCGTACGCCGACGTACCACTCCACCTCGGTGCCCGAGCACGTACATCTGGTCTGTCGTAGCTGCCACCGGATCATCGATGCCACGCCGGACGAGGTTGCGCCGCTGACCGAGGCACTGCTTGCCAGGCACGGCTTCACCACGGACGTGGGTCATCTGACGGTCTTCGGCCGCTGTGAGGAATGCACCAGGGCCGACAAACCGTTGGGACAGATGTGAGCGACTACCGAAGCACCCTGCTGGACCTGCCCGGAGCGGTCGCCGGCAACGGCGTCGATGCACCCGTCGCCGCGCACTACGGCTCGTTCAACGCCGAGCAGCGCACCCTCGAGTCCGGTGAAGGATTCGTCGACCTGAGCCACCGCGACGTCCTGCGCGTCTCTGGGGTCGACCGCCTCGCCTTCCTGCACTCGCTCACCACGCAGCACTTCGAGAGTTTGGCCCCCGGCGTACCGACGGCCGCCCTGGTGCTGAGCCCGCAGGGGCACGTCGAGCACGCGCTGTACGGCGTGGACGACGGCGAGTCGTTCACCGCGCACACCGAGCCCGGCCAGGCGGCAGCGCTGGCAGAGTTCCTGGACCGGATGAAGTTCATGATGCGGGTCGAGGTCAGCCTCGTGCCTGAGCTGGCCGTGGTCTGGCGACAGGGCTCCTTCGCAGTCATCGAGGGCGCGGACCTGGGGCGCTACTCCGACGCGGCCGGACCGGCCTGCGGACTGTGGGCCTACGAAGCGCTGCGCATCGCTAGGGGAGAGCCCAGGATGGGGTTCGACACCGACCACCGGACGATCCCCAACGAAGTGGGTTGGATCGGTACGGCGGTCCACATGGACAAGGGGTGTTACCGCGGGCAGGAGACGGTGGCTCGCGTGCACACTCTCGGGCGCCCGCCGAGGCGGCTGACCCTGCTGCACCTGGACGGCTCCGACAACCGCCTGCCGGAGCGGGGCAGCGAGCTCAAGGACGGGGACCGTGTCGTCGGCACGGTAGGCAGCAGTGCCCGCCACCACGAGCTGGGTCCGATCGGGCTGGGTCTGGTCAAGCGGAACGTCCCGGTCGACGTCGTACTCGCCGCTGACGGGATCTCGGCCGCTCAGGAGATCCTGGTCGACCCCGAGATCGGGCTGCACGTCCGTCCTAAGCTGGCGTGACCCGGGCGCTCTGGGCGGCGTACGCCGCCTACCTGGTGTCGCTTGCCTACGTCGTTCTCAGCCCCCAGGGGACTGCGGCCGGACAGGCCGTCCTGGTCACCTACCGAGCGCTCGGCCTCGTCGGCCTCGACGTCGCTCCAGCGCTTGTCGAGCCCGCTCTCAATGTCATCCTGTTCGTTCCGCTGAGCCTGCTCGGTGGGTATCTCTTCCGCGCGGTTCGGCTCGGGGGCTGGGTGCTCGCGGGCGCCGCCGTCTCAGCGCTGGTCGAGACTCTTCAGCTGGTCATCCCCGGTCGGGTCCCCACCTTCCTGGACGTGGTCGCCAACACCGCAGGTGCGCTGCTGGGGGCCGTCCTGGCCCGAGGGTTCCTGACAGCGGACGACCGAGACGCTGTACGATCTGAGGACGACCGGTTCTCCCGGTCTGGGCGGAATAGTCCGCTCTGAGGTCGTCGGCTGCCCGACAACGCGCGGCAGCCAGGTGGTGACTCGAGGGCCCACCGCCACCACGGCACGGGGGCTGACCGGCGCTCGGCCGCATGGGTCGGCTCGTGCGCCGCATGACTGACGGAGGGCTCTGGATGGATCTCGAGTGGGAAGAGCGGCCCTGGGGGTCCTGGCACATCCTCGACGAGCGCGAGGGCTACAAGGTCAAGCGGATCCACGTGAACCCTGGGGCCCGGCTGTCGTACCAAAGCCACGGGCACCGGTCCGAGCACTGGGTCGTCCTGACCGGTCAGGCCACGGCGATCATCGACGACGAGGAGAAGGTGGCCAACCCCGGCGAGTCGATCGATGTCCCTCTGGGCGCCAAGCATCGGCTCGTAAACCGCGGTGACACCGAGCTGGTGATCATCGAGGTGCAGCGTGGCGACTACACCGGCGAGGACGACATCGTCCGCTACCAGGACGACTACGGGCGATCCGAGGTCAGCCCGCGGAGTTGATCATTCCGGCGCCGACAGTCACGCCGGTTGCCTCGTCGATCAGGATGAACGAGCCGGTCGTGCGGTTCTTGCTGTAGGCGTCGCAGAGCAGCGGGACCGTCGTACGCAGCTGGACGCGGCCGATCTCGTTGAGCCCGAGCTCCTTGGTCTCCTGGTCGCGATGCAGGCTGTTCACGTCGAGGCGGTACTGGACATCCTTGACCATCGCCCTGCCCATCCGCGTCGTGTGCTTGATGGCGAGCTTCTGACGCGGTCGCAGCGGTTCGTTGGTCATCCAGCAGATCATCGCGTCGATGTCCTGGGACGGCGTAGGCGCGTTGTTCACCCGGGCGATCATGTCGCCCCGGGAGACGTCTACGTCGTCGGCGAGCCGGATGGTGACCGACATGGGCGGGAAGGCCGCCTCGACTTCGGTCTCGAACAGGTCGATTCCCTCGATGGTGCTCGTCATCCCGGACGGAAGGACGACGACCTCGTCGCCCTTCTTCAGCACGCCACCGGCGACGCGGCCGGCGTACCCGCGGTAGTCATGAAACTCGTCCGACTTGGGCCGGACGACGTACTGCACCGGGAAGCGGGCGTCGACCAGGTCGCGGTCGGAGGCGACGTGCACGTGTTCGAGGTGGTGCATCAGCGATGGGCCCTGGTACCACGGCATGTTCTCGCTGCGGTGGACGACGTTGTCGCCCTGGAGTGCCGAGATCGGGATGACCTCGAGGTCGGGGATGTTCAGCTTGGTGGCGAACGAGGTGAACTCGGCGTAGATCCGCTCGTAGACGGCCTCGTCGAAGTCGACAAGGTCCATCTTGTTCACGCAGAGCACCAGGTGCGGGACCCGGAGCAGGGAGAGGATCACCGCGTGCCGGCGCGACTGTTCAGTGAGCCCCTGGCGGGCATCCACCAGGACGAGGCCGAGGTCGGCGGTCGAAGCGCCGGTGACCATGTTGCGCGTGTACTGCACGTGTCCCGGGGTGTCGGCGATGATGAACTTTCGCGCTGGCGTGGCGAAGTAGCGGTACGCAACGTCGATCGTGATGCCCTGCTCGCGCTCCGATCGCAGGCCGTCGGTGAGCAGCGCAAGGTCGGTGTAGTCGTAGCCGCGTGACTGTGAGGTGGCTTCGACGGCTTCGAGCTGGTCCTCGAAGATCGCCTTCGAGTCGAGCAGGAGGCGGCCGATCAGCGTGGACTTGCCGTCGTCGACCGAGCCCGCCGTGGCGAAGCGCAACAGATCCATGGTCTGGGCCGGGCTCATCAGAAGTAGCCTTCCTTCTTGCGGTCTTCCATTGCTGCCTCGGAGAACCGGTCGTCCCCGCGGGTGGCGCCGCGCTCGGTCACCCGCGCGATCGCGATCTCGTCGATGATCTCGGTGGTGGTGCTCGCCGTGCTCTCGACGCAGCCGGTCAGGGTCAGGTCACCCACCGTGCGGAAACGAATCGTGCGCTCCTGGACTTCCTCGCCCGGCTTGCACGGGTTGAACTCGCTCTCGGAGAGGAGCATCCCGTCGCGCTCGAAGACGCGACGCTGGTGCGAGAAGTAGATCGAGGGGATCTCGATGCCCTCGCGGTCGATGTAGTACCAGATGTCCAGCTCGGTCCAGTTGGACAGCGGGAAGATCCGCATGTGCTCGCCCTCGTGGATGCGGCCGTTGTAGAGACTCCACAGCTCGGGCCGCTGCATCTTCGGGTCCCACTGGCCGAACTCGTCGCGGTGAGAGTAGACCCGCTCCTTGGCGCGCGCCTTCTCCTCGTCCCGGCGACCGCCACCGAAGGCGGCGGTGAAGCCGTTCTCCTCCAGGGAGTGGAGCAGGGTGCCGATCTGGAGACGGTTTCGCGAGGTCTTCCCGTCGTCGACCACGACCTTGTTGGCGATCGCTTCCTCCACGCTGGCCACGATCAGGCGAACGCCGAGGCGGTTGACCCAGTTGTCGCGGGTTGCCAGCACCTCGGGGAAGTCGTACCCGGTGTCCACCTGCAGCACGGGGAACGGGATCTTCGCCGGGTAGAACGCCTTCTCGGCCAGGCGCATCATGACGATGGAGTCCTTGCCGCCGGAGAACATCAGCACCGGCCTCTCGAACTCCGCCGCGACCTCGCGGAAGATGTGGATCGACTCCGCCTCGAGCTCGTCGAGCTGGCTGAGGCGATAGTCAGCGTGCGTTGCCGTCATGGGGGGATAGAGACCTCTCGTGGGGACCAGCCGTCATGCTACCGGGGCGTCGCGTCACCTGCGAAAAGCGACCACCACTGCCAGGGCGCCGGTTCTGCCCCGACGCGACGCCGGTGAGAGCACAGCGCTGCTCCGAGGTGTCCGATTGCGGGACGGGGGTGTGATGCGGCGCACGTGCGCCGCAAAATGCGGTCTCAGGGGTGGGGTGGGGGTGTCAGGCGCTCCCGGGGACGGCAGACTGCAGCCCATGCGCGGAATCATCCTGGCCGGCGGGACGGGCAGCAGGCTGCACCCGATCACGCTCGGGGTCAGCAAGCAGCTCGTGCCGGTCTACGACAAGCCGATGATCTACTACCCGCTGTCGACCCTGATGCTGGCCGGCATCCGCGAGGTCCTGGTGATCACCACCCCGCACGAGGCCGACGGGTTCACCAGGCTCCTGGGTGACGGTTCCCGCTTCGGGATCTCCCTGGAGTACGCCCGGCAGCCGAGCCCCGACGGCCTGGCTCAGGCCTTCACGATCGGGGCTGACTTCATCGGCGACCAGCCCAGCGCCCTGGTGCTCGGCGACAACCTCTTCTACGGGCCCGGCTTCGGCCGTCAGCTCGCCAGGTTCCGCGACCTCGAGGGCGCTGCGGTCTTCGGCTACTGGGTCGACGACCCGACGGCGTACGGCGTGGTGGAGTTCGACGCCGACCGCCGGGCCGTCTCCTTGGAGGAGAAGCCCAGCCGTCCCAAGAGCAACTACGCCGTTCCGGGGCTCTACTTCTATGACAACGACGTGGTCGGGTACGCCCGGGAGCTGAAGCCCTCGGCCCGAGGAGAGCTGGAGATCACCGACCTCAACCGCATCTACCTCGAGCAGGACCGGCTGCAGGTCGAGGTCCTGGAGCGAGGCACCGCCTGGCTGGACACCGGGACGTTCGACTCGCTCACGGACGCGGCGAACTTCATCCGCACCGTCGAGGCACGTCAGGGACTCAAGATCGGTGCACCGGAGGAGATTGCCTGGCGCCAGGCTTGGCTCACCGACGACGAGCTGCGCGAGCGCGCCGAACCGCTGGTCAAGTCGGGCTACGGCGAGTACCTGCTGAACCTGCTCGTCACACGTCACTGAGGACATCGGCCGCAGCGGTCCGCCAGCGGTGCGCCCAGTCGCCGATCTCCGGCACCCCTACCCGGGCCAGGGCGTCGTGCCCCAGCACCGAGTACGCCGGCCGCGGTGCTGGACGGACGAAGCTCGACGAATCGGTCGGCTTCACGATGGCAGGGTCCATGCCGGCCGCACCGACGATCTCCTGCGCGAAGCCGAACCAGCTGGTCTGACCCGACGAGGTGGCGTGGTACGTCCCGGAGGGGACCTGCTGGTCCACCAGGGCGAGCAGCGTGGCGGCGACGTCGACAGTCCAGGTGGGCTGGCCGACCTGGTCGTCGACCACGCTCAGCGCGCCCTTCTCGCGAGCGACCCTGACCATCGTCTTGGGGAAGCACGGCCCGTGGGCGCCGTACAGCCAGGCGGTCCGTACCACCAGGTGCCCGTCCGGGTGCTCGCGACGGACCGCTTCCTCGCCGGCCCACTTCGTGCGGCCGTACGCCGACACGGGCGACGAGGGCGCGTCCTCCGCGTACGGCGCCCGGGCGTTCCCGTCGAAGACGTAGTCGGTGCTGACCTGCACGATCCTTGCCCGGTGCAGGCGGGCCTCCGCGGCGAGCAGACGTGGTCCGGCCTCGTTGACGTGCAGTGCGAGGTCCTCCTTGGCCTCGGCGTCGTCGACGGCGGTCCACGCTGCGCAGTTGGCCACTACGTCGAAGGCGGGTGCGGCGCTGAAGAACGCGGCCACCGCCCCAGGGTCGGTGATGTCGAGCTCGTCGAGGTCGATACCCACTGTCTCGTGCCCGGAGTCACCCAGAACCTTGAGCAGGTCCTGGCCGAGCATTCCCTGGGCACCCGTCACGAGCCATCGCATGCACGTAGCCTATGGGCCGTGCAGATCCGACAGCTCCGCATCGCGGGTTCCTATGAGTTCACCCCGGTCGTCCACGGTGACGACCGCGGGTCGTTCCACGAGTGGTTCAGGATCGCCGACTTCGAGCCGACTCTGGGCCACCCACTCGACCTCAGGCAGGCCAACTGCTCGGTCTCCTCGGCCGGGACGCTACGTGGGGTCCACTTCGCGCAGCTGCCACCCAGCCAGTCGAAATACGTCACCTGCCTGTCCGGCGCCGTGCTCGACGTGGTCGTCGACATCCGTATCGGCTCCCCGACCTTCGGCCAGTGGGACAGTGTGCTGCTCGACGACGTGGACCGAAGGTGCATCTACCTCACCGAGGGTCTTGGGCACGGGTTCCTCGCGCTGGAGGACCGGTCGATCGTCAGCTACCTGTGCTCCGCGCCGTACGCGCCTGGACGGGAGCACGGCGTCAACCCTCTCGACCCGGCGATCGGCATCGAGTGGCCGACCCTGGCCCGTGATGGGAGCCCACTGGAGCTGTTGCTCTCGGAGAAGGACGCAGCGGCCCCCAACTTGGCCGAGGCCGCGGACCAGGGCCTGCTGCCGACGTACGACGAGGTGCAGGCGTTCCTGGTCGCTAAGGGCGGCGACTAGCGTCCCGCGGGTCGCGCTCGATCTCGGCCACGGTCGGGGCGCCGTACATCGGCAGACCCTCAGAGCGGCGCAACAGCCCCCAGACCAGTGGGACCAGCACGACCAGGCCGAGCCCAATGACGCCGATCAGAATCGGGTGGGTCTGGTCCTTGCCGGCACCGAGTGGCGCCCACTGCGACTTGTCCAGCAGTGCGATTCCCGACATGGTCAGCACGATGACGATGGCTCGACGGATCAGTGACTGCGGCACGCTCGGAGCGATCCGGGCGCCGATCAGCGTCCCGGGCACCGAGCCGATGATGAGGGGGATCGTGATTCCCCAGTCGAGCCCGTGGGCAACGATGTTGGAGATCGCCGCAGCGAGGACGAGCGGGACGGCTTGGACGAGGTCGGTGCCGACCAGCTTCACGGCCTTGAGTCCGGGGTAGAGCATCAGCAGCGCGACCATGATGACGGAGCCGGAGCCCACCGAGGTGATGCCCACCAGCAGGCCACCCAGCGCCCCGACCAGCACGGTCGGCAGCGGCCGGATCGGCGGGTCCTCGTCCGGCGTCGCGCCGCCGCGCTGGACGGAGCGCAGCTGGATGTAGAGCCGCAGCGCGTAGGTGGACGCAGCCAGCAGCAGTGCGAACCCGATGCACCGTTGCAGGACCTGCTCGAGGTTCGCCTCCGGAACCACCCAGGTCACCAGGTGCGGGCCGACCAGGGCCATCGGCACCGAGCCGATGATCAGCCACTTCGCCAGCTCGAGGTTCGGGCTGCCGTGCCGGGCGTGCATCGCCGCCCCGCCCGACTTGTAGACCGCGGCGGCGGTGAGGTCTGCGGTGACGATGGTGGACGTGTGGCCGACCCCGAGGAAGATCAGGGCCGGGGTCATCAGCGCGCCACCCCCCATCCCGGTGAGACCGACGACGATGCCCACGAAGAAGGCGGCGGCGAGGATCGAGGCGAAGTCACCGGTAAACAGGTCGCTCATGTCAGTTGTCCTTCGGGATCAGGAAGCCGGCGTCGTACAGGCTCTTGAGGATGTCTCCCAGGGCTTCCTCGACGGTGCGTCCGGTCGTGTCCACTCGGACGTCGGCGTCCGATGGTTCCTCGTAGGGGGAGGAGATTCCGGTGAACTCCGGAATCTCGCCGCGCCGCGCCTTGGCGTAGAGACCCTTCCGGTCGCGGCGCTCGCACTCCTCCAGCGGAGTGGCGACGTGCACCAGGAAGAAGGCGCCACCCGCGTCGGTGACCAGCCCGCGGACCAGCTGACGGGTCTGGTCGAAGGGTGCGATGGGGGAGCAGATCGCCACGCCGCCGTGGCGGCTGATCTCGGCTGCGACCCAGCCGATGCGGCGGATGTTGGTTTCGCGGTCCTCCTTGGAGAAGGTCAGGCCCGCCGACAGGTTGCGCCGTACGACATCGCCGTCGAGCGAGGTGACAGTACGGGTGCCGAGCTCAAGGACGTGGTCGTGCAGGGCACGCGCGATCGTTGACTTTCCGCTTCCGGAGAGCCCGGTGAAGAAGAGCACCAGGCCTCGTCGCTCCGCTGCGGGCCGGTCGAAGTCGACCACGGCGGCGACCTCGTCGGGCAGCTCGCCTTCGCCAGTGACGCCGAGTACGTCGCCCGGGGCGTACGCCGTGACAACGCTCTGCCCGAAGGCGTGGTCTGCTTCGGCCTCTCCGCGGGAGGCGAGCGGCACGGCTACTACCGCCGCCTCAGGAAGCAGCTCGGCGGCAGCCAGCGTGGCCCGGAGGAGCCCAACCGAGGAAAGGCCCTCGGGAGTGCCGTGGCCCGCAAGGGCCAGCAGGATGACGGGGACGCCTGCTGCGCGGATCCGCGCCAGGTCCTGGTCGGTCAGCGGTCCCGCCACCGGCACGGTGACCCGATCGCGATACTGATCGGCCACCTCGGCGGGAGACAGGTAGAGCCGGCGGAATGCGCCGTATTGGGGATGGCCGAGGAGGGTCACCGGACCCCAGACGTGTGATCCGTCATTGCCTTGCACCTGGACAGTGGCGAGGGGGAGCCCCTCCGGGTCGACCAGCTCGAGCACGGTGGCGGAGACGTCGGCTGCATCCAGGAGGACCGTCCCGCCGGGTGCCTCGAAGACCGGGGGAAGGACATCACGCGCCATCAGCTCGAGGTCGTCGAGCGTGCGTGGGGAGGGAGCGATCTGTGGAGCGGGCACGGGGCAATACTGCACCATGTTGATAGACCTTGTAAAAACAGGTCCACGTAAGGTCGCTCCATGCCTGCTCCAGTCGTTGTCGCGGAGATCGTCCGCAACGGGTTCGTCGAGGGTCGTCACTACGGGTCGGTCGTCGCGCTGGCAGCCGACGGCTCGCTCGACTGGTCGGTCGGCGATGTGGCGTCCACCATGCTTCCTCGCTCGTGCAACAAGCCACTGCAAGCAGTCGGGATGCTGCGAGCGGGGCTGCAGCTCGACGACGAGCTGCTCGCGCTCGCCTGCGCGTCACACTCGGGCGAACCGTTCCACGTGGATGGGGTACGCCGGATCCTCGCCGGGGCAGGCCTCACCGAGTCGGTCCTGCAGACGCCGCCCGACTGGCCGCTGGACGAGACCTCGAAGGAGGCCGTGATCCGCGGTGGAGGCGCCAAGGCCACGATCACGATGAACTGCAGCGGCAAGCATGCGGCCATGCTGGCCACCTGTGTCGTCAACGGCTGGGACACCGCGACGTACCTCGACCCTGAGCATCCGTTGCAGCAGGCGATCCTGAGCGGACTCGCGGACCTGACCGGCGTACCGGTCGAGGTGGTGGCGGTGGACGGCTGCGGCGCTCCCCTGCTGTCGACCACGCTCATCGGGCTCGCGCGTGCGTTCCGGACTCTCGCCGCCGCCACCGGGGGCCCGGAGCGAGAGGTGGCTGAGGCGATCCGGAGGTTCCCGGAGCATGTCTCGGGAACCACGCGGGACGAGGCCAAACTGCTGCACGCCGTCCCCGGAGCGATCGCAAAGGCGGGGGCAGAGTCGTGCTACGCGGTCGGCCTCGCAGACGGGCGAGCCGTGGCCCTGAAGACCGACGACGGTGCGGCTCGCGCGCGGCCGGTCCTGATGGCCGCGGCACTGGAGCGGATGGGCGTGCCGGGTCTGCCGGGAGTGGACGCCGAGGCTGTCGCCAGCACCGGTCTGCACGAGCTCTGGGGAGGCGGTCAGCGGGTGGGAGAAATCAGAGCGTTGCTCACCTTTTAGGCAGGGATCGTGAAAAGCGGGGCGAAACCTAGCACTCCGGATGAGAACGAGTCCGTGGTTTTCGGTCCAAAAACTCGCGTCAGCCGCGTCACATTGGTAACGTCAACGCGTCAGGCGGCGGCGGCCGGCGCTCTTGGAGCCGGTACTGGACGTCGTCCGACTCCGTGTTCTGAAGGGGTATGCATGCTGAAGAAGATCCTGGGCCGGTCCGCGGGCGGTACCGCCATCGCCGGTCTGGTGCTGTCGGCAGCGCCGATCGCGGCTGCCCCGCAGATCGCTCAGATGGCCTGCCCCTACCCCGACGGGGTCGCGACGTCGACGTCAATGACCCTCACCCGCCCGATCGCGGGATTCGGTGCTCGCTCGTATGCCAAGATCCGCGTCTCGTCCGGCGCAGGCACCCCGTCCGGCGAGGTGGACCTGGTGATCGACGGCAGGAACCGGGGCACCTACACGCTTAACAACGGTGCGACCAACCCGCGGCTCCCGTTGCTGACGTCACGTCGGACACACGTAGTGACAGCCGTCTTCGTCGAGAGCTGTGAGTACAAGAGCAGCGAGGCGACCAAGTACTACACGGTCACCAAGGCCAAGACGAAGACGCGCCCGGTGTTCGTCAACAAGCGCAAGGCCGTATTCCGCGCCACCGTGAAGTCGTACACCCCGCGGACTGTCACCAGCGGCAAGGTGTACTTCCAGATCAAGCGGGGACGTACTGTGATCCGGGCCAAGCACGGCAGGGTCCACTCCGGGGTCGCCTTCGCGAACATGAGGAACCTCCCGAAGGGGACCTACACGCTGAAGGTGAAGTACCTCGGCAACCGCAACTTCAAGATCTCCAAGACGATCAGGAAGTTCAGGGTCTGAACTGAGACCCATCAGCGTTTCCAGACGACTCCGGCAGGCCCTGGTGGCCGCCGGAGTCGTTCTTGTGGGGCTTGTGGCTCTCGGCCTGTATCAGGTCGTGGCCACGGGCTCCTTGCTCCAGCGAGCGGCGTACGACCTGCGCGTGGTCTCCCAGAACCTCGCTGACGGGCGTAGCCAGGCTGCCGAGCGGAGCCTGGGCTTCGCGCAGGCGAACGCCTCCTCCGCCCGCCGCAAGGCCTCCGGGCCTCTGCTCTGGCTCGGCGAGCGGGTGCCGTTCTTCGGGGACGATGTGCAGGCGCTGCGAACGGCGGCGAGCGTGATGGATGACCTTGCCCAGGACACCCTTCCCGACTTGGTCGAGGCGGGTCGGAGCATCTCGCCCGCCGCGCTGCGACCCAGCAAGGGCAGGGTAGAGCTTGAGCCGATCAAGCGCGTCGCCCCTGTGCTCGACGTTGCCGCGGCAGAGGTCGAGCGGGCCAGCGAGAGAGTTGCCGTGATCGATCCCGCCGAGCTCTCGGGTGGCCTTCGCAAGCCGATGCTGGACCTTCAGGAGCAGCTGCGAGGGGCTGCGGCGCTCGCACGACGGGGAGCCCTTGCCGCTCGGCTGATGCCGGCGATGCTCGGGGACAAGGGCGCGAGGACGTATGCGTTGATCACCCAGAACAACGCGGAGGTCAGGTCCACCGGCGGAATCCCAGGATCTGTCGCGATCGTCCGTGCGAACCGGGGTTTCGTCCAGATCGTCGAGCAGGGGAACGAAGGTGAGTTCGGCTTTTGGGACCCCCCGGTCGTGCCCCCAACGGCTGAGGAGAGGGCGCTCTATGGCGACCTCATCGCAACCTACCCCCAGGACGTGACCTTCACGCCGGACTTCCCGCGGGCCGCGCAGATCCTCCATGCGATGTGGCAGCGCAAGCGTGGTCAGTCACTCGACGGCGTGCTCTCGGTCGACCCGGTGGCCATGTCCTACATCCTCTACGGGACGGGTCCGGTCAAGCTGCCCGACGGCGGGCTGCTCCAGCCCTACAACGTGGTCTCCACGCTGCTGAACCTGATCTATCTGGCCCAGCCCAACTTCGAGGCCCAGGACGACTTCTTCGAGCTCGTCGGTCGGACGATCTTCAATACGGTCAGGGCCGGGACGGGGCGGCCTACAGCGGTGCTTGACGGTCTCACGCTGGCCGTGGACGAACGGCGCATCCTGGTCTGGTCCGCCCATCCGGATGAGCAGTCGCTCCTCGAGGGGACGCCGATCAGCGGCGACATGCCACGCAGGGCCACCGTCCACCCGCAGGTCGGGATGTACCTCAACGACGCCGCGTCGGACAAGATGAGCTTCTACCTCGACTACAAGGTCGACGTGAAGCCGCGGACCTGCAACTCCGATGGCAGCCAGGTGCTGGATGTGAAGCTCACCATGAAGTCGTCGGCTCCGACAGACATCGCCGAGTTCGGGCGCCCCCTGGCTCCCGGCCCCCTCCCCGGCCCGGAGCTCGGGACCATCCGAACGACGGCCAACCTCTATGCACCGTTCGGTGGTCGGGTACTCGAGGCGACGCTCGAGGAGCAGGACGCGCCTGCCGGCGACTTCCGGCACCTCGGGCGTCCCGTCAGCTCGGTCACGCTCGACGTGAAGCCCCAGCAGTCGAGAGTGGTGGAGTACTCGGTCCTGACCGGCCCGGACCAGCGGGGCGACGTCGAGCTGCGCACGACCCCGGCGGCGCTGGGCATGGGCCGCGGCACCGTTGGCCAAAGTGCCTGCAACTGATAATCCCTTGGATCTAGCCGAATCCCCTTGTTTTCAAGGGATTGTGCATTAGGTCACGTCGCGTTGACTTGCGTTTGCTAACAAAAGTTAGCAGGATGGGGGGATGGTCAAGAGGTTCGGAATCAGCGTCGACTCGCTCGGCGACTACCTGCGCGAGCAACGGATGGCTAACCGCCTGTCGCTTCGACAGCTCGCTGCACAAACGGGAGTCTCCAACCCGTACCTCTCGCAGATCGAACGTGGTCTGCGGCGGCCGTCAGCCGAGGTGCTCCAGCAGATCGCCAAGGCACTCCGGATCTCGGCAGAGACGCTCTACGTGCGAGCTGGAATCCTGAACCCCGAGGACGGCGAGACCCGGTCGGTCGAGCTGGCAGTCCTGGCTGACACCGGCTTGACCGAACGACAGAAGCAGTCGCTCTTGGACGTGTACCAGTCGTTCAGGACGGCGAACGCCAACCCAACACCCAACGAGTAACAGGAGACTGACATGGCGAAGGCCACGCAGTACAAGTTCGACGCCACTAAGCCGTTCTTCGCGGTGGTGGGCGCAAGCGATCTCGCCGTCGAGAAGGCTCGCGTCATCGTTACCGACGTACAGGACAAGGTCACCGTTCAGGTCAACAAGGTGGACCGTGACCCCAAGGCCCTCAGCGAGCAGGCCCGCAACCTGGTGACTGCCCGTGTCGAGGAGCTCACCAAGGACGCCAAGGAGGCGCAGGCCAAGGTCGAGGCGCAGCTGAAGGACTTGCAGGCGGACGCCAAGGGTCTGCCGGCCAAGGTCGAGGCGCAGTTGAAGGACTTGCAGGCCGAGCTGAAGGCTCTGCCGGCCAAGGTCGAGGCGCAGCTCAAGGACCTGCAGGCGGACGCCAAGGGTCTGCCGGCCAAGGTCGAGGCGCAGCTGAAGGACTTGCAGGCCGAGCTGAAGGCTCTGCCGGCCAAGGTCGAGGCGCAGCTCAAGGACCTACAGGCCGAGCTGAAGGCTCTGCCGAGCAAGGTCGAGGCCAAGTACAACGAGTACGCCGCCAAGGCGAACGACGTTGCCAAGGACCAGCTCGAGACGGTCACCACCTTCGCCACCCGCGGCGAGGTCGTTGTTGCCCGGCTTCGCGGCCAGAAGGCTCCGGCCAAGAAGGCACCGGCCAAGAAGGCCACCGCCAAGAAGGCTCCGGCCAAGAAGGCTCCGGCCAAGAAGGCCACCGCCAAGAAGGCTTCTGCCTGATCCAGCACCAGCCGAAGGCCCCCGCTCCGTGCGGGGGCCTTCGGCGTCTGTGTCCGCTGTCGTAGGCTTGGCCTGTGCTGCGCATGTTCTACGAGGCCCAGAGCCTGATCTCCTTGGTCGTCTACCTAGGGATCTTCCTGGTCGAGGCGTTCGCCTTCATCGACGCCGTCTCGCGCCCTGCGCAGGCGTTCCTCGCGGCTGACAAGATGAACAAGCAGGGCTGGCTGATCATCCTCGGGCTGGCGCTACTCGTGCAGATCCTGCCCATCGGTGCCCTGTTGATGCTCGCCGGTCTCGTGGCGGCCCTGGTGTATCTCATCGACGCGCGCCCCGCGCTCCGTTCGATCACCCGCCGCTGAGCGGCCCGGCGGGCCCATGCTGGCGGCTGACCTGGCCCTGGCCGCAGGAGTGTCGGCGATTTGTGCTGGACTTGCCCCATGAGCGCTAGCCCGGCCGTCGAGGCCATTGAACTCGTCAAGCACTTCGGGGACCACATAGCCGTCGACGGCGTCAGCTTCGTCGTTCCCACCGGGTCGGTGTTGGGCCTCCTCGGCCCCAACGGTGCTGGCAAGACGACCACGGTGCGGATGCTTACCACGCTGTCGCGTCCCACCAGCGGCACCGGCAAGGTGGCCGGTCATGACGTGACTAAGGAGCCCGAAGCGGTGCGCCGGAGCATGGGGCTGACGGGCCAGACCGCAACTGTCGACGAGCTCCTCACCGGCCGAGAGAACCTCACCCTGATCGGACGGTTCGCCGGCCTGCCCGGCCGGGTGGCCAGATCGAGGGGAGAGGAGCTCTTGGAGCGGTTCCGGCTGACCGATGCGGCGGGCCGTGTCGCCAAGACCTACTCCGGCGGCATGCGTAGGCGGCTGGATCTGGCGGTGTCCTTGATAGCCGCGCCCCCGGTGCTGTTCCTCGACGAGCCGACCACGGGCCTTGATCCTCGTAGTCGCACCGAGCTGTGGGAGGTCCTTCGCGGGCTGGTGGCTGAGGGTACGACCCTTCTGCTGACCACGCAGTACCTCGAGGAGGCCGACCACCTGGCCGACGACATCGTCGTGATCGATCACGGCAAGGTGATCGCGCACGGCACCCCGACGCAGCTCAAGGACAGCTCCGGGCGGGCCAGCGTGGTGCTCACGGTGACCGACCCGGCTGACCTGAACGAAGCGGCCAGGCTGCTGGGCACCTGCTCGGACGAGGTGTACGTCGAGCAGGCCTCCCGACGAGTCACAGCCAAGGCAGGCGGCCTTGCGGACATGCTGCGCATCGGCGCACTGATCGAGAGCAGCGGGCTTGCCGTGGACGACCTCGGTCTGGCCAGACCAAGTCTCGACGATGTCTTCCTGCACCTCACGGGGCATCGCGCAGCCGAGCCCGAGGACGAGGCGGAGGGCGAGCCCACTACCGAGCTCCAGGAGGCGCTGCGATGAGTTCTCCCACCCTGCCCAGCGGGCTGACGATCGCGCCGCCGTCGTTCTTCGAAGCTTGCCGGCTGGTTGTCCAGCGCAACCTCCTTCACATCAAGCGAATGCCCGAGCTTCTGCTGGACGTCACCATCCAGCCGGTCATGTTCGTTCTCCTGTTCGCTTTCGTGTTCGGGAGCTCGATCGCCGTGCCCGGCACCAACTACAAGGAGTTTTTGATCCCGGGGATCATGGCGCAGACGATGGTCTTCTCATCGTTCGTCGTCGCGCTCGGGCTGGTCAACGACCTGGAGAAGGGGTTCGTCGACCGGCTCAAGTCGCTGCCCATCGCGCGCTCATCGATCCTGGTCGGCCGCAGCATCTCCAGCCTGATCCATTCCAGCATCGGCATCTTCGTGAT
Organism: uncultured Actinomycetota bacterium; assembly: GCA_963769585.1. GTDB lineage: Bacteria > Actinomycetota > Actinomycetes > Propionibacteriales > Nocardioidaceae > SSC3. The sequence goes on from CAVYMJ010000006.1 coordinate 69,861, forward strand.
GGCCCTGACTGGGCTGCTGATCGGATGGCGGGTGCGCGACGGCGTCGTTGAAGCCGCGGCAGCCTTCGCGCTGCTTCTTCTCTTTGGTTTCGCGATGATCTGGATCGGGATCTGGATGGGCTCGGTCCTCCGCTCTCCCGAGGCGGTGCAGGGGGTCGGCTTCACCGTGATGTTCCCGCTCACCTTCCTGGCCAACACTTTCGCCCCGACCGAGACGATGCCGACCTGGCTGCGCACACTCTGCGAGTGGAACCCGGTCTCCTCTCTCACCCAGGCGCTGCGAAACCTCTGGGGAAACAACCGTGGCGTCCCGCTCGCCGAGGACGCCTCGTGGCCGCTCCATCACGCGGAGGCGATGGCGGCCTTCTGGGCTGTCCTGATCACGGCTGTCGTGGCTCCGATCGCTATCAGGGCCTTTCGACGTCGCTCGAGAGACTGATGGAGCTCACAGCGGTCCAGGGTGACATCACCCTTCAGACGACGACCGCCATCGTCAACGCAGCGAGCCGCGCCATGCGCGGGGGTGGCGGGGTGGACGGCGCGATTCATCGGGCGGCCGGGCCTGGGCTGCTGGACGAGCTTCGGGAGCGCTTCCCCGACGGGTTGCCGACCGGGGAGGCCGGCTGGTCAACCGGGCACAGCCTGGCGGCGCCGTACATCATCCACGTCGTTGGACCGATCTACGACGGCTCCGGCAGTAACCGGCACCAGCTCGAGTCCTGCTACGTCCGCGCGCTGGCGGTCGCCGACGAGCTGATCGAGGCCGACGGGATCGAGGACTTCACGATCGCGTTCCCCCTGATCTCGGCGGGGGTCTACGGGTGGCCGAAGGACGATGCGATCCGCTGCGCCGTGGACAGCCTGCGAGGAACCGCCACGAACGTCACCCGGGCGACCCTGGTCGCCTACGACCCTTCGACCCTGAGCCGCGTCATCGAGGCGCTCTAGCCCATCGTCCGTTCGGTCGATCCTGGCAGCCGGAGGGATGAATCGGCTGGGCAGAGCATGTCAACGCCTCGACAGTGTTGTTGTCTTGGCACAGGCGACGGCGTACCTGCGTTCCTATTGGGGGGACGCGGGTCAGCCAGGACCAGTCAGCGTGGGGCCATGCGCAACGACCCGTCCAACCGGATCACCTCGCCGTTGAGGTAGTCGTTGTCGATGATCGAGAGCGCGAGTTTGGCGTACTCCGAGGGGTCACCGAGTCGTTTCGGGAACGGGATCCCTGCTGCGAGCCCAGCCCGGAACTCCTCGGAGACCGTCATCAGCATCGGGGTCATGATGATCCCTGGCGCGATCGTCATCACGCGGATCCCGTACTGCGCCAGGTCGCGCGCCGCGGGCAGAGTGAGACCGACGATGCCCCCCTTGGAGGAGGAGTACGCCGCCTGGCCGACCTGGCCGTCGTACGCCGCCACGGAGGCGGTGTTGATGACAACTCCACGCTGGCCGTTCTCATCCTCCTCGGTCTTCGCGATCGCCTCCGCCGCGATGGCGAGTACGTTGAACGAGCCGATCAGGTTGACCCGAATGATCGTGGCGTAGAGGTCGAGGTCGTGGATGCCGCCCTTGCCCAGGATGCGGGCCGAGGGACCGATGCCGGCGCAGCTCACCACCGTGCGCAGCGGTTCGAGACCACTGGCTGCCTGGGTAACCGCGGCCCGAACCTGCTCCGGCGAGGTGACGTCGACGTCGAGGTACACCACGCCCTTGACGTCGGGGGCCTTCTCGATCGAGGCCGGCAGGTCGAACGCGTACACCGTCGCGCCTTGCTCGGCGAGCGCCGCTGCGGTGGCAGCGCCGAGTCCAGAGGCGCCCCCGGTGACGATGGCGGCCGTGTTGGCGAGCTTCATGGTTTCTCCTTGCCGTGCTGGCTTACCTAGCTGTGGTGATGGTGCCGCCGGAGTCCTTGGCGAGCGCCCGGCCGATCACCATGCGCTGGATCTGGTTGGTGCCTTCGAAGATCTGCATGACCTTGGCCTCGCGCATGAACCGTTCGACCGGGAAGTCTCGGGTGTAGCCGTAGCCGCCGAGCACCTGGACTGCGTCAGTGGTGACTCTCATTGCGTTGTCGGTCGCCACCATTTTCGCTATCGAGGCTTCGGTGCTGAACGGCGCCCCCCGGTCCTTGAGCCTTGCGGCGGCGAGATAGGTGGCTCGGGAGGTGTACACGGCAGCGGCCATGTCAGCGAGCAGGAACGCCAGACCCTGGTGGTCGATGATCCGCTTGCCGAATGTCTCGCGCTCCATGGCATAGGCCACGGCCTGGTCCAGAGCGCCTTGGGCAAGGCCGGTGGCCACAGCCGCGATGCCCAGCCGCCCCGAGTCGAGGCCGGCAAGCGCGATCCGTAGACCATCGCCCTCGGCTCCGAGCCGACGGTTGGCGGGGATGCGCACGCTGTCCAGGCGCATGGTGGTGGTGGACGAGCCGGTCAGACCCATCTTTCGCTCCGGGGGGTCCGAGGAGAGCCCGGCGGTGTCTGCGGGGACCAGGAAACAGGAGATGCCGTTGCGCTCCTCCGACGTGCGTGCCATCACCTTGTAGAAGTCGGCGTTGCCACCGTGCGTGGTCCAGGCCTTCGCTCCGTTGAGGACGTAGTCGCCACCGTCGCGGACCGCGCGAGTCTTCATCGCGGCCGGGTCGGACCCTGCGTGGGCCTCGGACAGGCAGTAGGCACCGAGCAGGTCGCCGCCCAACAGGTCCGGCAGCCACTCGCGCTTCTGCTCGTCGGTGCCTCTCTCGAACAGGCCGAAACAGGAGAGCGAGTGCACCGAGATGCCGACGGCGACGCTCGACCAGACCGAGGCGATCTCCTCGACGACCTGGAGGTAGACCTCGTAAGGCTGACCACCACCGCCGTACTCCTCCGGGTACGGCAGACCCAGCAGGCCGGCGTGCCCCAGGAGGCGGAACACGTCCCGGGGGAACGTCTCGGTCGCCTCGTCCTGGGCGGCACGGGGGGCAAGCTCCTTCGCGCAGAGATCGCGGACGAGCCCGATCAGGTCAGCGGCCTCGGCAGTCGGAAGGACACGGTTCGCAGGCATGCCCCCACGATAGGAGAGTGCCGTAGCGGTAGGGCTAGCCGAGCTTCTCCTTGAAGAAGGCGAGCACGCGGTCCACGCCCTCCTGCTGGCGGTGCAGCGTCAGGGTCGCGTGCTTCATTCCCGGGAACTCCACGGCGATGAAGTTCTCCCCGAGCTCGTGGCGCAGGGTCTCGAAGCGGCTGCCGACGGCGAGGTCCTTCTGGAAGCGAAGCCCGAGAACCTGGCAGCCCGCGTCCACCTTGGCCTTGACTGCGTCGAGGTCAGCCGGACTGAGCCCGAGGTCGCGGCCGCGGCCAGGGGTGATAGCGAACGGCGCAGACGGCTGGGCGAGCACGGGGGCGGCGATCGGTGCATCGGCCAGCATGGCGAGGGCGTACCCCCCGGTGAAGCACATGCCGACCGCCCCGACGCCGGGACCTCCCAGCTCGGCGTGGAGCTCCTTGGCGAGCGAGCGCAACCACAGCGCGACCGGTGTCGTCGTCCCCTTGGCGAGCCGGAGGAACTCTCGGCTGACACAGATCTGGGCCGTGGCCTTGGCCATCGAGCGCGGGCCGGCCTTCGCTCCGGGAGTGCCGAACAGGTGTGGCATCACGACGGTGTGCCCCTGAGCCACCACCTCGTCGGCGAAGCGAATCACGGCGGGGGTCATCCCGGGGACCTCATGGATGACGATGACCCCCGGACCCTCACCCTTGCGGTACGTGGGATGGGTGATGCCGTCGGCGGCATGGCTGCCCAGGGTCCAACTGTCCAGGAGGGTCATGCCCGCAACCCTAGATGCCGTGTCGCAAGCCAAGGTCAGGGCCACTGTGAAGGCGCGACGTGTCAGCGGGGGAACTGATCGCCGCGCCGATCGAGCAGTCCTGCTCCCACAAAGTTGGCGCACGTCTGGTTGCGGACGGAGATTCGCCAGCAGCGGCCGTCGTCATCCTTGGCAGGGCGGTGGCAGCATCGCGGCCGATGAGCCGGTTGCCTGCGATCTGAGGGAGGTGGCTGGCTGCGGCCCGTCGGAGGGGGGGATTCCGACGGGCCGCACTGGGCCGAGTTGGGGAACTCGATCCTCGCTGCGGGTCTATGCCGGGGGGGTGACGGACCTCGACAGCGTTTGGCCAAGACCCATTTGACACTACTTGCACCCCATTTGGCAACTATTTTCAGATATTGTGTCACCATGGGCGTTATGGAAGCCGACTTGGTCCTGTCTCTCCGCGAACTTGACCCCGTTATCTTGGGCGGTCGCATCAAGGCTGCGCGCGTCGGCGCAGGGCTGACCCAGTCGCAGCTTGCCGCGGCTGACGCCTCGGTTGCCTACGTGTCTCGGATCGAGTCGGGGCAGAGGCGACCGGACGCCGCGTTGCTCGAGACCCTGGCGGCTCGGCTGGGGACTACCGTCGAGAGTCTCGTCCTGGGGGCATCGTCGACCACCGTCGCCGAGCTGCAGCTGAGCCTGGACTATGCAGAGCTCGCGCTGGAGTCGGGCAACGTTGCCGACGCCCTGGACAAGGCCACGCAGTCGGTCGATGCGCTGGTCCTGCTCTCCGTCCCGGAGCTCTCGTACCGTGCACGCTTCCTCCGTGCACGAGCCCTCGAGGCGACCGGTGACTTCGATGGCGCGATCATCGAGCTTGAGGCTCTGGGTCGCGAAGGCGAGGCTGACCTCGCCTGGGTGAAGGTCATGATCGCCCTGTGTCGGTGCTACCGCGAGTGCGGAGACCTTGGTCGGGCCATCGAGACCGGAGAGCAGGCCGTCGAGAGGCTGGAGACCGTTGGTCTGGGCCAGTGCGACGAGGCCATCCAGTTGGCGGTCACCCTGGCCGCGGCGTACGCCGTACGTGGCGATGTCGCGCACGCCTCGCGCATCTGCCGCAGGGCCATCGGCGACTCCGAAGAGACCGGCACCCCCGCGGGTCGCGCGGCGGCCTACTGGAACGCCAGCATCATGGAGTCCATGCGCAACGGCTCCACTCCGAGCGCGATCTCGCTGGCGGCGCGTGCTCTGGACCTCCTGGGCCAAACCAACGACACCCGGAACCGGGCTCGGCTGCGTTCGACCCTTGGCATGTTCCAGCTGGACGGTGGCCCGACCGAGCTGGACGCGGCCAAGTACAACCTCACCACGGCGATCGACGAGCTGGCGTGGTCGAGCGCTAGCCCCCTTGACGTTGGACACACCAAGATCGCACTGGCTCGGGCCTATCTCCTCGAGGGTGACACCGCCCAGTCCTACCGCCTGCTCGCCGAGGCGCGGGCGCTGGGTCAGGAGCAGGGCCCTCTCTTGGTTGCGGAGTCGCGAGCCCTGGCGGGACAGATCGCGCTGGCAGAAGGCGACAAGGACACGGCGCAGTACGAGTTCCGGGGTGCACTTGCTGCTCTCACCGCGATCGGGGCGGACCGCAACGCCGCGCAACTGTGGTTCGACCTGGGGAGCCTTCTGGAGCAGGTGGACGACCATGACGGAGCCCGCGACGCGTACCGGCGTGCCGGAGCGTCAACTGGGCTGAACCCCATCCGCCAAGCGGCGGCGGCTAAGACTCAAGCATCCTCACCTGTCGCAGCAGGTCAGGCGCGAGTCGACTAGCAGCAGAACAGAGGCCCGCGTGCTTCGGCGACGGTGGCAACGCCAGCGCCACTTGTGGCAAGCAACGCAAAGGCCACGACAACGGCCGCGGCCGCTGACTTCAGCTTTCGGGTCATGAGCTACTCCTTGACTCCCACGAAAGGCAACATTTGCCATCCGCGTGTCAAAGTCTGACAACTCGCGGTGCCGGTGTCTATGCACAGGGGCGGAGCCCACGACGACCGAGGGTGGGTTTGGGATACTTCGCCCTCGCTTATCCCACGTGCCGGCGAAAAAAAGTTTCAACCTGCCGTCCCCGAGGCGGTCAGATGGCCGCAGTCAGGCTCATCGGGTACGCGGAAACCCGAGGTCGACGGTCGAGGTCGAGGGGTCGGGCCAGCGTGCTGTGACGACCTTTCCGCGCGTGTAGAAGTTGATCCCTTCGGGGCCGTACATGTGCGAGTCGCCGAAGAGTGAGGCTCTCCAACCACCGAACGAGTAGTAAGCGACCGGGACGGGGATCGGTACGTTGATGCCGACCATCCCCACCTCGACGTCGAACTGGAACCGGCGGGCCGCTCCGCCATCTCGGGTGTAGAGCGCGGTGCCATTGGCGTAGGGGTTGGAGTTGACCAAGGCGAGCGCCTCGTCGTACGTCTCGGCGCGGACGACGCACAGCACTGGGCCGAAGATCTCGTCGGTGTAGACGCTCATCGACGGCGTGACGTGGTCCAGCAGGGTGGTGCCGAGGAAGAAGCCCTCGTCGGGGACCTCGGCCTGGCGGCCGTCGGTGACCACAGTGGCGCCGGCCTTCTCACCCTCGGCGATGTACGCCGCGACCCGGTCCCTGTGCGCAGCGGTGATCAGCGGCCCCATGTCCGTGCTGGCTTGCGCCCCGTCACCGACGACGAGCTTGGGAAGGCGCAGCGCGATCGCCTCGACGAAGGCATCGGCGACGTCGCCGACAGCCACGGCGACCGAGATCGCCATGCACCGCTCGCCGGCCGCGCCGTACGCGGCGGAGACAGCCGCGTCCGCAGCCATGTCGACGTCGGCGTCGGGCAGCACCACCATGTGGTTCTTGGCTCCGCCGAGCGCCTGGACCCGCTTGCCGTTGCGAGTGCCCGTCTCGTAGATGTATCGCGCGATCGGGGTGGAGCCAACGAAGCTCACCGCTGAGATGTCCGGGTGCTCGAGAATCGCGTCGACCGCCTCCTTGTCGCCCTGGACGACGCTGAACACGCCGTCCGGCAGCCCTGCCTGCTTCCAGAGCTCGGCGAGGAAGAGCGCGGCTGAGGGATCCTTCTCGCTGGGCTTGAGGACGAACGCGTTGCCGGTGGCGATCGCGTTGGCGCACATCCAGAGCGGCACCATGGCCGGGAAGTTGAACGGCGTGATGCCAGCGACGACCCCCAGCGGCTGGCGGATGGAGTAGACGTCGACGTCTGTGGCTGCCTGTTCGGAGAAGCCGCCCTTGAGGAGGTTCGGTACGCCGGTGGCGTACTCAACGTTCTCCAGGCCGCGTGCGATCTCGCCCGCGGCGTCCGCCACTACCTTGCCGTGCTCGGAGGTGATGATTCGCGCCAGCTCCTCGGACCGGCTGTTGAGCAGTTCTCGGAAGGAGAAGAGCACCTCCGCCCGGAGGGACAGCGAGGCACGGCGCCAGGCGAGAGCGGCCCGTTTCGCTTCCGCTACCGCGGTCGCCACCTCGTCGGCCGAAGCGAGTGCCACCTGGGCGGTGACCTCACCCGTTGCCGGGTTGTGGACTGGGGCGAAGCGACCGGAGGTGCCGGCAACGGGGCCGCCGCCGATCCAGTGACCAAGGCTCTTCATGACATCAAGTTATGGCCTGAACGCACTCGTCACAATGAGTGGCTGGCCGGCGCCGGGATCGACGAGGAAGCGGATGCTGACGTCGCCCTCTCCGGGTGCAGGACTATTCAGGAGGCGGCTCCGCGAGGCGCCGGTCCGCGCTGCTCGCCCGGGGCAGCGTTCGGTGCCGGACCGGTTGACCCGCGTACCACCAGCTCTGGTTGGAAAAGGTACTCGTGGTGTGGGATCGGAGCCCCTTCGATCGCCGCGGTCAGGGCGCTCACTGCAGCCTCGCCGAGCGCCTGCACAGGCTGCCGGACCGTGGTCAGCGGCGGGTCGAGGAACTGCACCAGCCGGGAGTCGTCGAAACCGGTCACCGACAGGTCCTCCGGGACCCGGCCAGACCGACTCCAAGTACACGCTCGGTGCCGGGCTCCAGCAGTTCGTGCCGCGGTTCAACCAGCGCTGGGAGTACCTGACTCCGGCCGCGGTGATGATCACGATCCCGGCCGGGCTGGTCTTCTTCTTCGCCCAGCGGCACCTGGTGGCCGGCCTGACCGCCGGCGGCACCAAGGGGTAACGAGAGGCTCCTTCCGAAGGCTGCTGAACTATGCGTATAGTAGGCATAGAATGTGGTCAACGTCAGGAGTAGGCATGTCGGATGCACCCACCCCCCTCGAAGCCAGGCTCACTCGGGTGGAGGATCGCCTTGCGATCCAGGAGCTGGGGGTCCTTTACGGATTCATCATGGACGAGCGGGATGAGCAAGGAATCCGCCAGATCTTCTGTGAGGACGCCACGCTCCGCTCAGAGGACGGAGTCTTTGCGGCGACGGGGCTGGAGGAGATCGTCACGACGTACCTCGGACGCTTCGCCCAGCTCGGCCCCACGAACCACTTCTCACACGGGCACGTTGTGCGCTTCGACGAGAGTGACCCTGACAGGGCAACCGGCCTGCTCGCTTCGCACGCCGAGGTGTCGCGCAACGGCGTGGCGATGCAGGTCGCGCTGCGCTACAAGGACACCTACCGGCGAGTGGACGGTTCCTGGCGGTTCGCTGACCGGCTGATGGGCTACATGTACTACCTGCCCTTCGAGGAGCTGGGCGCCGCCCTCGGCGACCGCAACAGCGTCAGGGCGTACGGCGACCACCGCCCCGCCGACTGGCCCGAGGTCCTCTACTCACCGGCGGGCAACTCATTCCTGAAGGACTACCGCTGACGCTTCCTTGGGTTCGGGGCGTCGTAGCGACCGGCCGGGGCGGAACACGGGGACGATAGCCAGGGTCGCGAGCGTGATGCCCAGGACCACGACGTAGCCGGGGTTGAAGGATCCCGTCGCGTCGTGCAGCACGCCGAGCAGCAGTGGCGCGAGTGCGCCCAGCGGGTAGCCCACCAGCATGGCCATCGCGTTGAGCCGAGCGCCGTCGGTCTGTGTTCCGGTGACGTCGGCCAGGAGGACGAGGGCGATGGTGAATCCACCTCCCGCCCCTATCCCGTAGAGGCAGACCGCAGGGACAGCGAGCGTCAGCGGTGCGACGAGGATCCCAGTGATTCCCGCGGCGGAGCACGCGAGGGTCAGGACCAGCAGCGGCCGACGGTCCTTTGTGAAGTCGCAGATCGAGGGAATGGCCAGCATCGCGACCAGCTGAATCAACTGGAAGATCATGAAGTACGTCGCCGCTCGTGACGCCGAGACCCCCAGCTCGATGTAGACGGGTATCACCCACGCCAGCCCGCTGAAGCCGATGATCATGCAGGCGCTGGTGAACCAGGTCACCCACCACGCGGTGGGGGACCGCCACGGGAGCCGGTGGTCCACCACGACGCCGGCGACGATGTCCACGGGGGAGTCCTTCCGCAGGCGGGTCGCGACCAAGAGCCACAGCGCGGCCGTCAGCGCGGTGACGACTCCCCAGGCGGCAAGAGCCGGTCGCCAGCCTCCCAGCAGCTGCTCGGTAGGCAACGCGATCCCCGCGGCGATCGCGACGCCGACGGCAAGCCCGGTCGAGTAGACCCCCATGCCGAAACCGCGGATCCGCGGGACGTGATGGGCGATGAGACTCGGCATCAGGGCCGACGCTCCGCCCATGCCGATGCCGCAGACAGCGGATGAGACCAGAAAGACCGAGAGGTGGTTTGCGCCCAGACGCAGCAGAGCGCCGACAGCGAGAATGCCGAGGACGGCCGCAGTGGCCCGCTCCGAGCCGATGCGGGCCGCCAGCTTCTGGCCGAACGGGGCCGACAGCCCGATGAACAAGATGGCGGTCGAGGTCAGCAGACCCTGGGTGGAGCGCGACAGGTCCAGGTCAGCGGCGATCTCCTCGAGCAATGGTGGGATCGACCCCATCGTCGCCCGGAGGTTGATGCCGATGAGGGCGGCCATCACGACCACTACCCAGGCTGGGACGGGCGCTCGCGAGGGCTCGACGTCGGGGACGCCTCGGGGGAGTGGTACCGGCGACTGGGTCACCGGATCAGTTCACGGTCCAGGTGTCGCCGCCGTTGAGCAGGCTGGTGAGTGCCAGTGTGGTCGTGCCTGGGTCGGGTCGGGGGTGTCTTGGGTGAGCTGGTCGCGGGCGAGGTCGTCGTAGGTGGGTTTCTCCACGGCGCGGAAGATGCCGATGGGGGCGCGGTGGATGTAGCCGGCGTCGGTGAGGCGGGACAGGGCGAAGGCGGTGGTGGGGTCGGTGGCGTGGGCGTCGTGGACCAGGAGGTCGTCGGGGTGGACGTCGGTGGCTTCGACGGCGAAGACCTGGCCGGTGTCTTTGTCGCGGACGATGCCGTACTGGCCTTTGTCGTCGGTGTCGGGTCGTGGGGTGCCGAAGCGGATCTGTTGGCCGTGGACCAGGGGGATGATGGCGTCGGTCTTGGTCTGGTTGTCCTTGACGGCGTCGAAGGCGCCGTCGTTGAAGATGGGGCAGTTCTGGTAGATCTCGACCAGGGCGGTGCCGCGGTGGGTGGCGGCGGCGGTGAGGACTTCGGTGAGGTGTTTGCGGTCGGAGTCGATGGTGCGGGCTACGAAGGTGGCTTCGGCGCCCAGGGCCAGGGAGATGGGGTTGAAGGGGTTGTCCAGGGAGCCCATCGGGGTGGACTTGGTGACCTTGCCGATCTCGCTGGTGGGGGAGTACTGGCCTTTGGTGAGGCCGTAGATGCGGTTGTTGAACAGCAGGATCTTCAGGTTCACGTTGCGGCGCAGGGCGTGGATGAGGTGGTTCCCGCCGATGGAGAGGGCGTCGCCGTCTCCGGTGACGACCCAGACCGAGAGGTCGGAGCGGGCGGTGGCCAGGCCGGTGGCGATGGCGGGGGCGCGGCCGTGGATGGAGTGCATGCCGTAGGTGTCGAGGTAGTAGGGGAACCGTGAGCTGCAGCCGATGCCGGAGACGAACACGATGTTCTCGCGTTTGAGGCCCAGGGTGGGCAGGAACGACTGGACCGCGGAGAGCACCGCGTAGTCGCCGCAGCCGGGGCACCAGCGGACCTCCTGGTCGGAGGTGAACTCCTTCTTGGTGCCCGGTGTCTGGGCGACCGGGACCCCGGCCAGGCCGGGCAGCCCCAGGTCGACACTCTCGGTCGTCATCGGACCGTCTCGCTAGCGGTGAGCCCAAGATGGCTGATGATCACGTCGAAGAGCTCCTCGGCACCGAAGGGCATGCCCCGGACGGTGGTGTAGGGGGTGGCGTCGACCAGGTACTTGGCGCGCAGCAGCAGGGAGAGCTGGCCGAGGTTCATCTCCGGGACGATCACGTGGTCGTAGGAGCGCAACAGGTCGCCGAGGTTCGCCGGGAACGGGTTGAGGTGGCGCAGGTGCACCTGGGCGATGTCATGCCCCGCCGCGCGGACCCTACGGCAAGCGGCACCGATCGGACCGTACGTCGAGCCCCAGCCGACGACCACGGTGCGGGCCCGCCCGGACGGGTCGTCGGCGACGGCAGGCGGGATGCTGGCCGCAATGCGGTCGATCTTGGCCTGGCGCGTCCGCACCATCAGGTCGTGGTTGGCCGGGTCGTAGGAGATCTCCCCGGTCTTGTCCTGCTTCTCGATGCCGCCGATCCGGTGCTCCAGTCCCGCGACTCCCGGGGGCGCCCAGGGGCGGGCCAACGTCTCGGGGTCACGCAGGTAGGGCAGGAAGCTCTCGGCGTCATTGGGCCCGGTCGCGAAGTCGGGGTCGATGCGCGGCAGGTCGGCGACCTCGGGGATGCGCCAGGGCTCGGAGCCGTTGGCCAGGTAGCCGTCGGACAACAGCATCACCGGCGTGCGGTAGGTGACCGCGATCCGCGCGGCCTCCAAGGCCGCATCGAAGCAGTCCACCGGGGATCGCGGCGCGACCACCGCAAGAGGTGCCTCGCCGTTGCGGCCGAACATCGCCTGCAGCAGGTCGGCCTGCTCGGTCTTGGTAGGCAGGCCGGTCGAGGGTCCGCCACGCTGCACGTCGACCACGACCAGCGGCAGCTCGAGCATCACTGCCAGGCCGATCGTCTCGGCCTTGAGGGCAACACCTGGGCCTGACGTCGTGGTCACACCGAGCGCCCCGCCGTACGACGCCCCCAGCGCCGCGCCGATCGCGGCGATCTCGTCCTCGGCCTGGAAGGTCGTCACGCCGAAACGCTTGTGCTTGGACAGCTCGTGCAGGATGTCGGAAGCCGGCGTGATCGGGTAGGCGCCCAGGAAGACCGGGAGCCCGCTCACCTGTCCCGCGGCGACCAGTCCGTAGGAGAGCGCGAGGTTCCCGGTGATGTTGCGATAGGTCCCCGGCCTCGTCCGGGCCGGCTTGACCTCGTAGCGGACCGCGAACGCCTCCGTCGTCTCACCGAAGTTCCAGCCGGTCCTCAACGCGGTGACGTTGGCGTCACGGATGTCGGGGACCTTGGCGAACTTCGTGTTCAGGTGTGCCACCGTCCGGTCGGTCGGCCGGCCGTACATCCACGACAACAACCCCAACGCGAACATGTTCTTCGCCCGCGCCGCGTCCTTGCGCGACAGCCCGAACTCCTTGACCGCCTCCACGGTGATCCCCGTCATGTCGACCGCGTGGACGTTGAAGCTCGCCAGTGACTCGTCCTCCAGAGGACTCGACACATAGCCGGCCTTGGTCAGGTTACGGGGCGTGAAGTCATGGGTGTCCACGATGACCGTCGCCCCCGCCCGCAGTTCGCCCACGTTCGCCTTCAGCGCCGCGGGGTTCATCGCTACCAGGACGTCAGGCCGGTCACCCGGCGTCAGAATGTCGAAGTTCGCGAAATGCACCTGGAACGAAGAGACTCCCGGCAAGGTGCCCTGCGGTGCCCGGATCTCGGCGGGGAAGTTCGGCAAGGTCGACAGGTCGTTGCCGAAGACGGCGGTCTCGGAGGTGAACTGGTCGCCGGTCAGCTGCATGCCGTCACCGGAGTCACCCGCGAACCGGATGATCACCCGGTCGAGCTCGCGGACAGTGGTCTCGGTGACGGTCATGGTGCGATCTCCTGGACCTGCGCTGCTGGTGCAGCCTCGATGATCTGGGTGCGGTAGTCGAGCATCTTCTTCGCCATCCCGAAGAGCACGATGCCGACCAGCGCGCCGTCGCGGTGGAAGCCCACCGCAGCCTCCTCGTGGAGCTGGCCCTCGAGCACCCGTACGTCGTCCAGGCCGAGTGCCGGCATGCCGAACGACTGGATCCGGGTGCCGTACTGGTCGCTCCAGAACGACGGCAACGGCGAGAACGCCGGAGCGTCGGCCGGACTGGCGCCGAGAGCCCGCAGCAGGCTGCGCGCCGCGTGCGCGGCCGTGTCGGTCGGCATGGTCCAGTGCTCGATGCGGTACGCGGTCGAGCCGAACATTGAGTACGGGAAGCGCGCCACGTCTCCGAGGGCGACCACATCGGCCACCGGCCCGGCGTCGGTCACCGGGTGCAGATCGCCGTCACACAATACGCCGTTGGACAGGTCAAGGCCTTGGCCCAGCAGCCAGTCCGTGTTGGCTACCGACCCAACCGCTTCGACGACCACGTCGGCCTCCAGGGCGGTCCCGTCGTCCAGGAGCACGCTCAGGACGCCGGAGCCCTGGTCGATGGCAGTGACGGTTCGTCCGAGGCGGAAGGCGACTCCGTGAGCCTCGTGGCGCCGCTGGACCTCGGAGCCGACGAGGGTGCCGGCGGGGCCTTCGAGGGGGGTGGTGAACGGCTCGACGACGGTGACCGAGCAGCCGAGCCCCGAGGCGGCAGCCGCGACCTCACAGCCGATGAAGCCTCCGCCGATGACGACCACTCTGGCTCCTGGGGTCAGCAGCGGATGCAAAGCCTGGGCGTCTTGGATCGTGCGGATCGCGTGCCGCTGCGACAGCGGCGCTTCCAGGCTCAGGCGCCGAGAGCGGACGCCTGTGGCGACGACGAGGCCGTCGTAGCTCAGGAGTGACCCGTCGTCGACGGTCAGGCTGTGCTCGGCGAGGTCGGCACGGACGACGCGTGAGCCCAGTCGCCACTCGACGTCGTCGGTAGACGCGCGTTGCCGGAAGGTCAGGATGGCAGGGTCGACTCCATCACGCAGGGCGCTCTTGGTCAGCGGGGGCCGGTTGTACGGCGGGTGGACCTCCTCGCCGATCACCAGGATCGGCTCGCTCCAGCCCTGCGCGCGTAGCTGCTCGCACGCTCGGAGGCCGGCCAGTCCTGCACCGACGACCACAATCTTCCTGCTCACCTGGGGCCTCCCACTGGCATTCTATGCATATGATTATCCTCAGTTAAGTGATCAATGCAAGCGGAGGTCAACAGATGAGCGAGCCAGTGCAGGACCAGGGGCTGCCCGAGGGCACCGTCGTCGGCATCATCGGCGGCACCGGACCGCAGGGCCGGGGGCTCGCCAAGCGGTTCGCTGCGGGCGGGGTCACGGTCGTGATCGGTTCGCGGTCAGCCGAGCGGGCCGAGGCCGCCGCTGCCGAGCTCGGGGCAGGGGTTCGCGGTGCGAGCAACGAGCGGTGTGCCGAGTCGGCCGATGTCGTCGTGGTCGCCGTGCCGTGGGACGGGCACCGCGACCAGCTCGAGTCCCTGGCCAAGTCCCTTGCGGGCAAGATCGTCGTCGACTGCGTGAACCCGCTCGCCTTCGACAAGCAGGGACCCTATGCCCCTAGGGTCCCCGAGGGCAGCGCTGCGGAGCAGGCCAGCGTGCTGCTGCCGGACGCGACGGTCGTCGCGGCGTTCCATCACCTCTCGGCCATCACGTTGCTCGATGAAGAGGTGGCCGACGTCGCCGCGGACGTCCTCGTGCTGGGCGACGACCGCGAGGCCACCGACCTGGTTCAGGCGCTCGCCGGCCGGATCGCCGGCTGTCGGGGCATCTACGCGGGCCGGCTGCGAAACGCGGCGCAGGTGGAGGCTCTGACTGCCAACCTGATCGCCATGAACAAGCGCTACAAGGCGCACGCGTCCGTGCGTGTCACCGGTCTGTGATGCGATGAGCCAGCCCACACCACGGGAGATCACGCGGGCCGTGGCCCGGGCGTCCGCGTCCAAGAGCCTGGACCTGCCCGAGGCCACCGTGCTGCTAAGCGCACGGGGCGACGCCCTTGGCGATCTGATGGGTGCTGCCGCACGAGTCCGGGACGCCGGGTTGGAGGCGGTTCACCGCCCGAGGACAGTCACCTACAGCCGCAAGGTGTTCGTGCCCCTGACCCGACTGTGCCGCGACCGCTGCCACTACTGCACGTTCGCGACCACCCCGCACCGGGTGCCGGCCGCCTTCCTCTCCCCGGACGAGGTACTACAGATCGCCCGTGACGGTGCTGCACTGGGTTGCAAGGAGGCACTGTTCACCCTCGGGGACAGGCCGGAGGCGCGTTGGCCCCAGGCGCGGGAGTGGCTCGCTGCAGCGGGGTACGACTCGACGCTGGAGTACGTCCGGGCAATGGCAATCCGGGTTCTCGAGGAGACGGGACTGCTGCCACACCTGAACCCCGGGGTGATGTCGTGGCAGGAGATGGCACGGCTCAAGCCCGTTGCCCCGTCGATGGGCATGATGCTCGAGACGACCTCGACGCGGCTGTTCGTCGAGCCGGGCGAAGCGCATTTCGGAAGCCCCGACAAGGACCCTGCGGTCCGACTGCGGGTGATCGAGGATGCCGGTCGGCTCAACGTCCCCTTCACCACGGGCATCCTCGTGGGCATCGGTGAGACGCCACGCGAGCGAGCCGAGAGCATCTTCGCCCTGCGTGCCCAAGCGCGGGCCTACGGCGCTGTGCAGGAGGTGATCGTGCAGAACTTCCTGGCCAAGCCGGATACCGCGATGCGGACCGCACCCGATGCGGACAGCGAGGAGCACCTCGCCGCGATCGCGGTCACGCGCCTACTCCTGGGGCCGTCGATGCGGGTCCAGGCACCGCCGAACCTGGTCGACCTCGAGCAGTGCACCCGGCTCCTGGACGCCGGGGTCGATGACTTCGGAGGCATCAGCCCGTTGACGCCTGACCACGTCAACCCCGAGCGACCGTGGCCACAGATCGCCGACCTGACCGTCGCCTGCCGCGCGCACGGCTTCGAGCTCACCGAACGGTTGACCGTCCATCCGCCGTACCTTCGCGAGCCTTGGCTCGACCCCCGTGTCGCACCGCATGTTTCGGCCCTGGCGGACGATCGTGGCCTGGCCCGGGTCGATGCCCGCCCCGCCGGGCTGCCTTGGCAGGAGCCGGACGGTGGATCCCACCAGGGCTGGCTGTCGCAGGGGCGCACCGAGCTTCACGTCGAGGTCGACACCCTCGGCCGTAGCGCCGAGACCCGCTCCGACTTCGAGGACGTGTACGGCGACTGGGGTGTGCTGCGCGAGCGCGTGCACGCCCCGAACCCGGGACTGCGGCTCGCACCTCTTCCTGCTGAGGTGCGGGCCGCACTGGCTCAGGCGGAGTCCCGCCCGGCCGCGCTGACCGAAGACCAGGCTCTGGTCCTGATGACCGCGGAGGGCCCCGCGCTCGACGAGCTGTGCCGAATTGCTGACGACCTCAGACGCGAGGTGGTGGGCGACGACGTGACCTACGTGGTCAACCGCAACATCAACTTCACCAACGTCTGCTACGTCGGCTGCCGATTCTGCGCGTTCGCCCAGCGCCGTACCGACGCCGATGCGTACACGCTGTCACTCGACGAGATCGGGACACGGGCTGTCGAAGCGGTCTCGGTCGGCGCGACCGAGGTCTGCATGCAGGGCGGCATCCACCCCGACCTGCCGGGCACGGCGTACTTCGACATCGCCGCGGAGGTCAAGCGGAGTGCGCCGACGCTCCACGTGCATGCGTTCAGCCCGATGGAGGTGATGAACGGCGTGACCCGCACCGGACTGTCACTGCGGGACTTCCTGATCAGGGCCAAGGAATCCGGAGTCGACTCCCTGCCCGGAACCGCGGCGGAGATCCTCGACGACGACATCCGCTGGGTGCTGACCAAGGGCAAGCTCCCGGCAGCCGAGTGGCTGAAGGTCATCCGCACGGCCCACGAGATCGGGCTCCCGACGACGTCGACGATGATGTACGGCCACGTCGACCATCCGGGTCACTGGGTGGCTCACTTGCGCACGCTGGCCGATCTGCAGCGCGAGACGGGCGGCTTCACCGAGTTCGTGCCATTGCCGTTCGTGCACCAGAGTTCGCCGATCTACCTGGCAGGCGTCGCGCGGCCCGGCCCGACCGTCCGCGACAACAGGGCGGTGCACGCGATGGCACGCGTGATGCTGCACGGCCTCATCGACAACATCCAGTGCTCCTGGGTCAAGCTCGGGCCGGACGTGTGCACGCAGGTGCTTCAGGGCGGCGTGAACGACCTTGGGGGCACGCTGATGGAGGAGACCATCAGTCGGATGGCCGGCTCGACCAACGGCTCCCGTAAGTCGGTCCTCGAGCTCGAGAACATGGCCGCCCTCGGCGGACGGCCAGCACGAGAACGCACCACCCTGTACGGCAAGCCCCCTGAGAAGACCCCCCAACCCGAACAGCAAAGGAGTGCCCTGTGAGCACGTCTCCCGAGAACACCCCCGTCATCGTCGTGGGAGCCGGACTCTCCGGTCTCGCCACGGCGCTGGGGGTGGCACTCCAAGGTCGCGAGGCCGTCGTCCTCGAAGCGGCCGACCTGGTCGGGGGCGCTGCAGCCTACTCCGGGGGTCAGGTGTGGGTCGGTGCCAACCACGCCGCAGCGCGCCAAGGCATCGAGGACTCCCTCGAGGAGGCCGAGAAGTACGTCAGAGCCATCGCACACGACTACCCGGAGGTGCTCGACGAGGTCGCGATGAAGCGGTGGCTGACGACGTCGCCGGCGGCGATGGAGCACTGGGAGCAGGTCGGGGCGATCCGCTGGACCGTCATCCCGGGCCTCGCCGACTACCACAACGAGTGCGAGGGAGCAGCGCCCGCGGGCCGCTACCTGACCAACGAGCTCGTCGACGGCAGCATCCTCGGCGAATGGCGCGGACTGCTCCGCGTCAGCCCCTACTTCCCGGTCGGTACGACGTACGCGGACATGTTCGTGAAGGGCCGCCGGCTCACCTACGTCGACGACAACGACTCCGGGTCCGAGCACGCAGGCGTCCAGGCCTTCGGGATCGTCGAGAGTCGGGAGGAGACCGGGGCTGAGGTGGAGGGCGACCCGCTGACCTTCGGCACCGGTGTCGTCGCCAGCTTCCTCGCCCGGGTCCTGAAGGAGGAACGGATCGACATCCGGATCTCCCACCGAGTGGTCGAGCTGCTCACCGACGAGACCGGCGCCGTCGTCGGCGTACGCGCGGAGGGTCCGGACGGTCCGGTGGACCTGCACGGCCCCGTGGTCCTGGCGACCAGCACCTACGACTGGGACCCGGAGCTCGTCCAGGAGCTGACCGGGCTCGGGCCCGACGACTTCGGCAGCGTCGCACCGAACAGCATCCGAGGAGACGGGATCAAGCTCGCGCGATCCGTCGGCGGCGCGGTCGCCAAGATCCCTGCAAACAAGGTGCCGATGCTGCCCGGCTGGAGGTCCGCCATCGGTGAGGGCTATGCCTACGGCCCCGACTACGCGATGCCGCACTGCATGATCGTGGACAGCAGCGGCCGTCGTTACTGCGACGACTCCTACTGGGTCGACATCGTCGGCAAGACCATGCACCCCGATTCTCCGCACCTGCCGTTCTTCCTGATCTTCGACGAGCAGCACCATCGCAAGTACGGCCTCGGCATCACGCCGCCCGGCGGCGACTATCCCGAGGGCATGGTGACCTCGGCGGGGTCCCTCCAGGAACTGGGCGAGTCGCTGGGCATTGACGGTATCCAGCTCGAGGCGACCGCGGCCAAGTTCAGCGAGGCGGCGGCGCGCGGCGAGGACCCTGACTTCGGCCGAGGCAGTGTCGACTACGTAAAGCGTTTCGCCGGCGACCCGAGCAACGAGCCGAGCCCCGTCCTGGGACCGATTTCCGAAGCGCCCTTCCATGGTTTCCGGCTCCTCTTCGTGGGCACCGGCATCGGCTCCAGCGGGGTGCACATCGACAGCGAGGGCCGGGTGCTGTCCGAGTCGGGCAGCGCCGTACCAGGTCTGTACGCCGTCGGTTCGTGCGCCGCTCTGACCACGACCGGAAGCGGCTACAACAGTGGCTTTGCGCTTGGTCGCGGCCTCACCCTGGCCTACTTGGTGTCGCACGATCTGTGCGGCGATCCCGTCCCCGACCTCACCGGAGCCCGCTGATGACCTATGTGATCTCGCAACCCTGCGTTGACCTGAAGGACCGCGCCTGCGTCGACGAGTGCCCTGTCGACTGCATCTACGAAGGCAACCGGATGCTCTACATCCATCCGGAGGAGTGTGTGGACTGCGGTGCCTGCGAGCCGGTCTGCCCGGTCGAGGCGATCACCTACGAGGACGACACACCTGAGCAGTGGAAGGCCTTCTACGACGCCAACGTGCAGTTCTTCGACGACCTCGGGTCGCCCGGGGGCGCCGCGAAGCTGGGTTTGATCGACAAGGACCACCCGCTCGTTGCGGCGCTGCCACCGCAAGAGCACGAGGAGTGACTCAGCGACGCGCTGCGGCTCGGCCGGCGCGGTAGCCGAAGACCAGGGCGGGGCCGAGGGTTCCACCTGCTCCGCCGTAGACCATTCCGGTGGGACCGGCCATGGCGTTGCCTGCGGCGAAGAGTCCTGGGATCACCTGTCCGTCCACGTCGAGTACGGCGCCGTCGACGTCGGTACGGGGACCACCCTTCGTCCCCAGTGTCGAGGAGAAGAGCTCGACGGCGTAGTAGGGACCTCTGTCCAGGGGGCCGAGGGTGGCACCGGTGCCGGGGTACGCCGAGCGGTCGCCGCACCAACCGTCATACGCGCTGTCACCGCGGTTGAAGTCGTCGTCGTGGCCGCCGGCGACGAGGTCGTTCCATCGCTCGACGGTCGACTGCAGCGCGTCCGCGGGTACGCCGATGGTCTTCGCCAGCGTTCGGAGGTCGCCGGCCCGCAGCACCCAGTCCGGCACGGGCCCGCCCGCGGACGTGCCGAATCCGCCGTACGCGTCGACGAAGCCCTGGTCGAAGACCATCCAGCACGGCTGGTTCTGGTAGCTGAACGAGCTCGGGTCGAACTGGTGGAAGGCGCCGCCCAGAGCGTTGTAGTTCGCCGCCTCGTTGGTGAACCGCCGACCGAAGCGGTTGACCATGATCGAGCGTGGCAGTGTTCGCTCGCGGAGGATGAGAAGCACCGGCTGCGGGTCCTCAGGCCTCTCCTTCGGGAGGGCCGCGACCGGCACCCACCAGGCCTCACGCATGTTGCCGAGCATCGCGCCGACCTTCATCGCCATCCGCAAGCCGTCGCCGGTGTTGGTCGGGACGCCGGCGGGGTAGCGGATCGGGCCGCGGAGGAAGTCACGGACCAGGGACTCGTCGGACTCGAAGCCACCCGTAGCGATGACCACAGCGCGCGCCTTCACCTGGACGGGTCCGTCCGGCGTCTCGAACCGAACGCCGACGACCGCGCCGCGCTCGGTGAGCAGCTCGGTGGCACGGTGCCCGGTCTGAGGGACGACGCCATGGTCGAGACAGCCTCGGAGCAGCGCTCCCACCATCGCCCGGCCAAGTCCCTCGACGTGCTTGTCCCTGCGCTCGGTCAGTACGTCGGGCGGGAGCACTCCGGTGCCGCCGCCGATGGGTGTCTCTGTCACGCGCATCGGACGGGTGACGCCGATCATGCGGTCACCCCAACCCTCGAGCCGGTCGAAGGAGAAGAGCTCGGGTTCCAGGGACCGTCCACCGTGCGGCTTTCCGCCGGGGTGCTCGGGGTGGTAGTCCGGGAAGCCCGGCACCAGACGCAGCTGGAGCGGTGTCGACCTCTCGAGCCAGTCGAGGAGCTCCGGACCCGTGTCGACGAGGGCTTCTGCCAGTTCGGGGAGGATCAGGCCGTGCGACAGCGACGCGAGGTAGTCCAGCGCGTCCTTGCGTGAGTCGGCGACGCCCGCCTCAGCGGCGTACTTGTTGTTCGGGATCCAGGCCACGGCACTGGCCAGCGCAGTGGTACCGCCGACCTTGTCCGCCTTCTCGAAGAGTCCGACCGAGGCTCCGGCGTCCGCCGCGGCCAGGGCCGCGCACAGGCCCGCTGCCCCTGTGCCGAGGACGACGACGTCGAACTGGTCGGTTGCCACTTCGGTGGTCAGTAGGAGGGTGTGGCTGCGTCGGCCAGCAATCGAGGGCCGGGGGTGAAGGTAGCGGGGATGCGCTGCCACCCGGTGTTGGTGCCCTGGTGCGGGTAGGCCTCGAGGGCGTCGAGGTCGACGACGTAGTCACCCATCCGGTTCAGGATCTGGCCGAGGAGCTCCTTGGCCATCGCGCGGCCGAGGTGCGACCCTGCGCAGCGGTGTACGCCGAGGCCGAAGGCGGTGTGCCGGTTGGGCCAGCGCCGGATGTCTACCTCGTCCGGGTTCTCGAACTGCTCGGCGTCACGGTTGGCGGAGTTCCACGCCAGCAGGACGCGGTCGCCCTGCTTCATCGGACAGCCCTCGAACTCGGTGTCCTTGGCGACGGTCCGGGCGAGCGCCTGCGTCGGTGAGAAGAACCGGAGGAACTCCTCGATCGCCTTGTCCATCAGGGACGGGTCGTCGATGAGCTCCTGCCTGACCTCGGGGTGCTGGTAGAGCCAGACGACGGTGTTGCTGACCAGGGAGGCGGTCGTGCCCACGCCGCCGGCCAGGAGCAGGTCGACCATCGCGAAGACCTCGTCGTCGGTGACGACGCGGTCGTCGACCTCGGCCTGCACGAGGTAACTGATGATGTCGTCGGTCGGGTTCGCACGGCGGGCGGCGATGACCTCGCGGGTCTTGGTGTCTAGGTACGGGAAGTCGACCTCGACGGCCTGCTTCCACTTGGCACTGCCCGGGACGGCGGCCAGCGCAGCGTGATGCGCCGAGGCGTACCGAGTCCAGTCCGCTACGTCCAGGCCGAGCCAGTCGACTGTGACGATCGACGGCACGCCGATCACGTCCGCCATGTCGCACTCGCCGGACTCGATGATCTTGTCGATGAACCAGGTGACGTAGTGCTTGACCATTTTCTCCATACGCTCGATCGCCGCCGGTGCGGTGATCGGGTTGATGATCTTGCGCCACTTGCGAAACTCGGGAGGGTCGATCTCAATGGGGATGTGGAAGTGCATCGGCGTCTTCGGGATGACGACCGACAGACCCTCGCCGCCATAGCTGTTGCGCTCGGAGGAGAACACCTCGTCGTCGCGAGCAGCCTCGAAGACGGCCTTGTAGTTGGAGAGGATCCAGTAGCCGCCGTGAGACTCCGACCAGGCGACCGGGGCCTGCTCGCGCAGCGCTCGGTACGAGCCGACGGGATCTGCGGAGTGCTCGTCGGAGTTGTGGTCGAAGTGCACAACGGGGCAGCGTCCCGGCTCAGCCATCGTCTCCACCTTCCGGAGGGGTTCCCAACTATAACGTGATCATGGTTATACTGATTTCCGTCAAAGTCAACTGAGCACGGCAGGAACAGGAGACGTCATGAAGGTCAAGGTCAACGACGACCGTTGCCAGGGCCACGGCCTGTGTCGGATCAGCGCTCCGGGCCTCTTCTTCGCCCGCGAGGAGGACGGCAACGCCTACGTCAAGGACGAGAACGTCCCCGCCGATCGCGAGGCCGACGCGTTGCTCGCCGCGGACAGCTGCCCCGAGCTGGCCATCGAGATCGACTGACTCGTGCCGCGCCAGCTCAGCATCGGGTCCGGCTCGGCGTACGCGAACGACCGCCTCGAACCGGCGGCGGCCATGGCCGACAGCGGCCGCGTCTCCTACATCGGGTTCGACTGTCTGGCCGAGCGGACCATGGCCCTGGCCCAGGTACGGCGGCGCAGCGACCCAGCCTCCGGTCAGGACGAGCGGATCGCCAAGCTGGTGCCGCTGCTCAGTAGCTATCTGTCCTCCGGCGGCAGGGTTGTCGGCAACTTCGGAGCGGCCAACCCGGACGCGGCGTACGAGGACTTCGCCAAAGGCCTTCAGGCGGTCGGGCTCAGTGACGTTCGCATCGGCGTCATCCGAGGCGACGACGTGACCTCCCTCGTGCATGAGCTCGACTGCCCTCTGCCGGAGCTCGGAACCACCGTCCGTGCTCTGGGCGACCGCCTGGTCTCGGCCAACGCCTACATCGGAGCCGAGCCGGTCGTCGACTGCCTGCGCGAGGACGCGCAGATCGTGCTCGGTGGGCGGCTCTCGGACCCCTCGCTCTTCGTGGGTCCGATCTGTCACGAGCTCGGCTGGAGCCTCGATGACTGGGACCGCGTCGCGCACGCGACCATGGTGGGGCACCTGCTCGAGTGCGGGGTGCACTCCACCGGCGGCAACTTCGAGGACCCGCCGTACCGCGTCGTCAAGGATCCGCACAACCTCGGCTTCCCGCTCGCGGACGTGGAGGACGGCTCGGTAGTCATCACCAAGCTGCCCGGTACGGGTGGAGCCGTCGATGAGCGCACCATGAAGACGCAGCTCTACTACGAGATCCATGACCCGACGTCGTACCTGACCCCCGACGTGACCGCCGACTTCTCGCAGATCGCGATCGACGATCTCGGGGACGACAGGGTGCGGCTGTCCGGAGCGAGCGGCCGCGTGTGGCCCAGCCACCTCAAGGTCCTCGTCGGGGTCGACCAGGGCTGGAAGGGCGTCGGCGAGATGTCGTACGGCGGACCGGGCTGCGTCGAGCGCGCCCGTCGAGCAGCCGAGATCGTCCGCGCTCGGCTCGAACCGTTCGTCGCGGAGCTGGACGACGTACGCATCGACCTGCAGGGAATGGACTCGCTCTTCGGCGACCGGCTGGCCGGTGGCTACCCGACCGAGGTCCGGCTGCGACTGGCGGTGCGCACGACCAACCCCGAGGTGGCGCACGCCGCGGTCCACGAGGTAGAGCTGCTCTACTTCGGCCCGGCCGGTGGCGGTGGTGCGACCGGCAGCGTTGTCCCCGCCCTCGCCGTGACGCCGGCGTACGTTCCCCGTGAGCTGGTCCGGCTGGAGGCCGAGGTGATCGTGTCGTGAAGCTGCGCGAGTTCGCCTACAGCCGGTCGGGAGACAAAGGTGAGGTCAGCAACGTCTGCGTCTTCGTTTACGACGAGGTCGACTACCCGCGCCTGGCTGACAAGCTCACCGCCGAGGTGGTCCGCGACCACTTCGGATCGCTCGTTCAGGGACCGGTGACCCGGTACGACATCCCCTCCGCGCACGGCCTCAACTTCGTGATGGAGAGAGCCCTGGACGGGGGAGTCTCCATGACCCTGCGCGTCGACGCGCACGGGAAGTCGTTCCAGTCGCTCATCCTCGACATCGACCTCTGACAGGGGCACCCATGATCGACCCGACTCTCGCCGCGCAGACCGTGTACATCGACGGGGAGTGGACGGCGGGGCACGGCGCGCCCTTCACCTCGGTTGAGCCCGGCACCGGTCAGCAGCTCGCCACTTGGTCCCTGGCGGCGGTCGACCAGGCCGACGTCGCAGTGGCGGCAGCCCGGCGCAGCTTCGACGAGGGCGTATGGCGGCGGCGAAGCCCGGCCGAGCGCGCGCAGGTCCTCAGACGAGTAGCCGAGCTCCTCGAGCGCGACCACGAGCTCCTCGCCCAGCTCGTGGTAGCGGAGGTCGGCTCTCCCATCAGCCTGGCGCGCACCCTGCAGACCGCGACTCCGGCGGTGAACTTCCGCTGGTGTGCCGACGCGGCGGAACGCGGTCCCCGCGGTGGGTACCAGGAGCGACTGAGCCCGCTGGGCAGCGTGGAGAGCGTGCTGCTCCGCGAACCGATCGGCGTCGTCACCGCGATCACGCCGTACAACTACCCGTTCAACATGATCAGTTGGAAGGTCGCCCCGGCTCTGGCTGCGGGGTGTTCGGTGGTGCTGCTGCCTTCTCCGCGCGGCACGCTCTGCTCGGTCGCCTTCGTGCGGATCGCCCATGAGGCGGGGCTGCCTCCCGGGGTGCTCAACCTGGTGCCCGGTGACGCCGCCGTCGGCGAGCGGCTGAGCTCGCATGAGGACGTAGACATGGTCACCTTCACCGGCTCCAACGCCGTGGGGTCCGCAGTCATGACGGCCGCGGCACCGACCAACAAGAAGCTCGTCCTGGAGCTCGGCGGCAAGTCGCCGACCGTCGTACTCCCCGGCGCCGACCTGGACCAGGTCGTCGCGCCCTCCATCCTGCGGTTCTGTCGCAACGCCGGGCAGGGCTGCGGCGCGACCACGCGCATCCTCGTGCACCGGGACGACTACGACGACTTCGTCGCGAGCGCGGGGCGCTTCCTGGAGGCGCTGCCGGTCGGCGACCCGTACGACGACACGACCGAGGTCGGGCCGCTCATCTCCGCCGAGCACCGCGAACGCGTCGAGGGCTACGTCGCCCGGGCGCTCGACAAGGGCGCGACGGTGCTCGCCGGGGGTGGGCGTCCGCAACAGCCCGGGTTCTTCCTCAACCCTGCACTGATCGGTGACGTCCATCCCGACGACGAGATCGTGCAGGAGGAACTCTTCGCTCCGGTCGCGGTCGTGCTGACCTATTCCACCGTCGATGAGGCGGTGGCGATGGCCAACAACAGCCGCTACGGCCTGAACGCGCTGGTGTGGGGGGACCCCGAGCTGGCCCGGGAGGTGGCCGGCCGGCTGGAGAGCGGGACGGTGGCGATCAATGGCGGCGGCGGCTCACGTCCGGACGTCCCCTGGGTCGGTGCCAAGCAGTCGGGCATCGGCATGGAGATGGGCGAGGACGGCTTCGCCGAGTTCTTTACCGTCAAGCACCTCCAGTGGCCGGCGTGAGCGAGCCGCTGGCGGCGTCGCTGGGCCGGGACGTCGGCTGGCTCGTCCGGCACTGGGCGGCGATCACCCCGCATCGTCCGTTCCTGACCTGGGTGCCGTTCGACGGGCCCTCCTCGACCTGGACGCGCTCGTCGTTCGCTCGGGACGTCGGGGCTCTGGAGGCTTCGTTCCGAGCGCGGGGCCTGCGCCCCGGCGACCCGGTGGCCCTGGTCCTGCCGAACCATCCGGACTTCCTGCTTGCCTGGACCGCTATCACCAGCCTCGGCGCGGTCGCGATCTGCCTGAACCCGAGCAGCTCGGTCGACGAGCTCGCCTACGTCGCAGGCCATGCTGGTCTCCGGGCAGCGGTCGTCTCGCTCGAACGCGTGGACGACGTCGCGAAGGCCATGCCGGAGTTGGCGTTCGTGGCCGTCAGCGGGGCGACCGGGGATGACTCGTTGGGCTCGTTCCTACGAGCCCAGCCGGTCGCCCCGGCCGGTGGCGTGGCCCCGTCGGCCCCGGCCTCCGTCCAGTACACCTCGGGCACCACCGCGCGCCCCAAGGGCGTTGTGTGGACACAGGCCAACTGCTTGTGGGCCGGTCAGGTGAATGCCGCTCATCAGGGGCTCGGTCCCGGTGACGTGAACCTGGTGCACCTCCCGCTCTTCCACACCAACGCGCTCTCCTACTCGTTCCTGGCGAGTCTGTGGTCGGGTGGGCGGATCGTGCTGCAGCCGAAGTTCTCGGCGTCCCGCTTCTGGGACGTGGCCGTCCGGCACGGCGCGACCTGGACCTCGGTGGTCTCGTTCTGTCTGCGGGCGCTCGCCGACCGGGAGGTTCCGCGTGGCCACTCCTTCCGAGGCTGGGGCAGCAGCGCGTGTCTGGATGCGTCGCCGGTGACCGGCGGGGTGCCGGTCGTGGGCTGGTTCGGGATGACTGAGACGGTGTCGCACCCGATCGTCGGAGGGCTCCTGCATCAGGATCGCGCGGGCACGATGGGTCGTCCCGCTCCGGAGTACGGCGTCGCGGTACTGGACGGCAAGGGCACGCCGGTTGCTCCGGGCGGCGCCGGTGAGCTGCACGTGCGCGGCGTACGCGGGGTGTCGCTGTTCTCGGAGTACCTCGGCGATCCGACCGCGACAGCCCGGGCCTTCACCGACGACGGCTGGTTCCGGACCGGCGACCGGGTGCGCCTCGACGAGGAGGGCACGCTGACCTTCGTCGAACGCGACAAGGACGTTCTCAAGGTAGGCGGAGAGAACATCGGCGCGCCCGAGATCGAACGCGTGCTGCTCGGGGTCCCGGGGGTCCGCGAGGCGGTCGTCGTCGGCCGGCCCGACCGGATGCTCGGCGAGGTTCCCGTCGCGTTCGTCACGACCCACTCAGGGTCGGCTCTCACCCCAGAGCAGCTGACCGAGCGCTGTGCTCAGATGCTGGCGGACTTCAAGCGACCACGCGAGGTCAGGATCGTCGCGGACCTGCCGCGCTCCACGCTCGACAAGGTGGCCAAGGCGCAGCTGCGTCAGCTTCTTGCTCGCGAGGCGGCGAGCGCCGAGGTTCCGGGGCCAGCCGGAGTGCTGCCCGGCTAGACGGCGGCGTCGCGGACGACCCTGGGCACCGACTCGAGCTCCCGTACCGCGGGGACGATGTCACGACCCAGGTCGTCGAGGTACTCCACGACCTGGTCGCTGGTCATGTGCGGCCACTGCGCTCGCACCAGAATCGGGTCGATCGGCACGATCGCGGCGAGCTCGCGGATCTGGCGCAGGCACTCATCGGGCGTGCCGATGAACGTCTCCTTCGCAGCCACCGAGCGGAACTCCTGGGCGAGCTCGTCCGCGTTGCGCGTGGCCAGCTGCCGGTTGGCGTAGGCCAGCAGACGTTCCTTGGCCATGAACTCGAAGCGGTCGAAGGCAGCCTCGGTGGTCCGGCCCGGGATGATCTCTCGGCGCAGTGGATGCCTCACGTGCGGCCGGCCGATGCGGTCCCGCTCGTCCTCGTAGAGCGCCATCAGCCGCACCATCTCGGGAACCTTGGTCTCGGGCGTGACCGGCCAGCCGTCGCCCAGGCGTGCCGACCGGCGCACCCCGGTGTCCTTCATGGCTCCGATCCAGATCGGCGGATGCGGCTCCTGCCACGGGCGGATGTGGGTGTGGCCGTCCTGGAACGACCAGAACTTGCCCTCGAAGCTCACCACGTCCTCGGTCCAGAGCCGCTTCATGATGCGCAGTGACTCGTCGAACATCGCGAAGCGCTGAGTGAAGTCGATCCCGAAGGCGGTGAACTCGTCCTCGCGGTAGCCCGCTCCAGCACCGACGACCAGCTTGCCGCGGGTCAGGATGTCGAGGGTGGCGAGCTCCTCGGCCAGGGCGATGGGGTGGTACAGCGGGACCTGGACGACCGTGGTCGCCAGCGTCACGTGGTCGTCGAGCTCCGCCGCGATGCGGGCGAGAGTCGGGATCGGCTGCAGCCACCGCAGGTCGCCGTACAGGTAGTGCTGGCCGATGGTCAGGTAGGTCAGTCCGTTGCGCTGCGCAGCCTCGACCTGGCGCAACAGCCCGTCGAGATGGTCGCGCGGGGACACGCTCGCTCGGACGTCCCCGAGGATGACACCGATCTCCACGACGTTCGACCCTTCTGTAGCCAGAACCAAGGATGCTAACTATCATATGCATGAATGCCTACCGAAGGGGACAGCATGAGCAACGATTCCGGGTGCCCGGTGGTGCACTTCGACCACAACTCGCCCGAGCACTCGGCTGACCCCGTCTCGTCGTACGCTCGTCTGCGCGCTGAGGCCCCGGTCGCGTGGACCGACGCACACGGTGGCTACTGGGTCCTGTCGGACTACGACGCGGTCTTCGAGGCGGCTCGCAACGACGCCGTGTTCTCCTCCGGTCGCAGCGAGTACGGCGGCGAAGGCCTGTCCAACGTGATACCGAAGGCTCCGGTTCGCCTGCACATCCCGGTCGAGCTCGACCTGCCCGAGCACCGCAGCTACCGCAAGGTGCTGAACCCGGTGACCTCGCCCGCAGCGGTCGAGAAGCTCGTCCCGATGATCCGCCGGTGGTGCACGTGGTTCATCGACCAGGTGATCGAGGCGGGGGAGTGTGACTTCGCCAGCGTGATCGGGGTGCCGGCGGTGGTCACCCTCGACTGGCTCGGGCTGAACGTTGACGACTGGCAGCGCTACTCCCGGGCACTGCACTCGGTGCTGGCGGACTCTCCAGGCAGTCCAGCCCATACGCACGCGGTCGAGGTGGACATCCCGTGGATGGAGCGGCAGATCACCGAGGCCATCTCGCTGCGCCGCAAGGAGCCCACCGACGACCTGATCAGCTTCCTGTTGACCCAGGACGTCGACGGCGAGCCCATCACCGACGACGCGGCCTACTCGGTTGTGGAGCTGCTCATCTCCGGAGGCGTCGGCACGACAGCCTCGTTGGTGAGCCAGACCCTGGTGCACCTGAGCGAGCACCCGGACCAACGGCAGCAGCTCCTCGAGCAACCTGAGCTGCTCGAGCGCGCGGTCGAGGAGTTCCTCCGGGCGTTCTCCCCGACCCAGGCACTGGCCCGGACGGTGACCCAGGACGTGGAGTTCCGCGGCTGCGCGTTCAAGCGAGGGGACCGTGCGCTGCTGGCCTGGAGCTCGGCCAACCGCGACGTCGCCCAGTTCGAGGACCCGGACGACGTGGTGCTCACCCGCTGGCCGAACCGGCACACGGCGTTCGGGATGGGCATCCATCGCTGCGCAGGCGCTCATGTCGGGCGTGCCATCGCTCGAGAGCTGATCGGTCAGATCGTCCGCCGGATGCCTGACTATGTCGTTGACCTTGAGGGGCTGGAGACCTACCCGCACCAAGGTGTGAACGCGGGCTTCCAGCGCATCCCCGCGACCTTCACTCCCGGTGTTCGCGAGGCTGACGGCTGATGCGCTTCCTGGACAGGATGGACCCCGAGATCGCGGCCGTCCTGGACAACGTCCCCCTGCTCGACATTGCCGACATCCCCACGGCCCGAGTCGAGCGCGCCGAGCTCGCTGCAGCCGCTCGCGCACGCTGGCAGCCGAGTGGGCGCGTCGGCACCGAGGACACCTGGATCAGCGGGTACGCCGGCAGCGACCCGGTCCGCGTCCGGCTGCATCGACCGAAGGAGGCAGCCACCGACGCACCGTGCCTGCTGTGGGTACACGGCGGAGGGCACGTCCTCGGTGAGGCCGACCAGGACGACCCTCTGCTCGACGACCTGGTCGCTACGACGGGCTGCGTTGCAGCCGCGGTCGACTGGCGCCGCGCGCCCGAGCACCCCTTCCCGGCCGCGCTGCACGACTGCTACGCGACGTTGGCCTGGTTGCACGAGAGCGCGGGTGACCTCGGGGTCGACCGGGGCAAGGTCGTGCTCGGCGGCGCGAGCTCGGGCGGTGGGTTGGCGGCCGGCACTGCGCTGATGGCCCGCGACGTCGGGGAGCTACGGGTCGCCGCCCAAGTGCTGGTCTACCCGATGCTCGACGACAGAGGAGTCACGGCGTCCGGCCGCGCGGTCACGCACCGTCGCCTGTGGAACGTCGACTCCAACCGACTGGCCTGGCAGGCCTATCTCGGTGGCGCAGGTCCGGTCTCGCCGTACGCGGCGCCCTCACGTTGCACGGATCTCTCGGGTCTACCGTGGACCTGGCTGGCGACGGCCGAGCTCGACCTGTTCGCCGACGAGGACGTGGCCTACGCCTCCAGGTTGATGGAAGCCGGGGTCTCCACCGAGCTGCATGTGTACCGGGGGGCGGTCCACGGCTTCGACCTGTTCGCGCCGGATGCCCGGGTCTCGCGCAGGTTCGTCCGGGACCGCCGGGAGGCCTTCATCTCCGCCTTCGCTCAGACCGCGCCGTCGGCCACGGGTTAGCCGCGGCAACCCCTGAGCTCGTGCCCGCGACCCCTGCCAGCAAACTTTCCAAATTGATGCGCAGAGTTGCTTTACACCACACCTCGATGGTCGTATGGTGATCATCACACATGCGAATCATGTGCATGATATTCATACTCTGAATGGAGGATCGGATGGACTGGACCTCGCTCCGGCGTCCGCGTCGCAAGGTCACCCTGGTGGCCGTATCGATTGGCGCGCTGCTGAGTCTGGCAGCGTGTGGTGGCGACGACGGAGGCGCCGCAAGTAGCGACGGCCTCCCCGCTACCATCAAGCTCGTCTCCGTCAACCCGACGACAGGTGTGGTGGCGTTCGCCGGCGCAGCTGCCAACAAGGGTTACGAACTGGCGGTCAAGGAGATCAACGCCTCCGACCTTCTCGGCGACAGCAAGCTCGAGCTGAGCTTCGCTGACACCAAGAGCGAGCCGCAGACTGCGGCTCAGGAGACCTCGTCGGCCATCGCCGACAAGAACGTTGCCGCGATCTTCGGCTCCGTCTCCAGCGGTGAGGCGGTCGCGATGTCGCCGCTGCTGCAGAAGCAGGGGCTGCCGGTGGTCTACACCCAGGCCGGCAGTGAGGGCGTCGTCGTGGGTGACTACACCTACCGCGCCACCCCGTTGATGAGCTCGTACTACCCGCTCGTCGAGAAGTGGCTCACCGATGGTGGCTACAAGTCCCTCGCGGTGATGTACACCCAGCTCACCCCGACGCTGGTCGAGGTCGGCAGCAAGACGGTCCCGGCAATCGCCAAGGATCTCGGCATTGAGGTCAAGGCAAGCCTCGCGACTCCCGCGACGACCCAGGACTTCTCCGCCCCGATCTCGCAGTTGCTGAAGACCAAGCCGGACCTGATCTCCGCACTGCAGGTCGGCGCCAACAACGTGACCGTGATGAACCAGCTCCGCCAGGCCGGGTACGACGGCAAGGTGCTGGGCAACTCGGGTGCCAGCGCCGGCAACCTCAAGCCAGCCGGCAAGAACGGTGCCGGGATGGTCTGGCCGGTGGACTTCAACTACCAGCAGACCACTGAGAGCAGCGCGAAGTTCGTCGCGGCCTACAAGGCGGAGTTCGGTGAGGATCCGCTCAACTACGCCGCCGAGGCGTACGACGCGGCCTGGTTCCTGGCTCGCTCCATTGCAGCAGCCGGCTCTGCCGACCGCGCCAAGATCAAGGACGCGATGGCCGATGAGGCCGCCAAGCCTATGGACGGCGCACTGGGTGAGGGGCTTACCTGGAAGGACAACACCATCGAGGTTCCAGGCGTGATGATCGAATGGAACGGTACGGGCGAGGACCTGCTCTACGAGGCCGGCGCTCAGTAGTAACTACGGGGGCTGGGGAGCAGGTGACTGCTCCCCAGCCCACGAGCACTTCGTCGTACGTCGCAAGAAGGAAGGCGGGAGCGGACCGTGCAGGACCTGCTGAGTGTCTTGACCCTCGGGTCGATCTACCTGCTCTTTGCCCTGGGGATGAGCATCACCTGGGGCACGATCGACATCCTGAACTTCGGGCACGGATCGATCTTCATGTTCTCGGCCTTCTCGGCCTCGCTCATCCTCGAGCAGACCCAGCTGGGCCTGATCCCGGTGATCCTCATCGGGGTGGTGGTGGGCGCACTGCTGTCGCTCCTCATCCAGGTGGTCGCGTTCGAGCAGATCATCAAGAGGGCCAGGGACAAGCGCGCGGCGGAGATGCAGATCCTGATCGGCGGCATCGGGGTCGCGATCATCCCGCTGGCGATCGCGCAGCATCACACCAAGAGCAACCCCTTCGGCCTGCTGAACTCGACCTTCGAGGTCGACACCTGGGTGGTCGGTGGCCTTCGCATCACCAACATCGCCGCCCTGACCGTCGTGCTCGCGCTCCTGCTGTGGGCTGCCGCGGCTTTCTGGCTGCGGCGCTCCCGGACCGGCCTCGCACTTCGCTCTATCGGCGTCGACGCGGAGATTGCCGCGCTGATGGGAGTCGACCGGCGACGACTTGCTCTGGCGACCATGGCCGCGGCCGGCGCGATGGCCGGCCTCTCCGGTGTGCTGTTCACGTTCTCGCTGGGAGCCATCACGCCTGAGAGCGGGGACACGCTGCTCGTCAAGGCGTTCGCCGTCATCATTCTCGGCGGCGTGGGCAGCATGGCCGGCATCTTCTTCGGCGCGTTCTTCCTGGCCGGCGCCGAAACCGTCATCCTGACCCAGACCAACGGCTCGTGGGTGGAAGCGGTGAGCTTCGGCATGATCTTCCTGGTGCTGCTGGTTCGGCCCGCCGGTGTCTTCGGTCGCAAGGAGGTGCGTCGCACATGAGCGCGTTCTATGACAGCAACCTGGTCCTGATCCAGGCAACGCTCACCGGGCTCATCCTCGCCCTCTCGATCCAGGTGCCGCTCCGGATGGGTGTCTTCTCGTTCGCCGGTGCCGGCTCGTACGCGATCGGCGCCTACTTCGCCGGGATCCTGGTCATCCGCGAGGACCTGCCCGCGCTCGTCGCGATCGGCGCCGCCATGGTGACAACCGCCGTCATCGGCTTGCTGCTGGGGCTGTTGATCTCCAAGCTCGGCGGGCTCTACCTCGCCATGGCAACCGTCGCCTTCGACCTGATCATCACGGTCTTCGCCAACAACGGCGGAACCCTCACCGGAGGCGCCACCGGAATCTACGGTGTGATCACCGACTTCACCATGCCGACCATGTTCGCCCTGACCGCCCTTGCGCTGCTGCTGGTGGCCCTGAGCGAGCGAGGCCGAACCGGGCGACGGGTCGACGCCGTTCGTGACGACCCCGAGCTGGCCGCCTCGATGGGGATCAAGGTCCGGCGCTACCGGCTGGTCGCGTTCGTGGTCAGCGGGGCGCTCGGCGGTCTCGGCGGCTCGATGAACGTCCTGGTCCGGAGCACCGTGGGACCGTTGGACATCGGCTTCGGGCTGATCGTCCTGGCACTGACCATGATCATCGTCGGAGGCTCCAGGTCCTGGAAGGGCGCCGTCATCGGTGCCGTCATCTTCACCTGGCTCCCCGACATCCTCACCGCGATCGGGGAATGGCAGGAACTCGTCTACGGCGTCCTGGTCGCGGCGGCTGCGATCTTCATCCCGCGCGGGATCTACGGCGTGGTGGTTGACACCAAGAGATGGGGCCAGCGAGTCATGCGGGAGCGTCGTGGCGCTCCGGAAGTCGCGGCCGAGGACACCGGCGACAGCCCGGCCAGCCTGGCCGAGGCCATGGGTTCGCCCGCACCCGGGCGTCGGGTCAAGGGACCAGATGACCCTGAGCTGGCGACACAGTCGAAGGTGAAGTCATGACAGAGACGACTGAGGGCAGCTTCGCCCAGGCGACGACCGGAACGCCGGTCCTGGAGCTTCGCGACATCGCGGTCCACTTCGGCGGAGTCAAGGCCGTCGACGGAGTCTCGATGGCCCTGCACCCCGGGCTCATCTACGGGATCATCGGCCCGAACGGCTCGGGCAAGAGCACCTTGATCGGGGCGGTTACCCGCCTGACTCCGCTGACGCGGGGCGAGATGCTCTTCGATGGCCAGCCCTACAAGGGGGTCTCGCCCTCCAAGCTCGCCGCCCTCCGCGTGGCGCGCACGTTCCAGACGGTCCGGCTGCTTCCTGACCTGGACGTTCGCGCGAACATCCAGCTCGGTGCCGATGCGCGGCGCACACCGGATCCGAGCGGGCTGCCCGCGCCTTCGCTGTTGAGCCGGCTGCGGAGAGAAACCGTCGGTCCGGCTGTCGCAGACGCGGTCGCCCGCACCCGGCTGCAGGGCTTCGAGGACTACTACCCCTCGGAGATGTCCTACGGGACTCAGCGACGCGTGGAGATCGCGCGGGCGATCGCCATGGACCCGCGGCTCCTCCTCCTCGATGAGCCCACCGCCGGCATGAACCAGACCGAGCGGGCCGAGATCTCGACGCTGCTACGTGAGATGCGCTCCGAGGGGCTCTGTCAGCTTCTGGTCGAGCACGACGTGCAGATGATGATCGACACCTGCGACTACGTCTTCGCGATGAACTCAGGCCAGGTCATCGCCCAGGGCACGCCGCAGGACGTCGTACGGGACCCACTGGTGCAAGAGGCCTACCTCGGAAGGAAGTGGCGCGAGCATGCTTGAGGTAGCCGACCTTCAGGTCAACTACGGCAACATCGAGGCGGTCCGCGGCGTGAGCCTCGGAGTCAAGGCCGGCAAGGTCACCCTCGTCCTTGGCGCGAACGGCGCGGGCAAGAGCACGACGCTCAAGGCCATCGCCGGTCTGGAGAAGCCGCGTGCCGGCAAGGTCACCTTGGAGGGTGAGGACATCACCGCTCTCGCTCCGCACAAGCTGGTACGCCGTGGGATCGCCCTGGTGCCCGAGGGCCGCCGCGTCTTCGGTCCGCTGACCGTGGCCGAGAACCTCCGGCTGGGCGGCTACACGGCCGCCAAGGCAGCGTTCGACGAGACGCTCGAGCGCGTCTACGAGATGTTCCCGATCCTCAGCGAACGGCGCAAGGGCGCCGCCGGTCTGCTCAGTGGTGGCGAGCAGCAGATGCTCGCCTTCGGCAGGGCGCTGATGTCACAGCCCAAGGTGATGCTGATGGACGAGCCGTCGATGGGCCTGGCCCCCGTAGTCGTGGACTCGATCCTGGAGAAGGTGCGCGAGATGGCCGACGCCGGGATCGGCATCCTCATGGTCGAGCAGAACGCCGAGGCCGGGCTGGACGTCGCCGACGACGTGGTAGCCATCGCGCGCGGCGAGGTCGTCTACACCGGACAAGCAGGCGACGCACGTAGCCACGCCTCGGTACTGCGGGCCTTCCTCGGCGAGGGTGCGCTGGCAGGCACTGAGGGGTGACTCCCCGGCTCGCCTCAGCTGAAGAAGCGCTGCTCCCACGGGATCGTCTGCTTGAGGACCTGGGGGAACTTCCGCTCGGCGTAACGTTCGTAGGCCTCGATGTGCTCCCGCATCCGCTCCTCGGAGAGCTTCGGGTCCCGGGACTTGAGCGCGGCGTAGATCTCCTCGTGAGCCTTGAGGATCGCGGTACGCCGGGGCGGCGGGTAGTCGATGCCGATCAGGGCGCCGTCCATGATGCCGAGCAGCGAGTCGATGATGTAGCCGAAGAGCGTGTTTCCCGACGACCAGGCGATGATGTCGTGGAAGCGCTTGTTGGCGTCGAGGAACGAATGCTCGTCGTCCATGTCCTCGCGCATCTGCTCGATCGTGGAGTTGAGGTCGATCAGCGACTCGTCGGTCATCCTTGTCGCCGCCAGGCTGCTGATCATCGGCTCCATCGCGGTGCGGACCTCAACGATGGTGCGGAACGGCGCGGACTTCAGCTGCATGAGCAACACGACGGTGCTGGCCAGGTGCGAGGCATCCGGGTTCTGCAGCACCGGACCGCCCTTGGGTCCCGGCTTGAGGGCGATGACTCCCTGGAACTCCAGCAGGCGGAGCGCCTCCCTGAGGGTGCCGCGACCGGTCTGATACTTCTCGAGCATGGTCTTCTCGGGAAGCAGAAGGTCTCCAGGCTTGAGTCCGTCGCGCAGAGCGTCCCGAACGATGCGCTGGGCAACGAGCATCGCTGCCTTGGGCGGCCGTTGGGCCGGGTCTGCAATGGTCATTCAAGGGCCCCGATCTTGCCACGCTCTACGAGGTAATCAATGCCAAAGATTAGCACGGATGGGGTCCAAGAACGGGTGACGCGACTCGTCGATGCTTCCATAGAGCGCGCAGGATGGACAGGCTTGAGGATGAGGAGAGACCATGGCTGACGTCGAGGTGGAGCCGCGTGGTACGGCGTTGTGGGTGCGGTTGAACCGTCCCGAGCGGCGCAACGCGTACGACGCGGACATGGCCCGCGCCATCGCCGAGGCTCTGGAGGACGCTGCGGCGTACCACTCGGTCGTGATCACCGGGTCAGGCGGCTCGTTCTGCGCCGGTGGCGCGCTGACCAACCTGAGCGAGCCGGACCTGGAGGGGATGCGCGGTCTCTACCGCGGCTCGCTGCGGCTGTTCGACGCAGTACGCAATTGTCCGAGGCCCGTGATCGCGGCCGTGAACGGTGCAGCGGCCGGCGGCGGCAACGAACTGGTCGTAGCCTGCGATCTCGCCGTCGCTGCCCGCTCTGCGACGTTCGGTCAGACAGGTCCTCGGATCGGCAGCTCCCCGGTTACGGGAGCCACCAACGTGATGGGGGTCCAGATCGGCGAGAAGCGCGCCAAGGAGCTGTCCATGCTCTGCCGCCGCTACACCGCGGACCAGGCGCTTTCGATGGGGCTGGTCAACGAGGTGGTCGACGACGAGACACTCGAGGCGACCGTCGACGCCTGGTGCGCCGAGCTGGCCGCCCTCAGCCCGCGCTACCTCGAGATCACCAAGGTGAGCTCGAACCTGTGGTGGAACGCGGCGCGTGACTCGTTCTCCAGCGGTCTGGGGATGCTGGTCCAGGCGGTGGGAAGCCCGGACATGACCGAAGGGGCCCAGGCGTTCCTGGAGAAGCGACCTCCCGAGTTCCCCCCGCCAGCCTGACCGGACCCTTGCGGACCTCCTCAATGATGCCTATCATGAATAGGAATTGAGGAGGCACGTGACCATCGAGACCGCATCAGCTGAGGACGTCGAACAGCTGCGCCAGCTTGTCCACGAGTGGGGGATGAAGAAGGTCCGGCCGCGCCTCAAGGAGCTCGAGGACGCCGGGGAGTTCCCACGAGACCTCTACCGGGAGCTGGGAGCTCTGGGTGTGTACGGCTGCTGCTTTCCTGAAGAGCTCGGCGG
The DNA here is from genome assembly GCA_963769585.1 of uncultured Actinomycetota bacterium. GTDB lineage: Bacteria > Actinomycetota > Actinomycetes > Propionibacteriales > Nocardioidaceae > SSC3. The sequence goes on from CAVYMJ010000006.1 coordinate 107,154, forward strand.
TACGGGCGCAGGCTTCGCGGCGCTCGCCGCCGTCGCCGAGGAGCTCGCCTACATCTACCCACCGCTCTCGGCCGGAATGAACCTCCAGGCGGCCACGGTGCCTCTTACGATCGCGAACTGGGGCCGGCCCGAGTTGGTGCGCCAGTTCGTCCCGGGCCTGGTGACCGCGGAGATCCTCGGCTGCAACGCGATGACCGAGCCGGACGGGGGGTCGGACTTCCTGGGTGCCATGCGCACCCGCGCCGTACGAGACGGTGACCACTACGTCCTCAACGGCGCGAAGATGTGGATCACCAACGCCAACGTCGCCGACGTCGCCATCGTCTACGCCAAGACCGACCCGGACGCCGCGCACAAGGGAGTCTCCGCCTTCGTCGTCCCCACGAGCACGCTGGGCTTCTCCACGCGGCGGGTGCCCTGCCGGGTCCTCGGCAAGCTGATGCCGACCAACGAGGTGGTCCTCGAGGACGTGCGGGTGCCGGCCTCGAACCTGCTGGGTGAGGAGGGCCAGGGCTTCGCGATCGCTATGAACGCAATGGACTTCGGCCGACTCTCGGTCGCCGCGCGGTCGGTCGGGCTGGCGCGTGCCTGCCTGGACGCCTCGCTGGGCTACGCCAACCAGCGCGAGGCGTTCGGCCAGAAGATCGGCGGCTTCCAGCTCATCAAGAAGCAGCTCGCCGACATGACCGTCGAGGTCGCGGCCGCCCGCGCACTGGTCGACGCAGCGGCCGCGCGCTACGACGTGGGCGACATCGCGACTCGCGAGAGCTCGATCGCCAAGTACTTCGCCGGCGAGGTCGGCAACCGCGCGGCACAGGCGACAGCGGAGATCTTCGGAGGGTTCGCCTTCAGTGACGAGCTGCCGATCAGCATGTACCTCAACTACGCCAAGCTCTGGCAGACAGGCGAGGGATCGGCCAACATCCAGGCGGTGCTGATCGCCGACGACGCGCTGGGTTGGAAGCCCATGGACCGCCACCGGACCGTGCTCAGGTCTCCAGAGGTCGTGGTTCCCAGGTGACCGTCTCGATGAGCAGCTCGGGAAACGAGCTCTCCGCGTAGCGCTCGTAGCCTCTGATGTGCTCGAGCATCCGCTCCGACGCGGCTGCCGGGTCTCGGCCCTCGAGTGCGTCGAGGATGGCGATGTGGGCATCGAGGATCTCCTGCCGGCGGTTCTCCGGGTAGCCGGTGCCGACAGCGGCACCGTCCATGATGCCCAGGAGCGAGTCCACGACGAGCGCCAGCAGCGGGTTCCCGCTCGCCGTCGCGACCAGGCGGTGGAACCGCTTGTCGTTCTCCCAGAACGACCCGTCCGCGAAGCTGGGGCCGCGCATCAGGCCGACGTTCGCTCTCAGCGCCGCCAGGGCACCGTCGTCGAGCCTGGCGGCCGCAAGGCGGGCGATCATCGGCTCGACCGCGGAGCGCACCTCCACCACGCTGCGGAACGGGCTGTTCGACAGCTGCATCAGCATGGCCAACGTGTCGGCGAGGTGGCCGGCATTGGGTTCGACGAGGATCGGGCCACTGCGCGGTCCATGACGGAAGGCGACCACGCCCTCCAGCTCGAGCAGGCGCAAAGCCTCCCGCACGCTGGACCGGCCGGTCCGATAGTGCTCGGTCATGTCGTGCTCGGTCGGCAGAACGTCGCCGACGTGCAGGCCCTGCCTGGCGCTGTCCCGAACGATCCGCTGGGCCAGCAGCAGCGCCGTGCTCGGCCGGCGTGGCTCTCGGTCCTGCCTGGCCACCTCAGACCCCGCGCCACCTGGGAGTGCGCTTCTCCTTGAACGCGGTCGCCCCCTCGCGGGCGTCCTGCGAGGAGCGAACCGGTTCGGTGATCTCGCGCTGGCGGGTGAACATCTCCGCGGCTGACCAGCCGGGCGACTCTATGACGATGCGCTTGGTCGCGGCGACCGCGAGCGGGCCGTTGGACACGATCGCCCGGGCCAGTCGCAGCGCCTCTTCCAGGGCGCCTCCGGGAGGGGTCAAGCGGTTCACCAGGCTGACGTCGTACGCCCGGGATGCGGGTATGAGGTCGCCGGTCAAGGCCCACTCCATCGCAACGTGGTACGGCACTCGCTGCTGAAGACGCATCAGGCCGCCGCCGGCTGCCACCAGTCCACGCTTTACCTCTGGTAGTCCCAGCTTCGCGTCGTCAGCGGCGACGATCATGTCGCACGCGAGGGCGATCTCGAACCCTCCGGCTATGGCGTACCCCTCGACCGCTGCGATCAGGGGCTTGGCGGGAGGTTGCTCCACGATGCCGGCAAACCCTCGTCCTTGGATGGAGGGACGCTCTCCGGCAAGGAAGGCCTTGAGGTCCATGCCGGCGCAGAAGGTACCGCCCGCTCCGGTGACGATCCCCGAGACGAGCGAGCTGTCCGAGTCGAGCCGGTCCATCGCCGCACCGATCGCGACCGCGGTCTCGGTGTTGATCGCGTTGCGTGCCTGCGGCCGGTTGATCGTCACGACCAGGACGCCGTCGACGACCTCGGTCAGGACGCAGGGCTGGGTTGTGACGGTCATCGCGGAGCCATCCTGATCGCCCCGTCCAGGCGGATGGTCTCACCGTTGAGCATCGCGTTGTCGATGATGTGCAGCGCGGTCGCTGCGAACTCCTCAGGCCTGCCCAGGCGTGAGGGATGCGGGACCTGCTTGGCCAGCCCGTCACGGATCTCGTCGGAGAACCGAGCCAGGATCGGGGTGTCGAAGACGCCGGGAGCAAGGGTGCAGACGCGGATGAGCCGCTGCGCAAGGTCGCGTGCTGCGACCAGCGTCATCCCGACCACGCCGGCCTTGGCGGAGGCGTAGGGGATCTGGCCGATCTGCCCCTCCCACGCGGCGACCGAGGCGGTGAGTACGCAGACGCCGCGCTCGCCGTCGACCGGCTCGTTCGCCGACATCCGCGCGGCGGCGAGGCGCAGCACGTTGAAGGTGCCGACCAGGTTGATGTCGACGATCTCGCGGTACAGGTCGTAGTCACCGGCACTGCCGTCCTTGTTGACCAGACGGACGGTGCCACCCCGGCCGGCGCAGTGCACCAGCGTCCGCAGCGGCGCCTTGCTCGTCGCGAGGTCGAGCGCCCGGTCGACCGCCTCGGGGTCTCGTACGTCGGCCGGCGCGAAGCTGGCCAGCTCGCCGAGCTTCTGCGCGACGTCGGCTCCGGGTGAGGAGGGCAGGTCGATGATGGTCACCGCCACGCCGCGGCCGACCAGCTTGGTGACGGTGGCCAGGCCGAGCCCGGAGGCTCCGCCGGTGACCACGGCCGAGCTGTTGCTGAGGTCCATGTCGGTGTTCTCTCGTCGGGAGTGCCTGGCTCAGGCCAGCGACTCGATGATGGTGGCGTTGGCCATGCCTCCGGCTTCACACATGCTCTGCAGGCCGTAGCGGCCGCCGGTCTGTTCCAGGTGGTTGATCAGCGTCGTCATCAGGCGAGCACCGGAGGCGCCGAGCGGGTGGCCGAGGGCGACAGCGCCGCCTCGGGGGTTGAGCCGGTCGGCCGCGACGTTGAACTCCGCCTGCCAGGCGAGTGGGACCGAGGCGAACGCCTCGTTGATCTCGACGGCGTCGATCTGGGCGAGGTCCAGACCGGACCGCGCCAGGACCTTGGTGGTGGCCGGGATCGGCCCGGTGAGCATCAGCAGCGGGTCGTCGCCGACGACCGACGAGGCGACGATCCTCGCCCGGGGCGTCAGGCCCAGCTCGGCGGCCTTCTCCTCGCTCATGAGCAAGAGGGCGCTCGCCCCGTCGGTGATCTGTGAGGAGTTGCCGGCCGTGACCTTCCAGTCGACCTCGGGGAACCGGGCCCGCAGTTCGTCGGTGCCGAAGACCGCGCGGAGCTCGGCGAGCTTCTCGACCGTCGTACCGGGGCGGATCGACTCGTCCGTGGAGACCACGCTGCCGTCGGCCAGGGTGATGGGGACGATCTCGCCGTCGAAGCCGCCTGCCTTGGCGGTGGTGTCGGCGCGCTCGTGCGAGCGCGCGGCGTACTCGTCGAGCTCGGTGCGGCTCAGGTTCCACTTCGCGGCGACGAGTTCGGCGGAGACGCCTTGGGGGACCAGGCCAGGGAAGCGCTGGTTGACCCCTGCTCCGAAGGGGTCGGCGCCCAGGCGTGAGGAACCCATAGGCACCCGGCTCATCGACTCGACACCGGCTGCGACGACGATGTCGTAGACGCCGGCGCGGATCCCCTGCGCGGCGAACTCGACGGCCTGCTGCCCCGAGCCGCACTTGCGCTCGATAGTCACCGACGGCACGTGGACCGGGTAGCCCGCGGCCAACCACGCCTGGCGTCCGGGGGTGGCGGACTGCTCGCCGGAGCCGTTCACGCAGCCGACCATCAGGTCCTCGACAGTCCCCGGGTCGATCCCGGTGCGCTGGACCAGTCCGGTGAGCACGGCCGCGAGCAGGTCCGCGGGATGCAGTGAGGAGAGTGCGCCACCGGGCTTACCCCGGCCCATCGGAGAGCGCACCGCGTCAACGATGACGGCGTCGGGCATGGATGCCTCCAGGAAGATTGATGATCATGGTTAGCCTACATCGTCCTAGGCCTTGCGGTGAAGTACCTAAGCCATATAATCATGACTACGAATATCATGAATCAACCTCAAGGAGCGGTCATGGGCAAGCTCGGCGTAGACGACCTCGAGCAGCTGAAGGGCACCCACCTCGACAAGGCGGACCAGTCCGAGCTGCTGACCGCGCAGACCGAGTGCACCTTCGTCTTCTCACACCTTGGGTGGCCAAGCGGTGTCGTGATGAGCTACATCGTCGTCGACGGCACCTTCTGGCTCACCGCGGTCGAAGGGCGCGCCCACGTGAAGGCACTCGCCACGGACAACCACGTCTCGATCGTCGTCTCCAGTGCGGGAAGCGGCCTCCCGGGCAGGCGGATGCTCTCGGTCCGCGGCGAGGTGACGGTCCATCGCGACGACGAGACCAAGCAGTGGTTCCTCGACCAGTTCACCAGCAGGCTTCAGCCGGAGGACCCGGTCTCGTGGCGCAAGCTGCTCGACAGCCCCAACCGAGTTGTCTTCGAGGTGCGGCCTACCGAGATCGCGGTGAGCCACGACCAGCGCAAGATCGCCGGCAACGGGCGAGGCGTGAGGCCCTGATGGCCAAGCACCTGATGGTCGTGCTGAGCAACTCCAAGGACGGTCAGGAGCAGGAGTTCAACCGCTGGTACTCCGACGACCACATGCTCGCGACGATCAACAAGCTCGACGGGTTCGCTTCCGCACAGCGCTTCGAGCTGGCCGCAGCTGCCGGGTGCCCCGGCGTCGCCGTACCGGTACCTCGCGGTCTACGAGATCGACGGGGACGACGTGGAGACCGCCTACCAGCAGTTCACCTGGCAGCGGCAGGAACGCGCCGAGGCGCTCGCCGCGGGCCGTGAGCCCGTCGTCACGGTCTCCGACACCTTGGACCCGGAGTTCTTCCTGGTCGGCTTCTTCTCGGCGATCACTGAGCGGGTTCCCTCCGAGCGAGTGGAGGTCGAGGCATGACACGCAGGCTGGAGGGCCGCGTGGCTGCGGTCATCGGAGGCGGCTCCGGCATGGGGCGGGCCACGTCGTTGCGCCTTGCCGAGGAAGGCGCGCACGTGTACGTCGCCGACCTGTCCGCCGATGCGGCCAAGACCGTGGCGGAGGAGATCGCGACGGCAGGCGGCTCGGCCGAAGGCCATCAGCTCGATGCCACTGACAACCGCTCGCTGCGGGACTTCTACGGCGCGGTCGACTCCGCGCATGGCAAGTTGCATGTGCTGCACAACCAGGTCGGTATGCCAGGCGCCGGCGGGCTCGACGTCGCCGAGGACGACTTCCAGCGCGCCATCGACGTGAACGTCAAGAGCGCGTTCTATGTGGCGACGCTCGGCTACGACCTGGTCAAGCGGGCCGACGGCAAGGGCTCGATCTCGATGACCGCCTCGACCGCCGCGCTGGTCGGCTCGCCGTTCAGCCCGCTCTACTCGCTCACCAAAGGTGCGATCACTGCCTTCGCTCGGGCGCTTGCGCTCGTGGGTGGCCCGGACGGCGTACGGGTCAACGTGATCGCCCCGGGGCCGGTGGACACCCCGATGCTCCCGACCTTCTTCGGCCGCGACCCCGGCGCCGACATGGCCGACCTGATGGCCGGGTTCATCGCCCTGATCCCCATGGGGCGTCCGGCTACTCCGGCGGAGATCGCCGGAGTGGTGGCGTTCCTGGCTAGCGACGACGCCGGTTTCGTGACCGGCGTGACCATTCCCATCGATGGAGGACAGACCGCCAAATGAGCAACGACAACGCAACCCTCGGCGCCAGGAGCGCCCGCCTCTACTACCTGTACGCCCGCGCCGTCGACGAGGGCGACCTGGACACGCTGCGCTCCATCGTCACCGACGACGTCCAGATCACCCGCGGGCAGCACCCCACTGAGCAGGGCGTGGAGAGTTTCCTGGACGTCTACCGCGCACACAACGCGCTCCAGATCCCGGTGTGCAAGCACGTGGTGACCAACGTCCTGGCCGAGCAGGTAGGTGAGGAGATCCAGACGCACGCCTACTTCCAGGCCACCATGCTCGAGGAGGAGGGGACCCGCGTGATCATCGGCGTCTACGACGACGTACACGTGGAGCAGGACGGTGAGCTCAAGCTCGCGCACAAGAGGATCACCGTCCAGCGCGTGCTCAGGCTCCCGGTCTCCGAGGGCCTTTACGCCCACGTCGGCAAGGAGTAGCGGCGCGTCAGTCGCGGTACGTCGTCCAGGTGGGCAACGTCTCCGGGTAGTCGCCGGAGGCCACGGGCGCACCGGGGATCCGCAGCCGCTTGCCGTCGGAGAAGCTCGTCGCCATCTGGTCGAACGGCACGTTGTACATAAACTGGATGGTCCGCTCGGCGAAGACCCAGCGGCCGTCCAGACGACGGTAGCGGTCGTCGTACCGGTACGCCGCAAGCAGCAGGTCATCGCCCAGAGCGAGCTCCGCTTGGCCGGTGACGATGCCCTGGGCGGTGCCGGCCCTGGTGTCGACCTCGGTCACGTGGGTGTTGGGCACGTGCAGCGTGGTGACGTAGCGGTCCATCATCGAGGCGTAGAACGCCCGCAGGTCGACCTGGCCCGCGACGGTGGTGCCCAGCCGGGTGAAGCTGCCGTCGGGCGCGAAACAGGCCACCACGGTGTCGAGGTCATGGCTGTCGACCGCGATCGAGTAGAGGGCCGAGAGGTTCGCGATGGCCGCCTGGTCGGCAAGCTCGCGCAACGCGAGGTAGGCCTCCTCGGCGGTGCTGGCCAGGGTGGTCGAGGTGTTCCGGGCGAGGTCCATCTGTGGTTCCCTTCGTCGGCGGTCTATCCAATATCTAGGCGCATGATTGTCAGAGACTACCTGAAAGTGTTAGCGTCGCCACAACACGTCTTCCCACCTGACTGGAGCCTCGATGACCGCGGTTACCGACCCCTCGGCTGTGACCGGAGCACGCGTGCGCGTGGGCTCGGGCGTGGTCGTGACTGGTGCTGCGCAGGGGCTCGGCAAGGCCATCGCGGCCCGCTTCGCCGAGAGCGGGGCGCAGGTCGTCGGGCTGGACCTCTCACCTGCGGTCACCGGCGTCATCGGTGCGCTCGGAGAGGGTCATGACGCCCTTGTCGGCGATGCCGGAGACCCTGCCCTGGTTCATCGCGCGTGCGAGCGTGCTTCGGAGTTGGGTGACGGCCTGGCAACAGTCGTGCTCAACGCCGGAGTCGTCTCGCCCGGCCCCACCGACGAGTACCCGCTCGAGGAGTGGGACCGCGTGCTGGGGGTCAACCTGCGCGCGGCCTTCATCGGCGCCAAGGTGGCCCGCGGGTTCCTCAGCGAGGGCAGCAGCGTGGTGATGATCTCGTCGATCTGCGCCTCCCAGGGCTTCGCCGAGCGGGCCTCCTACTGCGCCTCCAAGTCGGGCGTCGACGGGCTTGTCCGCTCGCTCGCGATGGAGTGGGGCCCGGCCGGGATCCGAGTCAACGCGGTCGCGCCCGGCACGATCGCCACCGAGATGCAGCAGGCGATGCTGGCCAGCGGTCGCGCCTCGACCGAGGGCTACCTGGCCCGCGTTCCGATGGGCCGGGTCGGCCGTCCCTCGGAGATCGCCGACGCCGTCCACTACCTCGCGTCCCCCCAGGCCAGCTATGTCAGCGGCGTGGTCCTGGCAGTCGACGGCGGCTGGGCCGGCGGCGGTCTCCCGGCAACTGTCTGACCCACCCACGAGTTCGAGAAGAGAGAAGGCGAGAGATGGTCCAGGTCGGTCTGCTCCTCAGCGACGTACCCAAGTCGGTCACGCCCGCGCAGCAGTTCAAGGATGTCCTCCGCATCGTGGAGAAGGCGCAGGAGAACGGCTTCACCTACATCGCGATCGGTCAGCACTTCCTGTACGGCGAGCTGCGCTGGCTGCAGCCGGTACCGCTGCTGGCCCGGCTGGCCGCGGAGTGCGACCCGAACACGAAGCTGGTCACCCAGATCATGATCGCGCCGCTCTACCACCCGGTGATGCTGGCCGAGGAGATCGCGACGCTCGACGTGGTGACGGAGGGTCGCCTGGTCTTCGGCGCCGGTCTGGGTTATCGCCCGGAAGAGTTCGACTACCTCGACGTGCCGTTCAAGCAGCGCGCCGGCCGCTTCGACGAGTCCCTGGAGCTGATGAAGAAGCTCTGGACCCAGGAGACCGTCAATCACCAGGGCAAGTACTGGACGCTCGAGGACGTGCACCCGCACCTGTTCCCGGTCCAGGACCCGCACCCACCGATCTGGATCGGCGCGCACGCCATCCCCGGCGTACAGCGTGCCGCGAAGTACGGTGACGCCTACGCCTGCCCGCCCGAGACCCCGAAGCACGAGGTGGCCGAGCGCTTCGCGATCGTCAGGGACGGCTTCGCCGAGCGTGGCAAGGTGTTCGGGCCGCAGCCGCTGCGCCGCAACTGCCTGGTGGCTGACACCCGCGAAGAGGCCATGGTCGAGTACGCGAGGGTCGCGCAGGGCCGGTACCTCACCTACGCCGCCAAGGGCCTGGACGTCATGAAGAACACCGACCTGGAGAACGAGTTCGCCAAGGCGGTCTCAGGTCACGCCGTCATCGGCAGCCCGGACGAGGTCGTGGCGCAGCTGACCGACCTGGTCACCACGCTGCCGGTCGACCCGCTGCTGCTGCGTCCGCAGTGGCCGACGATGAGTGCGGACGAGACGATCGCAGCCATCCAGCGGCTCGGCCGTGAGGTCGTCCCGGCCATGCGGGCGATCCAGGCGCGCAGCGACATCCCCGAGGAGTCCCTCGTCAGCGAGCCGGCATGACCAAACAGCCCATGGTCTACACCGATCTGGTGCCGGCCTTCGCGGACCCGGACACGTGGACCTTCGCCCACGTGCTCAGGCACCATGCCGGGGTGCGCCCCGACGCGGTCTGTCTGGACTGCCCCGAGGAAGGTTTGACCCGGACGTATGCCGAGGCGCTCGACGGCGCCGAGGTGGTGGCGAGCGCCTTCTATGCCAACGGCGCGCAGCAGGGTGACCGCGTCGTGATCATGGCCGTCAACTCGTCGCAGCTGGTGCGCTCCTGGTGGGGCACCGCACTCGGTGGGCTGGTAGAAGTGCCGATCAACACCAACTACGAGGGTGAGTTCCTGCGCCACCAGCTCGCCGTCGCGCAGGCCCGCTACGCCGTCATCGACGACGCCTTCGCCGAGCGCTGGGTGGCCATCGCCGAGCACGCCCGGATGGTGGAGAAGCTCTGGCTGGTCGACACCGGCGCAGGCACTCGCGACAAGGCCATCGCGCTGCTGCAGGAGAACGGCTGGGAGGCCGCCCCCTGGGAGGAGCTCGAGCAGGCCGACAAGGTCGACCTGCCGATGCCCCGACCGCAGGACCTGGGCGCGATCTTCTACACCTCCGGCACCACCGGGCCGTCCAAGGGCGTCGCGATGCCGTTCGGGCAGCTCTACTTCTTCGCCCAGATCGTGGTCTCGCTGACCAGGCTGACCCACGAGGACACCTACCTCACCACCACGCCGCTGTTTCACGGCAACGCACAGTTCATGGCTGTCTACCCGGCGATCGTCGCGGGTGGTCGTGCCGTCGTACGGTCCAAGTTCAGCGCCAGCAGGTGGATCGACCACGTCCGCGACTCCGGGGTGACGGTCACCAACTTCGTCGGTGTGATGATGGACTTCGCCTGGAAGCAGCCGCCCCGCGAGGACGACCGGGACAACGTTCTGCGCTGCGTGTACGCCGCCCCGACCGCGAGCACGATCGTCGAGCAGTTCAAGGACCGCTACGGCATCGAGGCGTTCGTGGACGCTTTCGGCCTCACCGAGACCTGCGCGCCGATCATGTCGCCGTACGGCGTCCCGCGGCCTGCCGGTGCGGCAGGTCTGGCCAACACGGAGTGGTTCGACATCCGGCTGGTCGACCCGGAGACCGACCGCGAGGTGGCGGTCGGGGAGGTCGGCGAACTGGTCGTGCGCCCGGTGCACCCGTGGACCTGCAGCAACGGCTACTACAACATGCCGGAGAAGACGATCGAGGCCTGGCGGAACCTGTGGTTCCACACCGGGGACGCGCTGCGCCGCGACGAAGACGGCTGGTACTACTTCATCGACCGCTACAAGGACGCCCTGCGCAGGCGCGGGGAGAACATCAGCTCCTACGAGGTCGAGCAGGCGATCCTGGGTCACCCCGCGATCGTCGAGGCGGCGGTGCTCGGCGTACCCGCCGACCAGGAGGCCGGCGAGGACGAGGTGCTGGCAGTCGTCGTGACCTCGGAGGCGGTCGACCCCGCCGAGATCCTGGGCTGGTGCGAGGGCCGGATTCCCACCTTCGCGATCCCTCGCTACCTGCGCGTGATCGACGCGCTTCCCAAGACACCCTCGGAGAAGGTGCGCAAGGCCGCGCTCCGCGAGGACGGGGTCACCCCCGACACCTACGACCGCACCGCCGCCGTGGGCGGCTGAGGAGAGCGACATGGACTACACCCCCGATCCGGTTCACGAGGACATCCGCCAGGCGGTGCGCAGCCTCTGCTCGAAGTTCCCCGACGAGTACTGGATGGAGCACGACGAGTCCCACGAGTTCCCCTGGGAGTTCTACAACGCGATCGCCGAGGCTGGCTGGCTGGGTCTGACTGTGCCCGAGGAGTACGGCGGCGGCGGACTCGGCGTGACCGAGGCCGCGATCGTCGAGCAGGAGATCTCCGCGTCGGGCGCAGGGATGGGCGGCTGCAGCGCCGTACACATCGGCATCTTCGGATTCGAGCCGATCATCCACCACGGCAGCGAGGACCTGAAGCAGCGCTTCCTGCCGCGAGTGGTCACCGGCGACCTGCACACGTCGTTCGCGGTGACCGAGCCTGACGCCGGTACCGACACCACCAACATCAAGACGTTCGCCAAGAAGGTCGACGGCGGCTGGCTGGTGACCGGCAAGAAGGTGTGGATCACCAAGGCGCTCGAGGCCGAGCGGATGCTGATCCTGGTGCGCACCAGCCCTCGCGAAGAAGGCGGCAAGCGCACGGCCGGGATGACCCTGATGTTCGCGGAGATGGACCGCGAGAAGGTGCAGATCCGGCCGATCCCGAAGATGGGCCGCAACGCCGTCGACACCAATGAGCTCTTCATCGACGATCTCTTCGTCGCGGACGAGGACGTCGTCGGCGAGGTCGGCGGTGGCTTCAAGGCGATCCTGGGTGGCCTGAACGCCGAGCGCGTCATCTCGGCCAACGCCGCGCTGGGTCTGGGCAAGGTCGCGCTCCGCCGCGGCACGCTGTACGCCAAGGAGCGCGAGGTGTTCGGCCGGCCGATCGGCCAGAACCAGGGCATCGCCTTCCAGCTGGCCGAGGCCAAGATCCGCATCGAGGCCGCGGAGGCCGTCCTGCAGAAGGCAACCTGGATGGTCGACCAGGGCCTGCCCTGTGGGGCCGAGGCCAACTACGCCAAGTGGCTGTGCGCCGAGGCCGGGTTCTACGCCGCCGACGTCGCGCTCCAGGTGCACGGCGGGTACGGCTACGGCAAGGAGTTCCACGTCGAGCGCTACTTCCGGGAGTCGCGGCTGATGCGCATCGCGCCGATCAGCCAGGAGATGGTGCTGAACTACGTAGCCGAGCACGTGCTCGGTCTTCCGCGGAGCTACTGAGGAGACCTCGATGCAGCCCTACCGCTCCATCCTCTTCGTCCCCGGCCATCGCCCGGCCTGGGTCGACAAGGCCGTCGCCGCCGGCGCCGACTGCGTGGTGCTTGATCTGGAGGACTCCGTGCCCTCGGCCGAGAAGGTCGCGGCCCGCGCGATCGTGGCCGAGTCGATCGCGCGGGTGCGTGCCGGCAACCCCGACATCGGTCTCTTCGTCCGGGTGAACCCGCTCGCGACCCGGCTGACCGGTGGTGACCTGGAGGGAGTGGTCGTTCCAGGGCTGACCGGCATCTTCGCGCCGAAGATCGAGCAGGCTACCGACGTACTGCAGTACGACGCGCTACTGGACCACTTCGAGGCGCGCAACGGGGTGACCGGCCTGGAGTACATCGTTCCGGTCGAGACCGTCCAGGCCATCCAGAACTGCCGCGAGGTGGCGCTCGCCTCGCCGCGCGTGGGCGCGATGATCGGCCCGAGCGCCGAGCACGCCGACATAGCGCGGGCCGTCGGCTACGAGTGGACCCCCGAAGGTCTGGAGACGCTGTACCTGCGCAGCCGGGTGCTGCTGGCCTGCCGTGAGGCGGGGATCCACGCGCTGACCGGGCTGTGGGAGGACCTGGAGAACCTCGACGGTCTCCGGGAGTTCGCGTTGCGCGGTCGCCGGCTCGGCTTCCGCGGCATGATCGCGATCCACCCCAAGCACGTCGCGACCGTCAACGACGTCTTCACGCCGTCGGCCGACGACGTCGCGTTCTACGAGGGCATGGTCAAGGCCTACGAAGCGGCCGCAGCCGAGGGTGCCGGGGCGTTGCGCTACCGCGGCCTGCACATCGACAAGGCGCACTACGACAAGGCAGTGGAGTGGCTCGAACGCGCCCACGCGATTCGGCGAGGAGAGAAGTCATGACGATGCGAGGGCTCTACTTCGAGGAGTTCGAGATCGGCGCGCACTACAAGCACGGACTGACGCGGACGATCACCGAGATGGACAACGTCATGTTCACCTCGCTGACCATGAACGTGCAGCCGTTGCACTTGGACGAGGAGTTCGCGAAGAAGTCGATCCACGGCCAGCGGGTGCTGAACAGCCTCTTCACGGTGGCGCTGATCGGCGCCTTCCACGTCCCTGAGCTGACGATGGGAACGACGCTGGGCAACCTCGGCTACGACAAGATCAAGTTCCCCAACCCGGTCTTCCACGGAGACACCCTCCGTGGCGAGACCACGATCCTCAACAAGCGCGAGTCCAAGGGCCGCACCGACTCGGGGATCGTCTGGTTCGAGCACATCGGACTCAACCAGCGCGACCAGGTCGTCGTCGAGATGACCCGTGTCGGCCTGATGGCCAAGCGACCCACGGACGGAGAAGTCTCATGACCACCACCCCCGAGCGCACCCGGAACCCCTTGCAGGACTGGGTTCCCGAGACGCGCACCCTGCTCATCGGTGACCAGAACGCCCAGCCCGCGGGCGCCACCTGGGACGTGGTGAACCCGGCCACCGAGGCGGTCATCGCCACGGTGGGCGGTGCCTCGGCGGCGCAGGTCGACGAGGCTGTCGCTGCCGCGCGCAAGGCGTTCCCCTCCTGGGCGGGGCTGTCCGGGGAGGAGCGCTCGCGGCACATCCACCGCTTCGCCGACGCACTCGAGGCGGCGGCCGACCGACTGCTGCCCTCGATCGTCAACGAGGTCGGGACGCCCGTTTCCCTGGCCGAGTACCTCCAGGTCAAGATGGCGGTGCAGGAGCACCTGCGCTGGGCGGCTGAGGCGGCCAAGGTCGACCGCACCATCCACCTGGGCGGCTTCGACAAGCCGCACCCGACGATGAGCGACGTCATCCACGAGCCGGTCGGCGTCGTGGCCGCGATCACCGGGTACAACTACCCGCTCAACCTCGCCGTCTTCAAGTTCGGCGCCGCACTGGCGGCCGGCTGCACCGTCGTACTGCTGCCGTCGCCGCGTACGCCGCTGACCACGCTCTTCCTCGGCGACCTGATCAAGGAGGCGGGGCTGCCGCCGGGCGTGATGAACGTGATCGTCGGGGGAGCCGACGTCGGCCAGCAGCTCTCCTCGCACCCCGGCGTCGACCGGGTCTCCTTCACCGGCTCGGACGGGGTCGGTGCCGCGATCATGGCGCAGGCCGCGCAGAACCTGACCGGAGTCACCCTCGAGCTCGGCGGGAAGTCGCCCAGCATCGTGATGCCTGATGTCGACGTGAACAAGATCGCCGTCGAGATGCACCTGCGCTGGTCCCGCAACGGCGGCCAGGGCTGCGCCGCTCTGGCGCGGCTGCTGGTGCACCAGGACAAGTACGAGGAGTTCCTCACCGCCGGCGCTTCGGCCTTCGACCAGATGGTCGTGGGGGACCCGTGGGACCCGGCCACCAACATCGGCCCGATGATCCGCCCCGACCACAAGGCACGGGTGCTGGGCTTCGTGGACGAGGCGGTCGAGGCGGGCGGCACCAAGCTGCTCGAAGTGACCAAGCCCCTCCCCGAGAAGGGCTACTTCGTCAACCCGGTGCTGCTCGGCGACCTGGCCCCTGACGCCCGCGCCGTCCAGCAGGAGATCTTCGGACCGGTCGCAGTGATCCTGCCCTTCAAGGACACCGAGGACGCGATCCGGCTGGCCAACGACACGCCGTACGGGCTCGCGGCCAACGTCTGGTGCGACGACCCGGAGGAAGCGCGCCGGGTGGCGCTGCGGGTCCGGGCCGGCACGGTCTGGATCAACGGCGGCGGTGCGATGCGCCCCGACGCTCCCTTCGGCGGCTACGGCAAGTCCGGTGTCGGCCGTGAGCTGGGCGAGTGGGGCATGCGCGAGTACCTCGAGGTCAAGCACCTCCAGTGGAGGGTCTGATGTCGGTGAACGACTCGCCGCGTACCGCAGGTCCGCTCGCGGGCGTCCGCGTGCTCGAGCTCGGCTCGATGTACGCCGCGCCGACCTGTGGCCGGATGCTGCGCGACTTCGGTGCCGACGTGATCAAGGTCGAGGACCCGGCGCACGGCGACTACGCACGCCAGTGGACCCCGATGAAGAACGGCCAGTCGCTGGGTTTTGCCCGGATCAACTCCGGCAAGCGCTCGATCGCGGTCGACCTGCGCAGCGACGAGGGTCGGGCGCTGGTACGTCGGCTCGCCGCGAAGGTCGACGTGGTGATCGAGTCGTTCCGGCCAGGTCGGATGGCGGAGTGGGGGCTTGGCTACGACGTACTGTCCGCGGAGAACCCGGGTCTGGTCCTGACCAGCGTCTCCGGTTTCGGTCAGACCGGCCCTTACAGCGAGAAGCCGGGGTTCGGCACTGTCGCCGAGACCGGCAGCGGGTTCGCCTTCATCAACGGCTGGCCAGAGACGCCGCCGACCTCGCCGCCCTTCGGCTTTGCCGACTCGATCGCCGGCATCTCCGCGGCGATGGGCACGGCGATGGCGCTGTTCCGTCGCGAGCGGACCGGCGAGGGTGACCACGTCGACGTGGCGCTCTACGAGCCGCTGATGTTCATCGTCGGTGACATGCTGCTCAACTTCACCGGCACCGGCTACGTCCAGGGACGGGTCGGGAACGGCACGGGCTCGGCGTCACCGCGGGGCGTCTACCAGGCCTCAGACGGCAAGTGGCTCTCGATCGCTGCGAGCAACCAGGGCATCGCCAAGCGGCTCTTCGCCGCCATGGACCGGCCCGAGCTGATCGAGGACCCGCGCTACGCCACCAACGCCGTACGGATGCAGCACAACGACGAGCTCCAGGCCATCGTGACCAGCTGGGTCGCCGAGCGGCCGCGGTCGGAGATCCTCGAGGTGCTGGAGAAGTTCGAGGTGGTCTGCTCCCAGGTGAACGACGCCAGCGACATCGTCGCGGACCCGCACTTCAAGGAGCGCACCCTCGTCGAGATCACCGGCAGCGAAGCCCTGGGACGCGTGCTCACGCCCGGTCCGGTCCTGCACGTCAAGGGCTACGCGGGCCCCGGCTACCACGGCGTACCGGGGATCGGCGAGCACACCGACGAAGTTCTGGCGGAGCTGCTCCCCGAGTAGCTCCCGTGCCCGCGTCAACCCGCCCAGAATGACGCATCAAAACGCAGATCACTTCGGTGAGTTGCCCGGAGACCCGGATGGCAATGAGGCGGCGTAACGTCCGACCGCGTGATCGCCTTGGGGACATGCTTCGCTCGACGAGGTATGAAGAGGCCGGGTTCGACGACGCGCCCGAGGCGCCCCAGCGGTCGCGTACGCCACGAGGAGGCGTCGGACCTGGGCCGGGGCTCAGGGGTGAATCGGCGTGCGTCGAACGTTGTACGCGCGCAAGGCGGACTCGACGAGGGCGACCGCATAGCCAGTCATGTTGGCGATGTTCGCCAGGGATGAGGTCGCCTGGAACGTGACGACGGTTCCGTCCTCGGAGACGGCGACCTCGTCCCGGTCGGTGGCGGTTAGGCCCGCCCAAGTGTCGCCGTGCGTGAGGCCGCTCAGAAGTCGCCAGATGACCTCGGCCGTGTCCGCGTTCGCGCCGGTGCCTTCGGCCGCTTCGCGGACGATGAGGCGATAGCCCGCACCCGCCTTGCAGGCGCCGAGAGCGTGACGCCGGGACGACCCATGATGACCTCCTCCAGGCGTGTGAGGCGTTTGTCATACGTGCCCGCCTCGTGGCCCAGGAGGGCGGCGGCCACGTCGCCCTTCCGGGCGTCCTGGAGCAGGAGACGGAAACGGCGGGTCAGGCGGACGTCACGGTTGGACGGGGCGAGGAGCCAGAGCGCGACGGCTGCGTTCTCAATGGCCGCGCGGAGCATTGGATAAGCGGCGTAGGGGTAGGTCATGACCTGGAGACTTGGTGCCTCACCACGGACTGTAAGAGCGCGGAGCGCTTGAAGGTTGTCGACGGCGTGGACGGTGCCGTACCAAGCGGCGTGAGAGAGCTGAAACGGCCGCGAGGCCCTGTTGTCGCCTGCCAACGGACTACCGGGCGTGACGTCGGCGGCCTCGGCCGTTCCGACGTGCGCTCGGAGGGTGTCGATGCGTGGGGCCAGCTCAACGGCCAAGAGACGGGACCCTTCGTCCTCGGCCTCTTTCGGGGAAAGCTTGGAGGACGACGTGTCAGTCATGAGTGCATGATCCCAGCGAGCGCCGACAGATTGGCGCGTACCTCGTTGGGGCTCCATCCCAGCGAGACGTGTTCGGCAGGACCAGCGCCTGAAGGCGGTGCGTCCATGCGCGCAACGCGGCCGCGTCCCATTCCGCCGCTAGCCGGACGCACTCACATGCAGTCATGGAAGCTGATCGAGTGGGCTACGTCCGAATGTGTACTGCTAGTTGAGCGGCGAGCTCGACTGACGCTTCGATCTCTTCGAGCCGGATGGAGACGCTCTCAACGTTGAGGCCGAACGGCACTCCCAGTCGCCGGCAGTAGGCGACGAGCTCGACTGCTGTCGTGGCAGCTTGTTCCAGGGAGGCCGCCAGCGGGTTGGTCGCATGCCGGAGGTCGTTCTCGATCCACCTCGGGACGTCGACTCCCAGCCAGCGCAGGAACTCGAGCGTCTTCATGGAGCCGCATACCGAGAACGTGAACACGATTGGCAGCGGGTCCAGGCCGCGCGACTTGCACTCGTAGTGGTAGTCCGACACGAGGTTCTTGGCAGCGTTGAGGTCGTAGACGACCTGGGTCACGAAGAACCGGCAGCCGGCCTCCTGCTTCGCGATCAGGCGCAGGTGCTCGTTCTCGCGACGACTGTGCCGCTCTGGAATCGCGACTCCGCCGAGCAGCAGGTCCGGGTTGAGCTCGGCGTGCATCGCCTGCGAGTCAGCGAGAGAGACAGCGGGAGCCACGCTGCTCGACGCAGCTCCGACCATCACGGTCAAGGTGTGCCGCGGGTCCTGCTCAGCTATCCAGGCCCGTAGGTCTTCACGCTGGTACTTGCCGACCGCGCGGTAGAGGATCACCGGTGTTCGCCAAGCCTGAAGGTGGTCAGTTCGATACTCGGACGGGTCAACCGGTGGGCTGAACGGGAACGGGCGCTCGACTGGGTTGCGGGAGCTCTCATCGTCGATGTCGTAGAGGACAAGGCCGTCGAGGTCGAGATGGCTCAGCCGGTCAACGGTGGCCTGGGCGATGGCGGGTAGCCGCTCGGCGGGCGTTGACCGGCGGGGAGGCGTGATCGCGAAGAGCACGAAGTCTCCCTGACCAGAGCTGATCCGAGCGGCGAGGTCCACACGAGGACCGTAATGGGTCGCAGGAGTCGATCCCCGCGAGGCCTTGCCTTTGGTGGCAACCAGCCGGATCAGCCAGCTGGGTGCGTCCTGCCGCGGCCTGTCAGCCAGCGAAGGAACCTTCCGTTGTCGCGAGGGCAGCGTCTCATCGTGTCTACGTCATCTAGCCTTGGCTGCACACGAGCTCCGTGGGAGGCCACCTTGACGGACGCGCTGGAACCCAGGAGCGAGGCACGTCGCAGGACCGAGGAGACCATCGAGGCGGTCGCGGCCGCTGTCCCCTTTGCCGGGGGGTGAAAGAAGGCAGCCCGAGGATGACCGCTCGGTCACGTGTCAATCCGCCGCCAAGTCGCAGCCCGTTCAGCCGAGCGAAGTCGTGAGTCCAACTGCCCGTTCGACAACCACCCCGGCCGTGGTCGCCTCGATCAACAGAGCTCCGGTCATGTCAGTCAGCCCGCGAAGCTCGCCCGCTTCAGGGAAGCGCTTTGAACGTTCGCATCGTCGAAGCGGCAGAACTTGAAGGATGAGCAGTCCAGGGTCAAATCCGCGCCACTACACTGCCGCCATGTCGATGGCCCACACCGACGCGGTGTTCTTCAAGGACAGCAAGGCGTTCGAGACCTGGCTCGTCGATAACGCGTCGACCGCCACGCACGTCTGGATTCGGATGGCCAAGAAGGGCACCGGCGTCACGTCGATCAACTGGACGGCGGCCGTGGACGTGGCGCTCTGCTTCGGCTGGATCGACGGCATCGCCCGGCGGCTCGACGACGAGTGGTACGTGCAACGGTTCACCCCGCGGCGCGCGAAGAGCGTCTGGTCGAAGATCAACCGCGAGCGCATCGCGCGGCTCACCGCCGAGGGGCGGATGCGCCCTTCCGGCCTGGCCGAGGTGGAAAGGGCGAAGGCGGACGGCCGCTGGGACGCCGCCTATGACAGCCCGGCCACCGCAGTGGTGCCCGACGACCTCGCCGCCGCCCTGGCCGCCCGCGACCTGACCGACGTCTACGCCGCGCTGGACGGCCGCAACCGCTTCGCCTTCCTCAATCGCATCCAGACCGCGGTGCGCCCAGAGACCCGCACCCGTCGCATCGAGCAACTCACCGACGCCCTCGCCCAGGGCAAGACTCCGTACCCGGCGCCGACGAAGAAGCCCGGTACCTAGTGCTCCGAGTAGCCTGCGCCTCGCAGCTGTCCCATTTCGCCGCCAACCGGATACGACTCGTGGATCCGGCCGACCACCTCAGCCGCGGCCGTCGTCCTAAAGGGCGGTGTCGTCGTCGCTTCGGTGTTCGATGGGGAGAAGACCTTCGGGTTCGTCTCGGTGACGCGGTGCGAACGACCCGCTGTTGCTCTGGCGAGAGGTCCTTCCACGGATCTGGCCGGTGGGCTCGATGCTGCCGATCTTGTGCTCACCATCATGATCATCGTCAGCGTCTGCAGTACTGACGATTGACGGGCGGAGACCTTCGATCTTCGCGCATCTTGCGGACAGGTCGCGGATGCTCTGCCAGACAGCTGCTCGGGGCGCGTCGATTTTGAGTGCACGGATGGATTCGTCGAGACGGTGCGGGCGCTCGTGGAGGTAGGTGACTGCGTTGTTGAGGCTCTCGCCGACCGTCTTGCCGTACGCATCGACTGCCTTGCGTGCGCCGGCCTTCAGGGCGGCGGTGTCGGGTTTCATCATGGCCAGGTCGATGAGGTCGCGGCCGAACGTCGACGTGTCTGCCCAACGGTCGTCGTTGTCGAGCAGCTTGCTTGCGACCTGGTCGGTTCGCGTCAGGATCCGTACGCCGCAGATCTGGTCTCTCGGGGAGGGAGTGTCGAGGTCGATGCGGCTTTCATGGATGATCTCGAACTTGATCGCAACCCCCGCAATGAGCATCGAGGTCCTGATCCCGTAACCGTCAACAGAAGGTGTTCGACCCAGGTCCAGTTCGCGTGTAGCCAGAGCGTCGATCCCACGGTCCCTGACGATCTGGCGCAGCTCTCGGTAGGACTCCTGGTCGGAGACCAGGAAGTCGATGTCGACCGATTCGCGGAACTCACCGTTGGCGAGGACGATCGCGGTCCCGCCCCCGAACCAGCAGTTGTGCTCGGCCAGGAGCGGTGCGTTGAGCCTCGACAGCACCTCGGCTACACGTTGGTGGTGCAGCCGCCTAAACAAGGAGCCTCCCGTTGCTGTAGGTGTCCGCGAGGTGCTGGATGAACGCCTTCTCGTGGTCGGTTAGCGCCTCCTGGTTGAGGTGTCGCCAGCCGCGTTCGTAGAGGTTGAGCGCCTCTGTCTCGGTGATCGTGGTGCCAGCGTCGGTCTGCCAGGCCAGCGTGCGCAGTCCGGGGTAGTCGCCGACCGTGATCGTCGCCGGGTCTGACGATGGTGCGTCGAGGATCGGGACGACGAGGTGGAGTCCGAGTGCGGCTGCGACGTTGCTGTACGCGCCGATCGTGACCGATGGGCTGCCTGTCTCGATCCTGTGCATGGTGACGCGCGACACGCCAGCGGCTTCGGCACAGGCGACTACCGTGACACCGAGAGCCTTTCGGCGTTCGCGCAGGCGGGCGCCCAGGCGTTCGAGGTCCGCCTGTTGTTCGGGGCTCGTGTAGGGGCTAGCGGCTGGCATGTTTCTCATTTTAGTCATGCGGTCCAAAAAGTCAATAATGAGAAACATGTTTCGGTGAGCCGTTGATGGCGTCGCGCTAGACACGAAGTCCTAGAAGGCGGAGTGACTCCGGTAGAGGTCCGTGCGCATATGTCGGGCTCGCACCCACGTCGATTGCCAGCAGCGGTGCGGGGCGTACCGCACGGGCATCCGTCTCGGCCCGACCTCACCCTTCATCAAGGCGGCTGATCGCGACCCGCTCGTAACCGTTCGACACCAGCCCGCGCGCGTACCCGCACCAATCGGCGATCCGGCGCGCTGGAGCGGCTGGCTCTGTCGATGACGGATGCTGGCTCAGCGCCCTCCCGCGACCGAGAGACGTCTG
This sequence comes from uncultured Actinomycetota bacterium, assembly GCA_963769585.1. Classification (GTDB taxonomy): domain Bacteria; phylum Actinomycetota; class Actinomycetes; order Propionibacteriales; family Nocardioidaceae; genus SSC3. The sequence continues at coordinate 128,450 of CAVYMJ010000006.1, forward strand.
GAGAGTCGACGGGGACTGTCACACCAGGCCGTCGAAGAGATCAGTCAGCATTGATGCATCGGGCTCGTGGTCGGGCGACGCGATCGCGTACCACTCCCGCCGGACGCGCCGCTCCCACTGCTCGGTATTGGCCGGGTCGTCTGACATGACGTGTAGTTGGCTCTTGTGCTCGCGAAGGCCGGCGACGATGCGACTGGTGACCGCTCGACAGTCGACGGTGATCCGGATCTGCTCGTCCGGTACGCCGCGCATGTGGTACGTCTGCTTCGGGTCGAAGGTGTAAAGCCCGAGCTCAGCCCGCTGGCTGTTCCACCGCTCAAACACCGACTGCGGGACCGCGCCGTGCACCAGCCGCTGGAACCCAGAACCGTCCTTCGACCGCAGTCGGGCGAATGCCTCGTCTGTGGCTGCGCCGATCGCGATGTGATCCGGATGCCCGAAGATGCCGTCGGGGCCGAACGTGACGACAACGGCGGGGTTCTCCTCCTCGAGGATCCGCTCGACCGCCGCGACAACCCCGTGGAAGGGGACATCAGCGACCCCCCCGTCCGGAAGACCGAGCCACTCGTGGCGGTCGGGTACGCGGCCGATCGCTCGCCACGCGGCTTCGTCTTCGGCCCGGCGGATAGATCCTAGGGTCCGCCGTGTGGCCGGGAATCCGTCTCGGATCTCCCCCTGCTCGCCGAACGTGGCATGAACCAGGACAAAGCGAAAGTCTGGCTCGTCAGCGTGCAGAGCCACGCTCCCGGCAGCCCCGTACGCATCGTCGTCGGGGTGCGCGAAAACGCAGGCGAGGGTCCGGTTGCGAGGCATCCCCCAGTATCGGGCCTTCGAGCGGGACGCACCATCCGCGCTCCAGCGTGGGCGGCACGTTGCCATCGCCTCGCCCTGCGCCGCCGCACCGTGACCCTCCGGCACGGATCATCCCAGTGCGGCGCCGTCGACGAGCTTCTTCAGGACTGCCAGCCCGGCGACGAGCTCCTCATGCTCGCGCTCCGAGAGCGTCTGGAACTCGGGCATCAGTTTGACGGCTGCGTTACGGCGGCCCTCGTTGAGGACCTCCAGGCCGAGCGCACTGACGTGCCGTGTACGACGCGGGCGTCCGACGGTTCGGGACGGCGCTCCACCCAGTGGCGGGCCTCCATCCGGTTGACGATCTGGGTCATGGTCGGCTGGCTGCAGCGGTCCAGCTCCGCCAGTCGGCTGACCCCGATGGGTCCGGTCTGGTCGAGCTGAGCCAAGCACTGCAATGGAAAATCTGTTCGAGATCGCCCCTTGTCCAGGGGCGGGTTGGCTGCGAGCCAGCCTGACTACGGCTGGCCGCCGTCGACGGTCAGGATCGAGCCCGTTGTGTACGACGACAGGTCGCTGGCCAGGTAGAGCGCAGCGCCCACGATCTCCGCGGGCTCCCCGCCTCGCTTGAGGGCGAAGCTCTGCGCGCGCTTGTCGAAGACCTCCATGTCCCAGGCCTTGCTCACGTCGGTGAGGAACGTGCCCGCCATGATCGCGTTGACCCGGACGGTGGGGCCGAAGGTGTGGGCGAAGCCCACGGTCAAGGCGTTGAGGCCGGCCTTCGCGGCGGCGTACGGGAGGATGTGCGGCTTCGGGTGTACGGCGCCGGCGGAGCTTATGTTGATGATGGAGCCGCCCGACGCTGCTGCCATCCGGGTCCCGACGAGTGCGGTGAGCCGGAACGGGCCCTTGAGGTTGACGTCGAGCACCTTGTCGAAGAGCGCCTCGGACACGTCGGTGACGGCGTCGTAGACCGGGGACATGCCGGCGTTGTTGACCAGGACGTCGAGCGAGCCGAGCTCGTCGTAGACGCGGTCGACGAGTCCGTCGAGGTCGTCCCACTTGCCGACGTGGGCACCGAGGCCCAGGGCGCGTCGTCCGGTCGAGTCCGCGATCTCCTTGGCGAACTCCTCGCACGCCGCCCCGTCCCTACTGGCCACCACGATGTCGGCCCCTGCTCGGGCGAAACCGAGCGCCATCTCGCGCCCGAGGCCGCGGCTGCCGCCGGTAACCAGCGCGACGCGGCCGGTGAGGTCGAACTGCGGAGCGGTGGAGGTCATTTGCTCTCCTGGTTCAAGTTCTGGTCCGGATGCTACTTGACGGGTACCAATCTATCAGTACTATGATCATAGTTATCATCCATACGATGAGGCGAGCAGTCGCTTCCATCCCAGATCTCGGAGGGCATCCTTTGAGCGTCTACCAGCTCACTCCGGAGCAGCAGCAGCTGCGTCAGCTCGCGGCCGAGGTTGCGCGTGAGGTCTACGCGCCGCTGGCGGCTCAGTGGGACGCCGACCGAACCCCGCTGCCGCCCGTCGAGGTGAAGCGCCTGGCCGATCTGGGGTTCCTCGGCATCACCACGCCGGAGGAGTACGGCGGTCAGGGCGGCACGCTGCTCGACGCCCTCATCGTCATCGAGGAGCTGGCCAAGGAGTGCCGTCCGGCCGCCTTTCAGGTCTTCGAGGGCAACGTCGGTCCGATCCGGGTGATCCAGTTCTTCGGCACCGAGGAGCAGAAGAGCAAGTGGCTGCCGCTGGCCGCACGCGGCGAGGTCACCATGGCCATCGGGATCTCCGAGCCGGACGCGGGCTCCGCGGCCACCGACATGAAGACCAAGGCGCGGCGCGAGGGCGACGAGTACGTCATCACCGGGAACAAGCGCTGGATCTCCAACGGCGGCCACGCCGACCACTATCTCGTGTACTGCCGGCTCAACGACGAGCCGGGCGCGAAGGGCATCGGTGCGATCATCGTGCCCGCGGACACCCCGGGGCTGAGCTTCGGTGCCGGCGAGAAGCTGATGGGCTTCCGCGGCATCCCGAGCGCGGACCTCTACTTCGACGAGGTCCGGGTCCCGGCGGGAAACCTGGTGATCGAGGCTGGAGGCTTCAGCAAGCTGATCGGGGTCTTCTCCATCGAGCGTCTCGGCAACTCCACGATGAGCCTCGCCATCGGCCAGGCTTCGCTCGACCGGTCCAAGGCGTACGTCGAGGAGCGTCACCAGTTCGGACGTCCCCTGGTCGAGTTCCAGAACATCCAGATGACCATCGCCGACATGGCGATCCAGGTGGAGGCGGCGCGGTTGCTGGTCTACCGCGCAGCGGTCAATGCCGGCAGCGACCTGCCCGTACCGTATGAGGTGTCGCTCGCGAAGTGCTTCGCCAACGAGATGGGCAAACGTGTCTCGGATCTGGCGATGCAGCTCCACGGCGGCAACGGGTACAGCGAGGAGTACGGCATCGAACGCCTCCACAGGGACGCACACGGCTGGGCGATCGCGGGCGGCACGCCGGCGATCCAGCGCGTGCGCATCGCCTCGGAGATCTTCGGCCGCTCCTTCAACCAGCGTCCTCCGGAGGCCGTTCAGTGACAGGTGAGCCTGCTCTCTTCGAGCTACCGCAGAAGTACCTCGACCTGCGTGAGGAGGCTCGCTCGCTGGCCGCGGCCTGTGCCGACATAGCCGCCCGGGCGGACGAGGCCGACCGCTTCGACCCTGATGTCCGCGAGCGCCTTGTCGCCTCCGGCCTGACCAGTGTCGTCGTCGACGCCGAGTACGGCGGGCGCTTCGACCGGGTCGACTCCCTCGCCGTCACCGTCGTCCGCGAGGCACTCGCCTTCGAGAGTGCCCACCTCGACTCGATGTTCGCGATGCAGGGCATCGGCAGCTTCGCGGTCTCGGTCGGCGGCAGTGACTCGATCCGCAAGCAGTGGCTGCCCAAAGTCGCCGCACTCGAGGCGATCGGTGCGCTCGCGCTGACCGAGCCCGAGGTCGGCTCCGACCTGCGGGCGATCACCACGACGCTGGTCGAGAAGGACGGCGAGCTCGTCGTCAACGGACACAAGTCATTCATCACCAACGCCGGCGACGCCGACTTCTACAGCGTGCTGTGCCGGGAGGGTGAGGCCTACTCGCTCGTCCTGGTTCCGGCGGACACTGCCGGCATCACGGTCACCTCGCCGCACCAGATCATCGCGCCGCACGTCCTCGGCGACGTCGTACTGGAGAACGTGCGCGTCCCGCTCGACCACCGGCTCGGCGAGCCGGGTAAGGGGTTCAAGCTGATGCTTGCCACCCTGGCGACGTTCCGCGTCTCGGTAGCCGGCGCTGCTGTCGGTCTCGCCCAGGCGTCCCTCGAGGAGGCCCTGCGGCACGCGACCGGACGCATCCAGTTCGGGGTCCCGCTGGCACAGCTCGGCCCGGTCCCGTCCAAGCTCGCCGAGAGCTGGGTCGAGATCGAGATGGCCCGCGCGATGACCTACCAGGCCGCCGCGGCGGCCGCCCAGGACCCGCTCGGCTGCCCTCCACCTCTCGTCGATCGCCAAGGTGGGCGCCACCGAGATGGCGGCGCGCGTCATCGACCGCTGCGTCCAGGTGATGGGCCGCTTCGGCCTGGTGCGCGGCAGCAAGATCGAGCGGCTCTACCGAGAGGCGCGTCCGATGCGCATCTACGAAGGCTCGACCGAGGTCATCTCGACTCGCTCGCCAAGAAGCTCGTGAAGGACCGTCAACAGGAGCAGCAGTGATCATCGACTGCCACATGCACGTCTGGCCCGACCACATCGCCGAGGCCATGCAGTCCCAGACCCCGGCAGGCATGCCACTGCGCTTCAACGGCAAGTTGTCGGGCCTGCTGGAGACGATGGACTCGGCAGGGATCGACAAGGGGCTGGCCCTCGGCGTCGGCGATCAAGGCTTCGACCGTGGCACGCACCAACGAGTTCATCGGCGCTGTCCCACGCGACCGGCTGGTCCCGATCGGGACCGTCCACCCCGAGCTCTCCGTCGAGGAGAACCTCAAGCACCTGCTGGACAACGGCATCGTCGGGGTCAAGCTGCACCCGCTGTTCCAGGACCCTGTCGCTCGACGACCCCAAGGTGCACGAGATCCTGGCCGCGCTGGCCGAGCAAGGGCATGCCCGTCGTCACCCACGTCGGTGCCGGTGAGGACGAGGAGGCCAACCGGCGCGGGGCGCCCGCTGCTGCTCCGCAAGCTCGCGGACGCACTGCCCGACCTGACGCTGATCGCCTGCCACTACGGCGGCTACCACCGGCTCGACGAGGCCGAGCAGCACGTCGTCGGTTCGCTCGGTGACGCTCGAGACCTCGTGGCCGCCCACGATGGCCGAGCTCGAGCCCGACCGCGTCGTCGGACCTGATTCGCCGGCACGGAGCCGACCGGGTCGTCTTCGGCTCGGACTGGCCGATGGCGGACCCAGCCGCGGAGATCGCCGCGATCCGCAACCTCGGTCTCACCAAGCAGGAGGAGGACGCCGTCCTCGGCGGCAACCTCGCGCGCCTGCTTGGGGATCGCATGAGTGCCAAGACTGTCCGTCTCGGCGCCGGGATGGCCTTCTGGGGTGACAGCGTGCGGCCCGCGATCGAGATGGTCGAGCGCGGCGACATCGACTACCTGTGCTGCGACCACCTGGCCGAGCTGACCATGTCGATCCTGGCCAAGCAGCGGGCACGCAACCGCGAGCGCGGGCTACACCCGCGACATCATCGACCTGCTTCGCGGTGCACTGCCGATGTGCATCGAGAAGGGCATCAAGGTCGTCAGCAACTGCGGGCGGCGCCAACCCTCGGGCGGCCGCGGAGAAGATCCTCGAGCTCTGCAAGGAGCTGGGCCTATCAGGGCGTACGGGTCGGTGTCGTGACCGGCGACGACCTCGAGTCCGAGATCGACGTACTGATGGCCGGTGGAGTCTCCTTCGCCAACCTCGACACCGGCGCGGAGCTCAGCGACGGTGCGCGAGAACCTCACGCACGCTGCGGTCTACACCGGGTGCGAAGGGATCGTCGAGGCGCTGCGCCTCGGCGCCGACATCGTGATCTGCGGCCGGGTCACCGACATCGCGCTCTACCTCGGGCCGCTCATCCACGAGTTCGGCTGGGCGACCGACGACTGGCAACGCCTCGGCATGGCCACCGTCGTCGCCCATGCCATCGAGTGCGGTGGCCAGGCGACCGGCGGCCTGTACGCCGCCGACTGGGCGGGCGTCGACGGGCTGGAGACGCTCGGCTACCCGATCGCCGAGGTCAGTGACGACGGCACGGCGGTCCTCACCAAGACGCCGGGCACGGGTGGACGGGTCGACATCGGCACCGTCAGCGAGCAGCTGGTCTACGAGATCCTCGACCCGGGCAACTACCTCACCGCCGACGTGACCGCGGACTTCACCCAGGTCCGGTTGGAGGAGGTCGGCACCGACCAGGTACGCATCACCGGCGGCACCGGCAAGCCGCGCCCGGAGACGCTGAAGGTCAACATGGGCTACCGCGCCGGCTTCGTCGGCGAAGCGCAGTTCACCTACACCTGGCCTGACGCCTGGGCGAAGGCCCAGCGGGGCATCGAGTTCCTCAAGAACCGGCTGGAACGCGCTGGGTTCGAGCACACCGACGATCTCGTCGAGTACGTCGGGCACACTTCGATGTGGGGCACCCGGGTGGCACCGACCGACGACCCGGAGACTCCCGAGATCGTGGTGCGCTACGCGGCGCGCTGCCCAGACGCGGAGCAGGCCCGCAAGGTGTTCACCGAGAGCGTCCCGCTGTACAACAACGGCCCAGCCGGCGTCGCGGGAGTCGGGACCCGGCCGCCGCTCAAGGAGCTCTACGCGATCTGGCCCTGCCTGATCCCGCGCGAGCACGTCGTCCAGTCCGTCGAGATGCTGGAGGTCTGAGGTGACCACCACGGCCAGGCGCGTGGTCGACATCGCCCACGGACGGTCAGGCGACAAGGGCGACACCTGCAACGTCGGCCTGGTGGCGTACGACGATGCCGGCTACGAGGTCCTGCTGCGCGAGGTCACCGAGGAGCGGGTGGCCGCGCACTTCGGGGACCTGGTCAAGGGCACAGTCACCCGCTACGAGCTGCCCGGCATCAAGGCTGCTGAACTTCGTGCTGACCGGCGCCCTCGACGGTGGTGGCACCCTGTCGCTGCGCTCGGACCATCTCGGCAAGGTGATGTACGCCTGGCTGCTGCGGATGGAGCTCCCGAATGGGTGACGCCGTCCTCAGCACTCGGCGCGGGCAGTCTCGCCGTACTCACGCTGAACCGTCCCGAAGCGCGCAACCCGCTCGACGCTGAGCTGTCCGCCGCGCTCCTGGACGCGATGGGTGAGGCCATGGCGGACGACGGGGTGCGCTCGGTGGCGATCGCCGCGAACGGCCCCGCCTTCTGCGCGGGGGGCGACCTGCGCCAGATGAAGGAGTTCGCGCGAAGCTCGGGCCGAGGACGCCTATGCCTGGCCGCAGTCGATCGTCGACCTACACAAGCTGGCGCTCGAGGCGCCGAAGCCACTGGTTGCGCTGGTCGACGGCCCGGCGTACGCCGGCGGTATGGGCCTGGCGGGCCTGTGCGACGTGCTCCTCGCGACGCCGAAGGCCCGCTTCTCGATGCCGGAGGTCCGGATCGGGCCTCTTCCCGATGATCATCGTGGCGCCACCTCGCCCGGGCGCTCCCACGCAAGCTGATGCTCGACCTGATGCTGACCGGGCGACCGATGGACGTTGAGGAGGCGTACCGCGCCGGGTTCGTCAGCCCGCGTCTGCGCCGACCAGACGGCGCTGCTGGCGGCTGCCGACGAGTACGCCGGCTGGTTCGCTGACGCGAGCCCTACTGCCGTACGCCTTGGCCGCAAGGCGTTCACGCTGCTTGCCGACCTGCCTGCTTCCCAGGCGCTGGACGCCGCGCAGTTCCTCAACCTGACCTTCTTCCTCGGCAGCGACCTGGCCGAAGGAGCCAACGCGTTCCTCGAGAAGCGACCACCCGCGCTGGGTGGCGAAGGAGAACGACCATGGCTGACGCCTTCATCGTCGGAGCTGTCCGCTCGCCGGTCGGCAAGCGCGGCGGAGCTCTCTCCCAGGTTCACCCGGCGGATCTCGGCGCCGCACGTTCTCCGCGCCCTCGTCGAGCGGACCGGCGTCGATGCCGCCGAGATCGACGACGTGCTGTGGGGCTGTGTCGGGCAGATGGGCCCACAGGCCTCGAACATCGGCCGGGTCACCGTGCTGTCCGCCGGGTTCCCCGAGTCCGTCCCGGCGACGACCATCGACCGGCAGTGCGGCTCCTCCCAGCAGGCGCTGCACTTCGCCGCCCAGGCGGTGCTGTCGGGGACCCAGGACCTGGTGGTGGCCGGTGGTGTCGAGGTGATGAGCCAGGTGCCGATCGCCTCGCCGACGCACGATCGGGCTCGAGCACGGCATGGCGCACCCGCGGGGCGGCGAGGGCTGGGCGCAGCGGTACGGCGACCAGGAGATCTCGCAGTTCCGCGGAGCCGAGCTGATCGCCGAGCGTTGGGACCTGTCGCGCGAGGCGATGGAGGCGTTCGCGCTCGAGAGCCATGCGCGTGCGCATCGACGCGACGCAGCGCGGACTGTTCGACGAGGAGATCGCGCCGTACGGCGGGCTGAGCCACGACGAGGGCCCGCGACCCGGTACCACCGCGGAGAAGCTGGCCACGCTCCAGCCCCTGCGTGAGGGCGGTCGGCTCACCGCTGCGCTGGCCAGCCAGGTCTCCGACGGCGCGGCCGCGGTGCTGGTCGCCTCCGGCGACGCCGTACGCCGGCTGGGGCTGACGCCGATGGCCCGGGTACACACGCTGACGGTGGTCGGCTCCGACCCGGTGCTGATGCTGACCGGCCCGATCCCCGCCACCGAGGAAGTGCTGAAGCGGTCAGGCGTGGCACTGGACGACATCGGCTCCTTCGAGGTGAACGAGGCGTTCGCCAGCATCCCGATGGCCTGGCTGAAGGAGACGGGCGCCGACCCGGCGCTGACCAATCCCCAGGGCGGAGCAATCGCTCTGGGACATCCGCTGGGCGGGACCGGTGCCCGGCTGATGACCACGCTGGTGCACCGCATGCGACGCGAGGGCCTGCGCTACGGGCTGCAGACCATGTGTGAAGGCGGCGGCATGGCCAACGCGACGCTGCTCGAGCTGGTGTGACGGCCTGGCAGGTGCAGCCGGTAGCCGCGACCCGGCATCGCGGCCTGATCGCCTGCCTCGCGTTCGCGGCGCTCACCGGCTCCGTCGTTGCCGGGCTCGGCAGCCCGATCGTCCTCGAGGTCTCGACCGAGCGCCATGTCTCGCTGGCCAGCGCGCAGTGGACGCTGATCATCACCCTGCTGGTCGGGGTGGTCGGCACCCCGGTGCTGTCCCGAGTCGCCGACGGCAGGCTGCGACGAGGCGTCCTGGTCGGTGCCCTGCTCGCTGTGTCGGTGGGCAGTGCGCTCGGCGCGTTGGTGCCGACCTTCCCCGGACTGCTGAGCGGTCGGGCCCTGCAGGGCTTCGGCTACGCCATGGTGCCGCTCACCGTCAGCATCGCTCGGGAGCGGCTGTCCGGGCCGCTGCTCGACCGCACGCTCGGGGTGCTCTCCACCAGCATCGCCGTCGGCGTCGGCCTCGGGAACCCGGTGATGGGTCTGTGTGTGAAGCTGGCTGACTACCGGTTGGCCTTCGCGTTCGCCTTCGTCGTCTCGACGATCGGCGCGGTCTGGGTCTGGCGCCGGGTACCCGTCGCCGGTGAAGAGGTCGAGCATGTCGAGGTGGACCTTCCTGGCGCCCTGCTGCTCGGCGTCGGGCTCGGCGCGGTCCTGCTGGCAATCGCGCGGGGCGAGCTGTGGGGGTGGGCCTCCTGGCAGGTGCTGGTCTTCGGAACTCTCGGCGTCGTGGTGCTGACTGCCTGGACGCTCCTCGAGCTTCGGGTCCCGGCACCACTGGTCGACCTCCGGCTCACCTGTGCTCGCGGGGTCCTCGGGGTCAACCTCGCCGCCGTAGCCCTGGGGGTGTGCATCTTCGGCGGCGTGGCCGCGGTGATCCTGCTGGTCCAGCGACCGCCGTCCGACGGGTTGGGTCTGGGGCACTCGGTGTTCGCCACCGGGCTGCTGATGACCCCGATGGCGGTGGCGACCCTAGTGTCGCCGCCAGTCGCGCGCTGGCTGGCCCGGGCGACCGACGTACGGCTGGTGCTTCCGCTCGGCGCCACCGTGGTGGCGGCCTCCTTCGGGACCTTCGCGATGCTGCACGAGCGCACCTGGCACATCGCGCTGATGATGGGCGTGATGGGAGTGGGCATCGGCGTCGCCTACTCGGTGATGCCGGCCCTGATCGTCGCGCGCACTCCTCACGACCGGACCGCGAGTGCGACCGGCGTCAACCAGGTCCTGCGGCTGATGGGCGGCGCCGTCGGCGCAGCCGTGGTCACGGCGATCCTGGCCGGCCACACGCCTGCCGGCTCGGCCCAGCCGCTGGAGTCCGGGTACGTCGTGGCGGCGCTGATCGCGACGGCAGCGGGGGTCCTGGCCGCTGTGGTCGGCTACGTGCTGGTGCCTCCGCTTCCGGTCCCGATCGAGACCGTTGACAACTACATGCACCCGGACTAACTTGATATAACTATAATCATGAATCGCAGCGATAGGTCATCCATTGAGTGTCGCCTCCAAGACCCAGGACGAGGAGATCTCCTCCTTCTTCAGCGCTGACCCGGACACCATCTCCTGGCCCTACCCGATGTACGCCCGGTGGCGTGAGGGTAACGGCATCGTCCGCTGGGAGTCGGGGCCGGCCACGCTGGTCACCCGCTACGCCGACGTCAAAGACGTGATGAGCGGGAAGTATCCGATCAAGCAGAACGCCTACCGCTTCGGCGAGCTCGCCGAAGGCACGATCAGCAGGCTCCCTGTCGAGCAGCACGAGATCTTCTTCAAGGTCCTCGACTTCGAGAGCCTCTTCCTGTCCCGCAACGACGGTGACGAGCACCTGCGGCTGCGCCGCATCGCGGCACGTGCCTTCAGTGCCCGCAGGATCGAGATGCTCCGGGAGTCCGTGCAGCAGCACACCGACGACCTGATCGAGGACATGCTGCGCAAGCCCGCTCCCGACATCAAGCGCGACCTGGCCAACAAGCTGCCGGTGCGGGTCATCGCTGACCTGATCGGAGTACCGCAGTCGGATCGTGAGCTGATCTGGGAGTGGTCGGAGGCGGTCGGCCGGCTCTTCTCCCTGGACGAGCGCTCGCTGCGTGAGGCCGACGAGGCTATCGATGCCTTCCGCGCGTACGTCGGGCAGACCGTCGCCAAGGTCCGGGAGACCGGTGAGGGACCCGAGCTCGCCAAGGCGATGCTCGACTCGCGCCAGGACGAGGTGATGACCGAGGACGAGCTGGTCGCGATGTACCTGCTGCTCCTCTTCGGTGGCAGCGAGACCACGACGAACCTGCTCGGCAATGGCTTCCTGGCCCTCCAGCGGCATCGTGACCAGTGGGACCTGCTGCGTCAGGACCCCTCCCTGGTGGCCGGCGCGATGGACGAGCTGATGCGCTACGACTCGCCGCACCACTACCTTCCTCGGGTGGTCGCAGACGACTTCGACCTGCGCGGCACCCGGATCCGGGCGGGCCAGACGCTGATCATCGTGATGGGTGCGGCCAACCGTGACGAGTCGAAGTTCCCCGACCCCGACCGGCTCGATGTCACCCGAGCCAACAAGCGCGAGCACCTGTCCTTCGCGTTCGGCGCACACCACTGCCTGGGCGCGGCCCTGGCGCGGCTCGAGGGCGACGTCGTCTTCAGCACGCTGCTGGAGCGGTTCCCGGACGCGCGGCTCCTCGACCCGCAGCCTGAGTACGCCGGCAGCGCGATGCTCCGCGCCATCCAGTCTCTCCCCACCGACCTCGGAACCCCGGGGGGCGGATGACCTCGGGATATCTGCTGGCCGGTCAGCCGACAGTCAGCGAGGCGGACTGGTCGCGTACCGCCTTCGTGCACGAGCAGCGTGAGATCACCTTCTCGGCCCTCGACGAGCGGGCGACCCGCTTCGCCACGGCGGCAGTCGCGGCTGGGCTGGCGCCGGGAGACCGGGTCCTGCTGCTGCTCCCGAACGCCCCCGAGACGTTCGAGCTGCTGATCGGGTGCGCCCGAGCCGGCCTTGTCGCCGTACCGGTCAACTGGCGCCTCGCCCCAGACGAGGTCGCGGCGGTCGCGGCTGACGCGGGGGCCAGCGGCGTGGTCGCGGACCCGTCGCTGGAGCGGTTGCTGCCGGCGCTCCTCTCTCGGCTATCGCCGAAGCTCGTGCTGAGGCTCGGCCAGGAGTACGAGGCCGCCCTGGCAGCCGCCGACACCGTCCCGCCGACCTACGTCGAGGGCGACGACGTGGTCGTCCTGCAGGTCTACACGTCGGGCACCAGCGGTCATCCCAAGGGCGTGCTGCTCACCAACGGCAACTTGGCAGCCAAGGTGCCGCGGGTTGCCCCACGTTGGGGCTTGACACCAGCGAGCATGAGCCTGCTGGCCACGCCGCTGTTCCACGTCGGTGCGCTGAGCTGGGGCCTGGCGAGCCTGTACGCCGGAGCGACGACGGTGCTGGCCGGAGACGCCTCCGCCGCGACCCTGCTGCGGCACCTCGCCGACGACGAGATCAGCCACACGTTCCTGGTACCGGCCATGATCGCGAGGCTCTGCGAGGAAGCGCCCGCGGGCACCGGCTTCCCCGCGCTGCAGACGATCGTGTACGGCGCGGCACCGATCAGTGCCGAGACGCAGGCCGCCGCCCTCGATCTCTTCGGCCCCGTGCTGCATCAGGTCTACGGCATGTCCGAGACGACTGGAGCTTTCACCGAGCTTGCCGCCCAGCCGGGGCTTCCGCCCGGGTCGCCGCTGTACCGGTCGGCAGGCAAGCCCTACCCCTGGGTCGAGCTGGAGATTCGCGACCCGGAGACCGGACGGCGCCGGGCTGCCGGCGAGTTCGGCGAGGTCTGGACCCGCTCGGCGCAGAACACGCCCGGCTACGCGGGCCTGGTCGAGGAGACCCGTCAGCTGATCGCGCCGGACGGGTGGCTGCGAACCGGAGACGGTGGCTACCTCGACCCGGCGGGCTTCCTCTACCTCACCGACCGGGTGAAGGACCTGATCATCACCGGGGGGGAGAACGTCTACCCGGCCGAGGTCGAGGCCGTCCTCCTGCGCCACCCGGCCATCGCCGACGCCGTGGTGTACGGCGTACCGGACGCCCGGTGGGGTGAGTCCGTCGCCGCGGCGGTCGTCGCCGTGCCGCGCGAGGTCGTCTCACCTGACGACGTCCTTGCATTCACCCAGGGGCTGCTGGCCGGGTACAAGCGCCCGCGCCGAATCGTCGTCCTGGATGCGCTGCCGCGCAACGCCGCCGGCAAGGTGCTCCGTCGTGAGCTACGGAACCGAGAGGAACACCTATGACCGAGCCCGTGCGGATCCTCGGATTCGTCAACCACATCCCGCCGTCAGCCGAGATCGAGGAAGAGATCGCGCAGGCGCTCGAGTGGGGGGTCGACGTGATCGTTGCCCAGGGGACCGGCAGTGACTGGGGCCCGTACTGGCTGGGGTCGGGAGACCAGGTCGCAGCCAACCAGGCAGCCAACGTCGAGCCCTATGTCCGTGCAGCCCTGGAGCACGGCATCCCGTTCGTCTTCTCGTTCGGCATCGCCGGCGGGAACGTCCATCTCGAGACCTGCCTCCAGGCCTTCGACGAGCTGTGCGTCCGCAACGGATGGAAGCCCAAGCTCGGGGTGGTCCGCTCCGAGATCGCCAAGAAGTACCTGGCCGCGGCCGTCGCCGACGGCCCCCCGGTCGTCCCGGCGTCCGCTGGGACCGGGCACGAGGCGCTCACCCTCACCGACGTCGCGGATGCGGAGCGGGTCGTCGCGCTGATAGGCCCGGAGCCGATCATCGACCTGCTCCAGCGTGACGTCGACGGGGTCATCACGGGACGGGCCTTGGATATCGGACTGTTCATGGCGCTTCCGATGCTGCGAGGCGTTCCCACCGCCGTCGCCGCGCACGCCGGCAAGCTGCTCGAGTGCGGAGGGCTGGCACTGGAGCCGGGCGACTCGGGACGCGCCATCTGGGCGAGCGTGGACGAGACCGGCTTCGAGGTCAGGTCGCCCTCCGCCGTCGCCGAGGTCACCATGCGCGGGCTGGTCTCGCACACGTTCTACGAGCGGGCCCATCCGACGCTCGAGGAGAACCCCGGAGGCACACTGGACCTGTCGGCGGCGACGTACGTCGAAACCGAGTACGGGGTCCGCTGTGAGGGTGCGCAGTGGCACGAGGCGCCCTACACGGTGCTCATCGAGGGTGCCCGGCGCGAGGGCTTCCGGGCGGTGTCGTTGATGGCGGTTCGCGAGCCAGAGCTGCTCAGGCAGGCGCGCAGCTGGGCCGATGCCGCCGAAGCCGCCACAGCCGCAGCACCCCGCTTCGCGGCGGCGTTCGCCGACGGCCGGCTCAAGCTGGCCACCAGGATCCTCGGCCTCGACGGAGTGCTGGGAGACCTCGAGCCGAACCGTACGGTCACCGGGCACGAGGCCGGGGTCATCGTCGACGTGGTCGCAGACACCGAGGAGCTGGCCAAGGAGGCCGCGTACTACGTGTTCATCAGGCTCTTCATCGGGCCGTACCCGGGCCGCAAGACCACCGCCGGCAACACTGCGGTGCCGATCATGCCGGTCGTGATCCCGGTGTCGGAGGTCTTCACGTTCTCGATCTACCACCTTCTGCCGCTGGCCGACCCGCTGGAGCCCTTCGCTCTCACGGTCGAGGCCTTCCCCCGCGGTACCGCGGCCGACTCAGAGGAGCAGACTCATGCGCTTGTATGACGCCGCCAAGATCATCCGCAGCAAGAACGCCGGACCGTTCGCGGTCACCATCGACCTCTTCTTCGACGACGGCAGCACCTACGACCTGGCCAAGGCCTCGGCGCTCCTGACGCCTGCGGGCGTCGCGGCCGCGTACGGCGTCGCGGAGTCGACGGTCAAGGGGGTCTGGTGGGACGACCGGATCCAGGCGGCCAAGGTGTCCCTGGTGCGCTGGTCGTCCAGCAGCGACCCGTTCTGCACCGACCTGTTCGGTGCCCATTTGCACACCCCGCTGGCCCAGGGCGAGCTGGACGGAGGCGCGCGATGAAGTTCGGGATCCTGCTGACCTCGGTGTACGACGCCAGCGTCGACGCCCGCGTCCAACGTCAGCAGCACGAGGAGCTGGTGCGCACTGCCGAGGAGCTCGGCTTCGACCTGATGGTCTGCGGCCAGCACTTCCTCGGCTCGGAACTGCGCTACTTCCAGCCGGTGCCGTGGCTCACGCACATGGGTCAGGTGGCACCCACCATGCAGGTGGCCACCGGCATCGTGCTGCTGTCGATGGTCAACCCCGTCGAGATCGCCGAGCAGATGGCGACCCTTGACGTGCTCACCGACGGCCGCGCGATCTTCGGCGTCGGCCTGGGCTACAGCGGTCACGAGTTCGACGCCTTCGGGGTCGAGCCAGGGACCCGGGTGAAGCGGTTCGAGGAGTCGCTGGAGCTGGTCAAGGCGTTGTGGAGCGGGGAGAAGGTCGACTTCGAGGGTCGCTTCCACAGCGTGCGCGACGCCCAGCCGTCGGTGCTGCCGCTGCAGCAGGACGGCATCCCGATCTGGGTCGGGGGGCAGGCGGCCGGCGCTGTACGGCGAGCCGCCCGGATGGGTGACGCGTGGTACTCGCCTCCGTTCCCGAGCCACACCGAGCTCGGCGAGCTTCGCACGATCTTCCTCGAGACCAGGCAGGAGCTCGAGCTGTCCACCGACGGCGACTTCCCGCTGCGCCGGGAGCTCCTGATCGCGCCGAACCGGGCGGCAGGCATGGAGGCCGCCCTCGAGCGCTACCGCGCACGGTATGAGACCTACAAGAAGTGGGGGCTGTCAGGCGAGAACACGCCAGTCGACTCGGGAGCCGAGCTCCGGGCCAACATCGAGGAGCAGTTCATCCTCGGCTCGGCCGCGGAGTGCGCCGAGCAGCTCGGCCGGCTCCGCGACGACCTCGGCATGACGCACTTCGTGTACAAGCCGCACTGGCCCGGGCTGCCCCACCGCGACGCGATGGCCCAGCTGGAGCAGTTCGGTGCGTCGGTGGTCCCGGAGCTGCGCAAGTGAGGCTCGAGCCCGGGCAGGTCGCCGTCGTGACCGGCGCGGCCAGTGGCATCGGCCGCGGGCTGGCCGACGCCTTCGCGGCCCGTGGGCTGACCGTGGTCCTCGCGGACGTGGAGCAGAGCGCCCTGGACGACGCCACCGCTCAGCTCGCCAGCACCGGGGCCACGGTTCTGGGTGCCCGGGTCGACGTACGCGAGCCGGCCGACCTCGAAGCCCTTGCTGCGCAGGGTGGTCAGCGAGTTCGGACGCGTCGACGTCGTCTGCAACAACGCCGGAGTCGTGACCCCGGCCGCTCCCCTGTGGGAGCAGTCGTACGCCGACTGGCTGTGGACGGTGCAGGTGAACCTGCTCGGGGTGGCCAACGGCGTACGCGCGTTCGTGCCGCTGATGGTGGCAGCCGGTCGTGGCCACGTGGTCAACACTGCTTCGATCGCCGGCCTCGCGACCATTCCCGGCGGAGGCAACGGCGCGTACTCGGCGACCAAGCATGCCGTGGTGGGACTGTCCGAGACGCTGCGGCTCGAGCTCGGGCTCGTCGCCCCCGACGTCGGGGTCACGGTGCTCTGCCCAGGCCCGGTCCCCTCCCGCATCCACGATGCGGCTCGGAACCGCCCAGCCGACCTGGCCACCCGGAGCGAGCCGGCCAAGGCCCTCCCCAAGCCCGGCTTCGGGCTGACTCTCGAGAAGGTTCCGGCCGACGCTGTCGCAGCCCAGGTTCTCCGGGCGATCGAGTCCGGCCGTGAGTACGTCCTGACCGCCCCGGACATCGTGCCGATGGCACGAGCACGTGCCCAGCACCTGCTGGACAACCTCAAGGAGTGAGCATGTCCCGCATCCCACCCGCCGCTCGTGACACCTACGCACCCCTACTGGGTGAGGATGCCCCGCTGCGGCAGCAGGTCTACGCGCAGGCGGACCACATCGCGCAGGACTACCTCGCCTGGCAGGCCAGGTTGCGCGGAAGCTCGATCCTCCCCGGCCGGCTGGTCGAGCTTGTCCGGCTGCGCGTCGCCTTCCACAACCAATGTCGCAGCTGCATGGCGATCCGTTACTCCACGGCAGGCGAGGGCAGCCTCGACGAAGGCCTGGTCTGCTCCCTGGAGAAGCCGCAGGAGGCAGACAACCTGAGCGAGCCTGAGAAAGCTGCTCTCGAGTTCGCCGACCGCTTCGCCACGGACCACCTCAGCATCGACGACGTGCTCTTCGCTCGACTACGTGAGCACTTCGACGAGCACGCGCTGATGGAGCTGTGCTTCCAGGTGGCGACCTTCGTCGGGTACGGCCGGATGGGCGCGGTGCTGGCCATGACCGACGACCTGCCGGAGGACTACGCGGACCCCACCGCCGAACTCGCGCCGTGGCGGCAGCCCCCGGTCAGCATGGTCTGACCCTCACTTGGCGGTGATCCCGCCGTCGACGGGGATCGTCACGCCGGTGACGTAGCGACGACAGGTCGCTGGCGAGGAAGAGGACGACCTTCGCGATCTCCTCGGGCTCCGCGGCGCGGCCCATCGGGATGGTGGCGAAGAAGGCCTGCTTCCGCTTCTCGATCTCCTCCGGGTCGTCGATCCGGAAGAAGGCGGGGAGCCCCGGAGTCTCGACCGAGCCAGGGGCGACCGCGTTCACCCGGATGCCGTCGGTGGCGAAGGCCAGGGCCATCGAGCGGACCAGTGCGACGATCCCGCCCTTGGTGAAGGAGTACATCGGGCTGTACGGCGACCCGATCAGTCCGGACGTCGAGCTGGTGAAGATCGACCGACGCGCCGCCGTCGGCGCCACCTGCCTTCAGCGCCTCGGTCAGGTAGCCGCTGAGGAAGAAGCTGGCGCGGGCGTTGATCTCCAGCCCGGTGTCCCACTCATCCTCGGTGAGGTCCAGTCCGGCCGCGCCAGGGATGCCGACGTTGTTGTAGAGCACATGCAGCTTGCCGTGTCTTGGCCACGACCTTGTCCGCGAGGGCCTTGAGCGCGTCCAGGTCGCGGACGTCGACGATCGTCCGCTGTCGCTGTCCCACCGTCTGCCTCGATGCCGGCGACGGTCTCCTTGGCGGCCTGGTCGTTCACGTCGACCACGATCACGTGGGCGCCCTCGCGGGCGAACGCTCGGCCGCCGGACGCGTCCCATGCCGGAGGCGCCGGCGGTGACCAGGGCGATCTTGTCCTTGAGCAGCATGGTTTTCCGAGTCGTCGGGTTGAGGCTGGCGGCGTTGACGAGTCTGTTCGGCCAGTGCGTAGGCCTGGCGGGTGGCGAAGACGAGCCGCGCGGTGCGTAGGCGTCTCCGAGGAGGTGGAGCTCCGGAAGCTCGGTCCGCGCAGCTCGTCGTACAGCGATGACGTCCGAGACACTGCCGCAGGCGAGCACGACCGAGTCGAAGTCGCCGAGGCGTACGAGTTCGCCAGGAGTAGACGTTGCGCACGTCGACGGTCTGGCGGTCGATGCGCGACAACCTCTTCCATCAGATGCAGCTGCACGTCCTGCGGCGTCGAGCCGCCCGAGGATGCCTCCGATGATGTAGCGACCAAGCAGCGGTGCCGGCTGGTGCGGTGGCGTAGACGACCGACACGTCGTGGCCGCGGCCGGCAAGGTGGTCGGCCACCGAGAGCGGCAGCGACGTGGTCGTCCTGGGCGACCACCAGCACGCGGCGGCCCGGCTCGGCTGCTCCGGCCAGGACGTCGCGGATGTCGCAGCACGTGCGTCGCCGTCCACGCCTGGGATCCGGGCCGGCGAGGTCCGGCGCCGGTCGCGATCGCGACCACGTCGGCGCCGGCAGTGCGCACCTGAGCCGCGTCGGCGCGCTTGCCCAGCGTCACCTTGACGCCGAGCGAGTCCAGCCGCTCGCTCTGCCAGTCGCAGGTACGTTCGCGTAGCCCTCGTGCCGGGGGGCGTTCACGACGTAGCGGAGCTGGCCACCGAGCTCGGGCTCGGCCTCGCAGCAGCTCGACTTCCAGTCCGGACTCCGCGCTGAGCGCTGCGAGCTCCATGCCGGCGGGTCCGCCTCCGACGACGAGCAGCCGCTGGGCTGACCGGAGCGCGTCGGCCACGGGCATCGACCTCGTGGCTGGTCCCGGGGTTGACCGCGCAGCCGAACGGCAGGCCCTCGACGTAGCGGCGGCTGATGCACTCGTTGCCGCCCGACGCAGGGCCGGATCTCGGAGGTGCGACCCGCGCGCGCCTTGGCCAGCAGGTCACCGTCGGCGATGTGCGCCCGGGCCATGCCCGACGATGTCCGCGTGTCCGTCGGCGAGCACTCGCTCGGCGACGTCGGGGTCGGTGATCCGTCCGGTGTGAACGACGGGCAGCGAGATCGCCCGCTTCAGCTCGCCCGCAAGAGAGGCGAACTGGCCCGGGTCGAAGTAGGTGGGCTGGATGTAGCTGGGGTTGCCCCAGGGGCTTCCGACCACGCCGTGCACATAGTCGATCAGGCCCGTCGACTCGAAGTACTGCGCGAGCTCGACGCCGCCGGCCACGTCGTAGCCGCCCGGTACCTCCTCGCGGATGTTGAGCCGGATGCCCATCGTCATCGAGTCCCCGATGACCTCGCGGATCGCCTCCATGCACTCCACCGCGAAGCGGGCCCGGTTCTCCAGCGATCCTCCGTAGCGGTCGCTGCGCTGGTTGGTCAGCGGTGAGAGGAACCACTCGTGGAGGTCGTCATGGTTCAGGTGAAGCTCGACTCCGTCGGCTCGTCCCTTCCATCGAGAGCCGCGCGGAGTCGGCGTACTCACGCACGAAGGAAGCGAGTCGGCTTCGTCCATCACGTGAGGCATCAGGTTGATGGTGGGGGCGCTCATCACCGGGGACGCGCCGTGCGGCATCCCGCCCTGGTGGACCATCTGCACGGTGACCGCGGTGTCGAGCCCGTGCAGGGCGTCGCAGAATGCCTGCACCCGCTCGACGAAGTGCGGAAGTCGGAAGAAGCCTGTGGTCGCCGCGCCGACCCCGGTCGGTTCGAAGCCGGGGATCAGCGTGTTGCGCACATGGGTCGACAGGCTGCCCACCCAGGCGACGCCGCCGTCTTTGCAGCGCTGCTCGAAGTAGGCGATGTTGCGCCGTGCCTCGTCCTCGGTGCCGTAGATGTTGCCGATCGCCGAGGCATGAGGAGGCATCATCACGCGGTTGCGCAGCCGCATCGTGCCCACCTCGATCGGCGAGAACAGGTGTGCGTATGCCGCAGTCGTCGACGGAGCAGGCGAACCCAGGGACATAGCACAGTTGTAGCACAACTATGCGCATGATAACTAGGGTTATGCCGGAGGTTGAGGCCCGGCAGGCGCTCGGCTAGGCCTTGCGAGCTCGCGACGCTGCCCGGCCGCGCTCGTTCTGGTCCAGGATCACCTTGCGGATCCGGACGAAGTCCGGGGTGACCTCGACGCACTCGTCCTCGCGGCAGAACTCCAGGCACTGCTCCAAGGAGAGTTTCTTCGGCGGGATCAGCTTCTCGAAGTTGTCCGACGTGGAGGAGCGGACGTTGGTCTGCTTCTTCTCCTTGGTGATGTTGACGTCCATGTCGTCCTCGCGGGAGTTCTCGCCCACGATCATGCCTTCGTAGACCTCGGTAGCCGGCTCGACGAACATCACGCCGCGCTCCTGCAGGTTGGTCATCGCGTACGCCGTCGACGCACCGGCCCGGTCGGCGACCAGGGACCCGGACGCCCGGGAGCGGATCTCGCCCGCCCAAGGCTCGTACTTGTCGAAGACGTGGTGGGCGATACCGGTGCCGCGGGTGTCGGTGAGGAACTCGGTCCGGAAGCCGATCAGGCCTCGTGACGGGACGAGGAACTCCAGTCGGACCCAACCCGTGCCGTGGTTGACCATCTGCTCCATCCGGCCCTTCCGGACCGCGAGCATCTGGGTGATCGTGCCGACGTACTCCTCGGGGGTGTCGATGGTCAGCCGCTCCACAGGCTCGTGCAGCTTGCCGCCGACCTGGCGGGTGACCACCTGCGGCTTGCCGACCGTGAGCTCGTAGCCCTCGCGCTTCATCTGCTCGACGAGGATCGCCAGAGCGAGCTCGCCGCGCCCCTGGACCTCCCACGCATCGGGACGTTCGGTGGGCAGGACCTTGATCGACACGTTGCCGATCAGCTCCTTCTCCAGCCGCTCCTTGACCAGCCGGGCAGTCACCTTGGTGTTCTTGGTCGGCCCTCGACCTGCCAACGGCGAGGTGTTGGTGCCGATCGTCATCGAGATGGCCGGCTCGTCGACGGTGATCAGCGGCAGCGCGACCGGGTTCTCCAGGTCGGCGAGCGTCTCGCCGATCATGATCTCCGGGATGCCGGCGATGGCGACGATGTCCCCGGGGCCGGCCGACTCGCCGGCCTTGCGCTCCAGGGCCTCGGTCACCAGCAGCTCGGTGATCTTGACGTTCTGAGTCGAGCCGTCGCGCCTCATCCAGGCGACCTGCTGCCCCTTGGTCAGGGTCCCCTCGTGCACGCGGACCAAGGCGAGACGGCCAAGGAACGGAGACGCGTCGAGGTTGGTCACGTGCGCCTGCAGCGGAGCCCCCTCGGTGTACGTCGGCGCCGGGATCGTCTCCAGGATCGTGCGGAAGAGCGGCTCGAGGTCCGCGGAGTCGGGCACGGACCCGTTCGCCGGCATCTCGAGGGAGGCCTTGCCTGCCCGGGCGCTGGCGTACACGACCGGGAAGTCCAGCGCGGTGGCCGCGTGGGAGTCGTCCAGCAGATCCATGAACAGCTCGTAGGTCTCGTCGACGACCTCGCTGATCCGTGCGTCGGACCGGTCGGTCTTGTTGACCACCAGGACGACGGGCATGTCCCGGTTGAGTGCCTTGCGGAGCACGAAACGGGTCTGCGGGAGCGGGCCCTCCGAGGCGTCGACCAGGAGCACGATGCCGTCGACCATGGACAGGCCACGCTCGACCTCTCCGCCGAAGTCCGCGTGGCCGGGGGTGTCGATGATGTTGATGGTCATCGGCTCGCCACCGGCGGCCGCACCGGCGTACTTCACCGCGGTGTTCTTGGCGAGGATCGTGATGCCCTTCTCGCGCTCGAGCTCGCCGGAGTCCATCGCGCGCTCGTCCACGTGCTGGTGCTCGCCGAACGCTCCGGCCTGCCAGAGCATCGCGTCGACGAGGGTGGTCTTCCCATGGTCGACATGGGCCACGATCGCGACGTTGCGCAGGTCGGAGCGGATCTTCCCGGGGGTTGGTGCAGTGGACATGCGGGTACGTCGCCTCTGGCTTGGGGGTGGGCGCCACAACGGCGCCGCCCGAGTCTACCGAGCGCCGGGCGTCTGCAACGAATCGTGCGCAGGGCGAGCGGCCTGGTCGCAAAGTAAAAAGTTGGTCGAATGACCAACTCTGGGTTGACTCGATGTGACGCACATCGCATCGTTGGGTTCGGAGAGGGAGATACCGGTTCC
The DNA here is from genome assembly GCA_963769585.1 of uncultured Actinomycetota bacterium. Taxonomy (GTDB): domain Bacteria; phylum Actinomycetota; class Actinomycetes; order Propionibacteriales; family Nocardioidaceae; genus SSC3. The sequence continues at coordinate 150,777 of CAVYMJ010000006.1, forward strand.
AAGCCTGGGAGAGGGTGAGGTGCCGGGAGACCGCAGGTTCTGGGTTCTGGGAGGGACGCACCACCGCGACTCCGCGATGCCGCTGGCCGCACGGAAGGCCGGCGGCTTCGTCGTCCTCAGCCGACGGGGCGGGCCAGGCTGGCCAGGTGCTGCCCGCACGTCTCCAGCACGCTACTGGCCGCCTCCGCGTCCCCGTCCACGAGCCACTGGAACGTCACGCCCTCGATGACGGCCAGCAGGTATCGCGAGACGGTGTCCAGCGGGATCAGCCACTCATGGCGGGTCAGCTCGGTCACGCCGGCCAGGAAGCGCTTGTTCAGCTCGTAGTAGTGGTCGTACTGCCGTTGGGCGGCGCTCGGGGTTGTCCGCAGAGCGTGCTGGGTGAGCTCGTAGGTGAGCTGGTGCGGGCCGCGGTCCTTGACCACGTGGGCCCAGTACGCCTGCAGGCCGTCGATCAGGATCTGCTCGAAGGTCTCATCGCCGTTGAGGACGGGAACGACGGCGTCGAAGCTAGTCTCGTTGATTGTTGCCATCACCTGCTCGAAGAGCTCTTCTTTGGAGCGGAAGCAGTAGTGGAAGACCCCGAGCGGCATGTCGGCCTCGGCGACGATGCTGCGGGTCGTGGTGTTGGCGACGCCATCTCGAGTCATCACCCTGATGGCAGCCTGCACCAGAAGCTCTCGGCGCTCGCCCGCCGACATTCGTGCCACAGCTGATCAGCCTCCCAGTGCAACCCCCCTGCGCTCTCACAGGCTGTCCTTGGGCGACAGTCCAAGTCAAGTGACCAGTTGAAGATGGTCGTACCTGGCTGGGCCAGTCGAAGGTCAGGCCAGAGCGCGGTCCAGGGCCGCCTCGACGTGCAGCGTGGTGCACGGGAAGACCGGGATCTCCGAGTCGGCCTGCTTGACCAACAGCTCGAGCTCGGTGCAGCCGAGGATGACGCCCTGTGCGCCCGCGTCCCACAGGTCCTGGACGAGGGAGACGACGAACCGGCGCGACGAGTCGAGAACACGACCGTGAACCAGCTCCTCGTAGATGATCCGGTTGATCTCCTCGTGGTGCCGCGGGTCCGGGACGACGACCTTCAGGTCGTGTGACTCCAGGCGCTCGGTGAAGAACCTCCGGGTCATGGTGAACGACGTGCCGACCAGAGCGACGCTGGACAGGCCCTGGCTCTGGACCTGCCTGGCGACCACGTCACCCAGGTGCAGCAGGGGTATGCCGATAGCGGCCTCGACCTGCTCGGCGACCCGGTGGAACGCGGTGGTGCACAGCAGCAGGAAGTCGGCGCCGGCAGCCTCCACACCCTGAGCGGCCTTGGACAGGATCGCCGCGACGTCTTCCCAGCGCTCGTCGACCTGCAGCGCGGTCAGCTCCGAGAACTCCACCGAGCTCAGCACGCACTGCGCCGAGTGGAGCCCGCCCAGGCGGTCCTCCACGCCTTGGTTGAGCAGCTGGTAGTAGACCAGGCTGCTCTCCCAGCTCATCCCCCCGACAAGTCCGATGGTCTGCACGCAAGGAGTCTCCCACGGTTTGTTCTGTCGCCAACGGCAGGTACACATGAGCCTGTGAGCCGGTGCCACTTCATCCCGCCGTACCTTCTCGAGCGTCTCGCCTTCAACGACGTTGACGTCGAGCTTTCACGTTGTGGCCACGCCACCCTCGCGGTCGACGCCGGGCTGCGTTCGCGTCGCGAGCAGGGCGCTGGGCCGGTCACCGGAGGGGGTGGCTGGAGCGTCTACACCGCCGACAACAGCTCCAGGCTGCCGGGGAGACTGGTCCGCTCGGCGGGCCAGCCGGTCTCGGGAGACGAAGCGGTCGACGAGGCGTACGCCGGACTGGCAGCAACCCAGGCGCTGCTCGGAGAGGTGTTCGGTCGAGCCTCGTACGACGATGCGGGCGGCCAGGTCGTCGCCTCGGTCCACTACGAACGCAACTACGACAACGCCTTCTGGGACGGTCGCCAGCTTGTCTTCGGCGACGGCGACGGGAAGGTCTTCGGCCGATTCACCCGTCCGGTCGACGTGCTGGGACACGAGCTCGGGCACGCGGTCACCGAGTACTCAGCCGGCCTGGTCTACCAGGGCCAGCCGGGCGCGCTGAACGAGTCGATCTCCGACGTCTTCGGAGCCATGGTCAAGCAGCGGCTGCTCGACCAGACCGGCCTCGAGGCCGACTGGCTGATCGGAGAGGGTCTGTTCCTGCCCGGCGTACGGGCGCGGGGGCTGCGCGACATGCTCAACCCCGGCACGGCGTACGACGACCCGGTCCTGGGCAAGGACCCGCAAGGGGCGTCGATGGCCCAGTACGTCCTGACCCGGGAGGACAACGGTGGCGTCCATCTGAACTCGGGCATCCCCAACCGCGCCTTCGCGCTGGCTTGCCAGGCCCTGGGTGGTCGGTCCTGGGAGACTGCCGGCCCTGTCTGGTACGCCGCCCTGACCTCGGGACTGGCGCCGACCACCGACTTCGCAGCTTTTGCCGAGGCGACGGTCGCGGTGGCGCCCGAAGGCGTGGCCGACGTCGTCCGGCAGGCCTGGGAGACCGTCGGAGTGGGCCGGGACCTGGGGCCTCAGGAGGCGGAGCGTGGTCACGCAGACGTGGTCGCCGTACGCCGCACCGGCGGCTTCGCCGGGCTGCGCGCCTACGGCGAGGTGCGGCTCGGGTCGGACCCGAGGACCGGCGAGGTGCAGCGACTCCTGGCCAGGATCCATCCCGACGGGGTCCCCGGCGGCGCGCCCCAGCCGGACCGGTACGTGTACGCCTTCTCGCTGCGGGGCCACGAGGTCGTCGTGCCCGAGCAGCAACTCACCCCGGAGCTGGCGCGGCTGGCAGCGTTGCTGCTGGAGGAGTAGCGGGTTCTCAGTCAGCGGTGCGATGGACCTTGTGCTGGGCTGCCTGCGCGCGCGGTCGGATCACCAGCTCGTCGATGTTCACGTGCGGGGGTCGGGTCGCCATCCACGCGATGGCCTCGGCGACGTCCTCGGCTGTGAGAGGCTCTGCGACGCCGGCGTACACCGAGTCCGCCTTGGTCCGGTCGCCGTCGAAACGGACCAGGGAGAACTCCTCGGTCCTGACCAAGCCCGGCGCGATCTCGCAGACACGCACGGGCTGGTCGAAGAGCTCGAGCCGCAGCGTGCGGGTCACCGCAGCGGTGCCGTGCTTGGAGGCGACGTACCCGCCGCCACCTTCGTAGGCGACCCGCCCGGCAGTGGACCCGACGTTGACGATCACGCCCTCGGCCTGGACCAGAGCAGGCAGGAGCGCCTTGGTGACCTGGACCAGGCCGATCACGTTCACCTCGTACATGCGACGCCACTGGTCGGCGTCCGACTCGGCGACCGGCGCCATCCCGAACGCGCCTCCGGCGTTGTTGACCAGGACGTCGAGCCGCCGCACTTTCGAGGCCAGCCGCGCGACCTCGCCGGCGCTGGTGACATCGCACACGACAGGTGTCCCGCCGATCTCGGCAGCCAGTGCGGTGATCCGGTCCTCGCGGCGTGCCACACAGAAGACGTGGAAGCCGAGCCTGGCCAGCTCCCGCGCCGTGGCGGCCCCGATGCCGCTGCTGGCCCCGGTGACTATCGCTGACTTCATCGGATCTGCCCGTCCTTGGTGTTGTGGGTTGCGGCCTGCCCCGGAGACGGCAGACTGACAGCCATGCGCACGAGCAAGATAGCCGCCCTCGCCGCCCTGGTCACTGGACTGGTGTGGATCTCCTCCGGGCTGCTGTCCTGGGGTGAGGTCGGCCTGTCCGCGGACTCCACCCAGGTGTGGTGGGCCGGTGTCGGTGTCTTCGCCCTGACCTCGGCGCTGACCGGGTACACCGGGGTCACCAACTCGCCGGTGTGGCTTCGGGTGATCGTCTTCGTCTGCGCCGGAGCCCTCGGTGGCTCCGTGGTCGCCTCCTTCGACACCGACTTGGACCAGGCGCCGGTCGCGGTCGCCGCGGCCGGGGGTGTGGTGCTGCTGCTCGGGCTGATCGGTCTGCTCGTCGGCTGGGGTCGGCGGCGCTCAGAAGCCGACGGGCCGGAACACCGGGGCGGACGTCGAGCAGCACGCTGATCTGCCTCCTACTGGTAAGACCACTTGACCACCGGACCAAGCCTCGCCTAGCCTGCCGGGATGGGTCTTGAGAAGATCGCGCGCCGCTCGCTCCCCGACGAGGTCTACGGGCAGCTCCTCGGCGAGCTTGTCGGCGGCAGCCTCGCCCCCGGCGCAGCGCTGCCGAGCGAACGCCAGCTGGCCGAGGTGCTCGGGGTCAGCCGCCCGGCCGTTCGTGAGGCTTTGCAGCGGATGGCTCATACGGGCCTGGTCGACGTCCGTCAGGGCGGGTCGACCACCGTCGCGGACTTCCGGCGCCTCGGCGGGCTGGACCTCCTTCCGCATCTGCTCCTCCCCGGTGGCGAGCTCGACCTCTCGGTCGCTCGCAGCATCATGGAGGCCCGTCTGACCCTCGGGCCGAAGGTGGCTGAGCTTGCTGCCGAGCGTGCCTCTGCTGGGGCCGTCGAGGGGATCCGGCAGGCCGTCGCCCAACTCGGCCGCGACCACGACCCCGTGGGTCGCCAGCGCAGGGCACTGGTGTTCTGGGAGCTGGTCGTCGAGGCCGCCGACTCGATCGCCTTCCGGCTCATGTTCAACAGCCTGCGCGCGGCGTACGAGCCGGCCCTGGATGCCCTGGCCGTCGTCATGTCCGCTGAGGTCGACCGCATCGAGGCCTTCGAAGCGCTCGCCGACGCGATCGCCGCCGGTGACCGCGAGCGAGCCCACGCTCTGGCCGACGACCTGCTCGGCTTCGCCACCCGTTCGTTGCTGCACGCACTAGACCTGCTCGAAGGAGATTCATGAGTCCGGAGATCGACCGTCTTGCCCGCGAACGCCTCGCGGCCGACGAAGCCAGCACCGGGTCGCGGCGGCAGAAGGTGACCCTGGGCTCCGCCTTCAAGGGGTTCTGGAGACATCCAAGCCCGTTCATGATCAGTGCTGTGCTGGTCGCTGCGCTCGTCTGGCGAGTGACTGAAGGTCAGTGGCGGCTGGGCGACCTGTGGGCTCCGGTCATCCTGGTGGCCCTCTTCCCCGTGATGGAGTGGGTGATCCACGTCTTCATCCTGCACTGGAGGCCGCGCAAGGTTGCCGGGGTGCTGGTCGACAGCCAGCTCGCCCGAGATCACCGGCGGCACCACGCCGACCCTCGCGACGTGCCGTTGGTCTTCATCCCCTGGCAGTCCTTGGTCTTGGTGATCCTGGGGTACGCGGCGATCTCGCTGCTGGCCTTCCCTCGGCTCGGCCAGGCCCTGACCTTCATCCTCTCCGTGGCAGTGGTCGGCATGGTCTACGAGTGGTCGCACTACCTGATCCACAGCGACTACCGGCCCAAGTCGCGGTTGTACAAGGCGATCTGGCGCAACCACCGGCTGCACCACTACAAGAACGAGCACTACTGGTTCGGCGTGACCACCAGCGGGACCTCCGACCGGCTCTTCGGGACCCACCCGGACCCGGCAACGGTCGCGTCCTCGCCAACCGCCAAGAACCTGCATGGGCTCTGACTAGCCCGCAGGTGTGCGCAGGCTCACCTTTACTCAGGTAAGGCTTACCTAATATCCTTCTCAGATGAGTGCTCCGGTCGCCGTCGACGCCACCCCTTTCTGGGCCCGGCTCTCGACGTACGGCGACAGGCCCGCTCTGGTCACGGTGGAGGGAACCGTCAGCTATGCGGCGCTGGCCCAGCGGGTAGCGGATCTGGTGACCCGGCTGGGGACGACGCGACGCCTGGTGGTGATCGAGGGAAGCAACAGCGTCGAGACGGTCGTGGCCTACCTCGCGGCGCTCGCTGGCGGACACGTCGCGGCGCTGGTGCCTGCAGCCGATGCGGTCGCGTCGTACGACGCGGACGTGGTGATCGGCGCGAGTGGCCTCACCCAGCGGCGCACCGGAACTGCGCACGACCTACACCCTGACCTGGCCCTGCTGCTCACGACCAGCGGCTCCACCGGCTCGCCGAAGCTCGTCCGACTGTCGCACCGAAACCTCGCCGCGAATGCAGAAGCCATCGCGTCGTACCTGCAGATTCGTCCGAGCGACGTCGCTCCGACCACCTTGCCGTTCCATTACTGCTACGGCCTCTCGGTGGTCAACAGCCACCTCGCAGTCGGAGCCGCCGTACTCCTGACTGAGCGGTCGGTCACCGACGAGTCGTTCTGGACCGCCTTCCGTGGAGCCGGCTGCACCACCCTCGCAGGCGTGCCGTTCACCTTCGAGCTGCTCGACCGGGTCGGGTTCGACTCCCTGGACCTGCCGACGCTGCGCTACCTCACCCAAGCAGGCGGAAGGCTCGACCCCGCAGTGGTACGGCGCTACGCGGGACTCGGCCGGCAGCAGGGGTTCGACCTCTTCGTGATGTACGGCCAGACCGAGGCCACCGCCCGGATGGCCTACCTGCCGCCCGACCTCGCCCTGACCTGCGGGGAGGCGGTCGGGATCCCCGTCCCCGGCGGTTCCTTCACGGTGGCGCGCGACGGCGAGCTCGTCTACCGCGGTGAGAACGTGATGCTGGGCTATGCCGAAGGACCCGAAGACCTGGCCCTGGGGCGGGTTGTGGAGACGTTGTACACGGGCGACCTCGCGAGGCGCCGCCCCGACGGTCTGTATGAGATCACCGGCCGCAAGTCGCGACTGGCCAAAGTCTTCGGTCTGCGCATCGACCTCCAGCGAGTCGAGCAGGTGCTCGCCGCCGACGGCTTCCTGGTCCACTGTGTCGACGGAGGGGACCGGGTCGTGGTCGCCCTGGACGTGTCAGCCAGGCCGGTCCCTGCTGACCTGGCCGAGCGGGCGGCCGCCGCCGCCGGTCTGCCCTCAGGCTCGGTGCAGGTTCTGCCGCTGGTCGAGGTCCCCCGGCTGACCAACGGGAAGCCCGACCTCTCCGCGATCGCGGCGCTGGCTGCCTCGCGGCAGCCGGAGCCGGAGCCCGGCGGTGCCTCCCTGGAGGACCTCCAGGCTCTCTTCGGCAGCGTCCTGCGTCGTGAGGACGTGACGCCCCAGGACTCGTTCGTCTCGCTCAACGGAGACTCGCTGTCCTACGTCGAGATGTCGATCCGACTCGAGCGAGCGCTCGGGTCACTTCCCGCCCAGTGGCACGAGGCCCCCATCGCGACCCTGGCGAAGTCGCCAGTACGGCGGCGTCTGGGCCGTTCGGTCGAGACCAACGTCTTGCTCCGCGCGGCCGCGATCGTGGCCATCGTCGCTTCGCACTCGAACCTGATCACGCTGCTGGGAGGCGCCCACATCCTGGTCGCCCTGGCCGGGTTCAACTTCGCGCGCTTCCACCTGACGAGCTCACCTCGGGCCGAGCGGCTGCGCCATCTGGGCGGAAGCATCGCGCGCATCGTGGTCCCCTCGGCACTGTGGCTGAGCTTCGCCGCCCTCGCGTCCGCGAAGTACGGCCTGCTGAACGTCCTGCTGCTCAACGGGATCCTCGGCACGCGGCAGTGGTCGGAGTCCTGGCATTACTGGTTCATCGAGATGCTGGTCTACCTGCTGCTGGCGCTGACGATCTTCTTCGCGATCCCTGCGGTCGACCGGCTCGAACGGCGGTGGCCGTTCTGGCTGCCGGTCTGCCTGGCGCTGCTCGGTCTGCTCACCCGGTACGACGTGGTCACCCTCCTCGGCGGCGACCGCATCCACCGGGCGCACGTGGTGTTCTGGCTCTTCGCGCTGGGGTGGGCGGCTGCGAAGGCCACCTCGGCGTGGCACCGCTGGCTGGTCAGCGCGATCACAATCGCCACGGTGCCGGGCTTCTTCGAGGGAGCCCTGTCGCGCGACGCGGTCGTGGTGTCCGGGCTGCTGCTCCTGGTCTGGCTTCGGTCCGCTCGGGTCCCGGCCTGGGTCGCCAGCAGTGCGGGGGTCCTGGCCAGTGCGTCCCTCTACATCTACCTGTGCCACTGGCAGGTCTACCCGTACTGGGAGAACACGGCACCGGTGGTCGCCACGACACTCTCGATCACTGCTGGGCTGGCCTTCTGGATCGTCGCGAGCCGGGTGGCGCGGGTGCTGCCGGAAATACGCCAGACTCTTGGGGGGTTCCACCTTCGGAGGTATGCCACCCGTGACTCTTGGACCAAGCAGCCCGCGGCTCAGCCGCGTGGCGATGATCAGCCTGCACACCTCACCGCTTGACCAACCCGGCATCGGTGACGCCGGGGGGATGAACGTCTACGTCCTGGAGCTCTCCCGCCGGCTGGCTCAGCGCGGTCTGGAGATCGAGATCTACACGCGGGCGACCTCGTCGGCGCTGCCACCCGTGATCGAGGTCGAGCCGGGCGTGCGGGTGCACAACGTCAACGCCGGCCCGTTCGAGGGGCTCTCCAAGGAGGACCTACCGGGGCAGCTGTGCACCTTCGCGCGGGTACTGCTTCGGGCCGAGGCGGGTCACGAGCAGGGCTTCTTCGACCTGATCCACTCCCACTACTGGCTCTCGGGCCAGGTCGGCGCGCTGGTGCGCGACCGGTGGGCGGTGCCGCTGGCGCACACGATGCACACCATGGCCAAGGTCAAGAACGAGGCGCTCGCCTTCGGCGACATCCCTGAACCTGCGGCCCGCGAGCTCGGTGAGGAGCAGGTCGTCGAGGCCGCCGACATGCTGATCGCGAACACCGACATCGAGGCCAAGCAGCTCATCAACCTCTACGACGCGGATCCGACACGCGTAGAGGTGGTCCACCCTGGCGTCGACCTCGAGGTCTTCACCCCGCTGGACCAGCAGGAGGCCAGGCGTGAGCTCGGGATCCCTGCGGACGCTGTCGTCCCGCTCTTCGCTGGTCGCATCCAGCCTCTCAAGGCCCCCGACATCCTCCTGGAGGCTGTCGGAGTCCTGCTTGAGCGCGACCCCTCGCTGCGCAGCCGGCTGGTCGTGCCGATCGTCGGCGGTCCGTCGGGCAGCGGCCTGGAGCATCCCGAGTCGCTGGCACAGCTGGCCGACTCGCTCGGGATCTCCGACGTGGTGAGGTTCGTCCCGCCGGTGGCCCAGCCGCTGCTGCGCCAGTGGTACGCCGCGGCTACGGTCGTGTGCGTGCCGTCGTACAACGAGTCGTTCGGGCTGGTCGCCATCGAGGCCCAGGCCACCGGCACCCCGGTCATCGCGGCCGCGGTCGGGGGGCTCACCGCGGTGGTGCGCGACGGCGTCTCCGGACTTCTGGTCGAGGGGCACGAGCCGGCCGACTACGCGCTGGCGCTCGAGCGGGTGCTGAACAACCCGTCGTACCGTGCTCGGCTGGCGGCCGGCGCGATCGAGCAGGCCCGGGGCTTCGCCTGGGAGAAGACCGCCGACCAGACCTTGGAGATCTACCGCAAGGCTGCCTGGGCGATGCGCGGGGAGCAGGCATGACGACTGTCGAGACCTTGCGGAGCTACCTGTCTGCGCAGGACTTGGAGTGGGACGAGCTCAAAGAGGGCACCTTCAGCGTCGTACTGCCGGGGGAGCGCAAGCTGCAGACCCCGGTCCGCCTGGAGGTCGGGCCACACTCGTTCGCCCTGCACGCGTTCGTCTGCCGTCGCCCGGACGAGAACCATGAGCGCGTCTACCGCTGGCTGCTGGAGAAGAACCTCAAGCTGTACGGCGTCGCCTTCGCGCTGGACCACCTCGGCGACATCTACCTGGACGCGCGTCTCCCGCTGGAGGCGGTCACCCCGGTCGAGCTCGACCGGCTCCTCGGATCGGTACTGACCTATGCCGACGAGTCCTTCAACACCATCCTCGAGCTCGGCTTCGCCTCGTCGATCCGCAAGGAGTGGGAGTGGCGCCTCTCGCGCGGCGAGTCCACCAAGAACCTCGAGGCCTTCCGCGGCTGGCTGGAGCAAGACGGCTGACGACGCTCGCGGTGATCGTCTGGCACTGCCACACTGCCTGACATGACTGCTGTCGCGTATCTCCTCGTCGGCCTGGTGGCTCTGCTGCATGCGTGGTTCCTCGTGCTCGAGATGTTCCTGTGGGACACCCCGACGGGCCGCGCGACCTTCCAGCTGGAGCCGGCCTTCGCCACGGAGTCGAAGTCGCTCGCGGCCAACCAGGGTCTGTACAACGGCTTCCTGGTCGCCGGCCTCGTCTTCGGTCTGGTCGGGCCCTCGGAGCACCGCTACGTCTTCCAGGTGTTCTTCCTGGTCTGCGTGATCGTGGCGGGGCTGTACGGCGCCGCGACCGTGAGCAGGCGGATCCTCCTGGTGCAGGCACTGCCTGCTGCGCTGGCGCTTGTCGCGGTGGTCGTCGCCCACTAGCCGGACGCCGCGCCCACCACACGCCTGTCGGGCAGACGGCCAGCCCAGGTGGGCCAGCGCTGGCGGGGTCTCTCCGATGAGCCGTGCACGCGAGCGCGGTGGGGCAGATCCCCGGTAGATCAGCCAGTACACGCTCCCGGTTTCGGACCTCGCGCTCAGGCCTCGAGCTTGTAGCCCAGCCCGCGAACGGTCACCAGGAACGACGGGTTCGCCGGGTCAGGTTCGATCTTGGCGCGTAGCCGCTTCACATGTACGTCGAGGGTCTTGGTGTCGCCGACGTAGTCCGAACCCCAGACCCGGTCGATCAGCTGCCCTCGGGTGAGGACCCGCCCCGGGTTGCGCAGGAACATCTCCAGCAGCTCGAACTCCTTCAGCGGGAGCCGGGTCTCGGCACCGGCCACGGTCACCACATGCCGCTCGACGTCCATCCGCACCGGACCGGCTTCCAGGGTTGCCGGCGCGAGGTCGATGTCGGCACCCCGGCGCAGCACCGCCCGGATGCGGGCCACCAGCTCGCGGGGGGAGTACGGCTTGGTGATGTAGTCGTCCGCGCCGAGCTCGAGGCCGACGACCTTGTCGACCTCGGTGTCCTTGGCGCTGACCATGATCACCGGCACGTTGGAGGTCTGGCGGATCTGGCGGCACACCTCGGTCCCAGGGATGCCGGGAAGCATCAGGTCCAGCAGCACGATGTCGGCGCCGGTCTTGTCGAACTCAGCCAGCGCCTCGGTGCCGGTGTTGGCCACCGCCACCTCGTAGCCCTCCTTGCGGAGCATGTAGGCCAGCGCGTCGCTGTAGCTCTCTTCGTCCTCGACGACCAGTACACGAGTCATTGGTCCTTGTTCTCCTGGGGTGAGGTGGTGCGGCGCGGAAGGCTCAAGGTGAACGTGGAGCCCTGGCCCTCCACGGACCAGACGCGGACCTCGCCACCGTGCGAGGCCGCAACGTGCTTGACGATGGACAGACCGAGCCCGGTGCCGCCGGTGGACCGGTGGCGGGCCGGGTCGACGCGGTAGAAGCGCTCGAAGATCCGGTCGATCTCGCTCGGCGGGATGCCGATGCCCTGGTCGCTGACCGAGAGCTCCACCATGAGGTCGTCCGCCTTCGCGCCGACGACCACCCTGCTGTGGTCGGGGGAGTACGCCACCGCGTTCAGGACGAGGTTGGAGAGCGCAAGCGCGATCTGGTCCGCATTGCCGAGCAGCTCCAGTCCCCGCGACCCGTTATGCAGGAGCTCGATGCTCTTGGCCGCCGCCTCGATCGCCGCGTGGTCGATGGCCCGGTCGATCACCTTGTCCGCGTCGACGGCGTGCGGTGCGTCCAGCGGGTCGTCGCCCTGGAGGCGGGAGAGCTCGATGATCTGCTGCACCAGGTTGGACAACCGGTGCGACTCGACCTGCATCCTGCCGGCGAAGCGGACCACGGTCTCGGGGTCGTCGGCGGCTTCCTGCACCGCCTCGGCCAGCAGGTTGAGCGCCCCCACCGGCGTCTTGAGCTCATGGGAGACGTTGGCGACGAAGTCTCGGCGGATCGCGTCGACGCGGCGCTCGCGGGTCCGGTCCTCGACCAGCGCCAGGACGAGCCTGCTGCCCAGCGGCGCCACGCGCGTGGTGACCGTGATCGGGGAGACTCCCGGGCCACGGGTGAGCTGGAGCTCGGTCTCGCGGATCTGCCCGTCGCGTCGTACCTCCCTGACCAACGAGGCCAGATCGTCGACGGTCAGGTGGCTGCCACGGACCAGGCCGAGCGCGTACGCCGGGGCCGAGGCCTGCAGCACCTCGTCGTACTCGTCGACCACCAGGGCGCTGGACTTCAGCACGCTGAGGACCGTTGACACTCCGGGGGGCACCACCGGCGGCTCGGGAAGACTGCGACCGTGCAGCTGGCGCTCGCTGACCCGCCAGGCGACGGTGACACCGGCCCCGAGCACTGCACCGAGCAGCGCGAAGAGCAAAGCCTGGGTCGTCTGGTCCACGCTCTAGATCGTACGCAGGCCCTAACCCGGCGTTTCACGACCACAGGGGCTCTGACCTGCTCTTTCGTGGACTGTTCACCCCTCGTTCACTGGCCGTCGCCCACTGGACACCTTGAGGTTCTAACCTTTGGTTCATGCGCGATGCCTACTTCGACCAGCTCGACGCGATCGTCGACGACTTGGTTGCGATGACCCATCTGGTGCAGACGGCGGTCGCCCAGGCGACCAAGTCGCTGCTCAACGCCGACGTGGACATCGCAGAGGAAGTCATCTCGGGCGACGTCAACATCGACGCGGCGCGGGAGAAGATCGAGAACAAGTCCTTCGAGATGCTCGCGCTCCAGCAACCGGTCGCCGGCGACCTGCGGATGCTCGTGGCGGCACTGAGGATGGTCGACGACCTCGAGCGCATGGGCGACCTGTCGGTCCACGTGGCCAAGGTGGCCCGTCTGAGGATCCCGGTGGTGGCCGTTCCGTCCGAGCTCGCCGCGACGATCACCCGGATGGCGCAGGTCGCCGAGGACATGGTCGGCAGCGTCGCTGGGATCATCGGCGACCGCGACATCGAAGCGGCGCGCCAGCTCGAGGAGGATGACGAGGAGATGGACCGGCTCCGCAAGGCGGAGTTCGAGATCATGCTCTCCGAGGACTGGTCGCACGGGGTCGAGCCGGCCGTCGACATGGCGCTGCTGGGCCGCTACTACGAGCGCATCGCCGACCATGCTGTCTCGATCGCCCGCCGTCTCGTCTACCTGGTCACCGGCAAGAACCCGCACGGCGGATCCTGACTTCCCCTGTAACCCGTCCGAAGTGAGTGACACCATGGACGGGTGAGCCCTCCCGTCCCCACACGTGCGCAGCTCCGCTTTGACGAGGAGTTCGCCACGGCCGCGGAATGGTTCGCGGTGACGGTGGCTTCCGTCGATCTGCGTTCCCCCGTGCCGACGTGTCCCGGCTGGTCGACGTACGATTTGGTCACCCATCTGGGCAACATCCACGGGTGGGCCGCGACGGTCGTGGAGACCGGTCAACGAGCCCCTGGGCAGAACGACGAGCCGGAGTCCCGCAAGCCCAAGGCCGTCGCGTCCTGGTACGCCGGCAAGGCCGAGGACCTCTACGAGGTACTGCGCAGCGTCAAGCCGGACGAACCCTGCTGGAACTTCGCGTTCGGGCAGGGCGAGGCTGCCTTCTGGCCGCGGCGACAGCTGCACGAGACGACCATCCACAGCCTGGACCTGGCCGCGGCCTCGGGGCGGACCCGCGAGCTTCGGTCCGACATCAGCACTGACGGGATAGACGAGGCCCTGCGCGTCTTCGGGCACCGGATGCACCAGCGCGGGTTCCCGGCCGAGCTCTCCTCGGCGCTCTCGATCGTGGCCCACGACACCGGCTCTGCCTGGACGTTGCGGCCGAGCACTCCGGCCCAGCAGTCGGCGCCCGAGGTTCACGAGGGTCTGGACGGCAGCGCCGACCGGATCGAAGGGCCAGCCTCGGCCCTCTACGCGTTGCTGTGGAAGCGACTTCCTTCCTCGGACAGCGCGCTCGCGTTCACCGGTGACGCGGCGCGGATCCAAGCCTTCCTGGACTCCCGGCTCACGGCCTAGGCCGGGTGGCGCTACCGGCCCTGGTTGGCCACTGCGGCCGCTGCGGCTGCCGCGGACTCGGGGTCGAGGTACTCGCCGCCGGCCACGGTCGGCCTCAGGTCGCTGTCGAGCCGGTAGACCAGCGGCATCCCGGTCGGGATGTTCAACCCGGCGATGTCTTCGTCGCTGATCTCGTCGAGGTGCTTGACGAGCGCTCGCAGGCTGTTGCCGTGGGCCGCCACCAGCACGGTCTTGTCCGCCCTCAGGTCGGGGACGATCGACGCCTCCCAGTACGGCAGGAAGCGGGCGATGACGTCCTTGAGGCACTCGGTGCGGGGAAGCTCGTCGCCGAGGTCGGCATAGCGCGGGTCACCGGCCTGGGAGTACTCGCTGTCGTCGGCCAGCGGCGGTGGGGGTACGTCGAACGAGCGACGCCACAGCATGAACTGCTCTTCGCCGTACTCCTCGAGCGTCTGCTTCTTGTCCTTGCCCTGGAGTGCTCCGTAGTGCCGCTCGTTGAGGCGCCACGAGCGCTTCACCGGGATCCAGTGACGGTCTGCGGCGTCCAGCGCGAGGTTGGCGGAGTTGATCGCCCGGCGCTGGAGCGAGGTGTGCACGACGTCGGGCAGGAGGCCGGCCGCCTTGATCTGCTCCCCACCGCGGACAGCCTCAGCACGGCCCTTCTCGGTGAGCTCGACGTCGACCCAGCCCGTGAAGAGGTTCTTGGCGTTCCACTCGCTCTCGCCGTGACGGAGCAGGACGAGGGTGAGGCTCATAGTCAGCGCACCTGCTTGACGGGTACGTCGGCGTAGTCCCCAGTGTTGGGCACAACGGGCGCCTCGATCGTGATGGCCTCCGCGTGCTGGAACGTGAAGGTGATGTCGACGAAGGTCCCGACAACGATCGAGGCGTCGACCACACTGACCGCGCCGGTGGCGCCGAGGTTGTTGCGGCCCAGGGCCGGGATGGCGGCACCGCCTGCGGCCGCGCTGACGTTCGCCGGAGCTCCGTCGACCGTCACGGCGAGCAGTCGGTCATCGGAGTCGGAGCCGTTGACCAGAGTGGCGACCACCGTGCCGCTGCCGTCGCTCGGTGAGACGACGAGGGTATTGAGGACGTCGACCAGTCCGCTGTGGTCGTTGACGCCGCGGGCGGGGGTGTAGATCTGGTCCGTCGGGGGGTTGAAGTTCGAACCGCATCCGGTGAGCACCGGAACCACCAGCACGACGGCCACGAGCGCGAAGCGGGAACGGAGAGTGGTCACGGCCACAAGGTCCTCTCAGGGTCAGCCGGAGCGGCAGGTAAACAGCGCGCTCACTCTACCGACAGGGCGTGGACCGACCTAGGCCGCGTCTCGCGGGGTCGTCCCGTCGCTCGGCTACTGCCGCAGCCCGATCGTCGACCCGACCAACGCGACGACCGCGGTGGCGAGCACCAGGTAGCCGATCGTGGCCACCAGAAGTCTCGGCGCTCCGATCCGCTTGGCGACCCGGAGCGGAAGGTGGTTCATCCCGGTGGTGTTGTCGCCGACCAGGTCGGGCAGCGCGGTCAGGAAGTGGATCCCGACTCCCAGGAAGGCGGCGGCAAGGGTGAGTGCGATGGTGGGCGGATCACCCTGCGAGCCGCCGCCGAGGCCGCCGTAGGACAGGAACGCGGGAAGCAGGGCGAAGCTCAGCGCGATCGGGAGCCAGGAGAGCGCAGAGCGGCGCAGAACTCGGCTACCGACCCAGCCGACCAGCACCGCGAGCAGGTACGACGCTCCGGCCTCGGTTCCGTTCGACATCGCGAGGGGGACCAGCACGCAGGTGGCGTACGCCGTGGTCCACGCAGCCGTGCTCGCCGGCACCCAGCCGAGCGCGATGGGCTTGTCCTCCCGGCCGGCCTGTCTGTCGCGCTTGCGGTCGGCGATGTCGTTGACCCAGCCGATGGTCAGCTGTCCGGTCAGCACGGTCCCCGCGACCAGGGCCAGCTCGTCCCAGCCGCGGTCCCCGAACAGTGCCGCCGCCAGGGTCACTCCGGCGCTCATCGCAACCGCAGCGCCAGGGTGGGCGGCGAGCAGCAGGCTGAGCAGTAGCGGCGGCCTCTTCCGGAACTTCATGAGCGCAGTATTGAACGGAATCAACCCCAGGTGTGGGACATCCCCGCGCGGGGGTCGCGTCGGGCGACAAGTCGCGACGCATATCGGCGGCGACGATGTCAAGCCCCAACTGCGGCCCTGACCTGCACAAACGTCCGCGGGCGACCCCGAGGGTCGTGTTAGACTGGTCACCTGAAAGGGGTACTTGCCACATGACTTTTACCGTCGGTGAAACGGTTGTTTACCCGAATCACGGAGCAGCGGTTATCGAGGATATCGAGACCCGGAACATCAAGGGGGAAGACAAGCAGTACCTCGTACTACGCATCGTCGCCCAGCAGGACCTCGTGGTCCGCGTCCCCGCGTGCAACCTCGACCTCGTCGGCGTGCGCGACGTGGTGGACAAGGAAGGGCTTGAGCGCGTCTTCGACGTGCTCCGTGCCCCGCACACGGAGGAGCCGACCAACTGGTCGCGTCGCTACAAGGCGAACCTGGAGAAGCTTCACTCCGGTGACGTGATGAAGGTTGCGGAGGTCGTGCGTGACCTCTGGCGCCGTGAGCGCGATCGTGGCCTGTCCGCCGGCGAGAAGCGGATGCTGGCCAAGGCACGGCAGATTCTCGTCTCCGAGCTGGCCCTGGCCGAGCACACCAACGAGGACAAGGCCGAAGCCCTCCTCGACGAGGTGCTGGCTTCCTGAGACACCTCGACTGAACGAAGCCCCCTGGAGTGATCCGGGGGGCTTCGTCGTTCTCGGCGCATAATCGGCAGGTGGAGCCATTTGCGACCGGCCTGTGGGCGGATGCTGTGGAGACGTTCGCTCGAGCTGACGAGGTCTCGCCCGTCGAGCCGGACGGACTCGTATCGTGGGCACGGTCGCTCTACATGCTCGGCCGCGACGTGGAGTACGTCGCCCTTCTCGAGCGCGCTCACCATGCCTACCTGGAGACGGGACGGACCGACCGGGCCGCTGGCTGCGCCTGGTGGATCGGGCACAACCTGATGTTCCATGGCGAGGGCGGCAGGGCAAACGGCTGGTTCGCCCTGGGCAACCGGCTGCTGGACGAGGCCGCGCTCGACTGTGTCGAGCGAGGCTTCCTGCTGGCCCCCGTCTGGCTCCGTCAGATGGGCTCGGGCGACTGGGCCGCGGGCTACGAGACGGCGGTCGGGGCGGCTCGGATCGGTGAGCGGTTCGGAGACCACGACCTGCTGTGGCTGGCTCGGGACGAGCAGGCCAGGGCGCTGCTCCAGCTCGACCGGGTGGACGAGGCTCTGAGCCTGGTCGACGAGGTACTCGTGACGGTGGGCTCCGGCGTCGTCTCGCCGGTGGTCAGCGGCATCGTCTACTGCAACACCATCGCGTTCTGCCGGGACAGCCACCAGCACCGGCACGCTCGCGAGTGGACCGAGGCTCTCACCGCGTGGTGCGCACGACAGCCGCAGATGGTCGCCCACAACGGACTCTGCCTCGTGCATCGCGCCGAGGTGCTGCAGTCACTGGGTCGATGGTCGGGGGCCATGGAGGAAGCGCGAACGGCCGCCGAGCGGTTCACCGAAGGAGCGCTCAACGAGATCGCCTGCGGTCAGGCGCACTACCGGCAGGGCGAGATCCATCGCCTGCAGGGCCGATGGGTCGACGCCGAACGAAGCTACCTCGAGGCCAGCCGCAACGGGCGGGAGCCTCAGCCCGGCCTCGCCCTGGCTCGTCTCAGACAGGGCCGGCCCGACCTTGCAGCTGCCGCGATCAGGCGGGCAGTGCTCGAGACCGCCCAGCCGTCGGCGCGGGCTGGCCTGCTCCCTGCCTATGTGGAGATCATGGTCGCGGTCGGGGATGTCGAGGCGGCAGAGGTTGCGTGCCGCGAGCTCGACGGCCTCGCGGAGCTGCATCGCAGTGAGACTCTGCGGGCGATGCTGGACCACGCCAAGGCGCTCGTGTCGGAGGCGAACGGGGACCATCGTGGCGCTCTGGTGTCGGCGCGTGCCGCCTGGCAGGCATGGCACCTTCTCGACGCGCCATACGACGCGGCCCGTGCGAGGGTCGTCGTTGCCCGGGCGTGTCGCGTTCTCGGCGACGACGACTCCGCCCACCTCGAGGACGCCGCCGCCCTCGAGGTGTTCGAACAGCTCGGCGCTCGCCCTGATCTGCCAGACAGCACGGGCACTACCGGGGGGCTATCCGAGCGTGAGCTCGAAGTGCTGCGGCTGGTATGCGCGGGTCGCACGAACCGCGAGATCGGGTCGCAGCTGGTGATCAGCGAGCGCACAGTCGCTCGTCACCTGCAGAACATCTTCGTCAAGCTGGACGTCGCCACCAGGACGGCCGCAAGCGCCTTCGCCCATGAGCATGGGTTGGTGCGACCTGGCGCGAATTGACCACGCGCCTTTCGAACGAGTTGGTCAGTCAGTCCGATGTGGCGGCCCAGGTGCCGCTCGTAGCGTCGATGCGACGGCCCGAAAGGCGGGCCCGCAGCCCAGGAGAAGGCCATGTACGTCATCGCTCTGCACGACATCATCAACCCCGAAGCCGCGTTCCCCAGGGGTCAGGCGCTCCTGACCGGCGAGGGTGCGCCGCCCGCGACCCGGGTGTTGCAGTTCCTCCCCAGCACCGACGGCACCCACGTCACCTGCATCTGGGAGACCCCGTCGGTGGGCGCGGTCCAGGAGTACGTCGACCGTGTCCTCGGCGACTCCAGCAACAACGCCTGCTACCCGGTGGACGACGCTCAGGCGTTCGCCGAGCGTCCACTCGGGTTGCGATCGGCGCCGGCGTTCGCATCCTGACCGCTGGCCCTGTTGGATGGGCGGGTGCCCCGCCTCCTGACCTCACCGCTCGACGACGAGCTGCTGCTGGGACGCACGCTGCGCGAGCACATCGCCGCGGTCGAGGTGCCGGAGGGTGCGTACGTCGTTCTCGACCCGCTGTGCCCGCTCGTCCCGGCCGCCTTCGTGGCCGACCTGGTGGAGCGCGTGCGCGCCACGGGCTTGGCGCACGCCGGCGTACGCCCGGTGACCGACACCGTGAAGACCATGCGGGACGGACTCGTCGGCCAGACAGTCGACCGCGAGGGCCTCGTCCAGCTGGCGGCCCCGGTGGTCCTCCCGCACCCGCAGGAGGTTCCAGAGACGCTGGCCGACCTGGTTGCGGGCCTGGGCCAGGTCGTCTTCGTCGAAGCGCCTGCGTTGGCAAGGCGGGTCAGAGACGCCTCGGACCTCGTGCTGCTGGAGGCACTGGCAGCAGGCGCTCCGCCAGCGGTAGGTCCTCGGGGAAGGTGACCTTCAGGTTGGTCGCCGGCGCCTCGACGCCCGCGATGACCACGTCGGTGTAGCGCTCCAGACAGGATGCAGTGTCGGTCCCCTTGAACCCGTCCCGGTCCGCCGCCCGGTACGCCGCCAGCAGGTCGACGGCCCGGAACGCCTGGGGCGTCTGTACGCCGACGAGCTCCCCCGGCGAGGTGCCGTCCCGGCGTACCAGCCCGGGGTGGTGACGCACCGGCAGCGCGCCGCCGGTGGCGAACGCCGCCGCGACCACCGCCTGCCACAGCTCGCTGGAGGCCAGCGGCCGGGCCGCGTCGTGGATCGCCACCACATCGAGCTCGCCGGCATCGATGGCGGGGGCGAGCACCTGCAGGGCGTTCCACTCCGAGTCGTGCCGCTGCTCGCCGCCGGCCACGAGCTCCTGGCTGGTCAGGTGCGCGGCGAAGCGGGCCCGATCCTCCGGCCTGGCCACGACGACCACCCGCTCGACGTACCCCAGCGAGGCGATCGCCTTCAGCGACCACACGAAGACCGGCTCGCCGGCCAGGGGGAGCAGAACCTTGTTGACCGCCGCGCCGACGCGCGTCCCCGAACCGCCTCCGAGGAGGACGGCTGCTGTGCGTGGAGGCGAGGCAGGTGGCACGGCGCTCACGCTAGCCGCTGCGCGGGATGTGCGGCCGTGAGGGGATGGTCACCTCACTTGCTCACCGGACGACCCAATGGCGAAACCGTTTGGAAACACAGGTTTCCTACCGTTCACCCATGCCGGTCTCGACCCAAGGAACCCCGACGCACTGCCCGTACTGCTCCTTGCAGTGCGGGATGCGGCTGTCCGTGTCCCGCGGGAAGGTCGAGGTTCAGCCGTGGGAGGAGTTCCCGGTCAACAGGGGTGCGATGTGCCGCAAGGGCTGGACCGCAGGTGCCTTGGTCAACGACCGCGAACGCGTCACCACACCCTTGGTCAAGCAGGACGGCACCTTCCGCCAGGCCAGCTGGGAGGAGGCGCTCGACCTCATCGCGAGCCGCCTTGCTGCGATCCAGCAGGCGCACGGCAAGGATGCGGTGGCCGTCTTCGGCGGCGGCGGACTGACCAACGAGAAGGCCTATCAGTTGGGGAAGTTCGCCCGCGTCGCGCTGGGTACCAGCCAGATCGACTACAACGGTCGCTGGTGCATGTCCTCGGCTGCCAGCGCCGGAAACCGCGCGTTCGGCGTCGACCGGGGTCTTCCGTTCCCCCTGGAGGACCTGGCCAGGACCGACGTGCTGGTGCTCGTCGGGTCCAACCTGGCCGAGACGATGCCACCGGCGGCGAAGTACCTCGACGAGCTGCGCGAGCGAGGCGGCAAGGTCGTGGTGATTGACCCCCGGACCACTGCAACCGCTGCGCGGGCCGACGTACATCTCCAGCCGGTGCCAGGCACGGATCTCGCGCTGGCGCTCGGGCTGCTGCACGTCGCCGTCGCCGGTGGGCATGTCGATGAGGAGTACGTGCGGACCCGCACGACCGGCTTCGAGGCCGTCCGCGCCGAGGTCGCGTCGTGGTGGCCCGAGCGGGTCGAGCGGATCTGTGGTGTCAGCGCGGACGACGTCCGTGCCCTCGGCCGGGTGCTCGGTGAGGCGGCGTCGTTCATCGTGCTCACCGCCCGCGGCGCCGAGCAGCATGCGCAGGGGTCGGACACGGTGCTCGGCTGGATCAACCTCGCCCTGGCGCTGGGCCAGTGCGGCAGGCCGCACTCGGGCTACGGCTGCCTCACCGGGCAGGGCAACGGGCAGGGCGGCCGGGAGCACGGCCAGAAGGCGGACCAGCTCCCCGGCTACCGGATGATCGACGACCCCGCGGCTCGCGCGCACGTCGCCGGCGTCTGGGGCGTGGACCCGGATTCCCTTCCAGGCAAGGGAAAGTCGGCCTATGAGCTCCTCGCCGCCCTCGGTACGCCCGGTGGCGCGCGGGCGCTGCTGGTCTTCGGCTCCAACATCGTGGTTTCCGCGCCCAACGCGAACCTCGTCACCGAGCGGCTCGACTCCCTCGACCTGCTGGTCGTGGCCGACTTCGTCCTGAACGAGACCAGCGCCAGAGCCGACGTGGTCCTGCCCGTCACCCAGTGGGCCGAGGAGACCGGCACCATGACCAACCTCGAAGGCCGCGTCATCCTGCGCACCAAGGCGATCGACCCTCCGGACGGCGTACGAAGCGACCTCGACGTGATGGCCGGCCTGGCTGAGCGACTCGGGTCCCCGGTGCCGTTCGGCACCGACGTCGGGGAGATCTTCGACGAGCTGCGGCGGGCCTCCAAGGGCGGTCCGGCCGACTACAGCGACATCACCTACGAGCGGATCAGGGACGAGGATGGCGTCTTCTGGGGTGAGGAGCGGATGTTCCTCCAGCGGTTCGCCCACGCCGACGGCCGGGCCCGCTTCCTGGCCGTGACTCCAAGCGGCGCCGCCGAGCAGCCGGACGACGACTACCCCGTACACCTGACCACGGGTCGGGTGCTCGCGCAGTACCAGTCCGGGGCGCAGACGCGGCGCATCAGGGAGCTGCCCGACTCCGGCCCGTTCGTGGAGCTGCATCCGATGCTGGCCTCGCGCCTGGGGATCGTCGACGGTGAGCCGGTGACCGTCACCACGCGCAGGGGCGAGCTCGATGCTCCGGCCCGGCTCTCCTCGGGGATCCGGGCGGACACGATCTTCGTGCCGTTCCACTGGGTCGGCGCCAACCAGCTCACCAACGACGCCCTGGACCCGGCTTCGAAGATGCCGGAGTTCAAGGTGTGCGCAGCCCGAGTGAGCCCGGTATGAGCGAGCCCGGTAAGGCCCGGACAGTCGTGGTCGGAAACGGTATGGCGGCGACCAGGCTGGTCGAGGAGCTCGTCGCCCAGGGGTACGACGGGCAGGTCACCGTCGTCGGCGAGGAGTCGCACCCGGCGTACAACAGGATCCTGCTCTCCGCGGTCCTCGAAGGCAGCCACCCCCTCAGCGAGCTCACGCTGCGACGACCGGCGTTCTACGAGGCCAACGGCATCGAGGTCGTCACCGGCCTGCGGGTGGCCAACATCGACCGCGAGGCCCGCGAGGTCGTGCTCGACGACCAGCGCACCTTGAGCTACGACAACCTCGTCCTGGCGACAGGGAGCATTCCGACGCTCCCCCCGATCCGGGGACTGGTCGGTGTCGACGGTCAGCTGCATCCGAAGGTGCACGCCTTCCGGAGCATGGCGGACTGCCTCAGGCTCAGTGCCGCGATCCCGGGCGCGCAGCGAGCCGTCGTCGTGGGCGCCGGCCTGCTGGGACTGCAGGTCGCCCGTGCACTGGCGATCCGTGGGCTCAAGGTCGAGGTAGTGGAGGGCAACGACCACGTGCTCGCGAACAACGTGGGCCACCAGGCCGGTGCGGTCCTGCAGCGCAGCCTGCGCCAGCTGGGAACCGAGGTCTACACGGCGGCTCGCGCCGTACGCCTGACCAACGACGGCCTGCGGTTGGACAACGGCTACACGCTGGACACCGACCTGGTCGTCCTCACCGCTGGCGGCCGTCCGTCGACGGCACTGGCCCGGCGCGCCGGGCTGATGGTCAGACGTGGTGTCGTCGTGGACTCGCAGCTGCGCTCGGTGCTCGACGCGAACATCTATGCCATCGGTGACTGCGCCGAGCATCGGGGGCGTACGACGGGCTTCGTCCCTCCTGCCTGGGAGCAGGCCGGCGTCCTGGCGTCCGTGCTGGCTGGTGCCCCGCGGCAGTACGACGGGTCCCGGATCGTGGCGCGGCTCCGCGCCACCGGGCTCGACGTGGCCGTAATGGGCGACCCGGAGCACGCCGATGGCGAGACGGTCGAGCTGGCCAACCCGGTCAAGGGCTCCTACCGCAAGGTCGTGGTCCGCGACGGGGTGGTGCAGGCAGCCGTGCTCATCGGCGACCTCTCCCGGGTCGGCCTGCTCACCCAGCTCTACGACCGCCGGACGGTCCTCGGCCGCGACGAGCCCGGGATGCTGCTGATGGGGGACCGCCCCGAGGGTGAGAGCTCGACCGCCCTGCCCGACGAGGCCGAGGTCTGCGCCTGCGCGGGGGTCAGTGCAGGCGCGATCAGAGCTTGTGCGGACTTGGAAACAGCCGTGGCCTCGACGCGCGCCACGACGGGCTGTGGCGGCTGTCGAGACGTGGTGTGCGCCCTGGTGGGCCTGGCTGAGGTCAGGCAGTGACCTCGGTCACCTAGTCAGGTGAGCAGGGGTTTTCATTCCCGAAACATGAGGAAACAAGCCCCGCAACGTGGGCTGCCTACCGTTCCTTCAACAGTACGGAAGGACTACTCGGATGTCGCACCTGCGCAAGAAGCTGATCGTGGCCGGAAACGGCATGGTCGGGCACCGGTTCGTCCAGGCCGCCATCGAGCGGGGCCTCACGGAGCGGTACGACGTGGTGGTGCTCGGAGACGAGCCGCGTCCGGCGTACGACCGGGTGGCGCTCACCTCCTTCTTCGCGGCCGAGAGTCCCGACGAGCTGTCCCTGCTTCCTGCGGGGGTCTACGACGATCCTCGGGTCCAGCTCCTGCTGAACACCGCGGTGCTGGCGATCGACCGCGAGACCAGCACCGTCACCCTCAGCGACGGCTCGGTGCAGAGCTACGACGCGCTGGTGCTGGCGACCGGCGCCCGTCCGTTCGTGCCGCCGATTCCCGGGCACGACCTGGACGGCTGCTTCGTCTACCGCACCATCGAGGACCTCGAGGCGATCCGTGCGCGCGCGTCCGAGGCCAAGACCGGAGTGGTCATCGGCGGAGGGCTCCTCGGGCTCGAGGCCGCGAACGCGCTGATGCAGCTGGGACTCCAGACGCACGTTGTCGAGATGGCACCGCGGCTGATGCCGGTACAGCTCGACGAGGGGGGTGGGCAGGTCCTCAACCGGCTCATCACCAACCTCGGCGTGACCGTGCACACCGGCGCCAAGACGCTAGGGGTGGCTCACGACAACGGCTCAGTGGTCGGCCTCGACCTGGAGGCAGGTCGCATCAACGCGGAGATCGTGGTCTTCTCCGCCGGCATCCGCCCCCGCGACGATCTCGGGCGCACCGCCGGGCTCGACGTCGCCGTGCGAGGCGGCATCCTGGTCGACGAGCACTGCCGCACCAGCGATGACGCGATCTACGCGATCGGCGAGTGCGCGGCTCCCGGTGGTGTGATGTACGGCCTGGTGGCTCCCGGCTACTCGATGGCCGAGGTCGTCGTGGACAGCTTGCTCGGGGGAGACGGCTCGTTCCAGGGCGCGGACATGTCGACCAAGCTCAAGCTCCTCGGGGTCGACGTGGCCAGCTTCGGTGACGCCTTCGCCCGTACGGCGGGCGCGCTCGAGCTGGTGTACGCCGACGCGGTGGCGGGGCTGTACAAGAAGCTGGTCGTCTCCGACGACGCGACCAAGCTGCTCGGCGGAATCCTCGTCGGCGACGCCTCGGCGTACGGCGTGCTGCGGCCGATGGTGGCCAGCGGGCTGGCGTTGCCGGAGAACCCGGAGGACCTCATCCTGCCTGCGAGCCGTGGGGGCTCGCAGATCGGGTTGCCCGACGAGGCCGTCGTCTGCTCCTGCAACAACGTGACGAAGGCGAGCATCTGTGCCGCCGTGGACGACGGCTCGTGCGACACGGTGGCCTGCCTGAAGAAGTGCACCAAGGCCGGCTCGACCTGCGCCTCCTGCGTCCCGGTGCTGAAGAACCTGCTCGACGAACGGCTTGCGGCCGCCGGAGTGACGGTGAGCAAGGGCATCTGCGAGCACTTCAGCGTCTCGCGTCAGGAGCTCTTCGAGATCATCTCGATCCACGCCTATACCAGGTTCGACGAGGTGGTGACGGGCCACGGCAAGGGGCGTGGGTGCGACGTCTGCAAGCCTGCCGTCGCGAGCATCCTGGCAAGCCTGCTCAACCACCATGTGCTCTCCAGCGACGCGGTGTCCGCGCAGGACACCAACGACGCCTACCTGGCCAACATCCAGAAGAACGGCACCTACTCGGTCGTGCCGCGCGTTCCCGGCGGTGAGATCACCCCCGAGAAGCTGATCGCGATCGGTGAGGTGGCACAGGCGTTCGGGCTGTACACCAAGATCACCGGGGGTCAGCGGATCGACCTCTTCGGGGCACGGTTGGAGCAGCTGCCCGAGATCTGGCGCAAGCTGGTCGACGCCGGCTTCGAGTCGGGCCACGCCTACGGGAAGTCTCTGCGAACGGTCAAGTCCTGCGTGGGATCGACGTGGTGCCGGTTCGGGGTCCAGGACTCCGTCAAGCTCGCCATCGACCTGGAGAACCGCTACCGCGGGCTTCGCTCGCCCCACAAGCTCAAGGGCGGCGTCAGCGGCTGTGCCCGCGAGTGCGCCGAAGCGCGGGGCAAGGACTTCGGTGTGATCGCGACCGAGAAGGGCTGGAACCTCTACATCTGCGGCAACGGCGGCGCCACTCCAGCCCACGCTCAGCTCCTGGCTGCGGACCTCGACACCGACACGCTCGTGAGGTACCTGGACAGGTTCCTCATGTACTACATCCGCACCGCCGACCGGCTGCAGCGCACCTCAACCTGGTTGCAGGGTCTCGACGGCGGCCTGGACCGCGTGCGGGAGGTCGTCGTCGAGGACGTCCTCGGGCTCGGTGCCGAGCTCGAGGCCGCCATGGTGCAGCACGTGGACACCTACTTCGACGAGTGGAAGGCCACCCTGGACGACCCGGAGAAGCTGGCACGGTTCGTCTCGTTCGTGAACGCCCCGGGCGTGCCCGACCCGAGCATCTCCTTCGAGGTCGAGCGGGACCAGATCAAGCCGGCGATGCCTCAGGGCCCAGTGCTGCTGTCAGGCAGCATCCCGGTCGGTGCACCGTGAGGACCGAGGTCTGGACCAAGATCTGTCCCCTGGCCGACCTCCCGGTCGAGCGCGGCGTGACGGCTCTGGTGAACGGCCAGGCCGTCGCGGTCTTCCGGACCCACGACAATGTCGTCTACGCGCTCGGCAACCATGACCCGTTCAGCAAGGCGTCCGTGCTGGCCCGGGGCATCGTCGGTACCAGGGGAGACATCCCTTTCGTTGCGTCGCCGATGCACAAGCAGGCGTTCGACCTGCGCACCGGCCGTTGCCTCGATGACGACTCGGTCAAGGTCGCGTCGTACGCCGTACGGGTGGAGGACGGGGTCGTGATGGTGGGCCCACGGAGTCCCTCCCGGGAGAGCTCGCCGTGAAGGGATACCGGATCGGCATCACCTCCGCGCGCAAGGTCGAGGAGCTCGCGGGCCTGCTGGAGCGCCGCGGGGCACTAGTCGAGTCGGCTCCGGTGCTCTCGATTGGGACCGGGGGAGTCGACACGGTCGCGCTCAGGGGCGTCACCGAAGCAGTCATCGCTGCCCCCGTGGACGTCTTCGTGGCGACGACCGGGGTCGGCATCCGGGGCTGGTTCTCGGCCGCCGAGTCGTGGGGTCTGCTCGCGGAGCTGGTGGAGGTGCTCAGCGGAGCCGAGATCTTGGCTCGAGGGCCCAAGGCGGTCGGCGCGCTGCGTGCCTTCGGCCTGCGCGAGCTGTGGAGCCCCGACTCCGAGAGCATGGGCGAGGTCCTGGCACACCTGCGCGGCAGGCAGCTGGCCGGGCGGCGGGTCGTCGTACAGGAGCACGGACTGTCCCTGTCGCTGTCAGCCGAGGCGCTGCGCATGGAAGGCGCCGAGGTCGAGGTGGTCTCGGTCTACCGCTGCGAACCGGCCGGCGACCTGGCCCCGGTGTTCCGGCTCGTGGAGAAGATCGCCTGCCGCGAGCTCGACGCGGTCACCTTCACCTCCGCCCCGGCCGTGACCACCCTGATGGACGTCGCGCTGGCTAGCGGTCGCCGCGAGGCCGTGGTGGCCGCCTTCCACGACGACGTCCTCGCCACGTGCGTCGGGCCAGTGACGGCTGCGGCCTTCGAGCCGTACGGCGTACCGGCGGTCGTGCCCGAGCGGGCTCGGCTTGGCCCGATGGTCCGGGCGCTGGACGAAGAGCTGCGCAAGAGGCACCAGGGAACGGTGGTGGTCGAGGGCAGCCACCGGATGCTGATTCGAGGGGGTCGGGTCTATGTCGACGGTGTCGAGGTCCGGCTGTCGGGAGCGCCCCTTGCTGTTCTCCTCGCCCTCGCCGCGCGACCGGGCGTGGTGTGCTCCCGCAAGCAGCTGATGGCTCACCTACCCAGTGGCCAGGCACGCAGCGAGCACGCGGTCGAGATGGCGGTTGCCCGGCTGCGCAACGCGATCGGACCGGGTCTCGTGCAGACCGTGGTCAAGCGCGGGTACCGGGTGCCGGCGGCATGAGCCGGCAACCTGCCCTGGTCGCGGTCGCCCACGGGACGCGCACGCCCGCCGGGCCCGAGACCATCGAGACTCTGATGGCGCTGGTGCGCCGCCGCCTCCCGGACGTGCTCGTGCGCACGTCGTACGTCGAGCTGAACGAGCCGTCGTTCGCGGATACGATCGCGGCCCAGCAACAGCCCACCGTCGTCGTTCCCCTGTTGCTCTCTCGGGGATACCACGTCAAGCACGATCTGCCCTCGATGGCTCGGCTCTCGGCAGTTCCGGTCCGCGTGGCACGACCGCTCGGACCACACCCACTCCTAGCGGCCCTGATGTGTCGGCGCCTCCAGGCAGCGGGCGCCCGCCGTGGGGATGCGGTCGTCATGGTGGCGGCCGGCTCACGTGACCAGGACGGCTCCACCGACGCGCTGGTCGCGGGACGTCTGCTCCAAGCGCACTGGGGCAGCCGGGTCGAGGTCACGATGCTTTCCGGCAACGGCAGCACCGTCCAGGAGGGGGTCGAAAGGCTGCAGGCCGAGGGGCACCGGCGGGTGGCCGCGGTGCCCTACCTGCTCGCGCCCGGGGCCTTCGTCCGGCTGGCCCGACTGCAGGCCGGTCTGGGCGGCTGCTTCACGGTCGCCGGTGAGCTCGGACCCGACCGCGTCGTGGCTGACCTCGTCGTACGCCGCTATCAGGGGCTGGCTGCGGCGCCGGCAAGTGCGGAGCGGGTCGCGTAGGGCGCGGCTGTTGCTGCTTCCAGGGCCGGTTGGACCATCTCGGCCAGGGTCTGGGTGACATGCGCGTCGCGCTCCAGCGGCATCATGTGACCGCAGCCAGGGGTGACGACCAGCCGGGCACCAGGAATGGCGGTGGCGAGGCGCCGTGAGTGTGAGACCGGGGTGAGGAGGTCCTTCTCTCCGGCGAGGACGCGCGTGGGGATGCCCTCGAGCACGCTGAGGTTGGCGTGTCGCTCGTGCTTCATCATGTCGTCGAAGAATCCCCGCATCGTCGAAGGCGGGCAGTTGACCAGGCTCTCGACGACCAGCATGTGGTCGCGCAGCCTCCAGGTGTCCCCGAAGAGGAACCGACGAGCAACCATCGACTCGATCCGAGGCGCGCGGAGTCGCTGCTTGCGGGTCAGCGTCCTGGCGCGAAGGGCAAGGCCCCTGGCCAGCTGAGCCTTGAGCCTCGAGCCGGTCCTGGGAAGCCCGAGCGTCACCTCCGAGAGTTGCCCCGCCGACGTGTTGACGAAGAGGACACCGATGGTCCGCTCGAAGAGGTCGGGCCGGATGACCGAGAGCTCCATCAGGGTCATGCCCCCCAGCGAGTGGCCGGCCAGCAGCAACCGCCCCCGGGGTGCGAACTGGTCGATGATGTCGCCCAGATCCTGGGCGAGGTTGGCGATCGTGGCGCCGGACAGGGATGACTCGTCGGACCTGCCGTGCCCGCGCATGTCGTAGGTGACGATGCGGACGGCATGGTCGAACCTGTCCCTAAGGTCGCGCACCTGGTAGCGCCAGACGTCGTGGTCCTCGGTCCACCCGTGCGACAGCACGATGGTCACTGGAGCGTCGCCAGGACCGTCGACCCGCACGTGGAGGTTCAGCCCGTCGTGGGTTCTCATCGGCTGGCTCCCACGGGCTTCTCGGTCCGACGTCGTCCCGGCCTGAGCTCGCCGCTCCCCGGCCGTCCGGCTGCCGCGTAGGCCAGGGCTACCGACCCGAAGAGGGCAGCGAAGACGAGCCCGACCACGGCGTAGGCCGGCGCCCAGAGTCCAGCCGCGACGTCCGCCTTGATCTCGCGCTGCAGAATCAGCTTCTCCTGGACGAAGTCACGAGGGCCGTCGACCGCGGGGTAGGCCTCGACGGGCACGGCCGCATCTGCCGGAAGGTAGATGGGTGCGGACACCTGGGTGTGCACGGGAAGCTGGAGACGAACCAGGGTCTTCCAGTCGCCCTCGACCGGCATCGGCTCCGCACACCGGTACGTGTCGGCTGCGACTCGCACTGCTGGCGAGCGCAGCAGCCCGCCGCCCTGCCAGGCCATGCACTCGAACCAGTAGGCGTCCGCGACAAGTGAGTCGGCGACGCGAAGGCTGATGGGCGCCCGGCCGTTCTCGACCTCGCCGATCGTGACGTCAACCTGACCGACGCCTTCGGTGCGCGGCGGGACGTGGACCACGAAGACTCCGACCAGCACCAGGAACGCGAGACCCGCGGCCACGCCGGTGACCGGATGGGTCAGCGAGAGCTTCGGCAGCTGGCTCTGGGGGACTGCTCCGTCGGTCTCGTCGGGGACCGAGACGACGACGAGCTTCAGGTGCAGCCAGGTGGCGACCAGGCCGACCGTTGCCCCGGCAAGCACTGCGGTCAGCGCCGCCCAGCCCATCATGTTCTCAGGCCACTCGAGCGGGCGGTGAAAGCCCGTCCAGTAGAACTCGGTCGTCAGGTTGGCCAGGGCGATGATGATGCCCGCAGCGGCGGCGAAGCCAACGGTGGGACGGGCCCACCGGGCGAGTACGGCGGCGGCCACGGCGCCGCCGATGAGCAGGGGCTGCTTCGGGGTCATCGCGTCCCAGATGTAGACGTTGGTCAGCACTAGGCCGCCCTGCACCACGACGTACCCGAGCCAGACGGCGGCGACGTAGCGGCTGCCCTTGTACATCGCGTAGACGGAGCCCACCACGGTCGCGATCGTGACCAGGACCACGTCGTTGATCAGGGGGAACTGGGGGACGCCGTAGGCGTACTCGAGCAGGAAGGCCACCGGCCCGATCAAGAGCACCAGCACGGCGACATACTCCAGCAGCGCGGCGAAGCGGGAGCCGCCGACCTGCTTGGCCTCCGAGGCCGCGAGCAGCATCGCGTACGGGAGCATGATCGTGCCGCCGATCATGATGATGTGCGTAGGACCCCACTCCGTGACGTCCTGGCCGAAGGCGCGGTGCCACAGGTCGTCGAGGGGGAAGCCGAGGAGCGCGAGCATCGCGATCCCAGCGCCGAGCGTCGGGCCGAGCGGCGCGCTCCAGCGACGGGTCAGCCGGAGCGTACGCCGGGGCATCCGGTCGTCTTTCAGGGCCATCCCCAGGGCGCCGCCGGCGAAGATCAGCATCAGGCCGAGGAAGATGAAGTAGTGCGCCGGGTTCGCCAGGGGGCCCTCGTCGCGGCCTTCGGCGATATGCAGGCTGACGTCCCAGTACACGCCCGTCGCGGCCGAGAGTGCGCCGCCGATCGCGGTCAGGGTCGGAAGCATGAACCAGCGCGGTCCACCGTCGACCCGGGCGGCGAAGCCGGCCAGTCGGCCGACGACGGTGGGCCTGTCGGCGCGCTCGCGCAGGATGACCCAGAGGACCACGCCGTACATGAGGACGGTGAAGGCCGCGACGACAGCGATCTGGTCGATCGGGGCGCCGCCTGCGGAGGGGGCCGCTGCCTCACTTGCTGCGATCCACATTGCTGGCCTCCCGGCCTATACGACAGTGATGATGTAACATCGACTATGGCACATGCTCGGTGTTGCCTGTCAACGGGACGCTCGTCACACTGGTCCACTCGGGACCACCCAGGAGGTGCGCCGTGGTCGGATTGCTCCCCCCGCCTGAGAAGATGGGGCTCGTGGGGACCGCCAAGGAGTTGACGATCGACCAGCTCGCCGGAGCTGTGAAGATGACGGTGCGCAACGTCCGGGCGTACGCGTCCCGAGGCCTCATTCCCGCTCCGAGGCTGGTCGGCCGAACCGGCTACTACGACCAGGAGCACGTCAACCGGCTGATGCTGATCCGCGACCTGCTGGAGCGTGGCTACACGCTGGCAGCGGTCGAGGAAGCCATGAGCCGCCACTCGGGGGTGCGCGCGAGCCACGCCCTGGACCTGTTGGAGACCTTGTCGGACCCACGATCCCCCGAGCAGCCCGAGCAGATCACGGCCGAGGCTTTGGCCAGGCTGGCCAATGTCGAGCCCGACCCGCAGTTCGTCGACCAGCTGGCCGCCGCGGGGCTGCTCGAAAGGGTCGACTCCGAGGGGAACCTGCGGCTGCTCAAGCCGTTCGTCGTCAAGGCCGGCGCCCAGGCAGTTGCGCTTGGCCTGGATCGCGAGTCGGTCGTAGCGCTGCTCCCTTTCCTCTCCGAGCACCTCGAAGCAATCGCCCACCGCTTCGTCGACGAGGTCCGGGGTCAGCTATGGCGGCCCTTCGCTGACGCGGGCATGCCGACCGAGCGGTGGCCCGCGATGCTGAGCACGATCGAGAGCCTGCTTCCCGTCGCCTCTCAGGCGGTGGTCGCGATCTTCCGCGACAACCTCAACGAGGCCATTGACGCTGCCATGGGCGAGGAGATCGCCCAGATCATCGCGGACTGACCAGCGCTGTCGCGATCGCTGCGAGCCCCTCGCCACGCCCCGTGAGGCCGAGCCCGTCAGTGGTCGTGGCACTGAGGGTGACCGGTGCGCCTACTGCCTCACTGAGAGCGGCCTGGGCCTCCTCACGGCGCGGTCCGAGCCGGGGATGGTTGCCGATCACCTGGACCGACACGTTGCCGATCTCGTAGCCGGCGGTGCGTACTCGACGAGCGGTCTCGGCCAGGAGTGCCGTCCCCGAGGCGCCCGCCCACTCCGGTTCCGCTGTCCCGAAGTTGCTGCCGAGGTCGCCGAGGCCCGCAGCGGACAGCAGCGCGTCGCAGGCTGCATGTGCTGCCACGTCCGCGTCTGAGTGGCCCTCGAGCCCCGCAGGCTCGTCGGGGAAGTGGAGTCCCGCCAGATGGAGGGGGACACCGTCGGCGAAGCGGTGTACGTCGGTGCCGATGCCGATCCGGGGGAGGCTCACCACACGATCATCCCGTATTCGTAAGAACTCCCGGTCAGGTTCGCTTGGTCGGTGAGAGACGATGGACCGGTGACCCCCTTGCAGCAGCCGACTCCTCGCTGGCTGAGTGCCGCCGCGGGAGTCATCGCCGGCCTGACCGGCCTCGCGGTCGCGCTGGCCGCGACTGCTGTTCTCAACCAACGGGCCAACCCCGTGCAGGCGGTGGCCGAGCTTGTCCGCGACATCACCCCCGGACCGCTCGCGGAGAAGCTCATCTCGATCGTCCAACAGGCCGACAAGCCGTTGCTGTTGACCGGCGTCACTCTCGGCCTCCTGGGGCTCTCGGCCTGGGCCGGCGTGCTCGCCCGCCGGTGGCTGCTCGCCGGGGCGGCGGTCTTCCTGGCGATGGGAGTGATCGCAGGCTTGGCCGCCCTCACCGGCGAGGGTGCAACGAACTACGCGCTCATCCCGGTGGCGCTCGGAACTGCCACCTGGGTGGTCACCCTCAGCTACCTACGACCCGCCGCGGTGAGGTCGACCGACGACCAGCCGCCGGCATTCGAGGACAGCGTCGGCGACGACCGCCGTGGCTTCCTGCTCAAGCTCACCGGGGTGGCCGCCGCCGCGGCTGTGTTCGGAGTGAGCAGCCGGTTCTTGGGCAGGGCCCGGCGTGCGGTGGAGGAGACCAGGAGCAGGCTCAAGCTGGCGGTCACCCGGGGGGTCGAGCCGACCGGCGCAGACCTCGAGATCGAGGGCCTCGGGCCGTGGCGGGTGCCCAACGAGTCCTTCTACCGCATCGACACCGCACTGGTGGTCCCGACGATCCAGCCGGAAGAGTGGCGGCTGCGCATCCACGGGATGGTCGACCGTCCGCTGACCTTCAGCTACGAGGATCTCAAGGCACGTGACCTCACCGAGGCCTGGGTGACCCTGTGCTGCGTCTCCAACCGGGTCGGGGGTGACCTCATCGGAAACGCCTGGTGGAGCGGCGTACGAATCGCCGACCTGCTTGCCGAAGCGGGCGTGCAGCCCGACGCGGACGCGGTCAAGCAGACCTCGAAGGACGGTTGGACCTGTGGCACGCCGATCGAGGCGCTGACCGACGACCGGAACGCGCTGCTGGCCATCGCGATGAACGGCAAACCACTCCCGCTCGAACACGGGTTCCCGGTGCGCATGGTGGTCCCCGGCTTGTACGGCTACGTCTCGGCAACGAAGTGGCTGGTGGACCTCGAGGTCTCCCGCTTCGACCGGTTCGAGGGCTACTGGACCCCGCGCGGCTGGTCGGCGCTCGGGCCGGTCAAGACTCAGTCGCGGATAGAGGTGCCGAGCGGCGGGCGTGCGATGGCGGGCGAGGTGACGGTCGCCGGGACCGCCTGGGCTCAGCACACCGGGATCGAGAGGGTCGAGGTCCGGCTGGACGGCAACGACTGGGTCGCCTGCGAGCTCGGCCGGGTTCCCGACAACGACACCTGGGTGCAGTGGACCACGACCGTCACGGCTGCCCCGGGCATCCACTCGCTCGCCGTACGCGCCACGGACAGGTCCGGCTATACCCAGACCTCCGTACAGGCCGATGTGATCCCGGACGGGGCGACCGGCTGGCACACGATTCGCTTCACAGCCGAGGGCTAGGCGCGCCTGGGCTGCTGGGCGGTCTACGAGGTGAGACGAGCCCAGCAGTGAACCGCGGCGACGTCGACCCTGGGCGGCTGGGGCGGCGGCGCGCGGAGTTCCCGCTCATGTGCAACTCCCACACCGTGGAGCCGCCCGGCCGTCATCACACCGGTTGGGCGGCTTCGAGGTAGCCCGTCTGGGTCATGTGGGCGAATTGTCCGATCCCATAGTTTGCTTACGCCAACTATGCCCTCGGAAAGGGACCCCATGCCTGTTCGGACTCTCAAGCGACCCTCGGTGCTCGCCGCCTCCGGTCTCCTGGTGGCGGCCATGGTCGCCGTCGCCGCGCCGGCGCTGGCTGCCCCGGTCTTCATCGACGACGAGACCTACCTCGATCCGTACGGCAGTGGCTACGCCTATGACGCGGTCGGCGGCGCTGGCTGCACGTACCTGAGCTCGGGCTTCTCCACCGATGAGACCCCGATCGTGGAGAACGGCCCAGCCGTCACCAGGTCCATCAGTGGGTCGGCAACTTTTGGAGCCAACGACGGCAACGACACCGCGACGGGCACCGCCAGCGCCACGGGTACCGGCAAGGTCACCTCCGTGCGAGGGAACCTTGCCTCGATCGACCTCAAGGTGACCTCGAGGGCCAAGCTCACCAATGCGCTGGGGACTTCGCCAGGCTGTCGTCGGAACATGCGGGCCGGAGTGGACCTGGAGTTCGAGTTCGTTGTCACCCGGGCGGGCTTCCTGACGACCACCGTCGCGAACCGCGGCTCGCACAGCTACGGCGAGGTGTACATCTACCGGCAGGAGCCCGGCGCCGACAACCAGCCCTACTTGGACACCTACGGTGAAGGCCTGAAGTTCAATGCCACCACCAGGACCTATCTGCCGGCCGGCACCTACCGGGGCTACTTCGAGGGCCAGACCGGCCGCTATGCGCAGTCCTCGTACGACGCCTCGAGCGTCCTCACGGCACACGCCGAGTTCAACGTGGCAGGGTCGCGGACCTCGGCGGTCTCGGGCAAGGGCCGGGCCTACGTCGGCCTACCGAAGGCGCGGTCCTGCACGACCCACGCGCTCCTGCCGAAGATCACGTCGAACAGGAAGCGGGCCAAGATGATCAAGAGTGTCCAGTTCCTGGTCAACGGCAAGCTGGTCAAGACGGTCCGCCAGCCGAGCAAGGGGCAGACCGTGAAGCTCCGGATTGCTGACGGCTCGACCGCGAAGGTCAAGGCCGTCGTGCGGACGTTCCCCCGCAACGAGATGCCAGCCAAGACCCTCAAGGTCGGCACGTCCTACGAGGCGTGCTCGTAACCTAGGAGGACTTACGACCGGGGTCCGGTGCCGACAGGCGCCGGGCCCCGCGTCTGTACAAGTGGGGGATGCCCAGCCGGGCTGTCACCAGTTACGAGCTGGTGTTCGGGCTGGGAGCGGATGGGCGGCGTCCCGGATGACGTAGCTCAGCCCGCCAGACCTTCGCCACCAGGCAGCTTCGAACTGTGCGCGATCATACGTCCGTCGTACCGAGCGGTTGTCCGCCGCGGCTGGGTCGTTGACCACGACGTTCCCGGCCGCGGTGAAGCCGACGATGACGAGCAGGTGGCCGCTGGTCGACGAGATCGGCGCACCGGTCAACTGGCCCCTTCCGAAGGAGATCGAAGCGACCACCGGGATGCCCGCCGCGACGAAGCGCTCGGCGTCGCGCAGGTCGTGCAGCCTTGTCACGAAGGCGCGCCCTGTCAGGCCTGCGGCGTAGGCCGTGTTGAACGGCCAGTTGCCGGTTCCCGAGAGCGAGGGGTCGAACGTCATCCGGGCCGCATGCGCCACGAAGCGGTCGGGATACCGGGGGCTGACCCAGGCATAGCTGCTCGGTTCGGGGAGCTTGTCGTAGTAGGCCAGGACCATCGACGTCGAGGTCGGCGAGCACCAAGCCTCACCGCCTCCGTCGTACTGCGGGTACTCGCCCTCATGGATCATCTGCGAGTACATCGGCACAGGCAGCACGGTGCCGGCCGCGACGCCCAGTGGCTTGCTGACCGGGCGAGGCGCCGTCGCGTCGCGCGAGGTCATCGCGCCCAAGGTGTCGATGGTCGGAGTGCGGGTCGTTCCCGTCTTGCGGAACAGCGACACCCTGACCTGCCACTTTCGCAGGCCGGCGGGGACAACCCAGGTGTCGAAGCTGACCCGGGCACCGCCGTCCGGTTGGGACCCGAGACTGGTTCGCCGCACGTGCCGGTCCCCTGCCGCCCAGCGGCTGATCGAGTCCCAGCCGGTGCTCGTGCCGGTCGGCGTGACACCGCGGACGTCGATGCGGACCCAGGAGTTCCCGGGAGTGGTCGCCGTCCAGCTCGGCACCAGCTCGGTCAGGTCGTAGCCAGGGGTGACGTAGGGGGAGGTCCACTGCGCCCAGTCGTAGGTGTGTCCGGCGAGCCGCTTGCGTCCGACCGCCTCATCGATGACGAGCCTGCCCTTGAGCACGCTCGTCCCGCGCGCCGTGCCCTGGGCGAACTGCTTGGCCGTCGCCCACTGCCGGTAGCTGAGCTGCTTCCCGGCCCCGGAGGACGACGACGCCTCGACAGCCGGGACCGTCAGCCCGGCCCCGAGGGCGGCGGCGGTCAGGGCGATGAGGAGGCGACGCATCACGTCACGATAGCCGCGAGATCGCACCACGAGGCGACTTTGGCAACATCAGCACCAGACGTGAACCCCTAGACTGGCGACTGTGAAGCTCCGGCTGCACGACTCCGCAACACGCCCGCTCCGCGGTTTGGGGTATGCCGGTGTGCGGCGCTGGAGGAAGGGGGGATGACCACCCCCATGCGCAAGCACCCTCTCATCCCCGTGATTCCGGCGATCGAGAGCTTCGGTCTTGCCTCCTGCGTGGTCGGCCCGGACGGCATCGTGCGCTCGCTGAGTCCAACTCTGGCCGAGCTGCTCGCACCCGAGTCCGGTGCGATCGGACGTTCGCTGACCGACCTGCTGGCTGCTTGGCAACCTGTCGACGGCGACACGGCCGTGCTGCGCCGGGGGACGGGTGACGACCAGATCATCGTCGAGGTGCGTACGAGCTTCCTCAGCGACAGCACGGACGTGGTCGTGGCGTTCTTCGACGTCACCGAGCACCACGCACTCGAGAGGGAGCTCGCCGAGCTGGCCCAGT
This sequence comes from uncultured Actinomycetota bacterium, assembly GCA_963769585.1. Classification (GTDB taxonomy): domain Bacteria; phylum Actinomycetota; class Actinomycetes; order Propionibacteriales; family Nocardioidaceae; genus SSC3. The sequence goes on from CAVYMJ010000006.1 coordinate 187,789, forward strand.
TCCCCGAGAAGAACCCCGGCCCCGTGCTGTGGCTCGACCGAGAGGGGACCATCCTGCGTGGCAACGCCGCGGCGAAGCGCGCCTTCGGGGAGGACATCGTGGGCGACTGCTGGCTTGACCGGTGCCCGGACATGACTGAGGAGCTCTGGGCGCGCGCGAGAGCTGCTGCCGAACCTTTCGTGGCTGACGTCGACCTCGACGATGCCTGCTACGCGATGTCCTACCTCGCTGCCGACGGCGGGGACTTCGTCTTCACCTTCGGAGCGGACATCACCGATCGCCGCAGGGCCGAGAAGAAGATCGCAGAGGTCGCTCGCTTCCCCGACATGAACCCGGGCCCTGTCCTGCGTCTCGATGCGAGCGGCGCGGTGCTGCTGGCCAACCGTGCGGCACGTGACGTGTTCGGCGGCGACCTCCTCGGTGCCTCGTGGGAGACCGTCCTCCCGGCGAGTGCTGGCCGCTGGGACGAACTTCGCGTCGCAACCCAGCCCGTCCCGATCGAGACTCGCTTGGGTGATCGCGACTACCAGTTCACCCATGTCAGCGATCCCGAGAGCCGGCTGGTCTTCGTCTACGGCGCGGACGTGACCGAGCAGAAGCGAGCCGAGCGCGGCATCCTGCAGTCCGAGCGGATGGCGACGCTCGGCACGTTGGCCGCGGGCATCGCGCACGAGCTCAACAACCCGGCTGCAGCCGCCCGGCGGGCTGCCGATCAGCTGCGGGACGCCTTCGCCCGCCAGCAGCAGACCCAGTTCGCTCTGGACGCGGTCGTCCTCGAGGGGCCAGCCCGAGCCCACCTGCGGGCGCTGGAGGCGCAAGCGCGTACGCGCGCCGCGGAGCCGAACGTGCTCGACACGATGCGACGTTCCGACCTGGAGGGCGCGATCGAGGACTGGCTCGACGACCGCGGCATCGACAACGACTGGGACATCGCACCGATGCTCGTCGAGCAAGGGCTGGACCCCGAGGCGCTCGATGCACTCGCGGCTGACCTCACTGACAGCACGCTCAACCTGGTGCTCGCCTGGGCCGCCGCGACCTTCCCCGTATATCGGCTGGCACACGAGATCGGGCAGGCCACCGGCCGGATCTCCGAGATCGTCGGGGCGATGAAGAGCTACTCCTACCTCGGGCAGGCGCCGCGCCAGGAGGTCGACCTCCACGAGGGACTCGACAACACCCTCATCATCCTGCGCAGCAAGCTGAAGACCGGCGTCGAAGTGACCCGCAACTACGCAGTGGACCTACCACCGGTACCGGCCTTCGGCAGTGAGCTGAACCAGGTGTGGACCAACCTGATCGACAACGCCGTCGGAGCAATGCACGGCCGGGGAGCCATCTGGATCACCACGTCGCTCGAGTCGGGCGCTGTGGTCGTCGAGATCCGAGACGACGGTCCCGGCATCCCGGCCGACATCATCGGACGAGTGTTCGACCCGTTCTTCACGACCAAGGAGCCGGGCCAGGGGACCGGGTTGGGCCTGGCCACCACCTACGCGATCGTGACCGAGAAGCACGGCGGGGAGATCAGCGTGACCTCCAGGCCGGGCGAGACGTGCTTCACGGTGCGCCTCCCGCTAGGGACCAAGGAGAGCTGATGGTGACCAAGCCGGTGATCTTGAGCATCGACGACGATCCGGAGGTGCTGGCCGCGATCGGCCGCGACCTGAGGCTGCGCTATCGCAAGGACTACACCGTGATGAAGGCGTCGTCGGGCCGCGAGGCGCTCGAGGCGACGCAGAGCCTGTCCGAACGCGGGACACCGATAGCTCTCTTCCTGTCCGACGAGCGCATGCCCGAGATGACCGGCACCGAGCTGCTGGCCAAGGTTCGCAAGGTCTTCCCCGACTCCCGACGTGTCCTGCTGACGGCGTACTCCGACACCGAGGCGGCGATCCGCGGCATCAACGAGGTGGGCCTGGACCACTACCTGATGAAGCCCTGGGACCCTCCCGAGCTGCAGCTCTACCCATTGCTGGACGACCTGCTCGGCGACTGGGCCGCGCACGCGCGCCTCCCGTACGACGGCATCCGCGTCGCCGGCGCGAAGTGGTCGGCGGCCTGCTTCGACATCAAGGACTTCCTGGCCCGTAACAACGTCCCGTACCAGTGGGTCGACATCGAGCAGGACCCCGCAGTGCGGGCGCTGGTGCTCGAGCTCACCGGCGACGAGGCGAAGCTGCCGGTGATCTTCTTCCCCGACGGCGAGACCCTGATCGCGCCGGACCACGCGGCCGTCGCGACCAAGGTCGGGCTGCAGACCAAGGCGACGCTGCCGTTCTACGACCTGGCCATCGTCGGAGCCGGGCCTGCCGGCCTCGCCGCTGCCGTGTACGGCGGATCCGAGGGCCTGCGCACGCTGCTGGTCGAGCCGGACGCTCCGGGAGGACAGGCCGGGACCAGCTCGTCGATCGAGAACTACCTCGGCTTCCCGTCCGGTGTCAGTGGCAGCGACCTGGCCCGCAGGGCTGCGGTCCAGGCGAGGCGGTTCGGCGTGGAGATCCTCAGCGCTGTCGAGGTGACCCAGGTTGTCCGCCACGATCCCTACCGCGTGATCCGGCTCAACGACGGCTCCGAGATCTCGGCCAAGGCAGTGATCCTCGCCTCCGGTGTCGCCGTGCGAATGTTGGACACCCCGGGTTTCGAGCCGCTGGTGGGCCGCGGCCTGTACTACGGCGCAGCGATGACCGAGGCGGCAAGCTACCGAGACGAGGACGTGTGCATCCTCGGAGGAGCGAACTCGGCCGGCCAGGGTGCATTGTTCTTCTCCAAGTACGCCAGATCGGTGACGATGCTGGTTCGCGCCGAGTCACTCGACAAGTCCATGTCGCGCTACTTGATCGATCGCATCGAGGCGAGCTCCAACATCACCGTGCTGACCAACCACACCGTCGTCCAGGCGGTTGGCACGAAGGGTCTCGACAACCTCGTCATCCGCAACGGCCTGACCGGCGAAGAGAGCGCGCTGGAGACGGCCGCTCTCTTCATGTTCCTGGGGGCCGCGCCTCGCACCGACATGGTCAAGGGACTGGTCACCGTCGACGACGCGGGCTACATCATCACCGGTCCTGACCTGATCCGCGACGGCAAGAAGCCGTCGGGATGGAACCTTGACCGTGACCCGTTCCTGTACGAGACGAGCACCCCAGGGATCTTCGCCGTGGGTGACCTCCGGGCCGGTTCCGGGAAGCGCGTCGCCGCCGCGGTCGGTGAGGGCTCGGGCTGCGTGGGCATGGTCCACCGCTATCTCGAGAGCGTGTGAGCGGCGCCGGGGAGGACCAGGCCCCTGACCACTCCTGGCGCACCTCCTCCGAGGCGAAGGCGATCATCGTCGAGCCAGCACTGTTGCGCCGGACCATCGTCATCGCGCTGGTCGTCGGGACGATCCTCTCGGTGATCAACCAGATCCACGTGGTCCTCGCGGGGGGAGCCACCAGCGGGACGTGGCTGCGGGTCGCGGCGAACTACGTGGTGCCCTTCATCGTGTCCAACGTCGGCGCTCTGGCTGCAACTCGTCGAGGATGAACGCCGGATCGCGGTGCGGGGCAGCCGCGACGGCAACAGCACCTGCCCTGACCCCCTAGAATTGCGCGGTGACACTCCGGCTCCACGACTCTGCCACGCGCTCGCTCCGCGAGTTCGTGCCGCTGCGCGACGGCCAGGTGGGCATCTATCTGTGCGGCCTCACGGTGCAGTCGGAGCCGCACGTGGGCCACGTCCGCTCGGCCGTCAACTTCGACGTACTGCGCCGATGGCTGCTCGCCACCGGGTACGAGGTCACCTTCATCCGCAACATCACCGACATCGACGACAAGATCCTGCTCAAGTCCGCGGAGCAGGGGCGAGCCTGGTACAACCTCGCTTACGCGATGCGGATCGAGCTCGACCGGGCCTATGACGCCCTGAACGTGCTGCCGCCGACGTACGAACCGGCCGCTACCGGCCACATCCCCGAGATGCTCGAGCTCATCGAGGAGCTCATCGCTCGCGGTCATGCCTATGTGGCGGCCGACGGGTCAGGCGATGTCTACTTCGACGTCCACGCCTGGTCGGCGTACGGCGAGCTCACCGGCCAGAAGATCGACGACATGGAGCCGGCCGAGGACGCCGACCCGCGAGGGAAGCACGATCCGCGCGACTTCGCGCTCTGGAAGGGCCAGAAAGAGTCCGAGCCCGCTACCGCTGCTTGGGCCTCCCCTTGGGGGAGGGGTCGTCCCGGCTGGCATATCGAGTGCTCGGCGATGGCGCTGAAGTACCTCGGCACTTCCTTCGACATCCATGGCGGCGGCGTCGACCTGCGCTTCCCGCACCACGAGAACGAGCAGGCGCAGTCACATGCTGCCGGGCACGACTTCGCGGCGTACTGGATGCACAACGCCTGGATCACCACGGCCGGCGAGAAGATGAGCAAGTCGCTGGGCAACACACTCTCGATCCCCGCCGTGCTCCAGCGGACACGCGCCATCGACCTGAGGTTCTACATGGTTGCGGCCCACTACCGGTCGCACGTGGAGTTCTCGTTCGAGGCGCTGGACGAGGCGGCGCAGGGGTTCCAGCGCATCGAGCACTTCCTCAAGCGGGCGGCTGACGTGCTGGGCGAGCCCATCGGGCTCGGCACCTGGTGCGCGGACTTCGGGGAGGCGATGGACGAGGACATCAGCACCCCTGCGGCGGTCGCTGCGATCTACGAGGTGGTGCGCGAAGGCAACAAGCTCCTGGCCGGTGGCCCGTCCGCCGCACTGCGGGGGTCTTCGGCGTCGGTGCGGGGGATGCTCGGCGTGCTCGGGCTGGACCCGTTCGACGAACGCTGGGGAAACGCCGCGACCGGAACCGAGGAGAAGCTCGCTGCGGCTGTCGACGCCCTGGTGGCACACCTGCTCGAGAAGCGCGCGCAGGCGCGGGCCGCGAAGGACTTCACCGCGGCCGACGCGATCCGCGACCAGCTCAAGTCAGCGGGCATCGAGCTCGAGGACACCCCCCGAGGTCCGAAATGGAGTTTGGCCTGATGGCAGGCAACAGCGCACGTAGAGGCTCGATCAAGAAGACCGGGAAGGGCAACCCCACCGCCGGATCGGGTGGCCGGGTCCGGCGCGGCCTGGAGGGCAAGGGACCGACGCCCAAGGCCAAGGACCGCGAAGGTCACAAGGTGTACAAGCAGCGCGTGAAGGTGGAGAAGGAAGCCGCCAAGCGACCGGCAGGCCGACGGACGCCCAAGACTGGTGATTCGGAGTGGGTCGCCGGTCGTAACTCCGTGGTCGAGGCGCTGCGCTCAGGTATGCCCATCACCACGCTGTTCGTTGCCGAGGGTGCCGAGCGGGACGGCCGCCTCCGTGAGGCGTTCAAGGTCACCGCAGACCGGGGGATCAAGCTGCTCGAGGTCACCCGCAACGAGATGGACCGGATGACCTCGGGGGCGGTGCACCAGGGCCTGGCCGCCCGCATTCCGCCGTACGAGTACGCCCACCCGGACGACTTCCTCGATCTGGCGGCCGAGAACGCCGAGAAGCCGCTCATCGTCGCGCTCGACTCGATCACCGACCCGCGCAACCTCGGTGCTGTGGTGAGGTCGGCCGCCGGCTTCGGGGCGCACGGCGTCGTGGTCCCGGAGCGACGGGCCGCGGGCATGACCGCGTCTGCCTGGAAGACGTCAGCGGGGGCCGCGGCGCGGCTCAGGGTCGCTCAGGCGACCAACCTGACCCGCCAGCTCAAGTCGTACCAAGAAGCTGGCTGCATGGTGATCGGCCTTGCCGCGGACGGGGACGTCAGCCTGCCCGACCTGGACCTGGCCACCGGGCCGCTCGTGGTCGTCGTGGGCGCGGAGGGCGACGGACTCTCCCGACTGGTGGCCGAGACCTGCGACCAGCTCGTCTCCATCCCGATGGTGAGCTCGGTGGAGTCGTTGAACGCGGGCGTCGCCGCCGGGGTCGCGCTCTACACGATCGCCCAGAAGCGCGCCGGTCACTGACCGTTCATCGTGGCGTGACCGTCGCAGGTTCTGCCGCGAGGTAGGTACGCCCCGCGTAGTCCTCCGCATAGGGCCACGCCTGCGAGCCCGCACGTGCCTGGCCAGCAGCGCTGGCCATCGACAGGTGTCGGCTCAGCTGCCGCCCAGGCTCCAGGAAGAAGCACTCGTCGTGCTCGTCACCGTCATCGTCGATGACCACGGCCAGGTCGTTGTAGCGCACCCCGCTCCGGTCGAGCCGTCGTACGGTCCTTCGGCGGCTCAGCCCCGGCAGGTGCCGGAAGAGCCACCCGAGCCCAGTCCGCTCGGACGGGCAGACCGCGAGCCCGATCCCTACGATCTCGGCACCGTGACGGCCTTCGTTACGAACGTTCACCACCAGGTACTCGTCTCCAGGGCCACGAAGCAGGAGGCTCGAGGTCACCACGATCACGGGTCGGTCGCGGCGATACGACAGGACGGCGATCAGGGTTCCGGTGAGACCGGAAACCAGCCCGAGCACTGCCAGGATCGTCGTAACGTCCACGGTTTCGAGCCTAGCGTCGCCTGCGGGCGCGTGACCCTGTATGAGTAGTGCCATGGGAGACGCGCAAGCAGTGGCCGGGATCGACGTCGGCGGGACCGGCATCAAGGGCGCCATCGTGGACGTAGGCGCCGGGAGGCTCGTCTCCGAGCGACTGAAGGTGGACACGCCACGACCAGCGACGCCTGAGGCCGTGATGGCCGAGATCGCCGGTCTCCTCGCAGACCTCGGGTCGGACGAGGAGCACACGGTCGGTGTCACTGTGCCCGGCATCGTGCGGCACGGGCTCGTCCTGTCGGCCGCGAACATCGACAAGTCCTGGATCGGTACGGACGCCGACAGAGAGCTCGAGAAGAAGCTGGACAGGCCGGTGCGCGTCATGAACGACGCGGACGCTGCCGGATTCGCCGAGGTGGCGTTCGGTGCTGCCCGGCGCAGGTCGGGGGTGGTGATCGTCACGACCCTGGGCACGGGCATCGGGTCCGCGCTGATTCATGACGGCGTGCTCATCCCCAACACCGAGCTGGGCCACCTCGAGATCGACGGCCACGTCGCCGAGTCCCAGGCGTCGAACTCGGCTCGGGAGAACGGCGACCTCTCCTGGTCGGCCTGGGCCAACCGGCTGACGACGTACTTCCGGACGCTGGAACGACTATTCAGCCCCGACCTCTTCGTCGTCGGAGGGGGAGTGAGCAAGAGCTCGAAGAAGTTCCTGCCTTTCGTCGAGATCGAGACCGAGATCGTTCCCGCCGCGCTCGGCAACGATGCGGGGATCATCGGCGCCGCGCTGCTGGCCCACCGGTACGTCGAGGGCTAGGTCGTCCCTCGACCAGGCACCCATAGGCCTCCTAGGGTGGTGAACGACGACGTCCACCCACCAGAGGGGAGCGAACATGGCAGAGGTGCTGTTGTTCCATCACGCGCTCGGCCAGACCGAGGGCTTCCTTGCCTTCGCCGACGAGCTCCGAGCGGCCGGCCACACCGTGCACGCTCCGGACCTGTACGACGGCAAGACGTTCGACTCGGTCGAGGAGGGCGTCTCGCACGCCCAGGGCATCGGCTTCGGACGGATCCAGGAGCGAGGCGTCGAGGCGGCCGACGGCCTAGGGACCGACCTCGTCTACGCCGGCTTCTCGCTGGGGGTGGTGCCCGCGCAGCGCCTGGCGCAGACCAGGCAAGGAGCGCGCGGCGCACTGCTCTTCCACTCCTGCCTCCCCGCCGACGAGTTCGGCCAGGGATGGCCTGACGATGTACCGGTGCAGGTGCACGCCGCGGAGAACGACCCGTTCTTCGTCGACGACGGAGACCTCGACGCCGCGCGCGCACTCGTCGAGTCGGCTTCCAGCGCCGAGCTCTTCCTCTACCCAGGAGATCAGCACCTCTTCGCCGAAGCTGGGCTGTCGTCCTACGACCCCGAGGCGGCTGCCCTGCTGAAGCAACGGGTACTCGACTTCCTCAGCCAAGGGCCCGTGGAGGAACCATGACCGTCAAGCTGAACCACACCATCGTTCACAGCCGAGACAAGCGAGTGTCGGCGCAGTTCCTGGCCGACGTACTCGGTCTACCCGCACCGACCACATACGGTCCGTTCCTGGTGGTCCAGGTCGATAACGAGGTTTCCTTGGACTTCCTCGACGGTGGGGACGACGTCCGCGCTCAGCACTATGCGTTCCTGGTCACCGAGGACGAGTTCGACCAGATCCAGGGTCGGATCATCGAGCGGGGCCTGCCGTACTGGGCAGATCCGCAGCACCAGGAGACGCAGACGATCAACACCCACGACGGCGGCCGTGGGCTGTACTGGGACGATCCGGACGGACACAACCTGGAGATCATCACGGTGCCGTATGGCGGGTGGTGAGCTCGAGCCGTGTCCGTGTGGCACCGGCTCGGCGTACGGCGCCTGCTGCAAGCGCTTCCACGACGGGGCTGCCGCGGCGACGCCCGAGGCCTTGATGCGGTCGCGCTACGCGGCGTACGCGGTAGGCATACCTGACTACCTGTTCCGCACCTGGCACCCCCGCACTCGACCGGAGGACATCTCGACGGGCACCGGCTGGACCGGGCTGGAGATCCTCCGTGCGCAAGACGACGAGGTGGAGTTCCGCGCTACCTTCCGTGACGCCACCGGTGAGCACCACCTGCACGAGGCCAGCAGGTTCGAGCGCCGCGCCGGGCAGTGGGTCTACGTCGACGGAGACGTGTCGTGACAGCCCCGGACTTCGCGGACCGCTCCGGCATCGCCCTGGTGCTCGGGGGGAGCGGCGGGCTCGGCCGGGCGATCGCGGCGATGCTCACCGAGCGGGGGAGCGAGGTGGTCGTCACCTACCGCACCAACCCGGTCCCTGGAGGCCTCCAGCTCGACCTGACCGATGCGGACGCGTGCCGCGAGGTGATCGAGGGACTGGAACTGCACACGCTCGTGTACGCCGCCGGTCCGCACGTCCCGATGCGTCACCTCAGCCGGGTCGACCCCGCAGAGCTGGCAGCCCAGCTGGCTGCGGACACGGCCGGGTTCTTCAACGCCGTACATCCGGCGCTGCAGGGCCTGAGACGCAACAGCGGCAGCATCGTCGCGGTCACCACCGCGGCGACCGCCCGGTTCCCGGTCCGCGATGGGCTCTCGAGTGCACCTAAGGCAGGCGTCGAGGCCCTGGTCCGCGCGCTTGCAGCCGAGGAGGGCCGGTACGGCGTACGGGTCAACGCGGTCGGCCCGGGCATGCTCACCGACGGGATGGCCGAGCGGCTGATCAGCAGCGGCGAGCTCGACGAGAGGGCTCTGGGCGTTGCCCGGGGCAACATCCCGCTCCGCCGGTTCGGCAACGCCCAGGACATCGCGGAGGCCGTCTGCTTCCTCGCCTCGGCTCGGGCCGGGTTCATCACCGGGCAGAAGCTGGACGTCGATGGGGGCTACAGCGTCTAGGTGGTGCCTTGACGCGGACTGACTCCTGTTCTAGTGTCTGGACACATGTCCAGTCAGTTGTCCACCGAGCCAGGACGTCGGACCCTCAACCCGCGTCAGGCCGAGACAGTCGACCGGCTCCTGCGTGCAGCGCTGGACGAGGTCCGGGCCGTCGGCTACGAGGCGCTGACCATGCGGTCGGTCGCGGCGAGGGCCGACGTCGCGCCGGCAACGGCGTACACCTACTTCGCCTCCAAGAACCACCTGGTCGCCGAGGTCTTCGCGCGGGAGCTGGCGGGGCTCCCCGTGCTGGCCCGCGCCGAGGCCTCCCCACTGGAACGGCTGGAGCGGGAGTTCACCCATCTCGCCGACTTCCTCGGGCGTGAGCCACGGCTCGCCGGCGCGACGACGATCGCGATGCTGGACTCGGAGCCGGATGTCGCCCGGCTACGGCTGCGCACGGGAAGCGCGATCACCGAGCGGATGCGCGCCGCTCTCGGTGATGAGGCGAACGACGACCTGCTCGAGGCGCTGACCCTGGTGTGGAGCGGTGCGCTGCTCCAAGCTGGGCTGGGTCATCAGACCTACCCGCAGATGGCCGCACAGCTGACTCGTGCCGCCCGGCTGATGATGAGGTTGCCATGAGGTTCGACCCGTACGACTACGCCGTCCAGCAGGACCCCTACCCGACGTACACCTGGCTGCGCGAGCACGAGCCCGTGCACCACAACGACGTGGACGGTTTCTGGGTGCTCTCGAAGTACGCCGACATCCATGCGGCCTTCCGTGACGAGACGACGTACTCCAACGCGATGGGCGTCTCGATCGACAAGGCGTCCTGGGGCAAGCACGCGCACAAGACGATGTCGATTCTCGGGCTCGACGCGCCACAGCAGACTCGGTTGCGGTCGCTGGTCTCCAAGGGCTTCACTCCGCGACGGGTCAAAGAGCTCGAACCGCAGATCGTCCGGCTGACCAGGAAGTTCCTCGACCCTGCGCTGGAGTCCGGCGAGTTCGACTGGATCGCCGACTTCGCCGGCAAGTTCCCGATGGACGTCATCTCCGAGCTGATGGGGGTGCCGGAGCCGGACCGCGACGAGATCCGAAGACTGGCCGACCTGCTGGTACATCGCGAGGACGGCATGCGCGACGTGACCGCCGAGGGCATGGCTGCCGCGATCGAGCTGGTCACCTACTACGAGAAGCTGATCGACCAGAAGCGACACAGCCCTGCGGACGATCTCACCTCGGCGCTGCTCGAAGCCGAGGTGGACGGGGACCGCCTGGAGCAGGCCGAGATCCTCGCCTTCCTCTTCCTGATGGTCGTGGCGGGCAACGAGACGACGACGAAGCTGTTGGGCAACGCGCTCTTCCATGCCTACAACCACCCCGACCAGCTCGCCAGAATTCTGGCAGACGCGCAGCTGGTCAGGCCGTGGGTCGAGGAGACTCTGCGCTTCGACTCCTCGACGCAGATGCTCGCGCGCCACGTCGTCCGCGACGTCGAGGTCCGAGGTGCGACGATCCCGGCCGACGCGCAACTGCTCCTGCTGATCGGCTCGGCCAACCGCGACGAGGAGGTCTTCCCTCATGCGGATCAGTACGACCTGGACCGCGACACGTCAGCGCTGATCAGCTTCGGAGCCGGGCGGCACTACTGCCTGGGCGCCAACCTCGCGCGGCTCGAGGCCACCATCGCGCTGGGCTACCTCCGGGAGCGCGTCACCAAGATCGAGGTCGACGTGGAGGCAGCTCAGCGCGTCCACTCGATCAACGTACGAGGGTTCCGCTCCCTCCCGGTCCGGATGAGCTGATGGCAGCCGTGGTCTCCGGCGCATCGTCGGGTATCGGTGCCGCGACCGCGATTGCGCTTGCAGGCAAGGGGTTTCCGATCGCACTGGGCGCTCGGCGGGTCGACCGGTGCGAGGAGCTCGCGGCGGCCGTCCGGGCAACCGGAGGCGAGGCGGCCGCGTACGAGCTCGACGTCACCGACGAGGAGTCAGTGGCCAAGTTCGCCGCAGCCGTGCAGGCCGACCTCGGCCCGGTCGACACGGTGGTGGCCAACGCTGGCCTGAACCTTCCCGGACAGGTCCATCAGTCCACCGCGGCTCAGCTCCAGGCCCACCTCGAGGTGAACCTGGTCGGCGCCCAGCGACTGGTGCAGGCCTTCGCTCCGTCGATGGTGGAGCGGAGGACCGGCGACCTCGTCTTCGTCTCCTCGGACGTCGTGGACACCCACCGGCCTTTCACCGGCTCCTACAACGCCAGCAAGGCGGGGCTGGAGGGCCTGGTCCGCACCATGCAGCGCGAGCTGGAAGGGACCGGCGTACGGGCGTCGCTGGTGCGGCCGGGCCCGACCATGACCGAGATGGGCTACGACTGGCCGGACGAGCTGACGGCCGCGGTGCTGGAGACCTGGGTGCGCTGGGGTCTGGCGCGACACAGCGGCTTCCTCCCGGCAGAGGCCATTGCCAACGCCGTACTCACGGTGGTGACCGCGCCGCGCGGCACGCACATCACAGCGATCGACGTACAACCCGAAGCGCCGGTCCAGTGAGCACCGCGCAGCCCTACCCGGGGCAGACCCCGACAGAGGAGAAACCGTGTTCGACGTGATCAACCCGGCTACCGAGGAGGTGGTGGGCACCGCGCCCGACGCCACCGCGGACGACCTCGAGGCCGTCCTCGCCGCGGCGCGTCGGGCGTTCGACGAGACCGACTGGGCGACCGACCTCGACCTGAGACTGCGCTGCCTGAGCGAGCTGCACCAGGCGCTGGTCGACAACGGGGAGACGATGCGGGCTCTGACCACCGCAGAGGCCGGCGCACCGGCGTTCCTCACCACCGGACCGCAGTACGACGTGCCGGTCGAGGGCCTCGCCTGGATGCTCGACCTCGCGTCGAGGTACGAGTGGGAGCAGGACCTGGGGGTCGCCGAGCCGATGGGGGTCCGCACCCGACGCACCCTCAGGCGAGAAGCCGTCGGAGTGGTCGGCGCCATCACGCCGTGGAACTTCCCCAACCAGATCAACCTCGCCAAGATCGGCCCCGCGCTCGCAGCGGGGAACACCGTCATACTCAAGCCGGCGCCGGACACCCCACTGGTCGCCCTCGAGCTAGCTCGGATGGCCGCGGACTGCCTGCCGCCCGGGGTGCTGCAGGTCGTCTCCTCGAGCACGCACGAGGTGGGCGCGATGCTGGCCACCGACTCGCGGGTGGATCTGGTCAGCTTCACCGGCTCGACGTCTACCGGCAAGGCGGTGATGCGCGCCGCGGCCGGCACTCTCAAGCGGGTGTTCCTGGAGTTGGGCGGCAAGTCGGCGGCGGTCGTGCTCGACGACGCTGATCTGGCCGCAGCGGTCGGGACTGCCGCCTTCTCGGTCTGCATCCATGCGGGTCAGGGCTGTGCGCTGGCCACCCGGCTGGTCGTCCCGCGGGCGCGGTACGACGAGGCGGTCGAGCTCGCGGCCAGCACGATGGCATCGATCGGCATCGGCGATCCGACCGACCCCGGAACGATCTGTGGTCCGGTCATCTCCGGGGCCCAGCGCACCAGGATCGAGGGGTTCCTGAGCAGTGCTGCCGACGAGGGTGGCCGCTTCGCGACCGGCGGAACCCCCAACCGGGACAAGGGTTTCTGGGTCGAGCCGACGGTCGTCGCCGGGCTGGACAACACCGCGCGGGTGGCCCGCGAGGAGATCTTCGGGCCGGTCCTGACGGTGATCGCGCACGACGGGGACGACGACGCCGTACGGATCGCCAACGACTCGCCGTACGGGCTCTCCGGGTCGGTCGACTCGGGGGACCCGGAGCGAGCCCGCAGGGTCGCCAACCGCATTCGAACCGGGACGCTCTCGGTCAACGGCGGCGTCTGGTACGCCGCCGACGCGCCGTTCGGCGGTTACAAGCAGTCCGGAGTCGGCCGCGAGATGGGTGTTGCCGGCTTCGAGGAGTACCTCGAGACCAAGCTGATCGCAGAGAAGGCGTGAGCATGAGATTCCAAGGCAAGGTCGCGATCGTCACCGGCGCCGCGCGTGGAATCGGAGAGGCCTACGCGCGAGCCCTGGCCGCCGAGGGGGCCAAGGTCGTGGTCTCCGACCTGAACGATCGGGGCAACCAGGTGGCCGAGGAGATCGGCGGGCTGTTCGTGCACACCGACGTCTCGTCCGAGGAGTCGGCTCGGGCCTGCGCCGAGGCCACGGTCGCGGCGTACGGCGGGATCGACCTGCTGGTCAACAACGCGGCCATCTATGGCGACATGCAGTTCGACCTGCTGCTCACCGTCGACTGGGACTACTACCGCCGGTTCATGGCAGTGAACATGGACGGAGCCCTGGTGATGACCCGGGCGTGCTTCCCACATCTGAAGGCACGCGGTGGTGGCGCGATCGTCAACCAGTCGTCGACTGCCGCCTGGCTCTACTCCGGTTTCTACGGCCTGGCCAAGGTCGCGGTCAACGGGCTCACCCAGCAGCTGGCCCACGAGCTTGGCGGGATGAACATCCGGGTGAACGCCATCGCTCCGGGACCAACGGACACCGAAGCCACCCGCACCCAGGCCGGCGACCACGTGAAGAGTCTGGTGCAGGGCCTGGCCCTCAAGCGGGTCGGCCAGCCGGAGGACATGGTCGGGGCCTGCCTGTTCCTGCTCTCCGACGACGCGGCCTGGGTGACGGGTCAGATCCTCAACGTCGACGGCGGTCAGGTGTTCCGGTCGTGAGCGTTGGCTTCGTCGGGCTCGGCCAGATCGGTACGCCGATGGCCAACAGGCTGGTGGAGGACGACCTGTGGGTGTACGACGTGAACCCGGACGCGACCGCTGCCTTCGACCAGGTGGCCGTCTCGCTGAGTGAGCTCGCCGTGCGGGCAGCGGTGATCTGCGTGATGGTCCGCGACGACGAGCAGGTGCGGGACGTGGTCGGCGAGATCCTGGAGGCGAACCCGGCGGCGACCGTACTGGTGCACTCGACCATCCGGCCACAGACCGCGCGGGATCTGGCCGCCTCGGGGGAGGTGCTCGATGCGCCGGTCAGTGGCGGGCCGGTCGGTGCCGCCGAGGGCCGGCTTGCCGTCATGGTCGGCGGTACCGCCGACGGGTTCGCCCGCGCGAAGCCCGTCCTGGACCGGCTCGGCGACCTCGTCGTACACCTGGGTCCGGCCGGGGCGGGGACGCACGCCAAGTTGGCGCGGAACCTGCTCCACTTCGTCTCCTTCACCGCTGCCGGGGAGGCCGCGCGGCTGGCCGAGGCAGCCGGGGTCGACCCTGCGGTGCTGGGCCAGATCGTGCGCCACACCGACGCTGTCACCGGGGGCCCCGGAGCGGTCCTGTGGCGGGACGCCACGGCCACCCTGGCCCCGGATGACGGATGGCTGCCGATCTTCCGCCACGTCCAGGCGCTGGGCGAGAAGGACCTGGATCTCGCCCTCGAACTGGCGGACGACCTTGATGTCGACACACCGCTGGCCGCGCTCGCCCGCCAGCATCTCGCCCGAGCCCTGGGACTTCCGGACAAGGAGCATGACCATGACCGATGACAGCCGCCGCGCCGAGGGGCTCGAGAAGATGGAGAAGGTCTACGGCTGGGAGATGAAGGACGGCCCGGGCGACTTCTTCGGGTACACCGCGGACCACCTCTTCGGCGAGATCTGGACCCGGCCGGGCCTCACCGACGAACAGCGGCGGCTGCTCCTGATCGGGATGCTCGCAGGACAGCACCGCTTCGACGTACTCGACATCCAGCTGGGAGCAGCAGCCCGCACCGGCGAGCTCGACGCCGAGGCCCTGCGCGAGATCGTGATCTTTCTGACCCACTACGCCGGCTGGCCGGTAGGAGCGACCCTGAACAACCAGGTCGAGGAGATCGTCAACCGGCTCGAGAAGAGCTGAGTCGGTTCGCTTAGCGCGGATCAGCCTGGCGGGATGTTCGCGTTGAACCTGAAGGTGTTCTCAGGGTCGCAGCACTGCTTGACTGCGACCAGCCGGGCCCACGAGTCTGCGCCGTACGTCGCGATCATCCGCTCCACGGGCTCCTGCTGCGTGGCGTAGTTGACGTAGCCACCGCCTCCGAGGGACGAAGGCTCGAACGCAGTGGCCGCGTCCCGTGCCCACTGGATCGCCTGGCCGTCCATGGCCGGATCCTCCCAGATCGCGAGCGCCGTGGCATTCCAGCGAGCCGCTCGCGCGGGGAACGCCGCGGTGCCGGCGTCAGTCCGACGGGCCTTGCCGCTCAGCGCCTCGAGCAGGATGCTGCAACGGCCTTGCGAGGACTCAATCGCCGTCATCATGGCGGTGATGGCTGAGGCGTCGAGGTCGGCCAGGAAGTGGCCCTTCCAGTAGTGGCGCAGACCGAAGGGCATCCGGTCGTTCATCTCCTGGACTCCGATGTAGGAGCGCTCTGCGATGTCGTCGAGCAGCAGCCGCCCGAGGCCACGCAGACGCGACATCAGCGGTTCAGACTCCGCGGACGCGCCTGCGAAGGCGATCCCCACGTCACAGACCAGACCCAGCTCCGGGTAGCGGCGGATCAGCGGCATCACGACCAGCTCGTCGGGTGCGTCGTGCATCAGTTCCGCCAAGGCTCCAAGCACCGCTTGAGTGTCCTCGAAGGCGAAGGTCAGGTACCCGCCCACCATCGGGCCGCGTTCGTGCAGGGCGAGCTCGAAGGAGGTGACGACACCGAAGTTGCCGCCTCCACCTCGCAACGCCCAGAGGAGCTCGGAGTCGTCGTCCGCGCTGGCTACCCGGAGCTCTCCGGCGGCGTCCACCAGCTCCGCTCGGACGAGGTTGTCGCAGGTGAGGCCCGCCGTACCGAGCAGCCACCCCAGACCACCGCCCAGTGTCAGCCCTCCGACCCCGGTGTCGCCGAAGGTGCCACCCGGGACTGCCTGTCCCGCTGCCTGCGTTGCGGAGTCGACGTCCTCCCACAGCGCCCCGCCGGCGACCACCACGACGCCACGTCGGGAGTCGACGCGCACCTGCCGCATCGGCGAGAGGTCGACCAGCAGGCTCTCGTGCCCTACTCCGTGGCCGGCGACACTGTGCCCACCGCCGCGGATCGAGACCGGGAGCTCGGCGCGGCTCGCGGACTCAACCGCTCGGCGTACGTCGTGAACGTCGGCGCAGGCGACGGCAATCGCCGGCGCGCGCTCGAGCATTCCGTTGAACGTCCGCCGCGCCTGCTCGTAGGCGTCATCGCCTGGCAGCGATACCCGCCCGCTGATCTGAGTTGCGAGGGCTGCCGCCGCCTCGCTCCATGCCGTGGGACCCGTCATCGACATGAACCGACTATCGTGCACCGATCTGAGATTGGGAAGAACCGAGCCGGTTTGACCTCGCGAGGTGGCTGTCCTAGGCGTCGCGCTGCAGGTTGACGGCGCCAGGACCATACTCGGCGAGCACGTCCCCCGGGTTCATCAGTGAGCACCGCTGCAGGCTCAGGCAACCGCAGCCGATGCAGCCGTCCAGATTGTCGCGCAGGCGTTCGATGCTGCGGATCTGCTCCTCCAGCCGGGGACGCCAGCTCTTGGAGAGCCGCGACCAGTCCGCCTTGTTCGGGGTGCGGTTGGCCGGAAGGGTGGCCAGCGCGTCACGAACCTCCTCGAGAGTGAGCCCGATCCGTTGTGCGGAGCGGATGAAGGCCACTCTGCGCAGCGTCGCCTGCGCGTAGCGGCGCTGGTTGCCGGTCGTACGGGTGGAGAAGATAAGTCCCAGCTGCTCGTAGAACCGGAGTGCGCTGGGGGCTACTCCGGAGCGCTCGGAGAGCTGTCCGACGGTGAGGTCCATGGCTCCCAGAGTACCCGCTTGACTTCAAGTTCACTTCAACTTGCATCCTAGGCGAATGAAGCTCGAATCACTGATGTCCCGGATGACCGGGGACGAAAAGCACGGGCCCGCTGCCACGTCCACGATGGACGTCCTCTGGGTGCTCTACGACGAGGTGCTCGATCTCCGTCCGGGTGAGCCGGACCGGGACCGCTTCTACCTGTCCAAGGGCCACGGCCCGATGGCCTACTACGCGATCCTGGCGGCCAAGGGTTTCTTCCCGGACTCGTGGCTGGACGACTGGGGCACCTTCGACTCGCCCTTGGGCTTCCACCCCGATCGGAACCTGGTGCCCGGGGTGGAGATCTCCTCCGGCTCGTTGGGGCACGGGCTGCCGCTAGCGGTCGGATCCGCCCTCGGTTTGCGTGCCCAGGGATATCCGTCCAGGGTCGTGGTGCTCGTCGGGGATGCCGAGCTCGACGAGGGCTCGAACCACGAGGCGATCGAGCTGGCCGCGGCGCTGGGGCTGGCGAACCTCACCGTCGTGGTCATCGACAACGGCTCGTCGTCGTACGCCGTGCCCGGCCGGATCGCGGACCGGTTCGCCGCCGAGGCCTGGCACGTGTCGTCCGTGGACGGCCGCTCTCACCCAGCGCTGCGCAAGGCGCTGTCTGCCCGCTACGACAGGCCCAACGTCGTCGTCGCCCGAGTTGAGGAGAAGTACTGATGGACCCCCGCGAATCCTTTGCCGCGACCGCCGCCTCACTGGTCGACTCCGACCCGTCGGTTGCCCTGGTGTACGCCGAGATCTCCGGCCAGTTCTGGGGCGGCGTCGCTCGTCGCCACCCCGACCGGGTGATCAACGTGGGCATTCGCGAGCAGTTGCTCGTCAACGTCGGGGCCGGCCTGGCGCTCACCGGCCTGCGACCGATCGTGCACACCTTCGCGTCCTTCCTGGTGGAGCGCTCCTTCGAGCAGATCAAGCTCGGGTTCAACCACCAGGACGTCGGGGGAGTGCTCGCCTCCTCGGGTGCGTCTTACGACATCTCCTCGGGTGGCCGCACCCACCAGTCGCCTGGAGACGTGGCCCTGCTGGACACGCTGCCCGGATGGACCGTCTACGTCCCCGGCACCGCGGCCGAGACGTCGTCCGCCTTGGAGGTCGCGGTTGCCGGCGCGGGGCGCGACTACCTGCGCGTCACCAGCGCCCAGAACCAGACTTCCTTCGACGTCTCCCCGCACGTGCGCGTCGTACGGCGCGGCAGTGGCGCTACCGTCATCGCGGTCGGTCCGATGCTCGACCCGGTCCTGGCAGCCACGGAAGGCCTCGACGTGAACGTTCTCTACGCGAACGTGATCCGTCCCTTCGACAGCGCCGGCCTGCGCGCCGTCCTGGCCAGCCCAGAGGTCGTTCTGGTCGAGCCCTACCTGGCCGGCACCTCGAGCCGCCTGGTCTCCGACACCCTGACCGACCTACCGCATCGGCTGCTGACACTGGGGGTCCGGTCCGAGGAGCTTCGTCGCTACGGCAGCCCCAGGGAGCATCAGGCCGCCCATGGCCTCGACCCGGCAGGGCTCCGCTCGGCCATCACGTCGTTCCTCGTACCATTGCCTGCGCAGACTCGCGCCCACGCGGGTCTCACGCCGGTGTAGCTCAGTTGGTAGAGCGCCTCACTTGTAATGAGGATGTCGCGGGTTCGACTCCTGTCACCGGCCCTCGGTCAGGACCCTAGCCAGGTCGCCGCTGACTGCGGCCCCGAGCCACCTAGGCCCGAGCGTGCTTCCGGCAGCCTTGGCTGGAGCAGGTGGCGCGGTGGGGCTTGGTCGCAGCCAGGCGTACGTTGAGCCCGAACTGCGCGTTCAGGGTGCGGATCGAGGACTTGTACGCGCCGTCGCTCCACCCGGAGCGCTGCGGGTTGTACGACTCTCCCACGAGTGAGATCTTCTCTCCCGGGACCGGCCGCACCGCCCAGTCGGCGATGTCGGCGTTGGTGTAGCTGGAGCCGCCGCGTAGCCAGTACCAGGCCGCTGGCCAGACCTGGACGACGGTCTTGAGGGGGTCGGGGATCCTGGTTCCGGGGAACAGGTAGTGCAGCCCGCGCATGATCTCGGCCTCGACGTGCCTGGTCCCGCGCTTTGCGGCGTTCTCCCAGAAGTCGACCGTACGGCGGTCGTCGTCGTAGACCGTGCGGGTCACGAGCTGGTCCGCGGCGTAGGGCTGGAGCGGGATCTCCAACGCGTTCAGAGCGTGCTCGGTCGTCCAGGCCCGACGCAGGGTCTGCCCTGGCTCGCCGAGACCGGACCACCAGGCGGACGGCCACCGCTGCGAGACGGTCACGCACTTCACCCCGACGAGATCCTGGAACTGCTGGGCTTTCGTGATCGCCTCGGCAACCGGCCCCTGCACCGTCGCGAAGGCCTGGGCATCGACTCCGACGACCAGTCGCTTCGCCTTGATCGTGTACCGGGGTGTCCGGATCACGTAGCGGTAGGGCTTCTTGCCGTAGGAGATCTGCACCGCCGGCTCGGAGAGCAGGATCCTGCCGCCGGCCCGCCGTACCGCAGTAGCCATCCGGTGGATGAACTGCGACATCCCACCTACGGGGTAGTAGGGCGTGCAGCACACGTCCCACTCCTCGTCGAGGTAATCGAGGTAGGAGCGCGCGTCGATGTTGTCCTGGAAGTCTGCACGGAACCGGAATGTGTCGGTCAAGAAGTGGTAGCCCTGCGTCCCCACGGCCGCCCGCACGTACGAGCGGAAGTCGGGGAAGCTGGCGGCGCGCGCCCGGAGAGGGCCGAAGCGCAGCTCGTCGTACAGCGCTCCCTCGTCCATGCTGACCAGCGGGTACGCCGCAGCCAGGTCGTCGGAGAAGTTCGCAAAGGCTCCCCGAGCACTGACCAGGTCGTCTTGCCAGGGTGCGGCCTGGAATTCGATGCCGAGCTCGCTGGCTAGATCGAAGACGTACTCCTGGGTCTCCATGACACGCAGCGCGCCGGTCCCGAAGAGCCGGTCGGGGCGGGTGCGGTCCAGGGCAACGTCATGGATGCGTCCGCCGAGCCGGTCGAGAGCCTCGACCACGCACACGTCGAGGTCGGTCCTTTGGCCCAGCCGGTACGCCGTGTGCAGGCCGGCCGCGCCGCCGCCGAGTATGGCGACGTCGGTGCTGATGCTCTTGGTCGACCCCGCCCCATGCGCCGGAGCCGCCGTGGCGGCCAGCAGCGGCGCGGAGATCGCGCCCGCCGCTCCGGCCTGGAGAAGTCCGCGCCTGTTGATCTGCGCACCCATAGCAGCCACCTTTCGGGTCATCCCGCCCTCTCGAGCTCTATGCGTCGAACCCCGAAGCGTGGCGTGCTCGCGACAGGGTGATTCGGCCTGCAAGCCGTTCGTGAGGCTGGGATGGCCCTCGGGGTCGAACGCGGCTCCAGTCTGCAGCCCATCCCTTGCGCTGTCTAGTATCTGATGGTTTGCCCGTTTTATGGCTTTACCTTGGGCTCGTCACCGAACGGTCGGCGAACCCCCTGGGGGCCGGGCTGGTTCGAAGGGTTGGTTGGCCGAGCTGAAGGGCAACGAGTCAGGAGCTTGTGAGGATGACGAGTCGCTGGGTCGCTCGGGTCATCGCAACGTATCGGTCGACGGCTCCTTCGATACCGTCGCCGAAGTCCTCGGGGTCGACAAGGACGACCAAATCAAACTCGAGGCCCTTCGACAGCTCGGGGGTCAGCCAGCGGACTCGGGGTGTCGTCGGCAAGGCGCCCCTGTCGATCTCGCTCGCGCTGATCACGCACGCGATCCCATCGACCTGCTCGGCAAGCCAGGAGTCGAGGATGGAGCGCAGGTCCGACGCAGCGCCCTGAACGACGGGCGTGCCGTTGCTGCGGATCGACGTTGGCACGTTGGCGTCCGGGAGCGCTGCCAGGATGACCGGCTCTGCTTCGGCCATCACCTCCTGCGGCGTTCGATAGTTGATGCGAAGCGTGGCGAGGTTGATGTTGTCCAGCCCGATCCTCCTGAGCCGTTCGCGCCAGGACTCCGTGAAGCCGTGTCGGGCTTGGGCGCGGTCCCCGACGATGGTGAGGCTGCGGGACGGGCAGCGGTGCAGCAGCATCTGCCACTCGGCGTCGGTCAGTTCCTGAGCCTCGTCCACCACTATGTGGGCGAACGGGCCGGCGAGCTGGTCCGCCTCGGTGATGGGAAGCGCCGACTCGTCGACCAGGAGGCCCTGCAGGTCCTGACCGCGCAGCATCGACATCACCTGCATGTCTGTGTCGTCTGTAGCGATCAGGTGCTCGACGACCCTGCTCATCTCCTCGCGCTGCGCCGCGAGTGCGGCCTCACGTCGATGCTTCCGTCGGGATGCCTCCGGGTCGCCGAGCCGCTGCCGAGCCGCGTCCAGGAGCGGCAGGTCGGAGACGGTCCAGGCCTGGGGAGCCTTGCGCTGAAGTTTCGTCACCTCGCCGGGGTCGAGCCAGGGAGCGCACCTTCGCAAGTACGCCGGCACGTCCCACAGGTCCCCCACTAGGTCCGTCGCCTCGATCAGCGGCCACGCCCTGGAAAGGATGTTGTGCAGCTCGGAGTGTTGGTTCAGCGACTTTCGGAGCAGGTCGGGCGAGACGTCGTCGTCGTCGCACTTGTCGACCAGGATGCTGATCAGCTCGTCCCAGACCAGGTCGCGCGCCTCGTTGTGCGGAGTCCCTGAGGCGGCCTCGAAGGCCTCGGACCAGTCGGTGGCGCTCAGCCAGAGATCGACCCAGGGAGTCTCGACCTGGGTGCCCTCCGTCGGTGGCTCTTCATACAGCCTCACCGCCGGCTCGATCGCCTTCACCATGTCGGCCGACGCCTTCAGCCGGGCTACGTCGGGATCGGGCTCGGTCGCGGCGGTCGTGCCCTCGGGGACGAGGTCGCGCAGAGTGCAGGTCTGCACGCCCTCTTCTCCAAGGCTGGGGAGGACGTCAGCCACGTAGGCCAGGTAGGGCGGGTGCGGACCGACGAACAGCACCCCGCCCCGGCGGTGCCCAAGGCGCGGGTCGGAGTACAGCAGGTAGGCGGTGCGGTGCAGGGCGACGACGGTCTTGCCCGTGCCTGGCCCGCCGTCGACGACGAGTGCGCCACGAGACCCGGCGCGGATGATGGCGTCCTGGTCGGCCTGGATGGTGCCGAGCACGTCGCGCATTCGGGGGGACCGGCTGCTGCCCAGGCTGGCGATGAAGGCCGACTGGTCGTCAAGGGCCGCGGAGTGCCCGTCGAACCCGTCTGAGTCGAACACCTCGTCCCAGTAGTCGCTGACCCGGCCCAGGGTCCAGCGATACCGGCGACGGCTCGCCAGGCCCATCGGGTTGGCGTGGGTCGCTCCGAAGAACGGCTCAGCCGCGGGGGAGCGCCAGTCGAGCAGGAGCCGGCGACCAGCGCTGTCGATGAGGCCGAGTCGGCCGACGTACACCGTCTCCGGATCAGTCGCACTGACCATGTGTCCCAGGCACAGGTCCAAGCCGAAGCGCCGCAGAGTCCGCAGGCGAGCGGTCAGCCGGTGGATCTCCTGGTCCCGGTCCAGCGCCTCCTGGCCAGTGCCACCCGGTGCCCGACGCGCGTCGTCGAGACGGTCCGACAGGTCGGCGACCGACTGCTCGAGACTGGTCGCGATGGCGGCGAAGTGCCGTTCATCGCAGGCGATCAGCGCCGGGGCGGTCTTACGTGCGAGGTGGTCGCGCAGGTCGAACGCGCTGGTCGTCAGGGGGTCCACGCAATCAGCTCCGTTCGCAAGCGCGTCGCCAGGACGGCGAGTATGCGGCACCACGAGGGTCTTGCCGCAAGCCCCCCGGTGCGCTATACGTTGGATATGGCGAGGGTTAGCACCTCGCCCTTCTCATGTCCCCTTCTCATGTCCTCGGGTGTGACCGCCCGAGGTCGAGAGCTCCGGAGCAGCCAGTGAGCGATGTCCCGGGCAGTTGGCGTGCCCTGTCGAACAGCCCGGCCCAGGAAGCGAGCCTTCCCAAGCTGGCCAAGCCAGGCCGGGTGGTCGGCCTCGGCGCTGTCTGCGATCTCAGGAACCCGTCCCAGGACGGCCGCTCTCAGAGCTTCTCCGTCAGCGAGTTCGTCACCTTGGACGATGGTCAGCGCGTGACCCTGCATGCGGATCGCGGCTTCACGATCGGCTGGGGATCAAGCGTGGCATCCCCCGGCGAGCTCCGTGAGGGCCTGTCGACGGAGAGCATCACCCGCGACGTGCTGAACGTCGTGCTCCCCGATGACGATGAGACCGAGGACGACCACCCGTGGCCGTGGCTGGTCGAGTTGGCCCGGGCCCGCGGCCTCGAGGTGACTGAGGAAGACCTCCGGGGGTTGGCCTACGAAGTGGTCCTCTCCGAGAACGTGATCAGGTGGCTTGATCCCGCAACTAGTGCGTGACGCCAGAGCCGACGCATGTGCCTCGGCCCTGCACACAGCTGAACCGGCGAGCTTGCCACCACACGTAGAAGGCTCCGCAGCCGACGAGCGTCAGCGGTGCGAGCCAATAGGAGAGGCTGCTGGCCGCGGCCAGGTTCGCGGGGTTGGCCGCGGCGCTGAGCCAGAGGTACGCGCCCGGCAGCAGGGCGAAGACGGTACGGCTGCCCAGCGCCAAGGTGCACACTGCGGCGACGCTGGCGCCGATCGAGCTCAGCGCGATCACCGAGGAAGCCGGGTTCGCGGGCAATAGCGATGCAATGCCCGCGCCAGTTGCGCAGGTCGCCTGGGTCCCGAGGAACCGCCCTACGGGAACGACGAGCGGGTGGCGCGCGGCAGTCGCCATCTGCTGCGGCCACCGTTCGTGGAGGGGCCACGTGAGCAGGATGGTGGTCAGAACCGGCACCAGGGTGCGCATCGGCACTGGTACCCGGACCAAGGGAAGGGCAGGCTGCTCCCCCCACAGAGCCAGGCCGAAGACCCCCACGCCGACAGCCATCAGGAAGGCACCGTCAAGTCCCCAGCAGCGGGCCAGTGTCCAGGTCACGGGTCAGAACGGAATCGTCAGGTCGCCGAACCTGCACGCTCGCAGCGCGGCGTACGTCGCGGTCAGCCACTCCGCCTGTTGGGCGATCGGGAGCCGGAGCCAGCGCCCCTCCTTGGAGGCAGCAGGGACGCCGATCCCCGGGACCTTGCTCTGCGTGGCGATCCAGTCGGCGAGCAGTCCCCGGCTTCGGAGTGCGCGGAGCGGTGCGCGGTTCGAGAAGAACTGTGGGCAGGCGTTCGGAGTGGCAAGCGCGAGCGAGACCGTCTTGGGATCTGCCGTGGACGAGCTTGACCCCTCGTCCACGAAGATCACCAAGCCTTCGGCCCCGCGGCGCGCCCCGGGAATGCTCTGGACGAACCGGTCCGGAAGGTCGATCCCGAGCTCGAGGAGCGGTGCGGCCTGCCGCCCGAGCTCGGACGAAAGCGCATCGAGTGGTCTCACCGTGTCTTGCGAGAGGCACACCTGGGGAGCCCGGCCCTTGCAGACCAGTCGCGGGCTGGCCTCATAGGTGTAACGCTCGTGCTGCCCGGTCTCCAACGCCCACCACGGCAGGGCGCCCAGGGCGAGGGCGCTTCCGACGGCGACGAACGAACGCCCGTGGCGTATCGGGAAGACGTGGAAGGCGAGTGACAGCGCGCAGGCGGCCGCGATAGCCAGGCAGGCGGCAGCCTGGAGCCCCAGCACGCCGAAGTCGTACGTCTGTCCGGCGAGATCTCCGGTGACCCCGCCCGTGCGGAAGATGCCGGGAATCGTCCCGCTGACCGAGAGGCTCTCCAGCAGGAAGGTCACCACCACGGCCAGGGGAACCGCCACCGCCCGAGGCAGGCTGGCGCCGATGACGCCTCCGATTCCAACCTCGGCAGCCAGCGTCACAGCGACGAGCGGAACGGCCGCCAGCATCACGGGGGAGGCATGGGCACCGAGTGCCGAGGCGATGCCCACCGCTCCCGCCGTACAGGCGAGCATCGCGACGACCCCGAGCAGCCAGACACCCGCCGAAGGCCCTAGCCACGCGGCCCATCCTCGCCGCATACCGGCCACGAACGGGTCCCAGCGCTTGGCGGACATCGTGGAGTAGGCCAGGGCACTCAACCCCGCGCACAACGGACCGATGAGGATCAACGTGCCGGTTCCCCAGTCGACCGCGACCTTCCAGCCGCCGACCCAGAGTTCACGGCCGAGCAGCAGGACCACGCACCCCGCTACGACAGCCAGTAGGCCCTCCAGGAGGCTGGCTCGTCGGCCACCGCTCCAGAGGAAGAGGCTGGTCACCGTGCCCTGCGCTTCAGCAGCAGGGCGAGGAACGCCTCTTCGGCGGAGCCTGCGCCCTCTTGGCTGTTGACGAACTGCGAAACCCCGCCCTGGTAGACGGCCTCGCCTCCGTCGAGCACGATGACGTTCTGGGCCAGGCTCTCGATGTCCTCC
The DNA here is from genome assembly GCA_963769585.1 of uncultured Actinomycetota bacterium. Taxonomy (GTDB): domain Bacteria; phylum Actinomycetota; class Actinomycetes; order Propionibacteriales; family Nocardioidaceae; genus SSC3. The sequence continues at coordinate 213,349 of CAVYMJ010000006.1, forward strand.
ATGACATGACTGCTGACGATGGTGGCCCCGCTGTTGGGAAGGTCGGCAATCAGCTGCCGGACGGCGGCGCGCTGCTCTGGGTCGAGCCCGGTCGTGGGCTCATCGAGCAGGAGCAGCCTCGGCTTTCCGATCAGGGCCTGCGCCAGGGCCAGCCTGCGCAGCATGCCGCCGGAGAGCGTCGAGACTCGGGCGGCGGATCGCTCCGACAGGCCGACCGCCTCTAGGGTCGCGGGCGCTCGAGACCGGACCTCACGAGACGAGAGGCCGCGCAGCCACCCGAGGTACCGAACGACGTCAAGGGCACGCATGTCCTGAGGAACATCGAACTCCTGTGGCATGAGGGCGGTGCTCGCGAGCACCGCCCTCCGCCCCCTGCCGTAGAGGGAACCTCCCAGGAGGGTCACATCCCCGGCTGTGGGTCGCAGGCCCCCCGACATGATCCGCAGCAGGGTGGACTTGCCCGCGCCGTTGACCCCAACCAGGCCGGTAATGCCCGTCGACAGCTCCAGGGTGACGTTCTTGAGAGCCGCGACGCCTTGCGTGTAGGCGTGAGTGACGCCGTCGCAGTGGATCTCCACCGTTCGGGTTACAGGTCGGTCGTCCACTGAGGCCAGACGCTGCAGGGATCAGGGAAGACCCCATGGTCTTCGCAGACCTGCGTCCTCATCCGTCCTTTGTCCGCTCCCGAGATGAACGCGGAGTGGTCGTACTGGGAGTACCAGGAGCCGTCGTCGGTCTTGGGGCCCTGGTCGGTGGCGTGAAGCTTCCAGACCATCGCCTTCTCGTACGGGTCCCAGACGTAGAACCAGTACTGGGTGCGCTCGAAGACCTTGTCGCCTCCGGGGCGCGGGTCTCTCTGGTTGGTGTTGTTGCGGAGATACGTCGCGTTCTCCACCAGGAACTTGCCGTGCATCTCCGCCTGAGCCACGCCGTTGTCCCAGGCTGTCAGTGGGTTTGAGGCTGAGTAGTACTTGTACGGATCGGCGAACCCCAGGGCGGGTCCTGCCGCTGTGGCAACGACGAGGCCGGCTGCCGCCGAGCCGAGTGCGCTCTTCAGGTGCATCGAGTTGATCCCCCGATCTAGTGGGTGAGGCTTCCTCTGTGACTTCAGCGCGCGAGGTTCGCGCACGTGCAGAACTATGCGGAGCGGTGGGGAAGATGTCAAGAATCAAATGGAAGAACTGTGGAAAACCCTCGTCGCTGGGTGGAGGTCGGACCTCGTTCGTCAGGAGATCTTCCTTTGCCTAGCGGATTGAACAACACAGGTCACGCCGGGATTGCTAGGGAGGATACTGGCGTGACAGCGGAAATCGAACGGATCAGTGACAGCCTTTCACCCCATCTGTCGCAGAAGTTATGACGGTTATCCATAGTACGCCTTGTTGTACGGGAGGGCTGCCGCCGATATTCCCTGGCTTCTCGGGTAAAGCCTCGAAGAACGGGAAGCGCAGGCACAGATGGCACAGACGCCGAACCAAAGGCGCGCCTCGGACGCGGTCGCATCGTGGCTCGCCGGCCACCACAGGAACCCCGCCTGGTTGGTCGATGAGACCAGGGTCGACCCGAGCACGATCGCGGACTTCCTCAACGGACTGCGCTGGCCCAAGCTCAGCACCCAGGGCAAGATCGAGGCTGCCGTCGGCTGGGACCCTGGGACCATCCGACGGATCGGCAACGGCTCGGACGTGCCGCCCTTCCGCGAATCTGTCGGAGGTTCGACCGAGACTGAGAAGCAGCCAGAGGACAACACCTTGCTGTTCCGTCGCCCCGAGGGTCTCAGTGACGGCGAGTGGGAGCAGATCAAGCGCGAGTCGCGGGGGTTCATCGAGTGGCAGATCCAGAAGGCACTGCGTCAGGCTTGACGTACGACCCAGCCGCGGACATAGCGGCGCGCTACCCCGCGTGGGTGGTTCGGTACGCGTCTTTGGGTTGGGGGATCTCTGAGGCGATGTGTCACCGCTCGAGGGTGATCCTGCTCGAGGCGGGCGACACGTCGGTGCGCAAGCGCTGCTCGCTGGCGCATGCCTTGGCCCATCTCGACCTAGGCCACGGTCCGGTGTCCTCGGGGTTCTTCGAGACCCGCCAGGAGCGGACTGCGAACGAGCTTGCCGCGCGCCGGCTCGTCGGCATCCAGGAGCTCGCAACGGCGCTGTCGTGGACGCTGAGCCCGACAGAGGTTGCCGCCGACCTGGCGGTCGATCTGCCTACCCTGTCGATTCGCTTCTCGAGCTTGAGCGCTCGCGAGCGCGCCGTCCTCCAGCGCACTGCCTCACGCTCGATCGTCGCCGCCTAAACGCTAGTTTTGGTGCAAAAGGTGAGAATTCCGCGCACCATGGTCGGATGGGCTTTCGTCACTCCCTCTTCGCTGTCGCGCTGCTCCTTCCGCTGGGCCTGACCAGCGGCGCCCTCGCGGATGGGCCCATCGAGGACTACGCCCGATACGTGCCTCAGACACGCTGCCACCCCGAGCCGCGACCGGGCACGCTCGCGCTCGCGCGGTGGTTGGAGAGGACCTACCCCGGCACGGACGCATCGGCGGCCGGTCGTAGGTGTAGGAGCGGCGGGGTCTCCGAGCATAAGGAAGGTCGTGCGGTCGACTGGATGGTCGACGCCAGGCGGCCCAGGCAGCGCGCCCGCGCCAATGACCTCTTGGACAGGCTGTTCGCGACGGACACCGACGGCAACCAGGATGCGGTCGCCCGCCGGATGGGCGTGATGTACGTGATCTGGAACGACCACATGTACGCGTCCTACGCGGGCTTCCGTAAGCGCGACTACCTCAGCTCGGCCTGCAGGTCGAAACGGAAGTGCTCTGCGACCCTCAGGCACCGCAACCACGTGCACATCTCGCTCAGTCGGCGAGGTGGGCGCGGACTGACCACCTGGTACACGGGCGCCGCGGACTGAGCGGTTACGGACTGACGAACCTCACCGGCGCCGCGTCGAGTGCGACTCCTTCTCCTCTTTGACGCCGGACGCATACAGCTGCCCGGCGAGGAGGATGCAGATGGTCGAGCACAGGATGTAGAAGTCGATCCCCAGGCCGACAGCCACTGCCAAACAGAACACCGACAGAACGAGCAGAATGCTCGAGATCCGATACAACGTCATGACGCTCCCCTATTGCCACCCCCGAGAACGAGTCCCCTAACTAGTCACCACCGTCGCACGCCGTCGGCCGTTCGGCCAGGGTGGGCTCAGCCGTTCGGCCAGATTTTGCCTTTAGCGCGTGCTCGGTCAGGGCACTACGGTTGCCGGATGAGTACGCCGGAGGGCGGGGCCTCCCAGCAGGACATCGACCTCGCGGTCAAGGTGGTGGAGCTGGCAGGTGCCGAGGGGCAGATCGTCGATGCGGATCGCGACCTTCGGATCAGCCAGCTCAAGTCGGTTCAGACGAAGGCCGAGATCGACGTGGTGCTAGGGAGTCTCAGGCAGCGGCTCCAGCCGCCCGTCCCCGAACCGCCATCTGTCCCAGCAACGGCCGACCTCACCAGCCCACTGTCTGCCGCCGGTCGAACCCGCAGCCTGCCGTTCGTGCCGTTGCTCGGCGGGCTCGTCACCGTCGTCGCGGCGATCGTCGGCGTGGTCTTCTTGGTCAACCTGCTCTCCGGCGTGGACCTGGACAGTGCGCCGAGCGGGAGCCCGCCTCCCGGAAGCCAGCCTTCGCCGACCCCTGCCGACGTGCTGAGCGCCACGGGGTTCCGTGCCCTGCTCGCGGCCATCCAAGCGCAGACGGGGACGACGGATGTCTTCGACGCCACGCTCTACCCGGGGTACGCCTCAGTCCAGCTACCAGTCGACCGCGAGACGAGGCGTCAGGCCTACTACTACTGGGATGGAGTGACCCTCAAGGAGAGCAACTCGTTCGGGCGCTCCTCCAACCCCCGGATCGACCTGGCGACCATCGATGTAGCGACCATGCAGCGACTGGTCCGCCTGGCTCGCCGGCAGGTCGAGGAGCCGATCTCCTGGTACGTGATCGTCAGGGCCCCGGACGCGTCCGACCAGGCCGTGCTCTATGCCTACGCGAGTAACAAGTTCAGCGAGGGCGGGTACGTCTCGGCCGACGCCCGAGGAAAGGTCGTGCGCAAGGTGACCTGGTGAGGTCTTCCGGCTGAAACTAGAACGCGTTACAGTTTGGGCATGACCCTGCCTGCATCCATCACCGACGACCTGCTCGCCCGACTCACCGGCATGGTCGCCGCCACCGGTGGCGCGACCTACAAGCTCACCGAGGTCTATTCCGGCGAAGTGATCACCGCGCTGCCACAGTCCTCCGAGGAGGACATCGTTGCCGCGTACGCCGAGGCGCGGCGCGCCCAGGAGATCTGGGCAGCGTGGCCGCTCGAGCGCCGGCTCGAGGTGATGAAGCGATTCCACGCCCTGGTGCTCGAGCGCCACGAGACGATCGTCGACTTGATGCAGGCCGAGGTCGGCAAGGCTCGACGGATGGCCTTCGAGGAGGTCTGCGACGTCGCGATGACCACCAGCCACTACCTCAAGGTGGCCAAGCGTGTGCTCGGCGAGCGCAAGCACGGCGGTGTCGTACCGGTGGTCTCGACCTCGACCGAGGTGCGGGTGCCCAAGGGTGTCGTCGGCCTCATCTCGCCGTGGAACTTCCCGTTCGCGGTCAGCCTCTCCGACTCGATGCCGGCCCTGATCGCCGGCAACGCGGTGGTGCTGAAGCCGGACAACAAGTCGACCCTCTGCGTCGCGTACGGCGTGGCGCTGCTCTACGAGGCCGGCATGCCGGCCGGGCTGGTCCAGGTGGTCTGCGGAGAGGGGCCCGACGTCGGCCCGCACCTGATCGACAACGCTGACTTCGTCATGTTCACCGGCTCCACCGCGACCGGCCGGTACGTCGGAGCAAGGGCCGGGCAGAACCTGATCGACTGCACGCTCGAGCTCGGCGGCAAGAACCCGCTGATCGTGCTCAAGGACGCCGACCTCGACGAAGCGGTCCCCGGTGCGATCTTCGGCACGTTCCTCAATGCCGGCCAGGCCTGCATGCACATCGAGCGGATCTACGTGCCGCGGTCGCTCGCAGCCGAGTTCACCCGCCGCTTCGTGGAGGCCGCCTCAGAGATCAAGCTCGGGGCGTCGTACGACTACGAGCCGGAGATGGGCTCCCTGGTCTCCGAGACCCAGCGCGACCGGGTGCTCTCCCACGTCGAGGACGCCGTCGCCAAGGGCGCGACCGTCCTGACCGGTGGCAAGGCGCGTCCTGACCTCGGGCCGGCGTTCGTGGAGCCGACCGTTCTCACCGATGTCACCAAGGAGATGGTCCTGGCGACCCAGGAGACCTTCGGTCCCGTCGTCTCCATCTACACCTACGACACGGTCGACCAAGCGGTCGAGGCCGCCAACGACACCGACTACGGACTCAACGCCAGCGTCTGGGGAACCGATCTCAGGGCGGCGGAGGCGGTCGGCCGCAGAATCAGGTCGGGTGGGGTCAACATCAACGACGCCCTCGCCTGCTCCTACGCCTCCAAGGCAACGCCGTCGGGTGGCTTGAAGAACTCCGGGGTCGGCGCAAGGCACGGCGACGCCGGTCTGCTCAAGTACACCGACGTGCAGAACGTGGCGGTGCTCAAGAAGCAGGTGCTCACCAGCAACAGCGACAAGCCGTACGCCGAGGGCGTCGAGCAGACCATCAAGGGTCTGCAGTGGATGCGTAAGCTGCGGATCCGCTAGGTCGACGCGCCCTCGTTCAGGCGACTTGGAGGCTCCGCTTCGACAGTCCCATCCAGTAGCCGTCGATGCGCTGCTCGCCTGGTACCTCCGGGTCGGTCGCGGCACCCAGTGTCACGAACAGCGGCGTGAGGTGTTCGACGGTCGGGTGGGCGTAGGGCAGACCCGGTGCCTTGTCGGCGTACGACGCGAGCTCGTCGATGTCGCCGCGGGCCAGGGCGTCGGCGGCCCAGAGGTCGAAGTCCACCGACCAGCCGGGAGGCTCCGCCTCAATGCGGAACTCGCGTAGGAACGGCAGCCCATGGGTGAGGAAGCCGGAGCCGATCACGAGCACGCCCTCGTCGCGAAGCGAGCGGATCCTTCTGCCGAGCTCCATCAGGCGTCCGGGGTCCGTGGTCGGCAGCGACATCTGGAGCACGGGGATGTCGGCTTCGGGGTACATGAGCTTCAGGGGGACCCAGGCGCCGTGGTCCAGTCCTCGCGAGGGGTGCTGATGGACCGGCTCGTGCGCCGGCATCAGGCTGGCCACCCGAGCGGCCAGAGCGGCCGCGTCCGGGGTCTCGTAGGTCATGGCGTAGTACCGGGGCTCGAAACCGCCGAAGTCGTAGACAAGCGGGGTGCCGGCCCCGGTGGCTGACAACATGATCGGAGCAGACTCCCAATGCGCCGATACGATCAGGATCGCTTCGGGGCGTGGGAGGTCGGCTGCCCAGGCTGCGAGCTGGCTGCCCCACACCGGATCGTCCAGGAGCGGCGGGGCACCGTGTCCGAGGTAGAGGGCTGGCATTCGGTCCATATCTGAAGAGTAGTCGAAAAACTTGAAACGTCAAGTGTTGTGATAGGGTGGTCTCATGACGAGGTGGCTGAACGAGGCCGAGCTGGGGGCGTGGATGAGCCTCGCCGGCGTCATGCTCAAGCTGAACCCTGCGCTGGACTCGCAGCTTCAGCGCGACTCCGACCTCACCCACTTCGGGTACCTCTGCCTGGCGATGCTCTCGGAGAAGGACGACCGCACGATGCGGATGAGCAGCCTGGCAAGCCGTACCAACGCGTCTCTTTCGCGGCTGTCGCACGTGGTCACCAAGCTCGAGGCCCGGGGACTCGTCGAGCGGCTCCCGTGTGAGGACAGCAGGCGCGTGACCATGGTCCACCTGACCGACAAGGGGTACGACGTCCTTGTCGAGGCAGCACCCGGCCATGTCGAGACGGTCAGGAGCCTGGTCTACGACGGGCTGGACGCCGAGGACGTGGAGGATCTTCGCCGGATCATGTCCCACATCCTGGCCAGGCTCGAAGGCTCAGGCCTCGACACCAACTGCTGACCAGGCGTCACAGCCGCCAGTCGACGGGCTCTCCGCCCTGGTCGGCGAGGAGCCGGTTGACCCGGCTGAAGGGCCGTGATCCGAAGAACCCGCGCGAGGCCGACAGTGGCGACGGATGCACGGACTCGACCCAGGGGACCGGGCTCAGCAGCGGCTTGAGGGACTGCGCGTCCCGCCCCCAGAGGACCGCAGCCATCGGGCCGCCGCGTTGCGCCAGCGCAACGATCGCCTGCTCGGTGACCTCTTCCCAGCCTTTGCCGCGATGCGAACCCGGGATCCCCGGGCGGACGGTCAGAACCCTGTTCAGGAGCAGCACGCCCTGGCGGGTCCAGGCGGAGAGGTCGCCGTGGGCGGGAGGCTCCACGCCGACGTCGCTCTGCAGTTCCTTGTAGATGTTGACCAGGCTCCTCGGCAGGGGCCGTACGTCGGGCGCCACCGAGAAGCAGAGGCCGACCGGATGCCCCGGGGTGGGGTAGGGGTCCTGCCCGACGACCAGCACCCGCACCTCGGCCAGCGGCCGGGTGAAGGCGCGCAGGATCTGGTCCCCGGCCGGGAGGTAGGTCCGCCCGGCTGCGAGCTCGTGGCGCAGGTAGTCGCCGGCGGCGGCGATCCGAGCCTCCACCGGCTGGAGGGCCTGCGCCCAGTCGGGGGCCATCAGGCCCCGGTCGACGAGCGACGAGAGCGTGGACATGAGCGCGGGTTTCTGCCGCTGTGCTAGCGGCCGAGTGAGCGTGAGGCGCCGGAGCCGTAGCGCCGGGAGGGGTTCGAGCCGATCTCCGGTCCGTCGGCCACCGGCCCTTGGGGCACCTCGGCCGAGACGATCTGCGAGGTGACCGACGGCTTCGACTTCTTCGCCGCCGCCCGCTTGGCGGTCTTCTTGGCCGGGGTCTTCTTGGCCGGGGTCTTCTTGGCGGCTGTCTTCTTGGCTGTGGCCTTGGTGGCTGCGGCCTTCCTGGCTGGGGCGCCCTTTGCCGCGTTCGACGAGGCCTTCTTGGCAGATCCGGTGACCGTGGCGTCGCTGGAGTGCTTGTCGATCCACTCGTCCATGATCGGCCAGGTCGTGCGGCGGGCCGACCGGCCGGTCAGCATGCCCAGATGCCCTCCCGGGACGACCTCCCAGCGGACGTCCGGCGAGCCGGTCACGAGGTCGACCACCGGCTTCACGCAGGAGATCGGAGCGATCGAGTCGGCGCTGCCTCCGAAGGCGAGGACGGGAACGTTGATGTCCGCCAGACGCACCACGTAGTCGTCGTACCGCACCACTCCCGTGGCGAGCTGGTTGGTCCGGACCATCCGGTGGTAGAGCTGGCCGAAGGTGCGGCCCGGGTAGGCGATCATGTTCGCGGTGAAGCGGTCGACGGCCTCGATCTGCGCGAGGAACTCGGCGTCGTCCAGGTTGGCCAGCTGGACGAAGGGCTTGGTGACGATCTTGTCGAACGCGGAGAGCTGGAACGCTCTGCGAACCAAGGGCTTGGGCATGCCACCCATCAGCCGGTACGCCGCACTGATCACGGAGTACCGGCCGCCTCCCACCGCACCGAGCAGAGGCTGCAACGGTGCGATCAGCGGGACCTGCTTCACGTCGATGGGGGAGCCGACCACGGTCAGCGAGGCGATCGGCAGCCGGTCACCCCAGGCAGCCGCGGTGAGCAGGCTGAAGATGCCGCCGAGGCTCCAGCCGATGAGGTGCACCGGACGTCCCCCCGCGTGCTCGCTGCTGGCCCGGATGGCCTCGGGCAGGACCTCGCGGACCCAGTGCTCCATGCCGAGGTTGCGGTCCTTGAACTGCACCTCGCCGTACTCGAGGAGATAGGTGCGGCGCCCGGCCTTGACGAAGTGCTCGACCAGGGAGCAGCCCCGGCGCAGGTCGAAACAGAGCGAGGGAGCGGCCAGGGGGGTCACCAGCAGGACCGGGTCGCCGGTCTCTTGGACCTTGCCGCTGGGACGGTAGTGGTAGACCTCCCGGAGGTTGCCCTCGTCGATGAGCGTGCGGGGCATCGTGCGTAGGTCCGCCAGGCCGCCGTACAGGAGCTTGTGAGCAACGTTTCCGGAGGCTGCCGCGACCTGGCCCGGCTTCGGGATCAGATCCATGGGTGCGAGGCTACCCGCGAGTGTCGGTCGGCGGCAGTGAGTCTCAGGAGCGCTTGGCCGGGCGCAAGCGCTTGTGATGTTGGGGTTTCACCTGGCGCAGCGCCTCCAGGAAGCTGTTCGCCCAGTCGTTGACGGTGTGGTCGGCGACGGTCTTGCGCATGGTCTTCATGCGCCTGGCCAGCTCCTTGGGATCCGCGTGCATGGCTTCGAGCAGCGTGGCCTTCATGCCGTTGATGTCGTAGGGGTTGACCAAGTAGGCCTGGCGAAGCTCGTCGGCGGCTCCCGCGAACTCCGAGAGCACGAGGGCTCCGTCGTCTTCGAAGCGGCAGGCGACGTACTCCTTGGCGACCAGGTTCATCCCGTCCCTGAGCGGGGTGACGACGCAGATGTCAGCTGCCCGGAAGAGCGCCGCCATCTCCTCGCGCGGGTACGAGGAGTGCATGTAGTGGATCGCGGGCCGGCCGATGCGGCCCAGGTCCCCGTTGATGGAGCCCACCAGCCGGTCGATGTCATCGCGCAGGACGCGGTACTGCTCGACCCGCTCACGTGACGGAGTCGCCACCTGCACGAAGACGGCGTCCTCCACGGAGAGGTGGCCGTCGCGGACAAGCTCCCCGTACGCGCGGAGCCGGCTGTAGATGCCCTTGGTGTAGTCGAGCCGGTCCACCCCGAGCAGGACCTTGTCGGGGTTGCCCAGCTGCTCGCGGATCTCCTTCGCCCGGGACTCGACCTTCTCGGAGCGGGCGAGGGACTCCAGGCCCTGCACGTCGATGGAGATAGGGAAGGCCTGGGCCTGCACGGTTCTGCCGTTGGGCAGGTACACCAGATCCCGATGCGTCTTGTGGCCCACGCGCTGCCTGACCAGGCGCACGAAGTTCTGGGACCCTCCGGGGCGCTGGAACCCGATGATGTCGGCTCCAAGTAGCCCTTCGAGGATCTCTCGCCGCCAGGGCAGCTGTTGGAAGAGCTCGAGCGGCGGGAAGGGGATGTGCAGGAAGAACCCGATCCGCAGGTCCGGCCGCAGGTCGCGCAGCATCGCGGGGACCAGCTGGAGCTGGTAGTCCTGGATCCAGACCATCGCTCCCTCGCCGGAGATCTCCGCAGTCGCCTCCGCGAAGCGGCGGTTGACCCGCACGTAGGAGTCCCACCACTCACGATGGAAGGAGGGCTTGGCAACGACGTCGTGGTACAGCGGCCACAGGGTGGCGTTGGAGAAGCCCTCGTAGAACTCCTCGATCTCGTCGGCGTCGATCGGCACCGGGATCAAGGTCATGCCGTCGTCGACGAACGGCTCGTTGGTCGTGTCGGTGCCGCCGTCCCAGCCGATCCAGGCCCCGTGGTAGGTCTTCATCACCGGCTCGAGGGCACTGACCAGGCCGCCCGGGGAACGGCGCCAGCTCACCGACCCGTCCTCGGCGACGACTCGGTCCACCGGGAGTCGGTTTGCGACGATGACGAGATCGCTGGTCGGTCGTCGGGTCCTCACGTGCTCAACCTATCTGTCTCTCGCGAAAGCGGCGCCGATCTTGTTCTCCGATCTGGGAGATGCCCGCGAGCCAGGAGCACAAACCTCGGCCCGGGTGATGATGCCGCCCGGCCGACCCGGAGAATGGGGCGCTGACGAAACCCGATCCGCGAAACGCACCCGCAATCCGGCCAGGCAAATGACATCGTTGTACTTTCGTGCCTACGATGGGGACAAGCCTGGTCAGATCCCTCTAGGAGTCGAATCTCATGGACGCCGCGAACGCCCTGAATCCCAGTTCAACGCTGGCCTCGGCCGTTGAGCTGTCGGAGCGCGACCGCGAGATCCTGCACTTCGAGCGTCAGTGGTGGAAGTACGCCGGAGCAAAGGAGCAAGCGGTCCGCGAGAACTTCGACATGTCCTCCACCCGCTACTACCAGGTCCTCAACGCTCTGATCGACCGTCCCGAGGCCCTGGCCTATGACCCGCTGCTCGTCCGGCGGCTCCGCCGTCTGCGGGCGGCCCGCCAGCGCGCCCGTTCCGCGCGACGCCTGGGCTTCGAGGTCTGACTCTCATGTTCGGCCTGCCTTCCCCCAGGTTCGACCTTGCCCGCGACCAGCGCGGCTTCGTGATGTCCTCACCACTGGCTCTGATGAGCGCCGGCGCCGTCCTCATCGCTGGCGTCGCCTACTTCGTGACCACCCCGACCAAGCACCCCGACGTCCAGCTCACGTCGGCTCCTCCGCAGGTCGAGCCCCAGGTCACCCTGGAGCGAGACCGAACCCTGCCGGTCATCCGCCGCAAGGAGACCTACGTCGTGGTCTTCAACAACTCGACGATCGCAGGGCTTGCCGGTCGCACGAGCACCAGGCTTGCGGATGCAGGCTGGAACGTTGTCGGCTCGGACAACTGGTTCGGGACGATCCCCGCGAGCACGGTCTACTACCCGGCCAAGCTCCGTCGCCAGGCCAGGCTCCTGGCCAGAGACCTCGGCATCGAGCGGATCAAACCGGCGATCGACCCGATGCAGCTTGACCGGCTCACTGTCATCCTGACCGCTGACTTCGGCTGAGGCTGGCCATCCCGTAGTTGCCCCGTGGTTGCATGGAGCACATGGAGTTCCAGTCAGCCCTCGCCGAGAGACGGTACGCCGACCTCGTCGAAGTAGCAGCAGAAGCCGTCATCGGGCTGGACTTCGACGGTGTCCTCTCGCCCATCGTGCCCGAGCCGGACCAGGCGGTGATCCATCCGGACGGCCCCGACGTCCTGGTGGCCCTCGCCGACCAGGTCAAGGCGGTCGCCGTGGTCACCGGCCGGCCCGCACGGCAGGCGGTCAGCTTGGGCGCGCTCGACGGCGTCGGCAGCCGGATCGCGGAGCGCGGGCACGACCTTCTGGTGCTGGGTCAGTACGGCAACGAACGCTGGTCTGCCAAGGACCGCACGGTGAGGTCACCGCGCCCTCCCAAAGGGCTGGCGACCTTCATGACCGGGCTCACCGACCTGCTCGTGGCCGAAGGGTTGCAGGACGCTCATCTGGAGGAGAAGGGGCTGGCCGTGGCCATCCACACCCGTCGCATGACGGACCCGGTCGGAGCCCTCAAGGTCCTCGAGCCACTGCTCCGGGAACGCGCGGCCAGGCATGGGCTGGCCCTCGAGCCGGGCCGGATGGTCATCGAGGTCCGTGCCCCTGGAATGAACAAGGGTGAGGCAGTACGTCGCCTCCAGCACGAGCTGAGCGCGGCTGCCGTCATGTTCGTGGGGGACGACCTCGGCGACGTCGAGGCGTTCCGTGCGGTGATGGGTCTGCGCGAGCAGGGGCTGCATGGGCTGCTGGTCTGTTCGGGCTCGGACGAGCAGCCCGCTCTGGTCGAGTTGGCCGACCTGGTCGTGGACGGACCCGACGGGGTCATGGCCCTGCTCAAGGAGTTCACAGCAGCAGCCGCCGGCCGAGCTCACCTCGGCTGACGGGCAAGCTCAACGCGGCTGTCGTTCGCCCCTGGCTGCCCTGGCTGCCCTGGCTGCCCGGGCGCGTTCGCGACGACTGACCAGGGGGTAGCCGCCGTCCGCCAGGCCCGCCGTGCGCTCGAAGACGTTGTGTACGCCGAAGTCGCCCCCGCGGACCCAGGAGTACGCCGAGGCCAGCAGGTACAGCGGCAGCATCGGAAGGCCCAGGCATACGACGTACTGCCAGGAGTGGCGCTCCTCGTGCCGCAACAGCCGCTGCCGGGGAATCAGGTCTGCCGGGTTGTCACGGCTGAGGATGACGTTGCCGATCGTGAAGGCCGGTGCGCTCGGCAGTCCGAGCCGGTACGACGTGGCAAAGACCAGGCCCCGGGGCCCTCGCGCCAGGTGGGCCCGACCCGCCAGCGCGACGACCAGGCCGAGCAGGGTCGACCCGTTCACGAGGTTGACGACCACACGCACGTGCCACCACCGCATGACAGTCATCATGCCGGGTACTACAACGCCATGAGCACCTTCACAGCCAGCGTAGACGTAGAGGTACCGGTCACGACCGCGTACAACCAATGGACCCAGTTCGAGTCCTTCCCCGAGTTCATGGAGGGAGTCGAGGAGGTCCGCCAGCTCGACGACACCCACCTGCACTGGGTGACGAAGATCGGCGGAGTCTCAAGGGAGTTCGACGCGACCATCACCGAGCAGCATCCGGACCAGCGGGTGGCCTGGAAGACCGAGAGCGGTCCGCACCAGGCCGGCGTGGTCACCTTCCACCGGCTCGACGACGGCCAGTCGCGGGTGACGGTCCAGATGGACTTCGACCCCGAGGGCTTCGTGGAGACGGCCGGCGACAAGCTCGGGATCGTCGAGCACCGGCTCAAGGGCGACGTCGAGCGGTTCAAGAAGTTCATCGAGGAGCGCGGCTCCCAGCCCAGCGGCTGGCGCGGCGACGTTCCCCGGCCCGCCGAGTAACGCCGAACCCCGACACAACCCGCCGACCCCGGTCCGGAGCCCAGTTGCTCCGGCTGCCGGGGTCGGCCTAGTTCTGGTCCGGATCTCGGACCAGATGTGCACATCCTGAGACGCTTGCGTAAGGTGGTACCTGCTCATCGAGAGGGGCAGAGGGACACGGCCCGCTGAAGCCCCGGCAACCCGTGACAGCACACCTCCAGTTCCACGAGACCGCTGTCACCACGGTGCTAATTCCGTCCCGCGCCGAGAGACGGCCCCCGGGGAAGATGAGAAGGAGGTCCTCCTTGAGCGCACAGGTTGTTCTTCGTGACGGCGCATTCGGCAACGCGACCGGCCTGGTCTGCCGGGAGTGTGGCACCACCCAGGAACTCGGTCCGCACTACGCGTGCATGGAGTGCTTCGGCCCCCTCGAGGTCGCCTACGACTTCCCCGCGGTCACCCGCGAGCAGATCGCGGCGGGTCCGCCCAACATCTGGCGCTACAAGGCGCTCCTTCCGGTCCCGGACGACATCGAGCAGAGCCCGAACATGGAGCCCGGCTTCACCCGGCTGCTCAAGGCCCACAACCTCGGCCGCGAGCTGGGCATCGACAACCTGTGGGTGAAGGACGACTCCACCAACCCGACCAACTCCTTCAAGGACCGCGTCGTCGCCTGCGCCTTGAGCGCGGCCCGTGAGTTCCACTCGAAGGTGTTCGCCTGTCCGAGCACCGGCAACCTGGCCAACGCCGTCGCGGCAGCAGGGGCCCGCGCCGGCATCAAGACCGTCGTGTTCATCCCCTCGAACCTGGAGCGGCCAAAGCAGGTCAACTCCGCCGTCTACACCGACTCGCTGATCGCGGTGAACGGCAACTATGACGACGTCAACAGGCTCGCCTCGGAGATCGCGGGCGAAGAGGACGGGTGGGCGTTCGTGAACGTCAACGTGCGTCCGTACTACGCCGAGGGCTCCAAGACGCTCGGCTACGAGATCGCCGAGCAGCTCGGCTGGCGGCTGCCGGACCAGATCGTCATTCCCGTGGCATCGGGCTCGCAGCTGACCAAGGTGGACAAGGCGTTCCAGGAGCTGATCAAGCTCGGCCTGGTCGAGGACCGGCCCTACAGGGTGTACGGCGCCCAGGCCACGGGCTGTTCGCCGGTCTCGGTGGCGTTCAAGGCGGGGACCGATGCGATCCGCCCGGTCAAGCCGGACACGATCGCCAAGAGCCTCGCCATCGGCAACCCCGCGGACGGTATCTACGTCCTCGACGTGTGTCGGCGTACCGGCGGGGCCGTCGAGGACGTCACCGACGACGAGGTCCGTGCGGGCATCCTGCTGCTGGCCCGCACCGAGGGGATCTTCACCGAGACTGCTGGTGGCACTACGGTCGGGGTGCTCAAGAAGCTCGTCGAGACCGGGCAGCTCGACCCGAGCCTGGAGACCGTCGTGATCAACACCGGTATGGGCCTCAAGACCTTGGACGCGATCAGCGACCAGGTCGGCCCGGCCGCGACAATCGACCCGAACTACACCGCCTTTGCCGAGACCGGCCTGGTCTAGGGACCCAAGGAGACAGAAGTGAGCGTCAGCGTCCGCATCCCGACCATCCTGCGCACCTACACCGGAGGCGAGTCCGAGGTGACCGCCGAGGGCGGCACCCTTGCCGAGGTGCTGGACCACCTCGACGCGAACTACGCCGGCATCAAGGCACGCATCCTGGACGACCAAGGAGCGATCCGTCGCTTCGTGAACGTGTACGTCGGAAACGACGACGTCCGGTTCCTCGAGGCGCTGGACACCAGCACCCCGGACGGCGTACAGATCTCGGTCATCCCCGCTGTGGCCGGGGGCTGAGAACAGGCTCCCTGAGGGCGTTCCCAAGCTGACTTGTGGGGATAGCTGCTGTCGCAACGGTCATCATCGGGATGGCCGGAGAACGATGGAGACGATCCCATGTTGAAGAAGTCGCTGGTGGGCGGCGCTGTCGCGACCCTGGCGGTTTCCACGGCTGGACTGGCCCTGGCGTCGGCGGCCACCAGGGTGTGCAGCGGGCCACAGACCTCCGAGCCCGCGGCGCGAGCCACCGTTTGGCCTGCGACGGAGGCGTCCAGAAGCGCGTCTACAACCGCATCGTGAGCTCGCCGTTCACCTTCGACGAGGCCAGCGGTAGGCCGCTCGTTCCAGGCGCTGCACTCCGCGTGGTCGGCCCTCGCAAGGGCAAGGACACCCTCTCGATCGCGTTCTCCGCCGAGGCACAGCTGGGTGGCAGCTCGGTTGGCGACAACCTGTTCGACTGGATGGGCCTCGAGGTCATGGTCGACGGGGTCCCGATCCGGCCCTACTCGGCGGGTGCGGACGTGCTCGCGCTCACCGGCTCGGGCAGCTACAACAGCAACGCCGTCCAGTTCTGCACCAAGATCAGGCCTGGTCGTCACATGATCCGGGTTCGTACGAACCTGGTTGACGGCGGCACTGACGACACGCTGACCGGCTGGCTCGACGACTACACGCTGCACGTCGAGCAGAGCCAGTGAGCTGAACGGCAGTTCCACGCGCCCCGGGTTCCTGACCCGGGGCGCAGGCCTGTCCCTTGGGCGGAGTCCCGTCCCTCCGGCGTCAGCCGGTCTTGGAGCCCGGCTTCTCCGGGATCTCCTTGCCGGCGCCCGGACCGACGAACTGGGGCTTCTTGCCGCAGGCCTGCTCCAGGTTCACCGGGCCCCTGGCTTTCTGCGCCTCCTCCAGCACGCAGCGTGACCACTTGGCCAGCCCTTCCAGTGCTGCGAGACGCTCGGGCGTCAGCCGGCGCGGCTGCCCGGGAAAGCGGTGCGGCCCGAGGAAGTTCGGTGGCCCAGGGAAGCGGTGGTGCTTGTCGAAGTGCTTCCAGGGATGCCGTGGCTTTTGGTGAGGTCCCGGGGAGGACCGGCGAAACGGCCGAGCGCCGCGCTCAGCGTCATCGCGCGGGTGCGTGCGGAGCGAGTCCTCGCCGTCGCCGTACTCGTGGTGTGCGGCGACGAACGCGAGGGTCGGAGCGCCGGCGATCAACACAGCTCCTGCGACGGCAGTCGCGATCAGCCCCAGTCTCATCTGTCCAGTCTCAGGCCTCCCTTCGCCGCGGCGAAGGGAAACCCCAGGACTCACAGCATCGTCACAGGTAGCGTCGCTGGCCGAGGTACGAACTTCGCCGAAGACCGGAGACGCCCTGGCTCGGCTGATCAGGAATGGCCTCGCCCAGGGGCGGCGGCCTCGACGACCAGCTTCCGGGTCCGCCGTACGCAGCGATCCCAGGTGAAGGTCAGGGCCCATTCGCGAGCAGCTTGCTTGTCGGCGTCCGTCATTCGAAGGGCGACCGAGACCGCAGACGCCAGATCCGCCGCCGTCCAGCCCGCCATCGTCACGGCATGCCCTCCGGCGACTTCGATCGACGCCGCATCCGGTCCGATGACGACCGGCGCACCGAGGCGCATCCCCTCGACGATGGGCAGACCGAAGCCTTCGAAGTCGCTGGGGAACACCACGAGTGACGTCTCCGCCACCAGACTGCGGAACTCCGCGTCGGGGAGGAAGGCTGCGAGCGAGACATACTCGCCCAGGTCCAGCTCGCTGATCTTGTCCGCAAGCCGGGCGCGCTCGGCGCCCGGGACTCCCACGATCGTCAGTGCTGGCACCGCGCCGGGGAGGTGGGCCAGCTCTGCCCAACCGTCGAGTACGAGGTCGGGGTTCTTGTTGGTGTGGTGTGCGAAAGCCACCGCGGGCCCGTCGTGGCGGCCTGACTCCCAGCTCGCCACGTGGTCGGCGCCATGGTGAGCGACCGCGACGGGTCTGCCCCTGGTGCCGGGGTAGAGGCGGTGCAGGTCGTCCAGCGTCCGGTTCGAGACTGCGACGAACCCGTCGGCTATCGCATATGCGCGCCGATAGGCCGCGAAACGAAGCAACCGCCGTGCCCGGCTGAACTGTTCGGGGCGCAAGTCGTGGCGCAGGTCGTGGACGACGACGACAACGGGGCAGCCGGGGGACAGCAGCGTCGTCGCTGGCATCGTCGCGAGGACTGCGTCTGCCTCGACCTCGCGCACGAGCCGGCGTAGCGCGCGCGTCTGCAGCAAGGGTCTGGAGATCGCGCGAGGCCGCCCGGCGCGCAGCTCATGCCGTCTGTGGCCTGAGGTCCGAAGAGTCGCGCCCGCGGGAAGGACCACGTGTAGCTCGTCGTCGGGATAGGCGGCGTGCCAATGCTCCAGCAACCGTCCGACGTAGGTCCGGATGCCGCCGAACTCGGCTCCCATCGCATCGACAACGAGGCGCATCGGGGAATCTCCTCCGGAGTCAGGTGCAGCGCCGAAGAGTCGGCTGCCGTGCGCTGCGGTCGTTACAGGGACTCATCGATCACCGGACGACGCGCGGCTAGCGGGTAGGACCGCGCCAGACCCCGACAGCGGCCTATGGACGGGCTCAGCATGGCATATTGTGCGAGCGCCGCATTCGCGCCGATCGAGAGGCCAGCATGAGCCAGGAACCTTCGCACGTCAGCGCCTTCCAGAACAAGGCGCACGGGGAGGGGCACGACTACGTCAAGGGCTCGCCGCACCTGCGCCACGCCGTCCTCCGCTCGATGATCGAGTCGCACCTTCGCACGCTCGTCCACGAGACCATCGCTGCCAAGGGAAGTTGTCACGTCCTGGAGGTCGGCGCCGGGCACGGCACGCTCACGGGCTTCCTCATCGCAGCGGGTGCCACGGTGACGGTCACGGAGGTCAGCGAGGCGAGTGCCGCAGTCCTTGAACAGGCCTACGCGCACCGCGACGACGTTGAGGTGGTCTACGACCGTACGGGTGAGGAGGTCTTCGACCAGCAGCGCGAGTTCGACGGTGCGGTCTGCGCCTCCCTCCTGCACCACATCCCGGACTACCTGGCGTTCGTTCACCGCCTCAGCGGGCTGGTGGGGCCGGGTGGCTGGATCTACTCGGTGCAGGATCCCACCCTCTACCCTCGTCGATCGCGACGCACGCACTGGGCCAGCCGAGGTACGTACTTCGTGTGGAGGCTGGGGCAGGGCAGCATCCGGCGAGGGCTGGCAACGAGGATCCGCCGACTCCGCGGGGTCTATTCGGAGACTGAGGAGTCGGACCTCGTGGAGTACCACGTCGTCAGGGACGGCGTGGACGAGCTGGCGCTCGAAGCCGCGCTGCGGGAGGACTTCGAGGAGGTCGAGCTCTTCACTTACTGGTCGACGCAGAGCCCCTTCTTCCAGAAGGTCCTGGATCGGGCGACCCTGCCCTCGGACTTCGGACTCATCGCACGTTCGCGCAAGCAACGCTAGGCAGTCGGCCCGCGCCGCCGCGATGTCGGGCAGCCGGGATCGCGGCGCGGGCGCGTCGCGACGGGTAGCGTCGCAGCGTGGTCGACGTACTTCTGGTGACTTCGGAGCAGTGGGCCGACGGCGAACCCGGTGCACCGGTGCTCGACCGGGCTCTCTCGGCGGAGGGGCTCACCTCGCGGTGGGTCCTGTGGGACGACCCGGACGTGGACTGGTCCTCCGCGCGAGCGGTCGCCGTGCGCGCGACGTGGGACTACGTCGACCGCCTCGACGACTTCCTGGAGTGGTCCAGGCGGGTCGATGACGAGGCCTTCCTGCTCAACGGGTCGAAGGTCTTCGCCTGGAACACCGACAAGCAGTACCTGGTCTCGATGGGCGCCGCCGGAGTTCCTGTCGTGCCCACCGTGTCGGTCGACCGGATCGCGGACCTAGCCGCCGCCGCCGCGGGCTTCAAAGGAAGGGTCGTGGTCAAGCCGCGGATCGGGGCCGGCGGCTTCGGAGTGGTGGTCGTGGACAGCGCGGCCGACCTCCCCGAAGCCGACGTGGGCCCAGGACCCTGGGTACTCCAGCCCGTCGTCGAGTCGGTGCGCACCGAAGGGGAGCTGTCCTTGTTCGTCGTGGGCGGCGAGCCCACGGTCGGAGTCCGCAAGCTGCCGGCGGGTGGGGAGATCCGCGTCCACGAGTACTTCGGCGGCCGGACCCTCGCCGTACCGGTCGAGGCCGAGCTCGAAGGGCTCGCTCGCAGCTGCGTCGCCACCGCCGAGGAGCTCCTGGGCGCACCGCTGCACTACGGACGGGTTGATGCCATGCGGCTGGACACCGGAGAGCTGGCCGTCAGCGAGCTGGAGGTTACCGAGCCGGGCCTGTACCTCGACGAGCTCCCCGAGAACGGCGCAGCGTTCGCCTCGATGGTGGCAGGTTTGCTTCGCGCCCGTACGGGGTAGGACCTCTGAGCGCACCCTCCGCGGCCACCCCCCGCCGCCTGAGAAGACGAGTGGCCGGAGCAGGCTTGCTGCTCCGGCCGAAACCCCGTCGCACCCACGAGGTGATTCCGAGGGTATGACCTAGGTCACCTTTGGTCAATGGTTACGTCAACCCGGTGCAGTCAGGGGCAGGCTCCCCACCTTGCACTCTCTAGGGGCGAGTGCTAAAAATGACATTGGCACTCTCGGTATGAGAGTGCTACTTGGACCAGGAAGACGAGGTTCTCCAGCGCTGGCGAGCAGGGTTCGCCGGTCAGCGGAGGGCCGTCCGTCGCGGGACGTCGACCGGGTCCGTCCCCCTCTTACGCGAAGGAATTCGTAGGAGCTATGCCGAAGCTGATTGCTTTCAACGAGGAGGCCCGGCGAGGCCTAGAGCGTGGAATGAACACGCTCGCCGACGCCGTCAAGGTCACCCTCGGTCCCAAGGGCCGCAATGTGGTCCTGGAGAAGAAGTGGGGCGCACCCACGATCACCAACGATGGTGTCTCCATCGCCAAGGAGATCGAGCTCGAGGACCCGTACGAGAAGATCGGTGCCGAGCTCGTCAAGGAGGTCGCCAAGAAGACCGACGATGTAGCCGGCGACGGTACGACGACGGCCACCGTCCTGGCCCAGGCCATGGTTCGCGAGGGTCTGCGCAACGTCGCGGCCGGCGCCAACCCGATGGCGCTCAAGCGTGGAATCGAGAAGGCCGTCGAGGCCGTCTCCGCCCAGCTGCTCGAGATGGCCAAGGACGTCGAGACCAAGGAGCAGATCGCTTCGACGGCCTCGATCTCGGCCGCTGACAGCACCGTCGGCGAGATCATCGCCGAGGCGATGGACAAGGTCGGCAAGGAAGGCGTCATCACCGTCGAGGAGTCGAACACCTTCGGGCTCGACCTCGAGCTGACCGAGGGTATGCGCTTCGACAAGGGCTACATCTCGCAGTACTTCATGACCGACCCCGAGCGCATGGAGACCGTCCTCGAGGACGCCTACGTGCTCGTGGCGAACCAGAAGATCAGCAACGTCAAGGACATGCTGCCGCTGCTGGAGAAGGTCATGCAGTCCGGGAAGCCTCTGCTGATCATCGCCGAGGACGTCGAGGGCGAGGCCCTGGCCACCCTGGTCGTCAACAAGATCCGTGGCACCTTCAAGTCCGCTGCCGTCAAGGCTCCGGGCTTCGGTGACCGCCGCAAGGCCATGCTGCAGGACATCGCGATCCTGACCGGTGGCCAGGTGATCTCCGAGGACGTCGGCCTCAAGCTCGAGTCGACCGGAATCGAGCTGCTCGGCCAGGCCCGCAAGGTCGTGCTCACCAAGGACGAGACCACGATCGTCGAGGGCGCTGGCGACGCGGAGCAGATCCAGGGCCGCGTGAACCAGATCCGCAACGAGATCGAGAAGTCGGACTCCGACTACGACCGCGAGAAGCTGCAGGAGCGTCTGGCCAAGCTGGCCGGCGGTGTTGCGGTCATCAAGGTCGGCGCGGCTACCGAGGTCGAGCTCAAGGAGCGCAAGCACCGCATCGAGGACGCCGTTCGCAACGCGAAGGCTGCCGTCGAAGAGGGCATCGTCGCCGGTGGCGGCGTGGCTCTGCTCCAGGCGGGCGTCAACGCGTTCGAGAAGTTCGAGCTCGAGGGCGACGAGGCAACCGGCGCGAACATCGTCAGGGTTGCCCTGGCGGCTCCGCTCAAGCAGATCGCGGTCAACGCCGGTCTCGAGGGTGGCGTCGTGGCAGAGAAGGTCGCGGGCCTGCCCGTCGGCCACGGTCTCAACGCAGCCACCGGTGAGTACGTCGACATGCTGGCGGCCGGGATCCCCGACCCCGCCAAGGTCACGCGCTCCGCACTGCAGAACGCCGCCTCCATCGCGGCCCTGTTCCTCACGACCGAAGCGGTCGTGGCGGACAAGCCCGAGAAGAACCCGCCCATGCCGGGCGGCGACGGCGGTATGGGCGGCATGGACTTCTGAGTCCAGCCGTTCATCAGAACGCACGAAAGCAGGGCCCCGGCTTCGGCCGGGGCCCTTCTTCGACTCCAACGCCGGGACAGGCTCGGGTTAGGCGGACCTCTCCGCGCGGTCCGAGACGCCAGGCATGCTCGCCCGTCCCCGTCGGACCAGTGACTGCTCGCCACGGGCCACGAACTTGTAGAACTCGTGGGCCCGGCCGCGCATCAGCGGGGACGCCCGGAAGAAGGGCAGCCGCTGGTGGGCGGTGCGGCTGGTGAGCGTGATGCTTCGGAAGCGCGCCTCGTCCAAGGCCGACCAGTCCATCCCGTAGAGCTCGCGGACCCGCTCCGGGAACCCACCGATCACCACGGTGTGCAGTGCCGAGAAGCCCGGCCGGAGCGGGAGCGGTGCCGGGTTGGGCACGCGGTAGCCCGAGAGGTACTGGCCGACCAGCTTCGCCTCCGCCGACAGGTGGGGCTCGTCTGAAGCGAGGAAGCCGTCGAACGCTGACCGGAAGCCCGCGTAGTCGGTGGGTGCTGCTTCACGGGGCATCCCGAAGAGTTCGGCCCACGTCACGAAGTCGGAGAAGAGCCGCTCGCGCTCGCCGTCGGTGAGCCGCCGGACCAGGTTGTCGTAATGGACCTCGACGGCGTCGAGCGCGAACGCTGCCGTCCACCACATCAGCCCCGGGTCGAAGGCGTCGTACGGCGCCCCAGCGGGGTGTCGCTCCCCGGCGTACTCCTCGATCGTGCCGCTCACCGATGCATGCCTCTTGCGGGTGAAGGCCAGCGCACGGTCTGCCTCGTCCTTGGAGCCCAGGAAGACGGTCTCGAACAGTCGCGCCGTCAGCGCCAGCCGGGTGATCGGAGTCTCGCGGTGCCGGGTGCTCTGGGCAGTGCCCTGGAAGAGGCGTGGATGCAGGGCGCCGATCGTGAGCGCGCGCTGCCCGTAGCTGAGCGAGACCGCCCGCTGGTTCAGCGCACGGTAGGCCATCGACCCCTTGTCGAAATAGCCAGGCATCGGGGCACCGCCTCTCGGGTCTTCTGGCAACAGTCTCTGCCAGATTTACACATCAGGCAAGGAGCTCTGCCAGAATGGCGAGATGACGGCGGAACGTGCCTACGGCGGGGTTCTCCGCAGCCGACCGCAGGGCAGCACGCCGGGAGCGGCTGGTCGAGGCGACCCTCGACATCGTCGGGGCCGACGGCGCCGGAGCGATCACGGTGACCCGCCTGTGCCAGAAGGCGGGACTCAACGAGCGCTACTTCTACGAGAGCTTTGCCGACAAGACCGAAGCCCTCGTTGCGGCTGGCGACCACGTAGCTGAGTCGCTGGTCGCAGGCATTCTCGAGCGCCTTGCGGGGGCGTCCGAGGATCCTCGCTCCCGCGCATCTGCGGCCATCGGCGCGGCGGTCGATGTGCTGGCCGACGACCCGCGCAAGGGAGCCCTCTTCCTGGAGGCATCGAGCACCCCCGCGCTTGCGCAGCGGCGCGTCGCGCTGGCCGAGACCTTCGTCGACCTGCTGCTGAGCCAGGCACTCGTGACCCTGAGACTCGAGCTCACCACGCCCATCGAGTCGTGGGGCCGCTTCGCGGCTACCCACCTGTTCGGCGGCGTGCTGGAGACGATGAGCGCTTGGATGCGCGGCTCGCTCGGGCTGACCCGAGACGAGCTGGTCGAGCGCAACGTGGAGATGTTCCTCGCCGTAGGCGAGATCCTGCCGAGGGTGATGAAAAGCAGAGACTCGAGAGTCCTCGACTAGAACACCTGTTCGATTTCACGTATCGTTGGGACGTGACGATCGAGCTGCAGACCTCACTCTTCGGCGCGGTCGACCCTGGTCTCCATCCACTCGCGCCTGGTCGCACCGCGCTGGCGCACGGAGCCTGGGTCGACCACCAACCAGGCTGGGTCTCGGGCTCGGACGAGCTCTTCGTGGACCTCGCCGGTTCGGTCGACTGGCGGGCCGAGAGGCGTCGGATGTACGACCGGGTTGTCGAGGTGCCGAGGCTGGTTTCTTTCTACGAGGAGGCCGACGCGTTGCCCCACCCGGTTCTGCAAGCGGCACGTACCGCCTTGAGCCGCTACTACGGCGAGGCGCTGGGTGAGCCGTTCACGACGGCGGGCCTGTGCTACTACCGCGACGGTCGCGACAGCGTGGCCTGGCACGGAGACCGGATCGGCCGCAGCCGGACAGAGGACACCATGGTCGCGATCGTCTCGTTGGGGGAGCCCCGCAAGCTCCTCCTTCGCCCGCACGGAGGTGGTGGCGAGACTTTGGGCTTCGCCCTGGGCCACGGCGACTTGCTGGTCATGGGTGGCTCCTGCCAGCGCACCTGGGACCACGCCGTACCCAAGACGGCGAAGCGGGTTGGGCCGCGGATCTCGGTGCAGTACCGGCCGCGTGGCGTCCGCTGAAAGGTCTGCCTCTCGTCCGGACAGATGGGAGTGTGGAGACTGTGTCAGAACCGACCCGCGAGGCCGAGCGACACGCTCGGTTCAGTGAGCTCGCCCGCCTCGTCGGGCCGGCGCTGCGCCGCTTCGTCGTACGGCGGGCGGATCCTGACCAGGTCGACGACGTACTCGCGGACACGCTGCTGGTGCTGTGGCGGCGCCTCGACGACGTACCGGCGGACGAACCACTGCCCTGGTGCTACGGGGTGGCTCGCCGTTGCCTGGCCAACGTTCGCCGTACGAGCCAGCGCCAGCGACGGCTGACGGACAGGCTGGCCACGGTGCGGACAGCCGGACCGCCGCCTCTGGACCCGGACCTCCATGAGGCTCTGGCCAAGCTCCCCGAGAAGGACCGTGAACTGGTCAGGCTCTGGGCGTGGGAGGAGCTACAGCCGCGCGAGATCGCTGCCGTTCTCGGGGTCAGCCCGAACGCGGTGAGCATCCGGCTGCATCGGGCGCGGAGCAAGCTGGCAAGCCTGTTGGACCAGGAACGAAAGAGCTCTGCCTCGTCCGGACACAGACAGGGTGACGAGAGGAGGCCGCGATGAACGACGACGAACTGCTTGCCAGGCTCCGAGAAGCCGATCCTGCGCGACGTGACGCGCCGGCCGACTCATGGATCGACAACCTTGTGGAGGACACCATGAGCACGACCCCAGAACAGCCTGCACAGCCCAGTCCGGCGCAGCCCCCTCGACGCCACTGGGCAGCGATGGTCGCCTCCGCGGCGGCGGTGGCCGTGGTAGCTGCCGGGGTCGCGTTCGCGCTGAATCGCGGAGACGACGCAGGGACCCAGCAGGCACAGAAGACGGTGACTGAGCTCTCGCTCCCCGCGGACGACGCTGTCACCGGGATGTGTCTCCAGATCAGCGCCGAGGCCCTCCGCAACGTCGACCTAGCCCTCGAGGGCACCGTCACCGAGGTCACTGACGACCGCGTCGTCCTGGCCGTCGACCGGTGGTTCAAAGGCGGCGACACCGACCTCGTCGCCCTGGTTCCGGCCGATGCCGGAATGGTCGCCCTCATCGGCGCGATCACATTCGAGCAAGGGGCCCGCTACCTAGTCTCCGCGGCCGACGGAGTGGTGAACAGCTGCGGCTTCTCCGGGCCCTACTCAGCCGAGCTGGCAGCCGTGTTCGACGAGGCCTTCCCGGGCTAGCCCGCCAGGTCGACTCGGGTTCGTTGGGGTTGAATCCCACGGTCCCGTGGGAAACCTCCACTTCCCTCATGTCACGACGCTGGGGAAGTGGATGAATCACACGGGACCGTGGGATTCATCCGCGAGACCGGGTGGTGGCCGGATGGGACTACGTCGGCGCGCACACTACTTTGGTTCCTACGGATCTGGGGCGCAGCAGCCCCGACTACGGAGGGATCTGCCTTGAGCGACCACTCACGACCTGCAGCAGCTCGAGTCGTCGACGTGACGAAGGTGTACGGCGTGGGCGATGCCGAGGTGCGCGCTCTCGCTGGGATCACCCTGGATCTGTACGCCGGCGAGTTCACGGCAGTGATGGGACCTTCGGGCTCGGGGAAGTCGACGCTCATGCACTGCTGCGCCGCGCTGGACACGGTTACCAGCGGTCAGGTGTACGTCGGCGACGTGAACCTCTCGGGGCTCGGTGACAAGGCGCTGACCCGACTGCGCCGGGACGAGATCGGCTTCGTGTTCCAGAGCTTCAACCTGGTCCCCACGCTGACCGCCGAGGAGAACATCCTCCTGCCACTGTCCATCGCGGGCCGCAAGCCCGAGGAAGCCTGGTACGACACCGTGATCGACACGGTCGGCCTCCGCGACCGTCTCAAGCACCGCCCCAAGGAGCTCTCCGGCGGCCAGCAGCAGCGGGTCGCGGTGGCCCGTGCCTTGGCGAGCCGTCCCTCGATCGTCTTCGCCGACGAGCCCACCGGGAACCTTGACTCCAAGTCGGGTGCCGAGGTGCTCAGCCTGCTGCGCCGCAGTGTCGACGAGTTCCAGCAGACCATCGTGATGGTGACCCACGACCCGGTGGCCGCGGCCGTCACCGACAGGGTTGTATTCCTCGCCGACGGCGACGTCGTGGGCGAGCTGCGACAGCCGAGCCGCGAGCGCGTGCTGGCCAAGATGCAGGAGCTCACAGCCCGCTTCGCTCCTGCAGCGGCGGAGGCCTGACCGGTGCTGCGGGTCACGATGCGCAACCTGTTCGCGCGCAAGCTGCGTTTGGTCATGTCCGCGTTCGCGATCGTCCTGGGGGTCGCCTTCGTCGGAGGCTCCTTGATCTTCACCGACGCCATGGGCGGTGCGTTCGACGACATCATCGAGGGCACCGTCTCCGACGTCGAGATCAGCTATCCGGGCGCCACCGACTTCGACAGCTTCGAGGACAACCGCACGATCCCGGCAGGGGTGGTCAAGCGGCTCGAGGACGTGCCGGGGGTCAAGTCGGTCCACCCCCAGCTCCAGCTGCTCTCCGTCTTCGTCATCGGCAAGGACGGCAAGGTCATCGGCGGCAACGGGCCGCCGGGGCTCGCGTTCAACTACACGGGCGCAGAGTCGATCTCGGGCAAGCCGATCCTCACCCTCGAGGACGGGTCGATGCCGGACGGGCCGGACCAGATCGCGCTCGACGTCAAGACAGCCGAGAACGCCGGGTACGAGGTGGGAGACCAGGTTTCGCTGATCACCCCTGGCGCACCGCCGACGATGCGGGCCAGGCTCACGGGCCTCGTCGACTTCGGTAACGGCGGGCTCGTCGGGGCCACCATCACGATCTTCGACCGTACGTTCATGCAGGCCCGGTTCTTCGAGGGGAAAGACGTCTACTCAGCGATCTCCCTGGTCGGCCAGGACGGAGTTCCGCAGGAGCAGCTCCGCGCGGCCGCGCAGCGGGTGCTGCCCCCCGGGGTCGTGGCCCGCACCGGCGATACGGTCGTCCAGGACAACAAGGACGCCATCGACAACGGCTTCTTGAAGTACATCCGGATCTTCATGCTGATCTTCGCAGGCATCTCGCTGGTCGTCGGGGCCTTCTTGATCATCAACACGTTCTCGATCCTGGTCGCTCAGCGGAGCAGGGAGCTGGCGCTGCTGCGCGCACTGGGCGCGTCCCGAGGGCAGGTCGTACGTTCGGTGCTTCTCGAGGCCCTGGTGGTCGGCCTGATCGGTTCGACGCTGGGGCTCGGAATGGGCATCGTCCTGGCCCAGGGGATCCGAGCCCTGCTGTCGACGTTCGGGCTCGACCTGAGCAGTGCCGAGTTCCCCGTACAGCCGACGACCATTGCCTGGTGCTACGTCCTCGGCCTGCTCGTGACGGTCGTCGCCGCGGTGCTGCCCGCGCTCCGAGGATCCAGGGCGGCGCCCGTCTCGGCGTTGCGTGACGACGTGGCTCTCCCGGAGTCGACGCTTCGAACCCGGCTGGCCGTCGGGACCTCGATGATCCTGGCAGGGGTGGCCAGCGTGATCGCTGGCTTCGCCGGGAAGGGCTCGTCTGGCTTGAGCCTCATCGGGCTGGGGTTGTTGCTGATCCTGATCGGGGTCTCGCTGGTCAGCCCGCTGGTGTCGCGACCCGTGATCGCCGGCTTCGGTTTGGCGTACCGGCGGCTCTTCGGCAGCGTCGGGCTACTGGCCACCCAGAACTCCGCGCGCAACCCGCGGCGTACGGCGGCCACCTCCAGCGCACTGATGATCGGAATCGCCCTGGTCTCGATGGTGGCGATCTTCGGGAAGTCGGCCTCGGCCAGCACCGATGCCGCGCTCGAGGTCTCGCTCAGGGCCCAGCTCGTCGTGTCGAACGTCGTCGGCCAACCCTTCTCCACCGACGTCGCGGACCAGATCCGGGCGGTCCCGGGGGTGCGCACTGTCGCGCAGGTTCAGCAGGCCTACCCCAGGGCCGACGGCGACCAGACCTTCGTCGCCGCGGTCACGCCAGCGGACATCGAGCAGGCCCTTGCCCTCGACATCGTCGACGGGAACCTGGCCGACCTGAAGGGCGGCACTGTCGCGGTGGCACGCAGCACCGCCGAGGGCCATGGTTTCTCCCTCGGAGACACGGTTGACATGGAGTTCCAAGGTGGCACCCAGGACCTCAAAGTCGTTGCCGTGTACGACGGAGATCCCTCGCTGCCAGCCAGCTATCTGGTCAGCCCCGAGACCCTGGCCGCAGGCGGGCTCAAGGCGCTGGACTCCATCCTCTTCGTCGTCAAGGCGCCGAGTGCCGACACCGTAGAGCTCACCCGAGCCATCAACGCGGTCACCAAGGGACTCCCCACCTTGACGGTCAAGGACCCGGCCGGCTACGCCGACGAGCAGAAGTCCCAGGTCGACCTGTTCCTGACCCTGATCTACGCGCTGCTCGGGTTGTCCGTGGTGATCGCGATCCTCGGCGTCGTCAACACGCTCGGGCTCTCAGTCATCGAGCGCACCCGGGAGGTAGGCCTGTTGCGGGCGGTTGGGCTGAGTCGTCGCCAACTGCGCACGATGATCCGGCTGGAGTCGATCGTCATCGCGGTCTTCGGCGCGCTCCTGGGCGTGGTGGTAGGCGTGGCGTTCGGGGTCTCGCTGGTGAAGGCGCTGGCTGACCAGGGGATCACCGAGCTCTCTATCCCCTGGGTTCAGCTTCTGGGTTTCGTCATCGCTGCAGGCGTGGTCGGGGTCCTTGCCGCCGTAGTCCCGGGGCGCCGAGCGGCGCGACTGGACGTACTCAAGGCGATCGCCACGGAATGACGGGTGTTGTAGCAGCAACTTTTCTGCCCTCCTGTCACGGCTGGTTTCCGGGTCTAAGATCGGGCCAAGGGAGAGGGGCCGAAACGATGGGTGATGTGATCACGCCAGCGCCGAGCCATCAGGCAGTCCACAAGCATGTGCAGGTTCGCGAGTACGTGCGGAACCTGATCGATGGCGCTGAGCCCGGTGACCCCGCTCCGTCCGAGCGTGAGCTCGTCCAACAGTTCGGTGTCGCGCGAATGACGGTCCGGCAGGCACTCGACGCGCTGGTCGCGGAGGGCCTCCTGGAGCGAATCCCGGGTCGTGGGACCTTCGTCGCGCGGGGCCTGGCCGAGACCCAGGCACGCCTGGCCAGCTTCACCGAGGAGATGACTCGCCGCGGCCTGAAGCCCGACGCCCGCACGCTGCTGGCTCGTCTTGAGCAGGCCGGGCCCGGAGTCGCCCGGGCACTGGAGATCGAGGTCGGCGACCGGGTCGTGCACTGGCAGCGACTGCGGTACGCCGACGGCCAGCCGATGTGCATCGAGGACGCCTACCTCGCCGACTCGATCTTGCCGGGCTTCCTGGAGCAGCCGCTCCCGGTCAGCCTGTACGCCGAGCTCCAACGGCGCGACCTGCTACCGACCTGGGGCGAGGATTCCGTCGACGCCGACGTCGCCAAGGCGGACGAGGCCGAGGCCCTCGGGATCCGTGAGGGGGACTCGGTGCTCCGGGTAGCGCGCCGCGCCTTCGCCGGCACTCTCGCCGTGGAGGTGTCGCGCTCGACCTT
Source organism: uncultured Actinomycetota bacterium (assembly GCA_963769585.1). Lineage (GTDB taxonomy): Bacteria > Actinomycetota > Actinomycetes > Propionibacteriales > Nocardioidaceae > SSC3. The sequence continues at coordinate 242,976 of CAVYMJ010000006.1, forward strand.
CCGGGCTGACCGGTACACGCTCTGGGTGCCGCTGACCCGTCCGCCCGCTCCGGCTCGCCGCTGAAGTGGTCACCGGACTTCTTCTGGCTGCGGGAGGCGGCACGCGCATGGGCCTGCCCAAGGCGCTGCTGCGCGACCCGGCGGGTGTGCCGTACCTCGACCGGGCGATCGGCACCCTGTTCGAGGGAGGCTGCACGGAGGTGACCGTCGTCCTCGGGGCGGCCGCCCCGGAGGCAACGGAGATCCTGCGGGAACACGGATGGCTGGACGACCCCGACCTCGCCGTCGTCCACTGCGAGAGCTGGGATGCGGGACTGGGCGCATCGTTGAAAGCAGGCCTCGCCACCCTGGACTCCGAGGCCGCGCTGGTGCTTCTCGTCGACCTTCCCGACGTGCACGACGACGCCGTACGACGGGTCGCCAGCGGTGCCGCAGCGGACTCCCTGGTGCGCGCGACCTACGGCGGGAACCCGGGCCACCCGGTGCTGATCGGGCGCGACCACTGGGCCGGGGTGCTGGACGCCGTCTCGGGAGACCGTGGCGCGCGCGACTACCTCGACCAGCACGGCGCTCGCGACGTGCCCTGTGACGACCTGGCAACCGGCCGCGACGTCGATCTGCCCGAAGACCTGCCGCGTAGCCTGGACGAATGATCGGCTCACCCGCGGAGTTGGCCGCGAGGCTGGAGAGCACCGGCTACCTGACCGACGAGGCGCTCGCCACGGTGGGCTTCCTCGCGCTCGAGCTGCAGCGACCGCTCCTGGTCGAAGGCGAGCCGGGGACCGGTAAGACCGCGTTGGCTGAGGCATTGGCGCTGGCGCTGGAGGTGCCGCTGATCCGCCTGCAATGCTATGAGGGCATCGATGCCAGCCAGGCGCTGTACGACTGGGACTTCCCGAGGCAGATCCTGCACCTGCGTGCCGTCGAGTCAACGGGGGCAGCCGACCTGGAGGAGGTCGAGCGTGGCCTCTTCGCAGAGCGGTTCCTGCTCGCTCGTCCGGTGCTGCGGGCCCTGCGGGAGAGTCCAGCCGTGCTGCTCGTCGACGAGATCGACCGGGCGGACGACGAGTTCGAGGCATTCCTGCTCGAGGTGCTCTCGACGTACCAGGTCTCGATCCCCGAGCTGGGGACCGTCAAGGCCGAGCTACCTCCGGTGGTCGTGCTCACCTCCAACCGGACCCGCGACCTCCACGACGCCCTCAAGCGGCGGTGCCTGTACCACTGGATCGACCACCCTGACCTCGAACGTGAGGTGGCCATCGTCCGCTCGCGCGCACCGGAGGTCTCCCAGAGCCTGACCCGCCAGGTCGTCTCCCTGGTGCACCGGCTACGTGAGGCCGAGCTGGTCAAGCCCCCGGGTGTGTCCGAGACGCTGGACTGGGCGCGGGCGCTGCATCGGCTGGGGGTCGCCCGCCTCGACCTCGAGTCTGCGGCAGCCACCCTGGGTGCGGCGGTGAAGTACCGCGAGGACGCAGAGCGCGTCCGCGCCACCCTCGACCGGATGCTGGCCAGCTAGATGTCGCACCAACCGGACGAAGTTCTCCTCGGCTTCGCGACGGCGCTGCGCGCGGCGGGGTTGAGGGTCACCCAGGACCGCGCTCGCTCGATGCTCGAAAGCGTGGCGGCAGTGGGGCTGGGAGACGAGAGCGCGACGTACTGGGCCGCCCGCGCGGCCGTCTGTTCCGGGCCAGACGACCTCCCTGTCTACGACACCGTCTTCACCTCCTGGTTCCACGGCGATGCGCTGCCGTCCGTTCCGGTGCAGCCGCAGGTCAAGGTGGTCCAGGCGCCGTTGGACACCGACGAGACTGGCGGAGAACGACATGACGCAATGCCGGTGCGGGCACGCGCGGCAGACGTCGAGGTACTGCGCCACCGCGACATCGGCGAGCTCTCCGCGGACGAGCGACTCAGGCTGAACGGCCTCTTCGCCCAGCTGCGTCCCCGACCCCCGCTGCGCACGGGTTTCCGGCATCAGCCGTGGCGTCGCGGCACCGTCGACCGCCGTACGACGCTCCGGCGGATGCGAAGCAGCCTCGGCGAGCCGACGGAGATCGCCTGGCAACGCCGGTCGCGGCAGCCGCGCCGTGTGGTGCTGCTCATCGACGTATCCGGCTCGATGAGCGCGTATGCCGACGCGTTGCTGCGCCTGGCGCACCGGATGAGCACCAGTAACGTCGAGGTCTTCACGCTGGGCACGCGACTTACCCGCGTCACACGTGCGCTCAGGCTTCGCGACGCCGACCAGGCTGTCGCAGCCGCCGGCGAAGCCGTGCCCGACTGGTCCGGTGGGACCCGGCTGGGGGAGACCATGCGGGCCTTCCTCGACCGGTGGGGGCAACGGGGCGTCGCGCGCGGTGCCGTCGTGGTGGTCTTCAGTGACGGCTGGGAACGTGGCGACGCCACCCTGTTGTCGGCCCAGATGGAGAGGCTGTCGCGGCTGGCTCACCGGGTGGTCTGGGTCAACCCGCACAAGGCCGCGGCCGGGTTCGAGCCCGTCCAGCTCGGGATGGCTGCCGCCCTCCCGCACTGCGACGACTTCGTCGCCGGGCACTCTCTCGCGGCGTTCGGTGAGCTGCTGGGGGTGGTCGCCCGTGCGTGAGGTGCTCGACGAGCTGCTGGGCTGGTGGCGGGCCGGAGAGCCGGTCGGGGTCGGGACGGTCGTGGAGACCTTCGAGTCGGCGCCGCGGCCGCCGGGTGCGTCGATGCTGGTCGGTCCGGGCGGCGAGGCAGTCGGCTCGGTTTCGGGGGGCTGTGTGGAGGGGGCCGTCTACGAGCTCGCGCAGGAGGTCGTCGCCTCGGGCCGGGCCGTCCTGCACCGGTACGGCGTCAGTGACGAGTCCGCGCTGGCGGTCGGACTCGCGTGTGGGGGCGTCCTGGACGTGTACGTCGAGCGGGTCGACCGGGAGACCTTCCCCGAGCTCGAGGCGATTGCCGAGGATCTGGCGAACGACCGCCCGGTCGCCGTCGCGACACTGATCGACCATCCGGACGGCGCTGGCGCTCGGATGCTGGTCCGTCCTGGCGAGGCGCGCGAGGGGACCCTCGGCTCCGCCCGCCTGGATGACGCCGTGGCCGACGATGCCGTCGGACTGCTCGCAGCGGGTCACGACGGCGTCCTGACCTACGGCCCCGAGGGTCAGCGGCGCGGCGAGGGCGCCCGTGTCTTCGTGTGGGCATTCGCCCCGAAGCCGCGGATGCTCGTCTTCGGCGCCATCGACTTCGCGGCCGCGGTGGCCCGGGTGGGCTCGTTCCTCGGCTACCGGGTCACGGTCTGCGACGCGAGGCCGGTCTTCGCGACGCACAGCAGGTTCCCGTCGGCCGACGAGGTGGTGGTCGATTGGCCGCACAGGTACCTGCGCAAGGAGGCTGAGTCCGGTCGGGTCGACCGTCGTACCGTCGTCTGCGTGTTGACGCATGACCCCAAGTTCGACGTTCCGCTGCTGGAGGTGGCGCTGTCGCTGCCCGAGGTCGCCTACGTGGGCGCGATGGGCTCTCGTCGTACGCACGACGACCGGCTTGCCAGGCTGCGGGCGGCCGGGCTCACCGACGAGCAGCTGGCGAGTCTCTCCAGTCCTATCGGTCTCGACCTGGGCGCGCGTACGCCGGAGGAGACCGCGGTCAGCATTGCCGCGGAGATCATCGCGTTGCGATGGGGCGGCGCTGGCGGGCGGCTCGGCGCGAGCCACGGCCGGATCCATCACCCCTGAGTGGCGCCACGCCTGCTGGATCCGCTTATGTCCGGCAAGCCCGCCCTGTACACTGTTGCGGACAATCCCACTCCTAGTAGCTCGCTGAGCCGATGCCGCTTCGGCGGGCTCTTGCCCGGCGGGACGGCTGGGCCGAAGGGGGCTGAGCATGGCCGACGACGGCCGGTACTACGGCGAGACAGACCCCGAGTGGGCGATCTCGCAGCTCGCGGCGCAGGTCGCCGGGATCCACGTGCGCCCACGTCGGCGGGCGCGCTGGCAGATGATCGGCGGCGTCGTCGTGACGACCGCGCTCGTCGCCGTCGCTTTCCTCTTCGGACTCGTCCACGAGATCGGCGTTCCCGCGACCACGGCCCTGTCCCCGGACACGGAGTCGGCACCTCAGACGACGCTGGCCCCCCGCCCTCCGGCAGCCGTGGTGGCGCCGCAGGTGACGCTGAGGACAGCACCGAAGCCGTCGCGAGAGGCGACACCGGGCAGTCCGCGCCCCGAGCAGGTCGCAGCACCGACCACGCCGCCAGACGTCGTCTCCGCGCAGAAGCCCGGGTCGCCGAGTAACCAGGTCGGCCCGAACAAGCCCATCAAGAAGCCGATCGATCCGGACGACAGATGACCAAGCGCAGTGCCGCCGTACTCCTCGCCCTGGTTCTTCTCGTCCCTGCTGGAGCCGCCGAGGCGGCTTCAGTGCCTTGGTCCGGCTACCGGATCAAACCGGCACCCACCGCTGACGGCGGCTTCATGGGTGCACGCAAGACCGACGGCAAGGTGACCTACCGGCTCGACGCGAGCGCACGCCGCGGCAGCAGCGAGTACAAGCGCGCCCACCGGGTCTCGACCAACCGAGGTGAGGCCCGAGCCGCGTGGATCATCTCCAAGTACGGTGCCGTCCGCGTCGCTGACCAGTCCGCCGCCGTCGACGTTGCGACGTACGCGCTGGTCTCGGGTCGACCGCTCGGCGGGCGCCGCGCCAAGGCTCGGCTGCGGTCCACCGGTCACGCTGCCTCCATCCGGTCGCTGGCCCGGTACATGCTGGCCGAGTCCAAGAAGTACGCGGGCCCCTACACCCTCGCAGTGCGATCCAGGCCGGCGGAGGTCGGCGGTCGGGTGAAGGTGCGCGTCCAGGTCACGTCGTATGCCGGACTGCCGGTGGCGAAGCTGCCGGTTCTGCTCAGGGTTCCGGGTGTCGCGGAGGTGCACGAGACGTCCGCGAAGGGCAGGGTCTATACCAGCTACCCCGCCGACCAGGTGGGCGTGCGCAAGCTCAGGGTCCGCGTGAGCCGGGTGCCCGAGTGGCGGCTGCTCGTCCGCGATCCGCGGAGGAAGGCGACCTCGCGGATCGCCATTGCAGGTCGCAAGACCGAGCTCGTGGCCCGTGACGTCGTGGTGGTCCGGGCCTCGCCGAAGGTGTCGGTGCCGTCGGCTCCGAAGCCGGAGCAGGTCGACCGAGCCTTCTCGGTGGGTTTCACCGTGACCGGCAGCGAGGGGATCGCCCCCCGGACCGCGACATTCTCGTTGTTCGGCCCGTTCCCACAGGGCGCGCAGACCGGCTGCGACGGCACCCCGATCCGTACGCTGACCAGCGAGGTGAAGGGCGACGGCACGTACGCCGGCCCGCCCGCCATCGTCTCCAACGCCGGGCTCTACGTCTGGCGCGTGCATGTGGGGGCCAACCAGCTCAACGCGCCGACCCAGGCCTGCGGCGGACTCGTCCGGGTGCGCTCCAGCCCGAGGTTCAGGCTCGACGCGAAGCCCGGCTCGAGGCTCACCTTCATCCTGAGCGGCCTCCCGACCGGGTACGACAACGACGCCGAACTGATGCTGTTCGGACCGTACAAGGCCAAGGCCAACGCGACCTGCTACCCCAAGAAGAAGGTCGGCGCGACCGCCGTCCGGGTCAACCACAACGGCAGCTACACCTCGCCGAAGATCGCGACCGGCGCCTCGGGCTTCTACACCTGGAGAGTCAATCTCCCCGCGGGCTACCTAGTGCTCCCCACGAGGACCGCCTGCGGTGCCGCCGGCTCCTTCGTCAAGGTGCCCTAGGCCGAGTCCGACGCCCCAGCAGCGGGGCGGGGTTTGCGGCTGCGGAGGCCGGCTGCGGAGAGCTTTCGCACCAGCTCCTTGCTCGACACCGGTACGGCGCCGGCCGCCACCAGGACGTCGTAGTAGTCGCCCGGTACGTCGTAGTGGTCGCGTTCGAACGCGCGATCCGGGATCCCGAACCCAGCAGCGAACGCGTGCAGCTCGTCGTACGACAGGTCGCTGACCAGATGGGACCACAGCCGGCCGTGGGCTGGGACGAGCGGCGGGTCGATGAAGATCGTCATGCGGTACGGGCGATGGCATCGTCTAGCAGTAACCGCCATGAACGCACATGCCGAGAGTCCACGTACGCCTTCCACGACCCGCCCGGGCGCACGGACTTCCCGACATGGAACTGACGGACCCCGGCGTGGACCAGCCACGGCACGTGCTCGCCGGCCAGCCCCCCGCCTGCCATCAGGAGCCGGGCAATCTCCGGGGAGGCGACCGCTCGGTCGGTGAGCTCCTCGTGCCCTACCGACATCCCGCGCGACGACCCGGCCGAGAGTACGGCGTCCAGCCCGGTCAACGACTGCAGCTGACGCCAGGCCGTCTCGGTCTCGAGCACGGAGTCGATGGCCCGGTGGAAGGTCCACGGCACCCGTCCCAGCGCGTCGGTGATGGCGCTGCACACTTCAGTGTCGACGAGCAGGTCGGAGTCCAGGAAGCCGAAGACCAGCCCTTCGGCGCCGACTGCGAGGTAGTCCTCGGCCAGCCCGACCAGTCGGGTCAGCTCACCGCCCGTCGTCGTGTAGCTCTCGTTGAGCCGCAACATGACCCGCACTGGGAGGTCCGTCTCGCGGCAGATGGCGGAGACGAGGCTCGGCTCCGGCGAGAGGCCGCCGGCGTCGATGGCGTCGGTGAGGTAGAGCCGGTCGGCGCCGCCCTCCTGCGCCGGGCCGACGTCGGAAGGGTGGAGTGTCACCACCTCGAGGAGTGGTGCTTGGGCGACCGTGCTCACAATGGACATCGTGACATCCCCGGCCGAGCAACCTGACGACCTGCTGATCGCGAGGGCCCTCGTGTTGCACGACCTTGAGGCAACCGGCATCGCGGACGCTTCATCGGTCTCCTCTCTGGAGGAAGCCGTCCAGACGAGGCGGTGGTGGACCTCGCAGTGGCAGGAAGGGCGCTCGTACGTCGCCGGGCTGGTCGCCCAGGACGTGCAGGACGCGATCCTGGACCGCCTCGGTCGCTGGCCCCTCTGCACCGCCTGCGACGAGCTTGAGCCGCACGCGCTGTACATCCATCCCGAGTTGGGTGGCCCGGACCCGAGGTGGGTCTGTGAGAACTCCGGGATCGTGGTGGCCCCCCTCGGGGAGCTCAGCGGCTAAATCCCGGCCGCCGACATCCACCGCGAGCACTCAAGTGCTCATAATTGGCCAGAGACGCAACACCTGGTACGGAGAAGGAAGAACGATGACGGACTACCGCATCGACGACTTGGCCCGCGCGGCCGGCATGACCACCCGCAACGTTCGGGCCTACCAAGGGCTCGGGCTGCTCCCCTCGCCGCGTCGTGAGGGCAGGATCGCGGTGTACACCGACGTTCACATCGACCGGCTGAAGCTGGTCGGGTCGATGCTCGAGCGCGGCTACGGAACAGCGCAGATCGCCGAGCTCGTGGCGGCCTGGGAGCAGGGCCGTAGTCTTGGCGACGTTCTCGGGGTTCATCAGGCCTCGGTCTCACCGAGCGGCTGATCGACAAGCCGGCTCAGCTCGGCCTCGACGTTGGAGCGCGCCAGCGGCTCCCACAGTGCGCGCGCATGGGCGGTGTGGAAGAGGGTCGGCTTGGCGAGCAGGTCCCGCAGTACGGCGGTGCGTCCAGCGGCGAAGGTGGCGTCGTCGTACTCGGCGTACTCCTGCCTGACTCCACGCGTGTAAGCGTCGTACCGGTCGGGGCCCGCGGCAAGGATCGCGAGGTCGGCGTCGCTGAGCACCTCGCCGTTGTGGTCCCCGGGCTCTGGGCGGTGCGTAGCGGTCAGCCGCACGAGTCTTGCCACCTCGGCAGGGTCCGCACCGACCTCGGACAGGGCGCTTTGGGCCAGGTCATCCAGAGCCAGCTGGGCCGAACGCTCCTCGTTGTCGCCGTCCCCGTCGTACACCGCGTCGTGGTACCAGGCTGCGAGAACCACCTCGACGTTGTCGCCACCGCCGAGCTCGTCGATCCGCTGGAGCACCTCGGCAAGGTGTTGGAGATCGTGGTACCCGCGGCCGGACGAGTACGCCGTCACCAGCCGGTCGCGCAGGTCGGTCCGCTCAGGCAGTGGCCACGGAAGGTTCACGACGCCAGTCTGAAGCACTGTGACGCCTGTGGTTAGCATCCTCGCTATGCACAACCGCCTCGTTACCGCGCTTACGATCCTGCCGCTGTGCGTCACGCTCGCCGCGTGCGGTGACGACGTCGCCGGCAGCGCGACGGGCCCGACCGGAGCCAGCCGGCCCACCCAGACGGCGACGCCGATCGAAGGCGCGGGCTCATGCACCTACGCCGCTGACGGGCAGACCGGCCCGGCCGCCAAGCCGGTCGACCTGCCTCCGGCCGAGCCGCGCGGCCTCGACCGGCTCACGATCCGCACCAGCCAGGGAGAGATCACGGTCTCTCTCGCCAGCGAGACCGCGCCCTGCACGGTCAACTCGTTCGTCTCCCTTGCCGCACAAGGCTACTTCGACGACACCGTCTGCCACCGGCTCACCACCGCCCAGTCGGGGATCTACGTCCTGCAATGCGGGGACCCGACCGCGACCGGCAGCGGTGGACCGGGCTACCGCTTCGCCAACGAGGTCAAGCCGAGCGACACCTTCTCCGCTGGGACCCTGGCGATGGCGCACTCGAGCCTCCCCGACTCGAACGGGTCGCAGTTCTTCCTGGTCTATCAAGACACCCCGCTCCCGCCTGACTACACCGTCTTCGGCAGGACCGCCGACGCCGACAGCCTCGCGGTGCTCCAGGCCATCGGCGAGAAGGGGACTGCGGACGGCGCGCCCGACGGCACCCCGAAGGACGAGGTCCGGATAAGGTCCGTCAGGTAGTTGCGGTTGGCTGGCTCGACACGCCGCTGAGCAGTTGCTGGATCCGGATGAACGCCTGCGCGGTCTCTGGGAAGGCGACCTCGTCGAAGCCAGGGCCAGCCATCGGCGCGATCTCTCCGGGCCTGAGCTGCTCACCGCAGTGGTCGCACGAGAGCACGGGTGCACTCAGCTCTCCGCAGGACAGATGCTTCCAGCTGACCGGGTGCGTTCCCTCGCCGAAGACCCACTTATCGCTGTAGGCCTGGATCGCCAGCAGGACCATGGCGAGATCCCGCCCCCGCTCAGTCAGCGAGTAGTCGTGCCGTGGCGGGTTGTCCTGGTAGGCAGTCCGGGTGACGATCCCGTGGTCCGCCAGGGCCCGCAGTCGCTGGGCAAGCACCTTGCGTGACACGCCGAGGTTGCGCTGGATGGCGTCGAACCGGCTGACACCGATCGCGACGTCGCGCAGCACCAGCGGAGTCCACGGGTCTCCGATGATGTCCAGGGTCCGTGCCACCGAACACTGCGCCTGGGAGAAGTCCGCGCGTTGCATGTGGGCGACCCTACGTGAGTTAGTTCCCAAAGGAAACTCGCCCTGCTAGGTTGTCGCTCATGCTCGATCGCATCGCCGCCCTCACCTGGCACCACCCGCGCAAGGTGCTCGCGGCCACCGTGCTCTTCGCCGGTGTCGCCGCTTTCGTCGGTCACGATGTCGAGCACCACCTCAAGGCAGCCGGCTTCACCGACCCCGCCTCGCAGAGCGAGCGCGCGGGGGTGGTCCTCTCCGAGGCCCTCGGGTTCTCTGCAGAGGCAGGGCTGGTGGTCCTGCTCAGGAACCCGGACGGGGGCGTACTGGACACTGCAGACCCGACCGTCGTCGCCGAGGTGGATCGGCTAGCTGGTGCACTGCGCGGTGCCGACTACGTAGGGAACGTGGTCAACCCGTTGGAGAACCCGGCGGCAGCCGCGAGCCTGATCGCAGTCGATCGGCACTCGTTGGTGCTCACCGCCCAGCTCAACTCCAACGACCTGGAAGACAAGGGTGGGCTCGCGGACGAGTCGGTACGCGAGCGGGTCACCTCGGACCTCCTCGACGTGAGCTACGGCGGCTATGCCCCCAGCTTCAACGAGGTCAACGACCAGACGCGCCGGGACCTCACCAACGCCGAGATCATCGCCTTCCCGATCCTGGCGATCCTGCTGCTGATCGTCTTCCGGAGTGCTGTGGCCGCGGCCGTGCCGTTGGTGATCGGAGTGCTCTCGATCATCGGCACCCTCTTCGCCCTGCGCATCATGGCTGAGCTCGTCGACACCTCGCTGTTCGCCTTGAACCTGGCCACTGGCCTGAGCCTGGGGCTGGCGGTGGACTACGCGTTGCTGCTGGTCTCCCGGTACCGGGAGGAGGTCGACCAGCATGGCGCCACCGAAGAGGCGCACCGCCGTACCGTCACCACAGCCGGTCGCACCGCGCTCTTCTCGGGCCTGACCGTCGCGGCAGCGATGGCGGCTCTCGTGCTGATGCCGCAGCGCTTCCTCTACTCCATCGGCGTGGCCGGCGCGACGGTAGGCGTGCTCTCCGCGTTGATGGCCGTCCTGGTCGTTCCGGCGATCCTCGCGATCCTGGGACCGCGGATCAACGCTCTGTCGATCCGCCGCGGCCCGTCCGTCTCGAGTACGTCGACCCGGTGGCTCCGGCTCGCGCGCGCCGTCATGCGCCGCCCGGTGCTCGTCGCAGTGGCCACCTCCGTCGTGCTGCTCTCTCTGGCCGCCCCGTTGCTGGGCACCAAGTTCACCGGCCCCAGTGCCCAGGCCGTCCCGCCCGGTCAGCAGTCGTACGCCACCAACGCGTACCTGGGTGAGCACTACGGGCGTGCTGTCACCGAAGGCCTCTCGCTGACAGTCTCGGGCAAGGTCAGCGAGGCCGACCTTTCGTCGATCGCGACCCGCATCGGAGCCGTGCCTCACGTTGCCGCGGTCTCGCCGTTCGTCAGGGCGAACGACTCAGTCGCCTACACCACCGCTGCGCTCGACGGCCCTGCGCTCGCCGATACCTCCCAGAACGCCCTCCATGCCATCCGGGACGTTGTCACCCCCTCCGGCGTCGAGTTGCTCGTGACCGGGAACACCGCGCGGTTCGTCGACGAGAAGAGCAGCCTCGTCGCCAACGCACCGCTCGTGGTCGGCGTGATCGTGCTGCTGACCGTTTTCCTGCTGTTCCTCCTGACCGGCTCGGTGATCCTCCCGGTCAAGACCCTGCTGATGAACGCTTTGACGCTGGCTTCCACGCTGGGGATCCTGGTACTGGTCTTCGAGCACAAGCTTCTCGTCGGGCTCTTGGACTACCCCGGACCGTATGCCTTGGAGGTCACCAGCCTGGTCTTCCTCTTCGCGGTGACCTTCGCGCTGGCGACCGACTACGCCGTACTGGTGATGGCCCGCATCAAGGAGCTGAAGGACTCCGGGCTCTCCAACGAGGAAGCCGTCGCACAGGGGGTCGCTCGTACCGGAAGGATCATCAGCGCGGCCGCGCTGATGATTGCGGTGGTCTTCGCCGCCTTCGCGGTCAGTCCGGTCTTCTTCATGAAGCAGATCGCGGTGGGGATGGCGCTGGGGGTCGTCATCGACGCGACCGTCGTACGGGCCCTGCTCGTGCCATCACTGATGCGCCTGCTGGGCGAGGCGAACTGGTGGGCCCCCGGACCTCTTCGGCGGTTCCACGACCGTTTCGGGATCACTGAGGGCGCCGCACCGGACCACGCCGACCGCCCACCGGTGGGCCACCCCTAAATGACCCCCTCGGGCAGTGACCTTGGCCCGCACCTCGCGTACGGTGAGGCGATCGGGCCAGTGGTACTACTCCAAAAGGGTGGAAGCTTTGAAGATGCGTCGCATTACTCGGGTCGTGGTTGTCGCAGGTCTGGTCACCGTGGGGTTTGTCCCACTGACGGCCACCCCTGCAGTTGCGGCGGGGTCGGTCTCGCTGACCGCCCTCGACACGGCGTACAGCCAGGACTTCAACACTCTCGCCACCGCAGGCACGACGAACGCGACGCTGCCAGACGGCTGGGCCCTCAGCGAGGCAGGGACGAATGCCAACGGGCTGTATGCGGCTGGCACCGGCAGCAGCAACGCCGGAGACACCTACAGCTTCGGTGCCACTGCGAGCTCGGAGCGTGCCTTCGGCGGGCTGCTGTCCGGCAGCCTGACCCCGACCATCGGTGCCTCGTTCACGAACGCCACCGGGTCGCAGGTCACGACGCTGGACCTCGCCTACACCGGTGAGCAGTGGCGCTTGGGCACGATCAACCGGGGCGCGGACCGGATCGACTTCCAGTACAGCCTGGACGCGACGAGCCTGACGACAGGAACGTGGACCGACGCCAATGCGCTTGACTTCGAGACCCCCAACCTCAGCGGGACCGTGGGCCTTCGCGACGGCAACGCGACGGCCAACCGGACCAGCCTGGCCGCGAGCGTCGCGGGGCTGACGGTCGCGCCTGGAGCGACCATCTGGATCCGCTGGACTGACGTCAACGTCTCCGGGGCCGACGACGGTCTGGCGGTCGACGACTTCAGCCTGACCCCGCGGAACGTCGACGCGGCGCCGTACGTCTCGGCGAGCAGCCCGGCTGCCGGCGCGACCGGCGTTGCTAGGGCCGCCAACCTCAGCGTGACGTTCTCCGAGCCGGTCGACGTCACTGACCCCTGGTTCGCGATCTCGTGTTCCGTCAGCGGTGCCCACAACGCGACGGTCTCGGGTGGGCCGGTCACCTTTGTGCTCGACCCGACCACCGACTTCGCTTCGAACGAGACCTGCACCGTGACCGTGTACGCCGCCGGGGTGACCGACCAGGACGCGCAAGACCCGCCGGACACCATGGCCGGTGACGCGAGCTTCTCGTTCACCACGATCGACGAGCCGGTCTGCGGCGACCCTGCGACGTACATCCACGACATCCAGGGCTCCGGTATGTCAGCGGCCCTCACCGGGACGCACACCATCGAGGGCGTCGTGGTGGGCGACTACCAGGCGGCCGGCCAGTTCGGCGGCTACTACCTCCAGGAGGAGGACGCCGACGCCGACGCCGACGCAGCGACCTCGGAGGGCATCTTCGTCTTCAACACCTCGACGCCGGTGAATCTCGGCGACCAGGTCCGGGTGCGCGGCACCGCCGGGGAGTTCTCCGGCTTGACCCAGCTCAGCTCGGTTACCGCGACGGTCGTCTGCTCCGCGGGCAACACCGTCACCTCGACGCCCGTAACCCTGCCGGTCCCCGCCGTCGCGGACTGGGAGCGTTACGAGGGCATGAGCATCAGCGTCGCGCAGGAGCTGACCGTCACCGAGGTCTTCACGCTGGCTCGCTTCGGCGAAGCGGCTCTCTCCGTCGGCGGCCGGCTGGCTAACCCGACGAACGTCGTCGCTCCCGGGGCTCCGGCTCAGGCCCTGCAGGCTCTGAACGACCGCAGCCGCATCCTGCTCGACGACGGGAACGGCCAGCAGAACATCGACCCGACGTTCTACCCGCAAGGTGGCCTCAGCGCGGCCAACACGTTGCGGGTCGGCGACACGACGTCTAGCCTCACCGGTGTTCTGGACCACCGCTTCAGCGCTTACCGGGTGCAGCCGGTCGACCCGGCCGACGTCCAGTTCGTGCACAGCAACCCGCGCTCCGCCGGTCCGGCCGCCGTGGGCGGCGACGTACGGGTGGCAGCGTTCAACGTGCTCAACTACTTCAATGGCGACGGCGCCGGTGCCGGCTTCCCGACTCCGCGCGGAGCCAACACGCAGACCGAGTTCGACCGGCAGCGGGCGAAGATCATCGCAGCGATCACCGAGCTGGACGCCGACGTCGTGGGGCTGATGGAGCTCGAGAACGACAACACCGCGACTGGGTATGGCGCGATCGAGGACCTCGTCGACGGGCTCAACGACGTTGCGGGCGCCGGTGCCTACGCCTTCGTCGACACCGGCATCGTCGGCACCGACGAGATCCGGGTCGGCATCATCTACCAGCCGGCCAGGGTGACTCCTGTTGGCGCGCACGCGGTCATCGACTCGAGCGTCGACCCGCGGTTCGACGACACCAGGAACCGCCCTTCCCTGGCTCAGACCTTCGAGCTCGGCGGCGACCGTTTCACGGTCGTGGTCAACCACCTGAAGTCGAAAGGCTCGGCGTGTGGCGTCGCTGACCCCGACACCGGCGACGGGCAGGGCAACTGCAACCTCACACGCACCCGCGCCGCAGAGGCACTGGTGGACTGGATCGCCAGTGACCCCACGGGCAGCGGAGACTCCGACGCTTTGGTGATCGGCGACATGAACGCCTATGCGATGGAGGACCCGATCACGGCCTTCCGCGACAGCGGCTACACCAACACGATCGCCGAGCACGCCGGGGCGGACGCCTACTCCTTCGTCTTCTCCGGCCAGTCCGGCTACCTCGACCACGCCCTGGCCTCCCCGAGCCTGGCCAGCAAGATCTCGGGCGTGACCGAGTGGCACATCAACGCAGACGAGCCGATCGCGCTGGACTACAACACCGAGTTCAAGAGCCCCGGCCAGGTCAACTCGTTCTACTCGCCGGACTCCTACCGGTCCTCCGACCATGACCCTGTGCTGGTCGGGCTCGACCTCAACGACCCGCCGTCGGTCAACGCAGGCGGTCCGTACACCGTCGTCGAAGGCTCCTCGGTCGTCCTGACCGCCACCGGGTCGGACCCCGACGGGGACGCCCTGACGTACGCGTGGGATCTCGACAACAACGGGACCTTCGAGACTCCCGGCCAGAGCGCGACGTTCTCCGCGGCCGGCCTGCAGGCGCCTGACACGCGCACGGTCAGCGTCCGGGTCAGCGACGGCACGGTCACGACGACCGCCACGACGACCGTGAAGGTGATCTGGGGCTTCAGCGGCTTCTTCGCGCCGGTCAACAACGCACCTGTGGTGAACGTCGTGAAAGCGGGCAGCGCGGTCCCGGTGAAGTTCAGCCTCGCCGGGGACCAGGGTCTTGGCATCCTTGCGAGCGGCTCACCCACGTCGACGGCGTACTCCTGCACCAGCGGGGCGCCTTCCGACGTCCTGGAGGAGACGGCCTCGCCCGGGTCCACGGCCCTGAGCTACGACGCGGCCTCCGACACCTACACCTACGTCTGGAAGACCAGCAAGACGTGGGACGGTTGCCGCCGGCTGATCGTGACACTGACCGACGGCACGACGCACGAGGCGCTGTTCCAGTTCAAGAAGTAGTGAGCAGGAATGGCGGGTGGCCGACGCCCGCGATGCGCAAACGACCCCACGGGTCGCAGTCGCTGAGTTTGGCTGCCGCGCTCCCGTATGGCGTTCGCACCTCGACGGAACCGGACGCCACGCCATCGAGCGCGGGGCTGGCCGAGAGACGTCCGTACCAGCGGTAGCGGCCATCGATCGGCTCGTGGTGGCCGCGCAGAACCGCCTCGGCCAGGATCTCCTGGTCGTCCACGAGGACGGTGACGGGTCCGGTGTAGCCGTCGTCGGCAGGATCGTGCTCCATGTCGCCTCCTGGGTATTGATATTACCCGAGGTAACAGTAAATGATAGAGGTCATCGCGCTGTTCGGCGTGGGGCCAGCGGAGGTCGACATGGAGCTCAACCGAAAGTCCGTCGTACGCGCCGCCGCGCGCAGTGCCAACCGGATCGGCGTCACCCCGGTCGACCGAGGGGACCTGCTCAAGCCGATGCGCCGAATCCGCGACCGCCAGGGGACTCAGGCCCTGCACAGGAGTGTGGCGGGCAAAGTGGTCCTGGTGACCGGTGCCTCCTCGGGCATCGGGCGCGCGACCGCGGTCCAGCTCGCCAGTGCCGGGGCCGTAGTGCTGTTGGTCGCACGGACCGAGGACGCGCTGGCGAACCTCGGCAACCAGATCAAGGCGGACGGCGGCACGGCGTACGCCTACCCGTGCGACCTGACCGACCTGGCCCAGGTCGACGCCTTGGTCGCCTGTGTTCTGGATGCCCATGGTCACGTCGACGTCCTGGTGAACAACGCGGGGATCTCCATCCGACGCAAAGCGCGTAACTCCTTCGACCGCTTCCACGACTTCGAGCGTCCAATGCAGCTCAACTACTTCGCGGCGATCCGGCTGGCGACCGGGCTGCTCCCGGTGATGATGGACCGCCGGAGCGGGCAGGTCGTCAACATCAGCAGCTGGGCGGTCCAGGTGCGACCCGCGAGGTTCTCGGGGTACGCCGCTTCCAAGGCCGCGCTGGAGACCTGGTCGGACTGTGTCCAGGGCGAGCTTCTCGACGACGGCATCGTCTTCACCAGCGTGCGGATGCCCCTGGTGAGGACGCCGATGATCGAGCCCACGAAGATCTACCGGCGCATTCCCGCGCTCACCCCCGAGGAGGCGGCGCAGGTCGTCTGCGACGCCATCGTCTCCCGGACGCGTCGGGTCAGCCCGCTGGCCGCGCGGATGCTCGGGCTCGCCGAGGCGGTCAGCCCACGCACGGCGGACCGCATCCGCAAGAACGCCGTCTGACGGCGGGCTCGGGTCCCTCGGGGCTGGGCTACCTGTCGGTCGAGTCGGGCCTGACCTCGTCCTCGTGGGTGAAGTTCAGCTCCTCCTCGTCAGGGACGTGGTGCCGCGTGTTCGCCTGGCTGAAGAACACGAGCAGGACCAGGACAGTCAGGATGAGCACGACCCCACCGAGGACCTCTGCCGGTGACATGTCTCCGGTGTAGCGCGTCGACGAGTCTTGAGCAAGAGGGAGGCTGACCCTCATGGTCGTGGGAACTCATCGCAGTCGTGTGTAGAAGCACGGGTGTACCGCGACCGCGCGGAATCCGAGTTCCTCGTTGATCCCGATCATCGCGGCGTTGACCTCCGCGTTGGTCGTCTCGACCTGGGTATGGTCCGGATGAGCCTGCTGCATCGCGGCGAGGTTGGCCACCTTGACCGCCGTACCCAGTTTGTGGCCGCGGTGGTCGCGGCGTACTAGCGTGCCCCACTGGCCGACCTTGGTGGAGCCCTCCTCGCGAAGCACCAGGTCGGTGAACGCGACGACCTCGTCAGTGGGGGAGAGTGCGACGGTGGTGTAGCGGCGGCGCCCGGTTTCGCGAAGGAAGGCCTGCTCCTCGGCATAGGACTTGCGGTCCAAACCACCCTCGGTCCACTCCACCTCACCCATTGGCGCGTCCAGCGGAAGCTGGTTGCTGCAGTGAAGGTACGAGTCGACGTACTTCTCGGGGACGCCGTCGACCCAGGTCGTGATCGCATAGTCCTGGTGGCACGGGGCGGCCTCGGCGGCGAGCCTGTGCAGCAGCGCAGGCTCCACGGGCAGGGCGAGCGTCCGATGCACCTCCTCGAGGTCGATGGAGAACCCGACCGCCTCGGCGAACCGGCGGTACCCATGGGTCGCACGCTCGGCGAAGGGGTACGACGATGTGGTGAGCGCAAAGGTCGCACCCGCTCCCCGCGCACGGTCGACTGCGTACTCCACCAGAGCCCGGCCGACGCCCCGGCGACGATGCTCCGCGGGCACGGCGATGTCGAACTCGACCTTGTCGGTGTTCGAGTCCAGGAGGATGCACAGCGTGCCGCAGCCGACCAGCTCGTCGCCGTCGTACGCCGCGAAGCCCTCGTTATGCTCCGAGGACAGTGGATTGCGCAGGACGACTTCGTAGTGCCTGAGCGGTGACATGAACTCCCAGGGGCGTTCGTGGAGCCAGCCACGCTCGAAGACCGCGTGCCAGGGTCGGAGGTCGCCGTCGACGGAGACGGGTCGTACGTGCATGAGTCGACGGTAGGGCGGATTGCCAGCGGGGTCATCCGACTTTCTACCGAAGCCAGCCCGGCCCCGGTGTCAGGCGGTGGCGCGAGCGCGGCGAGCCAGAGCCGACAACAGCGTCTTGGAGATCAGCTTCGCGGCCGCCTTCTCGCCGAACGGCAGCCGCTTGTCGACGGTGACCGCGTAGGTGATCTCGGTGCCACCGGCGACCTCACGCAGGGTGACCTCTCCCCGGTAGTTCTTCAGCGGGACGCCACCCAGCGCGCGGTACCCGAGGAGCTCGCCCGGCTCGAAGGCGACGATCTCCTCGGTGATGACCGGGAGTGGCAGTGGGCTGCCGAGCTTGCGGACCGCGCCAACGCCGTTGCGCTCGGTGGTGCCGGGCGTGGACAGCGTGGCCTTGAGGCCCGGTGCCCAGTCGGACATCCCCTCGTGGTCGGCCAGCACCTCCCAGACGTGGCTGACGGGTGCGTTGACGGTGGTGGTGGAGGTTGCGCGCATGGATGCAGTCTCTCCGACACGCACTGGCAAAGGTGGACTGCCGCAGGCTGTCTCATCCACTGGCACGCGAGTAACGTAGTGGCTGCGTACCCGGGACCGGGAGGTCGAGGAGGTCAGTGTGCGCCAGGGAACGATCGTCTTCGTCGAGATACCCGTCCGCGACCTGAAGCGTGCCGCAGACTTCTATGCCGGCCTGTTCGGCTGGTCCTTCTACAACGAGCACGAGCCCGACCGCTGGCTGTTCACCCCCGGTGGGCGCGGCGCGATGGGGGCGATCACTACATCCCGTCCTGCGGGCACAGGCGGCATCGTGATCTCGGTGTCCGTGGACGACGTGACGCTCACCGTCGACCGAGCGATTGCCCTCGGCGGTGGGCCGACCGGAGACGTCCGTGAAGGGACAGCGGGACGGCGTACCGAGATCATCGACCCTGACGGCAACCACTTCATCGTGTTCTCTAGCGCGCTCAGCCGAGTGCAGTCGGGCTATGACCACAGCCCGGAGAACCTCGAGCTCTAGGGCAAGCGGGGGCTAGCGGAAGACAACCGTACGGTGACCGTTGACCAGCACCCGGCTCTCGGCGTGCCAGCGGACCGCCCGTGAGAGCACCTGAGACTCCACGTCACGGCCCGCGCTGACCAGCTGTTCGCTGGTCGCGGTGTGGTCGACCCGAGTCACGTCCTGCTCGATGATGGGTCCCTCGTCGAGGTCGGGTGTCACGTAGTGTGCTGTCGCACCGACAAGCTTGACGCCGTGCTCGAACGCCTGGTGGTAGGGCTTCGCACCCTTGAAGCTCGGCAGGAAGCTGTGATGGATGTTGATCACGCGGCCGTCCAGCGTCGAGCAGAGCTCGGGAGAGAGGACCTGCATGTAGCGGGCCAGCACCACGAGGTCGATCTCGAGCTTGCCCACCAGCTCGAGCAGTCGCGCCTCCGCCTCCGCCTTGGTGCTCGGGCTGACCGCGATGTGGTGAAAGTCCACGCCGTACGACGCAGCGAGCGGAGCCAGGTCCGGGTGGTTCGAGACGATGGCCGGGACGTCGATCTTCAGCGATCCGATGCTCCAGCGGTAGAGCAGGTCGTTGAGGCAGTGGCCCTCCCTGGACACCATGACCAGGGTCCGGTGGCGTGCGGCGTGGTCCCACAACTGCCACCGCATGTCGAACCTTGTAGCCACCTGTTCGAAGCCGCTCGCGATCGACGAGTGGTCGTCGTTGCCGGTCACGGTGTCGAAGTGCACCCGCATGAAGAAGCGCTGGGAGTTCAGGTCACTGAACTGGTGGCTCTCCACGATGTTGCTGCCGTGCTCGAACAGGAAGCCGGTGACGGCGTACACGATCCCCGGCCGGTCAGGACAGTCGATAGTGAGGATGTACTCGCCCGTCGTACTCATGGGGGAAGACTAGGGCTTCTGGCTGCACGCGCGGACGGCCCGGGCCGAGCAGGCTCGAGCCTGACCGCCGTCGTGGAGCGACCAGCTTCCCTTGTGCGCGTCGCTGTGGGCCGAGCCGAGGATCACCTCGCTCTGCAGGGCGCTGTTCTTGAGCACGTAGACGTGGATCGCGTTGATCGTGCCCTCGGTGTTGTGGCTGTCGTCGGAGTTCTCGATCTGCTCGTTGAGGATCACCGGACGAGGCTTCGGTCGGGCTGCGGAACGTTGATCACCGTGTTCGGGGCTGCCGGGACCCGGGTCAGCCCTGGAGGATCAGGTCAGCGCACTTCTCGCCGATCATGATCGCGGGGGCGTTGGTGTTTCCGCCGGTGACGCTCGGCATGATCGCCGCGTCCGCCACGCGGAGGCCGTCGACGCCGAGAACGCGCAACTGCGGGTCGACGACGGCGCGCTCGTCGGTACCCATTCGGCACGTCCCGACCGGGTGGTAGACCGTATGCACGAACGTCGGCAGGGCCTCCCGCATGCCGGCGTCGCTGAAGGTCTCTGGTCCGGGACCCACCTCCCCGGTGTTGTCGCCGGTGCCGGCCATGATCTCGCGGATCATCGCGATGCCCTCGAGGAGCACCTCGCTGTCTGCCTTCTCCTTCAGGTACGCCGGGTCGAAGAGCGGGGCCGCCATCGGATCGGCACTGGCGAGCCGGAGGGTGCCGCGGCTCTTGGGGTAGATCAGCGTCGGGAACAGCGACATGCCCGGCTGTGAGATCGGCGGGACCACCCGCTTGCTGGAGTCGTCGGAGTTCGGCATCGGGTAGACCCAGTGGATCGAGAGCAGCTGCAGGTCGGGGATCTTCTCCGCGTGCGAGGTCCGGACGAACCCCGTGGTCTCGAACGACGAGTGGCCCGCCCAGGTGCTGCCGTCGCGGACGCGGCGCTCCTTGAGGAGCCCGCGCATGAAGTAGACCGGCTTGGGCCGGTGGAGTGCCGAGTTCATCTGGTAGGACATCGGCACGAACAGGTGATCGTGCAGGTTGTCTCCGACCGGTACGTCGGACACGACCTTGATGCCGTGGTCGGCCAGGTGGGACGCGTGGCCGATCCCAGAGAGCATCAGGATCTGGGCCGACCCGATCACACCTCCGGAAAGGATCACCTCGCGGCTGGCACGGATGACGTCCTTGTTGCCCTTCTTGTCCACCGTCTCGACGCCGACCGCGCGGGTGCCCTCGACCACGACCTTGGTGACCTGGGTGTCGACCACGACCGCGAGGTTGGGCAGCGGGTTGTTGTGCACGTACCCCTGTGCCGCGGAGTAGCGCAGACCCTTGGAGACGCTCTGCTGGATCGGGCCGATGCCCTCCTGGTCGACGCCGTTGTAGTCGTCGTTGAGCTTGATGCCGCCCTTGGCAGCGCAGGCCTCGAGGTAGGAGGCGGTGGCCGGTGTCAGCTGGTTCTTGACCGAGACCTTGATCGGACCGCCGACGCCTCGTACGTCGCTGGCGCCACCCTCGAAGTCCTCCATGCGCTTGAAGTACGGAAGGACTCCCTCGTAGTCCCAGCCGGTGCAGCCCTCGGCGGCCCAGTCGTCGAAGTTCTGCCTGTTGCCGCGGACGAAGATCATCCCGTTCACCGAGCTCGATCCGCCGAGCACGCGGCCGCGGAACTGCGGGATCTCCCGGCCCAACGCATGCTCCTGAGGCACCGACTTGTAGCCCCAGTCGAAGATCTTCTTCAGCTGCGGCGTGGAGTGCATGACGTTGATGGAGCCTGGCGTCTGGAACAGCATCTTGGCCAGGCCCTTGTCGTCAGGGCGGCCCGCTTCCAGCAGGACGACGCTCGCGCCGCTTTCCGCGAGCCTTCGCGCTACAGCGCACCCGGCGCTGCCCGCGCCCACAACAACATAGTCGGCAACAGTCATGGCAAAACTGTAACGTGTTCTAGTCTGGATGGGTAGTGCGTCTCCTGCGGTCAGGGGGCCGTCGTACGGCGGGCGACAGGCAAGAAGGTAGTGGTGCGGCTGGAGGAGCTAAGGGCGCAGCCAGTTGCCCAGCTCGCCGTCGGTAAGCAGCTCACGGGCCTCTGCCTCGCGCTCGTCCGGCACCAGAATCCGGATCTGGATGGCGCTGATGGAGCCCTCGATGACGCTCATGTTGCGGTCCGTCACCTGGTACGGGATGTCGGCTCCACCAAGCAGCCCCTCGATAGCGGAGATCACTCCGGGGTTGTTCGTTCGCACGAGTTCCGCCATGGCGATCCTCCGGGTTTGGGGCAGGCGCGAGACGATCCATGGTACCGACGCGCCTTCGAAAGGGTTGCCTGCGGGGAGCGAGGCTGCCCCTACTCTGTGGAGGTGTCGCACCCCGTCGAGGCAGTGGTTGTCGGTGGCCGCATCGCCGGCAGCTTGACGGCGCTGCGCCTGGCTGCGCAGGGGATGTCGGTACGTCTCCTGGAGTCACACGAACTGCCGTCCGACACTCTGTCGACCCACTTCTTCCGCGGCGACGGACTGGTCCGCTCACTTGCTGAGGTGGGGGTGCTGGACGAGGTGTTGGCCACCGGGGCCCCGCCCCTTGGGTGCGAGTACTTCTTCGCCGTCGGGGCAGGTGAGTCCCCGTCCTTGAGGACGGCGAGCCGGTGTGAGCCGCCACCGTCCATCGGGACACCGGCGTTTTTGGCAAGACCGGCCCTTTGTCCTTCTTCGACGACGACGACTAGGTTTCTGTTAACTGAGGCTGAGCCACTTCGATGAGGTGTGAATGCAGAGCGAACCGACGGAGTCCGGGGGGCGAGATCCCGGGCCGTTCTTCCACGGCACCAAGGCTGCGTTGCGTCCGGGGGACCTGCTGGAACCGGGCTACAGCTCCAACTTCGGTGAGCAGCGGAAGGCGAGCTACGTCTACCTGACTGCAACACTGGACGCAGCCGTCTGGGGAGCAGAGCTGGCGTTCGGCGAGGGCCGGGGCAGCATCTACCGCGTGGAACCCACCGGCCCGTTTGAGGATGACCCCAACCTGACCGACAAGAAGTTCCCAGGCAACCCCACAAGGTCCTACCGCACCCGGCACGCACTTCGAATAGTCGGAGAGGTCGAGGACTGGGAGGGGCACCCCTCTGAAGTGCTCCAGACCATGCGGGACCACCTCGAGGAACTCAAACGGCTGGGTGTCGAGGCAATCAACGACTGACCGGCCGCGTCACGTGAGTGGTGGCAGGCGTAGTCGCAGGGGTGGTCAGCGGGGTAGCCGGTCGCCGCGCCGACCGGTCAGCTCCGCGGGGGCGGTCAGTCGCCACGCCTCGAAGGTCAGCTCGGCCAGCTCATCACGCTCGACCCCATCCAATCGGACCACGACCCAGCCGAACCCGCCCGAGGTGAACTGGATCTCGAACGTCTCTGGGCGTTCGGCCACCAATGCGAGCTGCTCGGGGATGGTCTGCTTGAGGCCGACCGTGCGGGTCGGCTCCCACAGATAGCCGAATGTCTTCTCGCTGACCGCGATCCGCCAGTAGCGGCCGTTGTCTACGCGCGTGATCTGCGGCAGCTGGTCGGCCAGCTCGAAGAAGTCCGCGATGCTGCATCCGCTCACCGGGTCATCCTGGCAGCATGCCCGGACTTTTCCCCGTGCGGCTCCGCGGTGACGCGGGTCTGAGCCCGGTCGCCTACTGGCTGCTGGACAGTGACGCGGTCCGCGGCGATGCCTCCCGGGCAACGCCGGTGCTAGGAGTGCCGCCCTTCAGTCACCCTGCTTGCCTCAAGCGATCAGTGCTCGCCTGCCAGTGCGGGTCGCGGCCGGTGAACGCGATGACTCGATCCAGGAGCGGAGCGTCACCGCGGAGCTCGATGGCGGGTGCGTACGGCGCGTCCGGGCCCTCGCCGCGCGCGTCGTCCGACGCAACGGCCGGCAGGAGGCTCCACACGTGGTCGGTGAGCATCGCTGCAGGAGCGAACTCGCGTCCGAGCGCCGCGGCCAGGTCCCAACCGTGGACGAACGTCTCGACCGTGTGCAGGGCTAGGGCGAACTCGGCGTGAAGGCTGACGTCGCCGAGCGAGACCTCGCCGGAGACCCCGCGGAGTCGCCACGCCTCGACGGCTTCCTTGGCCAGCCGGTGGTGGGAGTCGGCCAGGGGGTCGGTCACCTCGCCAACCGGGTGGTTCACGGCGGCGTTCAGGAGGAGTACGTGGGTGTCGCGGATGTGGTCGGCGAGCGCGCCGACGTCGTACCGGCGGCACGGGGTCGGCCGGCGCAAGTCGGAGTCCGTCACCGGAGCTAGGTCGAGCATCGACTGGACGGTGTCGAAGGCCTGGGTGAGGGCATCGAGCGGCTGCATGATCGGTCCTGTTCGTGAGGAGGGGAGGGGTCAGACGGTGACCGGCGTACGTCGCCTGGCCCTGAAGGCGAGTGGCGCGAACGCGAGCAGGAGGAGCGCGGGTCCGGGGAAGCCGTCGCTCAGTGGCATCAGCCCGGGGCCGACCAGATAGAGGATGAGCCCGACATCGAGCACGAGCGCGAGACCTAGTGCGACGACGAGCTGCCAGGCGGCTCCGCCACGGAGCCACAGGACCGCCAGCGCGAGGACTGCGAGGCCGGCGAGCGCGATGTCGAAGCCGTGGAAGTGCAGGAGCGCGGCTACCGCCTCCCCGGCATCGGCCCCCGCCGGCGTGGCGGCACTAGGGGCGAGCGAGTCCAGACCTTCGGTGGCCGTCATCGTGACCAGCGACAGCCCGCCTACGACGTGCACGACTCCCCACAGCGCTAGCGAGCCAGCCGTCACGCGATCGCCCCAACCGGTCCGGGTCGTCATGACGCGACTCCCTCGAGCTCGACGGCAGCCCGCCCGAGGACCTCGAGGTGAGCGGCCCAGCCGCCCTGGTTCTGCTCCAGCTCGACGGGATCGACGAAGCCCCGGTGGTGAACGGTGAGCCGGGTTCCGCTGCCCTGTGGCTCCAGGATGAACGACACAGTGGTCACGAGCTCCTCGTCCACCGAGCGCCATGTGTGCACGAGTTTCGTCGGGGGCTCGATCACCTCGTAGAAGCCCTCGATGCCGACCCGGAAGTCCTGTCCCGGAAAGGTAATCGTGAGGGCGAGCCGACCGCCGAGCTGGACGTCCATCGCATCCACGGTCACCTCAGCGCCTTCGGGGCCGAACCAGCGGGCGTACAGCTCGGGTTCGGTGAGCAGGCGGTAGACGGTCTCGGGCCGGGCTGCGATGACCTGGTCGACCTCTAAGGACAGTTGTGCGGCAGGGTTCATCAGCGATCTCCTTCGTCGAGGTCCGCGGCCAGAGCCGCGAGCCGGGTCAGGCTCTGGGTCCACATGGTGCGGTAGCGCTCGATCCAGTCCTCAGCGAGCAGGAGTCGGCGGGACTCGAGGCTGAGCAGGTGGCGACGTCCTTCGTGCCGGCGAGTGACCAGACCGGCGTTCTCCAGCACCTTGATGTGCTTGGAGATCCCGGCCGGGGAGAGCTCCAGTCCGGCACTGGCGTCGCCGACACTGAGGGTGCCCCGCGCAGCCAGCCGAGTGAGGATCGCCCGGCGAGAAGCGTCACCGAGCGCGAGAAAGACAGCGTCCAGGTTGGCAGGGAGCGCTGTTTGACGATTCGCCATATAGCGAACAGTACGCTGATTAGCGAAGTGACGCAACCGGCTTAACCTACGGTGTGGGAGGCTGCCACCGCTGTAGTGAACGGGAAGCCGGTGAGACTGCGCGTGACAGGTCCTGGGGAGACTGAACTAGGACCGGCGGGCCGCGCGAACCACTGCGTCAACTCCGCTGCCGGCCGCGGCGCGGGCCTGCTCCTTGGACACCAGGATCTCCCACTCGGTCGGGTCGAGAGCTTCGAGCGCGGCCTCGACCGTGACCTGCACCTGTCCGGCGGCGGGCGAGGGTGCGCCGGTCGCAGGGTCCGTCGGGAGGTGTCCGACCAGGAACAGAGTCCCTCCGGGCGCGACACCGGACCCGAGTCGAGCGACCAGCTCGGGCACTGAACCGGCAACGTGGACGTACAGACAGCTGACCAGCTCGAAGCCACGAACTGGCGGGGTCCAGGCGCCAAGGTCGCCCTCGACCCACTCGATGCGCTCAGCCACGTCCGGGCCGAGGCGCTCGGCCGTTCTCCTGGCATGGTCCAGTGCCGTCACCGAGAAGTCGACCGCGGTGACCTGCCAACCAGCCGCGGCGAGCCAGATTGACTCGGCCCCGTGTCCGCAGCCCGCGTCGAGTGCGCGCCCCGGCCGCAGGTCGCTGATCGCGGCGCGCCAGTACTCGTTCGGAGGCCGGCTCGACACCTTGTCGGGATGCTCACGCAGCGCCTGGTCCCAGCGCCGTTCCCAAGCGTCCCGGTCGAAGGTCGGATTGGTCACGACACCGGTCCGGTAGGCAGGCAGATGCCGGGGAGCTCGAACCAGCGCAGGCGCTCGAACTCCTCCGAGACCCCGTACGGCGGATCGTCGGCCGCAGGGGTGGTGCCGAGCATGATCTCCTCGCCCTCTTTCAGGTAGTCGGCCAGCGCCGACTCCGGGGCGGTGTCGTCATGGTGCGGGTAGACCATCTCGCCGTCAGCGCTGTAGCCGACCTGCGTCAACCGCATCGGGGGCTCGACCAGACCGCCCCGGTGGTGCCACAGGCCCGCGGCGACGTCGAACCTGTACTCGCCCAGCAGCCGCCAGCCATGTCGCGCGACCAGCCGGACCGCGTCCACGACGTACTGGAACGCCGCCTCGGAGATGAAGTAGTTGAAGTTCACCCGGACCCAGCCTGGCTTGATCCCCTCGCAGCCCGACGAGATCTCGTGCTCGAACTCGTGGGAGCGTTCCAGGTCGATGCCGAGGAGCCGGTGACCGTACGGACCCGCACACGAGCAGCCGCCGCGCGACTGGATGCCGAAGAGGTCGTTGAGCAGGGTGACCACGAAGTTGTGGTGCAGGTGCCGGCCGCTGGGCGCCTTGACGACGAAGGAGACGATCGAGAGCCGCTCCGCGGTCAGGTTGCCCAGGATGTCGATCGAGGGCTCGGCCCGCCAGGCCTCGACCGCGCGGCGAAGGTAGGCCTCCTCGTGCTCACGGATCGTGTCGATGCCGACGGCGTCCTTGAGCTGGAAGACCAGACCTGCCCGGATCGCCTCAACGATGGCTGGCGTCCCGCCCTCCTCGCGGTGCACAGGGTCGTCGAGGTAGCGGTGCTCCAGAGCGTTGACGTAGGCGACCGTCCCGCCGCCGGGTACGTCGGGTACCCGGTTGCGCAGTAGCTCCCGTCGTACGGCGAGGACTCCCGGAGTCGACGGTCCGCCGATCAGCTTGTGCGGGCTGAAGAACATCGCGTCGATGCCGTCCATGGACAGCCTCACGTACGGCGCCGCTGCGGCGTAGTCCCAGAACGCCAGCGCACCGTGCTGGTGCAGGAGCGACGAGATCCCACCGACGTCGCTCAGGATGCCGGTCACGTTGCTCGCAGCCGAGAACGAGCCGACGAGCAGCGGCCGGTCGGCGTAGCGCTCGAGTGCCGACTTCAGGAAAGCCAGGTCGACGTGGCCGTCGGCGTCCTGCGGGCAGACGACGACGTCGGCGATCGACTCGCGCCACGGCAGCTCGTTGGAGTGGTGCTCGAAGGGACCGATGAAGACGACCGGGCGCCGCTCGGGGGCGATGTGCGCGGAGAGCCCGTGCTCGTCCTCGAGCATGGACGGGATGCGCAGCCCGAGGATGCCCACCAGCTTGGCGATGGCGGCCGTGCAGCCCGACCCGGCGAAGATCACCGCGGTGTCGTCGTCACCTCCGACGGCCTCGTGGATGATCCGGCGCGCATCCTCGCGCAGCCGCGTGGTCTGCAGGCCGGTGCCGCTCGACTCGGTGTGGGTGTTGGCGTAGCGGGGAAGTACTTGGGTCCTGATGAAGTCCTCGATGAATCCCACCGCACGACCGGACGCGGTGTAGTCGGCGTACGTGACGCGCCGCGGCCCGAACGGGCCGACCATCACCTGGTCGTCTCCGATGACCGACTCCCGGATCCGCCGCAGCAGGGGGGTCTCCACCGGCGTCGGGTCCGCACTCCCTGTGCCCATGTGGCCAGGCTACGCGGGGGGTCGTCCGGCGAACCGCTTGGTCCAGACCCTTCGGCCGTCGGTGTCGGCAGGCCCCGCCGCACGCCGCTGGGTGGGCGACACCTGCTGCTACATCTGGCCGAAAGGCAACCGAAACGCTCTCCCGGACGTTGAATACCTCTGTGAGGTCACGGTTCCTGCTGGTTACGGTCACGCTCCTGGCGCTGTCTCCCGGCTGTGCTCGTGACGACGACCGAGGCCTCCGGCCCGCTCCTTCTCACCCGGCCACTTCCGCACCCGAGCCAGTGGCGGTGCCGACCGGCGCGGTGAGCCGCGTGATGGTCACCGGCAACACCTTCTGGGGCAGGTACGTCGAGCAGTGGTCGCACGAGAGCCCGCAGGGCATCCGCTACCCCTTCAGTCGGCTGCACGAGTTCGGCCGCGACCGGTACGACGCCTGGATCTCCGGCCTGGAGTGCCCGACGGTCGGTGGCCTCAACCTCACCCCCGAGTCGCAGAACCGGTTGCTCAGCTTCAACTGCGACCCCGACTTCCTCAGCGAGGCTGCCCGCTGGTTCACAGCCTTCTCCTTGGCCAACAACCACTCCGACAACCAAGGACGGGCAGGCTTGGACGAGACCAGACGCAGGCTCGAGGCTCACGGGATCGGTCACTTCGGCGACCCCGACCCGAAGCGGCTCGGGCAGGTCTGCACGCTGATCGCGGTCCCTGCAAGTGTCTCCCTCAGCGACGGCACCACCGAGTCCGGCCACCTGCCGCTGGGACTGTGCGGCTTCCACGGGGTGTTCGAGATCCCGCCGCCCGCGGCCCTTGCAGTGATGCGACGGCTCGCGGAGCGCGTTCCAGTTCTCGCCCTGCCGCACAGCGGCTTGGAGTACGTCGCTCGCGAGGTCGGCATCAAGGTCGACCTCTACCGGAGCCTGGTCGAGCACGGTGCCGACGCCGTCCTCGGTGACCACGCGCACTGGGTTCAGCACAGCGAGGCGTGGCACGGCCGCCCGATCGTGTACTCGATGGGAAACTTCATCTTCGACCAGCAGTCCGACCACGAGGTGACCCGCTCGGCGGCGATCCGGGTCAGGATCACAGCGCCGGCAGGTCCGAACCTCGCCCAGTGGCTCGAGCTGGGCGGTCAATGCGCGGCGTCCTCGGGCGAAGGGTGCCTCTCCCTGGTCGGGTCCGCCGACTTGCCTGAGCTCGAGGTCGGGTTCGCCTTCGGCGTCGTGGGCACGTCCAACGTCGGTCGGGTCACCCACCGCGCAAGCCCGGCCGAGACGGCGGGCATCCTGGCCCGGCTGAACTGGGACCAGACCGTGGCCGGTCTCCTCCCGCCGTACGGCGCCTGGTGAACGGTCCACCCCTCCGTCCACCGGACGGAAGGTAAAGCCGGGGCGCAGGGCCTGTCGGATTCTGCGGTCCCATGCTTATGGTGGCGAGGTCGACCTCGGAGGGGACAAGGGAGTCATCCATGAACGTCGAACGCCGTACCGTTCTCAAGACAGCCGCCGCGGCCTCGATGGCTGGCCCGTTCGCGGGGCTGGTCGCCTCACCGGCCCATGGCGCCCAACCACCGGACTCGGTCAACCTGGTTCCGATCAAGGACCTCCGGGACGGCCAGGTCCGGCTGCACCTGCCCAGGGGGTTCCGGTACCGCTCCTTCCATGACACCGAGTACCCG
Source organism: uncultured Actinomycetota bacterium (assembly GCA_963769585.1). Classification (GTDB taxonomy): domain Bacteria; phylum Actinomycetota; class Actinomycetes; order Propionibacteriales; family Nocardioidaceae; genus SSC3. The sequence goes on from CAVYMJ010000006.1 coordinate 272,177, forward strand.
GTGACGCTCGAGGACGGCACTGCCCTGCCTGGCCGGCATGACGGCATGGGCGCCTTCAAGGGTCCTCAGGGGACCGTGATCCTGATCCGCAACCACGAGGTCAACGGCGCTCGGCCGGCGTTCGGGCCCGGGACGCCTTACGACTCCATGGCAGGTGGCGGCACCACCACGATCCAGGTGACGCGCAAGGGTGAGGTGATCCGCGCGTTCACCAGCCTGAACGGCACGATGATGAACTGCTCTGGGGGACAGATGCCCTGGGGCGCTTGGGTCACCTGCGAGGAGACCGTCAACGGCCCGGACGTGGGACCGGACTTCACTGGCGCCTCGAACATCCCACTCACCCAGCGTCACGGGTTCGTCTATGAAGTCCCGGTCAGCCACCTGCCCGGGCCGGGCCAGTCCGATCGGCAGCCGCTGACCGGTGCCGGCCGCTTCGCCCACGAGGCGGTCTCCTTCGACCCGGTCGACGGCTACCTGTACCTCACTGAGGACGACTTCGCCTTCGCCTCCGGCTTCTACCGCTACCGCCCGCCGAGCCACCCGATGGACGTCGGCAGACTGGAGGACGGCGGCACGCTGCAGATGCTCAAGGTCGTGGGAGTCGACAACGCCCACCTCGAGCAGGCGCAGGTCGCGGGGACGACGTACGACGTGGAGTGGGTGGACATCGAGGACCCCGCCCCGAGCTTCGACTACACACCCGGTGAGGTCGCGCCGACCTCGAACGACACGGCGCTGACGTATGTCAGCAGCCAGGGCTGGGCGCAAGGGGCGGCGTACTTCTCGCGGCTCGAGGGCCAGGTGTACGACGACGACGTCGTCTACTTCACCTCGACCCAGGGCGGTGGAGCCGCAGAGCCAGGCACCAACAACCCTGGTGGGTACGGGCGTGGTTCCGGGCAGGTCTGGGCCTATCACACTCGGTCGCAGAGGCTGCGCGTCGTCTTCCAGTCCTCCGGGCCTCTTGAGCTCGACCTTCCCGACAACATCACGACCTCCAAGCACGGCACCCTCGTTGTCTGCGAGGACGGCATCAACGACAACTACCTGCGCGGCCTCACCCCTGAAGGGCAGTTGTGGGACATCGCCCTGAACCGGCTCACCAGCCGGACCGGCGCCGACCGCAGCAACGACGAGTTCGCCGGCTCAGCGTTCAGCCACCAAGGCACGTCGCTCTTCGTCAACATCCAAGCCAGCAATGGAATGACGTTCGCGATCTGGGGACCCTGGGCGCGGATCGGGGTCTGACGACTACCGGCCCTCGAGGTTCTGCACCCGCAGTTGTCCTCGGGCGATCAGCCTGCCCTCGGCGTCATGGGTCTCCACGACCCACACCTGCTGCGACCGCCCCTGGTGGATCGGCACAGCAGTGGAGACCATGTCGCCGGTAGAGACCGCGCGGTAGAAGTCCGTGGAATTGCTGACTCCGACGACCTTGCCGCGGTCACCGAACCAGACCGAGGAGCCGATGCTGGCCAGCGTCTCGACGACGCTGCAGTAGACGCCTCCGTGCACGATGCCGTACGGCTGGTGGTGTTTCTCTGAGGCCGTCCACTCGGCAACCACCTTGTCGGCACCGACCTCCGTGAGGCGGAGGCCGAGATGGTCGACGAAGGGCCCTCGGGGGTGGTCGCGCAGATCCATGGCCTGATCCTACGAGGGGCTGGACGTACGGCGGACTTCGGTGCAGGATGCAACGAGTCGCAATCGGGTGTGACAAGAAGTGGGGAAACCGGAAATGAACATATCTCGGGTAGGTCAGCGTCGGCCCATCGTGGCCGTCGTCATTGCAACAGTCGCCGCGGCCGGGCTGCTGCCGCTCGCCACGTCTACGGCAGCGGCCGCGGGCGAGGACGCCGCAGGTCTCGGGCGACACGACCGCCAGCTCCTCGCCGAGGCGCGAGCTAACGGCGACCGCACAGTCACCCTGCTGATCGCCGCAGACGAGGGGGCGAACCCCTCGCTCGCCTCCGATCTGGAGGCGCTCGGCGGGCAGATCCAACACCGTGACGATGAGGTCAGCTACCTCCGCGTCCAGATGCCGACCAAGCAGGCGGACAGGGCCTCGCGACTTGCCGGGGTCACCGCCGCAGACCTCGACGAGGTCATCCCGCTGGACGACCCGCGTCCGGACGGCGCCGCTGCGGCGACGCCGTACCCAGCGCCCGGGGCAGCCACGCCCCGCAACAACCCCTACATGCCTATCGGCGACACGGGCGCCGCCGCCTTCCTCGACGCCCACCCGCACTGGGACGGGCGGAACGTGACCGTCGGCGTCCTGGACACGGGCATCACCCTCGACCACCCGGCACTGGCCACCACGACCACGGGCAAGCCCAAGATCGTCGACTGGGTGACCTACACCGATCCGTTCTCCGATGACGACCCCACCTGGGTACCGGCGAGCGCGGCGGTGCAAGGCCCGGCGTTCAGTGTGGACGGGGTCGACTACACCGCGCCGCCCTCGGCCGAGGGGTACTCCTTCGGCATCTTCAACGAGCGGGACCCTCGGCTGGGTGGTGAGGTCGGCCGTGACGTGAACCGCGACGGCAACCCGGCTGGGTCGAAGGGAACCTTCCCGGTGCTCTGGCAGGGAAAGTCCGTCTGGGTCGACGTGGATCAGGACAACGACTTCACCGACGAGCCGGCGATGCGGGAGTACAGCAAGAACCGCGACGTCCGGTACTTCGGCACCGACAACCCGGCAACGCCGGTCAAGGAAGCGATGCCGTTCGTCGTCCAGGTCGACACGGAGAACGACGTAGCCAACATCGGCATCGTCTCCGGTGCCCACGGAACGCACGTGGCCGGCATCATCGCGGCCAACGGACTCTTCGGTGGCGCCATGAGTGGCGCCGCCCCCGGAGCCCAGCTCGTCTCGGTCCGGGTCTGCCTGTTCATCGCCGGCTGCACCGCGCATGCCTTGGTGGAGGGCATGATCTATGCCGCCAAGCGGGTCGACGTGATCAACATGTCGATCGGGGGGCTCCCGTCGCTCAATGACGGCAACAACGCGCGAGCCGTGCTCTACGACCGGCTGATCGAGAAGAAGAAGGTCCAGATGTTCATCTCGGCCGGCAACAGCGGGCCCGGTGAGAACACGGTCGGGGACCCGTCGGTGGCCAGCTCGGTGATGAGCATCGGCACTCACATCTCCGACGACACCTGGCAGTCGAACTACGGGTCCAGCGCGCCGGCACCAGGCACGGACAACCAGCACTCCTTCAGCTCGCGTGGTCCTCGTGAGGACGGCGGCTTCAAGCCGAACGTGATCGCCCCCGGAGCCGCGATCTCGTCGACGCCGTTGTGGCAGGCGGGCGGCCCGGTCGCCGGGGTGCACACCCTCCCACCGGGCTATGGGATGTTCAACGGCACCTCGATGGCCTCGCCCCAGGCAGCGGGCGTGGGTGCGCTGCTCGTGAGCGCGGCGATCCAGAAGAAGGTCAAGCACGACCCCGAGCGCCTCCGTGCGGCCCTCAACTCCTCGAGCCGCTTCATCGACGGGTACGGCGCCTACGAGCAGGGCAACGGGCTGATCGACGCAAACGCGGCGTGGGCCATCTTGTCCAACAAGAACCTGAGACCGGTCGCGATCACCTCGCAGGTCCCCGTACACACGGCGCTCTCCGACTTCCTGGCCACGCCGGGAGTCGGGGTGGGCATCCACGACCGCGAGGGCGTGGTCCTCGGTGACCCCTACACGAGGACTTACACGCTGACCCGGACGTCAGGTGGCGGTGGGACCTATCAGCTCTCCTTCACCGGCAATGACGGAACCTTCTCGCTCGGGTCCTCGTCGATCACCCTGGACCAGGGGAACCCGCGGACGCTCGAGGTGGCGATCAACCCGAGCACGCCTGGTGCACACTCGGCGGTGCTCAACTTCGACGACCCGTCCTCCCCTGGAATCGAGTACCAGACGCTCAACACGGTGGTCGTTCCCTATGACCTCGACGAAGGCGATCCCCAGCAGGTCGTCAGCGGCGAGGTCGCCCGCAACCAGTCGAAGAGCTACTTCTTCCGGGTGCCGGAGAACGCGCCCGCCTTCAAGGTGGACTTCAGCGGCCCGAGCGCAGCACCAGGATCGGGCCAGGCACGCTTCCTGCGCTTCCACCCGTACGGCGTCGGGATCGACAGCAACTCCAGTGTCAACTGCTACGTCCCGTCGGTAAGTGGCTGCTCGACCGGCAGCGCGACAAGCCGGACCGCTTCCAACCCCCAGGCTGGCGTCTGGGAGGTCAGTGTCGAGGCCAGGCGGACCAGTGACGCGGACTTCACGCCGTTCACGCTGACCGCGTCGGTGCTCGGGGCGACGGTCTCGCCGAGCCACGATGTGATCCCGTCCGCGACAGTCGGCACGCCGATAGATCGGTCGCTACACCCTCACCAACGTCTTCGGTGATTTCATCGGACGGGCAGTGGGCAGCACCTTCGGCAGCGCGAAGGTCGACCGGCCCACGATCGCGAACCTCGCCCAGCAGGTCACCGAGGTGACCGTTCCCGCGGGCAGTTCGTCCTTCCGGGCCACGATCGGCGCGACCTCGGACCCGCAGGCCGACCTCGACCTGTTCGTCTTCAACTGCACGTCCGGGACCTGCACGCTCGCAGGCCAGTCGGCGGACGGTGACTCCGAGGAGTCGGTGACGGTGAACAGCCCGGCGGCCGGGCAATGGCGGGTCCTGGTGGACGGCTACTCGGTGCCCGCGGGGTCGACTGAGTACGACTACGTCGACGTCTTCGTCAACTCTGCCTTCGGACAGGTGGCGTTGACCGATGCCGACTCGCTGCGACCCGCGGGTTCCTCCTGGACCGTGCCCGGGACCGTGACCGCGAACGCAGCCCCTGGTGTTGGGCGAGTGCTCTTGGGTCAGGTGCAGGTGCGCACGGACGCGAACCTGGTCGTCGGTTCAGGGCAGGTAGTCATCGAGAACGTGGAGTAGTGGCCTTCACCGGCGAGTCAGCGGAAGGCTGACTCGCCGGTGATGGCCTGCCCGAGTACCAAAGTGTGCATCTCGACGGTGCCTTCGTAGGTGAGCACCGACTCGAGGTTGTTCATGTGCCGGATCACCGGGTACTCGAGCGAGATCCCGTTGGCGCCGAGAATGGTGCGCGCCGAGCGGCAGACCTCCAAGGCGTCGCGGACGTTGTTGAGCTTGCCGAAGGAGACCTGCTCGGGCAGTAGTGTCCCGTTCTCCTTCCGGCGGCCAAGGTGGAGCGAGAGCAGCTGCGCCTTCCCGATCGACAGCGCCATCTCGGCCAACTTCTGCTGGGTGAGCTGGTAGGCGCCGATCGGTTTGCCGAACTGCTGGCGGGTTCGGGAGTACTCCACGGCCACCAGGTACGACGAGCGCGCGGCCCCGACCGACCCCCAGATGATCCCGAACCTTGCCTCACTCAGGCACGAGAGCGGGCCGGCCAGCCCGACCACGTCGAGCGCCGCGCTCGCCGGCACCCGAACGCCGTCGAGCACCAGCTCGGAGGTGACCGAGGCCCGCAGCGACAGCTTGTGCTTGATCAGGCTGGTCGAGAAGCCAGGAGTGTCCGTCGGTACGACGAAACCACGGATGCCGTCGGCGGCACGCGCCCACACCACTGCGACATCGGCGATGGAGCCGTTGGTGATCCACATCTTTCGACCGTCGAGGACCCAGTCGTCGCCGTCGCGAACTGCACGCGTGCGCATCCCGCCGGGATCTGAGCCGTGGTCGGGCTCGGTCAGGCCGAAGCAACCGATCGCCTCGCCGGTTGCCATCCGCGGAAGCCACTGCTGCTTCACCTCGTCGGCGGCGTACTTCCAGATCGGGAACATCGCCAGCGACCCCTGCACCGAGACGAGCGAGCGGATCCCGGAGTCGACCGCTTCGAGCTCCTGGCACGCGACGCCGTACGCGACGGCACCCATGCCGGCGCAGCCGTAGCCGTCCAAGTGCATCCCCAGCAGCCCGATCGAGCCCAGGTCGCGCGCGAGCCCTCGCGGGTCGTCCACCTCGCCGCGCTCGAACCAGTCGGCGACGTACGGCGCGATCCGTTCCTCGGCGAGCTTGCGGACCGAGGTCCGGACCGCGAGTTCCTCGTCGCTGAGCAGGTCGTCGACCGACAGCGGGTCGGCCGGGTCGAAGGCCGTCAAGCCACCCACACGGTCTTCAGGTTGGTGAACTCGCGAATCCCTGCGGCGGAGAGCTCGCGTCCGTGGCCGGAGGCCTTCACCCCGCCGAACGGCAGGGCCGGGTACGACGTGGTCATGCCGTTGATGAACGTCTGTCCGGCCTGCAGGTCGCGGATGAAGACGGCCTGCTCGTCCGGGTCGGTGGTCCAGGCGTTGGCACCGAGCCCGAACCGGGTGTCGTTGGCCAGGTGCACGGCCTCCTCGACGCTGGCCACCTTGAAGACCGACGCAACCGGGCCGAAGACCTCCTCGTGGTAGAGGTCCATCTCCCGGCTGATCCCGGTGATGATCGTCGGCGGATACCACCAGCCCCGCCGGTCGGGCTTCTCGCCCCCGAGCTCGACCACTGCGCCGTTGCCAACGGCCTTGGCGACCTGGGCGGCCACCTCGTCGCGGCCGGACTCGGTTGCCAGCGGACCGATGTCGGTCCCTTCGTCCATGGGGTCACCGGTCACCAGGGCCTCCATCGCGGCCTTGAAGAGGTCGAGCCACTCGTCGTACACCTGCTCGTGGACGATGAAGCGCTTCGCCGCGATACAGGACTGGCCGTTGTTCTGGCAGCGCGCGGTGGTCGCCACCTTCGCCGAGGCGGCCAGGTCGGCCGAGGGCATCACTACGAACGGGTCGGAGCCGCCTAGCTCGAGGACGACCTTCTTCAAGGACTCGCCCGCCGTCCGCCCGACTGCGACCCCGGCGCCCTCTGAGCCGGTCAGGGTCGCTGCGGCTACCCGCTCGTCCTTGATGATCGCCTCAACCGCTGAGGAGCCGACCAGCAGCGTCTGGAAGACATCGGCCGGGAACCCAGCATCGCGGAACAGCTGCTCCAGGAAGAGCGCGGTGCCGGGCACGTTGCTGGCGTGCTTGAGCAGCCCCACGTTGCCCGCCATCAGAGCGGGTGCCGCGAAGCGCATCGCCTGCCAGAGCGGGAAGTTCCACGGCATGATCGCTAGCACGACTCCGAGCGGGAGGTAACGGCCGTAAGCCTGTGAGGCGTTCACACTGGCCGCGTCGACCGGCTCGTCGGCCAGGAAGCCGGCGCCATGGTCGGCGTAGAAGCGCAGCGCGACCGCGCACTTGCTGGCTTCGGACCCGGCGGCTTTCCTGGTCTTGCCCATCTCCAGCGTCATGAGCTCCGCTACTGCGTCGGTGCGTGTATCGAGCAGGTCGGCTGCGGCGCGCAGCCAGCCGGCGCGCTCGTCGAAGGAGGTGAGCCGGTACGTCGCAGCCGCCGAGGCAGCCTTGGCGAGCTTGGCTTCCAGCTCGTCGGGGGTGAGCTCGTCATAGGTCTTCACGACCTCACCGGTGCGGGGGTCTGTTGTCGCGATTGCCATGCGGCCAGGGTGTCACGCAGACTGCGCGGTGTCAGCCTCGAGGTGACGGACCGCTGCTAGGGCGGCGGTGCGTCCGGCACGGGTCGCTCCTAGCGTCGACGCCGAGGGGCCGTAGCCGACGAGCTGGACGCGCGGATCCCGCACTACGGTGGTCTCGTCCATGCGGATGCCACCTCCGGGCTCGCGCAGCCGTAACGGGGCGAGGTGGTCGAGGGCCGCACGGAACCCGGTGGCCCACAGGATGGCGTCGGCGGCGACGAAGGACCCGTCCGCGAAGCGCACGCCGTCCTCCTCGATCGAGGTGAACATCGGCCGCGCCACGAGGACGCCCGCGTCGATTCCGCGCTGGTAGGCCGGGGTGAGCGGCAGACCGGTGTGCGAGACGACACTTCCGCTGGGCAGGCCGCGACGGACCCGGTCAGCGACGCTCCGCTCGACGTCACGCCCCCACTCCGGGTCGAAGGTGCGCTCGACGAACTCGGCCGGCCTGCGGGTCACCCACGTCGTAGTCGCGACGGGCGCGAGCTGCAGCAGGAACTGCACTGCCGAAGTCCCTCCGCCCACGACCACGACCCGGAGGCCGGCCAGTTCCTCTGCGGAGACGAAGTCATGAGTGTGCAGCTGCCGGCCGCGGAACCGCTCCCGGCCGGGGTAGTACGGCCAGTGCGGCCTGTCCCAGGTGCCCGTCGCGTTCACCAGCACCGTCGTACGCCAGGACCCCTGGTCGGTCTCGACCAGGAGAGGGTCGCCGAGGCTGGTCACCCTGCGGACCCGGACCGGCCTCAGCACAGGCACGCTCAGCGCGGACTCGAAGCGGCCGTAGTAGTCCGAGACGACCTCGGAGGCCGGGATGTGCGGGTCTGCATCCTCGAGGGGCAGCCCCGGAAGGTCGTGGATGCGATGGGTGCTGCCCAGGGTCAGTGATGGCCAGCGGTGGCGCCAGGCGCCGCCCGGTCCGGGGTTGGCGTCCAGTACCACGAAGTCGACGCCCTTGCGGAGCAGGTGGTACGACGCGGACAGGCCAGCCTGTCCGGCACCCACGACAACGACATCGATGTCTCTCACGGTGGTGGAACGCCCTTGCCGGGCAGGGGATTCCCGGGGGAGCTCCTCGGAGGAACCCTCCCGGCGCCGATCCTGATCACGATGGCTCTGCCCGGGCACCGCCTACTTGGCCTGACGAGCGGTCTCCTCGAGGCGTTCACGGTAGGACTCCCACCACGCCTCGTCGACGTCGGCCATGTTGTCGTTGCCCGGACGCAGGCCGACGGCCCCGTCGATGACTTCGCGGACGATGTCAGCATGTCCCGCGTGCCGATGGGTCTCGGTGGTGAGGTGCACGAGGATCTCATGCAGCGTCGCCTCGCGCCGGCCCTCGGGCCACCAGGGCACGGCGCCGACGGAGTCGAGACTCAGCGCGTCGATGGTGTTGTCTGAGTGGGCCCAGACCCGGTGGTAGAGGTCCACGATGTCGGCCCGAGACTCGTCGGCAGTGGCCCACATGTCCGCGTTCGGCTCCGCGTCGTCTGCGAACCAGGGGAGCGACTCGGGCGAGGGTCGGCCGAAGGAGTCGCCGAGGTAGCCGGCCTCGACGCTGGCCATGTGCTTGACCAGGCCGAGCAGGTTGGTGCCGGTGCGCGTCATCGGGCGGCGTATGTCGTACTCCGAGAGGCCCTCCAGCTTCCACACGAGCGCCTCGCGTGCGGTCTGGAGGTAGCGCTGAAGGGTGTCCTTGTGGTCGGGAGGCGTCATAGGGGACAGCCTGCCACTGCGAGCCGACACTACCCAGCGTTGAGCAGGTCTTCGAACGGGGTGAAGGCAACGCCGTTGGAGGCGGCTGGCCCCTGCGGGGTGGCGCTGGGCCGAAGTCCGACGACGAGCCCGGTCAGCTCGTCGGCAGCCTGGTCGATGCGCTCCCGGAGCCCGGCGTGGCCGAAGTCCTCGGTGGCGGCGAACACCGCCGTCGGCACCACGACGGCCCGCAGGTAGGCGAAGAGCGGCCTGAGCGCATGCTCCAGCGCGAGGCTGTGCCGGGCCGTCCCTGCGGTCGCGGCGATCAGGACGGGCTTACCCGCGACCGCGTCCTTGTCCAACACGTCGAAGAAGGTCTTGAACAGACCGCTGTACGAGGCGGTGAAGATGGGCGTGACGGCAATGACCCCGTCCGCCCGCTCCACTGCCGCGAGGGCGGCACCCAAGTCCTCGGAACCGAAGCCCGTGAGCAGGTGGTCGGCCAACGCGTGGGCGAGCGTGCGGAGCTCGACGACCTCCACCTCCACCGGTCGGCCGGCCGATTCGAGCCGGGCCACGGTGACGGAGGTGAGTCGGTCGGCGAGCAGCCGGGTCGACGAGGGCTGGGAGAGTCCGGCGCTGATCACGACGAGACGGGTCATGCGGTCACCTCCTGGGTGGTGGAGAGCAGCGACTGGTGCGTGGGTGCCTGGGGAACGTGGGCCGGTCGGAGAGCGGCGAACTCCTTGCGCAGCACCGGCACGACCTCCTCGCCGAGCAGGTCGAGCTGTTCGAGCACGGTCTTCAGCGGGAGGCCGGCGTGGTCGACGAGGAAGAGCTGGCGCTGGTAGTCGCCGGCGTACTCCCGGAACCCGAGGGTCTTCTCGATGACCTCCTGCGGTGAGCCGACGGTCAGTGGGGTCTGCGAGGTGAACTCCTCCAGGGACGGGCCGTCGCCGTAGACCGGCGCCTTGTCGAAGTACGGCCGGAACTCGTTGACGGCGTCCTGGGAGTTCTTGCGCAGGAACACCTGACCACCCAGACCGACGATCGCCTGGTCGGCCGAGCCGTGCCCGTAGTGCTCGAAGCGTTCGCGGTAGAGACCGACCATCTGCGCGGTGTGGGACGCGGGCCAGAAGATGTGGTTGGCGAAGAAGCCGTCTCCGTAGTAGGCCGCCTGCTCGGCGATCTCGGGGGAGCGGATCGACCCGTGCCAGACGAACGGCGGTACGCCGTCCAGCGGTCGCGGCGTCGAGGTGAACCCTTGGAGCGGTGTCCGGAACTTGCCCTCCCAGTCCACGACCTCCTCACGCCAGAGCCGGTAGAGCAGGTGGTAGTTCTCGACCGCCAGCGCGATCCCGTCGCGGATGTCCTTGCCGAACCAGGGGTAGACCGGGCCGGTGTTGCCGCGGCCCATCATCAGGTCGAGGCGTCCGTCGGAGAGGTGCTGCAAGGTGGCGTAGTCCTCGGCGATGCGGACCGGGTCGGTGGTGGTGATCAGCGTCGTGCTGGTCGACAAGATGATGCGCTCGGTCTGCGCCGCGATGTAGGCGAGCGTGGTGGTCGGGGCGCTCGGGATGAACGGGGGGTTGTGGTGCTGGCCGGTCGCGAAGACGTCCAGGCCGACCTCCTCGGCCTTCTTGGCGATCTCGATGGTCGCCTTGATCCGCTCGTGCTCGGTCGGCGTACGACCCGTCGTGGGGTCGGTGGTCAGGTCGCCGACGGTGAAGATCCCGAACTGCATTCCGTCACTCCGCTCAAAAGTTGATGTTTCAACTATACGAACAGAGGGTGGTCGCTGTCTATTCCGGAGACCGCACGCGCAGGCAGCAGGCCCAGGCGTGACGCTGGTCGCCTAGTAAACTAGAACACGTTCTATTACTCTGGAGCGCATGACGAAGAGCATGCCTGCGCCCGTTCCGCATGACTCGGTCGCCGAGTGGTCCGACGAGGTCGACGTGCTGGTGGTCGGGGCGGGGATGGCCGGGGTCAGCGCAGCCCTGGAGGCCGTCGATGCGGGGGCTCGGGTGCTGGTCATCGACCGAGGGGGACGGCTCACCTGCACCAGTGCGATGGCTGGGGGCCACTTCTACCTCGGCGGCGGTACGCCGGTGCAGTCGGCGACCGGCTGGGACGACAGCCCGGCCGAGATGGCCAAGTACCTGGAGCAGATGTCGCCCGACTGCGATCCCGAGAAGATCCGCCTCTACTGCGAGGGCAGTGTCGAGCACTTCGGATGGCTGGAGTCGCTGGGCTTCGAGTTCGAGCGGTCCTTCTACCCGCACAAGGCTGTCGTACAGCCTGGCACCGAGGGCGTCATGTTCACCGGCAACGAGAAGTGCTGGCCCTTCAAGGACCTGGCCAAGCCGGCACCTCGCGGCCACAAGCCACCCACGCCTGGGGACACCGGAGGGGCGGCGCTGGTCGTCGGTCTGGCGCTGGACAAGCTGTCCGCCGGTGGGGTCGAGGTCCGCTACGAGACCGGTGCCACCGCCCTGGTCGTCTCCGAGGACACCGTGGTCGGGGTCGCGTGGAAGCGGTTCGACGAGACCGGCTTCATCAAGGCAGCGTCGGTGGTCATCGCCGCCGGTGGCTTCGTGCTCAACCACGACATGGTGGCCGAGCACGCCCCCCAGCTTCTCGCCCTGGACGACAACGGAATGGCGCTCGGTAACACCTACGACGACGGCCTGGGCATCCTCCTCGGTACGTCGGTCGGGGGCGTCGCCGACCACATGGACGGCGCCTTCTTCACCGGGCCCTTCTATCCGCCCGAACAGCTGCTGCGCGGCATCCTGGTCAACAAGGACGGCGAGCGCTTCGTCAACGAGGACTCCTACCACTCCCGGACCTCCGCGTTCGTCTTCGACCAGCCCGAGCGCAAGGCCTACCTGATCCTGGACTCAGCCAACATGGCGACGCCGGCGTACGGGTTCCAGCCGCTCATCGACGGCTGGGAGACCGTCGAGGAGATGGAGGAGGGGCTGGGCATCCCCACCGGCTCGCTGGCCAAGACCCTGGCCGCGTACAACGACGCGGCCGCCACCGGCGAGGACCCGGAGTTCCACAAGGCTCCCGAGTACGTCGTGCCGCTGGACCAGGGACCGTACGGCGCCTACGACCTGACCCCGGGCAAGTGCTTCTACGCCGGCTTCTCCTGTGGGGGTCTCCGGGTAACCGTCGACGGTGCCCTGCTCCGGCGCGACGGCTCCGTGGTGGCCGGCGTCTACGCCGCAGGCGCGTGCGCCTCGAACATCGCGGTGGACGGGCGCGGCTACTCCTCCGGGACCCAGCTCGGCGAGGCCTCATTCTTCGGCCGTCGGGCCGGACGTCGTGCCAGCCGTCGGACCGCTGACTGAACCACCGCGATCGCTCCCCGGAGTCGTGGCTAGGCTGGCCCCCTCACCACCGGAGCCGTACTGAGGAGCAAGCCGTGGCATCGATCGAGGCTGTCGGAGCACGCGAGATCCTGGACTCGCGCGGAAACCCCACTGTCGAGGTTGAGGTTGCCCTCGACGACGGGACGATCAGCCGAGCGGCGGTTCCCTCCGGCGCGTCGACTGGCGCCTTCGAGGCGATGGAGCTGCGCGACGGCGGTGACCGCTACCAGGGCAAGGGCGTGGAGAACGCGGTCAACGCCATTCTCGACGTGATCGGCCCCGAGCTCGTCGGCTTCGAGGCGTCCGAGCAGCGTCTGGTCGACCAGACGCTGCTCGAGCTCGATGGCACGCCCAACAAGTCCAAGCTCGGCGCGAACGCGATCCTGGGCGTCTCGCTCGCAGTCGCCCGCGCCGCTGCCGACAGCGCCGACCTCCCGCTGTTCCGATACGTCGGCGGCCCGAACGCCCATCTGTTGCCCGTCCCGATGATGAACATCCTCAACGGCGGGGCGCACGCCGACACCAACGTGGACGTCCAGGAGTTCATGATCGCTCCCGTGGGGGCCGCGACCTTCCGCGAGGCGCTCCGTCAGGGCACCGAGGTCTACCACAGCCTCAAGTCGGTGCTGAAGGCAAAGGGTCTGGCCACCGGCGTCGGTGACGAGGGTGGCTTCGCACCCGAGCTCTCCAGCAACCGGGCCGCGCTCGACCTGATCGCCGAAGCCGTCGAGAAGGCCGGTCTCACCCTCGGCGACGACATCGTGCTCGCGCTCGACGTGGCGGCGACCGAGTTCTACTCCGACGGCGGCTACACCTTCGAGGGCACCACCAAGACGGCTGCCGAGATGACCGCGTACTACGCAGAGCTGGTTGCGGCGTACCCGATCGTCTCGATCGAGGACCCGCTCAACGAGGAGGACTGGGACGGCTGGAACGAGCTGACCGCCCAGCTCGGCGACAAGGTTCAGATCGTGGGGGACGACCTCTTCGTCACCAACGTCGAGCGGCTCGGACGCGGCATCAAGGAGGGCTCGGCGAACGCCCTCCTGGTCAAGGTCAACCAGATCGGATCGCTGACCGAGACGCTGGACTCCGTGGACCTCGCGCACCGCAATGGTCTGCGCTGCATGATGAGCCACCGCTCGGGCGAGACGGAGGACACCACCATCGCGGACCTGGCCGTCGCGACGAACTGCGGGCAGATCAAGACCGGCGCCCCGGCACGCTCCGAGCGGGTGGCCAAGTACAACCAGCTCCTCCGCATCGAGGAAGAGCTCGACGATGCGGCCCGGTACGCCGGGCGTGGCGCCTTCCCGCGCTACTCAGCCTGAGGTTACCTAGTACCCATGGCTTCTGGGCGCACGAAGCCGCCAGGCGGCTCCGGCCCCCGCGGCGGCAAGCGACGGCCCACCGCACGGCCGGCTGTCCGCCCCGGACAGCGGCCCGGTGGGGTGCGTCCCCGCGCCGCCACGGCCGCCCTGCTGCCACGGCCCAGGTTCACCGGTCGCGCCGCCGTACTCGTACTCGTGCTGTCGGTGCTCATGGTCTCCTACGCCTCGAGCTTCCGGGCCTACCTCGAGCAGCGGCAGCACCTCAGCGACCTGCACGACCGGATCACTCGGTCCAACGCCAACATCCTGGACCTCCGGCGCGAGAAGCAGCGCTGGGCCGACCCGGCCTTCCGCCAGCAGATGGCCCGCGACAAGTTCAACTTCGTCATGCCCGGCGAGGTGAGCCTGGTCGTCCTGGACCACAACGGTCAGCCGCTGGGCCACGTCGACAGCCTGTCCGACCCGGCGGTGGCTACCGACGGCGGCAAGCCACAGTGGTACCAGACTGCGTGGGACTCCGTGCTCCTTGCGGGCAACCCGCCGGACCCGGCGGAGGAGCCCCAGCCCGCCTCCGTGATCAAGCCACCGAAGCAGCCGAAGAATGACGATTGACGCTCGGGACGAGGCGGTCATCGCGGAGCAGCTCGGACGCTCGCCGCGGGCGATCCACGCTGTCGGCCACCGCTGCCCGTGCGGCAACCCCGACGTGGTCACCACCGAGCCACGGTTGCCTGACGGCACCCCCTTCCCGACAACCTTCTACCTCACCTGCCCCCGAGCGGCCTCGTTGATCGGGACGCTGGAAGGTGACGGCGCCATGACCCGGATGCAGGCCCGGCTCGCCGCCGACGCAGCGCTGGCCCAGGCGTACCAGGAAGCGCACGAGCGGTACCTCGAAGCTCGCGAGGCGATCGGTCACGTCGAGGAGATCGACGGGATCTCGGCCGGAGGGATGCCGAACCGCGTGAAGTGCCTGCATGTCCTCGCCGGCCAGTCGCTCGCTCAGGGACGCGGGATCAACCCGCTCGGTGACGAGGTGCTGGACGAGCTGGGGGAGTTCTGGAACGCCGGGCCCTGTGTGGTGGTCCCGTGACCAGGGTCGCCGCCTTCGACTGCGGAACGAACACGATCAAGCTGCTTGTCGCGGACCTCGACCCCGAGACGGGAACCTCCGTCGAGCTCGTCCGGGACCTGCGGATGGTGCGGCTGGGTCAGGACGTCGACCGGACCGGGAGGCTCGCGGACGCTGCCCTGGCGCGCGCGCTCGACGCGATCGACGAGTTCAAGGCCGTGGTCGACCAGTACGACGTGCAGCGGATCCGGTTCTGCGCGACCAGCGCCGCCCGGGACGCCGCGAACGCCGACGTCTTCAGTCGCGGGGTGCAGGACCGTCTCGGCATCTCACCGGAGGTGCTCTCCGGTGACGAGGAGGCGCGGCTGGCCTACGAGGGCGCGACCCGCGACCTGCCCGAGCGGGAGGGGCCGACCCTGGTGGTGGACATCGGTGGCGGCTCGACAGAGTTCATCATCGGTGACCGGCACCGGTCGCTGGACATCGGGTCGGTGCGGCTGACCGAGCGCCTGCTGGCCTCCGACCCGCCCACCGCGCACGAGATCGAGGTGGCCGCGCACGTCGTGGACCACGCGCTCGAGTCCCTGGCCCAGCACGCGGTCTTCCTCGACCTCGCGCACACCTTCATCGGCGTGGCCGGCACCATCACCACGATGGCGGCGATGGCGCTCGACCTGCCGGCGTACGACCGGAGGGCGATCCACCACGCACACCTGCAGCGCGACGATGTCCACGGCGTAGCGGCCCGGCTCCTTCGGATGACGGTTGCCGAGCGCAAGGCGCTCCCGTTCATGCACCCCGGCCGAGCCGACGTGATCGGCGGCGGCGCGCTGATCCTCGACCGGATCATGCGGTTGTGCAGCGCGGAGGAGATCCTGGTCTCGGAGGCAGACATCCTCGACGGCATCGCCTGGTCCCTGGCGTGAGCCTGCCGCACCCGGTGACCGGCCAGAGGTTCTCCTCGCCGGTGCCGCCGGGGACGGGTTGGCCCGACGACCCCGCGAGTCGCCGGACTCCCGTCGCGACGAACGGCGCGCAGGTCGCCGCCCTGGCCACCGGTGCCGGCCTGGAGGACGTGGGTGCCCGGGTGTCGGTCTGCCGAGCCTGCCCCCGGCTGGTCCAGTGGCGTGAGGAGGTCGCCGTGAGCAAGCGCGCCTCGTTCGCCGACGAGCCGTACTGGGGCAGACCCATCGCCGGCTGGGGCTCGCCGAACCCCGGCGTGCTCGTCGTCGGCCTCGCGCCGGCCGCCAACGGCGGCAACCGGACCGGGCGCATCTTCACCGGCGACCGCAGCGGCGACTGGCTCTTCGCCTCGCTGCACCGGGTCGGACTGGCCACCCAGGCCACGTCGCTGCATGCCGGCGACGGTCAGCGGCTCGTCTCGGCCCGCATGGTGGCCGCGGTGCGGTGTGCGCCGCCCGACAACAAGCCGACCGTGGTCGAGCGCGACACCTGTGCGCCCTGGCTGGAGCGCGAGCTGGAGCTGGTCGCGCCGAGCGTGAAGGTCGTCGTCTGCCTCGGCTCCTACGGCTGGGAGGCGGCACTGCGGGCCCTGCGGCGGCTCGGGCACGACGTACCGCGGCCCAAGCCTGGTTTCGGTCACGGAGTCGAAGTGGCCGTGGGCGACAAGGTGGTGCTGGGCTGCTACCACCCGAGCCAGCAGAACACGTTCACCGGCAAGCTCACCGAACCGATGCTCGATGCCGTTCTGGAGCGGGCTCGCACCATCCACGAGCGTGGAACCGTCACCCCTTCCTAGTCTCGAAAACCGCAGGTACCCGGATTCTGGAAGTATCGTTCTGCCATGACGAGACTGTCCCGGGCCGAGTCACAGGCGCAGACCCGTGAGCTCCTGATCCAGACGGCGCGGAGGCTCTTCGTCTCCGACGGGTTCCTGGGCACGTCGCTGGAGAAGGTGGCCGCCGAGGCCGGCTACTCCAAGGGCGCCGTCTACTCCAACTTCGCCAGCAAGTTCGAGCTCGGGTTCGCGGTGATCGAGCGCATCCACGACGAGCAGGTGGCCAGGCTCGAGGAGGAGATCGACGACGGGACCACCGCCGACGAGCTCATCGAGGGGTTCAGCCGCTGGGCCGACAGAAGCGTCGGCAACGAGGAGTGGACGATGCTCGAGCTGGAGCTCGTGGTCGGTTCGCGAGGGAACCCGGCGCTGCGCCAGCAGGTGGCTCGTCGCCGCGCGGACATCGCGGCACGGTTCGCGGAGCTTCTCGAACAGCAGCGGGTGAAGCTCGGACTCGAGCTGCCGATGAGCGTGGCCGAGGCCACCCTGCTGGCGTGGACGATGGGGGTGGGGATCGGCGTGCAGCGTGCGGTAGACCCGGCCCTCTCGGTCAGGCCGCTGGTCGACTTGATCCGAACCATCGCCGCAGCCGCTGCCACAGCGTCGGCACTGGAGTAGGGGCCAGCCAGCGGGTAGGTGCCGCTGCCGTCGCTCGGACCTCGGTGACCTCGGCGACCTCCGTCAGGAGGGGACCCGCGGTGAGGGCCGGGAAGGGCGACGGGCCGACTGCTCGGGGCCGCTCCCTGGGGGAGAGCGTCGTTCGTCCCAGGTCCGCCCCGCTGCGCCGGATCGCCTCGTGCACTCTCGCAGGACTCGTGCTCAGGGAGGTCAGCGTGACGTCGCGGCGCCGCCGGTAGTCCATCGGGTTCACTCCAAGCGCCGAGAGGTCCTGCGGACCGGGCTCGATGCGGAGCACCCGCGTTCCGCCGGCCTCCAGGGCCGCCTCCTCGAGGTCGAGCCGCATCGTGGTACCGCGGCGGAAGAGCCGCTCGATCATCGTGAACCCGAAGCCGAGCCCAGCGTCCCGGGAGGCGGTCGGCGCGATCACCACGACCTCGTCCAGGCCCATGGGCAGCAGCAGGTCAGCCGACGTCGGTGAGGCGACGGCGGCCTCGACGTACGCGTGGTCGTGGATCCGTACGGCGGGGAACCAGCCGGGCCTGGCGCCGGCGGCTGCCAGGGCGACTCCGACATCGGTCGTCGGCGCGCCCCGGAAGCCGAAGGGGACCCGGCGGCCGGTGCGCCGCTCCGCCGCTACCAGCCAGGTCTCGGGGTGGGAGACCCAGCCCTCGACACTGCCGGTGCTCAGCCGCGCCAGAGAGCGCCCGAAGTCCACGACCCGGTCGAAGCTGCCGGTCCCCACCGGCAGCAGTCCGGAGATGGCGGACTGGGCAGGGACGCGGCGTCGTAGCCCCGCCATCGCAAGGCCGAGGCTCATCGGTGCCGGGATCGGGAGGCTGGGGATCAGGCGGCGGTCGGCGGCGAACTGCTCGGCCAGGACCCGCGGGGCACCGGGGTGATCGGTGAGTGCGCGCACCATGTCCTGCGTGCTGAAGCCCGCCCCGAGGACGGCGGCCACCTCGGCACCGCTGCCGCTGCCCACGAGCACCGTGGCGAGGCGGGCGTCCCAGCCCAGGGCGTCCTCGACCGCCTGGAGGGCACCGACCGACCACGCGACTCCGAGCGTCCCACCGCCCCCGATGACCAGCCCTCGCTGCATCAGGAGACCTTCCGCACGTGCTTGATCACCGTGTCTGCGAGACGGTCCGGGGCCTCCCAGGCGATGTGGTGACCCAGTCCTGGCCAGAGCTCGAGGTGGGCCTCCGGAATCGTCCCGGCCAGCCGCTCCCCGCAGGCCGGCCGGATCACCGCGTCCTGGGTGCCGTGGACCACCAGGGTGGGCAGCGAGACCTCGGCCAGGCGCCGGATCAGGTTGTGGGTCGCGGTGGCTGCCATCTGCGCGATGACCACCGGGGTCGGGACTCGCTCGGCCAGCGCAGCGTCGCGGAACGCCGGGAAGTTGGCCGCGTCAGCCGCGAACGCCGGCGAGACGTTCGCCTCGAACATCATCCAGACGGCTGTCTCGAGGTCCGGAGCCTGTCCGGCGGCGAGGAACTTGAGCACTCCCTCACCGAACACGTCGTCGGTGTCCCCCCAGGTGCTGAGCAGGGTGAGCGAGCGCAGTCTCTGGGCATGGCTGACCGCAAGATGCTGGGCGATCGCGCCGCCCAGGGAGAAGCCCAGCACGTGGGCGTTCGTCAGGCCAGCCCAGTCCAGGACGGCGAGGGCGTCGCCCACCAGGTCGTCCAGCGTGAAGCTCTCCGAGTACGAGCTGTCCCCGATTCCCCGGTGGTCGTAGGTGACGACCTCGTACTCGCGGGCAAGCCGGTTGAGGAACTGCTCGTTCCAGACCTTCTGGTGGCCGGCGACGCCCGTGATCAGCAGTAGCGGAGCGCCGCGCCCCCTGCGTGTGCAGGCGAGCTTGGCGTCCGCGGAGTGGGCGATGAACTCGGTCGGGGGCACGTCTCGAAGGTACCTGCCGCCAAGGGCGCTGCGACTGTGGCGCTCCGCACGGTGGGACGGCTGTCGTCTCGTGTGCGTGAGGTGGCACCATCCTGTGATGACGTTCACGCGGATCACAGAGCTTTCCGGTCGCCTCGGTGGGTCGTTTCAGCGGTTGGGTCTCGAAGCTCAGGCGCTCCGGGTCATGGTCAACGCCGGAGCCATCGGAGCCGGCACCCCTCCCCGGCAGATCGCCGGGATCATCGGCGCGCTGCGCTCGTACGGCGCCGTGGGGGCCTCGGTACGCATCGCGGCGATCAAGCACCCGGACAACGTCGCCATCGCCGACGACCGCGGTGAGATCACCTACGGTGAGCTCGACGCACAGATCGACCGGCTTGCCAACGCGCTGCGGGACAAGGGACTGCGTGCCGGCGACAGCGTGGCGATCCTGTGCCGCAACCACCGGTCGCCGATGGTGGTCTGCTTCGCCGCCTCCCGCGCCGGCCTCAAGAGCATCTGGCTCAACACGGGCTTCTCGGCCCGCCAGGCACGCGAGGTCATCGACCGCGAGGGTGTCGACCTGCTGGTGCATGACGCCGAGTTCGGCGAGCTCGTCAAGGAGGTGGAGCCGCGCTTCGGGAAGTTCGCGGTCTCGGTCGACGGAAGCACCGATGACGAGCTCGACGTACTGATCGCCTCGGGCAGCCGGCAGGCGCCACCGGCACCGGCGAAGCCGGGCAAGATCATCCTGCTGACCAGCGGTACGACGGGCACCCCCAAGGGTGCGCCACGCTCGGAGCCGAAGGGCTTCGTTGTCCCGGCCAGCGTCCTGGAGCGGATGCCGATGAAGGCCAACGAGGCCACCGTGATCGGGCCGCCCATCTTCCACGGCACCGGCCTGCTGATCACCTTCCTCACCATCGCCCTGGGCTCCAAGCTGGTCCTGCGCGCGAAGTTCGACCCAGCCCAGCTCCTCGACGACATCGAGACGCATCGAGCGACGACGATCTGCCTGGTCCCGATCATGTTGCAGCGCATCCTCGAGCTCAGCGACGACGAGTTCGGCGAGCACGACCTGTCCTCGCTCAAGTGCGTGTTCACCGCGGGCTCGCAGCTGCCGGCCGAGGTGTCCCAACGCGCTACCGAGCAACTCGGCGACGTGATCTACAACCTGTACGGCTCGACCGAGGTCTCGGTGGCCACGCTCGCCACGCCCACCGACGTACGCGAGGCGCCCACGTCGGTCGGCAGGCCCGCGCTCGGCGTACGTATCAAGATCATCGACACCGACGGTACCGAACTGCCTACCGGCGCGACGGGCCGGATCTTCGTCGGTGCCACCATGCAGTTCGAGGGCTACACCGGCGGCGGGCACAAGGAGATCGTCGACGGCATGATGTCGACCGGTGACGTCGGCCACTTCGACGAGGCCGGCCGCCTCTACATCGACGGCCGGGACGACGAGATGATCGTCTCCGGCGGCGAGAACGTCTTCCCCCGCGAGGTCGAGGAGCTTCTCATCAGCCACCCGGCTATCGCTGACGTCGCCGTGATCGGTGTCCAGGACGCCGACTTCGGCCAGCGGCTGCGGGCGTTCTGTGTGAAGACCAAGGGCAAGCGGGTCACCGAGAAGGCCGTGCAGGACTTCGTGAAGGAGAACCTCGCCCGCTACAAGGTCCCGCGTGACGTCGTCTTCCTCGACTCCTTACCCCGCAATCCGACGGGCAAGGTCCTCAAGCGCGAGCTCGCCGAGCACTCCTAGCCGGCCCGGATGCGGGCTAAGGTGCTCACCGCCCCCGTATCCCAATGGCAGAGGAAGAGGTCTTAAAAACCTTTCAGTG
Organism: uncultured Actinomycetota bacterium; assembly: GCA_963769585.1. Classification (GTDB taxonomy): domain Bacteria; phylum Actinomycetota; class Actinomycetes; order Propionibacteriales; family Nocardioidaceae; genus SSC3. The sequence goes on from CAVYMJ010000006.1 coordinate 293,335, forward strand.
TGGGTTCGAGTCCCACCGGGGGCACCACGGGGGAGAGGTGTACTGATGGCTAGACCGGTCGCCCGAAGAAGACAGCCAGACGCAGTTCGACGAGACCTGCGTCAACGCAGGCGGTACCCGACGCCGCGCACAGTCTCGATGCGAGCCGCGTGATCACCCAGCTTGCGTCGGAGTCCGCGAACGACGACGTCGACGACGTTGCTCCCGCCCGTGTAGCTGGTTCCCCAGGCCGACCCGATGAGATCGACCCGGCTGACCGGGCGGCCTCGACGCTCGTAGAGGGCACGAAGCACTCCGAATTCGAGCCTGCTGAGTTTGATCCGCCTGCCACCGAGGTCAGCAGTGAAGTCGTCGGGATCGAGGAAGGACGTCGGCTCGATACCGAGTTCGCGCGCGGCCACCGCCGCGAGCCATCCGTCGACAGAATCGGGACCGAAGTCGAGGGCGGCGCTCTGGTACACGGTGCCGTCGACTCGCCCAGGCTCGTCGAGGAGTCGGAATCCCAGCGCGTCCATCGCCGCCCAGTAAGGCTGCGGGTCGACAAGTGCGATGTAGATGCGGCCGAGACCCGGTCGCAGCTCCAGGTAGCTGCGCTTGATGTCGAGCCAGATCGCGGCCTGTACTGGGCCAGGCGACTCTCCGCGCTCGCGGTCGAGCCACCGGCGTTTCACGAGCGTGCGTTGCCCCGGTGGCAGGGGGCGCAGAAGGCTATCTCGCTCCCATTGAGCGACCACAGGGTCGTCTCGCACGAGCCGGAGGGGAATCGCGTTCCACTCGCAGGTCAGCGCGGCACCGACAACCGTTCCGGCACGGTCACGCGCGATGCGCAACGCGTCCGGAACGCGGGCCGTCCACTGGTCGAGGAGGTCGGCCGCACCCTGCGGTTCGAAGCGGCGCCAGATTGCTGCGACGTCTTCCGCGTCGGAAGGTGTTGGTCGCTCGACGCTGTAGAGGTGCTCGGTTGAAGGGAACAACGCTTCACGGATGACGGGATTGTCGATGAGGAACAGCAGATCGGCGGTCGATCTCCATAACTCGGCGCGCGAAGCGGTGTGACTCTCGGCTTGGAGGTGCCTCCATGCCGCACGCCTATGTGCACGAAAAGTTCCCGGGTCGACCGCCCGAAGCCGCTCGCTTACGGCGTTCTGGACTGTCTCGTGGAGGCGCAGCCCGTCAGTTGTGGGTTCGACGAACGCCAGCGACTCGAGCGCTGCGAGCGTTTCATCGGCGTCAGCCCCGAGCATGGCACCGAGCGCGTCGCGGGTGATCCGGCGGGTGACCGAAGCTGCGTCCAACGCGCGCTGGGTCGGTTTGTCGAGGCCGTCGCGAAAGGCAGTCGCCAAGGCAGCGATGACGTGGGGCAAACCCGGCGTCTCGGGAAGGTCGTGCCCGGCGATGTGCGCCTCGATGGCGAGACGCACGGCCAACGGATGTCCACGTGCGACGTTGGCGATCGCGACTGCTGCCCGGGCTTCGACGCCCGCTCGCGCAAGAACTCGTGCGACGGTCTCGTCGTCTAGCGGCCCCACAGGCACCAGGACCATCCCGCCCAAGCGAGCGCGTTCGGTTGCCCACTCCAGCATGGGTGGCTCTCGCCCCGCGATCACGAGCCGGATGTTCGTGCCCAGCGCTGGTACCAACGAATGGCGGAACCATGAGTCGGCAATGCGGAAGAGCTCGTAGGTGTCGATGGTCACGACGACGCGATCGGCCGAGGGGAGCGATGCGAGTGCGTCGGCTGTGTTCGACGCACTCGCCTGCCCGGTGGACGCGGCCACCGCGGCCATGAACCCACCCGCTGTCGGTTCGATCGCTTGACAGTCGAGAGCAACGACCTGGGCGCCGCGTTGTTGGCACTCGTCGCGGAACCGGGCGAGCAGGGTGGTCTTGCCAATGCCGGCGATGCCGTACACCCAGGCGACTCGCGGCCCTGCGTCGTCGAGGATCTGGAGCAGGGACCGGATTTCACCGTGCCTGCCAGCGGCGAACAATCCGATGGTGTCCGTCTGATCGGCGAGCACGGCCTCGCTCACAACACCAATGCTCTCACACTCGCGCGGCCACGGCTGTGGTGCCGCGGGTCACTCGGGTCGGACCAGCGAGCGTGCCGAACGAGCGTACGACGACGTTCGCGATGCCGGGCGTCGCCCCGATCTGTCGGAACAGATCCGAGGTCAAGTACGCCTCGAGAGCGGCCGCGTCCTCGAACGTGTACACGCCGCCGAAGGTGTTCGTCGAGACGTTTGCGAGCCAGACCTTGGCGGCCAGTCCTGGGACGGCCGCGAAGGCAGGGGCTACTTCGTCGCAGATCCGGTAGTACTCGGCCTCGGCCATTCCCTGAAGCTCGAAGTTGATGATGAGGACTTCCATTGCACCTCTCCTTGTGTCGGTGACTGGTCTTACTCAAGCGAGTGTGAGTCCACGAACCTGCAGACAGATGAGGAGATCATGAGGGTCGGGTCCACGCGCTCCGGGCTTCGTCGAAGTCCCGCAGGGATGACCGGTGCGACGTTTGACAGCGTCCCGCTCCCACGGGCCGTGTCTTCCGCAGGAAAGCCTGGAAGCCTGGGGCCGTGTCGACGGTTGCCAGGTCAGGGTCGCGGCCCTAGCTTCCTGACCCGTACTCGTCGAGGAACGCGAGGACCAGCTCGTTGAAGGCGGTCGGTTCCTGATAGCTCATGAAGTGTGTGACGCCCGGGACGACGACGCGTCTCGCCCCAGGAATGCAGCCGGCCAGGACGTCGACGATCCGGCGCGAGTACGGCGTTCCGTGTTCCGCGCCGATCACCAAGGTCGGCACCGTGACTCCGCGTAGGTGCTCGCACCGCAGCGGGGCTGGTGAGGCAGCGGGAGGATGCGCGGCGGTGAAGTTCTCCAGCCACATCTGTCGCAGAGCCAGCGGCTGGGCGTCGAACGTGCCCGGACCCCGGTTGTCGACGAGCTCGAACCACAGCCGGGCCTCTGCTGCTGGGTCGCCCGCCGACACCTCCCTGACGCGCTCGTTCTCCGAGCGCCACCATTCCAGAACCGACTCCCCTTCAGGATCTCCCTCCAACAGCCAGGGGATGTTCGGCTCGATGGTCGTCAGGGTGGCCAAGAGGTCGGGGGCCGCAACAGCGACTCGGAGAGCCAGCGACGTCGAGAAGCCCACCAGATGGACCGGTCCGGCCCCGAGACGGCGAATGACCGCCAGAAGGTCCGCGACATGCGCCTCAGTGGAGTAGTCGCCGTCCGCCGGCCATTGACCCCGGCCGTGAAAGCGTCTGCTGTAGGCGACGAACCTGTACGCCGAGGCGAACTCCGCGCGCTGAGGCTCCCAGTAGCGTAGATCCGAGCTGCCTCCGTGCGAGAAGACCACCGCAGTCCCGGCGCCTTCGTCTTGGCACTCGAGGTCGGCCCCGTTGACCGTCACGCGAACCGGACCCGTCACACCCGGAAGTCTGACACTGGTTCGAGGTGGGAATCGAGCCTGGTCTCGGTCGAGTCCCACCGGGGCACTGAGTCCTGACGCGCCGCAGGCATCGAACGGACGAAACCGGGTACCTGTCTGGTTGCCGCTGCAACGCGGTTTGAGAACAGGAAGGTCGGTGCACAGATGACCAACTATCAGGAGAACTACCCTCGCCCGGACATGGCGGGCGGCCCCGAGGCTCCGTACGCGAGTTCCCCGTCCGATCCCTACGCCGAGACCACCGCGCAGATGCCTGGCCCTGGCGGGCAGCCGGGCCGCGCTGATTGGAAGCAGGCACCGGGACCGTACGAGTCGCGGCCGCATGGCGGGGGCTCCCAGTGGCAGAACGCACGGCGCCCTCACCTGCAGGTGCGCTCGACGTTCCTCACCAGCGAGTTCTGGGTCTTCGTGATCGTGGCCCTTGGCACACTGATCGCCGCTGCCGTCACCGACGATGAGGGCCTGCGCGGAGGATTCGGTGCTCATGACGCCTGGAAGTTCGTGACCTGGTTGGCCATCGGCTACATGCTGAGCAGGGGTCTGACCAAGCTCGGTGGCAACCGGCGCGACGGCGGTGCTGGGGGCACCAGGCTCTGACCTGGGTCCGAGTCGAGGAGGGGCGTCGTCCAGGCGCGGGGGACCTGGACGACGCCCTATGCTGCGCGACCAAGCGCGGCTCTCTGGGGAACTCACCGGTCCCCGGAGTCGTTCAATGGACGAGAGCGGCCTACTCTGGGTATGTCGCGGTTCGTCCCCACGGTGGGGACGGCCACCAGGTCCCCGAAGGAGACCAAACATGCAGAGCAGCAACCCGGTGTTCAGCCGGTCGGCCGGGTTCAACGGCCAGCCGGCGGCGAACGCCTACGGAAACACGACCTACCCGGCTTCCGGGATGACCTACCCGGCCTACGGCTCGGGCTCGGGTGCCCCCGGTCAAGCCCCTGACACGCAGTACGCCCCCACGGCGCGGATGACCATCGACTCGGTGGTGCAGAAGACCGCGATGACGCTAGGGCTCGTTGTCCTCACGGCCGCGCTGACCTGGGTGTTCATCGGTGATGTCGCCGGCAGCAACGAGAACCTCGCCAAGGCTGGGGCGCTCGCCACTGGCGGCGCGATCATCGGTCTCGTCCTGGCGATGGTCAACTCCTTCAAGAAGGTAGTCAGCCCCGGCCTCGTGCTCGCGTACGCCGCGGTTGAAGGTGTCTTCGTCGGAGGCTTCTCCAAGATCATCGCGACCTGGGTCGGCGCTGAGGGCTTCAGCGTCGTCGTCCAGGCCGTGCTCGGGACCTTCTTCGCCTTCGGCGCCACCCTGGCGGCGTACAAGTTCTTCAACATCCAGGTCACCGCCAAGTTCCGCCGCGTCTTCACGATCGCCCTGATGGGCTTCGTGGGGCTGCTGCTGCTGAACTTCGTGCTGAGCTTCTTCAACGCAGACTTCGGTCTGCGCAGCATGGGTGGCCTCGGGCTGATCATCGGCATCGTGGCGCTGGTCTTCGGCGTGATCTCGCTCATCCTCGACTTCGACATGGTCGAGAAGGGGATCGCCGCGGGTCTCGACGAGCGAGAGTCGTGGCGTGCTGCCTTCGGCCTGACCGTGACCCTGGTCTGGGTCTACATCGAGCTGCTCAGGATCCTCGCGATTCTGCGTGGTCAGGACTGACCCGAGCTCCATCACCAAGAGGCGTCCCCGGGAGACCGGGGGCGCCTCTTGTGCGTAGGCTCGCGCCATGGAGGCATTCAGGAGGGCCGTGGAGAGCAAGGACTTGGCCGCCCTGGAGGCCGTCCTCGCTGAGAACGTCGTGTTCTCCAGTCCGGCCGTCCACAAGCCTTACTGCGGCAGGGCGCAGACTCTGGTGGTCCTCAAGGCCGCCGTTCGGGTCTTCGAGGACTTCCGCTACACGCGGACCTACCAAGGGCCGGAAGGTTGGGTGCTGAGCTTCGAGGCTCGGGTGGGGGACCGCGCGCTGATGGGCGCGGACTTCGTCAAGGTGGACCAGGACGGGCTCGTCGACGAGCTGACGGTGATGGTGCGTCCCCTGTCGGGTCTTAGCGCCCTCGTGGCAGCGATGGGGCCGATGATCGAGCAGGTGCTGGCGGAGGCCTCCGCGCTCTAGGCCACCCCGCCGTGGCACTAGGCCGTGCGCGCGCGGAGCGACTAGCGTCGATAGCCCCCGAGATCCCGGAGGCGGGTATGGCTCAGGTCAAGCGCTCGCGCGTGTACGACGTCGCTCCAGATGCGATGTGGAGCAAGATCGGCGACTTCCACACCATGCACAGTTGGCATCCGATGATCGTCTCCTCTGTCCCGTTGGGCGGCGGCTCGTCCCGTGAGCTGACGCTGGGTGATGGTGCCAAGGTTCGCGAGACCCTGATCGAGGAGGAGCCTCGCTCCTACACCTACCGGATCGACGAGAGCCCGCTTCCCCTGCGCGACTACGTTTCGCATCTCGCCGTCACCGACGGGGAAAATGGCGGCTCCGAGTTCACCTGGACCATCGACTTCGAGCCCCACGGCGCCCCTGAAGCCGACGTGGTTGCCCTGATCGGCGGGCTCATCGACGCCGGGATCAACAGCCTGTAGTCGGGCTGGCTCAGCCTGCGCTCGCCGGCTCGGAGTCCGCCGGCTCACCGACCAGGGGCGCCTCGGCCGCGGTCTCGGGCCGACGGCGTCGCCTGCGCAGCTGGACGAACCGGCCCCAAGGCACGCCGCCCGCGGTGGAGGCCTGCGGCTCGATCTCCGTGCCCGGCGTACGGGCAGCCGCGACAGCGGCCTGGGCAATCGGCATGATCCGCTCGCCGCGGGCCGCTTCTGGCGCGACCTCCTCGTCCGGGAGTACGCCGAGGGCGGCCAGGGTGGGCGACACGAGGACGGCGGCGAGCCGGGCGTAGCCGGCTGCGGACGGGTGGAACCGGTCGGGGCCGAACATCAGCGTCGGTAGCTGCTTGAACTCCGGTCCCAGGATCGAGCCGAGGGAGACCGTGCGTCCGCCCGCCTCAACGACGGCGATCGTTTGGGCGGCCGCCAGCCGGCGAGACAGGTACCGGGCCACCTCCTTCAGGGGAGAGGCGAGCGGCTCGATCGTGCCGAGGTCAGGACAGGTACCGACCACGACCTCGACGCCGGCCTCCCGCAGCCGATGGACGGCGTCCCTGAGGCACCGCACCGACTCGGACTGCCTGCGCCCATGCGTGACGTCGTTGCCGCCGATGACGATGACCGCCACATGTGGCTCTCTGTCCAGCGCCTTGGTGATCTGGTCGTCGAGGTCGCGCGTCTGCGCCCCGACCAGGGTGAACGAGCTGAGGTACACCCGGCGGTCAGCCGCGCTCGCGATCGCCGCGGCAAGGCGAGCGCCCGGGGTGTCCTCTACGTGGGAGACGCCGTACCCGGCTGCGCCGCTGTCACCGAGCACAGCGACCCGGAGAGAAGGGAGAGGCCGTCGCGAGCCGTACCAGCCGCTCGGGTCCGGCGGGATGCCCTCGGCATTCCCGATCACGCGCCTGGCCATCATGGCCTCGGTCCTCAGGACGCCGTACAGCGAGCCGCCCAACAAAGAAAGGCCGCCGCCGCCGAGCGCGGCTGCGGCAGCCAGCTTCCGGCAGCAGCAGTTTTCCCCACGGTTCAACCATACGGAATCCGGCCAATTCCCGGCAGCGGGGCTGCCCCTAGACTCCAAGACGTGGACTACGCGAACTCACTTCTGGACCTCGTTGGCAACACCCCGCTGGTGCGGCTCTCCAAAACCACCGATGGGGCAGGACCTCTTGTGCTGGCGAAGGTGGAGTACCTCAACCCCGGCGGCTCGGTGAAGGACCGCATCGCCGTACGCATGGTGGAGGCGGCCGAGCAGGACGGCAGCCTCAAGCCAGGTGGGACGATCGTCGAACCCACCTCGGGCAACACCGGCGTCGGGCTGGCGATGGTCGCGCAGGCCAAGGGCTACAAGTGCGTCTTCGTCTGCCCGGACAAGGTCAGCGAGGACAAGCGAAACGTCCTCAAGGCGTACGGCGCCGAGGTGGTGGTCTGCCCGACAGCCGTCGCACCGGAGCACCCGAACTCGTACTACAACGTCTCGGACCGGCTGGTCCGTGAGATCGAGGGTGCCTGGAAGCCCGACCAGTACTCCAACCCGAACAACCCGCGGTCGCACTACGAGGACACCGGCCCGGAGATCTGGCGCCAGACGGAGGGCAAGATCACCCACTTCGTGGCTGGGGTCGGCACCGGCGGCACCATCAGCGGCATCGGCCGCTACCTCAAGGAGCAGAACCCGGCCGTCCAGATCGTCGGCGCGGACCCTGCCGGCTCGGTCTACAGCGGCGGCACGGGCCGCCCCTACCTCGTCGAAGGTGTCGGCGAGGACTTCTGGCCGACGACGTACGACAAGGAGATCGCCGACCGCATCATCGAGGTCTCGGACGCGGACTCGTTCAGCATGACTCGACGTCTGGCGCGCGAGGAGGCGATGCTCGTCGGCGGCTCGAGCGGGATGGCTGCCTACGCCGCGATCCAGCTCGCCAAGGAGCTCGACGGGACCGCCGAAGGCGAGGACGCCGTCATCGTCGTACTGCTGCCGGACTCGGGTCGTGGCTACCTGACCAAGGTCTTCAACGACGACTGGCTCGGCCGCTACGGTTTCCTGCCCGCCAAGGACGAGCGGACCGTCGGCGAGGTTCTGCGGGGCAAGGACGGGCGGCTGCCTGACCTGGTTCACACCCACCCGAACGAGACCATCGCGGAGGCAGTGGCCATCCTCAAGGAGTACGGCGTCTCGCAGATGCCCGTCGTACGAGCCGAGCCGCCGGTGGTGGCTGCCGAGGTCGCCGGGGCAGTCTCGGAGAAGGCCCTGCTGGACGCGCTCTTCAGCGGCCACGCCCACCTCAGCGACCAGGTCGAGAAGCACATGGGGGAGGCGTTCCCCACGATCGGCGCGACCGAGCAGGTCTCCTCGGCGGTGACGATGCTGGAGGGTGCGGATGCCCTGCTCGTGCAGGAGGACGGCAAGCCCATCGGCGTACTGACGCGGCAGGACCTGTTGTCCTACATCGTGCGTGGCTGACGTAGGCCTCGCCACGCTGCTGCTGCTCGGCCTCGCCGGCCTCGCAGCAGGGTTCGTCGACGCGGTCGTCGGAGGGGGCGGGCTGATCCAGCTCCCGGCCCTGGTGCTCGGGCTCCCCAATGCCAGCCCCGTACAGGTGCTGGCCACCAACAAGCTCGGCTCGATCTGCGGCACGTCGGTCAGCTCGGTCACCTACTACCGCCGGGTCAAGCCACACGCGGGCACCTTCGTGCCGTTGATGATCTTCGCCTTCCTTGGCTCACTGGGCGGCGCGTTCCTTGCCTCCCACCTTCCCAAGGCGTCGTTCCAGCCGATCGTCCTGGTCGTCCTCGTCGCGGTCGGGGCCTATGTGCTGTTCAAGCCCGAGCTCGGGGTCTCCACCGAGCTGCGCTTCAGCGGGCACCGGCACACCGCCGCGGCGATGGCCGCCGGCCTCGTCATCGGCGCGTACGACGGAGCGCTCGGCCCGGGGACCGGGTCGTTCTTCGTGATCGCCCTGGTCGGTCTGCTCGGCTACGCCTTCCTCGAGGCCTCCGCGAAGGCACGGATGGCCAACTGGGCGACGAACCTGGCCGCGCTGTGCGTCTTCGTCCCGCAGGGCGCTGTGATGTGGCGGGTCGGGCTGGTGATGGGGGTGTGCAACCTCATCGGCGGCTACACCGGCGCGCGAGTTGCCGTCTCCCGAGGCGCGAAGTTCGTCCGGCTGTTCTTCATCGTGGTGGTCGCCGGGTTCGTCGTACGACTCGGCGGCGGGGTGCTCGGCCTCTGGTGAGACGTCGGCTCTGCGCTGACGTCAGGGCCGACGGGCAGTAGCGTCGGGGCATGAGTGACGCATCGAACCGCATCGACCCGCCCATGGAGGGTGCCGAGCGTGAGTCCATCCTGGCGTTCTTGGACTTCCACCGCGACACCCTGCTGTGGAAGACGGGTGGGTTGACCAAAGCACAGCTGGCCCAGCCGCTGCCGACCTCGTCTATGACGCTCGGCGGCCTGATCAAGCACCTGGCGCTCGTGGAGGACTCCTGGTTCAGGTACTTCGCTGGCAGCGACCTGCCCGAGCCCTGGAAGAGCGTGGACTGGAAGGCCGACCCCGACTGGGACTGGCACACCGGCGCCGAGGACGAGCCCGAGGAGGTGCTGGCCCTGTGGCGTACGGCGGTGGAGCGTAGCCGGGCCGCAGTGGCCGCGGCCGACCTGGACACCGTCTCAGCCAGGCCGACCAGGAGGGGTGAGCAGTTCAACCTGCGCTGGCTGCTGCTGCACCTGATCGAGGAGTACGCGCGGCACAACGGCCACGCCGACCTGCTGCGCGAGGCGATCGACGGCGAGGTCGGTGAGTGATCTGCCGGTCATCTCTGGCAGCACTGAGGGTGGAGTTGCGCGAATCAGGCGTCCGCGACCTCGTCACGCAGTAGCGACCAGATCTCCAGATCTTGATACTCACCCTGGTGGAACCAGCATCCACGCATGACGCCCTCGAAGGTGAAGCCGCACTTCTCTGCCACGCGCTTGGAGGCGGCGTTGCCTGGGTGAATGTTCAACTGCATGCGGTTTACCCGCTTGAGGCCGAACAGGTAGCGGACCAAGAGTTGGACCGCCTCACTGGCATAGCCATGACCGGCGTGCCGGCTTCCGAAGAGCTGGTAGGAGATCTCGTAGCCGTGCAGGTAGTGGGTGATCGGGAAGTACTCGATCTCCCCGATGATCTCGGCCTCCCTGTTGGTCATGATCAACAGGCCTTCGTCCTTGTCCCAGAAGCCGTTCTTCGCGAACTCAGCGCGGAAGGTTGACTGCCCAGGGATGCCGAGGGGGAAGTAGGAACCACGTGACTCCAGGTCGGTCGTCAGCTCGTAGAGCGTTTCGAGGTCCGCCTCACGCACGGGGCGCAGCTCGAGGGTCTCTCCGCGGATCATCGAGCGCCTCCTAGCCCCGAGCGGATCGCCTCGACATCACGGGCGTCTGTCTCTGGTGGCGACGCTACTCGCACGGTCGGCTCCCAGCCAGGCGTTCAGCGCGATCTGACGGCGCCCCTCGCGCCCGAGAGCGCACACGACACAATCAACGCGGAGAGCGCGCCTACCGTCGCGCCGGGTGGTTGCAGATGAGGGCGAACTGGGGGAAGACGCGGCGCCATGCCGCCTGTCACGGAACGCGTGCGGTGACCAACCAGGCTGACGAGTCGAGCAGCACGCCGTCGGCGGTGGCGTGCTCGTCGAGGAGTTGGCGGAGGCTGGCCAGGGCCTGCTCCGTCTGGTCGCCGTCGAGGCCCTGGAGCAGGCCCCTGGTGATGCCCATGGAGGTGATGTAGGCGTAGGCGTCTTCGGCGTCTCGTCCGAACTCCATCGGCTCGTCGGAGGGCGCGAGCGTCACCTCGGCGTAGCCGCTCTCGGTCAGGATCCGTCGTACGTCGTCGGCGTCGGCCAGTCCGAACGGCCCGGGTGCACCGATCGCGGGCTCCGGGAGCTCCCGTCCGAGCGCGAGCGCCTGACGCACGCCGTAGAGCCACTCGTTACGGCCCAGGTCGCGCCAGGTCAGCAGCGCCAGGGTGCCGCCGGCGCGGAGGCCCTTGCGGATGTTGTGGAAGGCCGCGACTGGGTTGCCGAAGAACATCGAGCCGAACACACTGGTGGCGAGGTCGGCTGCCGCGGGTTCGAAGGGATACACCTCGGCATCGCCCTGCTCAAAGGTGATGTTGTGCAGGCCCTCGGCGGCGGCCGCCGCCCGGCCGTGCGCGAGCATGCGGGAGGAGAGATCGACTCCCACAACCCTTCCTGCGGTCAGGATCCGTGCCAGGTCGCGGGTAGCTCTTCCGGTGCCGCAGCCCACATCGATCGCCGAGGCTGTCGTCGCTAGCGGGACCTCGTCGACGAGTCGCTGCCAGTGCCGCAGGGACACCCGCTCGTAGTGGTCGGCCTGCGCCGTCCAGTGGTCGCCGTCGGCGCCGTCCCATGCCGCCGCCATCTCCGCATTCGCCACGCGTGTCGACATGGTTGCCTCACTCTCACAGGTATAGTCCCTTTGGGACTAAAGCAATGCTGCGCGGAGGAGGACGAGATGTCAAGGACGACGAAGCCTGTCGACCTCACCCCAACGTCCTATGCGGTGCTCGGCCTGCTCGCCATTAGGCCCTGGTCCACCTATGAGCTCGCCCAGCAGATGGAGCGTGCCCTCGGCCGCTTCTGGCCCAGGGCGCGCAGCAAACTGTATGAAGAGCCGAAGAAGCTGGTCGCGCACGGCTTGGCTCGCGCATCGACGCAGAGCGTGGGCAGGCGCTCCCGCACGACGTACTCGATAACAGCCAAGGGCAGGCGCGCGATGGCCGCGTGGGTTCCGGCGCCCGGAGCCGGCCCCCAGGTCGAGTTCGAGTCATTGATCAAAGTCTTCTTCGCCGAGCACGGGTCCAAGGCCGACCTCGTTGCGACGCTGCGCCGGACCCGCGACTGGGTCCGCCAACAGGCGACTGAGTCCCGGGCGATCCCGCGTGAGTACCTGGATGGGGGCGGCGCGTTCCCGGAGCGGCTCCCGTGGCTGATCCTCACCGGTCGATTTCTGCACGACTTCCAACTGATGATCGACCAGTGGGCGGAGTGGGCCCTGGACGTGGTCGAGGCCTGGCCCGACGACATGTCCAAGGCCGAGCCAGACTTGCCAACCCTGATGGCGATGGCCGAGCTGGCCGACAAGCTGGGTGACACCACCAGTGAGCAACCGCGCACGTAGCAGCCGACCGTGCTGCTGGAGACCTGGCGGCAGTTGCGGGCGGTCTGGTGGACCAAGGGAGTGCCTAAGGGGCCATGACATCGCGGCGCGCCGAGCGTGACGATCTCACCGAGAACCGACTTCTTTACGTCCGTGGGCTCGACCGCCGGCTGGCGCGCTCGGTGAAGAGCATGGAAACGCCGAACGCTGCCCACAGCAACCCAACGCTCGCGTACGCGATCACGCCGAAGATCCGGAAGCCTCCGAGGCTGTCGGAAGTCTCCGACGGGATCAGCGCCAGGGCCAGGGCAGCGCAGTATGCGGCGGCAAGCAGTCCCAAGGCGACGCGAATCGGCCCTGCCCGAGCAGTCAGGGCAGCGACCGCGCTGGCGGGCGCCAGCAGGAACAGATCGAACGGCGGCCCGATTGCGCGAAAGGCGGCATTCATGGCGGCGAAGAGAAACATCGCCACGCACATGACTGTGAGCGCACGGAAAGCGGCGCGACGTTCGCCGTCGACCAACTCCCTGAACGACCAAAGCGCGGCTCCGACCAGCAAGGGGGGAATCGTGCCCATGAGGAAACCCCAGTTGCGCATGTCCCAGCCGAGAACCGTGTGCCCAAGGTTGTACGACGTCGGCCCGTGGGCAATGGTGAATGGCACGAAGACCGCACTCGCCAGGGTGCCGCCGACGATCATCGATGATGCTGCCGCAGTCGATTTGTTCACTGCTGATGCCGACCTTCCCGCGAACGTTGCTCGGAGACTAGCCGCAATGCACTCATCGTGATCGGCGCTGCTTACCCTTCTAGCGTCCGGGTGGCTGGAGCACGTCTGACCCGGTCGCCCCGCACGCGACCGAACGAGTCCGGACGCCCGATTTCCGTCTAGCGCGGCTTGAGCGGGACGCTCGTCCGGGCTGGCTCCCGCTGCTCAACGCATCCGAGCGAGGTCCCGTCGGATGTAGCGCAGGTGCGCCCACTCCTCCTCCAGGATCACGCGAACGCAGTCCCCGACGCTCGGACGCCAGTCACCGCCGCCCCACGGGTTCTCGCGTTCCTCCGCGAGCTGCTCCAGCGTGACCGTGGCCAGGAAGTCGGTCACCAGCTGCTGTCGCTCGGCACGTACCGCAAGGATCTCCTCGTAGGCCGGCGGGTCCGTGCGGAAGATCGACATGTCGAAGCCCATCTCGCCGGCACCGGTGAAGATCTGGCCGATCTCGTGGAACGGCTGCTGCATCCGCAGAATCCCGCCGCGGAGCCAGGCGTCGGTCGCCAGGATGAGGTGCCGCAGGGTCTGGGCCAAGGACCACTCGTCATCGACGTAGGCGTCCACCAGGGACGGTGGGGTGCCCGCGACCGTCGTCTGCCACGCGGACTGCACAGCGACCCACCCCTCGCGCAGTCCCTCGGGCGTCTGCGCCTTCTGCAGCTCGCGGCCCGGGAACTGCCGGTTGAGCTCGGCATCCACGAGCGGCACCACGTCGACCCCATTGACGAAGAGGCTGCCGAAGAACAGGTCGTGGCCGTCGATGTCGAGTCCGTCCACATCGACGCTGCGCATCGTCACACCACTCATATCGGAGAACCGAAGGGTGGCGCCCTTGAAGCTCGCCTTGACGAAGGCCGCGCCTTCGAACTCTTTCGTGTCGGAATAGGTCGTCATCGCCCTATCATCACCGCTGGCTCTGGGTCGATCCACCAGGGGAGTCGGGCGCCGCCACCCAGCCGCCTCTGGGTGGGAAGCAGCCGCCGCCTAGTGGGCGGACAGACGCCGACTACGCATCGGCTGGGAAGGAGTGCCCGTTGCGCTGTGGCGGCGGTAACCGTTCGGGTTCTTGTAGAGGTACTGCTGTCAGCTTCTGAGAATCCGTACATTGAGTTCTGCATCAGACCCCAGGGGCGGTCAGACTGCGAAGCGCAAGCCATCGCCAGCGAGCATGACGCCTCTGACCGGGCCAGCTCCGCCGCGTGATCCGGGCCACCGCCCGCTGAAGGCAGGTCAACCGCCTGGCCGCCGCCGACGCGGCACCCACGGACGACTTTCTTCCTTCGATGCTGGCTCCCACCTCCAGCGCAAACGTCGTCGAGCGCACCCTGAACGAGCTCCGCGCCCGCGGTCGCCACGAGATACGACAAGCGTGACTTCTCGGCAGCATCGATGTCGCCGCCATCAGGCTCTGGCTACGAGACCCCGTCATCACAGACTGACAAGACACTGCCTAGACCGAGGCCGACGCCCGGTCGGCCTGGCTGGTTCGTGTCTTATCAGCCCGACAACCCGCGTTGAGGCCTATCTTCAAGCCATGAGCCAGGCCGCCAGCGCAGATCGCGGTGACGTTGCACCGATTGCGCGACGAGTCACCCGTCGGCGATGGATCGTCTGGACGTACGGCGCAATTCTGGTCGTTGCAACGTGCGCGCAGACCCTGCCGGGATTCCGGGAACCCATCTCCGAGATGGACGAGTCCCTCCTGTTGCAGTACCCCGACCTGGTGGCAAGGGGGAGCACCCCCAACCTCGACTTCTACACGGTCTACGGCAGCCCGAGCTTCCAATTCTTAGCCGCGTGGTACCACGTGCTCGGCTACTCGCTGGCTGACGAACGCGCGGCCGGCTTGCTCTACCGGATTCTCTTAGTCCTCGGCATCTGGGCACTAGCGTCGCGCAGAAGCGCCGGGGTGGGTCTGGCCGCAGGGCTTCTCGCGGTGCTGTTCCTGCCCACCGACGCCACGGCCTACGCGTGGATCGGGGGGCTGGCTCTGTGCATCTGGTTCCTCGCACTGGCCAGCTCGGACGGGTCCCGACTGAACTGGGTAGTTGCCGGTGTCCTCGGCGGGCTCGCAGTCGGCTGGCGCTACGAGCTCATCCTGGTGATCGCGTTGGTCGGACTGACGTTGGGATGGAAGCACAAGCGTTCCGGCAGTCTTTGCATCGGACTCATCGTCGGTCTCGCTCCGACCATCGTTCACCTGGCAGCCGCGGGGACGGAGGTGTGGAGCAACGTCGTGACGGGGCGTATGGGCACCAACTTCCAACAGAGCTCGGCCCGCGTGCCGGTCGCTGTTTACCTCGGCCTCGCTGTGTGCGCCCTCGGGCTGCTCGCCCTCGCCTGGCGGGTGTGGGTAACACGCTCGCGGGCCGATCTCGCCACTCTCATCGTGTGTCTCGGTATCACACCGCAAGCCCTCCAGAGGGTAGACATCGACCACATGACCTTTACGGCAGTCGTGATCCTGCCGCTGGCGTTCGCGGGGGTTTGCGGTCAACCGCTGCTCGACCGACTCAAGTCACGACCCCAGCTCGCCTTGGCCGGATTCGCACTCGTGATCTGCGGGCTGGTGCCGATCGTGACGGCGCTGTTGGTTGGGCCATTCACGAGCGCTCCAGCCCGAACCGTTGCCGTCGACGGCCGGCGCATCGCAATACAGGCTGAGTTCGCTGACGACTTCCAAGCGACTCTGGATGACCTGGTGCGACTGGTCCCGGCTGGGTCGAATGTGTTCGTCGGGACCGACGACATGGGCAGGACAACATTCAATCCATTCCCCGTCTACTACCTGCTTTCGCGCGAGTACAACTTTCCCGGGTACTACCAGGAACTGGCCGCCGGGGTCGCCGAGCGCGACGGCTCCGGACTGGCAGATGACCTAATTGAAGCTGACGCACTGGTGCTCATTCACTTTCCGGAAGAGACAACTCATTCACTGTTTCCCAATGCTCCCGGAGGCTACGAGGAGAACAACCAGGTTGTCCGTGAGCGCTTCCGGAGAGCAAGCCAGCACAGGGGCTTTGCGCTGTACCTACAGCGCGGGTAGCAGAGCAATCACCCCCCTGGGCTCGAGCATTCCGTTCGGCTGGCTATTCGGGGCCTCGTTGAGGGGCTGGGGCCTGGCAAGCACTCCGTCGCGTTCGGACGAGCCGGGACTGCGGTAAGAAACGCGGATTCAGAGAGACCGCAATATGTAGGTCCCGCAGGAGTCACCAACACGACCCTTCCAATGTGTTGCCGCAGCTAATCGCCTTCCGGGAAATTGATTCCGGTCGCCGAGTGACAGCGGTACCCGTTGGGGTTCTTGTAGAGGTACTGCTGGTGGTGGTCCTCGGCGTAGTAGTACGTCGCTGCCGGTGCGATCTCGGTGGTGATCGGGCCGTAGCCCTTCGCCATGATCACCGGCTCGTACGCCGCGGTGAGCTTGCGAGCGACCTCCTCCTGCTCCGGCGAGGTGAAGTAGATCGCGGACCGGTACTGCGTGCCGACGTCGTTGCCCTGTCGCATGCCCTGGGTCGGGTCGTGGAACTCGTAGAACGCCTTGACCAGGTCGGCGTAGGAGACCTGCTCGGGGTCGAAGACGACGCGGACGGCCTCGGTGTGGCCGGTCTGGCCGCTGCACACCTGCTCGTACGACGGGTGCGGCGTGGTCCCTCCGGCGTACCCGACGGAGGTGGACCAGACGCCCTTCATCCGCCAGAAGATCTCCTCGGCGCCCCAGAAGCAGCCCAGGCCGAAGATCGCCACCTCGAGGCCGTCGGGCACCTGGTCGGTGACCACGGGGGCGTCCAGCACCTTGTGCGTGTCGGCAACCGCGAACCAGGCGCGCTCTCGGCCCGCCAGTGCCTGTTCAGCGGTGGGCAGCTGGGTCTTGTGGCGGTTGAACAGCATGGGTCGTCTCCTGAGGTTGCCGGTACTTCAGTCTGGCAAGGGACACAACACCGACCAAGGGCCAAACCTTCCGAAGCCCTTACGCCCGCGCCCAAGGCGCCGGTGCCCGCTGGGTAGGGTTCGCAAGGTGAGCACCGAGGAACAGCCGAGCCAGACCAAGGCCCACGGCTTCGAGACCCGCGCCATCCATGCGGGACAACAGCCCGACCCGACCACCGGAGCGGTCGTCCCGCCGATCTACGCGACCAGCACCTACAAGCAGGACGGGGTGGGAGGTCTGCGCGGCGGCTACGAGTACAGCCGCTCCGCCAACCCGACCCGTACCGCGCTCGAGGAGTGCATCGCTGCTTTGGAGGAGGGCGAGCGGGGTTTCGCGTTCGCGTCTGGCCTCGCTGCCGAGCACACGCTGCTCAGGGCCGCCTGCGAACCGGGCGACCATGTGGTGATCCCCGACGACGCCTACGGCGGCACGTACCGGCTTTTCGCCAAGGTCGAGAACCCCTGGGGACTCGACTACACCCCGGCACCGGTTTCGGACGTCGACGCCGTCCGGGCTGCGATCCGTCCTGGTCGGACCAAGATCGTGTGGGTCGAGACGCCGACCAACCCGATGCTCAACATCGGCGACATCGAGGCTCTGGCCGTCGTCGCCCACGAGGCCGGCGCGCTGCTCGTCGTGGACAACACGTTCGCCTCGCCGTACCTTCAGCAGCCTCTCGCGCTCGGCGCGGACGCGGTGGTCCACTCCACCACCAAGTACGTCGGTGGCCACTCCGACGTCGTGGGCGGTGCCGTCGTGGTCCGTGAGCTCGGACTGGCCGAGACAGTCGCCTTCCACCAGAACGCCATCGGAGCCGTGGCCGGTCCCTTCGACGCCTTCCTGACCCTGCGGGGTCTCAAGACCCTCGGCGTACGGATGGACAGGCACTGCGACAACGCCGAGGCGGTCGTCGCCTTCCTGACCAAGCACGCGGCCGTGTCGCACGTGTACTACCCGGGCCTGGCCGAGCACCCCGGGCATGAGGTCGCGTCCAGGCAGATGAAGCGCTTCGGTGGCATCATCTCCTTCCGGGTCGCCGCCGGGGTCGAGAAGGCCCTCGATGTCTGCCGCCGCGCCGAAGTCTGGACGCTAGGCGAGTCGCTGGGTGGCGTCGAGTCGCTCATCGAGCACCCCGGCTACATGACCCACGCCTCGGTCGCGGGCACCGACCTCGAGGTACCCGACGACCTGGTCCGCCTGTCCGTGGGGATCGAGACCGTCGACGACCTGCTCGCCGACCTCGACCAGGCCCTGTCGGGGTGAGCCAGGTCGTGTGCGTGGACTTCGGGTCCACGTTCACCAAGGCAGCGCTGGTCGAGCTCGGTTCGGGGACGCTCCAGGCGACCGCCAGCCACCGCACCACGATCGCGACCGATGTGCTCGACGGGCTCGACGCCTGTCTGCGCGAGCTCGGCTCGCCGCGCGCCGAGATCCTGGCCTGCTCCTCGGCCGGGGGCGGGCTGCGGATCGCTGTCGTCGGGAACGAGGAGCTGGTCACCGCGGAGGCCGGCCGCCGAGTCGCCCTGTCCAGTGGAGGTCGGGTGGTCGCGGTCGTGGCGGGGGTCCCGGACCTGGGAGAGCTCTCGCAGGCGCGGCCCGACGTGGTGCTGTTGACCGGTGGCACCGACGGCGGCAACGCCGAGGTGCTGTTGGCGTGCGCGAAGAGGCTCGCCGGCTGGGACGGGCCCGATCGTCGTCGCCGGGAACGTCGAGGCTCAGCCCGAGGTCGCGACCGTCCTGGCGGGGAGGACCTTCGTCCTCGCCGACAACGTCGTACCGCGGATCGGAGTGCTGGCGCCCGAGTCCGCCCGGGCCGCGATCCGGGAGATGTTCCTGGCGCATGTGATCGGCGGGAAGCACCTCTCCGCTCGTGGTGGCTTCCTGCAGATGGTGCGGGGTGCGACCCCCGACGTCGTACTCACCGCGGTCGAGCTGCTCGCCGAGCAGGCCGGCGACGTCGCGGTCGTCGACGTCGGCGGAGCGACGACGGACGTGCACTCGGTGGTCGACCTCGACCCGGACTCGATAGGGCGCGAGGTGGTCGCGACCACCCGGGTCACCCGCACCGTCGAGGGTGACCTCGGGATGCGCTGGAGTGCGGTGTCGACCGTCGAGGAGGGGTACGCCGGAGGGCTGATCGACGACGCCCAGCTCGCTGCTGCGCGGGTCGGAGCCCAGGGCCGCCAGTCGCACCCCGACTACCTGCCCGACTCCACTGCTGCCCGCGAGCTCGACCAGCGGATCGCCGCCGCAGCGATCGGCCTTGCGTTGCGCCGGCACGCCGGCCGATCGCAGGTCGTCTTCTCCGACGAGGGCCGGGTCGTCGAACGGACCGGGAAGGACCTGCGCAACGTGGGCCTGCTGGTCGGCTCCGGAGGCGTCCTGCGGCATGCCGGCGATCCGGAGGCTGTCCTGACGCGTCACCTGGGCGCCGACGGTGGCTGGCAGCTACCCGAGGACCCTCGGATCGTTGTCGACACCGACTACGTGCTGGCGGCGGCGGGGCTCCTCGCCGCCGAACATCCACAGACGGCCGCGGCCCTGCTCGCCCGGCTCAGTGGACGCTGAGGTAAGGGATCCAGTCCGCCGCCTGACGCCGGAACGTCGCCGGTGACAGCGCCGCTGCGCCGTGAGGCACCGAGCCCAGCAGCGGAACGCCGGAATGCCGGGAGAGGTCGCCCCGGTTGTGGAGCTCGGCCAGCCCGGGGTCATGCGGCCAGGACCCGATGACGATGCCCTGCACGAGCAGCCCGCGCTCCTGGATCGCCCACACGGTGAGGTTGGTGTGGTTGAGCGTGCCGAGACCGGCCCGGGCAACGACGATCCACTCCACCCGAAGACCCGTCTCGCCGACCGCCGCCGCGACGTCGAGGAGACCGAATGCCTCCCCGAGCGACACCGTCACTCCGCCTGCGCCCTCCACGAGGACGACGTCGTGGTCGGCGCTGGCCGCGAGCACAAGGTCTCGCTGCGTGCAGAGGTCCGGAAGCTCCACCCCGGCAACACGGGCAGCGGTGTCGGGGGCGAGCGGGTCGGGGAGCCGGACCCCCTCCAGCACGTCGACCTCGCCGGCCAACCGACGTACTTCCTCGACGTCGCCGGGCTCGTCCGGCCCGACGCCGGTCTGGGCGGGTTTGACGACCGCGACCGACCTGCCCCGGCCGATCAGGATGCTGGCCAGCGCGGCGGTGACGACGGTCTTGCCGACGTCGGTATCGGTCCCGGTGACGAAGTAGACGGTCATCGGATCTCCCGGAGCACCTTCGCAGCGAGACCCATCTCGTCGTCGGTGTGGTGGGCGTGCGCTGTCAGCCTGAGCCGGGAGATGCCGTCGGGCGTGGAGGGAGGCCGGAAGCAGCCGATGCGAACACCACTCGCAGCGGCCGCTTCGACAGCGGCCAGGGCCTCACGCGGGCCCGGCATCGGCACCGAGAGGACCGCCCCCGCGGGTGCTTCCACCCCACACGCCGCGGCCAGCGTTGCCGCGTTCACGTGGACGCGTGCCACCCGCTCGGGTTCGGCCACGATGACGTCCACGGCGGCAAGGGCGGCGCCCGTTGCTGCCGGAGCGAGCCCGGTGTCGTAGATGAAGGGGCGAGCCCGGTTGATCAGGTGCTCTCGTACGGCGGGGCTGCAGAGGACGGCTCCGCCCTGCGAGCCGAGTGCCTTGGAGAGGGTGGCGGTGGCGATGACGTCGGCCCGGTGACCGAGCCCGACCTCGTGCAGCACCCCGCGACCGCCGTCTCCGGCGGCACCGATGCCGTGGGCTTCGTCGGCCACCAGCACCGCACCGTGGGCGGCACAGACCTCGGCGAGCTCGGCGATGGGTGCGGAGTCGCCGAGCACCGAGTAGATCGTCTCGACCAGGACCAGAGCCCGGGTCTGGGTGCGCGCCGATAGGGCTTCGGCCACGGATGCCACCGAGTTGTGCGGGACGACCTTCACGGTGGCCCGGGCCAGCCGGCAGGCGTCGATCAGGCTCGCGTGTACGTGCGCGTCGGAGACGACCAGGGTGTCGTCGTCGGCAAGGGCCGCGACCACCGAGAGGTTCGCGTGGTAACCGGTCGAGAAGACCAGCGCGGACGGGAACCCGGTGAAGCGGCACAGGGCAGCCTCGAGCGCCGAGTGCAGCGAGAGCGTCCCGCTGACCAGCCGCGAGGCGCCGGCTCCGGCGCCGTACTGCCGGGTGGCACGGACGGCCCCGTCGATCACCCTCGGGTCACGCGCCAGGCCGAGGTAGTCGTTTCCGGCCAGGTCGAGCAACGGCTCACCCTTGTCGGCCTCCTGGAGTCGCCGCGTCAGGCCCCGCTCCTCTCGCTGGGCCGCCTGCTCGGTGAGCCAGTCGTCGAACGCGGTCATCCGTGTACCTGCTTGACCGCGCCGACCATGGCCGAGGTGATCGCCGCCAGGTCGTCGACCGACGCGACGTACGGCGGCATGGCGTAGACGAGGTTGCGGAAGGGCCTGAGCCAGACGCCCGCGTCGATGGCGGCGCGAGCCACCCGGACCACGTCAACCGGCTCCTCGAGCTCCACGACCCCGACGGCGCCGAGCGTCCGGACCGAGCGCACCGACGACAGCTCGCCGGCAGGCGCCAGCCCTTCGCGCAGGGCCGCCTCGATGCCCCGGATCCGAGCCGGGTTGTCGTAGGACGCGAGCAGGTCCAGGCTCGCGCTGGCGATCGCGCAGGCCAGCGGGTTCGCCATGAAGGTGGGCCCGTGCATCATCGCCGCCGCCGGGCTGGCGTCGACCCGGGCGGCCACCTCGGCAGTGGTCAGGACGGCAGCGAGCGACAGGTAGCCACCCGTCAGCGCCTTGCCGACGCACATGATGTCGGGGACGACCCCGCACCTGTCCGCCGCCCACAAAGTGCCGGTCCGCCAGAGTCCGGTGGCAATCTCGTCGAAGATGACCAGCGCCTGGTGGGCGCGCGCCAGTCCGGCCAGATGCTGCACGGCTTCGGGGGAGTAGCTGTGCATGCCACCCGCGCCTTGCAGGAGAGGCTCGATGATGACCGCCGCGATCTCCTCGGCATGGGCCTCGAAGAGGGCCGTCGTCGAGGACTTCCAGTCGTCGAGCGGCTCGCCGACCGCGGGTGGCCGTTCCGCGAAGACGTGATCCGGCACGAGCCCCCGGTACATCGCGTGCATGCCGCCGTCGGGGTCGCAGACGCTCATCGCCGCGAAGGTGTCGCCGTGGTAGCCGCCGCGGACCGTGAACAGCTTCGGCCGACCGGGCTGAGCCTGCCAGGCCATCTTCAGCGCTACCTCGACCGCAACCGAACCGGTGTCGGCCAGAAAGACCTTGTCGAGGCCGTCGGGGGCGAGATCGACGAGGCGGCGTCCCAGCTCCACGGCAGGCTCGTGGGTCAGTCCCCCGAACATCACGTGGCTCATCCGGGCCAGCTGGTCGTGCGCGGCCCGGTCCAGCGCCGGTACGGCGTACCCGTGGATCGCGCACCACCACGACGCCATCGCGTCGACGACCTCGACGGCCTGCCCGTCGACGAGCAGGCGGAGCCGGGTGCCCGAGGCCGACTCCACGACGTACGGCGTCGCCGGTCGGGTCATCGACGAGTACGGGTGCCACAGGTGCTCCCGGTCGAAGGTGACGGTGTCGAGTTCGCTCATGGCGTCAGGCCCAGGTGGAGGCGGTGGTCTCCCCGTGCTCGACACAGGTCGCCGTCCAGTGGTCCGGCGTGACCTGGACGACCATGCGGCGACGGCACTCCTGGCAGTAGCGCGGCGGTTCCAGCACCAGCCGCTGGGCGCACTCGTGGTGGGCCCCCTCGGTGGAAGGGTTCCCGCAGTGGCCGCAGTACTGGGTCATCACCGAGTCACAGAGTCGAGTCACAGCGTCGCGTTCAGCGCCTTGATGGGCATCTGGAGGTCGTCGAGGAGGGCGAGGTCGTCCTTGGGGTCGCGGCCAAGCGTGGTCAGGTAGTTGCCGACGATGACGGCGTTGATCCCGCCGAGCAGGCCGGCGCGCGTGCCCAGGTCTCCCAGGGTGAGCTCGCGGCCGCCGGCGTAGCGCAGGATCGTGCGCGGGAGGGCGAGCCGGAACGCGGCAATGGTGCGCAGGGCGTCCTTGGAGTCCATCAGCGGGAGGTCGCCGAACGGCGTACCGGGCCGCGGGTTCAGGAAGTTCAACGGCACCTCGTGAGGCTCCAGCGACCCGAGCTGGGCGGCGAGCTCGGCACGCTGCTCGACGGTCTCGCCCATCCCGACGAGTCCGCCGCAGCACAGCTCCATGCCGGAGGCCTTGACCATCTCGCAGGTGTCCCAGCGCTCCTGGAAGGAGTGGGTGGTGACGACCTCGGGGAAGTAGGAGCGGGCCGCCTCGAGGTTGTGGTTGTAGCGGTGCACGCCCATGTCGACCAGGTCGTCGACCTGGGCCTGGGAGAGCATCCCGAGCGAGGCGGCGACCTGGATGTCGACGGCTTCGCGGATGGCCTTGACGCCGTCGCGCATCTGGGTCATCAGCCGTTCGTCAGGGCCCCGGACCGCGGCGACGATGCAGAACTCCGACGCGCCGGTGGCGCGGGTCTGGACGGCGGCCTTGACCAGCTCGGGGATGTTGAGCCAGACCGACCGGACCGGGGAGGCGAACTGGCCGGACTGGGAGCAGAAGTGGCAGTCCTCGGGGCAGCCGCCGGTCTTGAGCGAGACGATCCCCTCGACCTCGACGTCGGGTCCGCACCACTTCATCCGGACCTCGTGCGCCAGGGCCAGCAGGGACTCGAGCTGGTCGTCGCCGGTCTGCAGGACCTGCAGCACCTGGGCTTCGGAGAGCCGCTCGCCGCGCTCGAGCACCTGAGCGCGGGCGATCGTCAGGATGTCCGTGGCCTCAGCTTGGAGAGTCATGGGCCCCATTCTCGCCTCTTCCGTGGGGGGAAGGGCTACGGGGTCCCAGCAGTGAAACGGCTCACCGCAAACTACCGCCGGGTACGACGCGCGTCGCCGCCCGGAGAACCCGGTAGGCACCGCCTAGGGTTGCGACGTGGAGCAGAGCAAGCGGGGTTCTTCGAGCCGGTTCGCGCGGATGCGGGAGCGCCAGGCCGCCAAGTCCGAGGAGCGACTCGCCGAGCGGTTCTCCGACCAGCTGTCCCGGCACTGGTCGGGGCTCCGGGCCGAGCTGCGGGCCGAGCGCCGGGAGGAGCCGAACATCAGGCCGGGAGTCTCGGACTTCCGCACCGGGCGCGTGCCGTACGGCGTCGACCTGGCGGCGGCCTGGGCCTGGCGCTTCCTGGTGATCGTGCTGGCCGGCTTCATCGTTGCCAAGGCGCTTGGCTTCCTGATCGTGGTCGTCATGCCGGTGTTCATCGCCTTGTTCATCGCCGCCTTCGTCACCCCGATCGTCACCCTGCTCATTCGTGTGATGCCCCGCAAGGTCGCCTCTCTGGTCGTGGTCGTCGGTGTCGTCGGCGCGATCGCCCTGATGCTCACCTTCGCCACCCAGCAGGTGGTCGACGGTGCCGACGACCTGTCCAAGCAGGTGGTCAGCGGGCTCGACGAGATCAGGCGCTGGCTGAAGGACGGACCGCTCAACGCCAGCGACCAGCAGATCGACGACGCTATCCAGGGCATGCAGGACGCCGTCTCCACCGGGAGCGAGGAGGTGGTCTCGACGCTCACCGAGGTGGGCACGGTGATCACCCATGTCGTCGCCGGCTTCTTCATCGTGCTCTTCGCGACGTACTTCTTCCTGGCCGACGGGGGCGGCATCTGGGCCTGGGTAGTGCGGCTCTTCCCGCGCGCAGCCCGGGAGAAGGTCGACTCCTCAGGGCGTGTCGCCTGGGCCTCGCTGACCCAGTTCGTCAGGGCCACCGTCCTGGTGGCGCTCACCGACGCCATGGGTATCGCCCTGGTCGCGGCCATCCTCGAGGTGCCGTTCGTGGCCGCGATCGCGGTGCTGGTCTTCCTGGGCGCGTTCGTGCCCCTGGTCGGCGCGACCGTTTCCGGCTCGATCGCCATCCTGGTCGCACTGGTTGCTCAGGGGCCGGTCGTCGCCCTCATCATGCTTGGCGGCGTGATCGGGGTCCAGCAGCTCGAGGCGCACATCCTGCAGCCGTTCCTGATGGGGCGCT
Source organism: uncultured Actinomycetota bacterium (assembly GCA_963769585.1). Lineage (GTDB taxonomy): Bacteria > Actinomycetota > Actinomycetes > Propionibacteriales > Nocardioidaceae > SSC3. The sequence goes on from CAVYMJ010000006.1 coordinate 318,337, forward strand.
TCGTCAGTGTGCATCCGCTGGGCGTGATCCTGGCCATCGCCGTCGGGGTCATCGTGGCCGGGATCCCAGGTGCCCTGGTCGCGGTGCCGCTGGTCGCCACCGTGAATGCGGTCGCGAACCATCTCGCCAAGAGCGGGGATGCTCCCCCGACCGAGGAGGACTTCCCGATCGGGGATCTAGGCGAGGATCGGTCGCCCGCGTCCTAGACGGTGGTGGCCTCGGCCTCGACCGTGTCGCTGACCGCGTCCGTGAGTGCCTCAGCCGGCTTGGTCCGGGTGGCCAGCGGGATCTCCTTGAGCAGGGCACCGATCACCAGGGCCACGACCACCAGCGGGACGGCGGACAGGAACACGTCGTGCAAGGAGTCGCTGAACGCGCCGGTCACCAGGCCGTGCAGGGGTTCGGGGAGGTCTTTGATCTTCTCGACGTTGTTGGTCAGGTCGCCGGCGACCGGGACCTGGGCCTCGCCGAGGTGGTGGGCCAGCCTGCTGGACAGGATCGCTCCGAAGATGGCCGTACCGAAGGCGCCACCCATCTGCCGGAAGAACTGCACCGAGCTCGTGGCGACACCCATGTTCGAGCGGTCCACGGAGTTCTGTACGACGACGACCATCACCTGCAGAGTCATCCCGAGGCCGATGCCCATCACCAGCATGGCCAGCCCGGCGTACCAGTAGGGGGTTTCGGTGTCGAGGGTGGAGAGCAGGAGCAGTGCGCCGATGATGACGACCGCACCGAGGGCGGGCAGCCACTTGTAGCGACCGGTGCGAGCCATGAACTGGCCGCTGCTGATCGAGGCGCTGAACAGGCCGACCACCAGCGGCAGCATGGCCAGGCCGGACTTGGTCGGGCTCATCCCGTCGACGACCTGGAGGTAGATCGGCAGGAAGACCATCGCGCCGAACATCGCCATGCCGACGAGGAAGCCGAAGCTCGTCGAGACCCGGAAGATCGGGTTCCGGAACAGGCTCATCGGCAGGATCGGCTCCTTGGCGCGCAGCTCGACCAGGACGAACGCGACCGCAAGGGCAAGGCCCAGGACCAAGAGGCGCAGGGCATCCCACGAACCCCAGCCGTAGGCGCTGCCGGCCCAAGCCGTGTAGAGCAGGATGCTGCTCACCGAGGCGACCAGGACTGCGGCTCCGAGGTAGTCGATCGAGTGGTCGCGGCGGACATGCTTGAGCTTGAGCGCCGAGCTGGTCACCACGAGGGCGACGATCCCGATCGGCACGTTGATGAAGAAGATCCACTCCCAGCCCGGGCCATCGGCGAACCAGCCACCCAGGACGGGGCCGAGCACGCTCGCCGTACCGAAGACCGCGGCGATGTAGCCCTGGTAGCGGGCTCGCTCGCGCGGGGGCACGATGTCGCCGATGGTCGCCATTGCAAGCGCCATCAGCCCACCGCCACCGAGGCCCTGGATCGCCCGGAACGCGATCAGCTCCTCCATGTTCCGCGAGAAGCCGGCGAGCAGGGAGCCGACCAGGAATACCAGGATCGCGAGCTGGAACAACGGGCGGCGCCCGTACAGGTCGGAGATCTTTCCCCACAGGGGCGTGCTCGAGGTGGCTGTCAGCAGGTACGCCGTGACGACCCAGGAGAGCTTGTCGAGGCCTCCGAGCTCGGAGGTGATGCGGGGGAGCGCCGTACCGACGATGCTCTGGTCGAGCGCCGAGAGGAACATGCCGGTCAGGAGACCGCCGAGCACCACCAGGATCTGCCGGTGGGAGAGATACCCGTCGTGATCGGGGGTCACGCGGTGCTCATTTCGAGGTTGAGGCGGTCGAGGGAGGTGCGCAGCGACTCGCGGTCGTCGTCGCTCCAGTCGCGGATGGCGGCAGCGATCAGCTGCTTGCGTCGGTTGACGTGGGCGCGAAGCGCGTCACGACCCTGCTCGGTCACCGCGATCCGGCTGGCCCGGCCGTCGGCGGGGTCGCTGGTGCGTCCCAGGTAGCCGTGGTCCTCCAGCTGCTTCACATGGCGGCTGACCGTGCTCGCGTCCAGCTCGAGCGCGGTGGCCAGCTCGGAGAGGCGCTGGGCGCCGCAGCTGCCCAGCACCCTGAGGATCGGTACGACGGAGACGTCGAGCGTGTCCTCGGGCAGGCGCATCCGCATCCGGCGCCCGAGTGTCATGAGGGTGGCCATGACGGCGTCCTCGGCCGTGGCCGGGGACTCGTGGCGCGAAGATTGCATGTGGCAAGTATGTTGGTTATTGCGTGTAGCACGCAAGTTGTTGCCCGGTGATCTACACCACCCCGCCGGGCCCTAGGGTGGGGCCGTGACAACGACGTCATTGGCTGACATCAGGGCCGCCCGCGAGCTGCTGCGCGGCGTGGCCATCAACACCCCTATGGAAGAGTCCCGCTGGCTCTCCGCGATCGCTGGCGGCCCTGTGCTGCTCAAGGCGGAGAACCTCCAGCGAGCGGGGTCGTTCAAGATCCGCGGCGCATACGTGCGGATGGCCCGGCTGTCGGCGCAGGAGCGGGCGGCCGGTGTGGTCGCCGCGAGCGCCGGCAACCATGCGCAGGGAGTGGCGTTGGCCGCCCAGCTGCTCGGGATCAAGGCCGTGGTCTACATGCCGACGGGGGCGCCGATCCCCAAGGAGAAGGCCACCCGCGGGTACGGCGCCGAGGTGCGGTTCGCGGGCCACACCGTCGACGAGGCACTCGAGCACGCACGGACGTACGCCGAGGAGACCGGTGCCGTGCTGGTCCACCCGTTCGACCACCCTGACATCGTGGCCGGGCAGGGAACCTGCGGCTTGGAGATCCTCGAGCAGTGCCCCGAGGTCAGAACCATCCTGATCGCGTGCGGTGGTGGCGGGCTGACCGCAGGGGTGGCCGCGGCGGTGAAGGCGCAGCGTGACGATGTGCGCGTGATCGCCGTACAGGCCGAGGGTGCTGCCGCCTACCCAGGCTCGCTGGCGGCCGGGCACCCGGTCGCACTGTCGTCCATGTCCACGATGGCCGACGGCATCGCGGTGGCCAGGCCCGGCGACATCCCGTTCGCGACGATCTCCACGCTGGTCGACGACTTCGTCACGGTGTCGGAGGAGTCGCTGTCCCGGGCGTTGCTGATGCTGCTCGAGCGAGCCAAGCTCGTCGTCGAGCCCGCCGGCGCCGCAGCGGTCGCTGCGCTGCTCGACCATCCCGGGCGGTTCGAGACGCCGGCCGTGGCGGTCCTCTCCGGCGGCAACATCGACCCGCTGCTGATGATGAACGTGATCCGGCACGGGCTTGCGGCCGCTGGTCGCTACCTCGTCGTACGGGTGCGCATCCCGGACCGGCCCGGCGGCCTGGCCCGGCTGCTCAACGAGCTGGCCGAGGCCGAGGCGAACGTGCTCGACGTCGTACACGAGCGCACCTCCGCCCAGCTCCACCTCAACGAGGTCGCCGTCGCCCTGCAGCTCGAGACGAGGGGTCCCGCGCACGCCGAGCGGGTCGTGGCCCGCCTCCGGGAGAGCGGCTACCACGTCTCCGAGTGAGCCGTGGGGGATGAATCCCACGGGACCGTGGGATTCATCCGCTTCCCCAGCGTCGCGACATTGGGTAAGCGGATGACACGCGGGGGAAGTGTGATGAGTACCGCGCGTGTCGACATCTGAGTACCTGTACGGATTCGGCGTACGGCGGATGCCCGGAGACTCGTGGAATGAGCAATCGAATCGAGCCCACCAACACCACGGCCTTCTTCGCCCAGGCCGGCATCGCCTTCGCTCTGGCGCTCTTCGCGCTGGTCGCGGGAATCTACTTCCTCCCCGTCGACGGTTGGATGCGGGCGTTCCTGGCAGTCAGCGCGCTCTTCGTCGTGTCGTCGTCGTTCACGCTGGCCAAGGTGGTCCGCGACCAGCAGGAGCTCAGCGCCGTCACGGCCAGGCTGGATCAGGCCCGGGTCGACAAGCTGCTGGCCGAGCACGACCCGTTCCAGGCCGTCTGAGCAGGAGCGACAGCACCCGACCGGCCGCTGCGGCCGATCGGGTGCTCAAACTCAGGGACAAGCTCAGAGGTACGGCGTCGCCTCGACGATCGTGACCTTGTTGGTCTTGCCGTTCGGAGCCTTGTACTCCACGACCTCGCCCTTCTTCGCCCCGGCCAGCGCGCTGCCCAGCGGCGACTGGGGAGAGAAGACCTCGAGCTCGTCCGGGTAGGCGTTGTCCACGGTCCGTACCGCCATCAGGAACGGTCCCTCGTTCTCGGTGAAGGCCGGCTCAGTGGTCACGACCTTGCCCGGACCGACGATCCCGTCGTCGGTAGGGACCGAGGTGTCGGCGACGCGGAGCAGCTCATCGAGCTGGCGGATGCGGGCCTCGAGCTTGCCCTGCTCCTCCTTGGCGGCGTGGTAGCCGCCGTTCTCCTTGAGGTCACCCTCGTCGCGAGCGGCGGCGATGCGCTCGACGACAGCCGTGCGCTGCGGTCCCGAAAGTTCGTCCATCTCGGCCTTGAGTACCTCGAAGGCCTGAGGCGACATCCAGATCGCTTCCTCGTTGGACTGGATCACAGTGGGTGCACTCCTGCTGGTCGGGTCAAAAAAAGTAAGCCCGGCTACCCGGGCAAGTAGTCAAGTCTACTGCGACGGGTAGTTGGCGGCTACTTTCGCGTGTTCTGACCCGGTGCGATGCACCCCAGAAGCTCCACCGTCGTGGCCCGCCGGACGGTACGGATCGTCACGGCGAGCAGCGCCGTCGTGGGGCCCGAGCCGACCGATTCAGTGAGCTCGCCGACGATCTCGTGGTCCTGCGCGATGGCTCGCAGGAAACAGGTCGCGCGTACGTCGGGGGAGCTTCGTACGACGGTGAGCTCCGCGGTGGCAGTGTGCTCGTCGACGATCTCGAAGCCTCGGGCTTGCGACTGCACCTTCGGCGTGCTCTGGTAGATCGCGGCCCAGGCGAGCCACGTCAGCGACGCCGCTGCGAGCACCGCGACCAGGACGACGAGCGCGCGAGTGCGAGCCGGGCCGCGCGCGCCGTACCGGTTCGCCAGGTCAGTCATGACCTCAACCTTAGGATGGCCCTCATGCTCCGCCTCATGCACGTCCACGCGCACCCCGACGACGAGTCGAGCAAGGGCGCGGCGAGCACCGCGAAGTACGTCGCCGAAGGCGTCGACGTGCATGTCGTGACCTGCACCGGCGGTGAGCGCGGTTCGGTGCTCAACCCGAAGATGGACCGCCCCGACGTCCTGGACAACATCGCCGACATCCGCCGGGCCGAGATGGACCTGGCCCGCGAGATCCTCGGCGTTCGTCAGGACTGGCTGGGCTTCGTCGACTCCGGCTGGCCCGAGGGCGACCCGAAGCCCCCGCTGCCCGAAGGATGCTTCGCACTGGTCCCGCTCGAGCAGGCAGCCGAGCCGCTGGTGCGCTTGATCAGAGACTTCAAGCCGCAGGTGATGACGACGTACGACGAGAACGGCGGTTACCCGCATCCGGACCACATCCAGTGCCACAACGTCGCCGTGGCGGCGTTCGAGGCAGCCGGGGATCCGAGCCGCTACCCGGACGCGGGGCCGCCTTGGCAGCCCCTCAAGCTCTACTACCACCACTCGTTCCACCGGGAGCGGACGCAGGCGCTCCACGACGAGATGATCGCGCGCGGTCTCGAGTCGCCGTACACCGAGCGGCTCGCCGAGTGGAAGCCGGACCCGTTGCACGCGGCCAGGATCACGACCCGGGTGCCGTGCGCGGACTACTTCCCCATCCGTGACCAGGCTCTGCTGGCGCATGCGACCCAGATCGACCCGGAGGGGCCGTGGTTCGCCAGCCCCCTCGACGTACACCAGAAGGCGTGGCCCACTGAGGACTACGAGCTGGCGAGGTCCCTGGTGGACTCCGATGTCCCCGAGGACGACCTGTTTGCCGGCGTACGCGAGGCCCTTGAGACAATGAGGTCATGATCACCGCCAGCCTGGTCCCCCTGCTTGACGCCGACGAGGCAGCCGCGAGCGTGCGCCCGGGATGGATCCCGCTGCTGATCGTGCTGGCTATCGGTGCGTTCATCGTGTTCCTGTTCTTCTCGCTGAAGAAGCAGCTCGGCAGGATCGACATCCCCGAAGACCAGCCCGAGGACGAGGCCGAGACCGGGAACGGCGCCGCGACTAGGCCTTGACGACGTGGACCAGGGCGTCCCAGGCCACGCGGTCCGGCTCGCCCCCGTGGTCGTCGCCCGCCGGTACGACGCGGCTCACCCGATCCGCGTGCAGCACCTCGAAGTCACCCGATAGGTCGCTCAGTACGTCGGCCGCGGTGTAGAGCACTGCCTCGTCTTGAGGGCCACCACTGCCTTGGGTGAGGTTGGTGCTGTCGTGGGCCACGACGAAGAGGTGGCCGCCCGGCACGAGCGATCGCCACGCGTTGCCGAGTGCGGTCCGTCGCTCGTCAGCCGGGAGCTGGAGGTAGGCCAGCAGTGCGAGGTCGAAGCCGCGGCCGTCGTAGGTGAGTGCGTCGCCGACCACCCACTGCACGGATGAGGAGAGCTTTCTGGCCTTCTCGATCGCGACCGCGGAGAAGTCGACCCCGGTCACGGTCCAGCCCAACGAGGCCAGCCAGATCGCGTTGCGTCCCTCGCCGCAGGCGAGGTCCACAGCGCGCCCAGGCGGGAGCGACCCCAAGACCGTGACGAACTGGTTGGGCGCGGCGGACCAGACGAGCGGCTGGGCTGCGTACCGCTCATCCCACGCCGAGGCGTCCACTGCTACTGCTGCTCCTGCGCCTCAATGGCGGCGCGTACCTCATCCATGTCGAGCCCGCGCACGGCCTCGATCACCTGGTCGAGCGACTGTGGGGGCAAGGCGCCTGGCTGGGAGAAGACCAGGATCCCCTCCCGGAACACCATCAGCGTCGGGATCGACCTGATGTCGGCGGCCGCGGCCAGCGCCCGCTCGGCCTCGGTGTCGACCTTCCCGAAGACGATGTCCTCGTTGGCCTCCGAGGCACGCTCGAAGGTGGGCGCGAACGACCGGCAGGGCCCGCACCAGGAGGCCCAGAAGTCGACGAGCACGATGTCGTGCTCCATTACGGTCTTCTCGAAGTCGGTTGCGGTCAGCTGGGTGGTAGCCACACTCGGATCCTCTCAGTCATGGTCAAGAACGACCTGACCCCGTCGGTCTATTCCAGCGCACGCCCGACCAGTAGTACGGTGCCGTGCGTGGGACGATCGTCCCGAATGAGGGGGGTTCGTGAGTGATCCTGTGCAGACCAACCCAGAGCTCTACAGCGTCGTCTTCGAGAACGACCGGGTGCGCGTCCTCGCGTACGCCGACCAGCCCGGTGACAAGACCACCACGCACAGCCACCCGGACTCAGTCATGGTCACGTTGTCGTCCTTCCGGCGGCGGCTGACCCACGGCGACCAGTCGGTCGAGGTCGAGATGGAGGCGTTCCAGACGCGCTGGCTCGACGCTCAGGAGCACTCGGGCGAGAACATCGGCGACACGGAGTCGCGCACGATCTTCGTGGAACTGAAGGAGCCTGCGCTGTCCAGCGCAGCTGGCACGCTCGGGCCTCGCTAGCTACCGCGGCAGCACCGGTCTCGGGCGCTCGAGCGACTGGGTCACCCGACTCTCCAGCCGAGCCAGTACGGCGCGGCGCTCGGCGTCGTGGGCGGCGTCGTCGATGTGGTCGTGCAGGACCGACAGCTGTGCCGCCACGGCGTCCCGGTCCGCCGGGTCGTCGGCGACCCAGGCCACGCTGGCGAGAAGCTCAAGCAGGGCGGCCGCAACGGCCGGGTCGGCAGCGCCGTACTGGCTGGGCTGGGTGACCGCGAGGCCAAGAAGGTCCGCGAAGCTCTGGCGAGCCAGCACCAACCGAGGTGTCCCCGCGTCGTCGGTGAGAACCTCGGGAACCACTCGGCGTCGAGCCAGATCACAGAGCACAGCGGCCGAGTGGTTGAGGACATGGACGGCAGTGGTCGGGTCGTTGATGCCGGGCGAGAGCGCCTTGTTGGCCACGTCGGTCAGCTGGCGGAGACCGAAGCCCACATCCTGGCCGGCCGTACGCTCGAAGCCGGTCCCCAGGCACTGGGCCAGGCCCTCCTCCAGCGCTTCGATGGCTGGGTCGGAGAGCTCGTGGTCGGAGTGGGACCATGCGATACCCATCGGGGTCCCCTGGACGAGCGGGCTGCCGACCCACGTGTCGATCAACACGACCGCGTCGGCGCTGACCGTGGCGTCGAGCAGCCGTCGGGAGTCGACCCCGACCAGGAAGCCGGACCGCGGCGCCAACAGCGTCCTGACGCCTGACAGCGGCGGGACGGGGAACGTCCCGGGCGGGTTGCTGGCCTCGGTGTCGGGGAGGATGGCATTGATCGTCCGCGTGGCGTCCTCATGCACGTTGCGAAGGATGGTCTCGACGCGGATCTCGCGGGCCAGATGGGCCAGGAAGAGCACCAGGCCCAGGACCGATGCCAGCGCCATGACGAACGCGATCGTCACGGAGATCTGTGGCACGAAGGCATCCTGTGCCCCGTCGGCCGTCCTGACCTTGCGAAGCACAGTGAGGGCGTAGGTGAACGAGGACAGGAAGAGGCCGAGGGTCAGGTGGACGAACCTGTCACTGGTGAACGTTCGGAGCAGTCTGGGTGAGTACTGGCTGCTGGCCAGCTGCAAGGTGACCACGGTGAGCGAGAACGTCAGCGAGGTGACGCTGATCAGGGACGTCGCGACCGTTGCCAGCACGCTCCGCGCCGCATCCGGACCGCCCGAGAAGAGATAGGCCGTGAGCCAGGCCGGCAGGTCGTCGCCGACGGCCTCGTCGAGTCGAGGCAGCGCGACTCCGAAACCGAGCGCGACCGCGATGCCCAGGACGGGCAACGGCCACAGCCTGGTCCGGGCCTCGTCGCGCAGGGTTGCCCAGCTGAGCCGTCGCATACGCACTCCTGTCGTTACTGCCACCGGCGGGTGAGCTGCCCTTGACGGTAGCGGTGTGCGTGATGCTCCGCGACGACGGTCGATGACCTCGGCCTTCACACCGCCCACCGGTGAGCGGACAGTTCTGCTCAGGCATCTCCGCTCTGGGGCGGTGGCGTCCGGTGAGAGGGTGGTGGGGTGAACCGCCTCAAGGACGCGACGTCGCCGTACCTGCTCCAGCATGCCGACAACCCGGTGGAGTGGTGGGAGTGGTCACCGGAGGCGTTCGCCGAAGCCCGCGAGCGGGACGTACCGGTGCTGCTGAGCGTCGGGTACGCCGCGTGCCACTGGTGCCACGTGATGGCGCACGAGTCTTTCGAGGACGAGGCCACCGCTGCGGCCATGAACGCGCAGTTCGTCAACATCAAGGTCGACCGCGAGGAGCGCCCTGACGTCGATGCCGTCTACATGCAGGCGACCCAGGCGATGACGGGCCAGGGTGGCTGGCCGATGACGGTGGTGATGACGCCCGAGGCGGTGCCGTTCTTCGCCGGGACGTACTTCCCCGACAAGCCCCGCCACGGACAGCCCGCCTTCTCCCAGATCCTGTCGGCCCTCGCAGACGCCTGGGCAAACCGCCGCGACGAGGTCAGCGGTGTCGCCGAGGACCTCCGCCGCCACCTGCAGTCATCGTCCGCGCTCGGCGGCGGGGACCCGGTCGACGGCGCGGTGCTGGCCAAGGCGGTCAACACCCTCAGCCAGGAGTACGACGGCGAGCGGCACGGCTTCGGAAGGGCGCCCAAGTTCCCGCCGAGCATGGTGCTGGAGTTCCTGCTGCGGCACGCGGCCCGCACCGACTCCGCGGCGGCCCAGCAGATGGCCGACGGGACGCTCGAGGCCATGGCGCGCGGTGGCCTCTACGACCAGCTCGCGGGTGGGTTCGCCCGGTACTCGGTCGACCGTGGCTGGGTCGTGCCGCACTTCGAGAAGATGCTCTACGACAACGCGCAGCTGCTCGGGGTCTACGTGCGCTGGTGGAGGCAGACCGGCTCCCCGCTGGGAGCTCGGGTGGCCAGGGAGACCGCCGACTTCCTGCTGGCCGAGCTCCGCACCGAGCAGGGCGGGTTCGCCAGCGCCCTCGACGCGGACACCGACGGGGTCGAGGGGAAGTTCTACGCCTGGACGCCCGCGCAGCTGGAGCAGGTGCTCGGCCGCGACGGCGGTCAGTGGGCGGCTTCGCTGCTCTCGGTCGACGAGGCCGGCACCTTCGAGCACGGATCCTCGACGCTGCAGCTGCTGGAGGACCCACTCGACCCGGAGCGCTGGGCGACCGCCAGGGAGCGGCTGCGACTGGCGCGAGACGAGCGCACCCGGCCGGCCCGCGACGACAAGGTGGTAGCTGGCTGGAACGGGCTGGCGATCGCCTCGCTGGCTCAGGCCGGCACGCTGCTCGACGAGCCGAGGTACGTCGACGCCGCCGTCCGGGCCGCAACCTTGCTGGTCGACCTGCACCTTGACGGTGACCGGCTCCGGCGGGTCAGCCGGGACGGGGTCGCCGGTCCGCACGCCGGGGTGCTGGAGGACTACGGGCTGGTCGCCGACGGCTTCCTCGCGCTGCTTCAGGCCACCGGCGACGTAGCCTGGCTCGACCATGCGGGCGCTCTGCTCGACGCCGCCGTCGCACGCTTCGATGCCGAGGGCGGGGGCTTCTTCGACACCGCCGACGACGCGGAGACGCTCATCTCCCGGCCCCGCGACCCGTCGGACAATGCGAGCCCGAGCGGCCACTCCGCAGTGACCAACGCCCTGGTCTCCTATGCCGCGCTGACCGGTTCCGGTCCGCACCGAGACCGAGCCGAGGCGGCGCTCGGAGCGGTGAGGACGCTGGTCGAGAGGGCCCCGCGCTTTGCAGGCTGGTCCCTGGCCGCGGCCGAGGCCGCGGTCACCGGGCCGCTCGAGATCGCGGTCGTGGGCGATGACTCCGCGTTGCTGGCCGCCGCCCGGGCCACGACCAGCCCGGGTGCGGTGGTCGTGGCCAACGCCCCCGGCGTACCGCTGATGGAGGGTCGGGGCCTCGTCGAGGGCAAGGCTGCGGCGTACGTGTGCCGGCACCTGGTCTGCGAGCGTCCGGTCACGACGGTGGAGGAGCTGCGCGCGAAGGTCTAGCGGGTACGCGGACAGGAGAAGGGGCCCGGACGAATGAACATTCGTCGGACCCCTTCAAATCAAGGTGGAGGGCTCTTCACGGCCCCTCGGGTTCCCTGCGTGATCTCCTCGGTGACATCAAGTAGATACCTCCGTCCGCGATCAGCGACTACTTCTCTTCGACGGTAACCCCGGATCCGCCGTGCGTAAAGACCACGCTGGACCAGTGCTCAGCGCAGCGAGTACGTCTGAAGCGAGACTCCGACGTAGTGCGCTACGAACGCGGCCACGGTCAGGGTGTGGAACACCTCGTGGAACCCGAACCAGGCCGGGAACGGGTCCGGCTTCTTGAGCCCGTAGACGACTCCGCCAAGCGTGTAGAGAACCCCGCCGACGAACATCAGGACCAGCACGGCCGTGCCGGCGGAAGCGGCGAACTGGTTGGCGAAGAAGACCGCGGCCCAGCCCATCGCGATGTAGATCGGGACATAGAGCCAACGAGGCGCATCGGTCCAGAAGACCCGGAAGAGAACGCCGAGGACGGCGCCGGCCCACACCACGGAGAGCAGCACGGCGCGGCTCGTCCCGTCGAGCAGCATGATCGTGAAGGGGGTGTAGCTGCCCGCGATGAGCAGGAAGATGTTGGCGTGGTCGAACCGCCGCAGGAACGCCCACACCCGCGGGCTCCAGGTGCCGCGGTGGTAGATAGCCGAGACCGTGAACAGCAGCAGGGCGCTCGACATGTAGACGGCGGAGCCGACACGGGTCGCCGCGGTCGGCGACAGCACGATCAGCACGATGCCCGCGGCGAGCGTCAGCGGCACACTGGCCGCGTGTAACCACCCGCGCAGCTTGGGCTTGACCTCGTGCAACTTGGCGCGCATGGCGTCGGTGACACCCTCGGCCACAGCCTCGGCGCGCGCGACCATCGAGGTCTTGTGGTCGTGGCTCATGCCCTCCACGGTACCTACGCGACCGTAGGTTGTCTGCGCGGGCTGGTCCGGATCTTGAGTAGTCTTGGTCACGTGGCGAGCCTCAGGGAGTCGGTGAAGCGTCTGCTGTACCCGCTGTACGAGCGACGGGTCGTCAAGTACCTACCCGCTGAGCGACTTCCCAAGCATGTCGGCGTCATGTTGGACGGGAACCGCCGCTGGGCCAAGCACGTCGGGGAGGACTCGGCGTACGGGCACCGGGCAGGCGCGGCGAACATCTCTCCCTTCCTGCGCTGGTGCGACGAGCTGGGGATCGAGGTGGTCACCCTCTGGCTGCTCTCGACTGACAACCTCAACCGCCCGGAGCAGGAGCTCAAACCTCTCCTGGGCATCATCGAGGACGTCGTCAGCGAGCTCGCCGAGACCAGGAGCTACCGGATCAACCCCGTTGGAGCGCTCGACCTGCTGCCGCATGCCACGGCCACCACGCTGAAGGAGGCGGCTGACGCGACCCAGGACGTGCAGGGAGTAATCGTCAACGTCGCGGTCGGCTACGGCGGCCGGCGCGAGATCGCCGACGCCGTACGCTCTCTGCTGCAGGACCAGGCCTCGAAAGGTACGTCGCTGGAGGAGCTCGCCGAGGTCATCGACGTCGAGCACATCGCCGAGCACCTCTACACCAAGGGGCAGCCCGACCCGGACCTGGTCATCCGGACCTCGGGCGAGCAGCGGCTGGGCGGCTTCCTGCTCTGGCAGAGCGCGCACAGCGAGTTCTACTTCTGTGAGGCCTACTGGCCCGACTTCCGCCGCGTCGACTTCCTGCGTGCGCTCCGGGCCTACAGCGACCGCGAGCGCCGTCTCGGCCGGTAGCTCAAACCGAATCCGCTCAACGGACGTTATCCGTTAGTCCAGCGTGTCGAGGGCCGATCGCGGCGGTGACCGGCCTACCTTCGCAGAAGGAGTCCGGTGGGGAAGCCGGTCTTCGTCGGGAGGCCCGTTCGTGAACATTCACGACCTAGCGACACTCGGAAGTCTGCACTCTGACTTTCGGGCCCGGTCCCGGTCCAGCGAGAACGAGGACCGGGGCGCTGAGTGCGCGTGCCGGTCGCGAGGAGCGAACTGTGGCTCAGTCCAAGAGCAGCGCCCGCCGTACGAGCACGTCGTCTGGAGTCCGGACGTTCGTGATCGACACCTCTGTCCTGCTTGCCGACCCGAGCGCGTTGCGCCGGTTCGAGGAGCACGAGGTGGTCCTCCCTGTCGTGGTCATCACGGAGCTGGAAGGTAAGCGGCACCATCCCGAGCTCGGCTACTTCGCCCGTACGGCGCTGAGGTCGCTGGATGAGCTCAGGGTGCTCCACGGGCGGCTCGACGAACCGGTTCCCATCGGGGAGCACGGTGGCAGGCTGCGGGTCGAGCTGAACCACACCGACCCCGAGTCGCTGCCGTCCGGCTTCCGGCTCGGCGACAACGACACGCGCATCCTCGCTGTTGCCCGCAACCTGGCCAACGAAGGCGCCGACGTCACGCTGGTCTCCAAGGACCTTCCGATGCGGGTCAAGGCCTCCGCCGTCGGGCTGGCCGCGGAGGAGTACCAGGCCGAGCTCGCCGTCGAGTCCGGCTGGACCGGGATGGTCGAGATCGAGGTTCCCTCCGCCGATGTCGACGAGCTCTACGAGGACCAGGTCGCCGACCTCGAGGTGGCTCGGGACCTGCCCACCCACACCGGCCTCGTTCTCCTCTCCGAGCGGGGTAGCGCCCTGGCGCGGGTCCGACCCGACAAGCAGGTGCAGCTGGTCCGTGGTGACCGGGAGGCCTTCGGTATCCATGGCCGCTCCGCGGAACAGCGGATCGCGCTGGACTTCCTGCTGGACCCCGAGATCGGCATCGTTTCGATGGGTGGCCGAGCCGGCACGGGCAAGTCAGCGTTGGCCCTGTGCGCGGGCCTGGAGGCGGTGATGGAGCGCCGCCAGCACAAGAAGGTGGTGGTCTTCCGGCCGCTGTACCCCGTGGGTGGCCAAGAGCTGGGATACCTGCCCGGGAGCGAGTCGGAGAAGATGTCGCCGTGGGCGCAGGCCGTCTTCGACACACTGGGCGCGTTGACCACGCCTGATGTGATCGACGAGGTGATGGACCGGGGCATGCTCGAGGTCCTCCCGCTGACGCACATCCGGGGCCGCTCCTTGCACGACGCGTTCGTGATCGTCGACGAGGCGCAGTCGCTGGAGCGCAACGTCCTGCTCACCGTGCTGTCGCGGATGGGGGCCAACTCCAAGGTGGTGCTGACGCACGACGTCGCCCAGCGGGACAACCTGCGCGTGGGGCGGCATGACGGCGTGGTCGCCGTCGTGGAGCGGCTCAAGGGTCACCCGCTGTTCGCCCACGTCACTCTGACCCGATCAGAGCGGTCGCCGATCGCCGCGCTGGTCACCGAGATGCTGGAGCACGTAACCGTCTAGACCAGGCGCCCGCCGGGGGTTTGCCCCGGCGGGCGCAATGAGTGAGGGTGGAGTCTTTCGTGACGCGCGACGGGGTTCGCGCGTCTTCTAGTGCCACCGTTGACCAGTTGTCGAGCAGTCTGAGAGCCAGTGAGTAGCAACGACACGTACGTGCCGAAGCACCGTGGTGCCGCAGCCGAGCCCGCGGTGAAGAGACGGATCCGCAAGGGGGTCATCCTCTCCGGGATCGCCGTCGCCAGTACGGGGATGGCCGTGTCGGCCGGAGTGTTCCTCAAGGCCCCCTCACCCGAGGCCGCTGCTCTGTCGCTCTCCGCCGGGGCGCTCGCCCCGAGCGAGACCCCCACCGTGGATCGTGACCGCAGCGTCGAGGTCTCGCGCTCGGACCGTCGTACGTCGGTCGACGAGACCAAGGTGCAGGTGCTCTCCCAGGCCTCCGGTGGCCAGGTCACCCGCACCGAGGACCTCGCCAGCGGTGACCCCCGCGACATCGCTGCCGCCATGCTCGCCGAGTACGGCTGGAGCTCCTCGCAGTTCGGCTGCCTCGACTCGCTGTGGACCCGCGAGAGCGGCTGGAACCCCCGTGCGCAGAACCGCTCCTCGGGCGCCTACGGCATCCCGCAGGCCCTCCCCGGCACCAAGATGGCCAGCGCCGGAGCGGACTGGCGGTACAACCCCGAGACCCAGATCCGGTGGGGCCTGGGCTACATCCAGGCCCGCTACGGCAGCCCCTGCGGCGCCTGGGGCCACAGCCAGTCACGCGGCTGGTACTGATCCGCCTCAGCTCGCGGCCGGCGCAGCCGTCCGGTACTGGCTCGTCTCGACCCTGAGAACGCGGGCGGCCAAGTCGACAGCGGGCCCCAGGAGCACGATCACCAGGACGGTCCCGACGCCGATGTCGGCTCCCAGCAGCCATCCGCCCAGCGCTCCGCCGCCCTGCACACCCGAGTAGCTCCACCGGAACGGAACCGGCGGGTCCCACGCCAGGGCCGCTCCCTCCGCAGGACCGGCGCCGGTCTGACTGCCGAGGTACGCGGCGATGCCGAGCGAGAGCACCGGGATCGACACGGCCAACAGCGCCAGGCGAGCAAGCATCGCGTCCGGCTCCTGGAGGACCGCCATCGCCGCGGAGACCGACACTCCGACGAGGACCACCTGGACTACGGTCCCGATGCCAGGGCGCAGCCGCCGCGCCCAGGCCAGACCGATGAAGACCAGGCTGACTCCGAGGTTGGCGACGAAGAACGGCACGTCCAGCGCGAGCCGTACGCCGTTGACCAGGGTGGAGTAGCCGTCGGAGCCGAAGGCGGCGCGCAGGAGCAGGGCCACCCCCAGCCCGAGTACGACGCAGCCGCCGACCAACATCGCGGCACGACGGATCAAGGGTGCGTCATCCCGTCGACATCGAGGGCCTCGTCGAGCTGCTGCTCGGTCAGGCTGCCGTCCTCGACGAAGCCGCAGGCGATCACCGCCTCGCGGATGGTCAGGTCCCGCGCCAGCGCGGTCTTGGCCACCTTCGCTGCGTTCTCGTAGCCGAGGTACTTGTTCAAGGGGGTGACCACCGAGGGGGACGACTCGGCCAGGAGGCGGAGCCGTTCGACGTTGGCGGTGATGCCGTCCACGCACCGGTCGGCGAGCAGCCGGGACGACGAGGCGAGGAGCCGCAGCGACTCCAGAAGGTTGCGTGCGATCACCGGGAGCATCACGTTCAGCTCGAAGTTCCCACTGGCGCCCGCTGTGGCGATGGTCGCGTCGTTGCCGATCACCTGGGCGCAGACCATCAGGGTCGCCTCGGGAATGACCGGGTTCACCTTGCCGGGCATGATGCTCGACCCCGGCTGCAGGTCGGGGAGGTTGATCTCCCCCAGACCGGTGCGGGGTCCAGAAGCCATCCAGCGCAGGTCGTTGCAGATCTTGGTGAGCGAGACCGCGATGACGCGCAGCTGGCCGGAGAGCTCCACCAGCCCGTCGCGAGCCCCCTGCGCCTCGAAGTGGTTGCGTGCCTCGGTGAAGGGGAGCCCGGTCATCTCGGCGAGCTCGGAGATCACCAGCGCCGAGAAGCCAGGCGGGGTGTTGATCCCGGTGCCGACCGCCGTGCCGCCCAGGGGGAGCTCGGCCACGCGGGGGAGCGTCGACTCCAGGCGCTCCACGCCCCGACGTACGGCGGCCGCGTACCCACCGAACTCCTGGCCGAGCATCACCGGGGTCGCGTCCATCAGGTGCGTGCGCCCGGCCTTGACCGTCCCGGCGAACTCGCCGGCCTTGCGCTCCAGCGCCTCGGCAAGGTGGTCGAGCGCCGGGACCAGCTGGCTGGCGACCGACCGCGTCGCTGCGACGTGGATCGAGGTCGGAAAGACGTCGTTCGAGGACTGGCTCGCATTGACGTGGTCGTTGGGATGCACCTCGACCCCGCGCCGGGCAGCCAGGGAGGCGAGCACCTCGTTCATGTTCATGTTGCTCGACGTACCGGAGCCGGTCTGGAACACGTCCACCGGGAACGCGTCGAGGTGCTCCCCGTCGATGATCTCGGCCGCGGATTCCTGGATCGCGGTCGCGGCATCGTCGTCCAGGACTCCCAGCTGGTGGTTGACGCGAGCAGCGGCAGCCTTGACCATCGCCAACCCACGCAGCTGGTCGTGCTCGAGACCCCGGCCGCTGATCGGGAAGTTCTCGACCGCGCGCTGGGTCTGAGCCCGCCACAGGGCGTCTCGGGGCACCTGGACCTCGCCCATCGAGTCATGCTCGGTGCGGTACTGCTGGTCGTCGGCAGAGCTCACGAGTCGAACCTACCCTCGCAGGTGGTCGGCGATGAGTCCCGCCACAGCGCGCATGCCCAGCTCGTTGGGGTGGAACGGCAGCGGCCGCCCCGGGACGGGAAGGCCCGGGCCGTTGGCCCATGCGGTCGACGACCACGGGTGATGGTCGCGGCTGGCTCGGGAGGCGCGAACGACCTCACACCCTTCCGACTCGGCTACTTCCGCGGTGATGGCAGCGAGCCCCTCGCCGAGGTATCGGCCGAGCTCAGTGTGATCGTGCGAAAGCCCGTCGGCTGTTCCGTTGGGAGGCAGCAACGACACGTAGTCGACGAAGACCACCCGTGCCTGTGGCGACCGGGCACGAACGGTGCGAGCCAGCTTGGCCAGCCTGCCGGGAAGAGCGTCGAGCTCCCTGGCCCGGGTATCGATATCGAAGAGCTTGCGGAACGGGCCCTGCACGAGGCGGGGCAGGCCAGCGGCCACGAGCGCCGGTACGTAGCCGATGTCGTTGCCACCGACGGTGACCGTGACGAGTCCCTCGCTCCCGTCGAGCGCGTCGACCTGAGGACGAACGCCGTGCTGGCGTTCGGAGAGCAGATGCGCGGTGGTCGCTCCGGAGTAGGTCACGTCGAGCAGGTCGAACCCGGTTTGGCCGGCGAGCAGGTGCGGGTAGTTACGCGCCGACCGGCCCGCCCTGAAGTTGCTGTCCAGAGCGCGCGGCCCGATGCCTGGTCCCGCCGCCATCGAGCTTCCCAGCGCGACGTACCTCATGTGTGGTCAGGCTACTCGCCCGAGTCTGCGACTGGCCTGCGAGACAAGTAGAGCCAGTACCGCTCGTCCCGGGTCTGCAGGCGAACCGGGTGTGGGATCGCCTCGCAGTTGCCGAAGACCGCCGCCATCGTCTGCTGGAGCGTCGTGGACTCGGCAGCGGACCAGATGACCAAGGCGCCGCCCGACCGGACGGCCAGCCACACCGCCTTCAGGAAGCCGGCCTCGTAGACGGCCTGGTTCGCGTCGTACACGAGGTAGTCGGGTCCGTTGTCGACGTCGAGCAGGACCAGGTCGAAGCTCGCGGGTGGCAGTTCGGCGACGGCGAGGCGGATGTCCGCATGCGTGACGGTGAGCCGTTCGTCAGCCAAGTACGACGGCCCGTGCGGGATCGTGCCGTCCCGCATCCACCCGATCAGCGACTCCTCGATCTCGACGACGAGAAGCCGCTCGACCCGGGGGTCGGCGAGCACCTCGTGGGCGGTGAACCCCAGTCCGAGACCCCCGACGAGCACCTGGCGGGGCTGGTCGACCAGCGCGAGCGCGGCCCGGGCCAGCTCGGTCTCGGACCCGGTCTCGGCGGTGTCCATCACGAAGACACCGTTGACCCGCAGCTCCAGCACCGCGCCGCAGCGGCGCAGGACGACCTCTCCGCGATCGGTGACCGCGCGGGCCACCTCGTCGTACGGCATGCGGCCGGGTCAGCCCTTCTCGGCGGAGCGCACCCGGATCCCCGACAGCGGCACCGTGACCGCGCCGGACGGATCCTGGAAGAAGTCGTTGCCCTTGTCGTCGACCACGATGAAGGCCGGGAAGTCCTCCACCTCGATCTTCCAGACCGCCTCCATCCCGAGCTCCTCGTACTCCAGCACCGAGACCGACTTGATGCAGTCCTGCGCGAGTCGAGCCGCCGGTCCGCCGATCGAGCCGAGATAGAAGCCGCCGTACGCGTCGCAGGCCTTGGTCACCTGGAGAGACCGGTTGCCCTTGGCGAGCATGACCAGGGAGCCGCCCGCGGCCTGGAACTGGTCCACGTAGGAGTCCATCCGGCCCGCCGTGGTCGGGCCGAAGGAGCCGGACGCATAGCCTGCCGGGGTCTTGGCCGGACCCGCGTAGTACACGGCGTGGTCGCGCAGGTACTGCGGCATCTCCTCTCCGGCGTCGAGGCGTTCCTTGATCTTCGCGTGCGCGATGTCGCGGGCGACGACCAGTGGACCGGTCAGCGACAGGCGAGTCTTGACGGGGTAGCGCGACAGCTCGGTGCGGATCTCTGCCATCGGCTGGTTGAGGTCGATCTTCACGACATCCCCGCCGAGGATCTCGTCGGTGTTCTCCGGCAGGTAGTGGGCCGGGTCCCGCTCGAGCTGTTCGAGGAAGACTCCCTCGGCGGTGATCTTGGCCAGGGCCTGGCGGTCAGCAGAGCACGAGACCGCGATCGCAACCGGACAGGAGGCGCCGTGCCGCGGGAGCCGGACGACGCGCACGTCGTGGCAGAAGTACTTGCCACCGAACTGCGCACCGATCCCGAACGACTGGGTCAGCTTGAAGACTTCCTCCTCCAGCTCCACGTCGCGGAAGCCGTGCGCGGCCAGGCTTCCGGACGTCGGCAGGCTGTCGAGGTAGTGCGCGGAGGCATACTTCGCGGTCTTGAGCGCGAACTCGGCACTGGTGCCACCGATGACCACGGCCAGGTGGTACGGCGGGCACGCGGCCGTGCCGAGGCTGCGGATCTTCTCGTCCAGGAACTCCAGCATCCGCTTGGGGTTCAGTACCGCCTTGGTCTCTTGGTAGAGGAACGACTTGTTCGCCGAACCGCCGCCCTTGGCCATGAACAGGAACTTGTACGCCGGGTCCCCCTGCTGGGGCGTCGAGTACAGCTCGATCTGGGCGGGCAGGTTGGTGCCGGTGTTCTTCTCCTCCCACATGGTGACCGGGGCGAGCTGGGAGTAGCGCAGGTTGAGCTTGGTGTAGGCGTCGTACACCCCTCGACTGATCCACTCGGCATCGTCCGCGCCGGTGACCACGCCCTCGGACTTCTTGCCCATCACGATCGCCGTGCCGGTGTCCTGGCACATCGGTAGGACCCCACCGGCAGAGATGTTGACGTTCTTGAGGAGGTCCAGCGCGACGAACCGGTCGTTCCCCGAGGACTCGGGGTCGTCGATGATCTTGCGCAGCTGCGCCAGGTGCGCCGGCCGCAGGTAGTGGCTGATGTCGTGCATCGCCTCGGACGTGAGCAGCCGGATGGCCTCGGGCGCGACCTGGAGGAAGCTGCGTCCCCCCGCTTCGAAACTCGACACGCCCTCGGTCGTGAGCAGCCTGTACGGAGTCTCATCGACCCCCAGCGGGAGCAGATCGGAGTACTTGAAGTCGGGCTCGGCGGTCACTCTCGGGGCTCCCTCTGTCGGCGGAGGCAGGGGAAATCCTGCGCCTAGAGCCTAGGCCAGTGTTCTAGGCTGAGCGCATGCAGGACGGATCCCTTGAGCCGGCACGGTTGCGCGTCTCTGACGCCGAGCGCCACCAGGTCGCCGAGGTGCTTCGCCAGGCCGCCGGCGAGGGCCGGATCGATCTCGAGGAGCTGGACGAGCGCCTGGAGGCGACCTTCTCGGCCAAGACCTACGCCGATCTGGTGCCGATCACCGAGGACCTGCCCGACGTCGGGTCCCGGCCGCTGCCCGTCCAGCGACCTGTCGGCCATGTCGTCGCCGGCCCGGCGTACCAGAGTTCGGTCGCGGTGCTGTCCGAGACCAGGCGGAGCGGGCCGTGGCAGGTCGGGAGCAGCCACTCATCGTTCGCGTTGATGGGCTCCGTCGTACTCGACCTGCGGCAGGCAGTCTTCGTCAGCCGTGAGGTAACCCTCAACGCCGTTGCCCTGCTGGGGTCGGTCGAGGTGGTGGTCAACCCTCAGACGGTGGTGGTCTGCGACGGGCTGGGCATCCTGGGGGACTTCAGCGAGTCACGGTCACGCACTGTGCCCACCCCCGCTCCTGATTCGCCGGTGGTGCGGGTGAAAGGGCTGGCTCTGATGGGATCGGTGAACATCCGGCGCAAGCCGCTTCCCGGCGACCGCGCTCGCCGCTGAGGGTTGCTATTGCACTCTGCTCCGCGTGGCGGTAGACACAAGGTGAGCACCGAGTGACACGCGTCACGGTACGGGTCCTGGATTGGCTGCACCTGTTCGGGCCGTCGCATCGGTGACGGACTGAGCGAGGGAGCAAGCATGAGGATTCCCGTGTCGTCAAGGCGGTTCGCCATTGCCGCAGTCAGCGCCTTGCTGGTCCTGGGGACCGCCGGGTGCCTGCAAGACCCGAATGCGAGCCAGGGCGCTGGCGGCCCGGGCGGCGGCGGCGTCGCCAACAACAGCCAGAAGGACGGCGACAACAAGGTCACCATCCTTGGGGCCTTCGGTGGCCCCGAGCAGGAGGCCTTCCTGAAGTCGATCGCCGACTTCGAGAAGGAGTCGGGAATCACCATCGAGTACGTCCCCGACCAGGACTTCACCACGACGATCAAGACCAAGGTCAACGCGGGCGACGCACCCGACATCGGGCTGTTCCCGCAGCCCGGCGGGCTGCTCGAGCTCGCCGTCGACGGCCACATCCAGCCGATCGACACGTACGTGAACTATGACTCTCTCGACCGCAGCCTGATCCCCGGTCTGTTGCAGTCGGCCCGTCTCAACGGCCGGGTGTACGGCGCCCCGATGCGCCTGGCGGTGAAGAGCATCGTCTGGTTCCCGAAGGTTGCCTACGAGAAGCTGGGCTACTCCGCGCAGCCGAAGACGCTGCAGGAGCTCACCTCCATCGCCGACAAGATCAAGGCGAGCGGGACCGCGCCGTGGTGCATCGCCTGGGGTTCGGACCAGGCCACCGGCTGGGTGGGCACGGACTGGATCGAGGAGTACATGCTCCGCTTGTGGGGCCCGGACGTGTACGACGACTGGGTCGCCCACCGCATCCCGTTCAACGACCCGAAGGTGGTCAAGGCGTTCGACGAGTTCGGCAAGCTGATCCAGGGCAAGGGGAACGCCTTCGGTGGCGTCCGCTCGGTGATCAGCACCGGCTTCGGCGACGCGATGTCCCCCGCCTTCCGAACCCCGCCGCGGTGCTACTTCCACCGCCAGGGGAACTTCGCGGCATCGTTCTACCCGAAGAACATCACCTCCGACCTGGACAACAAGATCGGGGTGATGGTCTTCCCGCCCATCGACGGCGGGTACGGCGGCCAGCCCATCCTGGGCGGCGCGGACCTCGCGGCGCTGTTCAACGGTGACGACGAGGACGCCATCTCCGTGATGCGGTTCCTGACCTCGGACAAGTTCGGAGCCCAGTGGGCAGCCGCGGGTGGTTGGCTCTCGCCGCACACGACGTTCGATGCGGCGAACTACCCCGACGAGACCACCCGACGCATCGCCGCCATTGCGAGCTCGGGCGACGTCTTCCGCTTCGACGGCTCGGACGTGATGCCCAAGGAGGTCGGCTCCGGAACCTTCTGGACCGGCATGGTGCAGTGGCTCCAAGGGGACAAGACCTCGCAGCAGGTCACGACCGACATAGAGAACTCGTGGCCCAAATGAGTGACACGCTGACTACCGAGGCACAGCCTGGAGGCCAGCCGGCACCGCCGAAGGGGGAGGGGTTCGGTGCTGACCGGACCAAGCTCCTGGTCGGCCTCGCCGGCATGGTCCTGGTCGGCTGGGGCCTGGCCAACCTGTTCCTGGCCTTCGGGTACTACCCCGACAAGTTCGGCTCGAAGCTCGTCATCGCCGTACTCGCTCTTGCGGGCGGTGTAGGCGGGGCAGCGGTGCTGTTCTTCTTCCTCAACCTCTTCGTCGAGGGGCTCCCCGAGAAGGTGTCGCTCAAGGCGATGCCCTATGCGTACCTGCTTCCCGGGGTCGCTCTGATCGGCCTGATGCTGATCTACCCGACGATCCAGACGATCAACTACTCGTTCGCCAACGCCGACAGCACCGGGTACGTCGGCCTGGAGAACTATCGAGAGATCTTCGGGAGCAACGAGTTCTGGCAGTCGATCTTCAACAACGTGCTCTGGCTCGTCCTGGTGCCGGCTGCCGTGGTCGCCATCGGGGTCGTCGTCGCGGTCCTGGCCGACAAGCTGTCGGTGACCGGGGAGAAGATCTCCAAGAGCCTGATCTTCTTGCCGATGGCGATCTCCTTCGTGGGCGCCTCCGCGATCTGGGGTCTGGTGTACGCGTTCGACCCGCCCGGTGAGAAGCAGAGCGGACTGCTCAACGCGGTCTGGTCGATCATCGGCAACCCGCAGTCCTGGCTGCAGATCGACTCCTCGCGGCTGAACTCCCTGCTGATGATGGTCATCCTGGTCTGGCTGCAGGTCGGCTTCGCGATGATCCTGTTGTCGTCGGCGATCAAGGGCGTGCCCGAGGAGACGCTCGAGGCGGCTCGGATCGACGGAGCGTCGGAGCTGCAGATCTTCTGGCGCGTGGTGATCCCCCAGATCAGGGGAACCATCATCACGGTCTTCATCACCGTCGTGATCCTGGTCCTGAAGGTCTTCGACATCGTGTACGTACTGACCAACGGCCGGAACAAGTCCAACGTCATCGCGAACCTCTTCTTCAACGAGCTGTTCGCCAACGACCAGGCAGGCCGGGCGGCAGCGATCGTCGTGGTCCTCCTGCTCGCGGTGACCCCGGTGCTCTGGTACCAGGTCAGGCACTTCCGTCGTGAGGAGCTGGCGCGATGAGAGGCGTGATGAAAGACGGTCGCCGACGGAGCGAGGGCTCCATCGTCACGATGGTCCTGCTCTGTCTGCTGTGGACGGTCCCCACCCTGGGACTACTGGTCACCTCGTTCCGCCCGCGTGACCAGGTCTCCGAGTCCGGCTGGTGGGAAGCCCTGTTCGACCCCTTCGGGGCAGGCTGGACCTTCGACAACTACCAGAACGTCTTCACCGGGTCGAGCAACGTGGACAGCGCCTTCCTCAACGGGATCGTCGTGGCGGTCCCGGCGACGATCATCCCGATCATGTTCGCGGCCTTCGCGGCGTACGCCTTCACGTTCATGCACTTCCCTGGCAAGGACGTCATCTTCGTCGCCATCGTCGCGGTGCTGGTGGTCCCGATCCAGGTGGCCTTCGCACCGATGCTCGACCTGCTCGGGCCCAACGGCCTGGGCATCCAGGGCGAGTACATCGCGGTCTGGCTGCTGCACACCGGCTTCGGCATGCCGTTGGCGATCTACACCCTGCGCAACTACATGACCACGCTGCCCACGACGGTCATAGAGTCAGCCAAGATCGACGGGGCGACGCACTACCAGACGTTCTGGCGTCTGATCGTGCCGATGTCGGTCCCGGCCCTGGCGGCCTTCGCGATCCTGCAGTTCCTGTGGGTCTGGAACGACCTGCTCATCGCGAAGCTCTTCCTCAGCGACTCCAACACCACGGTGATCGTGAAGGTCCAGCAGCTGCTCGGCTCCCAAGGCCAGGGCCAGGAGGTCGTCACCGCGGCCGCGTTCATCTCGATGGTCGTCCCCATGGTCGTCTTCTTCGCGCTGCAGAGGTTCTTCGTCCGTGGCCTGACGGCCGGAGCGGTCAAGGGGTGACGGCGGAGGTTCACCACCTCCGTGCTGCTGGCGTGAGCGTGCTGCTCGCAGCCTCGCCCGAGGGCCTGCCCTGCCTGCTGCACTGGGGGTCGGACCTCGGCGAGGTGGGCCCCACGGAGCTCGCGTCGTACCTGCCGCTGCGCGAGCCCGGCATCCCGCACTCCGCCCTGGACGCGCCGAGGTGGCCCTCGGTGCTGCCGGAGAACGTCTCGGGCTACACCGGCACCCCGGCGCTGGAAGGGCTCCGGGTCGCTCCGTCGGCTGCCTGGGCGCCGCGGTTCCGGGCCTGGGACTGGGAGGCCGAGGAGCAGGCTGTCTCGCTGCGTTCGGTGGACCCCGAGGCAGGCCTCGAGGTGCACTGGCGGGTAGAGCTCACGCCCGAAGGGCTGGTCCGGGTTCGCAGTGAGCTGACCAACCTCGGCTCGGACGCCTACGTCGTCGGTGCGGTCCGCTCCGTCCTTCCCGTCCCGGCGTACGCCGACGAGCTGCTCGACCTGACCGGCCGCTGGTCGCGTGAGCGGTCGCCCCAAAGGCACGGGTTCCAGCATGGAACCTTCCTCCGGCAAGGCCGCCACGGCCGGTCCGGGCATGACGCCACGCTGCTCCTGATGGCCGGGGAGACCGGCTTCGACTTCGGCCGGGGGCGGGTCTGGGGGGTGCACCTGGCTTGGAGCGGCGACCACGCGACGTATGCGGAACGGACCCCGGAAGGTGAGAGCCTGCTCGGCGGGTCGGAGCTCCTGGGGCCTGGAGAAGTCGTCCTCGATGAGGGTCAGGGCTATGTGACCCCGTGGCTGGTCGGCGTCTACTCCGACCACGGCATGGACGGGTTGAGTGACCGGCTGCACCCCTTCGTCCGGCGGCGCTCACCGCGGAGCAGAGGACCTCGCCCGGTGGTCGTCAACACCTGGGAAGCCACCTACTTCAACCACGAGGTCGGCCGACTGACCGAGCTGGCCACACGTGCCGCTGCCGTCGGCGCCGAGCGCTTCGTCCTGGACGACGGCTGGTTCCATGGGCGCCGTCACGACCGGGCCGGCCTGGGGGACTGGACCGTCGACCGGGACGTCTGGCCTGACGGGTTGCACCCCTTGGTTGACCGGGTGCGCGGCCTCGGGATGGACTTCGGACTCTGGGTGGAGCCGGAGATGGTGAACGTCGACTCGGAGCTCTACCGCAACCACCCGGACTGGCTGCTCCGCGGCCGCGATGGGCTCCCGGACGAGTGGCGGGGCCAGCAGGTGCTCGACCTCCAGCAGCCCGCGGCCTACGAGCACGTCCGCGAGGCGCTGCTCGCTCTGCTCGCCGAGTACGACGTGGCCTTCCTCAAGTGGGACCACAACCGCGACCTGGTGGATGTCGGCCACGCCGGGCGACCGGCCGTGCACGGTCAGACGCTGGGGTTGTACCGGCTCCTGGACGAGCTCCGCGCTGCCCAGCCGAGCCTGGAGATCGAGACCTGCGCCTCGGGAGGGGGCCGGATCGACCTCGAGATCCTGGCTCGCACCGACCGGGTGTGGCCCAGCGACACCCTCGACCCGGTGGAGCGACAGGCGATCCAGCGCTGGACCACGCTGCTGGTTCCGCCCGACCTGCTCGGGTGTCACATCGGCGGCCCGGTGGCGCACACCACCGGGCGGGCAACCCGGCTCGGGTTCCGGGCTGCGACGGCTCTGCTCGGCCATCTCGGGATCGAGTGGGACCTGGTGGCCGCGACCGACGCCGAGCGCGACGAGCTGAGGGCCTGGGTGCGGCTGCACAAGGAGCTCAGGCACCTGGTGAGCGAGGGACGGTGGGTGCGACCCCATCACCCGGATCCCGCGGTGAGCGTCTCCGGCGTGGTGGCCGCCGACCGCTCCGAGGCGGTGTACGTGGTCGCCGCCACGGCGAGCCTGGTGAGCCAGGCGCCGACCCCCGTCACTCTCGCCGGCCTCGACCCGGCGCGCCGCTACCGGATCACCGTCGCCGGCCAGGCGGGTCCCGACCACCCCGTGGATCTCGGAAAGCCCTGGACGACGGCTGCCGGCGTCCCCGGATCGCTCCTGCTCGAGGCTGGCGTGAGACTGCCGGTGCTCGCCCCCGAGTCGGCGCTGGTGCTCCGGCTCGGGACGGCGACCGAGGCTGACCTCGACCTATGACCACCGCCGCACTAGTGTGATGGGCGTCACCTTTACGACGGACCGTCCGGCACGTTCCTGCCGGTGAAGGGAGCAGTTCCGCATGGCAACGATCAGCTTTCAGAAGGCTCAGCGCTGGTATCCCGGCGCAGACGTGCCCGCCGTACCGGGCATCGACCTGGACATCAAGGACGGCGAGTTCATGGTGCTCGTCGGTCCGTCGGGTTGTGGCAAGTCCACCACCCTCCGGATGCTTGCCGGCCTCGAGGAGGTCAACGACGGCCGGATCCTCATCGGCGACCGCGATGTGACCAACCTGCCACCCAAGGACCGGGACATCGCGATGGTGTTCCAGAACTACGCGCTCTACCCGCACATGACGGTGGCCGACAACATGGCCTTCGCGCTCAAGATGGCCAAGATGCCCAAGGCCGAGCAGGACGCCCGGGTGGCCGACGCCGCCAAGATCCTGGGCTTGGAGGACTTCCTCGAGCGCAAGCCGAAGGCCCTCTCCGGCGGCCAGCGGCAGCGAGTGGCGATGGGCCGTGCGATCGTGCGCCAGCCGCAGGTGTTCTGCATGGATGAGCCGCTGTCCAACCTGGACGCGAAGATGCGCGTGCAGACCCGCACCGACATCGCCAAGCTGCAGCGTGACCTGGGAGTGACCACGGTCTACGTCACGCACGACCAGGTCGAGGCGATGACCATGGGTGACCGTGTCGCGGTGATGATGCTGGGCGAGCTCCAGCAGGTGGACACCCCCCTGAACCTCTATGACAAGCCCGCCAACCTCTTCGTGGCCGGCTTCATCGGCTCTCCTCAGATGAACCTCATGGAAGGCGTCGCCGAAGGTGGCAAGGTCCGGCTCGGCGACTACGCCGTACCGGTCGACGAGACGGCAGCGAAGAAGATGAGCGGCAAGGTCACGGTCGGCGTACGTCCGGAGTCCTGGCGCCTGGTCACCAAGGAGGAGGGCGGCCTGCCGATCGAGGTCACGGTGGTCGAGGAGCTCGGAGCCGACGGTTTCGCCTACGGCACCAGCGGGGTAGAGGGCACGCCCCACGACGTGATCGTGCGGGTCAGCGGCCGGGACTCGGTTCGTCGCGGCCAGACGCTGTACGTGACCACGGACCCGAGCAGCGTGCACGTCTTTGACACCCAGACGGGCGAGCGGCTCTCGGAATGAGCTCTCCCGGGTGAGGGTGCGTTGGCGTGCGCCGGGGAGGGTCAACCTCGTCGGCGAGCACACCGACTACAACAACGGTTTCGCCCTGCCGTTCGCGATCGACGACGCGTGTGTCGCCGAGGTTGGCGAGGCCGACGGCCCGTCGTTCCAGGTCAGGTCGGTGCAGCAGGGGACGCCGGTCACGGTCGCGCTCGAGGAGCTGCCGCAGCTTCCGCAGTCCAAGGTCCCTGGCTGGGTGCGCTATGTCCTCGGTCCCGCGTGGGCGCTCCAGCAGCGCGGTGTCGACGTGCCGCCCCTCGACATCCTCGTCGACAGCGCGGTGCCGGTCGGGGCCGGGCTGTCGTCCTCGGCCGCGCTGGTCTGTTCGGTCACGGCCGCCGTGGACGACCTGCTCGAAGCCGGGCTTGGCCCTACCGGGCTGCTCGAGGTCTCGCGCGCCGCGGAGAACCTGGTGGCCGGTGCGCCTACCGGCGGACTCGACCAGCTTGCCTCACTGCGCTGTACCGCCGACCACGTGCTGCTCTGCGACTTCGGTGACCTGGGCACCGAGCAGCTCCCGATGCGGCTGGAGCCGCTCGGGCTCACCGTCCTCGTGGTCGACTCGCGCGCCGGGCACAGCCACGCAGACGGCGAGTACGCCGCACGCAGGCGTGCCTGTGAAGGCGCTGCGGGACAGCTCGGCGTCGACTCGCTGCGTGACGTGCCACTGCCCGAGCTGGGGGTGGCACTCGACAAGCTCGACGGGGAGGAGCTTCGCCGCTACACCCGACATGTGGTGACCGAGAACGACCGGGTCCAGCAGGTGGCACGGTTGCTGCGCGCTGGCCGGGTGGCGGAGATCGGACCTTTGCTGTCGCAGTCGCAGGCCTCGATGCGTGACGACTACCGGATCACGACTCCCGAGCTCGACCTGGCGGCTACCAGCCTGGAGGAGGCCGGCGCATTGGGCGCGAGGATGACCGGTGGCGGCTTCGGAGGGTGTGTGATCGCGCTGATCGAGGCGGAGCGGGTCGACGAGGCGGCCGGGCACGTCCGAGCGGCCTTCGCCGACCGTGGCTTCCGCGAGCCGGGCCACTTCGTGGTCCGCCCGGCGCAGGGAGTTACCAAGCTGTGAGCGAGGCGATCGACTCGAGGGCACGCGCCCGCCTCGGCGCGCTGGAGGGTGAGGCCTTCCTGGCGCGGCTGGACGTGGTTGGGGACGACCTGACCGAAGCGCTGACGGCGGTGTACGGCGAGCACACGGACGTGCCCGCCTTCGTCAGCACCCTGGTGGGCGACGCCCTGCTGGCGGCGGCAACGCGTTCCGAGCCACTGCGGGTGCTCGATCGCCGCCGCGAGGTCGACCCGGCCTGGTTCCTCCGCGAGGACCTGATCGGCTATGTCTGCTACGCCGACCGCTTCGCTGGCGGACTGCGCGGCGTACTCGGCAGGCTCGACTACCTGGAGGAGCTGGGAGCCCGCTACCTCCACCTGATGCCGCTGCTCCAGCCGCGTCCGGGCGCACACGACGGCGGGTACGCCGTACAGGACTACGCGGCCGTCGACCCCAAGGTCGGGACCATGGCCGACCTGGAGGAGCTCGCCGAAGGGATGCATGCCCGAGGCATGGCCCTGTGCGTCGACCTGGTGCTCAATCACACGGCCCGCGAGCACGAGTGGGCGCGCAAGGCGCAGGAAGGTGATCCTGGGTACCGGGACTTCTATCTCTTCTTCCCCGACCGCACCGCGCCGGACGCCTACGAGCGCACCCTGCCCGAGGTCTTCCCGGACCTGGCGCCGGGCAGTTTCACCGCGCTCCCCGACGGCGGCTGGGTCTGGACGACCTTCAACGACTTCCAGTGGGACCTGAACTGGGCCAACCCGGCTGTGTTCCGGGCGATGCTCGGTGTGCTCTTCGGGCTGGCCAACCACGGCGTCGACGTGGTGCGGCTGGATGCGGCACCGTTCCTGTGGAAGCGGTTGGGCACGGACTGCCAGAACCAGCCGGAGGCACACCAGATCCTTCAGGCGCTCAAAGCCCTGACCCGGCTCGCGATGCCCGGGCTCATCCTCAAGGCGGAGGCGATCGTCGGCCCTGACCAGCTCGTTCCCTACCTGGGTGGACACGAGCAGTACCGGCCTGAGTGCGACCTCGCCTACGACAACCAGCTCATGGTGATGCTGTGGTCCTGCTTGGCCACCCGCGACACCCGGCTGGCCGTCCAGGCGCTGGGCCGGCGACGCCCGGTACCGACCCAAGCGGGCTGGGTGACCTACCTGCGCTGTCACGACGACATCGGCTGGGCGGTCAGTGACGTCGACGCCTGGGCGGTCGGGCTGGACCCGTACGAGCACCGGAGCTTCCTGGCGGCGTTCTTCTCGGGGAGCTATCCCGGCTCTTTCGCGCGCGGCTTGGACTTCCAGCGCAACGATGAGACCGGCGACGCGCGTACGTCGGGCGGCTGCGCTTCGCTGGCTGGCCTCGACGCCGCGCTCGAGGAGCGTTCGGACGCGGCGGTCGACGCGGCACTGGCCAGGATCGAGACCCTGTACGCAGTGGCGTTCTCGTTCGGGGGGATCCCGCTGATCTACATGGGCGACGAGATCGCGCTCCGCAACGACGCCGGCTGGGCCTCCGACCCCGAGCATGCCGACGACAACCGCTGGCTGCACCGCCCTTCTATGGACTGGTCGGCGGCCGAGCGCCGCCTCGAGCGCGGATCGGTGGAGCAGCGGGCCTTCGATGCGATGCGACGGCTCGGGGCGACCCGGCGTACGACCAGGGCGTTTCGCTCGGACGGTACGACGACGGTGCTGCCTGTGCAGAACCCGCATGTGCTGGCCTACGTCCGCTCCCACCCCCGGGCCGCGCCGGTACTGGCGTTGGCCAACTTCAGCGACGCCGAGGAGAGTGTTCCGATCGCGGTACTGGGTGCAGCGGGCTTCAGCTCACCGATGCACCTGCACTCGACCGCCGGTCGGATCGTCGCGGGGGACGGTCGGATCCACCTACCGCCGTGGGGCTTCCTGTGGGTGACCAACTTCGTCTGAGCTGCTCTTCCCAGCGTTCGGTCCCAGGGATGCCGTGTTGGCGAGAGCGCGGACCGCCTCGACCAGGTGAGGGAAGAGCTCGGGTGGCAGGTCGTGGCCCATCCCTTGGATCAGCAGGAGCTCGGCTCCCGGGATGGCATGCGCGGTGGCTCGGCCGCCGGACGCGTGGACCATGCGGTCCTGCAGCCCGTGCACCACGAGGGTCGGGACCTTCAGGCTGCGCAGCGCCCGGGTGCGGTCCGGCTGGGTCAGCACGGCGACCATGTGGCGCAGCACGCCGGCCGGGTTGGTCCCTCGCTCCCAGGTGGCGGCAGCGCGGGCGCGGACGTAGTCGGGGTCCAGAGGGTAGGCGGGAGAGCCGATCAGCCGCCAGAACGCTGCGTTGGACTCGACGTACCCCTCGAGGGTCTTCGGTGCCGGCCTGAGCAGTCGCGGCAGGAGCTTGGGGTCCTGCCAGCCGACCGTACGGCGGCCCGTGGTGGACATGATCGAGGTGAGCGTGCGCACCCGGCCGGGGTGGCCCAGGGCCAGGGTCTGGGCGACCATCCCGCCCATCGAGACGCCCAGGACGTGGGCGGAGTCGTGGCCGAGGTGGTCAAGCAGGCCGGCCGCGTCGTCGGCCAGGTCGGCCAGGGAGTACGGCGCGCGCACGTTCCGGCCCAGGAACGCCTTGGCCAGGGTGGCGCGCGAGATCCGCTGGGAGGAGATCCGGGTAGACCGGCCGGTGTCGCGAGTGTCGTAACGGATGACGTGAAACCCGGCGCCGGCGAGCATCGCGCAGAAGTCGTCGTCCCACCAGAGCATCGGTCCGCCGAGCCCCATCACGAG
Organism: uncultured Actinomycetota bacterium; assembly: GCA_963769585.1. Taxonomy (GTDB): domain Bacteria; phylum Actinomycetota; class Actinomycetes; order Propionibacteriales; family Nocardioidaceae; genus SSC3. Next base: position 349,976 of record CAVYMJ010000006.1, read on the forward strand.
CAGCAGCGGCTCGTCAGCCGGGTCCCCGATCGTCTGGTAGCACAGCTCGAGGTCGTCGCCTAGCGGAGCCTGCTGTTCCCCGGAGACGGGTGCGTCCGTCGTGGTCATCGACTCTCCTTCGCAGAGTCCGACAAGTCTACGTTTCCAGAACCTGCGACCGAAGCCGCCGGGGTGACGCATATTTTCCGGCGTAACGGTTACCGTCTGTTGTATGCAAGACCCCACCGCCGCGTACCTGTGCCCCGAAGGTTTCCAGGGCCCACGGGGCCTGGCAATCGCCCGCGAGGCCAGCCTGCTGGTCGAAGCTGCCCGCCTGGCCGGGCGAACCGCTGTGGTGCGCAGCCGGCGCAGGGCCCTGCCGTTCGCGTCCGGCCAGCCTGAACCGCTCGGCGCCGACCCGGTGCTGCTGATCCCGGGGTTCATGGCCGGTGACTACACGCTCCGGCTGATGTCGAGGTACCTACGAGGCGAGGGATACCGCACCTACGGCGCCCAGATCCGCTCCAACTCCGGCTGCCTGGCCGAGACCGCGGACCACCTCGAGCGCCGACTGGAGTCCGTCGCGATCAAGCGGGACCGGCAGGTGATGGTGGTCGGGCACTCCCTCGGCGGTCTGCTCGCCCGGGGCCTGGCCGCCCGGCGGCCGGACCTGGTCAGCGGCGTCATCACCATGGGCAGCCCGCTGCTGGCCCCCAGCGCCGTACACAACCTGCTGCTGGCCAACGTTCAGTTGCTCCTGGCCCTGCAGCGACGTGGCTTCGCCAAGGTGATGGGCGCGGACTGCACGGCGGGGGAGTGCGCGCGCTCGATGTGGGAGGAGTCGCGCAGGCCGGTCGGCCACGAGCTCCCCTTCACCTCCATCTACTCCCGCCGTGACGGGATCATGGACTGGCGTGCCTGCCTCGACCCAGCCGCCACCGCGGTCGAGGTTCCCACCAGCCACTGCGGAATGGCGATCGACCCCGTGGTCTTCGACGTGGTCACCAGCTCCCTGGCCGACGTCACCGCCAGGCGACTCCGCGGCCAGGTCCGAATCGCCCTCTAGGTTGAGCCGGGCGTGTGTGGTTGGTTGAGCCGGGCGTGTTGGTTGGTTGAGCCGGGCGTGTTGGAGGGCTGGTCCGGTCAGTGGTCGAAGTCCACCGCGGCGTACGACTTGAGCTTGTGCAGCTTGTGCTCACTGATGATGTTGCGGATCGTGCCGCTGCGTGAGCGCATCACCAGTGAGTGCGTGGTAGCGCCTCCCGCCATGTAGCGGACGCCCTGCATGAGCTCGCCGTCGGTGATTCCCGTGGCCACGAAGAAGACATCGTTGCTGGTCACCAGGTCGTCGGTCGTCAGTACGGCGTCAAGGTCGAGACCGGCGTCGATCGCCCGCTGGCGCTCGTCGTCGCCGGTGGGCCACAGCCGGCCCTGGATGACCCCATCGAGGCACTTCATCGCGCAGGCGGAGATGATGCCCTCGGGCGTGCCGCCGATGCCGAGCAGTAGGTCGATGCCGGTGCCAGCGCGGGCGGCCATGATGGCACCCGCGACGTCGCCGTCGGTGATGAACTTGATCCGGGCCCCGGTGGCGCGGATCTCGTCGACCAGGGTCTGGTGCCGGGGTCGGTCCAGGACGACGACGGTGACGTCCTCCGGGCGCGCACCCTTGGCCTTGGCGACCTGGGCGATGTTCTCGCCGACCGGGAAACGGATGTCCACCACGTCGGCAGCCTCCGGTCCGGTGACCAGCTTCTCCATGTAGAAGACCGCGGAGGGGTCGTACATCGAACCGCGAGGGGCTACCGCCATGACGGAGATGGCGTTGGTCATCCCCTTGGCCGTCAGCGTCGTACCGTCAATCGGGTCGACCGCCACGTCACACGCGGGACCGGTGCCGTCGCCGACCTCCTCGCCGTTGAACAGCATTGGGGCGTTGTCCTTCTCGCCCTCGCCGATAACCACCACGCCCTTCATGCCGACGGTGGAGATCAGGGCACGCATCGCGTTCACGGCGACGTCGTCCGCTCCGTTCTTGTCGCCGCGGCCGACCCAACGGCCGGCTGCCATGGCAGCCGCTTCGGTGACTCGGACCAGCTCCATCGCCAGGTTGCGGTCGGGAGCCTCGTGGGCGGCGGCGAGCGTGGGCGGAAGGTCGGATGACATGGCCCGATGGTATCGGCCCTCGGGGGAAATTGGTCCGGGGTACCGGTTGGATCGTTCGATTCGCCGGCCTGGAAGGATGGCTGCCGTGAGTCAGCAGCCAGCCCGCTACCAGCGCACCTTCCCGGGGCTGGTCGGCGCTTTGCTCGTGCTGGTCCTGGTAGTTCTCGGGTTCGTAGGCTTCCGGGCTCTCATCCGGTCCGACGTCCAGAGCCCTGTGCGGGCCGTGGACTACGCCGAGAGCCTGGAGTACTGGCAGAGCCAGGCCCGTTTCGAGATCCTCGCCCCTTCCTCGCTCCCGGCGGGCTGGAGAGCGACCAGCGCTCGCTTCGTGAGTTCACGACCCCAGTCGTGGCACTTGGGCGTGCTCACCGACTCCGAGCGCTACATCGGCGTCGAGCAGCGACGGTCCGACGTCGCCTCGATGGTGGCGGAGTTCGTCGACCCGGAGGCCGTCGCCGGGCCCGAGGTCGAGATAGCGGGGACCACGTGGCGCGCCTTCTCCGACGCCGGGGGAGACCGGGCCGTCGCGCGGCGCGAGGGCGGACTGACCACCCTGGTGGTCGGAACCGTCTCCCAGGAGCAGCTGGTCAGCTACGTCGAGACGTTGCGCTGACCACCGTCACGACGGCTCAGGTTCGACCGCTGCGTCAAGCTGCTTGCGGGCTCCGTCGAGCTTGGCCTGGCAGATCGTGGCGAGCTTCTCGCCTCGCTGCCACAGCGCCAGCGACTCCTCGAGCGTGATGCCTCCCTGCTCGAGCGTGCGGACCACCTCGATCAGCTCCTCGCGCGCTGCTTCGTAGCTCAGCTCGTCGGTCACTTGGGCTCCGTTCCGTCCACATGTACGTCGATGCGCCCGTCGGCAACGCTGGCCTGCAGCTTCGCGCCGGGCTTGGTCTGGTCGATGCTGGTCACCACGTGGCCGTCGGCCCCCTGCAGTACGGCGTACCCACGCTCGAGGGTCGCCAGTGGTGACAGGGCGCGGACCCGAGCGAGATGGTGCCCGATGTCGTCGTGCGCCCGGTCGAGGCGGTGGCCGACACTGCGCCGGGCTCGTTCGACCAGGTCGGTGACCTCGCCCGAGCGCTCCGCAAGCCCGCCCCGTGGGTCTCCCAGCACCGGTCGCTGCCGTACGGCGTCCAGCTGTCGGACCTCGTTGGCCAGCCAGGTCTGCAGGATCGTCCGCGCACGGTCGCGCAGCTGGCGGACCCGCTGCGACTCCTCCGCGACGTCGGGGACGACGAGCTTGGCGGCGTCGGTGGGGGTGGAGGCCCGGACGTCCGCGACCAGGTCGAGCAGCGGGGTGTCGGGTTCGTGACCGATCGCCGAGACCACGATCGTCCGAGCCTGGTGCACGGCGCGGACCAGGCCCTCGTCGGAGAACGGCAGCAGGTCCTCGATCGACCCGCCGCCCCGCGCGATGACGATGACGTCGACCTCGGGGTCTCGGTCGAGCTTGCCGAGCTGCTCCATCACGTCTCGGGCGGCGTTGGTGCCCTGCATCGCGGCGTACGCCACCTTGAAGCGAACCGCGGGCCAACGCTTCCGGGCGTTCTCCAGCACGTCGCGCTCGGCGGCCGAGGAGTGCGCGGTGATCAACCCGACCGTGTGGGGCAGGAAGGGGAGGGGCTTCTTACGCTCGCGGGCGAAGAGCCCCTCGGCGGCCAGCAGCTGACGACGTCGCTCCAGCCTGGCCAGCAGCTCTCCCAGCCCGACCATGCGGATGTCGTCGGCGTACAGGCTCAGCGTGCCCCGGTTGGCGTAGTACGACGGCTTGGCGTGGATCACCACGCTGGCGCCCTCGACCACCGGCGGGTCCGCGGAGTCGAAGAGCTGCCGTGAGCAGGTGACGCTGAGCGAGACGTCGGCGACCGCGTCGCGAAACGTCATGAAGACGGTGTTCATGCCCTGCCGGCGGCTGACCTGCGCGATCTGGCCCTCGACCCAGACCGCGCCGAGGCGGTCGACGTACCCGGAGAGGAGGTTGGCGATCTGCCGGACGGGGGCCGGTTTCTCGGGGCTGGTCTGCAGGGCCACGCCTCGGAGACTAACTGGCTCCACCTACAGTTGGGGTATGAGTGCCGACCTAGGGATGCCCCCTGTCCTTGCCGCAGACGATGCCGAGCGCGCCGTGCTGCTTGCTGCGCCGCGCGGCTACTGCGCCGGCGTGGACCGCGCGGTGATCACCGTGGAGAAGGCCCTGGACCTGTACGGCGCCCCTGTCTACGTGCGCAAGCAGATCGTGCACAACAAGCATGTCGTCGCCAACCTGGAGTCCCGGGGCGCGGTCTTCGTCGAGGAGCTCGACGAGGTCCCCACCGGCGCCACCGTGGTCTTCTCCGCCCACGGGGTCTCGCCGGCGGTGCACGAGGATGCTGCCCAGCGCGGGCTCAAGACGATCGACGCGACCTGCCCGCTGGTGACCAAGGTCCACCACGAGGCCCGCCGCTTCGCCAGCGACGACTACGACATCCTGCTGATCGGACACGCCGGTCACGAGGAGGTCGAGGGTACGGCGGGCGAGGCCCCCGAGCACATCCAGCTCGTCCAGACGCCCGACGACGTCGACGACGTGGTGGTGCGTGACTCGTCGAAGGTCGCCTGGCTATCCCAGACGACCCTGTCGGTGGACGAGACCATGGCCGTGGTCCGCCGCTTGCGGGAGCGGTTCCCCGAGCTGCTCGACCCGCCGTCGGACGACATCTGCTACGCCACCCAGAACCGCCAGATGGCGGTCAAGGAGATCTCCCCTTCGGCGGACCTGGTGATCGTGGTGGGCTCGCGGAACTCGTCCAACTCGGTACGGCTGGTCGAGGTCGCCCTCGAGGCCGGCGCCAAGGCGTCGTACCTGGTGGACGACGCGACCGAGATCCAGGAGGCCTGGCTGGACGGGGTCTCCACGGTGAGCGTCTCGTCCGGAGCCTCCGTCCCGGAGGACCTCGTGGACGGTGTGCTGGCCTTCCTTTCCGAACGCGGCTACCCCGACGCCCAGGCGGTGCACACCGCTGAGGAGTCGCTCATCTTCGCCCTGCCGCCGGAGCTGCGCAAGGACATGCGCGCCGCCGAGCTGGCGAACGGCTAGATCACCCGGCGACCGCGAGCCCGGTCCCGGGGTCTCGCCGTCCGAGTCGGGGAACTCGTCCTGCCACGGGACTCGCCCGTTCGTTGTGCCGGGATGCTGGCGCGTAGCTTTCCGGCGTTGCGCAGGGCGACCTGACGCACGGCCAGGATCGCGAGCGTCAGGGCGTAGCCGATGAGCAGCGCTGTCACGTGGTGAGCCAGCCCGGAGACGACCGCCTGCACCATCCCGTCTCGTTCGTCGGCGACCGAGGACCTGTCGAGTACGGCGAGCACCGTGATTGTGCCGGCCATCAGCAGCGGTGGGAGGACGCCGACCAGGAAGAACTCGGCCGGCCGGATGGCCAGGGCCGCAACCACGCAGACCAGCACGAACGACAGGTCGAAGAAGAGCCCGATCCTTCCGGCGCTGACCAGGTTGAGCAGGACGACCAGCAAGGCGGCAGTGGCCGACGCACAGCCCACCAGGCGACCCGTGTATCGCCCCTCTTCCCACAACGTGCGGTTGCCGGCCACCCTTCCAACGTAGAACCGGGGCCAGCCGGGCGGGTCGCGCCACGCCGCAGCCCGACGTCGCCGCTAGCCCGCCGGACGCTCCCGGCCCTCCTCGCCGCCGCCCTCGAACAGGGTCAGCTCGCGCCGCGTCTCTGCCACCGTGTCGAGCAGCTCAGCCGAGGAGAGACTCCTCGGCGCATCCTCGACTGCCTTGGGACCCTCGAGGTCGGGAGCACCGGGAGAGAGCTCGCGGAACTTCCGCGCCGAGACCAGCACCCGCGACTCGAGTGAGCCGACCGTGGCGTTGTACGACGCGACCGCTCCGGTCAGCGACCTGCCGAGCCGGTCCAGGTGGGAGCCCATCGTGCCGAGCCGGTCGTGTAGCTCCACCCCGAGCTCGTGGATCTCGCGAGCGCGGTCTGCCAGGGACTCCTGGGTCCAGGCGTAGGCCACCGTGCGCAGCAGCGCGATGAGCGTGGTCGGGGTGGCGAGGATGACGTGCTTGCGGGCGGCGTACTCGAGCAACGTGGGCTCAGCCTCCAGTGCTGCGGACAGGAACGAGTCGCCGGGGACGAAGAGCACGACGAACTCCGGCGTGGCGGGCAGCGCGCGCCAGTACGCCTTCCCGGCCAGACTGTCGACGTGCTGCCGCAGCTGCCTCGCATGCCGGGACAGCGAAGAGGCGTGCTCCTGCTCGTCGTCGGTGCTCGTCGCGTCCAGGAACGCGTCGAGCGGCACCTTCGCGTCGACGACGACCTGCTTGCCACCAGCGAGGTGGACCACCAGGTCAGGTCTCAGCAGGCCATCGGGACCGTCCAGGGTGTGCTGCTCAGTGAAGTCGCACCGCGCGACCATGCCGGCCAGCTCGACCGCCTTGCGCAGGTGCAGCTCCCCCCAACGGCCACGCACCTGGGGTCTGCGCAGCGCGGTCGCCAGTCCGGCGGTCTCCCGTCGAAGGGACTCGGCTGTCAGGCGCATGTCGGTCACCTGCTGGCCGAGCTGGCTCTGCCAGGAGATGCGGTGGTCCTCGAGGTCCCGTAGCTGGTCGTGCAGACGCTCGAGGCTCTCCTTCACCACGGCGTGGTCGGCCACCCGCGCCTCGAGGGCTGCTACCGGGGCGTGGGCCCGCGCCCACAGCACGCCGAGCGCAATACCGGCGGCAAGGGCGAGTACCACAGCGAGAATCTCCATGTCCCCAGCGTGGGGGAGACCACCGACAGTTTGTTGTGCTGTCGTTCAGTCGAGGTCGACGATGATGGGGGCGTGATCGCTGGCGCCCTTCCCGGCGCGCTCGTCACGGTCGATGAAAGCGCCCGTCACCCGGGACGCGAACGGCGGCGAGCCGAGGACGAAGTCGATCCGCATCCCCTTGTTCCGCTCGTAGCGCTGGCGGTAGTAGTCCCAGTACGTGTAGACCTCCGGGCCCGGCGCGTGCGGGCGCACCACGTCGACGTACCCGGTCGTGACGATCGCGCTGAAGGCTGCACGTTCCGGGGGCGTCACATGCGTGCTCCGCGCGAAGTCCTTGATGTCCCACACGTCTTCGTCCTGCGGCGCGATGTTCCAGTCGCCGACCAGCGCGGTCGGGGTGTCGACCCAGCTCGCGGCGGCGACATTGAGTGCGTCGAGCCACGAGAGCTTGTACGCCAGGTGCGGGTCGTCCAGGCCGCGCCCGTTGGGGACGTAGAGCGACCACACCCGTACGCCGCCGCAGGTGGCACCGAGCGCTCGGGCCTCTGCCTTCTCGGCCCAGGCGGGCATGCCCTCGAAACCGACCTGGACGTCCTCGATGCCGACCCGGGAGACGATCGCGACACCGTTCCACTGGTCATAGCCGACGCTGGCCACGTCATACCCCAGCACCGAGAGCCCCATCGTCGGCCACTGGTCGTCGCGGGCTTTGGTCTCCTGGAGGGCGAGGACGTCGATGTCGTGCCGTTGCAGCAGCGCCTCGACGCGGTCGATCCGCGAACGGACAGAGTTCACGTTCCAGGTGGCGATGCGCATGCGGCCGACCCTAGCCGAGGACCGGACCTAGCTTCTGGGGCGAAAACCCGAGCAGAGCAAGCGCAGGTAGACCAGCCGGCCGTCCTGCTCGGTGTAGTAGGCCTGCTGCTCGACGGTGTGCGGTCCGCCAGGGGTAGCGACGTCGAGGCGGTAGCCCACGCGCTGGATGTCGCCGACAGCTTCACCTACCTCAAGCGCGGCGATGCCCTGGATCTTCTTATCCACGCTGAACCAGGTGCCGAAGAAGATGTCGATGAGCTCGTCGAACTCACGGGTCTCCCAGAACTTCCTCGGGGTGAGACCTTTGAAGTCGATGTCCGGCGCCAGGATCGTGCGCAGAGCCTCGGCGTCTTTAGCGGCCAACGCCACGGCGAATCGTTCGCCCAAGGTCATGCCCTGAGCGTAGCCCGGTGGTCGCCGATTGGGAGCACCACGCTCGCGGGCCGTAGACTCGCCGCCCGTGGCACTCACCATCGGCATCGTCGGACTCCCCAACGCGGGCAAGTCGACCCTCTTCAACGCGCTGACCAAGAACGACGTCCTCGCCGCGAACTATCCGTTCGCGACCATCGAGCCGAACGTCGGCGTGGTCGGTGTCCCCGACGACCGACTCCCGGTACTTTCCGGGATCTTCGGCTCGGCGAAGATCCTGCCGGCCACCGTGCAGTTCGTGGACATCGCCGGCATCGTGCGTGGAGCCTCCGAGGGCGAGGGCCTGGGCAACAAGTTTCTCTCGCACATCCGCGAGTCCGACGCGATCTGCCAGGTCACGCGGGTCTTCCGTGACGAGGACGTCACCCATGTCGACGGCGAGGTCAACCCGGCCTCGGACATCTCCACCATCCAGACCGAGATGATCCTGGCCGACCTGCAGACCGTCGAGAAGGCGATCCCGCGGCTGGAGAAGGAGGCGCGGGGGAAGAAGGAGCTGGTAGCGAACCTGGAGGCCGCCAAGGAGACGCTGGCCGCGCTCGAGGCAGGTACGCCGCTGGCCGCGACCAAGATCGACCGCTCCCTGGTCCGTGAGCTGATGCTGCTGACGGCCAAGCCGTACATCTACGTCTTCAACTGCGACCACGACGAGCTCTCCGACGAAGCGCTCAAGGACCAAATGCGGGCGTTGGTTTCGCCGAGCGAGGCGATCTTCCTCGACGCCAAGTTCGAGTCCGAGCTGGTCGAGCTCGACGACGAGGCCGAGGCGCGCGAGATGCTCGCCGAGATGGGCGTCGACGAGCCCGGGCTCGACGTACTCGCGCGGGTCGGGTTCGACACGCTGGGCCTGCAGACCTACCTCACCGCCGGCCCCAAGGAGTCGCGCGCCTGGACGATCCGCAAGGGCGCGACCGCTCCCGAGGCTGCCGGGGTGATCCACACCGACTTCCAGCGGGGCTTCATCAAGGCCGAGGTCGTCTCCTTCGACGACCTGGTCGCCGCAGGCTCCATGAACGCCGCCAAGACGGCCGGCAAGGTGCGTATGGAGGGCAAGGACTATGTGATGGCCGACGGCGACGTGGTGGAGTTCCGCTTCAACGTGTGAATCGGCGTGTTTCCGCAGTTCATAGCGGGGTGACCCCCTCCTAGTCCGCACAGAGTCCGCAAGAAGCTAGTTCGAGCGGTCCTGCGGATCGACATTCGGTTTTGCCGAGCGATCCAAGGGTCGGCCCACGGCTACCTGACGAAGTCCGCTCCTGTTCTGGAGATCGCAGTGCGCCCGCCACTTGCCGTTGGCTCGCTTGGCGATGTTTCCCGCCATAGTGATGCTCCTTCCAGGATCGCTCCATCGTCTCTCTGAGATCCGACGGTGGGGCAGGGTCAGTGGTGGCTCTGGGGACGGTTGGTCTGCTCGGTGAGCCAGAGGATGAGGTCGGCTCGCCAGTAGCGGACGTGGCGGCCGACCTTGAAGCTGCGGGGGCCGGCGCCGAGGTGTCGCCAGTCGCGCAGGGTGCCTTCGGGGACGCGGAGGAACGGCAGGCTTCCTGGAGGGTGAGCATCTCGTCGCCGGGGCTCTGGCGGGGTCGTGGGGCGTTGGGTTGTGCGGTCATTGCGGCCTCCTTTTGGGTGGGTGCCTGGCGACGTTCGTCGCCTGTCGTGATGGGTGGGTGTCTGTCGTCGAGGGGTACGCGTCCTACGGTGCGCGCTGGGGGGCACCAATTCGCGCCCGTCCTGGCCCCGCCCGTCCTAGGGACGGGCGCCCCTCTCAGGAGGCGTTCTCACAGGTCAGGCGGCGCCCGTCCGAAAGTTCAAGAATTCATCGGGTTGCTCGTCGCCGGTTGTCGCGAACGACCTGTACGCGTTGATCAGCATGGGGCGGCAGGTTCCCCAGAATCGGGGGAACCTGAGGGGATACCTGCCAGGAGACCTGCGTTTCCGCAGGTCAACAGGTATCCCTAAGTCGTTTCTCGGCGGGCTTGACAAGGTGTTGATTCATGCCGGGTGGGAGGCGTGCGATGAGCTGGGTCTGCCCGGTCCCGCCCTACGGGCCCGGCTCGACGAATTCCAACCTGGTGCCGAGCCAGACGCCGAGCGACCCGGTCAGCGGCAGCTCGCCTCTGCGGGCCGCCGTCTGCCAGGTCTCCTTGCTGCAGGAGTGAGGTCGGCCGGCCGGCCTCAGCGTTTTCGGGGGAACGATCGCCGCGCGGGCCGCAGACCGGAATCCGCCGGGATTCGACCGACAGACGACTCCGGTCCTCAGCCGACGACGTCGGGCGGCAGCTCCTTGTCCAGCTCGTCCTTCTCCAGCTGCGCGTAGTCCTCCACCGCCGGGTCGCGGTGCGCGCCCCCGCTCATGGCGTACTCCTCCTCCGGAGAGAGGATCAGCCGGTGGCGGCCGAGGATCGCGAAGAGGACCAGGCCGACGGCGAAGACGATGGCGATCGCGATGACGGCCGGCCGGTAGGCGGTATTGAACAGGATGCCGACGAAGGTCAGCACGGCGATCGCGCCGGCGACCACAGCGCCGGGGACGCCGACCGGGCTGCGGTAGGGGCGCACCGCGTTCGGGAACTTCCGCCGCAGCAGCACGAACGAGACCATCTGGAGGACGTAGGCGATCACCGCGCCCCAGACGGCGATGTTGAGGATAATGTCACCGGCCGTCCCACCCACCTGGTCGACGACGACGATCGCCACCAGACCGACCACGGCCCCCAGCACGAGGGCGATCCACGGCGTCTGCCGGGCCCCGGTGAGCGAGAGCATCTTCGGGTAGTAGCCCGCCCGAGACAGTGAGTACATGTTCCGGCCGTAGGCGAACATGATCCCCTGCAGGCTGGCGAGCAGTCCGACCAGCGCGAACAGCGAGAGCACGGCGGCCCAGTCGTCGGAGAGGAAGACCCGGAAGCCGTCGAGCAAGGGCTCACCCGAGTCGGCAAGGGCCGCTGAACCGGTCACCGCTGGGTTGAGGACGAACACCACGGCTGCGGTCACGCACAGCGTGAGCAGACCGACGATCCCAGCCTTCGGGATGTCCTTGGCGGGGTCGTGCGACTCTTCCGCCGCCAGCGGCAGCTCCTCGATGCCGAGGAAGAACCAGACCGCGAACGGCAGCGCGTACAGCACGCCCTCCCACCCAAACGGCAGGAACGTGCTGTTGTCGCCCTCCGGCTTGATGTTGTTCAGCAGGTCAAAGTCCACGGCGCCGTTCGCGATCGCCAGGATGGCGAAGACCGCCAGGATGGCGATCGACATCACCGCCACCACGATCGCGAACTTGAAGGAGACCTCCGCGCCGGCGGTGTTGAGCGCCACGAAGGCGATGTAGAGCACCAGCCACCAGACCCACATCGAGCCGCTGAGGTCGAGCCCGATCAACTCGGCGGTCGCCGCGTTGGCGTAGAAGGCGGAGAAGTAGACGATGACCGCGGTGGTGAAGACATACTCGATCGTCTCGGCGAGCCCGGTGACGAAGCCGCCCCACGGTCCCATCGCCGAGCGTGCGAAGGAGTAGGCGCCACCGGTGTGCGGCATCGCGGCCGACATCTCCCCGATCGAGAACAGCATGCCGAAGTACATGACGACGATGACGAGGCTGGCGACGAGGAGACCGCCCCATCCCGCCTCCCCGATGCCGTAGTTCCAGCCGGAGAAGTCCCCGGAGATGACCGCGGCGACGCCGATCCCCCAGAGACCCCAGAACCCCGCGCTCCGCCTCAGTTGCCGCTTCTCGAAATACCCCGCCTCGGCGCGGGTGTAGCTCACCCCGCCGCTCGACGCGCGTGCGGTCGATTCGCTCACGGTGGCTCCTCTCGTTGCCCCTGCGCGGCAGGCTAGACCCGTCGTGAATCGACTGTCGAGAGGCGAGCCGAAAAAAGGTATAAACTCAGACCTTCTCTTCCGTCGGAGAAGGGGGTCGTGACTAGGATGGCGCGCATGTCCACCGCTCCCCACGAAGGCGACCTTCTGGGCAGCGTCCTGCGTACGGTGCGGACGCACCACGCGTTCGAGGGCTGCGTCGAGCAGCTCGCGACCGCGATCCGACTCGGTGTCTACCCGCTCGGGAGCACGCTCCCGGGTGAGCGGGAGCTCGCGGAGCGGCTCGGCGTCTCACGGGCCACGCTGCGCGAGGCGATCGCCGCCCTGCGACAGGCCGGGCTGGTCGAGACCCGGCGGGGCCGCGGCGGCGGGACCGCCGTGACGCTCAAGCCGCGCACCCCCTCAGGGCGCAGGGCCGCCCGGATCTCGCCCGAGGTCCGGTCGGACTGGCTCGACGTCCTGGAGTACCGGCGGATCACCGAGCCGGGCGCGGCCTACCTCGCTGCCCGGCGCCACCAGGAGAGGGCCCTGCACGAGGCACAGCGCGACCAGTTGTCGACAGCGCACGACCAGGTCGCCACCGCCCGCAACCACGCTGCGCACCGGCAGGCGGACTCCCGCTTCCACCTCACGGTGGCAGCACTCAGCGGCTCCCCTCGGCTGGTGGCCGCGGTGACCGACGTGCAGCGGGTGCTGCACGAGATGCTGCTGGCGATCCCGGTGCTCGACGCCAACATCGCGCACTCCGACCGCCAGCACGCCGCCGTCGTCAAGGCGATCCTCGACGGCCGTCCGGACACGGCCCGCCGGGCTATGGAGCAACACTGCGACGACACCGCTGCGCTGCTGCGCGGCCTGGTGGGTTAGGAGACCCGTGCACCAGCAGCAGAGCGAGGTCCCGCTCCGCAACGACCGTCACCTGTCTGTGTCCGCGCTGCGCGCCCAGATCGAGGCCGGCGACGTGGACACGGTTATCGTGGCGTTCACCGACATGCAGGGCAGGCTCCAGGGAAAGCGACTTCACGCGCGCTACTTCCTCGACCATGTGCTCGAGCACGGCACCGAGGGTTGCAACTACCTGCTCGCCGTGGACGTCGACATGAACACCGTCGACGGCTACGCCATCTCCTCCTGGGAGCGGGGGTACGGCGACATGGAGTTCGTCCTCGACCTGGCCACCCTCCGTCGCCTCACCCATCTGCCCGCGACCGCGATTGTCCAGTGCGACCTGGTGTGGCCTCAGGACCACTCCGCCGTCGTCCAGTCGCCGCGCGGCATCCTGTGCCGGCAGCTCGACCGGTGCGCCGAGAAGGGATGGGTGGCGCTGGCCGGCACCGAGCTGGAGTTCATCGCGTTCGCGGACTCCTACGAGGCCGCCCACGTCGCCGGGTACCGGGACCTGACCCCGGCCAACCAGTACAACGTCGACTACTCGGTGCTGGGCACCAGTCGGGTGGAGCCGCTGCTGCACGCCATCCGGAACACCATGTACGACGCAGGTCTCGACGTCGAGGGCGCCAAAGGCGAGTGCAACTTCGGCCAGCACGAGATCGGATTCCTCTACGCCGACGCCCTGGTGACCGCCGACAACCACGCGGTCTACAAGACGGTGGCGAAGGAGATCGCCGCACAGCAGGGCTGCTCGATCACGTTCCTGGCGAAGTACAACCAGCGTGAGGGCAGCTCGTGCCACATCCACCTGTCCCTGCGAGGCGAGGACGGGTCACTGCTCTTCGCCGATCCCGAGACCGGCGGCCGCACGTCGACGTACGACTCTTTCGTGGCCGGTGTGCTCGCCACCATGGCCGACTTCACGCTGCTCTACGCGCCCAACGTCAACTCCTACAAACGCTTCGCCGCCGGCTCGTTCGCGCCGACCGCGATCGCCTGGGGAGAGGACAACCGGACGTGTGCGCTCCGCCTCGTCGGCAACGGTCCGGCGGCCCGGGTCGAGAACCGCGTCCCGGGCGCCGACGTGAACCCCTACCTGGCGCTCGCGGCGATGCTCGCCGGCGGCCTGCACGGGATCGAGGAAGGTCTGGCGCTCGAGCCGCCGTACGTTGGCAACGCCTACACCTCCGACGCTGCGCGGGTGCCCACGACGCTGCAGCAGGCGCGTGAGACCTTCGCCGTCTCGAAGGTGGCCCGCACGACGTTCGGCGACGAGGTCGTCGACCACTACGTCAACATGGCCGACGTCGAGCTCGCGGCGTTCGGCGCGGCGGTGACCGACTGGGAGCTTCGACGCGGTTTCGAGCGGCTCTGATGACCGGCATTCACACCGTCCTCAACCCTGCGACCGAGCAGCCAGTCGCCGACGTCCCACTCGCCGGACTGGATGAGACCGACGCCGCGATCGAGGCGGCGCACGGCGCGTTCGCGGCCTGGCGCGCGGTCGCGCCCGGAGAGCGGGCCATACTGCTGCGCAGGTTCGCCTCGGTCGTGGACGCGCACGTCGAGGAGCTCGCCGAGCTGGAGGTGCGCAACGCGGGCCACACCTGGGGCAACGCCCGTTGGGAGGCGGGCAACGTCCGCGACGTCCTCAACTACTACTCCGGGACACCGGAGCGGCTCTTCGGCCGGCAGATCCCGGTCGCGGGTGGCGTCGACGTGACCTTCCACGAGCCGCTCGGGGTGGTCGGGGTGATCGTGCCGTGGAACTTCCCGATGCCGATCGCCGGCTGGGGGTTCGCGCCCGCGCTCGCCGCCGGCAATACGGTGGTGCTGAAGCCCGCCGAGCTCACGCCGCTCACGGCAATCCGGCTCGGCGAACTGGCCCTCGAGGCCGGCCTCCCGGAGCACGTCCTGACCGTCGTCGCGGGCAAGGGGTCGATCGTCGGCGAGCGGTTCGTGACCCACCCGCTGGTCCGCAAGGTCTGCTTCACCGGCTCGACCGCGGTCGGCAAGCGCATCATGGCGGGCTGTGCGGACCAGGTGAAACGGGTGACCCTCGAGCTCGGCGGCAAGAGCAGCAACATCGTCTTCGCTGACGCCGACCTGAAGGCGGCAGCCGCCGCCGCGCCGTACGCCGTCTTCGACAACGCCGGCCAGGACTGCTGCGCGCGGTCGCGGCTGCTGGTCGAGCGCAGCGCGTACGACGAGCTCCTCTCCCTGCTCCAGCCCGCGGTCACCGGGCTCCGCGTGCTGGATCCGATGGACGAGGCCAGCGAGATGGGTCCGCTGATCTCCTCCGGGCAGCGCGACCGCGTGGTCGGCTACCTCGAGGACGTGCAGCCGCTCTTCGCCGGCGGGGCTCCATCCGGCCCGGGCTACTGGGTCCCCCCCACGGTCGTCGGGGTCACCGACCCCGGAGCGCCGATCTGGCGGGAGGAGGTCTTCGGGCCGGTGCTCGCGGTGATGCCCTTCGACGACGAGGCGGACGCCGTCGCGCTGGCCAACGACACCGAGTACGGGCTGTCCGGCTCGATCTTCACCTCCGACCTCGGCAAGGGCCTGCGGGTCGCCCGGGGCGTCGAGGCCGGCAACCTCAGCGTCAACTCCAACTCCTCAGTGCGCTACTGGACGCCGTTCGGCGGCTACAAGGCGTCCGGACTGGGTCGTGAGCTCGGACCCGACGCGCCGTACGCGTTCACTGAGGAGAAGAACGTCTTCATCGCCCACTAGGAAGAAGAGAGATGAGCGGAAGGATCCAGGACCGGGTCGCGGTCGTCACCGGCGGCTGCTCCGGCATCGGACTGGCCACAGTCCGGCGGTTCGTGACCGAGGGCGCCCGCGTCGTCATCGGCGACATCGACGACGAGCGCGGCAGGACGTTGGTCGAGGAGCTCGGCGGGCCGCACGTCGCGACCTACGTCCACGTGGACGTCACCTTCAAGGAGGACGTGGACGCGCTGTTCGCCACCGCCAAGGACACCTACGGCTCGGTCGACATCGCCTTCAACAACGCCGGGATCTCACCGCCGGACGACGACTCGATCCTCGAGACCGAGCTGGACGCGTGGCGGCGGGTCCAGGAGGTCAATCTGACCTCGGTCTACCTGTGCTGCAAGGCCGCGCTGCCGTACATGCTCGAGCAGCGGCGCGGCTCGATCATCAACACCGCGTCGTTCGTCGCCGTGATGGGCGCAGCGACGTCGCAGATCTCCTACTCCGCGTCCAAGGGTGGGGTGCTGTCGATGAGCCGCGAGCTCGGCGTCCAGTTCGCGCGGCAGGGCGTGCGGGTCAACGCGCTGTGCCCAGGCCCCGTCAACACGCCCCTTCTCCAGGAGCTGTTCGCCGCTGACCCGGAGCGCGCGGCCCGTCGGCTCGTGCACGTCCCGATGGGGCGGTTCGCGGACCCTGACGAGATCGCTGCCGCCGTGCTGTTCCTCGCCAGCGACGACGCATCGTTCATGACCGCCAACACCTTCCTGGTGGACGGTGGGATCAGCGGCGCGTACGTCACACCGCTGTGAGCCCGCTCATCGGCCTCTCGACGTACCGGGAGGTCTCCCGCCACGGGGTGTGGACCGAGCTGGGCGACCTGCTCCCCAGTGAGTACGGCGACCGCGTGCGGGTCGCCGGCGGCGTGCCACTGCTGTTGCCGGTGCCGGCCCCGGGGACCCGGGCCGAGGATGTCGCAGCGGCCGCGGCGGCGGTGTGCGCGCGGTTGGACGGGCTCGTCGTCACCGGCGGTGGTGACGTCTCCCCGGCGGCGTACGGCGAGGAACCGCACCCGCGGGTCGGCGGGGTCCTCGCCGAGCGGGACTCCTGGGAGCTCTCCCTGCTCGACGCCGCGGCCGGGCTCGAGCTCCCGGTGCTGGGCATCTGCCGTGGCATGCAGGTGATGGCCGTCCACGCCGGCGGCTCGCTGCACCAGCACGTCCCCGACGTGGTGGGGCACGAGCGCCACAACCCCGGCGCGGACGCCTACGGCGTGGTCGAGGCCACCACCGCTCCTGGGAGCCGGCTGGCGTCGCTGGTCGGTCCGACGGTGACGGTCAGCTGCCACCACCACCAGTCGGTGGCCGCGCACCCGGGGTTCGAGCCGGTCGCCCGCGCGGAGGACGGCTCGCTGGAGGCCATGGAAGCGCCGGGACCGAGGTTCTGCCTGGCCGTGCAGTGGCACCCGGAGACCGCCGACGACGTGGGTCTGTTCGCCGGGTTCGTCGCAGCGGCGCGGGCCTTCGCGACCCGCGCCGGGACACGCTAGAAACGTGAGTTCCGCGAATCGGTCGACATCGATTTCCTGGGTCTCCGGCCCACAGTCCTACCGCGCGCTGCGCCAGATGGTCAGGGACCACGGGCTCGACGCTCTGGCTACACGCGAACTGGGCGTGGGTCGAACACCCTCTGTTGACGGTTACGGAATGAGGACCTCGGTGCTCGTTGCGGGGGTTGCGATCAAGTTCGAGATCATCCATGAAGGCCGCATGGACCTCGACACTCCCGCCCCGGGCGATGAGATCTGTGGGTTACGGACCCTGACGCGAACCGACCAGGTCGCAACCAAGCTGCTCGCCAATGACGACCGCTGGGCAGACACGTCGACGTTCAGCCGCGATCTCATCGACCTGGCCATGATGAAACCCGACACCGCCGCCCTGAAGGCCAGCGCGCGCAAGGCGGTCGATGTATACGGCAAGACGGTTGGCGAGAGCCTCAACAAAGCAGTCACCTACCTCCACGAGCGCCCGCACCGTCTCGACGAATCCATTCGCGCACTCAAAATCGACGCGCCCCGAGCAGCTGTCTGGCAGAGCATCCGCGACTTGTCCGCAAGATCCGCGAAGATCGAGGGTCTAGGTCGGGCCTTGGACTAGCCGGGCGTCATGTCGGTGAGTCCGCGACGTATGACCTCAGGGTCTCCGACCCTAGCCGAGACACCCGGTTCTCGTTCCGCTTCAACGTGTGACTCGACGCATAACCGCAGTTCATAGGGGGTGACCCCCTCCTAGTCCGCAAGAACTTCAGCAGGATCGGCTCGATTGGGCCGCTGGACCGTCGGACCGGGCCTCGCGTCAGTGGGAGTCGTCGCTATAGACGGCCAGGGCTGGCTCATGGTGCGGGTGTGACGTTCTGGTTGAGGCGGAAGAAGTTGTGCGGGTCGTACTGGGCCTTCACCGCGCCAAGCCGGGCAAGGCGGTCGCCGTACGCGCCGGGTACGTAGGCACCGTCCGCATCGGGCTCGTAGTTGATGTAGCCCCCGCGCGAGTGCGGGTCGAGTGCCGTGGCGGTGTCGCGCGCCCAGGCAACGCAGCGGTCCTGATCGGCGGGGTCGGTCCAGTTGGCTGCGATGAGGACGTCGTAGTTCGCGTCGCGATGCGCGAAGGCTCCGTCACCCGCCGCGATCGCGCCACCCATGTGCTCCACGATGAGTTCGAGAGCGGGCGGAGCCAGGATGTCGCTGGCCCGGTCGACCAGGACGTCAATGACCTGGTCGGTGAGGTCGTCGAGGAAGCACGAGCGCCAGTAGTGGTACTCACCGCGCGGGTAACCCGCGTCCATCCGGCTCTGCTGCTCGATGTAGGGCAGCGGCCCCAGCGCATCGAGCAGTGGCTCGCCGACTGCGGCCTTGGTGGGGTCGAGCAGGCGTGCGCCCTCGGCCGGATCGCCCGCGTAGCAGGCGGCGATCGCGGCCACGGGCGAGCCGTCCGGAGCCGCGGTCATCGCCGTGTACGCCGTCAGCTCGTCCGGAGCCTTCCGGGTCAGCTCCCTGTAGGACTCCAGGACGGCACGCCGGTGCTCGGCAGCGAATGCCACGCTCCCGCCGTACACGGTCGGACCGACCGGATGCAGCCGGTACTCGAACGAGGTGACGATGCCGAAGTTGCCTCCCCCGCCCTTGAGGGCCCAGAAGAGGTCCGGGTTCTCGTCCGCGCTCGCGGTGACGAGGCGGCCGTCGGCGGTGACCAGATCGACAGAGAGCAGGTTGTCGCAGGCGAGTCCGTGCTTGCGCATGAGCCACCCGATCCCACCGCCCAGCGTCAGCCCGGCGATCCCGGTCGTGCTCACGACCCCGAGTGTGGTCGCGAGACCATGCTTCTGGGTCGCTCGGTCGAAGTCGGCCCCCGTGGCCCCTGGATCGGCCCGCGCGACACGTTCGTCCGCATTGACGCTCACCGTGCGCATCAGGCCGAGATCGATGAGCACACCGTCGTCGCAGGTCGAGAACCCGGCGACGCTGTGCCCGCCGCCGCGCACTGCGACCGGGAGGTGGTGCCCGACCGCGAAGCCCAGGGCTCGCTGCACGTCGGCCACGTCGGCGCAGCGGGCGATCAGCGCCGGCCCCCGGTCGATCGTCCCATTCCACACCCTCCGGGCCTCGTCGTATCCCGTCTCGCCGGGCACCAGCACCTGGCCGCGCGTGGCCTCGCGCAGCCCCGAGATGTCCGCCCCGTCAACACGCTTGGTCTCAGACATGCTGTTCATCACCACGCCACCTCCGGCTTACTTCTGTGACAATTTCGACGCGCTGTATGCGGTCGAACGAGTAGCCGCCACGTCGGCTGACCTCGAGTACGTCGTCCTCCTCGACGGCCTCGAACAGCGTCAGCGCGACCTCGTCGGCCGGGATCCAGGTCGAGCTCACGATCCGGATCGGGATCCCGTCGCGCGTGAGCTCTCCCGCGGCGCGGCGGAGTCGCTCCTCCGCCGTCGCGACGTCAGCCCGCCCGACACCGGGCCAGTAGCGCTCCATCAGGAAGGTCTCCTGCAGTGCGGGATCCATGTGGAGACGGTAGGCGGGCGAGGACGCGCCGTAATCGGGGAACTCCCTCGATGGTCAGACGTTGGTGGCGCCCGGGGTCGGGGTCGGCTCACGCTGGACCGACAACCTCGCCACCAGCTCCGCGCGGGAGCGGACGCCCAGCTTCCGGTAGGAGCGAGAGAGGTTCGCTTCGACCGTCTTCCTGCTCAAGGAAAGCGAGGCGGCGATCTCCCGATTGGTGCATCCCTGCGCGACCAGCGCCGCTATCCGCTGCTCGACCGGGGTCAGGTCGACCTGGGCTCCCGACCGCACCCCGATGCGCGCCATCTCCGAGCGCGCCCGCTCGGCCCACAGGGTCGCGCCGCGACCCTCGAAGAGTGCGAGGGCCTGCTCGAGTGTCTCGCGGGCGACCGCTCGACGTCTCATCCTGCGCTGAACTACGCCGCGGGTCAGCAGCGTCCGCCCGAGCTCAAGGGGCATCGGCAGCCGCTCATGTGCGGCCAGCGCCCGTTCGAGGGTCGCGTCCGCCTCGTCCAAGTCCTTCCTCGCAGCCTGGACCAGCGCGCGGGATCGGGCACCGGTGGCCACAGTCCAAGGTCGCTGGGTCGCTCGGGCGACCTCGTCCATCCACTCCGCGAGGTCATCGGCCCGCGCCAGGTCCCCGAGTGCAACGAGGGCCTCGATCTCGTCGGGGACCACATGGCAATCGCCGAACTCCCGGTTCCAGCGCGGCCGCATCAGATCGGTCGCCTCGCCCAGAGGGGCTCGGGCGGCTTCGTGGTTGCCGAGCGACAGCTCGACGAACCCGAGGACATGCAGATTCTGCATCCGGAAGACCACGTCCTCTGCGCGTCGCGCTTCCACCAGACCTTTCTCAGCCAGGTTCCGGGCCTCTTCGACGTCGCCGAGGCACGCGCGCGCCATCGCCTCGACGTACAAAGGCGCGCCCGGTTGGTCGAGGTGCTGCCGTAGTTGGAGGCTCTCCTCGGCGCGTTCGATTGCGGCGATCCAGTCTCCGGCCCACACGTCGAGCTCGGCCAGATGGAACTGGTGCGTCGATGCCGAGTAGAGGTCGCCGGTCTCCATGGTCTGGTCGAGCAGCAGTGTGAGGAGCGCCCGGGACTCGTCATGTCCGTCGTTGTCCATCACGACCTTGGCCAGGTGACTGCGCGGGGAGGATGACCCGGCTGAGCCGTCGAGTGCGATCGCGCGCTCGAAGAGATCGCGGCGTACGCCTCCGCCGCCGCAGTAGGTCCAGTGGGCCAACTCGGCGATGGCCATGCCCAGTGCCTGGTCGTCGCCGCTGCGCTCCGCGAGTTCAACGCCGAGTCCGGCGTGGTGCTCGGCCGCCGGTACGTCGCCGAGGAAGTAGGAGATCGCGCCTCTGGTCCGGTGGATCCGGCTGGCGACAGCCGCATCTGTGCCCGCATCCTGGAGCGCTCGGTCGCACAGCGCGATGCCTTGGCCAAGCGGCGTGGAGAGCTCTGCCAGCCACCGCAGCGCCTCGGCTCGTCCTGGGCCCGCGGGCGCATCGGCGACGGCGCGTTCGAAGAGATTCCGGGCGCGGGCGCGGTCACCGGCGGCCATCGCGTGCACGCCCGCCGCGGTCGCGCGCCGGAAGGACGCGCCGCGATCGCCCGGAGGAGTGAACTCCAGGGCCCGCTGCGCGTAGGTTGCCGCCACGTCTGTGGCCCCCCTCCGGGCCACGCGGGCGGACGCGTCGTCGAGTGCCGCGGCCAGCGTCTCATCGGGTTCGGGTGATGTGAGGGCGAGGTGCCGGGCCCGCTCCACGGGGTCTCGGACAGCATCGGCCAGCTCCCGATGCACCATCCGCCGCTCCGCGGCCGTCGCCGCGTCGTACACCGTGGCAGCCATCAGCGGATGGCTGAACCTCACCGTCCCGTCGCTGGAGTCGATCACTCCAGCCATCTCCGCCCGGGCGAGGTCGCGCTCGACTGGGCGGCCCCAGGCCTGCCGCAGTTCCTGAACGCTCGGCGCCGCCATCGCGGCCGTGAGAAGCAGCACCCGCCGAGTGCCCTCGGGCAGGTCTTCCAGGCGCCTGCGGAGTAGGTCACCGAGGCGCTCCGGCACCGGGAGGTGCCCGACTTCGGCAACCCCGCCGCGATCGATCCATGCTCGCGCGAGCTCGAGGCTGAAGAACGGATTGCCCCCCGACGTCTCGTGCACCCGCACGAGTGCCGGCCGCGCGAGCGTGACGCCGAGCCGAGCGTGCACGAGCTGGTACGTCGCGCCCAGCGACATCGGCGGGACAGCGAGCCGAGTTACCGGAAGGTGCTCGAGGAGCACCTCAGCCAGCCGGTCCCGACGCCGGGTGACGACAACCGCGATCGGTTCGGCGTCGAGGCGTCGCAGCGCGAACCCGAGTGCCTGCCTGGTCGGTACGTCGAGCCACTGAGGATCATCGATGGCGACCATGGTCGGCGCTGCGCGAGCGAGCTTGCGAAGGACACTGAACAACGCGACGGCAACGGCCCCCTGACCAACGGCTGCGTCGGACGACCTGCGCATCAGGGCAGCATCCAGCGCCCGACGCTGGAGTTCCGGCAGCTCGGCTGCGGTCTCGTCCACCCACGAGCCCAGAAGGTCGATCAGGCCCGCGAAGCCGATCCCGGCCTCGCTCTCGGTGGGCTGGCAGCTAAGTACCCGATACCCACGCTCGTCGGCCGCACGTACGGTCTCGCGCCACAGCCAGGACTTGCCGATGCCGGCCTCTCCCTCGATGAGCAGAGCGGTCGCATGACCGACGGCCGCGTCCAGGAACGCGCGGATCGACGCGAGTTCCGAATCGCGCCCGACCGTGCTCTGCGCGGAAGCCATGACACCGTCGATTGTGGTCGTCCCGAACGGGCTAGAGCAACCGCTCTCAGGACCGGGCCCAGCGGCGCAGCGACCACGCCGAGTTCCTCCGCGCGTACCGAGGCCACTTCATTCTCCTTTCCGGAGACGCTGCGATCGGTGAGCGGTCCGCAAATAGTCCGCAAGAAGTCCGGACGAGACCGATTCTCGCCGCAGTGTCGAAGGTCCCGAGAACGCGTTTCCGCAAATGGGTAGGGTTCCCTGCTGATTCTTGTTCCCGGCGCACAACCGAGCACCGTGGGATCTGATGTCGGGCGTCGATAGCTCAGCTCGGTGCAAGGAGGTCGAAGCCGACGTACGGCTTGCGGATGACGACAGGGAGAGGTCCTCGCGGCCTTGACTGGGCTGCGCCGGGCGCTGGCCGAGCGTGATCTGGAGCTGAGCAGGTTCGCCCTGCTCCCCACCTTGGTCACCGCGTCGCTTGCGGCGGACGAACCGGACGTGTCGGTGGGTCCCTCAAGGCCGAGCCGTCGGGGCTCGACGGGCGGTGTCCCGGGACCTGAGATCCTTCGAGCGTTCGTCCACCGACTATCGGCTCAGGCCCGCCGCGACCCGCCAAGCGTGATCGGTGCTGGCGTCGGCTGCCATCGCTGCTTGGGCCTGCGCCTCTTCGAGTGTGACCACGAGACAGAACTCGTTGCCGAAGGGGTCTTGCATGACCGCCCAGTCGCACACGGGCGGCTCCTCACCGTGTGAACGTGGGCGCGGATACAGGCTGGGGGGCTTCTTGACGGTGCCGCCGAGCTCGACAATCTGCGCGATGGCCTTGTCGATCCCGTGGGTAGGGGTGATGTCGAGGTGCATCGGGTTGGTTCGTGAGTGGCTGGGAGCGCCGGTCTCAACCGGGGCGTTGTTGACCTCCTGGAGGATGATCTCGTGCTTCCACGGATCCTTCGTGCCCAGGTAGCCGAGCCATCCGTGCCAGCCTCGCTCGGAACCGATGATCTCGAGGCCGGTCACTTCCGACCAGAAGTGGTAGGCGGTCGTCAGGTCCGTCACGTTGATGACGACACACCGGAAGCTTCCGATGCTCATAAGGCTCCAGGCAGACAGGACGGCCGTTGGGCCGCGTTGGCGGACTCCACCCAACAAGGGTGCCACGAGGGCGCCACCGTACGGAACTGACGTGCCGGCTCTGGGGCCTTCACCATGGAGGACCGCGAACCGCGTCGTCGCAACCGGCGGCTGGAGCAGGAGCCTGCGGCCACCTGTGGTTTTCCACCTTGGGGTGGAAGGCGACATCGCAGCAATCAATGACTACCAAGAGCAGTTGGATCCGGTGCTGCGCAGCCGACTTGACGAGCGGTTCGAGGAGCAGGTTGAGCGCGTGTGTGAGCGTCGTCAGCCGGCAGGTGCGATGTTGGCGTTGCGATGGAAGACGTTGTTCGGATCGTACTTCGTCTTGATGTCGACGAGCCTCGCATACTTCTCAGGCCCGTACGCCGCCTGCACCGGGGTGAGCGAGTCGAAGTCGGTCATTCCGTTGACGTAGACACCGTCGTCGACGGACAGGGGCCGGAGTGCTTCGGCCATCGAGCGCACCCAGTCGCGTTCCGCGGCCCACATCTCGGGGGCCGGACAGACCCCGATCACGAAGACGGCGAAGCGAGGGGAACGGCCGCCACTGAACGCGGTCGCTTGGTCATCGACGCGTGAGAACGCGCCATCAAGCCGGTAGAACAGCACAAGCGACAGCGGCGAGACCTTCCCCGGGAAGTGGGTTGTGAGAGTGTCGACGACTTCGTCGGATAGTTCCTCCACGTAGCAACCCTTGTCATAGCAATGGAATCCCCAGGCGTTCGCTTCGTCGAGCATCTTCTGCAGCTCGACGTACGGCATGGGCGTGGAGAAGTCGAAGAGCACAGGTACGGCGTGCAGCGCCTTGAACACCTCGGCGTGACTCTCTGCGGAGCCGGTGCCGACCACCAGCGCTGCGTAGCCCGGCTGGAGCTGATGCTGCTCCGGCACGAACGGGGCAGGCGGTGCGTTCAGTGCGGCGACCATCACGTTCACATCGTCGGGGAGGCTGTCGATGACACCCCGTGCGTGGCGGAGCGCCTCGGCGCCCTGGTCGAGTGACCAGAACAGCATGCCGAAGTGGATGATCGGCCCCACCTCGTGCAGGGCGAACTCGAACTCGGTGACCACGCCGAAGTTTCCGCCTCCGCCGCGGATCGCCCAGAAGAGGTCGGCGTTGTCAGTGGGAGAGGCCACCCGGATCTCTCCATCGGCGGTCACAACGCGCGCCGAGAGGAGGTTGTCGATGGAGAGTCCTCCCAGCCTGGTCAGCCAGCCCATCCCGCCCCCGAGGGTCAGGCCACCCACGCCCGTGTGGCTCACGAGCCCCGCAGGAACGGCGAGGCCGTGCGCCTGCGTGGCGGCGTCGAGATCGGCGAGCTGTGCGCCGCCGGACACCCGGGCGCGACGGGTCTCAGGGTCGACGCGGACCAGGTTCATCTGACCGAGGTCGATGACGATGCCGTCGTCGACCACCGAGGCCCCCGACATGCTGTGTGCTCCGCCGCGGACGGCGACCTCGAGCCCATGTTCAGTGGCGAATCGAACTGCTTCCTGTACGTCGGCCTCGTCGAGACAGCGTGCGACTGCCAGCGGACGACGGTCGATGTTTCCGTTCCACACCCGGCGGCTGTCGTCGTACTGCGCATCGGCGGTACCGATGACGTCCCCGCGGATGCGGCTCCGGAGGATTGAGATCGGACTCTCGGTTGTCTGGGACATGACGAACTCCAGGTGAGGTGGGTGACCGGTAACGCGCTCAGTTGGTCCTCCAAACTAGGCATTGCCGCTGGCCGAGGAAATAGCCCGCAAGGACGGTGGGGACCCCGAGAGGCTCCGCCGCCGCGCCAGACCACCTCAGCACGAAACTCGATGGGCTGAATGCGGGTCAGCGCTCCCGCACGGTGCCTGCTCGGAGGCGGATCACGAGGCTGAGCGGACGTCCCAGAACCCGTAGCCTCCTCGGTTACCGCACCGCCGACCTGCTCAACGCGATCGTCGCCTTGGCCGCCATCTTGATGGCGGGCATGCTTGTCGGGAGGGAGTGAGAAAATGAGCATTGCCAACCAGCTGAACCGCCTCATCGAGGTCGGCGTCGCCGAACTCGCTGGGCTGGACCCAGCAGACCTCGCCGCCCACGCTGAGGATCTGCCCGACGAGCCCGGCTCAGTCCTTGCTGTCCATCCGGCGCTCCTTTCGGCCCGGCAGCTTGCACCGCTGCTTCGTCACAGTGGCAAGCCGGGCTTCGTCGTCACCGACCTGACCGATCTCGAACAGTTCGCACCGATCACAGAGGTCACCATCCCTGACCGGCCGCTCTACCTCGTCCATGACCCAGGTCGTGGCGACGACATGCGCAACTGGAGCCCCAAGGAAGCGCTACCCGCCATCCTCCAGCGCGGACGCACACCCCTGACGATCAGTGAGGGAATCAGCTGGCTGCTACAGGAGCCCAAGCAGCTTGAACGCCAGCACTGCTTCATGACCATCGCGTCACGCAAGGTCAACGGGAAGGGCCTCGACGCCCGGACGCCCGCCATCTGGATCAGCGGCGGCACTGGCCACGACGGCGCGGCCAACAAGGGCGCACCGAAGGTTGGCTGGTGCTGGGCCGGCAACCGACACACTTGGCTGGGCTTCGCGTCCGCACGGCGCCGCAGCGACTGACCTGAGGGCACCGGGCCCGTTCTGGAACGGCGATCACCTGGCCCCACCCGTCCTGCTCGATCGCTGCGGGTCACCGCCTTGACCGAGCATCAACCTCCCGAACGAACAGCGGCTCGGCGACTGTGCCGCACATCGCGGCCATGCCCAGCCCCGACGCGTTCGCGCGGTGGGCTGGAGACCTGTGCAGGGTCGACGTCAACTGCGTGCAATTGCCAGGCTGAGAGGTCAGACGGCACCCTCCGGGTTCGACCAACGAAGACCGCCAACAGTCAACTTCGGGCGAGGTCGTTCCGCTTCACCGGCTGAATCGGCGTGCTTGCACAGGTCGGACGAGGTGCGGGGGACGCCGCGAGCACGGGCCAACCTCACCAGGCCGAGTGCATCGGCCAGCCCCGTGCCACGAATCCGATGTAGAGACCGTGTCAGTGCTTCTGCTTGATCAACGAAAGCGCGTGGATACAGGTCAACGCGGCCTTGGTGTCGACCATGCCGAGTCCGGAGTGGATGTCGAACCCGGGGGTCATCATGTCGATCGCGGTCGAGCCCAGGCACTGCTTCACCTGGGCCGGTGTCGCCTGCGGGTTGGCCTCGAGCATCAGCGCGACGACGCCTGACACGTGCGGCGACGCCATCGACGTACCGGAGATGCAGAAGTAGCCAGGCTGCTGGATCTCTGGGCACTCGGTCAGCGGGGCGAGGACCGACGGGGAGAGTGCGGCCATGATCGTGTCGCCGGGCGTCACGACGTCGACCTGCGGGCCGGTGCCGTCGGCGGCGCCACGGCTGGAGAAGCCCGTGATCTGCTGGCCCGGCACGCACCGGGTGGAGTCCACGGACTTGCAGGCCGCGCCCACGAGGACCGCACCGTTCGCCGGGTCGTGGTAGCCGCCGATCGTCCCCGGCGCGGGGCCGTCGTTCCCGGCCGAGAAGACAACGTTCACGCCGCTGTCCACGACCGACTTGATCATCTGCGACATCGCGTCGAAGTCGGTTGGCTCACCGCAGTCGAGGCCGAGGCAGTTGGGCTCGGTCGGAAGCAGACCCCACGAGTTCTGCGTGATGCCGATTCCGTACTCCACGCGGTGCCGGATCGTCCAGTCGAACGCAGCCAGTGCTGCCTCCTCCCAGTCGATGTCGTCGACGATGCCGAAGCCGGGCGTTGCCACCCGCATCGAGATCAGGGAAACCCCCGGAGCGACACCGGCGAGGTCCCGGCCGCCTTGCGATGCGGACAGACTGCCGTCGCCGCCCACGGTGCTGGCGACATGAGTGCCGTGGCCGATCTCGTCCTGCAGCGCCAGCGTGCCGGTCGACTCGGCGTACGTGTCCCACTGCTCTGCGGTGAAGCCGGCCTGCTGCGCGGCCTCGGCGTAGGAGAAGTTGAGGCCCTTGATCACGCGGTCACCGAAGTCCGGGTGGCCAGCGAAGATGCCCGAGTCGAGAACGGCTACGGTGACGCCCGCACCGGTGACGCCCGGGCGGGTCCCGCTGACCCGCTTGCGGTCCACCCGGGTGGTGTACGCCGCGGGCTGGTCGGCGCCGATCGCGTTGATCTGCTTCTTGGAGGCGTAGAGGTTGGACACGAGCCTGCGCTGCGGCTCCACCGCTACCACGCCCGTCAGGTTCGCGAGCTGGTCGATGACCGGGAGAGCCGCCGTCACCGCAACGGCTCCGATCGTCGGCAGCTCGATCGCCCGCTCGACGCCCAAGCGGTGCAGCGCGCCGGCTGTGCCCGCCGGGATTACACCGTCTGCGAAGGCCACAATGGCCTTACCGTGCCCAGCCTTGTCCAGCGGCACCGACGTTACGGTGACCGGCGGCAGCTGGGGGCTCGCTCCGGCGGATCCGGGGGCCGAAAGCGCGACGGCGCCAGCCGTCAGAACAGCAGCGAACGCTGCCAGGCGTCGAGTGGACCCGAGCATCATCATCAACCTCCGAGTGGATTCGTCAATGGCCAAACGACGCGTGCGCCCAGTGGTTATCGGCAGCGGACGAGTTCTTTCTGGTCAGCCCCTGCCTCCTTGCGGGCGGCGCGCCGCAGTCCACAGGCAAATTCCAGTGGCGCGAGTCGGCGTTGGTTCCTAGCCTGGCCAGATGACAGTCGAGATCCGGCCCATCACCCTTGAGGAGACCCCGGCCTTCCGTCGCCGGGTGCGCGCAGGCTTCGGCGAGGCCGAGACCAGCGACGACGACCCCACCTGGGCCAAGGACTCGACCCAGCCGGTCGACCGTGCCCTGTCCGCCTTTGACCGTGGCCAGATCGTCGCCACGCTTCGCTCGTTTCCGACCCAGCTCACGGTTCCGGGTGGCGCCCAGGTCGACGCTGGCGCGCTGACGGCCGTGACGTGCCAGCCGACGCATCGCAGGCAGGGCCTGCTCACCGGAATGATCTCCCGGGACCTGCGCGCAAGCGCCGAACGTGGGGAGATCGTCGATGTGCTGATCGCGTCGGAGTACCCGATCTACGGTCGCTTCGGGTACGGCCCGGCGGTCGAGTCCACCGGCTGGGAGCTCGACACCGCCAAGGCTTCGTTCACTGCTCCCGGCGACGGCACGGTCGAGCTGGTCGACAACGAGACGTTCCGCAAGGAGGCGCCCGGAGTCTTCGACCGGGTGCGATCGGCGCGACCAGGCATGATCGCGCGTTCGGACCTGGTCTGGGACCACCTCGCCGATCTACGGCGGCCGCCCGAAGACAAGCCCTGGATGGGCTTCCGAGTCCTGTGCCGGGACAAGGACGGCATCGCCCAAGGCTGGGCCTGCTACACAATCAAGCACAAGTGGAATGACATGGTGCCCAACAGCACCGTGCGGGTGAGCGATCTGTGCGCCGCCACTTCCGCGGCAGAAGCTCGCCTCTGGCGCTACCTCTGCGACCTCGACCTGATCTCGACCCTGGTCGCCGGCGATCGCCCCGCCGACGAGCTGCTGCCCTTCCTGCTTGAGGATGCCCGCGCCGCGCGGCTGACCTACCGCGGCGACTTCCTCTGGGTCAGGCCACTCGATGTGGTGCGTGCTCTGGAGGCCAGGACGTACGCCGCCTCCGGCAAGTTCGTCCTCGAGGTCACCGACCCGCTTTCCATCACGACCGGCCGGTACCTCCTGGACGCCTCGCCGGCTGGGGTCTCCTGCCGCCGCACGGACCAGGCTGCCGACCTGACCCTGCCCGTGCGAGCTCTGGGTGCCGCCTATCTCGGGAGCACCAGGTTGACGACGCTCCTCGCTGCAGGCTGGCTGGACGAGGAGAAGCACGGAGCCGTGGGCGTGGCCGACCGACTGCTGGTCGGGGACCGGGCGCCGTGGTGCAACACCTGGTTCTGACCCGCCGCTGCTCGGAGCCGGAATTCCCCTGCCTCTGAATGGGTCGTCAAACTGGTTCCGCCGGTATCGTGGAGGGGTGTCGACACAAGCGGGGGAAGCCCCGGTCTCGGGTGGGCGGCGGATCCGGGGACTGGATGCCTCGGAGCGCGAGGCGCAGCGGCGCGACCATGTCCTCGAGTCGGCTCTGACCCTCTTCGCAGAACAGGGCTACGCGCATACCTCGGTCGAACAGGTCTGTGCCGGTGCGAATGTCAGTACGAAGAGCTTCTACCGCATCTTCGACAACCGGGAGGACCTCTATCTCGAGGTCTACAACAGGTTTCGTTCCTCAGTGTTCGCGAAGATGCACGTGGTTCTCGAGGAAGCCTCCGACGATGAGGCGGAGGCCGAGGCTGTCATGCTCGACACCTTGTTGGCCGCCTACTTCGACGACCCGAGGTGTGCGCTGGCCATTCAGGGACCGTCGAGGGCCATCAGCCCGACCATCGAGCTGATCCGTCGCGACACGCGGAAGGTGGCTGCCAGGCTGCTCGAGTCAGTCTGGCGCGACAGCGGTCTGACGGGCAGCTACTCCGGCATCGCAGTGGCCGTGATCGGCGGCATCTTCGACCTGTTCACGAACGCCCTCGTCGAGGGCAGGACGCTGACCGAGGACGAGCTCGCCGATCTCCGGGTCGACGTGAAGCGGTTCTACCGAGCGGTGCGGGCGGGACTGACCACAGCCTTCTAGTTGTCCGGAATGAGCAATTTGCCGGAAAAACTTCTTACACCAATTCATTATAATAAGTCCGAATCTTCCGTTATTTGCCCTGAAATTTAACCCTCCCTCCCGTGTAGCCCCGCCTCCGAGGGCGGACCATTTTTCCTATGGAACTCACGCAATTTCACAAGTTGCGCACGGCAATGCGGGACAACGCACTTCCGCCGTCGCCGCTGGCACTTGCCTCGTTCGAGGGCGACCTTCGAGAACGGCTGATGGACAGCGGCCTGTTCGAGGAGGTCGAGGTCGAGGTGACCGAGGATCCGGACGCCCTGGTGATCGCACTGTGCCAGTTCACGCCGGAGCGCGACGAGATCGACATCGCCGGAGCCTTGGAGAACCTCTGGGAGAACCGGGTTCGCTACCCGTTCTGGGAGGCACACTCCGTGATCGTCGCGCCCGAGCATGTGGAGTTCCAGGGAGCCACTCGCGTCAGCTCGGCGGGGCACTACGCGACGGTGCACCTGGTGGCTCAGAAGGCCAGGATTCCTGCCCAGCGCGGTCCTTCCTGAGCGACGACGGGTCTCCTAGTCGAAGCGGGACCTGTCCATCGCGAAGACGAACCGTCTTAGCGGGTGCTCGGAGACCGACCACAGCTGCTCGGTAGACGGCCAGTAACAGAGATCCTCTGGTCCCTGCGGCAGAGCACGCCCATGGCGGGTGAATCGACCGGGCTGTCCCACCCACAGACTGCCCCGCCTGAACCGACCGAGGCTCTGGGTGACGTACAGCCTTCCGGCGATCGAGGTGGCACCCTGCATCTGCTCAAGCCCGCTGAGATCGACAGTGCGTGGTCGTGAGGCCCCCTCGGGGTCGGTGCTTATCAAGCCCGTCGACGGGTCCATGTCGTAGCGCAGCAGCCGAGTCGTCTGGTTGCCGCGCCCGTACTCTCCGGCGACCAGCTGGTGCTCGTCGCCGCTGCGGTCCAGGGAGAGGAAGGAGTACCGGATCCGCTGATGTCCCTGGGCCGTGACCGCGGCGTAGGTGAAGCGGACCGGCAGGAGGTACCGGTGCCCGTACCCGGCCAGCCGCCCGTCCGGCTGCCGGCCGATCGCACGCTCGGAGGTGCCGCTCGGGAGGGGGAGGATGTCGTCGAGCCGGAAGGAGAAGACGCCACGGGCGGTCCCGGCTACATGCAGGTAGGGCCCGTGCCAGACGATGCCCCCGGCGTGGATCCTGACCGGGGTGAAGGTCACGCCACCCTCACCGGCCACAGCCTCCACCAGCAGCACATGCCGGTAGCGCACCCGCCGTGGATCGGTGATGTCGAAGAACGTCAGCCGAGAGCCCATGTGGAGACCGCGCACGCTCTTGGAGTACGACGACGTCACCACGACCTTGCGGCCGGCGTACGTCTCCTCGTCGCGGCTGTCCGCGGACGTGGTGATGCCCTGAGGCCACCAGCGCAGGGTCAGGCTGTCCGCCAGATCCAGGGCGAAACCCTGGTCGACGGCCCGTCCCGGGATGGGTTGGCGCCGCGCCTTACGGTCGAGGTCGGCCAGCACGCCGTCGAGCCCCACCCGGCCCCCGAGCGCCTCGGCGAGCAGGTCGACCTCGACGACACGTTCGGCGTCCCGCTCCAGGTGTACGGCGTCCAGCACGGACCCAGTCTCTACGATCGAAGAATGAGAGTGCGTGCGTTCGTCCCGATCCTGGCCGCCACGGTGGCTCTGTCTGCGAGCGGCGCCTCAGCCCAGTCGGGGGTGGGGGACCCGGTGTACCCGTCCCTGGGCAGTGCTGCCCTGGACGTCCAGCACTACGACATCGCGCTCTCCTGGTTTCCCGGCGACGGCTCGATCGACGCCAGGACGACCGTGACCGCCCACGCCAAGTCCGCGCTGACCAGCGTCGAACTCGACCTTTCGGGCCTGTCGGTCACGCAGGTGCTCGTGAACGGGGTCGCGGCCACCTACACGCGCAGCGGGAACAAGCTCCTGGTCACCCCGCAGGCGGCCGTGCCGGCCGGGACCACCTTCACCACGCAGGTGGCCTACGGAGGAAAGCCCAGGTCGCTACGCGACCCCAGCGGGACCAGTGAAGGCTGGCTGCGCAAGAACGTGGGGGCGATCACCCTCAACGAGCCCAGGGGCTCAATGACGTGGTTCCCCAACAACAACACGCCGGGGGACAAGGCGACGTACCACGTAGCCATCGAAGTCCCCCAGGCATTCCAGGCGGTCAGCAACGGGCGCAACACCGCCGTCATCCGCAGCGGGGTCCGTGACACCTGGCACTGGTCGGTCAACGAGCCGATGGCGACCTACCTCGCTACGGTCGACATCGGGAAGTTCACCCGGCACACCCGCACGGTGCGGGGCGTCCGCTACGACTCCTTCATCGCCAAGGGGCTACCCAGCAACGCCAAGCCGCTGCGCCTGCTGCCGAGGGTGGTCGCGTTCGGAGAGCGATGGTTCGGCAAGTATCCCTATGCCGACTCCGGCATCATCGTCGACAACCCCACCGTCTTCTACGCCCTGGAGCTGCAGAACAGGCCGTTCTTTCCCGGCTACGCGCACACCCGAATCCTGGTGCATGAGATCGCTCACCAGTGGTTCGGGGACTCGGTGACGCCGAGGACGTGGAACCACATCTGGCTCAACGAGGGCTTCGCGACGTACGCCGAGTGGCTCTGGCGCGCCAAGCATGGCGGCCCCAGCACGCGGAAGGCGTTCCGGGAGGCCTTCCGCAGCACGAGTCGGTGGTCCCCGGCACCGGCAAAGGTCAAGGCGAAGACCCTGTTCAGCGATGCGGTCTACACCCGCGGTGCCATGACGTTGCAGGCACTACGCGAGCGCGTCGGCACGAAGGTCTTCTTCCGGATCCTCCGCCAGTGGGCGAGGCACAACCGGCACGGGAACGGCACCACGTATGCGTTCAAGAAGCTGGCGGAGACGGTCTCTGGCAAGCAGCTCGACAAGCTGTTCCGGGACTGGCTGCACGTCGCCAAGCGGCCGCGCGGCTATGTCCGCTGAGACCGTCGTGGTCGGCGTCGCCATCCTGGAGGACCAGCGGGTGCTGGCGGCCCGGCGGGTGCACCCACCCCAGGCAGCCGGGCGCTGGGAGTTTCCGGGTGGGAAGGTCGAGCCGGGCGAGTCGATCAGTGACTGTGCCCAGCGTGAGATTGCCGAGGAACTCGGTTGCGGCATCGCGGTGGGAGCGATCCTCGACCACCAGGCCCCGATCAAGGCGGGCTACACGCTCCGGGTGGTCACGGCTTCGCTGGTCAGCGGCGAACCGGTCCCACACGAGCACGATGCGATCCGGTGGCTGGGCAGCGCGGAGCTCGGACTGGTGACCTGGCTCGACGCCGACCTCCCGTTCCTGCCGCTGGTCAAGGAGCTGCTCGCATGACGTTGAGAGCGGTGTTCTTCGACGACGAGACCGCCTCGGCTGTCGCGGCCCGGCTGGTAGCGGACGGGTTCGACGCGAGCGTCGTCCGCGAGCGACTGCACGGCGAGGACGACGAGCAGGACCACCCCTGGGCTGTGCTGACCGACGCTCCACCGATCGTGGTCGAGCTCCTGGTCGACCAGTACGACGGGTGGCTCGACGAGGCGGAACCTCAGCTCCCGGCGCGGCCGCTCGCCCTTCCAGATGCGCCGAAGCGCGTCAAGGGTCACTTCACTGACGACATCCCCGGCTGAGCTCGACAACCGTGGTCGTCTTGGCCCGGAACCTTCCCTCGACGTTGTGGTAGTCCACCGCCACCCCTGCGAAGCGGGCACCGCCCACCCCCGGGTCGACGGCCAGGCTGAGCATGAGGACCATCTCGTGCCCCGGCTCGCCCACAGCGCTCAACGTCGTGTCCGCGGCGGGCAGAGTTTCGCGCTCCCTAGGGGCGAGGTTGTCGTCGAGAAGGTCGGCCCCGGCGAGCGTGATGTTCACCGCGCCCGTGAGAGACACCGAGTCGATGGTCAGCGGGATGTCCGCGGTGTTGTCCAGGCGGTGGCCCGTGAAGATGACGGTCCCCTCAGCGGACAGCCGACAGGCGTGGGTCGAGGCTGAGACCAGCAACGGGCCGGCCGGTGGACCGGCTGGTTCGGCGGACCCGATCGAGCAGCCGGTTAGGGCCAGTGCCGCCGCGAGCGACAAGGTCCCGGGCAGAGTCGTCAAGGCCGCTCCCTTCCTCGTTTGCTGCCCGACTAGTCTTCACCACATGGATCAGCGGCTGCTCTTGGTGCACGCGCACCCTGACGACGAGACGATAAACCAGGGCGCGACGATGGCGAAGTACGTCGCCGAGGGCCGCAGCGTCACCTTGGTTACCTGCACGCTGGGCGAGGAGGGCGAAGTGCTCGTCCCCGAGCTGTCCCACCTCGCATCGGACAAGGACGACGCCCTCGGCCATCACCGGGTCGGCGAGCTCACCGCGGCGATGAAGGAGCTCGGGGTTACCGACTTCCGGTTCCTGGGTGGGCAGGGGACCTATCGCGACTCGGGCATGGCCTGGCACGAGGACGGCCACGCCGTGCCCGCAGACGAGGTGCGTGGCGACACGTTCTGGCGGGCTGACCTGCTCGAGGCAGCGACCTCCCTCGTGGGGATCATCCGCGAGGTGCGACCGCAGGTGATGGTCACCTACGACGACTTCGGCGGCTACGGCCACCCGGACCACATCCAGGCGCACCGAGTCGCGACGTACGCCGCCTCGCTGGCCGCAGTGCCGTCGTTCAAGCCCGACCTGGGCGAGCCCTGGGACATCGCGAAGATCTACTGGGGTGCGATGTCGGCCAGCCGGCTGCGCAAGGGCATCAGGATGCTCCGGGAAGCCGGAGACACCACGACCTTCGAGGGGATGGACCCGGACGGGCCGCTGTGGCCGTTCATGGTCGAGGACGAGCACCTCTCCGCGTGCATCGACGCCCAGGACTACCTGGGGGCGAAGATGGCCGCGATGAAGGCACACGCGACCCAGATCCAGCCGGACGGTCCGTTCTTCGCCATGGGCGAAGTGATGGGCGACGAAGCCTGGGGGCTGGAGTTCTTCCGGCTAGCCAAGGGCGAGCTGGGTCCGGTTGCCGAGAACGGTCTGGAGCCGGACCTCTTCTCCGGGCTCTAGGCCGCGCCTCTCCACGGGGGTGCCGGTGTGCGCCACGCCTGCTGGTGACCTGGGACGACGCGGTTCGGGGTGACACGTAAACTCGCCCGGGTGACGGACACCCTGCCTACTCTCAAGCGTGACCGCCGCATCATCCGCTGGCTACTGCTGGCTCTGGTCGTGCTCTTCGGAGGCGTCTACGTGGCCGGCTACTTCGTCGCCGGCGACCGGATCGCTCGTGGAACCACGGTCTCCGGAGTGGCGGTGGGCGGCAAGACGCCCGCTGCCGCCGTCCGGGCGCTGAGCGCGATCGACGGCACCGACGGGCCCCTCACGCTGCGTGCGGGCGACAGGTCCGTCCAGGTGAGCCCGGCCGAGGCCGGACTGGGCGTCGACCTCCAGGCTTCGGTGGACCAGGTGGCCGTCGGGCGCAGCTGGGACCCGCGGCACATGTGGGAGTTCGTCGCAGGTGGGTCGAGCTATGAGGCCGTGGATGCGGTCGAGGAGTCCGCACTTGAAAAGACGCTCGAGTCGTTCGCCCAGGAGGTCGACGTACCGGCACGGGACGGCGCCATCCGGTTCACCAAGCGGGGCCGAGCGCGGCCGACGTACCCGACGTCGGGGACCGTCGTCGACCGGGAGGGCGCCCGCGCCGCCGTGTTGGCCGCCTACCCGGAGCGTGTAGCCGAGCCGGTCGAGCTTCCGGTGCAGACGGCAGAGCCCGCGGTGTCCGGGACCGAGGTCTCCCGTGCGATGAAGGAGTTCGCCAACCCCGCGATGTCTGCAGCGGTCGTCCTTCGCATCGCCGGTGAGCGGGTCGTGCTCCAGCCGAGGGCCTTCGCTCCTGCGCTCGCGCTCAAGGCGGTGGACGGACGCCTGGAGCCGCGGCTCCGCAAGAAGCTGCTCCTGGACGCGGTGGAGCCCGCGATGAAGACGATCGCCCTGGCACCGCGGGACGCGACGGTGCAGATCGTCAACGGCGCACCCCAGGTGGTGCCAGGAAGGACCGGCGTCACCTTCGATCCCGATGCCATCACCTCGGCGTTCCTGCGGCTGGTGGTCGCGGAGGGCAAGGGCCGTGAGCTCACCGTCAAGACCGTGATCGCGACGCCGGAGTACACCGCGGCCGAGGTCCGGGCCCTGGGCATCAAGGAGCAGGTCTCGGAGTTCACCACGTACTTCCCCCATGCCGACTACCGCAACACCAACCTCGGTCGGGCCGCCGAGCTGATCGACGGCACCATCCTCAAGCCGGGCGACACGTTCAGCCTCAACGGCATCGTCGGCGAACGGACGGCGGAGAACGGCTTCGTCAAGGGATTCATCATCAGCGACGGGGTCTTCCGCCAGGACCTCGGAGGTGGCGTCAGCCAGGTGGCTACCACGACGTTCAACGCCGCGTTCTTCGCGGGCCTCGAGGACGTCCAGCACAAGCCACACTCGTTCTACATCAGCCGGTACCCGGTCGGCCGTGAAGCCACGGTCGCCTGGCCGACGGTCGACTTGAAGTTCACCAACGACACGCCGTACGGCATCCTCATCCAGGCCTGGCGTGACCTCTCGACGCCCTCCACGCAGGGCGCGATGCACGTCCGGATGTGGTCCACGAAGTACTGGGACATCAAGGCCGGGGTGTCGGATCGCTACAACTTCACCTCACCCAAGGTGCGCCACCTCCCGCCGAAGAACTGCGAGCCCAACGAGGGGTACGACGGCTTCGACGTCGACGTCTACCGGTACTTCTACAAGCACGGCTCGGCCAAGCTGGACCACACCGAGAAGATGCACACCCGGTACACGCCCAGCGACACCGTCATCTGCGACGGCTGACTCGCTTCGCTCAGAGTCAGCCTAGTTCCGGCGTCTCGAGGGTGGTGGCGTCAGGTAACGGTAGGAGTGGTGGGTCACGAAGCCGAGTCGCCGGTAGAGGGCCAGGGCGGCCGGGTTGTCGCCGCGGACCTGCAGGTACGCCGTACCGGCGCCTCGCTCCGCGGCCCAGTCGAGCATCGCGGCCATCACGGCGTACCCGAGCCCCTGGCCGCGGGCAGCGGGAGCGACGAGAACATCGCTGATGGCCGACCAGATGTCGGCCCCGTGAGTCGTCACCACCACCCGCCCGCGGGCTTGCTCTCCGAGCGAAACGAAGCCGACCTCCTCGGGAGCCTCCAGGACGGCGCGGGCCGCGGGCGGCAGCGGCCAGGAGGTCGAGGACCAGGACACGTCGGCGACCGGTGCCAGGCCGCGCGCGGTGCGTAGCGCGCGCGCCACGGAGGCAACCTGGAACAGCGAGTCGGCCTCACCGGGCCGCGCGTGGACCCAGCCCGCTGCCTCGAGGTAGCCCTGGGCCGGGCTTTCGACGACGACCTGGGCCCAGACCGGGAGCCCACGGGACTGGTAGAACGCCAGCACAGGCTCGAGCGGCTGCGGCTCCCCGATCGCGAGGACTGAGTTCGCCCGGGCGCTGTAGCCACCCGCCTCGCGCAGCACCCAGTCGCCCAGCGGCTCGGACACCAGCGGCGGCCACGAGGCCAGGGCGCGACGCTCGACCAGGTCGGGGGAGAGCCGGGACAGCACGGAAGGGCGAGGGGGGACGGGCTTCCCGGAGACTATGTCGGCCACCGCGATGGCAATTACGCCCGACCCGGTGCGGATCATGGTGGTGCCGGACTCCCACGACTCCATCACTCCCAGGACGTCGGTCATCGCGGGGCCGCCCGAGGGTCCAGGGGGTCCGGGCAGCACCCGGCGTACGACGACGCGCAGGCCGACGCAGTGCGGTCCGAGGGCTGTGGGCAGTGGCATCAGTCTTGAGTCCGGAGGGTTCTGGCGAGCAGGTGAGGTCGTGATACTAGGCTGTAGACCGTTCCGATGCTCGCTTGTGGTTCGGAGCCCCATCTTTGCTGACGAGGAGGAACAACGGTGACCTACGTCATCGCGCAGCCCTGTGTGGACCTCAAGGACCGCGCCTGTGTCGACGAGTGCCCGGTCGACTGCATCTACGAAGGCTCGCGGATGCTGTACATCCACCCCGACGAATGCGTGGACTGCGGCGCCTGCGAGCCCGTCTGCCCGGTCGAGGCGATCTTCTACGAGGACGACACCCCGGAGCAGTGGAAGAGCTTCTACACCGCGAACGTCGAGTTCTTCAACGACCTCGGGTCTCCCGGCGGCGCGGCCAAGATGGGCGTGATCGAGAAGGACCACGCCATCATCGAGGCGCTGCCGCCTCAAGAGCACGACGAGTGACCTCACCGACCCCGAACGTGCCGCGTACCTCGACCCCGAGGTGGGCGGCACGTTCCGTCTCAGGCCGCTTGCCGGACTTCCCCTGGGACAAGCTCACCTCGTACGCCGAGGTGGCGCGAGATCACCCGGACGGGATCGTCGACCTCAGCGTCGGTACGCCGGTGGACCCGACCCCGGCGGTCATCCAGGACGCGCTGAAGGCGGCGGCCGACTCTCCGGGCTACCCGCTGACCATCGGCCGGACCGACACCAGGCAGGCCTGCCTGGACTGGCTCGCCCGCACTGCGGGGGTCACCGGCCTGGGTCTGGACGCCGTCCTGCCGGTGATCGGCTCCAAGGAGCTGATCGCGAGCCTGCCCGGCCACCTCGGTGTCGGGCCGGGCGACCTGGTAGTCATCCCAGAGCTGGCCTACCCGACGTACGAGGTCGGTGCGGTCCTCGCCGGTGCCACCACCCGGGCCAGCGACTCGCTGACCAGCCTGGGACCCGAAGTGCCGGCGCTGGTGTGGGTCAACTCCCCGTCGAACCCGACCGGTCGCGTGCTTGGGGTCGAGCACCTGCGCAAAGTCGTCCAGTGGTGCCGCGAGCGGCGAGTCCTGCTGGTGTCGGACGAGTGCTACCTGGAGTGTGCCTGGGAGGCAGAACCGGTCAGCGTGCTGCACCCTGACGTCTGCGGGGGAGACCACACCGGGCTCCTGGCAGTGCACTCCCTGTCGAAGCGCTCCAACGTGGCCGGCTACCGCTGCGGCTTCGTCGCGGGCGACCCCGACGTGGTGGGTGAGCTGCTCGCCGTGCGCAAGAACCTCGGCCTCCAGGTTCCCGGCCCTCAGCAGGCGGCCATGAAGGCCGCGCTCGAGGACGACGTACACGTGGCCGAGCAGCTCGCCCGGTACGCCGCACGGCGAGCCACGCTGAAGGCTGCCCTGGTCGGAGCCGGCTTCCAGGTCGACCACTCTCAGGGGGCTCTCTACCTGTGGGCCACCCGCGGGGAGAGCTGCTGGGACACGGTGGCCGGGCTCGCCGAGCGCGGAGTCCTGGTCGCTCCTGGGGACTTCTACGGCGTCGCCGGTCGCGAGCATGTCCGTGTGGCGTTCACCGCTACCGACGAGCGGGTCGCGGCGGCCGTGGCTCGGCTCGCCGGCTGAGCTAGCGGTTGTGGGGCGGTCTGGGCCCGGGCATCGGTGTCGCCTGGTCGCGTCCGGCCGTCGGAGGCTCTGCCCCGGTCACGCGCGTTTGGGCGGGCAGCCCTTTCATCACCCGGACGGCGGCAATGGAGTCGACCTTGACGATCGAGTGCTCGTCGTCGCCGTCCAGTACGACACCGACCCCGTCGTAGACGACCACCGTGCCGGTGAGCCACGCGCTGTTGACGAGAACGGCCACCTCGGTGTGGTCCTCGAGCGCGCGGCTCAACGCCGCCCCCATCGTGTACACCATGGACGATTGGTAGTTCATCTACGAGTGCCCCCGGCATCGTCCCGTCTTCGCGCCTCCAGACTCGCGTGGCGTTCGCCTCCGGGTGAACGCGGCGTGCGACCAGCACCTGGTCACAGCGAGCCTGGCTGAGCGGGGTCGGGAAAGTTGGTGACCCCCGGCGAAGTCGCTGTCGAGCCGGGGGCCGCTTGTGGTCTCAGGCAGAGCGGGCCATCTGCGGACCGGGCATCGGCATGGCGTCGGTCCAGTCGTCCAGGTCCGCGCCTTCGGTGATGCCGTGCTGGGTCGGTACGTGCGACATGATCCGGACGGCGGTCACGGTGTCGACCTTGACGATCGAGTGCTCGTCGCCGTTGTCCAGAACCACGCCGTAGCCGTCGTAGATGACCACGGAGCCGCTGAGCCACTCCCCGTCGACGAGGATGGACACGTCCGCGTTGTTCTCAAGGGCACGGCTCAGCGCCATGCCCATGGTGTAGATCATGGAAGATTCGAAGCTCATTGATTGCCCCCCGGCAGTTGACTCATCCCCTGGTCTCGCAGCCAGTTACCCCAGGTTGCGAGAAATGTCCATATAAGGATGGTCGGGTTGTGAGTGTCCGGCAATGGCCAATGTGGGCTATTAGTCGACGTCCACGTGGACGTGTTCGCGATGCTCGAGGACGGCTCGGTCCCCGGAGCGATCCGGCGGCGAGTAGACGCGCCAGCCCTCCTCCGAACGCCGGCCAGAGGCCCAGATCCGCCCGTCGAAGATGACGTGCGCGATGTCGAGGCGCTTGGCGTTCGCTACCAGGTACTGGGCGATGAGCCAGCCCTTTCGCTTGTTCGGTGCGCTGACCGGTCGCACGAAGATGTCCAGGGCCCGACCGTCGTAGTGCGCAGAGCCGTTCATGTGCCCGGCGTCCACCCCGCCAGGCTGGAAGCCACCCAGCGGGAGCCGGCCGAATGCGGTCTGTAGGTCCGCGCGTACGGCGTCGGCGCGAGCGGTAAGGCCGCTGGCACCCTGTGCCTGCTTGTCCAGGGCGGCCGCGTCGACGACGCAGGAGACCTTGGCCTTGCTGTAGCCGGTCAACGCCGACGCCAGAGCGCGCGCACCGGCCGCGTGGTCCTCGTAGGCTTCAGGAAATCCCGAGCGCTGGACCGCCTGCGCGGCCTCGGTGATCCGCATGTCCTGGTAGCCGTCGACCTTCACCAGGGCATCGAAGAACGCGTTGGTCGAGTAGTACGGGTCCATGATCTGGGCTCGGGTGCCCCAGCCCTGCGACGGTCGCTGCTGGAAGATTCCGATCGAGTCGCGGTCCCCGTGGTTGAGGTTGCGCAGCTTGGACTCCTGGAACGCGGTGGCGATCGCGATCGACACGGCACGCGCCGGCAGCCCGCGGCGGTCGGCGACCGCCGCGATCCTGGTCGCGTTCTCCGCCTGTTGGGTATCGAGGTCGACCTTGACCTTGCCGACCTGCACCCGGCAGCCCTCGGGGTCGGGAAGCGGGCCGGCGCCCGACCAGAACAGGTAGCCGACACCGGCGACGACCGCGAGCATGCCTAGTGCGGTCAGGGCCTTGATCCGGCCTCGCTCGTCCCTACGTCGTGGCATCGGTCAGTCGTTGGCGTGCAGGGCAGCATTCAGTGCGACGCCCTCCGCGTTCCAGGCAACGGCCTCCATGGCGCCGGTCGTGGAGTTGCGCCGGAACAGCACATTCGACGAGCCGGAGAGCTCGGCGGCCTTGATGATCTTCGGCTTGTTGTCCATGTCCTGAACGGTGACCTTGGTCCCCGCCGTGACGTAGCAGCCCGCCTCGACGACGCAGTCGTCGCCCAGCGAGATGCCGATGCCCGCGTTGGCGCCGATCAGGCAGCGGGTGCCGACGGAGATGACCTGTTTGCCACCGCCCGACAGGGTGCCCATGATCGAGGCTCCACCACCGATGTCGGAGCCGTCCCCGACGACGACGCCGGAGCTGATCCGGCCCTCCACCATCGAGGCGCCGAGTGTGCCGGCGTTGAAGTTCACGAACCCCTCGTGCATGACCGTGGTCCCACTCGCCAGGTAGGCCCCGAGGCGGACCCGGTCGGCGTCGGCGATGCGGACCCCCGTCGGTACGACGTAGTCGGTCATCCGCGGGAACTTGTCCACGCCGTAGACCGCGACCGGCTGGCCGGACGCCCTGAGGCGAGCGCGGGTGAGCTCGAAGCCCTTGGACGGGCACGGGCCGGCTGAGGTCCAGACCACGTTGTTCAGGAGAGCGAAGATGCCGTCGAGGCTGACGCTGTGCGGAGTCACGAGCCGGTGGCTGAGCAGGTGCAGCCGAAGCCAGGCGTCGTGCGTATCGCCGGGAGCCTGCTGGAGGTCCTTGACCACGGTGTGGACGACGCGGTGGTTGACGCCCCTGATTTCGTCGACGCCTTCGAGCGCGGTGAGCTCGGCCGGGGCGGCGGACTCGTCGGCATCACCCAGCGCCGGCGCCGGGTACCAGGTGTCGAGAACCTCGTCGTCGGGTCCGAACGTTGCGAGGCCGAAACCCCATGCCGCAGTGGGGAGGTCGTGGGAGGTCACCCGGAAACGCTAGCCGAAGACTGGTTGGATAGGGGTCATGAGCCCCTCCCTGGACCTGTCCTGCGATGTGGTCACGCTCACCAGGACCCTGGTGGACATCGAGTCGGTGAGCGGGAACGAGCAGGCCATCGCCGACGCGGTCGAGGAGGCCCTTCGCGAGCAGCCCCACCTCGCCGTACGCCGGTTCGGGCACACCGTCGTCGCCAGGACCGACCTCGGTCGAGACGACCGTGTCGTCCTTGCCGGCCATCTGGACACGGTGCCGCTGAACGACAACCTGCCCTGTGTGCAGGACGGAGGTGTCCTGCGGGGGCTCGGGACCTGTGACATGAAGGCGGGCGACGCGGTAGCGCTCAAGCTCGCCACCTTGGCCAGCCCCAACCGCGATGTGACCTTCGTCTTCTACGAGTGCGAGGAGGTGGAGGCCGACCGCAACGGGCTCTTCCAGCTCTCGCAGAGCCACCCCGAGCTGCTCGAGGCCGACTTCGCCATCCTGCTGGAGCCGTCCAACGGCGTGGTGGAGGCCGGTTGCCAGGGCACCATGCGGGTCGAGGTCGTCACCCGGGGGGAGCGAGCGCACTCCGCTCGCGCCTGGATGGGAGCCAACGCGATCCATCGGGCCGCGCCCATCCTGGCTCGCCTGAACGGCTACGAGGCCCGCAGGCCGGTGATCGACGGGCTGGAGTACCACGAGGGCCTGAACGCGGTCTTCGTCGAGGGCGGCGTGGCCGGCAACGTGCTACCCGACGAGTGCCGGGTCTCGGTGAACTTCCGCTTCGCCCCGGACCGCAGCGAGGCAGACGCCGAGGCGTTCGTCCGTGAGTTCTTCGACGGGTTCGAGGTCAAGGTCACAGATGCGGCGCCAGGCGCTCTTCCCGGGCTTTCGGTCCCCGCGGCGGCCGCCTTCGTGCAGGCTGTTGGGGGAACGCCGGCGCCGAAGTTCGGGTGGACGGATGTCGCTCGGTTCAGCTCGCTCGGCGTCCCCGCGGTGAACTTCGGTCCCGGCGACCCGCTGTTCGCCCACAAGCAGGAGGAGTTCGTGCCCGTGCAGCAGATCCTCGATGTCGAGGCCAACCTGACCCGGTGGCTCTCATGAGCTCGGAGGACGGCAACAGGATCCTCGGGGTCGACCTGCCCGCGGTCAGGGAGAAGATCCGGGGACGGGTCCGGCTACGCGGCCGACAGGTCGACACCGGTACGACGGACCAGCGGCTGCTGGACTCGCGCGGGCCCACCGACTGGGTGCATACCGACCCGTGGCGGGTGCTGCGTATCCAGAGCGAGTTCGTGGAGGGCTTCGGTGCCCTGGCCGAGCTCGGGCCCGCGATCTCGGTGTTCGGCTCCGCCCGGACCAAACGCACCGATCCGTTCTACGAGGTCGGCGAGGCTGTCGGTCGCGCGCTCTCCGACGCTGGGTTCGCGGTCATCACCGGCGGAGGTCCCGGCGCGATGGAGGCCGCGAACAAGGGAGCTCGCGAGGCCGGGGGCATCTCGGTCGGGCTCGGCATCGAGCTTCCCTTCGAGCAGGGGCTCAACGAGTACGTCGACCTCGGCGTGAACTTCCGGTACTTCTTCGCTCGCAAGACCATGTTCGTCAAGTACGCCCGCGGCTTCATCGTGCTTCCCGGCGGCTTCGGGACCTTCGACGAGCTCTTCGAGGCGGTGACCTTGGTCCAGACCCAGAAGGTGACCTCCTTCCCGATCGTGCTCGTGGGCACGTCGTACTGGGGCGGCCTGGTCGACTGGTTGCGCGACACCGTGCTCGGCGACGGCAAGATCTCCGCCAACGACCTTGACATGCTCAGGCTTACTGACGACGTCGACGAGGCCGTCCAGGTCATGGTCGACGCGGGTCGGGCAAGGAAGTCCCCGGCGCCTGGCGGCGGGGACGCGTTCGACGAGCCGAAGCAGCCCGACTGAGCACATGGGACGATCGCTGTCATGGTGTGGTTCTTCGCGTTCGTGATCGTGGCGCTGCTCGGTGTGGTGGCGGTGGTCGCCACCGGGCGGGGTGGCTCACTCGGTGAGGTGTACGACGACCGGCCCGACTCACGAGTGCAGGCGGACCGGCCACTGA
Source organism: uncultured Actinomycetota bacterium (assembly GCA_963769585.1). Taxonomy (GTDB): domain Bacteria; phylum Actinomycetota; class Actinomycetes; order Propionibacteriales; family Nocardioidaceae; genus SSC3. Next base: position 394,588 of record CAVYMJ010000006.1, read on the forward strand.
CGTCGCACGACGTCGCGCGCGTCCGGTTCACCACCGCCCTGCGCGGTTACCGGATGTCGGAGGTCGATGCGCTGTTGGACCGTCTGGTCGTCGAGCTCGAGGCTCGCGAGCCTCGGGAGACCGATTGACCAGGGTCAGCGTCATTGCCGACGTCGAGGTCGACGCGCCCGCAGGTCAGGTTTGGGAGTACGTGACCGACTGGAGCAGACACGGGGACTGGATCCCGCTGACCAGGGTCGAGCCGCTCGGGGGAGCCGCCCGAGGGGTCGGCGGCAGGATCCGCGCCTGGTCCGGGGTCGGACCGGTGGGGTTCTGGGATCCGCTGACCGTGACCGCCTGGGAAGAGGAGGCCAGCGGTGGCGGACGGTGTGCGCTCGTCCACACCGGGCGTCTGGTGAAGGGTGATGCCGAGATCACCGTGGCCGCGTTGGACGAGAGCCGGAGCAAGGTCCGCTGGCTGGAGCACTTCGACTTCGGCCCGGTCGGCAGGGTCGGATGGTGGATCGGCGGACGAATGGTGGTCCGCGGGCTGAACCGGGCACTGGCGCGAATGGCGACCCTGGTGGAGGCGGGACGATGAGCGACCTGGTTCGCTGCAGCTGGGCCGGCTCCACCCCCGACTACGCGGCGTATCACGACCAGGAGTGGGGGCGGCCGCTCCGTGGGGACCGCCAGCTCTTCGAGCGAGTGAGCCTGGAGGCATTCCAGTCCGGGCTGTCATGGATCACGATCCTGCGCAAGCGGGAGGCCTTCCGCGTCGCGTTCGACGGGTTCGACCCTGCGTTGGTCGCCGGCTACGGGAGGCGCGACGTCGAGCGGCTGCTCGCGGACGCAGGGATCGTGCGCAACCGCGCCAAGATCGAGGCAACCATCAGCAATGCGCAGGCGACGCTAGACCTCGACGGTGGGCTCTCCGATCTGCTGTGGTCCTTCGCGCCCGAGAACCACCTACCGCCGGCGACGACGGTCGACATTCCGTCGACGAGTCCCGAGTCCGTAGCGATGGCCAAGGAGCTCAAGCGGCGCGGATTCCGCTTCGTCGGCCCGACCACAGCCTATGCACTCATGCAGGCCACGGGCATCGTGGACGACCACGTCGAAGAGTGCTGGGTCAGGCGGGCTGTGTGACACGCGGTGGCGCCCAAGTGGCCAAAAGCATCCACTAGCCCCGTGTTTACGGCATGCTCGGGAGCGTGAACCCGGAGACCATCACGTACGTCCTCACCGCGCTTGCCGCGGTCGTCGTCGTACTGACGCGGGTCCGCCTGGGTGCGAACGACCACGAGGCCGCCGGGCGGCTCTCGATTCCGCGCAGCCTGCTCAACACGCACACCGGAGCCGGGACGATCGGTCTGCTCAGCTGGGTCGGGTTCCTGGTGACCGACGAGAAGCTGGCGTCCTACGCCGGGTTGGCCTTCCTCTGGGTCACGGTGATCGCAGGGCTGCTCGTCCTGCTGCGCTGGATGCCGGCGCACGGCCGCCACTCCTCGGGGCCGGTGGCCGACAGCTGGGGGGAGGGGCCTGGCCTCTCGATCCTGGCCCACCTCGGCATGCTCGTCGGAGTTGGCCTCTTCACGGCCTTCGTCGTGCTGGACAAGCTCCCCGCGTAGAGGACGCTTGGGGGCGGCCGGTGGTCACCGTCCCTGGTAGACGGGCCTCTCCTTGGCCACGAACGCCGCGACGGCGCCGTGATGGTCCGAGGTCCTACCGGTCAGCGTCATCATGTCCCCCTCGAACGACAACGCCGACTCGAAGTCCGACACCGCACTGTTGTTGACCGCGCGCTTGATCGACCCGTACGCCACGGTCGGACCGGAAGCGAGCCTGCCGGCCAGCGCCGTGACCGTTGCGTCGAGGTCGCCGGCCGGGACGACCGACGTAGCCAGTCCGAGCTGCAGCGACTCGTCCGCGGGCACTGTTCGAGGGAAGAAGAGCAGGTCGAGCGCCTGGGCGCGGCCGACGATCCGCGGGAGGGTCCAGGACACCCCTGTGTCGCAGGAGAGCGCGACCCCAGCGAAGGCGAAGTTGAAGCCGGCCGTGTCGCTCAGCACCCGGAAGTCGCAGGCGAGGGCCAGCGAGGCACCGGCACCGGCGGCCACGCCGTTGACCGCGGCGACCACAGGCTTGGCCATGGTCGCCAGAGCAGTCACCGTCGGGTTGTAGTGCTCCGCGACCGTGCTGAAGAGCTCGTCCTCCGCGCCGGCCTGGATCAGCCCGATGTGCTCCTTGAGGTCCTGGCCGACACAGAAGGCGCGTCCGGAGCCGGCGAGCACGACACAGCGGACGTCGTCGTCCGCGGCTGCCTCCTGTACCGCGTCGCGAAGGGCGTTCTTGGTCGCGATGTCCAGACTGTTCATGGCTTCGGGACGGTTCAGCGTGATGGTGGCGATACCACCCTCGACGGCGTACACGACGGGCTCCAACATCTGCTCTCCTACAGCTCGAGACCTCGGCGAAACTGGGCGGTTCCCAGGAAGTCTGCACCAGCGACCGAGTGCCGGTGTCAGCCGTGTCACACAAGTGCGCGATAATGTCAGGGCAAACCCGGCGCGCCGGGGTCGCGTTCCGAGGCGTTGGTGCAGTGCCGACTCGGGAGCGGCATCAGGAATTTCGGCGCACAGTGACGGCGAGAAAGAGGTGTGCGCATGGCGGCGATGAAGCCGCGGACGGGCGATGGTCCGCTGGAGGTCACCAAGGAGGGTCGCGGCATCGTGATGCGCGTCCCGCTCGAGGGTGGCGGCCGGCTCGTGGTCGAGCTCAACGCCGAAGAGGCCGGTGCGCTCGGCGCAGCGCTCAAGGAAGTCGTGGGCTGAGGCCCCGGCACACACACGACACTCGACAGGACCCCGGTCAGCTCCTCGGAGCGGGCGGGGTCCTTTCCCTTGTTAGGGTCTTCCCAGCCGCAGGAGCACCCATCGGGAGGACACGCACGTGACGAGGTCGAGCCAGATGGCGCCGCCAGACGTTGCGCTGAGCGACGCCTCGGCCTCCCGGGTGGTCGGCGCCGAGGTCCTTGCGCTGCCCGTCCTCCCGGGTGACGACGGCCCGACCTTGGGTCCGGGAGCGGCTGAGCTGCTCGATGAGCTTCCGGTCGACCTGTTCGCTCTGCTGGAGCACCACAAGGCGACGGGCAAGGCCGGCGAGGTCACCGAGTACGTCGTACTGGACCGGTCGGGGTTGTCCAACGACAACCTGCGCCTGGTGCTCCTGGTCGGCGTCGGTGATGCCGGGCCGGCGGACCTGCGTAGGGCCGGCGCAGCCCTCGTACGCCGGGCCAAGGGCCAGGCGACGGTCTCCACCTCACTGGCTGCGTTGGCCGACGACGACGGTCTACGGGCCCTGGTCGAGGGGCTGGTGCTCGGGTCGTTCGGCTTCCACCGTAAGTCCGTCGAGCCTGCTGTCCTGCCGGTGGCGCGTGTCGTCCTCGCCGGCTTGGCCGATCCGGCCGGGCGCAAGCCCGCCCTGGAGCGAGCCATGGCGGTGGCCGGCGCGGCGTGGCTCTCGCGCACGCTCGCCCTGGTCCCCTCCAACGAGAAGAACCCGATCTGGATCGCGGAGCGCGCGGCCGAGGTGGCAACCTCGGCCGGCCTGGAGATCCGGGTTTGGGACGAGACGCAGCTGCGTGAGGAGGGCTTCGGCGGCATCGTCGGCGTGGGACAGGGGTCGGACAGCCCGCCGCGGCTGGTTCGGTTGGACTACGTGCCGAAGAAGGCCGGTCGGCGCACCAGACATCTGGTGCTGGTGGGCAAGGGGATCACCTTCGACACCGGTGGCTACTCCCTCAAGCCCGGTGACGCCATGATGAACATGAAGCGCGACATGACCGGAGCAGGCGTAGTGCTCTCTGTCCTCGGTGCTCTCGGCCCGGTCGACTGCCCTATCCGGGTGACGGGGCTGCTGGCCTGCGCCGAGAACGCCGTCAGCGGTCGCGCGATCCGGCCGGGCGACGTGGTGCGTCACTACGGGGGGCGTACCAGCGAGGTCACCAACACCGACGCCGAGGGCAGGCTCGTGATGGCCGACGCCTTGGCGTACGCCGCCGCCGAGATCAAGCCCGACGCACTCGTGGACGTGGCGACCCTGACCGGCGCCATGAAGATCGCGCTCGGCCTGCGTACCGGAGGCTACTTCGCCAACGACGACGCCCTCGCCGAGCTCCTCGCGACTGCGGGGAAGGCTGCTGGGGAACCTCTGTGGCGCTTTCCGCTGCACGCCGACTACGAGGAGCGTCTGGAGTCCAAGGTCGGGGACGCCGACAACGCCGCGGGCGGCCCGGGAGCGGTGACCGCGGCACTCTTCCTGCAGCACTTCACAGCCGGACTGCCCTGGGCCCACCTGGACCTCGCCTCGGTCGGCGACTCACCTGTCGACGCGTTCGAGTACACCAGCGGCGCCACCGGCTTCGGCGCCCGTGCGCTGCTGCACTGGCTCGAGCTGCGGGACCCACTCGCAGGGGTCGGTCGCTGAGGGGCGACAATCGGGTCATGCACGGACTCACCGTTCGCTGGTCCCTGACCGACTCGCCCGCTGGAGTCGAGGACGCCCTGCGCGCCTACGTGGAGGCGACCTCGCACAGCCGCTTCTCCGGTAAGGAGGGCCTCCGCTTCAAGACCTGGCGGATGCGGGAGGGGGAGTGGTTCGAGGGCTGCTACGTCTTCGACTCGGCTGAGGCTCGCGACAGGTTCGAGCGCGAGTTCACCGTGGGTGCTGCTGAGTCACCCGGGTCGCAGATCGTCGGCTCGGCTCCAGCGCTCATCGAGCCCTGTCAGATCGTCGCGGTGGCCGAGGGCGCGGCCGGCTTCGTGGAGACCCCGGCGTTCCGTTAGCGGTCCGCACCAGCCGGGGGCTGGGTAGGGACCCAGAAGCGCAGCTTGCCTTGGCGGGTGTCCTCGTAGCGCCCGCCGTGCACCTCGATGGTCCGGCGCGACGCCAGGTTGTCGACGTCACAGGTCACCAGCACGTTGGCCAGGCCCTGCTCGGCGGCGATCGGCAGCATGAGCTCCAGAGCCCGCTGGGCATACCCCCGACCCCTCAGTGAGGGGCGGACGACGTAGCCGATGTGCCCACCCCACTCGAGGAGCTCCTCGGTGAGCACGTGGCGCAGGTTGATCCGACCGACGAACGTCCGGTCCAAGGACATCCACAGCTCGGTGAAGGGAACCCACCGTTGCGGTCTCGGGGTGGAGGGGTCGGCCTGGCTGACCAGGAAGGCGCACATGTCGGCGAAGGTCTGCGTGTTCTCCAGGGACTCCCGGGTGTACGACGGACCGCTGAAGCCCGCGTCCGAGGGCAGGTGCAGGACCGGCGTGAACGGGTCGTCCGCGGCGAACTCGTCGAACGCCTCCAGGAAGGACCGGTGGAACCGCCGGTGTGGCGGCTGGAGCGTCAGCTCTCCTCGGGCGACCACAGCTTCTTCGCGGCCAGCAGGCCGTCCCCCATCGGGATCAGCAGCGGCAGCAGGGAGTCTGACTCGCGCACCGTCTTGCCCAGCTCGCGGATCGCCACGGTCTCGGCGTCGCGCTGCGCGGGGTCGGCAACCCGGTCGTGCCACAGGGCGTTGTCGAACGCCACGATGCCGCCGGGCTTGAGCAGACGCATCGCCTCGGCCAGGTAGTCGCCGTACTCCCGCTTGTCGCCGTCACAGAAGACGAGGTCGTAGTGCCCGTCGGTCAGCCGCGGCAGCACGTCCAGTGCCGAGCCGTTGATGAGGCGAGCCCGTTGCGAGGCGATGCCCGCCTCGGTGAAGGTCTGCTTGGCCAGACGCTGGTGCTCGGCTTCGGTGTCGACCGTAGTGAGCACGCCGTCTGGACGCATCCCGCGCAGCAGCCACAAGCCCGACACGCCGGTGCCGGTGCCGATCTCCACAACGGCACGCGCCTCGGTCACGGCGGCCAGGAACCTCAGCGCGGCGCCGCCTCCGGTGCCGATGGGGACGACCCCGACCTCTTCTGCCCGGGCTCGGGCCGCGGCGAGCACGTCGTCCTCACGAACGAACTCCTCGGCGTACGCCCAGCTCGCAGGCTTCAGTCCGGTGGAAATGGTGGCCTCCTGGCGTAGGTTCTGGCCGCGACTTTACCGCCCTGGAGGGGAACACCCCGGGAGCCTCGGCCGTTGGGTATTAGGAGGATCCCTTCAGGGAACTCTCAGCCCGACTTTCTAGAGTGATCGAGGTAAGCACGAGCGTTATGACGATGCTGGTGGGACGACGGGGACAGGAGCAGCAGATGGCCGAGCACAGGCCTGAAGCAGCCGCGCCACAGAGTTGGACGCCGCCGTCGTGGGAGGAGATCGTCGCGCAGCACACGACGCGGGTCTACCGCCTCGCCTACCGCCTCACCGGGAACCCACACGACGCCGAAGACCTGACCCAAGAGGTCTTCGTGCGCGTCTTCCGGTCGCTGTCGACCTACACGCCGGGCACGTTCGAGGGCTGGCTGCACCGGATCACCACGAACCTCTTCCTCGACCAGGCGCGCCGGAAGGCCAAGATCCGCTTCGACGCCTTGGCCGACGACGCCGAGCAGAGGCTGCCCGGTCGATCCCAGACACCCGACGCCGCGCTGATGGACCACCACTTCGAGGACGATGTCGAGTCCGCCCTGGCAGTGCTGCCGCCGGACTTCCGGGCCGCAGTGGTGCTGTGCGACATCGAGGGGCTCTCCTACGACGAGATCGCCGAGGTGCTCGGCCTCAAGCTCGGCACCGTGCGCTCGCGGATTCATCGAGGCCGCACGATGCTGCGCAAGTCGCTGGCTCACCGTGCCCCGCAGCCCGGCCGGGTGCGCTACTCCGGTCCGATGGAGCCGGTTGGGACGCCCTCATGATGCGCAAGCTCGGGGGTCACCTGGGAGCGACCGTGAGCGCGCTGGTGGACGGCCAGCTCGACCCGGAGAGCACCGAGCGCGCCTGGCAGCACGTGCTGACCTGTGCGAGCTGCCGCAGCGACGTCCAGCGTGAGGCGTGGGTCAAGCGCCGGCTGGCGACGATGTGCGGCAACGAGCCCTCCGCCAGGCTGCTCGGTTCGCTGCAGCAACTGCCCTCGCACGTCGTCGGCTCTGCACCGACCTGGGCCGCGCTGGCGGCGTGGGCCGAGGTGGACAGCCTGGAGGAGAGCACCCGTGGCCGCCGGCGCGTCGGCTTTGCCGTCGCTGGCGCAGGATCGGTCTCCGCCGCGGTCCTCGGCTTCGCGGCCCTGAGCTCCTTCGGGCTCGGTGGCTCTGCGCCTGCTGGCTCTCCGGCGGCCTCGATCAGCGGGAGCACTCCGGGCTCCTCACCGACCACTGCGGTGCTGCCGGCTGTCGGCCGGGTCCATGGCCGGTTGCCTGGCTGGCGACTCGAGCGGGAGGACCCAGGAGTCGCCCACGCAGTGCCCCTCACCGCTCGCAGGTAGCCGCGGCCGCGCTTCTCACCACGGGTACGGCAAAATGGTGCAGTGACCAACGAGCAGGACCGCCCCGACGAGGCTGACGCCACCGAACCCACTCAGGCTCTCGGGGAGGCTGCCGAGCCGCCAGCAGAGCCGCCAGTAGAGCCTGCTGCCGAGGACACCGCCCGGCTGTGGCAGCACGAGACGGTCCAGCCCCAGCCCGAGCAGTACGCCAACCCGACGTACCAGCAGCAGTACCCCTACGGCTACCAGCAGCAGTACCCGTACGCCGCGGCCGCGGCCGCCTCCGGTGACGACCGTGCGTCGGCACGACTGCCCGGCTGGCTGTGGCCGGTCGTGGCTGCGACCGCGCTGATCGTCGGCACCATCGGCGGCGCCATCGGCGCCACCATCGTCTCCGACGGCACTGCTGACGGCGGGTTCTTCGACTCCTCCAGCGACCCGGGACGGATCGGCGACGGCCAGACCGCTGCGCCGCCGCTGCCGGCGGACAACGGCAGCATCGCCGAGGTCGCGGCCAAGCTGCTCCCGAGCACGGTCCAGGTCAACGCCAACGGCGGAACGGGCAATGGCCGGGGAGCGACCGGCTCGGGCTTCGTCGTGGACGACAAGGGTCACGTGATCACCAACAACCATGTGGTCGCCGACGCCACCGGAGTCGACGAGCTCGAAGTGGTCGACTTCAGTGGCAAGGTGCATGCCGCCAAGATCATCGGCCGCAGCCCTGTCTACGACATCGCGGTCCTGGCGGTGAAGAACTTCAAGTCCCTCAAGCCCGCCGCGATCGGGTCCTCGCGAGCGATGCGGATCGGGGAGACCGTCGTGGCGTTCGGCTCGCCGCTGGGGCTCTCCAGCACGGTCACCTCGGGCATCGTGTCCGCGATCGACCGGCCGGTGACCACGGGAGGCACCTCCGGCGACTCGTCGTACATCAACGCTGTCCAGACTGACGCGGCGATCAACCCTGGCAACTCCGGCGGGCCCCTGGTGAACCTGCGTGGTCAGGTAGTCGGGGTGAACTCCGCGATCGCCACGACCGGGGGCATCGCGAACGGAGAGGCGGGCAACATCGGGGTCGGCTTCGCCATCCCCATGGAGCAGGTCAGCATCACCGCGAACCAGATCCTGACGACCGGCCAGGCGCGCTACCCGGTGATCGGCGCCAGCGTGAACACCGAGCCCGACAAGAAGGGCGCCCACATCGTCGAGGTCAACGCCGGTGCGCCGGCCGAGAGCGCGGGTCTGCGCAAGGACGACCTGGTGATCGCAGTCGACGGCAAGCGGGTCGAGGACAGCATCGGCCTGATCGTCGCCATCCGCACCCACCAACCGGGCGAGACGATCACCTTGACCTACCTTCGCAACGGCTCTCGCAGCGACGTCAGGATCACCCTCGGGAGCGAGGCCGACAAGCCCTGACGGGCTCGGCCCCAACGGGTGCGCCGTTCGCTCAGGTCGCCTCGACGTCGTACGGCGGGCGCTCGCCGTCGGCCAGCGGGTTCAGCCGCGGCTTGGTGCGCGAGGGCTCGTCGTCCTCGTCCCAGGCGTCGATGATGTGCTTGCGGATCGCCCGACGCGGGTCGAGGTCGGTCAGCTCGAAGTCGGCGTACTCGGGACCGAGCTCGGAGCGGATGTCGTCGCGCGCCTGCTGGCTGAGCTTGCGCACCTGTCGGACCATCCGCCCGAGCTGGCGCGCGAACTCGGGGAGCTTGTCCGGTCCGAAGACGAACGTGGCGACGACGAAGAGCACGAGCAGCTCTGGGATGCCGACGCCGAACACGCGCTGACGCCTAGAGTCGCCCGGCGGGAGTGAGGCCGAGCTGCAGGCCAGCCAGCCCGCGTCCCCGGCCGCTGAGGTTCGCAGCGACCTTGGTGAGCTCCTCGGCCGCTGGCGACTCGGGCTCGGCCAACACGATCGGGACCCCGGAGTCGCCGCCCTCACGAAGGCGCGTGTCCAGGGCGATCGAGCCGAGCACGGGGACGTCGTACCCGAAGCGCGCGGAGAGCGTCTTCGCCACCCGGTCGCCGCCGCCGGTGCCGAAGATCTCGATCCGGTGCTCGGGGCCGCAGTGCGGGCAGGCGAGGAAGGACATGTTCTCCACCACGCCGATCACGCGCTGATGCATCATCGAGGCCATCGTCCCTGCGCGCTCGGCCACCTCGGCAGCAGCCTCCTGGGGCGTGGTGACCACGAGGACCTCGGCGTTGGGGAGGTGCTGGCCCAGCGAGATGGCCACGTCGCCGGTACCGGGTGGCAGGTCGAGCAGCAGGATGTCGAGGTCGCCCCAGAAGACGTCGGAGAGCATCTGCACCAGCGCCCGGTCGAGCATCGGGCCACGCCAGGCGACGACCTGGTCGCGCCGGGGCTTGAGCATCCCGATCGAGATGACACTCACGCCGACCTCGGTAGGCACGGGCATGATCATGTCGCCCACCTGGGTGGGGCGTACGTCGGCAATGCCGAGCATGGCTGGGACGGAGTGTCCGTAGATGTCCGCGTCGACGATGCCGACCTTGAGCCCCTGAGCCGCCATCGAGACGGCCAGGTTCACGGTGACCGACGACTTGCCGACGCCGCCCTTGCCCGACGCCACCGCGTAGACCTTGGTCAGCGATCCCGGCTGGTTGAACGGGATCTCCTTGACCGCCTGGCCACCGCGGAGCGTCTCCTGCAGACCGGCACGCTGCTCGGCGGTCATCACGCCGAGCGTCACGTCGACACCGGTCACGCCTTCGACCCGGGAGACGGCGGCGGTGACGTCGGTGGTCAGCTTCTCCTTCATCGGGCAACCGGAGACCGTCAGGAGCACCGTCACGGCGACCCGGTTGTCAGCCGAGACGTCCACCGAGTCGACCATGCCGATGTCGGTGATCGGTCGGCGGATCTCGGGGTCGTTGACGGTCGCGAGCGCAGCGTTGATCTGCTCGAGGGACGGGGAGCTCATAGGGCAAGCCTACGTGGGTCGTTGGGCGCCCTTGGAGTGGTCCTCCTCACCCTCGTCCCGGGAGCGCTCGTCCAGCTCGGCGAGCAGCGAACGCAGCTCGGAGCGGATGTAGTCGCGGGTCGCGACCTCGCCCAGCGCCATCCGCAGTGACGCCATCTCGCGGGCGAGAAACTCCATGTCGGCGTGGGCCCGGGCGTTCGCCTGCCGGTCGCTCTCGTTGATGACGCGGTCCCGGTCCTCCTGGCGGTTCTGCGCGAGCAGGATCAGCGGGGCGGCGTACGACGCCTGAAGGCTCAGCATCAGGGTGAGGAAGATGAACGGGTAGGCGTCCCACGTCAGGTCTTCGGGCACTACCCAGTTCCAGCTCAGCCAGACCAGGACGAAGAGCGTCATGTAGAGCAGGAAGCGCGCGGTCCCCATGAAGCGGGCGAAGGTCTCCGCGAACTTGCCGAACTGGTCGTGGTCGATGCTGGGGCGTCGGATCAGCTGCCGCCGGGCGTCCTTGGGCAGGTCGAGACGCCGGTCCTTACGCTGCTCGGGCCGGCGCTCAGCCATGACCGCTGCGGCCCTGCTGCTCGCGCCAGTTCTCCGGCAGCAGATGGTCGAGGAGGTCGTCGACGGTCACTGCGCCGACCAGCCGGCCGACGTCGTCGACCACGGGCGCCGCCACCAGGTTGTACGTCGCCAGGTGGCGAGCCACCTCCTCCAGGGAGGCGGTCTCCTTGAGCGACTCGATGTCGTTGTCCAGGATCGCGCCGACCATGGTGGACGGGGGCTCGCGGAGCAGTCGCTGGATATGGGCGACGCCCAACAGCTTCCCGGTCGGCGTCTCCAGCGGCGGGCGTGCGACGTAGACCAGGGCCGCCAGGCTGGGGGTGAGCTCGACGTTGCGGACCTGGGCCAGTGCGTCGGCGACGGTTGCGTCGGGCGGCAGGATCACCGGCTCGGTGGTCATCATGCCGCCGGCCGTGCGCTCCTCGTAGCTCAGCAGCCGGCGAACGTCTTCGGCCTCCTCGGGCTCCATCAGCCCGAGCAGCAGCTCGGCGGTCTCGGTCGGAAGGTCGGCGATCAGGTCGGCGGCGTCGTCGGGGGACATCTCCTCCAGCACGTCCGCGGCGCGTTCCTTGTCCAGGATCGAGAGGATCTCGACCTGGTCCTCCTCGGGAAGCTCCTCGAGCACGCTGGCAAGACGCTCGTCGTCCAGGGCCGCCGCGATCTCGCCACGCCGCTTGGCCGGAAGGTCGTGCAGCACGCTGGCTAGGTCCGCGGGTTTGAGCTCCTCGAGGGCCGCCAGCAGGTGCGTCGCTCCCTGGCTGCCCTCCTCCGTGCCGAACCCGTCGACCTGGTTCCACCCCTCGACGTGGGTCTGGCCCTTGCGGCCGAAACGCTTGGAGCCCTCCTGGAGAGCGACCCGGCTGATCACCCAGTCGCGGTTGCGCTCCTGCTCCATGGCCACGTCGTAGACGGTTCCCCCGGTCTCGCTGCCACGGATGCTGACCCGACGGTCGAGCATCTCGCCGAAGACCAGGGTCTCGCTGGCGCGCTGCTCGAACCGGCGCATGTTCACCAGGCCGGTGGTGATGATCTGAGCGCTGTCGATGTGGGTGACCCGGCTCATCGGCACGAAGATGCTGCGCCGGCCGAAGACCTCGACGACCAGCCCGAGCACCCGTGGCGGGCCGGACGCGCGGAGCATGCACACCAGGTCGCGTACCCGGCCGACCTGGTCACCGGCCGGGTCGAATACCGGCAGGCCGGCCAGGCGGGCGGCGAAGACTCGGGTGGGGAAGGTGCTCACGTCTGGCAAGGGTAGTCGTCCAGGGTGCGACGATGCGGTCATGTTGCGATACGACGTCGTCGACGTGTTCACCGACCGGCCCTTCGCGGGGAACCAGCTCGCGGTCGTCCACGATGCCTCGGGGCTGGCCGACGCCCAGTTGCAGGCATTGGCGAACGAGTTCAACTTCTCCGAGACGACCTTCCCTTCGCAGGTGACCTCGTCGTCGTACCTGCTGCGGATCTTCACGCCCGGCGGCGAGATCCCCTTCGCTGGCCATCCGACGCTGGGTGCGGCGTGGGTCCTCAGCAGGGGCAGCGCCCTGACCGAGCCGACCGTCACCCAGCACTGTGCCGCAGGTGACTTCACGGTGACCGTGTCACCCGACGGCGCCGAGCTCACTGCCGTGCCACGGGACCTGGCGCAGTGCCCGGTCGACCTCTCCGAGGCGGTGCTCGCCGACCTCGGCCTGGGCCTGGACGACCTCGCCGGGACGGCGTACTTCGCGGGCACCGGGCTGACCTTCCTGCACCTGCCGGTCGTCGATGACGCCGTCTCGCGGGCACGTGCCACCAGCCAGCCACTGGACTCGTACGGAGTGGGGCGACTGGGGTTGGCCGACCCGCTCGGCGGCGTCAACCTGTACGCCGTCGACGGGGGCCAGGTGCATGCCCGAGTCTTCGTTCCGGAGCTGTCCATCCCCGAGGACGCGGCCACCGGTTCTGCGGCCGCCGGGCTCGGCCAGGCGCTGGTCGCCACCGGAGTCCTGCCCGACGGCGGGGCCTACCGGATCAGCCAGGGTTTCGAGATGGGCCGCCCGTCCGTCCTGTACGGCACGGTAGTGGTCACCGGGGGACGGATCACCTCGGTGCGGGTGCGCGGACAGATCCAGGCGATCGCCTCGGGCACGATCGCGGTCCCGCCCGGTTGAGGGGTCCCGCCCAGTTCGACCAGTCCCGCCCGGCTGACCAGTCCGCCCAGTTGACCAGTCCCGCCCGGCTGACCAGGGGTGCTCTCAGCTCAGCTTCGGACGGCGCCTCTTGCGGCGGTGCAGGACACGCGGCAGCGCCCCCCGAGTGATCGCTGCGGTGGGCCTGGGCACGGCTGCGTGGGAGGCGTCGGAGAGCGAGCCGGGGGCTTCGAGCACCTCTCCGGTCGGCTCGATGCGCGTGAGGATCGAGTCCGTGGCCCACACCTGAGGGGTCTCTGAGAGCGACGGGATGCTGATCCGCTCGGAGGCCACCGCCGCGACCGCTGCCTCCCAGGACTCCGACGAGGGCAGCACGCGGGCCGGGATGCCGACCCAGGTGACCAGCCGTCCGCCGTTCTCCTTCGAGCGCATCGTCACCTCGACCCGCTCGGCGTCCTCGATGTCGGGAAGGCGCTGCTCGGTGCCACCGGAGACGAGCAGCAGCGCGTCGTCGTGCCAGACGTGCCAGACCGCATGCTCGGCCGCGGGGCCGCTGTACACGCTGTAGCGCAGCCAGCAGACGCTCGTCTTCTTGCCGAGCTCGGCGATCAACGCGGTGACAACGTCCGGGTCCACGAGTCGAGCGTGCCATATTCAAGCCGTGCCCGTGGTGTTGCTGATGGTGGTAGGCGTCGTCGCCGTGTCGATGTCGGCACCTCTCGCTGCCGGGATGACCGTGCCCGCGCTGGCGGTCGCTTTCTGGCGCAACGCACTTGGGACAGTGGCCGTCGCTCCCACAGCCCGTCGCAGCCAGCTGGGGGAGTGGAGGTGGATGGTCGCCGCCGGCTTCGCGCTCGCCCTTCACTTCGGAGCCTGGATCCCGTCGCTGCGACTCACCAGTGTGGCCAGTGCGACCGCTTTGGTGAGCCTCCAGGTCGCCTGGGTGATGGCCTGGGAGCTGCTGTTGGGGCGGCGCTACCCGAAGGCCGCCGTCGCGGGCCTGGTCATCGCGCTCGCCGGGACGGTCATCGTCAGCGGGGTCGACATCACCATCTCCAGCCGGGCGCTGGCCGGCGACCTGCTGGCCCTGCTCGGCGGGATCGGTACGGCGGCGTACATGGTGATCGGGGCCCGGGTCAGGACCAGCACCGGCACCTCGACGTACACCTTCGTCGCCTACGGGACCTGTGCGTTGGTGCTGGGAGTGGTCTGCGTGGCCAGCGGGCAGGACCTGGCCGGGTACGACGGCCGCCAGTGGGCCCTGCTCGCGCTGCTCACCGTCACGGCCCAGCTGCTCGGCCACTCGGTCTTCAACCACCTGCTGGCCACGACCAGCCCGACCCGGGTTGGGCTGGTCCTGTTGCTCGAGGTCCCTGGGGCGAGCTTCCTCGCTGCGGTCTTCCTCGACCAGCGTCCCCCGCTGCCGACCTTCGCCGGTCTCGCGGTGATCCTCGCCGGGATGGCGATCGTCATCCGGGTGACAAATCCCACGGGAGACGGCGTGCTCGAAGTGACCGCCAAGTAATACGCTCGGCTGGATCCTCGAACCAGAGAAGGTGCAAAAACATGTCCGAAGCGCTGCGCTCGCGCCGCTCATGCATGGCCGTCCCCGGCTCCAACCCCCGTTTCCTGGAGAAGGCCCAAGGGCTGAACTCCGACCAGGTCTTCCTCGACATCGAGGACTCCGTCGCTCCGCTGGCCAAGCCAGAGGCCCGCAAGAACATCGTCGACGCGCTGAACAACGGTGAGTGGGGCAACCGCGTCCGCACCGTCCGGGTGAACGACTGGACGACGACGTGGACCTACCAGGACGTTATCGAGGTCGTCAGCGGCGCGGGCGCGAACCTCGACTGCATCATGCTGCCGAAGGTGCAGACCGCCGAGCAGGTGGTCGCGCTGGACCTGCTGCTGACCCAGATCGAGAAGACCGAGGGACTGCCGGTCGGTCGACTCGGCATCGAGGCCCAGATCGAGAACGCCCTCGGCCTGATCAACGTCGACGCGATCGCCACGGCCAGCCCCCGCGTCGAGACGATCATCTTCGGGCCGGCCGACTTCATGGCCAGCATCAACATGAAGACTCTGGTCGTCGGCGAGCAGCCCCCCGGTTACGAGGAGGGCGACGCCTACCACTACATCCTGATGCGGATCCTGATGGCTGCCCGGGCCCACGACAAGCAGGCGATCGACGGGCCGTTCCTCCAGGTCCGTGACACCGAGGCCTTCACCAAGGTCGCTCGCCGCTCCGCAGCCCTGGGCTTCGACGGCAAGTGGACCCTGCACCCCGACCAGGTCGCGGCAGCCAACGAGGTCTACTCCCCGTTGCAGTCCGACTACGACCACGCCGAGAACATCCTGGACGCCTACGACTACTTCACCTCCGCGGCCGGCGGCGCAAAGGGTGCGGTCATGCTGGGCAACGAGATGATCGACGAGGCGTCGCGCAAGATGGCCATGGTGATCTCCGCCAAGGGCCGCGCGGCGGGCATGAAGCGCACCGATGTGTGGGAGAAGCCCTCCGACTGATGAGTGCCAAGGGAAGGCTGTTTCTGCACATCGGTCTGGCCAAGACCGGGACGACCTTCCTGCAGGCCCTGCTCGCCGACAACAGGCCCGCGCTGCGGGAGGCGGGGTTCATCTACCCGTTCGTCCGGCCCGAGGCGATGTTCCACGCGGCCGTCGAGGTCCGAGAGGACCACACCCGTTGGGGGCTGAGCCCCGCGGTCGTGGACGGCACCTGGCGGGCGCTGCTCGACAAGGCAGCCGCCTTCGACGGCACCGCGATCCTCAGTCACGAGATCCTGGCCGGCGCGACAGCCGACCAGGTCGCCCGGGTAGCCGAGGGCCTCGCGCAGTTCGAGCTCCACCTGGTGGTCACTGCCCGCGACCTCGCCCGCCAGATCCCCGCACACTGGCAGGAGGCGGTGAAGAACGGGCAGACCTTCTCCTTCGCCGAGTACACCCGGGAAGTGCTCGGCGAGGCCGGCGCACCGGACAGCCAACTGTGGAACGAGCAGGACCTGCTGGCTGTCCTGGACCGTTGGGCTTGGCTGGTGCCGCAGGAGCAGGTGCACCTGGTGACCTGCCCCCCTGCGGGCGCTGACCGGGACGAGCTCTGGCGCCGGTTCGCCGAGGCGAGCGGAGTCCCGGTCGCCCTGGGCGACCTCGAGGCGGCGCGTTCCAACGAGTCGCTGGGTGCGGCTCAGGTCCACCTCCTGCGCCGGGTCAACGAAGAGCTGGGCGGCCGGGTCGGCCAGCCGGCGTACGCGCACGTGGTCAAGCGGCTCTTCGCCCAGCGCTTGCTCAGCTCCGAGTCCTCGGCGCCAGCCGAGACCCCGGAGTCGCTGCGCGAGCCACTCAGCACCAGGGCGTCGGAGTGGATCGAGACCATCGGCAGCCGCGGATACGCCGTACATGGTGACCTGTCCGACCTGGTGCCGACGCGGTTCGGCACTGTCGACCCCGACTCATTGGAACCCACCGAGGTCCCCGAGGTCCCCATCGTGGTCGCCACCGTGCTCGAGGAGATCGTGGCCGCCCGTGCGACCGCTCAGGCCGACGAGCCCGAGGGTCGGAAGCGCTTCGCCCGGCGTCGCAGTTGACCCGTCCGAGAACGCCGTTCCTGCGTACACTCGGTGCCATGAGACCTCGAGGGCGACTGGTCGGGCTGACGCTGATGCTGGCCGTGCTGGCGGGGTGCGGGGAAGCCACCTCAGCGGTCGACGACTCGACCACTCCGCCGACGGAGCCCGCCTCGACCAGCCCGGTCGTGGAAGAGCCCACCGAGCCTCAGTGTGCCGACGTGTGGGTGAAGAAGGGCAAGCTGCCCCGGCAGTACGACGGCTGCTACGAGGGCGCCGAGAAGGTCAAGGCCGATCGCACGATGTGCTCGTTCGGTCGTCCGATCATCACGTACGTGGATCGCTTCTACGCGGTCCCGAGCGGAACTATCCACCGGGTCAGGGGATCGCTCCAGGACAACCGGGGCTACCTCTCGGCGATGAAGTCGTGTATGGCCTGAGCCATACATTTTTCTGTTTCTCCTGATTCCAGAGTGATTGCAGTTACGATCCCTGGATGCGTATCACAGCCGTGGCCGCAACCCTTCTTGTTGCTGGTGTGACTCACGTTGTGGTTGATGACGCCTCCTCGACCACGCCCGCCGACACCCGAAGCGTTCGAGCGCCCATCGTCCAGGTGGCCGCCCAGTCCTGCACGGACGTCCTCCTCCTCGGAGTCGAAGGGCCACGGGCAAGGCGGGCACCGGGAGCGACGTACGGACCGGTGCTGCAGACCTTCGCGTCCTCTTTCACCCGCGCCGCCAGCGGCAAGCGTTCGGTCGCGCTCGGCCGGATCGTGGCTCGGGGCACCAAGGCAGCGGCGCTCGTCGAGGGCAGCCGCCAGGCTCCCGCCGAGCAGGCAGTCACGCGGCAGCGGGTCAAGGCCTGGTCGGCCGCGGTCCCCGATGCCGTCTCCGCACTGCGGCAGCGACTGGCCGCGGGACGTACGGCCTGCCCGGACCAGCAGATCGTGCTCGTCGGGCATGCCCAGGGAGCGATGGCCGTCCATCGTGTGCTGGCCACCCTCGACAACAGCTACACCCAGCAGGTCGTGGGTGCCGCGCTGATCGCGGACGGCGACCGGGAAGCGGCCACCCGCGCCAAGGTCGTCGGCGCTCCCGCTGCGTCAAGGGCAGGTCGCGGCGTCGCAGCGGCCAAACTGAAGTGGTCGGTCGCAGACGTCCCGACCCGGACCCTGTACGTCCCGACCTACAGCGTCTGCACGTCCGGGGACCTCGTCTGCGACCTCCGGGGCAACCCGGCCCGGGACGCGCTCTCGGTCCATGCCGGCTACACGCAGGGCGGGAGCGCCACCCGGGTACGGCGGATCGCCCAGCGGCTCTGGGCTCGAACCATGGCCTGGCCCCGCCCGGCCGACCTCCCTCGCTCGGTGGTGCCTGTCAACTCGCGCTTCTCGGCCAAGCTCCCAGTAGATGTCGGCTCGGCGAAGGCCGCGACGGTGGTCTGGGAGAACGTCTCTGGCCTCCCGGCCGGCGCAACGCTGAGCACCTCCGGCCTGCTGTCCGGCCAGCTTCCGTCCGCGGGCTCGTGGACGGTCAACTACACGCTGCGCAACACCCGCCCGTACACGCCCACGGTGGCGGGTTCGATGGTGCTCTCCGCCGGCTCCGACCCGGCACAGCTGAGCAGCGGCGGTCGTACGTCGTGCGAGGTGCGAGCCGACGCCTCGGCCTGGTGCTGGGGTGACAACCGGTACGGGCAGGTGGGCGACGGCACCACGCTCGCCCGGCGCAAGCCGGTGAAGATCGGCATCGCGGACTGGTCGAGCGTCACTACCAGCGGGGCCACGACCTGCGGGATCAAGCTTGATCGAAGCCTGTGGTGCTGGGGCATGAACAACCGCGGTCAGGTCGGCATCGGTGGCACCGTCTCCCAGCGCTCGCCGGTGCTGGTCGCCCCCGGCCGGACCTGGAGCAGTGTCTCCACCGGTTGGGTGAACACCTGCGCCCTCGCCACTGACGGCTCGGCCTGGTGCTGGGGGGACGGGGCCTACGGGCAGCTCGGCGTCGGCAACCGGTCTACCCGCGACCGGCCGCAACAGGTCGGTGCGCGCAAGGACTGGACCCAGCTCGTGGTCGGCGGCTACCAGGTCTGCGGTCTCAAGACCGGCGGTACCGCGCTGTGCTGGGGCCAGGGCAGCTTCGGACAGCTCGGCAACGGCAGCACCTCGGGCCGGATGCGCCCGGGGCGGGTTCTGGGAACCCACACCTGGCAGCGGCTGTACGCCGGGTGGTACACCACGTGCGGCCTCGACAGCTCCGGCAGTGCCTGGTGCTGGGGTCTGAACGACAAGGGGCAGGTCGGCGACGGAACCCGGGCCAACCGGGCCGCGCCGGTGGCTGTGGGGGCTGGGCTGCCGTGGACCAGCCTGGCGGTCGGTGACCGCTCGGTGTGCGGCCTCTCCCTAGCGGGCGGAGCCCTGTGCTGGGGAGGCAACCGCTACGGGCAGCTCGGTCTCGGTTCAACCGAAGGTGCGCTCCGACCACGCGCCGTCGTCACCACCGACACCTGGGGCTCGATCGAGGCGGGTTGGTTCCATGTCTGCGCGAGGACGCTGACGGGCAGGCGTTCGTGCTGGGGCAACAACGAGCGCGGCCAGCTCGGCGTGGGCGACACCGAGAACCGCAGCTCCCCGCGGGGAGTCGCGGCCAGGTTCGTCGTGCCGAGCACGCTGAACCGCCGGGACCCGTCGCAGTTCACCGCCACCACCCTGAACGTGCTGGGCAGCGAGAAGACCGAGCCAGGCGGGGGAGCACCCGACTACGCACCGGGTCGGCTCCGGACCGACTGGTTGGCGGACTACCTGGTCAAGACGCGTTCCGGCATCGTCGGCTACCAGGAGCTGATGGACGACCAGCTCAACCTGCTGAAGTCGATGTTCCCGACGTACGCCTTCTGGCCCGGGATGGAGAACGGCATCCGCGGCGCCTGGACCACGGTCATGTGGGATGGCACCGTCTGGGAGAAGCTGTCGGCAGAGGCGGTGATGATCCCGTTCCGCGGCAAGCAGCGCCCGACCGCGCTGGTCCTGCTGCGTAACAAGGTCACCGGCAAGCAGCTGTGGGTCTTCAACGTGCACAACTCCGCGCACAACACGGCGGCGCGACGAGCCGAACGGCTGGAGGCGATGAAGATCGAGGTCGCCAAGATCAAGGAGAAGCGCGCGACAGGTACGCCGCTGCTCCTCCTCGGAGACCTGAACGAGCACAAGCGGGCGTTCTGCTTCATCACCGGCCGGACCGATCTTCGCTCGGTGACCGGCGGGCGGGGCAGGCCGACCTGCGTGCCGCCGCCCAGGATGCGGGTCGACTGGGTCTTCGCCTCGAAGAAGGTCGCCATCCGCGGCTTCCAGATCGACAACTCGGCCGAGGTCGAGGGCAGGATCACCGACCACGCCGTCGTACACGGCCGGCTCAGCCTCTAGACCCACGAGCCCTGTCTCGCAGCCGGGCGAGCCAGCCCCGCTCCGGCGTCGGCTGGCTGCGTGCGGAGTCGGCGGTCTCCTTGAGGTCTCCGAGCAGCCGTGCCGCCAGGTCGACGGCCACCTCGGCGACCTCGGCATCGGTCACGCTGGAGGGGTGCCGCCGTGGTGGGATCTCGTCCGTCACCAGCAACGCCTCGAGGTCTCCGACCACGTCGTACCCCCTAGCGCGGATCAGCGCTACCGCACGCTGCCCCCTCCGTCGGCAGTCCTCCTGCTGCTCGGCGCCGGGCCAGTAGCGCTCGCCACCGCGGGGGACCAGCCTCTCGTCGGCCAGGTAGCTGCGGATCCAGACGCCGCGGTCATACGCGCGGTCGAAGCCGACGAGCCTCTCGTTGATGCGGCGAAGGGTCTCGGCCTCCACCACCCCCAAGGAGGCGTTGGAGAAGCCTCCCGGCTCGCCGACCACGCCTGGCTCGACGCCCAGGACGGAGCAGAAGGCCACCCAGAGCGCGTCGCGGGGCGCTCCTGGGGGCGGCGGGGTGACCACGTGCAGACGCTCGGCCGGGACCGTGTCACCCCAGCGCTCGAGCACCAGCCCAAGGTCCAGAGCGCGCCAGTTCCAGATCGCTCGTGGGTCGTCGGAGACGGCTGGGGCGTACTCCTCGATCCTGGCGGTTCCCTTGTTCTTCAGGCTCTCCTGCCAGCTGGACGTGAAGAGCCCGAGCGGGTCACGCCCGGTCACCACAACGTGCACCTCGGCCGGAGCCAAGGCAGCAACCATCCGCGTTGCCTGCTCGGTGGACGCGGAACAGAAGAACTCGTGGCTGATGACGGCGTCACCGTCCCAGGCGCCCACCTGCTGCTGCAGGACCGACCAGGCCTGCGATGCCCGGGGGTCACGGCGCCCGATCTCGGGAAGCTCGCGCACCTCCAGCGACGCCCACAGGTGGTCCCGGCGCTCCCGACCAGGCACCAGCAGGCCGGCCGAGCGGAGCGCGGGACGATGGGCCCACAGGATCGTCTGCAGATAGCTCGTGCCGGTCTTCGGCAGACCGATGTGCACGAAGACGCGACGTGACACCGGTGCCCTAGCCGAGCTGGTCGGTGTAGCGCGCGAGGATGTCGTCGACCTTCTCCTGGTCGCGCGACGAGAGCGGCAACAGCAGCTCCTGCACGACGTCGGTCAGCTCGGCCAGGCGCTGCTGGTGCTGGCGGTTCTCGCGCAGCTCGTTCTCGAGCTCACGCACCCGGGCTTTGAGCTCGAGGACCTCTGTCACCAGCCGGAACGGGTTCAGCTTGCTTTTCTCCGACATCGTCACCTCTGCCATGCGATCACCATGCGGCAAACGCGTCTCGGCGACGCGGGTGCGTCGCCTTCGTCTTCCTCGACATCCTCGTCCACGGTCTGGCCCAGCGGGGCCTCGTCCCGAGAGAGTACGTGGCCGCCGAAGGCCGCCACCTCCCGCTCGACCGTGCTGGGGTCGAGCGGAGTGACTAGCCGCTTGGCTGGCCAGGGGTCACCCGGGGACGCCGCGGTCAGGAAGTCGAGGTACAGCCTGCCATCGGGGCGCGAGACCATCGACGCGAGCCGCCACAGGTTGCGGCGGCCGCGCGCATCGAGTGCGTCCGCGACGTACCTGGCCATCACGATGCGCGGCCCATCCAGTCGGGCCAGCCGGGCGCCGTACCCGAGAACGTGGCGGTCCTCCAGCAGGTTCATCGCGCCGAACGACAGCGGAAGCCCGAGGTCCCTGGTCTCGCTCTCGGTGTAGGCGAACGACGCGGGCGAGTAGTCCAGTCCGACGCTGCGCAGGCCGCGCTCGGCGAGCCAGCGCGCCGAGCTTCCGCGACCGCAGCCGATGTCGACGACGACCCCGGCGTCGCTCTCGGAGCTCGCGACCAGGCGAGCCAAGGGTGACGGTTTGGGCCGCGGTGGCGTGGAGACTCTCGACTGGTACTTGCGGTCCCACTCGGCCCGGTTGACCACGCTGCCGCGAAACCAGCCGTTGAGTCGCTGGTACGTCGAAGCAGGCGTCTCGAAGACGAAGGCAGGATCGGGAACCCGCCAGCTCGGGCCGTACGTCGCGGCGAGGAACCGGTCCGTGTCGGCCGGGGCCGGCAGCGTCCGGCCCTCCAGCACGGTGCTGCCCAGCGGCCACACCCAGCTCTCCTCGAACGGCACCCTGATCTCGCCCAGCACAATCAGGTGGCCGTCGCTGAAGAACCCACCGAAGACGTCCAGGCCGCGGCTCGACCCGTCCGACTCCTTGACGACCACTTTGAAGCCGGCGCCGCTGTAGCGACGGCATCGGAAGCCCAGCTCGGCCAGGCGGCGCTGCAGGACGAACGACTCGCGGATCACGTCCACTGGGGTGGTCAGCCGGCTCACATAGCCCAGGTCGGCATCGGAGTCGTGGCCGATGAGCGCTCCGTCGCGGACCGCGCCGAGCAAGGTGCCGTACGCGGGGAAGGCCTCCACCCCTGCCTTGCTCAAGGCCTCGAGGACGGTCTCGATGGCATCGAGCAGCGGAGTGACCTGGGCGGCGCTCCGGGTCTCGAACGTCCGCTGCAACCGACCGGACTTGTCCATGCCCAGCGGGTGGCCCTCCGCGTCCACCACCTGGATGCGCTCCGGGCTCTCGCCGAAGCTGAGCTCGGCGTCGAAGAGGGTGCGGCTGTCGACGTGGGTCTGGATGCTCAGCCGGGTCCGGCCGTCCAGGAAGCGGACGAGCCGCCCTGGCCACTCCACCTTCCGCTGTCCTCCTGAGGTCCGGGTGCTGTCCCGCAGAACCCAGAAGGACCAGACGCGGCGGCCGTCGAAGGAGACGTCGACGACGTGGTCGGAGTCGCTGGAGAGCAGGATCCCTGCGTCGTCGACGCTGTGGACCGTCACGTGGTCGGTGTCGCTAGGCACGCCTGCATCCTCGCACCCGGTCAGAGGGCACGCCGAGCCACTCGCCAGTACGCCGCCGAGACCTTGCGCAGGGGTGCCGGCGCAGCGAGCCCCTCCACCCCGGGGTCGAAGTCGCCGGTGAGGATCGCGGCCAGCCGGGAGTCGGGCACCGACTGCTGGGCGCGGACCTCGCGACGCCGGGCGCGGACCAGGCCCGCGTTCCTCACCAGCCACCACCAGCCCGCGACCTTGCTTCGCGCCCAGCCCTGCTTGAGAGCCAGCGCCAGCATCGCGAGCTCGAGCGCGACCAGGGGTCCGAGGACGACCGCGAGCATCCGCGGGGAGTAGAGGGTGAGGATGACGAAGAGCCGGTTGCGCTCGAGCAGGTAGAGCTTGTTGGTGTTGCGGGAGAACTCGTAGCGATGCAGCACGACCGCGTCCGGGACGAAGACCACCCGCCAGCCACGCTGCCAGCAGCGCAGGCTCAGCTCGGTGTCCTCGCAGTAGGCGAACATCGGCTCGCAGAAGCCGCCAAGCTCGACGAACCGGTCCTTGCGGCAGACCGTCGCAGCCCCGGTCGCCGAGGCCACGTCGGCCGGTGCGGCGTACCTGCTCGCCGGCTCGCCGAGCCCGCCGGCCCAGCTCAGTCCGAGGTAGTGCACGGGGTTGCCGGCCGAGTTCATCGTGTCCTCGTCGTCGTACAGCCGCAGCGACGCGGTGGTCAGCCCCACGTCCTGGCCCAGCCCCGCTACCAGGCGCCGAAGGGCATCGGGCTTCACGACCGCGTCGCCATTGACGAACGCGAGGTACTCACCGCGTGCCTGGTGGGCTCCGTGGTTGCACCCACCGGCGAAGCCGAGGTTGGTCTCGGGGGTGAGCACGGTGACCCCGGATCGGCCCCGGAGTCTGGAGACGGCGTCGGAGGTGCACCCGTTGTCGACGAGCACCACGTCGACGTCGACACCGTCGGACGACAGGACTGAAACCACCGACTCCTCGAGAACGGGCTCGTCACCCCACGCCAGGATGATCGCGGTGAGGGTCGGCATGTCGGGGATAGTATTCCACGTCAATACGGCCAGCCGGCGCCGCCGGATGCGCACCGTTCGAAGTTTGCAAAGGCCTCATGCTGAGACGAATCCTGGACGCCACTGTCGACAGTGCAGTGGTCTCCTTCGCGTTCTGGACACTCCTGTACTGCCTCGGTCTTGCCACCCAGTGGTCGCTGTGGGGTAGTGGCTGGCTGTGGCTGGTGTTCACCGTCGCACTGCTCGGCTGGCAGCTCACCCTGGCTGCCAGACCTGGCAGCGACGAGCCTGTGGAGGTGGTGGAGGCCGCTGAGCCGGTCGACGCGCGTCACCCGGAGCGCGCACGGCTCGCTCTCCTCATCGGGCTGGGCGCCACCGTCGTGGCGGGGCTCGGCGGGCTCGTCTGGACTGCCGGGACGTTCAAGATCACCTGGGTCGCAACGGCTGGTGCCATCGCAGCACTGCTCGGGGCGTCGTACCTGAGCGGTCGGATCGGCGCCTGGCAGCAGCCGCAGGCAGCAAGTCCCGCACGGAGCGGACTGCGCGCGGACCTGGTGGTCCTCGCCGTGGCCGTCGGCGCGGCAGTTGTCAGCCTCTTCATCCACCTGGCCGACACCGACGACCCCTACTACCTGAACCGTTCGGTCTGGGTCGCCGAGCAGGGCAACGCCGCCCTGCAGGACACCATGTTCAGCCCCGAGGTCTTCAACTCGCCGTACGGCGGCGGGATCCCGATCGCCTCGATCGAGGGGCTCCTGGGCGTCATCGCGCACATGACCGGGGTGCGGGCCGGCACCGCGACCTACCTGCTGGCGACGCCGGTTGCGACCGCGCTCGCCGTCTGGGCGATCTGGCGGCTCGCACGGCGCTGGGCGCCCCGGCGGGCGTTGCTCGTGTGCCTGGTGGCGGTCGCCTTCCTGATGCTCAGCGGCGACTCGATGCTGGGCAACTTCTGGGTCCCGCGGATGTGGCAGGGCAAGGTCATGGCGGTCTCCTTCCTGATGCCGCTCATCTGGGCCTACCTCACCGAGGCTTACGAGGCGACCAGCCTGGCGGAGCGTCGCAGGTCCCTGGTGCTGCTGCTGGCCGCCGGCGTCGCGTTCTTCGGGCTGACCCCGACCGCGGTGGTGTGGGGCGGCCTGATGTTCGGTGCCGTGCTCCTGGCCGCGATCCTGCTGCGGTCCAAGGTGCTTGCCCTGGCCGGAGCACTGATGGTCGTGGGCCCGCTGCTCAGCGGAGCTGCGGTGGTGCTCTTCTCCACCGAGGTGGGCGGCCGGGAGCCGACGACGCTGTCGGCACACGCGTCCTTCGTGCGCATCCTGGGCGAGACCGCACCGATGGTCGCGCTGGGGCTGGTGGCTCTGGCTCTGGCTCCCGTCGTCGCGCGACGTGGTGCTCCCGCCGCGCTCGCGGGGGCCGCGGCCCTAGTGAGCGTCTGGGTGTTCGCCCCCGGGATCCTGTCGGCGGTCAACGCGGTGACCGGCTCGGGCCCGATCCTGTGGCGGATGCTGTACGTGGCACCGATCCCGATCCTGGTCGGTCTCCTGGTCACCCTGCCGTGGCCCAGGGACGGAGCAAGTCCGCACCGCCGCGCTGCCACCGTTGGGCTGGCGGCGGTGGTCCTGGCCGGGCTCGCTCTGGGCGGCAAACCGGTCTGGTCAAACACCGGTCACGGCGGCCCGGTGACAGTCTCGGCCCGTCCCGAGTGGAAGCTCGACGTCGAGGCCCTGCGCGACGTCCGGCTCCTGGCCGACGAGGGTATCGAGGGCGTGGTACTCCTGCCCCCCGGGCGCATGAAAGTGCTCACCATGTACACCACCGACGCCTTCCCCGTGGTCCCGAGGCAGTGGTTCATCGCCAACATCGACGAGCCCAAGCAGAGTGAGAGAGCCAGGAGGCTCCTGCTACGGGTCGCAGAGGCTGACGCGCCGCTGCCGGGCGAACGAGTGGTGCGCCAGGCGCTGGCCCGGCTCGACGTAAACCTGGCGTGCATCGGGAAAGCGCCACGCCGTCTCGACGCCCTCGGGCTGCTCAGAGCGGCCGGGTATGGCGACGAGCGGCGCGTCGGAAGCCTGAGCTGTCTGCGTAGGAGCACGGCCTGACGTACATGGTCCTGTACTCTCTTCCGGGTACTCAAACCACCTCATCGGGGGTAAGACCATGCATCGCGCCGCATCCGGGATGCCACGAGCCGCAGCCTTGGCTGCAGTTGTGGGCCTTGGACTGACACTGTTGCCGGCCATGAGCGCGAGCCCGGTGTCCCTGTCCGCAGCACGCGCCAGCGACGGCGTTGCTGCTCGCCCGGCGAACAAGCCGATCCGTTGGATCCCCGTCGGTGGGGTCACCTTCAACGACCCTATGGCCCGCTCCCGTCAGCGAGCGATCATCGGCAAGGTGATCAAGGCGATCAACGCGACACCGCGTGGTGAGCGGATCAGGATCGCCACCTGGAACTTCGACGACAAGAACTCCGCTGACGCGTTGATCAAGGCACACAGGCGCGGAGTCAGCGTGCAGGTGATGGCCTCAGCCCAGGTGGAGAGCCCCAGCTTCGCGCGGCTGCACCGGGTCCTCAAAGGACGGCCGATCAACAAGGACCGCCGGCTGCGGTCGTTCGCGCGCAAGTGCGGGGCGTCCTGCCGGGGCAAGCGCGGCACCGGGATCATGCACACGAAGTTCTACCTCTTCAGCCGGATCGGCAAGACGCGCAAGATCTCGATGTTCGGCTCCGCGAACCTGACTGCTCCCGCGGCGAACCGTCAGTGGAACGACCTGATCACCGTCACCCATGGACGCAAGCTCTTCGACGAGCTCAACACGACCTTCAACCAGCTGAAGGCGGACCGCTACGTCAGGCCGACCCCGTTCCGCATCTACGACACCCCCAACGACAAGTTCCGGGTGATCCTGTTCCCGACGACGAACACGAACCGCAACCCCGTGCTCAGCGCCTTCAAGGCCGTCAAGTGCAACGGTGCGACCAACGGAGCGGGCAACGCGGCCGGACGCACCGTGATCCGGATCGGGATCGCAGGCTGGTTCGATGAGTACGGCGCAGAGATCGCGCGGCAGGTCCGCAGGCTGTGGGACCGTGGGTGCGACGTCAAGATCATCAACACCCTCACCGGCCGTGGGATCAACCAGGCGTTGCGTGACCCGTCCGGCCGCGGCCCGGTGCCCAACCGTGAGGTGACGATCGACAACAACCTCGACGAGATCCCCGAGAAGTACCTGCACCTGAAGTTCTTCTCGATCAACGGGGTCTACAACGAGAAGACCGACGCCAAGGTGGTCTTCACCGGGTCGGCCAACTGGACGCGCCGTTCGCTGCGCTCCGACGAGATCATCGTGCGCGTCCAGGGCGTCGCGCGTTGGGTCAAGCGCTACGAGGACCAGGTCAACCGCCTGTACGCTTCTCCTTGGGCACATGCTCGGTCGACGTCGCCTGCCCTGGCTCGCGGCACGACGGGAAGCCCCGGCGTGAACGGCCGTTCCGCTTCTCTTTCGGTTCCAAAGTGGTTCGAGATCAACTGAGGTCGCAGATGCAGGAAGGTTGGCTCCCTCTCGCGCGGGTGCCGGCTGGCGACCCTCAGCCGGACCGCTCGACGCCACCGCTCGTGACTCTGACGGGGTTCGTGAGCTAGCTCGTGTCCACTCCCACTTCCCAACGCGGGGGGGCACGCAAGTCGCCTCGACCCCCTAATGCCCTGTCGCGCCTGGCTGCCCGTCTGCCGGGCGGCGGACGGCTCGACCTGCTGCGGCTGGTAGGGGTCGTTCTCGTCCTGGGTGCCGCCGGCTTTCTGGTGCTGCGTGGGGGCGGCGAGGAAGTTGCCGCTCGACCCGAGAGTTCCGAGTCGGCGCCGATGCTCGGTGTGGGTCCGGCCGCAGCGGGCTCGACGCCCGCCGTGGTCGCCTCCTCAGTCCTGAGCGCCTGGTCCCAGCCCGAGGTGAAGTACTCCCGCTGGTGGAAGCAGGTCAGGCCGCTGCTCACTCCCGGCGCCCGCGAAGCGTACGAGTTCACCAAGCCCAGCCTGGTCCCGGTGCTGGCACCGATGACGTTCGACGAGGTTGTCGCGGGTCCTTCGGCCAACACCGCCACGGTCTACTTCCAGACCGCGTCCGGTCGGTTCGGAGTCGACCTGTCCCGGCGTACCGACACAACTCGGTGGCGTGCCCAGCGGGTCATCTTCCCCGGCCAGAAGTCGATGTTCGGATGAGACGCGCACAGATCGCGGCCGTCGCGGCCCTCGCCCTCCTCGCTCCGGTCAGCGCCGTCGCGGCCGAGCCCGGCCACTCCAAGCGAGTCCGGGTCGAGAAGGCGGCGTCCGCGGTCGCGCAGCGAAGCGTGGAGGCATGTGCTCGCCCGGCACTGACCCCGGCACTGAGCATCCGCCGCAAGGTCCGTCCGGTGAACGGCGTAAGCGCCAAGCAGCTGAAGCTGGTCAAGAAGATCTCGCGACTGGGAAGGCAGGCCAAGGCTCCGGCACGCGCCCAGGCTCTGGCGATCGCCGCGACCCTGCACGGCGACGTGCACAACGTGGCCGAGGCGACGAGGTTCTACCGCAAGCTGCGCAAGGTCGCGAAGTGGCAGAGCCTTCCCCCCAGCATCGCCGCGCACCGCGTCCTCGGCACCCCCGACCCGTTCTCGTACGAGGCCGACTGGGGCCTGGCGCTCCAGGTGCTCTCGGTGCTGTCCAGGTCGCGTGTGGTCGACATGGGCAACCTGGTGTCCCCCGGCGGGTCGGCTCCGCGGCGCTGCTACGCCCGGGGCACCCAAAGCAACTCCCTGCCGCTGCCGGCCGGGACGACGTACTCGGTGAGCACCACCAGGACCAAGGCGGTGCCGACGGCCTCCGAGCCCACGGTGATCGACCCGACGCCGCTGGCCACCGAGGTGCGGCCGAGCACGCCGAAGGCGGAGTTCCATGCGCCGTGCGGCACCCCCGTGATAGCGGTGACCTCGGGGATCGTGGAGGTGACCGAGACGGTGACGGCCGCCGGACCTTGGCTGATCACCGTCCGTGAGGGCAGTAGCGGTACGACGACGACGTACGCGCACGTGCAGCGGCCAGCAGTCGCCGACGGCGATCTCGTCGTCGCAGGCAGCCAGCTGGCCGAGGTCGGCGACTTCGGGGACGTCCAGGGCTGCGCGCTCGGTCTGGAGGTCACCGAAGGTCAGGGTAGGGACCGCAGGTCCGTCGATCCGGTGCGCTGGCTGGCCGCGGGTCTCGCAGCCGCCGAGGCCAGGACCCAGCTGGAGATCCCGGCCACCGAGTTCCGGTTCGCCACCTACAACGTCCTCGGCTCGCACCTGACCGGTCGCGGGAACGACCGCCCCGACTACGCCCCGGGACCGCTCCGGATGGGCCGGGCCCTGGGCGAGATCGAGGGCTCTGGAGCGTCGGTTGTGGCTCTGCAGGAGTTCGAGACGCCGCAGGCGAACGTCGTGCTGGCCGATGGCGACTGGGACCTCTACCGGGCGACGCCGAACAACACGTTCCGCGACGGAAACACCAACGGCAACGCGGTCGGGTGGCGCAAGGACACCTGGAAGCTTGTCGGCGCCCGCGAGGTCGACGTGCCTTGGGACGTCACCCTGCACATGCCCGTGGTGACCCTCGAGCACCGTCAGACCAAGGCGCGGGTGACCGTCATGGGGGTGCACAACCCGGCCACCACGGCCAAGCAGGGCAACCAGGCCGGCTCGCGATCCCGCGCACGCGAGCTCGAGCTCGCGATGGTGCGCAGCCTGCTCCAGGAGTTCTCGTCGATCCCGCTGATCGTGGCAGGCGACATGAACGAGCGAGCCGAGGCCTTCTGCGGCTTCACCGGCGGCGGTTACCTGAAGTCCGCAGCGGGGGGCAGCATCGGTGGGTGCAGCCCGCCGCGCTACGGACAGGTCGACTGGATCTTCGGATCCCTCAACCTGAGCTTCTCGTCGTTGGCCGTCGGTCGACCCTCGAAGGCCGTGAGCGACCATCCCATGGTCAGCTCGAGCGTGACGCTTCCGGCGCAGACAGTCAGCCGCGCCGACCGTGCAGAGGAGACTCTGCGGCTCGCGCCGCCCAGCGAGTAGTCCAGCCGGTCCCCGTGCCGGGGGCGGTCAGCCCTCGTCGCTGGGTCGCTTGGCCAGTTTGTCCGCACCGTCCGTGCGCAGGGTCAGCCGGCTCAGCTCGAGCCGGAGCAGGGCGACCTCCTCGGCGAGAGTGCGGGTCTTCTCCTCAAGCCGTCCGAGCTCGTAGCTGTGCTGCAGGGTGAGGACCAGAAGCACCAGGCTGGCCATGAAGAAGAGCAGGTTGGCCGGGACCTCGACGCCCGCCAGGTCCGCGAGCCCGGTCAGGATCCCCGGGAACACTGCCAGCGCCAGTACGCCGAGCGCGACCAGGAACCACAGCACGGCGTACTTCTCACGGAGCCGGTGCCGCCGCATCATCTCGAACAGCGCGAACAGGACGACGAGGGACCCGACGATGCCCAAGATCGTGGTGGGGCTCACGACGCCTCTCTCGGCTCGTCAGAGGGCACCTGAGCGTCGGGCCAGTCGCGCACCAGCGCGAGTGCCAGGGCGACCACGGCACGACAGAGGTAGATCGCTGCGCGGAGCGGAGTCTGGCTGGCCTGGCCCGCCTGGCGGGCTCGCATCTCCACGGGAACTTGGGTCACGCTCAGTCCTGCGCGGATCGCGATGACCGTGGACTCCACCGTGTCGCCGAGGTACTCGGCCGGGTAGTGGGCCGCGAAGAGCGAGGCCGCTCGCTTGTTCGCCACGCGGAAGCCGCTGGTCACGTCGGTCAGCCGCGTGTGCGCCATCCGGGACAGCGTCTTGGCGAGGATGAACATCGCCAGGCCGCGGATCCAGGAGACCTTGTAGGTGCGACCTTCCCCCGCGAACCTGGCCCCGATGACCAGGTCGGCGTCGTCCAGGCCGGCCAGTAGCTTCGATAGGTAGCGCGGGTCGTGCTGGCCATCGGCATCGATCTGGACGGCCACGTCGTACCCGTTCCGCAGGGCGAACCGGTAGCCGGCGCGCATTGCGCCGCCCACGCCGAGGTTGAACGGCAAGGTGCAGACCAGGGCCCCGGCCTCGGTCGCGGCCGCCGCCGTACGGTCGGTCGAGCCGTCGTCGACGACCAGGATGTCGACGTCGGGGTTGGTCTCGCGCACCTCGTGGATGGTCGGGCCAACGGAGTCCTGCTCGTTCCAGGCCGGGATGATGACCAGGACGCGGCCAGGCGAGGGCACTGGTTCGGGCGCTGCGGTCACACGCGCACTATATAGACTGCGACGCCCAGCCCCGGGACCAGAGAGGGTGCGCTCCCCGAGCCCATGAGTCATACCGTCGTTCTGCACATCGGTGCGATGAAGTCCGGCACGAGCTTCATCCAGCAGGCCATGCTGGCCAACCGTGACGCGCTGGCGGCGCAGGACTTCTGTTTCCCCGGCGAGGTGTTCCGCGACCAGGTGCTCGGCGTCATCGACGTACTCGGACAGAAGCGCGACGGCAAGGTGATCCCGAGGTCCGTGGGTGCCTGGCAGCGGCTGGTGGACGAGATGGGCGCCCATGACGGCGTCTCGCTGGTCTCCATGGAGTTCCTGGGCCCGACGCCGAAGGACGAGGTACGCCGGGTACTGGACACCCTGGCGCCCGCCAGGACCCGTGCCGTCATCACCGTTCGCGATCTGGGACGCAACATCCCCGCGATGTGGCAGGAGGGACTGCAGAACGGGGACACCTACACCTGGCCGGAGTTCCTCGACGGGGTCGAGCACGGGGACCCGAGCGTCTCGGGGACGGTGGCACGCAAGTTCTGGCGGCAGATGGGCTCGGCTGCGATCGCCCGCCGCTGGGTCGACGTGGTCGGTCCGGAGAACTTCACCGTCGTCACCGTGCCCCCTCCGGGTGCGGACCGCCGGCTCCTGCTGACCCGGTTCTGCACCGCGGTCGGACTGGACCCCACCCCCTTCGTGCTGCCCGAGCGCGACAACGCCTCGCTCGGCGCCGCCTCGGCGCAGCTGCTTCGGGTCGTCAACGAGCGCGCCGGGTCGCTGGGGACCCGCCGCTACAACCGGGTGGTCAAGCACGAGCTCGCCAAGAAGGGGCTGGCCGCGCACCGCGCCCAGGAGGACCCGATCGGGTACGACGGTGGCGCCTGGCTGGCCGAGCGGGCCGAGCAGATGATCGAACGGTTCAGAGCGCTCGGCGTACCGGTCGAGGGTGACCTGGACGAGCTTCGGCCTCGCGCCGTACCGGGGGTCGACCCGAGCACCCTGCCTGTCCAAGAGCGGGAGTCCGCGGCCGTGGCGGCCCTGGCACACCTCGTGAAAGTGTGGAGTGCTTCACAGACAACAGGCCCTACCGCCGAGTAGGGTCTGCGCGGACTTTGTTGCCGTGCCGAAGAGCTGGAAGGAACCACCATGGGTCGCCTGTGCGAGACCGAGGGCCTCACTGACGAGCAGGAAGAGATCCTGAAGCTGGTTCGTCAGTTCGTGGAGGAACAGATCATCCCGGTCGCGACGGAGCTCGAGCACAAGGACGAGTACCCGACCGAGATCGTCGAGGGAATGAAGGAGCTCGGCATCTTCGGGCTGATGATCCCCGAGGAGTACGGCGGTCTCGGTGAGTCGTTGCTCACCTATGCCCTGGTGGTCGAGGAGATCGCCCGTGGCTGGATGAGCGTGTCGGGCATCATCAACACCCACTTCATCGTCGCGTACCTGCTGCTGCAGCACGGCACCGACGAGCAGAAGCAGAAGTACCTCCCGAAGATGGCTACCGGCGAGGTCCGGGGCGCCTTCTCGATGTCGGAGCCGGCGCTGGGGTCCGACGTCGCGGCCATCACCACCAAGGCGACCAAGGCCGATGACGGCAGCTACGTCATCGACGGCCAGAAGATGTGGCTGACCAACGGCGGCTCGGCCAACCTGGTCGCCGTACTCGTCAAGACCGACGAGGGCGCGGACTCGGTCTACAAGAACATGACGACCTTCCTGGTGGAGAAGGAGGTGGGGTTCGGCGAGACCGCCCAGGGCGTCACCGTGCCGGGGAAGATCGACAAGATGGGCTACAAGGGCGTTGACACGACCGAGCTCATCTTCGAGGGGCACAAGATCTCCGCCGACCAGATCCTCGGTGGCGAGGCGGGGAAGGGCAAGGGCTTCTACCAGATGATGGACGGCGTCGAGGTCGGCCGCGTGAACG
The DNA here is from genome assembly GCA_963769585.1 of uncultured Actinomycetota bacterium. GTDB lineage: Bacteria > Actinomycetota > Actinomycetes > Propionibacteriales > Nocardioidaceae > SSC3. Next base: position 427,732 of record CAVYMJ010000006.1, read on the forward strand.
TGGCCTCCCGCGCTGTCGGGGTCGCCTGGCGTGCCTTCGAGCTCGGGGTGTCCTACGCCCAGCAGCGACAGGCCTTCGGCAAGAAGATCATCGAGCACCAGGCGATCCTGTTCCGGGTCGCGGAGATGGCGACCAAGGTCGAGGCCGGCCACCAGATGATGGTCCGCGCGGCTCGCAAGAAGGACTCCGGCGAGCGCAACGACCTCGAGGCAGGCATGGCCAAGTACCTCGCTGCCGAGTACTGCAACGAGGTCGTCGAGTCGTCCTTCCGCATCCATGGTGGCTACGGCTTCTCCAAGGAGTACGAGATCGAGCGCCTCTACCGGGAGGCCCCCATGCTGCTGATCGGCGAAGGCACCTCGGAGATCCAGCGGATGATCATCGGCCGCCGCGTGGTGGAGGACTACAAGCTCAAGGGCTGACCCCTGCAGGTTGAGCCGGGCATGTTGGATGGTTGAGCCGGGCATGTTGGATGGTTGAGCCGGGCATGTTGGATGGTTGGGCCGGGCAAACCACTCGACGTGATCTTGCTCGCATGGCACCGTGGAAGTGAACCGACCCACCCCGCTGACGGAGGAACGCATGGCCGAGAACGACGACCTCAAGGCGAAGATGCGTGAGGCCCTCGACCGCAAGAAGGCCAACGACACCGGCGTCGAGCGTGACAGCCACGACAAGGGGCACGCGGAGTCTCACGGGCCCGCCGGCGGCAAGAGGGTGCACCGCCGCAAGTCCGGCTGAGACGTTTCCCACGCGACGATGCGTTTCGCCCGGGAGCTTGATTCGGCAGGATAGGCCCCGTTCCACAAGCCGGTCAGGAGATGTCGCATGCAGTTCGGTCGTAGCTACGAAGAGTTCGAGGTCGGTGCGACGTACAAGCACTGGCCGGGCAAGACGGTCACCGAGTTCGACGACCACATGTTCTGCCTGCTCACCATGAACCACCACCCGCTGCACCTCGACGCGCACTATGCGGAGGAGACCACTCAGTTCGGCAAGAACGTCGTGGTCGGCAACTACGTCTACTCCATCCTGCTGGGCATGTCGGTGCCCGACATCAGCGGCAAGGCGATCGCCAACCTCGAGATCGAGTCGTTGCGCCACGTGGCCCCGACCTTCCACGGCGACACGCTGTACGGCGAGACCAGGGTCCTGGACAAGTGGGAGTCCTCCTCCAAGGACGACCGAGGCGTGGTCTACGTCGAGACCGTCGGGTACAACCAGGACGGCAAGGTCGTGTGCATCTTCCGCCGCAAGGTGATGGTGCCCAAGGACAACTACCTCCAGGCGCGCGGCGGCGAGCAGCCTGGGCGCCCAATCCCGCAGCCGGACAAGAACTGGCCCGGAGACACGCCACCCGAGTAGCCCGGCTCGACCGACCAACATGCCCGGCTCGACCGACCAACATGCCCGGCTCGACCGACCAACATGCCCGGCTCGACCGACCAACATGCCCGGCTCGACCGACCAACATGCCCGGCTCGACCGACCAACATGCCCGGCTCAACCCTCAGCCAGGCAGCAGTCCCCAGTCGACGAATGCCTCGATGAGGCCAGGGGCGCAGTTCAGGGTGGGGACTTCGGCGGGGGAGAACCAACCGACGTCGGCGGCGTCGTCGCCGGCGGCCACGGTCAGTGTGTCCCCGGCCGGCGTACAGGCGAAGTCGTAGATCACGTAGACCGACCCGTCCGGGGCGTCCCGCTCGACGGTCCCGACCAGTTCTCCTACCACGACGGCCAGCCCGGTCTCCTCGAGCACCTCCCGTGCGGTCGCCTCGATGAGCGTCTCGTCCGACTCGACTCGCCCGCCCGGGACCGACCAACAGCCCAGGGCCGGCTCCTTGCCTCGCTTGATCAGCAGTAGCCGGCCCGCCGGGTCGGTGACGATCCCACCCACGCAGTCCACGCGCTCATTCACCACACCAGCCTATTGACCCCTCACGGGTCGCCCCGTCACGGTTGTGGGGTGAGCCTTGCTGCCGGTTGCCCGAGATGCTCGTCTCCCGTGACCGGCAGCAACCCGGGATGGGCGTGTCGGGACCACGGGTCGATCACGCCGCTGTGGCGCACCCAGACCCCTGGGTACGACGAGTTCGCCGACCACCTCGGCCGCTCCGCGCCACTGCCCACGCTGCTGCCCTGGCCCCTTCAGTCCGGCTGGTCGGTCACCGACTTTGGCTGTGTTGCCGAGCCCGGCCAGGACGCCCGGGCCAGCTTCGCCTCCTGCACCGGTACGACGGAGCTTGACGGCGTAGTGGAGATCGCGGTCGTGTCGGAGGAACCCGGCGTGGGGCTCGGAGCCCGTTGCGCCGGGGTGAGCCGCACCGACCCCGGGGCTGACATCGGCGACGGCCCGCCGTCGGTGCGGGTAAACCTCGACGGCCGCCCCGCAGCGCTCTGGTCGGTGTCGACGAGTAACAGCGACGCGGCGTTCGACCGCTCGGTCTTCGCCGGAGAGGCCCAAGGTCGCTGGCTGTGGCTGGTGCTGCGCCCGGCCTCGGCCGCGCTGCTGCTCAGCGAGGAGTGGGCACTGACCGACGTCGCGGGGCTCGGTCCGCAGCTCGTCGACCTGCCTTTCACCGACGTTCCGAGGGCCTGGTGAGCCACTAGAGTCGGTGCACGATGCGCATCGACCTGCACACCCACAGTGACCGCTCCGACGGGACTCTCGCGCCCGCCGAGCTGGTTCGGCATGCCTCCGAGGTGGGGATCGACGTCCTGGCTATCACCGACCACGACTGCTTCTCGGGCTGGGACGAAGCCGCGCAGGCGGCCGGCGCCTGCGGTGTCACCCTCGTGCGCGGGGTGGAGATCTCGTGTCGGTACGCCGGACGCGGGGTCCATCTTCTCGGGTACCTCCCTGATCCCGGCTACCCACCGCTCCAGGAGGAGCTCGCGCGGGTACTCCAAGGTCGTAGCTCCCGGCTGCCTGCGGTCCTGGACCGGCTCCAGGCTCTTGGTGTCGTGATCGAGGTGGAGGACGTACGCCGTGTCTCGACAGAGACCGCGGCGATGGGTCGCCCGCACGTGGCTGACGCGCTGGTCGCACTGGGGGTCGTCGGTGACCGCGACGAGGCGTTCGCGACCTACCTTGGTCCCGGCGGGCCGGCGTACGTCGACCGCTACGCGGCGGACCTGCCGAGCATGATCGAGACCATCGCCCGCGCCGGGGGAGTGAGTGTGCTGGCGCACCCGTGGGCTGCACGCTACGACCACAGCGCCCTGACGCTCGAGGGGCTCACGACGCTGAAGGAGGCGGGACTGTCCGGGCTCGAGGTGGACCACCAGGACCACGGGCCGGCCGCCCGCAAGGAGCTGCGGGCCCTGGCTCGAGAGCTGGACCTCGTCGTGACCGGCAGCAGCGACTTCCACGGCGCCGGCAAGACGGACCATGACCTGGGCTGCAACACCACGGCCCCCCACGAGTACGAGCGACTGATGGACCTGGCCGCCTCAGCCGCCGAAGCCTCCGGTCGAACGGCGCCGGCTGTGGTGGTCCGATGAGTGAGGTGATCGACGCCGCCCTGCTCGCGCAGGTCTTCGTCACCTTGTTCGTCATCATGGACCCGCCCGGCACCATTCCGATCTTCCTCTCCTTGACCCGCGGCCGGTCCACCAAGACGATCCGCAGGGCTGCCTGGCAGGCGGTCGCGGTCAGCTTCAGCGTGATCGCGGTGTTCGCGTTCTTCGGGCAGGGCATCCTCCATTACCTGGACATCTCGCTGCCGGCATTGAAGGCCGCGGGCGGGTTGCTGCTGCTCCTGGTCGCGCTGGAGCTGCTGACCGGGAAAGAGGAGTCGCACACGCCCAACACCGACGTCAACGTCGCGCTGGTGCCGCTGGGCACCCCGCTCCTGGCCGGTCCCGGTGCCATCGTCGCGACGATGGTCTTCTCCCGGCGCGTCCACGACCTGCCGGACTTCGTCGCGGTCGCGCTGGGCGTGATCGGCGTCCATGTCTGCATCTGGCTGACCATGCGGTTCTCGGTGCCGATCCTGAGGCTGATCCGGGAGAGCGGCGTCGTGCTCGTGACCCGGATCGCCGGCCTGCTGCTGTCGGCCATCGCCGTACAGATGGTGGCGGACGCCGTACGCGCCTTCATCCTGGAGAGCCCCTGAGCGTCCCGGCCAGTCGCCGGCGGGCGACATGCCACGGCGCCTGGGTGGGCCGGCCTTTCAGGAACAGCCCGCTAGTGCAGAATGGTCGCGATGACCACCACACTCGCGATCGCCAACCAGAAGGGCGGAGTCGCCAAGACGACCACCGTTGCCTCGGTGGGCGCTGCTCTGGCCGAGCACGGCAAGAAGGTGCTCCTGGTGGACCTCGACCCGCAGGCGTGCCTGACGTTCTCGATGGGGGTCGACCCCGAGGATCTGGACCTCTCGGTGCACCACGTGCTCACCAAGGGCCTGGACGCCAAAGAGGTCATCGTCGCAACCGAGGACGGCGTCGACCTGCTGCCCGCCACGATCGAGCTGGCCCGTGCCGAGGCGGACCTGCTGACCCGCACCGGCCGCGAGTTCGTGATCAGGTCCGCGCTCGAAGGCACCGACTACGACTGGGTCCTGCTGGACTGCCCGCCCTCGCTGGGCGTGCTCACCGTCGCGGCGTTGACCGCGGCTGACGGCGTACTGGTTCCGCTGCAGTGCGAGACGCTCTCGCATCGCGGCGTCGGACAGCTCCTGGACACCGTCCACGACGTACGACGGTTCACCAACCGCGACCTCGTGGTGTGGGGGGTCCTGCCGACCCTGTACGACGGCCGCACCAACCACGCGCGGGCCGTGCTGGAGAACATCTCCCAGGCCTACCAGCTCGAGGTCATCGAGCCGCCCATTCCCAAGTCCATCCGCTTCGCGGAGGCACCGGCCGCCGGCCGCTCGATCCTGAGCACACGAGGTGGTCGTCGCGGTGCAGACGCCTACCGCGAGGTGGCCAAGAACCTCCTCAAGCGAGCGGGCTGACGCTGAGCCGATGACCGCTCCCGTCGCAGCTCGACATCGAGCCACCAGGCAGCCACCACCCCGAGGTGGCCGTCGGGTCGCTCCGCGGACCCGCCCCCGCTACGGCCGGCTGGCCGCCTTCGGAACCGCCTTCGTGGTGACCGCGGTGTCCCTCGCAGCAGGTATCGGGCTGATCCCCACCGAGGGGGGCCGTACGGCGTACGCGGCGGTGGGCGAGCAGACCGATGGGGGGATCGCACTCTCCAGCGAGCGAGGCGAGGGGGTCGGAGCGAGCGCACGCGTCTCCGGGAAGCTCACGGCGCCGTCCCGCGAACCGGTCCCGAGCACGAGCGCGACTGTTCCCGCGGCAGTGCCCGCGGACAGCGGCACGGGTCGGCGGATCGTGTTCGACCAGTCCGACCAACGGGTCTGGCTGATGGATGAGTCGGGCGAGGTCGCTCGCACCTATCTCGTCTCCGGAAGCGTGGTGGACAACCTCCAGCCGGGCACCTACTCGGTGTACTCGCGCTCGCGGTGGGCTGTGGGCATCCAGGACAGCGGCGTCATGGAGTACATGGTGCGCTTCACCCGGGGCGCCAACGCCGCGATCGGTTTCCACAGCATCCCGACCAAGAACGGCGTACCACTGCAGCGCAAGTCGCAGCTCGGCACGCCGCTGTCCCACGGCTGCATCCGTCAGAAGCAGTCGGATGCGGTGGCCCTGTGGGACTTCGCGCCCGAAGGAACCAAGGTCGTCGTCACCGACTGACGCCGCGGGTCAGAGTCTCGCCGACGACTCGGAGGTCAGCGGTTACTCCGCAGCGGCTGCGGTCGGGTTGCCGCCGCGCGACCGGGAGCGGTTGCGGTTGCGGTTACGCCGGGGCGCGGCCTCGCCGGTCGCGGACTGCTCCGCTTTGGGCTCGGCCCCGTCCGCGACGGGCTGGCCGCCGCGTGAACGGGTGCGGTTGCGGTTGCTGTTGGAGGACTTGGCTGGGCGGCTCTCGGACTTCCTGGTGTCCGCCTTCGGCTCGGGCGGCCTCTCCGGTACGACGCGGCCCCGGGTGCCCGGCTCGATGCCCTGGTCGTGGAAGAGGTGCTCGGAGGTGGAGTAGGTCTCCTCCACGTCCTCGAACGGCAGGCCGAGGGTCTTGTTGATGACCTTCCAACGGGTCATGTCAGCCCAGTCCACGAAGGTGATCGCGATGCCGGTGGCACCGGCACGGCCGGTGCGACCGATCCGGTGGACGTAGGTCTTGTCGTCCTCGGGGCACGAGTAGTTGATGACGTGGGTCACGTCCTGTACGTCGATGCCGCGCGCAGCCACGTCGGTGGCGACCAGGACCCGGACCTTGCCCTCACGGAACCGCTTCAAGGCCTTCTCGCGGGCGACCTGGGCCATGTCGCCGTGCAGCGGCGAGGCCGGGAAGCCGCGCTCGGCAAGGTCGTCGGCCACGCGCTGGGCGGCGCGCTTGGTCTTGGTGAAGACGATGGTCAGGCCGGAGTTCTCCGCCTGCAGGATGCGGCCGATGATCTCGGGCTTGTCCAGGTCGTGCACCTGGTAGATGAACTGGGCGGTCGCCGGGACCGTGGTCTCGTCACTGGAGGACTCGGCCCGGATGTTCATCGGGTGCCGCATGTGTGTACGGGCCAGGGAGACGATCGCACCAGGCATGGTGGCGGAGAAGAGCATCGTCTGACGGGTCTCGGGGGTCTTGGCCAGCAGCTTCTCGACGTCGGGCAGGAAGCCCAGGTCGAGCATCTCGTCGGCCTCGTCCAGGACCAGGACCTTCACGTGGGACAGGTCCAGGGACCGGCGGTTCATCAGGTCGATGAGCCGGCCCGGCGTGCCGACGACGACCTCGACCCCGGTGGCGAGGGCCTCCAGCTGGCCCTCGTAGGGCACTCCGCCGTAGACGGTCAGGATGCGGCTGCCGCGGTCCTCGGCGGCCAGCCTGAGGTCGCTGGCTACCTGGAGCGCGAGCTCGCGGGTCGGAGCGACGATGAGGGCCTGCGGCTTGCCCGGGGCAGCCAGGTCCTCGTAGTCGCTGTCGTGTGGCGCCACGGTGCGCTGCAGAACGGGGATGCCGAAGGCAAGCGTCTTTCCGGTGCCAGTACGAGCCTGGCCGATGAGGTCGGTGCCGACCAGGGCGACCGAGAGGGTCATCTCCTGGATCGGGAATGGGGTGGTGATGCCGCCGCGCTCAAGGGCGTCGGCGATCTCGGGGAGTACCCCGAGTTCTCTGAACGTGGTCAGGATCTTGCCGTTCTATCGAAGATGTCTGGTTCATTCTATCGGTTCACGGGTGGGTAGGCTGCCGCCATGACCGACCTGCCCCCTGCCGCGAGCGCTGACGAGGGTCAGTTGGCCATGCAGGATCCGGTCTATTTGGCAGCTGTGGTCGACTTCCTGGGCGTGATCGCCTACGGCGAGATCTCGGCCTTCGAGCGGTTGGCAGAGGACTCGAAGCTGGCGCCGACCCTGGCGGACAAGGCCGCGCTCGCAGGAATGGCTGCAACCGAGTTCGGCCACTTCCGCGGAGTCAGCGAGCGGCTCAGGCAGCTTGGGGCCGACCCGATGGAGGCGATGGCCGGCTTCGTCGAGGCGCTGGACGGCTTTCACGAGCGCACCGCGCCCTCGGACTGGTTCGAGTCCCTGGTCAAGGCGTACGTCGGTGAGGGCCTCGTGGCCGACTTCTACCGGGAGATCGCTGCGTTCCTCGACGTGGAGACCCGGACCCTGATCGTGGAGAGCCTGGACGATGCCGACCAGGCGTCCTTCGCTGTCGACCGGATCCGGGACGGCATCGCTGCCGACCCCCGGCTGGGCGGTCGATTGGCGCTGTTCGGGCGCAGGCTGATGGGGGAGGCGCTCTCGCAGGCCCAGCGGGTCGCGGCGGAGCGCGACGCGCTGGCCGGACTGCTCGCCGGAGGGGTGGATCGGCCGGGGATGGACCTCGCAGCGATCGGTCGGCTCTTCAGTCGGCTGACCGAGAACCACACCAAGCGGATGGAGGCCTTGGGCCTGCACGCCTAGGGTCAGCAGGTGCCGCCGGGGGTCGGGTCAGACCTTGACTTTGCTACGGCTGGTGAGAGTCGCAGCGAGGGCCACGAGAGCGGCTGCCGCAGCAACCTGCCAGGCATGCCGCCACCAGTCGAAGCCCGCCGTGTTGCCGTCGAAGTTGAACAGCACGACGTACAGCAGGTTGCCCAGGAAGATGCCTCCGACGCCACACAGGACCGTCAGCCACAGCGGCGTCTTGTCGCGGTCGCCAGGTGCGAAGGCCTTGCCGATCAGGCCGATGATCGTGCCGCCGACGATCAGTGTGATGACTTCCCCGATGCCCATGGCTCGATCATCCGGGATTTTCGCCCGAATTGTGAGGAAAGTCGGGAGATGGACCTAGGAGCGGAAGCCGACCTGGCCGACTGCTGGCGAGCCGATCTCGACGAAGGCGAGCTTGTCGGCAGGGATGACGACCTTGCGGCCCTTCGTGTCGGTCAGCGAGAGCACGGCGGAGGAGCCACTGAGCGCGGCCTCGATCGCCTTCTCCAGCTCGGCGCTCTCGAGCCCGGAGTCGATGATGAGCTCTCGGTTGACGTGCTGCACGCCGATCTTGACCTCCATAGTGAAGGCTCCTTCAACTAGTTGCGGTCCCATCGACCTGCAGTGGCGAGGATAGCCAGGCCGGCCAACCGACTCAGGAGTGGTCCTCGGTGAGGGGGAAGCTGCCGATGCCTCGCCAGGCGAGTCCGGCTACCAGGTCGGCTGCCTTCCCGAGCTCGATGTCGCCCTCACGGTCGACCCAGTAGCGGGCTGAGACCTGCGCCATTCCCACCAGGGAGACGGCCAGCAGCTGCGACGCCTCGTCCGGCAGGCCGGTGTCACCGTGGATGACCTTGGCGATCTCGTTGGCGCACTGGTCGGTGACCCGGTCGACCTGCTCACGTACGGCGGGCTCGCTGGTCAGATCGGACTCGAAGACCAGGCGGAAGGCGCCGTCGGCGTTGGCGACGTAGTCGTAGAAGACCTTCATCGCGGCCTGGACGCGAAGCTTGTTGTCCTGGGTGGAGGCCAGGGCTACCCGGCAGTTCTCGATGATCTCGTCGCAGGACTGCTCGAGCAGGCCCAGGTACAGCTCGAGCTTGCCGGGAAAGTGCTGGTACAGGACCGGTTTGGAGACACCCGCTCGCTCGGCGATGTCGTCCATGGCTGCGGCGTGGTAGCCGTGAGCCACGAAGACCTCGCGGGCGGAGTCCAGCAGCTGGGCGCGGCGGGCGGTCCGTGGCATGCGTCCACCTCGCGGTCGTTGGTCGTGCATCGTGCTCAACACGGGCCTCTCACTCGCGGGCTACTGGGCGAAAGCCTACTCCTGGGTAGCCCTCAGTCTCTGCACTGTCCGAGCGTCAGGACGCAGGATCCACGGAGCCGCTGGACACGGCGGCATGGGGGGGTTTGTTGCTAATGACCCAAACGGGCGGTTGCAAAGTGGACAGCCTTACCCGAAACTGACTGCGGGGATTTTTTCAATTTGAGGCCATTGGCCGTGCCTTCGGGTGGGGGTTGAGCGACGCGGTCGCTCGAAAGTACTCCTGATCGCACTTCAGTCGTGGCCTCCGACGTTTGGGGTGGGCCTAGTGAACGCCATTTCTCGCATGTCTAAGCAAGCTGCCGCGGGGGCTCTTGCCCTGGTGGGCGCCGTTGCCCTCGGGGGCGGGCTGGTCGTGATGTCAGCGACCGGCGCATCCGCTGTGGGCGTGCAGGCGGTCGTCTCGAGCGAGGTGCCCTCCGAGGTTCCGAGCGAGGAGCCGTCAGAGGAGCCGTCGGAGGAGCCGTCGGAGACGCCGAGCGAGACTCCTTCGGAGACGCCGAGTGAGACTCCTTCGGAGACGCCGAGTGAGACGCCGAGTGAGACGGTGACGCTGCCGCCGCCGACCAACACCTCGCCGACCATCCCGGTTCAGAGCGCAAGTACCGAGCCCCCGACGACCCCGGTCTTCCCGACCGAGGTTGCCGCTGGTGGTCCGGGCTCGGGTAGCGGATCCTCCGGTTCGCCGCTGGGTCTGGGCCTGGCCGGTGGAGGCATCGCGCTCCTGCTGGCTGCCTTCGGACTGCTTTCGACCCGTAGGGCCCGTGGCGCGCACGAGCACTGACGGACGCTTCCCGTTCCGCCTCTCGCGAGGTCAGGTCGCCGCCGTCCTCGCCGTGGCAGGCGTTGTCCTGGTAGGTCTGGGCAACGAAGCTGCGGTGGGCGGCGGCGGAGCGACCGTGGACGAGGCGACGACCCGTCCCGCTGAGCCCACGTCGTACGACGTGGCGCGGGTGACCGAGCCGGTGACCCGGCTGACCGTTCGGCCGCCCCAGGCGGACCCGGCCGCAGGCGTTCCGCTCCGGTTGTCGGTCCCTCATCTGGGGATCGAGACGTCGGTGCGGCACATCGAGGTCGAAGACGGCATCCTCGAGCCGCCGGCCGACGCGAGTCAGGTGGGTTGGGACCGGCACACCGCGCGGGCAGGCTCGGCGTACGGCAGCACCGTGATCACCGGGCATACCGTGCACGCCGGTGGCGGCGCCCTCGACGAGCTCGACGACCTCCGGCGGGGCGACACCGTCACGGTGAGCACGGCCAGGGGAGCGATCTCCTACCGGGTTACCACCGTCACCCGGCTATCCAAGCGGGCGATGGTCAAGCACATCCCCCAGGTGTTCAGCCCTGACACCCTCGGCCGGCTGGTGCTGATCACCTGCACCGACTGGAACGGCTCGGTCTATCTCTCCAACACCGTCGTGTTCGCCACCCCGATCGCCTCCTGAGGCCGCCGCATCCTGAGATCGTGCGGCGGCAACGCGCGAACGCGGGGGAACATGGTGGCGTCGTGGTGTGTTCTCACTGACGACTGGCAAGACGCTTTCAGGACCTAGGAGAGAACGTGTCCCTTCCCGCACTGGTGGAACCCGCACCGGAGCTGACCATCGACGAGGTGCGCCGCTACAGCCGGCACCTGATCATTCCCGATGTCGGGATGTCTGGTCAGAAGCGCCTCAAGAACGCCAAGGTCCTGGTGATCGGAGCGGGCGGCCTCGGCAGCCCGGCGCTTCTCTACCTCGCCGCCGCCGGCGTCGGGACTCTCGGAATCGCGGAGTTCGACGAGGTCGACGAGTCGAACCTGCAGCGACAGATCATCCACGGGCAGAGCGACATCGGGAAGTCCAAGGCCGTGTCGGCCAAGGAGTCCATCGCCGAGGCGAACCCGCTGGTCAAGGTGATCGTCCACGAGACCCGGCTCGACAACGACAATGTGCTCGGCATCTTCGAGCAGTACGACCTGATCGTGGACGGCACCGACAACTTCGCGACGCGCTACATGGTCAACGACGCGGCGTACCTGCTGAACAAGCCCTACGTGTGGGGCTCGATCTACCGTTTCGACGGTCAGGCATCGGTCTTCTGGCCGACCCTCGAAGGCGCGGACGCGCCGTGCTACCGCTGCCTCTACCCCGAGCCGCCACCGCCGGGCATGGTGCCCTCGTGCGCCGAGGGCGGCGTGCTGGGTGTGCTCTGCGCCAGCATCGGCTCGATCCAGGTCAACGAGGCCATCAAGCTGCTGACCGGAATCGGCGACCCGCTGGTCGGGAAGCTGATGATCTACGACGCCCTGGAGATGGAGTACCGCAAGCTCAAGGTCCGCAAGGACCCCAACTGTGCGCTCTGCGGTGAGAACCCGACCGTCACCGGGCTGATCGACTACGAGGCGTTCTGCGGCGCGATCTCCGAGGAGGCGGCTGATGCGGCTGCCGGCTCGACCATCTCGGTCACCCAGCTCGAGCACATGCTCAAGGAGCGTGAGAACGGCGAGCGCGACTTCATCCTCGTCGACGTCCGGGAGCCCAACGAGTACGAGATCAACCGGATTCCGGGCTCGGTCCTGATCCCCAAGGGTGACTTCCTCAACGGGTCCGCGCTCGAGCAGCTTCCTGCGGACAAGCAGATCGTGATGCACTGCAAGAGCGGGGCTCGCTCGGCCGAGACGCTGGCCATCGTCAAGGGCGCCGGATACGCCGACGCCGTGCACGTCGGTGGCGGCGTGGTCGCCTGGGTCAACCAGATCGACCCCTCTCAGCCCTCCTACTGAGTCCAGCCGCACCGGCGCCTTCCCCAAGCGGGTTGGCGCCGGCGCGTTTCCCTGTCGGAGAGAGTGGGCATAGGCTCACGTGGGGAGGATCACACGGAAGGTTTCTTCATGCTCAAGGCTCGTGCTCGTCGTCTTCTCGTCGGTGCCGCCGGCGCCATGCTCGCGGTCGCCGGTGCGACTGCCGTGCCCGTGGCCGCCGAGGCTGCCCCGACGTGGGCTCCCGCGGCAACCGCGCAGATCCACCCCGGAGTGCAGACGTACACCGCGGGCGGACAGTGCACCGCGAACTTCGTCTTCACCGACGCGGCCGGCGGGGTCTACCTCGGCCAGGCCGCTCACTGCTCCGGCACGGGCGGTGCCACCGAGACCAATGGCTGTGACTCGGGGTCGCTAGCGCTCGGCACCCCGGTGACCTTCAACAAGGGTGGCAGCCTGATCAGCAGGGGAACGGTGGTCGGCCGCGGGACGATGGTCTACAACTCCTGGCTGACCATGCAGTCGCGTCAAGAGACCAACCCGAACGCCTGCGCCTACAACGACTTCGCGCTGGTCAAGGTCGCCGCCGCCGACGTAGCCAAGGTGAACCCGTCGGTGCCGTTCCACGGTGGCCCGACCGGTACCAACACGACCGGCACCAAGGCCGGCGACAAGGTGTACAGCTACGGCAACTCCAGCCTTCGTGGCGGCCAGACCGCGCTTTCACCCAAGGTCGGGGTCAGCCTCGGGGACGACGCGGCCGACGGTGGCTGGTCCCACCCCCTCTACACCGTGACGCCAGGCATCCCCGGTGACTCGGGCAGTGCTTTCCTCGACGCTCAGGGTCGTGCGCTGGGCACCCTGTCCACGCTGGGGCTGGCACCCCTGCCGCTGAGCAACAACCTCGGCGACCTGGCCCGTGAGCTCGCGTACGCGCAGGCCCACTCGGGGATCGCCGGTCTCACGCTGGTGCTGGGCACCGAGCCCTTCCGACCGGTGCTGTAGCGACTGGTCCGTGAGGCTCCTCGCGGCGAGGCCGTAACTCCCAGGCCTCTGCCTGGTTGACTTGACGTACCCGTCGTGAGGAGCCTCCGTGCGCACAGTCCTGTCCTTGGTCGCCAGTTTCCTGCTGGTGGCGGGGCTCTCGGTCGGCGCGGGCGCGTCCTCCCATGCCGCGACCACCCGCCCGATCTCGCCAGGCGTGCAGATGTACACGGCGGGGGCTCAGTGCACCGCGAACTTCGTGTTCAGGGACAGGCGCGGCCGGGTGTACGTCGGGTACGCGGCTCACTGTGCCGGGCTCGGTGAGTCGACCGACACCAACGGGTGCACCACCAAGTCGCTTCCTCTGGGGACCAGGGTCGCCTTCGCCACCGGTGGAAGCCTGCTCTCCGACGGTACGACCGTGGGCCACGGGAAGCTCGCCTACAGCTCGTGGCTGACCATGCAGCGGCTGCGCACCAAGAGCGCCACCCGCTGCGCCTACAACGACTTCGCGCTGGTCCGGGTGGTCCGAGCCGACCGCGGCAAAGTGAGCCCGACCGTCCCGGTGTGGGGCGGGCCGACCGGCCTGACCTCGAGGCAGCTCAGGGCCGGAGAGGCCATCTACAGCTACGGCAACTCGTCGCTCCGGGGCGGGTTGGGACTCTTCAACGCCAAGACCGGCACGGTCCAGGGTCCCGTCGCCGGCGGCCTCGCCTACGACATCGACACCGGCTCCTCCCCGGGGGTGCCGGGTGACTCGGGCAGTGGCTTCCTCGACCGCGACGGCCGCGCCGTGGGAGTGCTCTCCACCCTCTCGGTCGGCCTCGGCTTCCCTCCGGTCGCCAACACGATGGGCTCGCTCTACCGTGAGGTCGTCTGGGCGCGGAAGCACTCCGGGATCAGGGGCCTCAGGTTGGTGAAGGGAACCACACCGTTCGCGCCCTAGGTTGGTGACGTGAACCGCGAGGAGTACGTCGAGGCGGTGCTGTCGGTGGTAGAGCGGGTGCCACGCGGCCGGGTGACGACCTACGGAGCAGTGGCCGACGCGGTCGGGGTCGGAGGTCCGCGGCAGGTCGGTGCGGTCATGGCGACGTACGGCGGCCCGGTGCCGTGGTGGCGGGTGGTCCGTGCGGACGGCAGCCTTCCCGCGTCGCACGACCACAGCGCGCGGCAGGCCTACCGCGCCGAGGGCACGCCGCTGCGACCGAACGGTCGGGTGGATCTGGCAGCCGCTGCCTGGTGGCCCCTCAGCGAGCCCGGGTCCGCCGAGCCAGCTCGGCAAGGGCTGCCGGGAACACCTCCGCCGGCGGGGTGACCAGCCCGGCGCCGACCTGGCCCACGCCCGCGACCTTGCCGGCCATCCCGGTGTTGATCTGCGGCAGGATCCCGGTCCGGCAGACCGCGGCGACGTCGATCCCCGTCGGGGCACCCAGGAAGTCGAGCACCGGAATCGTCCAGCGTGGGCTCTCGGCCAGGGTGATCTCGTGCATCCGCCGCGTCGTCGCCAGCGCGTCGGGGACCGTACCGCCGACGAAGCGGACGATGGCCGGCGCCGTCGCCATCGAGAACCCGCCCAGGCCGGCGGTCTCCGTGATCGCCGAGTCGCCGATGTCCGGGTTCGCGTCCTCTGGCCCGAAGGACCCGAGGTACAGCCCGTCAGGAATCTCGGCGGGGCCGGTGAACCATTCGTCCCCGGTGCCCGCCACCTGGATGCCGAAGTCGGTGCCGTTGCGCGCCATCGCCACGACCATCGTCGAGCCGTCGATGCCGCGAGCCGCGTCCAGCGCGAGCTTGCAGGCTGGCATCGCGAGGTTGAGGAAGAAGTGGTCGTTGCCGCCGATGAAGCGCAGCGCCTCGGCCACGTCCGAGGCGTCCCCGCCCACCATGGCCGGCGCGAGGTCGCGCAGCAGCATCAAGGTGCCAGCTCGGTTTCGGTTGTGCGCCTCATCGCCCATCTGCAGCATCTGCGTGAGGATGCCGGTGACGTCGACCGGCCCTGCCGTTCGCACGGCGTCGGCCAGGAGCGGGCCGAGCACCTCCGACATCCAGCGCAGCCTGGTGAGAACGTCGGGGGAGTAGGCGCCGTACCGCAGCACCTTGCCCAGGCCCTCGTTGAGCGAGCAGTAGGCGCGTTGGCCGCTGGCCGGGTCCTCGAGCACGAACATCCACATCGAAGGCGAGACGACTCCTGCCATCGGGCCCACCGTGGCGTGGTGGTGGCAGGGGTCCAGGCTCACCGACTCTCCCGACTCGAACAAGGTAGCTGCGTCCTCGGGGCGCTCGACCAGCCCCTCGTAGGCAGCGGCTCCCATCAGCGCGCCGCGCAGAGGGCCGCTCGCGCGCGCCCAGTCGATGGGCGGTCCGGCGTGCAGGAACTGGCCCTGCTCAAGACCGAGCACGTCGGCCGCGGGCGCGACGTCGACCAGGACTGCCTGGGCGCTCAGGACGGCCGCGACCGCGCGCTGGTTGGCCTGGCTGCGTAGCGGGTCCGTCGCCACGGTCGCCAGGTCTGCGGCCGAACCCGGCATCGGGGGCTGCCAGTCCACCCGGGTCACGGAGACGGCCTGGCCCTCCACGGCGCCGGCGAAGAGCTCTGCGCCGACGGTGACGACGCGGCTGGGCGGCTGACTGGGCCTCATCCGAGCAGGTCCAGGGCTCGGCGCGTCGCCTGCGCGTTGGAGAGGTAGACCTCAGCGCCCGCCTCGGCCAGAGCCGACGCCTGTCGCTGGAGGCCCTGCGGGTCCGCCTCGGTACCGACACACGCCACGACGACAGGCTGGCCGACCGCACGGATGGCCGGTGCCAGCAAGCCGGCGGGATCGGGCTCCGCGCCGTGACCGAGCACCACGTCGAGCAGCAGTACGCCGGTGGCCGGGTCGGCAGCCGCGCGGGCAAGCTGGTCGAGGCGCAACGTGGGGTCGATCATCGGGTGAGCCCGCCCTTGGGTCAGCGCGTCGTCGCCGAAGTCCACCATCGTGTGCGTTCCGGCGGTGAGCGACCCGTCCAGCGCCAGCTCGGGGGTGAGCGGGATGTTGCTGCGGATCGGGCCGAGTCGCTCACTGGCGATCAGCATCGCCTCGTCGCACAGGGTGCCGCCGACGAAGAGCCCGCGGAGCAGGCCCGAGGCTGCCGGCGTGGCCTGCCCCCATGAAGGCCACGCCGGCTCCCGCCCGGGAAGAAGCTCACCCAGCAGGTCTTCGCACGCACTGGTGAGGTCGGGCTGACCTGCTCCGAGGAGGGCGAAGCGGACCGGGGTGGCCAGGGTGCCGGCGTACCGGCGCAGGTCGTCAGCGACCGCTCCCGCAGGAGGCTTCGACACCACCACGATGTGCTCGACAGCCGGGTCCTCATCGAGGCGGCGCAGGGCCTCGCGGGTGGAGAGGCCACCCACCTCGGCGGAGAGGTCGCGCCCGCCCACGCCCAGGGCGGCGGCGACCCCGACCCCCGCGGCGTCGAGCAGGCACAGGAGCTGCTGGCATCCGGTGCCCGAGGCGGCCACGATTCCGACCGGCCCGGGACGTACGACGTTGGCGAACCCGAGCCCGAGGCCACCGACCACGGCCGTTCCGCAGTCCGGGCCCATCACCAACAGCCCACGGGCGGACGCAGCGCGCTTGAGGGCCACCTCCTCGGCGAGGGGAACGTTGTCGCTGAAGATCATCACGTCCGCCCCGGCGTCCAGCGCGTCCATCGCCTCGACGGTCGCGCTGGCTCCGGGAACGGAGACCAGAACGAGGTCTGCGCCTGAACGCAGCGCACTGCGCGCAGTCCGGGCCGGGACCTCTCGCTCACCGGTGGACCGGTCCCGCCGACCAGCCATCGCTGAAGCGACGGCCGCCAGCGCTGCGTCGAGGCTGGCTTCGTCGACGTCGAGGGCGACGACGAGGTCGTTCGGCGTGCTCTCGGGTACGTCGAAACCCATGTCCGCCAGGACCTCGAGGTTGAGAGGAGTGGCCATCGCGACCTGAGCCGCCCTAACGCCGGGCAGGGCCGCGACGTCGCGGCTGACCTGCAGCAGGGTGACCGAGTCGGCGTACGCGCCGGGTCGTAGCTCGACGTGGATCATGCGGCGAGGCTCATCCCGAGGGCCAGGCCGGTGCCCGAGGTGTGACCGACGTTGACCAGCGCGTCGATGCTGGTGCAGGAACGGAGCAGGTCGGCGAACTCGGGGATCACCTCGCCCCGGATGGCGCAGCCGAGCAGTGTGGCCGACAGCGTGGTGGTCCGGGCCGAGAGGTTGAGCACCGCGTCAGCCACCGGTTGGGTGGACAGGCCGAGAGCTCTGCGAGCCGCGAGCCAGCCGCACAGGACGTCGTCGCCGAGAGGGGTGAGGCCGCTGCCCCGGCCAAGGAGCAGCGGGACCGCCCGGGGGTCGTTCGACCCGAGCAGTGCCAGGGCGCCGGACGGAAGCTCCTCGGTCGTGAGGTGGACCGCGGGAAGCCGGTCGACCCGAGGGACGGTCGCGTCGACGAACCGCGACACGCTCACCTCGAGGTCGGGGAAGCGGATGCGTCCGTCGCCGACGATGGCTTCGTCTCCGAGCTCGCCCAGTTCGTCCAGGATGGTGCGAATCCCGCACGGCAGGGCTACCGCCGTCCGGGACAGGATGCCGACGCAGACACCCCTGTCGTCGACGTACACGGCATCGTGGCCCCGGTGTACGACCTGGGCCCTACGCGCGGGCCTGGCCAGCCGGTCGTGAACCCACGCGGTCGCGGCGCCCGTAACAGCTGTGACGAGCGGACTCGTGGAACTCACGAGACGCACGCTATGCGCTCGGGTACCGTCGAGCCGATGGTAGGTGTTGCCAACACTCAGGCCGGGGAGGTGCAAGAGTTGATAACCACGTCGGACGGCATCTCGATCTCAGCGCTCCTCGAGCTGGACGCCATGAAGGGAACCACCCTCCTGGCCGGTGCCCTGGGGCTCGATCGCCGTCTCACCGGCGTCGCCGTACTGGAGGCTCCCGCCGACATCGGTTTCGTGCGTGCCGACGAGCTGCTGGTCACCAGTGGCTACCCGCTTGCCGATGCTTCGCCGCAGATCCTCAGCGAGCTGCTGCGCGACCTCGCGGAACATCACGTGGCTGGGATCGGCATCACCTTCGGCCGGCACCTGGCGGCGTTCCCCGCGCTGGTGCTGAGCCTCGCCGACGAACTGGGCCTCCCGGTGCTCGAACTGCCCGACGGGGTGGTGTTCGGTGACATCGCCCACGAGCTCTACCGGCTGTTGAACCAGCATGAGTCAGGAGCCGTCGAGCGCATCGACGCGCTGCACACTGCGCTGTCCCAGATCGTCTTGGAGGGCGGGGACCTCAACGACATCGCAGCCGAGACCGCCAGGGTGCTCTCCATCGGGGTGCTGGTGACCTCGACGGACGGGCGCGAGCGGGCGGCTGCGCTGAGCGACGAGCTGCGGGCGGAGCTTGTCGCCGCCCAGATGTTCGACGACACCGGCCGGTTCCGGGTCGAGAAGGCAGGCTCGGTGCCGCTGCGTCTGGGTCCCGGCGAGGTGCGGACCATCCGGGTGGCGGGTGCCGGCTCCGACCTGGCTCGGCTTGCCTGTTTCAGCCCGGACCGGCTGCTGGGGGCGGCCGACCTCGATGCGCTGGAGCGCGCCGCCACGGTCGCTGCCCTCGTGGTCACCCAGCACGCGGCGGTCACGGCCGTCGAGAACAAGTACCAGGGCGACTTCCTGCGCGACGTCTTCCTCGACCGGGCGGGGGACGAGGCCTTCGTGGTCGAGCACGCCACGACGTTCGGCTGGACGCTCGACCGGCCCCTGGTCGTACTGACCGCGGAGCTCGACCCGAGCGACGAGCCGGTCTCCGAACGGGTACGCCGGGAGTGGCAGGAGCGGTTCGCCGCGGCCTGGCGTCAGGTCTGCGCGGCGCGCGACCGGTCCATCCCGTCGGTCGACTTCTCCACGGAGGTGGTCAGTCTGGTGCCGGCACCGGGTGACGGCTCGGTGCGCGACGCGGTGGGCCGGCTGGTAGCCGACGTTGCGGGGGACCGGGGCGGCGGGCGCCGAGGGTTCTCAGTGGGGGTGAGCCGGACGGTCTCGTCCCTGGCCGACCTGCCCGCCGCCTATAACCAGGCTCGCCGGGCCACGACCGTGGGCCGCCGGATCAGCGGCCCGAAGAACACAACGTGGTTCGACGATCTGGGCCTGCACCGGCTGATCGCCCTGGTGCCCGATGCGACCGAGTTGCAGGAGTTCGCCCGGGACGTGCTCAAAGACCTGGCCAAGGACACCACGGACGCCGCAGACCTGCGCACCACGCTGCAGGTGCTGCTCGACACCAATCTGAACGTCGCCGAGGCCGCCCGGCTGCAGTTCTTCCACTACAACACGATGCGCTACCGGGTCAGCAAGCTCGAGCGGATGCTCGGTCCCTTCACCACCGACCCGCACCTGCGTCTCAATGTGGCGGTGGCGCTGCAGGTGCTGGAGATGCGCGGCTAGGCCGTTCAATCCACGGAAATCGTTACGAGGTACAGCAGGATGGAGGGACACCCTTCCGGGAGGGGCAGAGGCAAGCGCGGACAAGGAGTGCCAGCAGGCTCAGCGTGCCTTCGGCAGGTGTCGCCAGTGCTGACCGAACTCCCGCCGCACTAGCGTCGGCCCAACTCGGGGATCGCGGTTGACCTGTGAGGAGGGCTTAGATGTCCATGTTCAAGTGGAAAGTCGTCTACGGAGGAAAGACACCACCACCGGGCGCCGCGGTTGCCCCCGATGAGCGGTTGTCGTGGGGCCGGACGGTCGGTCTGGGTGCCCAGCACGTCGTAGCCATGTTCGGGGCGACCTTCGTCTTCCCACTCATCATGGGCCTGGACCCCAACCTCGCCATCATGATGAGCGGAATCGCGACGATCTGCTTCCTGCTGATCGTCAAGGGCGCTGTCCCCAGCTATCTGGGAACGTCCGCGTCGTTCGTCGGTGGAGCGTCGGCGATCTACGCCCAGAAGGGCGGGCCGGAAGACGTAACAGGCGCGATCCTGGTTGCCGGCGTCGTGCTCGCCCTCGTCGGAGTCGCCATCCACTACCTCGGGTCCGACGCTGTCAATGCGGTGCTGCCGCCGGTAGTCACCGGTGCCGTCGTGATGCTGATCGGCTTCAACCTCGCGCCTGTCGCCACCAACATCTACATGCCCGCCGACCCCTGGATGGCACTGATCACCATGGCCGCCGTCATCTTGATGGCCGTCGGTCTGCGCGGCTTCTTCGGGCGCATCGCGATCTTCCTCGGTCTGGTCTTCGGCTACGTGCTGTCCTGGTTGGCCGATCTCATGTTCGACGGCAGCCGCGTGAACTGGACCCAGGTCAAGGCCGAGGACTGGCTGGGCTTCCCGAGCAAGACCGTGGAAGGGCTGGTCGGCAACCAGAACGAGCTGGGCAACATGTCCTCCGTCGGCTGGCACCTGCCGGACTTCTCCATCACGTTCACCTTGCTGGTGCTCCCCGCTGTGATCGCCCTCGTCGCGGAGAACGTGGGACACGTCAAGGCAGTCGCGGAGATGACAGAGCGAGACCTCGACCCCGTGATGGGTCGCGCGGTCGCGGCCGACGGCGTCGGAACCGTGATCACCAGCGCGGTAGGTGGCTCCCCGACGACGACCTACGCGGAGAACATCGGCGTGATGGCTGCGACCCGTGTGTACTCCACAGCCGCGTACTTCGTCGCCGCCACGGTGGCGATCCTGCTCGGCCTGGTGCCGAAGTTCGGTGCGGTCGTGAGCGCGACGCCGCCTGCTGTCCTGGGCGGGATCACGCTGGTGCTCTACGGCATGATCGGACTCCTGGGTGCCAAGATCTGGAAGGAGAACCGCGTCGACTTCGGCGACCCGGTCAACCTCGTTCCGGCCGCGGCTGGTCTGATCATGGGCATCGGTCTCGGAACGGACGGGTTCTTCGCGATCAGCGACGACTTCACCCTCGGCGGCATCGCCATGGGCACACTGATCATCGTGATCGGCTACCACCTCGCCCGCTGGATCGCGCCGCGCTACGCCGACGACGGCGCGCTCATCGCGGTCGGCCGCAAGGGCGTCCATCGCGAAGACCATGCGGAGCCACACGCTGCCCCTGACGACGCGGGAAAGGACGACTGACCCGTTGAAGCCGGCGTCGTTCTCGTTCGTCCGCCCGTCCTCCCTCGCCGAGGCGGTGGAGGCACTGGCGGCGGACGAGAACGCGAAGGTGCTGGCTGGCGGCCAGTCGCTGATCCCGCTGCTGTCGATGCGGTTGGCCGCGCCGTCGATGCTGGTGGACATCAACGCGCTCGGCCTCGATGCGATCACCTGCTCGGTGGACGGAGTCCGGATCGGAGCACTGGTCCGTCACGCCGCCCTCGAGGCCTCCGCAGAGGCGGCACGCGTGCAGCCGCTGCTCTCACGGGCGCTGAGGCTGGTCGCGCATCCCACCATCCGCAACAGGGGTACGACGCTGGGCTCGATCGTCCACGCCGACGCCTCTGCCGAGATGCCGGCGGTGCTCTCCCTGCTTGGCGGATCGTTGACGGTGGCATCGACCCGAGGCACGCGAACGATCCCCGCCAGCGAGCTCTTCGCCGGCCCGATGGAGTCGACGCTGCGCCACGACGAGATCGCCGTCGAGGCGTTCTTCCCGGCCCTGTCCGCCGGCACGGGCGTCGCAGTGGACGAGGTGGCGCGCCGTCACGGCGACTACGCGCTGTGCGGGGTCGCGGCCGCGGTGAGTGCGACCGACGGCACGGTCACCTCCGCCCGGGCGTCGTACCTGTCGGTCTGCGAGGTGCCCACGGTGGTCGACCTGACCGAGCTGTTCGTGAGCAGCGGCCTCACCGAGCGGTCCCTGGACGACGCCGGCGCCCTGGCGCTTGAGTCCCTGGACCCCGGCGATGACATCCATGCCACGACGGCGTACCGCAGCCAGCTCGTCCGGGTCCTGACCAGGCGCGTGCTGCAAGCCGCGTACGACGAGGCGGTTGCATGACCGAGATCCGGCTCACCGTCAACGGTGCGGTGTACGAGCTGAACGTCGAGCCGCGCCGGCTCCTCTCCGACGCCCTGCGCCACGACCTCCGGCTGACCGGCACGCATGTGGGCTGCGAGCACGGGGTCTGCGGTGCCTGCACCGTTCTCGTCGACGGTGCCCCGATGCGGTCGTGCCTGATGCTGGCGGTCTCCGCGACCGACTACGAGATCACCACCGTCGAGGGGCTGGCCAACCCCGACGGCACCCTGGGGCCGGTGCAGCAGGCGTTCAAGGACTGCCACGGCCTGCAGTGCGGCTTCTGCACTCCCGGCTTCCTGACCACGATCACCGCGGGCCTACGCGACAACCCGCACCCCACCAGGGACGAGGCGCGGGACATGGTCGCCGGCAACCTGTGCCGCTGCACCGGGTACCAGAACATCGTCGCGGCCGTGCTCAAGGCGGCGGACTCGTGACCACCAAGCTGTTCGGGGAGAAGGTCGCCAGGGTCGAGGACGACAGGCTGCTGCGCGGCCACGGACAGTACGCCGACGACCTGCTGCCCGGGGCGCTGGAGATGGCGGTGCTGCGCAGCCCGCACGCCCACGCGCGCATCGTCGGCATCGACGTGGAGGCCGTCCTCGACCTTGAAGGGGTCCTCGCGGTGTACACCTACGACGACCTCGACGGCGCGATGGCGCAGCCGCTCCCGCTGCTCATCCCACACCCGACCCTGACCCACGGCCGGACCCAGTACGTCCTGGCCAAGGACGAGGTCAACTACGTCGGTGAGGCGATCGCCTGCGTGGTCGCGGTGGACCGGTACGTCGCCGAGGACGCTGTCGATCGGATCCGGGTGGACTACGAGTTCCTTGCGCCGGTGGTGGGCATCGCCGCGGCACGCTCGGCCGCGAACCTGGTGCACGAGGACGTGCCGGGCAACGTCGCTGCGCGCATGGAGCAGGAGGTCGGTGATGCCGACGCAGCCATCGCGGCGGCCCCGCACCGGCTGTCGCTCGACCTGAGCATCGAGCGGAGTGCCTCGACGCCCCTGGAGGGCCGGGGAACCGTTGCTCGCTGGGACTCCGACAGCCGCCGGCTCCAGGTGTGGTCATCGACCCAGACCAGTACGGGCCTGCGGGCCGCGGTCGCGGCCAAGCTCGGGCTCGACCTAGCGCAGGTCGACGTGGTCACCCCCGACGTGGGCGGTGGGTTCGGCGTGAAGATCATGCACCCCTGGCCGGAGGAGGTGCTGGTGCCGATGGCGGCGCTCGCTCTGAACCGGCCGGTGAAGTTCACCGAGGACCGCCGCGAGCACTTCATCTCGTCGGCCCACGAGCGAGGCCAGGTCCACCAGGTCGAGGTCGGCTTCGACGACGACGGACGGCTGCTCGGCCTCTCGGTGCAGTTCTGGCACGACAACGGCGCCTACACGCCGTACGGCCTGATCGTGCCGATCATCACCTCTACCCAGCTGCTCGGCCCCTACAAGCCGGGGGCGTACAAGGTCGTCTTCGAGAGCCTGTACACCAACACCGTCATCGTGACGCCGTACCGCGGCGCCGGCCGGCCGCAGGGCGTCTACGTGATGGAGCGGACCCTGGATGCCATCGCGGCCCACCTCGGCAAGGACCGGGTCGCGGTGCGTGAGGTGAACTTCATCCAGCCCGACGAGTTCCCCTACGACCACGGCCTGATCTTCCAGGACGGTCGTCCGCTGGTCTACGACTCCGGTGACTACCCGGCCTTGCTCGACAAGCTCAAGGCGCTCGTGGGCTGGGACGAGTTCGAGTCCTTCCGTACCCAGGCGCGGGCCGACGGGCGCACGGTCGGGATCGGTCTGGCCTGCTACGTCGAGGGCACCGGGGTGGGGCCCTACGAAGGCGCCCACATCCACGTCGAGACAAGCGGGAAGGTGAAGGTCGCGATCGGCCTCACCTCACAGGGGCAGGGCCACCAGACCTCGTTCGCCCAGATCGTCGCCGACGAGCTGGGGGTTCCCTTCTCCGACGTGGAGGTGGTCACCGGAGACACCCGGAGGATGCCGTACGCCGTCGGCACCTTCGCCTCGCGAGCAGCCGTGATGAGCGGCTCCGCGGTGGCGCTCACGGCCCGGAAGGTGCGGGCCAAGGCGCTCCGGATCGCAGCAGAGGCACTGGAGGCCAACGAGGACGACCTGGAGATCGTCGACGGACTGGTCCGGGTGAAGGGCTCGCCCGCGGTGAACCTGAGCCTGGGAACCATCGCTGTGCTGTCCAACCCGCTGCGCTACGCGTTCGACGAGGCCTCCAAGGCGGCCACGCAGTTCTCGGTCGGCGACCCTGGCAAGCCGCCGGTGGCGCCGGGGGAGGAGCCGGGTCTCGAGGGCCGCGACTTCTACTCTCCCGAGCGCTCGACGTTCGCTAGCGGCATGCATGCCGTGATCGTCGAGACCGATCCACAGACGTGCGAGATCACGATCTTGAAGTACGCGGTCGTGCATGACTGCGGCAACCTGATCAACCCGATGATCGTCGAGGGTCAGATCCACGGCGGCGTCGCCCAGGGGGTCGGCGGAGCGCTCTACGAGCGGATGGCGTACGACGAGAGCGGCCAGCTGCTCAACGCCTCGTTCATGGACTTCCTGATGCCCTATGTCACCGAGGTTCCCGACGGCATCGACATCGACCACCTCCAGACGCCGTCGCCGCTCAACCCGCTCGGCGTCAAGGGGGCTGGCGAGGCCGGGGTCATCCCGTCAGCGGCGGTCTTCGCCTCTGCCATCGAGGACGCGGAGGGCATCTCGATCCGGCAGATGCCGATCTCCCCGTCCGACCTGTTCGCGCTGCGCCAAGCCCACAAGGAGTCGTGATGAGGATCGCCGGCGAAGCCACCCTGCAAGCACCGATCGAGCAGGTCTGGGACGCGCTCCTCGATCCCGCCGTGCTCGTCCGGACCATCCCGGGCTGCGAGCGTCTGGAGGCCACCGGGGAGAACAGCTACGCGATGACGGTGACGGCGGGGGTCGCCGCTATCAGGGGCACGTACGCCGGTACCTGCGAGCTGCGTGACCTGCACCCGCGCGAGTCGCTGCTGATGAAGGCCCAGGGTGCCGGCGCGCCCGGCACGATCGCCGCCGATGTCACGGTGCGCTTCGGCGACAACGGCGACGGCACCACCTCTCTGTCCTACGACGCCGACACGATCGTCGGCGGGATGATCGGCGGCGTGGGCCAGCGGATGCTGAGCTCGGTCTCCAAGCGGATGGCCGGCGAGTTCTTCGGCAACGTCGAGCAGGTGCTCAGCGGAGGTGGACCTGCCGCGGGCGACGCGCGGGACGAGCCCGGCTCGGCGCCGGGGGTCTTCACTCGTCCGGCGATGCCCGCCGTGTACCGGGACGCGAACCGGAAGGAGTTCCTCAAGGGCATCGCGGTGGGTGCCGGGCTGGTCCTGGCCGGTGTACTCGCCGGGGCGGTCGCCGCCCGACGCCGCTGATGGACACCTTCGCGACGGCGCGGGTCATGCTGGCGGCCCTGCGCGCCAAGGAGATCTCCGCCCGCGAGCTGCTTGACCTGCACCTCGACCGGATCGACGCCGTGAACCCGGCGGTGAACGCCTTGGTGAGTCTGGACCCCGACCGAGCCCGCGACGGTGCCCGGGAGGCCGACCAGCGGCTGGCGCGGGAGGAGGGCGGAGCGCTGCTCGGCCTGCCGTTCGCCTTCAAGGACACCCACGAGGTCGCCGGCTGGCGGACGACGTACGGCTCCCGGGTGCTGGCCGACTACGTGCCGAAGCAGGACGAGCTCATCGTGGAGCGGATCCGCGCGGCGGGTGCGGTGGTGATCGGCAAGACCAACACCCCCGAGTTCGCGGCCGGGTCGCACACGTTCAACGAGGTCTTCGGGACCACGCGGAACCCCTACGACCTGAGCCGCTCGGCGGGCGGCTCGAGCGGAGGGGCCGCGGCTGCCCTGGCCGCCGGCATGGTCCCCCTGGCCGAAGGCAGCGACATGGGCGGGTCGCTGCGCAACCCCGCTTCGTTCTGCAACGTGGTGGGGCTTCGGCCGACCCTGGGCCGTGTCCCGGAGTGGCCGCAAGCCAACGCATGGGAGACCCTCTCCGTGGCAGGGCCGATGGCTCGCAACGTCTCCGACCTGGCGCTGCTGCTCTCGGTGGTCTCTGGGCCGGACTCGCGGGTTCCCTCCGCGCTCCCGGGCTACGACGACCTGCCGCTCGCCGGCTCGCTAGAGGGGCTGCGGGTGGCGCTCTCGACCGACCTGTCCGGGGCCTTCGAGGTGGACCCGGCGGTCGCCTCCGTGGTCGGCTCGGCGGGGACGCTGCTGGCCGGCGCGGGAGCCGTGCTCACCCACGCGCATCCCGACCTCCGCGAGGCGGAGGACACCTTCCGCACCCTGCGGGCCTGGCACTTCCAGGCCAGGCTCGGCCGGATGCTCGCCAAGCATCCCGAGCTGTTCAAAGCCTCGCTGGCCGACAACATCCGGGCAGGGGAGTCGCTCACTGGCGCGGACATCGCGCGTGCCTACCACCAGCGCACGAACCTGGGGCAGCGCATGGTCTCGTTCTTCCAGCGCTACGACGTACTGGTGCTTCCGACCAGCCAGGTGCCGCCGTTCCCCGCCGACCAGGAGTACCCGACCACGGTCAACGGGAAGCAGATGGGCACCTACCTGGACTGGATGCGCTCGGCGTACTTCGTGACCGTGACGGGCTGTCCGGCGATCAGCGTGCCCGCCGGCTTCACGGGAGCGGGCCACCCGGTCGGAGTCCAGATCGTCGCGGCCCACAACCAGGAGCACCGGCTCCTGGAGGTCGCCAGCGCCTTCGAACGGCTGGCCGGCGTCTCCGCCCGTCGACCGGAGATCTTGGACGCTTGGTAAAATCTGTCTTGGTCAGATGGCCTACTGTCGGGTAGGGGCCTACCTTCGTCAGTCTGCATACGTGGCAGTCGGGTATCGCCCGACCCGTGCGAGAGGGGCACTCCACGTCCGCGCAGATGACTGCTTGGGAGGGCTGTCATGACTGCTTCTGCTCCTTTCACCGTCTCCAGACACCTGGCCACCGACCTCATCGACCTGGCCTGGGACCTCGCGTGTTCGGCCGGAGTCGCGGTGAGGTTCGACCACGTCAACACCGCCCGTGGGGTCGAGCCCTGCGTCTCGGCTCGCTGTGTTCCCGGGGAGCACCCCGTCCTGCTCGTGCCGCGCAGCCCTGAGTGTGTCGAGGTGTGGTGGGGGCGCTCGGACGACGAGGTGGAACTCGTCGGAGTGGCCGCCGACGTGCCGAGCCTCCTCGCGCTGGCCCGGCTCGCCTGTACGCCGCGGAAGCGCCGGTCGCCGGCCAGGGTCGTCACGGCCCAGGTCGCCCGGATCTCGCGGGGCCACACGCCTGCGCTGCACCGGCGGCGACGCATCGCCTGACGGCTGAGCCGGCTGGCACCTGCTGCCAATGGCTGCCGGGTGCATTGGCAGACCCTGCCGTGTCCGGCGTACGGCGGGTGGGCTTGAATCGTTCCCGTGGCAGGGCAGCGGATCCGGATCGGGATCGACACCGGTGGCACGTTCACCGACGTCGTGGCCTTCGACGAGGACTCGGGCGAGCTCACGACCACCAAGACACCCTCGACGCCGACCAACCCCGCGGACGGGTTCATGGCCGGCATCGACAAGGTGCTGGGCCTCGTGGGTGCCGACGCGAGCGCCATCACCGCGGTCAGCCACGGCACCACCGTCGCGACCAACCAGCTGCTCGAGGGCAAGGTCGACCGGCTCGGGTTCATCACGACCGAGGGTTACGAGGCCATGCTGGAGATCGCCCGGCAGAGCGTGCCGGACGGCTACGGGAACTCGTACTTCTGGGTGAAGCCTGCCCGCATCGTCCCGCGCGACCTGGTGCGATCGGTGGGCGGGCGGCTCGACTTCACCGGCCAGGAGCTCCGGCCCTTCGACCCCGAGGGGGCCAGGGAGGTCGCCCGCTGGTTCAAGGGCCAGGGCATCGACACCCTGGGAGTCTGCTTCCTGCACGCCTATGCCAACCCCGACCACGAGGAGCAGATGCGCGCGATCCTGCGTGCCGAGCATCCCGATGCAGTCGTCTCGATCTCCTCGGAGGTGCTGCGCGAGTACCGCGAGTACGAGCGGGCGATGACCACGCTGGTCGACGCAGCAGTGAAGCCGAAGCTGTCGGGCTACGTCAGCAACATCAAGACCCGGCTGGACTCCTTGAAGCAGGACGTGCCGTTCTATGTGATGAAGTCCAACGGTGGTGTGCTCTCCGCCGACGAGGTCGTCCACCAGCCCATCACCACCGTGCTCTCGGGTCCGGCCGCGGGTGCGCTGGGTGCAGCCCTGATCGCGCAGGCAGCGGGCTTCGACAAGGTGCTGACCTGTGACGGCGGTGGCACCTCGACCGACGTCTCGGTCGTCGTCGATGGCCAGCCGACGCTGACCACCGAGGGCAGCGTCGGGGCGTACCCGAGCAAGATCCCGATGATCGACGTGGTCACGGTCGGCGCCGGAGGCGGCTCGATCGCATGGCTCTCGCCCGAGGGCAGCCTCAAGGTCGGGCCACAGTCCGCGGGAGCCGAGCCCGGCCCGCTGTGCTACGGCAAGGGCGGCACCGAGGTCACCATCACCGACGCCCACGTGGTCCTCGGCCGCATCCCTCCCCACCTGCTCGGCGGCGAGATCCCGCTCGACACCGGGGCCGCGTGGGACGGCGTGGAGACGCTCTCGAAGTCGCTCGGCCTCTCGGTTGCCGAGTGCGCTGCCGGCGTACTGGAGATCTCGGCCTGGAACCAGGCCAACGCCCTGCGCCAGATCACCGTCAAGCGCGGCCTCGACGTCCGCGACTTCACGCTCACGACCTTCGGCGGCTCCGGCTCTCTGCTGCTGTGTCGACTCGTCGACGTGCTGGACCTCCCGACGGTCCTGGTGCCGCCCAACCCGGGCAACGTCTCGGCATTCGGCCTGCTCACGGTCGACGTGAAGAACGACTACGTGCGGACCCATGTGTGCAAGCACGAGGCGCTGTCCCCCGACGACGTGGCCGGGCTCTACGACGGTCTCACCACCCAAGCAGCAGAGGCCCTGGACAAGGAGGGCTTCGGCCGCGACAGCCACCGCTACGTGCGTACGGCGGACCTGCGGTACTTCGGCCAGGCCTTCGAGGTCCGCGTCCCGGTACCCGACGGCGAGCTCGACCGTGAAGCGCTGGGCTCGGTCGCGGACTCCTTCCATGCCGAGCACCACGCCCTGTACGGCTACGACTTCGCCGGTGACCCCTCACAGCAGGTCGAGTGGGTCAACCTGCGTGTCTCCGGAATCGGACCGATCCAGCGCCCCCGGATCACGCCGAACCCGGCCGGGGGAGTCGACCCCGAGCCGCGGGGGTCCCGCCAGGTCTGCTTCGAGCCTGCAGACGGGTACGTGGACACCCCGATCTACTGGCGACCAGACCTGTCGCCGGGCCAGGTGCTCAAAGGCCCGGTCGTCATCGAGGAGTTCGGCTCGACGGTGCCCATCCACCCCGGTTTCGTCGCGATGGTCGATGCGTACCTCAACATCGTGGTGCGGAGACACGCATGAGCCGCCGGGTTCCTACCGACTTCCCGTTCGGCTCGCTGACCACCGATGCGGGCGCCTCAGCCGACCCGGTCCTCGTCGAGATCGTCCAGGGCTCTTTGGCGAGCGTGGAGATGGAGGTGGAGACGGCGATCGCGCGTACGTCGCGCAGCCCGATGATCCGTGACGCGCACGACTTCCGGGCCGGCATCCACGACCGGCTGCTGCGCAAGCTCACCGGTCGCTCGTACAGCGCGCTGGTCCACCCGATCGCGCGGGACTTCCCGTTGGCCCAGATGCGGCCGGGCGATGTCTACTTCCACAACGACGTCTACCGCTCCGAGGGTGGCATCGGCCACCTTCCCGACTTGTGCGTGACCGTGCCGGTCTTCCATGCCGACGAGGTGGTCGCCTTCGTCCAGGCCTTCGGGCATCACGACGACATCGGTGGAGCGGTGCCAGGGTCGATGCCGTCCTCGGCGACGTCGGTCTTCGAGGAGGGACTGATGGTCCCGCCGATCAAGCTGTGGGACCAAGGCGTGCCGAACCGCAGTGCGCTGGCGATCATGACTCGCAACTCGCGGATGCCCGAGTCGCTGGCAGCGGACCTCGATGCCGAGTGCTCGGCCTGCTTGATGGGCGCCCGCAGGCTCGGCGAGCTCTTCGACCGCTACGGCGGGGACGTGGTCGAGTCCTGCTTCGACGCGATCATCGACCGCACCACCACGACGTACCGTCGCGAGATCCTGTCGAAGATCCCCGTCGGCACCTGGGTCTGGGAGGACTACGCCGAGCACGACGGCGTCGACGACCCGATGCTGCACACCCAGCGCATCACCCTCACCCGTACCGCTGCCGACGACCCGGACGGCGAGCGTCTGGTCCTCGACTTCGACGGCACCTCGGCGCAGGCGAAAGGCCCGATCAACCACTGTGGCGACTACAGCGACGGCGTCTTCTTGAAGAAGTGGCTCGCGCCGATCCTGCGCAACCTCGCCGACACCCCCGAGCGGATGGCCGAGCTCGACGTCAACGAGGGGATCGTGCCGCTGATCGAGATGCGGTTCCCCGAGCCGGGCACGCTGCTCACCCCGGTCTTTCCCGCACCGACCAACGCACGCACGTTCGTGATCCTGCGCCTGCTCGGCGTGCTCGCGGGAGTACTCGCCAAGGCGGTCGACGGACGGATGCCGGCCGACCAGGAGACGATCCGCTACACCGGCGTGTACGGCGAGGATCTCGACGGAGCGCCGTACCTGATGCGAGAGGTGCTCGGCGGCGGGTCCGGCGGGCGGCCGTACGCCGACGGCGAGGACACCATCCACGTCGTACCCGACTCCAGGAACCTGCCGACCGAGTTCACCGAGGCCCGCTTCCCCTTCATCGTGGAGAAGCTCGGGCTGGCCGTCGACTCCGGAGGTGCGGGGGAGTACCGCGGCGGGCTCGGCTATGAGAAGCACATCCGGATGCTCAAGGACGCGCACTTCATGTCGATCGCCGACCGTTCGATCCTGGCCTGCTGGGGGGTTCGCGGCGGCAAGGCCGGGCGTCCCTTCGAGGTGACCATCGACCCCGGGGGGCCACGCGAGCGCACGGTGGACGCGCTCGCAGACGCGGAGCCGGTCGAGGCCGGTGAGGTGATCCGCATCCGGACCACGGGCGGCGGTGGCTGGGGCGACCCGCTCAAGCGCGACCCCGAGCTGGTCGCCAGAGACGTGCTGTGGCAGAAGGTCTCCGCGACGGCGGCGTACGACGTGTATGGCGTCGTGCTCCTGGACCAGGGGTACGACGAGCCGATGACCACCGCCCGCCGCACGCTGCTTGCCGCGGCGCGAGGTGACGACGAGCCGTTCTTCGACCGTGGTCCTGGCTACGCCCGGCTCAGCGGTGGGCTATCGGCTCCCTCGGTGGACTTCCTGTAGCTTGTCACCCACTTTCCCCTTGTGGACAAGGGCGTTTCGGGTCGTCCCTGAGCTGTCGGTGGGCAGGTCTAGCGTTGGGGTATGACGACGACATTAGGGGCGGAGCCACGAGGGCGATCGCGGATCGCGGTGTCGTTGCGGCGTCACCGGTTGCACTGGTTCACCGGGCGGACCCATGAGGTGCTCGATGAGCTCGGCCGGCCGGCGACGTGGGCACTGTCCCCTCATGAGCGGGGTGAGGTGGTTGCCGAGCTGCTCTCGCTGCGGTCCCGGATCGATGCCCAGGTGAGCGCTCTGGTGGCCGATGCCGACCGCGCCGACGACGCGGCTTCTGCGGGCGCGACCACGACGGCTGGGTGGCTGCGGGCTCGGTCGGGGGTGAGTGGGCCGGAGGCGAGACGGCTGGTGAGGCGGGCTCGGGCGTGGGAGTCCCATCCGATGACCGTGACCGCTCTCGCCGCGGGCGGGGTGCACACCGCGCAGGCGGAGGTGATCGTGGCGGCGGTGGACGCGCTTCCTGCGGAGGTGGCTGACCAGCGTGAGGAGGCTGAGGCGCATCTGTTGGCGCTGGCCGCCGACCACGACTCCACGGCGCTCAGGGCGCTGGGCAGGTACCTGCTGGAGGTCATCGCCCCCGAGCAGGCCGACGCGCTGATCGCCCGGCGGCTGGAGGCGCAGGAGGCCGAGGCGCGCAGGGCGGCGTACCTGAGGACCTGGTCCGACGGGCAGGGGTCGCGGTGTGGCCGGTTCAAGGTCCCCGAGGCGGTGGCCTGCATGCTGGACGCCCAGCTGGACGCGCTGGTCAACCCGGCCCGACCCGACCCGCTCCCACGCCGGGGCAGCGACACCGCGCAGGTCCGTGGCCTGGCCTTTGCGGAGCTGGTCGAGCGGTACCCAACCCAGGCGCTGCCCACCTCCGGTGGAGTGTCGGCGCAGGTGGTGGTGACCATGACCCTGGGCACCCTGCTCGGTGGCCTCGAGGCGGCCACCATCGTGGGCACCGGCCAGCGACTCTCACCCGGCCAGGCCCGGCGGCTCGCGGCCGCAGCCGGGGTCATCCCGGCCGTGCTCGGTGGCGAGTCGCAGCTGCTCGACCTGGGCCGCCACCGCCGCCTGTTCACCCGGGCGCAGCGCCTCGCGCTCTCGCTGCGACAACACGGCCTGTGCAACATCGCCGGCTGCGACCGGCCCGCGACCTGGGCAGACGCCAACCATCGGAAACCCTGGAGCGACACAGGCCCGACCGACCTGGCCAACGGCGAGCTGATCTGCCCCCGACACCACACCCTGGTCCACCAAGGCCACCACTACCCCCGGCGCACATAGAGCACGGACTGCTCCAGGATCTGCGGCAGATCCGGTTGGCCGCAGCGAACGCTATCTGCGGCAGATCCGTGCCCGCTACCGCGCACACTATGCGGCAGATCAGGGCTTTTCTAGGCGCGGCTGTTCCGCCGTTTCGATGGCGTCCCGGTAGGCGACAACAGCGGCGACGCGCCGGTGCACCGCTGGGCCTTCGGGGATCTCGAGTTTGCGGAAAATCGAAGTCGCGTGCTTCTCGACCGAGGAGAGCGACAGGTGCATGGACTTCGCGATGACCGGGTTTGCCATTCCCTCTGCCATTGACTCAAGGACCGTCACCTCGCGCGGCGAGAGTTGGGCCAGCAGCCCGGGTGGGACGGCGGAACGCGTGCGGACTCGCTCGCGAATGTCGGCAAGTTCAGCGGACAAACCGTCGAGCCGTCGCAGAACCGGACCGAAGGCAAGCGCCAAAGGGAAAACCGGGGCGCCGAGCAGGAACAGCGCAGTCACCACGCCTTGCCGCTCCGAACCAAGCGTGGTGCCGGCGATTACGAGCACGGCGATGAAGGCGAGTCCTGCGATCGGCCAGCGCATCGCCACCCGGTCGTCGGCCGTTGCGCGCCGATAGCGCACAACGAACGTGATGACCGCCAGCACCGGCAGCAGCATGAGCGGCGCGGCAACGATGCTTGCCGTCGAGGAGGGCAGCACGCGCAGGATTGGGCCGAGTTCGCGCTGGTCGTCGAGGATCGACGGCGTCGGGCCGGAGATCGCTGCAAGCAGCGGGCCGGCGACAGTGAGCGCGGCCGCTACGGCGATGAGACGGGTCGAGGGCCGCTGCGTCGGGTAGGTCGCAGCGAGCCACACGAACGCGGCGAAGCCAGCGAAGAACAACCACTGTGAGACGAGGTGAATCCAGTCCGCCGTTGCGCCGCTGGCGGACAACGCCTGGTTTGCCCCGAGGAAGGCGAGCAGGTGCGCGCAGCCAACGGCGGCCAGTCCTCCCGCCACGCGTGGCGGCGTCCCCAAGCGGTACCCAATCAGCGCCGCGCCGAGGAAGCAGGCGGGTACGACGAGGATCTCCAGCACTCTCCCAGTCTGGACTCGCTGGCGGCTTCCCGCATTGCGGTTGACCGTAAAAGATCGGCACTTACGGTCAACCACGTAGCGGCAACACGTGGCCATTCCTAGCGTCGAGTGCGTTCCATTCACCGATGCGAAAGGCACCACCCATGACCGCAACTCAGCGAGTCGCCCAGGGCCTCATGGTCATCTTCGGGCTACTAACGATCGTGTTCTACAGCTCCGTCTACGCCGCCACCGGCAAGGACGCGTTCCCCGACGACGCCAACGCCCTCATCGCGACCGCCGGCGTCGCGCTCGGCGTCCTCGTGATCGCGCTAGCCACCGTCGGGATCAATTCAGGCGAACGCTGGGCCTGGCTTGCACTGTGGGTGCTGCCCGCGTTCTTCCTCGCCCACGCAATCCTGCTGGGTACCTGGATTCCCGATGGCGTCCTCGCAGCGCTCAGCGTTGTGGCGCTCATCCTGACCAGACCACGCTACGGAACGGCGTAGCGCGCGACAGGTAGAGCTTGTCCTCTGAGGAAACCGCCGCACCCCGTGCTTGTGGGACCCCCCGCCTTCTCTAGCTGGCGTTGGTGGGTCGCTGCCGCGGTCCTCGCGCTGACCGCCGTTGTCTGCCTGGCCCTGTGGGCGGAGCAATCGAGACCCGCGTCTGTCGCCCCTCCGCGGACGTCGATCGACGACGCCGCGTTGACCCGATCGGGACCTGCGCTGGCCGCTGACCCCACGAGCGTCCACCTCGCGCGTCCCGTGGCGCTGCGCATCCCGAGCATCGACGTGGCCACCCGCCTCACAAGGCTGGGTCTCCAGGAAGACCGCACTGTCGAAGTCCCGAGCAACCCGGACGTCGCCGGCTGGTTTCGTCGAGGACCACCTCCGGGAGCCCCGGGCTCGTCGGTCATCCTCGGACACGTCGACTCCACCGCAGGCCCGGCGGTCTTCTACCGGCTACGCGAGATGAAGCAAGGCGACCGGATGGCCGTCAGCCTCGACAACGGCACCACCGTTTGGTTCGAGGTGCACTCAGTCCGCACCTACACCAACAACGACTTCCCCGCCCAACGGGTCTACGGACGCCAGGGCAGCAGCGAGCTAAACCTGGTCACTTGCGGCGGCGACTACGACTCCACCCTCGGCGGCTACCAGTCGAACCTCGTGGTCAATGCCCGGCCACTGCCGCAGCGGCGAGCCCCAGCACCATCCGCCGACTGAACAGGCCGTCAGCGCCGTACGCGTGCACCGGCTCAGCGTGAAGGACTAACCAACCCGTGCAAAACGCGGCACGCTCATCGGCGTGAGCGGGCGACCTTTCGCTTGCCGCAGCAGCGGCTGCGGGACAGTATGAGCGGGTGGATGACTCACAGATCCGGCGCCAGATCGAGGAGCATTTCGCTGCACCCCAGGGCCTCGACGCGACCCCGGAGGATCAAGAGCGCTCGGCAGCTATCTACGCCGATGACGCGGTCCTCGAGTTCCCGCAAGGCGGCGAGCGGATTCGCGGACGAAAGAACATCCTTGCTTTCCGTTCGGCCTACCCAGCCAGACTGAAGTTGGAGGTTCACAGGACCGTCGGGAGCGGCGGCCTGTGGGTCAACGAGTACACGATCCAGTACGACGACGGAGCGCCGATGATGGTGGCCGGAATCATGGAGTTCGAGGACGGCCAGGTGTCTCGGGAGCGGATCTACATCACTGAGCGGTGGGAGCCTCCGGCATGGCGGTCGCAGTGGGTCGAGTTGATGGAGTGACAGGGTCGAGAACGCTGCGGCAGTGACCGGGGCGGGACACGTTCAGCGGCTCAGATCCTTCCAGCTAGCGACGATCAGCACGGTGCGTACGGCGGCCAGGATCGGTGCGATGTGCAGGGCGAAACGCCACCAGTAGCCGATGCCAAACGGCAGCATCCCGATCGCGAGCCACGCACCGCTGCGGTGGCCTCCCCAGAGCAGCCATCCAGCGACGCCCTGGGGGGACCCTGAGTTCCGCAGCCGGATGGGCGCCGTCCAGCCGCACGTCGCCGAGCTCCACCCCCCCGAACTGGAGGTCGTTCGAGCCGTGGGCGCCTGAGCTGCGCTAGCTGGCGGTCAGCGGCTTGAACCCGCGCAGCCGCAGGCTGTTGCTCACCACGAAGACCGACGAGAACGCCATCGCCGCCCCGGCCAGCATCGGGTTGAGCAACCCTGCCGCCGCCAAGGGGAGGGCAGCCACGTTGTAGGCGAAGGCCCAGAAGAGGTTGCCCTTGATCGTCGTGAGCGTCCGTCGCGACAGGCGGATCGCGTCTGCTGCCACGCGCAGGTCGCCGCGGACCAGGGTGAGGTCGCTGGCCTCGATCGCGACGTCGGTGCCGGTCCCCATAGCGAGACCGAGGTCGGCCTGGGCGAGTGCCGCGGCGTCGTTGACTCCGTCACCGACCATGGCGACGACCTTGCCTTCGTCCTGGAGTCGACGGACCACGTCGACCTTGCCGGCCGGTAGCACTTCTGCGATGACCTCGTCGATCCCGACCTCGAGGGCAACCGCCCTCGCGGCTGCCTCGTTGTCGCCGGTGAGCAGGATCGGGGTGAGGCCGAGCCCGCGCAGCTGGCGAATCGCCACCGCAGAGGTCTGCTTCACGGTGTCCGCCACGACCAGCAAGCCTCGCGCCTGGCCGTCCCAGCCGACCGCGACAGCGGTCGCTCCGTTGGACTGAGCCGCGTCCAGGCGCAGCGTCAGGTCGCCTGGCAGTTGCTGGGACCAGTCGGCGAGCAGCCGGGGGCGTCCGACCAGGACGGCGTGCCCGTCGACCACGCCCTGCACGCCCAGCCCCTCCAGGTTCGCGAAGTCCTCCACCTCGGGCAGCGCCGTGAGCCTGTCCCGCGCGGCAGACGCGATGGCCCGGGCGATCGGGTGCTCGGAGGCTTCCTCGAGTGCTCCGGCCAACCGGAGCACGGTCTCCTCCGTCTCGCCCTCGGCGGCGTGGACGGCGACCAGAGCCATCTGGCCGGTGGTCACTGTGCCCGTCTTGTCCAGCACGACCGTGTCGACGGCGCGAGTCGACTCGAGCACCTCCGGCCCCTTGATCAGGATGCCGAGCTGTGCGCCGCGGCCCGTCCCGACCATCAGGGCGGTCGGCGTGGCCAGGCCGAGGGCGCAGGGGCAGGCGATGATCAGCACCGCGACGGCGGCGGTGAAGGCCGCCGACAGGCCGGCGCCGTTGCCCACCCAGAAGCCCAGGGTTGCCGCCGCGAGCGCGATGACGATCGGCACGAAGACTCCGGAGATGCGGTCGGCGAGGCGCTGGACCTCCGCCTTGCCGTTCTGGGCGTCCTCGACCAGCCTGGCCATCTGGGCCAGCTGGGTGTCGGCGCCGATCCGCGTCGCCCGTACGACGAGGCGGCCTCCGGCGTTGACCGTGGCCCCCACGACGGCGTCCCCGACGCCGACCTCGACCGGGACCGGCTCTCCGGTCAGCATCGAGGCGTCCACGGCGGAGGTGCCGCTCTCGACGATTCCGTCGGTTGCCAGCTTCTCGCCGGGCCGTGCGACGAACAGGTCACCGACCGCGAGCTGCTCGGTGGGCACGCGAGTCTCCACCCCGTCGCGCAGGACGGCGACGTCCCGGGCACCCAGCTCGAGCAGTGCGCGCAGCGCGGCGCCCGCCTGACGCTTGGACCTGGCCTCGAAGTAGCGGCCGGCCAGCAGGAACGTGGTGACCCCCGCAGCCGCCTCGAGGTAGATGTTGCCGGCACCGTCGGTGCGGGCCACGGTCAGCTCGAACGGGTGGGTCATCCCTGGCGTGCCGGCCGTACCCCAGAAGAGGGCGTAGACCGACCAGCCGAAGGCAGCGAGGGTGCCCATCGAGATGAGGGTGTCCATCGTCGTAGTGCCGTGCCGAAGGTTGGCCCACGCCGCCTTGTGGAAAGGCCACGCACCCCAGGCCACGACGGGAGCGGCGAGAGTGAGCGAGAGCCACTGCCAGTAGTCGAACTGCCAGGCGGGGACCATGGCCAGCGCGATCACCGGGACGGTGAGCAGCGCCGAGATCCTCAGCCGTTGCCGTAGTGACCTGGTCGGGTCGGCGGGGGCCCCGTCCTCGGGGGTGGTGCCCGGGTCCGCGGGGAGGGCGGCGCCGTACCCAGCCTGCTCGACGGTGCTCACCAGGTCCGCGGGCGTGAGCTCGGCGGGGAAGGTCACCTTGGCCTTCTCCGTGGCGTAGTTGACGGTGGCCGTGACGCCGTCGAGCTTGTTGAGCTTGCGCTCGATCCGGTTGGCGCAGGAGGCGCAGGTCATCCCGGTGATCGCAAGCTCGACATCAGTGGTCGCCATCGCGCGTCTCCTCTCCACCGAGGGTGAACGCAGCGGTGTGGACCACACCGTCGTGCTGGAAGTCGAAGAAGAGGTGGTAGGTCCCCTCGCTCGGGACCGCCGCGTAGAACACGACCTCAGGGCCGGGGCGCGTCGAGCCGTCGTCAGGTGACCCGTCGGGGTGGACGTGCAGGTAGGCAAGGTCGCCTTCGCGAAGGGCAACGAGGTGGCCGTAGGAGCCCAGGTAGGGCTCCAGGTCCTCTACCGGGCGCCCGTCCTTGCTCACCTCGAGGGTCAGCTTCGCGTCGCTCTCCGCAGCCAGGTCTCCGGAGAGCGACACGGTGTAGCCGTCGACCGACGCGGTGCGGTTCTCGCCGTCGCGGGGTGCGGGTGCGGACAGTCCCGCCACGGTCAGGTCGGCGCCCAGCGTCAGGGGGTCGCCGTCGGCGGGCTTGAAGTCCGCGAAGACTCGCCAGGTTCCGGCCACCAGCTCCAGGTGGGTCCGCCAGACTCCACTCGAGTCCATCGTCGGGTGGACGTGCTGGAACCCGGTGAAGTCCCGTCGTACGACGATCAGGTGCAGCTGCTTCTCGTGCTCCACGTCGTACTGGGTGACCGGGTGGCCGGCGGGGTCGTGACGGTGAACGAAAAGGGAATGTTCCTGCCCGCCGCGGCCTGCGGCTGGGCGCGGAGCGTGTAGCCGGCTTCGGTGACCATCAACCCACCCGGCAGCGAGGCGTCACTCCTACTCGGAGCCTCGCGGTGCCCAGCGGTGTGCCCAGCGGTGTGCTCGTCAGCGTCACCCGCTTGTACGCCGATGGGGTCGACGGCGTTCCCGACCCCGAGCGCGAGGCCGAAGGCCACCACGAGGGAGACGAGAAAGGCGGCGACCCGCACAGGCGTGCTCATGCCAGCTGGTACCCGGCCTCTTCGACGGCGGCCTTCACGGCCGCGTCGTCCACGGGCTGGCTGGTGCTGAGGCTCAACGAGCCGCTCGCGAGGTCGATCTCTACCGACTCGACGCCGGGGATGTCGGTGACCTCTTCGGTGACCGAGGCGACGCAGTGGCCACAGGTCATGCCGGTCACGGTGTAGGTCTGGGTGTCAGCCATAGTGGTTCCTTCTTCTTGGGGATGCGGGTGTGATGAGGCAGGGTCAGGAGCGGACCAACCTGGCGATCGCGTCGGAGGCCTCTTTGAGCTTCGCCTCGCCGTCAGGGCCGCCGGCGCGGGCCGCGTCCACGACGCAGTGCGCCATGTGCTCGTCGAGCAGCCCGAGGGCCACCGACTGCAGTGCGCTGGTCATCGCGGAGACCTGGGTCAGGATGTCGATGCAGTACTTCTCCTCTTCGACCATCCGCTGCAGGCCCCGAGCCTGCCCTTCGATGCGCTTGAGGCGGCGCAGGTAGTCGTCCTTCTTGCCGATGTAACCATGGTGGTGAGCACGCAGGTCCGTCTCGGTGTCGCCGGGGTCGGTCATCGAAGTCTCCTCCTGCTTTCCTCTTGACCCGTCATACTATACCCCCCTAGGGTAATGGTCAATCAGAAGGAGGGGCCGATGAACGGTCACAACCTGAACCGCCTCGCCGCCAGCGCGACCCTGCACTGCCTGACCGGTTGTGCGATCGGAGAGATCGCCGGCCTGATGATCGGTACGGCGGCAGGCCTCGGCAACGCGACGACGGTAGCCATCTCGGTGGCCCTCGCCTTCTTCTTCGGCTTCCTGCTCTCGGTCTTGCCTCTGCTGGAGACCGGGGTCGTCCTGGTGGCTGCGTTGCGCCTGGTCTTCGCGGCCGACACTGTCTCGATCGCGGTGATGGAGCTGGTCGACAACGCGGTGATGCTGCTGATCCCGGGCGCCATGGACTCCGGTCTGGTCAACGTCGTCTTCTGGCTCGGCATGATGCTCGCCCTCTCCATCGCGTTCCTTGCGGCGTACCCGGTGAACCGTTCCTTGATGGCTCGGGGCAAGGGGCACGCGCTGACCCATGCGCACCACGTCGGCCACGGGGACGGAAACGGGGACGGTCACGCCCACGGTGATGGCCACGGCCACGACCAGGGGGGCGCTCGTCCCAGCCGGGTGCCGGGGAGCGCAACTCTCGCCGCCGTCCTCACCGCCTTCATGGTCGGCGGCCTGGTCGTCTCGATCGCCGACGACCTGGCCGGCGACGAGAGCAGCGTGCACGGAAGCGCGAAGCCTCTTGCCACGCGGGGTTAGCGTGGCTGGGTGATACCTACCGCCTCTACGGTCGGCGAGCTTCGCGCGTCGGGCCACCAGCAGCAGTCCGTCCGTGCCGAGATCAGGGAGAACCTGCTCGCCGCGCTCGCCGCGGGGACCGACCCGTGGCCCGGCCTCCATGGCTTCGGGTCCACCGTGATTCCCCAGCTGGAGCGGGCGCTGATCGCCGGGCACGACGTCGTACTGCTGGGGGAGCGCGGTCAGGGGAAGACCCGCATCCTGCGCACGCTGGTCGGGCTCCTCGACGAGTGGACTCCGGTCATCGAGGGCTCGGACCTGGGCGAGCACCCCTACGAGCCGATCACCCACGCGTCGCTTCGTCGGGCAGCCGAGCTCGGTGAAGAGCTGCCTGTGGTCTGGCGGCATCGCGACGAGCGGTACGCCGAGAAGCTGGCCACTCCGGACACCAGCGTGGCGGACCTGATCGGCGACGTGGACCCGATGAAGGTCGCGGAGGGACGCAGCCTGGGCGACCCGGAGACGATCCACTTCGGTCTCATCCCGCGCTCGCACCGCGGCATCGTGGCGATCAACGAGCTCCCCGACCTGGCCGAGCGGATCCAGGTGTCGATGCTCAACGTGATGGAGGAGCGCGACATCCAGATCCGGGGGTACGTGCTGCGGCTGCCGTTGGACGTGCTGGTGCTGGCGACCGCCAACCCCGAGGACTACACCAACCGCGGCCGGATCATCACGCCGCTCAAGGACCGCTTCGGTGCGGAGATCCGTACCCACTACCCGGTCGAGCTCGAGGACGAGGTCGCGGTGATCGCCCAGGAGGCAGACCTGGTCGCGGACGTGCCGGACTACCTGGTCGAGATCCTGGCCCGCTTCACCCGCGGCCTGCGCGAGTCGCGTTCGGTGGACCAGCGCTCAGGTGTCTCGGCACGCTTCTCCATCGCCGGCGCCGAGACCATCGCAGCGGCCGCCCTGCACCGCGCCACCGCCCTGGGGGAGACCGAGGCCGTCGCCCGCGTGGTGGACCTCGAGACAGCCGTCGACGTGCTCGGCGGCAAGATCGAGTTCGAGACCGGTGAGGAGGGCCGCGAGCGCCACGTCCTCGACCACCTGCTGCGCAAGGCCACCGCCGACACCGTCCGTCATCTCCTGCGCGGGATCGACTTCGCCCTGCTGGTCGAGGCCTTCGCCGAGGGAGCAGCGGTGACGACCGGTGAACGGGTCACCGCGTTGGACTTCCTGGCCGGACTGCCCGTCCTGGGCGAGTCGGAGCTGTACGACGAGGTGATGAACCGCCTGGGCGCCAGCAACGACGGCCAGCGCGCCAGCGCGATCGAGCTCGCCCTGGAGGGGCTCTTCCTCGCGCAGAAGATCGGCAAGGACTCGACCGACGGCGAGACCGTGTATGGCTGAGTCGCCCTTTGCGGTGCGAGCCACCGCCGGCACGCTCCGGATGGCCGACGGGGTGCGGATCTCCCACGCCTGGACCGCCGAGGGTGTGGTGGCCGCCCCGCTCGTCAACGGCGCCCAGGCACTGCACTTCTCCGTCGCGCTCTGCCTCCTCAACGACACCTACCGGGAGGCCGCGAAGCTCGGCGTCTCCCTGGACGGCATCGAAGTCGTTGTCGACGGGGACTTCGACGAGGAATGGGTGTCGCAAGGGATCACCTACACGGTGTCCGTCGACTCGCCGGACGCTCAGGCACAGGTTGCGCGACTGATCGAGGTGGTCGACCGGGTTGCTGAGATCCCGAAGGCGCTGAGAGCAGGTGCCCGGGTGGAGCGCACGTGACCAGCAGGTACGGCCGGTACACCGGCGGGCCGGATCCGCTGGCCCCGCCGGTCGACCTCGCCGAGGCACTCGACGCGATCGGTCAGGACGTGATGGCCGGGTCGTCACCGGAGCGGGCCCTCACCGAGTTCCTGCGGCGCGGCGGCCGGGACCAGGGCGGGCTCGACGAGCTGGCCCGGCGGGTCGCTGTACGCCGGCGCGAGCTCACCAACAAGCACAACCTGGACGGCACGCTGCGTGAGGTCCGCGACCTCCTCGACCGTGCGGTCCTGGAGGAGCGCAAGCAGCTCGCTCGGGACCTCGACGACGACGCGCGCTTCGCCGAGCTGCGGCTGGCCGAGCTACCGACGTCGACGGCAGCGGCGGTCTCCGAGCTGGGCGACTACGACTGGCGGTCGTCGCAGGCCCGGACCGACTACGAGCGGATAAAGGACCTGCTCGGGCGCGAGCTGCTCGACCAGCGGTTCGCCGGGATGAAGCAGGCCCTGGAGAACGCCACCGACCAGGACCGCGCCGCCGTCAACGAGATGCTGCGCGACCTGAACGACCTGCTCTCGGCCCACCGCAGCGGACAGGACACCTCCCAGCTCTTCGACGAGTTCATGGCCAAGCACGGCGACTTCTTCCCGGAGCGGCCCGGCACAATCGAGGAGCTGCTCGACGTACTGGCAGCGCGGGCGTCGGCAGCCCAGCGGATGCGCAACTCGCTGACCGAGGAGCAGCGCAACGAGCTGGACGCGCTGGCGGCCCAGGCGTTCGGCAGCCCCGAGCTGATGCAGTCGCTCTCCGAGCTCGACGCGAACCTGCAGGCGCTGCGACCGGGGGAGGACTGGTACGGCTCGGAGCAGTTCGACGGCGACCGGGGCCTTGGGCTCGGGGACGGGACCGGCGTCCTCCAGGAGCTGGCCGACCTCGACGACCTGGCCGAGCAGCTCTCCCAGGCGTACCCCGGAGCCAGCCTGGACGACGTCGACCTGGACAAGCTGGCCCGCAGTGTGGGCGACGACGCGGTGGTCGACGCGCAGCGACTCCGCGAGCTCGAACAGGCCCTGCGGGACAGCGGTTACGTCAAGACCGGTGCCGACGGCGCGCTCCGGCTCTCACCCAGGGCGATCCGCCAGCTGGGCAAGGCGCTGCTGCGCGACGTCGCCACCCGGCTGTCGGGTCGCCAGGGTGCTCGCGAGCTCCAGCGTCGGGGAGCAGCGGGGGAGCCG
The DNA here is from genome assembly GCA_963769585.1 of uncultured Actinomycetota bacterium. Taxonomy (GTDB): domain Bacteria; phylum Actinomycetota; class Actinomycetes; order Propionibacteriales; family Nocardioidaceae; genus SSC3. The sequence goes on from CAVYMJ010000006.1 coordinate 471,078, forward strand.
TCGGGCGCCTCGCGCGAGTGGGTCTTCGGCGACACCGAGCCCTGGGATGTGACGCGCACGCTCACCAACGCCGTCCTGCGGGTCGCCTCCGAGGGCGGCGACGCCCGGCGCGGCGTACGCCTGGACCTGCGCGACGTACAGGTCACCGAGACCGAGACCCGCACCGAGGCGGCCGTGGCGTTGCTGGTGGACACCTCGTTCTCCATGGCGATGGACGGCCGGTGGGTGCCGATGAAGCGGACCGCCCTGGCGTTGCACACGCTGATCCAGAGCCGGTTCCGCGGCGACCACCTGCAGCTGATCGGGTTCGGCCGGCATGCGCGAGTGATGGAGATCGACGAGCTGACCGGGCTCGATGCGCTCTGGGACAAGGGGACCAACCTGCACCACGCGCTCCTGCTCGCCCATCGTCACTTCCGCAAGCATGCCAACGCCCAGCCGGTGCTGCTGATCGTCACCGACGGCGAGCCGACCTCGCACCTGGAGCCGGACGGCGAGGTGTACTTCGACTACCCGCCCCACCCGCTGACCCTGGCCTACACCGTCCGCGCGCTGGACGACGTGGCTCGGTTGGGGGCGCAGGTGACCTTCTTCCGGCTGGGTGAGGATCCGGGGCTGGCCCGCTTCGTCGAGTCGATGGCCAAGCGGGCCGAAGGACGAGTCGTGGCACCGGAATTGGAGGACCTGGGCGTCGCCGTGGTGGGCAGCTACCTCGGGTCGCGCGCCTCCGGCGGCTCGTCGTACCGCGAGTGGTTCGGGCCACGGGGCTGGTGGGCCGGCTGAGTCGAGCCGAGCCCTACCGGCCCTGGGTGTGCTGCCGGCCTGGTGGAGTGAAGCCCTTTCCCGTGGGCAGGAAAAGCACCGAGATCTCGCGCGAGGTGATGAAGCTGCCGGTTCCATCCTCGAGGCCATCGAGGTGGACCGTGTGCTGGCCCCGGCTGACCGGAACCACGGAGGTCACCGCACCGGAGTCGGCCCCACCCATGCCGGCGTAGGCGAGCATGTGAGCCTGGAGGCTCAGGGTCAACGGGCTCGCGTCCAACCGGAGTCGATACGCCAACCTCCCGTCTCCTCCAAGGCTGGTGTCGTCCATGGCTGCGATCGAACCGGTGATGTAGAGCACGCCGGCACGGGGTGCGCGGAACGTGGTCGCGATCAGCGAGGTGAAATCGGACGCTGTGAAATCGTTGATGTTGGCATCCTCGACGTCGCCGTAGGCGGCGACATCACGCGTCCGGAGTAGACCCCTCAGGGTGCTCTCCTTGACGTCGGCACCCTTCACGGAGTTGTTGCGGAGGTCCTTGCCGGTCAGGGAGCCGTTCTTGATCTTATGGCCGGTGACCGAGCCGTTCTGCAAGGAGCTCCCGTGGATGAGGCGGGCCGCCTCGCTTGGTACGCCGAGGGCGAACGTCAGCGCGATGACGCTGAGCGCCAGGCCGAGTCGGCCGCTGGTGATCCGCCGCGAGCGGGGGCGGGTGTCGGTGTTCGTCATGGTCGTTTCACTCCCGCGTGAGTAGGACAGCGCCCTCGGACGCCGTACGCCGACCGGGTGGAACTGGCACGACGCCGGCGGATGGTAGCGCGGCTCGCCGTCGGCGAAAAGAGCCCTTTGGGGCTAGCCGGTCGGGCAGAACGCCTCGCCCGGAGCCAGGTCGGGGTGGATCGGGCCGGAGCGGTCCTTGATCGAGCCGACGTCGGTCCGGCCGCGGGTCGTGGCGACCAGCTCCGCGAGGATGGCCAGGGCGATCTCGGGCGCGGAGTCGGCACCGATGTCGAGGCCGGCGGGCCCGTTGATCCGGGCCTGGTCCTCGTCGCTGACGCCGTTTGCGGTGAGCCACTCCTGGCGGCGCGCCTGGGTCGCGCGCGACCCCATGCCGCCCACGTAGCGGGGCGGCCCCTGCAAGGCAGCCTTGAGTGCCGGCCCCTCCAGGGACGCGTCGTGGCTGGTGACGACGACGGCGGTGGCGGCGGGCAGGGTCGCCTCCACCTCGGCGTACGTCGTGGCGACCGTGGTTGACCAGCCGAGGAGCTCGGCCATGGGCGCGATTGCCGAGGCGACGGGACCGTCGCCGACGACGAGGAGAGTGCTCATCTGGCCACCATAGGCACATGTTGCCGAGTGCGGCAGTGCCCGTTGTGCTGATCTGACCATGCCCGTCGCCTGCGGTGGACCTAGATTCGACCGCATGCGGATCGTGATCGCGCTCGGTGGCAACGCGATAGCCGCGCCCGACGGGCGCGTGCGCCCCGAGGATCAGCAGGCTGCCGTGGAGCGGGCCGCGGGCCCTATCGCCGATCTGGTCGCGGCGGGCCACGACGTTCTGCTCACCCACGGGAACGGACCCCAGGTCGGCAACCTGCTGCTCAAGAACGAGCTCGCCGCCAACGTGGTCCCTCCGGTTCCGCTGGACTGGTGCGGCGCCCAGACCCAGGGGACCATCGGCAACCTGCTGATGAACGCACTCGACGTCGCGCTGGAGCAGCGGGGGTCCGACAAGCTGACGGCGGCGCTGGTCTCGCGGTCACTGGTGGAGAAGGACGACCCCGCCTTCGCCTCGCCGACCAAGCCGATCGGGCGCTACCTCTCTCATGCCGAGGCGCAGCCGCTGATCGAGCACGGGCAGGACTTCATCGAGGTGCCGGGCAAGGGCTGGCGCCGGGTGGTGGCCTCGCCGCAGCCACTGCAGTGTCTGGATGCTGCCGCGGCCGACACCCTGCTCGCGAACGGGTACGTCGTCGTCTGCTCGGGAGGCGGTGGCATCCCCACCATCCGCCAGCCCGACGGCCAGCTCAGTGGCATCGAGGCCGTCATCGACAAGGACCTCACCGCAGCGCTGGTGGCGCAGCACATCGGGGCCGATGCGCTGGTCATCGCCACGGACGTGGACGCCGTCGTACTGGACTTCGGCACCGACCACGCGACGCCGGTCGGCCAGGTGCAGGCTTCCCGGATGCGGCAGATCGCCCACGAACAGCAGTTCGCGGCAGGCTCGATGGGCCCCAAGGTCGAGGCTGTCGTCCGCTTCGCAGAGTCAGGCCGTGGCCCCGGCATCATCACCTCCCTCGCGCAGATCGGCGAGGCACTCGCAGGTACGGCGGGCACCCGCGTCGTACCAGACCCTTCCTAGGAGGCACCCGTGCCAGCAGCAGTCGAAGTCCGCAAGGTCCCGATCCACTCCGTCGCCGACGCCAGCGAGCTCACCAAGCTGATCGACGAGGGTGTGCTTGACGCCTCACGCGTGGTCGCGATCATCGGCAAGACCGAGGGCAACGGCGGCGTGAACGACTACACCCGGATCATCGCCGACCGGGCCTTCCGGGAGGCGCTCGTCGCCAAGGGCGCTCCGGCTGACCAGGTCAGACAGGTTCCGATCGTCTGGTCCGGCGGGACCGACGGGGTGATCAGCCCGCACGCGACGATCTTCGCGACCACCGACGCCGAGCCCATCGACGAGCCGCGGCTGACGGTCGGCTTCGCGATGAGCGAGCAGCTGCTGCCCGAGGAGATCGGTCGGACGCCGATGATCACCAAGGTCGCGGCCGCCGTGAAGGCCGCGATGGAGCGGGCCGGCATCACCGACCCTGCGGACGTGCACTACGTGCAGACCAAGACTCCGCTGCTCACGATCCACACGATCCGCGACGCGAAGTCGCGGGGGAAGACCGTCTGGACCGAGCACACCCACGAGTCGATGGATCTCTCCAACGGCTGTACGGCGTTGGGGGTCGCCGTCGCGCTCGGGGAGATCGAGATGCCGACCGACGCGGACGTGATGCACGACCGCACGCTCTTCTCCGCGGTGGCCTCGTGCTCCTCCGGAGTCGAGCTCGACCAGGCCCAGGTGGTGGTGGTCGGCAACGCCCGGGGAGTCGGTGGCCGGTACCGGATCGGTCACTCGGTGATGAAGGACGCGCTGGACCAGGACGGCATCTGGGCGGCCATCCGTGATGCCGGCCTCGACCTGCCCGAGCGGCCGCACACCACCGACCTGGACGGCAGGCTGGTCAACGTCTTCCTCAAGTGCGAGGCCTCACAGGACGGCATGGTCCGCGGCCGCCGCAACGCGATGCTCGACGACTCCGACGTGCACTGGCACCGGCAGATCAAGGCCTGCGTGGGTGGGGTGACCGCGGCCGTCACCGGCGACCCTGCGGTGTTCGTCTCGGTTTCGGCTGCCCACCAGGGACCCGAGGGCGGCGGCCCGGTGGCCGCGATCGTCGACGTCGGCTGAGGCCTCGGGCCTCAGGAGGCCAGCGCGTCGCTCGCCGCCGTACGTGCGTCGGCGGGGCTGCTCGCAGACAGGGCAGCGTCGGCGGCCCGGCGGCAGTCGTCCAGGGTCAGGGTGGCCAGCTTCGCGCCCACCGACTTCACGGCGGCACCGGCCATGCTCAGGCTGGTGACGCCCATGCCCACCAGGACCGCGGCCAGCAGTGGGTCCGCCGCGGCCTCCCCGCAGACCCCGACAGGCTTGTTCACTGCCTGGCCGGCGGCCGCGGTGATCCGGACCAGCTCGAGCACAGCCGGCTGCCAGGCGTCGGTCAGGTGGGCGAGCTCGGAGGCCATCCGGTCCGCGGCCATCGTGTACTGGGTCAGGTCATTGGTGCCGATGGAGACGAAGTCGACCACCTCCAGGATCCGCGCCGCGTGCAGCGCGGCGGCGGGGATCTCGACCATCACCCCGGGCTTGAGCCCGCGTTCCCGCACCTGCGCAGCGAACGACTCGGCCTCGGCCACAGTCGCGACCATCGGCGCCATCACCCACGGTGAGGTCGCGGTCTGCTTCGCTGCCAGGGCTACGGCGTCCAGCTGGCGGGACAGCAGGTCGGGGTTGTGCAGGGAGAGTCGCAGGCCACGCACGCCGAGCGCCGGGTTGTCCTCATGTGCATGGGTGGCATAGGCGATCGGCTTGTCCGAGCCCGCGTCGAGGGTCCGGATCACCACCGGGCGCTCGGCGCCGAACGCGGCGAGCACCCCGGCGTACTGCTCCGCCTGTGCCTCGATGCTGGGCTCGGTCGAGGTGTTGAGGAAGCAGAGCTCGGTACGGAAGAGCCCCGATCCCTCCACCGGGCCCTTCGCCGCACTCTGCGCGGTCTCCCGGTCGCCGACATTGGCCAGGAGCTTGATGCGTACGCCGTCCCGGGTCGCCGCCGGGCCGGTCCAGGCGTCGATGCGGGCGCGCAGCTCGAGGTCGGCCGCGACCCGGGAGGCCGCGGCGACGCCGTCCGGGGCGACCTCCATGGTGCCGGCGGCGCCGTCGACGAGCACTTCGGTGCCTTCCGGGACCGAGAGCGCACCGGTCATCCCCACGACGCAGGGGATGCCCAACTGGCGGGCGATGATGGCCGTGTGGCTGGTCGGTCCGCCCTTCTCGGTGACCAGGGCGACGATGAGCGAGGGGTCCAGACCGGCGGTGTCGGCCGGGGCGAGGTCGTCGGCAACGAGGACCGACGGAGCCGACGGTGTGGGAATGCCGGGCTCAGGGGCGCCGACGAGCCGCGCCATCAGCCGCTTCTCGACGTCGAGGAGGTCGGTCACCCGCTCGGCCATCAGACCCCCGATCTGCGTGAACGCGCCCACGAACTGCTCGATGGCCGCGCGCAGCGCGGGCAGCAGGTCGTCGCCGCCTTTGACGTTCTTCGCCACCGCGCCCCGCAGCCCCTTGTCACGCGCGAGTCCCGCGGTCGCCCGCAGCACCTCGGAGGCGGCTCCGACGGCTGAGCTCGCCTTGCGCTCGAGCGACTCGGAGACCGCGGCGGAGGCCTCGTCGAAGGACGCCAGGGCCGTGTCCGGGTCGGCCGGCTGGACGAAGGTGCTGACGGCTTGAGGGTCGACCCCGGCTGAAGCGATCACGACGGGGGCGAGCACGACGCCAGGGACGACGGGGGTGCCGACGAGGACCGTCGGCGGCTGGGCTGTGGTGGTGGTCACACTCAACGATAACCACAGGTACCCCTTGACAGTCAACAGATTCGGGCGTAAAACAACATAGACACAGATCGAGCAACGAGAGGAACCCGGTGATCCTGACCCTGACGGCCAACCCCAGCATCGACCGCGCGGTCCTGCTGAGCTCGCCGCTGCGCCGTCACGCGGTGCTCAGGTCGGAGGCGGAGTTCGAGCAGGCCGGAGGCAAGGGCGTGAACATCTCCCGTGCCGCGGTGGCCGCAGGGGTTGCCACGCTGGCGATCTTCCCCGCCGAGGCCGACTCCGCCTTCGTACACGAGCTCCAGGCCGCGGGGATCGAGTGCGCCCCCCAGCGGCCCGCAGGTCAGGTTCGGGTGAACCTGACCATCACCGAGCCCGATGGCACCACGACCAAGATCAACTCGCCTGGCGCCGTCGTCGACGACACCGTGATGGCGCGCCTGGCCACTGCAGTGGTCGACCGCGCGGCCAAAGCCGACTGGGTCGTGCTTGCCGGATCGCTGCCGCCCGGCGCCGCCGACGAGTGGTACGCCGACCTCGTGGCCCAGCTGAGCCGCCATGGCAGCCGGGTCGCCGTCGACACCTCCGACGGCCCGTTGGTCGCCTTGGGTGACCGGCTCTCCGACTCCGCCCCTGAACTGCTCAAGCCCAACGCCGAGGAACTCGCCCAGCTCAGTGGGGCGCCGGTCCATGACGCGGAGCAGGCAGCAGCCGCTGCCCGGATCCTCGTCGACAAGGGCGCGCACACGGTGCTCGCGACCCTGGGTAGCGAGGGCGCCGTCCTGGTCGACCCGAGCGGGGACGCCTGGCATGCCACGGCTCCGCCCACCACGGTCGTAAGCACGGTTGGTGCCGGCGACTCGAGCCTGTTCGGCTACCTGCTCGGCGACCTGCGCGGAGCCACCCCTGACGAGCGGCTTCGGCTCGCTGTTGCCTATGGCTCCGCAGCCGCAGGTCTCCCGGGTACCACCATCCCGTCCCCCTCCCAGACCTACCCCGAGCGCGTCGACGTCCGCCGACTCGCCTGACCGAACAGAGGAACCCCTATGAGCCCACTCATCACCGCTGACCTCGTCCGGCTCGACACGGACTTCGGCCTCGACGTGCTCGCCGGAAAGGACGACGTGATCCGCGCTCTCGCCGAGGTCGTCGCCTCCGGTGGGCGCACCAGTGACGCCGCCATGCTGGCGCAGGACGCGCTGACCCGGGAGGCCACCTCGGCCACCGGGTTGCCCGGTGGCATCGCCATCCCGCACTGCCGCACCGCCGCTGTCGCCGTGCCGACCCTGGCCTTTGCCAGGCTCGCACCGAAGGTGGACTTCGGAGCCAAGGACGGTCCCGCCGACCTCGCCTTCCTGATCGCCGCGCCCGAGGGCGGTGACACCACCCACCTGCAGATCCTCACCAAGCTCGCCAGGGCCCTGGTCAAGAAGGACTTCACCGACGGGCTTCGTCGAGCGACCACCGCCGATGAGGTCGTCGCGCTGGTCGAGGAGGCCGTCGGCGCCGGCGACTCGCAGCCCGCCCCGGCAGCACCGGCGGCACCGGCGCAGCGGAGCCTGGTCGCCGTCACCGCCTGCCCCACCGGTATCGCGCACACCTACATGGCGGCTGAGGCGCTCGAGGCTGCAGCCGAGCGCGCCGGGGTCAGCATCGCCGTGGAGACGCAGGGTTCGGCAGGCTCCACGCCGCTGCCGGCCGAAACGATCGCCGCGGCGTCAGCCGTGATCTTCGCGACCGACGTGGGCGTGAAGGACCGGGCGCGGTTCGCCGGCAAGCCGATGGTGGCCTCGCCCGTGAAGCGCGCCATCGACGGCGGGGACGAGCTCGTCGCGCAGGCGCTGGCAGCGGCCACCGACCCGGCAGCGCCGCGCGTCGAGGGCACCGTGTCCGCCGCCAACACCGGTGGAGGCGACGAGACCTGGGGTCTACGCGTACGCCGGGTGCTGATGACCGGGGTCTCGTACATGATCCCGTTCGTGGCTGCCGGCGGCCTGCTGATCGCCCTGTCCTTCTTGCTCGGAGGCTACGAGATCGCCTTGGAGGGCAAGGCCTCGGGCATCATGACCGACAACACCCTGTTCAACCTGCCCGACGCCACCGCCCTGGGTCTGGGCCACGCCTGGGGTGACCTCGGCGCCTACCTGGGCGCCGTCCTGCTGACGCTGGGTGGAACCGCCTTCGGCTTCCTGGTCCCCGCACTCGCGGGCTACATCGCCTACGCGATCGCGGACCGGCCCGGCATCGCCCCAGGCTTCGTGCTCGGCGCGGTGGCCAACAGCACGATCGTCAATGCAGGGTTCCTGGGCGGCATCGTGGGTGGCGTTCTGGCCGGCCTGGTCGCGCACTGGATCGCCACCAGGCCCGTCCCCACCTGGCTCCGTGGTCTGATGCCGGTCCTGGTCATCCCGCTCGGCGCCACCCTCGTCGCCGGCGCGCTGATGCTGCTGGTGCTGGCTCGCCCGCTCCGCTCTCTCATGGAGGGGCTGAACAACGGCCTGGCCGACCTGGCCGGCGGCGGCGCAGGCATCGGGCTCGGCATCGTGCTCGGGCTGATGATGGCCTTCGACATGGGCGGCCCCCTGAACAAGACCGCGTACGTCTTCGCGACCACCGGGCTTGCCGCGGCAGCTACCGCCTCGGGAGCGCCGCCGCAGCTGAAGGTGATGGCCGCAGTGATGCTCGCCGGCATGGTTCCCCCGATCGCCCTGGCCCTGGCCACCGTGCTGCGGCCGCGGCTCTTCAACAGCGCCGAGAGGGAGAACGGCAAGGCGGCCTGGCTGCTCGGGGCATCCTTCATCACCGAGGGGGCCATCCCCTTCGCGGCTGCGGACCCGCTCCGGGTGATCCCCTCGATCATGGCCGGCAGCGCGGTAACGGGCGGCCTGGCGATGGCCTTCGACGTGACCCTGCGGGCGCCTCACGGCGGCATCTTCGTGCTCTTCGCCGTGGGCCAGGTCGTGGGGTTCCTGATCGCTCTGCTCGCCGGCGTGCTGGTCGCGACAGCCTGCGTGGTAGCGCTGAAGTCACTCAACTCCGACAAGCCCGCGCCCGCGGAGCTTGCCCAGATCCCGGCCTGACCAGACTCAAGAGAAGGAACTGCTATGCACACGCTCACTGTCAACGTCGGCTCAGCCGTCGGCCTGCACGCCCGTCCTGCCGCGATCATCTCCGAGGCGGCAGGGGAGCTCGCCTCGGAGGTGTTCCTCGGCCTCCCGGGCGGCGACCCGGTCGACGCGAGCTCCTCACTGCTGATCATGACCCTGGGGGCTGGGCGTGGCGACGCCGTGGAGGTCTCGGGAGACGACCAGGCAGCTGTGGAGAAGATCGCAGCCCTGGTCGCCCAGGACCTCGACGCCTGATTCCGCGTGGTTTTCTCTGTGTTTGATAGCGAATTCCTGAACTAGAGCCTTGACACCACACAAAACAAGGTCATATAAAGAAAGTTCAAGGTGTGACCCACACCATAGGTAGTAGGACGGAGTGAACGTCGATGGCAATGCCTGACGCTTTGGCCAACAAGAACCTCGAGGGCTCGGGTGCGCGGGCGCGGGTTCAGCGCTTCGGGGGCTACCTCGCGGGAATGATCATGCCCAACATCTCGGCGTTCATCGCCTGGGGCTTGATCACTGCACTGTTCATCGACGTCGGCTGGCTCCCCAACGCAACGCTCGCCGCCCTTGTCGGACCGATCCTCTTCTTCCTGCTGCCCACGCTGATCGGCTATACCGGGGGCCGGATGGTGCACGGGCAGCGCGGTGCCGTCGTCGGCGCGGTGGCCACCTTCGGAGTGATCGTTCCCTCTGCCGAGGGGATCCTCGGAACCGGCGGCGACGACCCCAAGAACGTCCCGATGTTCCTCGGCGCCATGATCATCGGCCCGCTGGCGGCGTACATCATCAAGCTGGTCGACAACGCCATCCAGGACAAGATCCCGACCGGGTTCGAAATGCTGGTGGACAACTTCTCCGCGGGCATCACCGGCATGGTTGCGGCGATCGGTGGCGTGTACGCCATCGGGCCTGTGGTCGAGAGGCTGATCACCTGGCTCGGGAACGGTGTGGAGAACCTGGTCGACAACAACCTGCTGCCGATCGCGTCGATCCTGGTCGAGCCCGCCAAGGTGCTCTTCCTCAACAACGCGATCAACCACGGCGTGCTGACGCCACTGGGCAGTGCGGAGGTGGCCGAGAGCGGCCGCTCCATCCTGTTCATGGTCGAGTCGAACCCGGGTCCCGGCCTGGGCATCCTGTTGGCCTACCTGTTCTTCGGGCCGAGGGCGATGCGACCGACCGCTCCGGGTGCGATCCTGATCCACTTCTTCGGCGGCATCCACGAGATCTACTTCCCGTACATCCTGATGAAGCCGAAGCTGATCCTCGCCACCATCGCCGGCGGCATGTCGGCACTGACCGTGGGCACCGTGCTCGACGCCGGACTGGTCGGCCCGCCCGCGCCCGGCAGCATCTTCGCCTACTTCACCATGACGCCCAAGGGTGGCTACTTCGACATGCTCGCAGTCGTCACGACCGGTGCGGTCGTCAGCTTCGTGGTTGCCTCGGCCCTGATGGGCTTCGGACACGGAGAGAGGAACGCCCGGCTGACCCGCCCCGAGGACAACGTCCTCGTCGGCGACTGACCAGGACCCAGCACCATCTCCAGCACCATCCGCAGTAAGTGAGAGGACAGGCACGATGCCTTCTGTGAACGGTTCGGACATCCACAAGGTGGTGATCGCCTGCGATGCCGGTATGGGGAGCAGCGTGATGGTCGCCGGCACGATGAAGAAGAAGCTCAAGAAGTACGACGTGGCGGTCGAGCACACCCCCGTCAACGACATTCCTGCCGATACGCAGGTGGTGCTCTGCCACGCCGGGCTCGCCGAGCGGGCCCAGGCGATCGCTCCGAACGCGGTGGTCGTGCCGTTCCAGATGTTCATGGGCGACCCCGCCTTCGCCGCCGTGGAGAGCGCGATCAAGGACGGTGGGACGCTTGAGTCCTGACACCGAGCAGCCGCAGGTTCTGGGGGCCGACGCAGTCCGCCTGGGACTGAGTGCCACCGACAAGCTCGACGCGCTGCGCCAGTGCGGGGCGGTGCTGGTGGAGATCGGCGCGGCGGACCAGGAGTACGCCGCGGCGATCCTCGAGCGGGAGGAGTCGGTGTCGACGTACATGGGTGAGGGCGTGGCCATCCCCCATGGCACCGACGCCAGCCGGCAGCACATCCGGCGTGCGGCGCTGGCCGTGCTGCAGTTCCCCGACGGTGTCGACTGGAACGGCAACCAGGTCCAGCTCTGCATCGCGATCGCCTCGCGGTCAGACGAGCACATCGCCATCCTGCAGTCGCTCGCCCTGGTCCTGACCGACAAGCAGAAGGCCGCGCGCCTGCGCGAGACCGAAGACGTGAACGAGGTCCTGGAGCTGCTGGCTCCCCAGGACGAGGAGGACGACTGATGAAGGCCCTGCGCTTCTACGCCCCCAACGACGTTCGGCTGGAGGACGTGCCAGAGCCCGAGTGCGGGCCCGACGAGGTCAAGCTGCGGGTCCGCAACTGCTCCACCTGCGGCACCGACGTGAAGATCCTGCACAACGGACACCAGAACCTCAGTCCGCCGCGGATCATCGGCCACGAGATCGCGGGGGAGGTCGTCGAGGTCGGTGCAGACGTCCCGGGCTGGTCCGTGGGTGACCGTGCCCAGGTGATCGCGGCCGTCCCGTGCGGTGACTGCTACGAGTGCCGCAAGGACTGGATGGCTGTCTGCCAGAACCAGACCTCGGTCGGCTACCAGTACGACGGCGGCTTCGCCGAGTACCTGGTGGTGCCTCGCCAGGTGCTCAAGGTGGACGGTCTCAACCGCATCCCCGACAACATCGGCTACGACGAAGCATCGGTGGCCGAGCCCTTCGCCTGCGCGATCAACGCCCAGGAGCTGGTCAACGTCGGTGCGGGCGACACGGTCGTGGTCTTCGGCGCCGGTCCGATCGGCTGCATCCACATCAGGCTCGCGCGCGCGTCAGGGGCCGAGCGGATCTTCCTGATCGACGTCAACGCCGAGCGGCTCGCCATGTCGGCCGACGCCGTCAAGCCGGACGAGATCATCGACGGCAGCCAGGTGGACGTCGTCGAGCGCGTGCTGGAGCTCACCGGCGGTCGCGGGGCCGACGTGGTCATCACTGCGACCGCGGCCAACGTGGCGCAGGAGCAGGCCATCTCGATGGCGGCCCGGCGTGGCCGGATCTCGTTCTTCGGTGGACTGCCCAAGACCAACCCGTTCATCTCCTGCGACTCCAACCTGGTGCACTACCGGGAGCTGATGATCATGGGCGCGAACGGCTCCGCGCCGTCGCACAACAAGCGGGCCCTCGAGCTGATCTCCACCGGTCAGGTGCCGGTCAAGGACCTCATCACCGCACGGGTTCCTCTGGACAGGGCGCTCGACGCGTTCGGCATCGTGGAACGTGGCGAGGCCATCAAGGTGACGGTGGAACCCTAGACTGCCCGCCATGTACGCCGTTGAGAGGCAACAAGCCATCGCCGAGCTGGTCGCGGAGCGCGGCCGCCTGTCGGTGAACGAGCTTGCCGACGAGTACGGCGTCACCACCGAGACCGTCCGCCGGGACCTCGACGTACTCGAGCGGGCCGCTCTGCTGCGACGCGTGCATGGTGGCGCGGTGCGCGTGGAGAGCGTGACGGCCCTCGAGCTCGCGCTGGCGGACCGCACTCGCGAGAACGCCAACGAGAAGGACCTGATCGCGAAGGCGGCGTTGGCCTACCTGCCGAAGGCCAACGGCGCCTTGATCCTCGACGCCGGGTCCACGACCAGCCGCATGGCCACGATGCTGCCGACGGACCGCACGCTGACGCTGCTCACGAACTCGGTCCCGATCGCCGCCCGAGTGGCCGGATCGGCGACGATCGCCCTCCACCTGCTCCCCGGTCGGGTTCGACCCACCACCCAGGCTGCGGTCGGCGACGAGCTCATCGCTGCGCTGTCCGTGGTCCGAGCCGACGTCGCCTTCATGGGCACCAACGGCATCTCGCGCGGCCACGCCTTCAGTACGCCGGACCCGCATGAGGCCGCCGCCAAGCGGGCGATGATCGCCTCGGCCAATCGCGTGGTAGTGCTGGCCGACTCGTCGAAGTTCGGCGCGGAGGCCACGATCCGCTTCGCCGAGCATGCTGACGTCGATGTCGTCATCACCGACTCTGCTGCTCCCGCCCGGGAGGTCGACTCCCTGCGAGAGCTCGGCATCGAGGTAGTCGTCGCCTAGCCCCTCAGGCTTCGCGGTGCGCCTCGGCCCGCCAGCGGAGGTCAGTCGTGTCACCGTCCTGGGCCAGCCGCTCTACCCGCACCAAGTTAAGGCCGTGGGACCCGAACGCCTCGATCTCGCTGGGGGTCAGCGGCCACGGCGGGCCGGACACGTGGCCGCCCTCCTCACGGGCCGAGGCGATCACCAGCACCGTCCCACCGGGAGCGACCAGCGAGCGCACGCTCGCGATCGCCTGCTGGTGCAGGCTGATCGGCAGCGACTGGACGGTGCGGTTCTCAAAGACGAAGTCGAACGCCCCGGACCAGCCTGCCGGAAGCGCGAGGAGGTCCGCGGTGGTGAAGCCGACGCGGGAATCGGGGTAGCGCTGGCCGGCCGACGCGATCGCGGTGGGGGAGACATCGAAGGCAGTGGTGGCGAAGCCCAGCCCACTCAGGTGCTCCGCGTCGTCGCCCAGCCCACAGCCGACCACGACAGCGGAGCGACCGTCACCGTCGAGCGACTGCTCGGCAGTCCAGTCGGTCAGGAGCGGGAACGGACCCTCCCGGTCCCACGGCACAATCGCCTCACCGGACCGGGCGGAGACATAGAGCCGCTCGAACCAGCCGGTCGGGTCCGCTTCACTGGCCTGCGAGGCGATGGCCCGGGCCACGTCTTCGGGCCCGCTCATCGCGCACGCGGCTTCGCAGGCCTGGGGGGCTTGGGGGGCTTGGGGGGCTCGGACTCCGCGAAGTCCGCAGCCACCGTCACCCACCGGTCCAGCGTCTCCGGGTCCTGCAGATCAGTCCCCGGCACGATGACCATGCTGCGCATCGGACGGCCGGTGAAGTCCATCTGCTTGGCTCCGCGGGCGAGCGCCGCCTCCTGGTTCTCCTTGCCGACGCGCAGCATCAGATCGTCATGCATGACGCCGCAAGCCATGTGCGTGTTCACCATGAAGGCCAGACCGCCGAACATCTTCCGTTCCTCGAAAGCGGTTCGGCCGGACAGCAGGTCGCGGACCCGTTCGGCGAGTTCTTCGTCGTACGCCATGACGACAGGGTGCCTCCGGCCGCCCCGCTCGGTCTACTCCCCGGGCGTCTACTCTCCGGTCGCGGCCCAGCGGCGGACCGACTCGTCGTGCTCACCAAGGCGGGGAGGGGCGAGGTGGGTCTCGCGGCCCCCGGCGTACGCGTTGTCGTCGAACCGCAGTGGTGGCCCTGGGAGCTTTCGGCCGCCGGCTTCGATGAGCAGGCCCTGGGAGAGCGTCTGGTCCCAGGTGTAGACGTCGTCGATCGAGCGGACCTTGCCGCAGGGCACCCTCGCCTCGTCGACGAGGGTGAGCCACTGCTCGGCCGGGGCGGTGGCGAAGACCGCCTCGATCTCGGTGACCAGCGCGTCGCGGTGACTGACCCTGGACGCGTTGGTGGCGAAGCGCTCGTCGGTGGCGTCCAGGCCTACGGCCGCCGCGAAGGCCTGCCACTGGCTCTCGCTGCCGCAGGCCACCTGGATCGCAGACGTCGCGGTCCGGAAGAGGCCGTACGGCGCGATCGCCGCGTGGTGGTTCCCGGACCGCCCCGGCACCTCGCCGGCCACCGTCCAGCGGGTGCCCTGGAAGGCGTGGACGCCGACCATCCCGGCGAGCAGCGACGTACGCACCACTCGTCCGACACCGGTCCGCTCGCGCTCGTAGAGGGCGGCCACAACGCCGTACGCGCCGTTCATGCCGGCGATCAGGTCGGCGATGGGCACGCCCACCTTCGTCGGTTCGTCGGACCCCGTGATGGACATCAGCCCGCCTTCACCCTGGGCGATCTGGTCGTAGCCCGCGCGGTCCGCCTGCGGGCCGTCATGGCCGAACCCGGTGATGGAGAGGACGACCAGCCCCGGGTTCAGCTCGTGCAGCCGCGACACCGGGAAACCGAGCCGCTCCAGTACGCCGACCCGGAAGTTCTCCATCAGGACGTCGGCGCGCGCCACCAGGGCGGCCAGCACCTCGGTGTCCGCGGGGTCCTTGAGGTCAAGGACCACTGACTCCTTGTTCCGGTTGCACGACATGAAGTACGTCGACTCGCCGTCGACGAAGGGCGGCCCCCAGGTACGCGAGTCGTCCCCGTCGGGGCTCTCCACCTTGATCACCCGGGCTCCGAGGTCGCCCAGCATCATCGCGGCGTGCGGGCCGGCCAGTGCGCGGGTGAGGTCGAGGACGACGATGCCGTCGAGGGGTCCAGTCATGCTCGGCACGGTATCGCCCGGAGGTTCAGGTCCCCGCCGGTCGGGTCCTGTCGGCCGCATCTGATGTGATGCCTTCATGACGACCTACCGGCTCGACCGCGCCGCCCGGCGTGCCGTGGCCGGTCCGGTCCTCGACGAGTCCCAGCAGCGAGTGGTGGACCACGAGGGTGGACCGCTGCTGGTGCTCGCCGGGCCGGGCACCGGGAAGACCACCACGATGGTGGAGGCGATCGTCTCGCTGGTCGAGCAGCGCAGCGTCGACCCGGCGGCGATCCTCGCACTGACCTTCAGCCGCAAGGCCGCGGAGCAGCTCCGCGACCGGGTGACCGCGCGGCTCGGGCGGACCTTGAGCACCCCGCTGAGCTCGACCTTCCACTCCTTCGCCTACGGCCTGCTCCGGGCCTACTCGGCGCCTGAGCGCTCACCCGAGCCGCTCAAGCTGCTCAGCGCCGCCGAGCAGGACGTCGTGCTCCGCGAGCTGCTCACCAATGCGCCGGAGTCGGTGACCTGGCCCGACGAGCTGAGGGCCGCGGTCGGCACCCGAGGCTTCGCGACCGAGGTGCATGCCGTTCTGGCCCGGGCTCGCGAGAAGCGGATCGACGCGGACACCCTGCGCAAGCTGGGCGCCGAGGAGGGCCGGCTCGACTGGGTCGCGGCCGGGCACTTCCTGGAGCAGTACTTGACCACCCTCGACTACACCAGCTCCATCGACTACGCCAACCTGGTCTTCGAGGCGGTCAACATCGCCGCCCACCCTCAGGTGCAGCCGCAGCTGCGTCAGCGCTACTCGCACGTGTTCGTCGACGAGTACCAGGACACCGACCCCAGCCAGGTCGCGCTGCTCAGGGCCATCGCCGGAGACGGGCGGAACCTTGTCGTCGTCGGCGACCCGGACCAGTCCATCTACGGCTTCCGTGGCGCGGAGGTCCGGGGGATCCTCAGCTTCCCCGACGCCTTCCGCGACGAGGGCGGCCGGCCTGCGCCGGTAGTGGCCCTGGGCACCACCCGGCGCTTCGGTTCACGCGTGCTGCGTGCCTCCCGCAACATCGCGACCTCGCTCCCGCGCAGCGGGCACATCCCGACGCAGGCCTGGGAGACCTTCCGCCATCCGGTCTCGGCGTCCGCCGACCACGGTCGGATCTCGGTGGTCACCTACGACACGGCCCGAGCCGAGACAGAGCACATCGCCGACCAGCTACGCCGCGCCCACCTCGAGTACGGCATCGGGTGGTCGGAGATGGCGGTCCTGGTCCGCTCCGGGCGGAGCACGATCCCCACCCTTCGCCGTTCCCTGCTCGCGGCGGGGGTCCCCGTCGACGTCGCCTCGGATGAGACGCCGCTGGTCCGCGAGCCGGCGGTGCTGCCGCTTCTGGACGGCCTGCGCATCGTGGCCAACCTGGGTAACGACGACCGGCAGCACCCGGACTACGTCGACGCTGCCAGGGCCGAGGGCCTGCTGCTCTCCGCTCTGGGCGGGCTGGACGCAGCCGAGGTGCGCCTCCTGGCTCGTTCACTGCGCAAGCGGGCCAAGGACCGCACCGAGAGCCCGGCCTCGTCGGCCGAGCTCATCCGCTCGGTGGTGGTCGAGCCCACCGTCCTCGACGGGCTGACCAGCGGCGCCGCCCGCAAGGCCCGACGGCTGGCCACGCTCCTGGAGTCCGCACGAACACAGCTCGACTCGCAGGCGACGGCCGAGGAGGTGCTGTGGACCCTGTGGAGCGGGACCGAGTGGCCGGTCCGGCTGCGGCGTGCGGCCAGTGCGGGTGGCCCCGGAGCCTTGATGGCGCACCGCGACCTGGACGCGGTCTGCGCCCTCTTCGAGGCCGCCGCCCGCGCCGAGGAGCAGCGTGGCCACACCAGCGTGGTGAGCTTCTTGGACACCTTGGTCGCCCAGCAGATCCCCGCGGACACCCTCGCCGACCGAGGGGTGCGAGGCGACGCGGTCCGGCTGCTCACCGCCCACCGGGCGAAGGGGCTCGAGTGGCGGTTGGTGGTACTCGCGCACGTCCAGGAGGGCTCCTGGCCGGACTTGCGCCGTCGTACCACCCTGCTCCACGCCGACGAGCTCGGCGTCGACGGCGTGGTCCCGCCGGTCACCACGCGTGAGCTGCTGGCCGAGGAGCGCCGGCTCTTCTACGTCGGCGTCACCCGGCCACGGGAGCGGCTCCTGGTCACCGCGGTCAGCTCGCCCGACGACGACGGCGAGCAGCCTTCGCGGTTTCTCGCCGAGCTCGGCGAGACCGTCGAGCACGTGCAGGGCCGGCCCGGTCGGCCGCTGTCGCTGGCCGGACTGGTCGCGCACCTGCGGCGTACGGCCGCGGACGACAGCAGGTCGCTGCCGCTGCGCGAGGCCGCTGCTCGCCGGCTCGCCCGGCTGACCACCGAGACCGACCACGACGCTCCGCTGGTGCCGCAGGCAGACCCGGCGACCTGGTGGGGGACGCGCGGCCGCTCGCACGCGGTGACGCCGGTGCGCGACGCCGCCGAGCCGGTGACCCTCTCGGCGAGCGGCCTGGAGTCCTTCCTCACCTGCCCCGCTCGCTGGTTCCTGGAGAAGGAGGCCGGAGGCGCGGTGCCGTCGACCGCGGCCCAGGGGTTCGGGCTGGTCGTGCACGCACTGGCGGACCGGATCGCCAAGGGGGAGCTGGCGACAACCGAGGATCTGATGCCCTACGTCGACCAGGTCTGGGGGCAGCTGACCTTCCGCACCCCCTGGTCGGCCTCCAGGGAGCGGGCCGAGGTCAGCAAGGCGCTCGACCGGTTCGTCCGCTGGCACACCGCCACGGGTGCCCGCACGGTCGTCGCCACCGAGCAGGAGATCAACGCCGAGGTCACTCTGCCCAGCGGCGAGACGGTCCGCCTGCACGGCTACGCCGACCGGCTCGAGCTCGACGAGGACGGCCGGGTCTGGGTGATCGACCTCAAGACCGGCAAGTACCCACCCAACGACCGCACCCTGGAGGAGAACGCGCAGCTCGGCCTCTACCAGTACGCGGTCGACCACGGGGCCGTCGACGCGTTGCTCGGAAGCCCGGGCCGGTCCGGGGGCGCCGAGCTGGTCCAGCTGCGCCACGAGACCAGGGGGCAGGCCAAGGTGCAGGGGCAGACGCCCCAGCAGCCCGACGAGTCGGGCCGCAGGCCCATCGAGCTCCAGCTCATGACGGCGGTCCGGGCGATCCGCGAGGAGCGCTTCCCCGCCACCGCTGGGGAGCACTGCACGCGCTGCACCTTCACGGCGCTCTGCCCCGTCAAGGGCGGAGGGAACGTCCTGTCATGAACCTCGTGATCAGCACTCCCGCCCAGCTTCAGCTCCTCATGCGCGCCGACTACCCGCTCAGCGACCAGCAGTTCAGCGCTGTCACCGCGCCCTTGGAGCCGTCCGTCGTCATCGCCGGAGCGGGCTCGGGCAAGACGACGCTGATGGCCGCGCGCGTGGTCTGGCTCGTCGCCACCGGGAAGGTCCAGGCTGACGAGGTCCTCGGCCTGACCTTCACCACCAAGGCCGCCTCCGAGCTCGCTACCCGGATCCGTACCGCCCTCCGCGACGCGGGCTTCCTGCCCGAGCCAGGGGCTCGGCGCGACGACGACGAGCAAGAGGTGCTCGAGCCGACCGTGGCGACCTACAACGCCTACGCTGCCTCGCTGCTCTCCGAGCACGGCCTGCGCATCGGGCACGAGCCCGACACCCGCATCATCGCGGACGCGTCGCGGTACCAGCTCGCGGCCCGGGCGGTCGCCCGGTACACCGGCACCGTGGAGCTGCTCAGCGACTCGCCCTCGCACGTCATCAACTGGATGCTCGGTCTCGACGCCCAGCTCAGTGAGCACCTCTGCTCGCCCGAGCGGCTCCGCGACTTCGACGCTGCCCAGCGCGCCGGATGGCTGGCGGCGCTGCCGGGTGAGCGAGCCAAGGCAGACCTTCGGGCAGCGATCGTGGGGATCGACAAGCGCGCCGAGCTGCTCGGGTTGGTGGAGGCCTACCGCGACCTCAAGCGCAGGCTCGGGCTGATGGAGTTCGCCGACCAGATCGAGCAGAGCGCGCGGCTGGTCACCGAGCGGCCCGAGGTGAGCCAGGCGGAGCGCGCGAAGTACAAGATCGTGCTGCTCGACGAGTACCAGGACACCTCGGTCGCCCAAGCGCTGCTGCTCAAGCACCTCTTCGGCGGGGGTCACCCCGTCACTGCGGTCGGCGACCCCAACCAGGCCATCTACGGCTGGCGAGGGGCCTCGGTCTCCAACATCCTGCGCTTCGGCGAGGACTTCCCCCGCGCGGACGGCTCCACCGGGGTGACGCGCTTTCCCCTCACGGTGAACCGGCGCTCGGACCAGCGGATCCTGCACGTGGCCAACACGCTCGCCGAGCCGCTGTACGCCGAGACGGTCGGCTCGGCCGTGCTCGAGGCGCCCGACGACGTCGCCGACGGCGACGTACAGGTTGCGGTGCACCTGACCTACGACGACGAGCTCGCCGCGCTGCCGGAGCGGGTCAAGCAGGCCTGGTCGAGCGTCGCCGACCGGCAGTGGCGGCAGATCGGGGTGCTCACCCGGGACAACGCCCACGCAGCGGACGTCTTCCACGCGCTGACCCGCGCCGAGATCCCCGTCGAGATTGTCGGGCTCAAGGGGCTGCTCGGGCTGCCCGAGGTCAGTGAGGTGGTGGCCACGCTGTCGCTGCTGCACGACCTGACCGACAACGCCGCCCTCCTCACCCTGCTCAACGGCCCGCGCTGGGCGATCGGCCCGCGTGACCTCGCCCTGCTCGGCCGGCGGGCCCGCGCGCTGGCGGCGCCCGACCTGCGGCGGGCCCGCCCGGCCGACACCACGCTCGATGACCAGCTCGTGGCCGCGGCTGCCGGAGTGGACCCGAGCGACGTGGTCTCGCTGTGTGACGCCCTTGACGACCCCGGCCCCGCGGCGTACTCCGACCAGGCCCAGGTCCGGTTCCGGCTCCTGTCCGACGAGCTTCGTCGGCTGCGCCGTTCTGCAGGAGAGCCGCTGCTCGACCTGGTCCGGCGCATCATCGACACGATCGGCATCGACCTGGAGCTGGCCTCCTCGGTCAGCCCGGCGGCACCGGCGCGCCGCGACAACCTGGACCTGTTCG
The DNA here is from genome assembly GCA_963769585.1 of uncultured Actinomycetota bacterium. GTDB lineage: Bacteria > Actinomycetota > Actinomycetes > Propionibacteriales > Nocardioidaceae > SSC3. The sequence goes on from CAVYMJ010000006.1 coordinate 491,591, forward strand.
TCAAGGCGGTTGCGGAGTTCCAGCCGGTCGACGGTGACGTCTCACTCGGGGCACTGCTTGCCTGGCTCGAGGCGGAGGACGAGTTCGGGAACGGTCTGGACGTGGCCACCCCGTCGGATGCCGACTCGGTGAAGCTGCTGACCGTGCATCGGGCCAAGGGCCTGGAGTACGACGCGGTCTTCCTGGTCGGTGTCGCGAACGGCAAGTTCCCCCCGACCAACGGACGCTCCCGGTGGGTGACCGGCCAGGCGGTGCTGCCCAACCCGCTGCGCGGCGACGCCCGTGACCTGCCGGTGCTGCGCGGGTTCACCAAGGCGGACTTGGACGAGTTCGTCACGGCCTCCAAGCAGCACGACGCCAGGGAGGAGCTGCGGCTGGGGTACGTCGCCCTGACCCGGGCCCGCCACCGGCTGACGGTCTCGTCGTACGTGTGGCAGGCCGGCAAGGTACGGCCCAACGGGCCCTCGCCGTACCAGGCGACGGTGCGCGACGCCCTCCGCAGCTGGGACGGCGACGCCCTCGAGTGGCGGGACATCCCGCAGAGTGGCGCGGTCAACCCGATCGGTGACCAGGCGCAGACCGCGGACTGGCCGCTGGACCTGCACAGCCACGAGGTCGAGCGCCGGCGCGAGGCGGTCCGGCTGGTCCAGGCCCAGCTCGCGGCCGGTCCGGCGCCGGACGAGGGCCTGGACCTCACCGAGGCCGCGCTGGTGGCCGAGTGGGACCACGAGCTCGAGCGACTCCTCGCCGAGGCCCGCGAGGGTCGGGCCGACGAGGTCGCGGTGCCACTCCCCGGGTCGCTCTCGGCGACGGCGTTCGCTGCACTGCGCGACGAGCCCGAGCTCCTGGCCGAGCGGCTGGCCCGACCGATGCCGCGCCGGCCGTCGCCCGCGGCTCGCTTCGGCACCAGGTTCCATGCCTGGGTCCAGAGCCACTTCGAGGCGCAGCGCCAGGAGCTGCTGCTGGACCCCGACGACCTGCCTGGCCGGGCGGACACCGGGATCGCCGACGACGCCGAGCTTGCCGAGCTGATCGAGAGGTTCCAGGCCGGTCCTTTTGCTCACCGAGGCGGCGTGACGGTCGAGGCACCCTTCGCCCTGGTCCTGGCCGGTCAGGTCGTCCGCGGCCGCATCGACGCCGTCTTCACCGAGCCGGACGGCGGCTACCTGGTCGTGGACTGGAAGACCAACCGGTCCCAGACCGCCGACCCGTTGCAGCTCGCGCTCTACCGGGTGGCCTGGTCCGAGCTCCGCGGTGTTCCGCTGGAGAAGGTCCGGGCCGCGTTCTACTACGTCCGCGACGACCAGGTGGTCGAGCCGGACGAGCTGCTCTCCCGGGCCGAGCTCGAGGATCTCCTCGCCGACGTACGGCGGGACGAGAGCCCTAGCCGAGCATCGCGGTGAGAGCGACCTCCACCATCTGACCGAACGTCTGCTCGCGTTCCGCGGCGGTGCTCTCCTCGCCGGTCACGATGTGGTCGGAGACGGTGCAGATGGCCAGCGCCTTGCGGCCGTACTGCGCAGCCAGGGTGTAGAGCGCGCTGGCCTCCATCTCGACCGCGAGGACGCCGTAGTCGGCCAGACGCGCGGTGAGCTCAGGCCGCGGGTGGTAGAAGCTGTCGGTGCTGAGCACCAGACCGACGGCGGTCTTCACCGGCAACCCCTCGGCCGCGTCCGCGGCCGCACGGAGCAGGGAGTAGTCGGCGACCGGGGCGTAGTCGTAGCCCTCGAAGCGGATCCGGTTCACCGATGCGTCGGTGCAGGCGCCGCTGGCGATCACCAGGTCGCGCACCGCGAGATCGGGCGAGAGACCGCCACAGGTGCCGACCCGGACCACCGACTGCACGTCGTACTCGCCGAAGAGCTCGTTGAGATAGATCGACGCCGACGGCAGACCCATGCCGGAGCCCTGCACCGACACCTGATGGCCCTGGTAGCTGCCGGTGAAGCCGTACATGCCGCGGATCTCGGAGTAGCAGGTGGCGTCGGTCAGGAAGGTCTCGGCGATCCACTTCGCGCGCAGCGGGTCACCGGGCATCAGCAGGTGTGGCGCGACCTGACCGGGGTCAGCTCCGATATGCGTGCTCATGGCGTCGAGCATAGGGTCGGCTTGTGGCCGCAGACCTGCATTTCCCTCCGCCCTACGCCGTCGAGATCGCGCTCTCGGTGCACAGCCACGACCGGGCTGGGACCAGGCGGACCGACCAGGCCTGGCTGGACGAGGTGTGGGCCGACGAGCGGACCCGCGTCGTCGTACTGGCCAAGGGGCAGTTCCCCGTCGACGACTCGGGTACGGCGGTCCGATGGCTGCCTCCTAGCCAGGTCCCCGAAGGGAGGCGCCTTTTCCTGGGCGTCCACGAGGACGCGCCGCACTTCGCGGTTCTCGTCGGGGAGATCGACACCGAGCACTCCTGGGCCAACCTGCGCCAGACCGGGCCGAGCCTGAGCAAGCCCGATGCGGGGCTGCTGATCCACGCCACTGCGCTCGCCGAATGGCATCGGGCCCACCGGCACTGCCCGCGTTGCGGCGGGGCGCTGCAGATGCTCGACGCTGGTCACCTGCTCAAGTGCGAGGGCTGTGGCCGGCAGCAGTTCCCGCGCACCGACCCCGCGGTGATCATGCTGGTCAGCGACGGCGATGGCGACGGCGACCGGGTCCTGCTCGGGCGTCAGGCCGCCTGGCCCGAGGGGCGCTACTCCACCCTGGCCGGGTTCGTCGACCCGGGCGAGTCCCTGGAACAGGCCGTCGTGCGCGAGGTCCTGGAAGAGGTGGGGGTGGACGTGACTGACGTGACCTACTTCGGCAACCAGCCCTGGCCGTTCCCCTCGAGCCTGATGGTCGGCTTCTTCGCCCGGGCGACGTCGACCGAGATCAACGTGGACGGTGCGGAGATCCAGGACGCGCGGTGGTTCACCCGCGAGGAGATGAAGGCCGAGGCCGAGGCCGGCACGCTGGTCCTCCCCGGTGGGATCTCGATCTCCCGGTCCCTCGTCGAGGCGTGGTACGGCGCTGCGCTTCCCGGTCAGTGGTGAGCGCGAGCCGCTCCAGCCGGCCGACCGCAGAGGTATACGGTCAGGGACCGGATGTGAAGGAGAGTTCCATGAAGCAGGGAGCATTGCCGCGCATCGTCATCGTGCTGGTGGTTCTCGCCGCCCTCACGATCACCATCGCCGGCATCCGCTCGGTGTCGGGGATCATCGGGCCGGCGTTCCTGGCTCTGGTGCTGACGATCACCGTGCACCCGATGCGGGGTTGGCTGCACAGGCGCCGGTTGCCCGAGTGGGCAGCGTCGACGGTGATGCTCCTGGCGGTGTACCTGATGATCATCGTGGTCTCGCTCGCGCTGGCCGTCTCGATCGGCCGCCTCGCCGTCCTGCTGCCTGACTACGCTCCCCAGATCCGCGAAGACGTGACCCGGCTCGGCGACTGGCTCGCCAAGCGAGGGGTGGGCGACGACCAGGTCAACGCCGTGGTCGACGCCTTCGACGTCGGCAGCCTGGTGGGCATCGCGACGAGCCTGCTCAGCGGTGCGCTCGGCGTGCTCTCCGACATCTTCTTCATCGCGACCCTGCTGCTCTTCATGGCCTTCGACACCACCGGCTCGGCACGGGTGCTGGCGAGCCTGCACGCGCGCAAGCCCGACGTGGTGGAGGCGCTGCGCAACTTCGCCCTGGGTACGCGCAGCTACATGGCGGTCTCCGCCGCCTTCGGCCTGGTCGTGGCGGTGATCGACACCGGCGCCCTGTGGATCATGGGCGTGCCGGGTGCCTTCGTCTGGGGCGTGCTCGCCTTCGTCACGAACTTCATCCCGAACATCGGCTTCGTGATCGGCGTCGTGCCTCCTGCCCTGATCGCCTTCCTGGACGGAGGGCTGGGCCTGATGATCGCGGTCGTCGTGGTCTACACCGTGATCAACTTCGTCATCCAGACGGTGATCCAGCCCCGCATCGTCGGTGACCGGGTCGGCCTGTCGGCGACGATCACCTTCATGTCCCTGGTGTTCTGGGCCTGGGCGATCGGCCCGCTCGGGGCCCTGCTCGCCGTACCGCTGAGCCTGCTGTTCAGGTCGCTGCTGATCGAGGCCGACCCCGACGCGCGGTGGGCGCTGCCGCTCATCTCCGGAAAGCTCTCCGACCCTGTGTCACCAGCGGCTAGGCCTCCGGCCGAGGCCGCAGCAGAGCCGCAGTGAGCCTGGCGCGGGGGTCGGTCGCGACCCTCCTGGTCATCGTGGCCTGTCTGGTCCTCCCGGCGGCGCTCCTCGCCAACTGGATGGGTGGGGTGGTGACTGACACCGACGACTACGTGCGGACCGTGGCACCGCTCGCCGAGGACCCGGTCGTCCAGCGCGCGGCGGAGCAGCGGCTGCAGACGGCCGCCGCGGAAGCCGTGCAACGAGCGACCGGTGGCTCGCTGCCGCCCGGAGGGCGCGTGCTGACGGCGAAGGCTGCCGAACAGGTCGTGCGCAGTCCCGCGTTCGGCGTGGTCTGGCGGGCAGCGAACCGGTCGGCGCACCAGCAGGCTGTGGCCGTGCTGGAAGGGACCGACGGCGAGGACGGGCGGGTCAGCATCGAGCTCGATGCCCTGGTCAGACCGGTGCTGGCTGTCGTCGCGCGGCAGGGGCTCGTGCCGGGGGACAGGTTGCCGCAGGCAGGCGCCGGCTTCTCCGTCATCGACGAGGACCAGCTGCGGCGGGCACGCGGCGCCTACGCCTTGCTCGCTGACGCGGGGCTGTGGCTGCCGCTCGGGTGGATCGTGCTGGTGGTGAGCGCGCTCGTGGTGGCGCCCCGAAGGCTGCGGGTGCTTACCCGGCTGGGGTTCGGCTCGTTCGCTGCGCTGGCGCTGCTGCTGGGAGGGCTGTTCGCGGCGCGTCAGCTGGTCGTGGACGGCTCGGGGAGCAGCCTCGACGCGGACCTGCTGGCAGCGGTCTGGGACGTCGTGGTGGGCGGGCTGCTGGGCACGATCCGGGTCGGCCTGGTGGCCTCCGCCCTGGTGCTGGCCGCGAGCCTGCTGGGCAGGCTCGCAGGTGGCCGCCAGCACGCCTGACCCCGGCCGGGCTCAGTTGAGGGCGGCGAGCTTGGCCTTCACCTGGGCTACCGAGGGGTTGGTCTGGGCGGAGCCGTCGGCATAGACCAGCGTCGGGACGGTCATGTTGCCGTTGTTGATCTGTGCGACCAGTACGGCGGCGTCGTCGACTCGCTCGATGTCGACCACGTCGTAGCTGATGCCCTCGCGGTCCATCTGGCTCTTGAGCCGGTGGCAGTACCCACACCACTGGGTGGAGTACATCGTCACCGAGCCGCTAGCCGGGCCCGTCGATACGGCCATCAGAACTGTCCCTTCGCGCACGTAGTCTTCCAGGAGTCGTAACACCCGCCCGGAGGTAAGTCTTCCCACATGTCTGTGTCGTACACGTCACGTACCCCCGACCAGCTGCTCGAGGGGCTCGACCCCGAGCAGCGCGAGGTGGCCGAGGCCCTGCGGGGGCCGGTGCGCGTGCTGGCGGGAGCAGGCACCGGCAAGACCCGGGCGGTCACCCACCGGATCGCGTACGGCGTAGCGACCGGCGTCTACAACCCCGCCGAGGTTCTTGCGGTCACCTTCACCACCCGCGCCGCCGGCGAGATGCGGCAGCGGCTGCGCCGGCTGGGGGCCGAGGGGGTCCAAGCGCGGACCTTCCACTCGGCGGCCCTGCGCCAGGCACGGTACTTCTGGCCCCGGGTGTACGGCGGTGAGCTGCCGGAGCTGGCCGAGTCGAAGCTGCCGCTGGTCGGTGGCGCCGCCCGACGCAACCGTGTCGACACCGAGCAGGCCACGCTGCGCGACTTCGCCAGCGAGATCGAGTGGGCCAAGGTCTCCAACGTCCGTCCCGACGACTACGCCCGGGTGGCACCGGCCAAGGGCCGCTCCGTCAACGGGTACGACGCCGCCACGGTGGCCCACGTCTTCGCGACCTACGAGCAGCTCAAGCGCGAGGCCGGCCGGATGGACATGGAGGACATCCTGCTGTGCTGTGCGGCGCTGCTGAGCGAGGACGACCGGGTCGCTGCGCAGGTTCGCCTGCAGTATCGCCACTTCGTCGTCGACGAGTTCCAGGACGTGAGCCCGATCCAGGCCGCGCTGCTCGACCTGTGGCTCGGCGGACGGGACTCGCTGTGCGTGGTGGGCGACCCGGCCCAGACGATCTACTCCTTCGCCGGCGCCAACGCGGACTACCTGCGCGACTTCCCTCGCAAGTACGACGGCACCACCTCGGTCGAGCTCGTGCGCAACTACCGCTCGACACCGCAGGTCATCGAGGCCGCCAACCAGCTGATGACCGGTGCCGCAACCGGAGGCGTCCAGCTGCGGTCGCAGCAGGAGGCTGGTGAGCCGGTCAGGTTCGCCGAGCACTCCGACGAGGTCGCCGAGGCCGAGAGCGTGGCCGCCGAGATCAAGGGCCTGGTCGACGGAGGCTGTCCGCCGTCCCAGATCGCGATCCTCTTCCGGATCAACGCGCAGTCGGAGGCCTTCGAGGAGGCCCTGGCCGCACGCAGCCTTCCCTACGTCGTCCGCGGTGCGGAGCGGTTCTTCCGCCGCCCCGAGGTCCGGCAGGCCGTGACGCTGCTGCGGGGGAGCGCGCGGTCCGGGGAGTCCGAGGGGGACCTGGTCGGGTCGGTCAAGGCCGTCCTGGCCGGGATGGGCTGGACGGACCAGGCGCCCAGTGGCCGTGGCAACGCGCGGGACCGCTGGGAGTCCCTGCAGGCCCTGGTGGACCAGGCCGTCGCCTATCACCGCGAGACCGAGGCGGGGCTCAACGAGTTCGTCGACGAGCTCGACCGGCGTGCCGCCGAGCAGCACGCGCCGGTGGCCGACGGCGTCACCGTAGCGACGCTGCACGCGGCCAAGGGGCTGGAGTGGGACGTCGTCTTCGTGGTCGGCGCTCACGAGGGCACCCTCCCGATCGTGTACGCCGAGACGGCGGTCGCGGTCGAGGAGGAGCGGCGACTGCTGTACGTCGGCCTGACCCGCGCCCGCGCCCGGCTCAGCGTGAGCTGGTCGCGAGCCCGCAACCCTGGTGGCCGTGGCACGCGCAAGCCCAGCCGCTTCCTGGACGGTCTGCGACCGCAGGTGGTCTCCGACGCCCAGCCGCCGGCCAAGAAGGGCAAGAAGGCCACCTGCCGGGTCTGCGCCAAGCCGATGGCCACGGTCGCGGAGCGCAAGATCGGCCGGCACGAGGACTGCCCGTCGTCCTACGACGAGGGCTTGTTCGAGCGACTGCGCGAGTGGCGCCTGGCGACCGCGACCGAGGCGAGCGTGCCGGCCTTCGTGGTCTTCACCGACCTCACCCTGCAGGCCATTGCCGAGGTGAGACCCACCGACCAGGCGTCGCTGCTGAGGATCAGTGGCATCGGCGCAGGCAAGTGGGAGAAGTACGGCGAGGAGGTGCTTGCCCTCGTCGCCACGACGTAGAACCCCTGTTTTGACAGGGAATCGACGGCCTCCGGCAGGATTTCACTGCCCACCCAGGTTCTCTCGGGAAATAGTCAAAAAAAGGTTTGCTACTTACATTGTCTGCCGGGTACCGTGATCTCACCCGACCAGGGGACTGCGCATCACGGCTCTGACAAGGCCGGCGCCCGAGGAAATGAAGGAGGTGCATCGTGATCAACGCCAACTACACCAAGACGCAGAGCTGCCTCGGCATGCCCGCATCTCACCGTGTCGCCACGGCTTGGATGCGTGCCCTCCCGATCTCGATCGGTGAGGTCGCCATGTCGGCCACGGCTACGGGTGTCGCTGTCCAGGGGACCGGTGCGTCCAAGCGCCGCTTCGCCAACGACATCACCCTCCCGGGTGCCTCCGCTTGGAGTCCGCCAACCTGAGTCACACTCAGACCGGCAGCCTCCAGGCCGCGGAACCCGACCAGGGATCCGCGGCCTTTGTGTTTCTCAAAGCAAGACAAGTGTTGGAAAGAAACAGCTCACCTGGAGGTGAAATGAGTATCAGCGTCCTCGACGCGCCGATCGAGGTCGGTCGTGTGGACGAAAGCAGGCTGCCGTGCCGGATCAACGACCCGGAGCTGTTCTTCGCCGAGAGCCCGACCGACGTGGAGCTCGCGAAGGCCTTGTGCCTGGACTGCCCGGTCCGTGCCGAGTGCCTGTCCGGAGCTCTGGACCGTCGCGAGCCGTGGGGCGTGTGGGGTGGCGAGCTGTTCCTGCAGGGCGTCGTCATTCCGCGCAAGCGGCCCCGCGGCCGGCCGCGCAAGAGCGAGGTTGCGGCCTGACCGACCGACCGCGACCTGGACAAGCCAAGGGCGCTCGCCGAGCGCTCCTCGAGAAACGGAAACCACCCGATGGACCTCAAGACGAAGCGGAGCAAGACGATGAACCTACTTATCCACGAAGACCTGGCCCGAGCACAGATGGCCGAGCGCCTGGGAGAGGCGCGAGAGCTGCAGCGTCAGCGCGAGATCGTGCGTTCCCGCCGGCTTTCCCGCCGGGCCGAGCGCGCAGCGCACCAGGCGCGCCTCGCGCTGGCCCGCTCGCTGTCGAACTAGACAACAGGTCGACCAGGCCCCCGCCGGACCTCCGGCGGGGGCTCTCGTCCGTCCCGGCCTAGAGTGAGCGGGTGGTGACCTGCGACTTCTGCGGAACGACAGCCGACGGCGACTCGGCCCCGCTGACCTGGTCCACCGCCGTGGAGAACGGCCGCGCCAAGGTCTACTGCGACCGCTGCTCGCGCGACCATCTGCGGGCCATGGAGGGAAAGCTCGACGCGGAGTACTGGTGACGAGCTAGGGAGCCGGTGCGAACCCCGGCAGCGACTCCTCGAGGATCTGCCGGAACGGGATCTCCGCCTCCAGCTGGCAGAGCACTCCGATTCCCCCTACCCAGGTGCGGTGGATCAGCAGGTAGGACGGCGGCAGGTTCAGCCGGAACAGCATGTTCGTGCCCTCGTTGCGAGGGTCCTGCAGCCGCGCAGCCTGTCGACGCATGAACCGCCTCGAGAACTGGTACGTCGGCGTACGGGCGGGCTCCATGAACGGGCCGAGGTAGGCGGCTAGGTCGTCGGGGTTCACCTTGATGCCGGGCCGGATGAAGCCGGCCTCGCGCAGCAGCGGCTCCGCCGCGGCGTAGTCGTCGGTGAGCGCGATGCCGAGCAGTGTGCCGATGTAGTCGGGCAGGCGCCCGTCCGGGAGGCGGGCCACCGCACCGAAGTCGAGGATGCCCAGGCCGCCGAGGTCCTCCACCGTCGGCAGGATCCGGAAGTTGCCCGGATGCGGGTCCGCGTGCAGCATGCCCGTCCTGCCGGGGGACTCGAAGATCCAGCGGGCGTACAGCTCGCCGTAGTGGTTGCGCTCCTCCTGGGTGCCGTCGCTGATCAGGTAGGCCAGGGAGCCGTTGCTGTCCATCCACTCGGTGACCAGCACCTTGTCGGTGTTGGCCACCACGTCGGGGACCACGTACGACGGGTCGCCGTCGTACAGCTCGGCGTAGCGGCGCTGCGCCTCGGCCTCCAACGTGTAGTCCAGCTCCTCGGCGACGCGCTGCTGCATCTCGTCGACCAGAGCCTTCATGTCGACGCCGGGGAAGAGCCCTCCGAAGGTCTTGGCGAGACGTCCCATCTGGCGTAGGTCGGACATCAGGGCCGGCCCGGCACCGGGGTACTGCACCTTGATGGCGACCTCGCGGCCGTCGCTCCAGCGACCGCGGTGGACCTGGCCGATCGAGGCCGCGGCGGCCGGCACGTTGTCGAACTCCACCAGCTGCTGGCGCCACCGCGGTCCGAACTCACGGGCCAGCACCTCGTGGACGGTCGCGGCCGGCATCGGTGGCGCGGAGTCCTGGAGCTTGGTCAGGTGCTGGCGGTACGGCGCGGCCAGCTCCTCGGGGAGGGCCGACTCGAGGATCGAGAGAGCCTGGCCGAGCTTCATCGCTCCGCCCTTGAGCTCGCCGAGCGTCTTGAAGACCTGCTCGGCCGTGCGCAGCTGGACCTCGGCCAGCACGGCCTCGGCGGGCGCACCGCCGAGCCGCTTGGCGGTGCCCATCGCCCGCCGACCCGCGAACCCGAGGGGCAGGGCGGCTAGCTTGGCCGTCCGGGTCACAGCCTTGCGGGGGAGGTCGCTCACGCCTCCATTGTCCATGCGCAGCCACACTCCGGATGCCGCAGCCACTCGGTGGCGGCGATGTCGTGCAGCAAGGGGTCGAGGCGAAGGGTCGCCGACCAGGTGGACGGCCGGTGCCCGTACAGGTACGCCGTGACGTCCCGGACTGCCCAGGCGCAGGCGAGATCGGCCATCGCAGGTTCAAGGGGCTCGGCAACGCCGTCCCGGCGGTCTCGAGCCGACAGGGCGGCGTACTGGTGCACCAGCAGCGGCCAGGCCGGGTCCTCGTCCGCGGTGGCGGCGTCCACGCAGCGCAGGCAGGCTGTCCTTCCCGGTGCCACGAACGGACCGACCAGGGCGTCGCCCTCGACCAGCCGCACCAGCAGGTGCGGGGTGCCGGCCTGAGCCCACGGGTCGACGAGCTCGCGAGGCGGTTCTCCGACCCCGGCGAGCACGCTGACGTCCGGAGCGCTCCTGCCCAGCGACCAGCCCGCCTCGACCAGGGAGGACCGCAGCCGGGTGACCAGCGCCTCGCCGCAGGGGTGACCGAAGCCGACCACCGCCACCTTGCCCGCGACCTTCCGATCCGGCCGGCGCAGGACCGGGCGCACCGGCTCGGGCACCTCCGCCTCCGAACCCAGCTCTCCCCGCAGCAGACCGTCGAGGGCGCGCACCGTCTGGGGGGTCTCGGGCAGTACGACGGCCCGGCTGCGGTCGAGCCCGACCTGGAGGTGGCCGTCGCCGCGGCGCAGTACGTGGAACCCGGGAGCCAGACGCGGTCGCATGCGGCGAGGTTGCCGCACAACGCCCGCCCAGCCAACTGGCCGTCCACAGGGAACGCAACGAGGGCGGGACCCCCGTGGGGGACCCGCCCTCGTCGGACGTAAGTGGTGCGTCAGGCCTTGCCGAGGATGCGGTTCAGGTTCGTGCTGCAGACGGGGCAGACGGCCTTCGCCATCCTGGTGCCCTTGTCGTTGACCCTGACCTCACCAGACGCCTCGCGCTTCGCCTTGCACTTCACGCAGTAGAACTCGCCGCTCCAGGTCTCCGCCATGACGGCCTCCTTGCTCTGATCGTTCTGGTCGTCGCGGCGGGGAACTTTGGGGGAAGTCCCGCCGAGGGCCGGTTTGCCTGGCCGTTTGTGACCCTACGCCAGGCGGGGGGCAGAACCACGAAGGCGCCGCCGCCACGCGGGGAGTTCACGCTCAGTTGTGGTCAAAATGTCATTATTTAGACCGATTTTCGTGGTGGTGCGATCCTTCTCTCACCTGCGAGCGTCCAAGGCGTGGCTTGATTAGGCTCCGCGGCATGGAACACCTGCTGGTCGACCGTCCGAGCGACGGCGTCGTACTCCTGACCCTGAACAACCCCGACAAGCGCAACGCGATGTCGGACGAGATGACCGCCGGCTGGACCCAGGCGATCGACGACATCCGGGGCGACCCGAGCGTGCGCTGCGTGGTGTACACGGGCGCCGGCAGCGCCTTCTGCTCGGGAGGAAACCCGAAGTGGATCGCGGGCGAGCCCGACGCGTCGGTCGACGAGCTGCGCGGCCGGATGATCTCGTTCTACCGGCGCTGGCTGTCGATCCGCACGCTGGAGATCCCGACCCTCGCGGCCGTCAACGGCCCCGCGGTCGGAGCCGGGATGTGCATCGCCCTGGCGGCCGACCTGCGGTACGGCTCTGTCGACGCCAAGCTCTCGGTCCCGTTCGTCAAGCTCGGCATGCACGCCGGGATGGCGGCGACGTACCTGCTGCCGAACGTCGTCGGCCCCGCGCACGCGCGCGACCTGCTGCTGACCGGCCGTACCGTCGATGCGGACGAGGCCCTCCGGCTCGGCCTGCTGTCGCGGGTCTCGCCGGCCGACACGTTCCTCGACGACGTACTGGCGACGGCTGCCCAGATTGCCTCGACCGCCCCGATCCCCAGCAAGCTCACCACGGTGGCGCTGCGCGAGGGCGGCCACGCCGACCTCGAGACGTGCATCCAGTGGGAGGCGCTGGCGCAGCCGATCACGCTGGCCACCCAGGACCTGCAGGAGGGCGTCCTGGCGGCCCGGGAGAAGCGGAGCCCACAGTTCCTCGGTCGCTGAGGGTCGGGGCCGTCTGCGGGCGACGGGCTGAGGGCAGAGAAAAGGCCCAGTGCCCGGCCGGTACGCCGCTTGCCTTCCCCTTGCGAACGACGCGCCGACGCAGGCGCTGGGCCTCGTCTGTCCAGGAAACCTAGGCGGCGACCAGCCCAAGGTCAACGCAAGTTCGTCCACGCCTGTGGATAAACCTGTGGACAGAATGTGGACCGTCGCGCCAAGCCTGTGGACCGAGCCCGTGGGCCGGTTGACAGGCCTGTGGGGGACACGCCGGAGCAGAATGCGCGACACGCCTGTGAGCAGCGATGATGGTCCTCCCCTCGCTGTGGACAGAAGAAAGTTCGCCCCGTGACCGAGAAAGACACCTCACCAGCGGTCAACGCGCTGCGCCGGGTGGCCTTCCTGCTCGAACGTCGCCTGGGCGACACCTACAAGGTCAAGGCGTTCCGCAACGCCGCCGGCACCGTGCTCAAGAGCGACCCCGTCGAGGTGTTCGCCCATGCCGAGGCCGGGACCCTCAAGCAGCTTCCCGGGGTCGGCAGCGCCACGGCCGGGGTGATCGCCGACGCCCTGAGCGGCCGCGACATCGAGTACCTCGCTGACCTGGAGACGACGGCGGGTCCGCTCATCCGGGGCGGCGAGGCGACCCGGAGCGCACTGCGGGGAGACCTGCACTCGCACTCGGACTGGTCCGACGGCGGGTCACCGATCCAGGAGATGGTCTTCACGGCCATCGAGCTCGGCCACGAGTACCTGGTGCTGACCGACCACTCGCCGCGGCTCACCGTCGCCAACGGGCTGTCCGCGCAGCGGCTCGGCCAGCAGCTGGAGGTGGTCGACGCGGTCAACGCCCATCTCGGCGGGCCGGGCGGCTTCCGGCTGCTGAAGGGGATCGAGGTGGACATCCTCGACGACGGCTCGCTGGACCAGACTGACGAGCTGCTCTCTCGCCTCGACGTCCGGGTGGCCAGCGTGCACTCCAAGCTCAAGATGGAGCGCGACGCGATGACCCGCCGGATGGTCGCCGCCGTACGGAACCCGCGGACCAACGTGCTGGGCCACTGCACCGGCAGGCTGGTCAAGGGCGGCCGCGGAACCCGGGCGCAGAGCCAGTTCGACGCGCGGGCGGTCTTCGGGGCCTGCGTGGACAACGACGTCGCCGTGGAGATCAACAGCAGACCCGAGCGCGAGGACCCACCCGACGACCTGCTGGTGCAGGCCCTGGAGCTGGGGTGCCTGTTCTCGATCGACTCCGATGCGCATGCTCCCGGCCAGCTCGACTTCCTCAGCTACGGCGCGGAGCGAGCCGAGCGTCTCGGCGTACCGGCCGAGCGGATCGTCAACACCTGGCCGTTAGACAACCTCCTCGCCTGGGCTGCCAAGGGGTAAGTTGCCAGCATGGGGTCCGAGCCTCTCGTCGAGGTACGTCGAAGCCGCCGCAGGCGGCGCACCGTCTCGGCGTACCGCGAGGACGGGAAAGTCGTCGTCCTGCTTCCGGCCCGGCTCACCCGAGCGGAGGAGGCGACCTGGGTCGCCACCATGCTGGAGCGACTGGAGAAGTCCGAGCGACGTCGCCGGCCCTCGGACACGGCGCTGAAGCGCAAGGCCGCCGAGCTCTCCACCAAGTACCTCGACGGCGTCGCGAAGCCCCAGTCGGTGCGCTGGGTCGACAACCAGAACTCCCGTTGGGGTTCCTGCACTCCCGGCGACGAGGCCATCCGGCTCTCCTCGCGGCTGCAGGGGATGCCGTCGTGGGTGATCGACTACGTGCTCCTGCACGAGCTGGCGCACCTCATCGTGCCCGGCCACACCAAGAAGTTCTGGGCGCTGGTCGATCGCTACCCGAAGTCCGAGCGGGCCAAGGGCTTCCTCGAGGGCGTCGCGCTCGCCTCACATCTGGGCATCAGCAGCGACGACGTCGACCTCGAGACCGACCCGGCGTAGGCCGGCAGCGACCAGCTCCAGCATCGACGGCTCGTCGCCGGGCAGTGACCCGACCGGCCACCACCGTACGTCGATCGACTCCTCGCTGACCGTCGGCTCCGCCCCGGGTGCGGCCACGCCGAGGAACCGTACGTCGAGGTGGTGGGTGTCGGCGCCGGCCGAGCAGAACCCGACCGCGTGCTCGTCCAGGTGGATCGGTACCGGGTCGACCTCGAGCGCGGTCAGGCCGGACTCCTCGAGAGCCTCGCGGGTCGCCGCTCCGACCAGCGTCGCGTCACCCGGCTCGCAGTGCCCACCGAACTGGAACCACCGCCCGGCCAAGCTGTGCAAGGTCAGCAGCACCTGCCGGTGGTCGTGGGAGAGCACCAACATGGAGGCGGTGACGTGGTCGGGGGAGCAGCCGCGGTCCAGCCCGTCGGGCCGGGCACGCAGATGCGCGACGTACCGGTCGCGCAGCGCTGAGGCAGGCAGGGCCTCCAGCACGGCCAGTGCGTCGGCGTGCAGCGTCACTGAGGCTGGTCGCCCTCTTCGTCGAGGAGCTTGCCCAGGGCCACGTCGAACTCGTCGTCGGTGAGGACCTCCGGCTCGCCCTCCTGGAAGCCGAGCGGGTCGTCCAGGTCGGCGCTGGTCGGCAGCAGGTCGGGGTGCGCCCAGACGGCGTCGCGTGCCGCGGCGCCCTGGCGTGAGCGGAGCGAACCCCACAGCGCGGACGCGTCCCGGAGCCGGCGCGGGCGAAGCTCGAGGCCGACCAGGGCCGCGAACGTGGCTTCGGCCGGACCGCCGGCGGCGCGGCGGCGGCGTACTACCTCCTGGAGCTTGGCTGCGTTCGGCATCCGCTCGTGAGTGGCCTGCCCGACCACCTCGTCGACCCAGCCCTCGACCAGGGCCAGGGCAGTCTCGAGTCGGACCAGAGCCGCCTCCTGGGCGGGCGTCTTCTCCGGCTCGAAGAGTCCGCCCTCCAACGCCTCCTGCAGTGCGGCGGGGTTGGTCGGGTCGATGCCGCCCATGGCGCTCTCGATCTTGGAGACGTCGATGGTGGTACCGCGGCCGTAGTCCTCGACCGCGGCGATGAGGTGGCCGGCCAGCCAGGGCACGTGCGAGAAGAGCCGCTGGTGGGCGGCCTCGCGCAGCGCGAGGTAGAGCAGCACGTCCTCGTCGGGAACCTCGAGGTCCGCGGAGAACGTGGCGACGTTGGCCGGCAGCAGGGCGGCCTTGCCCGGTGCCCCCAGCGGCAGCCCGATGTCGGAGCTGGTCAGCACCTCGCCCGCCAGCCCCGACAGGGCCTGGCCGACCTGGGTGCCGAACATCGCTCCGCCGGCCTGGCCGAGGAAGCCCATCAGCGGACCGGCCATCGCCTTGGCCTGCTCGGGCAGCGCGCTGCCCATCGCACCGACGACGTGCTCGGCCACCGGTTCGACCAGGCGCTGCCAGACCGGCATGGTCTCCTCGATCCACTCCGCGCGGCTCCACGCCGCGGTGGTGGAGACGCCGGAGGGAAGCTCGGTCGCCGAGTCGAGCCAGTGGTCGGCCAGCCGTACGGCGTCGGCGATCCGGGACTGGTCGGTGCTCGAGGTCGACGGGTCGGCGCTCTCGGCCGTCGTACGGCGGGCGATGTCCTTGGCGAGCTGCCAGTTCACCGCACCCTCGTGCGGCTGCATCATCGCCTGCACCTGGCTCATCAGCCCCGGCAGGTCCATCCCGCTGCCGGCGAGCGGTCCCCCCGGTCCGGCGAACGCCGCGAAGATCTGCTCGAACGGCGTGCCCTTGAAGGGGTTGGGCGTCTCGTCGTCGGGACTGCTGCTCATGAGTCCAAACTACTCGCGGTCGGCAACCCGGGCCCGTCTACGCTGGTGTGATGAGCAACGCTCCCGTCGTCCGGCTGGTCGACATCCGCGAGACGCCGCTGGATGTGGCCGAGGTGGTCGACGCCGTCGGGGACACCGCGGCCGGAGGGGTCAACGTCTTCATCGGCACAGTGCGCGACCACGACCGCGGCCAGGACGTGGTCGGGCTGGAGTACTCCGCGCACCCGACCGCCCTGGAGGAGCTGCGCCGGGTGGTGGAGAACATCGCAGAGAAGTACGACGTCGAGGCCGTCGCCGCCGTGCATCGCATCGGCCGGCTCGCCCTGGGCGACATCGCTGTCGTGGTGGCGGCCGCCGCCGGCCACCGCGGCCAGGCGTACGACGCCTCGCGTGCTCTCATCGACGACCTCAAGGCCACCGTGCCGATCTGGAAGCACCAGCTCTTCACCGACGGGACGGACGAGTGGGTGGGAACCCCCTAGCCGTGCCTTCCGGCTCTGACCGCCCCAGCCGCCTACAGTTCCGTTGTGGAGATCCTGGTCTGGCTCGTTCCCGCCGTCGTCGCGACGGTGCTCGCGATGGTCTGGGTGAGCTGGGCCGGCCGCCCCGAGCGGGACGAACGGGACCGCTCCGAGGCGGCGTACGAGCGGTTCTCCCGCGCCATCGCCAGGGACCACCCCGCCGTCGGCAGGCAACGGCCGACCGCGGTCCGCGACCGCAGCACCGGTATCGCCGTACGGCCGTCCCGCAGGGGTTGAGCCCAGCTCGTCTTTGCGGAAGTGAGAGGGTGACGGCGTGAACCGTCGCAGCGCAGCCCTGGTCGTGGCGTTCGCGCTGCTCCTGGTCTGCGGTGGTGCGGCGGCGTTCTCGACGGTGCCTTATGTGCGCTTCGAGCCCGGCCCGACCGTCAACGTGCTGGGGGAGCAGTCCGACGGCAAGCCCATCGTCGTGGTCCGCGGCCACCAGACCTACAAGACCAACGGCCAGCTCCGGATGACCACCGTGCGGACCACCAGACCCGGCACGAACCTCAGCCTGTGGGGGGCGCTCTGGGCCTGGGCGGACCCGACCCAGGCGGTCTACCCGTACGCGGTGATCTACCCGACCGACGCGACGAACGAGGAGGAGCGGGAGCAGTCCCAGCTGGAGATGGTCTCCTCGCAGGACAACGCGATCGCGGCGGCGCTGATCGAGCTCGGCTACGAGCTCAAGCCGACCCCGACCGTGCTCCGCACGATCGCGGGCGGACCCGCCGACGGGAAGCTCAAGCCCCATGACGTCTTCGTCTCGGTCAACGGCATCAAGATCACCCGGACCAAGCAGGTCGCCTCGATCATCGGGGCGCTGACCCCCGGCGACAGAGTCACCGTCGACGTACTGCGGGGGCGCAAGCCGCTGTCGTTCACGTTGACCACACAGCCAGCCGAGGACGACCCGAAGCGCGCCGTGGTCGGCATCTTCCTGGGGCTGGGCTACGACTTCCCGTTCGAGGTCTCGGTGAAGATCCCCGACTCGATCGGCGGCCCGAGCGCGGGTCTGATCTTCTCCCTGGCCGTCTACGACACCCTCACCCCCGGACAGCTGACCGGAGGCGTCGCCATCGCCGGGACCGGCAGCATCGACGAGGCCGGCAAGGTCGGCCCGATCGGCGGCATCCAGCAGAAGATCGTCGGTGCCCAGCAGGACGGCGCGAAGCTCTTCCTGGTGCCCCCGGACAACTGCGACGAGGCCGTGCTCACCGACACCGACCTCACGCTGGTCCGGGCCGACACGATGGCGTCCGCGCTCAGCTCGATCAAGAAGTACGTTGCCGACCCCGCGGCCACGCTGCCCTCCTGCCCCGCGGCGGTGGGCAGATGACGGAGTGGAGCGAGGTCCCCCCGGTCGACGAGGTGCTCCGCGCGGCGGTCCGCGAGGTCGAGTCCCATGCGGCGGAGAACGGCTGGGACCAGCCCGCTCGGCTCTTCGCGCTGGTGGACACGGTCGCCCTCGTCGAGCGCGAGCCGGCCCTGGCCCAGGCGATGGGGCTGGGCGCCTCGTCGGACGGGCTGACCGCGGTCGAGCAGGAGGAGCTTCCCCAGTCGGCCCTGGAGGAGACCCTGCTCGGGATCGAGTGGCCCGACGAGGTGACCGGCTGTGCGGCGGTCGTGGAGCGCTTCGTGCTTCCGCCCGAGGCGGAGGGGCAGATCCCCGACACCGACGCGGAGGCGCGAGCCTTCGCAGCCGAGCACCCGGAGCGTCAGGAGGTGCGGATCGTGGCGGGCGTGACCCGGTCGGGATCGACGTACTGCGCGCTCCGGCTACGCTCCCACGACGACGACCTCTCGGTGATCGAGGCTCCTGACCTTGTACCCACTCTTCTAGAGTTGCTGTTGAGCACTCTGCAGCAAGTTCCAACCAACTGATCGGCAGATAAACGTGAGCGGCTTCTTCGACGACGAACCTGAGCAGGCAGCACGGCGACCGATGCCTCCGGGACCGAGCGGCAGGTCGCGCGCGCTGGCGATCACGGCTGTCGTGATGGTCGTGCTCTTCTTCCTGCTCTCGTCCTTCACCGGGATCTGGACCGACCGGCTGTGGTTCAAGAGCATCGGGTACGGCGGCGTCTTCACCAAGATCCTCGGCACCAAGGTGCTTCTCTTCGTCGTGTTCGGGCTGCTCTTCGGTGGGTTCGTCTTCGCCAACATCGTCGCGGCGTACCGCAGCCGCCCGCTGTTCCGGCCGTCGTCGCCGGAGCAGGCCAACCTGGACCGCTACCGCGAGGTCGTCGAGCCGCTGCGCAAGTGGATCGCGATCGGGGTCAGCCTGGTGCTTGCCCTGTTCGCCGGTGGGTCGGCCTCGGGGGAGTGGCGCAACTTCTTGATGTGGCGCCACGACAAGCCGTTCGGCGTGAAGGACCCGTACTTCAAGAAGGACGTCAGCTTCTTCGTCTTCGAGCTGCCCTGGCTGCACTACATCGTCAACGTCGCGATGACCGCGACCGTGCTCGGGCTGATCGCCGCGGCAGTGGTGCACTACCTGTTCGGTGGCATCCGTCTGCAGGCCAAGGGTGACAAGCTCACCGGGGCGGCGCAGGTGCAGCTCTCGGTGCTGCTCGGGCTCTTCGTGCTGTTCAAGGCCGTCGACTACTGGCTGGACCGCTTCGACCTGACCATCGACCAGGGCCGCCGCTTCACCGGCATCAACTACACCGCCGACCACGCACAGCTGCCGTCGAAGAACATCTTGATGTTCATCGCGCTGATCTGCGCCGTGCTCTTCTTCGCCAATATCTTCCGGCGGACCTGGATGCTGCCCAGCGTCGGCCTCGGGCTGCTCGTACTGTCGGCGATCCTGCTCGGCGCCTTGTGGCCGGGGATCGTCTACCAGTTCCAGGTCAAGCCCTCGGAGCCGGACAAGGAGGCGCCGTACCTGCAACGCAACATCGAGGCGACCCGGTCCTCGTTCGGGATCTCCGATACGACGCAGCAGACCTACAACGCCACCGTCTCGGTGACGCGAGCCCAGCTCGGCGGCGCTGCCAGCGACCTGCCAGGCGTACGCCTGATCGACCCGGCCCGGATGAGCCAGGCCTTCGAGCAGCTCCAGCAGGTCCGCGGCTACTACAGCGTGCCTGACGTGCTGGACGTGGACCGCTACCCGGTCGGTGGCAAGTCCCGCGACATGGTCCTCGCCGTCCGTGAGCTGGACCAGGCCGGTCTGGTGACCGAGCAGCGCAACTGGGCCAACGAGCACACGGTGTACACGCACGGCTACGGCGTGATCGCGGCGTTCGGCAACAACCGGGACGCCAAGGACCAGCAGCAGCCGCCGGAGGAGGACCAGCCGGCCTGGGCCGAGGAGGACCTGCCCCCGAACGGTGTGCTCTCCGACATCGGCGACGGCTACGAGGAGCGCATCTACTTCGGCGAGAAGTCGCCGGCGTACTCGATCGTCGGCAAGCCGGCCGACACCGACGACATCGAGCTGAACATCCCCGAGCCGGAGAACGCCGACGACCAGCAGACCACGACGTACGACGGCGAGGACGGGGTCGGGGTCGGCAACATCTTCAGCAAGTTCCTCTTCGCGCTGAAGTTCGGCGAGCCGAACATCGTGCTGTCGAGCCGGGTCAACTCGAACTCGAAGGTCCTCTACGAGCGCCACCCGCGGGACCGCGTGCAGAAGGTCGCGCCGTGGCTGACGGTGGACGGCGACCCGTACCCGGCCGTGGTGGACGGACGGGTGCTGTGGGTGCTCGACGCCTACACGGTCACCGACCGCTACCCGAACGCGGAGCGCCGGTCGCTGGACGAGATGACCGCGGACGCGCTGGCGCCGACCACGTCGTACGTCACGCTGCCGACCGACCAGGTCAACTACATGCGCAACTCGGTCAAGGCCACGGTCGACGCGTACGACGGCACGGTCACCCTCTACAAGTGGGACGAGGACCCGATCCTGGACGTGTGGATGGACGCGTTCCCCGGGATCGTGAAGCCCAAGGCGGACATCTCGCCAGGGCTGCTGGAGCACCTGCGCTACCCGGAGGACCTCTTCAAGGTGCAGCGCAACATGCTCGCGCAGTACCACGTCACCGACCCGCAGACGTTCTACAAGGGCACCGACCGCTGGGACGTGCCGCAGGACCCCTCGGACTCGGCCAACAAGCAGCCGCCGTACCGGCTCTCGGTGCAGATGCCGGCGAGCCCGGACGACCCGGATGTGCCGAAGGAGCCGACGTTCTCGCTGACGAGCGTGTACGTGCCGACGAACCGGTCGAACCTGGCCTCGTTCATGGCGGTGGACTCCGAGGCGACGAGTCCGGACTACGGGAAGATCCGCATCCTGCGACTGCCCGACTCCACGCAGGTGCAGGGGCCGTCGCAGATCGCGAACGCGTTCGCGGCGGACGAGCGGATCCAGCAGAAGCTGCTGCCGATCAAGCAGAACTCCCGGATCCTGTACGGCAACCTGCTGACGCTTCCGGTGGGCAGTGGCGGTGCTGGTGGCGAGAGCCTGCTCTACGTCCAGCCCGTGTACGCCCTGCGCGAGTCCGGCGAGGGCGCCTACCCGGTGCTTCAGTTCGTGCTGGCCTCGTTCGGCCGGAACGCGGGCTACGGTACGACGCTCCGCGAGGCCGTCGACGACGTACTCGGGCTGACGCCTGGCGCAGAGCCCGAGCCGGAGCCGGACCCCGGCAAGCCGGACGAGCCGATCACCTCCGGCAGCGTGCTCTCGCTGCTGCGGCAGGCCGACGCGAAGTTCGCCCAGGCCGAGACCGCACTGAAGGCCGGCAACCTGGGGCGGTACGCGCGTCTGAACAAGGAAGCCCAGGACCTCATCAACCAGGCGCTCCGGGCCGCGGAGGCCGCCCAGTCCCGGCAGTGAGATCTCGGTGAGCCCGAGGGTCTGACCCCGATTTGGAGTAGCGGTCAGGCGTCCCGTAACCTTGGGCTCACCCGACGCGGGGTGGAGCAGTTCGGTAGCTCGCTGGGCTCATAACCCAGAGGTCGCAGGTTCAAATCCTGCCCCCGCTACCAATGTGATGTCTCAAGACATCGGAAAGCGCCGGACCTAGAAACGTAGGTCCGGGCTACTTGTTTGTGGGGTGCTGGTCCGGGGGTCTCCGGTGGGCTGGTAGTCGTGCTGGGGTCGACGGTCAGCTCACGGAGCAGTTCGCCGGTGATGGCGTTGACGACGCGGATGTTGAGGTCCTGGACGAGCAGGATGACGCAGGTTCCCTCGTAGGTCGTCCGATCCCGATGTGGTGCAGCCGGCCCGGCGACGCGCAGGGTGACGGACCCGGCTTTGTTGACGCGGTCGTGGCGGACCGGTCGTGGGTGTCGTGGTCGCGGGGTGCCGGGAGGGCTTTGGGCGTGGCGTTGTAGGCCGCGGCTGGGGTGGTCCGGTGCGGCGAGGGAGCGGTGCGGGCGGCGGTGGTTGTACTCGACGACGAAGTCGTCGATGAGGGCCTGCAGTTCGCTGATGGTCTGTGGTTGGTGTGCCTGGGCGTGTAGCCACTTCTTCAGGGTCTGCTGGAAGCGTTCGACTTTTCCGCAGGTGGTCGGGTGGTTGGGCCGCGAGTTCTTCTGGGTGATACCGAGTCGGCGTAGTTCGTTCTCGAGCATGGTCTGGCCACCGCGACGGCCGATGCCGGCGAACCGGACGGTGTAGACCATGCCGTTGTCGGTGAGGGTCGATGCGGGGTGTCCGTGCAGGTCAGCGGCCTGTCGGAAGGCGGCAAGCGACGATAGGGCGGTGATCCGGGTGTGTGCGGAGACGTGCAGGGCGTAGCGGGAGTGGTCGTCGAGCCAGGTGATGATCTCGCAGTCGGCGCCTGGGGTGCCGTCGGGGCGGGTGAGTCGGTAGTAGACATCCCACGCCAGTCAGGGTCAAGCGGCGACTGCTTGGGACCCGCGGACTGCGGTTGACCAAGCGACCGATTCGTCCCAGGGCTGCTGGTTATGGATGCACCACCAGAGCCGCCCGAGAAGCTTGTTCGAGAGATTGCGTAGCGCGGCGTTGTGGGTGTCGCCGAGGGCTCGGCGGCGATCGTAATGGGCTCGAGCTCCGGGGCTCTTGGTGAGCGTGGAGAAGGCCCACCAGTGGCAGGCGTCGCCGAGGCGCTTGTTGCGGACCTTGCGAGCTTTGACGTAGCTGGATCGGCCCGAGGCACGTGTGACTGGCGCGGTTCCGGCGAATGCACGCAGGTTCGCTGGGCTCTCGAAGCGGGCGAGGTCATCGCCTACTTCGCCGAGAATCCTCGCGGCCAGAATGGGTCCGAGTCCCGGTGCTGAGGTCAACACGGGAGCGAGCTCGTGGTGGGAGAACTCCTCGGTGACCGCGTCGCTGAGGTCAGCGACCGCGGCGTGCATCTGCGTCAGGATGTCGATCAAGGACTTCGCGGCCAGACCCATTGCCGCCTCCACGCGGGGCGGTTGCCGCAGCGCTGGTGCCTTGAGGTGGGCGACGATCCGTTCAGCCAGGCCCGGGTCGTTGCGTCGACCACAGCGGTGCAGCAGGGCAACCACGCGGCGACTGGTCAGGCGCTGGGCTGCGGTGGGGGTGGGCGCGGCTCCCAGGATTGTCAGTGCGGCCTTGTGGTTCAGGTTTGGGAATGCCTTCAACGCTTGTGGATAGAACTCCAGCAGCATCGATCGCAGCCGGCTGGTCGTCTGGTGCAACGCCCAGATCGCCTCCTGGTGCTGGCGGGCCAGGGCCTTGATCGTCAGGGCGTGGTCGCTCACGCAGGGGAGCGGACGATGCTGATGTCGGTCGGTGCGCAGGATGTCGGCCAGCACCGAGGCGTCCCCGTGATCAGACTTCTTGCCGGCCTGATAGTGGCGTTCCCGATAGCGGGCGACTGCCCGCGGATTGATCGGGTAGACGGTGAAGCCTGCTGCCCGGAGCGCAAGCACCAGCAGATTCTTGTCGGTCTCCAGGGCCACCGGCGTCTCCGTCGCAGATCCACCGTGGTCGGCGATCAGGCCAAGCAGCTCGGCGTAGCCGTCGACGCCTGTGTCGATGCGTCGGCCCTGCAGCACCTTGCCGAGGTCGTCCATCACGACGACGTCGTGGTGGTCCTCAGCCCAGTCAACTCCACACGTGATTCCCACTCGCTCCTCCAATTCGTCGACGATCCCGTTGAGGCTGCGAGAGAGCGCGGCGACCTAATGGAAGCGCTCGGGGCGCGACATCTCACAAGCCGTTCACTCAACTCGACGACCGGGCAGGGCCACCGTCTACGTACGAGACCTCGTGGATCCTGTGAAGCTAATGCAGTGAGCACCTGTCGGTAGCCCTGCTCCACCATGGACCGGGTCGGTGAAGTCTCAGTGGACCCTGGCCGATCGCCACGAACCCTCGTTCGCTCTCCCATTGGGTGAAGTCGGACTGCCAGGTCTCGTTCGGCATGGAGGCCTCGAACCGGACGTAGGAGGACTTGGGTCGCTTCTTCGGCTCGTGGGTGACGAGTCCGGCGCGGGCCAGGTGACGGCTGATGGTCGATCTCGAGACCTGGTGGCCGTGGTGGTGCTCGAGGTGCCAGGCGATCGTGTCGGGGCCGGCGTCGAGCCCTGCGGTGGTCAGCTGCTCGCGGAGCTGGAGTATCTGCGCGACCACGCGAGGCGCGAGGCCGCCTGGTGAGGTCTTCGGGCGACGCGATCTCGGTTCGAAGGCGGACTCGCCCTCAGCGTGGTAGCGGGCGATCAGTTTGGAGACCCAGCCCTTGGAGACACCGTAGGTCTTCGCGACCTCGGCCTGGGTGCGGCCCTCGATGATGACGGCGGTGATGACCAGTCTGGCTTTCGACATGGCCGAGCATCGAACCCACGACCCGGTTTCCTATGTCTTGAGACATGAGTTTCCTATGTCCTGAACCAGAACACTGCCCCCGCTACAAATGCAAAATCGCAGGTCAGCAACGCGGCGCCTCCGGCTCACCATGGTGAGCGAAGATCCGGGGGCATCGCTTTCTGCTGTGGTCACCAGACGCCCGGGAGACGAGACTGGTCGTGTTCGTCGTGGTCGACCCCGAATCCTCTGTAGTGCCGCTGAGCCTGTAGGTCAGCATGGTGGTGGAGGGCTCCACGGGAACCGTGGATTGGTGCCTTGAGCCCGTGCGTCAGACTTTTGATTTCTCCCTGCCCTCCCCGCGACGGACACCTTCAGTGATGAGTCGACGGGAAAGCAGGTGGCAGTGATGGAAGTCGTTCATGTCCGATGCGCTGGGCTCGATATCTCCAAACGGGACGCGAAGGTCTGTGTCCGGGTCGCTGGTGCCGGACGCCGGAAGACCACTGAGACGGTGACGACCTGGGGTTCCACCACCAGCCAGATCCTCGCGCTGCGCGAGCATCTGATCGGCCAGCAGGTCACCAGTGCGGTGATGGAGGCGACCGGCGACTACTGGAAGCCGTTCTACTACTTGCTCGAGGACGCCGGGTTCGAGGTGCTGCTGGTCAACGCTAGGCACGTCAAGAACCTGCCCGGCCGCAAGACCGACGTCGCGGACGCCACCTGGTTGGCCCAGCTCGGCGCGCACGGTCTGGTCCGGGGATCGTTCGTGCCGCCCGCGCCGATCCGGCAGCTGCGGGACCTGACCCGGACCCGGACCGCGATCACCCGCGAACGCGGACGCGAGATCCAACGGCTGGAGAAGCTGCTGGAGGACGCCGGCATCAAACTGTCCTCGGTGGCCTCCGACATCGCCGGTGTGTCCGGTCGGGCAATGCTCGAGGCGCTCATCGCCGGGGAACGGAACCCCGCCACGCTGGCGGATCTTGCCCGGCGTCGGTTGCGGTCCAAGATCCCCGCCCTGACCGAGGCGTTGAACGGGAGGTTCACCGACCACCACGCGTTCTTGGCCCGGATGCACCTGAACCTGATCGACCAGCACACCGCCGCGATCGGACAGCTCACCGACCGGATCGAGGTGGTGATCGAGCCCTTTCAGGGATTCCGCGACCTGATCGCGACCATCCCCGGCATCGGACCTCTCAACGCAGACATCATCGTGGCCGAGACCGGTGCGGACATGAGCCGGTTCCCGACTGCGGCTCACCTGGCCTCCTGGGCGGGGACCGCACCGGGCAAGAACGAGTCCGCCGGCAAGACCAAATCCAGCAAGACCCGACCCGGGAACCCCTACCTCCAAGGCGCGCTGGGCACCGCCGCGATGGCCTGCGCACAGAACCCCACGACCTACCTCGGCGCCCGCTACCGCCGGATCGCGACCCGGCGCGGACCCCAAAAGGCCAACGTCGCGATCCAACGATCGATCCTGACCGCGATCTGGCACATGGGCGCCAACGGCACCCTCTACGACGACCCCGGAGCCGAATACTTCACCCGACTCCACCCCGAACGGGCCAAGAACCGCGCCCTTCACCAGCTCGAGTCGATGGGCTACCAGGTCACCCTCGACCGCGTCGGCTAACCCCAAGGAACCTCTGACGCGAGTGAATCTTCGCGTCAGAGGCCGTTTCCGGAGAAATCCGGAGGCGGTCTCTTTCCGTTGGTGTGAGGCTCGTGTCCGCACCGTGTCCGCAAACGTTGCCGTCGAATGGTGTCCGCGGACGCGTTCGCACCGGGCTTCTGGATGTTGTGAGGCGTTCGCCGACCGCGGTGTGAGGCACTCGGTGAGCGTGTCGGTGCGGCTCTACAACCTCCGTATGGTGGTCGCGCCTGCCGCTAGTTTCCTGCCGCTGCCATGCCATATCCGGATCTGACAACTTGTCCTGTTGCGATTTCGCGGCAAAGGCGGTGGGTCAGCTCCAGGCGATGACCGCTGTCGCCGACGCAACGGACCAGGTTGTGGTCGCAACGACCCACGGCCCGATGCTGACCGATGTGCTCCCGCCGCAGAGCCTGCTTGTCGCAACCGGGGCCGCCTTCGCCTGGTAGGTCCAGGAGGCGGATTCGGTGGACGCAGCGTGCATAGACTCGGTGCTGGCCAATGCTCGGGAAAGGGATCTGACAAATGGGGATGACCGCAACGCAGCTCGGGTCGATGTTCGGCCGCGGGGCAGCGGCGATGAACATCCTGCTCAAGGACCACGGCTTCCTGGAGGGTAGCCCAGGAGCCTGGCGGCCGACCGAACTGGGAAAGCAGTTCGCGCAGTCGCACGACTTCGACAACGGCTACGGCGGGTACGCCCACCGGTCCTGGGGGTGGCTCAGTTGGACCGATGGGCTCATTGACGCACTGAAGGCCAGCATCGAAGCGAACCCGGACGGCATCGTGACTTCCGCGCCAGTTGCTGTCGTCAAGGCCGCGACTGCCCCGACGACCGGCGCCACGGGACAGGCCTTCGGCAAGAACAAGTGGGTCGCATTGGCGGCCCTGGGGGTCGTTGCGGTCGCGTCACCAGTTGCCAAGAACGTCTGGAACCGCATCACCGAGCGGAGATCTGCCGCGGCGACCGTTGCAGCGGTTGAGAACCCGGCCGTTGAGGACCCCGCCGTTGAAGACCCCGCCGTTGAAGACCCCGCGGTGGAGGACGAGGCGGAGAAGTAGCAGCGCGTTCAGTGCCCCGGAACGGGGAAACCTCCACTGCCGGATCGCGGCGCAAGACGCAGGTGTACCTGCTCGTTGCCAGCGGCTAGCCGGATAGCCGCCGACCGGTTGCCTGTCTGGAGCGTGTGCATGCCCTTCGCACCCTCGCGTTCTCGAGACAGGGCATTCTGTCCCCATGCGTTAGCGGCTCGGCGCGCAGTCTCGGCAGGAGTACTGAATGGTCTCGTGCTTCCCGCACGGCTCGGGCTCGCGGTACGGCTTCGCCTGGGACCTTCGCGTACCACTGCCGCTCGGATGGCGGCGGGCAGTGGCGAGGCTGGCCACCCGTCCGTCGTCGGTGAAGGGCACGCCCTCGCTGACCAGTACGGACTTGGCCCACTCAACCCACCGGCGGCTGTTGTCGTCCTGATCGGCCAGCAGCGTGCCATCAGCCTTCACGACCCGCCACCAAGGAATGTCATGGTCCTCGGCAGGTGTGGTCATCCAGGCGTCGTTGTCGGGCCGGTTCCCGAGCACGTTGCCGACCACACGGGCGTGATTACGAGTGAGACCCACCCGCTCGGCAAGGTCGCCATACGTGATCACGGCGCCCGCCGGGATGGCGCGGACTGCGGCGTAGACGTCTTCGGGGTTGATGCTGCTCATGCGCTGATCCTCTCAGCAGGGGCCGACACGCCTGGTCTTGGCGGGTACCTTCGGGGCGTGAGTGGGAAAAGGCGTCCTCCTGTGCCGTCGGAGTTCAGCGAGGTGCGCGACGGCGAGCTCGTGGAGTTCGGCAAGTACACCTCGAAGGTGAACACCAACATCAACGCCATCGTGGTTGATCGGTTCGACTTCGCGGTCTGCCCTATCTGCCTGGAGCCGGACCCGGTCCACGAGGAGCATGTTCCGCCGCAGTCTGTTGGCGGGAAGGTCATGACATTGACCTGTCAGAAGTGCAACAACGATTTCGGGACGGCCGAAGAGGAGTTGCAATCCCTGTTCGACCTTGAGATGACGGTCCACATGGAGGCGATGGATGGGTCGGTTCCGGGGAGACGCCCGGCAAAGGTGGCGTTCCGATCGGCACCGGGCCGCCCGAATGAGTTTTTCGTGCGGAGCTCGGCTCCCGGTTTCGAGGAGATCCGGGCGTCCGGCGCGGGGGCGTTGACTCCAAAGACGTTGGACTTGGCGCTGGTGGCAAGTCATGAACGTGGCCCACGCGACCACGAAGCTTCCTCGAACGCCTCGTCCGGATCCCCGAGTGGGAGACCCGACGGGCTACCGACGTCGCCGCCGACGTACAGCGGCCAGTCGAGACGCTGCGCGGTCAGTATCAGCAGTGGGTTCCCCTGGCCGAGGGCCTCACGCAGCTGCTCTGGGCGCAGTCCGTCTCACTCCTGCCCGATTCGGGTGCCTGTCCGGGCTCCGGCAGCCCGAACTCGCCGCCCGGTCCAGGCGACCCCGGCGCGATCGCTCGCGCTCAGAGCTGGGTCGACGAGCGAGTGTCGTACTCCCAGTCGAGCTATCACACCAACCAGTACGGCACCTACCGCCAAGACTGCTCCGGCTACGCCTCCCTCGTCTGGGGGCTTGCGACCAGCTTCACGACCTACACCTTGCCGTCGATCGCCCACCCGATCGCGAAGGACGAACTGCGAGCCGGCGACATCATGCTCAAGCCCGGCCACACCTTGATCTTCGAGAAGTGGGTCGACGCCCCGCACACCAGCTACTGGGCGTATGAGCAGCAGCATCCCGGACGCATCGCCACCCACTACGTCGTCCCGTACCCCTACTGGCCGGGGTATGGCACTCTCGTGCCGTATCGCAAGGACTAAGCGCGCAGGGTCATCCGCAAATTCCTTAACGTCCGGCCGGCAGCAGATGTTCGGGACTGCAACACCGAAGCGACTTCGGGCGAGACGGACTGAAGTTCCCCAAAGCCCGCGTTTGCCTTGCACCCTCGTGTGAGCCAGTCGTCTCGACTGCCAATCGAGTTCTCGTAGGCAGACTCCCCGACGCAGACTCGCCACGCGATCTCCCTCACTCGACGCGACGATGGCCAACGCAAGAAGCGCCATCGAGCGGGCCGGACTCGGTGTTCAGGAAGTCACCGCAGGCCCCCGAGCACCGTTCGATGGTCTCCTGCGAACTCTTGGCGACAGCAGATGTCCACACATTGGCGCTTGCAGCCGCGCGACGAAAATCTCGTCGTGCCCAGGGGCCCAAGTCGGCACGAATCGCGCTAAAGCGGATCGCCGCAACTTGCGCAGGTCGTCTCGCCCTCTTCATAGATCATGCCGCAGCAGTACTTCGTCCCGGTGCTGCCGTCGTTGTAGCAGTCATTGCAGAGATCCCAGATGTTGTCGACCGTGGAGCTGTCGACCTGTTCCCCGCATGAGTCGCAGATGAAGGTGGCGCCGCCGCCGCTCAGGAGACTTGGTCCTTCTTCACGATGGTGTCGCAGTTGGAGCACTTCAACTGGTTAGTGGTGTACGGCTGAAGCGTGTTCTTGCCACACACCGGACACTCGTGACCCTTCGCCATGGTCGTTTCCCTCACTTCATGCGCATGTCCGACTGACGTGCGACCTGGCGCTCACTCTAGAGGAAATTAATGATTGCGTCAGAAAATGCCCTCTGACCTGCTGTTTCGTGACTAATGCTGCTGCGCGGTCGATTTCGTCCCCCCAGAGCAACCAGCGCGACGGTTGAGAACTCGTCGTCGACGCGCTGGACTGTGGACGGTGACAAAGCCACGGTTGCCGTCGTCGCGCGGGAGGTGCCGACACGTCGGCGAACCGAACTCGGACCCCAGGAGCTGCTGGGTTCGCAGGTGGCGTCGTCGAGAGGAGCGGTGTCCACTCGCGGTCGTTGCGGCGGTTGCTTATGGCGTGAGAGTTCAGAGCCGACGTACTGATGTCTTCCCGAGGACCTGGGGCCATTGTCGCCCAACTGGGGGTACTGGTTGTCGCGCTCGACCGGGTAGCAATAGACGTCGTCGAGGACGACACCACGGAATGACGGTCGATCTCGACACGTCTCCCAGCCGACGTCGCGGGCACCTTATCGATTGAACTCCAGGTTGCAGAGGCCCCGAGCTCAGTTCGTCTGGGTGTTCCTGAGGTGCGCTCCGATATAGCCGACGTACACCGCTCCGGTGGTTGCCGAGCAGTCCAGGTAGTAGAGGCGCGGGCTGACCATGCCCACTCGGCCAAGCTTGAAGTGGGCCTCCATCGTGGCGAAGCCGGTGTCGTCGACAAGGTCAGGTACAGGAAACTCGCGCAGATCCCCCCACTGCTTCATTGTCTGCGCGGTCTCCTTCTCGGCGAACTTCTTTGAGGGCAGGGTGCGGAAGCCCTTAGGCGTGTTGGCCAAGTACAGCTTCACGCCTTGGTTGAAGGCGCCTTGGGTACGGGCACGCACGTAGTCGGTGAGCACCAGGAGTGCATCCCAGGCGACGCCCGCTATGCGACCGATGGTGTCGTAGTCCTCAAGTTCCCTGACGGTCTTTGAATCTCCCGTGAAGACCACGCCCAGGGGCTCAAGCTCGGGAAGTCGATCAAGCAGCTGCCCGAAGTCCTCGGGATACGTGGTCGCCAGCTCAGCTGGCAAGCCAGCGGCGGCACCCTCAAAGTCCTGCATCTTCTTGAGCCTGCTGCGCAACCAGCGGTTCTCATCAGCGATGTGCGCCTGGCTCTCGAGTGCATCGGCGAGATCGAGTTCCTGGTCCTCAGCCAACTCCTTGTACAACTCGAGATCGGCTTCGAGTAGTTCGATCCTCACGCGACGCTGATCGAGCTGGCGCTTGATCTGTTGAAGGGCTTCTGTCGTGGCTCTCCCTTGCCGAACCATGCCGGCTACTTCATCGATTGCCGAAGGGGTTACGGAATCGAGGCCAAACGCGGCCTTGACCAAAGAAATCTGTTCGAGGTACGCCGACACCTCCGCCGCTACAGAGTCCGGGGCGCGGCTATACCGACTGTCAATCGGCGCATCGTCAGGAATTCTGGACAAAGCCAAAGCAACATGAGGTTCGGGAACCGTGCCGGTTCCCGTCCTGGGGACAACGCCCTCGCTCGGCTTGAACAGCTCATCAACAAGGACTCGGTCTTCCAATCGGCTCAAGGCCTGGTGAACGGGCAAGAAACGCGTTGGGCGCGGCCGCTGAGAAGCGTGTCGACGGGCAGCTCGGCCGAGGATCGCACGAACGACACGGGGCTCGTCCTCGGTCAGCCGCCGGGTGCCAAGGATGCGATGACGCCGGGCATCAGAGTCCACCGCTGGATCCACATTGGTGTCGTATGTCCTGATCGTCCATGGTTGAACTGCATGGCTCCGGCCGACAATCTCCTCGAAGGTGCGAGTCGCAGCTGGATCGAGAACAGCCACCTGGCCGAGTCCCGACACCTGTTGGGTCCACGACTCGACCTTGTCACGGAAGGACGCGAAGGACGTGGTGTCGGCTGTGCCAGCGACGAAGAAAAGACCTTGCCGCTCGATGTGACACAACTCTTCAGCCAGGTCCTCTGCACCACTCTCGTTCACCACGCGCGGCGAGGTGGTTAGCCACGTGTCGCCGTCACGGACCTCTACCGCTTCGATCAGGAACGGCACGAGCCACGGCACGGAAGCAAATCGCCCCTGGCTGTTCGAGACGCGGACACCAATCCAGGAGTCGCCTTGTCGCGAGTCGTGGACCGTCACCGTGGTTCGCCACACTCCGGAGTCCGTGGGCTCCTCGAGGCGGGCCCGGAAATCATTGCCGTCGTGCGATGAGTGGTGGAGGACTAGGAGTTCCCGGTCACCAGGGCCTCGGCTGAGTGCGGTCAACTCTGTCGGTGGATCCCATGTCAAGTTGAGCTTCCGCATCTTCTTGCGGAGCCAATCCTCCAGCTGGTCCTCGACGCGTTTGATTAGCGCCCCGTCGCTCGTGACGCTCAGAAATGTCTGATAGCTACTGGACTCGGTACTCGTCGGCGACCGGTCGCCGCCCTCCATAGATGCTGTCACCACTCTTCTCCTCGCTTCCGTGACACGGCCGGGGGCCGTGTGCGGTCTCGACGAGCGCGCGCCGACATCGCCCTTCCTTTGAGGCTAACCAGGCGCCCCGACGCAAATCTACAAATCCACCAGGGGTTGGGCCGAGGCCAGGGTGATTGAGCCTGCAGTCTTTGGATACCACGTCGTGGAGTGACGCTTTCTGAAGCACACTGACCCGCGAGAGAATGCTTGCTGGCCTTTGGGTGCCCGGCTGTCGACTGCCGCTTTCGACAAAATCGCTTGCGCTCGAGGGGGACGAACCGTCCGCCAGGCACTGATGGCCGCTCGTCGGCGAAGCCGCTGAACCCTGACAGGCAGGTCAAGCTCGGCCCACGCTCGCAATGATGTGCGAGCTCGTCAAGGCGACTGACCAGGACCTCGCGCACCGCGTCTGGCCCACCTTCATCGACACGCCTCCGACTCTGCCCACCATGCCACCCGCCGTACGAGCGCTCTTCAACCTCGAGAAGACCAAGGCCGCCGTGCAACGCCGCGAGCCCGTCTCCGAGGTCTGTGAGTAGACGAGGGCCTCATCGGCCGACTCGTGGAGGGGCACGACCGCGGATCGGGCGAGCTCACCCGCCACAAGGAGGGCCCTCGGCAATGAGCCCATGATCGTCCAAGCCAACTAACGGCAGAATTGCACGGGTGCCGACGCGACGAACTCCATCCCCGCCGACTGATGCGCCGACGTCCCGACGGATGTCAGCCCAGAGGAGGCGCGACACGGAGTCGGAGCTCGCGCTCCGCAGCAACCTGTATGCCAGGGGTCTCCGGTACAGAGTCGATGCTCCTATTCCGGGCATGCCTCGTCGGAGCGCCGACCTGATGTTTCTCGGGAAGCGCGTCGCCGTGTTCGTTGACGGCTGCTTCTGGCACGGCTGCCCGGAGCACGGTACTCAGCCCAAGCGAAACGAGGCGTGGTGGAGCGAGAAGTTGCGTCGAAACGTCCAGCGAGACCGCGAAACAGACGCTCACCTCACGGGCCTTGGGTGGGTCGTGATCAGGGTCTGGGAGCACGAGGACACCCTTGCCGCCGCTGACAGGGTCGAAGCGGAAGTCCACAATCGGTTTCGGGCCGCAGAGTGAACGGTGAGCCTGGCCGGTTAGCCAATGGCGGGGCCATATCATCACCGACATGACTGAGCCGCTGCGGATGATCGACCTGTTCGCAGGGTGCGGCGGCTTGACCAGTGGATTCGTACGGTCCGGACTCTTCCGGCCTGTTGCTGCCGTCGAGTGGGATCTGCATGCGGCGGCTACCTACGCCCACAACTTCGGCGACCACATCCATGTCGGGGACATTGCGAGTTGGGTCGATGGTTCGATGCCAGCCGCTGACGTGGTGGTCGGTGGGCCCCCATGCCAAGGATTCTCGGCTCTCGGCCGGCAAGACCCCAAGGACCCTCGCAATGGCATGTGGCGCCACTATCTGGAGACTCTGGTCCGGGTCCGCCCCGCCTTCTTTGTGTTGGAGAACGTTCCCCAGTTCCTCAAGTCGAACGAGTTCAACTTGCTGGTGGACGAGACAACGTTCTCTGGTCGCCTTTCGGGCTACACACTCGAGGCTCACGTCCTCAACGCTGCGGACTACGGTTCGGCGCAGGCCCGGAGACGCGCAGTCGTCCTCGGGCGTCGCGTCGGCGTCCGCCCGGTCGGTGCGCCGCCGATCCAACAACAGTCGGTGCTGCGGGATGCGATGCCCGCTTGGCTAGCAGAGCGCGTCGACAAGGTGGACCTTGATCAGAGTTCAATTGCGTTCCGGGGACAAGCAGTCCCAGGTGCCTACAAGCTTCGCCAGTTGCACGTCACACGACGTCCGACCGAGTTGTCGTTGGCGCGATACAAGGCGATTCCACCGGGAGGTAACCGGAAGGACCTTCCCGATGCCCTGTCCTCACCGTGCTGGCGCAAGCACAAGACCGGTTCAGGAGACGTCATGGGCCGGCTCTCGTGGGACAAACCGTCCGTCACGGTGCGCACTGAGTTCTTCAAACCCGAAAAGGGTCGATACCTGCATCCGACCCAAGATCGACCCATCACTCACGCCGAGGGTGCGCTCATACAGGGATTCGATGAGTCCTTCGAATGGTGTGGCACCAAGACCTCGATCGCACGACAAATCGGCAACGCTGTGCCGCCGCCATTGGCGGAGGCGCTCGCGGTACATCTGGGCCGGCTGTTGACCTAGAACTCCCGGCATCTCATGGACCACCCCGCGCTCGTGCTATTCGTGAGTTGTGTCGCCCGTTTGCGGTAGAACTGTGATCGAGGGAGACGATCACTCAGAGGGGGACTTATGTCCACTTGGGCTGGACTCAAGTCCGGGCTCGCGACGCTTGTCGAGGAGCAGACGGCGCGGTGTTTGGCGACGTATCGCGAAGACCCGTCACGGGTCGAGCAAGACGCAGCCATCGAGACGAGCACAGCTGAGGGCGGGTATGGCCGCAAGCAGCTCTATGAGCTTGTCCAGAACGGCGCAGATGCCATGCTCGGCGCGTCCGGTCGGATCCACGTCGTACTGACGGAGAACTGCCTGTACGTTGCAAATGAGGGTCATCCCATGACCGAGGCAGGGGTTCAGTCGCTGATGGCCTCTCACATCTCGCGCAAGCGCGGAGACGAGATTGGGCGATTCGGACTTGGTTTCAAGTCGGTGGTGTCGATCTCGGATGGTCCCCAAATCCTCAGTCGATCGGGTTCGTTCACTTTCGATCGGGCGTCTTCTGTGGCCCGAATTCGCGAGGTCGTCCCCAACGCACCCGCGTACCCGATGCTGCGAGTGGCCAGCCCGCTCGATCCTGCTCAAGTCTCGAAGAGCGACGAGGTCGCCCGCGAGCTCATGTCTTGGGCCTCGACTGTGATCCGCCTTCCCTTGACCGGTGACCATCGACACCTGCAAGACGACGTACAGCAGTTCCCTGCCGAATTTCTGCTGTTCTCGCCGCACGCTGCCGAGTTGCGACTTGAGGACCGCACCAGCATCGTCGCGCGGACGGTGCGTCTCAAGGCCAAGAGAGACGGATCCCTGGCTCTTGACGACGACGGCAAGATCTCGAACTGGAGGGTCGCTTTCCGAAAGCACAGACCCAGCCATGCCGCTCTCAAGGACGCCGGTGAGCGTGCGCACCGTGAGGCGATCACGGTGTGGTGGGCTGCGCCGATGGAGAGCCGATCCGCTACCGGAAGATTCTGGGCCTTCTTCCCCACGGAGGATCAGACGACCCTGGGCGGAATCATCAACGCCCCGTGGAAGACGGGCGACGACCGCCGAAACCTCCTGGAGGGGGAATTCAATCGCGAGATCCTAACCACTGTGCTCCCAGCTCTCGTGGCGTCGGAGTGGAAGAACCTGGTGGATCCGAAGGACCCGGCATCGGTGCTCGACCTTGCCCCTGCCCGAGGCAGGGAGGCGCGGAGCTGGGCTGACGATGTTGTCAATCAACCCGTAATGTCGGCGCTCCAACTGACGAGATCACTTCCTGATCTCAGCGGCAAGCTTCAGCTTCCCTCGACACTCCGCCTGCACCCGCCGAAACTGGAAGGGGAGTTGCTTCAGCTTTGGCGCACGATCGAGCCTGCGAAGACTCGCTGGGTGAGCCACGGCGTGGAACAGGACGCAGCGCGCCGGGCCAAAGCGGAGCGCCTCATTGGGGAGTCCGAGGCGAGTAGGCCGAACCTGCGGGCGTGGATCGAGGCCATTCTCGACGACTCAGTCCCTACCTCAGCCACTGCGATCCTGCTCGTGGCTGCGATCGCAAGCATGCGACCGGACCTCAAGGCCGAGGCCAAAACTGCGCGAGTGGTCCTGTTGGAGGACGGGGTGTTTGCCCCAGCCGTTGCCGGTCAGGTCTTCGTCCGGTCATCGCCTACGGACACGGGATTCAACTTTATCGATCCGGATCTCGCGCGGCTCCCGGCTGTGAGTGCGGCCTTGGCGGAGCTCGGCGTCAGGGTGCTTGACCCAGCTGGTGCATTACGCAACTACCTCTCGAGTAGCCGGCTATCTGAACTCGACTGGGCCATGGTGTGGTCCATGGTCCGGCGCTGTACGGCTGAGATCGCGCTCAGAGTGTTGCGTGACGAGCTGCAAGATCCGCTTGAGACGAAGGTCAGGGTTCGTACGCGAAAGGGGGAGTTCGTGCCCGTCGGCATGGCCTACCTTCCGGGAAGGTTGGTCTCCGCCTCCGATCCTGGCGA
Source organism: uncultured Actinomycetota bacterium (assembly GCA_963769585.1). Classification (GTDB taxonomy): domain Bacteria; phylum Actinomycetota; class Actinomycetes; order Propionibacteriales; family Nocardioidaceae; genus SSC3. The sequence goes on from CAVYMJ010000006.1 coordinate 527,735, forward strand.
CATTGAGGTATGCATTGACACGCAGTTCCATCAGGATGAATTGACCCTGTTGGGCGACCTGGGATGCGTAGCCCAGCCAACCCTTCGACATGATCCACCGCGTGAGCCCTGGCTCTTCAAGTACGAGGACATGGTTAAGGGTCGCTATGTCGAGAAGGCGAGTGGAGCAAAACCTCAGTTGGATCGACTCGTGGTCAAGGGTGCCGAGCCTCCATGGCCGCTGCAGCCGATCACCAAGCTGCGTGCCGAGGGTCGTCGGCGCTTGACAGAGGTCGTCCTCGGACTGACCACCGGAGATCCGTGGACGGTTCGGCACCAAACGAACACGATGTATGGCGTCACCAAGTTCATGAATCCCGTGCACCACCTGTTGATGCAGCATGGCGCATTGTCGACTTCCTTCGGCCCTCTCCCGGTCGACCTTTGTCTGCGGCCACACGCCGAGCATCCGGACGACGTCTTGCCTGTCGCGGACGTGAGCGAGGCGACAGCGGAAGCCTTGAGGCTCAAGGCGGAGCCCAGGGATCTGACTCCAGAAGGCTGGGCTGATCTGCTTTCGCTGGCTTTGCGCTGGGACGACGTTCGCCGTGCCTCTCGCTTTTACGCGTGGGCCGTCCACTTCGCGAACCGACCCGATCAGATGCTGGCACAACTCGGGCGGCAAGCGACACGCGTTGCTACGCGTGAAGTCGCGGTAGTTACCCGTCAGGAAACCTTTCACGCGTTGTCGGAGCAGGCGATCCCCGTAATTCTCGTCGAGGACGTGGCTGATGCGGCAAGACTCGTGGACGAGTGGGAGCTGGAGGACGGCGCTCGCCTGCTCGAGCAGGAGTTGGTGTTCCAACCGAGTGGCGAGCCCGAAACGCTCGTAGATCTCTACCCAAAGCTCCGGTTGTATCTGGGTCCGGAGTTGCACGACGTACAACTACAGATGTGCGAGTCGATCGACCTGATCACCGCCACGCGGGACGGGATGAAGGGCAAACCCGTTCGTCGAGCTCTCGACGGAAAGCTCGTCCTGGTGACGGACGACTCCCCGGAAAGTTCTCTCCGAGCTGTCTCCGACCTGTTCCAGCTAGACCTCACGGCGAGCGACATCCGGGAGATCATAGAAAACGTTCGCGAGCAGGAGACTGAGAAACTCCTTGCGGAGGTTCGGAACGCCGTGTCGGACGATGACCGACTCGCGCTCCTGGTTGGCGCGGAGCGTCTTCGCCGCTCCGTTCCTGAAGCCGCGCTCGCCGACATCGAGGACACCGCCGGGTCCTCGCTCGATGCGGTTGCGCTGGCCAGGCTTGCGCGATCAGTACATGGAGTTGGGATCCTGCAGTACTTTCGGTCGGTGCTGGACGACCATGGGCTGAACCCACCGGTTCATTGGGCGGGAGGCTCCGCCGTTCGCAAGTTCGTCATGGATCTGGGGTTCCCTGCGGAGCTCGCTGGGTTCGCTTCGCAGCCACGCCCTGCCATGACGACCGTCGAAGGACCGGCAGTTCTCGATCCGCTACACGACTATCAGAACTTCGTGACCGTCAACATACGTCGGCTTCTCCGCAGTGAGGCCTCCGGGCGTGGGATGGTCTCGCTGCCGACGGGCGCAGGCAAGACCCGGATAGCGGTTCAAGCGCTCGTGGAGGAAGTGCGTGAGGGCGCTTTAGCCGGTCCGGTGGTCTGGATCGCGCAGAGCGAGGAGTTGTGCGAGCAGGCGGTCGAAAGTTGGAGCTACATCTGGCGCGCGGTTGGTCCGCACAGTCCGCTAAGCATCGGTCGCCTCTGGGGTAGCTCCAACGAGGTCGACGAGGAACCGGGATCGTTCCAGCTCGTCATCGCGACGCCGGAGAAGCTGAAGCTGAGGCTGGGCACCGAGCGCTACGCGTGGTTGTCCGAGCCGGCCGTCGTCGTGATCGATGAGGCGCACAGGTCGATCTCGCCGACCTACACCGACGTACTCGAGAAGATGGGCCGCGGCAGCCGGGGGGAGCGGCGCAAGGCAACCCGGCCACTGATCGGCCTGACGGCCACGCCGTTCAGGAACACCAATGTCGAGGAGACGAAGCGCCTGGTCAACCGGTACGACGGCATCCGCCTGGATGATGGGGCATTCATCGGTGATCCGTATCTGGAACTTCAGAGGCGACAGGTACTTGCTCGGGTAAATCATCAGATGCTGGCCGGTGCAAACATCTCTTTCACTCAGCGAGAGTTGCAAGAGATTAGGGACATGCGCATGGTTCCCTCCAGTATCGAGACGAAGCTGGGTGCGGACACCAGCCGCAATCGTCGGATCGTCGATTCCATCGCCGGGCTCCCCGCGGACTGGACCGTCCTGCTGTTTGCCACTTCTGTGGACAATGCGCGAGTCCTGGCCGCTCTCTTGGTTCATCAAGGCATCCCGGCTGTGGCCATCTCGAGCGACACCGACTCGAATGCTCGACGCCACTACATCGAGGAGTTCCAGGCCGGCCGAATCCGGGTGATCACGAACTATCAGGTGTTGACTCAGGGGTTCGATGCGCCCAAGGTCAAGGCTGTGTACGTAACCCGACCGACGTTCGCGCCGAACGTTTACCAACAGATGATCGGACGCGGGCTCCGGGGACCGAAGAACGGCGGTTTCGAGGAGGTCCTGATCGTCAACGTCGAGGACAACTTCCACCAGTACGGCGACATCCTCGCGTTCCGAGAGTTCGAGTACCTGTGGAATCCCGATGCCGAGTGACCTAGAGGTGGAACTCGACGACGAACAATCGATCGCTGCACACGTACATGAGGATGTCCGCCAAATCGTCATCGCACCTCCTGGCAGCGGCAAGACCGAGCTCGTTGCTGGTTTGCTGGACCACCTCGTCAACGAGCGAGACCTCTCGGCCTCGGACGATGTGTTGGTGATCAGCTTTTCCCGGGCGGCGGTTAGCGCTCTTCGGCGTCGTGCTCGTGGACGAGCTGGTCTCAGCGGGCTCGGAGTGCGCACGCTCGACGCACTCGCGTCACATCTGCTGGCAGAACTGGATGAGGATCCCTGGCAGCAGTTGTCGTTCGATCTGCGTATTCACCGGGCGCTGGCGCTAGTGAAGGCAGCCGAGTCGATCGATGAGTTCTTCGCGCTCCGACACGTCGTCGTTGACGAGGTGCAGGATCTTGTAGGCGTGCGAGGTGAGCTCGTGCTCGAGATTTTGCGAAGGCTTCCGGACGAGGCAGGTTTCACGCTGTTGGGCGATCCTCGGCAGGCCGTCTACAACTTCCAGCTCGGGGCGGAAGGCGGTCTGACGTCGACGGAGTTCCTGGATCATGCCCACAGCCTCGGAGCGGTTCGGAAGGTGGTACTGCATGGTCAATACCGTGCCCGGTCCAAGGAAGCCAAGGCAGCCGTCTCGCTCGGAGCCGTGGGTGGATCCGGGCTCGATTGGGCTCAAGCAGCGTGCGCTCGTTCGCTGCCGGTCTCTTCATGGCCGGTGATGTTGTGTCGCTTGCTGCACCATCCGCCGGTGGCACGGCACAACAGCCCTGCTGTGCCGCACCAACGGTGAAGTGCTGGTCATGACCGAGGCGCTCCGTGGCGCCGGCCTTCCCGTCACGGTGCGAGCAGCTGCTGACGAGCTGCCGATAGCCCGATGGATCGGTGAGGCTCTCTCCGGGGTCAGGTCGCGGGCTTTGGAGACTAGCTGATGCCGGAGCGCTGCTCGCGCATGCCCCCATGGGCGAGGATCAGGCTTGGCGACTGTTGAAGTCCGTGGAGAGAGACTTCCGCTCCCCGCAGCGATTGGACATCGCCCGGCTGGCGGCCGGCCTCGTCCGCGGCGGGCTCCCCATCGATCTGACTGGCGACGATGCCCAGGTTGTCGCCTCCACCATTCACCGGGCTAAGGGGTTGGAGTTCGACAACGTCATCATTGTGAACCCGTCGGGGCTGCTCCCGGGTGACGCTGTCGACGACGAGGCATCCGTGGCTTACGTAGCGCTGACCCGAGCGCGCGATCAATTGATGACCGCTCGATGTGCCTTGCCGTCGTTCCTCAGAGTCGACGTACGGACAGGCCGCTGGATGGTCGGAGGGCACAAGACGTGGATGACCTCGGCCCTCGAGGTTAGGGGTTCCGACACTCGTGGTTCGCAGTTCGTGGCCAATGCATCGCAAGACCTGCCTGCACCGGGTGCTCCGGTGAAGGCCATGATCAACGCTCGGCTGAGCACCTTGGAGGTCCCCGTCTATGACCTGATGTGCGACAACCGAGTCGTGGCAAGGACGAACCTCGCTTTCGGCGAGCAGCTCGCTCGGCGCCTGGGCAAGCCGAGGTCCAAAGGCAAACCCTGGCCGGACCTGTCCCAACTGGCCGTTGAGGCGATCGAGACAATGGTGCATGTTGCCGCAACGGCAGAGCCGTCGCCGATCGGTTTGGGCGTGCGCGTGAGTGGTTTGGGCAAACTTGATTGGGGATCCAACACGTGAGCGATGAGAGACTGGTTGGACACGATGACTGACCTGACGCGGTGGTACGAACTCCGGGAACGCATTGTGGGCGTGCTGGAGGGCGACCTCATGGGGGGACCGGCTGACGCCGTGCTGGACGAGCCTCCTCTGGACCGCTTCGTACTCGGGATTTTGCATCCGCAGGGCGGCCCTCAGATGGACGAAGCCGACTCGGAGACGGACGCTGCGGACGCGGGGGGAAGCGCAGACGCAGTGTTCGACCCCGCGATCGCGTTGGCTCGCATGAGATACCCGTCCAGCATGGGGATGACCTTTGCCGTTGACACCGGACTCACCACCGAGATCGTCATCGAGGTGTCAGCGGCTCGCTACGATAAGTCCGATGATGAGCAGGAGTGGACTCGAGCGGCGGTGCACTGCGACCCCGTGTCGTTGGGCACTTCAGCGGTCGGACAAAGGACGATCGAGGTTGCCGACGGGCTGCAGCTCTACACGGTTGTCCGCACCGCCCTCGACGGCGTCGCCCCGATCACCGTCGTCCTCCTGAACTCGAAGAAGGCGGACAAAGGGCGTCGTGACCACCTGTGCTGGTTCCAACCTGAACTGTCCGTGCGCACGACTGCGGGCGCGTTTGTGTCGCGTCGACTCGAGGCGTCAGCCGGACTGGACGACGCCGACTTGGATTCCTACGCTCTGCTCTTCCGTGACGTCGAAGATCTCGCCGTCGGCCACGGATGCGCCGTCGCCTGGAACGAAAGCAGGATCGTGCAGGAGCTCCGTTCGACCTTCCTGCCGTGGCACGATGTAAAGCTCGCCGAGCATTCCGGCGGTGGCGGGATCGAGCTTCCGATGAGCCTGTTCCGTGAGACCAGTGGGTACGACACTCTGCGTGAGCTCGTGGAGGACTATCGGCGATGGATCGTCGCCAAAGAGGCCAAGATCCCGACACTGGACGCGTCTTTGCGGTTGACGGCACAACGCCACCTCGCGGACGCAACAGAGGCAGCGGACCGGATCGCCAGGGGCATCGCAGTCCTGGAAGGCGACCGCGACGCGGCTCGGGCATTTGCCTTGATGAACAGGGCCATGGAGCTTCAGCGTCAGCGTCAAGACACGCAGCACGGCGCAGCAGCGAGACCACAGTCGTGGCGACCGTTCCAGATGGCGTTCATCCTGCTCAATCTCGAGGGGCTCACCGAGCCGAACTCGGCGGACCGCGAGTTGGCTGATCTCCTCTGGTTCCCGACCGGTGGTGGCAAGACCGAGGCCTACCTGGGTCTCATCGGCTACTCCATCCTGCTCGACGACTCCGTAATCCCGAAGACGGCGGAGTCTCGGTCCTGATGCGCTACACCCTGCGTTTGCTGACGATCCAGCAGTTCGAGCGCGCCGCCGGACTGATCTGCGCCCTCGAATCCCTGCGAAAAACTGAGCTTCCCGACGCGCGCTCGATCTCGCTAGGCCTGTGGGTCGGACAAGCCGCCACCCCGAACAACGTGAAGGACGCGCAGGCGGCTTTGAACGCCATGAAGGCCGGGGGTGTCAGCAAGAAGGGAAATCCGGTCCAACTGCTCAACTGCCCTGTGTGCGGCGCTGGCCTCGCCCTGGAGGACTACAAGATCCTCAAGATGCCCGACCGCATGAACGTTCGCTGCCACGACGCCGAATGTGAGTATGCCAACGGCTTGCCGGTCCACCTTGTCGACGAGGACGTCTATCGCGAACGCCCGTCACTCGTGATCGGCACAGTTGACAAGTTCGCGATGATGGCCTGGCGAGAGCAGGTTCGCAACCTCTTCTCCAGGGACGGGAAGCACTCGCCGCCCGACCTGATCGTGCAGGACGAGCTGCACCTCATCAGCGGTCCGCTCGGGACCATGGTGGGCTTGTACGAAGCAGCGGTTGATGCGGCGTGTACGGGTGCAACCCGGCCCAAAGTGATCGCTTCCACGGCCACCATCCGAAGGGCGTCGGACCAAGTACTTGCCGTATTCGACCGGGATGCTCGACAGTTCCCACCCCCGGGGTTGGACAGCACAGATTCCTACTTCTCGGTCGAAGCGCCAGCCGACCTGAAGGGGACTCGCCGCTATCTCGGAGTGCTCTCGCCGTCGGTAAGCCACACGACATTGATGGTGCGCTGCTATGGCGCACTCCTCCAGGCTGCGAAGGACCTTCCCGCTGATGAAGAGGTGCGTGATGCTTATTGGACACTGTTGGGCTACTTCAACAGTCTGCGCGTGCTCGGCGGTGCCTACATGCAAGTGCTTGACGACGTCCCGGACCGCATCAAAGTCGTCGCCGGCAGACAAGGCTCCGAGCCACGCGAACTCAACGATCCGGGCGAACTGACTTCCCGCATCGACTCGAGCGAGATCCCTAGGGCCCTCGAGGATCTCGGGCGAAGCATTCCGGATCCCGATGCGCAGGACGTCGTGTTGGCGACCAACATGATCTCGGTGGGCGTCGACGTCGAACGACTTGGCCTCATGGCCGTTATGGGACAGCCTCAGACCACCGCAGAGTACATCCAGTCCACCAGCCGAGTGGGTCGCAAGCACCCTGGCTTGGTCGTGGTGCTCTACAACTCAGCCAGATCCAGGGATCTCTCACACTACGAGAATTTCGGGGCCTACCACCGTGCGCTGTATCGCCAGGTAGAGGCAACCGGCGCAACGCCGTTCGCAGCCAGAGCGCGAGACCGTGGCCTTCATGGCGTGTTGGTGTCGATGGTCAGGCTATTGGTGGACGAGTTGGCTGCCGATAGTCGGGCGATTCAGATGCCCAATTTCATCGCCGAGGTGGAGGCCGTCGGAGCGAAGCTGGTCAAGAGAGCCGACCGGATCGCACCCGTAGAGGCTGCACGAGTCAAGGACCAGTTGGATGCACTCATCAGCAGCTGGCGCGCCGAATGTGGAAGCTCTCCATCGTTGAAGTACGCCGGTTGGCGCGATGCTGCGGGGTCGCTCTTGCTCGACCCGAGCCAGGTGATGAGTGCCGACGAGGTGGTCTTTCCGGTCGACGATCCTGCTTGGCCGACCATGACCAGCCTGCGTGACGTGGATGCAACCACCGGGCTGTATCTCGTGCCCCCGACGAAGGTGAAGTAGCGATGGCAAGTCGCAAGGTTGCAGAGGCAAGGCGGACTCAGCTCGTGTCGACGTACGGCGTGGGCTCACTGTTTCCCGCCCAGGACGAGAGCTTCATGATCCTGGGGATCGACGACTGGCCGGCCCACAAGTGCCCCGAGGTTCCAGAGCCGCGGCTCGCGCGCTCACTGGGGGTGCGCACCTTCCGCATGCCCCCCTCACACGAGGGGAAAGACCTTCCGGTGGTTCGATTTCCTCGGATTCAGCACTGCGGCAACTGCGAAAGGCTCGGAAGGCTTGACGTCTTTTGCGGTTGGGACGAGCACGTCTGCCGAGACTGTCAGAAGAGCCTGACACCCTCCCGCTTCGTGATCTGCTGCGAGAAGGGCCACATCGACGACTTTCCCTACCACCGATGGCTTCATCGGGGGGCAGCCGATGAAGGTGGGAAGCACAATCTGCGGCTGCGCACCCGGGGCCAGAGCTCATCGCTTTCGGATGTCATGTTGCATTGTTCGTGCGGGGTCCCACCGCGCAGCATGGGTGGCTCGTTCGGGCCCAAGGCGATGCAGGGTGTAGCCAAATGCATGGGCAACAAGCCCTGGCTTCGGGGCTCGACCTCAGACGACTGCAACGAGACGCCTCGCACGCTCCAGCGCGGCTCATCCAACGTGTGGTTTGCCTCTGTCCGCTCGGCCATCTCGATCCCGCCGTGGTCGGAGGGGGTGCACAAAGTCATCGGAAAGTACTGGCCCGTCGTCTCGGCGATTCCGGTGGACGCGATTGAAGCAACGTTGACAGCCATGGGGTTGCCTCAGGAGGCGGGCCTGCCTGTGATGGATCTGCTGGCAGCCATCCTCGAGATGCGTGGGGAGACGGCCAGCGAGGCGCCCACCGACTCGGACCTGAGACGGGAAGAATACCAGGCCCTCGTGGTTGGGCGCCCGGAGACTTCTCCCCGGCAGCAGTTCGTCTGTGCCCCTGTTGACGGGCTCGATGAAGCAGCACTGTCGGTCCTCCAAGGAGTGTCAGAGGTAGCAAGGCTCCGTGAGGTGAGGGCGCTGGAGGGGTTCACCCGAGTGAAGCCCACCGGCGAGGAGGGCGAAGCCAGTCGCCTTGCGCCTGTGTCTTTGGAGGAGCTCGACTGGCTGCCGGCCATTGAGGTTCTTGGTGAGGGGGTCTTCCTACGAGTCCGCGAGGATGCCCTGGCGGCGTGGGAGCATGAGGACTTCGCCGTCGGCCGCGCACTTGCGATCAACGATGCTCTCAAGGCCAGGGCCGAGCAGTACGACGGGCCACCCCTGGCCGGCGTGTCGGCACGTCAATTGCTTCTGCACTCGTTTGCGCACGTCCTCCTGACCGAGCTCAGCCTGGATGCGGGCTATCCCGTGGCGTCACTGCGCGAGCGCGTCTACTCGGCGCCCGAACAGACCGGAATTCTCGTCTACACCGCATCGGCGGACTCCGCGGGCAGTCTGGGGGGTCTGTCGGCGCAGTCGGATCCGGATCGGATCTGGGCTGTCGTGCAATCGGCCATCAGGCGCGCAAGATGGTGTTCCTCCGACCCAGTTTGTATCGAGTCTTCGGGGAGCGGGTCCGACGCGCTCAATCTCGCGGCATGCCATGCATGCCTCTTGTTGCCCGAGACGAGTTGTGAGCGAATGAACCATGTGTTGGACCGAGCCTGCCTGGTGGGCCTTCCGTCATGGCCGGAACTTGGATTCTTCTCAAGATTCGTGAAGTAGGCAGGCAAAGCTAGTGAGCCAGTTTCCAGTACACCAAGGCGCCTTCTTCCTGGATCCCAGCGTTCATTGGAGTGGTGTCCCTGCCTTTGTCGCGCTAACCGGCCGACTCGGCATTTTCGAACAAGATGGACTGGATGTGGACGAGCTCCTTGCCCGCAGTGGTCTTGAGTGGACGGTAGAGCGCCGCAAGGTGAGGGTCGAAGCGCGTCCGGGGCCGCATGAGCAACAGCTTCCCGCCGACTCGTATCGAGCTTTGGTGCGAAGTGATGATGAGGCGGTCTTGTCGGTCGTCTCGATTTCGTATACTGCAGTGGACAACCAATTCGTGGCAGAGACTTCACTGGCGCTTGCCCGGCAGTATGACCGCAACGCTCGGCTCGTCGGAGCCACAGCGTTGGGGCGCGAGGGTGTCGACTCATTGTTCGTCACCCTCGTGACGCAGTGGTCTCCGACCGACCTGTACATGCTCAGCCACAACACCCACGGCGGGGAGGGTGCGCTGCAGTTCCGCTTGGTCGAGGTCGACCGCCGCTCGGGGGCAGTTCTGTGCGCGCCTTCGCGTCATCGGGTGCTCAAAGAGTCGCACTCAGGGAACGTGGTCAAGCGCCTGGACGCGAAGCTTCGGATCGACGCGGGTCAGCAGTGGATCGAGAACTACGTCAACGACTCGGGTCCGGACCTCGCGGAGTTGGAAGCTCGCTTCCTCATGGTCCGGGATGCAGCGCCATTCGTCGACCACCTGTGGCCCCAGAGCGAAGAGTCGATCTGGGTTGAGCGCGGTCAAGCTCTGCACCCGAGAACGCATCTACTTGAGAGCGAACTCGGCCACCAGCCAGATGGCCTCACTGCTCTGACTCTGGTCTGCTCGTTCATCGACCGGCTGTCTGAGGCTCGAGAAGCCGGTGATGTCACCAGGGATCGCGACGAGAGGCTCGCCCGTGGTGCCGGAGACAAGTTAAAGCAACGGGCCTGGAGGGGCCTCTTGGACTCTTACGCGTGGGACGGGAGCGAGCCCGATGACTTGCCGTGACTGCCCATCGACGTGCCCTATGCTTCGAAAGCTCGACCGGCGTCGACGAAACACCGTCATCGTGCAGACCTGGCTGGAACGTCAGGACGAGTGGGGGAAGACGTTGGTTTTCGCCTGCGACATCCAACATGCCGAACACCTGAAGGCGACTTTCTCGAACGCGGGTGTCGACACGGCCGTACACAGTCAATCGGAGGACAGGCGCGAAGAGGTGATCACTGCCTTCCGTGCGGCTCAGGGGAACGCCGTCCTCATCAGCGTGGGGATGTTACTGGAGGGCGTAGACATCCGTGATGCCAGGACGGCGTTCCTCACTCGGCCTACAAAGAGCCGGGTGCTGATGAGGCAGATGATGGGACGAGTCCTCCGGGGTCCGTCAGCCGGCGGGGATGCGATTGCCCATGTCGTCGACTTTCGAGACACGTGGTCGGAAGACTACGACATTCTTGCTCCCGTCGATCTGCCGGGAATCCCAGTTGTCATCGCCGAAGACGATGAGTCGTCAACGGAGCGCCGCCTTCCACCGGTCCTCGACGAGCTGGCCAGCGAGCCGATCGGAGAGGATGTGCTTCGCAGGATCGAGAGGGCCTACGAAGCGTCGTTCGGTGTGCCGCACCTGGGTGCGATGTCGCGAACCGAGCTGGTCGGGTTCGACGACCTCGTCTACATGCGCGTCCCGGTTTTTGAGCACGCCTTGGAGCGGTGGGAGGAGCTGATCAAGTACGAACTGACCTCCGCCGTTTCACCGATTTCCAGCCCGCTGCTGCTCTTCGAGGATCTGCCGGCGCCGAGGCCGGCTGCGTCCGACATCAAGGAGTTCGTGAAGTTCTGTCGTTCTCACCATTTCGCGCCAACGCTCATGCCCCTCTGCTCGCAGTTCTCGGTGCGGGAACTGGCCGAGCGACAGGTGGCGGCGGGAGCACTTACCGAAGCAGAGAAGTTTGCAAGGCTGCGTAGCGAATCCGAAACCACTCTCGCGCGCAGCGCCTTCGGGAGCTTTCAGGCTTTTCTGCGAAGCCGTACAGCAGGAAATTCTCTCGCTGGTCGGAGTCACCGGGAACCTCGCTGCTCCAGAAGCTCCACGCGAGACCGAGGTTGGAAGCGCGCTGCCACCGCTTCGAGCCAGCGCCAGTCGCATTTTGCCGCCGCTCGTCGCTTCGACCATCGATCGAGCCCGTGAACTGATGGTCGTGGACGACCCTGCGTATCTACTTCTGTTGGAGAACGAGAATCTCCCGCGAGTCGCGTGGATCAGGCTGCCCGTGGGTCCCCCCTGGGACTACTGGACACCCAAGATGTCGGGGAGTCGGCGGGGCACTTCGGAGATCCGCGTCAATCTCCGCCTTCAGGCGCCGAAGACTCAGATTTCGGATGCGTTGTTGGAGTATCTGATCTGGCACGAGCTGTGCCACCATCTCCTTCCTGGCCGCGGCCACGATGCCGAGTTCAGACGACTCGAGTCTCTCTGGCCGGACTTCATGGAGCTGGACAATGAGCTCGACAGGCTGCATGAGCGGTTCCAGATCGATGGAGTGACAGGGGCTCGATGATCGACGACCTGGCCTGGACGATGCGGGACCCGGTTTGTTGACCCCCGGGTACGGCGCCAAGCGTTGTCGGCGTCGCGTCCACAACGACCACGATCCAACGTTGGAGAAGGTGCGGTGGGAGTCTGCGCCAGGCCCGCGGCGATGTTTCGACGAAGTTATCGCGTGGAGTTGCAGGTGCCGCCGTACGTTTCGCGGCCACTGCGCCTGAGGCGGCTCTCGGCGTAGCAGACGACGAGGTAGACCGCCTCCTCGACGAGGGATGGCAGCCCGAGCACATCTGTCTGATGACGACCGGGAACCGTCACTCAGTTCAGGTCGAGCGCACCGAGTTCCACGGCCACGACGGCTACTGGCAGACCTTCTGGGACGTCGCTGACGTCTTCTACGGCTATGTTCTCGGCTGCAGGGGGGCTGGAGCGACGAGCGGTCGTCCGCTGCGTCAACGAGACCACGATCCGCGACCGGGCGCGCGAGCGAGTGTTTGCCCGCGGGCGTCCCTACCATCGCCGCGCAGGGTGCTCATTTCAGTCCCAGGGTGCGCGACGTAGACACTTCCGGCGCCGCGTCGCTCCGGTCTCGGGCCCACCGTGTCAGTTCGCGCGACTTCCATGCCACCGCGGCGACGAGGACTGACAGTCCCATGAGGAGGATCATCAAGCCGAAGCCCCACCACGTTCCCCCGCCGGGTAGGCGGTGTTGGCGCCGAAAAGCCCTACGATCAGGGTGGGCGCAAGCACCAACGACGTCAGCAGGCCCAGCCGGCGTTGGAGAGCTTCTCCGGTCTCCTGTTGTGCGGCGGTACTTCTCAGCATCACCGCGTCCATGTTCGCGCGGATAGCGTCGGTCTGGCTCTTGAAGGCTGCTTCGTGGGAGTCGAGTTCCTTTGAGAGTTCGATCGCACGTGGATGCGGATCCGGGCGCCCAGTTCCGTGGTCTGGGGTCTGGGGTGGCAGGAGCCAGGACCGGTCCGGGACTCGGCACGAGCATGCTGAAGTCCTGAAATCCGGCGGTGTGCTTCGGCGGCCGTCGCGAGCATGGCATCGAGCCGCGCCTCGGCACCCTTCAGTCTCCCAAAGCTGCCCTCTGCCAGATCATTGAAGAAGTCGACTTCCCAATCAGCCGCCCACTCCTGCATGAGGCGGTGTGTGGCTCCGTAGGTGTCGATCAAGGCGTGGGCGAGGCAGAGGCCCAGGTCGCTGCCGGTCGTGTCCTCCGATGAACGCAGGTGCAGGACGCGTTGGAGAAACGGCTGGCGCAGCGATGGGGCGGCGAAAAACGGCCGTACGGCGCCCGTCACGGTGCGCGTGAGATGCCAGCAGGTGACGATCCAACTCGCATGGGTCAGCATGCGCACTTCCTGAAAAACTACAGCGTGCGTGTTCTCCAACCCTGATGCTCGGTACTCTGGCAGCCGGTCTCGGGCTATGGCAGCGCCCATCGATAGGAGCCTCGGTCCCGCTTCGTCACCATAGGTTTCCACCCGCGTTTACAAGTGGTGCTCATGTCGCCGCAGGTCGCTGACCATGGGGAGAGCCAGGCGGGTCCCTAGAACGTCTGAGAGGGACTCAAAGACTGGTTCGTGGTCGTCGGCAGGCCGCGCCGGTTCTTCCCGTCGTCCTCGGAGGCCGTTGAGCATGGGTGCCTCGTAGGCGGGGGCGATATCGAGCCAGCGCGTGGGTTGACCGTCTCGCCCGCCCGTTGTGTCGAACCCCAACCTCAAGGGTTCCTCCGGCGATGGCACGCCGTCTTCTGGCCAGAAACTGATCCGGACATTCGATGGGCTCTCAGAGAGCTCGGGCTCGAAGCGGCCGGGCTCTTGAATCAGGCTGACGACGCCTCTCCGCAGCACTGGGACACCAGCTCGCTCGCCCCAGTTGTTATTCTGACTCCCGCGTTCGCCAGAGCGCTCTCGACTCTTCCCATATCGGTCGAAGCGCCGCCGCTGCGGAAGGCGTGCAAGAGTGAGGTCACCTTTGTCAGCTGGCCTTCCGGATAACCACGCTGGCGCCCGTCCGCTAGTTCCGCAGCGACCCTAGAGGCGACCTCCTCAGCCGCCATGGTGTCTCTGGTTACCATTTGCCTCCTTCGTGAAGAGCGCCCGATGACATCCCCTTGCGTGCATCATCCGTTCTATGGTGCCGCGTAGAAGGATTCCGCGGCTAGGCCATGCGAAGGCGAGACGGCGCCTGCCTCTGATCGAGAAGGCTGAGAGCGCGACGCCGGACTAGGACCAGAACCACCCAGAGGTCCTCCATTGGGGGAGACCTAGGCGCGCCGATCCGTGAGACGGGCGGGCCGACTGCGAGGCGACTCGCGCTCTAGCCTGAAGCTAAGCCGAGTCCGCCGGCTGTGTGACGTCGAACCCTAGACGACGGAGGACCTTTGGCAGCCCCGTCCTTCCCACCTGAGAACTCGGCCGCCAGCGCGGCCCTCCCCGTGGCGTACTTGTGAGCCACTCCCAGGATCGCCTTCGAGTCGTAGCTCTTCCCGTCGTGCACGAGCACGTAGTCGCGGGCCACACCGAACCCATAGAGGTCCAGGAAGCCTTCCCGTCCTCGTTCGTCGTACTCCCCGAGCGTGCTCAGGACGTGGTCGCGTGACACTGCATCGAAATCAGGCATGGTCCGAGACTAAGCGCCGCCGCCGACCTGAGTGCGGGAGAATAGGCGTCATGCCGAAGGGACGGGGACGCGACCAGCTCGGGCCGATGGAACGGCTGGTCAAGATCGCTGCGTACCTGCGGCACGCGGGGGACCAGGGCGCGCCGGCTCTCAAACTGATCGAGGTGGCTGGGTTCGCCGGTGCCGACCCACTACGCCTGCTCACCCGCGAGCTCGACCACCTCAAGGACCAGGGCTGGCAGATCGACACGATCAGCGGGGCCGGTGAGCACGCGCGCTACCGGATGTCCACGGTCGACAACCGGCTCCGGGTGGCGCTCACTCCTGGACAGCAGCGGGCGCTCCAGCGGGCTGCACTGCTGGCGGACCGCGACGACCTGGTACGGCGACTCGGCCTGCCCGAGGCGGAGCGGCCCCCTAGCCTCGGCGCTGACCTGCCGCTCACCGGACACGACGAGACGCTGGCCACGGTGGTGCGCGCGGTTCGGTTCGCCAGCCTGCTCCGCTACCGCTACAACGGCTCAGCGCGCGTCGTACACCCGCAGTCAGTGCGCACCCAGCACGGCAAGTGGTACCTGCTGGGCCGCGAGGAGGGCGCCACCGACCTCAAGGTGTACGTCGTGTCGCGGATGAGCGAGGTGGCGCTCGACGAGGCGCGCACCGCGACCCGCGAGCCGGAGGCGCGCCACCCCGGGCTGCATCCGATGTCCTGGGAGATCGACCCGCCGGTCACGGTGACGCTGCGCTCCGCCACCGAGCACGCCCCCGACGTGCGCCGGTGGCTGGGTGCTCCGGAGACCGAGACCGCGGCGGGGGGAACTGCTGAGTTCACGTACCGCGTGACGCACCGTGCCGCCCTCCTGGACCGGCTCTACCAGCTCGGTCTGCGGGTCACCCTCGTCGGTCCCGACGAGATGCGTGCCGAGCTCCTGGCCGAGCTCGAATCAATGGCTGGGGCGACCCCGTGAAGACCCCCAAGTACGTGGCGCGCATCGCCCGGCTGCCCGAGGTCCTCGAGACGCTCGCCGCCCACCCGAACGGACTCCCGCTCGCCGTACTGGCCGCCGAGGTCGGTGTCGACGCGGACGAGCTGCGCGAGGACCTCCTGACCTTCTACGCCGCCGACCTGAGTCCCTTCCTCTTCGGTCTGTCCCGTCCCGACGTACTGGAGTTCTTCGGCGCCGATGGAGACGACGACATCGACCCGAACGACGCGGTGATCGTCCGCATCTCCGACCCGCGACCGTTCGACGAGCTCGGAGTCGAGTACGTCGACGCAAGCGAGCTCGCCCTGATCTACACCTCCGCGTGTGCGCTGCTCGAGCTCGAGCCAGAGGACCAGGACCTCGCCGACGCCGTCGACGTCCTCGCCGAGTCCATGTTGGGTGCCCAGGCCGACACCGTCCCGAGCGCGCGGCGCACCGGTGGAGCACTCACGGCGATCCGCCAGGCCCAGCGGGACCGTCGACTGGCGCGGATCGTGTACTCCCGGACCTGGGAGGTGGGCGTCTTCGAAAAGGTCATCGAGCCGTATCGGTTGGTCCAGACCCGAAGGGGTTGGGAGGTCGATGCCGGCCCGCTCGACGGCAGCGCGAAGCTGCGCACCTACCTGCTGTCGAACGTCCGCTCGTGCGAGGTGCTGGAGGAAGTGTTCGAGTCTCCCTCGAACCTGGAGGAGCGACTCCGGGGCCAGCGCACCACCGAGACGGTCCGGGTGAGGTTGCCGCACCACGCGCGCTGGGCGGCCGACATGTACGCCGAGCAGGTCGAGGTCGTCAGCGACGACGAACAGGCGGTCATCCTGGACCTCGCTCTGCTGCCGCCGCTGACCCGTCGCGTCGGTTTGCTGATGCTCGTCGCCGGGACCGAGGCGGCCGTCGTGGCACCGCCGGAGCTCGCAGATGCAGGCGCGGAACTGGCTCAGGAGCTCCTCCAGCACCACCGGTAACAGCACTGCTTTGTGTCTGGCCCCTTCCCTACCTTGATGGTGAGGACATCGAGGGCAGGGGTTGAGATGAGCAGTTCTGAGATTGACGTGGCACGCAGTACCAAGCGTGCCTGGAAGCAGTTCCGCGAGGTGCTGGCCGACCGGATCGCGCACCTTGAGCAGGACGCGACGATCCGCATCGACGTGGAGACACCTCGGACCGAGCCCGCCGGCGCTGGCTGTGCTCCCTTCGTCCAGGTTGCGCGGTGCGGCGCCCTCCTGGTCGCCGAGCTGTCGTGCAACACCTGCCTGCTGGGCTCGTACCGGCTCGACAAGGCGGCCCGGCGTCGGATCTGCGAGATCGGTTGGAGTCGACCGATCGACGGTCCGCTGGACAACTACCAGTTCTGGTGCGAGCCGAAGTGTGCCGACCAGGTGGCCGACCTTGCGACGCGTGCCCTACGTGACGTGTTCGCTGTCGTCCACCCGGCGTTCCTGGTCTCCGACCTCGAGCTGGATGAGGACCCCTTGCTCCCCAGCGTCGACGAGCCCGCGGCCGAGGAACCGCTCGCGATCAGGGTGTACGACGAGGGCCAGCTCAACGGCCTGATCGACGGCGCGGTCGGCTTGATGCTGGGATACCCGCCGACCCGGGACGACGAGAATGACATCCCCATCGCGACCGACTCGGCGGTCGTCTTCGTCCGGCTGCTGCCGGGCGAGCCGACGATCCGTCTGTTCAGCGAGGTCGCGGTCAAGGTCACGGATCTGGACAGCGCGCAGTTCGAGGTGGGTGTTCTCAACCGCGACAACACCGGAGTGAGGTTCGTCCTTGCCGGCGACCGGGTCGTCGCCGATGTCACTCTTCCGGCACAGCCCTTCGTGCCGGACCACCTGCGCACCGCGATCGCACGCATGTGCGAGTTCGTGAGCGGGGTCGACAAGGACCTGGCTCATCGGATCGGCGGCCAGACCTTCCGGGGAGCGGCTGACGCTTCGCCCCAGGTGCCGAGCGCGGTACGCGCCTTGTTGGACCTGGAGAGGGAGCACCCGGGGCTGCTCACTCCCAAGCTCGTGGTGCGGGCCTGCGAGAACGACCCCGACGTCATCCTCGCCGTGGTCGAGAGCAGCGAGCCCGCGCCTCGTCGCACCCAGAAGGTGCTGCGCAAGGCGCTCAAGATCGCTCTCGACTAGCAACCCTGGAGGTTCTGATGACCCGACTTCACGTCGGCTCCGGCACGCAGCGCGGAGCCCTCACCGTCTTCCCAGTCTGGGGAGAGTACGACGGCCCGCGAGGGTACGACGTAGACGCTGCTCAAGCGGTCCTCGTGGAGAAGCAGGGCGGTCCGTCGGTCTCCACCCTGACCGCCACCAACCAGGGCTCGCGGCCGCTGCTGATGTTGGAGGGGCAGCTGCTCGAAGGTGGGTGGCAGCACCGTCTCCTCGCCCTCTCGGTGCTGGTCGCCCCCGGCGCCGTGCATGACCTCGACGTGGTCTGCGTCGAGCAGGGCCGCTGGGGCGGCGGACGCAGGCACGGCTCGAACGACCGGCGCGCGAGCCTGCGTGTACGGAGTGGGCTGAACACCGGCGTCGAGCGGCAGGGCGAGGTGTGGGACCGGGTCGCCGAGCTCGAGTCGCGCTACGGCGCCAGCCCGACCAGCTCGTTCGTCGACTACGTCGAGCAGGGCGCAGACGACGTGAGCCAGATCGTCGCGGACCTGCGGCCACTCCCTGGCCAGTCCGGCGTACTCATCGCCATCGCCGGGCAGCCGGTCGCGCTCGAGGTCTTCGACAGCCCGCGCACTCTCGCCGCACAGTTCCAGTCGATCATCGAGGCGGCCGGGCTCGACGCGGTCGGCAGGCCCACCGACGTCACGCCCTCCCGTCGCGCGCGGCGGTTCGTCGACCACGTGTGCCGGCTGGTCCGGGATGAGCGCGGTTCTGCAGGACTGGGCACGAGCCTCCGCTCCACGTCCAAGTACGCGGACCTGCATGCCCTGTCCTGCCAGGACCGCGACGTACACCTGGTCGCCGTCAACCCCCGGCACGAGCTGGTCAAGGTGGGCGGATTGAAGCTCACCGCAGCGCAGCTGGACCGTGCCGTCGGCGTACTCGTCGGTGCGGCGTGCGGCGACGCGCTCGGGGCAGGCTACGAGTTCGGCTCCGCGCCACTGCCACCCGCCGGCGAACCGCCGCAGATGATCGGAGGCGGACTCGGCGGCTTCGCGCCGGGGGATTGGACCGACGACACCGCCCAGACGTACGTCGTCGCCGAGGTCGCCGCTCGCGGCCTCGACCTGCGCACGCCGAAGGCGCTCGACGCGATCGCTGCCGGCCTCGCCGACTGGTATGCCTCGGGCCCGCCCGACGTTGGCATCCAGACCGGGCATGTCCTAAGCCGTGCCGGCCGCCAACCGTCTGCCGAGACCCTGGCTGGTGCCGCTCGTTCCTGCGACGAGCAGACCGGCCGCAGCGGTGGCAACGGTTCGCTGATGCGCACGTCGGCGGTAGCCCTCGCCCACCTGGGCGACGCGGAAGCGCTCGTTGAGGCTGCCAGGAAGGTCAGCGCGCTCACCCACTACGACCCGCGCGCCGGGGAAGCCTGCGCCCTGTGGTGCCTGGCTATCAGCGACGCCGTACTCACCGGCGCGCTGGTTAACCTCCGCACCGGTCTCGTGCACCTCTCCGACCACTCCCGCGCCTTCTGGCAGGACTGCATCGACGAAGCCGAAGAAGCCGAGCCGACGTCCTTCACCCCGAACGGGTACGTCGTCACCGCCTTGCAGGCAGCGTGGTCCGCCATCCACCACACCCGGGCGGGCGACCGTCGCTTCGACTGCCTACACGTCCAGGACGGGCTTGAGGCTGCGATCAGGATCGGCAACGACACCGACACCGTTGCCTCGATCGCGGGTGCGCTTCTCGGAGCGCGCTGGGGAGCGAGCGCCTTCCCTGCGCAGTGGCGGTCCATCGTCCACGGCTACCCGGGCAAGCGTCTCGAGGACCTCGAGCATCTAGCCGCGCTGACCGTTCGCGAGGGCCGACCCGACGCTCAGGGTTGGCCGGGGTGCGCCAGGATCGACTACCCGGCGTACGGCGGCACCACCCTCGTGGAGCACCCGCATGACCCTGGCGTCTACCTGGCCAACGCCAGTGCCCTCGACAGCCTTCCGTCCGACGTCACGGCGGTGGTGAGTCTCTGCCGGCTCGGGACCGAGCAGGTGCCCGCTGGTCTGAGGCACGTGACCTTCCGGCTCCTCGACACGACCGACGGGGACAACCCCAACCTGGACTTCGTCCTCGACGAGGCGGCTCGTACGGTGCAAGCCCTGCGGCGGCAAGGCGAAGTGGTCGTCCTCCACTGCGTCGCCGCTCAAAGCCGAACACCGACTGTCGCGGCCCGCTACTCGGCCGTGCTCGGCCGTGAAATCCCGAGCGCTCTTCAGGAGGTCGTCGCAGTGCTGCCCAGTGCAGCACCGAACGCAGTCCTGGTCGCGGGGCTGAACCGCCTGGCGACCGCGGGTGCTGGGCGACCGCGGTGGAGGGGAACCGGACCATGAGCGTCCTGTGCGAAGCGATCAGCGTCATCGTCCCGGTCGACCTGCTCGGGCGAAAGTATCCCGGCGGTGCGCAGGCGTACGCGGCAGACTGCCCCGACACGACGTACTGCCAGGACGACAAGGTCACCCGGGTGGGCTTCATGCACCCCGACGACACGATGGCCTACATCAATCGACTGGTCCGTCAGGCCACTCTCACGCCCCAAGACGGACATCAGTTTGTGGACCTCGCGGTGGTCGATCAGTTCCGAGGGCTGACCATGCCGTGCCCCTGGCTTGAGTGGGACCAGGCGGACGGTCTCACCCGAGCCTGGCTCGCAGGCACCGACCCTGGCGACCTCGCCGTACCGCCTGGGTGGGAGGGCCCCTCGACCGTGAAGTGGGAGCTGGACGGTGCCGGTCGCGTGCGGTCCCGGGTTTCCCCCGGAGTTGACCTCGACCTTCGCGGGGACCACTTCATCGCGACCGAGGCCGACATGGAAGGCACCGTGGCCGATGAGCTGCGCCGTATCGCTGATCCGCCAGCCGACCTGTGACCCAGCGGCTTCCCACGCACAGGCAGGTGAGGTGGGGAATCGCCGGGCGACACGCCGTAGCCATTGCCACCCATCGACGGCTCTTGGTATTCCTGGGATTCGAGCATGTGTTCGAAAGGGTGGGATGGTGGTGGCGGTCCAAGGAGCGGTATCGGAGGCTGGTTGGGTGTCGCCTCTGGGGCCAGCAGGCCCTACCCCGGATGGTGCTCCGCTAGTGCTGTCGGTCGATTGTCGTACGTCGCGGGGGCGGCGAGGCCGACGGCACAAGGTCACGATCGAGCCCGACTGGAGCCTGACCACGCCTCACGATCTGGAGGCCGAACGGATCGCGCAGGCGTTCGGGGGCTACCTGACCTGCGTCGATCTAACGGACATGGTGGTGCCTTCGATTCGGGGGATGGTGCAGCTGCTTGCGCGCCGCCAGCTCCCGGCGCTCGCCCAGGTTCGGCCCGGACGCTGGCGGGTCCTCGACCAGGCGGCGGGATGCGCGTGCGTCAGCTTCGACTATGAGCGGTTGGTCCACGCGGTGGAGCATGAGCGCGAGCCGGCTCATTGGGCACGCCTGGCCCCAGCAGCTCCCGAGCAGTTGCTGGCGAGGCTTGCGGAGACGGTCATCCAAGCGGGCGGGTGGTTCCGCCAGCCGCCGTCAGTTGACGCAGTTCGGCCTCTAGTCCGCGAGCCCGTCGGGCCAGCCGACCTGTGGCGTGCGGGAGTTCCTCCTGAGTTCGTCCAGGAGGTGTACGAGGCGGTGTCGCTGCAGGGGGAGCCGCTACCGACGCGGCTGTACCAGGCTGCAGCCTTCGCGCGTCCGTCGTACGCGTGGCTGGCCGACCTGCTGGCAGTGAGCCGTAACGCCGACGTCGTGACGGGGGTCGCCTGGACCAATACCGATCTGGACAGGACCGAACCTGGCGCGCGGATGCAGTGGCTCGAGCTAGGTCTTCCGCGTGCCGACGTTGAGGATCTGATGCGGGCGGGCTGCTCGGTCAGCGAAGCCGCCGACGTCGCGGCGGGCTCGAACCGAAGCATCAAGCGCGCTGCGATCCAGCTCGCCGCCTGGCGCCGCGCGGGCTGCCAGCTCCGGCCGATGGACCTTCTTGCCCTGGACAGAGCCGGAGCCAGCGAATGGTTCGCTCCGTCGGCGGCTGCGATCGACTGGTTGGAGGCTCGCACGAGGTTGCTCGATCCACGGCCGACGCGCAACCAAGTAGGCATGGCGCTTGCGGTCGCCGGTACGACGAAGGAAGCGCTGCAGCTGCTGACAGCAGGTGTCCGCGCCCCACTGATCCCGGTAGCTGCATTTGACCGTCCGTCCGCCCCAACCACCGACCGACGTACCAAGGAAGGAACCCCGTGACTGGCTCCACGTCAGGCTGGACCCGCACCGACTACGAGCACGCCCTGCAGGCGTTGGGCATCTGTATCAGCGCACGAGTGCCGGTCCTGCTGTGGGGCAACCCGGGCGAAGGCAAGACCGCCGTGGTCGAGTCGGCGCAGCGACTTGGCTGGCACGTGGAGTCGCTGATAGTCAGCCACTACGAGCCAAGCGACTTCGCTGGCCTTCCGGTGATCACCGCAGACGGGTCGGTGAACCTCGCACCACCCGGCTGGGCCAAGCGGCTCGCGGCGGTGGATGGGCCGTCGATCGCGTTCTTCGACGAGTTCTCCACCGCCTCCCCAGCACTGCAGGCCGCGGCGCTGCGGCCACTGACCCACTTCGAGGTGGGGTCGCTCAAGCTGCCGGACACCGTGTCGTTTGTCGCCGCCGCGAACCCCGCCGACGTGGCTGCCGCCGGTTGGGAGCTGGCTGCGCCGACCGCGTCGCGTTTCGTGCACCTGGACTGGGGGCTTCCGTTGGAGGTGTACGCCGAGGCGATGGTCACCGGGGACTGGCCGCCCCTGCCGGTTCACCCAGCACCCGACGGCTTGGCTTCCGTGGTGGACCGTGAGCGGGTGCTTGTCTCCGGGTTCCTCCGCGCCCGCATCAATCAGCTGTCGTCGATCCCCAAGGACGCCGCATCGCGAGGGCGGGCCTTCCCCACGCCGCGCACCTGGGACTACGCGGCGAAGCTGTCGGCGTTCGCCGCGACCGTCAGAGCCCCCAAGGCGGTACGACGGAGGCTGGTTGCGGGCTGCGTCGGGGAGGCGGCTGCCCATGAGTTCCTCGCGTGGGTCGATGCCAACGACTTGCCCGACCCGGAGGCGCTCCTGGCTGGCACCGGCTCGTTCGTGTTCAGGGGCTTGCGACCCGACCGGGTCTACGTCGTGCTCCAGGGTGTGCTGGCCGCTGTCGCGCGTGACCGTACTCCAGAGCGCTGGACTGCCGCGATCCGCCTGTGCGCCGAGGCAGCTGGCAACGTCGGCGTCGACCCAGCCGTCCCGATCGTGAGGGCCCTCATGCGCGATGGCATGCGCCCTCCCGGCGCCGAGATCCCCGCTGGGATCAAGGCCTTCGCACCAGCCCTCGCCTTGGCCGGGCTGCTGCCCGGGACCGCGGCATGACCTCGTTCCATTCCGGAGGACTGGACAAGCTCTCGGCCGCCAAGTTGTGGCTGGTCAGCGAGCAGACCAAGAACCTTCCCTACCTCTCGCACGCCCTGTTCGCCCTCACGCCCGTGGCATCCACAGACGTCGAGACCGTGACCGTTGACGAGCACTGGCGGATCTACGTCAACCCCAGCTGGCTAATCGACGTTGACGTACCCGAGCTCGGCGCTGCATTGGCGCACATGGTGTGGCACCTGCTGCACGACCACGCGGACCGAGCCCGCACCGTCCGCGCCACCGCGAGCGCAGCCGGGTCCTGGCATCAGGCAGCCGATGCAGCGCTGGCCGGGATACTTCGTCCTGACGGCCTTCTTCCGATCGGGATGCCGACACCCGCCGACCTGGGCCTGTCCGAGGGCAAGGCGGCCGAGGAGTACTTCGCGATCCTCAGTAAGCTGCGGGCCGATGCCGACGTCCAGTCCGGGGAAGCTGAGCTGGCACCGCTATGCGGCAGCGGGTCCGACGGGATCGTTCGTAGCCATGAGCTCCCACCCGACACCGACGCAGCCAGCGTGGATCCCGAGGACGCCAGTCACATCCGGCACAGAGTCGCCATCGACTACAGCGATCACGTGACCGGTCGCGGCGACCAGGCAGGCGACGCGTGGCGCTGGGCGCGCGGCATCCTCGAGCCGAAGATCGCCTGGGAGCCTTTGCTCGCCAGCGCCGTACGCCGGGCTGCTGGTTGGACCAACGGCCATGCTGAGTACACGTACCTCAAACGATCCCGCCGCCAGTCCGCCGTACCGAACATCGTGCTGCCGGGCACGCGCCGGCCACTGCCCAACGTCGCCATGGTCATCGACACTTCGGGCAGTGTCGACGATGCACTCCTCGGCCGTGCCCTCGGCGAGGTGGACGGGGCGCTGATGGCTCTCGGCGTCAGCGACACGTGTGTCACTGTCCTGGCCTGTGATGCCGCAGTCCACACCGTTGCCCGGGTGCGGCACGCCAAGGATGCCCGTCTCGCCGGTGGCGGTGGCACCGACATGACGGTCGGCATCGCTGCCGCCTCCGAGCTTCGCCCTCGACCAGACTTGATCGTCGTCTTCACAGACGGCTACACGGCCTGGCCGAGCCAGCCGCCCTCAGGATCAGCGGTCATCGCGGCAATGCTCGCTCGTACTGGACAGCCGATACCCCCGACACCTTCCTGGGCGAGGCGGATCGAGTGCACCCTCGATTGACGGCGCCGCTGCGGAGCTCGGTTGGAGTTCAGCGAGTAGGTTGAACTCGTGAGTGCATCGGTGAGAGTCGGTCTTGCAAGAGTCTCCGTTGTGGAAGCAGCGGACATTGTGCGGCGATACACCGACGAGTCAACCAACCGGCTCAGTGCCCACCCCTACGCCTACCCGGCCTATGACTCCTACGGACTCGAGGAAGTTGGCCGTGATGCTGACTCCTCGGCGATGCTGTCCGATGCGGATCTGCTCGCTCCGCTGTTGCTGAACGTCAAGGTCTCGCTGCGCAGTTACTACGCGCTGCAAAGGGTGCGTGTTGCGTTGGACTCGGCCTTGGCCGGGATTGAGCTCGGGATGGTGCTTGCCGATGCCTCGGATGACGAGATCGCTCGGCTCGTTGCGCCGCTGTACGCCGTGCTGGACGAGAACGATGTTCCTGGGGTCAAAGCAACCACCTTGTCGAAGGTGCTTCATCGCAAACGGCCCGCCTTCCTCGTGCTGCATGACAGTTGGGTCAGGGCTTGCTACCTCGGCACCCCTCGGGTGCCCGTCACTCGAACGCGAAGCTGGAGCAACTACATGTCGCTCATCTCGCAAGCGATCGCCGACGACTTGCGCACCCAACATGAGATATTTGCGGACCTCGCGTCTCGTGTCGCCGGAACTACTCCGCTCACCTCACTGCGCATTCTGGACGTCCTGGCTTGGACGCTTCGCGGAGGCGATCGAGGCGCTGGGGGCGAGCAGAGTAGTTAGTCGTGAGCATGCGCCAGATTGGCGGCCCAGTTCCCCAGCCGGGCGCTTTACCGGCAAGGTCTAGCAGCTGCCAGTGTGGCCTTCTCTTCCTAAGGCCTTCCACCGGAATGAACGTGGTGTTGAGTCGGGACGCGTGGTCTCTCGCCGTATCCCCCGAGAGTGCGGTTGCCCCCATGACCATCGCCGTCACCCGCAGTCGGCTGTCTCCGACCAGAGGGTGATGTCGGTGACGTGCGCCTCATCCACGTGTCGTTGGAGCTCGAAGACGTAGTAGGCATTGGCGTTGACTCGGGCGTCGGCGGTTCCGGGCCCGTACCAGCCGAAGTGGATGTCTGGGTAGGCGTTGATCAAGTCGTTCTTGGTCGAGTGCAGCCCGATGTTGCGGGACGTCTTCATGCTTCCCCCGTGCTCGATGGCGACCACGCGCCCCTGCATCCGTGAGACCAGCGCCCTCCCGCCGTAGTCAAGGGAGAACTGTCGGCAGTTGCCGCTGGGAGTGACCTCGGCCGGTGCTGCCGCGCCCGTCGCCATGAGTTCAGCTCGTGACATCCCGAGTCTGACCGCGCCGTAGCCGGCTCGGTCGTCGGTCCTGACCGGTGCTGGGGATGACGTTGCTGCGGGTGCTGGCGTCGGGAACGAGGCAGGGCCCTTCGCCGCGAGGTGCGGCGACGGCGACGGAGAAGCGGGAGCGTACGGCGCGACGGGCACAGCACGCAGGTTGACGTGCGTGGTTCCATCAACGGACAGGTGGTCGGACTGAACCACGAACCGGCCCGTGAGCGTTCCTAGGTTGCCTGCGGTGGTGACCACAGCGTCTGGGTCCCGAGAAACATTGGCGATATGGAGTACCACCTCGCAGGCCGGTCCGCACGCGAGGTCGCGGCTCGCTCGGAGAAGAACGCGGTAGTTATCCCCGACGGGCCGCGCGTCGATGTCCAGCCCGTGCGGCACGAAGTCGAGGTCGAGTACGACGAGCTCCTGACCGTGCGCCCGCACAAAGGCCACCAGCCGGTCGATGCCGTGGCTGCTCGAATCGACCGTCATATGCAGGGTCGGCGGGTGACTCTTCGCCGGGACGCGAACAACCTTGACCAATTGCGGGCTGGCTGACGCTGCCGGCTCCGGTATCGGTGCCAGAGTCGGTTCGGAGGCCGCCCTCGCCTGGGGGTGCGCAGGCGGGTAGACCACCGCTGGTGGACGGGACAGCGCTGTGACAAGTGCGATCCCGGCGAGGGCGACGACGATCACAACGAGCATGACGATGCCGGTGACGGCGAACGGCGCCACCCTCGCGCGGCCCTCGCCGTCGAGGTGCGCCTCCCCTCGCCAGCCCCGCGGCGGCGCCGCAACGGGCCTTCGGGCCGACGGCGGGACGTGGGTCAGCCTCACCCTTCCTTCGGCATGGGGCGCGATCTTGGTGAGGACCCACGTGTCGATGGCCCAGCTCTCCGCGATCGTGTCTGCCGCCTGAGTCGGCGCGTTCGTTGAGGAGAGCCCGCGGACAAGTTCGGCCGGGGTCGGGCGCTGGTCGGCATCGCGGGCAAGCGCTGCCAGTACCACGGGAAGTACGACTGGGTCGAGACCGCGCAGGTCGGGCGGGCCGAGAACCCGGGCGCATCCGGGTACACCCGGCGTCTCTGGGAATGGGGGGCGCCCCGTGCCTGCATAAGCCACCAGGGCTGCCCAGGAGAATAGATCCGACGCCGGACCGCACTCACGTCCTGTGACGATCTCAGGCGCGGACCACCCAGCCGAGAATGCGACCTGTCCAGGGGAAGTATGCGCTGTGCCATTCATCAGCCTGGCGATCCCGAAGTCGATGACCACCGGGCTCTCAGGCGTGAGGATGACGTTGCTTGGCTTGAGATCCCGGTGGGTGATGCCCGCAGCGTGGATCTGACGCACCGCCTCGAGGAGGGCGATTGCGAACGCATGGAGGGCGCCGCTGGGAAGCCTGCCGTGCTCAACGATGGCCTGCTCGAGGGTGGGACCGGGGACGAACTGGGTGGCCAGCCACGGGACAGCAGCCTGGAGGTCGGCTTCGTAGAGGCTCGCCAGCTGAGGTCCCCGCACGGCCCTGAGGGCAGCGACCTCGCGGAGAAAGCGGTCTCGGAACTCGGGAAGCGCTGCCCAATGCGGCCACATGGTCTTGACCGCGGCTCTCCGGTCGCCGTCGGCGCCCAAATACACGACGCCCATGCCTCCAGCGCCCAGCTTTGCTTGCAGCTGCCACGGCCCCAACTGGACTGGGTCGCCGGGGCGCAGAGCCACCAGTGTGCGATCGAGCGCATCGCGGTCCCCAACGGGTGACGCTGCCGGCATCACGAGTCCGGGCCGAAGTCCTCGGCACGCTCGAGGGTCTCGCGGGCGCAGTGCCCCACAAGGTCCTCCTCGTACTCGAAGGCGACGTCGATGCGGCTGCAGTGGCGGGCTACCCAGCTCTGCTGGACGCGGTTCAGCTGGGCATGTGAGATGGCCTCGTCCTGCCGCCACTCCTCCGGTCCCTGAGGGTGCGCGCTCCGACGTGCCTCCCCAAGCTCCTCCGCCGACACGTCGTCGGGATGTGTCCGGCTCGCGTAGGCGAGCGTCCCCGCGATGTCGAGCCGCCATACGGGGAGGTCCGGCGTCACGACCAGGTGCCACTCGTCGAGCGGGAGTCGCTGCGACGGTGTGCTGACCGTCCACAACCAGTTGAACGGTGCTGCCTCCTCAACGGCGGGCACGACGATGTCGGCGCAGCCGAGCACCCAGGGGCCACCTGTGTAGCTGTGGTTCGTCCACGCCACGATCGCTCCGGCCTCGAGGCCCGCGAACCAGTCACGGACGGCGTGGTAGCGATCCCAACTCGCAGGCTCGCTGCCGGTGCCGGCGCCGGCGGCGTACTCATGGACTCGCGCGGAGATACCGCCCGAGGTCGGGTCCCGCGGAGCTGCTCGAGTCACTGGCGCTCCTCGGAGGCGCGTGGCTTGCTGGCCCGAGGGTGGTCGTCACGAAGATAGCGGTGGGCACGGGCGTCCTTCTCCGCCGTGCTGCGGTAGTACGGCCGTACGCCGCTGGCAACGGCGTCGATGAGGTCGTTGGTGAGGTAGATCGCATCCTCTGCGATGCGGCGGGAGGCCTCGGACGTGCGCCGGGTCGCGCGGACGGCGGTGACGAGGGCGGTCTGCTCCTCCGGCGTGACCACCGGGAGGGTGAGCTCTGGGACCTTGATGCGCTTGATCGCGGCTCCGGTCATCCTGGATCGGTTGCAGTTGGCGGGGAGGACGGTTGCGAGGTAGTCCGGGGTGAGATCGGCATTGGCGCCGCCGTTCGAGGTGAGACGGACGATGTGGACGGGGTAGGTGATGACCCTGGCCGCGAGGGCGGCGTCGACTATGCGGGTGGCGATGCCCGTGCCCTCGGCGACGACCAAGACGTCGCCCTCTCGCGTGAGGGGGAAGGTTTGGCGCAGACCGACCTCGATGTCCCCGCTTTCTAGGTCGTGTTGGCCGGGCCAGCGGACGTCGCGGGGCAGAACGACGGGGTGCTGCTCCAGTACGGCGGGCGCCTTGCTGCGTCGTATGCCCGGCAAGATGGACAGCTGTCGCGCGTTGGCGAGATCGGCGAGGCGAATCTGCCGGGGTGGGTCGGAACTCTTGGCGACCCAGTCGTCGAGCCGGTCGGTGCCCAGGGTTCGTACGTCGTTGCGCAGCGATCGTGCACGCAGGGTGAGGTCCTTGGCCTGTTGGGCGATGCTCGTGTCCTCGTGTTGGGCGATCCAGCGTCTCGGGTTCAGGTCGCCGTCGGCGAGAACGAGATCCAGGTTGCTGACCGCGGCCGCCGACCTACCGACGGCGCGGTCGTGACGCCAGGCCCCGAGTGCCTGCGCAACGTGGCCCGCAAGCGCCGGCTCCCCAAGCTGCAGAGAGAGGGACTCGCCGTCCACGAGCAGCACTTGGTCGCGTTCAGGGTCAGGCGTAGTGAGCACCCACAGGGCAAGGTTGACGCCCGTACCGGTGAGCAGCCGAGCGGGAAGCAGGACGACGGCCTCCACGCATCCCCTTCCGATGAGCTCCTGACGGACTGCCTTGTCCACGGACGCGAACAGGGAAGACCCGCTGAGCGCAAGGTAGGCACGACCGCCGTCGGCGAGGTGGTGGACGGCGTGCTGGACCCATGCCAAGTTGGCGAGCTTCGAAGGTGCCCCGAAGGTCCATCGCGGGTCGACTGCGTTCAGCGGCTGGTGACGCCGCTCGTTGAGAGGGGGAAACGACACCACGACGTCTGCCCGGACGAAAGGAAAGCCGGTCTCGGACAAGGCGTCGCTGCCAAGAAGCTCGGCCGATGCACCACGCAGGGCCAGCCGAATCTGGGCGATGGCGAACGCGACTTGGTCGGGCTGCTGGCCGTAGAGCGTTGGCGACTTCGAACCCATGCGGCTGGCATCGTCCAGGGCAGCGGCGAGAAGGGCACCGGTGCCCATCGATGGGTCAAGGACTGCCTTGCCCCCCGATGGGCCGGCCGCCGCGAGGATGAGCTCGACCAGACGTGGCCGCGGCTCGATGGCTCCTGCCTTGCCTGCTGCGCCCGACTCGCGCGCAAGGATGTGGTCGAAGAGATCTGCGCGGTGCCCCTCGGCTTCCACCGCGGCATCAACCAGATGGCGGAGAACGGGGCTTGGGCACCCATGCAGGGACCGGTACGCCGCGTCGGTCACGACGGACAGCTTCTCGGCCAACCCGCTGAGGAGCTCAGCGGGGCCGGACCCCTCGCTCGCCCGGGCTTGGGCTACAACGTCGTCCCAAGCCCGACGCCGCCCGTGGGCAGTGGCCGTCTCGGCGATGGCGAAGACCGTGCCTAGAGCGAGGATGAAATCACCAGGCAGCCCCGCCAATGAGTCCGCGACCTCCCCCGAACCTGGTGGCGCCGGACGCCGCCCCCCGGCCTGGGCGCGCCGCAGCTCCTGCCGGTCCAGGAACGCCTGCACCTCCTCGTGCGCGAACAGGGGGTTCACACCAGTCCCTCCGGCGGGCTGGGGGAACGGGCGGCCCACCGCTTGCGCCAGTTGCTCACTGCGGCCCGAGACACCCCGGACATTGAGGCGATGTCGGCCAGTGTCAGCCACGGGCCGGGAGGGGGAGGTGAGTTATCCACAGTGCCATCGTACCTTGGCGGGATACTGCATACAAGGTATGATGTGTGTAATCACTTCACAGTTCACAATCTGAAAGAGGTTGATCCGATGCTCTCCACTCACACCTCGCACCTATTGGTCGGGACCGTCCTGCTCGGCCGGGTTCGGCATGGGAGGCAGGTACACCTGCTCCTGGTGCGGGCGTATCGCCAGCGGAACGCCCGATATGAACGGCCGCTGCCCGAACTGCTCTCGAGGACGCTGACTCGTGGTCTCCTCGCAGCACCGCCGATCCACGCGCCCCGGCGGTGCCCCCTTCATGAATAGGCTCCCGCAGAGCGTGATCGACAGGTACGAGGCGGCGCAGGCCCTGCGCCCCTCGGGACAATCTTCGAGCGCCGCGGAAACGCAGCCGAAGCTCCGTCGGGTGCCGACGGAGCCTGGTGACCACGATCGGATGTCTCACTACGTCGCCAGGGAGGACGTCCTCCGGGGCCCTGGTCGAAGGACGCACGGTCGAGGCGTTGTGTGGCAAGCGGTGGGTTCCCTCGCGTGACGGAAGCGCCTTTCCGCTATGCCCCACCTGCAGGGACGCGTACGACGACCTGCGGGCGCACTAGTCGCCGTCAAATCCCACGCTTCGATCAGGTGGAACGCCGTGGTGTCCGACCCGCCGGCGCGGGTCTGCGGCAGGTCCCACGCCAAGGTCGGGTTCCGCTGTACCAGCGGTTGCAAGTCCCAGAGCGTGATCCCCTGACAGACGAGCTCACCTTCAGGAGTCACCGAGGCCGATCGGGCACGGCCATCGATCAGTGCGACCTCACCGAAGTGGTCGCCTGGATGTAAGGACCGCCGATACGCACCGTGAAACTCGACAATCGAGTCCGTTCGCCGGAGCCGAGGTGCAAGGCACCATCCCCATGTGGGAGTGGATCGGCGACGAGCGCGCAACGACGTTCAGCTGAGACCAACCCCCCGCGGACCGGTCCCCGGGTGATTGGGCGTCACGCCGAAGACCAGCACCACGCTGTTCTCCAGCTGTGTCCACGGCGTGGTGCGCTCGGGGTTTACCAGCCACGACGGTCCCTGGGTCTTGCTGGTGCTCCTTGTTCTCGGTGGTGCACTGATAGACGATCGCTACATGGCTGAGGTCGTGTGGCGTGGCATCGCGTCCAACAGCATCGAGCGCTGTCTCGTAGAGGAGACCACCGGCGACCCTCGGGTGGTCAGTGCTGTGAGCGGTGACTTCGGTGAGTGCTCGTACGCAGTTGCACGCAGATGCTGCGTGGCGCTTCCGCTCCCTCTCGCTAGCGGTGGCTGGTCGAACGCTCGGGGTCACCTACGACGGCGAGACCTGGGCTGTCGACGGTCGACCTCGCGGCGACTTGAGCCAAGCGCAGGAGGTCGATCTCGCCTTCTCGCCCCTGAGCAACACCTTGCCGATTCGGCGCCTCCGGATGGCGGTCGGGGATAGCGCGGACCTCGTCACTGCCTACGTCACGGTGCCCGACCTCGAGGTCACCGCAGATCCTCAGCGCTACACGCGCGTGTCGCACCACGAGTATCTGTACGAGTCGCTCGACTCCGACTTCAGCAGTGTTGTGACGGTGGACGACTTCGGCTTGGTCGTGAACTACCCGGGCCTGTTCGAGCGCCGTGACAGCTTCTAGTGAGGGCTGAAGTAGTCGAGGAACGGGGGCGGTTAGCTCCCCAACCCACCGTCCCGGGCCCGGGCCACGGCCTCCGCGCGTCCCGCGACGTGCAGCTTGGCGAACACGTTCGAGACGTGGTTGCGCACGGTCTTGTCGCTGACCACCAGCCGCCGCGCGATCGCGGCGTTCGTCAGCCCGCGGGCCACCAGGTCGAGCACCTCCCGCTCTCGCTCGGTCAGCTCCGGGAACGGCGAGGCCGCGGCGCCCGGCCGGCCGGCGGCGAACCAGGCCTGCACCCGCCCCGCGATGCCTGCCGAGAAGACCACCTCGCCGTGCGCCACCGCGTCCAGGGCGCGCCCGATCTCGGCGCGGTCTGCGCCCTTGAGCAGGTAGCCCTTCGCCCCGGCGCGAACGGCAGCGAAGACCGACTCGTCGTTCTCCAGCATGGTGAGCACGAGCACCGCAATCTCCGGCGCCTGGGCGGTCAGCCGTCGGGTGGCCTCGACGCCGTTCAGCACCGGCATGTGCAGGTCCATCACCACCACGTCCGGTCGTACGTCGAGCGCGACTCGGACCGCCTCCTCACCGTCGCCGGCCTCGCCGACCACCTCCATCGCGGCCATGGTCGTGATGGCGGTGACCAGGCCCTCGCGGTACAACGGGTGGTCGTCGACCACCAGCACTCGAGTGGTCACGAGGCACCCTTGGGCAGGAGCGCCTCGACTCGGGTGCCGGTCGGACCCGACGAGACCAGCAGCCGGCCCCCGAGCTCCTCGGCCCGCTCACGCATCGACCGCATCCCGACCCCGTGGCGGACGGGTACCGACAGCCCGGCGCCGTCGTCGCGCACCTCCACCGACAGCACCTCCCCACGATCCTCCAAGGACACCTCGACGGTCCGCGCTCCGGCATGGCGGACCGCGTTGGCCACAGCCTCACCGACGATGCGGAACGCCGCAACCTCCACTGCCGCGGGCAGCGGCCCCGGCTCCGGTGTCCGCAGGTGGACGGAGGTGCCGGGCGAGCTGAGCCCCTCGGCGAGCTCCCGCAAGGCCGCCGACAGACCGAGCTCGTCGAGCATCGGCGGGCGCAGCTCGTGGACGAGCGCGCGGACGTCGGCGACCGCGGCGTTCAGCCTCGGGGCCAATCGGCCCAGCAGTCGGGAGGACGCCTGCGGGTCGTCGATCGCGAGGTCCCGGGCCGTCTCGACCTGCAGTGCGAGGGCGGCCAGCGACGGCCCGACCCCGTCGTGCAGGTCCCGGCGCAGCCGACGGCGCTCCTCCTCCCGGGCGAGCACCACCGACTCCCGGGCCCGCTGGGCCTCGCGGGAGAGCCACACGGTGTGCGCCGCCACGGCCGCCTGGGACGCCAGCCTGCCCAACGCGGCGTGGGCCGTCGCGTCGAAACCCGCCGGCCTGCCGACCTCGAGGGACCCGAACCGCTCCCCGGCGTACTGCAGGTCCACGCACACCGTCCGGTCACCCTCCCCGTGCACGCCGTACGTCGTGACGTGGCCGTCTCGGAGGGTGAGGGTGGCGTGCCTGGCCCGCAGCGTCCGGGCGACCTGTTCGAGCACCGACGGCAGCACCCGGCCGGTGAGGTCCTCCGGGGCTGACGCAGCGGCGAGCCGGTCACCGAGGCGGGCGAGGACGGCGTAGGGCTCTTCGATGTCGCCGTGCACCCACCGGTTCACGTGCCGCTGCAACCAGGTGCGCAGCGGCAGGGCGGCCAGAGCCACTGCCGTGGTCGCCAGCACTGGGGCGCCGGTGCTCGGCTCGAGGAGGTCGCCGACCAGCCAGACCGTCGCGACGTACAGGCCGACGACCACCGCAGACAGCGCCCCGTAGACCAGGGTCCGCGAGATGACCACGTCCACGTCCCACAGCCCGAACTTCAGGACGGCGACCCCGATCGCGAGCGGCAGCGGCAGCATCGCGACGCCCGCACTGACCTCGACCAGCGCGAGCGGCGCGATCTGCGCGACTCCGAAGAGCGCCAGCGTGGTCAGGTACCCGAGGAACACCCACTTGAGCTGCTGGCGCTCGACCTCGACCGCGCGCCGCCACCGGAACAGCAAGGTCAGGACGGCCACCGGCACCGCGACCAGCAGCAGCAGCAGCTCAACCGAGCTCATGAACGTCGAGGTCACCGGCTCCCAGGCGACGGGGTCGCGCGCGCCGCGCAGCAGCTCGGGGAAGTCCTGCTGGTCGTACGGCGTGAGAGCCCACCTCGCCGCGACCACCCCGACGGTGACGACGCCCAGCCACAGGACGGGTCGCCAGCGTCGGGAGGGGAGCCGACCATCCGGGAGGAGGACAGGAAGCAGGATCACGATCGCTATGTAGGCCGGTGCCCACAGCCACGACCCGAGCCACAGCGTTCCGCTGCGAAAACCCCCGTCCGGGACCACCCAGGCGAGCTCCAACGCGGTCAGCGACAGCCCCTGGCCCAGTCCGATCGCGCCGAGGAGCAGCCGTACCCGCCCGGCGTCGGAGCCGCGGAGCAGCAGGCAGGCGGACCCGAAGGCCACCGCACCGGCGACGCTCATCAGCCAGAAGCTCGGTGTCGAGCTGCGGCCCGCCGCGGCGTTCACCGCGTGCAGCCCGGCGCCCAGCAGGCCGCCGAGCACGGCGAGCATCCCGACCACGATCGGCATCCCTTCATCATCGCGGCCCGGGTGTCCCGAGGTCACGGGACACCGTGTCCCGACCCGGAACGTGACCGGGAGCCGTGGTCGCCGGGACAGCTCGGCCGCCACGCTCGTCTCGCAGGTCCCGGGCTGTCCGGGCCACTCATCATTCGGAGGAACCATGACCGCGCTCACCGAGCACCGTTCACCCGACGCCGGCCGGCCCGGCGCCCTCCCGCGACGGCGGCCCGCTCCCGCCGCACTCACCGCCGCGACGCTGGCATTGCTGCTTGGAGGCGTCGGCGGCTACGGGTCGGTCTACTTCACCGGCCTGGAGGGCTGGGACGCCATGGGGGCCACCTACGTGGCGGTCTACCTCTGGATCGCCGGTACCGGGGTCGCCGCCGCGGTGGTGTTCCTTCTCGGCAACCGCCTGGGACACGCTGGCATGGTCTGGTTCGGCGTGTGGGCAGTGGTCTTCACCGTCTTCAAGATCGCCTCGATCCAGGAGTGGGAGGCCTCCGTGTTCGGCGTGGTCGGCCTGCTGCTGTTGGTCCTGGTGACCCGGCCTTCGGCGGGGGAGCACCTGCGTTCCTGAGCAACCGGCAGTGAGCGCGGGTGATGGGCGCTCGGCGCAGCCTCCTGAGTGTTCGTGCCCCCGCGTCACCTGCGGGGTTGGGGTTTGGGCAACGGACGGATCGGGTCACGGGCGGCTGCTTCAAGTCAGTCGGTCGCGTCGACGTGACCGGGTTGCAGCGGGCCACAGCGGATGTCGAGTCGCCCGCGCAGGGTGTCCAGCGTTTGCTGGGCGTGCCTGCGGTCGGCCCGATGGGTAGCGAGGATGTGGAGCGCGCCCCACATCCATCGTGGCATCGGGTACACGCGGTCGAAGTCGGTTCCCCACGGACGAAGAAATACGGTGAGCGGCAGTTCATCGAGCACGACCGAGAGGTTGTGGATCAGCACGGCTATTGATGCGATGGCGCTGATGCTGGACCTCTGCTTCAACTCGTACGCGTCGACCTCATACAGGGGTGCTGTGTGGAGCTTGTCGCGCAGAAGCAGTTCGGTGACGAAGTAGCCCGCATGTGAGCTGTACAGCATCGTCGACGATCGCTGGTTGATCGAGGCGACATTGCCTGTCGCGGAAACGTACGGCTCGTAGGGGTTCGCATCAGCTGCCCACAGGTAACCGGTGCAGTTCACGACCCAGCTTCCCGTCGGGATCGTCAGGCGGTCACCGGAGCGGAGAGCCAAGGAAACCGACGATCCCTGGTCTTCCGCATCCACGAGGTGGTCCATGAGTACGGTGTCGAGTCCGCGCCGGATGGCCTCAGCCTCGGTCGCCGAGAGGATCCCTGACAACCAGTTCTCGGCAGTCGGGGTCACCCAGGTGCCGATCGCCTGCTTGTACTTCTCGCGGAACTCCTCGTCGTTCGTGCCGTCCCAGAGGCGCCACTGTTTGATCAGCGCATTGGGGCGCGTTCCCTGGGTCCAGCGACGGCGTGGGTACATCCGCTCCCGGTCGGAGAAGTAGGTGCCCGAACCTGCCACGAGATTGACTGAACGCCCCGGGTACTCCTTGATCAGGAGGTGCGCGGTGTCCATGGCCGTCTTGCCGCCGCCGATGATCCAGATAGGCGCCTTCGAGCCACGCATCTCCGGATCGCGGAGGTCCCAGGTGTCGGGTGAGACGGAGTGGACACGGCTGCTGGCCAGTGCCAGCGGCGGAGTCGGTTGCACGTCGAAGCCAAAGGCCTTGACGAGCTTCGCGACTCGACAACCGCCGTGTCACCGTCTCGGGCGATCGTCGTTCGTACGAGTCCGTCAACCTCTTCGTGCGACACATACTCCCAACCGAGGTACTCATCGACCTCGGTCGCCTTGCCCAGGACAGCGAGGCAATGCTGGAGGTGGCCAAGCACTTCCACCTTGGTCGCGAGGTAGTGACGGTCCTTGTCCCACTGCCATTTGATGTTGCCTGCGGTGAACATGGGATGCGGTTGGTGCAACCTTACGTAGTCGTAGGTGTCATGCCACATTCCGCCAGGTGCCGGGCGCCGATCGACAATGGCGACCTTGCCGCGCTTGCCTAGGTGCCTGGCCGCGACGAAGAGCGAGTTCAGACCGCACAGGCCCGCGCCGACAATGCAGACGTCGACTCGCTTGACCTTCGGAGTATCCATTCCGACTCCCACCTGCGTGAGCCCGCCAACCTCACTCTGACGTCATGATGCCACCGTCCGGAGGGGAGCGGGGAGTCGCTCAGCGATTCCGGATGAGCACCCCCGGCTCATCGCCAGCTCCGACCGCACCGCCGGCAACCAAGCGACCCCTGTCCGCGCAACTGCCCCGAGACTTGATCGCCCTCCGCCTTGTTAGGAGGGCGCAACACAGCAGCGCCACCGGTGCCAAGGCGCACTGTGAGCCCGGTTACCGAAGGATCGGCGCCTGCGGTGGAGGCTGGGTTCATGAGAACTCGGCCGGCTCGGGTAATCGCCTCCGCCGCGCTCCTCGTGCTCGCTGCCTGCGCCAGCCCTGACAGCGACCTGCGCACGGATGAGCCAGTCGGCGCAAGTCCACGTGAGGACGTCGTCTCCGCCTTGG
Organism: uncultured Actinomycetota bacterium; assembly: GCA_963769585.1. Taxonomy (GTDB): domain Bacteria; phylum Actinomycetota; class Actinomycetes; order Propionibacteriales; family Nocardioidaceae; genus SSC3. Next base: position 564,707 of record CAVYMJ010000006.1, read on the forward strand.
ACGACCCTCGTCACGCCGGCTTTCCCGACCCACTGATCGACCTCGACCACCTGATCTCCGGCGGCCCACCCCCGGACGGCATTCCGCCCATCGACGACCCCAACTTCGCAGCCGCCGCCCAGGTGGACTGGCTGGACGAGCAGGAGCCGGTGCTGTCCCTCACGGTGGCTGGAGAATCCCGTGCCTACCCGCTGCAGGTGATGACGTGGCACGAGATCGTCAACGACACCGTCGGTGGGGTCCCGGTGGCGGTCACCTACTGTCCACTGTGCAACTCCGGCGTCGCGTTCCACCGGCGGGTCGGAGAGCGGCTGCTGGACTTCGGCACTTCCGGGCTGCTGTACGCCGACAACCTGGTGATGTACGACAGGCAGACCGAGTCGCTGTGGCCCCAGCTCACCGGCCGGGCCTCGGTCGGCGAACTCACCGGAACTCAGCTCAAGGCCATCCCGATGGGAGTGGTCGGCTGGTCACAGTTCCGCTCGGCCCACCCGGAGGCGCTCGTGCTGACCCGCGAGACGGGCCACACCCGCGACTACGGCCGCAACCCCTACGCGGGGTACGACGACCCTGACGGTGCGCTGCTCGTCGAGCCACCGGGCCCACGGGATCCCCGGCTGCCGGTCAAGGAGCGGGTGATCGGGATCCAGGCAGGAGAGGAGGCTGTGGCGCTCCGACGGTCCTACATCGCCCAGGACGAGGTCGTCCAAGTCACCGTCGGCGGCAACGACCTGGTGGTGTGGCACCGGCCCGGGCAGCACTCAGCTCTCGACGACAAGGAGATCGCCAAGGGCAGAGAGGTCGGGACCGTCGGCGTCTTCGAGTCCACGTTGGGGCGCCGGACCCTCGCCTTCACCGCTGACGGCCAAGGCTTTCGCGACGAGCAGACCGGTTCGACCTGGAACGTTCTCGGCGAGGCAGTCGCCGGCCCACTGGAAGGCCGCCGACTCCAGCCGCACACGCACCTCGACACGTTCTGGTTCGCCTGGGTCGCCTTCCAACCCCATACCGAGCTTCTCGGCTGACGCGCCGTCCCCGTGGGCTTCATCCCGGCCGGGAGGGAGCAGGCCCTTGCCGCCACTGACGTCACGCGGATGGGCAACTCGAGTTCGTGCCCCCGCCCCCGCGGCTGGTGACCATCTGCCGTCCGTAGGGCTCCTGGTCCACGCCGTCACAACTGTTGAGGAGCCCCCCGGGTTGACCATTTCCTGATCCCCGGGGAGGGAGCAAGATGGGCAGCAGGGACGTCCAATCGGAGTGCGTCGACCGGTGGCCAAGTGTGGCTGTGCGGCGCGGGCGCGAAGCCCCGCAGCACACCGAGAAGCAGTTGGCCGAAGGCGCGCCGATCGTCGCGCGGCGATGGTCGTCGAGGAGATCGCGGACGGCGCCCGCAAACGTGTCGTTCACCTGATGAGAGGTGCAGGCAATGGCCGAAGAACGAGAAGCCGACGTTGTGGTCATCGGCGCCGGGCTCGCAGGGTTGACAGCCGCGCGTGACCTGACCGCTCGCGGCCTGGAGGTATCGGTGCTGGAGGCGCGTGACCGCGTCGGCGGCCGGACCCTCAACCAGGACCTCGGCGGGGGGAAGGTGGTCGAGATGGGGGGCCAGTGGGTTGGCCCTACCCAGGACCGCGCCTACGCCCTCGCCGAAGAGCTCGGGTTGTCCACCTTCCCGACGTACGCGACCGGAGACGAGATGGCTGTGCTCAACGGCCGCCATCGCCGCTACTCCGGGGAGCTGCCGCGCCTCAACCCCTTGGTGATGGCGGACTTTGCCCAGCTGGTGATGCGGCTGGAACGGTTGGCGACACGAGTCCCCGTCGAGGAGCCCTGGGCGGCGCCGCGGGCTCGGGCCTGGGACGCGCAGACGTTCGAGACCTGGCTGCGTCGTACGGCGAAAACCTCGACGGCGCGGTCGATGTTGAGCGCCTACATGACCACCATCCTCGCTGCGGAGTCTTCGGACTACTCGCTGCTGCAGGCACTGTTCTACGTGCACTCCGGGACCAACTTCGAGACGCTCGCGACGATCGAGGGTGGTGCCCAGCAGGACCGGATCGTCGGCGGCTCCCAGTTGCTGGCGCTTGGACTTGCCGATCGACTGGGCGATGCCGTCCGGTTGGGGGCGCCGGTCCACCAGATCGATCACGACACGTCGCGGGTGACCGTTCACGCCGCCGGTGTGACCGTGGCGGCGAGGCGGGCGGTGGTCACCGTACCGCCGGCGCTCGCGGCCCGAATCGCCTTCGACCCGCCGCTGCCCGGTCCACGGGACCAGCTGCTCCAGCGGATGCCGCAGGGGACCGTCACCAAGGTCAACGTGGTCTACGAGCGGCCGTTCTGGCGCGATCAGGGCTTGAAGGGGATGGCCTGGGGGCCCGACCATTTGATCACCTTCACCGTGGACAACTCGCCGCCGGACGGCAGCCCGGGTGTCCTGGTCGGCTTCATCGTGGGAGCGAACGCTCACCGGCTGTCGCGAGAGAGTCCCGACGTACGGCGCGCGCTGGTCACCGAATGCCTGGTCGACTTCCTCGGGCCGGGGGCCGCCGCCGTCGAGTCCTACCTGGAGCTGGACTGGACGGCCGAGCCCTGGACCCGCGGCTGCTTCGGGGGGCACTTCACTCCCGGCGCGTGGATCGAGTACGGCCCGCTGCTTCGCCAGCCGGTCGGCGCCGTTCACTGGGCGGGAACAGAGACGGCGAGCGTGTGGAACGGGTACATGGACGGGGCGATCCGGTCCGGCGAGCGGGTCGCCGTCGAGGTCGCGGAGGTGTTGGAGCAGCGCCCCAGCGCTCTAGCCCAGTGAGCGGTTAGGACGTGGCTCTGCCGATCGGGTCACCTCCGATCCGGTCAGGCGTTGGCCTCGCCGACCGCCCTGGCGTCGTCGTTGGCCTCACGCAGCATGCCGGCGAGGGTCTGCAGCAGGTCCCACGCCAGGGTCGGGCTGCGCTGTACCAGCGGCTGGAAGTCCCAGAGCGTGATCCCCTGGCAGACGAGCTCGCCGTCGGCGGTCACCGTGGCTGACCGGGCACGGCCATCGATCAGAGCGATCTCGCCGAAGTGGTCGCCTGGATGCAAGGTCCGTCGATGCGCACCGTGCACGGTCACCGTGGCTGTGCCCGAATCGATGAGGTAGAAGGCCGCTGCCTCGGACCCCTCCTTGGTGACGGTCTCACCCGGCGCGAACACCCGCTGGGTGAACAGTCGCGCGATAGCGTCGCGATCGGGTCCGGCGAGCTCGGAGAACAGTGGCACGTGCACGAGCGACTCGCCGGAGAGCTCCTGTGCTGCCGGTGCCATCGTCGGCGTAGCGCCCGCCGAGCGCGTCACCGCCCGGCACTGCAGCAGGTAGAGCTGCCCGTCCGCAAAGGCCCACTCGATGTCACGCTCCGCGCCGTACACCCGCTCGCAGTCGTCGGCCAGGGACGACAGAGCCTGCAGCTGCTCGTCGCGCAGACACAGTGACTCCACCAGATCGGCTTCGACCTCCTGGTCCACGGTGCCTCCGTCCGGAGCCGAGCGAATCGCGAACTTCTTCACTCCAGGACGACGCTCGAGTACGTCGCCGCCGCGGGCCACCGTGAACGAGTCGGGAATGACCCGGCCAGACACCACCGCCTCGCCCAGACCCCAGCTCGCCTCGATCAGACGCTCGTCCGCGCCCGTGATCGGGTTGCGGGTGAACATCACGCCTGCGGTCTCTGGCTGCAGCAGGGACTGCACGACCACCCCGACACTCGGTCTGACGAACACACCGAGCCGCTTGCGGTAGCTGATGGCCGAGTCGGAGTTGGCCGACCACCAGACCTCCCTGACCGCAGCCTCCACGCTGTCAGCAGACGGCACGTTCAGCACAGTGATGTGCTGTCCGGCGAAGCTGGCTCCCGCGCTGTCCTCGTCGACCGCGGAAGACCGCACTGCCAGTGGCGTCGGCAGCGGCCGTACGGCGTCCTGCAGCGCGGCGGTTGCAGCGGCGTCGCCGGACGCGATCAGGTCGACCGCCGTTCCTGGTAGCGCGATGCCCGGTGGCACCGGCAGTCCGGCCCTCAGCGCGTCGCCCAGACCGACCGCCTTGCCGCCGTACAGCGCTTCCTCGTCCGCTTCGACCAGCGGAACGATGTCGCTCACTCCAACACCGTCACCGTTCCGGCGTCACCGTCTACCCGTACGCGGGTACCGTCCGCGATCCGAGCGGTCCCGTCGCGAGTCCCTACGACACCGGGGATCCCGTACTCGCGCGCGACGATCGCCGCATGCGACAGTGCACCGCCACTGTCGGTGACGATCGCGCTGAGCAGCGGCAGCAGGATGTTGAAGGCCTCGCTGGTCGCCTCGGTGACCAGCACGTCACCCCGCTGGATGCGGTCGAAGTCCGAGGCTCCCGCGACGCGACGGGCGACGCCTTCCCGGGCCCCCGCGCTGGCCCCGAGTCCGCGGATCACGTTCTCCTCGTGTGCCTCCTCGGAGACCGCGAACATCTCGCCCATCGCCGTACCTATGGCGGCCATGACCCGGGCCATCGGCGGTGGCAGCGCTGACGGGTCGGGCATCGGCGGCGGAGGGTCTCCCAGGTGCGCCGGCGCGTCCTTTGCGGTGTACGTCCGATGGTAGGTATGGCGCGCAGCCAGCTCCTCGGCCGTCGGGGTGGGGTCGCCACCGATCACGGCACACATCTCGTCGATGTCCGCGAAGACGAAGTCCTCGGGATCCTGCAGGCGCCCACGGGCCGCGAGCCGACGACCCGCCGCCAGCGTGGCCCGGCGCATCAGACCGGAGGCCCAGATGTCTGAGTACACACCGCGCTCGTCACGCACGCTGTAGCCGATGCGCGCCTCTGCGAGCAGGGCGTCGTACTCCTCGTGATGCTCTGCCGCCACGTGGCTGCGGACCTCGGCGTTCTGGGCCTCGAGGTCAGACTCCACGTCTGCTTCGTCGATCGCAGTCTTGATCGAGCGCAGGAGTACGTCGGGCAGCTCGAGCGCGCAGTGGTTCGAGATGTCGAAACCGTCGAGCAGCCGATAGCCGACGAAGTCCAGGTAGTCGTCGAGCGCCTGACCGGTGGCCGTCGGCTCACGCCGCAAACGCTCGAGCAAGGCCCCAGGGTCTTCGGTCGCGTCCAACGCCTCGCGCGCGGCCGAGTCGGCGCGGTAGGCGGCGACCAGCGCGGCGTGCTGCGGCGAGCCTCCACCGGAGACCTTCGACGCGCCACGCATGAGACCGAGCAGCTGCACGGTCGGCAGACCCGTCCACTCCCGGGCGTGGACGAGAAAGTCACCGGGCGGGATGACAGCGGTCCCGGTGAAGGCCATGTGCTGTCTGATCATCGAGGCGTGGTGCTCTCGGCAGCGGCGCAGGTGGGACACCAGCTCCTCGTCGCTGAGCTGGTCGGGGTCGATCGCCTGGATCTCCTGGTTGGCCTTGATCGAGGCCGGCTTGCGAACCTCGTACCATTCCGTCGCGCTGTCACGCCACAGCTTGCCGTCGATGGCCTCAGCGGCCCGCGCAACGCGTTCGGGGAACGCGTCTTCTGGCAGCGGCTGCATCTGCCCGTAGCAGAACCCGTTGACGTAGGCGGTCCGCCTCGTCTGAAGCGGGATGCCGTAGAACGCCACCATGTCGCCATACCCGAGGCTGAACGGCTCCGGGTGCATCTCCGCCCAGTAGGCGGTGACCGGCCGGGGGAAGTGCAAGGCATCGAGGTCCCAGGGCCCCGGGCCGGGAGGTTCGTAGGTCAGTTCCTGCTTGGTCGAGGTGGACATCGGACTCCCGATCTCTCAGAGGGGGCCACCAGTCTGCTCGCGCCGGTCGTTGAGGGACAAGACTCGGGTCGGCCTCCGTCGGACCGCGGCAGGTGCTTTCCGCCCGAATAGTTTGCAATGCCGCTTACGGCCCCGCCGTTCACCCACCCGGCTGGCACCGCTCGACCCCGTACGACGGCTCGGGACCCTGCTCGGATCTCGGATCCTCAGTGGTCGGCGAAGAACGTGCGCAGGTCGGCGACCACGTGCTCGGGGACCTCGAGTGCCGCAAAGTGACCGCCCGCCGGGTACTCGGACCAGTGGTCGATGTTCGAGTTGTCACGCTCGGCCAGTGACCGGATGGTCTGGAAGTCGTCCTTGAACACCGCGACCCCGATCCTTCCCCGGCTGACGACCGGCTCGGCCCCGGAGTGCTGTTCCTCGTAGTGGTACCGCACCGAGGTGGCGGCGGTGTTGGTGAGCCAGTAGAGCGTGACCTGGCCCAGCACCTGCTCCGGTGTGACCAGGCTGGTCCCGTTGCCGAAGCTCTCGAAGAGCTCGCTGTAGGCCAGCTGACCGACGGGGGAGTCGGAGAGGCCGGCCGCCACGGTCTGCGGGCGGGTGCCGTTCATCGTGTTGTACCCACCGACGCTCTGGAACCACTGCAGGTGACCCAGGGCGGCGTACTCCTTCTCCCCGAATCCCTCGAACTCCGTCGGGTCGCCGCTGGGAAAGGAGAAGAGCTGCAGCACGTGAGCTCCCAAGAACCCCTCCGGATCGAGGACGGCGAGCTCGCGCCCGATCATCGCGCCGACGTCGCTGCCGTGGACGCCATACGACGAGTAGCCGAGCCGACGCATCAACGTGTCGTAGGTGCGCGCTACGCGGGCCATGGTCCAGCCGGTCTCGACGACCGGGGTGCTGTACCCGAAACCCGGCATCGAGGGGATGACGAGATCGAAGGCGTCATCGGCCAGTCCGCCGTGGGCGACCGGGTCGGTCAGCGGAGCGACCATGTCGAGGAACTCAGTGAACGAGCCGGGGTAGGTGTGCGCGAGCAGCAGGGGCGTGGCGTCCGCCTCGCGCGAGCGCACGTGCACGAAGTGGATCGTCTGGCCGTCGATCTCGGTGGTGAAGTTCGGGTGGGCATTGATCCGTTGCTCGAGGGCGCGCCAGTCGAACTCCTTCCAACGCTCGACCATGGCCTTCAGGTAGCCGGCCGGGGTGCCGTACGTCCACTCGTCGCCGGGTACGGCGGCGGCGAAACGGGTTCGCTCCAGCCGCTCGCGCAGGTCGTCGAGGTCAGCCTGCGTGGCGGCTGCGGTAAAGGGCCGGATCGGCGCTGTGCTCATGGCGTTCTCCTGGGAGGTGTCGGGTTCTGCGGGTCGTTTGGACCCGTCGGAGGCGACGCTAGGAGGACATTAGGAAAGATACGTTCCTGTATTATCCCGCCCGTGCGAGAAACTTCCGCGCGGCTCCTCGCGCTCCTGGGATTGCTTCAGGCGCGGCCCGCCTGGTCGGGGGCCGAGCTGGCAGGGCGACTCGAGGTCACCGATCGGACCGTGCGCAACGACATGGCCCGACTGCGGACGCTGGGCTATCCGGTGGATACCGTTCGCGGGCGTGGCGGGCACTATCGCCTCGGGGTCGGCGGCAAGCTGCCACCGCTGCTGCTCGACGACGAGGAAGCCGTCGCCGTCGCGATTGGGTTACGGGCCGCGAGCGGGATCGCCGGCGTCGGGGAGAGCAGCACTCGCGCACTGACCAAGCTGGAGCACGTGTTGCCGCACCGCCTGCGCCACCAGGTCGCAGCCCTTAGGCAGGCGACCACAGCGGGTCCGGTCAACACCGACTCGAACGTCGAGGACCCACCGGTGGATCCCACCGTGCTCACCGAGCTCGCTGCCGCGATCCGCGACCACCAAGGACTGCGCTGCGTCTACCGCGACCGGCGCCTGGAACTAGAGCCCTATCGCGTGATCGCCTGGCAACGGCGGTGGTACCTGGTCGGGCGTGACGCGTCGACCGACGCCTGGGCGCCGTACCGGGTCGACTGGCTGACCCTGCGCACCCCCGGCGGTCGCCGGTTCGATCCCGTGCCGTTCCCGGGGGACCTGACCGAGTTCGTCGTACGAGAGGTTGCACGAACCGGCTGGGCGGTCCACGCACGTCTGGTGATCGACGCCTCAGCGGACCAGGTCATCGCCCGCATCAACCCGGCAGTCGGCACCGTCGAACCCTTGCCCGACGGACGCTGCGTGCTGGTCACCGGTGGTGACAGTCTCGAGGTCGTCGCGGTCTGGATCGGCATGCTCGGTCTGGACTTCACCGTGCAGGAACCCGTTGCGCTGATGGAGCATCTGCGGGTCCTTGCCCAGCGGTATGCGCGCGCCGCCGCCACCGCTACCGCCCCGTCGGGGCCGACCGGCTAGAGCTCGACTAGCTGGACTGGATGCTGGAGCCGCCCAGGCTGCACGGACGCGGTCAAGAGTTCACAACGGTTTCCGGGCAACCGGTGTCTGTCGGAGGTCCGCTGGGCGAGCATGCGGGAATGCGACGGACCTCCTCTGTCATGGCCGTCCTGCTGGCGGTGACGGGATGCTCTGCGCCGAGCGAGCGGTCGGACTCCCAGCCGTCGCCTTCGACGCCTTCGGGTTCCAACGCTGTGCTGGCGGCGAGGGCGGCCCACACGATGACGACGCTGCGGGGTGGCGACCTGCTCGTGGCCGGTGGATGCGATCTGGACGGCTGTGCCGAGGCGACCGCGTCGGCCTTCGTGCTGTCGGGGACGTCGGTTGCTCGGGTCGCCGACCTCGCTGCCGCCCGTGATGCGCACACCGCCGTGCAGCTACGCGACGGTCGGGTGCTGGTGGTGGGCGGCTTCGCCGGCGAAGGCCGGCCACCGCTGACGAGCGCGGAGATCTTCGATCCGGCAAGCGGTCAGTGGACGTCCACCGGATCACTGGCGCTGGGCCGAGGCGGGCACGTCGCGGCCCTGCTGGGAGACGGTCGGGTGCTCGTAGCCGGAGGCTGGATCGGGCCATCGACGTACACCGCCACGACTGAGGTCTTCGACCCTGCCACCGGCGCGTTCCTGCCTGGCCCGCGGCTCCCGGAGGCGGCCGACGGCCTTGCAGCGGCCACCCTGCCCGATGGCTGTGTGCTGGTGGTGGGTGGCCAGGTCGAGTCACGTGTCGCTACCGGTCAGGCGGCAGCGATCTGCCCGGACGGAACGGTGAGTCAGTTCGCACCGTTGGCGACCGCGAGATTCAAGCACGGCGTCGTCGTCCTCGACTCCGGACAGGTGCTGGTGGTGGGCGGGACGCCCGACGACGCGGCTCTGCTCACCAGCACCGAGGTGTTCGACCTGGAGTCACGGCGCTTCCGCACCGGCCCCGACCTGGTGTCCGGCCGGTACAAGCTCGCCGGCTCGGTCGTCGCCTTGCCTGGCGACCGCGCAGCGGTGGCGGGCGGCGGCCAGGGAGTCGAACTCGTCGACGTGAGTGCTGGCCGCTCGACACCGATCCACGCGCTCGACGGTGGCCGCAGGTCGTTCTCGACGATCGGCGTCACCGAGGGTCGGCTCGTCCTGGTCGGCGGGTACGACGAGGCGATCCGGCTGACGCACACGTATCTGACCGCACCGGTCGACGGGCTCTGACCGGTCGGGGACGGCATCGCGGCCGTTAGCGCCGGCTCGCCTGGGTAGCCTTCGAGTCATGGCTGCTGACTGGAGATCTGATGTCGTCGAGCGGGTCCGAGCGCTCATCGTCGAGGCCGAGCCCGACGTCGAGGAGGAGGCGAAGTGGCGCAAGCCGTCGAATCCGGACGGCGTGCCGACCTTCTCCTGCTCGGGACTGATCTGCACGGCCGAGACCTACCGGGACAAGGTGAAGGTCACCTTCGCCAGGGGCGCATCACTCGCTGACCCGGACTCGGTGCTCAACGCGAGCCTGGATGCCGGCACGCGCCGTGCCGTCGACATCTTCGGGACCGACGAGCTGAACGAGAGCGCCTTCCTCGAACTGGTCCGCGAGGCAGCCGCGGTCAACCAGACGTGACCGCCAGGGCCGGCCGGCACCGGGCGCCCTGCCCGGAGGGCGCGCCCCCTCCGGAACCGTCCTACTAGGGCCTTTCGTCCCTATCTCTACCGCTGAGCAACCCGGAACATGGGAAGGTGAGGAGCGCCCATGGGGCGGTCGGTCTCGACTGCCTGGCTTCGTGGGTGCAAGGGAGGCTCCCGATGGACAGTGCAGGGGTCGACGAAGTGCTGAGCGAGCTCAGCGATGCCTGCGAGTCCGCGACCACGACCGACGAGGTGGTTTCGGCGGCGCTGCCAGCGCTCCTCGGAGTCTCCGGCGCCCGCACCGTCCTGGTCCTCGATCCCCACGACAAGGGGTCACTCCTGACCTTTGCCGGATCAGCCGGGGAGCCGGACCTCCCCGACGGCCTCGACCTCGGCACGGTGGCTGACACGCTGACGGAGGTACCGGTCCCGGCGGCCTGGGCGGATCGGGGTATTGGCCGGGTCGCAGCGCGCGTTCTGCCGGGGGCGGCGGGCACGCTCGTGCTGTTGTGGCCGGAGAAGGTCACTGCCTCGCCGTGGTTCCCGCTGGCGCTCGGCGTCGTGAGCGGCGCCCTCGCCCGGGTCCGGGCCCAAGACGACCTGCGAGATCTGACCGTGCGGGTCGACAATGCCCAGTTGCTGGCCAACATGGGCGACTACGACTGGGAGATCGCTTCCGACACCAACCGCTGGTCCGACCAGCTGTATCGGATCTACGGGCACCCTCCCCAGTCCTTCAACGCGTCGTACGAGCGCTTCCTGGGTCACGTCCATCCTGACGACCGCGAGCGAATCCAGGCGATCCACCAGGAGGCCTACGCCAGCGGCGAGCCGTACCAGATGATCGAGCGGATCGTGCGCCCCGACGGGGAGCTCCGCTACCTCTCGTCCAACGGTCAGGTGCTCATGAACAGTCAGAACGCCCCGGCCCGTATGCGCGGAACCTGCGTCGACATCACCGACCGGGTCCTCGCCGAGGCGGAGCGCGAGCGCATGTCGGCGCGCTTCCGCAGCCTCGTCGAATGCGGACCTCAAGCCATGATGGTGCTCGACAACGCGGGCCACATCCTGCAGGCCAACACCCGCTCCCATGACCTGCTCGGCGGGGACCCCTCGGGGCACAGCATCGACGAGATCCTCCCCGCCTCGACCGCGAGCGGCCTCGGCGTGGAAGCCAGCGGTCTCGATGGGCGGGACCTTCGGCTCGACGTGGCGGTGGGGGAGCTCAACGCCGCCGACGGCCAGGATCTGATGGCGATCTTCCTCATTGACGCCGCGCCGAGGCTGGCAAGCGAGGCGCTCGCTGCCACGCTCCGGGAGGCCCAGGTACGCCGCAAGCAGGCACTGGAGATCAACGACAACGTCGTTCAGGGGTTGACCGCATCTGTCCTGGCGCTGGGGCAGGACGATGCTTCGGCGGCCATGACCCTCCTTGACAAGACGCTGACGGCGGCGCGTCAGATGATGAACGACCTGCTCGACCCCCTCACCGGACGAGAGCTTGAGCCCGGCGACCTGGTGCGCAGTTCGCCGTCGAAGCTCGAGTCCACGCCCGAGGTGGTCAAGCCGCCGACCCCGGAGCCTGGCCAGCGAGGGGCGAGGAGACGGATCTTGATCGTGGACGACAGCGCGGACATCCGCACTCTCCTGCGTGCACAGCTCGAGCTTGTGCCCAGCCTCGAAGTCGTCGGAGAGGCCGCGAACGGCGAAGAGGCGGTGTATCTGGCTCGGGAGCTCAAGCCCAATCTCGTCCTGCTCGACCTGGCGATGCCGCGTATGGACGGACTCACGGCGCTGCCCCTCATCCAGGAGGCCGTCGAGGGTGTCCGCGTGATCGTGCTCTCCGGCTTCGACGCCGGCTCGATGGCCGAGAAGGCTCTGGCCGCCGGCGCAGCTCGGTACATCGAGAAGGGTCTGCGCATGAACCTCGCCGACGTCATCGACGAGGTGCTCAACACGTAGTCGTTCCGCCGGCTGGCCGGGCCGGCGGTGCTGGCGCCGAGGCTGCGTCGCGCTCCGCATCTGCCTTCGCCGGACAGGTCGCAACCCTGGTGTGGAGCGTTGGCGAACGGGTACCGCCGTCCCGTCATGACCCACTCCAGAAGGAGGCTTGCGTGCCCAGCAAATCGGCCAACGTGAAGAACGAGAAACAGTACGAAGCGCTCAAGGACAAGGGCATGTCCAAGCAGCGAGCCGCGAAGATCGCGAACTCCGAGGGGGCGTCCTCTCGAGGCGGGAAGAGCGGGTCGGGCGGCGACAGCTCCCAGGGCGGGACCACCGCGCAGAACAAGAAGGCGGGGCGCAAGGGCGGAGAGGCGAGCAGCAAGAAGTGACCCTGCTCGGGCGGCGTAGGGCAACCCGCCGACGGCGAGCCCGGACGCGAGCGGCTACGACACCAGCGCCGCCCAGGCGATGTCAGACATGGTCAGCGAGGTGGCCACTGCCCGCCTGACCGCGCAGCAGGTGCTTAGGGACCGGTTCGTCGGGTCGTACGCGACGGTGCTGCTGGCGGACGCCGAGAAGGCCGCCGGGGTGGCGGTGGACGACGTCGCCACGCTGCAGCCTCCCAGGTCCCGGCGTGACAACTACGCCGAGGTGACCCAGGAGCTCAGCGACGTGCGCATCGCCGTCGTCGATCACGACCGGCCGCAGCTGAGCGAGCTCGTGGTGCGCCTGCGGCGCACGCTGGACCGCCTTCACCGGTTGGAGAACGAGGTCGGCGGGGGCCGATGATGAAGAGGCTCTTCGCGGTTGCCCTGGGGGACCTCACCGCGATCGGCGGCTTCGTGGACATCGGGGACCTCGTCACGAACGCCCAGGTCGGTGCCCGCTTCGGGAGGTCGCTGGCCTGGGTGGTGCTGGTCGGGGTGCTCGGCATCTGTGTCTTCGCCGAGATGCCCGGACTTGTTTCCGCACTCAGTGGCCGGCGGACACCGCCGGGCCGTCCTGACAGCACCGCACGAGGCAGCGGACGGGTCAGTGCTGGGCGCCGAGGCGCTGACCCCCGCAGGGGGACAGGCTCAGCGAGCAGGTTCGCGTCTAGGTGCCCCCTCGAAGTCGCGGATGTGGATGAGGGCGATCTGCAGCAGGCACAGGACGGCCATCGCACGGAAACCAGGCGAGGTGGTCGTGGAGCCCCAGCCGACACGTTACGAGCGGCACGGCCGGCGTGGGGGTTCCTGACGAGTCGGGAATGCAGGTGTCAGGGCCACGCGCTAGCGCTGGCTGCGCGCGAGCTGGGCGACGGCTTGTAGCGACGTGGCCGAGGCGGGCGCGACCATCGCACCGTGCAACATGTCGACGAGGTTCCCGGTGAAAGCCGGGGTAGCGGTCAGGGACCGCCTGCGCGGGCCTGCGAGTTCCTGCCGTGCCCGTGCACCGATGCTGGCGATGACCTGGCTGATCCCTACCAGCACCCGCTCCGCGGCGAGCTCGTCCGGTAGCGGAAGCTGCGCGAGCATCAGCTCGACGAGGCCGGGGATGAGGGGATCGCGGAATCGTTGCGGCAGCTCGGCCGGTTCCTCGCGCGGGTCCTCCATAACCGACTGCGCCACCGCCAGGTAGGCCCATTGACTAGGCCCGTCGTCCAAGAAGCTCGCGTACGGCTCGACCGCGACCCGGCACAGCCGAAACAGGTCGGTTGCCGCCCGCTCCACGGTGAGCTCTTCGAAGGCCAGCGCTCTCCTGACCCGGAGCACCTCACCGTGCTCCGCCAGAATCGCATCCACCAGACCGCGACGCGATCCGAAGTGATAGTTGATCGCGGACTTGTTGCCGACTCCTGCTGCGGCGATGATCTCCCGATCGGAGGGTCCCGCGACTCCGCCGATGGCAAGCAGCCGCTCGGCTGCACGCAGCAGGGCAGTGCGCGTCGAAGTGCCTGTTTCAGTCATCCGCCTTAGCATATCGCGGACAATCGGCGCCCGGTCTCGGGTGCAGAGTCGATCGGATCAGGCAGTTGCCTTAGAGTTCGACCATGGACTGGTACCGCATCAAGACTGCCCTTGTCGGGTTGAAGCGACTTGCCACGCTGCCCGAGGAGGACAAGCAGGCCTGCATCGACGCCTACAGGTTCTTCCAGCGGATGCAGGCCGGCGAGGAGACCTCCACGGCCGACGAGACTCAGGCCGTCGCTGACTACTACAAGGTTCTGAACAACATGCTCTCGGTCTTCGACCTGGAGAAGCTCTACATCCCGCCCATGCTCGACCCATCCCAAGGCCTGTACGGCAACCAGCTCCTCACCGAACGCGCGGTGCTGGAGGAGCTGCGGCTGAAGGATCCGGCCGGCTCCCATCTGCTCGACATGGGCTGTGGGCGGGGACGGATCGCCCACCACTTCGTGACGTTGACCGGCGGTCAGGTCTCCGGCTACAACATCGACCCAAACCAGCTGGAGAACGCTGTCGACTGGGCCGCCAGGTGCGGCATGAGCGACCGGCTGCACTTCAAACTGGGGGATCACCACCAGCCTCTCGAGTACGACAGCGAGTCGTTCGACGGCTGCTTCTCCTTTCAGGCGGTCTGGCCCTTCTTCAAGAAGGAGGAGCTGGACGCGCACGCCCAGGAGATGTTCCGCGTGCTCAAGCCAGGCGCCCGCTACGCCTGCTCGGAGTACCTGCTCACGCCGTACTTCGACTGGGACGACAAGGAGCACGTCGAGCTGCACCAGCTCTACCTGCCGACCCTTGCAGCCACGCACTCGATGTACCCGGCCGACGTCTGCGCGGCCTTGGAGCGCGCCGGCTTCACCATCGTGCTCTCGGCTCCGTCGAAGAGCGAAGCCTGGCCGTTGTGCGACCAGAAGAGCAACCTGATCCTCAGGGGCCGACGCCTAGTCCGCGCGCTCGAGAAGGTGAAGGTGGCGCCCGGTTGGATCGAAGAGTCACTGGAGCTACTGCAGACCGGCGGAGAGGCTTGGAACACGGCCGAGCGGGCCAAGATCGCCGACCTGAACTGGAGAATCGTCGCCGAGAAACATTGATCGGGCAGCCCGGTGGCCACGAAGAGCCTCGGCTCACGTGACACCGACCGGTCGGCAGTCCTGAGGGCGGCGACCACGCTGGCAGCCAGTGGTGACGTGGTGGCGAGCAACTCGGAGCGCGGAGAAGTCCGGTGTGGCGGCGCACTCCGGCGCTAGACCTCGGCGGATCGTCCAATCGAGAGGATCTGCCAGGCGCAGCGGCAATGATCGTCTGGCGGATGACGGGCTCCACCGGCTGGCCCAGACCCGAGATCCGTGCCCAGCGAGATGGTCGCCACGACTTCGGCGAGGCGAACCAGCGGCGCCCCAGCGCGCGCGATGCCGGTCGCTTACCCCGGTCGACCGGGGTAGTCTGCCGCCGTGGCCGGCACTGGCTCAGTGACGAACGCGATCCGCACGCCGGACAGACGGCTCCGGGTCTTCGTCTCGTCAACGCTCGCGGAGCTCGCGCCGGAGCGCGCTGCGGTCCGAGAGGCGGTTGAGCGTCTCCGGCTCAGTCCGATCATGTTCGAGATGGGTGCGCGCCCTCACCCTCCGCAGGCGCTCTACCGGAGCTACCTCGAGCAGTCTGACGTCTTCGTCGGGATCTACTGGCAGAGCTACGGCTGGGTGGGCCCGGACATGGAGATCTCCGGGCTGCAGGACGAGTTCGACCTTTCCAGGGCGATGCCGCGACTGGTGTACGTGAAGCGACCCGCCCCCGACATCGAGCCGCGCCTCTCCGAGATGCTGGCAGGGCTGCAGGACGGTGACTCCGTGAGCTACAAGCCCTTCGCGACGGTAGAGCAGTTGCGTGACCTGGTTCTCGACGATCTGGCGCTGCTGCTGACCGAGCGCTTCGCCGGAGCAGATGGCTCCGCCGCTGCCAGCGAGCCTGCTGCTCCTCCGGAGCCGACGACTCGTCTGGTCGGGCGCGACGAGGACGTCGAAGCCGTCGTGCAGCGGCTGCTGGCCGGCGAGCGACTGATCACGCTCACCGGAGTCGGCGGGGTGGGCAAGACCAGGCTGTCTGTCGCGGTGCTGTCGCGGCTCCGGGACCAGAGAGTTCGCCGCACTGCGTTCGTCGACCTCTCATCGGTGGCCGACCCTGCCGACGTACTCGACGCGATCGCGTCGGGTATCGGGGCCCGACCGGAGGGCAGCGAGAGTGCCCTGGCCGCGCTCGTCCGTCGCCTCTCCGAGGAGCCGTGGACAGTGGTGCTCGACAACCTCGAGCAGGTGGCGGCGGCGGCGCCGGACCTGGGCCTGCTGCTGGAGGGCTGCCCGAGGCTCCAGCTCCTGGCGACCAGCCGGGTCCTGCTGCACCTGCGTGGTGAGACCGAGTACGCGGTTGATCCGCTCCGGCTCGACTCGGCTGTTGGCCAACCGTCGGCTGCGGCCGCGCTCTTCCGGGAGCGCGCCGGCGCCACCCGGAGCAGCCTGAGTCTCGATGAGTCGAACCGCGCCACGGTGGAGGAGATCTGCCGCCGCCTAGACGGTCTGCCACTCGCGCTCGAGCTTGCTGCTCCGCAGTTGCGCCTGTTCACCCCTGCCCAACTGCTGGAACGGCTGGGAAGCTGGCTCGAGAACGAGACCGCGTCGGCGGCGTACGCCGATCTCCCCGATCGGCAGCGGACACTGCGTGCCACCGTCGACTGGAGCTGGGGGCTGCTGGACGAGTCCGCCCGAGCTGTCTTCGCACGACTGTCCGTGTTCAACAGCGGCTTCACCACCCAGGCGGCCATGGACGTATGCGGTTGGGACGGGCTCGATGTCCTCGGTGGGCTCGCCTCGTTGATCGACCACAGCCTGGTCTCACCGATCAGCCGAGCCGACGGCCAGCCTGCGTTCCGCATGCTCGACACTATCCGGGTACGCGCGCGCGACCGCCTCGCTGAGCGTGGCGAGGAGGCCGCCGCCAGCCAGGCCCTGGAGGACTACCTCGTCCGGTCATTTCATGCGATCGCGGAGCGCTTGCACACGCCCGACCAGGTGCTGGCCCTGCGTGAGCTGGACGACCACCTCCCCGACCTGGTCGCCCTGGTGTCCTGGCGGCTGGCTCACGGAGGCACACTCGCCCCACTGCTGGGCGCGGTCGCGGCGTGCTGGGTCTGGGGCCAGATCCGCGGGCACCTTCGGCGGCTTCCCGATATCTCGACTCGGCTGGGCGAACCGGGTTACGAGGACGCCGCGCTGATCTGCTGGCTGCACATGGGCCGGCTGATCTCGTCGTGCCGGTTCGAGGAGGTGGTCGGCTTCCTCGGCGACCAGTGGCCGCTGCTGAGCAGCCTGGACCCGGCGATGTACGGGATGGCTTTGGTCGTGTTCGGCCTCAGCTCCGGGAACGCCGAAGGAGGCGCCCTGCAGGTTGCCAGGGCGCGGCTGGAGGAGGGAGTGGCGATCCTCGAGGGGTCGGGCTACCAGCCGGGTATCGGCTACGGACTCTCGCACCTGGGTGATGCCCTGCTCCTGGCGGGTGAGCTCTCCAGCGCCCGGGCGACCTACCTGCGCGCCCTGGCCCTGGGGCGCGAGTGCGGTGACCTGAATCTGAGCGCTGAGAGCGAGTACCACCTCGCCGGGCTCTGCCTGGAGGAGGGGGACTCGGACGAAGCTCGCGCCCACCTGCGGACGGCGAGCAGGTACTACCTGGAGCTGGTGCACCTGGACGGTATCGGCCGCTGTCTTGCGGTCGCGGGCGCGGTTGAGTCGGCCCAGGGCCGCAGTGCACGCGCTGCCGAGCTCCTGGGGACGGCGGCCGCCCTGCGTGCGCCCCTGGAGCTGGCGCCCTGGCCGATGATCGAGCTGCTGGAGCGTCGTTGGGCCACCGCCCTGCAGTCGAGGCTAGGACGGGCCGAGTTCCAGACGGCACTCGACCGCGGTCGGGGCAGGCAGGCTGCCGCCGAGCTCGCTGCGACGCTGGACCTCTAGGCTGGTCCGGACGGCTTCCCGCCCCACGTCGCTGAGCTGGACTGCCCCCGGTGTCAGGCCCGCGCGGGCTGTGCGACGCTTCCGGTTCTGGGCCGCGTGAGCAGCAGCCCGACCGTCATCAGGATGGCGCCGGTCGCCACGATGCCGATCTCCTCACCCAGCCAGACGGGATCCGTGTCGCCGACGATCGCCTGCGCGATCGCCTCCGTCACGCTGTAGGTGAGCGCCCAGGCGACCACGCCCCCGACAGCGCCGAGAACCCGCCACACCAGGTGCCGTCCGGAGAGAAGGGCCACCGCGAGACCCGCCATGCCCAGCGCCATCAGGGTGACGGCGGCCAGGTAGAGCAGGTTCGTCAAGGTGGCGGGGGTTCCCGCGCGTGCGCCGTCGCTCGCGGCGATCACGATGAACTTGAGGACCCAGCACAGCCCCCCGGCAGCGAGTACGGCGGCGGCGAGGCGGAAGGACTTCGAGGAAGTGGTCATGACTTCACGCTAGGAGCGGCCGGCCCTGGCCGCTTCCACCGAGCGACGGGTTCGCCATCCACCGCACGATGGATTCGACGAAGTGTCACCACGGCTACGGTGAGCGGGTGATCTCCGTCCGCAACCGCGCCCGAGCCTGGGACGGCCTGGTCCTCCTGCTCGTCGTCTCCGTTCTCGGAGAGGTGCTGACGACCAACCAGGACGTGCCGCTGGCGCTGAGCGTCCCGGTTGGACTGGCGATGACCGTGCCACTGCTCTGGGGACAGCGCAGGCCGCGGATGGTCGCTGCCCTCGTGCTCGGCGCCTGGGTCGTCCAGGGGTTCGCGGGCCAGTGGCAGCAGGAGCCGCAGTCCGCGCTGCTGCCGGTCTGCCTGGTGTTCTGGGCCCTCGGCGCCTACACCCCCGACCCCGCGGCCCGGTGGGCCTTCGGTGCGGCATTCGTCGCCCTGGTCGCGCACAAGCCGGACGACGCGATCGTGCTCGGCCCTTTGGTGGCGGGGGTCTTCGCGGCCGGACGGCTCATGCGGTCCCGTGATCAGCTCGCCGCTGCGCTGCGGCTGGAGCGGCTGCAGGCCGAGCGCTACGCGGTGGCTGAGGAACGCGCCAGGATCTCCCGGGACCTGCACGACGTGGTCGGCCACTCGATCGCGCTGATGACCGTCCAGGCAGGCGCCGAACGACTGGCACTCGGCGACAACAGCCCCCGAACCAGCCAGGTCCTCCAGCAGATCGAGACGAACGGGCGCCAGGCCATGCAGGAGATGCGCCGGCTGCTCGGCGTGCTCAGAGGCCCGGGTGAGGATGCCGAGCTCCGACCCCAGCCCGGACTGGTCCAACTCGGTTCGCTCGCGGAACGAATGAACCGAGCCGGCCTCGACGTGACGGTCCAGGTGGAGGGTCAGCCGGTGATCCTCTTGCCCGGCGTCGACGTCTCGGCGTACCGGATCGTCCAGGAGGCTCTGACGAACGTGCTGCGTCACGCCAAGGCCACTCGCGCGGAGGTTCGGATCGAGCACGCGCCGTCCTCCCTGACGATCGAGGTGACCGACAACGGCCATGGCCGAGCTGCCCCTGCGGGCCACGGGACGGCTGGCATGCGGGAGCGTGCCGCGATGTACGGCGGAAGCGTGCAGACAGGGCCGGCGCCCGGCGGCGGGTGGCGCGTGTCGGCGGTACTGCCCCGGGAGCCCGTCGCATGACCGTCCGTGTCGTGGTCGCCGACGACCAGCCCCTGGTTCGCGCCGGACTGAGGAAGATCTTCGAGATCGACCCCGAGATCGAGGTGCTCGCCGACGTCGGCGACGGCAGGGCTGCAATCGAGGCCGCGGCCCGACTGCAGCCCGACGTCGTGGTGATGGACATCCGGATGCCGGTCCTGGACGGGATCGAGGCCACCCGACAGGTGGTCAACGGCGCCGGTACGCCGCCCCGAGTGCTGGTGCTCACCACGTTCGCCCTCGACGACTACGTCTTCGGCGCCCTGCGAGCGGGCGCCAGCGGCTTCCTGCTCAAGGACGCCGTACCCGAGGACCTGATCGCAGCGGTCCACACGATCGCCCGTGGGGACGCCCTCCTCGATCCCGCCGTCACCCGCGCAGTCGTGGAGCGCTTCGGGTCGGAGCCCCAGCCTGACCCGGAGTCA
Source organism: uncultured Actinomycetota bacterium (assembly GCA_963769585.1). Lineage (GTDB taxonomy): Bacteria > Actinomycetota > Actinomycetes > Propionibacteriales > Nocardioidaceae > SSC3. The sequence goes on from CAVYMJ010000006.1 coordinate 584,532, forward strand.
GCCACCCGTCTCGCCGAGCTGTCGCAGCGTGAGCACGAGGTGCTGCTCCTGCTCGTGGACGGAAAGTCCAACCGTGAGGTGGCTGGGCTGCTGTACGTCAGCGAGGCGACGGTGAAGACGCATGTCCTGGCGGTGTTCCGCAAGCTGGGCTTGCGCGACCGGATCCAGGCCGTGATCTTCGGCTACGAGTCGGGACTCGTACGGCCGAATCGACCGTGACGATCAGGCCGGCCGCGGACGCCGCCGCCGGGTGCCCATCTCCGAGGCTCGGGGCGCGTGGCCGACCGGTGGCCAGGAGGTTGCGCCCAGCTCGCGCGAGACCGACCGCGCGGCGGTCCTCAGTGCGGCGACCACGCTCGCAGCCAGCGGCCATTCGTCAGTGGAGGCGACCAGCCCGATCGCACCCACGGCGCCGCCGAGCCGGTCGCTGAGGACCGCGGCGATGCCGCACTCTCCCAGCACGGCCTCTTCGACCTCCTCGGCGATGCCTGTCTCGCGGATCGCCGTGAGCTGCCGACCGAGGCTGCGTACGTCGGTGACGGTCTCGCCGGTCATGCTGCGCAGCGGGGCGCCCTCCAGGAGCCCTTCGGCGGCCTCCTCGTCGAAGGCGAGGATGGCCTTGCCGAGCGCGGAGGCATGGGCAGGGATCACGATGCCCACCTCCGGCATCTGCCGCGAACCGTCAGGCCGCGGTTCGTGGTGCACCACCACGACCTCCTCGCCCATGGCCACGGCGGTGCGGACAGCGAGGCCACTGCGACGGGCCAGGTCCTCGGCCCACGGGGTGACGCGGGAGCGGAGCTCGAGGGTGTCGAGGTAGACGTTGCCCAGAGTCAGTACGGCGGGACCGAGGCGGTACTGGCCGGAGTCGTGCTCCTGGACGACCATACGATGCGCGAGGAGGGTCCGGACGATCCCGTGCACCGTCGACGGTGGCAGGTCGAGGCGCTGGGCGATCTCGCCCAGGCTGAGCCGATGGTCGCCCTGGAGCACGGTCAGGATGCGCAGTGCGCGATCGACGGACTGAATCACACTGTCACCTCCGAGGGCTGGCTTGGACCGGTTGAAACTGGGTCTTGTGCAACCGTGAAACAGAAGCGTAACGTCCGACCATCATTCGACATTATCGAATGGTGTTCTGAATAGCCAGTCTCGTCGTGCAGCTCACGGCGAACGCCCGGTCGAGGAGACCTCATGAACGAACCGTCAACTCCCCAGAAACTCGCCGCGGAGATCATCGGGACCGCCTTCCTCGTCTTCATCGGTGTGGGGTCGGTGCCAGCCACCCTCATCGTGAACGGAGACGCCCCCTTCACCATGGCCGACCTGGGAATGATCTCCCTGGCCTTCGGGACCATCGTGGTGGCAACCGTGTACGCGCTCGGCCACGTCAGCGGCAACCACATCAACCCTGCGGTGACCCTGGGCCTGGCGGTGACCGGCAAGTTCCCCTGGAGCAAGGTGCCGGGCTACCTCGCCGCCCAGGCGGTCGGTGCCACGATCGGCGCCGCCGCCATCATCGCGGTGCTCGGCCAGAAGGCCAGCGATGTCGGCCTCGGTGTCGCGTCGTACGCCGACTCGGTCGGTGTGCCGCAGGCGTTCGCCGCCGAGTTCGTCGGTACGTTCATCCTGGTCTTCACCATCTTCGGCGTGATCCACGCCAAGGCACCGGCCGGCTTCGCGGGCGTGGCCATCGGCCTGGTCGTCTTCGCCGCCATCATCCCGGTCGCCCCCACCACCGGGGCGTCCATCAACCCGGCCCGCACGTTCGGGCCGATGTTCGTGCAGCAGCTGGCCGGCGGCTCGGTCAAGTGGGAGCAGCTACCGGTGTACCTGGTAGCCGAGCTGCTGGCCGGCGTACTGGCTGCGCTGACCTACCAGGCCCTGGTCAAGGGCACCGACGCCAAGGACAGTGAGTCCGCCGACCCGGCTACGCCCCGCAAGCCCGAGTACCAAGGAGCCTGAACCATGAAGAAGCTCATCAACGCCCCCGCCGACGTACTGGCCGAGTCCCTGCTCGGCGTCGAAGCCGCCCACCCGGAGCTGCGGGTCGACCACCAGAACAAGGTGATCTTCCGCGGGGACGCCCCCCGACCCGGCAAGGTCGGCCTGATCTCTGGCGGAGGCTCGGGACACGAGCCACTGCACGGTGGTTTCGTCGGGCTCGGGATGCTCGACGCAGCAGCGTGCGGCGAGGTGTTCACCTCACCCGTCCCCGACCAGATCCTCGCCGCGACCAAGGGCGTCGACGCCGGGGCCGGGGTACTGCACATCGTGAAGAACTACACCGGCGACGTGATGAACTTCGAGATGGCCGCGGAGCTGGCCGAGACCGAGGTGGTCGCCGTGGTGACCGACGACGACGTCGCGGTGCAGGACAGCCTCTACACGGTCGGCCGGCGTGGCGTCGGCGTCACGGTGCTGGTCGAGAAGATCGCCGGGGCCGCAGCCGAGTCGGGCCGGAGCCTGACCGAGGTGGCCGCGGTCGCCCGAAAGGTGAACGCCGCCGGAAGGAGCATGGGTCTGGCGCTGACCTCCTGCACGGTTCCCGCAGCCGGACAGCCGACCTTCGAGCTGCCCGAGGACCAGATCGAGATCGGCATCGGGATCCACGGTGAGCCCGGCCGGACGCGGGTGCCGCTGGGGTCGGCGGCCGAGATGGCGCAGATGCTCGTCGACCCGATCCTCGATGACCTCGAGTTCACCGGCGACGGCGTCCTTGCCTTCGTCAACGGGATGGGCGGGACGCCGTTGATCGAGCTCTACCTGATGTACAACGAGGTGGACCGGCTGCTCTCCAAGGCGGGAGTCACGGTGGCCCGTTCGCTCGTCGGCAACTACATCACAAGCTTGGACATGGCGGGTTGCTCGGTCACGCTGCTCAAGCTCGACGACGAGATGCTCCGCCTGTGGGACGCTCCAGTGAAGACCTCGGCCCTGCGGTGGGGGCTGTGAACACTACGACGGCACAAGAGGTGAGCGCTTTGGTCGACGCTGAGGTGATCCGGTCCTGGCTGGACCTCTTCGCGCAGGAGGTCGCGGCCCACCGCGACCTGCTGACCCAGCTCGACTCGGCGATCGGCGACGCCGACCACGGCGCGAACCTCGACCGGGGAGCGACCGCCGCCGTGGCAGCGGTCGCCGGCGTCGAGGACGCGTCGCCGGGCGCTCTGCTCAAGACCATGGGGATGACGCTGGTGAGCACCGTGGGAGGCGCCAGCGGACCTCTGTACGGCACCTTGTTCCTCAGGATGGCCGCGAGCGCAGGCGATTCCGCGGAACTCGACGGGCCCGCCTTCGCCGCTGCGCTCCGCGCCGGCCTCGAAGGGGTCGTCGCGCGCGGGCGCGCCCAGGCCGGGGACAAGACGATGTACGACGCGCTCGCGCCCGCCTGTGACGCGTTGGACGACGCCCTGGCTGCCGGAGACGGCCTGGCCGAGGCGCTGGCGCTGTCTTCGGCGGCGGCCGAGGCCGGGCGGGACGCCACCATCCCGATGCTCGCGCGCAAGGGCCGCGCCTCGTACCTCGGCGAGCGCAGCGTCGGACACCAGGACCCCGGGGCGACGTCAACCGCCCTGCTGGTCTCCTGTGCGGCACGGGCCGTGTCCGGGGACGGGTCGACGTGACCGGGCTGGTCGTCGTCTCGCACAGTCGCGCCCTGGCTGATGCGGCGGTGGCCCTCGCCTCGGACATGCTGCACGGCTCGGACGTGAGGATCGTGGTCGCCGCCGGTCTCGACGCGACGACCTTCGGAACCGACGCGACGGCGATCGTCGAGGCCATCAACGCGGCTGACGACGGTACGGGTGTGGTGATCCTGATGGACCTGGGCAGCGCGGTCCTGTCCGCCGAGATGGCGCTGGACATGGTCGACCCTGACGTCCGCGAGCGGGCAGTCCTGTGCCCCGCTCCGCTCGTCGAGGGCCTGGTCGTGGCAGCCGTCGCCGCCGCTGGGGGAGCAGCCCCTGCGGAGGTCGCCAGCGAGGCGATCGGGTCGCTGGCTGCCAAGCAGGCGCACATAGCTGCACCCCCACCGAGCACCTCGAAGGCCGAGGCCGACGTGGACGGCGCATCGGCCGCGAGCAGCGGTCTCGCGCCGTACACCGCGGTGGTGAAGATCGCCAACCCCCACGGACTGCACGCCCGACCGGCTGCGCGGCTCGTCCAGGAGGCGCGGCTGTTCGACGCCCGGATCGAGCTACGCAACCTGGACACCGGAGTCGGCCCCGTTCCGGCCTCGAGCCTGTCCCGGGTGGCGACGCTGGGGGCGCTCTGCGGCCATCGCGTTGAGCTCAGCGCCACCGGGAGCCAGGCCCGAGAGGCCATCGACCACGTCGTGGCCCTCGCCGAGCGCCGCTTCGACGAGCAGGAAACCACCGCCGCCGCGTCCCCCGCGCTCTCCGGCCTCGAGCGGCCGAGCGGGTCACCACTGCCGGCCTCGCCCGGAATCGCCATCGGGCCGGCCATCTCGCTCCGCGCAACCGATGTGGTGGTCCCGGACGAGATCCCCGGCGACGCCACGTCCGAGTGGCGCCGGGTCCGGGTGGCCATCGCCGAGGTCCGCCGCGAGATCCAGCGGATCCGGGTCACCGCCGCGCGCGAAGGTGGCGAAGCCGAGGCGAGAATCTTCGACGCCCACCTCATGCTGATCGACGACACCGATCTTCTCGAGGACGTTCGGGGCCGCATCTCGAGCGGCAGCGCGGCGCCCCGAGCCTGGACGGATGCCATCGCCTCGGTCGAGGCGGAGTTCGCCGGGGTGGCGGACGAGTACCTCCGCGCCCGAGCCCTCGACGTGCACGCGGTCGGCCAGCAGGTCGCCCGTGCACTCACCGGTGCCCCGGCTCCCCGGGTGGACGGCGAGGGCGTGCTGGTCGCCGACGACCTGGTCCCTGCGCAGGTGGCCGAGCTGGACGCCACGCGAGTGACGGGCCTGGTCATGGCCGCCGGAAGCCCGACCAGCCACAGCGCGATCCTGGCCAGGTCGCGCGGCATTCCGGCAGTGGTCTCGGCTGGCTCCGCCGTACTGGACATCCCGCCGGGTACCACGGTCGCCCTGGACGGTACGACGGGGCGCGTGTACGTCGACCCTGGCGAGGAGACGCTGCACGAGCTCCGCGAGGCCGACCGTCGGGCCCGTGCCAAGGCAGCGACCGCGAAGGCGGGCGCCCTGTCGGCTGCCGTCACCGGGGACGGCGTCGAGATCCTGGTCGGCGCCAACCTGGGATCCGTCGAGGAGGCCCATGCCGCTGCCGGCAACGGCGCCGACCTTGCCGGTCTGGTACGTACCGAGTTCCTCTATCTCGACCGGCGCGAGGCACCCACGACCGAGGAACAGATCGGGGTCTACCGGTCGCTGGCCTACGCCCTGGAGGGCAAGCGCCTCACGCTGCGGACCCTCGATGTGGGCGGCGACAAGCCGTTGCCCTATGCGCAGCAGCCGCCTGAGGCCAACCCGTTCCTGGGGATGCGCGGCATCAGGCTCGCGCTCGCCGAGAGCACGCTGCTCGATGAGCAGCTGCGAGCCATCGTGGCAGTGGCGCACGAGACTCCGGTCAGCGTGATGTTCCCGATGGTGAGCACCGTGGCCGAGCTTGCCGAGGCGAAGGGTCGCCTCGAGAACGCGATCCGGCTGGCAGGCCGAGGGCGTCCGGAGGGACTGCAGGTCGGGATCATGGTCGAGGTCCCGGCCGCGGCGCTGAAGGCTGCCGCCTTCGTCGAGCACGTCGACTTCTTCAGCATCGGGACCAACGACCTCACCCAGTACACCTTGGCCGCGGAACGGGGGAACGCCTCGGTGGCTGCGCTGGGGGACCCACTCGACCCGGGCGTCCTGCGCCTGGTCGAAGCCGTCTGCGAGGCCGCCGACGGCCGTTGTCTGGTCGCGGTCTGCGGTGAGCTGGCCGCCGACGAGACCGCAACCCCGCTCCTGATCGCGCTCGGCGTACGCGAGCTCAGCGTTGCGCCGCCGTCGGTTCCTGGCGTGAAGCAGGCGGTCCGGCAGGTCGTGCGCGCGGTGGACACCGAGCTGGCTCAGCGGTGCCTCAGGGCCGCGAGCGCCGCTGAGGTCCGCGCGATCCTCGGCTGAGCTGTCGGCGAAGCCGAGCCGCCGCACATCAGCACGGTCTTGCCACCTTGCCCTGCCCCGTGCTATAAGAAATCTATACCACTCGCTACATATCTGGGTCGGGTAGGAAGACCGTTCTGGAGGTGACCGCGATGCTCGGGTGTACTGCCCTCTCCCTCGATTCCGCTGCTGCGCTGACCCTGGACCCAGCGCCAGTACGCAGGCGCGGCCGGTCCCTGGTCGATGATTGAGCGGGGTGGTGGTCATGCCCCGGAACTTGTTCGCGCTACCCGAACCTTCTGGAGAGAGGAGGCCGAACCGTGGCCCCGAGCGGCGCCGACGGCCGTCGCGAGAACGGATCAGCTCAGGACCATTTCCTCGTCATCCGCGCCGGTCGCATCCGGCGCCGCCTCGCTGAACTCGTCCCGGCAGCCAGGACGAAGGGCCTTCGCTGAAGCCTCGCGGGACCGCCGGGTCCGGACTCACGCAGCCGGACGGCGGTCCCGCGCGGTCCGCACGTGTGATGTGGCAGCAAACGGGAACCCTGGTTCCATGAGTAGCGACGCAGAGCCAAAGCCCAAGGTCGACGACGAACCCGACCGCGCACCCGGTGGACCCGATGCCGTGGTGAGCGAGAGTGACGTCGGAGCCGCGAGCGCGGCGGGGCCGGTCGTGCCCGATCCGCCGCTGTCGGCACAGCGTGACCCGGACGAGGTTCCTGACGAGGTACAGGCCCAGGAAGAGCCGGACGAGCCCGCGAGTCAGGACGACGGCACGGAACCGACCGCCTGAACCGGGTTCAGGATCGGGTCGACTCCCGCGCGACCAGCACGGGCGTGAAGGTGATCTGCTGGTGCACGTGCTCGGCCTCGGCCGCTTCCGCCAGCAGCAGCTCGGCGGCTGCCCGACCTAGCTCGCGGCGCGGCTGCCGCACCGAGGTCAGAGGTACGGCGGCAGCAGCTGCGAAGTCGATGTCGTCGTACCCGACGATCGCCAAGTCCTCGGGGACGCGCAGCCCCGACCCGATCGCCTGCTGCAGGAGCCCGAGCGCGGTGAGGTCATTGGCACAGAACGCCGCGGTGGGGCGGCGCTGCGTTGCCAGACCGGCGAGGCGAGCCCCCGCCTCCCGGCCGCTCTGTACGTCGAGCGAGTCGGTGACGACGGTGACCAGGTCACCGTCCGGAAGACCCGCGTCGCTCCACGCGGCGCGGGCTCCCTCGAGCCGGTCGCGGACCTGACCCAGCTCCAGCGGCCCGCCGACGAAGGCGATGCTGCGGTGCCCGCGGTCGATCAGATGCTCCACGGCCAACCGGCCGCCGAGCAGGTCGTCGACGGCCACCGAGCAGAACGACGCATCCCTCCTGGTGCGGTCCACGATGACGACCGGAGTGCCGAGTCGGCGTACCGCGTCCAGGCTCGGCGACTCGGGGTTCACCGGAGTGACCAGGATCCCCTGGACCCTCTGTTGCTGGAGCAGGTCCAGATAGGCCGCCTCGCGCTCGGATCGCTGGCCGCTGTTGCACAGCACCAGCGACAGGCCGACGGTTTCCGCCGCGAGCTCGATGCCTTGCGCGACGTCGGTGAAGAAGGGGTTGCTGGCGTCCAGCATCAGGTAGGCCAGCGTGCGGCTGGTACCGGCCCGCAGCTGTCGAGCGGACTCGTTGCGCACGAAGCCCAGGTCGGCCATTGCCTGCTCGACCCGACCCCGGGTAGTGGCACTGACCTGCCCCGGCCGGTTCAGCACATTGGAGACCGTGCCGAGCGAGACACCGGCGGCCGCGGCGACGTCTTTGACCGAGGCCTTGCGGACACCGGGCTGCGTCATCTGGCCTCCTCGCTGGTCGGACTTGAAACGTTATGCGCATGCTATTGCACGATCGACTGGCGAGCGGTCTGACGCTCGTGGGCAGGAAATCTCCGTGACCCCTTGACGTCTGTGACGACAGTCACCTAACGTCTACCCCAAGAAATGAAACCTTTCAATCCGCGGAAAGCGAGGACCCGATGACCGGCGCGCAGAGCAATGGCCCAGTGGCCGAGCTCGCCGGTGTCCGCAAGTCCTTCGGCGCCGTGGCCGCGCTGCGTTCGGTCGACCTCAGGGTCGAGCCCGGCTCGATCCACGCGCTGGTCGGGGAGAACGGCGCCGGCAAGTCGACGCTGGTCAAGATCATGGCGGGAGTGCACCGCCGCGACGCCGGCCAGTTCCGGTTCCAGGGCAGCGAGGTCGACTTCGGGTCGACGGCGGAGTCGAAGGCCGCAGGCATCGCGGTGATCTACCAGGAGCCCACTCTCTTCCCGGACCTGTCGGTCACCGAGAACATCTTCATGGGCCGCCAGCCGCACGGCGCAGGCCGTCGGATCGACCGGGCCCGGATGTACGCCGAGGCGGAGGCACTCTTCGAAGGGCTCGGCGTACACATCGACCCGCGCCGCCCGGCGCGGGGGCTCTCCATCGCCGACCAGCAGATCATCGAGATCGCCAAGGCGATCTCCCTCGACGCGGCCCTGCTCATCATGGACGAGCCGACCGCCGCCCTCAGCGGCGTCGAGGTCGAGCGCCTCTTCGCGGTTGCCCGCAACCTGCGGGACGAGGGCCGCGGTCTGGTGTTCATCTCGCACCGCTTCGACGAAGTCTTCGCGTTGTGCGACACGGTCACCGTGATGCGCGACGGCGAGTACGTCGCCACCCAGCCCGTGGCCGACACCAATGTCGACCAGATCGTCTCCCTGATGGTCGGGCGCGAGGTGTCGGACCTGTTCCCCAAGACCCCCGCCGAGATCGGCGAGGTCGTCCTGGAGGTCAGCGGGCTGGAGTCACCTGGGATGTTCCACCACGTCAGCTTCACTGTCCGGGCCGGCGAGATCGTCGGACTGGCCGGGCTGGTCGGCGCCGGGCGGAGCGAGATCGCCCGAGCCGTGTTCGGGGTGGACCGCTACCGTGCCGGATCGGTGACCCTGTCCGGCGTACCGGTGCCGGCGCACAACCCGCGTGCCTCCATCAAGGCCGGCATGGCCTTCGTCCCCGAGGACCGCCGCAAGCAGGGACTGGTCACCGAGGGCTCGGTGGCAGGCAACGTCGCCGGTGTGATCCGGCGTGGCCTGACCCGTGCCGGACTCCTGACCACTGCGGCCGAGAACCGCGCTGCGGGACCCTGGGCGGGCCGGCTCGAGGTCAAGACCAGCGGCCTGGACGCGCCCGCCTCCACGATGAGCGGTGGCAACCAGCAGAAGGTCGTCATCGCGAAGTGGCTCGCGACCCAGCCACGACTGTTGATCATCGACGAGCCGACCCGCGGCATCGACGTCGGCACCAAGGCCGAGGTGCATCGGCTGCTGTCCGACCTCGCTGGTCAAGGGCTGGCGATCCTGATGATCTCGTCCGAGTTGCCGGAGGTTCTCGGCATGGCCGATCGCGTGCTTGTGGTCAGAGAGGGAGAGATCACAGCCGAGATCGACCGCGCCGACGCCACCCCGGAGAACGTCATGACAGCCGCCACCCGCTCCGCGGCGCAGACCGCGCCGGGCGCGGCCGTGTCCCCGGAGGTCTCCGCATGAGCACGACCCTGGTCGAGCCGAGCACCCTGCCGCGGAGCTACCGCGTCGTGGCCGGGCTGCTCCGGTCCCGCGAGATCGCGGTGCTCTCCGTCCTGGTGATCCTGGTGCTCGGCACGACGCTGAAGCAGCACTCCTTCCTCTTCAGCGGGGACAGCTGGCGCGACCTGATGCTCACGCCCTCGATCTTGGTACTGCTCGCGGTCGGCCAGACCGTGGTCATCGTGACCCGTAGCGTCGACCTGTCAGTGGGCTCCACGCTGGGCCTCACGGCGTACCTCACCGGTCGCCTGTTCGTCGATCACCCGGGCATCCCGATCGTCGTGGTCTTCCTGGCCGGACTCGCAATGGGAGCGGTGCTGGGGCTCGTCAACGGCGTACTGGTCGCCTTCGGCCGGGTCCCGGCGCTGGTGATCACCCTCGGCACGCTCTACATCTACCGCGGCATCTTCCTGACCTGGGCCGGGAGCGACCGGATCAACGCCTCCGACATGCCGTCGGACTTCCTGGCTCTGGGCACCAAGCAGATCCTGTCGATCCCTGTGCTGACTCTCATCGCTCTGGGCGTGCTGGCACTGGTCGGCTACTACCTGCACACCGCCCGCGGTGGCCGCGAGCTCTACGCCATCGGCTCGGATCCGGACGCCGCGACCCTGTACGGGCTGCGGGTCACTCATCGGGTCCTCGCCGCGTTCGTGCTCTCCGGGGCTCTGGCCGGCCTGGCCGGAGTCGTCTACGCGGCTCGCTACGGGACGGTCAGCTCCAACGCAGGCTCGGGCATCGAGCTGCAGGCGGTCGGTGCCGCGGTGATCGGCGGCGTTGCGATCTTCGGCGGCAGCGGCACAGTCTGGGGCGCAGCCATCGGCGCGTTCCTCCTCGTCACCATCAACCGTGCGCTGCCGATCGTGGGCATCCAGGACTTCTGGCAGCGCGCCGTCGTCGGCGGCCTCATCATCGGCGCGATCGTCCTGGACCGGCTGCTCGCGGCTCGACAGGAACGCAAGCTCGTGGAAGCGAGGGACCAGTCGTGACCACTCCGACCCTGACCCGACCGGAGCCGTCGCGTACCTACGCGTGGTACTCCAGGTCCCTATGGCGCCGTGTGGCACTGACTCGCGAGTTCGCGGTAATCGCGCTTCTGGGGATCGTCTTCTTCTACAGCACCGCCAGCGTGCCCAACTTCGACGGCCCGCTGACGCTCTACTACCTCTTCCTCGACACTGCGCCGATCCTGCTGATCGCACTGCCGATGACGCTGATCATCATCACCGGCGAGATCGACTTGTCGGTGGCCAGCGTGGTGGGACTCAGCAGCGTGATGGTCGGGATCCTGCACCAGGACGCCGGTCTCTCCATCCCGGTGGCGGCGCTGATCGCGATCCTGGTAGGCGCGGCAGCTGGTGCCTTCAACGGGTTCCTGGTCGCCTATGTCGGGCTGCCGTCGCTGGCGGTCACCATCGGCACGCTTGCGCTCTACCGAGGCCTCGCCGTCGGGCTGCTGGGCACCAAAGCCGTGACCGATTTCCCCGAGAAGTGGACCGACCTGGCCAAGCAGCGGATCTTGGAGGGCTCGAGCTACCCGATGATCCTGATTCCGTTCCTCGTGCTGCTGGTCGCCTTCACCCTGCTGCTGCACTTCTCGCCGTTCGGCAGAGGCGTCTACGAGATCGGGCTGAACTCCGAGGCGGCGCACTTCACCGGCGTCAACGTCGAGCTCACCAAGTTCTGGCTCTTCGTGCTGGCGGGAGCGGTTGCCGCCTTCGCCGGCATCTACTACACGCTGCGCTACGGCAGCGCCCGGGGCGACAACGCCACGGGACTCGAGCTCCAGGTGATCGCGGCCGTCCTGCTCGGCGGGGTCTCGATCTTCGGCGGTCGTGGTGCCCTGCACGGCGTGGTCGCGGGGGTCCTGCTGATCGGCGTCATCGCCAGCGCGATGCGGCTGGAGAACTACACGGTCAACGTGATCAACATCGTCATCGGAGTGCTCCTCGTGCTCTCGGTGATCTCCACCAGTTTCCTCTCCTGGCTCTCGGGGCTGACTTCACGGAGAGGCGGGGGTGCCCACCCCCACAGGCGCCGACAAGCGGCCGCCGAGACTCCACGCAGTAACGAAAGGTAAAACAATGAAGCTCCAGTATCGACGGTTGGCCGCGTTCTCCGCGGTGACCCTGATTGCCGGGCTGGGCCTGACCGCGTGCGGTTCGGACGACGGCGGCGACAGCGGTGACAAGGACGGGAAGCTCTCGATCACCTTCTTGCCCAAGAACCTCGGCAACCCGTACTTCGACACCAGCGACGCCGGTGGCAAGAAGGCTGTCGACGAGATGGGCGGCACGTTCGCCGAGGTCGGCCCGGACGCGGCCAGCCCTGATGCCCAGGTGCCATTCATCAACACCGCGGCCCAGCAGGGCGTCAGCGCGCTCGTCGTCTCCGCCAACGACCCCAAGGCGATCTGCGACGCGCTGGACGAGGCGCGCTCCGCCGGCACCAAGGTCGTTACCTTCGACTCCGACACCGACCCTGCCTGCCGCGACCTCTACGTCAACCAGGCCTCGAGCGAGGGCATCGCCAAGGCCCAGGTCGACCTGATCGCGGAGCAGATCGGTGACTCGGGCAAGGTCGCGATCCTCTCGGCAGCCGCCAACGCGACTAACCAGAACTCGTGGATCGACATGATGAAGGCCGACCTGGCCAAGAACCACCCGAACATCACCCTGGTCGACACGGTGTACGGCGACGACGACGACCAGACGTCGTTCGACAAGACCGCGGCGCTGCTCCAGGCCCACCCGGACCTCAAGGGCATCATCTCGCCGACCACGGTGGGAATCTCCGCTGCGGCTCGCTACCTATCCACCTCGAAGGCCAAGGGCAAGGTTGCGCTGACCGGGCTGGGCACCCCCAACCAGATGCGCGAGTACGTCAAGGACGGCACCGTCACCGCGTTCGCGCTGTGGAACCCGGGCGACCTGGGCTACCTGGCCGCGTACGCCGCCAAGGCCCTGGTCGACGGTGACATCACCGGCGAGCCTGGCGACACCTTCACCGCCGGCGACCTCGGCAGCTACACGGTGGCCGACGACGGCTCGGTCCTGCTGGGCGACCCGTTCGTGTTCAACGCCGAGAACATCGACGACTTCGACTTCTGAGTCGTCGACACCACGCAAAGTTCGACCCGTCCGGCCGGCGAGCTTCTGCCGCCGGCCGGATGGGGAACCACCGACCGAGGAGACCACGATGCGCGTCTGCTTCCAGCTACAGGTGAAGCCGGACCGGATCGAGGAGTACCGGTTGCGACACCGGGCTGTGTGGCCCGAGATGCTCCACGCCCTTGCCCGCAGCGGATGGCACAACTACTCGCTGTTCCTGCGGGCGGACGGGCTGCTGATCGGTTACGTCGAGACGCCATCGCTCGACGAGGCCCTGGCGGGCATGGCCCGTAGCGAGGTGAACGACCGGTGGCAGGCCGAGATGGCCGAGTTCTTCGAGGAGCTCGACGGGCAGGCGCCCGATGAGGCCTTCCTCGTCCTGGAGGAGGTCTTCCATCTGGAGGACCAGCTCCAGGCCCACTCCGAGCACGACCGAGAAGTGATGTGAGATGACGACCTTCAGCCAGATCGCGCCCCAGCTCGAGGCGCAGGCCATCGAGCTGCCCAGCTGGGCGTTCGGCAACTCGGGGACCCGCTTCAAGGTCTTCGGCACTCCCGGTACGCCGCGCTCGGTCGAGGAGAAGATCGCGGACGCCGCGACCGTGCACCGGTTCACCGGACTGGCACCCTCGGTCGCCCTGCACATCCCCTGGGACATCGTCGACGACTTCGCCGCGTTGCGCAGGCTCGCCGAGGACCACGGCATCGCGCTGGGCACGATCAACTCCAACACCTTCCAGGACGACGAGTACAAGTTCGGCGCCCTGACCCACGTCGACCCGAAGATCCGGCAGAAGGCCGTTGACCATCACCTCGCCTGCATCGACGTGATGGACGCGACCGGGTCGCGCGACCTGAAGATCTGGCTCGCGGACGGCACCAACTACCCAGGACAGGGCGACCTGCGGGGCCGACAGGACCGGCTGACCGAGTCCCTGGCCACCATCTACGACCGGATCGGCCCCGAGCAGCGGCTGGTGCTCGAGTACAAGTTCTTCGAGCCGGCGTTCTACCACACCGACGTACCGGACTGGGGTACGTCGTACGCCCAAGTCGCCGCACTGGGTGACCGCGCGAAGGTTTGCCTGGACACCGGCCACCACGCGCCCGGAACCAACATCGAGTTCATCGTGATGCAGCTGCTCCGCCTCGGGAAGCTCGGCTCCTTCGACTTCAACTCACGCTTCTACGCCGACGACGACCTGATCGTCGGGGCGGCCGACCCGTTCCAGCTCTTCCGGATCATGTACGAGGTGATCCGCGGTGGCGGCTACGGGCCGGAGTCGGACGTCGCTTTCATGCTCGACCAGTGCCACAACGTGGAGGCCAAGATCCCCGGCCAGATCCGCTCGGTTCTCAACGTCCAGGAGATGACGGCGCGGGCCCTGCTCGTGGACCGGGACTCGTTGACCGCTGCCCAGGAGTCGGGTGACGTCCTGGGTGCCAACGAGGTCTTCATGGACGCGTTCCAGACCGACGTACGTGCCGATCTCGCCGCCTGGCGTGAGGCGCGGGGCCTGCCGGGCTCGCCCATGGCCGCCTACGCAGCATCCGGCTACCAACAGCAGATCGAGTCCGAACGGGCCGGCGGCACCCAGCTGGCCTGGAACTAGAGATACAGGAATCCTCACCATGAGTACCCCCACCAACCCCGTCGTCGCCGAGCTGGTCGCCCGCTCGAACCGGCTGGGTGCCGACCCCAAGAACACCAACTACGCAGGGGGAAACACCTCGGCGAAGGGCACCGAGACCGACCCGGTCACCGGTCAGCCAGTCGAGCTGCTCTGGGTGAAAGGGTCCGGCGGCGATCTCGGCACCCTGACGGAGTCGGGGCTCGCCGTGCTGCGGCTGGACCGGATGCGAGCACTCGTCGACGTCTACCCCGGTGTCGACCGCGAGGACGAGATGGTCGCTGCGTTCGACTACTGCCTGCACGGCAAGGGTGGGGCGGCCCCGTCGATCGACACCGCGATGCACGGCCTGGTCGATGCTGCCCACGTCGACCACCTGCATCCCGACTCGGGCATCGCCATCGCGACTGCGGCCGACGGCCAGGAGCTGACCGCCCGGATCTTCGGCGACCGGGTGGTGTGGGTGCCGTGGCGTCGGCCCGGCTTCCAGCTCGGCTTGGACATCGCCGAGATCAAGGAGAAGAACCCACAGGCCATCGGCTGTGTGCTGGGAGGACACGGCATCTCCGCCTGGGGTGACACCTCCGAGGAGGCTGAGCAGAACTCGCTGTGGATCATCGACACCGCCGCGGCGTACATCGCCGAGCACAGCGTGGCCGAGCCCTTCGGCCCGCCGCTCGAGGGCTACGGCGCCCTGCCTGCTGCCGAACGCCGAGCAAAGGCGGCAGCGCTGGGGGCCACGATCCGGGGCCTCGCGTCGACAGACCGACCGATGGTCGGGCACTTCACCGACTCCCCGGAGGTGCTGGACTTCCTGGCCAGCAGCGAGCACCCACGCCTGGCGGGCCTCGGTACGTCATGCCCGGACCACTTCCTGCGCACCAAGGTCAAGCCGATGGTGCTCGACCTGCCGGCGAAGGCAACCGTCGAGGACTCGCTCGCCCGGCTCAAGGAGCTCGCCGCCTCCTACCGCGAGGACTACCAGGGCTACTACGACCGAAACGCAACGCCGGAGTCTCCGCCCATCCGCGGCGCTGACCCGCTGATCGTGCTCGTCCCCGGCGTCGGGATGTTCAGCTATGGCAAGGACAAGCAGACCGCTCGCGTCGCGGGGGAGTTCTACGTCAACGCCATCAACGTGATGCGCGGTGCGGAGGGCCTCTCGACGTACGCCCCGATCGACGAGGTGGAGAAGTTCCGCATCGAGTACTGGGCGCTGGAGGAGGCCAAGCTCCAGCGTCAGCCGAAGCCCAAGCCGCTGGCGACCCGGATCGCCCTGGTCACCGGTGCGGCCGGCGGCATCGGCAGGGCCACCGCCAAGAAGCTCGCTGCTGAGGGCGCGTGCGTCGTCGTTGCCGACCTCGACCTAGCCAGGGCCGAGGCTGCTGCCGCGGAGATCGGTGGCAGCGACCTCGCCATCGGGGTCGCCGCGGACGTCAGCGACGAGGCCGCCGTGCAGGCGATGGTCGACGCCTGCGTCCTGGCCTTCGGAGGGCTCGACCTGGTCGTCAACAACGCCGGTCTGTCGCTGTCGAAGTCGCTGCTTGAGACCACCGAGGCCGACTGGGACCTCCAGCACAACGTGATGGCCAAGGGCTCGTTCCTGGTCGCCAAGGCCGCGGCCCGGGTGCTCATCGACCAGGAGATGGGCGGCGACGTCGTCTACATCTCTTCGAAGAACTCGGTCTTCGCCGGGCCCAACAACATCGCCTACTCGGCTACCAAGGCCGACCAGGCTCATCAGGTCAGGCTGCTTGCCGCAGAGCTCGGTGAGCACGGGGTGAAGGTCAACGGCGTCAACCCGGACGGCGTGGTCCAGGGGTCCGGCATCTTCGCGAGCGGCTGGGGCGCCAACCGCGCCGCGGTCTACGGCGTCGAGGAGAAGGACCTCGGCAAGTTCTACGCGCAGCGCACGATCCTCAAGCGAGAGGTGCTGCCCGAGCACATCGCCAATGCGGTCTTCGTCCTCTGCGGCCCCGACCTGACCCACACCACAGGGCTGCACGTGCCGGTCGACGCCGGCGTGGCAGCGGCCTTCCTGCGATGAGCACGAGCCCTGACCTGCGCTTCGCCGCCATCGACCTGGGCGCTACCAGCGGCCGGGTGATGGCCGGACGGGTGGGTCCGGGCACGCTGACGCTCGACGAGGTGCACCGCTTCCCCAACGCGGCGGTGCCGGTGGGGCCGTCCCTGTTCTGGGACGCGGTCGGCATCCACCGCGAGGTGCTGTCCGGGCTCAAGGCGGTAGCCAAGTCGGGACCGCTGCACGGCATCGGCATCGACTCGTGGGCGGTGGACTACGGCTTGATCGACCGCGACGGCGTCCTGTTGGGCAACCCCTACAGCCACCGCGACCGCCGTACCGACGGCGTCACCGAGCAGGTCCGGCTCAAGGTCCCGGACCGCGACCTGTACGCCGCCACGGGTCTCCAGCAGCTCCCGTTCAACACGATCTATCAGCTGGTTGCCTCGATCGGCACCGCACCGCTGGAGTCCGCCGACACGCTGCTGCTGCTTCCCGATCTGCTGGCCTACTGGCTGACCGGGGAGATCGGCGCCGAGCGGACGAACGCCTCCACGACCGGGCTGTACGACGTCGTCGAGCACGGCTGGTCGGTGGACCTGGCTCGCCGGGTGGGCATCCCGTGGTCGATCCTGCCGCCGTTGCGCGACCCGGGCGACCGAGTCGGCTGGGTCCTGCCCGAGGTGGCGGCCGGGCTGCATCTTGACCAGGACGTGCCCGTGATTGCGGTGGGGTCCCACGACACGGCCTCCGCGGTCGTCGGGGTGCCCGCGGCCGACGACTCGTTCGCCTACATCTCGTCAGGCACCTGGTCCTTGGTGGGCCTCGAGCTGGACGCCCCGGTCCTGACCGAGGAAGCCCGGCTCGCCAACTTCACCAACGAGGGAGGCGTCGACGGCACGGTCCGGTTCCTCAAGAACGTGATGGGGCTGTGGGTGCTCTCGGAGTGCGTGCGGGCCTGGAGCGACGAGGGACACTCCGGGACTGATCTTCCGAGCCTGCTCGCAGGGGCCGCAGAAGCCCCCGCGCTGCGCACGGTCGTCGACATCAACGACCCCGTCCTGTTAACACCTAGCCGGGCGACCGACTCGATGCCGGAACGCATCGCGGACCTGGCGCGCCGCGCCGGGGAGCCTCTGCCCCAGCAGCCGACCGCGTTGGTCCGCTGCGTCCTGGACTCACTCGCGCTCGCCTACCGACGTCACCTCCGGACCGCAGCGACGCTGGCCGGTCGTACCGTCGAGGTGGTGCACATCGTGGGCGGCGGAGCGCAGAACCAGCTGCTGTGCCAGCTCACCGCCGACGCGACCGGGCTGCCGGTGGTGGCCGGCCCTGCCGAGGCTGCCGCGCTCGGCAACGTGCTCGTGCAGGCGCGAGCCCTGGGAGCCGACCTGCCCGACCGGGCGGCGATGAGAGACCTCATCCGCCGTACCCATGACCTACGACGCTACGAGCCGCGCGGCGGCCTCGACTGGGACGCGGCGCACTCGCGCCTCCCCACCCCACGTGATGGAGTTCCAGCATGAAGCGGCAACTGCCCAGGCGTCGCGACCTCGCGCCACTGCTCAAGTTCAAGAAGCCGCAGTGGTCGCCGAAGAAGCGCCGGCTCGCCAAGGCGCTGACGATCGAGGACCTGCGCAAGATCGCCCGCCGTCGTACTCCGAAGGCGGCCTTCGACTACACCGACGGTGCCGCTGACGGTGAGGTGTCGCTGGCGCGGGCGCGTGAGGCGTTCGGCGACGTCCAGTTCAACCCGTCCATCCTGCGCGATGTCTCCACGGTGGACACCTCGCGCGAAGTCCTCGGCAAGCGGGTGGCGCTGCCCTTCGGCATCGCACCGACCGGTTTCACCCGGATGATGCAGGCGGAGGGAGAGATCGCCGGTGCCACCGCGGCCCAGGCCGCTGGCATCCCGTTCGCGCTTTCGACCATGGGCACCACCTCGATCGAGCAGGTCGCGGCCAGCGCACCTCAGGGCCGGAACTGGTTCCAGCTCTACATGTGGAAGGACCGGGACCGCTCGATGGCCCTGGTCGACCGCGCTGCCGCCGCAGGGTTCGACACCCTGCTCGTGACGGTGGACGTGCCCGTTGCCGGGGCTCGGCTGCGCGACGTCCGCAACGGCATGACGATCCCGCCCACCCTGTCGCCGCGCACGGTACTCAACGCGATCCCGCGGCCGGCCTGGTGGATCAACTTCCTGACCACCGAGCCACTGGCCTTCGCGAGCCTGGATGCCTGGTCAGGAACCGTGGCCGACCTGCTCGACACGATGTTCGACCCGACCGTCACGTTCGAGGACCTCGACTGGATCCGGGCGCAGTGGCCCGGCAAGATCTCGGTGAAGGGCGTGCAGAACGTCGCCGATGCCCGCCGGCTGGCCGATGCAGGCGTGGACGCGATAGTGCTCTCCAACCACGGCGGACGCCAGCTCGACCGTGCTCCCATCCCGTTCCACCTCCTGCCGCAGGTGGTCAAGGAGGTGGGCTCCGACGTCGAGGTCCATCTCGACACCGGGATCATGTCCGGCCAGGACATCGTCGCCGCGCTGGCGCATGGTGCGCACTTCACGATGATCGGGCGCGCGTACCTCTACGGGCTGATGGCTGGAGGCCGCGATGGTGTCGACCGCACCGTCGAGATCCTCCAGGGCCAGATCGAACGGACCCTCCGGCTGCTCGGCGTGTGCTTCCTCGATGAGCTCGAGCCCGGGCACGTCAGCGTGCTCGAACGACTGGTACCGCGGATCTGAGGGGAACAGTCGACAATGGGCGAGAGAACGTCGGGTAGCTCGTCGAGTGCTTGTGCGACGCCGCCCTCTTCCCTGGACCACGACTACCTGGAGCTGCTGCGGCTGCTGGCGGACGGACAGACGGTCGACGCGATCGCCCGCCGGGTCGGAGTCTCGGAGCGGACCGTCCGTCGACGACTCCGGGCGATCGCGGACGACATCGGTGTGGACTCGACCATCGAGGCCGTCGTGCACGCCGTCCGGCGCCGGTTGATCTGACCGAAGACTGAAACGTATTGACCGGATGCGGTCAGACCCATTGTGACGAGGGTAGGACGCCGGTTGGCTGGACTACGTGGCCCCGATCAAGCTCTCCACCGAGGGCCGCCACGTGGTCTCCTTCCGAGCGCGAGACGCAGCCGGGAACTCCTCGGGCACCCGCACCCTGCCGGTCTGGATCGACAAGACGGCTCCAGCTACCGCACTTGACGTTCAAGGAGCCTCGGGTGGGTCGGACACCGCCATCTTGACCTTCGCTGCGACCGATGAGCTCAGCGGTCTGGCCCGCACGGTTGTCCGGGTCGATGGTGGCGACTGGATCGTGGTAGGCCCGGACCCGGTGACGATCAGGGGGGTTGGCGCTCACGTGGTCGACTACGCCTCCACGGACGTCGCGGGCATCGCCGAGGTCATGCGTCACGCAACCGTCACGCTGGTGGGTGAGGAAGCGATCGAGGCGGTACTGCCGCCGCAGGTTTCCGGCGCCGCGAGGTACGGATCGACCCTGACATCGACCGTCGGAACCTGGAACACCGAGGGCCTCTCCTTCAGCCGCGAGTGGCTGCGCGACGGCGCTCCGATCGCCGGGGCGACGGGTGCCTCGTACGAGCTGGGGGTAGCCGACATCGGGCACCGGATCGCCGTACGAGTCACGGCTACCAAGCCTGGAAAGGCTTCGGGAACCTCGACCTCGGTAGCGACCTCCCTGGTTGCGAAAACAGCCTCGTCAGTCGAAGCGTCGGTGAACAAGACCAAGGTCGAGGCAGGCAAGAAGATCAAGGTGGAGCTCTCGGTGTCGACCCAGGGGCCCCGCGACGGGCGAGGCTACGGTCACCGTGGACGGCGTGGTGCTCGCCTCGGTGATGCTCACCAAGTCCAAGGCCTCGGTGGAAGTCGTGGTCATGGGTCGCGGCCTTCACCAGGTGGTCGTCCACTACCTCGGCTCAGCCACGGTCGAGGCAGCGAGTTCGTCGCCGATGACCGTCGAAGCCACCTGAGCGAGACCGGTCCTGCACGTTTGTCGTGGGTGCCGATGGGCACCCGACCAGCATGATCATTCCGGTGGCTGTGCTGGTCGTGGTGCTCCTGTTCGTCGGGTGGCTGGTGCGGGCGGGGTGGAAGCGCGCCCGCCTCGACGAAGACCGACACCGCATCCTTGAGGTGGGCGCACTGCCGACCCTGGAGTACGTCGTGCCGGACGGACAGGATCCGATCGTGGTGATAGCGGCCCTGAAGCACGCCGGGCTCGAGACGACCCGCGACTCCGACGCTGGCGAGCAGCGTCTGCTGATTGCGTGCACCGAGGGTGTCTCTCGCGAGCGAGTGCGGGCGGCGATCGAGACCGCCGACCGGACCGCGATCCAGGATGGCGCACCAATGCACCGCCAGGTGCGCTTCGCAGACGAGCCCTGAACCGCGGTAGCGGAGTTACGTCCGGCGGCCGTTGCGCAACAGGGCTACCACGGCACGGTCCCTTCCGTCCTCTGTCCGTGGCCTGCCTGCGGTCTGGCCGGCCTCGAAGAGGTCGATGACCCGGGGATCGACGTACGACGACCGGGCCACCGAGGGCGTGTTGCCCAAGAGGTCGGCAGCCTCCTGTACGGCGGCACGTACCTGACCCGCTCGACCCCGTTGCGTCCGGTGCGGCTCGACGTCGGCGAGGGCCAGCGCTACGGTCACGGTCGCGTGCCAGGTACGGAAGTCCTTGGCCGTGACGTCCATCTGGAAGAGCTCACCGACCCGTTGGTTCACCTCGTCGGAGGTGACCGCTCGCCAGCGAGCCGAGTCGCGGTAGGACAGCAGCCGCGACGAGGGCCGCCGCCCGCGCGCGATCGCGTCGAGCACGCGGATGACCAGCGGGTCGTCGATGGTGATCTCCTGCTCGACCGCGGCCTTGGCGACGAACGTGAACAGCCGGATGTCGCCGTCGCGGCGCATGGCGCGTCGCTCCAAGGTGGTGAGCCCGAAGCTTCCGTTCTCCTCGAGATAGACCTGCGAGCCGAGCCGGAAGCAGCCGAGGTCCACGAGGCGCACCGCTGCGTCCAGCACCGCGTCGCGGGACGCCGGGGCGGCGTCGCCCAGCCGTACCCGGAGCGTCCGCCGCACCCGTGGCAGCCGGGTGGCCATGGAGAGTACGCGGTCGAACTTCTCCAGGTCGCGCTGCTCGCGCCAGGCCGGGTGGTAGAGGTACTGCAACCGCCCAGCCTCGTCTGTGCCCACTGCCTGGAGGTGGCCGTGGGCGAGCGGACAGATCCACACCTCCCGCCACGCCGGCGGGATCACCAGCGCCCGCACCCGTTCCACGTCCGCGTCAGCCAGCGGGATGCCCTGATCATCGACGTACTGGAAGCCCCGGCCGCGGCGGAGCCGTCTCCAGCCGGGGTCGTTCCGGGAGACGGTACGCAGGCGGGTCACTCTCGGCTCGAGGGCGGGTAGCGGCTCATGCCGTCAGTAGTACCCCGTTGAGGGGGGTACATCCGGCGCCGGCCGCGGCCGCGCCGAGGCGCCGCGCCTGGGAGATCGAGCAGGACTCCTCCCGGCGCCAGAGATTGCTCCGCTGGAGCCGGGAGAGACCAGCGGCAGCCTGACACAACCTCTTGCCTGGCTCCCGGAGTCAGAAGACTAGAAGGGGGTGGTGTCAGATGTACACCGTGACCAGCAACACGGACGCGCCCACGTTCGAGGAGTACGCCGGCACCGCTTGGCCGTCGCTCTACCGCTACGCGTACCTCCTTGCCGGCAACCACGCCGACGCGGAGGACATCGCCCAACAGACTCTGATCAAGGCCTATCGGTCCTGGTCCCGCGTCAAGGACTCGGACTCGCCGGCTGCCTACCTGCGCCGGATGCTCACCAACACCTACCTGTCGCAGCGACGTCCGAAGTCGCGCCGCCTCGAACTGCTCACCGACGCACCACCCGAGCTTGGCCACGCGCCGGTCGCCGGCCCAGAGGAGCGGATGGTGCTGTGGCCGCACGTGAAGTCGTTGCCGCCGCGCCAGCGCGCCGTGGTCGTGCTGCGCTACTTCGAGGATCTGAGCGAGCAGGAGATTGCGGAGACGCTCGGCTGCTCCCGGGGGAACGTGAAGTCCACCGCACACCACGCCCTCAAGGCGCTACGAGCCGCGCTCGGCTCCCACGGCACGGACGGGAGGGAGAACTGACATGTCCAGCGACGTAGAAGAGACCTTGGAGCGCGAGCTGCACGAGGTGGCCAGCGCCCTGCAGATCCCCGCGATGCCACCACTGCCGCAGAAGCGACCGCGTGCCCCGCGGCACTGGCAGCCTTTCCTGGTCGCGGCCTCGGTCGTGCTGGTAGTTGCCGGCGCCGTCGCCGTGGTGGCGGCCGGCCAGAGTGGCCAGGAGCCCCAGCCCGCTCCGTCGCCGTCGCCTTCGCCCAGCCGGTCCGAGGCGGTCGTCAGGATCCCGCGGACGGCACCGACGATCCCCTACTTGCTCGACGAACGGCTGTACGTCGGTGGCGAGCAGGTGCCAGGAACCTGGTGGTCGGTGCGTTCCGGCGCCTCCGGATGGCTCGCGCTCCGCACCGACAACACCTGGTGGTGGGGCCGCGACAGGGTGCCGAACCAGCTCACGGGCATCTACGACGTCCCTCCGGTGATCTCACCGGACGGGCGCTACATCGCACAGATCCGGCGCGAGAACGGCGCGGGTGTGTTGACCGGCTTCGCGACCGGGCCGGGCGGCAAGTCGCTAGGGAGCGTGCCGATCGACCTCGGGGACCCGGAGCGAGGCGGCAGGGTCAGCATCAGGGCCGTCACGGACGACGGCCGTGTGATCGCCCAGGGCACGAATACCAGCATGCTGTGGCTCCCGCTGGCCGGGAACCGCACGATCGACCTCACCGTGACCGCACCGGGCCAGCAGATCCTGGCAGGGACCCCGGCCGGTCTGGTGGTGAACGACGGTGCAGGCGGCGTCGTCGACGCGACCATGGGCGAGCCCTACCTGGCGGAGCTGTCCGACGCGGGTGAGCTGACCAGACTCGGCACGCTGCCGACCCACGACGACCTGCTTGTCAGCCCGGGGTCGACCTGGCTGGTGCGGACCCCTGCGGGGACCACGGGCGGAGAGGTCACCGCGGTCGCCAGGCTCGAGGGCCAGACCCTGGATGGGGTTACGCAGGTCACGCTGAGCCCTCCGGCCGGGTGGAGCTTCCGAGTCCGGGCGTGGGCCTGGGAGGACGACGACTACCTGGTCTCGCCCCTGGAGGGCCAGCGCGGCGAGCGCATGGCGCGGTGCAGCCTTCAGGTGGCTCGATGTGTGCTCGTCAAGGCGCCCTGAGGAATCGGGCACGGGTTGACAGGTTGAACAGGCTGGGACGGGGTACAACCCAGCCATGACTAACACGACAAGCCGGGCCATGATGGCCACGCCGCTTCAGACGGCCGCGACCATGGTCGCGGCCGCCTTCGTGCTGGTGGGAGTCCTCGGCTTCGTGCCGGGGATCACCACCAACTACGACGACATGACCTTCGCCGGGCACGAGTCCGGTGCCAAGCTGCTGGGTATCTTCCAGGTGTCTGTGCTGCACAGCCTGGTCCACCTGCTCTTCGGTATCGCGGGGCTGGCACTGGCCCGCACGTGGTCCGGTGCCCGGTCCTTCCTGCTCGGTGGCGGTGCGGTCTACCTGCTACTCCTGGTCTACGGTCTCGCCGTCGACCACGACAGCGACGCGAACTTCGTGCCGTTCAACGGCGCGGACAACGTGCTCCATCTCGTCCTCGGAGCCACCATGATCGCGCTGGGACTGCTGTTGGGGCGGTCGGCAACCACCCGCGTCGTCTGAGCTACGGCTCGGCGCTGACCCTCAACTGAGCGGCCGCCCCGACTCCGTCGCCGACAGGGATCACGCGACCAGGAACAGTCCCCCGTGGACTGGTCGTGATGGCCCTGACGGCCGGCGTCGAGGGCGGCCTGCTCATCTCGCCCTCGGCCTCACCCTCGCCTGGGCAGGGCGCTCCGAGCTGTTTGGCAGTTCTGAGCCATCTGGCCCGGCCCTGAGAAGGCTAGGGTGAAACGGATGTCGAGCGAACACCTAGCACCTGGTCCCTCGAGCCCGTCCCAGGCTGTCGAGACAGGGCGTCCCAGCCTCCTGGTCTTTGACGTCAACGAGACGCTCTCCGACATGTCCCCGGTGGCGAAACGCTTCGAGGAGGTCGGGGCACCCGCCCACCTGGCGAAGACCTGGTTTGCCGGGCTGCTGCGCGACGGCTTCGCTCTGACAGCAGTCCAGGCGAGCGAGTCGTTCGCCCGCATCGCGGCGGAGGCTCTGCGCATCACCCTGTTCTCGGCGGACCTTGACCGGGGTACCGAGGAAGCGGTCCAGCACGTGATGGACGGCTTCGCAGGGCTACAGGCACACCCCGACGTCCCCGACGGCATCCGCGCCCTCAGTGGCCTCGGGATCCGGCTGGTCACCCTCAGCAACGGGTCGACGGCCGTCGCGGCGGGGTTGTTCGAGCGTGCCGGCCTCCGGGACCATTTCGAGCGACTGCTGACCGTCGAGGACGACGGCATCTGGAAGCCGGCGCCCGGCTCCTACGCCTACGCCCTCGACGAGTGCGGCGTCGCAGCGGGCGAGGCGATGCTGGTCGCGGTCCATCCTTGGGACATCGACGGCGCTTCCCGCGCCGGCCTCCGCACCGCCTGGGTCAACCGAACCGGCGGTCCGTACCCGGCGTACTTCCGAGAGCCTGACCTTGTGGCCAGCGCGCTCACCGACCTGGCCGACCAGTTGCGCTGACCCCGCGGCCCGGGCGCGGGCGCGCGACCGCTCGGGCCGCTGGCTGGTCGTCTACGGGTCTCCCCTCACCGGGTATCCGGACCGCGTGGCCGTGGTGGTGCAGCCAGCCGGGCTGGAGGACGTGGCACCGATCGTCGCCACGGCCTACTCCCTGACGCCGCGCGAACGAGACGTCACCGCGCTGTGCCTCCAGGGCGAGTCCACCTAGCGGATGTCGCGTGCGCTGGGGGTCTCGACGTACACGGTCCAGGACCATCTCAAGTCCATCTTCGAGAAGACCGGCGTACACGCAACAGGGGGAACTCGTCGGACAGGTGTTCCTGGAGCACTACGCCGGCCGCGCGCTGGGATCCCGTCTCGGCAGCCCAGGCTGGGGCGCGCTGGAGGGACTCTAGTCAGCTGTCGATGCGGTACTTGAGCGGGTGTCGGGCCGGTTGCATACTCAGACCGTGGGCGACTGTTGTGAGCCTGAGGGCTACCAGAAGCAGTTCAGCGACCGGTTCGCCCGTCGCATCGCGCGACGTCACCGCCGTCATGGGTTGACCCCGTCGTCGCGTGCGGTCGTGGACTTCCTGGCTGAGCGCGGAGTCGTAGGCGCCAGCGTCCTGGAGATCGGGGGAGGGGTGGGTGAGCTCCAGGTCGAGCTCCTCCTGGCCGGAGCCTCTCGAGTGACCAACCTGGAGCTCTCGACGAACTACGAGGAGCACGCGGCGCGGGTACGCGAGCAGGCAGGCGTGGCCGCCCGCGTCGAACGTCGGCTCCTGGACATCGCCCGAGAGCCCGACAAGGTCGAGGGCGCCGACGTCGTCGTGCTGCATCGCGTGGTCTGCTGCTACCCGGACTACGAACGGCTGCTCGGCGCGGCTGGTAGCAAGGCCGGGCGCCTCGTCGTCTTCAGCTACCCGCCGTACAACCTCGCCACCCGGGTGACCCAGTGGGGGGCAAACCTGCGGCGCTGGGCCTTGAGGGAGAGGTTCCGGACCTTCGTCCACCCACCCGCTGCGATGGTCGGCGTGCTGGAGCAAGCAGGCTTCCGCACCACCTACCGCTGGCGTGGGTTCGGCTGGTTCGTGGTCGGCCTCGAGCGCTGACCGGTGCCGTGTCGGCGGCTCAGTGGCTCGTCGGTGCGCCCGACGCGTCCTGCGTCGACGTGTCGAAACTAGGCAGGACCAAGCCGTGGACCTCGACATCATCACATTGACTTCCGGCACGCACTGCAGCGCCAACGTTCGTGACAGCGCGGTGAAGTATGAGAGGGGCCCGACCCGGTTGTCCAAGTCGACAGTCAGCGTGACCAAGCATGCCGGATCTCCGCAGCTCTCGATGAGGAACGGGTACAGGCTCCCGTCCGCCAGTCCCCGACGTAGTTGCCGCAAGAACGCATGAGTGTCCTGCTCGTCTGTGAGCCGGTCGACCTGTGCAGACCAGACACACAGTCTCGACCTCTCGGCTCTGACCAGCTGCCAGAGCCATCCACCGTGGTCGACGGTGGCGACGACGAGTCGGCAGGTCTCGTCGACGGCTAGCTCGAGCACCAGCTCGGGCAGGCGTGGACCGCCCGATCGTGCCCTGGACGGCGCCCACGAGATCATCGGCCGATAGCATCCCGGTGGCATCAGCGCTCACAACAGGAGTACGCACATGCGTGGATGGGCCGAGTTCGTTCTGCACCACCGCAGGTGGGTGATGATCTTCTGGCTCGTCATCACGGTCGCCGGCGGGGTGGCTTCCGGCAAGACCAGCGAGCGGCTCACGATCGACTTCTCGCTACCGGGCCAGCCGGGTACCGAGGCCGCCAACCGGATCATCGAGGCGGTGCACAACGGAGGCAACACCTCGCCGCTGCTGGCCACCATCACACTGCCCGCCGGCCAGACGATCAGCGGCAACGAAGCGCAGGTCGCGCGGGCCTTCGAGGCCGTCACCGCGAGCCAGCCGACACTGCGGCTGATCGACGAGGCAAACACTGGCGACAAGGCGTTCCGCACCGCGGACGACCGCACCGCATACGCGATGGTCTTCTACCCGTTCCCGCAGACCCTCACCCAGGAGCTCCCGACCGAGGCGATCCACGAGGCGGTCGAGTCCGCCAAGCCGGCAGGCGCCGAGGTGGGCGTCACCGGGTACGACGTGCTCGCCACCGGGGACGAGGCCGGCGGTCCCGGTGTCCTGGCGGAGACCTTGCTGGGTGCCCTCGGTGCGCTGGCGGTGCTTGCGTTCGTCTTCGCCTCGTTGCTCGCGTTCCTTCCGCTGCTGATCGCCGCCGTCTCCATCCTCACTACTTTCCTGCTGCTGCTGCCGTTGACGTACCTGACCGACGTCTCGTTCATCGTGCAGTTCCTGGTGGCCCTGGTCGGTCTCGGTGTCGCGATCGACTACTCACTGATCCTGGTCACCCGCTGGCGTGAGGAGCGGGATCACGGCAAGGACAACCACGAGGCAGTGGTCGTGGCGATGGAGACCGCGGGCCACGCCGTCCTGTTTAGTGGGATCACGGTGGCGATCGGCCTGCTCGCGCTGATCGTGCTGCCCGTCCCGTTCATGCGCAGCATCGGTATGGGCGGGGCCTTGATCCCGTTCGCGAGCGTCCTGGTCACTCTGTCACTTACCCCGGCGATCCTCGGCGGCATCGGCCCCAGGGTGGACTGGCCCAAGATCCGCCACGAGAACACCGCCAGCCGCGGCTGGAGCCGCTGGGCCCGCATGATCGTGCGCCGTCGCGTGACCGCCGCCCTGGTCGCCTTCCTGGCGCTAGGCCTGCTGTTCGCCGCCTTCCTCGGGATCAAGATCGGGTCGGCCTCCTCCGACTCCCTGGCCAAGACCGGACCGGCGGTGACCGCCCTGCAGACATTGGAGGACGGCGGTGTGCCCAACGGGGCGCTGACCCCGATCGAGGTGCTCGCCGAGACCGGCCAGGCGGCCGCGGTGGCCGACGCCTTGGGCAAGGTCGACGGGGTCGAAGCAGCCCTGGTCTCGTCGGGAGCGTCGAGCAGCGCCGACGGCAAGACCGTCGTCGTGCTGATCCCCGACCGCGAGACCGTCAACTCAAAGAGCGTGGAGGTCGTCAAGCGGGTCAAGGACGTTGCGGCCACTACGCCGGGGGTGATCGGGGTCGCCGGCCTCGGCACCGCCCAGGTGGACTTCCTCAAGGCGGTCTACGGCAACTTCCCGTTGATGCTCACGATCATCGCACTGCTCACCTTCGTCCTCCTGGTGCGCGCCTTCCGGTCCCTGCTGCTCCCGTTCAAGGCAGTGCTGCTGAACCTGATCTCGCTGGCCGCCGTGTACGGCGCGATGGTGCTGTTCTGGCAGCAGGGCTACGGCTCAGAGCTGCTCTTCGGGATCTCGGCGACGGGGGCGGTGACCTTCTGGGTTCCGCTGATGGTCTTCGCCTTCCTGTTCGGGCTCTCGATGGACTACGAGGTCTTCATCCTGGCCAGGATCCGGGAGGAGTACGACGCCGGGCACTCCACGAACGAGGCGATCATCGAGGGCATAGGCCGGACCGGCCGACTGGTGACCAGTGCCGCGCTGATCCTCTTCCTCGCCTTCGCGGCCCTGGCATCCGGACCAGGCACCGACCTGAAGGTGATGGCGACCGCGCTGGGCTTCGGCATCCTGCTCGACGCGACCATCGTCAGGTCGCTGCTGGTGCCCTCGCTGGTGTCACTCTTCGGATCCTGGAACTGGTACCTGCCCGACTGGGTGGCCAAGGTGCTCCGGGTCGAGAGGTCACACCCGCACAGCGAGGCGCCGACGGCGGTAGCCGCTTTGGAGTGACCGGCTGACTCAGCCAGCGGCTGCGCTGGCGACGTCCAGTGCCAGATGGTCGTCGGCCTGGTACGGCATCGACAGGGTCACCCGGTCCGCCAAACCACCGAACCTGTCACGCAACGCCACGCCGACCTGGTCGATCTCACCGACCAGCGCAAGCGTGTTCAGCACCTCGTCGTCGACGAGACCACCGAGCTCGGCCCACCGGTTCGTCTTGCTCATCAGGTTCGCCTCCTCGTGGAGGGCGCCCCAGCCATGGTGGTCGAGCACCGGACGGTACGCCGGAGTCGAGGCGTAGAAGCCGATCTGTCGTCGGGTGCCGGCGATGGCTTCGGCAAGCCCTTCCTCGCTGCGCCCGGTGGCGACCATCGCCATCGCTGAGAACGTGAACGGCTCGGTCTCGCGTCGCGCCTTCGCGCGGCCGGTGTCGACCTGGGGGATCAGCACCGTCTCGAGATAGCTGCGCGAGACCAGGGGATGGCCCATGAACCCGTCTGCCACGGCGCCTGCCGCCTCGACCATGCGAGGTCCGACCCCGGCGAGCCAGATCTCCGGACTCGGGCAGCCGAGGGGGCCGGGGTTGAACAGCGGCGGCATCAGCGTGTGGGAGTAGAAGTCACCGCGGAAGTCGAGCTTGTCACCGGTCTGCCAGGTGTGCCAGATCGCCTGCACCGCCGCGACGTACTCGCGCATGCGGGCAGCCGGCGCGGTCCACGGCATGTCGTAGCGTCGCGTGATGTGAGCCTTGATCTGAGGGCCGAGCCCGAGGACGAGCCGGCCACCGGAGAGGCGGTGCACGTCGTAGGCGGGGTAGGCCATCGCCATCGGGGAGCGAGCGAACGCCAGCGCGATCGACGTACCGATGCGCAGCGACTCGGTGCTCACTGCGGCAAGGGCCAGCGAGACGAAGGGGTCGTGCACCGCCTCCGCGACGTACAGCGCCCCTACGCTGCCTCGTCGCTCGGTCTCGCGGGCAACCGCGGGCATCCGCGCGGGGTCGCCGTGGAAGGCGACATCGACGGCTGGCGGGGTTGCTTTCGACATGGGGACCGGCCTCTCTGTTGAGGCGATCCTCACACGAGCTGTCCTCGCGGCGACGGGGCACCCGCGTTCCCGTCTACCCTGGGCGCATGCCGAGACGAGCCACCCGATGACCCACCCAGAAGGCGACGACGCCGAGAGCGGGCCGACCTTCGCCGACCTCGGCATCGACAAGCGGGTGCTGCGGGCGCTCGCCGACGCCGGCTACGAGTCACCCTCACCGATCCAGGCTGCCACGATCCCGGCGCTGCTGGAGGGACGTCACGTCGTCGGCCTGGCGCAGACCGGGACCGGGAAGACCGCGGCCTTCGCAGTGCCGATCCTGTCCCAGCTCGACCTGCGTCAGAAGACGCCGCAGGCCCTCGTGCTGGCGCCCACCCGCGAGCTCGCGCTCCAGGTGTCGGAGGCCTTCGAGCGCTACGCCGCGCACCTTCCCGGGGTGCACGTCCTGCCCGTGTACGGCGGCCAGGGCTACGGCGTACAGCTGTCCGCGCTGCGTCGGGGCGTGCATATCGTGGTCGGTACCCCCGGGCGGATCATGGACCACCTGGAGAAGGGCACCCTCGACCTGTCGCAGCTGCGCTTCCTCGTGCTCGACGAGGCCGACGAGATGCTCAAGATGGGGTTCCAGGAGGACGTCGAGACGATCCTGGCGGATACCCCCGAGAGCAAGCACGTCGCGCTGTTCAGCGCCACGATGCCGGCGCAGATCCGCAGGATCTCCAAGAAATACCTCACCGACGCGGCCGAGATCACCGTCAAGAGCAAGACCACGACGCTGGCCACGACGACGCAGCGCTACCTGGAGGTCGCGCACCAGCAGAAGCTCGATGCGCTGACCCGGATCCTCGAGGTGGAGAACTTCGAGGGGATGATTCTCTTCGTCCGGACCAAGCAGGCGACCGAGCAGCTCGCTGAGCGGCTGCGCGCCCGCGGCTTCTCGGCCGCAGCGATCAACGGCGACGTCGTCCAGGCCCAGCGCGAACGCACCATCAACCAGCTCCGCGAGGCCAAGCTCGACATCCTGGTCGCTACCGATGTGGCGGCCCGAGGGCTCGACGTCGAGCGGATCAGCCACGTGGTGAACTACGACATCCCGACCGACACCGAGTCCTACGTGCACCGCATCGGGCGCACCGGCCGCGCGGGACGCGCGGGGGATGCGATCTCATTCATCACCCCTCGCGAGCGGCACCTATTGCGGGCCATCGAGAAGGCCACCCGCCAACCGGTCACGCCGATGCGGCTGCCCACCGTCGAGGACGTCAACCAGACCCGGGTCGCGAGGTTCACCGACTCGATCACCACCGCACTCGGGTCGGCCCAGCTCAGCTTCTTCCGCGACCTGGTCTCCGACTACGAGCAGGAACAGGACGTGCCGGCCGCAGACATCGCCGCCGCGCTCGCCGTACTGCTGCAGGACGACCGCCCCCTGCTGCTCGAGCCCGAGCCTGAGCCGGTACGAGTACGGGAGAAGCCCGCCGGCTCGTGGGAGAAGGGCAAGGATCGAGGCAGGCCACCGGAGCGTCCAGGGCGTGCCCGCAGCGACGTACCGATGGCGACGTACCGGATCGCCGTCGGCAAGCGCCACAAGGTCGAGCCGCGCCAGATCGTCGGGGCCATCGCCAACGAGGGCGGGCTGAGCCGCACCGACTTCGGCCACATCGACATCCGGGCAGACCACTCGCTGGTGGAGCTGCCGGCGGACCTGTCCACGGAGACGTTCACCGCACTTGGGCGCACTCGGATCTCGGGCAAGCTCATCGGTCTGACGCCATTGGCCCAGCAGCCGAGCCGAACGCAGGAGACCCGGCACGAGAAGAAGCCGCGGACCAAGAAGCCGCGCCCCTGACGCGGCAGCGCCGGACATCGCGTTGGCGGCGCCCTCAGGCCAAGGCGGCGGCGACGATCGCTTTCGCCTCCGACTGGATCTCTGCCAGGTGCTCGGGTCCCTCGAAGGACTCGGCGTACAGCTTGTAGACGTCTTCGGTGCCGGACGGTCTCGCGGCGAACCAGCCGGACTCGGTGGTCACCTTCAGCCCTCCGATGCTCGCGCCGTTGCCCCGTGCGCTGGTCAGCTTCCCGGTGATCGGCTCCCCGGCCAGCGACGACGCACTCACCTGCTCCGGAGAGAGCCTGGCCAGGACGGCCTTCTGCTCGCGAGAGGCGGGGGAGTCGATCCGTGCGTACGCCGGCGCCCCGTGCCGGGCGGTCAGGTCTGCGTACAGCTGCGTGGGCGTGTGCCCGGTAACCGCAGTTATCTCCGCTGCCAGCAGACATAGCAGGATCCCGTCCTTGTCGGTGGTCCACACCGAGCCGTCGCGCTGCAGGAACGATGCTCCGGCGCTCTCCTCGCCGCCGAAAGCGACACTGCCGTTGAGCAGACCAGGCACGAACCACTTGAACCCGACGGGGACCTCGACGAGCGGGCGGCCCAGATCCGCTGCGACGCGGTCGATCATCGACGAGCTGACCAGGGTCTTGCCGATCGCGGCGTCCGGCGACCAGGAGGGCCGGTGCTTGTAGAGGTACTCGATCGCGACGGCCAGATAGTGGTTCGGGTTCATCAACCCGCCGTCAGGAGTGACGATGCCGTGCCTGTCGGCGTCGGTGTCGTTGCCCGTCGCGATGTCGAACTCGTCCTGCCGGGCGATCAACGACGCCATCGCGTACGGCGAGGAGCAGTCCATCCGGATCTTGCCGTCCCAGTCCAAGGTCATGAACCCGAAGGTCCTGTCCACGTGCGGGTTCACCACGGTCAACGCGAGCCCGAAGCGATCGGCGATCTCGCCCCAGTAGCCGACGCTCGCACCGCCAAGCGGATCGGCGCCGATGCGCAGGCCGGAGGACCTGATGGCGTCGAGGTCGAGCACCCGGGGGAGCGCCGACACATAGGAGTCCAGGAAGTCGAAGTGCTCCGCCTCCTTCCGGGCACGCTCGAACGGCACCCGCTTGACCCCGGCCAGCCCGTCTGCCAGCAGCTGGTTCGCGCGATCCTGGATCCAGACGGTGACCTCGGTTCCGGCGGGTCCGCCGTCGGGCGGGTTGTACTTGAACCCGCCATCGGCAGGAGGGTTGTGCGACGGCGTGACGACGACGCCGTCGGAGGTGCCGCTGCCCGAGAACCCGTGTCTGGCGTTGTGCGCCAGGATCGCGCGCGACACCGCCGGCGTCGGGGTGAAGCCACCGCGGGAGTCGACCATGACCCGCACATCATTGGCAACGAAGACCTCGAGCGCGGAGACCATTGCCGGCTCGGAGAGGGCGTGGGTGTCCGCGCCCAGGAAGAGCGGCCCGCCGATCCCCTGGCCGGCACGGTACTCACAGATCGCTTGGCTGGTCGCGAGGATGTGGTCCTCGTTGAAGGCCAGCTCGAAGGCCGATCCACGATGTCCCGACGTACCGAAGCTGACCGCCTGCCCCGCCACCGCGGGGTCAGGGTGCTCGACGTAGTACGCCGTCACGAGCTCGGCGACGTCCACGAGGTCCTGCGGCTTGGCCGGCGTACCGGCCCTGGGGGCTGCATCGCTCATACTCCGATCCAAGCACCCCGAGGCCAATGACCGGACCTCGCCACGGACCAGAGCCGCGGCCTGGGCCGCGACGACCCGGCAGGTCAGGCATTCCGGACTTGAGGATCGCGCCAAGGCGGTGCGTGCGTTGAGGGCCTCGAAAAGAACGAGCCACCGATGACTTGGCCAGTTAGGCTGCGCACAGGTCGGTCTCCACGAGCGCTACGTCGAGGTGCATGGTGTTCGCAGTTGCTGTCGGATCAGTGCGTGCTGCGCGTGTGGGTGCGTCATGGTCATAGCGACAGGCGACACCACCAGCGGCGTAGGGCGGGCGCTGCGCAAGGTGGCCCGTCCCTCCGTCATGGAGCTGGTCGTGATGATCATGCTCGCGCTGGCCTACAACCTGATCCGCGGGGTGCAGGGGGACGACGTCGCACTGGCCTTCGGCAATGCCGATGCCCTGGTCCGCGCCGAGGGCTGGGTCTTCGACCACATCGAGGTGCCCCTCAACGCCTGGACCGCGGGCCTCCCGTTGGTGGCGGTCCCGGCCTGCTACTTCTACGCGGTGGTCCACTACGCAGCGACCCCGACGGTGCTGTTCCTGTCGTGGCGACGGGGTGGCTGGTCCTACCGGAGGGGCTACTGGAGCCTGGTGCTCGCGTCGGGCATCGCGCTTGTCTTCTACGCCAACTTTCCGGTGGCCCCGCCGCGGCTCGTGCTCGGTGACGGCGTCGTGGACGTGATGCGCCAGTTCTCCGAGTACGGCTGGTGGGGCGGCGCCGCCTCCGCGCCGCGAGGGATCGGCGATGCCACGAACCAGTACGCCGCGTTCCCGTCACTTCACTGTGGCTGGGCCGCCTGGTGCGCACTGCAGATGAAGGACTTCGGCTCGGCACGATGGCGTGTCCTTGCCTGGCTGTACCCGATCGCACAGGCCTTCGTTGTCGTGGCGACGGGTAACCACTACGTCATCGACGTCGTTGCCGGGGTCGGCCTCGTCCTGGTGGCACACCTGGTCGTCGACCGGGTGGGCCTGTGGTGGCGCGAAGGCCGGAGCCAGGTTCAGGCTGCGTGAGCGGGCGGCTCGATGGTGTGACCATCGGGGAAGATCGCGCCGCCGTCGTCGAAGAAGATCACTCCGTTGCACAGCAGGCACCAGCCCTGCTCGGGGTGCGGCGTGCGTACGTGGGCGTGGCAGGCGTCGGGCGCCTCGGCTGCCGGGCAGCGGGGACTGTGTTCGCACATGTCGTCTCACCTCCTCAGTAAGGGAGCACGCGACCGGACGGGGTCCGGGTGTCGATCGGCTGCGGGCGGGGCGGACGGAGCGGCTTCGGCTTGATGATGCGGACCTGGTTCACTCCAGCCACCTCGTCTCGGGTTCGTCTCTCCCTGTTGGTTCGTCCAGAGTCGTCCGCCGGACTGGTCTGCGCATCCGCAGAACTACCTAGGCGCGTACTCAGGTCTCTTTCGGCGGGTGGCCGTGCCCAGGGCGCTGAGACGTCGGCTCTGGGTGGCCACCAGCCTCAGACGAGGTCTGAACGGTCGCGAAACTCCAGGATGACCATCGGGCCGACGTCCTTGAGTCCCGCGTGAGCGATGCCGAGCGCGTCGAACTGGGCCGCTGCCGGGTCGAGGCCGGCACGGGTCCCAGTCAGTTGACCTTGCGGATCTGGTAGGTG
Source organism: uncultured Actinomycetota bacterium (assembly GCA_963769585.1). Classification (GTDB taxonomy): domain Bacteria; phylum Actinomycetota; class Actinomycetes; order Propionibacteriales; family Nocardioidaceae; genus SSC3. The sequence continues at coordinate 619,740 of CAVYMJ010000006.1, forward strand.
CCGGTGGTGCGGGCGACCAGGGTGCCTTCCTGGTCGTGGACCTCCGCGACCAGGACGTACTCGCCCTTGCCGGTCGCCTCCGCCGCGGCCTGCGTGGCCGCGATCGCTCCCTCGTCGATCGAGGTGGACGCGGTGACGTCGGTGCGAGCCGGACGCAGGAAGTCGATGGTCAGGCTCTTCACCACCGGGAGGTACGCCGACGCGTCCCAGGTGTTGAGCGCCAGCGCACCACCGAGCACCTCCGCGACGGAGAACAGCACCCCGGCGTACATGGTGCCGAGGTGGTTGCCGTTGCCCTCGACCGGCACCAGGGTGCTCGCGTGGCCGCGGCCGACGTCGGTGAACCGGACGCCCATGTTGTGCAGCACCGGGATCGTCAGCTCCAGGCCGGCGTTGGCCAGCTCCACCTGTGCGGTCATGAAAGAAGTCCCTTGGCTACGTGGGTGATCTGGACCTCGTTGCTGCCGGCGTAGATCATCAGCGACTTGGCGTCGCGGGCCAGCTGCTCGATCGGGTACTCCGACATGTAGCCGTTGCCACCGAAGAGCTGGATCGCGTCCATGGCGACGTCGGTTGCGGCCTGTGAGCTGTAGACCTTCATCGCCGACGCCTCGGCCAACGTGGGGAGCTTGCCTGCCGCCTGCAGCTCGAGGGCGCGGAACACCATGTTCTGCACGTTGACCCGAGCGATCTCCATGTTGGCCAGCTTGAGCTGGATCAGCTGGTAGTTGGCGATCGGCTGTCCGAACTGGATGCGCTCCTTGGAGTACCGCACGGACTGCTCGAGGCACTCCTCGATGATGCCGAGGCTCATCGCCGCGACCCCCATCCGCTCGAAGACGAAGCCCGACTTGGCACTGTCCCGGCCGTCGCCAGCTTCATGGTCCTCGGTCTCGCCGAGCAGCCGGTCCCGTCCGAGCCGGACGTTGTCGAAGAAGAGCTCGCCCGTCGGGGAGGAGTGGAAGCCCATCTTGCGGAACGGCTTGCCTTGGGTGAGGCCCTCCATCCCGGTGTCCAGCACGAAGGTAAGGATCTTCCGGTCCTTCGGGTCGGCTTCGCCGTCGTCGAGCTTGGCGTAGACGACGATCGTGTCGGCGTACGGGCCGTTGGTGATGAAGGTCTTCTGTCCGGACAGGACGTAGCCGTCGCCGTCGCGTCGGACGGTGGTCCGCATCGAGCCGAACGCGTCGGAGCCCGAGCCGGGCTCGGTCAAGGCCCAGGCGGCGATCTTGTCCAGGGTGACCAGGGAGGGCAGCCAGCGCTGCTTCTGGGCGAGCGTCCCGCGGGCCATGATCGTCGCGGCACCCAGCCCCAGGCTCACCCCGAAACAGCCCACCAGGCCGGGGGAGACCCGGCACAGCTCCTTGATCAGGATGAACCCCATGCCCCCCTGGTCGGATCCGGTCATCGAGCCGCCGGCGGAGCCCTTCTCGCCCGCCCGCTCCTTGGCCAGGGCCTTCTCCAGCGAGTCCGTGGCCATCGCGTCGATGCCGAAGGTCTTCCACAGCTTGCGCAGCAGGTCGTACGGCGGGGTGTCGCCGAACTCGAGCTCCTCGCGGCGGGGCCGGATCTCTGCGTCGACGAACTGTCGAACCGCGAGCTCGATCGCCTGCTCCATCTCGTTCCACTCGTACATCGACTAGCTCCAGTCTGCTGTCTTGGTCGCGATGTCCTCGATCGTCCACGGACCGTCGCTGCTGATGGCTCGATGCGCGCTCCAGGTCCGTAGCTCCTGGATGCTTCCACCTTGCACCGCGAAGACCTTCCCTGTCAGCGGGCACTTCTCGGTGGACAGGTAGGCGACGAGGGGTGAGATCTGGTCCGGCGCGAGCGCGTCGAACTCTCCCTCGTCGACAGGAAGCGCGAAGATGGCGCCCATGCCTGGGGTGTTCAGCGTCAGACGCGTGCGCGCGACGGGTGCGATCGCGTTGACGCGTACGCCGTACCGGTCGAGCTCGTCGGCTGCCACCAGGGTCAGCGCGGCTATCGCGGACTTCGCGGCCCCGTAGTTGGCCTGGCCGGCGTTCGGCATGATCGTCCCCGAGGGTGAGGCCGTGTTGACCACCGAGGCAGCGACCTGCTCACCGGCCTTGGTCTTGGCCTTCCAGTAGGCCGCCGCATGCCGCAGCACCGCGAAGTGACCTTTCAGATGCACCTCGATCACCAGGTCCCACTCCTGCTCGGACAAGGTAGGGATGAACCCGTCGCGAAGGATGCCGGCGTTGTTGACCACGATGTCGAGTTGGCCGAAGGTGTCCACCGCCTGGTCGACCAGGCTCTGCGCGCCGGCCCACGTCGCGATGTTCTCGGTGTGGGCGACCGCTGTGCCTCCGGCTGCCTGGATCTCGTCGACCACCTGCTGCGCTGGCCCGGTGTCGGCTCCGGCTCCGTCGGCCCCGCCGCCGAGGTCGTTCACCACGACGCTGGCGCCCTGTTCGGCGAAGAGCAGGGCGTGCTCGCGGCCGATGCCACGCCCGGCGCCGGTGATGACCGCCACCCGCCCATCCAGTGCTCCCATGCTGCTTTCTCCTTGCGCGTAGAGGTCAGTCGGCGATCTCGGCGAGCCCGTCCTTGATGACGGGCACCCCGTCCACGGTGGTCTCGAAGGCGTACGTCGTCAGGCCGTCCGTGCCGCCGGCTCGCCAGATCGCTGTGGTGAGGTCCTGCCCGGGGAGGACCGGCCTGGCGAACCGCACCGCCAGGCGCCTCAGCCGCGCCGAGTCGCCGCCCGCGAGCTCCTGCACCACCGCCCAGGACGTGAAGGCCTGCGTGCACAGGCCGTGGATGATGATGCCGGGCAGGCCGGCAGCCTGTGCTGCCTCCTCGTCGAGGTGGATCGGCATGGGGTCCCCCGAGGCGGGGGAGTACCGGAACGTCTGGTCCTCGTCCAGATGGGCGGTGACCTTGGCGATCGGCCCCTGCTCGCGCAGTGACTGGTCGAACCGGTGCTCAGGGGCCAGCTCGCCGACGGTCTCGCCGACGTCGATGCCCCGGAAGAAGGCGGTCATGTACTGCTGGTTGACCAGCTGGTCGGCCGCGTCGCGAGTCTGCAGGAGGAAGGCGAGCGTCGTGCCGTTGGCCGCTCCGGCGTACCCGATCGGCTTGACCCGGGAGGTCAGGCTGTCTCCTGGCCGGATCGGGCGGGCGAAGTGGAAGTCCTGTCGGCCGTGGACCACCCGCATGGCGACCTCGGGCGGAGCCACGCTGAATGCCGCGCCGATCATGCCCATGAAGACCGGCACGATCGCGAAGACCGGTGGCGCGATCTCTCCGGCGAGGTGCGCCTGGATCGGGTCGTTGGTCGCCCGGGCGTAGTCGATGATGCGCTCGCGGGTGACCTCGAAGGTCTCCGGCTGGCTCCAGTGGCCGAGGGCCTCGGCGTTGAACTGAACGGTCATCTCAGCCCAGTACGCCGGCCAGCTTGGCCAGCGAGGCATCCAGGTCGGCCAGCCCGGCCTTCTCGACCGCCGCGCCGATCGCGCCGACGAGCATGGCTCCTTCGAACGAGGTCGTGAGGTCGAGGGTCGAGCTGTCCGCGGTCCCGCTGACGGCCGCAGTCATGCTGATCTTCACGCCGGCCATCCCGGTTCCCGACAGCGTGACGGACTCCGCTGCGGCGTACTCGTCGACCGTCCAGGTGATGGTGTTGGGCATGCCCAGTACGGAGACGACCTCGACGATCGTGTCGCCCTTCTTGAGCTCGGCGGGGACTTCGCCCTTCCACTTCTGGTGCATGTTCAGCCATTCACCGAACCGGTTGGGGTCGCCGACCACAGCCCACAGCTTCTCGGTCGAGACGGGGAAGGTGGCTGACTTCTCGATGGTTCCCATGGTCGTTCCTCTCGGGTGGCTGAGACTCTCGGCGGTGCTAGCGGTCGGCGGGTCGGTAGGCCGTGACGACGACGGCGCCGCCCAGCCCGATGTTGTGCTGCAGGGCGGTCCTGGCGCCGGCGACCTGGCGCTTGCCGGCGGTGCCACGCAGCTGCCAGGTGAGCTCGGAGCACTGGGCGAGGCCGGTAGCGCCGAGCGGGTGCCCCTTGGAGATGAGGCCGCCCGACGGGTTGACCACCCAGCGGCCGCCGTACGTCGTGTCGTCGTTGTCCACGAGTTTGCCGCCCTCGCCCTCGGGGCACAGGCCGAGGGCCTCGTAGGTGAGCAGCTCGTTGGTGGCGAAGCAGTCGTGAAGCTCGATGACATCGACGTCGTCGGCGCCGAGCTGGGCCTGCTCGTAGACCTGGCTGGCAGCGCGCCTGGTCATTCCGGCGCCCACCAGGGCGATAGCCGAGCCTGACTCGAGCGTGCCCGGAACGTCGGTCACCATCGCCTGGCCCACGATCTCGACGGCCTGAGGGCCCAGCCCGTGCTCGTCGACGAAACGCTCGCTGGCCAGTACGGCGGCCGCGGACCCGTCCGAGGTGGGGGAGCACATCAGCTTGGTGAGTGGCTCGTAGATCGTGGTCGCGTTCTGGATGTCCTCCAGGGAGTACTCGTCCTGGAACTGCGAGTAGGGGTTGTTCACCGAGTGCTTGTGGTTCTTGTAGCCGATTTTGGCGAACTGCTCGGCGGTGGTGCCGTACTTCTCCATGTGCTCGCGCCCCGCGGCCCCGAACATGTATGGCGCCGGCGGCAGCGCGAACTCGAAGATCTCGGCGAGCGCCAGCATGTGCCGCATCATCGGCTGCTCGCGGTCGTCCCAGTTGGAGGTCAGGGACCCAGGCTGCATCTTCTCGAAGCCGAGCGCGAGCGTGCAGTCAGCGAGGCCGCCTCGGATCGCCTGGGCGGCGAGGTAGAGGGCTGTGGAGCCGGTCGAACAGTTGTTGTTCACGTTGGTGATCGGGATGCCGGTCATGCCGAGCTCGTAGATCGCCCGGTTGCCCATCGTCGAGTCGCCGTACACGTAGCCGACATGCGCCTGTTCGACCTGGGCGAAGTCGATCCCTGCGTCCTGGAGTGCGTTGGTACCGGACTCCCGGGCCATCTCCGGGTAGTCCCAGCCGGTACGCCGTCCGGGCTTCTCGAACTTCGTCATTCCGACTCCGATGACGAAAACCTTCTCGGGCATGCGGCCTCCTGGTCTGACGACAACTGTCGTCAGATTACGAAGTGAGGACACCTGTCGTCAATGTGACCCAGGTCACTCTGGCTCACTCAGGGGCGATGAGGTCCACGCAGTGGTCGACGAGCTCCTCGACCGTGACGTGCAGGGTGCCCAGCTGCCAGGTGGCCAGCAGAGTGGCGAGGGCACCTCCCAGCGAGATCGCACTCATGGCGCGCTGAGCGCCGGTTCCGGGACGGGGAAAGTTGTCTGCCAGGATCCTGGTCAGAGCGGGTGCGCCGGCCAGGCCGGCCGAGATCAGCGCCGACTCCGAGAACGGCTCGCGCAGCAGCAGCCGAGCCCTGCGAGGGTCGTCCTCGCCGACCAGCACCATCGCCATCACACCGGCCCGAGCCTTCTCCCGGCGGGTGCCGTCCACGTCGCGCACCACCCGGGAGACTGTCTCGAACACCTCGCTCGACACCTGCTCGAAGACGGCGACGAGCAGCTCGTCGCGGTTGGCGAAGCTCTCGTAGAAGTACCGGTCGGTCAGGCCCGCCTGGCGGCACACCGAGCGCACGGTGACCGCCGCGCTGCCTCCTTCGCCGACCAGGTCCAGGGTCGCTTCGACCAGCTCGGCGCGACGCTGCAACCGACGGTCGGCCAGCGTGCTTCCGGCGTACCGGCGTTCCACGGACATCCGTCGATCCTAGTGGCGCCACCGGCGGAGTGCTGGGACCCGGCTACGCGGCCGGCTCCAGATCCTCGGTCGGCTCCGGTGCGGTGGTCGCGGGCAGCCTGCCGGGTAGGACTACGCCCAGCACGAGTACGGCGACGGCCAGGGTCGCTCCGACCCCGAAGGCCCACTGCATGCCGCCGACGAGCGCCTCGCGTGTCCCGGCCCCTTCCGCGGTGAGGCTGGTGGCCCTGGACGACATCACTGTGATCACCACGGCTGTCCCCACAGCCGCGGAGACCTGCTGCAAGGTGCCCAGGACAGAGCTGCCATGGGAGTAGAGGTGCGGAGGCAGTGCGCCGAGGCCGAGGGTGAAGGTCGGGGTGAAGACAGCGGCCAGGCTGACCATCATCAGCACGTGGGCGGCCAGCACGAACCAGACCGAGGTGGTCAGCCCGACCTGCGTGAACGCAGCCAACGCGATCAGGATGCCGACCGAGCCGGGGATCACCAGGGGGCGGCCGCCGTACAGGTCGAACGCACGGCCAACCCGGGGTCCGAGCAGCCCCATGGCCAGACCGCCGGGCATCACCAGCAAGCCGGTCTGCAGCTCGCTGAGGCCCCGGACGTCCTGAAGGTAGAGCGGAAGCAGGATCATCGAGCCGATCATCGCCATGAAGCCCACCGACATCAGGCAGAGCGCGATCGTGAAAGTCCGGTGGCGCAGGGTCCGCAGGTCCAGGAGAGGGCGGTCCGAGCGCTGCAGGCGCAGTTGACGCCAGACGAAGACGGAGACCGACAGCAGCCCGAGGGCCAGCATGAGGCCGGGGGACACCGCGGGGTCGGTGGCTCCGAGCTGGCTCAGCCCATAAACGAGCGGGCCGAAGCCGACCGCGGCGAGAAAGACGCTGGCCCAGTCGATCGGGACGGCCTGGATCTCCCCGACGTTACGCAGCCTGCGCAGTCCGCTGGCCGCCACAGCGACCGCGATGGGAAGTACGAGGCCGAACATCCACCGCCACGAGCCCAGGTGCAGCACCACCCCTGAGACAGCCGGCCCGAGCGCCGGGGCCACCGAGATGGCAAGCATGACGTTGCCCATCACCCGGCCGCGGTCACGCTCGGGGACGACCGTCATCAGCGTGGTCATCAGCAGCGGCATCATCACGGCGGTCCCGGCGGCCTGGATGACCCGCCCTCCGAGCAGTACGGCGAAGGTCGGAGCCAGTGCGGCCACCAGGGTCCCGGTGCAGAAGACCGTCATCGCCGTGGCGAACGCAGCCCGGGTGGTGACGCGTTGGAGGAACCAGCCAGTGATCGGGATGACCACGGCCATCGTGAGCATGAAGGCGGTCGAGAGCCACTGGGCGGCGCGCGCTGACACGTCGAACTCGACCATCAGGCGGGGGATCGCGTTGAGCATGATGGTCTCGTTGAGGATCACGATGAACGTGGCCAGGACGAGCCACCGCAGGACGGCATAGTCAGTCCGCACAGTGAGCTCGGGCTCGTCAGCTGTGCTCGAGGGAGCCTCGGGTGCGGGCATGGTGCGTCCTTCGCGGGAGACGGAGCGGGCGGTCATGGTCTTTCGACTCGGACGACGAGCGAAACTCATCGCGTTCGCCGGTGCTCAACCCTGCCTGGGTTCCTGCGTGGGCCGCAAACGGATTTTTTTCGGGGCCTAGCCGTCGCCCGCGGCGCCGTCGTGCACCTTGCGCGCGGTCCGGGCCGCCTCGCCGAGCGTCAGAGCCACCTCGTGGGGGTGGTCGACGTCCTCGAGCACGACGAACGTCGGTAGCCCGGTGTAGTCGGGATGCTGGAGCGACACCGTGATCGTGCCCAGGCGCCGGGCGCGTTGCGGGACGCTCTGGCTGACCACCGTGTCCCGCACTGCCCACAACGGCACACTGTCCGTCTTGCGAGTGACCCGGCTGGTGGTCCAGTACAGGTGCTTGGTGGTCACCCGGTAGCGCACCGTCGGCAGGCGACCACCGGAGACCTGGCCAGGCACCGAGAGCCGGCGACCCTGCCAGACAGTTCCCTCTGTCGGGTTCCCGATCGTCTGCATGCCGACATTGTGCCGTCACTGGATACCGAGGCAGGCAATATCTAGGAAATACCTAGATTCCCTGGTAAACAGGCAGGATGCTCCCCCGCCTCGCGCTCCTCGCCGCAGCCGCGCTGCTCCTGGCCGGCTGTGCGGAGGGCGGGAGCACGGGGTCCTCAGCGCAGACCCTGCAGGTGCTGGCCGCCGCCTCGCTCTCCGGATCGTTCGACGACCTTGCTGCGGACTTCGAGGCCGCCCACCCGGAGGTCGAGGTCGAGATCGTCTACGACAGCAGCGCCACCCTCGCCCAGCAGGTCACCGAAGGAGCCCCCGCCGATGTCCTGGCCACTGCCGACCTGGACACCATGCGGCGGGTGCTCGACGCCGGTGAGGCGAACGAGTCCACGACCTTCGCCGGGAACACCGCGGTACTCGTCACGCCGAGGGACAACCCGGCCGGTCTCCGGTCGTTCGCCGACCTCGACGCCGGACGAGCAAGCTACGTCGTCTGCGTCGACACCGCGCCCTGCGGCAAGGTCGCTTCGGCACTGCTGAGCGAGAACGGCATCAGGGCGGAGCCGAGGTCGTTCGAGGACAACGTCAAGGCGGTGCTGCACAAGGTCACCTCCGGCGAGGTCGACGCCGGGATCGTCTATCTCACCGACGCGCTGGCCGCGGCCAGCAAGGTGACCCAGGTCCAGATTCCTGGTGCCGACGCCCACCCCACCGGCTACGCCATCGCCGTGGTCCGCCAGTCCGGGCGGACGGACCTGGCCCAGGCGTTCGTGGACCTGGTGCTCAGCCCGGACGGTCAGGAGGTCCTGCGTGAGGCAGGCTTCACCAGCGCCGGCTAGGTCACCCAGCGGGCCCGCCGTCGGCAGGCTGCCCTGGGGGCTGCTCCTCCCGTCCGCCGTCGCCGTCGTCTTCTTGGTGACCCCGCTGGTCGGACTGGTCGCCAGGTCGCCGTGGCGCCGGCTCCCGGCCCTCCTGTCCGACCCGGTCGCGGTCGAGGCGTTGCGGCTGTCCCTGCTCACCTCCGCCGCCGCGATGCTGCTGTGCCTGCTCTGCGGACTCCCGCTCGCCTGGCTGTTGAGCCGGGTCAGCTTCCCGGGGCGGGCACTGCTGCGGGCGCTGGTCACGGTGCCTCTGGTCCTCCCGCCTGTGGTGGCCGGGGTGGCTCTGCTGGCGGCCTTCGGCCGCAACGGCGTGCTCGGTGGGCCGCTGCACGACTGGTTCGGCACCACGATCCCGTTCACCACGGTGGCGGTGGTGATGGCCCACACCTTCGTGGCGCTCCCCTTCTTCGTCGTCAGCGTCGAAGGCGCCCTCCGGGCCTCCGGCCCCGGCTACGACCAGGTGGCGGCCGTTCTCGGCGCCAGCCGCTGGCACACCTTCCTGCGGGTGACCGTCCCGATGACCCTGCCCGGGATCGCGGCCGGGATGGTCCTGGGCTTCGCCCGCTCGCTCGGGGAGTTCGGCGCGACGATCACCTTCGCGGGCAACTACCCGGGGACCACCCAGACGATGCCGCTGCTGACCTACGTCGAGCTCAACCGCGACCCCGACACGGCGTACGCGCTCTCCCTGCTCATGCTGGTCGTCTCACTGGGCATCCTGGCGCTGCTGCGCGAGCGCTGGCTCGGTCAGGGCACTCCCCGATGAGCGGGCTAGCGGCACACGTGGTGGTCCACCGCCCTGCTCACGTGCTGGACGTGCAGCTCGAGGCCGAGCCCGGGGACGTCATCGCGGTGGTCGGTCCCAACGGCTCGGGGAAGACCACACTGTTGCGCGCCCTGGCAGGCCTGCAGCCGCTCTCGGCGGGGTTCGTCCGCTGCGGCGGGCAGACCTGGGACCAGGGCGGTCGCCGTACCTCGGTGCAGGACCGCCGCACCGGCATGCTCTTCCAGGACATCCTGCTCTTCCCACATCTGACGGTCCGGCAGAACGTCGCGTTCGGCCCGCGCAGCCGGGGAGCGGGCAGGTTGGCGTCGCACCGCGCTGCCGACATCTGGCTGGAGCGACTTGGCCTGGCTGAGCTCGCGGGCCGCCGACCGAGTCAGATCTCTGGCGGGCAGGCCCAGCGCGTCGCGCTGGCGCGGGCGCTGGCCAGCGAGCCCGTACTCATGCTGCTGGACGAGCCGATGGCGTCGCTGGACGTCGGCGTGGCGATGGCGCTGCGCATCGACCTGGCCCGGCACCTGCGGGGGTACGGCGGCATCAGCTTCCTGGTGACGCACGACGCGGTCGACGTCCAGACCATCGCGAACCGGGTGATCGTGCTCGAGGACGGTCGGGTGGCTCAGCAAGGGACGCCTATCGAGGTTGCGCGAGCCCCGCGGACCGAGCATGTGGCCCAGCTCGTCGGGCTCAACGTGCTGCGTGGCGCAAGCCTGGGCACCGCGGTGCGGCTCGATGGGGGCGAGGAGCTGGTCAGCGTCTCGCCGTACGACGGCCCGGTGCTTGCCTGCTTCAGGCCCTCCGCGGTCACCCTGACAGCGGAGGAGCCCACCGGCAGCGCCCGGAACCGCTGGCGCGGCCGGGTGCTCTCCGCGGTTCCGCACGGCGAGGTCACTCGGGTACAGCTGGATGCTGCAGGCGGCGTGCTGGCCGACGTCACGCCGGAGTCGGTGGTCCGGCTGGGACTCGAGGCCGGCCGCGAGATGTGGGTTGCAGTCAAGGCCAGCGAGGTCCAGATCCACCCGGCGATGCCGGAGAGCTGAGAGGATGAACCAGTGGTGGAGTACCTGCGGATCGGGGAGGTCGCCAAGGCCGTCGGCGTGAGCGTCGACACGCTCCGGCGGTGGGAGAGCCAGGGCCGGGTCGCCTTCGACAGGGTCAAGAACCAGCGGGTTCTCCCGGCCGCCGCGCTGCCCGGTCTGATCGGATCAGTCCAGACTGCACCCAGGCACTCCAGCGCCAGGAACCGGCTCGACGGTGTGGTCGTCAGCATTCGCCGGGATGCGGTGATGGCCCAGGTGGAGCTGGTCTGCGGCGACTACCGGATCGTCTCCCTGCTCAGCAGCGACGCGGTCGACGAGCTCGGCCTCGAAGTCGGCGGCAGGGCAACGGCGGTGGTCAAGGCCACCAACGTCATCATCGAGTCATGAACGTCTACGTTGAGGAGCTTTCGTGAACCAGCGGGCAGAGGCGATCGTCGTCGGCGCAGGGCTCGCCGGCCTGGTCGCCACCTACGAGCTCGTCAAGGCCGGCAAGAGCGTCGTCGTGGTCGAGCAGGAGAACCAGGCCAATCGTGGCGGTCAGGCCTTCTGGTCGCTCGGCGGGCTGTTCCTGGTCAACAGTCCCGAACAGCGGCGGATGGGGATCAAGGACTCCGCCGAGCTCGCGCTGCAGGACTGGCTGGGGACCGCCCAGTTCGACCGTGAGCGTGAGGACCACTGGCCACGGCAGTGGGCACAGGCCTACGTCGACTTCGCCGCCGGTGAGAAACGTTCCTACCTCCACCAGCTCGGCCTCCGGTTCCTGCCGTTCGTGGGTTGGGCCGAGCGTGGCGATGGTCTGGCCAGCGGCCACGGCAACTCGGTCCCGAGGTTCCACCTCACCTGGGGCACCGGGCCTGAGGTCGTCCGAGTCTTCCTCGAGCCGGTTCTGGAGGCAGCCCAGCGGGGACTGGTCACGTTCAGGCACCGGCACCAGGTCGACGAGATCCTCGTCGAAGCCGGTGCCGCGGTCGGCGTGCGCGGCACGCTGCTGGCGCCCGCGGCGGAAGACCGCGGCGTGGCGTCCAGCCGGGAGAAAGCCGGGGACTTCGAGCTCCGCGCCCAGGCCGTCGTGGTGACCTCGGGCGGCATCGGGCACAACCTGGACCTGGTCCGTGCGAACTGGCCCGTCGAGCGACTGGGTCCCGCACCCGCGCACCTGATCCGCGGCGTCCCCGCGCACGTCGACGGACGCATGCTCGGCATCACCGAAGCCGCGGGGGCCAGCGTGGTCAACCGGGACCGCATGTGGCACTACACCGAAGGCATCCACAACTGGGACCCGATCTGGCCCGACCACGCCATCCGCATCCTTCCCGGCCCGTCGTCGCTGTGGCTCGACGCCACCGGCAAGCGACTGCCGGCGCCCTACTTCCCCGGCTTCGACTCCCTGGGGACGCTGCGGCATCTCGGCTCCACTGGTTACGACTACAGCTGGTTCGTGCTGACCCAGGCGATCATCGAGAAGGAGTTCGCGCTCTCCGGCTCGGAGCAGAACCCCGACCTGACCGGCAAGGACCTGAAGTTCATGCTGAAGAGCCGACTGGCCAAGGGCGCGCCCGCGCCGGTTCAGAGGTTCGTCGAGAACGGCGAGGACTTCGTGGTCGCCGACGACCTGCGCTCGCTGGTCGAGAAGATGAACACCCTCGGTCGCGACGGCGCAGTCCTCGACTACGACGAGGTGGCCCGTCAGGTCCAGGCACGCGATGCGGAGCTGACCAACAAGTACTCCAAGGACATGCAGCTGATGGCGATCAGCAACGCCCGCTCCCTGCTCTCGGACAAGCTGATGCGCGTGGCCAAGCCACACCGGCTCCTGGACCCGAAGGCGGGGCCGCTCATCGCCGTACGCCTCAACATCCTGTCTCGCAAGACCTTGGGCGGCCTGGAGACCACACTCGACTCTGAAGTGGTCCGCCAGGACGGCTCGGTCTTCCCCGGACTCTACGCGGCGGGTGAGGTGGCCGGGTTCGGCGGCGGCGGTGTGCACGGCTACAACGCGCTCGAGGGGACCTTCCTGGGCGGCTGCATCTTCTCCGGGCGCGCGGCAGGCCGTGCTGTCGCGCAGGCTCTGGGAAGCTAGTGGCCCTCTAGGTGTGCAGCACCTCGGCCAGGTCGGTCCGGGAGCCGATCCCGAGCTTGGTGTAGACCTTGCGCAGGTGGTACTCCACGGTCTTGGGGCTGAGGAAGAGTGCCGCCGCGGTCTCGCGGGTGGTCCGCCCCTGGACGAGCAACAGACTGACCTGGAGCTCCTGGGGCGTGAGCAGGCTGCGCGGGTCGGCGTCCCTGCGACGAACGGTCTCGCCTGTGGCCGAGAGCTCCGCCGCAGCGCGTTCGGCCCAGCGCGCCGCGCCGAGGTCCTCGAACACGTCGAGGGCTCCCCGTAGCTGGGTCCGCGCGTCGACGCGCCGCGCACTACGGCGCAGCCACTCGCCGTAGGCCAGCCGCGTGCGCGCCGTCTCGAACCGGTCGAGCGCCGCAGCATGGAAGCTGAGCGCACTCTCGAAGCAGGCCTCAGCCGTACGGTCAGTGGTGATCAGCCCTCGGCTCCGTTCCGCCCTGGCCAGCGCCCAGGGTTGACCCTTGGCCTCGGCCGCTCGCTGGTACGACGACGCCACGGTCGCGGCCTGGGTCGACTCTCCGAGTCGCAGCAGGGCCTCGACCAGCTCGGGCCCGGGCATGAGGTCGACGTCCGCTAACTCATGGAGCCGCAGCAGAGCTTCGAGCCGGCGGAACTCCTCGACCGCACGAGCAGGCTCGCCCAGCGAGAGCTCCAGGTCCCCCATCGCATAGTGGACCCACGCCTCGGCCATGTGCAGGTCTGAGGCGTTCGGCTCACCGAGCACCCGCTCGGCGTGCGCCCGGCAGGCCTCCTCGCGGCCGCGCCGCGACTCCAGCCAGCAGAGCCCGGCCAACGACATGAGCTGATCGGTGACCTGCCCGGTCTCCGCCGCCAGGCGCACCGACTCGCTGTAGTTCGCGGCCGCCTCCGCCCAAGCAGAGGTGGTCGCCTGGTCACGGGCGACGTGGAAGAGGATGGCGGGCAAGGCGCCGACGCTCGCCTGGCCGCGGAGCTCGTCGACGTACATCCGCAACGTCCCTCCCGCGGTGGCCTCACGGAGGAACAACGGCACCAGCATCACGCACGAGAGCCGGTGTGGGTCGCGGAACAGGGCGGGAGTGGACTCGATGAGGGGGACGGCTGCCCGCAGGTCGGCGGCACCGCCCTCCTCCCCGGCGAGGATGTGCGCCATGCCGGTGGCGATGCGCCCGAGCGCCAGGGCCGTGGGGTCGGTCACGGCGGGAGCGAGCTCAACCAGACGCTTCGCGAGCCGCGAGGCCTCCGGGGCGCCGGCGAGGTAGAAGCTGGCATGCACGGCGTCGGCGATCAGCACGCTTTCCTGCGCGGGGTCGGTGCTCAGGTCGGCGGCGGCAAGCAGCAGCTCCCGTGCCTCCCGGAGCCGGCCGGTGCGGGCCGCGATGGCGCCGCGCAGGGCCAGCTCGTGGACTCGCCCGGCACTGGTCGTCTCCTCGCGTGCGTGTCCGTCCAGCAGCCCCAGCGCCCGTTCGGTCAGCCCCGCCGACCAGGCCGCGTCGGCCGCTTCGAACAACCGGCCGGCCCGGCGTAGGGGGTCTGGGCTGAGCCGCGCGGAGCGCTCGAAGGCGCCTGAAGCGACCGAGTACGCCGTGCGGTCCTTCGCGCGCTCGCCTGCGGCGGCGAGCAGGTCGGAGATCGCTGCGTCGGGCCGCCAGGTGGCCTCGGCGAGGTGCCAGGCGCGGCGGTCGATCTCCGTCTCCGGCAGGGAGTCGGCGACCGCCCGGTGGGCCGCTCGCCGCTCGAGCGCCCCGGCACGGGTGTAGACCGCCGCCCGCACCAGTGGGTGCCGGAAACTCACCTGGCCCGCCCGGACGTGCACTAGGCCGACGTCCTCCGCCCCGGTGAGCGCTTCGACCTCGACGCCTAGGGCCGAGCACGCCCGGGTGGTCACCAGCAGGTCCCCACAAACCGCCGCGACGAGCAGGGCGGTGCGACAGGCGCCGTCGAGCAGGTCGAGGCGACGTGCGAACGCTGCCGTGACCGTGTCGGGCACGCGTACCGGCAGCTCGGCGGGGTCGGTGGCGAGAGCGCCGAGGTCGTCGCCGGCGAGCTCGAGGAGCGCCAGGGGGTTGCCCTCTGCCAGCGTGAGCAACGGCTGCAACCGTCCAGGGTCCAGCGGACCGCCGGTGGCGCGAACGACGAGTGCGGCCGAGGTCGCGTCATCGAGACCTCCCAGGCGTAGGACCGGTACACCCGCGACCAGGTGGTCCGCTTCGGGGCTGCGGGCTGCGGCGAGGACCAGCACCGGGTCGGCCGCCAGCCTGCGGGCCGCGAAGACGATGGCCTCGGCAGAGGGCAGGTCGAGGGCGTGCAGGTCGTCGACCACGACCGCCACCGGTCCCTCCTCGGCGTAACGCGACCACAGGCTCAGCACGGCCGCCCCGATCGTGAACCGGTCCCCGCTCCCGGGCGCGACCTCGGCCAGCGCGAGCGCGCCAGCCAGGGCAGCCGCCTGCGGCGGGGCAAGCTCGTCGACGCGGTGCAGCAAGGGACGCAGCAGCTGGAGCAGTCCGCCGAAGGGGATGTGCCGCTCGGCTTCGAGCCCGGTGGCCCGCAGCACCCTCATCCCATCGAGAGTGGAGACGGCATCCTCCAGCAGGACGGTCTTGCCGACCCCCGGCTCACCGGTGATCACGAGCGTGGCGCTGACCCCCAGGAGCGCGGAACTGACCAGCCGGCCGATCGCCTCGCGCTCGCCGTCCCTTCCCAGGAGCTCGGGACCACCCACGGCCGCAGTGTAGGGCCCCCTGGTCGCCCCCGGTAAGGCACGACTAGGTGGGTCACCGGATGCGGCGACCGTAGAGAAACGGCGACGGTAGAGGGCAAGCCCACAGCAGCGGCCAATGGCCGGGAACGGAGTACGACATGACTATCACCACCACGCCCGTCGACAACGGCGTTGACGTCGGGGCCCTCCTCGACGCACGCGCCGCCGTCACCGACAACCCCGAGCTGGCCCAGTTCAAGTGGCGGTCGTCGGTGACCTGGGAGAACGGCACGTACAGCCGTTCCGAAGTCGAGGGCTTCTTCGGTCTCGCAGAGGAGCAGCTCCACCACAAGTCGTTCACCTTGGAAGCCGACCACCCACTCCAGTTCGCTTCCCGGGATCTCGGTCCGACCCCGGTCGAGTACGTCCTGGTGGGGCTCGGCGCCTGCCTCACTGCCGGCATCGCCGCCGTCGCCCAGCAGCGAGAGATCCAGCTGAGGTCCGTCAAAGCCACACTCTCGGGCGACATGGACGTGCAGGGGATCCTGGGCGCGGACTCGGAGGTGCGTAACGGCTTCAGCGGAGTATCCGTGGAATACCAGATCGACGCCGATGCCACACCCGAGGAGATCAGGGCCGTCGTCGCGCAGTCGCAGAAGCGTTCTGCCGTCTTCGACATCGTGACCAGCCCGACCGACGTCACCGTCACCGTGGTCTGATGTCCGCTGTCACCGCAGTCGTCGTGGGGGCAGGGCACTGCGGGCTTGCGATGAGTCGCCACCTCTCCGCCCACTCGATCGACCACGTGGTTCTCGAGCGCGGCGAGGTGGCGCACTCGTGGCGGACGCAGCGCTGGGACTCGCTCCGACTGCTGACCCCTAACTGGATGACCCGCCTGCCCGGCTGGGGGTACCAGGGCGACGACCCGGACGGGTTCCTGTCGGCACCACAGGTCGCCGACCTCGTCTCGGAGTACGCCGCTGTGTCGGCCGCACCGGTGGTTACCGGAACAACGGTGACCTCGGTGCGGCCCGGGGGTCCCGGGTTCGAGGTGGAGACAGACCGTGGCCGTTGGCATGGACGCATCGTTGTCCTGGCGGCCGGGATCACTCGCAGCACGGTCCCGCCGGTCGCCCGGCGCGTTCCGGACGGGATCGTCTCGGTCCCCGCGCTCGGGTACCGCAACCCCAGCGAGCTTCCGGACGGCGGCGTCTTGGTCGTTGGCGCCTCGGCGAGCGGTGTGCAGTTCGCCCAGGAGCTTCACGACTCCGGCCGACAGGTCACGCTGGCCGTGGGTGAGCACGTCCGAGTGCCGCGACGGTACCGGAGCCGGGACATCCTCTGGTGGATGGACGAGGTCGGCATCCTCGATGAGCAATGGGACGAGATGGACGACCTGGTCCGAGCCAGGCATCTGCCTTCCCTGCAGCTGGTCGGCGCTGCCCGCAACCTCGACCTCAACGCCCTTCAGGCATCCGGCGTGCGCCTGGTCGGCCGCTTTGCCGGCGTACGCGACGACGTCGCCCAGTTCTCCGGTTCGTTGACCAACGTCTGTGCCCTTGCCGACCTCAAGCTCGGGCGTCTGCTGGACCGGATCGACGAGTACGCCGGGGGCCGAGGGGATCGGCCCGAACCCACCGCGGTGCCCAAGGCCCCGTTGGGGATCGACCTGCGCTCGGGGGAGATCCGGTCGATCGTGTGGGCGACCGGAGTCCGTCCGGACTTCTCGTGGCTGGACGTGCCCGTGTTCGACCCCCGCGGCCGACTGCAGCATGACGGAGGCGTCACCCGCTGGCCAGGTCTGTACGTGCTCGGTCTGCCGCTGCTACGACGTCGCCGCTCGACGTACCTCGACGGCGCCCGTGCGGACACCGAGGACCTCACCCACCACCTACTCGACCACCTCGGGGCCAGGAAGGTCCCCGTAACGAGGGAGGCCTCATGAACAAGCACCCCCTGGCATCCTCGGTCGCGGCGGCGGTCGCCGACCGGGCCCTGGAGCGGCTCGGGGGGCACCTCGCCGACGAGATCACGCTGCGCGCCCTCCTTCCTGGCGGACCCATCGAGGACCGCGGCCGTGACGCCGTCCTGGCGCGCTTCCACGACTGGTTCGGCGGCTACGACACGGTGGTCCTCATGGACGTCGCGGGCGATGACGTCGGTGACCGGGTGCTCGTGCACTACAAGCTCGGGTTCGACCCCGATGCCGACCGTCGCATCCTCACCCAGACCCTCGTCTGCACCGTGCACGACGGTCTCGTGGGCCGCATGGACCTGGTCTGCTCAGGCTTCCAGGAGTACTGATGACGCAGAGGCGCCACCAGTCGCGCGACCGCTGGGACTATGACCGGGACCGGCCGTTCCCGCTGCTGGCGAAGGTTTGCGCGGCCGGGCCGGTCCACGACGTGACGCTGGCTGACGGCCACCGCGCCTTCCTGGTCGTCGGGTACGCCGCCGCACGCGAGGCGCTGAACCACCCCGACCTCTCCAAGGACATGCACGCGGCCGTGGCCCGGCACGGCGACGTGGTCGCGGAGGGACTTCCCGGGCCGGACTTCGCGCGTCACATGCTCAGCGTCGACCCACCCGACCACACCCGCCTGCGCGGGCTGACCTCGAAGGCGTTCACCCGGACCCGGTTGACCTCGCTCGAACCCCGCATCCGGCAGATCGCGGGTGACCTGCTCGATGACCTCGAGGCTCAGGGAGACCGGCCCGTCGACCTCGTCGCCGGGTACGCCGGCCCACTGCCGTTCGCCGTGATCGGCGAGCTGCTCGGCATCGACGGGGACGAGCAGCGGCTGCTCGCAGGCTGGTTCGCGACGTTGCTCACGCCGTACGAAGCGGACGAGCCACCGTCGGCAGCCGTTGCCGCTTCGGACAACATCGTCGGGTTCCTGACCGACCTCGTCGCCCGAAGGTGGGCGAGACCGACCGAGGACCTGGTCGGCGACCTGGTCCTCGCCTGCCGGGAGGGGATGCTCACCAGGCAGGAGCTGCTGTCGACGGTGTTCCAGCTCGTCGTCGCCGGTCACGACACCACGACGAGCCTGATCGGGAACGGTGTAGCCGCGCTGCTCTGCCACCCCGAACAGCGCGACGTCCTCGTCGCGGACTTGAGCCTGGTGTCGGGGGCGGTGGAGGAGTTCCTTCGCTGGGACGCGCCGGTGCACCATGCGACCTTCCGCTACGCCACCGGCGACGTACCGATCGCCGGCACCGTCGTCCCGGCAGGGGTCCAGGTGCTGGTGTCGCTGGCCGCTGCCGGGCGTGACCCCCACCGCAATGCCGACGCGGAGACCTTCGACGTCAGGCGCTCCGACGCGGCCCACCTGGCCTTCGGACACGGTGTCCATCACTGCCTCGGCGCCAGGCTGGCCCGGCTCGAGGCAGAGATCGCCTTCACCGCGCTGCTCGCCCGCTTCCCGGACCTGCGGCTCGCCGTACCGGCGCAGGAACTGCACTGGGGGCACGGCGACGGGCTCGTGCTGCGCGGGCTCTCGCGCCTGCCGGTCTTGCTCTCGGGGTCCGGGCCGCAGGAGACTGACGCATGACCCGCGCGCGCGAGGCTGACGCGGAGGGCTTCGTCGAACGCGCCGGAGTCAAGATCCACTACGAGGTGTACGGCGAGGGCGGCCCGACGATCCTGCTCCTGCCTACCTGGACGATCATCCACAAGCGCTTCTGGAAGCTGCAGGTTCCCTATCTGGCTCGTCACCATCGGGTGGTCACCTACGACGGCCCGGGTAACGGTCAGTCCGATCGGCCGCTGGACGCGGCGGCGTACGGCCACGACCGGCAGGTCGAGTACGCCCTCGACGTACTCGACGCCACGGGCACCGACCGCGCCGTCGTCGTCGGGCTGTCCCTAGGCGCGCTGTGGGCCCTGCAGCTCGCCGGTGAGCACGGCGATCGGGTGCTGGGCACGGTGGTGATCGGCGCCTCGGTGCCACTTGCCGACCCGCATCCCAACCGGATCCCCACCGGTGCGGCCCCGCTGCTGCTTCCCGAGTCGCGAGTGCCTCAGGTGGCCCGAGACCCGGTCGAGCACTGGGCGAAGTACGACTCCGCCTTCTGGGAGCAGCGGCATGAGGACTTCTTGTGGTTCTTCTTCGGGATGTGCTTCCCAGAGCCACGGTCGACCAAGTCGATCGAGGACTGTGTCGGCTGGGGGCTGGACACGGCTCCCGAGGTGCTCACGGCCGAGAAGCAGGCTTCGCTCGCGACGAAGGAGACGGTCGAGGGCTGGTGTCGGGGCGTCACCTCACCGGTGCTGGCCGTCCACGGCGACAGGGACCTGATCAGCCCGCGCGCCCGCGCTGCGCGGATCGCCGAGCTGACACACGGCGAGTGTGTGGTCCTGGCCGGCGCTGGGCACATCCCCTTGGCCCGCGATCCGGTCAAGGTCAACCACCTCATCCACGACTTCGCCACGCGCGTCGCACCTGCCCCGCGTGCGAAGACGTGGACGCGCGGAGGGCTGCGCCCCAAGAAGGTGCTTTACATCTCCTCTCCCATCGGGCTCGGCCATGTGCGGCGCGACCTCGCGGTGGCGCAGGCGCTCGTGCGGCAACGCGATGAGGTTCACGTGGACTGGCTGGCCCAGCATCCGGTCACCCGAGTCCTGGAATCCGCCGGCGAAAACGTGCACCCGGCCAGTGCGTGGCTCGCCAGCGAGTCCGGCCATATCGAGGCCGAGTCCGGCGAGCACGACTTGCACTGCTTCGAGGCTCTGCGCCGGATGGACGAGATCCTGGTCAACAACTTCCACGTCTTCGACGATGTGGTCCGCGACGGCGACTACGACCTCGTCGTCGGCGACGAGGCTTGGGACGTCGACCACTTCTTGCACGAGAACCCGGAGCTCAAACGGTTTGCCTACGCCTGGATGACCGACTTCGTCGGCATGCTGCCGATGCCTGACGCGGCCGAGCGAGAGGCCCTTCTCACCGCCGACTACAACGCCGAGATGATCGAGCAGGTCGAGCGGTTTCCGAGGCTGCGGGACCGGGCAATCTTCGTCGGCAACGGAGACGACATCGTCCCGGACACCTTCGGTCCCGGCCTGCCGGCGATCCGTGAGTGGACCGAACGGCACTACGACTTCTCCGGCTACATCACCGGGATCGACCCGGCCGACCTCGCTGACCGCGACGAGCTGCGCCGCACCCTCGGTTGGTCCCCCGACGAACGGGTCTGCGTGGTCACCGTCGGCGGCTCCGGTGTCGGCGGTCACCTGCTGCGCCGGGTCGGCGAGGCGTATGACGTAGCCCGCGACCGCATCTCCGGGCTCCGGATGGTGGTCGTCACCGGGCCGCGGCTCGACCCCGAGGTGATCGCAGGCCGTCCGGGCCTGGAGGTGCACGCCTATGTGCCCGACCTCTACCGACAGCTCAGTGCCTGTGACCTTGCCGTGGTCCAGGGCGGCCTGACCACCACCATGGAGCTCGCCGCCGCCGGCCGGCCGTTCCTCTACATCCCGCTCCAGCACCACTTCGAGCAGAACTTCCATGTCCGGCATCGCCTCGAGCGGTACGGCGCCGGGCGCTGCGTCTCCTACGACCAGGCCCGCGACCCCGATGTGCTGGCGCAGGCGATCGCCGACGAGATCGGTGCCGAGGTGGACTACCGGCCTGTGGAGTCCAACGGGGCCCAGCGCGCAGCGACGCTGCTGGCCGAGCTGCTCTGACGCCTACGGGCCAGCCGGAGCAGCGGCCAGCGCCCGATGGTCCCGAGCTAATGCACCTCGCGGGAGAGCTGCTCGACCATGACGACCTGGAGCTCACCGACCAGGAAGCCCAGGACTGCCCCCACGGCAACCATCAGCATCTCGTCGTCCTTGAAGACCGGGCGGAGGATGCCCTCGTACTGCTCCGGGGTTAGCTGGTTCATCTTCTCCACGATCATGTTCTCGATGTCGAGCGTCCTGGCCGTGTAGCTCTTGGCTTCGGCCATGGTGTCGGGGAGGCGCTCCATCATCATCCGGATGATCGACTCCTTGGCCTCCCGGTAGCGGGTGGTCCCGATGGCCAGCGCCACCAGAGGCCGCGCGAACCCGGCCTGCTCGTCCAGGGCCTTGGAGACCTCCTTCCCGATGGTCGCGAAGAGCCGGTCCGAGGTCGGGCCGTGCAGGATCGCCTCGAAGAGGACGTCGGCGGAGAAGATGTCGTTGGCCAGCAGCTTGGCGTAGTCACGGGTGACCTGCTCACGCTGGGCGTGCAGCACTCCGTGCACGGGGATGAACCCGAGCAGCTTCTTCGGCTCGCGAGGGACGAAGATCAGGTTCAGCGCCAGCCAGTCGCTGGCGAAACCGGTGAAGAAGCCGAACGCCGGCATGATCCAGGGGTTGTGGAAGTAGCCCCAGGCCACCATCTGCACCAGGCCGATGGCGAAGCCGAAGTAGATCCCGCTGCGGCGGATGAACTTGATCGCGGCCCCGCCCAGCCCCTTCATCAGGTCGTTGAGCTGCTCCTTGTTCTTCACCAGGATGGTGACCGCGAGGTACTGCAGGTCGACGTACATCGGGAGGTCGGCCTTCATCTCCTTCAAGAGGTTGTCGACCACCTTCGGCGCTGCGGAGTGGACCCGAGCCTGCACCGCGCGCCGGCCAGCCTCCGGAAGCGCGTCCCACAGGCCCGGCCGCACCTGCTCCGAGAGCTCGCGCGCCATCTCGTCCACGGTCCGGGTCAACGGCTCGCGCAGCTCCTCCATGGCCTGCTTGGAGTCGAGCTTGTCGAAGATCTCCTCGGGCTTGAGGAGCTTGTCGGTCAGCATCTGGATGGTGACCGACGCCGTCTTGCCGGCTCGCCGGGGGACGACCCCCTGCCAGCCGATGGGGCCGATGCCCTTGAACTCCAGGGGTCGGTAAAGCATCTGGAGGGCGACCAGCTTCGTCGTGTAGCCGACGAAGGCCGCGACCAACGGCATCGAGAGATAGATCAGCCAGTTGACCTCGAAGTCTGCCCTGATCTCGGTCCAGTTCTGTACCCAGGCAATGACCAGGGCCCGCACGGGTCAGGACCTGTTCTGGTTCGCCGCGGACCAGAGCTCCAGGCCGAGGCCGGACAGGCGAAGGGTGTAGCGCTCGACCCGTGCGGGAATTGGCCCGCGGCTCGCCCGCTTGATCGCCTTCAGCACGCTGGTGTCGGCGCCCAGGATCTCGTAGTCCGTCTTCAGCGACGCGTCCTCGGGGCCGGTCTCGACCAGGCCCAGCGAGAGCAGATGACTGACGTAGGTCGGGGTGAGGTGCGGGAGGGCCAGGTTCGCCGTCTTGCCGATCAGCGACATGTTCTCCAGGACCACCTCGCCGACCAGTCCGGCGCGGTTGCGGGTGTAGACGTGCATCAACGGCGAGACCGAACCGTCGGAGAGTGCGCCGATGATCCGCGCCTCGTCGGGCACGATCTGGTCGAGGATCTTGTGGAAGAGCTCCTGCCGGCTCGAGCTGGAGCTCTGCTCCAAGGCACGGTCCAGGAGCCTGCGCAGCTTGGGCTCGAGGGCGTCGGACTGAGCCGCCTCGCTTGGCCCCGAGCTCAGAGCCCGCTGTGCCGGCGGCACCGTGGCCTCCAGCCGCGACCTGAGCAGACCGAAGACCTGCCGCTCGTACCAGCCGGCCACCTTGACGCCCGTACGGACGGTCTGGGAGGCGAGGTCCACCAGCCCCAAGGGGTCGTAGCGCGATGCCATGCGCTGAACGTACCGAAGTTGCCGGAACGCCGGGAAGTCGTCTCAACCCCCCGGGGGCTCCACAGGCGCCCGGCCACGACCCCGAGCAGCGCTCACCGGTCGGCGTGCTCCTCGAGCGTCTCCTTGAGCTCGGACTTGCTCATCGCCGAGGCGCCGGTGATGTCTGCGTTCGCCGCCTGCTGCTCCAGGTCTGCCTTGGTGATGTCGGCCGGCCGGCTGCCCAGGTGCTCCTCCCGGCTGGTCAGGAAGGCCTGGCCGAGGGTCTCGAGGGTGTCGGCGTCCAGGCGCTCGCGCATGCCCGGCAGCACCGTCGACTCCTCTTCCTCGATGTGGTGCGTGACAGCCTCGACCAGCTCGGTCAGTACGTCGGCGAAGGCGTCCGACTCGGGGTCGGTCTCGGCCACCTTCGCGGCAAGCTGGTCCGCCTCGAGGTGCTCCTTCTGGCTGTGCTCGACGTCCTCCTCGCCGCCGGAGTCGCGGGCCGCAGGGTAGACCTGCGACTCCTCGGCGCGGCTGTGCGCGGTGAGCAGGGTCACCATCACCGGTACCAGGGCGGGCCGCTTCTCCGGCGAGCTGAGCAGCTCGTCGAAGAGGCGCTCCAGCTCGCGGTGGTCCTGCATGATGAGATCGACGACGTCTCCTGACATGGGTCCTCCTAGCCTCGGGGTTCTGCCCGGGGTTACCCGTCTGGCATGCACTTCATGCCAGCCGGGTACGAGTGGGCATGAAACTGCGCAGCCGCCTCTCCGAGCTGGTGTCGACCGTGCTGAACTTCGTCGGCAGCGGCACCGCCATCGTGTGTGCCACTGGTCTGCTCGCAGCCTGGCTAGCGGTCGGTCTCGTCCGCGGGTTCACCTCCCACTGGGTGGACGTCCTGCACGCGGTAGCCGCATCGACGACGTTCCTGATGGTCTTCCTCCTCCGGCACAGCGAGGGTCGGGATAGTCGCGCGATGATGGTCAAGCTCGATGAGCTCGTCGCCGCCGTCGAAGGCGCCGACGAGGAGGTCATCGGGATCGAGCAAGACGAGCTGCACGTCCAGGAGGAGGCCGAGGATCGTACCGACGGCAGAGGTCCTGCGCGTTCGGGCCGGTCTCGCTAGCCGGTTCGCTCGTCGTCGGTCGGTGGGTCGTCCTCTCCCCGGTGTCGCAGACCAGCCAGCCCGGGCGCCACGGCCCAGAGCGCCACGAAGAGCGCGAAGCTGACGCACAGTGCCGCGACCGCCATGCCGCGGGACACCACCACGTCGAAGACGAGGAAGAGGGCACCGGCGATGGTCAGGGCCATCATCACCAGCCCGGCGCGCGCGCTGATGTTGGCCGCCTCCACCAGCCACTTCCGCATGCGCTGGCGGAACAGGATGCGGTGGAACGCGACTGGTGCGATCACCAGGGCAGTAGTCAGGACCGACCCGCTGAGCACCACCAGGTAGGTCGAGCGCTGACCCGCGTCGAGCTCGGGGAACCGGCTGGAGAAGGGTACTGTCAGCAGGAACGCGGTCAGGATCTGGACGCCTGTCTGAGTTACCCGAAGCTCCTGGAGCAGCTCGTCCCAGTTCCGGGTGAGCCTCTCCTCGGGGGACTCCTGACGCGGGGGCATGCCTGGCTGTACCCACCGTTTGAAAGCGCTATCCCTGGGTACCTCGTTCGTCGTATCGAGACCCTCATAAGGGAGGAACTGAAAATGGCATTCATCTTGTGGCTGATCGCGGTTGTTCTGGTCGTCTGGGGGATCGTCACCCTGGTCCGGGGCGAGGTCCTGATGGGCATCGTGCTGGTGGTCGTGGGGCTGTTGGTCGGGCCCGGTGGGGTCAGCATCTTCACCTGAGAAAAAACTCCCGCCGCGCTGGTTTCAGCAGGGTGGGGAGCGGGGTAGGACTAGGCCCGGATCCGCTGTTGGGGTTGGTTCCCAGCCAGCTCCCAGCATCGGATCCGGCCAGGTCCGCCTTGGGCCCGCCGCGCAGGACGGTGCCTGGTCGAGGACGCAGTGGTCAAGAAGGGGCCCACGCCGATCCCGCACAACAGAGGTGATGTCGTGAGTAGCACTGCAGTCATCGAAGAGCCGACCAGGTCCGAGCGCCACGAATTGACGATCGACCTGTTGACAGAGGCAACCACAGCTTCCCTCCCGCGCCGACGCGCCCTGCAGGAAGAAGTCGTCCGCCTCAACATGCCGCTAGCCCGGACCCTTGCCAACCGGTACGCCGGCCGCGGCATCCCGCTCGACGACCTCCGCCAGGTGGCCTACCTGGGCTTGGTGAAGGCCGTGCGTGGCTACGACCCGGAGAGAGGCCGGGAGTTCCTCGGGTACGCCATCCCCACCATCAGGGGTGAGATCCGGCGGCATTTCCGGGACGCCGGCTGGACCGTACGCCCGCCCCGGCGTATCCAGGAACTCCAGGCCCGGCTGTGGGCCGCCGATGCCGAGCTTACGCAGCTTCTGCATCGGTCGCCCACGGCCCCCGAGCTCGCTGAGGAGCTCGACGTCTCGGTCGATGACGTCTTGGAGGCGCTTTCTGCCGACGGTTGCTTCGCGCCGAGCTCGCTGGACGCCCCCGCGCAGGACAGCGAAGCCGGCAGCCTGGCCGAACGGCTCGGCGACCTGGACGGCGAGTTCGGGCGCTGCGAGGCGAGAATCATGCTGGCCGACGCAGTGCGAAACCTGGGGGAGCGCGACCGGACCATCCTGAGACTGCGCTTCTTCGAGGGCTGGACCCAGCAGCAGATCGGCGAGGAAGTTGGGGTAACCCAGATGCAGATCTCGCGCCTGATCACCCGGATCCTCGCCGATCTCAAGGACTCGATCACCGGCGGCAAGGCCGCGTGACCGCTGCCGAGGACGGCGGGGAGTAGCCGGGCCACCGACGCTCTCCGGCTCCCGGCCTCCTCCCTTATTTGCCCCGGGAGCCGGAGGGTGCCCCCGCCGACTGTGTCGGCAGGCTCCACTAGCGTGAGCGCATCAGCCTTCCAGGGGGTGCACGGTGCTCACGATCCACCGCTCCGAGCGAGCCGACCGACTGGTCGCCGCGCTCGCCGGGGTGCTCGCCGCGCCACCGGAGGATCCGTTCACACCTGAGGTCGTCGCGGTGCCCTCGCGCGGGGTGGAGCGCTGGATCTCCCAGAGCCTCGCCTCGCGGCTCGGCGCCGGGCCGGGCGGCTCGGACGGCGTCTGCGCCCATGTGCAGTTCCCGTCGCCCTCCCGGCTCGTCGCGGACGCTGTCGCCCGGGCCGCGGGGCTCGACCCCGCCGACGACCCGTGGGCCGTACGCCGGCTGCCCTGGGCGGTGCTGGAGGTGGTCGACGACTGCGGCGGGGAGGACTGGTGCAGCACCCTCGGGCGGCACCTCGGCCTCGCTGGTGACGGTGACCTCGAGCACCGCCGGGGCCGACGCGTCCTGGTGGCCCAGAAGCTGGCCGGACTCTTCACCTCCTACGCCGCCCAGCGGCCCGACATGGTGCGGGAGTGGATCGCTGATCAGGACGGAGACCTGGAGGGCGACCTGCGCTGGCAGCCGGAGCTGTTCCGGCGGCTGAGGAGTCACCTGGGCACGCCCAGTCCGGCCGAGCGGCTCGGGGACGCCTGCGCCGCGCTCCGGGCCACCCCTGCCCTGGCTGACCTGCCTCAGCGGATCTCGCTGTTCGGGCCGACGCGTCTGACGGTGGACCAGCTCCAGGTGGTCGATGCCCTGGCCGAGCACCGCGACGTACACCTGTGGATGCCGCACCCGTCCCATGGACTCTGGGAGCGCGTCGACCAGGCGCCTGCCGGGCCGACGACCCGGAGCGAGGACCCGACCGCCACCCTTGCCGAGCATCCACTGATCGCCAGCCTCGGGCGGGACACCCGGGAGCTTCAGCTGCTGCTCCGCGAGCACGCGAGCCCCGATGCGGTCCTGCACCACCCGGCCGACGTCGCGCCGACCGACCTGCTCAGGCGCCTGCAGCGTGACCTGCACGAGGACCGGGCTCCGGCAGCGGACCTGACGATGACGGCCGACGACCGGTCGGTGCAGGTGCACTCCTGCCACGGGCGCCTTCGCCAGGTCGAGGTGATGCGTGAGGTCCTGCTGGGGCTTCTCCAAGACGACCCGACCCTCGAGCTGCGCGACGTGGTCGTGATGTGCCCTGACATCGAGGCCTTCGCTCCGCTCATCTCGGCGACGTTCGGGCTCGTGGACGAGGAGGAGCGCAGTGGTCATCCTGCCCATCGGCTACGCGTCCGCCTGGCCGACCGGTCGCTGAAGCAGACGAACCCGGTCCTGTCCGCGCTCGGCCGGCTGCTGGAGTTCCCCGATGCGCGGCTCACCGTGTCGGAGGTGCTCGACTTCGCTGCCCTGGCACCGGTACGGCGACGCTTCCGGCTCGACGACGAGGCCTTGGAGCGGCTCGGTGACTGGGTCCGCCGGTCCGGCGTGCGTTGGGGGCTCGACGTACAGGCTCGGGCGCGGTACCAGCTGGAGGCCGTGCCGCAGAACACCTGGGAGTCCGGACTCGACCGCCTGCTCGTCGGCGTCGCCATGGACGAGGAGGACCTGCGCACCTTCGCCGGGGTGCTGCCTCTCGACGACGTCGACTCCGGCGAGATCGACCTTGCCGGACGCTTCGCCGAGCTGGTTGACCGGATCGCTGCCGCGGTCGCTGCGCTGTCGCGCCAGCAGACACTGGTCGAATGGGTCGAGGCCCTAGAGGAGGCCATCGACGGTCTGACGGCCGTGACGATGAGTGACGGGTGGCAGCTCACGCAGGCGCGTGCCCAGCTGGCGGCGGCGGTCGACGGCGCCGGGGATCGGGCCACGACCGTGCAGCTCGCGCTCGCTGACGTGCGCTCGCTGCTGGCCTCGCTGCTCGAAGGACGGCCCACCCGGGCCAACTTCCGCACCGGCCATCTCACGGTGTGCTCGATGGTCCCGATGCGGTCGGTGCCACACCGCGTGGTCATCCTGCTCGGGCTCGACGACCAGGCCTTCCCAAGGCATGCCTACCTGGACGGGGACGACGTGCTTGCCCGTCGACCTCGGGTCGGTGAGCGCGACGCTCGCACCGAGGACCGGCAGCTCTTTCTGGACGCCATCCTCGCCGCCCAGGAGCGGCTCGTGCTCCTCTACAGCGGTCATGACGAGCGCACCGGTGCCGAGCGTCCCCCGGCGGTGCCGCTGGGCGAGCTGCTCGACGTGCTGGACCGCACCGCGACGGTGAACCAGGCGCCAGACCAGGCGGGGAGCCAGGGGTCGAACCAGGGGAGGAGCGTGCGGGACCGGGTCCTGGTCGAGCACCCGTTGCAGCCCTTCGACCCGAGGAACTTCGAGCCCGGCGAGCTGGTTCCCGACCTGCCGTTCAGCTTCGACCCCGCGGCCCTGGAAGGCGGTCGTGCCCTGACCCGCGCACGGACGGGCCGCCCGGCGTTCCTCGAGCAGGCGCTCTCCGTCGACAGACCGGTAGTTGCGCTCGATGAGCTGGCGGCCTTCCTCGAGCACCCGGTCAAGGCCTTCCTCCGGCAGCGGCTGCAGCTCGCGTTCCCCGGCGAGGAAACCGACTCCTCCGACGCATTGACTGTCGACCTCGACGGCCTGTCCAGCTGGCAGATCGGCAACCGCCTGCTATCGGCCGGACTGGCTGGCGGCGACGCCGCTGCCGCGGTCTCGGCCGAGGTCGCGCGCGGCGAGCTACCTCCGGGCACCCTTGGTCGCGCTGCACTCGACCCGATCCTGGAGTCGGTGCGCCTGCTGGTCGACAAGAGCAGCGGGCTGCGCTCGGGCACCCCGACCAGCGTCGACGTCGACATCACGCTGCCATCCGGCCCACGGCTGCTTGGCACTGTCGCGCAGGTGTACGGCGACTGCGTGGTCCGCATCGAGTACTCCAAGCTCAAGCCGAAGCACCGGCTCGTCGGCTGGCTGCGGGCACTGGCGCTGACGGCCCATGCCCCGACGAGCCCATGGCGCTCGATGGTCGCCGGCCGCGGGGACCGCGGCATCGCGTACTCCCACCTCGCAGGCCTGAGCGCAGCGCAGGCGTCGGCCGAGCTCGACTCCCTGGTCCAGCTCTACCTGCTCGGTCTGACCCAGCCCCTGCCGCTGACCGAGGTGGCCTCGTCGACGTACGCCGAGTGGCGTGACAAGGGCGCGCAGCCAGCCGACGCCGTCGACCGGGCACGGGCGACCTGGAAGCGGACCAGCCGCAGCGGCTCGGCGTATGGCGAGTTCGCCGATGCCGCCCATCTCCGGGTCTGGGGCGAGGTCGAGTTCGAGGTCCTGCTGCGGCAGCCGTCCGCGCCGGGCGTCGAGGAGCCGACGCTGTTCGAGTCACTGGCTCGCCGGCTGTGGCAGCCGCTGCTGTCGGTGGAGGCGAGGGGCTGACATGAGCCAGACCTACCTTCCCTACCACCTCGACGGGGACCTGCCGAGCGGGTCGACCACCACGGTGCTGCAGGCCAGCGCCGGCACCGGCAAGACGCATGCCCTTGCCACCCTGGCCACTCGCTACGTCGCAGAGGGCGTGTCGCTGGACAGGATCATGCTGGTCACCTTCGGGCGCGCGGCAACCGTCGAGCTTCGCGAGCGGGTGCGCCAGCGGATGGGCCAGGCCGTCCGGCTGCTCGACGACCCGCGGGGCGCGGCCGCCCACGCCGACCCGGTGATCCGCCTGTTGGCCGCGGGAGAGCCGACCGAGGTCGGCGAGCGACGAAGGCGGCTCCTCAGGGCCTTGGCGAACTTCGACGCCGCGACGATCTCCACCACGCACGGTTTCTGCAGCCAGATGCTGCAGGGCCTGGGGGTCGCCGCAGACGTCGACCCCGGAGTCGCCTTCGTGGACAGTGCAACCGACCTGGTGACCGAGGTGGTCACCGACCTGTACGTGCAGGCCTTCGGCCGCGTGGGCAGCGACGTCGCCCCCTTCCCCTTCTCGGTGGCCAAGCAGATCGCCCAGACCGTCGTGGGGGACCCGGCCACCCGGATCGAGCCCCGTGATGCCGAGCCGGGCAGCGTGGCGCTCCGCCGGGTCAGGCTGGCCGAGGTCGTTCGCCGCGAGGTCGCGCTCCGCAAACGCCGCGGGCGGATCCAGGACTACGACGACCTGCTCGTCCACCTGCGGGACGCGCTCGTCGACGAGCACACGGGTGCTGCCGCACAGGACCGAATCCGCAGCCGCTACGACATCGTCCTGGTCGACGAGTTCCAGGACACCGACGCCGTGCAGTGGGAGATCCTGCACCGGACCTTCCACGGCACCCGGACGCTGGTGCTGATCGGTGACCCCAAGCAGGCGATCTACGCCTTCCGTGGCGCCGACGTACACACCTACCTCCTGGCGACGGGGGTAGCCGAGGAGCAGAAGACCCTCGACACCAACTGGCGTGGCGATGCCGCTCTGGTCGGCGCGCTCGGCCAGGTGATGGAGGGTGTGGCCCTGGGCGACCCACGGATCACTGTCGGTCGGGTGCAGGCGCAGCATCAGGAGCGCAGGCTGTCCGGGGCACCGATCCAGGAACCCCTCCGGCTGCGCGTGGTCACCCGCGACCATGTCCCGCCCGAGTCGAACAAGCCGATGGCCAACGTCGGCGCGGTCCGCTCGTACGTCGCCCGGGACGTTGCACGCGACATCGTCGCCCTCCTCGAGTCGGGGGCGACCCTGGCCGACGGAGGCGCCGTACGCGGGGTGCGGCCCGACGACATCGCCGTGCTGATCCAGCGCAACCTCGACGGTGTCACCGTCCGTGACGAGCTCGCGGCGCTAGGCGTCCCGGTCGTGCTTACCGGGACGGCGAGCGTCTTCCAGTCCGAGGCCGCCCGGGACTGGTTGACCCTGTTGAGCGCGCTGGAGCAACCGCACCGACCTGGGCTTGGCCGGACGGCGGCGCTCACCAACTTCGTCGGATGGACCGCGGCGCAGCTTGCGAACGCCACCGACAGCGAGCTCGACGAGCACGGCGCCCGTCTGCGTCGCTGGGGTGACCTCCTCGACCAGCGTGGGGTTGCAGCCCTGTTGGAGGCGGTGACCTCTTCGGCGGAGCTGGCGCCGCGGGTGTTGGGCCGGGTCGGAGGCGAGCGTCTGCTTACCGACCTGCGGCATGTCGGTCAGGCGCTGCATCTGGCTGCCACCGAGGGCGAGAGCGGGGTGGCCTCACTGGTGCAGTGGCTCCGACAGCGGATCGCCGAGGCCAGCATGGACGTCAACGAGGACCGGAGCCGCCGGCTCGAGTCCGACGCAAAGGCCGTACAGGTGATCACCGTGCACCGGAGCAAGGGACTGGAGTTCCCGATCGTGTACGCACCGTTCCTGTGGAGCCGTGCTGTGCCGTGGGAGCGAGGCCCGCTGTTGTTGCACGACCAGGACGGGGCCAGGGTGCGCGACGTCGGCGGTGAGCAGGGCCCTGGCTACCAGCAGCGTGAGGAGCGCCATGAGCGCGAGGACGCCGACGAGGACCTCCGCCTGGCCTACGTAGCCCTGACTCGTGCACGGTCGCAGGTGGTCACCTGGTGGGCGCCCTCGCACAACACCAAGACCTCGCCGATCCACCGCCTCCTGCTGGGTGCCGCCGATGAACAGGGGGTCTTGCCGGGGTCGGTCAAGGTACTGGCGGATCGTGCCGTCCGCGAGAGCCTCGACGGTCTGGCCGCGAGGTCTGCCGGAGGCATCTCCGTCGAGTCGGCCGACCTCGGGCCGGCCACGCCGTGGCGGCAACCGCCGGAGACGCGTCAGGAGCTTTCTGCTCGACGGCTGGACCGCCCGCTGGACCTGACCTGGGTCCGGACGTCGTACTCCGGGCTCACCGCCGAGCTGCACGACCGTCCCCACGAGGTGACCAGCGAGGTGGAGTCACCCGGGACGGTCGACGAGCCCGAGCTCGTGTCGCTCGACGAGGCCCCGCCCCCGGAGGCGCTGCCCTCGCCAATGGGTGGGCTCCCGGTCGGTGCGGCCTTCGGCACCTTGGTCCACTCGGTGCTCGAGGAGCTGGAGTTCACCGCGCCCGACCTGAGGGCCGCGCTGGTCGCGCGCTGCGCGGCTGTCGGATCGCAGCGCTATGCCGGGGTGTCGCCCGACGACCTGGCGGACGCGTTGCTGCCGTCGCTGCTCACGCCGTTGGGTCCCCTCGGCGAGGGCCGACGCCTGGCCGACTTCGCACCGCGGGACGTGCTCGCCGAGATGGAGTACGAGTATCCGCTCGCCGGCGGGCAGTCAGCTCGACCGCGAGGCGCCACGGTCGGTGAGATCGGTGAGCTGCTTGCCGAGCAGCTGCCCGAGGGGGACCCGATGCGCCCCTACGCGGCCGACCTGGCAGTCCCCGAGCTGAAGGACAAGCCCCTGCGCGGCTTCATCGGGGGTTTCCTCGACGCGATCCTTCGGGTGCGGGACCACGACGGTGTGCCGCGCTACGTCGTGGTGGACTACAAGACCAACTGGCTCGGCGGGCGCGAGTCCCTGACCTCCTGGGACTACCGGGCCGACGCGTTGGTGGGGGCGATGCGGGACGCGCACTACCCCCTCCAGTCTCTGCTGTACGCCGTGGCCCTGCACCGCTTCCTGCGCTGGCGCCAGCCGGGCTACGACCCGCACACCCATCTTGGCGGGGTGCTGTACCTGTTCCTGCGCGGGATGTGCGGGCCACAGACACCCGCCACTGAAGGCGTCCCCGCCGGGGTCTTCTCCTGGCGGCCGCCCGCCGAGCTGATCGTGGAGCTCTCCGACCTCTTCGACCGGGGTGCACGATGACAACCGAGCTGCATCGGTCGGTCCGACCGCGTCGGGCCGCTGGCCTCCTCGCGGAGTTCGTCGACGCGGGAGTCCTCGAGAGCGCTGACGTCCACGTGGCCACCCGACTGGCGCACCTGGCCGCTGAGCAGGACGAGATGGTCCGGCTCGCGGTGGCACTGGCCGTGCGGGCTGTGCGCCACGGCGCCGTCTGTCTCGAGCTCGCCCAGGTCCAGGGCTCGGTCGGGGTCGAGGACGCCGACGACGACACGGTCGCCAAGCTCGCGGCGCTGCAGTGGCCCGACCCCCAGGTCTGGACGTCGACCCTTCGGGAGAGCCCCCTGGTGGCGGTCGACGACACCGGTGGCCCCGGTCGTCCCCTCCGTCTGGTCGGGGGCCTGCTCTACCTGGACCGCTACTGGCGGCAGGAAGAGGTGATCGCCCGAGCGGTCGACGAGCGACGCCGTCGGGAGGCGCCCTCAGTCGACGTCGACCGGCTCCGGGTCGCGCTTGCCCGGCTCTTCCCGAGCCCCGCGCCCGACCGCCAGCGGCTGGCGGCAGCCGTTGCCGTCCAGCGCTGGATGACCGTCTTGGCGGGGGGCCCTGGCACCGGCAAGACGACCACGGTGGCCAAGCTGCTGGCTGGGCTTCGCGACCAGCCAGGCGCGCCGTTGCGGATCGCGCTGGCCGCGCCGACGGGCAAGGCCGCAGCTCGGCTCGAGGAGGCTGTGCGTGAGGTGGTGGACACCTTGGACGCAGCCGACCGGGACCGATTGGGTCAGCTTCCCGCGACCACGATCCACCGTCTGCTCGGCTGGAAGCCGGGCGCCCGGACCCGGTTCAAGCACGATCGTGACAACCGGTTGCCCTACGACGTGGTTGTCGTCGACGAGGCCTCGATGGTGTCGCTGACCCTGATGGCCCGGCTGGTCGATGCACTGCGGGTGGACACCCGGCTGATCCTGGTCGGCGACCCCGACCAGCTCGCCTCCGTCGAGGCCGGAGCCGTCCTCGGTGATCTCGTGCAGCGCCCCGCCCCGGCGGTAACGGAACCCCAGGCGGATCTTTCCGATCTGGTCCCGGCCGAGGTCGCTGAGCTCGACCGGTCCGAGCTGGCCCGCACCCGCGGCTCAGGCGTCGTGACGCTGACCCACGTGCATCGCCATGGCGGCACCATCAAGGCGCTCGCCGAGGCAATCAAGGCGGCGGACGCCGACCAGGTGATCGAGCTCCTGGCTGCCGGCGAAGGGGTCAGGCTCACCGCCCCAGACGACCTCGTCGAAGTCCGCGACGACGTCGTACAGGCTGGCCTGGCGCTGAGGAGCAGCGCGCTGGCGGGCGACGGTCCAGCTGCGCTCGCCGCCCTGGGGCGACATCGGCTTCTGTGCGCGCATCGCGAGGGACCGTTCGGCGTCTCCCACTGGAGCCGTCAGGTCGAGGAGTGGTTGAGGCAGGAGCAGCCGGAGTACGCGCGTGCCGGTCTGTGGTATGTCGGCCGCCCGCTGCTGGTCACCAGCAACGACCGAGACCTCGGCCTCTTCAACGGCGACACCGGTGTGGTAGTCGACCTGAACGGCCAGCCGACGGCCGTCTTCGGGAAGGGCGACGGCATCCAGACCTTCGCCACCAACCGACTTTCCGAGGTTGCCACCGTGCACGCTATGTCGGTGCACAAGAGCCAGGGAAGCCAGTTCGACGGAGTCACCCTCGTGCTGCCGGAGCCGACCTCGCCACTGCTGACCAGGGAGCTCTTCTACACCGCGGTCACCCGGGCGAAGTCCCAGGTGCGGGTGGTCGGCACCCCGGAGGCAGTCCGCGCCGCGGTGGGTCGCCGGATCCAGCGGGCCAGCGGGCTGGGCACCCCCCGGGTCCTCTGACTCAGCGGCCGGTCACAGCCAGAGCCAGGCCGCGCTGTTGCCGGGCAGCTTGTCACCGTCCAGGGCAGCGCTGGACAGCGCAGAGTCGTGCGCGGGGAGGGCTACCGGCTCGTCGCCGAAGTTGGCCAGGCACACGAACCGGTCGCCACGGCTGAAGGCCAGTACCTGCCCTCCCTGGGGCAGCCAGGTGAGCTCGCCGGCCAGGGAGCGACGGCGAACCAGAGCTTCGCGATAGAGGCTGTACGTCGAGTCACGGTCGGCCTTCTCGGCCTCCACTGTCGACGTCGGCCAGTCGTCCGGCTGGGGGAGCCAGGTCGCGGGGCTGTCGCTGAACCCATACGGCGCCGAGGTGCCCGACCAGGGCAGTGGCACCCGGCAGCCGTCGCGGCCGATGCTGTCGCCGTTGGTCCGGAAGAAGACCGGGTCCTGCCGCCTGGCCGCCGGGATCTCGACGTACTCCGGTAGGCCGAGCTCGTCGCCCTGGTAGATGTAGCTGGAGCCCGGCAGGGCGAGCACGATGAGCGCGGCAGCCCTAGCCCTGGCTTTCCCGCGGACCAGGTCGACCTGCAGCTCGTCCTTGAGCAGCATCTCGCGGACCTCCTCGAGCTGGTGCACCTGGTCGATGCCCAGGCGGGTGACCAGCCGGGGAACGTCGTGGTTGCCGATCGCCCAGGGGGCCGCGCCGTTCGGTACGCCGGCGGCGTACCCGGCTGCGATGGTCTCCTGCCAGACCCCGGCATCCCACGGCTTGCCGATCAGCCGGAAGTCGAACGACTGCGTCATCCCTGCACTGATCCAGCGGGCGGTCAGTGAAGGGTCGTCCGCCCAGGTCTCGCCGACCATCACGCGCTCGCCGGGGAACCCGTCCTCGCCGTACGAGTCGAGCACCGCGCGCCACTGCCGGTAGTGGTCGTCCAGCTCCGGCTGGTCCTGGTACGGCGTACCCACGTCGCCCTGGGCGACCTTTCCCTCCGCGATGGCGGGGGAGACGTCAGGCAGACCCTCGGCCTTGAACAACGCGTTGCCGACGTCGACCCTGAAGCCTGCCACTCCGCGGTCGAGCCAGAACCGGAGCACGTCTTCGAACATCGCGGGGACCGCGGGATTGCGCCAGTTCCAGTCCGGCTGGGAGGAGTCGAACAGGTGGAGGTAGTACTGCCCGTCGGGAACCTGGGTCCAGGCCGACCCACCGAAGAAGGAGACCCAGTTGTTGGGCTCGTCGCGGAAGATGAAGAGCTCCCGTTCGGGGCTTCCCGGTTCGGCTGCCAGGGCCGCCTGGAAGACCGGATGCTCGTCGGAACAGTGGTTGGGCACGATGTCGACGATGACTCGCAGCCCTAGCGCCCCTGCCTGGCTCACCACCGCGTCGAAGTCATCCAGGCTCCCGAAGCGCGCGTCGACCGCGCAGTAGTCGGAGACGTCGTACCCGCTGTCCTTCATGGGGGAGGGGTAGAAGGGGCTCAGCCAGACGGCGTCGACTCCCAGCTCGACCAGGTGCGACAGGCGGGAGCGGACTCCCGCCAGGTCGCCCTCGCCGTCGCCGTCGGAGTCGACGAAGCTACGCGGGTAGATCTGATAGACGACGGCGTTCTCCCACCAGGACATGCGACGAGTCTTGCGCATCGGGGCAAGGGGAAAGGCGAAGCCGCGGCTTCCGGGAGGGAAACCGCGGCCTCGGTGGGTGCGAGCTCTCAGACGGACCGGATCGCAGAGATGTCGAACTCCAGCGTGACCTTCTCCGAGACCAGGACGCCGCCAGCCTCGAGCGCGGCGTTCCAGTTGACTCCCCAGTCCTTGCGGTTGACCACGACCTTGCCTTCGAAGCCGACTCGCTCGTTGCCGAACGGGTCGGTCGCCGAGCCGGTGTACTCGAAGTCGATCGTGACCGGCTTGGTGACGCCCTTGATGGTCAAGTCACCAGTGGTCTTGAAGCCGTCGCCCTCGGGAACCACGGAGGTGGAGACGAAAGTGATCTCCGGGTGGTTGGCGATGTCGAAGAAGTCGTTGCTGAGCAGGTGCCCGTCGCGCTGCTCGTTGCGGGTGTTGATGCTGTCGACCTTGATCGTGACGCTGGCGCTCGACTGGGAGAGGTCGTCGGCCACGACGGCCTGGCCCTCGAAGTCGGTGAACGAGCCGCGCACCTTGGTGACCATGGCGTGGCGGGCCACGAAGCCGATCGTGCTGTGTGCGGTATCGATGGTGTACGTCCCGGCCTTGAGGCCGGTGGTGGTGGGTGCGGTGGTGGTGCTCATGGGTGCCCTCCAATGGGATTCGTTGAAGCTTGAACTGTTCCTACAGTCCCACAACACCAATGAAGCGTCAACTATTTCTCCTACAAGTCTCGACCTTCGGGATGTGGTCGTCGTCACCCCGAGCTCAGGCAGAGATACTGAGTCCCGTGACGACTCCCCACAGGTCCGCCCTTCGCGTGCTGGTGATGGGCGAGGCTCTGGTCGACGTCGTCGCAGGGGTGCCGTACCCGGGTGGGTCGCCCGCCAACGTCGCGGTCGCCCTCGGACGTCTCGGCGTACCGGTGACCCTGGCCACCCAGCTCGGCGAGGACCCGCACGGCCAGCTGGTGCGAGCTCACCTGGAGGAGTCGAACGTCTCGCTGGTCGTGGCGCCGGCCGAGCACACCTCGACGGCGACTGCCGCGATCGCGCCCTCGGGCGCGGCGTCGTACACCTTCGACCTCGAGTGGGACCCAGCCTTCACGGACCTCCCGTACGCCGACGTCGTGCACGTCGGGTCGTTCTCGGCGCTGGCAGGCTTCGTGCCCGAGGGTGGTCTGCTCAGCTACGACATCAACGTCCGTCCGGCGCTGATGCCGGTCGACGCTCTGGCGCGCATCGAGAAGGTGGTCACGCGCGCCGGAATCGTCAAGGCGTCCGACGAAGACCTCTCCTGGCTCTACCCCGAGCGCTCCTGGGAGGAGGCCGCACGCGCGCTGCTGGGTCTGGGCCCTTCCGTCGTGTGGGTGACCCGTGGCGATGCCGGAGCTGCGGCGTTCACCGAGCAAGAACGCTTGGACGTCGCGGCCCCGGCGGTGCAGGTGGTAGACACCATCGGCGCCGGTGACACCTTCTCCGCAGGCCTGGTCGCCGGGTGGCTGCGCTGGGGTTCCGACTGGGCACGCGTCGGCGCGTTCGCTGCTGGGCTGGCCGCGCAGACTGCCGGTAGACGGGGCGCCGACCCACCATGGAACGTCGAGTACTAGGAGTCCGCCGTCAGGCTGCTCGGGCCTGCCCGGTTAGCCTCCCTGCATGAGCCGAGAGATGTCAGTCTCGGGGTCGATCGTCATCGAGGTCGACCCCGCCACCGTGTACGACGCCGTCAGCGACGTACGCCAGATGGGCAGGTGGAGCCCTGAGAACACGGGGGCTCGCGTGGCCGGCGACCATGCCGAGGCGCGGGTGGGGATGACCTTCGTGGGCGAGAACAAGCGCGGTCCAGCTCGGTGGAAGACCCGGTGCACAGTCACCGCGGCCGACCGCGGCGAGCGGTTCGCGTTCGACGTCGACCGGTACGGGATCGGCGGTGTGCTGGTTCCGGTCTCGGTCGCGTCCTGGGAGTACACGTTCAAGCCCTCGGCTCAGGGAACGCTGGTGACCGAGACCTGGGTGGACGGGCGCCGCCGCTGGCCGGACTTCGCGGCGCGCGCCTTCGACCCGCTGGTCACCCGGCATTCGTCGTTCGCGGAGTTCCAGCGAGGCAACATCCGGCGAACCCTGCGAAACTTAAAGGTCGCCCTGGAGGGCTGAACGCGCCTCGATGAGCGAAGGCCCGTACCAGCTGAGCAGCCTCCCGTCGACCAGTCGGGTGCGCGCTGTGGAGAACGCCTCGGGGCCGTCGTCCTCGGTGAAGACGTAGGGCTCGTCCGGCAGCAGCACCAGGACGTCCTCCCGGTCGAACTCTCCAGGCTCGGCCTTGGGGTACCGCTCGGAGCTGTCGGCGAAGAGGTTGGCGTAACCGAGTCTGGCCAGGAGGTCGCCGATGAACGTGGCCCGACCCACCACCATCCAGGGGTCGCGCCAGATCGGGACGGCGACCGTCGTGTGCGGCTCCTCCGAGGAGCTCCAAAGAGCCTCGGCCTCGGTCAGCCAGTCGGGCTCGCCCCAGCCCAGTGCTTCGCAGAAGAGTCGGCGCATCGAGGCGATCGCCTCCGGGACGGTCTCGATCCTGGTGACCCAGACGTTGACGCCGGCTTCTCTGAGCCGTCGGACGTCGAGCTCCCGGTTCTCCTCCTGGTTGGCGATGACCAGGTCCGGCGCCAGCGCCACAATGGCCTTGGTGTCCGGGTTCTTGGTGCCGCGGACGCGACGTACGTCGAGGTCGGAAGGGTGGGTGCACCAGTCCGTGGCAGCAACTAGGGCCCCGGGGTCGGTCGCGACGACTGCCTCGGTCAGGGAGGGGACCAGGGAGACCACCCGGGTCGCTGGACGGGTTAGCTCGACGGGAGTCCCGAGGTCGTCTTGAAGCACACCGCCAACCTAGCGAAAGCTTCTTCTCCAACTAATCGAGTACCGAGACGCCGACCCAGGATCGTCGGTAGCCGGCACCAGGGAGACCACGATTCGAGACGGCGACTTGGGGAATGCGACTGGGGGAATGCGACTGGGGGACGGCGACTGGGGGACGGCGACTGGGGGACGGCGACTGGGGGACGGCGACTGGGGGACGGCAACTGGAGCGGACTTGCCGAGGCCGCGCCAGCCGACTGGTTACGCGACGGGCTGCCCCCAGCCGCGGACGGAGGAGCGCTGTCCGGCCGCCGCCTCCCTGCTGAGCCGCCCGTTGCTGGTCAGCGGATCCCGGTGTCACAGGAAACGCTGACGACGGCGTGAGTGCCCTCGGTCACTCGGGCGTCCATCAGCTCGCAGGACATCCCTGCCTCGGCGGTGACGACGTACTCGCCGGGTGACACCGCGATCCGGAAGGTGCCATCCGCGCCGGTCTTTCCGCGGGCAACGACCTGGCCGGCTGCGTAGGCCTCACCAGGCAGTTGCTTGGCCACGGTTACCACGACGTTCGCCGCAGGCTTGTCAGCGCACGGGTCGCTGATCAGCTCTACCGGGCACTGCGGGCCGAGCTGAACTGAACCTTCGACACCTGACGTGACGCCCGACACCGGAGTTCCACGACCGCATCCGGCGACGGCGAGGATCCCAGCGACCAGGGCGACACCTCGGCGGATAGACACCCAGATGAGACGCGGGGCGGCAAGCCGTGGTTCCGGCGGCGTCCGGCGACGCCCTCGAGCGGGCATCGAGAGGACTGGCGGCTGCTCGGCGGCCGTGGCCCGGTCTGCGACGACAATCCAGGTCTGGAAGAATCCAGGAGTGGCCGAACGAGTCTGGTTTCCCAGTACGAGCGGACCCAGGCTGGCCGGCGTGATCGACCATCCCGAGGGGGCGACTCGTGGCTGGGGTGTGTTCTCCCATGGCTTCACGCTGGGCAAGGAGAGCCCCGCTGCAAGTCGGATCTGTAAGCAGTTGGCAGCCGAAGGCATCGGCATGCTGCGCTTCGACAACCTCGGACTGGGTGACTCGGAGGGGGACTGGGGAGACGGCTCGTTCTCGCACAAGGTCTCTGACACCGCGCAGGCGGCCCGCTTCATGAACGAGTCCGGCCGTGAGGTGCGGCTCCTGGTGGGGCACTCCTTTGGTGGGGCGGCGGTCATCGCCGCGGCCCACGAGGTCGACTCGGTGCGCGCAGTGGTGAGCGTCGGTGCGCCGTACGAGCCGGCCCACGTCGAGCACAACTACGACGCCCTGGTTGACAGGATCCTGGCCGACGGCGAGGCCCCCTTCCTGATCGGCGGGAAGGCGCTCACCTTGCGGCGGCACTTCATCGAGGACGTTCGGGCTGTGGACCTGCGTGAGCAGATCCGGACGCTGCACCGGGCGCTGCTGGTGATGCACTCCCCGACCGACAACACCGTAGGCATCGCGAACGCCAGCGAGATCTTTCGGGGTGCACGTCACCCACGCAGCTTCGTATCACT
Source organism: uncultured Actinomycetota bacterium (assembly GCA_963769585.1). Taxonomy (GTDB): domain Bacteria; phylum Actinomycetota; class Actinomycetes; order Propionibacteriales; family Nocardioidaceae; genus SSC3. The sequence continues at coordinate 660,276 of CAVYMJ010000006.1, forward strand.
CGAGGGCGCCGACCACCTGCTCACCGGCCGTAACCAAGCCAAGCGGGCGGCCCGCATTATCAGCGCCTGGGCGGAGCCCTACCTGTCCGCTCGGTGAAGCCCTAGCGCTGCCACATAACCTGCCCGCAGCCCTCGAAGTGGGCATCGCCGAACTCTGCGGCAGTGGTTACGAGTCTCTGACGCCTTCGGCACGGCATAGCGCTTTAGGCGCAGGCGGGCCTACCGTCGGGGTCGAGCCACAAGGACGTGGCCGCTGACTGTACGAATGGAGAATCCAATGACCTCAGCAGTGCAGAGCATCGACACGCCTCACGAGAACCGGCCGTTCAAGGCGCACGGTCACCTCGACGTGGTGACCCTGGGCGACTTCACGCTCGGCCGCGGCACCTTCGAGCCAGGCTGGCGCTGGTCAGAGGACGTCAAGCCGATCGCCGGCACCGACTCGTGTCAGGTCCACCACACCGGCCTCTGCGTCTCGGGGCAGATGCTCATCAAGCTCAATGATGGGACCGAGCTCGCGGTCGGCCCCGGCGACGTCATGAACGTCGATCCCGGTCACGACGCCTGGACGGTTGGCGACGAGGCGTGCGTCATCCTCGACACCGGCGTTGCGGCGTACGCCAAGCCGAGCTAACGAGCTTCGCTGGCCCGCGGTCCACCGCGCCTGCCTTTCAGAGAACCGAGTAGCCGGTCGGAAGACCGAGTCGGCCGGTGGAAGCGAGCAACAGTGGGCCCGCGAGACCCTCGGTGACAGCGAGCGCGGTGACGATCGAGAGCGACTGTGAGGCGGCAGTGGGCGGGACGTCGTCCAGTGACACTCCGAGGGCGCTCGCCAGGTCCGCGGTGTGCACGGTCAGTTCGAACGTTCTGGTCGGCAGGTAGTCACCGAGGCGCATCCCGCCGACGATCGTGGTGACGAGCGCGTGCCCCTGGTGACCATCGATGAGCCGGACGACGCCTTTCGCGATCTCGGCCACTGCTGCCGCCGGGTCCGAGCCCAAGGCGGTGCCCGCCTCGCGGCCGCGTTCGGCCACGGCTGCGCTCGCGGCCGCGGCGCTCGTGGCCCGGAAGTAGTTGGCCGCGGAGTCGACCTCCACGTCAGCGGCGGGGCGGTCGAGGTAGGCCTCGACCGTCAGGAAGGATCGGCTGGTGTGGCCTACCAGGGCGCGGACATCCCACTCGCCCAGGCCAGGCTCACTCCAGCGATCCTCGACCAGCCCGACCGTGCGGACGAACCATGCCGCGGCGTCGGCGAACGCCCGACGCGAATCATCCCAAGAGAAGTCCATGGGACGAGGGTAGAGACCCACCACACCCCGGGTTGGCCCTCAGCCTCCGTCGCCTGGCCGCGGCGTCGGTTGGTCCCACCAGTCGAGGACTCTGAGCCCGCGGAGCGTGTTCCACCTACTGGGCCCTCCGGCGGGCTCCTCGAGGGCGAAGTGAACGCGACCAGGATGGATTCGGTCCAGTAGCCACCGTCCGTCGGACTGCTGCTTGGACCGAACCATCTCCAGGGCCTCCGCCATGGCTGGGTCCGGGTTCGCGCCTGCGTGGCGGAAGTAGTCCAGCGCCCGCAGCACGTCGTAGTGCCAGTAGTACGGGAACGCGAAGTCGAGGTAGGCCGGCTGGGCGACCTCGCCGGTACTCAGCCGCCGGAACAGGCTGCGGTCGAGCAGGTACTGCTCCCCGCGGTGGCGGGCGTCGAGCACCTCAGCGGAACCCCCGGTTGCACGCTCGAACTCGAGCAAGCCGTCGAGCACATTGATCGTCGTGTCGAACGAGGAGCGCACCGAGCCGTTCTCGGCCTCGCAGTTCCAACCACCGTCCGCGAGCTGTTCACCGAGGAGGCGCTCGACGATCTGGGTGACCTCCACGCCGAAGTAGGCACCAGTCTCGACGGTGCGCCCGTTGATGCACGGCTCGACCTCGCCGTCGAAGTAGCGCTGACCTTCGTGCTCCCAGCGCCCGTTCTCGGCGATCAGCGGAATCGCTCGCCGTGCCGCGTGCGAGTCCGGGTCGAGCCCGAGGAGCTGGAGGGTCTGCAGCGTGTGCATCGTCGCCGTCCACGGTTGACCGGCTTCGCCTCCCCGGTAGCCCGCCGGGAAGCACGCACCTCCTGCCCAAAGCCCGTCGACATCCTCCAGCGCCAGCAGGCGAGCACCCCAACCCTCGTGCTCCACGCGTGCTCGCTCGGCGGCAACGTCGCCCGGCGAGGCGGCGGTGAGATCGCGCAGGACCTGCCAACGGATGGCGGGGTCGCCTTCGAGCAGCCAGTCGATTACGTGCATCGCCGCAGGCTAGACCATCTTCATGGAGACGTCTCGTCTCATGAAGGTGCCTCGGCATCGAGGACTTTGCGGAGGATGGCTGCGAATGCCTCAGGATTGCCCGCAACCCCAGGCGGCCCCTCCTCGTGGAAACCACCGTGACCGCCGGGAAAGATCACCGGCTGGGAGTGCAGTTGCTCGGCGACAGAGAGGGCTGCACGGTTGGCCAGCTCACCCTCGGAATCGGCGCCCGCGGCGACGACGACCCGCGTCGGCGCGGCGGCGATGGCTTCGAAGTCGTGCTCGTAGGTCGGACACGAGATGAGGTTCTGGGCCAGAAGGGGGTTGTCCCGGGAGCCATCGTCCGCGCTGGGCAGCCCGAACATCGCGGGATCGGGGGCGGGTCGGTGTGCGACGTCGCTCGTGATCGGGCCCTTGTGGCTGACCAGCACGATGAACTGAGCCATCGCCGGTCCGAAACCGCTGCGCTGGTAGGTGTCGCCCAGGGCCCGGAAGGCGTTCATTGCCTCGCTTCGGTCAGGAAGGCTCTGTACGGCGGGAGGCTCGTGCGCCACGAGCGTCCGGACCTGCTCCGGGTGGCGCGCGATCAGCGCCAGAGCGTTGACAGCGCCGCCGCTGCTGGCGAAGACGTCGACCGGCGCGACGCCGACTGCCGAGATCAGCCGGTGCAGGTCGTCCGCGTGCTCATCGGGGGTGGACTCCGGGGCCCCATCGGTACGCTTGCTGCGCTCAGCCCCGCGCGGGTCGTAGGCGACGACCGTGCGGTCGTCGAAATGACCGGCCAGCGCCGCGAAACCCGAGGCGCCCATGGGCGAACCGACCATGAGCAACGCAGGGTGGGCGCTCGCCTCGTTCCTGCGGATCTCGTAGTGGAGCACTGCTCCTGGCACCTCAAGGGTGTACGTCTCTGGTCCGGTCATCCGTTGCTCCGCTGGGTCTTGGTCTGGGCTCTGGTCAGTCTGACTTGCCGGACCGACAGAAGTCATCGGCTGGGCCGCGTAGACCCGGGGGCGGGCCTCAGCCGCTCGCGAGAAGCCTGAGCGTGCTCTCGCGGCCGGTGCTCCGCTCCGGGTCTGCCGAGGCGGGAGCTCCGGCGACGGGGTGGACCATCACCTCGTCCACCTCGAAACGATGAGCCAGCTCCTCCACCGCTGAGCGTCCGAACTCGGGGGTGCCGATCACCCACCGACGCTTCATCGCGTCGTAGAGGCCCTGATGCTGCTCGGGCAGCACGTACGCCTCGGCATCCTCGACGCTGAGCTGCGGCCGCAGCTCCTGGCCGGTGCGCAGGGCCACCATCGCGAGCAGCTGGGGGCGCGCCAGTGCCTCGGCTTCCTCGAGCGTGGTGGCCACGCAGGCATTGACCGTCAGGAACGTGGTCGGTACGGCGGTGTGGTCACTCGGCTGGAAGTTGCGCCGGTACGACGAGAGCGCCTCCTCGGTCCCGCTCCCCGAGAAGTGGTGAGCGAAGACGTAGGGAAGGCCCATCTTCGCCGCGAGAGCCGCTGAGTAGTCCGACGAGCCAAGGAGCCACACCGGGGGACGCGAGGAAGCCGCAGGCGTTGCCCGGAGCCGGTAGGTCTGTCCGCCTACCTGGAGGCCGACCCCGGCCGGCTCCATCATCGCCAGCACGCTGTCGACGTACTCGCCGAAGCGCGAGACGGCCTCGTCGTCCACGCCGGCGGCGCCATGACGCAGTGCCCAGCTGGTGACAGGGTCGCTGCCCGGAGCTCGCCCGATACCGAGGTCGATGCGAGCGGGGAACGCGGCCTCGAGCAGCGCGAACTGCTCAGCGACCACCAGCGGCGCGTGGTTGGGCAGCATCACGCCTCCCGAGCCGACCCGCAACCGGGTGGTCGCGGAGGCGACCATCGAGATGATTACGGCGGGGTTGGTGGCCGCGACTGCCGGCATGTTGTGGTGCTCGGCCAGCCAGTAGCGGTGGTAGCCGGCCCCCTCCGCGGTCTTGGCCAGGGCGAGCGTGGCGCGCAGCGCCTCACCCGTGGTCTGGTCGGCGCGGACGGGAACGAGGTCGAGGACCGACAGACGTAGCGAGCTCACCTAGCGGCAACCTCGTGGGGCCGTCGACCATTCCCCGCTGGTCAGCCGCGCTCGCTAGTTCCTTGAGGCTGGTCAGACCGGTCTGCCAGGTCTCCGCGGACCGCTCGACCTCCCCGGTGGCCCCTTGTCCGGTCATGCTGGCCGTAGCCAGGGCGGCGGCCGTCACACGTTCCGGCGGTACTGCCCTCCGACCTCGAAGAACGCCTCAGTGACCTGCTGCAACGAGCACACCCGCGCAGCGTCCATGAGTACGGCGAAGACGTTCTCCCCGGAGGTCGCCGCGTCCTTGAGACGCTGCAGCTGTACGGCGGCCTCCGAGCGATGCCCCTCCTGCCAGGCGCGGACCCGCGCGAGCTGCGAGGACTTCTCCTCCTCGGTGGCCCGGGCGAGCTCGACCTCCTTGGCCGCCTCGGTGTCGGCGGCCGGGTTGCGGAAGGTGTTCACGCCGATGATCGGCAGGGTGCCGTCGTGCTTGCGCTGCTCGTAGAGCATCGACTCGTCCTGGATCCGGCCTCGCTGGTAGCCCGTCTCCATCGCGCCCAGCACTCCGCCGCGCTCGCTGATGTGGTCGAACTCGGCAAGCACGGCCTGCTCCACCAGGTCGGTCAGCTCATCGATGACGAACGAGCCCTGGAGGGGGTTCTCGTTCATCGCCAGCCCCCACTCACGGTTGATGATCAGCTGGATCGCCACGGCCCGGCGGACCGACTCAGAGGAGGGGGTGGTGACAGCCTCGTCGTAGGCGTTGGTGTGCAGCGAGTTGGCGTTGTCGTAGATCGCGATGAGCGCCTGCAGCGTCGTACGGATGTCGTTGAAGTCCATCTCCTGCGCATGCAGGGAGCGGCCGGACGTCTGGACGTGGTACTTCAGCTTCTGTGAGCGCTCGTTCGCGCCGTACTTCTCGCGCAGGGCGACCGCCCAGATCCGGCGGGCGACCCGTCCCAGTACCGAGTACTCGGGGTCCATCCCGTTGGAGAAGAAGAACGACAGGTTGGGCGCGAAGTCGTCGATGTCCATGCCGCGTGCCAGGTACGACTCGACGTAGGTGAAGCCGTTGGCCAGCGTGAACGCGAGCTGGCTGATCGGGTTCGCTCCCGCCTCGGCGATGTGGTAGCCGGAGATGGAGACCGAGTAGAAGTTCCGCACCGCGTTGTCGATGAAGTACTGCTGGATGTCGCCCATCATCCGCAGCGAGAACTCCGTGGAGAACAGGCAGGTGTTCTGCCCCTGGTCCTCCTTGAGGATGTCGGCCTGCACAGTGCCACGGACGTTGGCCAGTGCGTAGGCCTTGATCTCGTCGAGCTCGGAGACACTGGGTTCGCGGCCCTCCTTCACCTTGAACGCGTCGACCTGTTGGTCGATGACGGTGTTGAGGAAGAACGCGAGCACCGTCGGCGCCGGCCCGTTGATCGTCATCGAGACCGAGGTCGACGGCGAGACCAGGTCGAAGCCGTCGTACAGCGCCTTCATGTCCTCCAGCGTGGCCACCGACACCCCGGACGTGCCGACCTTCCCGTAGACGTCGGGCCTGGTGTCGGGGTCACGGCCATAGAGCGTGACGGAGTCGAACGCGGTGGACAGCCGGGTGGCCTCGCCGTCGGCAGAGAGCAGTTTGAAGCGGCGGTTGGTACGGAAGGGGTCGCCCTCGCCGGCGAACATCCTGGCCGGGTCCTCGCCGTCCCGCTTGAAGGCGAAGACACCCGCGGTGAACGGGAAGTAGCCGGGCAGGTTCTCCCGGCGCCAGAAGCTCACCAGCTCACCGTGGTCGTGGTAGCGGGGGAGTGACACCCGCGGAACATGGGTTCCCGACAGCGACTCTCGGGTGAGCCGGGTACGGATCTCCCGGTCGCGGACCTTCACCACCTGCTCGTCGCCCTGGTACGACGCGACGACGTCCGGCCAGGCCTCGATCTGGTCTGCGACCTCCTGGGGGAGCTCGGTACGAGCCTGCTCCAGCAGCGCGACGACCCCGTCGGAGGCGAGCCCGGCATCCTCCAGCTCGCCCTCGACCGCGGTGAGCTGCTGCACCCGGCGCGCGGCCTCGACCAGCCTGTCGGTGGAGCTGTGGTAGTCCCGGACGGTCTCGGCGATCTCGGCCAGGTAGCGGACCCGAGTCGGTGGCACCACCTGGGCGCTCCCGCTGGAGTGCCGCACCGAGACCCGCGGCAGGGTCCCCTCGCCGAGGTCGAGGCCGTGCCCGGCCAGGGTGTCGCGCAGATACTGGAACAGGGCCGTGACGCCGTCGTCGTTGAACGTAGCCGCCGAGGTGCCGAAGACCGGCATGTCCTCGGGCTTCTTGCCGAAAGCCTCCCGGTTGCGGACGAGCTGGCGGCCGACGTCGCGCATGGCGTCCTTGGCTCCACGGCGCTCGAACTTGTTGATGGCGACCGCGTCGGCGAAGTCGAGCATGTCGATCTTCTCCAGCTGGGAGGCTGCGCCGAACTCCGGAGTCATCACGTACAGCGAGGCGTCCACGAAGGGGACGATCGCGGCGTCGCCCTGCCCGATGCCGGGAGTCTCGACGATGACCAGGTCGAAGCCCGCGGCCTTGAGCACGTCGATGACCGAGGGCAGGCAGTCGGGGAGCTCACGGCTGCCGCGGGTGGCCAGGGACCTGAAGTAGACCCTGTCGCCGTCCAGGGAGTTCATCCGGATGCGGTCCCCGAGCAGGGCGCCGCCACCGCGCCTTCGGGTCGGGTCGACCGCCAGCACAGCGATGCGCAGCTTGTCCTCCTGGTCGACGCGGAAGCGCCGGACCAGCTCGTCGGTGAGGGACGACTTGCCCGAGCCACCGGTACCGGTGATCCCCAGCACCGGCGTACGGCGTCCTGCGGCTGCGTCGCCCAGGCCCGGAAGCTGGTGGCCGCCTTGTACGCCGGTGATCGCGCGGGCGACTGCCAATCGGTCGCCGGAGAGGACCGAGTCGAGGCTGGCCCGGGAGGTGGACCAGAGGTCCTGGTCGCACTGCTCGATGATCTGGTTGACCATTCCGGCCAGCCCCAGTCGCTGACCGTCCTCGGGGGAGAAGATGTGCACCCCGCTGGTGCGCAGCCGGGCGATCTCCGCAGGCACGATGACACCGCCGCCGCCGCCGAAGACCTTCACGTGGTCCGCACCCTGTTGCTTGAGCGACTCCACGAGGTACTCGAAGTACTCGACATGGCCGCCCTGGTACGACGAGACCGCGACGCCCTGGACGTCCTCCTCCAGGGCCGCGTCCACCACCTCCTGGACCGACCTGTTGTGTCCGAGGTGGATCACCTCGGCACCCTGCGCCTGAAGGATGCGCCGCATGATGTTGATCGAGGCGTCGTGGCCGTCGAAGAGAGCAGAAGCGGTCACGAACCGGACAGGGTGCTCGGGCTTGTGCAGGTCGGTCACGGTCAGCCTCGCAAATAGTAGGACGTCCAACTACTTTATAGTAGGACGTCAAAGTACTTCGCGACAAGTGGCGGCTTCGAGCCTGGCCCAAACCGGACCGCGGCCGGCCATGTGAGGATTCGGCAATGACCGACCTCGCGCCAGTGCTTGCCGGGGCACCCGCCAGGGCCGCGTGCCTGGGGCGCTGAGTACCGTGCACCGGATCGCGCTGCTTGCCGTGCCGCTGGTGGCGATGGCTGTGACGAGCACCGGCCTGCTGATCCACGGGCTCCAGGAGCCGACGGGCTCGCTGCCACCGCCGTACGTCGTGGCGGACCCGCTGGCTCCGCTGCACGGGATGACGGTCGGGATCGACCCCGGGCACAACGGACGGAACGCCACCGCGCCGGGCGTCATCGGACGCCAGGTCTGGGACGGGCGCCGGTTCAAGCCGTGCAACACCACGGGGACGCAGACCGCGGGCGGGTACCGCGAGTCCGCCTTCACCTTCGCGGTCGCCACCCGGCTCCGGCGGATCCTGCGCGCCGCCGGAGCCCGTGTGGTGATGACGCGTACCGACGACCGGGGTGTCGGGCCCTGCGTCGACCGTCGGGCCCGCATCCTCAACCGGGCTCGCGTGCAGGTCGCCATCGACCTGCATGCCGACGGCGGGCCGCAGCAGGGGCGCGGCTTCGCCGTCCTCCAGCCGGTGCGCTCCGGCATCAACGACGAGGTGGTTCGCGAGTCGCGACGGTACGCCGAGATCCTGCGCAGGACGTTCAGGTCGACGGGCATGCCGCAGAGCGACTACCTCGGTCGAGCCGGGCTGGTCGACCGGGACGATCTCGCCGGGCTCAACCTGACCACTGTCCCGCAGGTCATCCTCGAGTGCGGCAACATGCGCAACTCGACCGACGCCCGGATGCTCGGGTCGAAGCGCTTCCAGCGTCGGGCCGCGGAAGCGATCGCGCTGGCCATGGCCAGGTTCCTCGCCACCCGCACCGACCGCTGACATGATGGCGCCATCCAGCCGCAACCAAGGAGGCTCCCGTGGTCGTCGACAACACCATCGACCTTCTGACGAAAGCGCAGCGGGCCTCGGTCGGCCTGGCTGCCGACACCTTCGCGGCACTGGTCACCGCGACCAAGACCGGGCTGAGCCATCCCGACGAGCTGGTCGAGCAGATGGCGGGGTTCATCAGCGCCACTGGCGACATGATGGGCATGGCAGCTCAGCCGTTGCAGAACTTCATCGTCCGGCAGCAGGAGCTCGCTGAGGCGATGGCCACGCTCGCAGAGCTGCACAGCCAGCTGGCGGAGGTCGTCGCCACCGTGGCTCGTCACCACAAGGGGGTGGTCGATGCCCTGGAGTCCCTGAGCAACCCTCTGCTCGGCTTCGCTGTCAAGACCGGAGACGTGCCGTCTCCAGCTCCCGTGGGGAAGCCGAGGAAGTCGGCGACGAAGCGGACCTAGCAGACGTTCGAGGGCTCAGGTCCTCCGACGCCGGACAGACTCGGGGCTGACCTCCTCCATCGTCTCCTCGATGACCTCCCGCAGATCGGCGACAGTCTTGCCGATCCGGCCTTCCGGCTCCACCTCGTCGCGGGGCCGCCTGAGCCGGAAGGGCTCCAGGCGCTCGTACCCCTTCACCGAAGTACGGCGCATCCGGCGCAGGTCGAACTCCTCGGAGTCCTTGAGCGCGTCCCTCATCCCGCGGTCGACCAGCACTCGTCCAGGTCTGGCGACGGTGGTGAGCCGCGAGGCCAGGTTCACCACAGAGCCGAAGACGTCGCCGAGCCGGGAGAGGACGGGACCGTAGGCCAACCCCGCTCGAACCTGGGGGAAAAGCTCGTCCTGGGCGTGTTGTTCGACCAGGCCGAGCGCGATACGAGCCGCGTCGCCGGGCTCGTCGGCGACGAAGAGGACCTCGTCCCCGATCGTCTTGATGATCCGTCCGCCGAACTCGGTGCAGATGTTGTTGGAAACGCTTTCGAAGTGTTCGACCAGCTCTTCGAGCTCGGGCTCGGAGAGCCGTCGGCTCTGGCTGGTGTAGCCGACGATGTCAGCGAACCCGACGGCCAGCACGGTGCCTTCCTCGCCCACGGGGTGCAGGAGCATCCGGCTCGCCGAGGCGACCAGCGCGCGGCGCCAGACGTAGGACTGCAGCTCCTCAAGCTTGGGGATCAGGTCCTCGGCGACGAGGCGCACCGCTTCGGGATCGAGGCCGGTGGAGTCAGCGAAGATCTCGGCCAGCAGCCGGGACTGCCACTCGGCGAGCCTTGCGAAGGAGCGCCCGAGCGTCCTGGCGAGCACTGTCTCGCGTTCCGCGTCGATGACCCCGAGCTGGGTGAGCTCCGTGGCCAGCTGGAGCGCGCGCACCTCGGCCGGCCCGAAGACGACGGCGTCGTCGGCCGCGCGGGTGAACCCGAGGGCGCGCCACAGTGCCTCGGATCGTTCGGGTGTCACGCCGGCGCTCGCTGCCACCTGCAGCCGGGTGAGACTGCGGGGCCCGCCGAGCAGGGTTCGTTCGAGTACGTCGAGCACGGGGTCGACGGGATCCTGGGTCGACTCGCGGGCCGGGGTCGAGTCGGGGGCCGGGTCGGACCCCTCCTTCACGGGTGCGACCTGCGTCTACTTGTCGCGGAGGCGCTCGGCGGTGAGGCCTTCCAGGGCCTCGCGGAAGTCAGGGATCTCGTCCTCGAGCTTCTCCAGTGCCTCGGCGGTGAAGTGCAGAACCTCCAAGGGCGTGACCGACACGACCGTCGCCGTCCGCAGTTTGTGCGCCACCAGGGCGACCTCGCCGATCATGGCTCCTGGTCCCAGCCTGGCGATCTCGTTGGCACCCTGGCGCACCGAAACCTCACCCTCGAGGATCAGGTACGCCTTGTCCGCAGCGGTGTTCTGCATCATCAGCGACCAGTCCTGAGGCACCGTGAGGTGAGTGCCGTGCTGGACGATCTTCTTGATCTGGTCGCCGTTCAGGTGGGCGAACTTGGTCATCTTCTCGATGCGTTCCTGCTCTTGCTTCTTGTTCCTCATCGAGTCGCTCCTTCCATGGGCCAGGCCCGTCGTCCTCCGCGCTGATCCTGTCGTGGGACACGCAGCATGTCCAGCGATTGGGAAAACCGTCCCACACCGGGCAGGGGCAGCGAGGAAGGATTCAGCCCAGGAAGATGAAGTACACGCCCGCCAGCCCGGGGACAAACCCCAGCAGCAGCAACGGGCTGAGCAGGCGGGCTTGGTGGAGCGCCAGGGCGGCCAGCATCGCCACCAGGCCGAACGCAGTGGCGATCATCAGCATCGCGACTTGTTTGCCGGTCCCGTCGAGGTAGGCGGCGGCGAAGACGAGCCCGCCGGACAGGTGCATGATCGTGGTCGCGACCAGGGTGGAGAGCACCCACTTCTGGACGGTGCCCAGACTCATCGACTGCTCCCTCACCCGGCGGGGCTGGCCGGGGGTCATCAGGTGCTTGGCGACCCGTGGCTGACGAGGGGCAGGAAAGCTCACGATCCGCTGATCTTCTCGATGATCGCCGTGGTGGAGATGGCCGGCGTGCGGGTGAGGTAGTGCACCTTGCAGATGTCGCCGAACTCGTCGAACTTGCCGGCCCAGTCGTCCCCCATAACGAGTACGTCGGCGGCGTAGGCGAGGATGTACTCCCGCTTGAGCTCGAGGCTCTCCTCCACGAAGACCTCGCTGACCGGTTTGAGTGCCGAGACGATCTCCAGCCGCTCCGCCTGGGAGAAGACCGGCAGGCGGCCCTTCTTGCGCAGGTTGAGCGCGTCTGCGGAGACTCCGACCACCAGCCGGTCACCCAACGCGGCAGCACGTTCGATCACGCGCAGGTGCCCAACGTGGAAGACGTCGAACGTGCCGAAGGTGATGACCGTGCCCATGGGGGTCGATTCTTCCATGGCAAGCGCCGGCCACCACCCGGCGCCGGCCTGCACTGTGACCGGGAACGCATGGCTCGCCGGCACAACACAGGTTAGGCTCGCCTTAGTTGTTGTTTCCATGAAAGGAGCCCCGATGCATCGGCCGATCGTCGCCGGTCTCGCTCTGGCGTTGAGCGCGTCCCTTATGTCCGGCTGCGGTCTCGTCGGGAGTGACGGGTCCTCTCTCACGGTCTACAACGCGCAGCACGAGCAGCTGATCGCCGGGCTGGCCAAGGAGTTCACTGCCCAGACCGGGATCAAGGTCAGGCTCAGCAACGGGGCCGACTTCGAGAAGGCCAACCAGCTCGTGCAGGAGGGGGACGCGTCCCCGGCCGACGTCTTCCTCACCGAGAACTCTCCGGCGATGTCGGTCGTGGACAACGCAGGGCTTCTCGCGCCGCTCGACCGGACGACGCTGGACCAGATCCCGGCGCGCTTCCAGCCCGCCGATGGCGACTGGGTCGGGTTCGCGGCTCGAAGCACCGTGGTGGTCTACAACAAGGCGATGCTCACCCCCGACCAGCTACCCCGGTCGATCCTCGACTTCGCCAAGCCTGAGTGGAGGGGCAAGATCGCCTTCTCGCCGACCGGCGCCGACTTCCAGGCGATCGTCAGCGCGGTGCTCGCGCTCGAGGGCGAGGCCGTGACTAGGACCTGGCTCGAGGGACTCAAGGCCAATGGCTCGATCCTGAAGAACAACCTGGTCGTACTCCAGGCCGTCAACGACGGCCAGGTCGCAGCCGGCATCGAGTACCACTACTACTGGTACCGGGACCAGGCGGAGAGCGGCGACAACAGCGACAGCTCGGACCTGTACTACTTCGGTGACCAGGACCCCGGCGCCTTCGTCAGCATCTCCGGCGCGGGCATCCTGAAGTCGACCGACAAGTTGGAGGACGCCCAGAAGTTCCTGGCCTTCCTGGTCAGCGAGCAGGGCCAGCAGGACCTGGGCGACAGCTACGCGCTGGAGTACCCGCTGCGTCCTGGCGCCACGGTGCCCGCCACCGTCAAGCCGTTCGGCGAGCTGGAGCCCCCGACCGTCGACTACGCGAAGCTCAACGGCCCCGAGGTCATCGAGCTGATGCAGAAGGTCGGTTTCCTCTGACGTTCACGCCCACGCGAACCCGCGGCCGCAAGCGGGGCGCAGACACGCTCTCACCGGCAACGCCCTTCGTGGTGTTCGCCGGTCTTGCCGTCGCGCTCGTGGCGCTCATCCCACTGCTGTACGTGGCGTACTACACCTTCACCACCGACCCCACCGAGGCTCGCCAGCTGCTCTTCCGGGGCCGGATGGGCGAGCTGTTGTGGAACAGCGTCCGCCTGCTGGTGACCGGCATCGTGCTCAGCGCTGTTCTCGGGGTCGGGGCGGCCTGGCTGATCGAGCGCACCGACCTACCCCTGCGCAGGCTGTGGCATGCCCTGATGTGTGCCCCCCTCGCGGTGCCGGCCTTCGTCAACGGGTACGCCTGGGTCTCGCTGACCCACTCGGTCGAGGGGTTCTGGGGAGCCTCGATGATCGTGACCCTGTCGTACTTCCCGCTGGTCTATCTCCCGGTCTCGGCGATGCTGCGTGGGCTCGACCCAGCGCTGGAGGAGGTCGCCCACTCGCTGGGGTACGGCGGTGTCACGTCGTTCGCGCGCGTCGTGCTGCCCGTCCTACGGCCAGCGGTCCTGGGCGGTTGCGTGCTGGTCGGACTGCACCTGCTCGCGGAGTTCGGCGCCCTGCAGATGCTGCGCTACAACACCTTCACCACCGCCATCTACGACCAGTACGAGTCGTCGTTCAACGGCACCGCGGCCAACATGCTGGCCAGCGTCCTCGTCCTGCTCTGCCTCGTGCTCCTGGTCGGGGAGCTCAAGCTGCACGGCCGCCGCCGCGTGGCCCGCGTGGGGGCGGGTGCCGCCCGCAAGATGCCGCAGGTCCGGCTCGGCCGGGTGACCTGGCCGGCCCTGGCCGCGCTCGGCGGTCTGACCGTGCTCTCGCTCGGCGTACCGATCGTCAGCCTGCTGCACTGGCTGCGCGTCGGCTCCTCGACCCAGTTCCCGGTCGACCGCCTCGTCTCCACCAGCCTCACCACGGTCGGGCTCAGCCTTGCGGCCGGTGTGCTCACCGTCGTCCTCGCGGCCCCGGTGGCCTGGCTCGCCGTACGCCGGCCAGGGCTACTCTCCACGGTCCTGGAGCGCTGCACCTACATCGCGAACGCGCTGCCCGGCATTGTGGTGGCCCTGGCCCTGGTCACGGTGTCGATCCGGTCGGTCCAGCCGCTGTACCAGACCTACCCGCTGCTGATCCTCGCCTACGCGATCATGTTCCTGCCGCTGGCCATGGTCAACGTCCGCTCTGCCCTGGAGCTCGCCCCTCCGGTGCTGGAGGACGTCGCCGCCAGCCTGGGCCTGGGCCGGGCGCGGACGGCAGCCAGGGTGACCTTCCCCCTGGTCCTGCCCGGGGTCGGGGCCGGAGCCGCCCTGGTCTTCCTCGCGGTGGCGACCGAGCTGACCGCGACCCTGCTCCTGGCGCCCATCGGCACCCGGACGCTGGCGACCGAGTTCTGGGCGAACTCCTCGTCGGTCGCGTACGGCGCCGCCGCGCCGTACGCTCTGCTGCTCATCCTCATCTCGGTGCCCGCAACGATCTTGCTGAGCCGTCAGGCCGGCTCGGAGGTGTCACGATGACCGGCCTCAGAATCACCGGGGTCACCAAGTCCTTCGGCGGCACCGCCGTCCTCAGGGGCGTCGACCTGGAGGTGCCCAGCGGCATCACTGCCGTGCTCGGCGCCTCCGGCGACGGCAAGACCACTCTGCTGCGGGTGATCGCGGGCTTCTTGCGTCCCGACGCCGGGAGGGTCGAGGTTGGCGGACAGATCGTCGTGGACGACCAGCAGTTCGTCCCTGCCCAGAAGCGGCGGATCGGGTTCGTGCCGCAGGAAGGTGCGCTCTTTCCGCACCGGTCCGTCGCCGCGAACATCACCTTCGGCCTGCCCGCCTCCGAACGCAAGGGACCGCGCCTGGGGGAGATGCTGGAGCTGGTCGAGCTGCCGTCGTCGATCGCTGCCCGCTTCCCGCACGAGCTCTCTGGTGGCCAGCAGCAGCGGGTCGCGCTGGCCCGGGCCCTGGCACCGGGGCCCGAGGTGGTCCTGCTCGACGAGCCGTTCTCCTCGCTCGACGCGTCGCTACGTGAGGGGACCGGCCGGGCGGTGGTCCGGGCTCTCAGGGCGGCTTCGACGACGGCCATCCTGGTCACCCACGACCAGGCCGAGGGGCTCTCCCTCTCCGACCAGGTCGCGGTGATGCGCCAGGGCCGGCTGGTGCAGGTGGACACGCCCCTGACCCTGTACAACCGCCCGACCGATCCCGGTGTCGCCACCTTCATGGGGGGCGCCACCGTGCTCCCGGCACAGGTGAGCGGCCCGATGGCAACCTGCGCCCTGGGCGACGTGGTGATTGCCGCGGGCCAGGTCCAAGGTGAAGGGGTGGTGGTGATCCGCCCCGAGCAGATCGTGCCGACCCAGACCGGGCGCGGCGTCCCCGCGACCGTCCTCGACGTGAGCTACTACGGTCACGACGCCACGGTCCGGATCCGCCTGGGAGACGACGGGCCGGTCGTGGTTTCCCGCTTCTCGCACGTTCCGGTGCCTACCCCCGGTGACCGCATCCGAGTCGCAGTCACCGGAAGTGTGCTGGCATTCCCCTCGGTTCCGTCCTGACCGCCAGCTCGGGCCGGTTGCCAGGGACCGGCAACGCTGCCACGATCGACAGTGGCTGGAAGGGTGAGTCGATGTTCAAGAAGCAGAAGGCGCCGAAGGTCAGCCTCGACCTGTTGAGGTCGATTCCGCTGTTCGAGGGCGTGCCGGACCCGACCCTCGAACGTCTTGCCGGTCACCTCGACGTGGTGGAGGTTCCGGCCGGCCAGCGCGTCCTCACCGAGGGAACCAACGCTCGGCGCGCCTTCATCATCGCCGAGGGCACCGCCCAGGTGCGCGTGGACCACAAACTGGTCGGTGAGGCCTCGGCGGGGGACCTCATCGGAGAGATCGCCGTGCTCGAGGGCTCGAAACGAACAGCGACGATGACTGCCGTGACACCGATGAAGCTGCTCTCCGTGGACGCTGAGGACATCAGGTGGCTCTTCGTGGACGAGACCCTGTCGGACCGGGTCAAGGAGAGCCTTGCCCGCCATCTCGGAGGGCCACAGTCCGGCCGCTGAGCCGGTACGCCAGGTAGGTTCTTGCGTCATGGCGCTCCCCATGACGGCCGGTGACCCGGGTCTCGACCTCGAACGACGGCGAGCGCTTGCTCGGATGCGCACCGTCGCGGTCTCCCTGCTCCTGTTCGCAGCCGCGGTCTTCCTGCTCACCCGCGACCAGAGCGGCTTCCTCGGCTACGTCAACGCGGGAGCCGAGGCCTCCATGGTCGGCGCCATCGCCGACTGGTTCGCGGTGGTGGCTCTCTTCAAGCACCCGCTCGGCATTCCGATCCCACACACTGCTCTGATTCCCGAACGCAAGGACATGCTCGGCCGGAGCCTGGAGGAGTTCGTCGGCGAGAACTTTCTGCAGGAACGGATCATCCGGGAGCGCCTTGCCGTCGCAGACCTGGCGCACCAGGCCGGCGACTGGCTGGTCGAGCCGGCCAACGCCGATCGCGTCGTGCGTGAGGCGTCGTCCCTGGTCAGGATCGGGCTCGAGCGGTTCAAGGACGAGGACGTCGCGCTGCTGGTGCAGGAGGTCCTGCTGCCGCGGTTCGTCGAGGAGCCGGTCAGTCCCATCGCAGGGAGCCTGCTCAAGGAGGTCGTCTCCGACCACGCCCATCACGGTCTGGTCGACCTTGTCTTCGACGAGATGCTCAAGTGGATGCGCAGCAACGAGGAGACCTTCTCCGACATCGTCGTGGAGCGTGCTCCTTGGTGGGCGCCGCAGTCACTGAACGAGCGAGTCACGCATCGCCTCCACATCGAGCTCGTCGAGTGGCTGGAGGAGATCAGCGTCAACGCGTTCCACCCGGCACGAAGCGCGCTGGACCGGATGCTGGAGAAGCTGGCTGACGATCTGCTGACCGACAGCGCCGTCCAGGTGCGCATGGAGAACCTCAAGCTGCGCGTCCTCGCCCACCCCCAGGTGACCGTCACGTTCACCTCGCTGTGGTCCGCCCTGCGTCGGGTCCTGGTCGAGGCTCTGGGCGACACCGAGGGACCCCTGCGCGCCCGGCTGACCCACGAGCTGGTCGGCTTCGGCACCCGCCTCCAAGAAGACGAAGAGCTGCGGGCCAAGATCGACCGCCAGGCAGCTGACCTTGCTGTCTTCGTGGTGGACCGCTACGGAAGCGAGCTCACCGCCGTCATCACCCACACGATCGACCGGTGGGACGGACGCGAGGCCAGCCGCCGGATCGAGCTCTTCGTCGGCAAGGACCTCCAGTTCATCCGGATCAACGGCACGTTGGTCGGTGGACTGGTCGGACTCGTGATCCACGCCGTCGGTGGCGCGCTCTAGGGTTCTGCCATGAGACGTCTGCGCAGGAGAGCCGCGCCGGAGCCTCCGCGGGACGTCGAGGTCCGCGAGGAGACGATCCGCCTGGGTCAGTTCCTCAAGCTCGCCGACCTGGTCGACAGCGGCTCCGACGTACGACCGCTGGTCCAGGAGGGTCTCGTCCGGGTCAACGGCGAGGTCGAGACCCGGCGGGGCCGGCAGCTGCACAAGGGCGACCTCGTCACGCTCGGTGACCAGACCGTCCGGGTCAGCTAGCCAGCGCCGCGACGGCGGCCTCCAGGGCTCGCACCAGCGCGGTGGCGCTCGGTAGCTCCTCGGGCCGCGGCCTCGATCCCGGCACGGGGTCGGTCTCGGCACCTACGCTGGCCGGTCCCTGCGTCCGCACCGCCGGCACGTGGACGAAGATCACCGGGACCTCGAGCTCGTCCAGTGCCCGGAAGAAGATGTGGTTGCAGACGAACCGGCCGGCATCCGTGGACAGCTCGGCGGGGACTCCGGTCGAGGCCACCGCATCGCGGACGGCTTCCGCGTCGACACTGGTGCGCAGTGTCGCAGGAGCGAGGCTGTTGATGGCCGTCGCTCGCGGCTGGGCGCCCGCGTTGTCGGGGATGCGCGCGTCGTCGAGGTTGTGCGCGACGGTCTCGACGCAGACCTTGGTCCGCAGTCCGGCCTCCCCGACGCACAGGACGGCGTCCGGGCGGTGGTCGCCTGCCAGCTCCAGGAGGAGGTCGCCGCTGGCGCCGTACTCGACCGGCAGGAGGGCGGTGACGAGGTCGGCGCTGGGGCGAAGCGCTTGGACGGCGGCGCCGCTGGCATTCTCGGTGTCCCCGCCGAACGGCTCGAACCCTGTGACGAGAACCTTCACCACAGCGCTCAGCGCACGTTGAGCAGGTCCACCACGAAGATCAGCGTCTCTCCGGGCTTGATCACGCCGCCCGCACCGCGGTCGCCGTACGCCTGGTGGGGCGGGATCACCAGCTTGCGTCGGCCGCCGACCTTCATGCCCTGCACGCCATCGTCCCAGCCGGAGATGACCTGGCCGGCGCCGAGGCGAAACTCCAGCGGCGAGCCTCGGTCGTACGACGCGTCGAACTGCTCGCCCGTCGAGTGGGCCACTCCGACGTAGTGCACGCTGACAGTCCTGCCCGCGACAGCCTCGTCACCGTTGCCCTCGCTGAGGTCGGTGACCTCCAGGTCGGTCGGCGGAGGGCCTTCGGGGAAGTCGATCTCGGGCTTGTCCAAGGACACCGATGCTGCCTTTCGCTTGAAGAACGTCACGTCTGTTGTGAGTGGACGTAGTTGTCCAGCTGGTCGCGCTCGAACTCGAGCTCGCTCATCCGGGCCTTCACCACGTCGCCGATGGAGATGATGCCGTGCAGACCGCCGTCCTTGACTACCGGGACGTGTCTGATCCGGTGCTCGGTCATCAGCAACATCAGGTCGTTGAGCTTCTCGGTCGGCTCGGCCGTGCGTACGTCAGCCGTCATGATCGACTCGACCTTGGCGGACAGTACGGCGTCGTCGTCGTTGAGCCGGCGTACGACGTCGCGCTCGGAGACGATCCCCTCCACGGCCGACCCGTCCACGCTGACGACGAGGGCTCCAACGTTGTGCTCGGCCAGGAGTGCGACCAACTCACGCACCGTGGCTTCGGGGCTGATGGTCACGACCTTCTGGCTCGGCTTGGCCGTAATGACGTCGTGGATGCGCATGTGACCTCCCTCGGGGTGGAACTGTCTCGAACCTAGTCGGAAAGTGCGGCGGATGCACACACCGCTGCGATGATGGCGCCCATGACCCGCCAACCGCGCTTGCAGGCTCCCTGGGCTGCGGTGCTGATGGGTTGGCTGACCATTGTCCTCCTGCTTGACGCCCACGGCTCTCTGTGGCAGCAGCGGGTCCTGGGGGTGCTCACCTGGCTGGTCCTGGGCGGGGCGCTGACCCGGGTGGCCCCGCTGGTGCGTGCCCAGACAATGGTCGTGGTGGCCTTCGCGACAGTTATCGAGTACCTCTGCTCCCCGATGCTGGAGATCTATCTTTACCGCTTCCACAATGTGCCGATGTACGTCCCGCCCGGCCACGGCCTGGTCTACCTGTCGGCGTACGCCCTCGGACACGCGTGGTGGGTCAACCGCCATCAGCGGGAGGTCACGGTCGCGGTCGTGCTCGGGCTGGGTGGCTGGGGTCTGTGGGCGATGCTCCAGCCTCGGCCGGACGTGCTCGGCGCCCTCTGGTTCGCGTGCCTGGTGCTGTTCTTGTGGAAGGGCCCCTCGAGGGAGGTCTACCTCGGGGCAGCGGTGGTCGTGACCTGGCTGGAGATCGTCGGGACGTCACTGGCCACCTGGACCTGGCAGCCGCAGGACCCGCTGCTAGGCATCGCGATCGGCAACCCGCCCACGGGCGCCGCCGGTGGCTACGGGTGGTTCGACCTGGCCGGGCTGCTCGTCGCTCCGTACCTGCTCAGGCTGGTCAGTCCTCGGCGTCCTCGTACGGAGCGGGTTTCCGTCGAGAGCTGAGCTCGTGGACCGAACCCTCACCGGCGCGGGGCGCCTCGTCGTCCTCGACCGACCCCAGGAAGCCGAGGGCGGCGTCGTGCAGGATGCCGTTGCTGGCCAGGGCGTTGCCGCCGAGGGGTCCTTCGCGGCCGTCGAGGGAGGTGAACTTCCCGCCCGCCTCGCGCACGATGATGTCGAGGGCGGCCATGTCGTAGATCTCCAGCTCCGGCTCGGCAGCGAGGTCGACGGCGCCCTCGGCCACGAGCATGTAGGACCAGAAGTCCCCGTACGCGCGGGTCCGCCAGCAGCGCCGGGCCAGCGCCAGGAAGTCGTCGAGTCGCCCGCGGTCCTCCCAGCCGTCAAAGCTGGCATACGACAGTGAAGCGTCGTCCAGCCGGTTCACGTCCGAGACCCGGCAGGGTGATGCCTTGAACAGGGAGCGGCCGGTGAACGTGCCGCCGTCCTTCATTGCCCACCAGCGACGGTTCAACATCGGCGCGGACACGACGCCGACGACCACCTCCTCGTCGACCATGAGCGAGATCAGGGTCGCCCACACCGGCACCCCCCTGACGAAGTTCTTGGTGCCGTCGATCGGGTCGACCACCCAGCGACGCTGGCTGTGGCCGATCGAGCCCTGCTCCTCCCCGAGTACGGCGTCCCGGGGCCGCGCCCGGGAGAGGGTGCGCCGGATGCCGTCCTCGACCGCCTTGTCGGCATCGGTGACCGGAGTCAGGTCCGGCTTGGTGACGACGTGGAGGTCCTGGGCCTGGAAACGGCTCGTGGTGAGCGAGTCGGCGTCGTCGGCAAGGACGTGCGCTAGCCGCAGGTCGTCTGTGTAGTTGGTCGGCACCACGTCAGGCTAGTCGACCGCTCAGCTGACTGGCCGCGCGCCTGTCGGGCGTTTCCCGGCGTGGACGACTACCGTTGACGCATGGAGATCTTCGGACTTCCGGCGCATGCGCTGATCGTGCACGGCGCCGTCGTACTCGCTCCGCTCGCGGCCATCTCGACGGCCGTCTTCGCCCTCTTTCCCGCCTGGCGCTACCTGACCCGTTGGCCCACCGCGTTGCTGGCGCTGGCTGCCACGGGGGCGGTGTGGGGGGCTCGCCTGACCGGAAACGACCTTCAGGAGGCGCGGGCGATCCCCCAGGCGTTGATCCAGACCCACGAGTCCCGTGGCAAGGTGCTGGCGCTGGTGATGATCGCCTTCCTGGTGCTGACCCTGGTCGGGGTCAGGCTGCTCGGCGGCCCGACGGGGCTGGCCAGTGGCCGAGGCGAGGTCGCCCGGGCGGAGGCCTGGGTCGAGACGGTGATCCCGCTGGTACTCGTGGCTGTCAGCATCGCCACCCTGGTCGGGGTGGTTCTGACCGGTGACGCGGGCGCTCGGGCGACCTGGGGCTAGCTAGTACGCCGACGTCTCACGGCTGGCCAGTAGCCGCCGGAACGAGTCGATGCGTCCCCGTTCCACCTGAGTCGTCGCCTGGTCGAGACCGCATTCGGGCTCCCCGGAGGCGTGGGTGCATCCCCGGGGACAGGCCGCCGTCAACGAGTCCAGGTCCGGGAAGGCGCGGATCAGGTGGGTGGGGTCCACATGCGCGAGTCCGAACGAACGGATGCCGGGCGTGTCCACGATCCACCCGGTCCCACCGGGAAGCGGGAGCAGGAGCGCCGAGGTCGAGGTGTGCCGACCGCGGCCGGTCACTGCGTTGACGTGCCCGATCGCCCGGTCCGTGCCAGGTACCAGCGCGTTGATCAACGTCGACTTGCCGACGCCACTGTGCCCGAGCAGCACGCTGGTGCGTCCCTCCAGCTCGGCACGGATCGGGCTCACGTCATCGCCGCGCTTGGTGACGACGTACGGCACGTCCAGCCAGCCGTAGGTGGCGAGCAGATCGTCGGGGGAGGCCAGGTCGGCCTTGGTCAGGATCAGCAGAGGGTCCATGCCCTCGTCGTAGGCCGCGACGAGAGCCCGGTCGATCAGCCCGACCCGCGGCTCGGGGTCCGCCAAGGCGACCACTACGACGAGCTGGGAAGCGTTGGCGACCAGGACCCGCTCGACGGGGTCGTCGTCATCAGCGGTACGCCGCAGCGTGGTGACCCGCGGGTCGATGGACACGATGCGGGCCAGGCTGCCCTCCTCGCCCGAGACATCCCCCACGATCTGGACGTTGTCGCCGACGACCACCCCTTTGCGCCCGAGCGGACGCGACTTCATCGCCATCACGATGCGCCCGTCGACCGCGCAGGTGAAGCGGCCGCGGTCGACGGTCAGCACGACGCCGGGCACCGCGTCGTCGTAGGACGGACGATCCTTGGTGCGGGGGCGGGTACGCCGGCGTGGGCGGTCGAACGACTCCGGGTCGATGTTGTCGTAGTTCGGGCGGCGCGCCATCGGCTAGCCGACAGCCTTGGTCCAGGCACCCGGAAAATCGGTGAAGGTCTTTGACGTGGTGCCGATGTCCTCGACCAGGAGGTCGGCTACGGCCAGCCCCAGGATCACGCCCGCGTGGGCCATCCGGTGGTCGGCGTAGGTGTTGAAGACACCTCCGTGCAGGGTTGCGGGCTCGATCCGCAGGCCGTCCTCGGTCTCGGTCACCCGGCCGCCCCGGGCGTTCAGCTCGGTCGCCAGCGCCGAAAGCCGGTCGGTCTCGTGGCCACGGATGTGCGCTATGCCGCGCAGCACCGAGGGGCCCTCGGCCAGGGCGGCGAGGGCGGCAACCGCCGGAGCGAGCTCGCCGACGTCATGCAGGTCGTAGTCGAGTCCGGTCAGGGTGCCGCCGGTGACCGACAGCCCTTCATCGGTCAGCGTGACCGACGACCCCATCAGGGTCAGGATCTCCCGCAGCGCGTCGCCGGCCTGGGTGGTCGCCCGTGGCCAGTCAGGGACCGTGACGGTGCCGCCGCAAACGGCGGCGATGGCCAGGAACGGTGCCGCGTTGGACAGGTCCGGCTCGATCGTGACGTCGACAGCACGCACCGTCCCGGGGCGGACCCGCCAGCGGTTCGGCTCCTCGACGACCTCGACACCATGCGCCCGCAGCGCGGCCACCGTCATGTCGATGTGGGGAAGGGAGGGGACCGGCGGGCCCTGATGCCGCACGTCGACCCCCTCGTCGTACCGGGGACCGGCCAGCAGCAGCGCGGAGACGAACTGCGACGAGGCAGAGGCGTCGATCACCACGGTGCCGCCGCGAACCGAGCCCGACCCCCGCACGGTGAAGGGGAGCGCCTCGCCGTGGATCGAGACACCGAGCCCGCGCAGCGCGTCCAGCACCGCCGACATCGGCCTGGTGCGGGCGTGCGCGTCCCCGTCGAACGAGATCGGTCCGTCTGCCAGCGCCGCCACCGGAGGGACGAACCGCATCACTGTCCCGGCCAGCCCACAGTCCACGGTGGCAGGGCCCTTCAGGTCACCGGGGGAGACGGCCCAGTCGTCGCCGCCGAAGTCGACGGACGTGCCGAGCGCGGAGAGGGCCGAGGCCATCAGGGTCGTGTCGCGGGAGCGCAGCGCCCGGCGTACCACCGAGGGTGCGTCGGCCAGGGCGGCCAAGATCAGCGAGCGGTTGGTCAGGGACTTCGAGCCGGGCAGCGACACCGTTGTGGACACCGGCCCTACAGGGCGAGGTGCCGGCCACGGGTCGAGGGGCTGTGTCATCGCCCCCGAGGATATCGGGGAGCTCAGCCCGGGAGGTGCGCGGCCGCCTGCTCCCGCACGTCGGCCACGGCGTGCTTGGCCCGCCACGCCAGCCCCGGCCGGCCTTCGGTGTCCCCCGCGGCGATGATCAGCCCGCCGAGCATCGAGACGTTCTTGAAGAAGTGGAGCTGCTGGTTGCGTCGTGCTTCCGGGTCCGGCTCCTCCCAGAACCGGTGCTCTCCCAAGGTGGTGGGCACGAGCGTGCCGGCCAGCACCAGTGACGACAGGCGCGGGGCCCGACCCGTCGCCAGGGCGAGGCCGGCCACCACGTGGGTGGCGCTGTTGAGTCGGACCAGGGTGAGCTCACTCGGCGTTCCCACCGGGAGCCTCTTGTGCGCAAAGACCCGGATCCGGTCGGCAACCGGCTTGGCTCGCTGAGCCAGGGCCTCGGAGTTCTGCAGCGCATGGATCCCGCCCATGACGAACATCGAGGAGAGCATGGGTCGGGCGATCCGTCGAGTAAGAGCCATACCGGGCCCGTACCCCGAATGAGCCAGGAGTAAGCCTCAGCTGATCAGGCTGGTCAGGTCGTCCAGCTTGGCGCCGACCTGAGCGAGCACTGCCTCCTCGCCAAGGACGACCTGGGTCACGCCGACGATCCCGCGCCGCCCGATCTCGACCACCTTGGTGTTGTTGGACAGGTTGGGGTCGTCGTAGCCGGGTGCCCCGACGGTCAGGGTGATCTTGACCGTCTCGCGGTCGCGGAGGCGGCGAAGGTTCGCGTCGAAGACCCCGCTGAAGGTCGCGTCGTCGGCACTGCACTCGACGACACTGTGGTCGGCCTTCACGTACGAACAGCTCTTCGGGATGTCCTCGAGGTCGACGTCAGGGCGGCTGATGGCGATCTCGAACTGGATCACGGTGGCGTCGTCCTGGTCCGGGATTCCGGTGACGTTCGCGCGGAAACGGCCGGTCCCGTTGCCGAGGGCCTTGCCGGTGATGGCGAGCGCCAGGTCTGCGGTCGGGGCCGGCTTGGCACCGACCGTCACAGTGCGGGTGTTGTCCGCGGGTTTGGTCTCGCGAACGCCCTGGGCGGAGACGCTCATCGTGACCTTGACCGGCGCTTGGGACGCGTCGTAGGTGAGGCCGAACCTGCGGGTGAACGGTCCACGGGCACCGGGGCACCGCACGGTGTCGGAGTCGGAGAGGCTGCAGCCTCGCGGTGCGTCGGCGATGCCGGCCCCGCTGACGTGGAAGACGAGCGTGGCGCCCTCGGCTGGTACGCCGGTGACGCTGGCCGCAACGTGCCTGTCGTCGACCTTGTCCAGCGCGAGGCGTAGGTCGGCGCTCGGTGGTGCGGCCGGCGGTTCGGGCTGGTCCGGTCTGAAGGTCAGCCTGGCCGAGTTGTTGCCCTGCGCCGGGTCGCGGTAGCCGGCCAGCGAGATCGTCACCGACAGTCGGTCGATCTTGAGCCCCGCGGGGAAGGCAAGCGGGATCACCGCGCGGAAGCGCGTCGGCGCCAGCAGCAGTACGGCGTTGCCGCCGCCGCCCGCACTGGTGACGCAGGAAGCGTGCCGGCGGTTGGAGGCTTTCACCGAGCACTGCGAGTTCTGCGGCTTGAACGTCGTCTGGCCGGACGCCGAGCGCAGGTCGACGCCGACCACGGTCCGCCCGGCGGGCAGTCCTTCGATGTCGAGCACGACGGCGTCGTCGCTGACCGTGGCCGAGGCCAGCGCGATGTTGGCCGTCCGCGCCGACGGCTTCGGTGCGGGCTCGGCTGCCGATGGCTCGGGGTCGACCACCTCGGCCACCGGCGGCACCACGGCTGTCGGGGGGACCTGGGGTTTGGGGGCCTGGGTGCTTGACGGCCGGTCGCTGTTGCTCGGAACCGGCAGGCTGACGCGGGGGTTGGGTGGTTGTGCCGTGGGTGGCTCACCGCCGCCCGACATGGCGACGGCGACAACCGCGGCCGCCACGATCCCTGCGGCCGCGGTGCCGGCCGCGACGGTGCCGAGGTTGCCCAGGACTGCGTCCTTGGCGCGGTCCAGCAGGAGCAGGACGCCACCCGCGGCCGCGCCACCACCGGCCGACGCAAGGTAGCCGCTGGCCGCTGCCCCGAGCAGGAGCGGAGCGATGATCGCGGAGAGGTTGGAGTTGACCTCAGTGAGCTCGAGGTACATCGCGCTGCACTGGCGGCACTCATCCAGGTGCGCCTTGACCTTGGCGGAGTCCCGCTTGGACAGACCGCTACGGACGTAGCCACCCAGATGCTCGTTGACCCAGCGGCAGTCCGCGTCGCTCGTGTCCGCCAGGTGCGCGGTCAGGAACGCCTGGCGCAGTCCCTCTCGGGCGCGGTAGGCCAGGGCCGAGACGGAGTTGGCGCTCATCCCCAGCAGGGGGGCGATCTCTGCCGGCTTCTGGCCCTCGACCTCGAGATGCCACAGAACGAGCTGCCACCGCTCCGGAAGGGTGGCAAAGGCCTTGGCCGCGGCACCCGACTCGAACCCGGCGACAGCGGTGTCGTGGAAGGGCACGCCAGGGTCGAAACGCGTCATGTCGTCGGAGGTGGTGACCTTGGCCTGCGCGCGCATCCGATCTACGTGCAGGCGGCGTACGGCGGTCAGCAGGTAGGCGCGGAAGGCGACGTCGGGGCCACCGCCGCTCTGCAGGACGGTCATCACCTTGGTGAAGGCCTCGGAGACCAGGTCGTCGCTGTCGGGACCCCTCATCAACTGCCGCGCGAGCCTGCGCGCGGCATGGACGTGCCGCTCGAACAGGTCTCCATAGGCGTCGAGGTCACCGCCGCGGACCGCGGAGATGAGCTCCGCGTCACTGGGCGCTTCGACGCCGCTGAGCAGTTCGGTCATATCGATGATTCAACGCACGAGCCGGTCCTTCGTGACGGGTCGCGCTGAACTTCCTTCCCGAACCCTCAACGTACCGCCGGGCAGCCGGGGTGAGGGTCGGAATGGGGACAAATCTTCCGACGTCGGAACGGCAAGAAACTTCAGCGAACTGGCGTCATGGAGCCCGTGCTGGACCGTTTCTCGGGTGTAGGCGGTTGCCACGGCTCAAAGGTGGGGAGTGGCAACAACGCACGGACAGAAGGAGGCCACCATGGCTAACTTCACGTCGCTCGCGCGATGGAGGTCCGTGAGTGCCCACGAGGCACCTGGGCGGGATCTGTCCGACTCGGACCGGCGAGCGCTGCCAGTCCGTTTCGAGGCGGTAGGGGAGGCCCTGGTGTCTGGCGCCAGTCCCGCTGCGGCATGTGCCGAAGTAGGTCGCGCGCTGGCCCGTGACGGCGCCTCCCTGGGAGAGGCACTAGACGGACTGCGCGTGACCTACAAGCGGGTCCGGGCGGGCGACCCTGCGTTCGCGGCGACCGAGGCTGTGGCGATCGGCTGGAGCGAGGCCACCCTGGAGTTCCTGAACCAGCTGTCCTGCGAGGACCCCCTGACCGGCCTGGCCAGCCTGGCGCACGTGCGGTCCCGGCTCGACGAGATCTACCGGGAGACCGAGAACGACGGCGTGGACGTGCGGACGGCGCACGCCCTGGTCGTCGTCCAGGCGCATCGGGTCGAGGCGCACCGGGCCGGGCGCGACCCCTTCGGCCGGGCGTTGGTGCTCGCGCAGGTGGGCCAGGCTCTGCGCACTGTCTTCCCTGGTGGTGAGACGGTCGGCAGAGTCGGCTCCTCCCGGGCGGTCGCCGTCGTACGCCGAAGACCAGACCTGGGTAGCACTGTTGCCGTGCTGCGTGAGTATCTGGCCGACCTGCGGCTCGACGCGCGGCAGGTCAGGGTCTGGATCGAGGGGCTCCCCGCCGGGGCTGACTCGGCCGCGGACCTCCTCGACGAGCTAGCCCGCTGACCAGCTGGTCCATGCCACGTCACTTTACATTTGCGGACCTATTGCCAACAGAGTTTACAACTCTTACGCTCTTGTAAAGCGTCTCCCTGGTGGGGGACCCCTCACGAGGAGTAGGACGATGGCGACTCAGTCTCTTCAGGCGCCGGCCACCGAGTGGCGTGACACCAAGCGGTATGCGTGGATGCTCGGTGCGGTGATCCCCTTCATCCCGTTTCTGGCCTGGGGCCTGGTCGAGTGGACCGGCTGGGGCGTCTTCTGGTACTTCGGGCCGGTGTTCGTCTTCGGCATCATCCCGCTCTCGGACCTCCTGCTCGGCCTTGACCGCAACAACCCGCCCGACGAGATCCTCGAGGCACTCGAGCAGGATCGGTACTACCGCTGGGTGACCTACCTGTTCATCCCGGCACAGTACGTCTGCATCGTCTGGACGTTCTGGATGATCAGCAAGCCGCAGTACGACGTCGCCGACCGCCTCGGCATGGCGATCAGCCTCGGCATGGTGGCGGGCATTGCGATCAACACCGCGCACGAGCTCGGCCACAAGAAGGAGTCGCACGAGCGCTGGTTCGCCCGCATCGCCCTGGCGCAGACCTTCTACGGGCACTTCTACATCGAGCACAACCGCGGGCACCACGTCCGGGTCGCCACGCCCGAGGACCCGGCCAGCTCCAAGCTCGGCGAGAACATCTACCAGTTCCTCCCCAGGACCATGTGGGGAAGCCTGCGCAGCGCCTGGAGGCTGGAGAAGAAGCGACTCCAGCGCCGCGGCCGGTCCGTCTTCACGTTCAAGAACGACCTGTTCAACGCCTGGGCGATGTCGCTGGTGTTGTGGGGTGCCCTGATCCTTGCCTTCGGCGCGAAGATCGGCCCGATGATCCTGGTCTACCTGGTGGTGCAGGCATTCCTCGGCATCTGGCTGCTGGAGTCGGTCAACTACCTCGAGCACTACGGCATGAAGCGGCAGAAGCTGGACTCCGGCCGCTACGAGCGGGTCAACCCGAGCCACAGCTGGAACAGCAACAACATCGGGACGAACATCCTGCTGTACCACCTGCAGCGGCACAGCGACCACCACGCGAACCCCACCCGCCGCTACCAGACGTTGCGTGACTTCAAGGAGTCGCCAGTGCTGCCGACCGGGTACGCCGGCATGATCGTGCTCACCTGGGTTCCCGCCCTCTGGCGTGCCGTGATGGACAGGCGGGTCGTGGCCCACTTCGACGGCGACGTCTCCCAGGCCAACATCCTTCCTCGCAAGCGGGCCCGCATCCTGGCGAAGTACCCGCACTCGGCGGACGCCCAGAAGGCGGCCTGAGATGGCCAGGTTCGTCTGCCCAAACTGCCACTACGTCTACGACGAGGAGCTCGGTGACCCTCGCGAGGGGTGGCCGGCCGGCACCAGCTTCGCCGACATCGACCCGGACTGGTGCTGCCCCGACTGCGGCGTACGCGAACAGCAGGACTTCGAACCGCTACTCGAGGGTGCCGACGCGAGGAGCGAGTCGTGACAGCCTCCCTCCCGACGGAAGGCTTCCCGGCGTCTGCCTGGACGGCGGCGCGATGACGGCCGAGCCGGTTCTCGAACCCTCCACCCTCAGGGAGGGCGTGCGCTCCCTGGTGCGCGAGAGGCTCCTGGAAGCTGCCGCCGACGTGTTCGCCGAGGAGGGCTGGCGACGGGTCACCATGGGCAAGGTGGCCGACCGGGCAGGAGTCAGCAGGCAGACGGTGTACAACGAGTTCGGCACCAAGCCGAACCTCGCCGAGGAGCTGGTGCTGCATGAGCTCGACAGTTTCTTGAACCTGGTTCGGGGCCGGATCCAGGACGCCGCGGACCCGGTTGCGGCCATCGGCGCAGCCGTGGAAGGGGCACTCTCGATGGCAGCGGTCAACCCGCTGCTGAAGACCGTGCTCGACAGTGCGCACGCCGGCGACAGCGAGCTGCTTCCGTTCATCACCCAGTCGGAGGTGCTGGTGGATCGCGCCCGCGACACGGTGGCTGCCACGATCCTGCAGCGGTTCCCCGACGTACCGCTGTCGGCCGAGCAGGTCCACCTCGCCACTGACGCGATCGTGCGCATCGTGCTGAGCCACGTCACCCAGCCTGCCCGGCCGCCTGCCGAGGTCGCCTTCGAGCTCGCCTGGATGGTCAGCGCCATCCTCAAGGGTGCCCGAGCCTGACCTGCCGCTGCCCGGCCGAGATGGTCGGTGGCTTTGTCTAGGCTGTGCTCATGTGCGGTCGCTACGCCTCCTCACGGCGCCCTGAGGACCTCGTCGAAGAGTTCGAGATCGACAAGTCGGAGGTCAAGGAGTCGCTGGTGCCCGACTACAACGTCGCCCCGACCAAGCAGGTGTACGCCGTAGTCGAGCGCGCTCCCTCGCAGGCCAGCGGTGAGGTCCCGCCCGAGCGGCAGCTGCGCACGGTCAGATGGGGACTCGTCCCGTTCTGGGCCAAGGACCCCGCCATCGGCAACAAGATGATCAACGCGCGCATGGAGACTGTCGCTGAGAAGCCCGCCTTCAAGCAGCCTTTCGCCAAGCGTCGCTGCTTGCTCCCCGCCGACGGGTACTACGAGTGGTACACCCCGGACCCGGAGTCTGGGGCGAAGACCAAGTCGGGCAAGCCGGCCAAGCAGCCGTTCTTCATCCACCCCCGCGACGGATCCTCGATGGCGATGGCCGGGCTCTACGAGATCTGGCGCGACCCGACGCGGGAGGACGACGACCCGCAGCGGTTCCTGTGGACAGCGACGGTGCTGACCACCACGGCCGAGGACGCGGTGGGGCAGATACATGACCGGATGCCGCTGCTGGTCGAGCGCGAGCGTTGGGGTGCCTGGCTGGACCCGGCAGCCAAGGACAAGGAGGAGCTGCTGTCCCTGCTCGTCCCGGCCGCGCCGGGCCTGCTTGAGGCGTACCCGGTCTCCACTGCGGTCAACTCCGTGCGCAACAACGGCCCCGAGCTTGTCGAGCCCCTGGCGGTCGACGAGGCCTCGCGGTGAGCCAGGTCCGCACCATCGCCACCCCGCACGGCGACGCCCGGCTGCACACCGACCGGGCGCGGAGCCCGCTGGCCACCCTGGTGCTAGGGCACGGCGCCGGCGGCGGGGTCGACGCGGCCGACCTGGTGGCGCTGGCCGAGGCGCTGCCCCGGCAGGGTGTCTCGGTGGTCCGGTTCGAGCAGCCCTGGCGGGTCGCCGGTAAGAAGATCGCCCCGGCGCCCGCCGTCCTCGACAGCGGTTTGGTCGCGGCCGCGGACCAGCTGCGGCTGCGGACCCCGCTGGTGCTCGGCGGTCGCAGCGCCGGTGCCAGGTCGGCGTGCCGGACGGCCGAGCATCTAGGGGCCGCCGGCGTACTGGCCCTGTCGTTCCCGCTGCACCCGCCCGGCAAGCCCGAGCGTTCCCGGCTCGACGAGCTCGTCGCCGTGAAGGTTCCCGTCCTCGTCATCCAGGGCGAGAACGACCCTTTCGGTCGTCCCGCGGAGTTCCCGTCGACGACGGTCATGGCCGTCGTACCGGGCGGGGACCACGGGCTCAAAGTGGCTAAAGGAGGGCCCGTAAGCCCGGAGGTCGCTCTCGGCCTGGTGGTCGAGGCTGCGCTGGAGTGGATCGTGCGAGACCTCGTCGGGAATGCCGCGACGAGGACCGACGTTCCAGGTAGGTGACATCGCCGAAAGTCCCAGGGAGAGGGTGTGCTCGCTACCTTGCCGTCCAGTGACGTTCGCAGCGCTGTCGCCGAGTCGGGCTTCGCCCTGCCGGTAGGCTGGGCGACGATGTCTGACACCTCCGAGAGCGCACCCACCGAGACCGAGGGCCAGCGCACCGCACGCTTCGAGCGCGACGCGCTGCCGTTCCTCGACCAGCTGTACTCCGCCGCGATGCGGATGACCCGGAACCCCCAGGACGCCGAGGACCTCGTCCAGGAGACCTTCGCCAAGGCCTACGCCTCCTTCCACCAGTTCAAGGAGGGCACCAACCTCAAGGCCTGGCTGTACCGGATCCTCACCAACACGTTCATCAACACCTACCGCAAGAAGCAGCGCGAGCCCCAGCAGTCGATGGGCGAGGACATCGAGGACTGGCAGATCGCCCGTGCCGAGTCGCACACGTCCAGGGGCCTGAAGTCCGCTGAGATGGAGGCGCTCGAGCACCTCCCCGATAGTGACGTCAAGGACGCTCTGGCCAAGCTGCCCGAGGACTTCCGGCTCGCGGTCTACCTGGCCGACGTCGAGGGTTTCCCCTACAAGGAGATCGCGGAGATCATGCAGACGCCGATCGGCACCGTGATGTCGCGCCTCCACCGCGGCCGCCGCCAGCTCCGCGAGCTCCTAGCCGACTACGCCCGCGACCGCGGTGTCTCGGTAGCCAAGGGGGCCGCGTCATGAGCTGCGGCAAGCACCACGAGACCGACTGCTCGGAGATCCTCGAACGCGTCTTCTCCTTCATCGACAACGAGCTCGATGAGGCGAACTGCGCTCAGATCCAGCAGCATCTGGACGAGTGTGGCCCCTGTCTGCGCGAGTACGACCTCGAGTCCACGGTGAAGGCGCTGGTCAAGAAGTCGTGCGCCGAGCACGCCCCCGAGACCCTGCGCGACAAGGTGCTGCTCTCGATCCGTCGGGTTCAGATCACGATCATCGACGAGTGATCACAGGAGCGCGTCCAGCGCGTCACTGACCAGCTCGCTGGGGGACGTGCCACGATCCTTGGCCGCCTCGAGCACACGAGACTCGACCGCCGTTGTCAGCAGCCGTGGCTCGGCGTCGACGTCGCTGCGGCGCCGGAACGCTCCCATGGCAGTGAGCACGACGGTACCGAGCACGTCGAGGATGGCGACAACGCCGAAGACCCGCCAGTACCAGTCGTCGAACCCGGAACCGTCGATGACCGCGATCGTGATCATCACCGCGACCACCGCGTCCGCCGCCAGTGTCGCGATCAGGCCGACGCCGATGCGGTGCTTGCCGGCGAGCGCCAGCAGCAACGAGGCCTGGGCCAGGGAGGCTGCGAAGGTTATGGCGACGGCGAGGGTCTTCCAGGGGAAGTCGCCGTCGAAGGAGGTGTTGCTCCACGTCATCACCAGGGCCATTGCGAAGGCCACGAGCGATACCAGGCCCCCCGCGGCGCCGAGCCACGCGAAGCGGTGCCCGGCCAAGGCGAGGTAGCACAGCATGGCGACCGACTCCACGCCGACGATCACTGTCGTGAGCAGGATCCGGCCCTCGGTCTCGCCGAACTCACCGCCCGCCAGGAGCGCGATGATGCCCAGCAAGGCTGCCAGGGAGAACGACACGATGACAGTGGTGGTGACCAGACGGCGTAGATCTTTCATGGGTCCGATCGTGTCACGCTCCGGCGTCCCGGCCATGAGTCCGGGTACTCAAATGCAGGAAGACCCCGTGCCCGTCCGGGCTCGGGGTCTTCTGTGATGTCGCGGCAAGAAGGTCAGGCGTTGGGGCGCTTGCCGTGGTTCGCGGCCTTCTTCTTGCGGGCGCGACGCTTGCGGCCGGTCTTACCCATGGTGTGCTCCTTCAAGCTCAGGTGATCCGCCATTGTCGCAAACATCGATGCCGGAGTGCGAATCGGCCGTCCGGTGAGCGAGGATGACGCCATGCAGAAGGGGCTTACCAGCACGATCGAGTGTGTGGTCACCGGGGCGGACACCGCGGTGGCCCTCGGCTCGGGTGACCTCCCGGTCCTCGGCACGCCCCGACTCCTCGCGTGGATGGAGCAGGCGACCTGTGCCGCCATCGCCGACTCGCTGCCGTCGGGCCAGACCAGCGTCGGAACCAGGGTCACGGTCGAGCACCGGGCGGCCTCGGCCCCCGGCTCCCACGTCACGGTGCTGGCGACCGTCAAACACGTGGACGGCCGCCTCTTGAGGTTCGAGGTCGTTGCCACCGACGGCCACTCCGGAGTGATGCTCGGCCACGGGGAGATCACCCGGGTCGTCGTCGACCGCGGACGGTTCCTGGCGCGCGTGACGGGTTAGCCGGGCCGCAGCCGGCTCAGACCCCGAACGTGCTCCGGGGGTAGGTCGCGGCGACGTCGGTGATGACGTTGACCAGGTACGGCGCGTCGGCTGCGAAGGCACGGTCGATCGCAGCACCGATCTGCCGCGGGTCCGTGACCGTCTCGCCGCCACCGCCGAGTGCTGTGACTACCTGGTCGTAGCGGGTCCGGGGAGCGAGATCGGCCACCACGTCGTAGCCATACAGCATCTGCATCGGCCCCTTCTCCAGCGCCCAAGCCGAGTTGTTCCCGCAGATCATCACGACCGGCAGGCGATGGCGCACCAAGGTGTCGACGTCCATCAGCGACATCCCTGCTGCCCCGTCGCCGAGCATCAGGACGACCTGCGCGGAGGGGCGGGCGATGCGGGCGCCGATAGCGGCACCCAGCCCTGCTCCAAGGCAGCCGTACGGTCCTGGGTCCAGCCAGCCGCCGGGGCGGCTGGGCTCGATGAACTTGCCGGCGAACGAGACGAAGTCGCCACCGTCGCCGATCACGACGGCATCGTCGGCCAGCCGGGGGAGCAGCTCTCCGTAGATGCGCGCGGGATGGATCGGGTCGGCCTCAGCGCCCAGCAGTGAGCGGTCGCGTGAGGCCGCGGCCTTGGCCGTCTCCTGCAGCTCTGTCACCCAACCGGACCAGTCGGGCCGCTGTGGCCGGCGCTCGAAGGCCTCCGCGACTCCGCGCAGGACCAGCGTCAGGTCGCCGTACGCCGAGGTCGCGAGCGGCGCGTGCCCGGCGATCCCCCCGGCCGAGTCGGCCAGATGAACCACGAGCGCCGGGTCGGTGCCGTCCTTCCCGCCGAACGAGCCGTAGGAGAGCCGGAAGTCCAGGGGAGTGCCGACCACGATGGCCAGGTCGCACTGGCCGAGGGCGGCACCGCGGGCCTTGGTCATCAGCAGCGGATGGCCGCCGGGCACGACTCCCCGGCCCATTCCGTTGGTGACCGTGGGGAGCCCGAGAGTCTCCACGAGTTCGCGCGCTGCCACCTCGGCGCCGTCCGCCCACACGTCCGAGCCGATCACCAACACCGGTCGCCGGGCCTCGGCCAGGAGCCGCCCCACCTCGTCGAGAGCATCGCTGTCCGGCTCCGCCGGCTGCGGTGGCACGAAGCCCGGCCGCGCCACCGTCGAGCGGTCGAAGAAGACGTCCATCGGTACGTCGACGAAGGTCGGTCCACGATGCGGCGACCGGGCTGTCGTGAACGCCACGTCGATGGCGGCGGCGACCTGCAGCTTGTCGTGCACGGTCCTGGCCAGCTTGGTGACCGGCTGGAGCAGCGGCACGTGGTCGAGCTCCTGGAGGCTGCCCATGCCCCACTTGCCGTCCGGGGCGCGGCCACCGACCACGACCAGCGGCGCACCGCTGAACGACGCCTGCGTGAGCGCGCTGACGCCGTTGGTGATCCCAGGTCCGGCCGTCAGGACCGCCAGCCCAGGGGTTCGGGTCAGCTTGCCGACCGCCTCAGCGGCGAAGACCGCCGTCTGCTCGTGGCGCACGTCGAGCAGCCTCATCTGCGGCTCCGCGTTGACCGCGCCGTCGTACATCGGGAAGACGTGGGCTCCACTGAGCGTGAACATCGTCTCGACACCGTGGGCCTGAGCGACCGCCACTGCATGGTCTCCGCCGTGCCCGTCGACAGGGGTCCCGCTGGCTGTGTCCTGGATCGGGGAGGCCGTGGCGTCGGTCATGCTGGCAACCTACCGGCCACCACGAGGCTGACGTCAGGGTGTCCCGCGCCGCAAGGCGTTCGCGAGGTGGTCCAGGGCCGGCCCCCCGCACGGTCGGCGCGATGCGGCCCTTGGGTGTCCGCGAACGCCCGAGGGCCAGCGTCCCTGGGGTGGCTGCCGGACGTTGTCGCGAGCCTCGACGCTGAAGGCCACCGAGAGGCCGCAGCCAACGCGACCGCCCGCCGAGCAGGCGTGCCCTCGGGCAACCCAGGGCTACCTACAGGTACCTGAGGTTGGTCCGCTTCAGCCCCGTGATGAGCGAGAGGAGCAGGTCGGCCCGGCAGGAGGGGGGCTGGGGTGACAGTGCCAGCTGGAGGTGCAGGGCTCGCAGGAACCACTGCACGTTCCCGGTCACGACAGAGTGGTCCCCCTGCGGGTGCGGCGTTGCGGCCTCGGACAACCGAGCCACCCAGGGGTCGAGCACGTCCATGGTGAGCACGTCACGGCGCAGGATGGTCATGGTGGCGGCAGCAAGGCGGTCGTCCTCGCCGTTGGTCAGCCGCGCCTCGGTGGGCTCGCTCAGGCGGTCGGCGATCACGTCGAGCAGGACGGTGAGCTCCAGCCGGTTGATCGCGGACGAGCCCGCGAGGGCCGCGAGCGCCTCCGCGCCGTGGGCGACTGCCAGTCCCATGCCCTTTCCCGGGACATGGCCTCGAAGGTCACGCTCGCGCACCAGCCAGCTCATCAGCCGGTCGCCCCACCGCAGCACGGTGTCCGCAGGGATCAGGTGTGCGGCGTTGTCGCGTGCGATGCACTCGGTGAGCACCTTCGCGGAGTAGCTGCGCCGGAAGACGGTGTCCGACGACGTCGTACCCAGGCCGATCACCAGGCCCGCCGCCATACCGTCGCCCAGGCCCTCGAGCAGCTCGTCGTAGACGCCCTCGGCGATCCAGGCAGACAGCGTGCCGAAGGCGATGTCCTCGCGGATGTAGGGGTCGGAGTTCCCGAGCAGCGAGGTGAGCTCGGTGGTCAGCTCGGCGAGCGGCCGGTCCGAGGGAACGCGGTGGCCGTCTGCCGCCACCTGCTCCCAGAAAGCCGACTCCATGTCACCTATCCTGCCATTGCCTGCCCGAGGTCCTACAGTGACCCACGTGGCGTCGCTCAACGAGATCGTGCGGGCGCATACCGACCTGTCCGAGGACGACGTCGCGTGGCTCCAGCTCCTCGCTGCCGACTGGCAGATCATCGCCGACCTCTCGTTCGCCGATCTCGTGCTCTGGCTCCCCGACCGGGACGGCACCGGCTACTGGGCAGGCGCGCAGATCCGGCCCACGACCGGTCCGACGGCCTATGTGGACGACCTGATCGGAGCGTTCCTCCCGAGGGGGAAGCGGTTCCTGCTCGATGCCGCCCTCGACCAGGGGAGGGTCGCTCGTGAGGGTGACCCCGAGTGGCGCGACGACGTGCCGGTGCGGGTGGAGGCGATCCCGGTCCGTCGCGGCAGCGAGATCCTGGCGGTGGTCGCCCGCAATACCAACCTCCTCGGAGTTCGTACACCGTCACGGTTGGAGCTGGCGTACCTGCAGACGGCGACCGACCTGACCCAGATGATCAGCAACGGGCTGTTCCCCTACGACGTCCAGCGGTCCGACCATGCTGACTCGCCACGCGTCGGTGACGGCTTCATCCGGGTCGACGCGGCGGGCAAGGTGGTCTACGCCAGCCCGAACGCGCTCTCGGTCTACCGGCGGCTGGGGCTGACCACCGACCTGACCGGGCTCAACCTCGCCGACACCACGCGTGAGCTGGTGACGGCGAACCGCCGTCCGGACGAGGAGTCGCTGAGCGCTGTGCTCGGCGGCAAGATGCCGCGGGAGGCCGAGCTCGGGGACGGCCAGACCGTGGTCATCTTCCGGTCGATCCCGCTACGCCCTACCGGCATCCAGCTCGGCGGTGTGGTGCTGCTCCGCGATGTCACTGACCTGCGACGCCGGGACCGCGAGCTGATCACCAAGGACGCGACCATCCGGGAGATCCATCACCGGGTGAAGAACAACCTGCAGACCGTCGCCGCTCTGCTCCGCCTGCAGGCGCGACGGATCGGGAGCACCGAGGGCCGGGCCGCCCTGGAGGAGGCGGTACGACGGGTCGGGTCGATCGCCATCGTGCACGAGACGCTGAGCACGGCCTTCGACGAGAACGTCGACTTCGACGAGGTCGCCGACCGGCTACGGATCATGGTCAGCGAGGTGGGCTCGTCGGGGGCAGAGGTGCGCACCAGCCGCGAGGGCACCTTCGGAACCCTGCCCTCGGAGGTGGCCACGCCGCTCGCGATGGTGCTGACCGAGGTGCTGCAGAACGCCGTCACGCACGGCTTGGGCGAGAGCGCCGGCCGGATCGTGGTCCTGGCCGACCGACGCGTCGGGCGGCTGCACGTGCAGGTCGACGACAACGGGCGCGGGCTACCGGAGAGCTTCGACCTCGATGGCTCGACCAGTCTTGGCCTGTCCATCGTCAGAACCTTGGTCGAGTCCGAGCTCGACGGTCAGCTGGAGATCGGGGCAGCGCCAGGCGGTGGCACCAGGGTCGTCCTGGATATCCCGGTGCGCGGCTGAGCTTAGGCCGTCCGGACCCGAGCCCTGGCGTTACGGCGCTTGAGCGCGCGGCGCTCGTCCTCGGAGAGGCCACCCCAGACACCGTGGTCCTGACCCGCCTCGAGCGCCCACGCGAGACACTGTTCGCGCACCTCGCACCGTCGGCACACCTGCTTGGCCTCCTCGATCTGGAGGAGGGCAGGACCGGTGTTGCCGATCGGGAAGAACAGCTCCGGGTCCTCGTCGAGGCACGCAGAGCGGTGGCGCCAATCCATGGCGGAGAGCTCCTCTATCTGTTTCGGTCCGTGCCAGCCGTCTTTCGGCGGGCCGCGGAAGTCGGTTCCAGCCTATCTTGTGAACGCTTTCACGAGCAGAACGCATCCCCGAGTCGCGGGGTCGCGGTCGGGGGTCCGTCCCGGTCAGGCTGGGGACACGGACGATCGTGTCAATTCTCGCAGGCGCAATCAACCCCCTCGGTGATCTCTTTGGGGTCGGATTGGTCACAACCCGCCCGCTTCACGGGGGTCTGGCCAGGGAAAGTACCATCACTTGCCGTGACCCCGAAGCGCGCGAAGCGCCCAGACCCGCCGCCGCCGTTGACCGTGGCGGTCTCGGTGGTGGCCCTCGAGGCGCTGGGTTACGGCCTCTTCGGTCTCACGGAGTGGGCGGTCACCGACAGGGACAACCCCGTCGTCGGCATCTCCACCGGACTGTTCTTCGTGCTCTTCGCGGGATTCCTGGGCTTCTGCGCCTGGCGACTCTGGCGGCTGCAGTCCTGGGCGCGGGCACCCATCGTGATGACCCAGCTGATCCAGGTCCCCGTCGCGGTGAGCTTCTGGGGATCGGGTTGGACCAACTCGGTGACCGTCGGCCTGGTCGTGCTCTCCCTGGTCACCCTGGCCGGTATCTTCCACCCGGAGTCGCTCGAAGCGCTGGAGACCGAAGGTACCTAGGAAGGCTCCTCCAGCCGCTCCCGGAGGGACTCGAGAGCCCGGGAGATGAGCCGGGAGACGTGCATCTGGGAGATCCCGATCTCGGCCGCGATCTGGGACTGGGTCATCCCGCGGAAGAACCGCAGCCCCAGGATCGTCCGCGAGCGCTCGTCCAGCTGGTCGAGCAGCGGCTTGATGCTCTCGCGGTCCTCGACGGTCGCCAGTGCCTCGTCGTACTCACCGAGCGACTCGGCCAGGCTCAGGGAGCGCTCACCGGGACCTTCGGGGGCGTCGAGGGAGAGAGTGGTGTAGGCGTTGGCCGACTCCAGCCCCTCCAGCACCTCCTCGTCGGTGATCTCGAGCCGCTCAGCGAGCTGGTGAACAGTAGGGGACTGGCCGAGCTCCTGGCTCAGGTCGGCAGTGGCGGTGCTGATCGCCTGGCGGAGCTCCTGGAGCCGGCGCGGGACCCGGATGGCCCACGCCCGGTCACGGAAGTGGCGCTTGATCTCTCCGACGATCGTCGGGGTCGCGTATGTGGAGAACTCCAGGCCACGGGCGGTCTCGAACCGGTCGACCGCCTTGATCAGCCCGATGGTCCCGACCTGCACGAGGTCGTCGTACGGCTCGCCCCTGCCGGAGAAGCGGCGGGCCAGATGCTCCACGAGACGCAGATGAAGGTGGACCAGCTGGTCGCGTGCCTCCTGTCGGGCATCCTCCGAGCAGGTCGGGTCGTCGAGCACAGCGAAGTACGAAGCACTCAGCGCCCGGGTGTCCGTGGGTGCAGTGGGGTCCGGCGAGTTCACGTCAGGAGTGTCGTCCGGCCTTGCGCGTGAGGCTGATCGTCAGCCTGCCGTGCCCAGTCTCGGCGGCCACAGAGGTGGCCAGGGCCGATAGCACGGTCCACGCGAACCCGTCCCGGCTCGGTTCGCGAGGTGACTCCGACTCCGCCGAGACCGATACGGTGATGCTGGCTGGGTCGAGCCAGAAGGTGCAGTCGAGCGAGGAGCCGGGCACGGCCTGAGGGAGCACCATGGCGCAGGCCTCGTCCACCGCGATCCGCAGGTCCTCGATGTCGTCGAGGGTGAAGTCCAAGCGCGCGGCAAGCCCCGCTGTCGCGGTCCTCAGGATCGCGACGTACGCGCCTTCGGCCGGAAGCCGCAGCTCGACGTCAGGTTTCTTGGTCATCGGAGTCCGCCCTGCCGGTCCACGTCGTCGCGGACCGGCCTCCCGTCGTCTCGAGCAGGGAAAAACGGAGCATGCCTGAGCCTCTCAGGCCTTCTTCGTCGCCGCGAAGATCTCGGCGATCTCGTCGATCTTGGCGAGCAGCTGGTCGGCTGCGTCGGCGTCCATGGTGCCCTTGGTCCCTGCTGCGCCCGCGAGCTTGGTGGCCT
This sequence comes from uncultured Actinomycetota bacterium, assembly GCA_963769585.1. Classification (GTDB taxonomy): domain Bacteria; phylum Actinomycetota; class Actinomycetes; order Propionibacteriales; family Nocardioidaceae; genus SSC3. Next base: position 700,004 of record CAVYMJ010000006.1, read on the forward strand.
CGTTGAAGAGCGTGTGGAGCTGGGGGTACTTCTCGAAGTGCGGAGGCTTGAAGTAGTCGGTCCACAGCACCCAGAGGTGGTGCTTGACGAGCTCGGAGCGCTGCTCCTTGATCAGGACCGCACGCGTGCGGAAGTCAGGGTCGTCGTTGTCAGCGACTTTGGCAATCACGGCCTTGATCGACTCGGCTTCGATGCGGGCCTGGGCGGGGTCATAGACACCACACGGCAGGTCGCAGTGCGCCTGGACTTCGATGGTCGGGACGAACAAACGCGCGAACATCCGGGGTCCTTTCTCTCTGAGTGCAAACGAGCACCTGCGAGACTACTCCGAGCCGACGGCAGGGAGGCGTGAGGGTGCGTATCGGTGTCGCAGTCGTGCGTGGGCGCTCCATGCAGCCCACGTTGTACGACGGTGACCGATTGCTCGTGAATCATGCGGGCCGTCCACGGGTCGGGCGGCTGGTCGTCGTACGACTGCCCGATGGTGTGGTCGCGGTCAAGCGCGCGGTACGTCGCGAGCCCGGTGGCTGGTGGGTCGAACGCGACAACCCCGAGCAGGGAGTCGACTCGTGGACGGTAGGAGGTATCCCCGATCACGACGTACTCGCAGTGGTGCTGCTGCGGGTCTGGCCAGCGCTGCGGGGCCGTTCCGCGCGCCGCTCCTAGGCTGTGGGAGACTTTTGCCGACAGGGAGACCCCCGCGTTGCGTGCCGTTCCTTCGCTCCACCCACTGAGCCTCGTCGACCAGCACCCGCCCGCGTCCCTCAACTGACGACGAAAGCTAGACCATGGCCGCAGAGATCCCCGACGACCCGCGTGTGAACGACCCTGTCTTCGCCCTGCACGTAGGCGGCAAGATGGAGATCGCCGCCTCGGTGCCACTGGTCGACCGCGACGATCTCTCGCTTGCCTACACGCCTGGAGTGGCGCGGGTGTGCGAGGCGATCGCCGCCGAGCCTGACCTGGTCAACGACTACACGTGGGTCTCCAACACCGTCGCGGTCGTCACGGACGGCACCGCCGTCCTCGGCCTGGGAGACATCGGCCCGGCGGCAGCAATGCCGGTGATGGAGGGCAAGGCGGTGCTCTTCAAGCAGTTCGGCGGGGTCGACGCCGTGCCGATCTGCCTGGACACCACCGACACCGACGAGATCGTCGAGACCGTCCAGCGTCTGGCGCCCAGCTTCGGTGGAATCAACCTCGAGGACATCTCGGCACCGCGCTGCTTCGAGATCGAGGAGCGACTCAAGGCCACGCTGAACATCCCGGTGTTCCACGACGACCAGCACGGTACTGCGGTCGTGGTGGCCGCCGCTTTGGAGAACGCCCTCAAGCTCACCGGCCGGGACCATGGCTCCTGCCGGGTGGTGATCTCCGGCGCCGGGGCTGCCGGCGTCGCTGTGGCGCGGATCCTGCTCGCCGCAGGAGTCAAGGACCTCGCGGTCATCGACCGGCAGGGCATCCTGCACTCGTCGCGGCCGGATCTCACCCCGGTCAAGCTGCTGCTGGCCAAGGACACCACCGAGACGACTGGACGGATGGGCTCCCTGGCTGACGCCATGAACGGGGCTGACGTCTACATCGGCGTCTCCGGTGGAACGGTCCCCGAGGAGGTCGTCGCCACGATGGCCCCCGACGCGATCATCTTCGGCCTGGCCAACCCGAACCCGGAGGTGCACCCCGACGTGGCTCACCGCCACGCCCGGGTCGTTGCCACAGGACGCTCGGACTTCCCGAACCAGATCAACAACGTGCTGGCCTTTCCCGGGATCTTCCGCGGTGCCTTCGACGTTCGCGCCACTGCGATCACCGAGGGCATGAAGCTCGCGGCCGCGATCGCACTGGCCGGGCTCGTCGGTGAGGACCTTCGGGAGGACTACATCATCCCGTCGCCGTTCGACGAGCGCGTCGGGCCGGCTGTCTCGACGGCCGTGGCTCAGGCTGCCCGTGAGGACGGCGTCGCTCGCCGTCCCTGACAGTCGAGCGTCATCTTCATCACAGCCACGGCTCGCTGCGCTGGATAGGGTCGGAGGATGTTCGCCGTCTACGCCGAGAAGTTCTCCACCGACGACCCGCTCTCCGGCCTTGTGCTGGGGGAACGCCCCGACCCGGTCGCTCCGGACGGCTGGACGACGGTCACCGTCAAGGCTGCCTCCTTGAACCACCACGATCTGTGGTCGCTGCGCGGGGTGGGGCTTCGCGAGGAGGCGCTGCCGATGATTCTCGGCTGCGACGCGGCCGGGTACGACGAGGATGGCAATGAGGTCGTGGTCCATGCGGTCATCTCCGACCCGCTGTGGTCGGGTGACGAGACCCTGGACCCCAAGCGCTCGCTGCTCTCCGAGCGACACCAGGGCACCTTCGCGGACAAGGTGGTGGTGCCCCGCGGCAACGTGATCGCCAAGCCTGCTTCGCTGAGCTTCGAGGAGGCCGCCTGCCTGCCCACCGCCTGGCTCACGGCGTACCGGATGCTGTTCACCCAGGGCGGGCTGAAGGCTGGCGACTCCGTCCTGGTCCAGGGTGCCGGTGGGGGGGTGGCCACCGCCTTGATCGTGCTCGCGCGGGCCGGCGGTCTACGCGCGTGGGTGACCAGCCGCGACGAGGCCAAGCGGGCCAAGGCGCTCGAGCTCGGCGCGCACCAAGCCTTCGAGAGCAACGTGAAGCTGCCTGGGAAGGTTGACGCGGTGATGGAGACCGTCGGCAGGGCGACCTGGGCGCACTCGATCCGCTCGCTGAGGCCCGGTGGCGCCATCGTCGTCAGCGGAGCGACGAGTGGGCCGAAGTTGGACGATGCCATGCTCTCCCACATCTTCTTCCTGCAGCTGCGCATCATCGGCTCGACGATGGGCACCCGCGGCGAGCTTGCCTCGCTGGTCCGGCTCCTCGAGGCGACCGGGCACAAGCCCCTCATCGACAGCACCGTGCCGCTGGAGCAGGCGGACGAGGGCTTCGCCGCGCTTGCCGGCGGTGACATCTTCGGGAAGATCGTCTTCAGCCGCTGACCAGTCGATCCGACTATCCCGACGCTGGCTCGCTCCCGTAGTCGCTTAACCAGGCGTGCGGCGACAGTTGGCCGCGGGGGGCTTGGCTCCAACCGGTACCCCCGATGACGAGCAGGGACTGGCCCGCCCACACCGCGGAGCCAGGCTGGTCGGGCCCCCCGCTCGGTCGACTCACTCTCGTCCAGGACTCGTCCCGGTCGTTGTAGACCCAGCCGGCGGCTGCGACCCGCGGCCCGGCCGAGGCCTCGACCGGCCAGCCGCCGCTGCCTTCCCGTGGTGGGTCGGGAAGTGCCGACCAGACTCCGGTGTCCGGGTCGAGCAGACCGCCGTAGGGGACCGTCCGTCCGTAGTTGCCGGTCGAGCCACCGTCGGCGCCTCCCAGTGTCGGGTCGACCATGCGGCGCCCGGTCCAGGACCAGGACCAGCCGCCGAGCTGGTCGCTGTCGGGTAGACGCTTCCAGGTGCCGGAGTCATCCAGCCGGGCGGCCAGCACCAGGGCGGGGCCATCGGCACCGGGGTTGTCGACGAGGTGCTTCGCGGTGAGCACGAGGCCGTGCTTGGTAGACGTCAGGTACCGGTCGAACGCAGGGCCGATCGGGTCCGGGGGCAGCGTCGACCAGGTGCCCGTGGGGACGTGGTAGACGTGGTCTGCGACCTCGCCCGACTCGTCGCTGCCTGAGGGGAGCACGAGGCGATCGCCGTCGGCCAGGAGTGCGCCTCGCTGGTCAGCCGGGGTTCTGACCGTGCTCCAGCGGTCGGTGGAGGCGTCGTAACCCTGCAGGGTGCGGCCAGTCAGGACGAACAGCTGGTCACCCGTCACGGCGCTACTGGCGTGGCTCGGGATCCCCTGAGGCGCGTCGGCGATTCGGCGCCACACCCCGGTGCCCGGGTCGAAGGCTGCGCCGTCCTTCGCGTAGCTGTCCGGCATCCGGCAGTCGGCGTTGGGAGGGCACGGTCGGCTCGTGTCGCCACCTACCACGTAGGCCTCGCCCCGGATCCAGGCCGTCACGGCACCGAGGCGTGGTGCCAGGGGTGGGTCGGCGACGCGGTGCCAGCCCGCTGCTTCGGTGGGGCTCTCCACGCCTTGGTTGTCGTTCGGGGCGGCAGCGCAGGCGATGGTGACCGCAGTGGCCGCGACGGTGGCGAGCAGCAGGCCGATCCTCATGTCAGTGCGACGCTCTCGGCGTCGTACCGGTTCCCCGGCGGGCATGGAGCCGGCTCAGTCGTCCTCGTCGTCGAGCCGTGCCAGCCACGTGGCGAGGCGCTCGATGGGCACCTCGAAGTCCGGATTGAGGTCGACGAACTCCTGGAGCCGGTCGGCCAGCCACGCCAGGCTGACCTCCTCGTCGGCCCGGCGGCTCAACAGCTCCTCGATACCGCGATCGGTGAAGTACACGTCGGCTCTGGTCCCCAGCCGTCAGCTGAACGCCTGCTGGAGCAGTGCCTTCTGCTCCTCGACGTGCCGGCTGTGCTGGCCCACCGCGGGGGACGTCGACTCGGGACGCGACACCCGGTAGAAGGGAACGGGCAGCTCGGAGGTGAGGTGGAGCGCCATGTGTGGCCAGGGCCCCATGTTGGCGGGCTCGTCCTGCACCCAGCGGACCTCTTTCAGGTTCGGGTACTTCGCGAGCTCTGCCTTCAGCTCGTCGAGGGGGCGGGGGTAGAGCTGCTCGAACCGGACGATCGCCGTGTGCGGGGCGTCCCCTTCCAGCTTCTTCCGCTCGACCATCAGGTCCCAGGTGATCCGGCCGCTGCAGAGCAGGACCTTCTCCACCGACGCCGCGTCGACCGTGTCGTCTCCGATGACGGGGCGGAAGGTTCCCTCGGTGAAGTCGGTCGGCTGTGAGGCCGCTTCCTTGCGCTTGAGCATCGACTTTGGCGTGAAGATGATCAGCGGCCGGTGTTCCTCGCCCAGTGAGTGCTGGCGCAGCAGGTGGAAGTGGCTGGCCGGAGTCGACGGCTGGGCAACCACGAAGGCGTCGTCGGCTCCCATGGTGAGGAACCGCTCGATCCGTGCGGAGGAGTGGTCCGGTCCCTGGCCCTCGTAGCCATGGGGGAGCAGCAGGACCACGCCGGACTGCTGGCCCCACTTGGTCTGACCCGAGGAGATGTACTCGTCGATGACGATCTGGGCGCCGTTCACGAAGTCTCCGAACTGCGCCTCCCAGAGGACGAGGGCGTCGGGGCGGGCCACGGAGTAGCCGTACTCGAAGCCCATCGCGGCGTACTCCGAGAGCAGCGAGTCGTAGATGTAGAACTGGCCCTGGTCCTCCGCGAGGTTGGCCAGCGGCGTCCACTCGTCGGCGTTCTTGCGGTCGATGATCGTGGCGAAGCGCTGTACGAAGGTGCCCCGTCGCGAGTCCTGACCCGACATGCGAACCGGGCGGCCGTCCATCAGCAGCGAGCCGAAGGCAAGCATCTCGCCGGTGCCCCAGTCGATCGGGCCATCGATGATGGCCGCGGCCCGGCGCTGCAGCTGTGGCAGCACCTTCGGGTGCACGGTGAAGCCGTCCGGAGCGCTCACGTGCGCGTCGGCGATCCGCTTCATCGTCTCCTTGGTGATGGCCGTGGTCGTCGTGCCCGCGAGCTTCTCGGGGTAGTCCGGCACCGTGGTCCACTCGTCGGGCCGGGTGTCGGCCTCGCGGACCTCGGTGAAGACGCGCTCCAGCTGGAGCTGGTAGTCCCGGACGACCTGCTCGGCTTCCTCGACGGTGATGTCGCCACGGCCGATGAGCGACTCGGTGTAGAGCTTGCGCACCGACCGCTTCTGCTCGATGAGGTCGTACATCAACGGCTGGGTGTACGACGGGTCGTCGCCCTCGTTGTGACCCCGGCGGCGGTAGCAGACCAGGTCGATCACGACGTCCTTCTTGAACGCCTGGCGGTACTCGAACGCGAGCCGGGCCACCCGGATGCAGGCTTCGGGGTCGTCGCCGTTCACGTGGAAGATGGGCGCCTGGACCATGCGGGCGACGTCGGTGCAGTAGAGCGACGAGCGCGACGCGGCCGGTGAGGTGGTGAAGCCGACCTGGTTGTTGACCACGACGTGGATGGTGCCGCCGGTGCGGTAGCCGCGCAGCTGAGAGAGGTTGAGCGTTTCGGCCACCACTCCCTGTCCGGCGAAGGCAGCGTCTCCGTGGAGCAGGAGTGGCAGGACCGGGAACTCCGCGCCGCGGTTGAGTACGTCCTGTTTGGCGCGGGCGATGCCCTCCAGGACGGGGTCCACGGTCTCCAGGTGCGACGGGTTCGCTGCGAGGGAGACCTGGATCTTGGCGCCCGACCCGGCGGTGAACTCACCCTCGGCGCCCAAGTGGTACTTCACGTCGCCCGAGCCCTGCACCGTGCGCGGGTCGATGTTGCCCTCGAACTCGCGGAAGATCTGGTTGTAGCTCTTCCCGACGATGTTGGCCAGCATGTTGAGTCGCCCGCGGTGGGCCATGCCGATGGTGACCTCCTCCAGCTGCGCCTCAGCTGAGGCCTCGCAGATCTCGTCGACGAGCGGGATGGTGGTCTCACCGCCTTCGAGCGAGAAGCGCTTCTGGCCCACGAACTTGGTCTGGAGGAAGGTCTCGAACGCCTCGGCCTGGTTGAGCTTCAGCAGGATACGCAGCTGCTCTTCGCGCGGTGGCTTCACGTGTGGCTGCTCGACGCGCTCCTGGATCCAGCGGCGCTGCTCCGGGTCCTGGATGTGCATGTACTCGATGCCAAGGGTGCGGCAGTAGGAGTCCCGCAGAATGCCGAGGATGTGGCGCAGCTTCATGAAACGGCGTCCTTCGCCACCGAAGGAGCCGGTGGCGAACTCACGGTCGAGGTCCCACAGGGTCAGTCCGTGCGACTCGATCTCCAGGTCGGGGTGGCTGCGCTGCTGGTACTCCAGAGGGTCGGTGTCGGCCATCATGTGGCCCCGCACCCGGTAGGCGTGGATCAGCTCGAGGATGCGGGCCTGTTTGCTGATCTCGTCGTCGTGGCTGGTGGAGACGTCGGTGGACCAGTGGATCGGCTCGTAGGGGATGCGCAGCGCCCGGAAGATCTCGTCGTAGAACCCCTCCTCGCCGAGCAGCAGCGCGTGCACCCTCTTGAGGAACTCGCCCGACTGTGCGCCCTGGATCACTCGGTGGTCGTAGGTGGAGGTCAGCGTCATGATCTTGCTGACCGCGTTGCGGGTCAGGGTCTCTTCGGACGCGCCCTGGAACTCGGGTGGGAACTCCATCGAGCCGACGCCGATGATGCAGCCCTGCCCCTTCATCAGCCTCGGGACGGAGTGGTTGGTGCCGATGCCGCCCGGGTTGGTCAGGCTGAAGGTGGTGCCCTGGAAGTCGGAGACCTCGAGCTTGTTGTTGCGGGCCTTCTTGACCAGCTCCTCGTACGCCGTCCAGAAGCCCGCGAAGTCCATCGACTCAGCGGCCTTGATCGACGGCACCACCAGCTGACGCGTGCCGTCGGCCTTCTTCATGTCGATGGCCAGGCCCATGTTGATGTGGGCCGGCTGGATCAGGGTCGGCTTACCGTCGATGACGTCGAAGCCGTTGTTCATCTCAGGCATTGCCTTGAGGGCCTTGATCAGGGCGTAGCCGATGATGTGGGTGAAGGAGACCTTGCCGCCGCGAGCGCGCGCAAGGTGGTTGTTGATGACGATCCGGTTGTCCCACAGCAGCTTGACCGGCACGGAGCGCACGCTGGTGGCAGTCGGGACGGACAGGCTGGCGTCCATGTTGACCGCGGTCCGCATCGGGGCGCCGCGAAGGACCGTGAGGGTCGGCTCGTCCTTGGCCTCCGCGGGTGCTGCGGCCGGCTGCTCCTTGGGTACCGGAGCGCTGGCGGCAGACGGCTGCTTGGGCGCAGGGTCCGGACGCGGCGTCACGTCGGTCGCAGGCGTGGTCTTGGTAGGAGCAGGTGCAGTCTGCGCCGGGGCTGGAGCCGCGGGGGCCGGTGGGCGGGGGCCGGAGAAGCGGGGGCCGGAGACGCGGGGGCCGGTGACGCGGGGGCCGGAGAAGCGGGGGCCCGTGAAGCGGGGGGTGCAGCCGTTGCGGCGGCGGGCGCTGCGGCCGGGCTGCCGTTGCCGGCGGGCGACGCGCTACTGGGCTGGTAGGTCTTGAAGAACTCGAGCCACGCCTGGTCGACACTGTTCGGGTCTGCCTGCCAGCGCTCGTACATCTCCTCTACGAGCCACTGGTTGGCTCCGAAGGCGGCTGCTGGGTTGACGGAGTTGTCCTGCGCAGACTCTGCCACGGCTTGGATCGCCTCTTCCGGCACAACTAGGAGGTATCAGTTCGACCCCAAGGCTAGACCCAAGCCGGGCGTTTCCGCAGGCAGGGCCACCCTTTGTCCAGCGCGGTGCTGCGCCGCGATCCGGGACGCCCGGCGTGGTGCTCTTGAACCGTGGCGCAGACGACACAGACTGGGCCGCATGTCCAGATCTCTCCCACCCCCAGACACCGTTCGCCCACAGGGTCTCCGACTCCTCGCGGGCCTCGCGACGGCAGTCCTCATCGCGTCCACCGCGACGGCCTGTACCGACAAGAAGGCGAACCAGGCCGAGCCCAGCACCCCCACTCCGACCACAGCGATACCCGTGACGGTCAAGGTGAGTCGTGTCGCCGGCACCCTCAAGCCCGCGGCCCGCGCCAGGATCGCCAGGAAGGTGGCCACGCCCCTTCAGGAGTACGTCGACAACGCCCTGCTTGGTGACTACCCGCGCACGAACTTCGCCACAGCCTTCGCCTCCTTCACCAAGGGTGCGGCCAAGCAGGCCAGACGCGACCGCAGCCTCCTGACCGGCGCCGACTTCGCCGGAGCCCAGTCGGTGACTGCACGATCTTTGAAGGCGAAGCTCTCGGTCCTGTCCCCGGGCGGGAAGCCCGCGGGGGCGACGGCCCGGGTTCGCTTCGTGCTCGACGTCGACGGCCAGCCGGTCAAGATGGCTGGGCGGCTGCTGCTGACACAGGTCAGGGGCACCTGGCGGATCTTCGGGTACGACCTACATCGCAACGACGTCGCCGCGACCGCGGCGGCGGAGGGTGAGGGCTGATGCGCACACAGCTGAACAGGATCCGCAGGTGGGCGGTGCTCGGTGCCGTCCTGGCCGCCAGCGCCGTCGTCGTCCCGAACTCGGCGGTACGAGAGCCGGACGCGTCGCTGGTCAAGGTCCAGGTCGCCAAGGGAGTGGACCACCCCAAGAACGTCATCTGGGTCCTCGCAATGGGCTCCGATGCGCGACCGGGCGAGCGGATTGACCGCAGCCGGGCAGATGCGATCCAGCTCATCGGTCTCAACCTCAAGACCGGCGACGGGGTGATCTTCGGGGTGCCCCGCGACTCCTGGGTCTCGATCCCTGGATCCGGGTCCAACCGGGTGAACGCCGCGCTGTACTTCGGCGGACCCCAGCTGATGGCCAGGACGGTGGGTGGCATGTTCGGCGTTGACGTCGACTATGCCTTCGTTACCGGCTTCAGTGGGTTCGCGAGCCTGGTTCGCAGCATTGGGGGCGTGACGGTGAACTCCGACATGGCCTTCAGCGACGACAACCTCTCAAGCCGCTACAAGAAGGGGAAGAACTTCGTCAACGGGGTGAGAGCGCTTCACTTCGGGCGGATGCGGCACTACCTGCCGCGGGGGGACTTCGACCGGTCCGCGCATCAGGGGGAGCTCGTGAAGGCGATCGCCCGCAAGGTCGACGCCAACGAGCACCGGCCGGGATTCATCGAGAAGGGCCTGCTCTCGGTCATCCGGAACCTGAATACGTCGCTCTCGCCCAGCGAGCTGTTCCGGTTGGCCCAGGCTGTCACGGTGGTGCGTCCCGGTCGGATCAAGGACTGTGTGCTCAACGGCGCCATCGGCAACATCGGCGGCGCGAGCGTTGTCCTGCCCGACCTCGGCCAGGCCAGGCGACTGGGGGACGCGACCCGCAAGGACGCCAAGCTCGAGGGCTCCTGCTAAGCGGGCAACCCAGGGAGGCATGGAAGAGAGGGTGGTCGGCTTTCGCCGACCACCCTCTCTGTCCTTGCTACTGAGCTGTTGCTGACCCGTCAGAGCCGAGACATCCGCACGAAGGCGACGCCCAGGTTGATCGTGGTCAGACCGGTCTCTGCCGCGGCGTCGGGGACCAGGACGATCTGGATCGCGGTCACCTTGATGGCGCGCTTCCTGGATCGGTCCACGAGGCCGAACCTGATCGTGGCAAGTCCGGGGATCTCGAGCACCTCACCGGGGGCGGGGAGCTCGTGCACCTCGCCGTTCACGGTCATCGAGGCGACCCTGGTGCCCTTCTTGTTCCGCCAGATGTTGCCGGCCTTGGTCTTGCGGATGTTGGCCCGGCCGACCACGCCCGTGAGTACCAGCTGGCCGTTGCCGAGGTCAATGTTCGCTACCCTGCCCTCGGTCCAAGCACGTGCGGACTTGTTCTTGTACTGCTGGCCCCAGACACGGCCGCTGGAGGCGCCGATGTTGAGAGCGTCCGCGTTACCGAGGTTGAGCCCGACCGTGGTGTTCTCCAGGATGCGGCCGTTGGTGCCCTGGCAGTCCAGCGGCTTGCGAGCCAGCTGGTCCACCCCGACGAGGCCCTCGAGCACCTTGGCGTCGGCGGCGTACCCGTAGCCGGCCATCACGGCGGCGGGCAGGTTGCGGTAGACCCGGGCGTGCGAGCGACCGATCACGACGTTGACGTCGTCACCGCCGCCCTGGGCCTGGTTCTCGCCGAAGAGAAGCACTCGCAGCGCGACTGCGTTGGACTTGGCGAAGGGGCGGTAGATCTTCTGGACCTTGCGGCCCAGCGCGATCCGGCCGACGCCCGGGATGACCAGCTGGTTGTTCGGCTCGGCGAGGATCGCGTTGAAGAGGTCCTTGATGCCGATGTCGACCTGGTTCAAGACGTCATCGACCGGCGTACCGGTCTGGGAGATGATGTCGGTCAGCTTGAAGGATCCGCTGGTGTGGAAGCGTCCCCGGCGATCCGCCCAGGCTGTTGCCGTGGTCTCAAGACCCTTGATGATCAGGTGCGGGCCGTCTGAGGCGCCGAGCGCAAGGTTCTTGATCTTGTTGGTCGACTCCGAGCCGACGTTGCCGCCGCGCTTGAAGGTCACGGTCTTGCTGGCGACGGCCCCGATACCCAGGTTGGGGTTGTTGGCCGGCGCGTTGACCGCGGCGAGGGTCTGCGCGTCCGTCTTGCCTGCCAGGCGCGTGCAGCCGAGGAACGAGAAAGCAGTCGGGCCCGAGCCCAGGCCGACCTGCTGAGCCTTGGCGCGAGTACCCAGCGCGTAGGCGTAGTAGCCATAGTTGGTCTCTGTCAGAGCGGCCTCGGCCGGTCCGGTCACGACCACGGCGCCGGCGATGCCGGCGGCCAGGGTAGCCGTGGCTGCGGCGGCGCGTGCCAGCAGCGACGAGTGCTTCATTGCTTTCTCCCGTTCGGTTGGTGCTATGGGTGGGGCTTGCGTGTCTGCTAGGTGGAACACTTTCACGAGACTGCTGTCCTCGCTATTGCAACGCGCAGATACGTAAAAGGTGACGTCTGGTGCACACGTGAATTGGACAAATTGGACCAGTTTCGACAACGAAAGGGCAAACGTCTGACCCGTTCGGAACTGCGCCTATAGCCTGTATGAACTAGTCCGAGGAGCCGACGCGGCGCCCTGTCCGGGCGCTGGGGTGTGGCGCCCCCGGTAGGATTCGAACCTACGCTCCCGCCTCCGGAGGGCGGTGCTCTATCCCCTGAGCTACGGGGGCTCGTGGACCGGGAAAGCGTACATGAGACGAGATGTCCGACCGACGGGGGAGGGACATGCCGGGTGACCCGCAGTTGCTCGCACTAGTCGTCGACGACTCCGCCGTAATCCGTGAGCTGATCAGGGTCAACCTGGAGCTCGAAGGGTTCAGTGTCACCTCCGCGGGCGACGGCGAGGCCGCCCTGAGAGCAGCCCGCGAGCTGCATCCGGACGTGATCACCCTCGACGTGATGATGCCGAAGCTCGACGGGCTCGAAACCGTTCGGCGCCTTCGGCAGGACCCGGCAACGGACCAGATCCCGATCGTCCTGGTCACCGGTCGTGCCTCGCCGGCCGACCTCGAGCGAGGCCGAGAAGCGGGGGTCGAGGCCTACCTGACGAAACCGTTCGAGCCGTCGGAGCTGGTTGAGGTGGTACGTCGGCTCGCCGAGGGCGGCCGGGGCGCGAAACCCGGGTGAGCCGGCCGTCCCCGTCTCGATACCCTTGGCCGGTGACCCCCGAAGAGCTCTCCACGACGATCGTCGCTGCCCTGTCGACCCTGGTCGAGCGAGGAGCCGTCACGATGCCGGACGCGCTGCCGGCCCAGGTGGTCGTCGAGCGTCCAAAGAGCAAGGAGCACGGGGACTACGCCACCAACGTCGCGCTTCAGCTGGCCAAGCGGGCCGGTATCGGCCCCCGGGACTTCGCCGGCCTCCTGGCCGCCGAGCTCGGCCGAGCGCCGGGCATCGCGAAGGTCGACATTGCCGGGCCCGGCTTTCTCAACATCACCGTCGAGGCCGGAGCGCAGGGAGCCGTCGCGGCCCAGGTGGTGGCCGCAGGAGCGTCCTATGGCTACGGCGAGGCGCTGGCCGGGCTGCACCTGAACGTCGAGTTCATCTCGGCCAACCCCACAGGTCCGCTGCACCTGGGTCATACCCGGTGGGCTGCGGTGGGGGATGCCCTGGCCCGGGTGGTGCGCGCCGCCGGCGCCGAGGTGACGCGGGAGTTCTACATCAACGACCGTGGCAACCAGATGGACCTGTTCGGCACCTCCATCGAGGCCGTCGCCCTGGGGAACCCCGTTCCGCAGGATGGCTACCACGGCGAGTACATCGTCGAGCTGGCGAAGGCGATCGTCGCCGACGACCCGGGCATCGTCGACCTGCCGGACGGCGACCGGATGGTGGCGTTCCGCGAGGCCGGCTACGCCCGACAGCTGCAGGAGCAGCAGGACCAGCTCAGGATCTTCCACACCGAGTTCGACGTCTGGTTCTCCGAGCGGAGCCTGCACGACAGCGGGGCGGTGGAGCATGGCATCGAGGTGCTCAAGGACAAAGGCCACGTGTTCGAGCAGGATGGCGCGCTCTGGCTGCGCACGACCGACTTCGGCGACGACAAGGACCGCGTGCTGCGGCGCAGCAACGGCGAGCTGACCTACTTCGCCTCCGACACCGCCTACTACGTCAACAAGCGCGAGCGCGGCTTCGACACCTGCGTCTACCTGCTGGGAGCCGACCATCACGGTTACGTCGGCAGGCTCAAGGCGATGGCCGCCTGCGCCGGCGACGACCCCGATGGCTCCATCGAGATCCCGATCGGCCAGCTGGTCAAGATCATGAGGGACGGCGAGGAGGTCAGGCTCTCCAAGCGGGCCGGCACCATGGTCACCCTCGGCGAGCTGGTGGACCTGATCGGCGTTGACGCGCTGCGCTACTCACTGGTGCGCTACCCGGCGGACTCGCCGCTGACGCTCGACGTCGAGCAGATCACCCGGGCAAGCAGCGACAACCCGGTGTACTACGTCCAGTACGCGCACGCACGGCTCAGCTCGATCCTGCGCAACGCGGCCGACCTGGGCCTTGCCGCCGCGGGCGACGACTTCGACCCAGCTCTGCTCGACCACGAGCGGGAGGGTGACCTGCTCCGCGCCCTCGCGGAGTTCCCCAGGGTGGTGGCCGGTGCGGCCCAGCTCCGAGAGCCGCACCGGGTCGCCCGCTACCTCGAGGACACCGCGAGCACCTTCCACAAGTTCTACGACGCCTGCCGGGTGTTGCCGCAGGGCGACGAGGAGCCGAGCGACCTGCACCGAGCGCGGCTACTGCTCGTGGCGGCTACCCGGACCGTGGTCGCCAACGGTCTCGACCTGCTCGGCGTGACCGCCCCGGAGCGGATGTGAGAAGCCACGAGGCAGGCGCTCTCCATGGCGACATGGGCCGGGGTCCGGCCTGGCTGCGCGAGCCCGCGGACATCAACGCCCTCGTCCCGCTGTTGTGGTCGAGCACCGCCCACAAGAACGCCGACGGCGCCTTGGTCATCGGTGGCGTCGACCTACGGGAGCTTGCCCGCGATCACGGCACTCCGGCGTACGTCCTCGACGAGGCCGACCTCCGTGCCCGCGCGCGAGCCTTCAAGCAGGCGTTCAGCGGCTACGACGTGTACTACGCCGGTAAGGCGTTCTTGTGCACCTACGTCGCCAGGATCATCGCCGAGGAGGGCCTGAGCCTGGATGTGTGCTCGGGCGGCGAGCTGACCGTGGCCGAGCGTGCCGGGGTGGATCCGCGGCGGCTGGGGTACCACGGGAACAACAAGTCGGTCGAAGAGCTGGCGCGTGCGGTGCGTCTGGGAGTCGGCCGCGTCATCGTCGACTCGTTCGACGAGATCGGGCGGCTTGCCGAGCTCACCCGAGAGCTCGACCGTCCCTGCAACGTGATGGTCCGCGTGACCGCCGGAGTCGAGGCGCACACCCACGAGTACATCGCGACGGCGCACGAGGACCAGAAGTTCGGCTTCTCCATCACCTCCGGCGACGCCTTCGAGGCCGTCACCCGAGTAGCGCAGTCTCCCGGGCTGAACCTGTTGGGGCTGCACAGTCACATCGGTTCGCAGATCTTCGACACGAGCGGTTTCGAGGTCGCGGCCCGAAGGGTCCTGGCTCTGCACGCGCGGGTCAACGAGGAGCTGTCGGTGGTGATGCCCGAGCTGGACCTCGGCGGCGGCTTCGGCATCGCCTACACCCTGCAGGACGACCCGGCCGACCCGCAGCAACTGGCCACCGAGCTGACCAAGATCGTGGAGCACGAGTGCCGGGCCCTCGGGGTCGAGGTGCCGCGGCTCTCCATCGAGCCGGGCCGGGCCATCGTCGGGCCGGCGGTGGCCACCCTCTACGAGGTGGGCACGGTCAAGCCGGTCTCGCTGGACGCAGGGGCGGGCCGCACCTATGTCTCCGTCGACGGCGGGATGAGCGACAACATCCGTACCGCGCTGTACGACGCCGACTACGCCGCGACCCTGGCGTCCCGGTCCAGCACCGCGGCGGCCGTGCTCTCCCGCGTGGTCGGGAAGCACTGCGAGGCCGGCGACATCCTGGTCAAGGACGAGTTCCTCCCGGCCGACGTCGAGCCAGGCGACCTGCTCGCTGTTCCCGGGACCGGTGCCTACTGTCGTTCCATGGCCAGCAACTACAACCACGCGCTGCGGCCGCCGGTGATCGCGGTCAAGGACGGCGTGGCCACCGTGGTGGTACGCCGCGAGACCGAGGACGACCTGCTCCGGACCGACCTCGGCGCGTGAAAGTCTCACGCAACGGCGAGAACCTGCGGTTAGCCGCGCGATGGATGAGGATTGAGCCATGACCGACGTGTTGAAAGTCGCCCTCCTCGGCTGCGGCTCGGTGGGCAGCCAGGTGGTCCGGCTGCTGAGCGAGCAGGCCGATGACCTCGCGGCGCGCGTCGGAGCCCGGCTGGAGCTGACCGGTGTCGCCGTACGCCGTCCGGACGCCGAACGCGAGGTGGAGGTCCCCAAGGGCCTGCTCACCACAGACGCCGAAGCCCTGGTGGCCAGCGGGGTCGACGTCGTGATCGAGGTGATCGGCGGGATCGAGCCCGCTCGCAGCCTGATCCTCTCCGCCCTCGAGCACGGCGCCTCGGTGGTGACCGCGAACAAGGCGCTCCTCGCCGAGGACGGGTCCACGCTGTTCGCAGCGGCCGAGAAGGCCAACCGAGACCTCTTCTTCGAAGCTGCTGTGGCGGGTGCCATCCCGATCGTCCGGCCGCTGCGTGAGTCGCTGGCCGGTGACCGGGTACGTCGCGTTCTGGGCATCGTGAACGGCACCACCAACTTCATCCTCGACCGGATGGACACTTCCGGTGCCGGCTTCTCCGAGGCACTCGAGGAGGCCCAGGCCCTCGGGTACGCCGAGGCGGATCCCACCGCAGACGTGGAAGGCTTCGACGCCGCCGCCAAGGCCGCGATCCTGGCGAGCCTCGCCTTCCACACTCGCGTCACGGCCAGCGACGTCTACCGCGAGGGCATCGCTGACGTGTCGGCCGCCGATGTGGCCAGCGCTAGGGAGATGGGCTGCGTGGTCAAGCTGCTCGCGATCTGCGAGCTTACCGACGGTCCGAACGGTCCTGCTGTCTCGGCCCGGGTGCACCCGGCGATGATTCCGAGGTCGCACCCTCTGGCCAGCGTGCACGAGGCCTACAACGCGGTCTTCGTCGAGAGCGAGGCCGCGGGCCAGCTCATGTTCTACGGTCCGGGCGCGGGCGGGTCGCCAACGGCCAGCGCGGTGCTCGGTGACCTGGTGACGGTCGCGCGCAACCGGCGCAGTGACGTTCGTGGTGTCGGCGAGTCGACGTACGCCCAGGCCGAGGTGCTGCCGATGGGTGACACCCAGACCCGCTATCACGTCGCTATCGACGTCGACGACCGCGCGGGCGTGCTCGCCGCGGTCGCCCAGGCCTTCGCCGCGCACGGCGTCTCGATCCAGACCGTGCGCCAGGAGGGCCGTGGCGACGACGCCCAGCTCGTCGTCGTCTCGCACCGCGCGACCGACCAGGCGCTGGCCGCCACCATCGAGTCGCTGCGCACGATGGACGAGGTCCGCGATGTCTCGAGCGTGATGCGGGTCGAGGGAGACGGCGACTGATGGCCCACCAGTGGCGCGGAGTCATCGAGGAGTACCGCGACTGGCTGAACCTCCCGACGGACACCCCCACCTACACCCTGCGTGAGGGCGGCACTCCGCTCGTCGAGAGCCGCTGGCTCTCGCAGGTGACCGGCGGCGACGTCTGGCTCAAAGTGGAGGGCGACAACCCGACCGGCTCGTTCAAGGACCGAGGCATGACTGTGGCGCTCTCGGTCGCAGTCGGGCAGGGAGCCCAAGCCGTGGTCTGTGCCAGCACCGGCAACACCTCGGCCTCGATGGCTGCCTACGCCGCGACAGCCGGCGTGAAGCCCCTCGTGCTCGTTCCCCAGGGCAAGATCGCCGCCGGCAAGCTCGCCCAGGCGATCGTGCACGGCGCACAGGTCATCATGGTCCGCGGCAACTTCGACGACTGCCTGCGGCTCTCCCGCGGCCTGGCGGAGAACTACCCGGTCGCGCTGGTCAACTCGGTCAACCCGATGCGGCTGGAGGGGCAGAAGACCGCCTCCTTCGAGATCGTCGACCTGCTCGGCGACGCACCCGAGGTACACGTGCTCCCGGTGGGAAACGCGGGGAACATCTCGGCGTACTGGAAGGGGTATGTGGAGTACGCCAAGGCGGGCATCTCGACCCGTACCCCGCAGATGCTCGGCTGGCAGGCGGCGGGAGCCGCACCCCTGGTGCTGGGCGCGCCGGTGCCCAACCCCGAGACGGTTGCCTCCGCGATCCGCATCGGCAACCCGGCTTCGTGGGAGCTCGCGGTGGCTGCTGCCGAAGAGTCCGGCGGACGGTTCCAGTCGGCAACCGACCAGGAGATCCTCCAAGCCCAACGTGAGCTGGCCTCGCGCGATGGTGTCTTCGTGGAACCCGCTTCGGCTACCGGGGTCGCCGGGCTGCTCAAGGACTCCGCTGCCGGCGTCCCGTTCCGGGGCAAGAGCATCGTGGTCACGGTGACCGGGCATGGGCTCAAGGACGTCGATACTGCGCTGTCCACCTTCTCCGACCTGGTCGACACGGTGGTCGAGGCCGACGTCGATGCTGCTGCCGAGGCAGCGGGGCTTCGATGAGCTTCGTCGAGGGCGAGGTGCGGGTCACCGTGCCGGCCACCTCGGCCAACCTGGGTCCCGGCTTCGACTCCTTGGGGCTCGCCCTCGACCTGCGCGACGTCGTGACGGCCTCCGTGGCCGACGGGCTGACCATCACGGTGCAGGGCGAGGGCGACGTCCCGCTCGACGAGACGCACCTGGTGTACCGCTCGATGGTCCGCACCTTCGCTGCACTGGAGGTCGCCACCCCCGGCGTCCGGCTGCACTGTGAGAACCACGTCCCGCATGGTCGGGGCTTGGGTTCCTCGTCGGCCGCGATCGTCGCGGGAGTGGCCGCTGCCCGCGCCCTGGTCGTCGACGGTGAACGGCTGATGGACCTGGACGCGGTCTTCGCCCTGGCGGCAGAGATCGAGGGGCATCCGGACAACGTCGCGCCGGCGACGTACGGCGGGTTCACCATCGCCTACTCCGAAGGCGGCCGATATCGGGCTGTGAAGGCCGTGGTGGATCCGCGGGTGCAGGTCGTCGTCTTCGTACCCCCGAACCCGGTCGAGACCAAGGTCGCTCGTGGTCTTCTTCCCGACACGGTGAGGCACGGGGAGGCCGCCGCCAACGCCGGTCGCGCTGCTCTGGTCGTCGCGGCGCTGGCTTGGGATCCCGCACTGCTCCTGGACGCGACTCGTGACTGGTTGCACCAGGACTACCGCGAGCCTGCCATGCCCGACACGCTCGAGCTGATGCGCGGCCTCCGCTCGGACGGGATCGCGGCCGTCGTCTCCGGCGCCGGGCCGACGGTGTTGGCGTTCTGTGACGGCACGTCTGCCGACTCGCTTGCCAACCGCGCCCCGGATGGCTGGAGGGCCCTGCGCCCTGCCGTCGATGCGAGCGGCGTCCGAATCGGCTGAAGGACGGAATACGCCGAAGCGGTCCAGTGTTGACCTCCGTGAGACCACTGCGCCCCGAAGGTGCTATGGTGCTTGTGCGCTGGTGGCCACGCGAATCCGCAGGCTCCGACAGGCGCTTCTTCCTCGAACTCCTTACTCCAGACCCTGTGATGTACCTACACCGGGCCGGACGGGATCGAGACCACTTGAGACAGGGCCTCCGGAAACACACCCGGATCGGCCTGCAAACGTGGGAAGGACCTCACGTGACGGAAACAACCGAAGCTACCCGTATCAAGAAGACCGGCGGCCTGAGCAGCAAGCTGCTGCCAGAGCTCAAGGAAATCGCGGGTGGGCTGGGTATCAAGGGCGTCGGGAGCATGAAGAAAGCTCAGCTCGTCGACGCCATCAGGGCAGCACAGTCCGGTGGCGGCAGCGGAGGTGGGGCGCCGAAGGCAGAAGCCAAGCGCACCCAGCCCCGTGACTCCCACGACCGGGCCCAGGACGGCAGTCCCCAGAACGACGCCGGGGAGCGCTCCAAGAGCGACGACCGGCAGGCATCGCAGGGGCAGGGCGAGTCCCGAGCCGCGAAGGACAACGACCAGGGCGAGCGCGGCGACGGTGACCGCAACCAGGGTGACCGCAACCAGGGTGGCGACCGCAACCAGGGTGACCGGAACCAGGGTCAGGGCGACCGGAACCAGGGCGACCGGAACCAGGGCGACCGGAACCAGGGTGGCGGCAACCGCAACCAGGGTCAGGGCGACCGGAACCAGGGCGACCGGAACCAGGGCGACCGGAACCAGGGTGGCGGCAACCGCAACCAGGGTCAGGGCGACCGGAACCAGGGCGACCGGAACCAGGGTGGCGGCAACCGCAACCAGGGTCAGGGCGACCGGAACCAGGACGACAGCAACCGTCGTAGCCGTCGGCGTCGCGGTCGTGACCGCGACGGGCGCGGCGAGTACGGCGGCGGTGGAAACCGCGGGGACCGCCAGCGGCCGCTCGACGTCGAGCCCGTGATCAACGAGGACGACGTACTTGTTCCTGTGGCCGGCATCGTCGACATCCTCGACAGCTACGCGTTCGTCCGGACCAGCGGCTACCTGCCGGGCTCCAACGACGTCTACGTCTCGCTCTCCATGGTTCGCAAGTACGGGCTCCGCAAGGGTGACGCGGTCACCGGAGCTGTGAAGCAGGCTCCCGAGGGCGACCGCAAGGAGAAGTTCAACCCGCTGGTCCGTCTCGACACCGTCAACGGCGGTGACATCGAGGCCGCGAAGAACCGGGTCGACTTCAACAAGCTGACCCCCCTCTACGCCTCGGAACGACTCCGCCTGGAGACCGACGGCGCCAACCTGATCGGTCGGGTCATCGACATCGCCGCCCCGATCGGCAAGGGACAGCGAGGCCTGATCGTGTCGCCGCCGAAGGCCGGCAAGACGATGATCCTGCAGTCCATCGCCAACTCGATCACCACCAACAACCCCGAGTGCCACCTGATGATCGTCCTGGTCGATGAGCGTCCGGAGGAGGTCACCGACTTCCAGCGCACGGTCAAGGGCGAGGTCATCGCGTCCACGTTCGACCGTCCCGCAGGCGACCACACCACGGTCGCCGAGCTCGCCATCGAGCGGGCGAAGCGTCTAGTCGAGCTGGGCCACGACGTGGTGATCCTCCTGGACGGCATCACGCGTCTGGGTCGCGCCTACAACCTGGCCGCTCCGGCCAGCGGCCGCATCCTGTCGGGTGGTGTGGACTCGTCCGCGCTCTACCCGCCGAAGCGGTTCTTCGGTGCTGCTCGCAACATCGAGGACGGCGGTTCGCTGACCATCCTGGCTACCGCGCTCATCGAGACCGGCTCCAAGATGGATGAGGTCATCTTCGAGGAGTTCAAGGGCACCGGAAACATGGAGCTGCGCCTGCGCCGCGAGTTCGCGGACAAGCGCATCTTCCCCGCCATCGACGCAGTGCAGTCCGGCACGCGCCGCGAGGAGCTCTTGATGACCAAGGAGGAGCTGGCCATCGTCTGGAAGCTCCGCCGCGTCCTCTCGGGTCTGGACAACCAGCAGGCTCTCGAACTGCTTCTCGAGCGGCTCAAGAAGTCGCAGAGCAACATCGAGTTCCTCATGCAGGTTCAGAAGACGACGCCGGGCTCGAACGGCGACGACTGACCGCACCGACATACGGCAGTACCTGGCCGCCGAGGACCGGAATACTCCGGGCCTCGGCGGCCTTGTGTCGGGGTGACCACCAACGCCGCTTCCGTGACGCCTGACCGCGCGGGGCGGCCGGCAGCGCCGACGGGCCGGCGATACACGAAGTTCGTGGTCACCCTCGGGGCACTGATCGCCCTGGGTCCGCTGACCATCGACATGTACCTGCCGGCGCTGCCCGCACTACGCGACGACCTGGGCGCTACGGCGTCCCAGACGCAGCTGACCTTGACCGGGATGCTGCTGGGGTTGGCGGTGGGTCAGCTCTTGATCGGACCCCTCTCGGATGCGCTCGGGCGACGGCGACCGCTGATCGCCGGTCTGGCCGTGCATGCGACCGCCTCTGTCCTGTGCGCGCTGGCCCCGACGATCGAGGTGCTCTCCGGCGTACGGGTCCTCCAGGGCTTCTCCGGGGCTGCGGTCTCAGTGGTGGCGATGGCGATGGTGCGCGACCTGTTCGACGGGCTGGCCGTGGCCAAGCTGATGTCGCGGCTGATGCTGGTCATCGGCCTGGCCCCGATCCTGGCGCCGACGCTGGGTGGACAGGTCCTGCGCTTCACCAGCTGGCGCGGGGTCTTCGTCGTGCTCGCGGCGGCCGCCGTGCTGTTGCTCCTGCTTGCCTGGATCGCGCTAGGTGAGTCCCTGCCCGTCGAGCGCCGCCGGACCGCGCATCCACGGTCCGTCCTGGCGACGTACTCCTCACTGCTGGGCGACCGCACGTTCTTGGCGCTCGCCGTGATCGGCGGGCTGATGATGTCGGCGCTGTTCGCCTACGTCAGCGGCGCGTCGTTCGTCCTGCAGGATGGGTTCGGCCTCACCTCCCAGGAGTTCGCCCTGGTCTTCGGGGTGAACTCGCTGGCCCTGATCGGAGCCTCCCAGCTCAACCCGTGGTTGATCAGGCGCTACTCGACCATCAACGTGCTGACCGGAGCCAACCTGGTCGCCGTCGGCTCCGCGGCGCTGCTCATGCTGACGGGGATCTTCCAGTGGGGCGGCCTCGCCGGCGCAGCCATCCCGATGGCGATGGTGATCTCCACGGCTGGGCTGAGCATGCCCAACATCCCGGCGCTCGCGCTCAGCCGTCATGGTGAGGCGGCCGGAGCCGCCGCGGCTGTGCTGGGTTTCCTTCAGTTCGGTATCGGAGGCCTGGTCGCGCCCCTGGTGGGCGCCTTCGCGGGCTCGTCCGCGGCCCCGATGGGCGGGGTGATGCTGGTGGCCACCTTGGTCGGTGGAGTACTGCTGGCAGCCGTCGTACGGCGTGATACGGCCGTCATGGCGTTCGGGAGGACTGTCTAGGCGGTCCAGTCCCGGCCGCGCCGAGAAGGGGCTCTCGGGGTCTACGGCTGCCGGAATTTCCCTAGGCCGGTAGTTGTTTGGCAGACTAGATCCTTGGCTCCGGTTCACGTCTCTCGTCCGAGTAGGCGACCCGGCGGCCGCGATGAGAGGAAACCATGAAGAAGGACATCCACCCGGAGTACGTCGTGACCGAGGTGACCTGCACCTGCGGCAACACGTTCTCCACCAAGAGCACCGCCACCAGCGGCCGGCTCCACTCAGACGTCTGCGCAGCCTGCCACCCGTTCTACACGGGCAAGCAGAAGATCCTCGACACCGGCGGCCGGGTCGCCCGCTTCGAGGCTCGGTACGCCAAGAAGGCTGACGCGAAGAAGTAGCTTTCCAGCAGCGCCGGTCCCGCCCGCTTGGCGGTGGCCGGCGTTCTGCTTGTTCCGGCCCCGCCCTGGAGCCGGACCGCACGCCGTCAGGAGAGTCGCATGTTCGAAGCCGTCGAAGGCCTCGTCACCGAGCACGCTGAGCTCGAGCAGCGCCTCGCCGAACCAGGGCTCCACTCCGACCAGGGCCTGGCGAAGAAGCTCAACCAGCGGTACGCCGAGCTCAGCTCGATCCTGCGCGCCTACCGGGAGTGGCAGCAGCTGGGGGACGACCTCGGTGCCGCCCGGGAGCTCGCGGGTGAGGACGAGTCCTTCGCCGAGGAGGCCGAGGAGCTCGCGGAGAAGCTGGTGATCGCCCATGAGCGGCTGCGGCACCTGCTGGTTCCACGCGACGCCACCGACAGCAAGGACGCCCTGCTGGAGATCAAGTCCGGCGAGGGCGGCGAGGAGTCGGCGCTCTTCGCCGGCGACCTGCTGCGGATGTATACCCGGTACGCCGAGCGTCGAGGCTGGAAGACCGAGCAGCTGGATGCCAACGAGTCCGACCTGGGCGGGTTCAAGTCGGTCACCGTGGCGGTCAAGGCGAAGGGGACTCCCGAGCCCGGGGAGTCGCCGTACGCGCTGCTGAAGTTCGAGGGCGGGGTGCACCGCGTCCAGCGGGTGCCGGTCACCGAGTCACAGGGACGCGTCCACACCAGCGCAGCCGGCGTGCTGGTGATGCCCGAGGCCGAGCAGGTGGACGTAACAGTCAACGAGAACGACCTGCGGATCGACGTGTTTCGTTCGTCCGGCCCCGGTGGCCAGTCGGTCAACACCACCGACTCCGCCGTACGCATCACCCACCTGCCCACCGGCATCGTCGTCTCCTGCCAGAACGAGAAGTCCCAGCTGCAGAACAAGGAGTCCGCGATGCGCATCCTGCGAGCGAGGCTCCTTGCTGCGGCCAAGGAGGCCGCGGACGCCGAGGCCTCCGACGCTCGCAAGTCCCAGGTCCGCACCGTTGACCGCTCGGAGCGGATCCGGACCTACAACTACCCGGAGAACCGCATCTCCGACCACCGCACGGGCTACAAGTCCTACAACCTGGACCAGGTGCTCGACGGAGACCTCGAGCCGGTGGTGAGGTCCGCAGTCGACGCAGATCTGGCTGCGCGCCTCGAAGCCCTCGACCAGTGAACCTGCGCGAAGCGGCCGCGATGCTGGCGGCAGCAGGCGTGCCCTCGCCGGAGTACGACGCGGCGGAGCTGCTGGCTCACGTGCTGGGTACGCCGCGCAGCCGGCTGGCCGGGCGGGAGCCCGACCAGGACCAGGCGTCGGCCTTCGACGACCTGGTCCGGCGCCGCGCGACCCGAGAGCCCCTTCAGCACCTGACCGGGACGGCCGCGTTCCGCTACGCCGAACTCGCCGTCGGTCCGGGGGTGTTCACCCCGCGGCCGGAGACCGAGGTCCTGGCTGGGTGGGCCATCGACCAGGCGCGGCTGCACGAGCACCCTGTGGTCGTCGACCTGTGCACCGGCTCGGGGGCGATCGCGCTGGCGGTGGCGACCGAGCTGCCGAGTGCGACCGTCTACGCAGTCGAGCTGGGCGACGAGGCGGTCGAGTGGGCTCGCCGCAACCTGTCCGGGAGCGGGGTGGACCTGAGGCACGGCGACATGGCGGAGGCCTTCCCCGAGCTCGACGGCACTGTCGACGTGGTGGTCAGCAACCCGCCGTACATCCCGCTGGACGCTTATGAGTCCGTGGCTCCCGAGGCGCGCGACCACGACCCGGCCCTCGCGCTGTGGTCGGGCCAGGACGGGCTGAAGGCGATGAGGGTGGTCGAGGCGACCGCGGCCCGGCTGCTCAAACCGGCCGGTGTCGCGGGCGCCGAGCACGCCGACGTCCAAGGTGAGTCGGCACCCGAGGTCTTCGTCGCGACCGGCCGCTGGGTCGACGTACGCGACAACCTGGACCTGGCAGGTCGGCCGCGCTTCGTCACCGCGCGACTGGCACGATGACGTCGTGAGCACCCGCTACGACACCGCCGACGACGAGACCCGCGAGGCCGGCCTCGCGGCAGCCTCACTGGCGATTCAGCGGGGTGAGCTGGTCGTGCTGCCCACCGACACCGTGTACGGCGTGGCAGCAGACGCCTTCGACCCGAAGGCCGTCAAGCGGCTGCTGGAGGCCAAGGGCCGTGGCCGTGACATGCCGCCGCCCGTTCTGGTCGCCGCCAAGCCCACGCTGGACGCACTGGCAGTCGGCGTCCCGGACTGGGCCCGCGCGCTGGTGGAGGAGCTCTGGCCGGGGCCGCTGACCCTGGTCTGCAAACAGCAGGGGTCACTGCAGTGGGATCTCGGTGATACCCGTGGAACGGTGGCGGTGCGGATGCCCGACGACCAGGTGGCCCTGGACCTTCTGGCCCGTACCGGTCCGTTGGCGGTCAGCTCCGCGAACCTGACCGGCATGGCTGCGGCGAACACCGCCGACCAGGCCGAGTCGATGCTCGGCGACAAGGTCGAGGTGATCCTCGACGCGGGGGAGTCCCCGGGCATGGTCGCGAGCACGATCGTCGACGCCACCGGGCACGCGCCCCGGGTGCTGCGGGTGGGCGCGGTCTCGCTCGAGGAGCTCAACGAGCTCCTGAAGGAGCACGGGGTTGAGGTTCCGGACGAGGTGACATGAGGGAGTACCTCACCGTCTTCATCGTCGCGCTGACGGTCACCTACCTGTTGGGCGTGGTCGCTCGGGAGATCGCTCACCGGACAGGTGCCGTGGCCCGGGTGCGACAACGCGACATGCACGAGGTCCCGGTGCCCTACTTCGGCGGCATCGCGATGTACGGCGGGCTGCTTGCGGCATACCTGGCCGCCAGGCATCTGCCGTTCCTCGGCGACGCAGGGGACCAGGTCTTCCACGACGCCGGGGTGGTGGTCGCGGCCGGTGGCCTGATCTGCGTGCTCGGGGTTCTCGACGACCTGTTCGAGCTGGACGCGCTGATCAAGCTCCTGGGCCAGATCCTGGCGGCGGCCTTCCTGGTGGCCTTCGAGGTCGGCCTGTACCTCCAGATCCCGTTGCCCGGCGGTGGGCAGTTCTCCATCGAGGCTGCCCAGTCGGTCTTCTTCACCGTGGTCCTGGTCGTCGGCACGGTCAACGCAGTGAACTTCATCGACGGTCTCGACGGCCTCGCAGCCGGGATCGTGGGGATCGGCGCGGTCGCCTTCTTCTTCTTCTCCTACTACATCGCCGACATCAACAACGAGACCTTGGCCATCACCGCGGCGCTGCTGTGCGCCGCGCTGGCCGGCGCGTGTGCGGGCTTCCTGCCGCACAACATCTTCCCGGCCCGGATGTTCATGGGGGACTCTGGCTCGATGCTGATCGGCCTGGTCCTGGCTGCTTCCGCCCTGACCCTCACCGGCCAGTTCCCCCCAGGCGCCCTGCAGACCGGCGTAGGCGGGTCCTCCTCGAGCCTGCTGCCCGTCGTGCTACCGATCGTGCTGCCCCTGGCGATCCTGATCGTCCCCTTCGTCGACCTGGGACTGGCCGTGGTCCGCCGTACCCGAGCGGGTCGCTCGCCGTTCGCCCCGGACAAGCAGCACCTGCACCACCGCCTGGTGGAGATCGGTCACTCGCACCGCCGGGCCGTCCTGATCATGTGGGTCTGGGCAGCGCTGGTCAGCTTCGGCGGAGTGCTCGCCAGCCTCTACCCGCGGGGGACGACGTGGCTGATCCTGGCTGCCGGCCTCGTGGTCGCGGTCGTGGCGACGTTCGTCCTGCCGGTGATCCAGCCGCCCCATCTCGGCCATCAGAGCGACCGAAGCGAGGAACACGTCTGAGGCCCCAGACCTGCCTTGGAACGCTCCATTTTCTGGCGCAGGGACTTTGTGCTAACTTTCACAAGCACCAGGGAAGCCCCTCTCGAGCACACGAAAACCGGCTTCCGTGGCGTCACTGCCAACCCGAACAGAACGGCCGCCATCATGACGACCGCAACGCCCGGACCCCGGTACACCTCGGTGGCCCCAGGCGTGCGCGGAGCGGCCCTGGCGGTCCTGGTGCTCGGCGTCGCGGCCGTCGTGGCCGCTGCCCTCCTCTCCACCACAGCAGCCACTCTCGGCGCGGCCATCGGGGTCGGCATGGTGCTGTGCTTCTTCGGTCTGGGAGCGCTGGCCGTCAACGTGGTGGCTACACACCTCCCCGCTGCGGCGCTCGTCGTGGCGGTACTGACCTACACCCTCGAGGTCATCCTGCTCGCGCTGGTGTTCGTCGCCCTCACTGAGAGCGGGGCGACCGACCGCGACGTGGACCCGGTGTGGCTGGGGCTGACGGTCATCGCCGGCACACTGGTGTGGACCTTCGCCCAGATCTTCGGCGCAACCCGCGCCCGCCTGCCGATCTTCGACCTGCGCGAGTCCCAGCCGCAGGCCGGGAGCAGCCCTGGGGGAGGTGACCCCCGCACATGACTGGTAATGTCCGGCCCGCGATGAGTCAGCAGAACCCTCCGTCTGCCCCAAAGCCAAGCAGCCCGCAGGGCGACCCATGGCACGCCTTCGGGTATGTCGTCTCCGGCGTGGTGATGTACGGCCTGATCGGCTGGCTGGTGGACCGATGGTTGGGGACCTCGTTCATCGTCGCGGTCGGCATCCTCATCGGTGCCGGGCTCGGCATCTTCATGACTTTTGCCCGGTTCAAGCAGCCGGACCCGATCGACCCGAACTCGCAGGACAGATGAAGGAGACCTGGTGAACGTCGCCGCCAGCCTGGTACGGACCGAGGAGTTCCAAGCTCCCGGCCCAGGGATTTTCGACCTGCCTGCAGCTTTCTCCATCGGCGGGCTCGAAGTGACCAAGCCGATGCTGCAGCTGGTCCTGGCCGCAGTGGTGATCTTCGCCTTCCTGTACGTCTCCTCAGCCAGGCGGGCGATGGTGCCCAGCAGGCTCCAGTACGCCGGCGAGAGCGCCTACAGCTTCGTGCGCAACGGGCTGGCTCGCGACATCATCGGCAGCCACGACTTCATGCGGTTTGTCCCGTACCTGGTCGCCATCTTCTTCTTCGTGCTGTTGAACAACCTCTTCGCCAGCATCCCGTTCATCCAGTTCCCGACGTTCTCGCGGGCCAGCATGGCCTACGCCCTGGCCGGGGTCTCCTGGCTGCTTTACAACTACATCGGAGTCCGTAAGCACGGGCTGCTCGGTTACCTGAAGCTGCAGTGCGTGCCTTCGGGAGTCGGGGTAGCACTCCTCCCGCTGCTGATCCCGCTGGAGTTCTTCTCCAACCTGGTGGTCCGCCCGATCACGCTCTCCCTTCGTCTGTTCGCCAACATGTTCGCCGGCCACATCCTGCTGGTGCTCTTCGCCACGGGTGGCGAGTACATGCTGGTGCACGGTTCGGGACTGGTGAAGCCGGTAGGCATCATCGCCTGGATCCTGGCCATCCTGATCAGCTTCCTGGAGATCCTGGTGCAGTTCCTCCAGGCCTACGTCTTCGCCCTGCTCAACGCCATGTACATCTCCGGTGCTCTTGCAGACGAGCACTGAGATCCGCACAGCAACACCTCACTAGCAACAAACAGCGAAACAACCGAAAGGAACAGAAGCCATGGGTGGCTCCCTGAACATGATCGGCTACGGCCTTGCCGCGATCGGTCCTGGTATCGGCATCGGCCTCATCTTCGCCGCGTACATCAACGGTGTGGCTCGTCAGCCCGAGGCGCAGAGCCGTCTCCAGAGCATCGCCATCCTGGGCTTCGCCCTGGCTGAGGCGCTCGCCATCATCGGCATCGCGCTCGCATTCGTACTCAAGGCCAGCAACACCTGAGCCGAACCCGGCCGACGGTAAGCGCTAAGACAAGGTCAGGTCTATGAGGTATTTCCTAGAGAACACCGCCCATGACGCGGCCGCCGAGGAGCACAGTCCTCTGGCCGTGGAGTGGGTAGAGGTCGCGATCGCGCTCGTCGTGTTCGGCATCCTCTTCTTCGCGATCAAGAAGTGGGTCGTGCCCAACTTCGAGACCACGTTCGCTGAGCGTACGACGGCGATCGAGGGTGGGCTGAAGGCGGCCGAGACCAAGCAGGCCGAGGCAGACGCCAAGCTGGCCGCGCTCGAGCAGCAGCTCGGCGAGGCCCGTCACGAGGCTGCGCGCATCCGCGAGGAGGCCCGCGAGCAAGGCGCGGCGATCATCGCCGAGATGCGCGAGCAGGCCCAGGCCGAGTCGGCTCGGATCCTCGAGCACGGCAAGACCCAGATCGAGGCTGAGCGCCAGCAGGCGGTCACCTCGCTCCGGGCCGAGGTGGGCACGCTCGCAACGGGACTGGCCAGTCGTATCGTCGGTGAGTCGCTGGAGGACGACGAGCGTTCGAGCCGGGTCGTCGAGCGCTTCCTGGCTGACCTCGAGGGCGCCCAGTAATGAGTGCAGCAATGCGTGGCGTCTCCGCCGAGTCGTTGGCCAAGCTGGCCGAGGCTCTCGGCAAGGCCGTCGACGGCGGCGCGGACGCAGGTCAGCTGGCCGAGGATGCCTTCGGGGTCTCGGCGCTGCTGACCAGCGAGCCGAGCCTGCGCCGGGTGCTGACCGACCTCTCGGTCGGGTCAGACGCCAAGTCCTCGCTGGTGCGCAGCTTGCTTGGCGAGAAGCTCAGTGCCGCCGCGCTGGACGTGGTGGCGATGGCTGCAGGGCTTCGCTGGGCCGCTACGCGTGACCTGGGCGACGCGCTCGAGCAGCTTGGAGTCGTGGCTCTGGTCCGAGGTGCGGAGAAGGCCGGGCACGCGGACGCGCTCGAGGACGAGCTCTTCGGCTTCGGCCGGCTGGTCACCGAGAACCCCGAGCTGCGGGACGCGCTCTCGGACCCAGCACGGAGCATCGCGGACCGGCGGCTGCTGGTCCACGGCCTGCTCGACGGCAAGGCCACCCCCGCTGCGGTCCGACTGGCGGAGCAGGCCGTTGCAGGGTCGCACCGTACGGTCGCAGTAGCCGTCGAGGCGTACCAGAAGGTTGCCGCCGCCCACCGCAGCCGGATCATCGGCACGGTTCGGGTGGCACGCGAGCTGTCCGAGGGCGACCTGGCACGGCTCGAGGCCGCGCTCTCCGCGCAGTACGACCGGACAGTTCACCTGAACGTGCTGGTCGACCCGACTGTGGTCGGTGGCATCAAGGTCGAGCTCGGTGACGACGTCATCGACGGAACCGTTGCCAGCCGGCTCGACGACGCTCGCCGCCGCTTGGCCGGCTGAGTCCGCTAACCCGACATCGACAAGAGACGAAGAGAGCAGGAAGAGAAGATGACGGAGCTTTCGATCCGTCCGGACGAGATCCGGGACGCGCTTCAGCGCTTCGTGGCGGACTACAAGCCTGAGACCGCCAGCAAGGAAGAGGTCGGCAGGGTCTCTGAGGCCGGCGACGGCATCGCCCGAGTCACCGGCCTGCCTTCCGCGATGGCCAACGAGCTGCTCGAGTTCGAGGACGGCACGCTCGGCATCGCGCTGAACCTGGACACCAGGGAGATCGGTGTCGTCGTCCTGGGTGACTTCGACAAGATCGAAGAGGGCCAGACGGTACGCCGTACTGGGGAGATCCTCTCGGTGCCCGTCGGGGACGGCTACCTGGGCCGCGTCGTCGACCCGCTCGGTACCCCGATCGACGGCCTCGGCGAGGTCACCACCGACGACCGCCGCGCTCTCGAGCTCCAGGCTCCCGGCGTGATGGTGCGCCAGTCCGTACACGAGCCGCTGGCAACCGGTATCAAGGCGATCGACGCGATGACGCCGATCGGTCGTGGTCAGCGCCAGCTGATCATCGGTGACCGGCAGACCGGCAAGACGACGATCGCCATCGACACGATCATCAACCAGAAGGCCAACTGGGAGTCCGGAGACCCGGACAAGCAGGTGCGCTGTATCTACGTCGCAATCGGCCAGAAGGGCTCGACGATCGCGGCCGTCCGCGGCGCGCTCGAGGCCGCCGGTGCGCTGGAGTACACCACAATCGTGGCCTCCCCGGCCTCGGACTCGGCTGGCTTCAAGTACCTCGCGCCGTACACCGGCTCGGCCATCGGCCAGCACTGGATGTACGCCGGCAAGCACGTCCTGATCGTGTTCGACGACCTCACCAAGCAGGCCGAGGCCTACCGTTCGGTGTCGCTGCTGCTGCGCCGCCCGCCGGGTCGTGAGGCCTACCCGGGTGACGTCTTCTACCTGCACAGCCGACTGCTCGAGCGCTGCGCCAAGCTGTCGGATGACATGGGCAAGGGCTCGATGACGGGGCTGCCGATCATCGAGACCAAGGCCAACGACGTGTCGGCGTACATCCCGACCAACGTCATCTCGATCACCGACGGCCAGATCTTCTTGCAGTCGGACCTGTTCAACGCCAACCAGCGCCCCGCCATCGACGTCGGCATCTCGGTGTCCCGCGTCGGCGGTGCGGCGATGACCAAGGCCATGAAGAAGGTCACCGGCTCGCTCAAGGTCGACCTGGCCCAGTTCCGGGCCATGGAGGCGTTCGCGATGTTCGCCTCGGACCTCGACGCGGCCTCTCGCCAGCAGCTCGACCGCGGCGCCCGACTGATGGCACTGCTCAAGCAGCCGGCGTACTCGCCGTACCCGCTCGACGAGATGACGGTCTCGCTGTGGGCGGGAACCTCGGGCAAGCTCGACACGGTGCCGAGCGAGGACGTCCTGCGCTTCGAGCGGGAGTTCCTCGACTTCCTGCGTCGCTCGCACGGCGGCATCCTCGACGGCATCCGTGAGTCGCGCGACTTCAGCGACGACACGGCCAGTGCGCTCGAGGACGCGTTCACCTCGTTCACCGACCAGTTCGAGACCTCCGATGGGGGCTCGATCAAGGTGGGTAAGGAGGAGCACCAGGCTCTTCCGGCGGACGAGCTCGAGCAGGAGCAGATCGTCAAGCAGAAGCGGGGCTGACCCTTGGCAACCTCAGTGCGTGAGTTGCGTGCACGGACCAAGTCCGTCACGTCGATGAAGAAGATCACGCGCGCCATGGAGCTCATCGCTGCGTCTCGCATCATCAAGGCGCAGCAGCGGGCCCAGGCCGCGGCGCCGTACGCGCGCGAGCTCACTCGGGCGGTGTCGGCGGTGGCGACGTACTCCAACGTCGACCACCCGCTCACCACCGAGACGAACGAGTCGAACCGCGCGGCGATCTTGATCGTGACCAGCGACCGGGGTCTGGCCGGCTCGTACTCCTCCAGTGTGCTGAGGGAGGCCGAGCGCCTCGCCGAGAAGCTGCGCGGCGAGGGCAAGGAGGTCGCCACCTACATCAGCGGTCGTAAGGGCGTGGCCTACTTCAAGTTCCGCCAGCGCCCGGTGGTCCAGAGCTGGACGGGTCACTCCGACCAGCCGACCTACGACATCGCCCGCGAGATCGGCGACGTTCTCATCGCAGCGTTCCTGGAGGAGGAGACCGGCGTGGACGAGGTCCACCTCGTCTACACCAGGTTCCGCTCGATGCTGGTCCAGGAGCCCACCGCGGTGCGACTGCTTCCGCTCGAGGTCGTCGAGGGGGAGGAGCCGCCCGAGGACGGTGACGTCCTCCCGCTGTACGAGTTCGAGCCGAACGCGTCCGAGGTGCTCGACGGGTTGCTGCCCAAGTACGTCCAGAGCCGCATCTACTTCGCTCTGCTGCAGGCGGCTGCCTCCGAGCTCGCTGCGCGTCAGCGGGCGATGAAGGCAGCGACGGACAACGCGGAAGAGCTCATCAAGAAGTACACCCGGCTGGCCAACCAGGCGCGCCAGGCCGGAATTACCCAGGAAATCAGCGAGATCGTCGGCGGCGTCAATGCCCTGGCCGACGCAACCGCCGGGAGTGAGTGAGAGAAATGACTGCCACTGTTGAAGAGACCAAGGCCACCGGCGGCTCCGTAGGTCGGATCGCCCGGGTGATCGGCCCGGTCGTCGACATCGAGTTCCCTGTGGACTCGATGCCGGAGATCTACAACGCGCTCAAGGTCGACATCACGCTCGGCGGCGAGACCAACACCATCACGCTCGAGGTTGCTCAGCACATCGGTGACGGCATGGTTCGTGCCATCTCGATGAAGCCGACCGACGGTCTGGTGCGCGGAGCTCAGGTCACCGACACCGGAGAGTCGATCAGCGTCCCGGTGGGCGACATCACCAAGGGTCACGTGTTCAACGCGACCGGCGATGTGCTCAACCTCAAGGAGGGCGAGAAGTACGAGGTCAAGGAGCGCTGGGGCATCCACCGCAAGGCTCCCGCCTTCGACCAGCTCGAGTCCAAGACCGAGATGTTCCAGACCGGAATCAAGGTCATCGACCTGCTGGCGCCCTACGTGCTCGGCGGGAAGATCGGCCTCTTCGGTGGCGCCGGTGTCGGCAAGACGGTGCTCATCCAGGAGATGATCGCCCGTGTCGCCAAGGACCACGGCGGCGTGTCGGTCTTCGCCGGAGTCGGTGAGCGCACCCGTGAGGGCAACGACCTCATCCAGGAGATGGACGAGGCCGGCGTCATCGGGCAGACAGCCCTGGTGTTCGGCCAGATGGACGAGCCGCCGGGCACGCGACTTCGCGTCGCCCTCTCTGCTCTGACCATGGCGGAGTACTTCCGTGACGTGCAGAAGCAGGACGTGCTGCTCTTCATCGACAACATCTTCCGGTTCACCCAGGCCGGCTCGGAGGTCTCCACCCTGCTCGGCCGGATGCCGTCCGCAGTGGGCTACCAGCCGAACCTCGCCGACGAGATGGGCACGCTTCAGGAGCGGATCACCTCGACGCGCGGTCACTCGATCACCTCGATGCAGGCGATCTACGTGCCCGCCGACGACTACACCGACCCAGCTCCCGCGGCAACGTTCGCGCACCTGGACGCCACGACCGAGCTCTCTCGCGATATCGCGTCGCAGGGCATCTACCCGGCCGTGGACCCGCTTACGTCGACCTCGCGGATCCTGGACCCGCAGTACATCGGCCAGGCGCACTATGACTGCGCCACCCGGGTGAAGCAGATCCTGCAGCGCAACAAGGAACTGCAGGACATCATTGCCATTCTCGGCGTCGACGAGCTCTCCGAAGAGGACAAGATCATCGTGTCCCGGGCACGTCGTCTTCAGCGGTTCCTGTCGCAGAACACCTACGTTGCCAAGCAGTTCACCGGCATCGAAGGCTCAACAGTGTCGGTGACCGACACCATCGAGGCGTTCGACAAGATCTGTGACGGTGAGTACGACCACGTCGCCGAGCAGGCCTTCTTCATGTGCGGTGGTCTCGATGACGTCGAGCGCAAGTGGGCAGAGATCCAGAAGAGCACGTCGTAATGAGTGGGAACGTGATGCAGGTCGAGCTGGTCGCTGCCGACCGGCTGGTCTGGTCGGGCGAGGCGACGATGGTCATCGCCAGGACCACGGAGGGTGACGTCGGCATCCTTCCCAACCACGCTCCGATGCTCTCGCTGATGGTGCACGGCATCGTCGACGTGACCACGAGCGACAACGAGACCTGGATCGCCGCGGTGGACCAGGGTTTCCTGTCGGTGGCCAACAACCGCATCTCGATCCTGTCCGAGCACGCCGAGATGTCCCACGACATCGACCTGGAGAAGGCCAAGTCCGATCTCGAGCGGGCGCACGTGGCCGGCGAGAACGACGACGACGCTCGTGAGGCTGCCGCAGCAGCATGGGCCGAGGCACGTATCCGCGCTGCCGAGCGCGCCTCGTAGAGTTCCACCAGGTGGTGACAGTTCCATAGCTCTTACGCGCAGGTCTCCAGACGAGGGGAGGGCGGTAGATGCCGGTATGGCAGTGGGTCGCGGACGCGACCGGTGCTGTGCTGGTTCTCGTCCTGCTCTACGGCCTGTGTCTGGTTGTCCGTCGTCGCTGGATCTCTCGTCACGGCGGCACGTTTGAGTTCTCAGTCCGCGTCCGGCCCACCAAGGCCGGACGCGGCTGGGTTCTAGGGGTAGCGCGCTACTCGGGTGACGAGTTGGAGTGGTTTCGGATCTTCTCGATCCTGCCGAAGCCGAAGCTCGTCTTCCACCGTGGTGACCTCGCCTACGAGGGCCGCCGGGACGCCGTCGGCGCCGAGACCTACTCGCTGTACGCCGGCCACGTGATCGTCGAGTGCCTCACCCCTGTTGGCCTGCTCGAGGTGGCCATGTCGCCCGACGCGCTCACCGGGTTCCTTGCCTGGCTCGAGGCGGCCCCGCCCGGCCAGCAGATGCGCGGACGCTGACCTCGCAGCGCCTAGCGCTCGCCCCCGGGCTTCCAGAGCACGTCGCCCTGCGCGCGGTTGGCATGGCGGGCCAGGATGAAGAGCAGGTCGGAGAGCCGGTTGAGGTACTTGATCGCCAGGTCGTTCATGTCGTCGCCGTGCAACGCGTACGACGCCCAGCCGGATCGCTCCGCGCGACGGGCGACCGTGCGGCACACGTGCAGCAGCGCCGCGCCTGCGCTGCCGCCGGGGAGGATGAAGGACCGCAGCGACTCCAGCGGCTCGTTGTACTGGTCGCACCAGGCCTCCAGGCGGTCGACGTACGCCTGCTCGACCCGCAGCGGCGGGTACTCCGGGTTCTCCACCACCGGTGTGCACAGGTCTGCGCCG
This sequence comes from uncultured Actinomycetota bacterium, assembly GCA_963769585.1. Lineage (GTDB taxonomy): Bacteria > Actinomycetota > Actinomycetes > Propionibacteriales > Nocardioidaceae > SSC3. The sequence continues at coordinate 734,991 of CAVYMJ010000006.1, forward strand.
ACGTCGAAGAGGTCGTTCTGGATCGTGGTCAGCACCTTGGCGACCTCCTCGTCCAGCCCACCCGCCGCGACGGCGTACCCGATCTGCGAGTTGAGCTCGTCGACATCGGCGAAGGCGCCCAGGCGCGGGTCCGTCTTGGACGCGACGCTGTTGTCGCCCAATCGAGTCGTGCCGGCGTCGCCGGTGCGCGTGTAGATCCGAGTGAGGTTGACCATGCGTCAACGATAAGGGGCGCGCTTCGGCCGGTTCGCACCCGCTCACCTCGGCGATAGGGTCAACCTCGTGGAAGCCTTCCGTGTCACCTCCGACGGCCCGCTCAGCAGTGGGCTGCACGGGTCGGTCAAGGTAGGCGGCGCGAAGAACAGTGCCCTGAAGCTGATGGCCTGCTCGCTGCTGGCGACGGGCCGATCCACGATCACCAACGTGCCCGACATCCTCGACGTGGACGTGATGGCGCGGCTGCTTGAGGAGCTCGGCTGCAACGTGCAGCTCGACAGGGGCTCGGGTGAGGTGTCCATCGACGTCCCCGCGGAGCTCGGCCACGAGGCGCCGTACGACCTGGTCCGCCGGTTGCGTGCCTCCATCGCCGTACTCGGACCCCTGGTCGCGCGCTGCGGCCGGGCGAAGGTGAGCCTGCCGGGTGGGGATGCCATCGGCTCGCGTGGACTGGACATGCACATCCGCGGACTTCAGGACCTCGGCGCGTCGACGAGGGTCGAGCACGGCTTCGTCGTGGCGGAGGTCGAGGATCGGCTCCGCGGTACGACGCTCTGGCTGGACTTCCCGAGTGTGGGTGCCACCGAGAACCTACTGATGGCTGCAGTGCTGGCCGAGGGAACCACCGTCATCGACAACGTCGCTCGTGAGCCGGAGATCGTCGACCTGTGCGAGATGCTGGCGTCGATGGGCGCCAAGATCGAAGGCGTCTCGACGTCGACGCTGGTGATCCACGGCGTGGACGAGCTCGGCCCGGTGAGCCACGCGACCGTCTCGGACAGGATCGTGGCCGGCACCTGGGCCTTCGCGGTGGCAATCGCCGGGGGAGACCTCCTCGTGGAGGGAGGGCGCGCACACCACCTCGACATCGTGCTCGACAAGCTCGCCGCTGCTGGAGCCTGGATCGGAGCGGAGGAGAACGGCTTCCGGATCCGGGTCGACCGCCGGTTGGACTCGTTCGACGTGGTGACCCTGCCCTACCCGGGCTTCCCGACCGACCTGCAGCCCTTCGCGATGGCGGCAGCGGCGGTCAGCACGGGCACAGCCATGATCACCGAGAACGTCTTCGAGGCACGGTTCATGTTCGTCCAGGAGCTGGCGCGCCTGGGCGCGGACGTCCGCACCGACGGCCACCACGCCGTCGTACGGGGCAAGCCGCTGCTCTCCGGCGCCCCGGTCGTCGCCCACGACATCAGGGCCGGCGCGGCCCTGGTCCTGGCTGGGCTGGCCGCCCAGGGCTCCACGACGGTCGCGGAGTCGCACCACATCGACCGGGGCTACCCGAGCTTCGTGGAGACCCTGCGCGGGCTCGGTGTCGACATCGACCGCGTCACCGTGCCCGACTTGGCTCAGTAGCGGCCTGACGCCCCACCGGACCACAGTCCCACCCGTCACATTGGTCACATGTCGAGACGGTGTGTTGCCGCCGAGCCGCCCACGATGCATGCAACCCTTTTTGTCTCGGAGTTCGGGTTTGATGCAACCGAGCAGGGGGCACGCACGTCTTAGGTACGAGGGCTTGTCGCGGGACAAGCCCCTTCGGACGGGGAGCGCCATGGAAGTCAGGAGAGTCGGGTCGACGCTCGCGCTGGCCGGCAGTTTCGACGGCCGGTCCACGGGCATGGTCCGCGAAGCCATCTACTCGCACTTCGACGACACCAGCGACCAGGTCGTCGTCCTGGACCTGAGCGAGGTGGTGTCGCTCGACTCGCCCGCGCTCAAGCTCCTCGGAGCCGCCTCACACCACCTCGAACGTGAAGGGCGGCACCTGGTCCTGCGTGGTTGTACGCCGCCGATCCACCGCGTCCTGACCTTCACCCGGCTGCGCCGGCTCTTCCAGGTGGAGCGCGAGGCCGCAGCTGTGTGACCGCGGGTGTGGCGTGTCCAACACCGATCCGGGTGTTGAACAGTTCACAACAGGTTACTGACGAGTCGCCCGACGCCTAGGCTCGTCACTTATGAGCGAGAAGAGCCCCACCTCACGCGAGCACCCCCGGGACAAACCCTGGGTGATGCGGACGTACGCCGGGCACAGCACGGCCGAGTCCTCCAACGCGCTGTACCGGATGAACCTGGCCAAGGGCCAGACGGGGCTCTCGGTCGCGTTCGACCTCCCCACCCAGACCGGCTACGACCCGGACTCGACGCTGGCTCGTGGTGAGGTCGGCAAGGTCGGGGTCCCGATCCCGCACCTGGGGGAGATGCGCAAGCTTTTCCAGGACATCCCCCTTACCGAGATGAACACCTCGATGACGATCAACGCGACCGCCATGTGGCTGCTCGCGATGTACCAGGTCGTGGCCGAGGAGCAGAACCCCGGCGTCGAGGTCGAGACCGTGCACAACGCCTTGGCCGGGACCACCCAGAACGACATCATCAAGGAGTACCTCTCCCGCGGCACGTATGTGTTCCCGCCCGAGCACTCCCTGCGGCTGACCACCGACACGATCGCGTACACGGTCAACCACGTCCCGAAGTGGAACCCGATCAACATCTGCAGCTACCACCTGCAGGAGGCAGGAGCCACCCCGGTCCAGGAGCTGGCCTACGCTCTGTGCACCGCGATCGCCGTGCTCGATGCGGTCCGTGACTCAGGACAGGTCGCCCAGGAGGAGATGGGCAAGGTCGTCGGCCGCATCTCGTTCTTCGTCAATGCCGGTGTGCGGTTCATCGAGGAGACCTGCAAGATGCGCGCCTTCGCGCAGCTGTGGGACGAGATCACCAGCGAGCGGTACGGCGTCCAGGACGAGAAGATGCGCCGGTTCCGCTACGGCGTACAGGTCAACTCGCTGGGTCTGACCGAAGCCCAGCCTGAGAACAACGTGCAGCGCATCGTGCTGGAGATGCTGGGGGTGACGCTGTCCAAGAACGCTCGCGCCCGCGCCGTACAGCTTCCCGCGTGGAACGAGGCGCTGGGTCTGCCCCGGCCCTGGGACCAGCAGTGGTCCCTGCGGCTGCAGCAGGTGCTGGCCTTCGAGTCCGACCTGCTGGAGTACGACGACATCTTCGACGGGTCGATCGTGATCGAGCAGAAGGTCAACGAGCTCGTAGCCGGTGCGCGTGCGGAGATCGACCGGGTGCAGGCCCTGGGTGGCGCCGTGGCTGCTGTCGAGTCCGGCTACATGAAGCAGGCACTGGTCTCCAGTCACGCGGCCCGTCGTGCCCGGATCGAGGCCGGGGACGAGGTCGTCGTTGGAGTGAACAAGTTCGAGACGACCGAGGTCTCGCCGCTGACGGCGGACCTCGACGGTGCCATCCAGGCCGCGGACCCGGAGGCCGAGGCAGCCGCCATCGAGTCGGTGCGGGCGTGGAAGCAGGAGCGAGACGAGGCCGAGGTCCGGGCTGCGCTGGACCGGCTGGCAGCCGACGCCAAGTCCGGCGTCAACCTGATGGAGGCCACCCTGGCCGCGGCTCGTGCCGGGGCGACGACGGGGGAGTGGGCAGGCAAGCTACGTGAGGTGTTCGGCGAGTACCGCGCTCCGACCGGCGTCTCCGGCGCCGTGGGCGTCCAGGAGGCGGGCGTGGAGCTGACTTCGGTGCGTGAGCGCGTAAGGCAGACCGGGGAGGAGCTCGGCGGGAGGCTGCGGCTGCTCGTCGGCAAGCCGGGTCTGGACGGACACTCCAACGGGGCCGAGCAGGTCGCCGTTCGTGCCCGTGACGCGGGGTTCGAGGTGATCTACCAGGGGATCCGTCTCACCCCCGAGCAGATCGTCGCCGCCGCGGTGGCCGAGGACGTGAACTGCGTCGGCCTCTCGATTCTCTCCGGCTCGCACATGGAGCTGGTCCCTGCGGTCCTGGACGGGCTCCGAGAGGCGGGCCTGACCGACGTACCGGTGATCGTGGGCGGCATCATCCCCGACTCGGACGGCAAGAAGCTCAAGGAGCTGGGGGTCGCGGCGGTCTTCACCCCGAAGGACTTCGGCCTCACCGAGATCATGGGCGGCATCGTGGACGTCATCCGCAAGGCCAACGGGCTCTCCTGATCGGCCGCCACGTGCAGGCACGCGGGCTCGTCGCCCTAGTCCTCGCCCTCGCCCTGGGCCTGGTCGCGTCGTGCTCGGGGGCCGACCAGGTGGTCCCGCGTCCGTCTCCGACTCTTGGAGGCACTGCGCCGACCTCGACGGCGCCGACGGGTGGCATGGACGACCTGGAGCGGCCGATCGCGGCGCGCCTGCGCAGGCAGATCGCCGACCAGGGACTGCGCGTGGACCACCTCGCCTGTCCGGCCTGGGACAACAAGGTGCCGGCCGAGCTCACGTGCGAAGGGTGGTTCGACGGGGTGGCGGGTTCGGTCCGCGTCTCGCTGAGGCAGGGCAGGGGCGGTCAGGTGACCTTCGACGCGGAGCTTCAGGAGGGTGTCATCGCCACCGAGAGTCTGGTCGACGAGCTCACGTCCCGGGGATACGGCGACGTCCACTGCGGCTCGGCGCCGGCGTACCCGGCCGACGTGGGGGCGGCGATCACCTGCTCGGTCACCGACGACGGTGTCACTCGCTATCTCGTGGCCACGGTCACCGACACCCGCGGCGGCGTGACGATCAGCGACTTCTGAGCCACACTCGGGCAGGTGGTTCGAGTTCTCGTGGTGGGTGCCGGTGTCGTCGGCCTGACCTGCGCGGTCCGGCTGCTCGAAGACGGCCATCGGGTCGACGTGCTCGCGCGGGACCTGCCCCTGGAGACCACCTCGGCGGTCTCCGGCGCCTTCTGGTACCCGTACCGGGCCTACCCCTTCGAGCGCGTGACCGCGTGGGCTGCGCGCAGCTACGAGGTCTTCGGTGAGCTGGCCGGCAGGGATGCCGGGGTCACCATGCGCGAGGGGACCGAGCTCCTGAGCACCGCCGGGGAGCCTTGGTGGGCAGCCGCCGTGCCTTCGCTGTCGTACGCCGCCGACGTCCCCTCGCCGTACGTCGGGGGGCTGACGTTCCAGACTCCGATCGTCGAGATGCCCACCTACCTGCGCTGGCTCACCCGGAGGCTGGCCGAGCTCGGCGGCACCCTGACCCGCCTGGCACTGCAGGCTCTGCCCGAGCACGCGGACGTGGTCGTGAACGCCACCGGCCTGGGCGCCCGGTTGATGGCGCAGGACGCCGGAGTGCTTCCGGCGCGCGGGCAGGTGGTGCTCGTCGAGCAGTTCGGCCTGGAGCGCTGGTGGCTCGACTCAGCGGGACCGACTTACCTGGTCCCAAGGTCGCGCGACGTCGTGGTCGGCGGCACCGACGACGAGGGGGAGTGGGAGCGCACGCCCTCCGACGTCGTCAGCAGGCAGATCCTTCAGCGAGCAGCCGCGCTCGTGCCCGAGGTCGCCAACGCGCGGGTGCTGGGACACCGGGTCGGGCTCCGTCCAGCCCGAGCCAGCGTCCGGCTCGAGCGCGTGGACGATGTGGTGCACTGCTACGGCCACGGTGGCGCCGGCGTAACGCTGTCCTGGGGCTGCGCCGACGAGGTCGCCTCGCTGATCCGGCCCCGAGCGATCGCCCACACTCCGACGTAGGCTCGGGGGAGGGATCCTTCGGAGCGCAGGAGGTCGCGATGCTCTTGGTCATCGGAATCGTGATCGGCGTAGTCCTCGGACTCGCCGCGGCGTACGCAGCCGCGAGCTTCCGGGTGGTGCGTCAGATCGAACGCGGCGTGGTCTTCCGGCTGGGTCGGGTGCAGGACACCGCCCGGCCGCCGGGGCTGACCCGCATCGTGCCGATCGTGGACAAGCTGAAATGTGTCAACGTCCAGGTCGTGACGATGCCGATCCCGGCCCAGGAGGGCATCACGCGGGACAACGTGACGGTCCGCGTCGACGCGGTCGTCTACTTCCGGGTCGTCGACCCGATCCGTGCCGTCGTGGAGGTCCAGGACTACCAGGCGGCGGTCTCTCAGGTGGCGCAGACCTCGCTGCGCTCGATCATTGGCAAGAGTGAGCTCGACGACCTGCTCAGCGATCGGGAGCGGCTCAACCAGGGGCTTGAGCTGATGCTGGACAGCCCGGCCAACGGCTGGGGCATCGACGTGGACCGGGTCGAGATCAAGGACGTGGCGTTGCCCGACTCGATGAAGCGGTCGATGTCCCGGCAGGCAGAGGCCGAGCGGGAACGCCGCTCGCGGGTCATCACCGCGGAGGGCGAGCTTCAGGCATCCTCGAAGCTCACTGAGGCGGCGAAGCTGATGAGCACGGCTCCCGCCGCCTTACAACTGCGCCTGCTGCAGACCATCGTCGAGGTGGCTGCTGAGAAGAACTCCACTCTGGTGTTGCCTTTCCCGGTCGAGCTGTTGCGGTTCCTGGAGGCAGCGACCCCGGCCCGTCAGCCGGCCGCTGAGGTCGCCGACGAGCAGCAGGTGGCCGCTCAGCTCATCAACGTCGCATCCACGACCGCGTCGAGGTTGAGCGGGCCGTAGACGTGGGGGAAGACCTCCCCCGGGGCTACCTCGTCGTACCGCAGGGGGGAGGTGAGCAGGTCGGTGTCGATGGTGAGAAGCAGCAGCGAGTCCACGTCTGCGTAGAAGGCCCCTCGCACCGTCTCGACCTGCTCGGCTGAGGAGCAGTGGATGAAGCCTTCCTCGCTGAGCGTCGCACCACGGGTCGAGGTGGTGTACGCGCCGTCGGCCTGGGCAGCGGCCCAGTCTGCGGGGAGCGCCAGGTGGAAGATCTGGGCCACCTCAGAACAGCCGGTCAGTCGGGTCGTCCATGCCCCGCAGGGTGTCGTAGTCGACCACCGCACAGGAGATGCCCCGGTCGGTGGCGAGCACCCGAGCCTGTGGCTTGATCTCCTGAGCAGCGAAGATTCCCCGGACCGGGGCGAGCAGCGGGTCGCGGTTGAGCAGCTCGAGATAGCGCGTGAGCTGCTCGACCCCGTCGATCTCGCCCCGCCGCTTGATTTCCACCGCGACCGACAGCCCCTCGGCGTCGCGGCACATCAGGTCGACCGGGCCGATCGCGGTCGGAAACTCCCGTCGTACCAAGGTGAGCCCGTCGGCCAGCGTCGCGGGGTGCTCGGCGAGCAGCTCCTGGAGGTGCTTCTCGACCCCGTCCTTCTGCAGTCCCGGGTCGACCCCGAGGTCGTAGGCCGTGTCGCTGAGGATCTCCTCGATCAGGATGCGCAGGGTGTCGTCGTCCTTGCCGAGGACGGTCCACTCGACGGCGCCCTCGTCGTTCTTGCCCTCCAGGACCCGGCACGGAGGGGACATCCAGTTCAGTGGCTTGTAGGAGCCACCGTCGGAGTGCACCAGCACCGACCCGTCGTTCTTCACCATGATCAGCCGGGTAGCCATCGGCAGGTGGGCGGTGAGGCGGCCGGCGTAGTCGACCTGGCAGCGGGCAATGACGAGGCGCACGTGCGGCAATCTACCCGAGGCGGTTCGGGTGCTCGCACCGTCTGCGCCAGGGTCGCGACGGCAGGTGTAACCGCGAGTTACCGTTCGGTGAGATACCCCACAGCCCCAGCCCCGCCAGTCGTGACAAGATTCGGCCCATGGCTCGCGAATTCACTTCTGTAGGCGTCATCGGTCTCGGCACCATGGGTGCGGGCATCGCTGAGGTCATTGCCCGTAACGGCTTCGACGTGGTGGGCGTGGAGCTCACCGACGCCGCCGTCGAGCGGGGCAAGGAGCACCTGCAGCACTCCACCGGGCGTGCCGTGGCCAGGGGGAAGCTCAGCGAGGACGAGCAGAAGGAGCTCCTCAACCGCATCACCTTCACGACCAACATCGGGGATGTCAAGGGCTGTCAGCTGGTGATCGAGGCGATCGTCGAGAAGCTCGAGACCAAGCAGGCGGTCTTCAGGCAGCTGGATGGCATCGTCGCCGACGACGCAATCCTGGCCACCAACACCTCCTCCCTCTCGGTCACCGAGATCTCCACCGCCACGGCCAAGCCCGGCCGGGTCATCGGGGTGCACTTCTTCAACCCGGCACCGGTGCAGAAGTTCCTCGAGATCATCAAGACCGTCGTCACCGAGCCGGACGTGATCGACGACGTCAAGGGGCTCGCCGAGAGTCTGGACAAGGTTCCGGTCGTCGCCGGCGACAAGGCCGGGTTCATCGCCAACGCCCTCCTCTTCGGCTACCTGAACCACGCGGTCTCCATGTACGAGGGCAGGTACGCCTCCCGTGAGGACATCGACGCCGCGATGCGCTACGGCTGCGGCTATCCGATGGGGCCGCTCGCCCTGCTCGACCTGATCGGCCTCGACACGGCGTACGAGATCCTCGAGACGATGTACCGCCAGGGCCGCGACCGGCTACACGCCCCGGCGCCGATCCTCAAGCAGATGGTCACCGCCGGAATGCTGGGTCGCAAGACCGGCCGCGGGTTCTACACCTACGAGGGCGTCGACAGCTCCACCGTCGTACCCGACCATGAGACGCCCTCCGCAGACTCGGCGCCGCAGCTCAAGCGCGACGTCAAGCTCGTCGGAGTGGTCGGTACGGGCACGATGGCCAGCGGCATCGTGGAGGTCTTCGCCAAGGCCGGCTACGACGTGAAGTACGTCGGCCGCTCCGACGACAAGGTCGCCGGTGTCCGAAGCACCATCGAGCGTTCCCTGGACAAGGCGATCCAGCGCGGCAAGCTCGACGAGGCCAGCAAGGCCGACGTGCTCGGACGCCTGCACGGTACGTCCAAGCTCGACGACCTCTCCGACGTCGACCTCGTGGTCGAGGCAATCGCCGAGGACCTCAAGATCAAGACCACGCTCTTCGAGAACCTCGACGAGATCTGCAAGCCGGGCGCGATCCTGGCGACGACCACGTCCTCGCTTCCGGTGATCTCGATGGCCAAGGTGACCACGCGTCCCGAGGACGTGATCGGCATGCACTTCTTCAACCCGGCCCCGATCATGAAGCTCGTCGAGGTCGTGTCGACCGTGGCGACCGCCGACGACGTTGCCGAGACGGTTGGGGCGCTGTGCGCCAAGGTCGGCAAGGTGGCCGTGTCGTGCGGTGACCGAGCCGGATTCATCGTCAACGCCCTGCTCTTCCCGTACCTCAACGACGCGATCAAGATGCTCGAGGCGCACTACTCCTCGGCCGATGACATCGACACCGCGATGAAGTACGGCTGTGCCCTCCCGATGGGTCCCTTCGAGCTCCTCGACGTGGTCGGCAACGACGTCTCGCTGGCCATCCAGCGGGAGCTGTACCTTGAGTTCCGCGAGCCGGGCTTCGCTCCGGCGCCGCTGCTGGAGCACCTGGTGAACGCCGGCTACCTCGGCAGGAAGACCAAGCGAGGGTTCCGGGACTACTCCACACGCTGACCGGCTCCGGGCTCGACCGGCCCCGACTGACAGAATCGGACGCATGAGAACCAGCAGGCTCGAGGTCGAGGTTCCCACCTCGTGGCTGGACACCGGCCGCGTCGAGCACCTGGCCGTCGAGCAGGGGCCGGACCGCTCGTGACCCGGCCGATCCGCGGAACATCGGTCCTGCCCGCACGCCGGGAGCCGCTCACCCTCGAGACGGCCGACGGGCTCAAGCTCGTCGCCGAGCTGGCGCTGCCCCCCTCGGGCGATCCTGTCGCGACGATGATTTGCCTGCACCCGCTGCCGACCCACGGCGGGATGATGGACAGCCACATCTTCCGCAAGGCCTCCTACCGGCTGCCGGCCCTGGCGAACGTCGCCGTCCTTCGCTACAACTCCCGCGGAACCACGTCCCTGCAGGGGACCAGCGAGGGGGCGTTCGACAACGCCGTGGGCGAGCACTACGACCTGGCGGCGGCACTGGAGTACGCCGAGTTCCACGACCTCCCCAACATCTGGCTGGTCGGCTGGTCGTTCGGAACCGACGTCACGTTGATGTACGGACTCGACCCCGGCGTCCAGGGCGCGGTGCTCCTGAGCCCGCCGCTGCGGTTCGCCGGGCCGGAGCACCTCGCCGCCTGGGCGGCCTCGGGCAAACCGCTGAAGCTGGTCGTTCCCGAGCTGGACGACTACCTCCGCCCGGATCAGGCCCGTGAACGCTTCAGCGTCGTCCCGCAGGCCGAGCTGGTCGCCGTCGAGGGTGGCAAGCACCTGTGGGTGGGTCACTCGGAGCGGGTGCTGGACGAGATCGTCGCGCGGATCGCGCCGTCGGTCGCCGTACCACTGCCGCGGGAGTGGGATGGCCCGATGGAGATCGCCGATACCAGCGCCTATGCCGACCTGACCACGGCGGTCTTCAAGGACGTGCCCCGCTAGGTTCGCCGGCCCCAGACGCCGAAGCCGGCGCACCCGTGCTGGGTACGCCGGCCCTGAGCTCGGCTGTCGCTTGCGCCTACTTCTTCTTGCCACCGGCCTCGGCCGCCGTTGCGACCTCCTCCTCGGTGTCCTCGGTGCTGTCCTCGGTGCTGTCCTCGGTGGTGTCCTTGGCTGCTGCCTGGGCTGCCTGGGCCGCCTGCGCCGCCGACGGCTCCGGGGTGTCCGCGAAGCTCGAGACCACGTCGCGAAGCGCACCCAGCTGCGCCACGATCGAGTCGCGACGCTTGGTGAGGCGGTCCACCTCAGCGTTGAGCTCGCCCAGCCGCCGCTCCGCGTCGGCCTGTCCGGAAGCCATGAAGGAGGTGGCCTGCGTCTGGGCTGAGGCGACCATCTGCTCGGCCTCGCGGCGGGCCCGGGTGACCACGCGCTCTGCCTCGGTCTCGGCCTGCTGTCGTTGCGCGGCTGCGGTCTTCATCGCCTCGCGCGCGCGTTCCTCGGCGGCCTTGGCTCGACCCTCGGACTCCTCGACGAGCCGCTGCGTCTCGGCTGTGGCGTTGGTGTGGTGCTCTGCAGCCTCGCGAGTCAGCCGCTCCTTCTCGACCGCCAGGGCACGGCGAGCCTCCGAAACCTCGCGGTCGGCCTGGGCCTTGGCCTGCTCGGCCTCGCGCTTGGCTCCGGTGCGCAGCGCATTCAGCTCCTGCTCCGCGGCCAGCTTCAGCTGGTCCGCCTCGCTCTGCGCGGACGCGCGCAGGTCGTCGGCCTCGGCCTTGGCGATGCTCCGCTCGCGCTCCACGTCGCCCAGGGCGGTGGCGCGGTGCTCGTCGAGCTCCTTGAGCTGGACCATCCGCATGTCTTCGGCGTCGCGGGACGCCTGTGCGCGCAGGGCGTCCGCGTCGCTGTTGGCTTGGCGCAGAATCTCGTCAGCCTGGGCGCGGGCCTGGACGAGTACGTCGTCTGCCTGCTCCTCGGCCAGGCGGAGCATCTCGCTGGCCCGGCCGCCGAGCCCGGCGTACGTCGGGCTGGAGTTCTCCGACAGGGAGGTCTTGGCGTTGTCGAGCTGGGCCTCCAGGGTCGCGATCCGCTTCTTGGCCTCGCCCAGGCTGGCCGTGAGGCCGGCCTTCTCACCGGCGAGGGAGTGGAACTGCCGGTCGACGCTGGCCGGGTCGTACCCGCCCTTGCGGACCAGGGGGAAGGCTGGGCGCGCTGTGGCCGACGCGGCTGCTGCGGGGTTGGCCGGCTGACCGGCGGTGCCCGACTGGGTGGGCGCGGTCCCCCCGGGAGGGGACAGGGACGGGATGACTTGCGTGGCCTCCTCGCCCGACTTGTTCGACGGTTCGTCGTCGAAGATGGACAGGCCGCTTCGGTCGGTCATCCGAGATCCCTCACTTCTGGTGGACGGTAGGTGGGCTTGGGGGAACAGAGCCGATTCTCCCCGATGCCCGGAAAAACAAAAGAGGCACCCCGTCGTGTCTCGCCGACGGGACGCCTCTTTGAGCGTGCAGCAGCGGTCAGACGCCGCGGAACGCGTTGATCTTGCCCAGATGCTTGGCCCGCAGGGCTTCGTCTCGCACGCCGAGGCCCTCCTCAGGTGCCAGGCAGAGAACCCCGACCTTGCCCTGGTGCAGGTTGTGGTGGACATCGAGTGCGGCCTGACCGACCTCTTCGAGCCGGTAGGTCTTGGAGAGCGTCGGGTGGATCATGCCCTTGGCGATCAGCCGGTTGGCCTCCCACGACTCGCGGTAGTTGGCGAAGTGCGAGCCGACGATCCGCTTCAGGTTCATCCACAGGTACCGGTTGTCGTACTGGTGCATGTAACCGCTCGTCGAGGCACAGGTCACGATCGTGCCGCCCTTGCGTGCTGCGAAGACCGAGGCACCGAAGGTCTCCCTGCCGGGGTGCTCGAAGACGATGTCCACGTCCTCGCCTCCGGTGAGCTCGCGGATCTTGGCACCCAGCCGGCGCCATTCCTTTGGGTCCTGGGTGTTCTCGTCCTTCCAGAACTGCCAGTTCTCCTCCGAGCGGTTGATGATCAGCTCGGCGCCCATCGTGCGGCAGATCTCAGCCTTCTCCTCGTTGGAGACGACACAGATCGGCGTGGCTCCGCCGTTGAGCGCGTACTGCGTGGCGAAGCCGCCCAACCCGCCTGAGGCTCCCCAGATCAGCACGTTGTCGCCCTGCTTCATGCCGGCGCCGTTGCCGCTGACTAGCTGCCGGTAGGCCGTCGAGTTCACCAGTCCAGGGGAGGCTGCCTCCTCCCAGGTGAGGTGGTCAGGCTTGGGCATGAGCTGGTTCGACTTGACCAGGGCGATGTGCGCGAGGCCGCCGAAGTTCGTCTCGAAGCCCCAGATGCGTTGCTCGGGGTCCAGCATCGTGTCGTTGTGGCCGTCGGGGCTCTCGAGCTCGACGGAGAGACAGTGTGCGACGACCTCGTCGCCCGGCTTCCAGCTGTGCACGCCGACGCCGGTCTTGAGCACCACGCCGGCCAGGTCCGAGCCCACCACGTGGTACGGCAGGTCGTGCCGCTTGCCCAACGGTGAGACGCGGCCGTACCGCTCCAGGAACCCGAACGTCGAGACCGGCTCGAAGATCGAGGTCCAGACGGTGTTGTAGTTGATGGCGCTCGCCATCACCGCCACGAACGCCTCACCGGGCCCGAGCTCGGGGAGCGCCACCTCGTCGAGATGCAGCGACTTGCGTGGATCCTTCTCCCTCGAGGCGAGGCCCTCGAACATGTCGGCATCGTCCTTGTGCACGGTGATCGCCTGGTATGACTCGGGCAGCTCCAGTGCTGCGAACTCTTCCGCGGCCGTGTCGCCGGCGAGAATGGCTTCGAGGATCTGCTTCACAGAGGGCTCCTGCTCGTGGTCATGGTTGTGACGAATCTACCCGGCGGTAACCGGAGGTGGAAAGCGCCTGTGACTTAGGTAACCGGGCGTTACAACAAGCCTCGTTCAGTGTGTGGCGTCCGGGTTGGGCTCGACCAGCTCAACCAGCACACCGCCGGCATCCTTGGGGTGCACGAAGTTGATCCGGCTGTCGTTGGTCCCGCGACGGGGAGCGTCGTACAGCAGGCGCAGACCGCGCTCGCGCAGGATGGCCGAGACCTGCTCCACGTCGGTGACGCGGTAGGCCAACTGCTGCAGCCCCGGACCGGAGCGGTCCAGGAACTTGGCAATGGTGGAGCTGTCGTCCAGCGGCGCCAGGAGCTGGATGCAGGAGCCTGAGTCCCCGACGCCCAGCATCGCCTCGCGCACGCCCTGCTCCTGGTTGGTCTCCTCGTGGAGGACCTGCATGCCGAACTTCTCGGTGTACAAGGTCTTGGCCTCGTCCAGGTCGGGTACGGCGACACCGACGTGGTCGATGCACAAGAACAGGTGATCGGGAATCTCCAGGCTCATGGCGCACATCGTCGTACACGAGAACGGCTGCTGCGAGGGACTGTGACTAGTTAGACACTGCGGACCCCCTCCCGTACCTACGCCGGAGTAGGTAGTGTCCGAACGGTCGGCGGCATAGGTTCGCTGTATACGAAACGTTCGTTCGCGCAGGAGGCGTCATGTCCGGATCTGTCATCGTTGCGGGTGCCCGCACCCCCATCGGCCGCCTGCTCGGTGGCCTGAAGGACCTCTCGGCTGCCGACCTCGGCGGCGTCGCGATCGAGGGAGCGCTTGCCAGGGCCGGCATCTCCGGCGAGCAGGTCGACTACGTGATCATGGGCCAGGTCATCCAGGCCGGGACCGGCCAGATCACCGCCCGCCAGGCAGCGGTCAAGGGCGGGATCCCGATGAACGTCCCGGCCATCACCATCAACAAGGTCTGCCTGTCGGGCATCAACGCCATCGCGATGGCCGACCAGCTGATCCGCGCCGGCGAGCACGAGATCGTCATCGCTGGTGGCATGGAGTCGATGACGCAGGCGCCGCACCTGCTGCCGAAGTCGCGTGAGGGCTTCAAGTACGGCGACACACCGCTCGTCGACTCGATGGCCTACGACGCGCTCTACGACCAGTTCACGACACAGGCGATGGGACTGCTCACCGAGCAGTGCAACGCCGCCGCGGCGAACCTGACGCGCGCCGAGCAGGACGAGTTCTCGGCCCGCAGCCACCAGCTCGCCGCTGCCGCGGCCAAGAACGGCGTCTTCGATGAGGAGATCGTCCCGGTCACGGTGAAGACCCGTGGTGGGGACATCCAGGTCACCGCGGACGAGGGCGTTCGCGGTGACACCACCGCCGAGTCGCTTGGCAAGCTCCGCCCAGCCTTCTCCAAGGACGGCACGATCACCGCCGGCTCCGCCTCGCAGATCTCCGACGGCGCCTGCGCCGTCGTGGTGATGAGCAAGGCGAAGGCCGAGGAGCTCGGGCTGACCTGGCTCGCCGAGATCGGCGCCTCCGGCCAGGTTGCCGGCCCGGACTCGACCCTGCAGCTGCAGCCCTCCGCGGCGATCGCCAAGGCGGTCGAGAAGGAAGGCATCCAGGTCGCAGACATCGATCTGTTCGAGCTCAACGAGGCCTTCGCAGCGGTCGGCATCGCCTCCTCCCGCGAGCTCGGCATCTCCGAGGACAAGGTCAACGTCAACGGCGGCGCCATCGCGCTGGGCCACCCGGTCGGGATGTCCGGTGCTCGCATCGTGCTGCACCTCGCACTCGAGCTCAAGCGCCGCGGCGGTGGGATCGGTGCCGCGGCCCTGTGCGGCGGTGGCGGTCAGGGCGACGCCCTGATCATCCGCGTCCCGTCCGCGTGACCCCTGCCCCTGGTGACAGCCGGCCTCCGTCTGCGAGGTCGGCTGTCGCCGTTCCCGAGCTTGTCGCAGCCGCCCGGGACGGTCAGCCGCGCGCGGTGGCCAAGCTCATCTCGATGGTGGAGGACGCCTCGCCGGCGCTGCGTGAGGTGATGGCCGGCCTCGCGCCGTACGCCGGCAATGCGCACGTGGTGGGGATAACGGGGTCGCCCGGAGTGGGGAAGTCCACTTCCACCTCGGCCCTGGTGACAGCGCTGCGCCGTACCGACAAGCGGGTCGGCGTCCTCGCGGTGGACCCCTCTTCGCCCTTCTCTGGCGGCGCCCTGCTCGGCGACCGGGTGCGGATGCAGGATCACGACACCGACCCAGGCGTGTACGTCCGGTCGATGGCGACGCGCGGGCACCTCGGAGGCCTGGCGTGGTCGACACCTCAGGCGCTACGGGTGCTCGACGCGGCAGGTTGTGACGTGATCCTGGTCGAGACCGTCGGGGTCGGTCAGTCCGAGGTGGACATCGCCGCGCTGGCCGACACCACCCTGGTCCTCCTCGCACCGGGGATGGGCGATGGGATCCAGGCCGCCAAGGCCGGCATCCTGGAGATCGGGGACGTCTACGTCGTGAACAAGGCCGACCGTGACGGTGCGGACCAGGTTCTCCGCGACCTCAAGAACATGCTCCGGCTCTCCACTCGACCCGCCGAAGCCTGGCAGCCGCCAGTGCTGGCCACCTCAGCGCTCTCGGGCACAGGTGTCGACGAAGTGGCAGCGGCCCTGTCGGACCACCTGGCGTTCCTGTCCAGCTCCGGAGACCTGCAAGCCCGCCGGATCCGGCGTACCTGCAACGAGATCGAGGCAATTGCCCTCACCCAACTCCGTAGCCGATGGGGCGAGGTAGGTGCCCGATCGCATCTCGATTCGTTGGCGGCGCAGGTCCTTGCCGGGGAGAGCGACCCCTACGCCGCGGCGGATCAGCTACTGGATGAATCCCACGGTCCCGTGTGAATCATCCGCTTCCCGTGCGTCACGACACTGGGGAAGTGGATGAATCCCACGGGACCGTGGGAAACCTACGCAGCGCCAGGCAGCGAGCCTGCGCGACTTGAACCCTGGCGTTTGGTAGCAATGACCTGGACAGGTGCGCGACGGGGCGCGCGGACTCGTGAGTGCTGGAAGGAGCCACGCCATGAAGAAGCTGATGCCCCTTCTCGTCGTGGTTGCGGTCGTCTTCGTCGGCTACTGGATGTTCACCGACCCAACCCGCCTGGCTCAGGTGACTCGGGACGGGGCAGGCCAGGGTTGGGACCTGACCAAGGACCTGTTCGACGGCCTGATCAACTTCATCAACGCGCTGTTCTCCTGAGCGGCCGACCTCGTGCTGGCCTGGCTGCTTCGCCGGATTCCCGAACCCGAGATCCGCAGTCACCTGCTCCGGGACGAGGGTGAGGTTATCGTCGACGAGGTCCGGCACCACTGGGTGGTCTACATTCTCCCCGCCTTCGAGATGGTCGGGGCGGTCCTCGTCTTCGTGCTCTTCCTCCTCTCACCCCTGACCGTTGCGTGGGTGCCGTTCCTGCTGTGCGGCCTGGTTCTGATCCACGCGGGCTACAAGGCGCTGCAAGAGCACATGGACCGGTTCGTCGTGACGAACATGCGAGTCTTCCGCGTCAATGGCGTCTTCTCCCAGAAGCTGGCCACCATGCCCCTGGTTCGGATCCTCGACATCTCGGTGGTCAAGCCGCTCCACGGCCGGGTACTCGGCTACGGGCACTTCACCTTCGAGAACGCCGCGCAGGAGCAAGGCCTTCGGGAGATCCGGTACGTCGCGCGACCCGACGAGCGGGACCTCGCCATCCAGCGGGTGGTGCAGCGCGCAGGGCTGCGCGGGCCGCGAGTGAACTAAGGTCTCTGGCCATGGCGAAGGACCGGCGTACCAAGCTGCCGTTCGACCCGATCGACGAGGCTGCCCGGCAGTGGGGGCAGCGCTGGGGTGCGGTCGATCAGATGCACGCGGTGACCTCCCTGATGCGCGTCCAGCAGCTCGTGCTCGCCCAGCTCGACGACCTTCTCAAGCCGCACGGTCTCTCCTTTGCGCGCTACGAGGCGCTGGTGCTACTGACGTTCTCGCGCAATGGCTCGTTGCCTCTGGGGAAGATGGGCGAGCGTCTACAGGTGCATCCGACCTCTGTCACCTCCATCGTCGACCGGCTCGAGGCAGCCGGGCTCGTCGTCCGGCGCCGGCACCCCGAGGACGGGCGAGGAGTCCTCGCCGAGATCACCGGTGAGGGCCGGGCTCTGGTCGAACGCGCGACCGACGACCTGGTGGCAGCCGAGTTCGGCCTCGCGTCGATGCCGCCTGAGGACCTGCGGGACCTGTCCGGGCTGCTCAAGCCGGTTCGCCATCGTGCCGGAGACTTCTAGGGCTGCACGTCCAGCCACACCAGCCGATGGTCCGAGGTTGGGAAGGGAAAGAAGCCGGTCAGGCGGAACAGCGGGTCTGCCTGCGTCGGCCAGAAGACCCGCGCCCCGCGAACGTCCAGGTCCTTCGACGGCAGCACATAGTCGGCCCGAAGGTTTCCCGGTGAGGAGTCCGCGAAGTCCGCCGTGTCGTACGCCGGGTCCGAGGCATGGGTCGTGTTCGCGCCAGCCTGGAGCTGTGCCGCCTCAGGCCCGCCCTCGGAGCTCGGCAGCGGGTCGGCGAGCTCGGGGGACTCGAGCAGCTGCTGGATGGCTCCGGGAACCGAGTCCCCGTCCAGTGGGTCGCTGTTCTGGTCCCCGGCGATCACGAACGACGCGCGAGGCTTCAGCCCACCTCGCTTGCCCTGGTCGTCGTAGATGTAGCGGGCCTGCTTACCTCCGGCGACGTAGTCCGCCCAGAAGCCGATCTCGTCGAAGTTGCGGGTGCCGTTGCGGTCCTCCGGCCCGTCGAACACCGGGGGGGTCGGATGCGAGACCAGGAAGTGGACGGTGCGGTGGTCGATGCGCAGGGGCAGGTCCCAGTGGGACTTGCTGGAGAGCCTGAACACCGCGAGCTCCTCAGGGCTGTACCAGTCGCTCGGGGCCGAGGTGGCTGGGTCGTCGGGGAGCATGGCTCCTGGCATGTCCTTCCAGAGGAAGTGCTGGAAGGTCCGGGCCTTGCGTACGTCGATCGGGAAGCGGGAGTAGACGACCATCCCGAACTGGCCGGGGAAGAACCCGAACCCGAACGCGTCGTCCCCGCCGCCGACGACGCCGTTGTTGTTCAGGTCGAAGCCGCTGGGGATGCCGGTGTTCGACTCGGCGACGTACGAGTACGGGTAGTGGATCGGCTCCGCGCCGCTCTGGCTGACCTGGAGGTAGTTCTGGTCGAACAGGTCTACCGCTACGCGGTTCTCGACGAAGTCGAACTCGTTGATCAGCAGGACGTCGGGTCGGACGCGCTGGATCGTCTCCGCCGCGTTGCGTGCCTGCTGGTTCGTGGTGGTGGAGAGGTCGGTGACCAGCTGCCCTTCGGCGCCGCGGTTCAACGAGGCGTTGAACGTCGCGAACCGCACCGAGTCGGGCTGCGAGGGTCGGCCATGACTCGGGCTGTGACGAGGCCCGCGGTCGGCGTCGGCTGAGGGCATCACGCCCAGCGCGGCGATCGTGATTGCCGCGAGACCAGCGGCCAGGGAGGTACGGCGCATCGAAGGCTCCTTCGTCCGAGGTGAGGCCGCCTTGGCCGAGTCAGGGTCACTGCTCGAACGTCAGGCAAGCTCAGTCTTTCCGGGAGGCGGCCGCTCTCGTCGCATCGGGATGGAGGGCTACGAACATGGACCAGTGCGTCCCGTCGGGGTCCTCGGGCAGGTGTGCGAACTCGTCGAGCAGCTCGGAGAGCCGCCGCTTGAACTTGTTCAGGTTGTCCTCGGAGAGTGTCAGGCCGAGCCGGGCCGTGTCGAGGTCTTCGGCGGGGACCGAGGCGATCTCCTGCAAAAAGGCCTCCACGAGAACCCGCCCGGCAGGCGGGGTCGAGACCTGCCAGGACTTCCGGGTGGCCAGGTAGGGGATCTCGCGGGCCCCCCGGGCGCCGCGGCGCTCGGGCTGGGCTGCCAGGAAGCCTGTCCTGGCAAGCAGCCGGACGTGATGGAACATCGTCGCCGGGTCTCGACCGAGAGCGGTGGCGATCTCCTTGTTGGTGTGGGGCTCGCTGAGGCACACCCGGAGGATGCGCAGGCGCAGGGCAGAGGCGAGCGCGCGTGCTTCTTCGTCGGTGGCCAAGCGGCGGTCCATCACCCGACGATAACTGATTGACAGTTCCCAATCACTCGTCCAGGGTGGCCGGGTGAGCGAAACGAGGAAGGGCAGCCTCTGGCACCATCTGGACTTCCGCAGACTCTGGATCGGCGAGACCGTCAGCCAGTTCGGCAGCGCGGTCAGCGTGATAGCCATCCCCCTGGTCGCCATCCTGGTACTGGACGCGAGCACCTTCGAGGTCGGGCTGGTGGCGACCTTCGAGTCCTTGGCGTTCCTGGTGGTGGGACTGCCGGCCGGGGCGTGGGTGGACCGGATGCGGTTCCGCTCCGTGCTGATCGTCAACGATGTACTGCGGGCGGTTGCCATGGGCTCGATCCCCGTCGCCATGGCCTTCGACGTCCTCACCATGTACCAGCTGTACGTCGTGGCCCTCGGCGTCGGAGTCTGCACGGTCTTCTTCGATGTCGCCTACCAGTCCTATCTTCCCGCCCTGGTCGACCGCACAGCTTTGGTGGAAGGCAATGCCAAGCTCCAGGCCAGCGAGTCGGTCTCACACATCGCCGCCCCCGCCCTCGCCGGAGGGCTCATCCAGGTGCTGACCGCGCCGTACGCCGTCCTGGTCGATGCGTTCAGCTTCCTGTGGTCGGCCGCGTGGGTCAGGGCGATCGAGACGAGGGTGCCCCGCCCTGAACGCAAACCCGATCGCCACCTCGGCCGCGAGATCAAGGAGGGGTTGGCGTTCGTCCTGGGGAACAGGCTGCTTCGGGCCATCGCCATGTGCACAGGGGCCTCGAACCTTTTCAGCTCGATGTCCTTCGCGGTCTATATGGTCCTGCTGGCCCGCAACCTGGGGCTGTCACCCGGCCTGATCGGCCTGATCACCTCGACCAGCGCTGTGGGTGGCCTGCTCGGTTCCCTGGTGGCCAGGCGTATCGCCGACCGGCTCGGCCAGGGCCCGACGATCTGGTTGTCGGTGCTGGTCTCGGCGCCGGCCTGGTTCGTCACGCCGTTCGTGCAGCGAGACTGGTCGCTGGTCCTGCTCGCCGCATCTCAGATGCTGCTCTGGTGCACCGTGGTGGTCTACAACGTCACCCAGGTCAGCTTCCGGCAGGGGCTCACTCCACCCAGGTTGCTCGGCCGGATGAACGCCACGATGCGGTTCATCGTGTGGGGCACCATGCCGCTCGGCGCCTTCCTGGGCGGGGTCCTCGGCTCGCTGATCGGCGTGCGCGAGACCCTCCTGGTGGCTGCCGTCGGCGGCTCGCTGGCCTGGCTGCCGGTGTTTCTCTCGCCCCTGCGCAGCCTGCGCGAACTGCCCAGCTACCAGGAGCCGGGTCTGGAGCCCAGCACCGGGGAGCCGCCACCGCGGTGAGCCCTCTCGGCCGGCACCGTCGGGTCAGCCGGAGTACGCCCCGGCTGGAAGGCACCGCAGGGTGATCAGCGAAGATAGCCCCATGAGTATGCCGTTCTCCCGCCCTGGCGCGATCGACCTCTCCGCCCTCAAGAGCCGCCCGTCTGCCCCTTCGGCTTCGGGAGCGTCCGGAACCGCGTCGGCGTACGCCGTACAGGTCGACGAGGAGAACTTCCAGGCGCTGCTGGAGAAGTCGATGGCCGCGCCGGTTCTCCTGGTCGCCTACTCAGCGGCGCAGATGCCCGAGAGTTCGCAGCTTGCCGACGACCTGGAGTCACTGGTCGGTGAGCTCGAAGGCAAGTACCTGCTCGGACGCATCGACGTCGACTCCCAACCCGGCATCGCGCAGGCCATGCAGCTGCAGACGGTTCCCCTGGTCGCCCTTGTGCTCCAAGGTCGTCTCCAGCCGCTCTTCCAGGACGTGGTGCCTCTCGAAGAGGTGCGAATGCTGCTCAGCCAGCTCGGCCAGCAGCTTGCGGCCCAGGGGCTGACCGGCCGTCACCAGCCGCTCGCCACTGCCGACCCGGCCGCCGAGGAGGAGAGCGAGGATGGCGTCGACCCGCGCTACGCGCCAGCCGAGAGCGCGCTGGTCGAGGGCGACGTCGACACCGCCGTCGCGGAGTACGAGAAGCTGGTCGCGGCCAACCCGGCCGACGCCGAAGCGGTCGTCGGGCTCGCCCGGGCCAAGCTGATGCGTCGTACGGCGAGCGCGGACCTCAGCGCCGCGCGCGAGGCCGCCGCCGCCAACCCCGACGATGTCGACGCGCAGATCCTGGTCGCCGATCTCGACCTTCTCGGTGGGCACGTCGATGACGCCTTCGGTCGCCTTGTCGAGTTGGTACGGCGTACCGCGGACGCTGAGCGTGATCGCGCCCGGCTGCACCTGATCGAGCTGTTCAGTGTGGTGGGTGACGACCCGCGGGTACTCAAGGCGCGGACCAACCTGGCCTCCGCGCTCTTCTGAGGATTCCCAGCAGCGCCACTCCCAGCAGGATCTGGACTGCCAGCGCCGAGCCGGACCGGAACAAGAAGTTCCGTGTGAGCCGGGCCTGCGTGTCGGGATGCGGAGTCATCGCCACCAGGTGGGTGGACGACACGGTTTCGACCTCCGCCCCGGCGTGGTGGTGATCCCTACCTGGCCGCGCTGCGGGCTGCTGGACAGCAGCCCTACGGCGGGACGGGTCGGTGACGACGAACCGGGCCATCATCCCGTGGTCCTCGTGGTCGAGCATGTGGCAGTGGATCATGAACGCGCCGGTGTAGTCGGTGAACCGTGCCGCGACCGTAATGGCCTCGCCGGGGTCCAGACGCCAGGTGTCCTCCAACCCGCGCTCCCAGGGCGGTGGGCGCTTCCCGTCCCGGGTGACGGTGTGCCACTGCTCGGCATGGATGTGGGCGTAGTGCGTGACCTGGCTGACGTTCCTGAGTCTCCAACGCTGCGTCGAGCCGAGGGGCACCTTGAAGTCGATCCGGCGAGAGCTGAAGGCCTTGCCGTTGATCGACCAGAACGTACCCGTTCTTGCATTTCCACTCAGGCCGAAGGTCCAGGTCTTGGCGATCCGGGTGGGCGCCTTGATCCCCGCCGGAGCGGTCAGCTTCGCGGGGATGCGGGACCTGTCCGGGGCCAGCCGTCGCACCCGGAACTGCATGATGGCCGCGGTTCGCGATCCCGTTCCGTTGGCTCGGTCGGTACGGGGCACGGTCGACAGGATGACGTTCTGACCGCGCTCCCGATGAAAGTCGACCAGGACGTCAGCCCGCTGGGCAGGGCCCAGCAGGATGGTCTGGCGGACCACCGGGCGAGGTAGGAACCCGTTGCCGGTGCCGATCTGGACGAAGGGCCGCCCGTCGGAGAGCGCGAAGTTGTACGCCGAGAAGCTCGACGCGTTGAGCAGCCGGAGGCGGTACCGCGTCGCGGAGACCCGCAGATACGGTGCAAATCGGCCGTTGGCCAGGATCCTGGTGCCGGTCGTCGCGTCGTTGGGCGGTGCCTTGGGGCCTATGAAAGCCATCTGCTGATGGTGGCCGCTCGAGACCATCCGGGGTCCGGACCGGAACGGGTTGGTCAGGCGGTTGTCCGCGGTGAAGCTCCGGTCGGCGATGAGCAAAGGAACGTCGCGTCTGCCCTTCGGCAGTCGCAGAGCCGACGCGTTCGCGTCGTCGACGATGAACATCCCCTGGAGGCCGCGCCAGTTGTTGCGAGCAGTCTTGTCCATCCGGTGGTCGTGGTAGAAGAAGAACGAGCCGGGCTCCGGTTTCCCGGCGTACGTCAGTGGGAACTCGTAGGTGCGCGCCTGCCCCCGCCGGATGAGGTAGCGGTCTGGTTGGCCGTCGTGCTTCGGCTTGTGGTGGTCACCGTGCAGGTGCACGGTCGTGGAGCCGGCACCCTTGGGCAGGGCGTTGGCGACTGTGACCTGGGTGTGCGCGCCGGCGGGGCGCCGGATCGTGGGGCCTGGCCAGGTTCCGCCGTACGTCCACAGCGGGGTGCGCGGACCGTGCGGGAGCACTCGCCGAGTGGTCTTGTGAGCCTTGAGGCGCACGTGGTCCCCGCGGAGGACGTCGGGGACGACGAGCGGCTGCTCGAACTTCGGCGGCGTTGGCTGGACGCCCCCCGAGGAACCCTGCACGATCAGCTGGCCCTGCATGTTTGGGTGGAACCGGCAGTAGAAGCCGTAGGTCCCCGCTGCGAGCTTGCTCGCGTCAGGGACCGAGACCGTGGAACCTGGCGGGGTGGTGACGTCGAAGAGCGGTTCCCCGGCTGCATCCACGGCCACAGAGGTGACTGTGTGGTCGATCGAGTCGAAGTTGACGACGCTGAGGGTGCCGTCCTGGGAGATCGTCACGCTCTTGGTGGAGTAGCCCTTCGTCGACGCGTCCTTGCCGATCACGATGGACGCCGAGACGGGACCCTCGGCCGTGGGCACGTTGCCCAGCACCACCCCGGTGGCGACCACCGGCGGAGAGGCCAGCCAGCCGTAGCCGACTGAGCTGAGCACCAGCGCGAGGAAGATGGCCGTTGCCCGGCCCGGTGAGAAAGGCACGCAACATTGTGACCCCAGAACCCGGGTCGGAACACTACCCAGAAAAGTTATTGCCAAGCGCGCCGGTGAAGCGGATATTGGGCCGGTCAACACTGTCTGAGGAAGGGGCTCGACATGTTTGTTTCCGCCCGGTCCAGTTGGGGGGCAGCGGCGGTCTCCGTCGCCTCGCTGGCACTGGTTTCAGGGAGCCTTAGCCCGGCCGTCGGTAGCGGGGCTGCGGCTCGCCTCGCACCCACCCCACTGCTAAAGCTCACGATCACCAAGTCCGACTTCATGCTGAGTGGCCCGCGAACCTTCAGGGCTGGCCGAGTCGCCGTTTCGCTGACGTCGCGGGCCGAGGGCTCCGCAGGCTTCGTCCGCTTCAAGAAGGGTTACACCTTCAAGCAGTTCCGGGCGGACGTCCAGGCTGCGTTCTCGGGCGACCCGGATGGGATGAAGTTCTTCCGACGTGCCGTGCGCAAGACCACCTTCTTCGGCGGCCTTGGGCCCGGCGGAACGCGGACCACCACCGGGACGGTGGTGCTGCCCAAGGCGGGTCGCTACATCGTCTTCACCTTCGGCCAGTCCGGGCCGGCGCACCCCAAGCGCCTCCGGGTCACCGGTCCGCCGGTGCACCGGGCGGTGCCCGCGACGGACGGCGTGGTGCGAGCCAGGTCGGGCGCTAGGTGGGGCGGGTCCAAGACGCTGCCCAACCGGGGAACGATCAAGTTCAAGAACGCGGCCACCGACTCGCCGCACTTCCTGATCATGCAGCACGTCGCCAAGGGAACGACGCGCAAGGAGATCATCGATGCCCTCAACGCGCCGGACGGCAGCCCGCCTCCGACCTTCTTCCGTGAGGGTTCCTTTGAGACCGACGTGCTCAGCCCCGGGCGAAGCATGACGGTGGACTACCGGGTGCCCAAGGGGACCTACGCCCAGCTGTGCTTCTTCCCGGACCTGGTATCGGGCATGCCCCACGCCATGATGGGAATGGTCCGCATCGTCATCCTGAAGTAGCCGACCAGCACCCGACGCCCCGCGCTCACCCGCGGGGCGTCTGCTTGCGCGGACTACTTGGTCGGCCGGCCGCTCTCGGTGTACGCCGGCCCGCTGCCGTCGAGGTTCGCCAGCGCCGACTCGACGCGGCGGGCGGTGAAGTCAGCCGCCCTGTCGCGGACCTGCTGGGGCGTGCAGAACTCCACCGCGCGGATCTCTCGGGCCTGCAGTACCGCCGACGCGAGAAGGTCGGCGCTGTGCACGCCGCCGTCGAAGACCAAGCACACGGCATCGTCCCAACCGCCCCACGGGGGTAACCAGTCGGTGAGCAGGAGGGGCCCTGCGTCGATCTGAAGGCCGAGCTCCTCTTTGACCTCGCGCGTCACTGCGAGCTGCGGCGACTCGCTGACCTCGACGACTCCGCCCGGGAGGTCCCAGTCCTGCTTGTAGGTCAGTCGGCACAGCATCACCCGCCCCTGCGGGTCGTGGACCAGCAGTTGGGCGATCGCCCGCTTGCGGGGCAGGAAGGAGTTCAGCAGCGAGCGGAAGCCTCGCGACTCCGTGATCGGTGAGTCACCCAGGATGCGTGAGAACAGCACGCGGTCCACCCGCTCTCCGTCGACTTCGGCGCTACCCCGCATCACGCCTTCGCGATGCAGGCCTGACCAGGTGGCGATCCGGATCGCCACCGTGTCCTCTGGGTCGACGAGAGTCTCCACCCTCGCCTGTTTGAGGTCGCCCAGCGCCCGTTCCACCTGCCGTCTCACGGCGGTGCTGGCGATCTCGAAACCCTCGGACTGAAGCTCTCTGGTCCAGCTGACCCGGGACACCCCGTTGCCCGCGGGCTCCAGGGTCACGCCGTGCTGGGTCAGGTGAGGGCTGGACACACGATCAGACTAGCCAGCGGGTCGCGGGGACCTCCCTGCGACGCTCTTTCTGGGCTTTACTACAGGGGAGGGACCGAGCTGGACGAAGAGCGATGGTGGATGACATCGGGCTTGCGAGGGATCGCCGGGCGCGCGGACAGTGGCGTCAGGCCTGCGACTCCTTCCTCGCCGAGGAAGCACGCCTGGGAGCCGACGACCTGGAGTCCCTGGCGGTCTGTGCCTTCCTGGTCGGGCGGGACGCCGCGAGCGACAGAGCGTGGGAGCGGGCCTACCGACTCCGAACCGACGCAGGGGACCGAGTTGGCGCGGCACGGTGTGCGTTCTGGCTCGCGTTCCGGCTGCTCAACGCCGGTGAAGGCCCCCTTGCCAATGGCTGGATCGCCCGGTTGGAGCGGCTTCTCCTGGGCTGGCAGGAGGACTCACTCGAGCATGCCCGGCTCGCTTACCTGACCGGTCTTCAAGCGGCTTTCGAGAGCGACCTGCCGACGGCCGAGACGGCGCTGAGCCGCTCCGCTGAGCTGGCTTCCCGGCATGGCGACCTCGAGACAGCCGCCCTCGCGCAGTTGTGGCTCGGTCGGGTGCTGATCTTCCGCGGGGCGATCAGCCCAGGAGTGCGCCTCCTCGACGAGGCCATGCTCGCGGTTCGGTCGGAGGCGCTGTCGCCAGCGGCGGTCGGTGACAGTTACTGCACGGCGATAGACGCGTGCCGCGACCTCTTCGACGTGCGGCGGGGCCTGGTGTGGACCGAGGGACTCTCCCGGTGGTGCGAGGGACAACCGGAACTAGTCCCCTTTGCCGGGGTCTGCCTCGTACATCGCTCGGAGTTCCTCCAGCTCAAGGGCGCTTGGGGCGAGGCTATGGAACAGGTCGACCTGGCTCGGGCACGGCTCGCCCAGCCGAGCCTTCAGCCTGCCTTCGGCGCGGCCGTGTACCAGCAGGGCGAACTGCATCGGCTGCGCGGCGAGCTGGACGTGGCCGAGCAGTGCTACCGCGAGGCGGCCCGGTATGGCCGGGACCCGCAGCCCGGCCTGGCCTTGCTGCGGCTGAGCCAGGGGCGCACGGCTGACGCCGCGCAGGCAATCGACCGCGCGCTGGCCGAGGCGGCCGAGCCGGTGGAGCGCTGGCAACTGCTGGCGGCCTACGTCGAGATCATGCTGGGCAACGACCGCACGGTCGCCGCCGGGACGGCGACCGCCGAGCTCTCGGAGGTCGCCGGCAGGCTCGGGTCGCCACTGCTCGACGCGGTAACCAGACGGGCCGAGGGCTCGGTTCTGCTCGCCGAGGGCGACCCTCGTGGAGCGCTGACAACGCTCCGCCGCGCGGCCGACGGCTTCCGCGCCTGCGACACCCCTTACGAGGCGGCCAGGACCTCAGTCCTCATCGGGCGTGCCCGATCCAGGCTGGGCGACCAGGAGGGAGCGCGGGACGAGCTGGACGCCGCAAGGTCGACCTTCGTCCGGCTCGGAGCGAAGCCGGATCTGGCACGGCTGGACGCCGACGCTCCAGCGGCCCTTACTGCACGTGAGCTCCAGGTGCTCCGGTTGGTGGCGCGCGGCGCGACCAACCGCCAGATCGGCACTGAGCTGAGACTCAGCGAGCGCACCGTGGACAGGCACGTCAGCAACATCTTCTCCAAGCTGGGCGTCTCCTCGCGGGCGGCAGCCACTGCCCTCGCCTACGAGACCGAGCTGCTCTGACCGCCTGTACCCACGCGGGCGGCGGGAAACCGGTGGGTGGTTTGGCCGACGTCACCGCACCCGTGTGCGCCTAGCCTCGGCTCATCCCGGGCCCGCTCACAGGACGACCGGGCCGCGCCAGGCAAGGAGCAGCGTGATGAGCACCTTCTACAAAGTGTCCTACCGGATCGGCTTCCACCCCTGGGAGGACCTGGCCGAGCACAAGCCCTTCGCGGATGCGCTGACGGCACTGGTCGAGCGTGAGGAACGAGGCAACGAGCCACCGTACGGTCGTGCGCTGGACCTGGGCTGCGGCAGCGCGATCTGGGGGGTGCGCCTGGCGCAACGCGGCTGGCAGGTCACCGGTGTCGACCTCGTGCCCAAGGCCCTCCACCGAGCAGAGCGCCGGATTCGCGCGTCGGGGGTCGACATGAAGGTCGTGTTGGGTGACGTCACGCGACTGCGCGAGGCGGGTACGGGGTCGAGTTTCCGGCTGGTGGTGGACACTGGCACCTTCCACGGACTGAAGCCCCGACAGCGCCTGGAGATGGGCCGCGAGGTCACGGCGGTGACGGGTCCGGACTCGACGGTTCTGCTCGACTGCTTCGCGCCGAAGAAGCGGGGCCCCCTGCCGCGTGGCTGCACCCGCGAAGACGTCGAGGAAGCCTTCCCGGACTGGGTCGTGACCGACGTAGTGGACGCCGACACAGCGCCGGACCCGATCGCCCGCGTATTCAGGTTCGACGAGGTGTTCTACCGGCTACGCCGTCGGTGAGTCGGCATAGCGCAGCCACAGCGCCCCCAACGGCGGGACCGTGATCGTCGCGCTGGCCGGTAGTCCGTGCGAGGGCGTCGGAACGGCGGTGACCGACCCGAGGTTCCCTACTCCCGAGCCGGTGTACGTCGCGGCGTCGGTGTTGAGGACCTCGTCCCAGCGGCCCGCTGCGGGGAGGCCGATCTTGTAGTCGGCGTGCGGTACGCCGGCGAAGTTCACCACGCACGCCAGCAGCGAGTCGCCGGCGCGCCTGATGAACGAGTAGGTGTTGTTCGTCGAGTCGTTGGCGTCGATCCACCGGAAGCCATCGGGGGAGTAGTCATCGGTCCACATCGCCTCGGTCTCGACGTACACCCGGTTGAGGTCCCCCACCAGCGACTTGATGCCCTGGTGCTCGGGGTGGTCGAGCAGCCACCAGTCGAGCTCGCGGCTCTCAGCCCACTCCGACTCCTGTCCGAGCTCGCAGCCCATGAAGAGCAGCTGCTTGCCAGGATGCGCCCACATGTAGGCGAGCAAGGCGCGCAGGTTGGCCAGCTGCTGCCAACGGTCTCCGGGCATCTTGCGCAGCAGCGAGCCCTTCCCGTGGACGACCTCGTCGTGGGAGAACGGGAGCACGAACTGCTCGGAGTAGGCGTACATCATCGAGAAGGTCAGCTGCGCGTGGTGGTACTGGCGGTAGATCGGCTCGTTCTCGACGTACCCGAGCGTGTCGTGCATCCAGCCCATGTTCCACTTCAACCCGAAACCGAGCCCGCCCAGGTGAGTCGGCCTGGTGACCCCTGGCCACGAGGTCGACTCCTCGGCGATCGTGACGATGCCCGGCACGCGCTTGTAGCAGGTGGCGTTCAGCTCCTGCAGGAAGCTCACCGCCTCGAGGTTCTCGCGCCCGCCGTAGACGTTCGGGCTCCACTCGCCGGGCTCACGCGCGTAGTCGAGGTAGAGCATGCTCGCGACCGCGTCCACGCGGAGGCCGTCGATGTGGAACTCCTCCAGCCAGTACAGCGCGCTGGCCACCAGGAAGTTCCGGACCTCCTTGCGGCCGAAGTCGAAGATGAGCGTGCCCCACTCCGGGTGCTCGCCGCGCGACGGGTTCGGGTCTTCGTACAGCGAGGTGCCGTCGAAGCGCGCCAGGGCGAAGTCGTCCTTGGGGAAGTGGGCCGGCACCCAGTCCAGCAGTACGCCGATCCCGGCCTGGTGCAGGCGGTCGATCAGGTAGCGCAGGTCGTCAGGGTCGCCCAGGCGTGCAGTCGGCGCGAAGTACGAGGTGACCTGATACCCCCAGGACCCGCCGTACGGGTGCTCCATGACCGGCATGAGCTCCACGTGCGTGAAGCCGGTCTCCTTCAGGTAGGTGATGAGCTCGTCGGCCAGCGAACGGTAGGTGAGGCCACGCCTCCAGGACGGAAGGTGGATCTCGTAGATCGACATGGGTCGACGGCCGACGTCCTGCTTAGCGCGCAGGTCCAGCCAGTCGCCGTCGCCCCACTCGTAGCGACTCTCGAAGACGACCGAGCTGGTCGCCGGAGGAGTCTCGGTGCAGCTGGCCAGCGGGTCGGCCTTGACCCTCCAGACGTCGTCGGCGCCGAGGATGTCGTACTTGTAGAGGGTTCCCTTGCCCAGCTCCGGCACGAAGAGCTCCCAGACGCCCGAGGCGCCCATCTGTCGCATCGGGTGCTCCCGGCCGTCCCAGGAGTTGAAGTCGCCCTTGACCCGCACTCCGCGGGCGCCCGGCGCCCAGACCGCGAACGAGACCCCATCAGCGGTGCCGTCGTAGCGGCGCACGTGGGCGCCCAGCACGTCCCACAGACGCTCGTGGCGGCCCTCGTTGATCAGGTGCAGGTCCACGTCGCCGAGCGTGGGAAGGTAGCGGTACGGGCAGTCCACCAGATGCGGGACGCCATCGGCGTAGGTCACCTCGAGCCGGTAGTCGGGCACCTCGGTCACCGGAAGCAGCGCGCTCCAGACGCCGTGGGCGTCGTGGCTCATCGCGACGCTGGTGCCGTCGTACACGACGAGCACGCGTTCCGCGAGAGGTTTGAGGCTGCGTACCATCACCCCGCCACGGACCGGGTGCGCGCCCAGGATCGCGTGGGGGTCGCCGTACCGGCCCGCGGCCAGCAGCCCAAGGTCGCTCTCCTTCACCTTCGCGATGATGGGTACTCCGTTCTTGTCGACGTCTCCAACTTTAGGCCCGCGCGCCGGCGAGCCGCCGGATCGCGTCGAGGGGGATGTGGACCCAGTCCGGCCGGTTCCGGGTCTCGTAGATCACCTCGTAGATCGCCTTGTCGGCCTCGTACGCCGCGACGAGCACGCTCGCCTCTCCGGTACGCGCGTCCAGTCCGGTCACCTCGCGGTAGCCGTCGAGGAAGGCGGCCCGGTTGCGGTCCGCCCACTCGCGGGCTCGCGACAGAGTGTGCTCTCCCGCCTCGACGTGGGCCTCGTCCATCACCGAGGCCGCGTAGTCGAACGACCGGAGCATGCCCGCGACGTCACGCCAGACCGAGTCCGGCAGCACTCTCTCGGCGAGCAGCTTGGCGGGCTCCCCTTCGAAGTCGACGATCTTCCAGCCCCTGACCGTGCGCAGGGTCTGGCCCAGGTGCAGGTCGCCGTGCACCCGCTGGGCGGTGATCTTCCCGCCGAGCCTGCGCAGGTCCTTGAACCGCGACCGGAGGGCCGCGACGTGCGGCTTGAGGTCGGCTGCCACACGGACCGCGGCGTCGAGCCGCGCAGCCATCTCGTCGGCCACGTTGGCCGGCTCGACAACGGTGGTCTCGAAAGCCCCAGCGAGAGCGACGTGGATCTCGCCCACAGCACTGCCGAGCCGGTGCGCCTCGGCGGCGAAGTCACCGCCGGCCTCGGCGGCGGACACATCGGGAGACGCGTAGAGATCACGGACGCTGGTCAGAGCCAGCTCCCAGCCGTCGCTCGCCGTGCGAAGGAACTGCTGCAACATCGCCAGCTGGTAGGCCGGGCCGCTCTCGGTCTCCAGCTCGGCCCAGCCGTACAGGGCCGCCACGTGCTCGGAGCCGGACTCGGTGAGCCGGGCATGCACCTCGATGTCGGGGTTGCGTCCCTGCGTGACTTTGCGGAAGACCTTCATCAGGCAGTCTTCGCCGAATGCGACCGAGGTGTTGGACTGCTCCCCGGTCAGCACCGCCGACCGGGCCCCTGTGTCGATCTCGTGTCCGGGGACCCGGTGGAAGACGAGCCCGTCGTCGTACCGCGTCGCCGAGGCGAACGAGGCGAGCAGATGCGGCGTCATCTCGTGGTCGTGCAGGGCGTCGTAGGCGAAGACCTCGCCAAGCACCGGGTCGTTCCAGGTGCCGACCAGGGCGTGGTCGAGGTGCTCCTGCGGCTTGTCGTAGTAGCCGAGCGGAACCTGGTACGTCGCGGACTCCCCACCCTCGAACGTGACGGTGGCCAGGATGATGCGCAGCGTGTCGCGCAGCGGGATCTCGCGTACGTCGGTGAGCTCGAAGCCGCGGCCCTTGCCGCCGAACCACCGGGCTCCTGCGATGAACTGCTCGATTGCCGTCTTCACGCTGCAACACCGCCCAGTCGGAACCAGTAGAAGCCGTAGCCGCCCAGGGTGAGCAGGTAGGGCAGCTCGCCGATCTCGGGGAAGGTGACGCCGCCGATCAGCTCGACGGGCGACACGCCTTCCCACCGTCGCAGGTCCAGCTCGACCGGCTGCGGGAAGCGGGACAGGTTGTTCACACACAGCACGACGTCGCCGTCGTGCTCGCGGGCGTAGGTCAGCACCGACGGGTTGGACCCACCCAGGTCCAAGAAGCTGCCCTGCCCGAAGGCGGGGTGGTTCTTGCGCGTGTGGATCATCCGACGGGTCCAATGCAACAGGGAGGAGGTGTTCTCCAGCTCGGTCTCGACATTGACCCGCTGGTACCCGAAGACCGGGTCCTGAATCACCGGCAGGTGCAGCTTGCCGGGGGTCGCACGGGAGAAGCCGGCGTTACGGTCACCGGTCCACTGCATCGGGGTGCGCACGCCGTCACGGTCGCCGAGCCAGATGTTGTCGCCCATGCCGATCTCGTCGCCGTAGTAGAGCACCGGAGACCCCGGCAGGGAGAGCAGCAGCGCGGTGAACAGCTCCATCTGGTTGTAGTCGTTGTCCAGCAGAGGAGCGAGCCGCCGTCGGATGCCGATGTTGGCCTTCATCCGCGGGTCCTTGGCGTACTCGCCCCACATGTAGTCGCGGTCTTCGTCGGTGACCATCTCCAGGGTCAGCTCGTCGTGGTTGCGCAGGAAGATCCCCCATTGACACGTGTCCGGGATGGTCGGGGTCTGCTCCATGATCTCGGAGATGGGGAAGCGCGACTCCCGTCGCACCGACATGAAGATGCGGGGCATCACGGGGAAGTGGAAGCACATGTGGCATTCGTCGCCACCGGCTTCGAAGTCGCCGAAGTAGTCCACTACGTCGGCCGGCCACTGGTTTGCCTCCGCCAGCAGCACGCGCCCTGGGTAGTTCGTGTCGACGTACTCCCGGACCTGCTTGAGGAAGTCGTGGGTCTCCTTGAGGTTCTCGCCGTTGGTGCCGGGTCGCTCGTACAGGTAGGGGACGGCGTCGAGACGGAACCCGTCGATGCCCATGTCCAGCCAGAAGGTCAAGGCCTCGAACATGGCCTCGTGCACCTTGGGGTTGTCGAAGTTCAGGTCGGGCTGGTGGCTGTAGAAGCGGTGCCAGAAGTACTGCTGGCGGACCGGGTCCCAGGTCCAGTTCGACGGCTCGGTGTCGACGAAGATGATGCGGGCTCCCTGGTAGAGCTCGTCGCTGTCGGACCAGACGTAGAAGTCGCCGTAGGGACCTGTCGGGTCCGCGCGGCTCGCCTGGAACCACGGGTGTGCGTCAGAGGTGTGGTTCAGGACGAAGTCGATGATGACCCGGATGCCACGGTCGTGTGCCGCGTTCAGGAAGGCGTGGAAGTCATCGACCGTGCCCACCTCGGGTAGGACGGAGGTGTAGTCGGCGACGTCGTACCCACCGTCGCGCAGCGGCGAGTTGAAGAACGGTGGGATCCACAGACAGTCCACCCCGAGCCATTCGAGGTAGTCGAGCTTGTCGGTCAGGCCGTTGAAGTCTCCGATGCCGTCGCCGTCGGAGTCGTTGAACGAGCGGACCAGAACCTCGTAGAAGACCGCACGCTTGAACCAGTCGGGCTCGCTGTTCGCGACCAGGTGGTTTCGCGTCTGCATCAGGTCGCCTTTCCGACGGTGAGGATGTGGGCCGGCTCGTGGTGGGGGTCGAGCCTGACGTAGTTCGACTCGCCCCAGGTCCAGTCCTGCCCGGTGACCTCGTCGTGGACGACGAAACGGTCAGCCCAGTCCAGCCCGAGAGCGGGCATGTTCAGGTGCACGGTCGTCTCACGCGCGCCGTGCGGGTCCAGGTTCACCACCACGATCAGCCTGTCGTCGCCATGGGTCTTGGAGAAGCAGGTGATGGCGCCGTCGTCACTGCCGTGGACCACGAAGTTGCGCAGCAGGTGCAGCGCCGGGTGGTTGTGCCGGAGCCTGTTGAGGAAGGTCACGTACGGCGCCAGCGTGGCTCCGGAGGAGTCGGCTGCCTCCCAGTCCCGGACCCGGAGCTGGTACTTCTCCGAGTCCAGGTACTCCTCGCTGCCGGGTTTGACCGCGACATGCTCATAGAGCTCGAAGCCGGCGTACATGCCCCAGCTGGGGGAGGAGAGCGCCGCGAGGGTCGCCCTGATCTTGAACGCCGCGGGGCCGCCGTACTGGAGGTAGTCGTGGAGGATGTCGGGAGTGTTGACGAAGAAGTTCGGACGCAGGAACGGAGCGCTGTAGCCACTGAGCTCGGACAGGTACTCCTCGAAGCCGGGCTTGTCATTGCGCCAGGTGAAGTAGGTGTAGCTCTGGTGGAAGCCGACCTTGCCCAGGGTGTGCATCATCGTGGGCTTGGTGAACGCCTCGGACAGGAACAGCACGTCCGGGTCGGTGCTGCGGACCTCGGCGAGCAGCCGCTCCCAGAACTGCACCGGCTTGGTGTGCGGGTTGTCGACTCGGAAGATCCGCACCCCGTGGTCCATCCAGTGGCGGCACACGCGCAGCACCTCGGCGTAGATCCCCTCGGGATCGTTGTCGAAGTTGACCGGGTAGATGTCCTGGTACTTCTTCGGCGGGTTCTCCGCATAGGCGATCGTCCCGTCGGCAAGGGTCGTGAACCACTCCGGATGCGCGGTGACCCAGGGGTGGTCGGGCGCTGCCTGCAACGCCAGGTCCAGCGCCACCTCCAGCCCCTCGTCGGCGGCGCGGGCTACGAAGTCGTCGAAGTCCTCAAGGGTCCCCAGGTCGGGGTGTACGGCGTCGTGGCCGCCGTCCTTGGAGCCGATCGCCCAGGGCGAGCCGACGTCCTGGGCCCCCGGGGTCAAGGTGTTGTTCGGACCCTTTCGGTTGACCTCCCCGATCGGGTGGATGGGCGGTAGGTAGATGACGTCGAAGCCCATCGCCTTGACCGCAGGCAGTCGCTCGGCCGCGGTCTTGAAGGTGCCCGTCACCACGGTCTCGCCGATCGTGCGGGCACCCTCGCTGCGCGGGAAGAACTCGTACCAGGCCCCGAACAGCGCCCGCTCGCGGTCGGCGAAGACAGGGAACGGCCCGGTGGCCGAGACCAGGTCACGAAGCTGGGCACCCGCGGTCGTGCCGGCCGACAGCCTGACCTCGACCGGCCGGTCCACGTCACGCAGCGCCTTGGCCGCGTCGGCCAACCCCGCCCGATCCATCAGCCGGGCGCCTTCCTCCAGCATCAGCTCGACGTCGATGCCGGCTGGCACCTTGATCTCCGCGTTGTGGACCCAGGTCGCCACCGGGTCGCTCCACGACTCGATCTCGAAAGACCAGGCGCCTTCGCTCGGGCAGGACACCGTGGCGGCGTACCGGTCCTGCTCTGAATGTGGGTGCATGGGCACGGGGGCCTGCCGTACGCCGGCGGGGTCGATGAGCACCACTCCGGCGCCGAGGGCGTCATGCCCCTCGCGGAAGACCAGCGCGGTGACTTCGAAGGGCTCGTCCACCACTGCCTTGGCGGGATAGCGGCCTCCTTCTACCAGGGGCGTCACGGACAGGACGGGGATGCGGCCGATCATGAGTCGAAGGTATCGCGACCGGCTAGCACCGGGCTCAGGGGTGTGGTGGCCGCAGCCCCCGATTGGATCGATCCAACGTTTATGGTCTACCGTCGTACTCGTGAGAGCGATCCGTCGATTCACCGTCCGCCCCGTCCTGCCCGAGCCGCTGTCGGCGCTGGGGGAGCTTGCGGGCAACCTGCGCTGGTCCTGGCACCCCGAGACCCAGGACCTCTTCGAGTCCGTGCATCCCGAGCTGTGGCAGGAGTCCGGCCACGACCCGACGCGCCTCATCGGAGGGGTCTCCACCGAGCGGCTCGAGGAGCTGGCCACCGACCAGGCCTTCCTCGGTCGGCTCGCCGACGTACGCGGGGACCTCGAGCGCTACCTGACCGGTGACCGCTGGTACCAGTCGCTCGGCGCGGAGGCTCCTCGTGCCGTTGCCTACTTCTCGCCCGAGTTCGGCATCACCGCCGCCCTGCCCCAGTACTCCGGCGGCCTCGGCATCCTCGCCGGAGACCACCTCAAGACCGCCTCCGACCTCGGCGTCCCGATCATCGGCGTCGGCCTGCTGTACCGGCACGGCTACTTCCGGCAGTCCCTCTCGCGTGACGGCTGGCAGCAGGAGCGCTACCCGGTCCTGGACCCGGATGGCCTGCCCATCTCGGCACTGCGCGACCAGGATGGTCAGGTCGCCAAGATCTCGGTCGGCCTGCCGGGCGACCACCCCCTGGTGGCGCGCATCTGGGTCGCCCAGGTCGGCCGTGTCCCGCTGCTCCTGCTGGACTCCGACGTGGAGGAGAACCCGCAACCCATCCGGGATGTGACCGATCGCCTGTACGGCGGCAACAGCGAGCATCGCCTGCGCCAGGAGATGCTGCTCGGGATCGGCGGCGTCCGAGCGATCCGCACCTACTGCCAGATCACCGGAACCCCCGACCCGGAGGTCTTCCACACCAACGAGGGTCACGCGGGGTTCCTGGGCATCGAGCGCATCCGTGAGCTCACCGAGGGCACGGGTCTCGACTTCGCCTCCGCGGTGGAGATCTCCCGGGCCGGCACGGTCTTTACCACCCATACCCCTGTGCCCGCGGGGATCGACCGCTTCCAGGCTGACCTGGTCGCGCAGTACTTCGGCGGGGACAACGCCTCACCTGGGGCGCCGGTCGACGACATCCTCGCCCTGGGTGCCGAGGACTACGAAGGCGGCGACCCTGCGGTCTTCAACATGGCCGTGATGGGCCTGCGCTTGGCACAGCGCGCGAACGGCGTCTCGCAGCTGCACGGAGAGGTGTCCCGCGAGATGTTCGGCGGACTCTGGCCCGCGTTCGACCCGCAGGAGCGGCCCATCTCCTCCATCACCAACGGCGTCCATGCCCCGACCTGGGTGGCTCGCGAGGTCTTCGACATCGCCCGGGGTCAGGGGGTCGACCCTGACGAGGCCGGACTCGAGGCGGTCTTCGACGTCGTCGACAAGGTCTCCGCCGAACAGATCTGGGCGGTCAAGCGTCAGCTGCGCGAGAAGTTCGTGACCGACGCCCGCCGCCGGATGCGTCGGTCCTGGCTTCGTCGTGGTGCTGCCGAGGCCGAGCTGACCTGGATCGACTCGGCGCTTGACCCGGACGTCCTGACCATCGGCTTCGCTCGGCGGGTGCCGTCGTACAAGCGACTCACCCTGATGATGCGCGACCCCGAGCGGCTCAAGGCGATCCTGCTGGACCCCGAGCGGCCGGTGCAGCTGGTGATCGCAGGCAAGGCGCACCCGGCCGACGATGGTGGCAAGAAGCTCATCCAGGAGATCGTGCGGTTCTCCGACGATCCCGAGGTGCGGCACCGGATCGTCTTCCTGCCCGACTACGACATGGCCATGGCGCAGCCGATGTACCCGGGCTGCGACGTCTGGCTCAACAACCCGCTCCGCCCCTACGAGGCCTGCGGAACCTCGGGTATGAAGGCAGCCCTCAACGGCGGACTCAACCTGTCGATCCTCGACGGGTGGTGGGACGAGTGGTACGACGGCGACAACGGCTGGGCCATTCCGTCCGCCGACGGTCTGGACGACGAGTCACGCCGTGACGACCTCGAGGCGACCGCGCTGTACGAGCTGATCGAGAACGACGTCGCTCCGCGGTTCTACGACCGGGACCCGGACGGCGTCCCGCTGCGCTGGATCGAGATGGTCCGGCACACCCTGCGTTCGCTGGGTCCGAAGGTGCTGTCCAGTCGGATGGTCAAGGACTACGTCGAACAGCTCTACGCGCCTGCTGCGGGCTCGTCCCGCTCGCTCAACGGCTCGTTCGACGGTGCTCGTGAGCTGGCAGAGTGGAAGTCGCGCGTGCGGGCTGCCTGGCCGAACGTACGGGTCGACCACGTCGACTCGTCAGGCGTGGGGGACTCGCCCGAGGTCGGTGCCCAGATGTCGGTGCACATCTTCGTCTCGCTGGGCGATCTGTCCCCGGAGGACGTCGACGTTCAGGTGCTGCACGGGCGGGTCAAGCACGAGGACGACCTGGTGGACGTCTCCGTCACCTCGCTCAAGCACGCCGAGACCTACGAGGCCGGTCGCCACCGCTACGAGGGCTTAGTCACGCTGGCGAAGACCGGAGCGTTCGGCTACACCGCGCGCGTCGTACCGATGAACGACCGCCTGGTCTCGTCGGCGGAGCTGGCATTGGTCGCGTCCCCCATCGACTGACGGGCTCACCACGAGCGCAGCACCACCAGCGACCGCCCGTCCAGCGAGACCACGTCGCCGGCCCGCACCGGTTTTCCGACCTCGTGCGCCGGGTCGGTGGAGAGCACGACCTCGCCGTCCTGGACCCAGTCGTTGGCCGGGAGCGTGACGTCGACCGGGTTCTCGTCCGCGTGGAACCAGATCAGGAAAGTCGCGTCGCGCTGCCGCGCACCCCGAGCGTCCGGCTGCCGCAGCGGGTCACCGGAGACGAACATGCCCAGCGTCCTCAGGTCCGGGTCGAACCAGTCCTCGTCGTACATCTCGTGTCCCAGGGGATGGATCCACGCGATGTCCTTGGGCCCTCCCGTAGCCGCGGGCCTGCCGTCGAAGAAGTGCCGCTGCCGCAGGGCCGAATGCTGGTGTCGCAGCGCGAGGGCGGCCCGCGCCAGTTCGTACAGGTCGAACCAGCCGTCCTCGGGGCGCCAGTCGACCCACGAGATCTCGTTGTCCTGGACGTAGGGGTTGTTGTTCCCACCCTGCGTGCGGCCGCGCTCGTCGCCCGCGGTGAGCATCGGCACTCCGGTCGACAGCAAAAGGGTGGCCAGGATGTTGGAAGCCTGCCGCCGGCGGAGGCGATCCACCGCTGGATCGTCGCTGGGGCCCTCCACCCCGCAGTTCCAGGACCTGTTGTTGTCGGTGCCGTCGAGGTTGTCCTCGCCGTTGGCCTCGTTGTGCTTCTCGTTGTACGACACCAGGTCGCGCAGCGTGAAGCCGTCATGGGCGGTCACGAAGTTGATCGAGGCGTACGGCGAGCGCCCGTCGTCGGCGTACAGATCGGCAGAACCGGCCAGCCGTGAGGCCATGTCTCGCACCGACGCCTGACCACGCCAGAAGTCCCGGACCGTGTCGCGGTACTGGTCGTTCCACTCGCAGAACGGCGGCGGGAAGTTGCCCACCTGGTAGCCGTCCATCGACGCGTCCCAGGGCTCGGCGATCAGCTTGACGTTGCGCAGGATCGGGTCCTGCCCGACCGCGGTCACGAAGGCAGAGCGGGCGACGTCGGGATCGCCTCCGCTGCGGGCAAGCGCCGAGGCCAGGTCGAACCGGAAGCCGTCGACGTGCATCTCGGTGACCCAGTAGCGCAACGAGTCCAGGATCAGCCGCAGCGCCGGTGGGTAGGAGGCGTCCACTGTGTTGCCGCAGCCCGTGACGTCGCGGTACTCGTCGCCGTCGCGCAGGTAGAACCCGCGCTCGTCGAGGCCCCGCATGGAGAGTGACGGTCCCTCCAAGGACCCTTCCGCGGTGTGGTTGTAGACCACGTCGAGGATCACGGCCAGGCCCGCGGCGTGGAAGTCTCTGACCATCTGCTTGAACTCGCGGACCTGTTCGCCGCGGTCGCCGCTGGCGTAGGCGGCGTGAGGGGCGAAGAAGCCGATCGAGTTGTAGCCCCAGTAGTTGGTCATGCCCCTTCCGGCGACCACCGGCTCGGTGAGGAAGTGGTGGACCGGTAGCAGCTCCACGGCGGTGACGCCGAGCTCGGTGAGGTAGCTGGTCACGACCGGATGGGCGAGGCCGGCGTACGTGCCGCGGAGCTCCTCCGGGATGCGGTCGTGGAGCTTGGTGTAGCCGCGGACGTGCAGCTCGTAGATGACGGTCTCCGACCAGCGCCGGCGCAGGTTGACATCCCCCGACCAGTCGAAGTCGTCAGCGACGACGACTCCCTTGGGCACGAACGGAGCCGAGTCCCCGTCGTGGTAGCCGTAGACGGCGTCGTCGTAGCGGAGCTCCCCGCTGATCGCACGGGCGTAGGGGTCGATCAGGAGCTTGTCGTGGCGGAAGCAGCGGCCGGAGCCCGGATCCCACGGGCCATCGGCGCGAAAGCCGTAGCGGGCGCCGACGGCGACGTCGGGCACCGCGCCGTGCCACACCCCCATCGTGTGCTCGGTCAGCGGGAGCTGTCGCTCGCCTCCCTCCTCGTCGAACAGGCACAGGGTGACTGCGTCGGCCAGAGGAGCGAAGACCGCGAAGTTGGTCGCCTCGGGGGACCAGGTCGCGCCGCGTGGCTCGAAGTTGCCCGGCCATACGTCGAGACGGTCCCCGTCTCCCCACTGCGCCGGACTCACCCCGTCATTCTTGCCTACGCCGTGATGACTACGCTCGGGACGTCGTACAACGCCAAGGAGGTCCGCATGGGTGAGTTCGTCAGGCTCGAGGTCGAGGACGGTGTCGGCACCATCCGACTGGACCGCCCGAAGGTCAACGTGCTCAACATCCAGCTGCAGACCGAGCTGCTCGGCTACGCCCGCGAGGTGACTGAGCGTGACGACGTACGAGCGGTCGTGCTGTACGGCGGCGAGCGCGCCTTCGCGGCCGGCGTTGACATCGTCGAGATGAAGGACATGTCGTACGCCGAGATGGTCAAGCGGTCCGGCTGGATGCAGTCCGTCTTCAAGGCGGTCGCGCAGATCCCCAAGCCCGTGGTCGCCGCGGTGACCGGGTTCGCCCTCGGCGGTGGATGCGAGCTGGCCCTGTGCGCCGACGTACGGATCGCGGCCGACAATGCCCAGCTCGGCCAGCCCGAGATCCTGCTCGGCATCATCCCCGGCGCCGGTGGCACCCAGCGGCTGAGCCGGCTGGTCGGTCCGAGCAAGGCCAAGGACCTGATCTTCACCGGCCGGTTCGTCAAGGCTGACGAAGCGCTCGCCATCGGCCTGGTCGACAAAGTGGTGCCGGCCGACGCTGTCTATGACGAGGCCGTCGCCTGGGCCGGGCAGTTCGGAGCCGGGGCTGCGATGGCCCTGCGCGCCGCCAAGGAAGCCGTCGACCGCGGCCACGAGGTCGACCTCGACACCGGTCTG
The DNA here is from genome assembly GCA_963769585.1 of uncultured Actinomycetota bacterium. GTDB lineage: Bacteria > Actinomycetota > Actinomycetes > Propionibacteriales > Nocardioidaceae > SSC3. Next base: position 775,716 of record CAVYMJ010000006.1, read on the forward strand.
GAGATCGAGCGCCAGCAGTTCGCAGCGCTCTTCGCCACCGAGGACCGTGCCATCGGGATGCAGTCGTTCGTCGAGAACGGTCCCGGGAAGGCGCAGTTCACCGGTCGCTGACCTTGACTGTTCTGCCGCCAGGCGGGCTCACGTCTAATAAAGTTCACAAGACGGTACAAGTCCGGCAGAGCGAGGGCCAGTGTTCGAGAAAGTGCGGGAATCGGTCGACGCCGACGGCGAGGGCCTCATCAAGCCTCCGTCTGAGCGGGCCGAGGCAACGAAGCCGCTGGCTGCCGTCGACCAGCTCTCTGACGCGGAACCGGTGGGCGGTCTGAGGCTGCCTCCTCGCGTGGCCGAGGCAATCGCAGCTTCCGAGGCGGCTCGTCGCGCTGCGGAGGAGCGAAAGGCCGCGCGCGGTCGCTTCGGCCGTGGAAGACGGGCCCAGGCACGTTCCCAGCGACACGCCGAGCGCGAACAGGCTCGCCAAGCTGAGGAAGAGGCGCGCATCCAGGCTGAGCGGGAGGCGGAGCAGGAAGCTCGCAAGGTGGCCGAGGAGTCGGCTCGCCGGCAGGTCGAGGACGAGCAGCGGGCCCTTCGGCTGGCCGAGTCCCAGCGCATGGACGAGGTGCGGCGCAAGGCTGCCGAAGCCGAGGTCGCGCGCATCCGAGCCCAGGTTGAGGCCGAGGAGGCGGCGAGGCTCGAGGCCGAAGAGCAGGCCCGGCTGCAGGCCGAGGAGGACGCCCGCCTGCGTGCCGAGGCGGAAGCCAGGCGTGTGGCTGAGGCCTTCGTAGCCGAGGAAGCCCTGCGCAGAGCCGCCGAGGAGGAAGCCGAGCGCCAGGCCGCGGAGGCGGAAGCCGAGCGCCAGGCCGCGGAGGCGGAAGCCGAGCGCCAGGCCGCGGAGGAGGAAGCTGAGCGCCAGGCCGCGGAGGCGGAAGCCGAGCGCCAGGCCGCGGAGGAGGAAGCTGAGCGCCAGGCCGCGGAGGCGGAAGCTGAGCGCCAGGCCGCGGAGGAGCAGGCGCTTCCCGAGGAGCCGCCGGGTCGCGAGGAGCAGGCGGGTGCCGAGGAGGACGACCACGCGCGGCGGTGGGCCGAGGCTGAGGCCACCATCGCCCGCGCCCAGGCCGAACAGCGTGAGCGCACCGAGAAAGCACTGACGCTGCGCGGTGCGCTGAGACGTGCATCGGAGAGTTCCGTCGGTCAAGATGAGGGTGATACGGAAGCACGCCCCGTCGAGGAGGATTCCCCCATGAGTGAGAACGAGGGCAAGAAGACGCGGGTGGAGCCCGCGCCTTCGGCCGAGAAGAAGTCGCGTGCCACCAACCTGGACTCGCTCCGCTCCAAGCTCGCATCGGTGGTGTGGTTGCTGGCCGTGCTGGCGGCCCTGGTGCTGGCCGTCTCGGCGCTGTGCGTCGCCCTGAAGCTCAACTTGGACAACGGCATCATCAGTGCGATCCGTGACTTTGCCGACAGGATCGACTTCGGGGTGTTCAAGAAGTTCCCCGGCAGCGAGGTCGAGGAGAGCTCAGCGGCCATCAAGTTCGCCTTGGTGAACCAGGGCATCGCCGCGGTGATCTGGCTCGCCATCGGAAAGGTCCTGGACAAGCTCATCCGGCCGTAGTCGGCGGCTGGAGAGGCGTATGTGACGGTTCCCACCCGCCGCTTTGTTCCTAACTGCGTGACCCGCTAGTAACCTCTGCACAAACCGAGTGCACAGGAGGGGCCCCCGCGGGCCGTTACTACCATGAACATTGTCGTGTGTGTGAAGTACGTCCCCGATGCGACCGCTGATCCGCGCTTCGAGGCCGACAACACTATTGACCGTGTCGGCGTCGACGGTCTGCTGTCCGAACTGGACGAGTACGCCGTCGAGCAGGCTCTCCAGATCAAGGAGAAGCTGGGCGACGACACCGAGGTGACCGTGGTCTCGGTTGGTCCGGACAACGCCGCTGACGCGATCCGTAAGGCGCTGCAGATGGGTGCGGACAAGGGCGTGCATGTCGTGGACGACGCGATCGCCGGATCCGACGCGCTGGCCACCTCTCTGGTGCTCGCCGAAGCCATCAAGAAGCTCCCGCACGACCTTGTGGTCTGCGGCATGGCCTCGACCGACGGCGGCATGGGCGTGGTCCCGGCGATGTTGTCGGAGCGTCTCGGAGTCCCTGGAGTGACCCTGGGCTCGGAGATCAGCCTGGACGGGGACAAGGTCACCATCCGCCGTGACGGCGACACCGCCACAGAGACCATCGAGGGGAACCTGCCGCTCGTGCTGTCGGTGACCGACCAGTCGGGCGAGGCTCGCTACCCGTCGTTCAAGGGGATCATGGCCGCCAAGAAGAAGGAGGTCACCTCGTTCACTCTCGGTGACCTCGGCGTCGCCGAGGACCAGGTCGGCCTGTCGGCCGCGTGGACAACGGTCGAGTCGACCGAGGCCCGCCCGCCACGCACAGCCGGCGAGATCGTCAAGGACGAGGACGGGTCCGGCGCTACCGCGCTGGTCGACTTCCTCGCGTCCAAGAAGTTCATCTGAGAAGCCTGAGGTAGCGAGAACATGAGCGAAGTACTTGTGCTTGTCGACCACGTCGACGGAGCAGTTCGAAAGACCACCAACGAGCTTCTGACGATCGCCCGCCGGCTCGGCGAGCCCTCGGCCGTGTTCATCGGCGCGCTCGGGGACGACGCCGCCGCAGTACTGAAGCAGTACGGCGCGGAGAAGATCTACGTCGTCGACGATGCGGAGATCAAGGGTTTCCTGGTGGCACCCAAGGCTGAGGTCTTGGCCCAGCTGGTCGGCTCGGCCTCCCCGGCCGCAGTCCTGGTGTCGGCTTCCGCCGAGGGCAAGGAGATTGCCGGTCGCGTTGCGGTCAAGACCGAGTCCGGTCTGATTACCGACGCGGTCGACGTCCAGTCCGGTCCGGTCACCACCCAGTCGGTCCTGGCTGGCAACTTCACCGTGCAGGCCAAGGTCACCAAGGGCACCCCGATCATCGCCGTGAAGCCGAATGCCGCAGCGCCCGAGGCCGTCGACGGCGCCGGCACGGTCGAGAACGTCTCGGTGACGGTCTCCGACGCCGCGAAGGGGGCCCGCGTAACCGCCTCTGAGCCTCGCAAGTCGACTGGCCGTCCCGAGCTGACCGAGGCCGCGATCGTGGTCTCGGGTGGTCGTGGCACCGGCGGGAACTTCGAGCCGGTGGAGGCACTGGCAGACTCGCTCGGTGGCGCGGTCGGCGCTTCCCGTGCGGCCGTCGACTCGGGCTGGTACCCGCACTCCTTCCAGGTCGGTCAGACCGGCAAGGTCGTGTCCCCCCAGCTGTACGTCGCCACGGGTATCTCCGGCGCGATCCAGCACCGGGCGGGCATGCAGACCTCCAAGACGATCGTCGCGGTGAACAAGGACGAGGAGGCGCCGATCTTCGAGCTCGTCGACTTCGGCGTAGTGGGCGATCTGCACACTGTCCTCCCGACCGTCGCTGAGGAGATCAACAAGCGCAAGGGCTGAAGCCCGCTGGAGAGGCGCCCTCCGGGATCATCGCGGGGGGCGCCTTTCGCATGCCGACATGCCCGGCTGGACCGACCGACATGCCCGGCTCGACCGACCGACATGCCCGGCTCGACCGACCGACATGCCCGGCTCGACCGACCGACATGCCCGGCTCGACCGACCGACATGCCCGGTCAACGGCCGGCGCCGGGAGCGATTCCGGGTCGGCACCAGGCAGGCCGTACCCTTGGTGATGCGATGAATGAGCCTTCAAGCGCCGGTCCGGTCTACCTCGACCACGCCGCGACGACCCCGATGCACGCGGACGCGTACGCCGCGATGACCGCGCAGCTTCGTCGTACCGGTAACGCCTCGTCACTGCATGCCTCCGGCCGTGCCGCTCGCCGGGTCGTGGAGGAGTCCCGCGAGACGATCGCGCGGGCGATCGGCTGTCGTCCGGGCGAGGTCGTCTTCACCTCCGGCGGCACAGAGTCCGACAACCTTGCGTTGAAGGGGCTCTACTGGGCGCGTCGGGCCCAGGACGCGCGGCGTACCCGCATCCTGACCTCGGCCATCGAGCACCATGCTGTCCTCGACCCGCTGGTGTGGCTTGCCGAGCAGGAGGGCGCTGAGGTCGAGCTGCTTCCTGTGAACGCCTGCGGCGAGCTCCTCGTCAACGCATTCCGTGAGGCGGTCGAGCGCGACCCTGAGTCCGTCGCCCTGGTCAGCGTGATGTGGGCCAACAACGAGGTCGGCACCCTGCAGCCGCTTGCCGACGTGGTGGAGATCGCTCACGCGCATGGCATCCCGGTACACACCGACGCGGTCCAAGCGGTCGGGCAGGTTCCTGTCGACTTCGCCCACTCCGGGGTCGACGCTCTGACGTTCACTGCTCACAAGCTGGGCGGACCGTACGGCGTGGGGGCGCTCGTCGTACGGCGGGACCTGACGGTCACTCCGCTACAGCACGGCGGTGGACAGGAGCGGGACATCAGGTCCGGCACCATCGACGTGCCCGCGATCGCCGGCTTCGCCGTGGCAACCGAGCTGGCGGTCAAGCAGCAGCACGAACACGCGATGCGCGTCTCGCATCTGCGCGACGACCTGGTTGCCCGGGTGCGAGCCCTGGTCCCTGATGCAGCGCTCAACGGCGACGGCTCCTGCTCCCTGGACAAACGACTCCCCGGCAACGCCCATCTTGTCTTCCCCGGCTGCGAGGGGGACTCGCTGCTGATGCTGCTCGATGCGCGCGGAATCGAGTGCTCGACCGGCTCGGCCTGCTCGGCGGGCGTCCCCCAGGCCTCACACGTCCTGCTGGCGATGGGCTGCAGCCAGGAGAAGGCACGCTCCTCCCTGCGCTTCTCGCTGGGCCACACCACAACGGCCGCCGACATCGATGCTCTCGTCACGGCGATCGCGCCCGTTGTGGAGCGGGCCAAGGCGGCCGGCGTCACAGCCGGGCTCACCGGGTTATGAGGGTCATCGCTGCCATGTCGGGCGGCGTCGACTCCGCGGTCGCTGCTGCACGGGCGGTCGACGCGGGCCACGACGTGACGGGCATCCACCTGGCTCTGTCCCGAAACCCGAAGTCGTACCGCACCGGGGCGCGCGGCTGCTGCACGATCGAGGACGCGAACGACGCCCGCCGGGCGGCCGATCAGATCGGGATCCCCTTCTACGTGTGGGATCTGTCTGACCGCTTCCACCAGGACGTGGTCGAGGACTTCACCAGTGAGTACGTCGCTGGCCGCACCCCCAACCCCTGTCTGCGCTGCAACGAGAAGATCAAGTTCGCCGCCGTGCTCGAACGAGCCGTTGCGCTGGGGTACGACGCGGTAGCGACCGGCCATTACGCCACGCTGCGGGAGAACGACGGCGTCGTCGAGATGCACCGCGCCACGGACCCGGACAAGGACCAGTCCTACGTGCTCGGGGTGCTCACCCAGACCCAGCTGCGACACTCGCTCTTCCCCCTCGGTGACTCGCGTAAGCAGGACGTCCGGCGCGAAGCGGCCGTCCGCGGGATCCAGGTAGCGCAGAAGCCGGACTCTCACGACATCTGCTTCATCTCCGACGGCGACACCGGCGGCTGGCTGCGGGAGAAGGTGGGCGCGTCCACGGGCGTGATCGTCGACCACGCGTCGGGCGAGGTGCTCGGTGCCCACGAGGGCTCTTTCGGGTTCACCATCGGCCAGCGGAAGGGGCTCCGCATCGGCCGGCCCACTGCGGACGGCCAGCCGCGCTATGTGCTCGACATCGAGCCGGTCTCCGGCACGGTCACAGTGGGTCCGCGTGCTGCCCTCACTGTCGATCGGATCCAGGGGATCAGACCGCGCTGGTGCGGTACGGCGCCCTCAGCGATGGACGGCACCGTTCAGCTTCGCGCTCACGGCGACGAGCACCGGGCGTCCGTCACCGTCACTGACGAGGCGGTCTCGATCGAGCTGGTCGACCCGGCGCAGGGGATCGCCCCGGGGCAGGCAGCGGTGATCTACGACGGCACCCGAGTCGTGGGCTCGTGCACGATCGCGTCGACGGCGCGAGCGTGACCCTCTCCAGTGGCGTCGGGTCGATGCCCGGCGAGGACGCACGTGACTACGACGAGGCGGTCCGGGTCGTCCTCGGGCAGCTGACGCTTCCGTACCTGCCCGAGCTGCCGGGCCGTGGCGCGCAGGCGAACATGACCGGTCGGGCCCTGGCCGTGGTTGCCGAGCTCGGGGCCGACCTGCAGCCCGCCGGCTGGCGTCTGACCGGCGCCGGCGGAGGGGTCGACCAGCGGCGCGCGAAGTCGCTGCTGGCCCAGGACCTGGACGCCTTCGAGGAGCAGACCCAGGGGCTGACCGGCCCGGTCAAGATCCAGGTGGTGGGCCCATGGACGCTGGCGGCGACCGTCGAACGTCCCCGGGGCGACCGGGTCCTGGCCGATCACGGAGCCAGACGCGAGCTCGCCCAGGCCCTGGCAGCCGGGCTGTCTGAGCATGTCGCCGACGTACGCCGGCGGGTTCCGGGAGCCGAAGTCATCGTGCAGCTGGACGAACCGTCGCTGCCGGCGGTGCTCGCCGCACGGATCCCGACGGCCTCCGGCTTCGGTCGGCACCGCGCGGTCGACGCACAGGGTGTCGCCCCTGCACTGGAGGAGGTGTGCGCTGCCGTCACTGCCGCGGGTGCCACGCCGGTCGTGCACTGCTGCGCTGCCGATGCTCCGATCGAGCTGCTGGTGCGGACGGGTGCCCAGGGGGTCAGCGTGGACGCCTCCCTCCTGGCGGCGGCCGGGTATGACGCGGTCGCGACCGCACTCGAAGCCGGGCACTGGGTGTTCCTCGGCGTCGTGCCGACCAGCCCAGTGGCGCTGACCCAGAAGCAGGTCACCGAACGGGCCGAGCGCTTCCTGGAGATGGTGGGACTCGATCCCAGCGAACGACTGGTGCTGACTCCCGCCTGTGGCCTGGCCGGCGCGGAGCCCGCCTGGACCCGGGAGGCCCTGGCCCTGGTCGCCGCGGGCGCGAAGGACCTCGGAGCCTGACTTTCCAGGGCTGACCTGAGGTGCACGGCTGAGCTGCGCCAGACGGCGCGAGCCCCGGTGGTCGACCGCTGGGCCGAACACCGGGGCTCGCGTGGGGCTGCCCTCAGCCGACCGGCACACCCGGCTCGGGGCCGTCGGTGGCTAGCTCCTGGTGCTTCACGTTGAGGAAGACCAAGGCGATCGCCGAGGCGACCAGGATCATGAACGAGCCGACCAGGAAAGCATTGGTGGCGCCTTCGGTGAAGACCACCTGGCGCACCAGCAGGGCTGCCGCCTGCGGGTCGGTCGGCAGCCCGGCATTCGGGCCGAGCCGGTCCAGACCCGCGTTTATCGTGGCGAGCTTGTCGTTGCTGGCACCGATGGCCACCGTCGAGAGGATGGCGAGACCGAGCGCGCCGCCGATCTGCTGCATCGCGTTGAGCACCCCGGAGCCGATGCCCGAGTCCTCGCCGGCCACGCCGTGGACCGCGGTCAGGGTCAGCGGCACGAAGACCAGGCCCATGCCGAACGACATCATCAGGATGAAGGGAAGCACGTTGGTCACGTACGTGGCGTCACTGCCGAGCCCGGGAAGGGTCGAGTCGAGCGGCATCCGGGAGAACCCGAACAGGGCGGCGCCCGCCAGCCCGGTTCCCAGCCCGGCGATCCAGCGTGGGTCGACATAGGAGATCACCCGCGATGCGATCGTTGCCGAGATCACGATGCCGAAGCTGAACGGGAGGAACGCGAAGCCTGTCCGCAGCGATGAGAAGCCCATCACCGTCTGCACGTAGAAGCTCAGGAAGTAGAACATCGCGAACATCGCTGCAGGAACGATCATCATGACCGCAAAGCTCGTGGCCCGGGTGCGGTTGGCCAGGATGCGGAAGGGCATCAAAGGGTGCAGCACCCGACGCTCGACGGCGACGAAGAGGGCGAGCAGAGCCACCCCGGCGGCCAGCGCGCCGATCGTGAACGGGTCACTCCAGCCGTGCGCAGCCTCGCTTGCCCGGCTGAAGCCGTAGACGAGGCTGATCAGGCCCAACGTCCCGGTCAAGGCGCCGGGAAGGTCGAGGTGGCCGCGCCGCGAGGCACTTTCGGTGAGGAGCCTGGGGGCGAGGAGTGCGGCGCCCAGACCGAACGGGACCACGATGAGGAAGGTCAGCCGCCAGCCCTCGAAGCTGAAGCCGAAGAGGCTCGGGTTGAGGCCGGTGAGCCAGCCGCCGAGGATCAGGCCGACTGCGGCTCCGGCTCCAGACATCGCGGCGTATACGGAGAAGGCGCGGTTGCGCTGCGGACCGGCCGGGAAGGTCGTGGTGATCAACGCGAGCGCGGTGGGAGCGGCGATCGCGGCACCGACACCCTGCAGCCCCCGTGCCGCCAGGAGCAGCGTCTCGTTCGAGGCGAGGCCGCCCAGAAGCGACGAGAGGCCGAACAGCGAGACCCCGATCGCGAAGAGCCGTCGACGTCCGTAGAGGTCACCGAGCCGCCCACCGAGCAGCAGCAGACCACCGAAGGAGAGCGCGTAGCCGGTGACGATCCAGGTGCGGCTGGTGTCGGAGAGGCCGAGGTCGGCCTGGATGTAGGGGAGGGCGATGTTGGCGATGGTGCTGTCCAGCACCACCATCAGTTGAGCCACAGAGATGAGCACCAGGGCCAGGCCCAGGTGCCGGGAGCCGGTCGTCGGAGGCGCCGCCTCCGGCTCGGTCGCTTCACGAGCGAGGTCAGTCGTAGTCATGGCACGTCCTTGGTGAGGTCGAGGCTCTGTCGCGGGAGGACCAGGTCCCACACCGCGTTTCACGGATGAAACGAAACAGTTTCGTTCTAACCCAAGGTACGTCGAGATGCATGGGCCGTGCAAATGAATATCCGGGGCAGGTTGTGTGACCTGCCCCACGCCCGGTTAGCGAGGCTGGCAGCCCGTGGCGCAGGGAAGGATGATCGCGTCGATCACGCGCTCGACCGTGGCCTGGTCGATCGCCTCACCCAGGATGAACGTCCGGTGCAGCAGGATTCCGGGCAGAGCCGGGCCAAGGAGCTCGATGTCGGCGTTCGCAGTGATCTCGCCCCGGGCCTGGGCCCGCTCGTAGATCCGCTGGGTGAGGGCGATCTTGGGCTTCAGGAACCGCTCGCGGAACTCGGTCTCGAAGTCGGCGTCGGTGTGCAGCGCGGTGATCACTGCTGCCAGGACCAGGGTGCTATCGCGCTCGGTAAGTCCGCCGTGACCGCAGAAGGTCGCCACCAGGTCGCCGCGCAGGCTGCCCGTGTCCACGTCCTCAGGGTCGGCGGCAGTCTTCGAGCTCATCACCGCGTCGACCACCAGGGACTGCTTGGAGTTCCAGCGGCGGTAGAGGGTGGCCTTGCTGGCCTTCGCGCGCAGGGCCACCGCGTCCATGGTGAGGCGGTCGTAGCCGTGCTCGATCAGGATCTCGACGGCAGCTTCGAGGATCTCGGCCTCGCGCTCGCCTTCGACCCTGGGGCGCGACGACTCGGGCGCGGCTGCGCGGGTGGCCATTATCGACGCGCCTCCCTGGTCGAGTGGATGAAACGAAACTGTTTCATAGTTAGAGTACCTGAGCCGCTGCCCTCAGACCAGTTGCGCGAGCGACTGCTCCACGGCGAAGCGGTTCCAGGCGCGGCGCCGGCGGAGCATGTAGTGACCGGCCTTGCCCATGTCGACCAGGGTCGCTGATGCGGCGGTCCCGGTAGCCCGGCGTACGTAGGCGTCGGTGTCCTTCAGCAGGGTGATCCGGTCGCGCCGGCCATGGGCTGCGGCGAGGTGCTTGCCGGCGAGCGGAGTCACGGGCTCACCCGCCGGGAACCACGGAGCCAGTGCGACCACCCCGACGACGTTCGGGTCGTCGGCGACAGCAGCGGAGGTGCGCCCGCCCATCGAGTGGCCCAGCATGACGACCGGGATCGAGCCGTGGGCTCGGCGTACCTCGTCCAGCGCCCAGCGCGCGTCGGGAACCGGTGACGGCAGCTCGGCGTGGCCATGGTTCCAGCCCACGAACCGGTAGCGCAGCAGCCAGATGTCGACGCCCGCCGCGTGGAAGTCGCTGCGTAGCCCGCGCATCATCAGCCAGGACCGGAGCCAGGCGCGGTTGCGGTCGCCCACCGGATCGGGGTTCTCCTCGGCGCCTCCGTGCAGCATCAGGACGAGCCCTCGCGGAGCGTTGCCCGAGGACGAGCGGGTCAGCGCGGGCTCATGCATGGGTCGATCCTGTCAGGCCGGTGGTCATCAGCTCGGGGTTCGGTGCGGCCGAGCCGCTGGATGGTCGCGGGATCGGGGATTCTGCGATTGCCTCGAAAGGGAGCAGCCTCCGAGGCTTTCTTGGGTCTCACCTGTCTGGTCAGGATGGTCAGGCACGCCGGACTGCGGCATGTGACGTGACGAGCGGAGGCGGAAGACGATGACGAGTGTCGCTGAGCCGGAGACGCAGGCGGACGCGGGTGCGGTTCACATCCTTTGGATGAACGGCGGCCTCAGCTGCGACGGAGACTCGGTCGCGCTGACGGCTGCAACCCAGCCGAGCATCGAGGAGATCGTGCTCGGGGCCCTACCCGGGCTGCCCAAGATCGCCGTGCACTGGCCGCTGATCGACTTCGAGTGCGGGCCCGAGACGGGGGCCGACAATTTCATCGAGTGGTGGCACAAGGCGGACCGGGGCGAGCTCGAGCCCTTCGTCCTGGTCGTCGAGGGGTCCATCCCCAACGAGGCGATCAAGGAAGAGGGCTACTGGTGCGGCTTCGGCAACAACCCCGCTACGGGACAGCCGATGACGACCTCGGAGTGGCTGGACCGGCTCGCGCCGAAGGCCACCGCGATCATCGCGGTCGGCACCTGCGCGACGTACGGCGGAATCCACGCGATGTCGGGGAACCCGACCGGGGCGATGGGCGTCCCGGACTACCTGGGCTGGGACTGGAAGTCCAAGGCCGGACTTCCGATCGTCTGCGTACCGGGCTGCCCGATCCACCCCGACAACCTGTCGGAGACGATCACCTACCTGCTCTACCAGGTCGCCGGCCAGGCGCCGATGATCCCGCTCGACGAGGCGCTCCGGCCCCGCTGGCTCTTCGGAGCCACGGTGCACGAGGGCTGCGACCGCGCCGGCTACTACGAGCAGGGCGAATTCGCCACCGAGTACGGCTCCCCCAAGTGCATCGTCAAGCTCGGCTGCTGGGGCCCGGTGGTCAAGTGCAACGTGCCCAAGCGCGGCTGGATCAACGGCGTGGGCGGCTGCCCCAACGTCGGCGGGATCTGCATCGGGTGCACGATGCCTGGCTTCCCGGACAAGTTCATGCCGTTCATGGACGAGCCTCCCGGCGCCAAGCTCTCCACGAGAGGAAGTGCGGTGTACGGCAAGGCGATCAACAAGCTTCGCTCGGTGACCATCAAGACGCTGGACAAGGAACCGTCGTGGCGGACCAAGGGCAGCGAGCTCAAGACCGGCTTCAAGAAGACCTGGTGAGAAGGGAACCGCGATGACGATCACCGAACCCCAGAAGACGGGCAGCAAGAAGACCGATGTCGTCGAGATGGCGTGGGACCCGATCACCAGGATCGTCGGGAGCCTGGGGATCTACGCGTCCATCGACTTCAAGAAGAAGGAAGTTCGCGAGTGTCACAGCACCTCGTCGATCTTCCGGGGCTACAGCCTGTTCATGAAGGGCAAGGACCCCCGCGACGCACACTTCATCACCAGCAGGATCTGCGGAATCTGCGGTGACAACCACGCGACCTGCTCGGTCTACAACCAGAACATGGCGTACGGCGTAGCGCCGCCGCACCTCGGCGAGTGGATCATCAACCTGGGCGAGGCCGCGGAGTACATGTTCGACCACAACATCTTCCAGGAGAACCTGGTCGGCGTGGACTACTGCGAGCGGATGGTCAAGGAGACCAACCCCGGCGTACTTGACAAGGCCAACAACACCGAGGCGCCCAACGCTGGCATCCACGGCTACCGCACGATCGGCGACATCATGCGCTCGCTCAACCCGATCGAGGGTGAGTTCTACCGCGAGGCGCTCCAGGTCAGCCGGTACACCCGGGAGATGTTCTGCCTGATGGAGGGTCGTCACGTGCACCCCTCCACGCTCTACCCCGGCGGTGTCGGCACGACGGCGACAATCCAGCTGTTCACCGACTACCTGACCCGGCTGATGCGCTACGTGGAGTTCATGAAGAAGGTCGTGCCCCTGCACGACGACCTGTTCGACTTCTTCTACGAGGCACTCCCCGGCTACGAGCACGTCGGCGAGCGCCGCATCCTGCTCGGTTGTTGGGGCAGCCTCAACGACCCGGCGTTCTGTGACTTCAAGTACGAGACGATGAGCGACTGGGGCCGCAAGATGTTCGTCACCCCGGGGATCGTCGTCGACGGCAAGCTCGTCACCAACGATCTGGTCGACATCAACCTCGGGATCCGCATCCTGCTCGGGCACTCCTACTACGAGGACTGGGTCAAGAGCGGACGCGAGACGTTCGTGACCCATGACCCGCTGGGCAACCCCGTCGACGCGCGGCACCCATGGAACCAGCACACGATTCCCAAGCCGGGCAAGCGGGACTGGGACAACAACTACTCCTGGACGATGTCTCCGCGCTGGTTCGACGGGAACGACCACTTGGCTCTGGACACCGGCGGCGGGCCGATCGCGCGCCTGTGGTCGACCGCGCTGAGCGGGCTGGTGGACTGCGGCTACGTCAAGGCGACCGGCTCGAGCGTGGTCATCAACCTGCCCAGGACGGCCCTGAAGCCCGAGGTCACCTTCGAGTGGAAGATCCCCAAGTGGAGCAACGCCCTGGAACGCAACCGCGCCCGGACCTACTTCCAGGCGTACGCCGCGGCCCTGGCACTGCACTTCAGTGAGAAGGCGCTGGAGGAGGTTCGCTCCGGGCGGACCGCGACCTGGACCAAGTTCGAGGTCCCGGACGAGGCGGTCAGCGTCGGGTTCACCGAGGCGGTACGCGGGGTGCTGAGCCACCACATGGTGATCAAGAAGGGCAAGATCGCCAACTACCACCCGTATCCGCCGACCCCGTGGAACGGCAGCGTGCGCGACACCTACGGAACTCCAGGGCCCTACGAGGACGCGGTGCAGAACACCCCGATCTTCGAGGAGAACCCGCCGGAGAACTTCAAGGGGATCGACATCATGCGCGCGGTGCGCAGCTTCGACCCGTGCCTGCCCTGTGGCGTGCACATGTACACCGGCGGAGGCAAGGTCGTCGAGCAGCTGCACACGCCGACGACCCCGGTGAAGCCGTACTGAGGGCGGCCCGGTGCACGAGCTGGCCCTCACCCAGAGCCTCGTCGACCTGGTGGCCGAACGCACCCTCGGCCGCCAGGTCACGGCGGTTCATGTGAAGGTCGGCCTGCTGTCCGGCGTGGTGCCGGACGCGATGGCCTTCTGCTTCGACGTGGCCACCCTGGAGACCCCGCTGGAGGGGGCGTCCCTGGTGCTCGAGGAGGTGCCGGGCAGGATCTCCTGCCGCGCCTGCGGAGCAGAGTCAGCCGCGCTGGACCTGATCCTGATCTGCGACTGCGGCAGCGCGGACGTGGTGCCGGTGGCAGGTCACGAGCTGACGCTCTCCTCGGTCGAGCTGGTCAAGGAGCCGACATGTGCCTGACCTGCGGGTGCGGTGACGACGACGGCGTACGAGTGACGATGGTGGGAGAAGTGCATCCTCGCCACCATCGGCACCCGCACGAGCACCATCACCCGCACGAGCACAACCACGAGCACGAGACGCTCGTCCTCGAGGAGAACCTGCTGGCCAAGAACGACCACCTGGCCGATCATGTACGCGCGTTCCTGGCCGTACGCGGGGTCACAGCGCTGAACCTGATGAGCTCGCCTGGCTCGGGCAAGACCTCGCTTCTGGAGCGGACCATCGCCCAGCTCGGCTCCGAGGTAGGGGTTTGCGTGATCGAGGGCGACCAGGAGACCGTCTTCGATGCCGAGCGCATCGCCCGGGCCGGGGCCCGCGCGGTGCAGGTGAACACCGGCGCCGGCTGCCATCTCGATGCCGGCATGGTGCAGCAGGCCCTGGACACGCTCGACCCGGACGAGGGGTCCCTGCTCTTCGTGGAGAACGTGGGCAACCTCGTCTGCCCGGCGCTCTTCGACGTCGGGGAGCGCGCCAAGGTCGTGGTCATCTCGGTGACCGAGGGCGACGACAAGCCCCTGAAGTACCCGCACATGTTCTCGGCCGCAGACCTGGTGATCGTGAACAAGACCGATCTGCTGCCCCACGTCGAGTTCGACCTCGACAGGCTGCGTGAACAGGCTCGCAGCCTCAACCCCGGCGTCGCCGTACTGCCCCTGTCGGTTCGCACCGGCGAGGGCTGTGACGCCTGGTACGCCTGGCTCGAGCACCTCAGGTCCAACGATCGCCAAGGAGCAACGCATGGAGCAGTTGTCGGTTCGTGACGCCAGTGAGCGCATCGACGCGCTGCTGAGCGAGCTCGGCGCAAGCGCCGTCCCAGCAGTGATGGAGCGCATCGAAGAACTGCTCCAGTGCGTGATGGGGCTGTACGGTGCCGGCCTGACCAGGGTGCTGGAGACCGTTGGCGACGACCTGGTCCGCACCCTCGCGGACGACGAGGTGGTGGGCAGCCTCCTGGTGCTCAACGACCTCCACCCCGACGACGTCGACACGCGCGTACAGCGCGCGCTCGAGGGTGTCCGGCCGTACCTTGGCTCGCACGCGGGCGGCGTCTCGCTGTCCGGAGTGGACGAAAACGGCATCGTTCACCTTCAGCTCGAAGGCAGCTGCGACGGCTGTCCGTCCTCGGCGCTGACGGTGAAGAGCGCCATCGAGGACGCCATCTTGATGGCCGCACCGGACGTGGTCGCCGTGGAGGCGCAGGGCATGGTCGAGAGCGCCCCGTCCCTTCTCCAGATCCAGCCCTACCGAGCAACGCCGGGCCGCGACCCCGAGCCCTCCACCAGCTGGGAGCATCTGGACCTCGACGTCCCTCCGCGGACGATGAGCCGCATCGAGCTCGGCTCCGATGCCATCGTGGTCGCCAACCTGGACGGGACGCTGGTCGCGTACGCCGACCGCTGCCCGGGCTGCTTCTCCGCTCTGAGCAACGGGACCCTCGCCGGCGACGTGCTGACCTGCCCGTCCGGCCACGGGTACGACGTACGGCTGGCCGGGCGAGCCCTGGTCGAGGACGGAACCCATCTGGTGCCGCTGCCCCTGCTTCCCGAGCGAGGAGCCTGGAAGGTCTCCCTGCCACGCGAGGTGACGGCGTGAGCGGGCTGGGGTCCCTCAAGCGGATCGCGGCTCCCAAGCCGCCGCCGCCCGCCGTCGAGGAACGCTGCGAGTTCTGCGCCACCGGGATCGGTGAGCGGCACGGCCATATCGCCGACATCAACGACCACCGGCTGCTCTGCGTCTGTCGCCCGTGCTACCTGCTCTTCGCCCCGCAGGGGGCGGGGGGTGGGCGCTACCGGGGCGTGGGCGAGGAGGTGCGCCGGGTCGAGGACCTCACCATCGGTGAGGCTCAGTGGGACGCGCTGCGCATCCCGGTCGACCTCGCCTTCTTCTTCCGCCAGACCGGCGCCGAACAGTTGCTCGCGTTCTACCCCGGTCCCGGTGGGGCAACCGAGTCGCTGCTCGACCTTGCCGCCTGGGACGGTCTGGTCGCTGACAACCCGGTGATCGACACCGTCGAAGCGGACGTCGAGGCCGTGCTCCTCCGTCGGAACTCTGGCACGTTCTCCTGCTACCTGGTGCCGATCGACCTGTGCTACGAGCTGGTCGGCGTCGTACGCCTCTCCTGGACCGGTCTGGGCGGCGGCCCGGAGGTCTGGCAGGCGATCGAGGAGTTCTTCTCGGCGCTCGACGAGCGGGGGACTCCCGTACCGCGAGCTGGTGCGGCATGACCGAGGCGGTGGGGGCGGCCGGCATGGTGGACATCGACTTCACCTGCGACCAGATCGTCGCGGACCGCTACGCCGCTGGTCCGACTGTGGTCTTCAAGATGCGCGCGCTCGAGACGTCGGGTGCCCGGGTGCACGCCCTGGCCGTGCGCTGCCAGGTTCGGATCGAGCCGCTACGCCGCCACTACCTCGACAGCGAGGCCGAGAAGGTAGTCGACCTGTTCGGCGACCGGGTGCGCTGGGGACAGACCATGCAGCCGATGCAGCTCGGCTTCCTCTCCCAGGTCCTGCCCGGCTTCACCGGGGAGTGCTCGTTCGAGCTGGCCCTGCCGATCAGCTACGACGTCGAGGTGGCCGCGCACAAGTACCTCGCCGCTCTGGAGACCGGGGAGGTGCCGCTGCT
Organism: uncultured Actinomycetota bacterium; assembly: GCA_963769585.1. Lineage (GTDB taxonomy): Bacteria > Actinomycetota > Actinomycetes > Propionibacteriales > Nocardioidaceae > SSC3. Next base: position 791,994 of record CAVYMJ010000006.1, read on the forward strand.
GCTGCTCTTCAGCGGGCAGGTCTTCACCGGGTCCGTCGGCTCGATCGCCGTGCAGCCCGTCCCCTGGCACAAGGAGGCGCTGGGCAAGCTCCCGGTGGCGGTCTGGCGCGAGGCGATGGACGCCCACTTCCCGAACCAGGCCTGGCTGAGGCTGTCGCGCAGCACCTACGACCGGCTCTCGGTCTATCGCGGCAAGCACGGCCTGGTCGGCTGGGACGACGTCCTGGACCGGCTCCTGGGTGGGGCCGACGAATGAACCCGCTCGAGTCGGCACGGGCCGTCGCCGACGCCGTCCTCTACGAGGGGTACGTCCTCTACCCCTACCGTGCGAGTTCGGCGAAGAACCAGGTGCGCTGGCAGTGGGGCGTGCTGATGCCCCCTGATGCGGTGGAGGTCGACCCTTCCGAGGCCTCGTCCAACCGCACCGACGTGGTGCTCGACGGCTCCGGCGCCACGCTTCGGGCGACCGTGCGCTTCCTCCAGGTCCAGCAGCGGTATGTAGAGGACGCGACTGGTTCCCGGGTAGCGCGGCTGGAGGCCGGCGAGGCCAGCTACGTCCCCTGGGACGAGGCTCGTGAGCAGGAGCTGGAGTTCGACGTACCTCTCGACTCGGGCCTGGACACCACCTTCGACGTCCCCGGAGGGACCACCACCGAGGATCTCCCCGGCGGAGTCGGCCGACTGGTCCGGATCTGCGCGCCGCTGCGCGTGCGCGTCGTCGCGGCGGTGGACCAGCCGATCTCGCCGTACCCCGTCTCGCTGGTCTCGCTGCGAGTCGAAAACCTCACCCCGCCCTCCAGCCAGCCAGCAGCCGGCCGGCCGGCCTGGCTGCGCCGGGCTCTGGTGGCGTGCCACGTCCTGCTCGAGGCCCAGAACGCCGCCTTCGTCTCCCAGCTCGACCCACCGCAGTGGGCCAAGGGCTTCGTCGGAGCCTGTGTCAACGAGGGCATCTTTCCGGTGCTGGCCGGCCCGCCCGAGCAGGCGGCCATCGTGCTCAGCTCGCCGATCATCCTCTACGACCACCCTCAGCTGGCGCCGCAGAGCGAGTCCTCGTTCTTCGACTCCCTCGAGATCGACGAGCTGCTCAGTCTGCGGACCATGACGCTCTCCGACGAGGAGAAACGCGAGGTGCGCGGCACCGACCCCCGCGTCGCCTCGCTCCTGGACGAGGTTGACGCGATGCCGGCCGAGCTCTGGGAGCGGCTGCACGGCACCGTGCGCTACCTCGACTCTATGACCGCACTGGCGCCACCCCCGGAGCCGTCGGCGCCGCTCGACGTTCCCTGGTGGGACCCGGGCGCGGATGGCTCCGTGGACCCCGAGACCGATGCGATTCGCATCAACGACGTCGACGTCCGGCGAGGTACCAGGGTGGTGCTCCGCCCCGGTGTACGCCGGGCTGATGCCTACGACCTGTTCCTAGCCGGACGTACGGCGACGGTTGCTGCGGTGCTCCACGACGTGGACGGCAAGGAGCACCTTGCCGTGACCGTGGACGAGGACCCGGGCGCGGACCTGAAGTCGGCGCACGGTCGGTACCTCTACTTCGCCCCCGACGAGGTCGAGCCGCTGGCGGAGCTCAGCAGATGAGCCGGGTTCTGGTGGCATGCGTGGGCAACATCTTCCTCTCCGACGACGGGTTCGGGACCGAGGTGGCGGCGGCCCTGCAGCAGCGGTCGCTGCCGGACGAGGTTCGCGTGGTGGACTTCGGCATCCGGTCGGTGCACCTGGTCTACGAGCTGCTCAACCGCTACGACGTCCTGGTGCTGGTCGACACGGTGGCACAGCAGGAGGGACCCCCCGGAACGGTCTACCTGATCGAGCCTGACTTGCCGGTACGCGAGGTGGGGTCCGACCCGCTTCCCGAGGTGATGCTCGACGCGCACGACCTGTCGCCTGGTGGCGTGATGGTGCTGATCCCGACGCTGGGCGGCTCAGTCGACCGCATCCTGGTGGTCGGCTGCCAGCCGGCGTCGCTCGAGGACGGCATCGGACTCAGCGATCCGGTCCGGGCCGCGGTGGAACCCGCCGCTCAGCTGGTCGCCGAGGTGGTGGAGCGTGAGCTCAGGGCGCTCGAGACCCGCGCCGTACGATGAGAAGGATTCCGGACTACGCCCTGCTAGACGTCATAGAGGAGGTGGACTGAGTGATGAAGTTGATCCTTGCCCTGATCGTCGCGGCCGCTGCCGCCGGCGCCGTCGTGACCCTCCCGGACATCAAGCGCTACATGAAGATGCGCCAGATGTAGTCCCGGATCCTGTTCGGGCCGTGCTAGCTCAGTGGTCCCAGGATGTGCGGGCCACTGGCCTGCTGGGGCGCGGAGCGCATAGGCCGGCGACCCGGCCAGTGCTCGAAGTCGGGCTCCCAGCTCGTCGGATCGTCGTTGAGCCCGACCAGGTAGGTCAGCGAACAGTCGAGGGCACGGGCCAGCTCGGGAAGTTTGCAGACGTCGAGGCCGGCGCCGTGCTCGAGGCTGGACAGTGCCTTGTTCGTGGTCGCGACACCGATCCGACGCAGCCGTGCCACCACCTCTTTCTGGGTCAGCCCCAGCTCTCGCCGCCGAATCCGGAGCCGCTCGCTGATGAGCAGGTGGCGGTGCGCACCCAGCTCGTCGTACGACGTGGGCCGGCTGACCGGCTCGATGCTCATGTGCTTGCTCCTGTCATGTCGGCGAGCGCGTGCACGGTGTACCGGGAGAAGTTGAAGACGGGCGCCACGGCGAGCAGCCGCTCGAACTCCTCGTGGGACTCGACGTCGTAGATCCAGGCGCCGCCGTGGGCGCCGACGATGTGGTACCTCAGCAACACCTTGCCCTCCCGCTCCAGGCGGCCGCCGTACTCGGGCATGCGGGCGATGGCTCGCACCATCGCGTCGGACAACAGGGTCTGCTCAAGGTTCCACAGCACCAGGAACTTCATCTCACCCCCCGCACAGGGGTAGTCGAGCGGGCTCCGAGCTGCGTCATCTCACTCTCCCGAGAGTCGGCCTACGTGGACGGGGTCGGCTAAGTCCGGCGCGGGCGGGCCTTCATCCTCGGCCTCGACTCCCCACTGGTCGCCCAAGTCTTCATCGAGTTCGCCCATCTGGCGGAAGAGCTCCATCGTCTCCAGGGCGGTCTGCTGGTCCACCCGCTGGAGCGCATATCCCACGTGGACGATCGTGTACTCGCCGACCCGGAGATCAGGGACGTAGTCCAAGCAGACATCCTTGGTGACCCCGCCGAAGTCGACCTCGGCGATTCGCGAGCCGTCTCGCTCGGTGATGGCGAGGACCTGGCCCGGCACGGCTAGGCACATGGTTGCTCCTCCTCCGGCGGGCGCTGCCGCCCCGGAACGGCTGGTGCTCCTGGGGGAGGGGTGGCCCGCCTCCGGTGCATGGCAGCCTCGCCCGCGCCCCCGACGACGCCGCGTCGGCAGCGCAATGGCGCTGGTCTCGCTGGTGCTGTGCTCGATCCCACGTCAGGCATGTGACCCACTTCAGCGCGGCGTACCGGCGGAGGGTCCGGACTCGGTCACGGCGTCCGGGCCGACGCAGGGTTGCTGCGCGGTCGGCGTGTATCTGTAGCTGCGTACTTCTCGCAATCTACGACTCCGGGACCCAGGACGCCAGGGATCGTGTGGCCCGATTGCTCCTGGGTGCGAAAGTGTCGGCCGGGCGCGGCAGGATGGGCCCATGACCGACGTACCTGCCGCCCCCCAGAAGGAGCGTGACGAACACCAGCAGATCGCCGAGAAGATCGAGGAAGCCCGCTGGCTGTACTTCGTCCAGGACAACCCGACGCTCTCCGATGCCGAGTACGACCAGCTGATGCGACGGCTTGAGGCGCTCGAGGAGCGTTGGTCCGACCTACGGACCCCGGACTCGCCGACCCAGAGCGTGGGCGGCTCGATCTCCACGGAGTTCACAGCCGTCGACCACCTCGAGCGGATGATGAGCCTGGACAACGCCTTCTCCCACGAGGAAATCGACGCCTGGGCCGCCCGCATCGCCCGCGACGGCGTGGAGGCCGAGTTCCTGTGCGAGCTGAAGGTCGACGGGCTCGCGATCAACCTGCTCTACGAGCAGGGCCGGCTGGTCCGGGCGACCACGCGGGGTGATGGACGGACCGGCGAGGACGTCACGCCCAACGTTCGGACGATCAGCAACATCCCTCATCGGCTCACGAGTTCCGACGACTTCCCGGTCCCATCGAGGGTCGAGGTCCGGGGCGAGATCTTCCTGTCCGTCACTGCGTTCGAGAGGTTGAACCAGTCCCTGCTCGACGCGGGCAAGCCGCCGTTCGCGAACCCGCGCAACTCGGCGGCGGGGTCGCTGCGTCAGAAGGACCCTCGGGTGACGGCTACCAGGGACCTAGCCATGGTCTGTCACGGGATCGGCTTCCGGGAGGGCTTCGAGGTGGACCGCCAGTCGACGGCCTACGAAGCCCTGGACGCCTGGGGTCTCCCGGTCAGCGGCCGGGTCAAGGTGGTCTCGGACCTTGCTCAGGTCAAGGAGTACATCGACTACTTCGGAGAGCACCGGCACGACGTCTCCGAGCACGAGATCGACGGCGTCGTGGTCAAGGTGGACCAGGTCTCGCTCCAGCGCAGGCTGGGATCGACCTCGCGGGCCCCTCGCTGGGCGATCGCCTTCAAGTACCCGCCCGAGCAGGTGAACACCAAGCTCCTGGAGATCCTGGTCAACACCGGCCGCACCGGTCGCGTGACGCCCTTCGGCCGGATGGAGCCCACGCTCGTGGCTGGCTCGACGGTGGAGATGGCCACCCTGCACAACGCCCGCGAGGTCAAGCGCAAGGACGTCCGCCCCGGTGACACCGTCATCCTGCGCAAGGCGGGCGACGTCATCCCCGAGATCCTGGGTCCGGTTCTGGACCTGCGCCCCAAAGGCCTCCCGGAGTGGGAGATGCCCACCCAGTGCCCGTCCTGTGGCACCGCCCTCGTGCAGCAGAAGGAGGGCGATGCCGACCTGCGCTGTCCGAACCACCGGCACTGCCCGGCGCAGGTGCGCGAGCGGGTCTTCCACGTGGCGGGACGCGGTGCCTTCGACATCGAAGGGCTCGGCTACGAGGCCGCCGCCGCCCTCCTCGACGCAGAGGTGATCACCAACGAGGGCGACCTCTTCGACCTGACTGCGGACAAGCTGCTCCGGGCACCGCTCTTCACCCGGGCGCCGAAGAAGGGTGAGGAAGGTGCCCAGCTCTCCGCCAACGGGCAGCGCCTCCTGGAGAACCTGGCGGCGGCCAAGGACAGGCCGCTGTGGCGGGCACTGGTGGCGCTCTCGATCCGGCACGTCGGGCCAACGGCGGCCCGGGCCCTGGCGACCTCTTTCGCCTCCCTGGACGCGATCAGGTCTGCCTCCCTGGAGCAGATCGCCGAGGTCGAAGGCGTCGGCCTGACGATCGCAGAGGCGGTGCAGGCCTGGTTCGCCGAGGACTGGCATGTCGAGATCGTCGAGAAATGGGCGGCCGCCGGAGTGCGCCTCGCCGACGAGAGGGACGACTCCATGCCGCGCACCCTGGAAGGACTGTCCGTCGTGGTCACCGGCTCGCTGTCCGGCTTCAGCCGGGACAGCGCCAAGGAGGCCATCGTCGCTCGCGGGGGCAAGGCTGCGGCGTCGGTCTCCAAGAGCACGGCGTTCGTGGTGGTCGGCGAGGCGGCCGGGTCCAAAGCCGCCAAGGCCGAGGAGTTGAAGGTCCCGATCCTTGACGAGGCCGGCTTCGAAGTGCTGCTTCAGGAGGGACCCGAGGCGGCTGCGAAGCTAGCTTCCGTCGGTTAGCGGGTGCTTGCGCAGCCGGGTCTGGATCAAGCGGCGCTCGGCCTCGTTGGTGGTGAGCTCCAGCGCGCGACGGTCAGCCTCGGTGGCTTCGGCACCGCGGCCCAACAGCCGCAGCAGCTCGGCCCGGGTGGCGTGGAAGAGGTGGTAGCCGTCGAGCCGGTCCGCCAGCCGACCGATGTCCTCCAGCGCCGTGGCGGCCTGGCGCGGGCCGAGCTGGGCGAGCGCGATCGCCCCGTTGAGTCGTACGACGGGGGAGGGGTCCTGCTGCACGAGTACGCCGTACAGCGTCACGATCTGCAGCCAGTCCGTCTCCTCCCACGAGCGAGCCTCGGCATGACAGGCCGCGATGGCGGCCTGGAGTTGGTACGGTCCGGGAGCTCGCAGGGACGCTGCGCGCGCAAGGAGCATGGTCGCCTGCTCGAAGGCGCTCCGGTCCCAAAGGCTCCGATCCTGGTCGCGCAGCAGCACCAGGTCACCGGTCTGCGAGAAGCGCGCGGCGGCGCGGCCGTGCTGGAGCGTGAGCAGTGCAGCCAGTCCCCAGGCCTCGGCCTGGTCGGGCAGGCTCGCCGCGACGACGCTGGCGAGCCAGACCGCGTCCGCGCCCAGGTCCCGGTCCTGGGTGCGTCCGGTGGAGGCGACGAAGGCTTCGTTGTACATCACGTAGACGACTGCCAGCACGTCGTGTAATCGGGCCGGCAGCTCGTCCGGGTCCGGTACCCGAAGTTCGATGCCGGTGCTGACGATCTTGCGCTTGGCCCGGACGATGCGTTGGGCGAGGGTCTGCTCGTTGACCAGGAAGGCGCGGGCGATCTGAGGGGTGGTCAGCCCGATCACCGCGCGCAGGGTGAGTGGGAGGCGGGCCTCGGGAGCCAGCGCAGGATGGCAGCAGGCGAACAGGAGCGCGAGCCGGTCGTCGGTGCCTTCGCGCTCCTGGGAGAGCGGGACCCGCGCGGCGAGGGCCTCCTGCCGCCCGCGTCGGCGGACCAGGTCGAGCGCGTTGCGCTGGGCGGCGGTGGTCAGCCAGGCTGCTGGGCGCTCCGGCGTACCGTCGCGGCGCCAGGCCGCCAAAGCCTCGACCACCGCGCCCTGCACCGCCTCCTCGGCGACGTCGAAGTCACCGAAGCGGCGGTACAGCGCGGCTACCAGGCGGCCAGACTCCTCGCGGAGGGTGGCCGCCAGCAGCGCGTCACTCGAACTGCGAGTAGTCAACGACCATCGGCCGGATCTCGACGGCGACACCGGGGAACTCCAGGTGCGGCCACGTCCTAGCCAGCTCGATCGCCGCGTCCATGTCGGCGACGTCGATGATGCTGAACCCGCCGATGACCTCCTTGGCCTCGCTGAACGGGCCGTCGACGACCACACCGCCGTGCCTGACGGTCGTTGCCGTCTCGACCGGCTGTAGCTCGGCCCCGGCATCGGTGAACTTTGCCGCGTGCTCGCCGAACCAGGCGAAGATCTTGGCGTAGACCGCCTCTGCCTGCTCCTGGTCGACATCGGCCAGCCGGTCCGGTTCGGAGGTGAACATCAGCACGTACTTCATCGGAGTTCCTTTCCTCGAGGTGATCCTTCACCCTCTCGACGCCGCCCGGCGAGGGAAATCGACACCCGACCGAAAACTTCTCACCTTCGCCCGCGGTCAGCCGCACTCCGGCTGGCTCATAGGATTGCTCCCATGCCTGAGATCTCCCGTGACGACGTGGCGCATCTGGCCACCCTCGCCCGGATCGACCTCGACGAGCATGAGCTCGACCAGCTCGCCCCCCAGCTGGCCGTGATCCTGGACTCGATCAAGTCGATCAGCGAGGTGGCCGCAGACGACGTGCCGCCGACCTCGCACGCGTTGCCCCTGACCAACGTCTTCCGTGAAGACGTCGTGGTGCCCGGCCTGACGGCCGAGGCGGCGCTGTCGGGTGCACCGCAGGTCGAGGACGGCCGATTCGCCGTGCCTCGGATCCTGGGGGAGGAGGCATGACGCACGACGTGACCCGGCTCAGTGCCGCGGGGCTGGGGAACCTGCTCATCGACGGCGACACGACCAGCGTGGAGATCACCCAGGCGTGCCTGGACCGGATCGAGGCGGTCGACGGTGCGATCCACGCGTTCCTCCACGTCGACGCCGAGGGTGCGTTGGAGGCGGCACGAGCCTCCGACGCACGTCGCGCCGCCGGGACGACGTTGTCGGCCCTGGACGGTGTGCCCATCGCGGTCAAGGACGTGCTGACCACAGTCGGGATGCCGACGACCTGCGGTTCCAAGATCCTCCAGGGCTGGGTCCCCCCGTACGACGCGACCGTGGTCGCCCGGCTCAAAGCGGCCGGTCTGCCGATCCTCGGCAAGACCAACATGGACGAGTTCGCGATGGGCTCCTCGACCGAGCACTCGGCCTACGGCCCGACCCGGAACCCGTGGGACCTCACTCGGATCCCCGGCGGTTCGGGCGGCGGCTCGGCTGCTGCCGTTGCCGGCTTCGAGGCACCCTGGGCGATCGGCACCGACACCGGTGGCTCGATCCGTCAGCCGGGCGCCGTCACCGGGACGGTCGGGGTCAAGCCGACGTACGGCGGCGTCAGCCGCTACGGCCTGATCGCGATGGCGAACTCGCTGGACCAGGCAGGCCCGGTCACCCGGACCGTACTGGACTCGGCACTGCTGCACGAGATCATCGGCGGACACGACCCTCTCGACTCCACGTCGATCCCCGAGCAGCTGGCCTCCCTGGTCGAGGCGGCCCGTGACGGAGCCAGCGGGGACATGTCGGGGGTGCGCATCGGGGTGATCAAGGAGCTGACCGGAGAGGGCTACCAGCCCGGCGTACAAGCCCGCTTCGACGAGGCGCTCGAGCTGCTCGTGAAGGCGGGTGCGGAGACCATCGAGGTCTCCTGCCCGTCGTTCAAGCATGCGCTCGCGGCGTACTACCTGATCATGCCGTCGGAGGCGTCGAGCAACCTCGCGAAGTTCGACGCGATGCGCTACGGCCTCCGCGTCGTACCCGAGGGGGACCCGAGCGCCGAGGACGTCATGCGGGCGACCCGGGATGCCGGCTTCGGTGACGAGGTCAAGCGCCGGATCATCCTGGGCACCTATGCCCTGTCCAGCGGCTACTACGACGCGTACTACGGCCAGGCCCAGAAGGTCCGGACGCTGATCAGCCGCGACTTCGAGGCGGCCTTCGCCCAGTGCGACGTGCTCGTCTCGCCCACGGCTCCCACCACGGCGTTCCGCATCGGGGAGAAGCTCGATGACCCGCTCGCGATGTACCTCAACGACATCGCAACCATCCCGGCGAACCTGGCCGGAGTGCCGGCGTTGTCGCTGCCCAGCGGCCTGGCCGCAGAGGATGGACTGCCCGCCGGGTTCCAGATCATCGCGCCCGCCCTGGCCGACGACCGGCTGTACCGCGTCGGTGCAGCGCTGGAGGCCCTTCTGCTGCAGCAGTGGGGCGGCCCGCTGACCCCACCGGAGGTGGCCCAGTGACCACGACCCAGGTCTCCTTCGAGGACGCTATGCAGCAGTTCGACCCGGTCCTGGGACTCGAGGTCCACGTCGAGCTCAACACCGCGTCGAAGATGTTCTGCGGCTGCGCGACCGAGTTCGGGGCACCCCCCAACACCCAGGTCTGCCCGACCTGCCTCGGGCTCCCCGGCGCGCTACCGGTGGTCAACGGCAAGGCGATCGAGTCGGCGATCCGCATCGGGCTCGCCCTGAACTGCCAGATCGCGCCGTGGTCCCGCTTCGCACGGAAGAACTACTTCTACCCGGACATGCCCAAGAACTTCCAGACCTCGCAGTACGACGAGCCCATCGCGTTCGACGGCTGGACCGAGGTCGAGGTGGAGGGTAGGACGTACCGGATCCCCATCGAGCGCGCCCACATGGAGGAGGACACGGGCAAGTCCCTCCACGTCGGCGGGGCGACCGGCCGGATCCACGGCGCCGACTACTCGTTGGTCGACTACAACCGGGCGGGCATCCCGCTGATCGAGATCGTCACCAGGCCGATCGAAGGCACCGGGTCGGCGGCACCGCAGGTCGCCAAGGCGTACGTCGGGCACCTGCGTGAGCTGCTGCTGGGTCTGGGCGTCTCCGACGTACGCATGGAGCAGGGGTCACTGCGCTGCGACGTGAACCTGTCCCTCAGGGCGACCCCCGACGCACTGCTCGGCACGCGCAGCGAGACCAAGAACGTCAACTCGTTGCGCTCGGTCGAGCGGGCCATCCGCTTCGAGGCAGTCCGCCATGCAGGGATCCTTCTCTCCGGCGGAAAGGTCGTCCAGGAGACGAGGCACTTCCACGAGGACACCGGCGTCACCACCTCGGGGCGGGAGAAGTCGGATGCGGAGGACTACCGGTACTTCCCCGAGCCCGACCTGGTGCCGGTCGCACCCACCGCCGAGTGGATCCAGGAGCTACGGGCCACACTGCCGGAGCCTCCGCGCGAGCGGCGAGCCCGGCTTCAGGCCGACTGGGGCTTCTCCGACCTGGAGATGCGCGACACCGTCGGCGCAGGTGCCGTCGGTCTCGTGGAGGAGACGATCGCCGCTGGCGCAGCTCCCCAGGCGGCACGCAAGTGGTGGCTCTCCGACCTGGCTCGCCGTGCCAACGAACAAGACGTGGAGCTGAGCGAGTTGCCGGTCACGCCGGCCGACGTCGCCCGCATCCAAGCGCTCGTCGACGAGGGTGCCATCAACGACAAGCTTGCCCGCCAGGTCTTCGACGGGGTCCTGGGCGGCGAGGGCACCCCGGACGAGGTCGTGGCCGCCCGGGGCCTGGCCGTCGTCTCGGACGAGGGAGCCCTCTCCGAGGCCGTCGACCGGGCAATCGCTGCCAACCCCGAGGTCGCCGACAAGATCCGTGACGGCAAGGTCGCTGCCGCTGGCGCCCTGATCGGCTCGGTGATGAAGGAGATGAAGGGCCAGGCCGACGCCGCCCGCGTCCGCGACCTCATCTTGGCCAAGCTCTCCTAGTGCCCAGAGATCAGCTGGGCTGACCGGTCGACGGTCAGGCGCGGTAGAAGTACGGGTTGAGGACTGACACCTCGGTGATGTTGTCCACCGGCAGGCCGGTGGTGGTTGCCGCGGACCGGATGGACTCCGGCGACGGGCCGTCGTAGATGCAGAACGTCTTGGTGTGGTCCGGCGAGACATAGGAGTGCACCCACGTGACGTCGTGGCCGGCGTTGCCTTCGACGACGTTCAGGCACGTCTTGGCTCCGAGCTCGTCCTGCGGGATGGTCAGGCCGTCGGTGAAGATCCGTTCAACCAGGTAGCGGGGCATGGCTCCTCCTCGGGGTCGGTGTGCTGCTGCTTCGTGTCGCTTCGACGCTAGGAGCTGCGAGCGCCCGTCCGGATCCGTACGGCGTACCCAGGTTGGGTCAGCCCGCCCCCAGGTCCTCCCGCGAGGAGACCCCGCACTTGCGCAGCACTGCCGACACGTGGTGCTCGACCGTCCGACGGGAGAGGAAGAGCCGCTGCGCGATCGTCGCGTTGTCCAGACCTCCGACGACGAGCGCGCGGATCTCGGCCTCGCGCTGGGTGAGCCCGAACGGGTTCGCCAGCGTCGTACGCCGGGGTGGGCGTGGGCTGGCCACGCCACGGTCGGCGAGCCGGCGGCGCGCCCATGCAGCCGCAGGGCGGGCACCGAGCCGGTCGAGGATCTCCAGCCCGGCGACTGCAGACTGGGAGTCGCCGTCGACCAGGGCAAGAGCCCTCTCATAGGGGCAGCCGATCTTCTCCCACAGCGCCGCTGCAGTGGCCCAGTCTCCGTCGATGTGAGCCGCGAACGGCTCGGCCGCCCGGCTCGGAGCCGTGTCGAGCCCGCCATTGCGCCACAGCCAGAACCCGATCTCTCCCTGAGCCCAGGCACTGTCGGTCTCCAGGGCCTGGAGGTAGGCACGCTGCAACGTCTCGATCCCCGCCTGGGAAGTGCCGTTGAGCCAGCACAGCTCGGCGATCCCGCACAGGGCCGGCCAGCGGTGCTGCAGCTCGAGCCCCTCGAGCCCGGCCGCCTCGGACAGGGGGTCCTCCGGGCGAGGGTCCCCGCGGCGGACCCGCAGCCGCCCGAGTACCCCGAGCGCGGTGGCCCGGGTGATCGGGGAGGACTCGTCCGACGTCGACACTCGGGAGAGCTCGGCCGCCTCGTCCCAGCGCCCCTGCTCGAACCGGATCCGGGACTGCCACGCGCGGGCATAGGCCACCATGTAGTCGTGGTCGCGGTCCTGCGCCGTCGAGACCAGTTCGGAGCTCCAGCCGAACGCCTCGTCGTACCGCCGGGCCTCGCCGCCCCCGCTGCCGAGCATCCCCAGGGCGTCCGCGACGATCCGCGGATCGCCGACCCTCTGTCCGCGGGCGCGCGCAGAAGTCAGCAGAGCGACTCCACGATCGGGGTCGCCGGTCACCAGCTCGATCGTGCCCTCGATGAGCTCTGCCCGGATCGACTCGAGCTCGTCGCCGATCGACTCCGCCACGGAAGCTGCCTCGCGCACCTGGGCTAACGCAGCTGCGTGGTGCCGGGACAGCATGAACTGCTGACCGCTGCCGCGCAGGGCCTCGGTCAGCTCGACACTGGGCCCCAGCGGGCGGAGCACGGCGACGGCGCGCTGGGCCAGCTGAGCAGACTCCGCCGGCTCACCCGCCCGCCAGACGGCCCGGGACAGGGCGTAGAGCGCTCGCCCCAGGAGACGACCATCGCCACTGCGCTCGGCCGCTTCCACCCCGCGCCGTCCCACTTCGCGCGACTGGACCTGCAGATCGACCCGGGTGAGCGCCTCGCCGAGCTCGAGCAGCGCTCGCGCGCGGTCGCTCGGTGCGAGGCTCTGCGCGCATTCGTCGACCGCCTGGAGGAACGCGAGCGCCTCCGAGTTGGCGCCGCGCCGAAGGGCGTCGGTCCCGGCGGGCCAGGCATGTGCCAAGACGAGTTCACCATCGCCGGTTCCCAGGGCGTGATGGGCCAGGCGCGCCAGGTCGGTGGAGTCCGCGAGCTGCTCGAGCAGCCGGCGGTGCAGTTCGATCCGGCGCGCAGCGGGCAGCGCGTCGTACGTCGCGATCCGGGCCAGCTCGTGGCGGAACTTGACCAGCCCCCGGTCGACGAGGAGAACGCCTGCTGCCTGTTCCGGGTAGGCCGCCAAAGCGAGCTCCACCCCCCGCGGCTCTGCGGAGACGAGCTCGACCATGGCTCGGGCCTCCGCGGGCAGTCGGGCGATGCGGGCCAGCACCGCGTCCTTGACGTTCGCGGGCAGGCTGCCGCCACTGGCGACCACCTCGCTGACGAAGAAGGCGTTGCCGCCCGTCAGCGCATACACCTGGGCCGCGTCCAGGTCAGACCCGGCGGCAAGCTCGGCCACCGAGTCCGCGGAGAGCGGCTCCACCTTCAGCCGGCGTACGGTCTCGCGGTGGCGGGCAAGGTCGCCGAGGACCGAGCGAAGACCCGGGCCGACTTCGTCGGCCCGGTAGGTCACGGCTACGACGGCATGCGCGTCGCGAACCCGGCGTCCGAGGTACTGGACCATGGCCAGCGTGGCGTCGTCGGCCCAGTGCACGTCCTCGATGACGACCAGCACCGGCGTGGTCCGTTCCCTGAGCAGACCCAGGAGCCGGTCGTAGGCCTCGAACGAGTCCTCGGAGACGACCAGGCCAGGAGCCTGGGTGGCGATGTCGAGTAGCGGGCCCAGAGGACGGGGCGTGGAGAGCGGGTCACAGAACCCCCACCACGAGTCGTGGCCGAGCGCGGCCTCACGCACCAGGCTGCTCTTGCCGCTGCCGGCCTCACCCTCGATGAGCACGACCGCACCATGCCCCGTAGCCGCCTGGGCGACCCAGCTCCCGAATGACGCGAGCTGTGGGGCGCGCTCGAGGAGCTCGCCGGTCACGCTCGGATGCTACTGCGTCCGGTCCACGGCGAGTCCCAGTCTGTGCGCGGCCTGACTCACGGCCTGACCAGCAGGATCCGGTCGTCACCCTCGCGCGGGTCTCCACGGCCGTCCCGGTTGCTGGTGGTGACCCACAAGTTGCCGTCGGGGGCGGCGGTCACCGTCCGGAGCCGGCCGTAGTTCCCGACGAAGAAGTCCAGCGCCTTGCCGACCCCGTTCGCGGTCACCGGCACCCGCCAGAGCCGCTCACCGCGCAACGAGGCGGCCCACAGAGCACCATCGAGGAAGGCCAGTCCGGAGGGCGAAGCCTCCGAGGTGCGCCACTGCACGAACGGGTTGCGGAAGCGGCCGTCGTCTGCCTCACCCTCGACGAGCGGCCAGCCGTAGTTGGCGGCCTTGTCGATGCGGTTCAGCTCGTCCCAGGTGCTCGCCCCGAACTCCGTCGCCCACAGCCGGCCCTGGTCGTCGAACGCCAGCCCCTGGACATTGCGATGACCCAGCGTCCAGACGGGCGACCCCGGTACCGGATTGCCGGGCGCGGGCCTGCCGTCAGTGGTGATGTGCAGGATCTTGCCGCCGAACGAGTCGCGGTCCTGCGCCAGCTGGGAGTCACCGGTCTCACCGGTGGAGACGAAGAGGTCGCCGTCCTTGTCGAAGAGCAGCCGTCCACCGTCGTGGATGAAGCCGTTGGGGATCCCGGTGAACACGTCACTCGGCTCGCCGATGCGCCGGCCGTCGTAGGTGAACTTCACGACTCGGTTGTCCTGGGCGGTCGACACGTAGGCGAAGACCAGCCCGTCCTCGTCGTACGACGGGGAAAGGGCGAGTCCGAGCAGCCCGGCCTCGCCGCGAGGGACGGCAGCGGCGATTCGACCGACCTCGCGCACCTGTCCGCCGGCAGAGACGGCCAGGACCCGGGTGGTGTCCCGCTCGCCGACCAGCGCGGACCCGTCAGGCAGGAAGGTGACGCCCCACGGGACCGACAGCCCGGTGGCCAGCGTCCGCACGACCCGGGGGGCATCCGGCAACTGGCTCGCGGAAGGGTTGGCGGTCTGAGTCGTCCCCGGCAGGGTCCCGGACTGGGATGGGAGGGTAGACGGCCCTGAGCTGGCGGGTCCGGCCGAGTCGGACTGGCAGCCGGAGAGCGCAAGGAGGAGGGCCAGGAGAGGCCCGAGCGGCTTCACGTCCTCGAACCTATCCTGGCGAGCCGACCGGTCCGGCCTGCCGCAGAACCGTCGAGCGCTGCGTGAGCCTCGACCGGATTTCGAGCTAGGCGGTGGCCGCTCGGTTGGCACGGACCTCGTACCGCGCGGCGGCCGCGGCGAGGAAGGCATCGACCTCGTCGCGCTCGCCGCGGAGCCGGGTCAGTGCGGTGGAGGCGACCAGCGCGTTGCGCCGGGCTGCCTGCTGGCTGGTGACGGGCCAGTTCTTGAGTGCTTTGATGAGGTTCCAGGCGTGCATGGCCGGCTCCAGGTGGGAAGGCTACGTCTTGTATGAGAAACGTAAAGGACCGGTACGTCGCTGGAGTCAACGCTGCGTGACATTCGTGTGAACGAGATCGCGTTCCAACGATGAGTTTGCCGGCCGAGGGAGGTCAGTCCCTTGGTGAGACACCCGAGCCTAGGAGGAGCCGTGTCCGAGACAGTCCTGATGATCGGTACCCGCAAGGGACTCTGGATCGCACGAAGCGCCGACCGCGACAGCTGGGCGGTGACCGGCCCCGACGACCTCATGGCCGAGGTGCCGTCGGTTGCCATCGACAAGCGGTCGGGGACGTCACGGCTCTTCGCCGGCACCAAGCACTGGCACTGGGGCCCCCAGGTACGCCGCTCCGACGACCTCGGCGCAACCTGGCAGTCGACCCCGAACGGCGAGGTGCGCTTCCCCGAGGACACCGGGCGCTCGCTGGAGGCCGTCTGGGCGATTGCTCCGTCCCCGACCGAGGACGGCGTGGTCTGGGCCGGCACTGAGCCCTCGGCCCTGTTCCGGTCCACCGACAACGGGGAGACGTTCGAGCTGGTCCGGGGCCTGTGGGACCACCCGCATCGTGAAGAGTGGGGGGAGGGCTTCGGCGGCCAGGCGATCCATACCGTGCTGCCGCACCCGACCGATCCGGCACTGGTCACGGTCGCGATGTCGACGGGTGGGGTCTACCGCACAGCGGACGCCGGCGCGACCTGGGCGCCGGCCAACACCGGCATCAAGGCCGAGTTCATGCCCGGCGACATCCAGTACCCGGAGTTCAACCAGTGCGTCCACAAGGTGGCGCGCAGTGCCACCGAGCACGATGTCCTGTACGCCCAGAACCACGGCGGTGTCTACCGCAGCGACGACGCGGGCCAGACGTGGCAGTCGATCGCCGACGGGCTCCCCAGCGACTTCGGGTTCCCCGTGGTCGCCCATCCCCGTGTCGACGGCACCATCTGGATCTTCCCTCTCGCTGCCTCCGACGGCCGCTTCCCCGTGAACGGTGACTGCCGGGTCTTCCGGTCCCGGGACCGCGGTACGACCTGGGAGGAGCTCGGGAAGGGGCTCCCCGACGGCTCGTTCTTCAGCGGGGTCATGCGCGACGCGCTGTGTGTCGACGACGCGGACCCGGTCGGGGTCTACTTCGGAAGTCGCGACGGCACCGTCTTCGCCAGCGCGGACGAGGGTGACTCGTGGTCTGTCGTGGCCGAGCATCTGCCCGACGTGCTCTGCGTGCGTGCGGCGACCGTCTGAGCGACGGTCTCAGTCCGTGGCGAGGCGTGGAACCGCGAGGGGCGTCGGCTCCAGGCGGCCACGGACCACTACCGGGTCCAAGGGCGTCCACCAGTGCACCTCGTTGCCACCGGCGGTCAGCAGCAGCTTGGCATTGGCCAGGCAATGGCCCGGCACGTCCTTGGCGAGGTCGGTCAGGCGTGCGGCCTCGTTGACCGGGTCGCCGATCACGGTGTACTCGTAGCGCTCGGCCGCCCCCACGTTCCCTGCCACGGTTCGACCTGCCGAGACGCCGATGCCGGCACCGAGCTCGGGCACCTCGTCGCGCAGCCGGCGGGCCATCACCCGGGCGGCCGCGAGCACCAGCGAGTCGCGGTCGTCGACGGCCACCGGGGCCCCCCAGATGGCGAGGGCCGCGTCTCCTTGGAACTTGTTGATCCAGCCGTCGTACTGATGGACCACGTCGATCACCACGTCGAAGAAGCGGTTGAGTAACCCGACGACCTCCTCTGGGGGCCGATCCTCGGCCAGCGACGTCGACCCGATGATGTCGACGAACAGGACGGCGACGTCACGCACCTCACCGCCGAGGTCCACTCCACCGTCCAGTGCCCGGCGTGCAACGTCGTCCCCCACGTGGCGACCGAAGAGCTCACGGATCTGCTCGCGCTCGCGCAGTCCGGCGACCATGTCGTTGAACCCGGCCTGGAGGACGCCGATCTCCGTCCCGTCGTAGATGCGCATGTGGGTGTCGAGGTTGCCGGCCTTCACCTGGGCGACGCCGTTGCGCAGGGCGAGGATGGGGTCCGAGCTGGCGCTGGCGGCGAGGATGGTCGTGAACGCGCCGACGATCAGACCGGTCCCGCCCAGCACCACCATCGTGATGGCCAGCTGCCGACGCGTGGCGTCCTGCGGCTCGACCAGTGCCGTCAGGCCGATGACCACCATGCCGAACAGGACCACCCCCGTCCCAAGCGCCCATGAGAAGTAGAGCCGAGTCGCGACCCTGCGGACGCCGAGTCGCTCGGGTAGGCCCCCGGAGGCCAGGACCTGGCCGGCCAGGGGCCGGAAGGCCCGTTCGGTGGTCAGATACGTGATCGTCGAGACGGAGAGCCCTGCCAGCGCGACGATCAGGGCGATCTCCAGGCCCAGCCGGGCGTCGTGGAGGTAGTTGAAGCCGCCGAAGATCATGGCGCCGACCGTCCACAGCACGGCCTGCCTGATGAAGAGCAGGAAGGGAGCTTCCAGGACGCGGCGCCGCTGGTCGTCGGTCGCCCGAGCGCGCGACTGCAGCAGCTGCACCAAGGGGTGCAGGTCGCGGAAGCCCTGAGCCAGGCCGATCAGCCCGGCCACCGTGACGTAGGCGAGCCCGAGCGCGAAGTTCTGGTAGGCGAGCTCGTCGTCGTCGGGGAGAGTCGGCAGCGGGACGACCCGGCTGATCAGCAGGTAGACCAGCACCAGCGCGCCGAAGTTCGCGGCGATCAGGCCGGCGGCCAGCGCGGCCCTGACGCGCCAGACGATCGGGAGACGCTCGAAGCGTCGCAGCATCATCCGGGAGATCGTCACTGGGGAACGCTATCGCCTTGCCGGGTTCGTGGTTGCTCCGCGAGACTGCGTCGGGCCCGCCGGTACGCCGGGCGTAGGCTCGCGCCATGTCTGACGACCGCTCTTCCAGCGACGCACCCGACATCAAACCCCGCTCGCGCGACGTCACCGACGGGCTCGAGCGGGCGGCGGCACGCGGGATGCTACGTGCCGTCGGCATGGGGGACGCTGACTTCGAGAAGCCACAGATCGGCGTTGCCTCGAGCTGGAACGAGATCACCCCCTGCAACCTGTCGCTCGACCGCCTGGCCAAAGCCGCGAAGAACGGTGTGCACGCGGCCGGCGGCTACCCGCTCGAGTTCGGCACTATCTCGGTGTCCGACGGCATCTCGATGGGGCACGAGGGGATGCACTTCTCGCTGGTCTCGCGCGAGGTGATCGCCGACTCGGTCGAGACCGTGATGATGGCCGAGCGGCTCGACGGCTCCGTCCTGCTGGCGGGCTGTGACAAGTCGCTTCCGGGCATGCTGATGGCTGCGGCCCGGCTGGACCTGGCTGCGGTCTTCCTCTACGCCGGCTCGACCATGCCCGGCCAGGTGGACGGCAAGGACGTCACGATCATCGACGCCTTCGAGGCGGTGGGTGCCTGCCTCGCCGGAAAGATCACCCGCGCGGAGGTCGACCGGATCGAGCGCGCTATCTGCCCGGGCGAGGGCGCCTGCGGCGGGATGTACACGGCCAACACGATGGCCTCGGTGGCTGAGGCGATCGGCATGTCGTTGCCCGGCTCGGCGGCGCCACCGGCGGTCGACCGCCGTCGCGACGGGTTCGCACACCGGTCGGGGGAGGCCGTCGTGGGACTGCTGCGCCGCGGCATCACCGCCCGCCAGATCATGACCAAGGAGGCCTTCGAGAACGCCATCACCGTGGTGATGGCGCTGGGCGGCTCCACCAACGCCGTACTGCACCTGCTCGCGATGGCCCGCGAGGCCGACGTCGATCTGACCCTGGACGACTTCGTGAGGATCGGAGCGAAGGTTCCGCACCTCGGCGACCTGAAGCCGTTCGGTCGCTTCGTGATGACCGACGTGGACAGGGTCGGTGGCATCCCTGTGGTGCTGAAGGCGCTGCTGGACGCGGGCCTGCTCCATGGGGACTGTCTCACGGTGACAGGCAAGACGATGGCAGAGAACCTGGCCGAGATCGCGCCCCCGGACGTCGACGGCACGATCATCCGAGAGCTGTCCAAGCCGATCCACAAGACCGGTGGCATCACCATCCTGCGCGGGTCGCTTGCGCCTGAGGGCGCCGTGGTGAAGTCAGCCGGGTTCGACGAGGAGGTCTTCGAGGGCGTGGCCCGGGTCTTCGACGGCGAGCGCGCGGCTCTCGACGCGCTCACCGAAGGCCGGATCAAGCCGCGGGACGTTGTGGTGATCCGGTACGAGGGACCCAAGGGTGGTCCCGGGATGCGCGAGATGCTCGCGATCACGGGAGCCATCAAGGGCGCGGGACTGGGCAAGGAGGTCCTGCTGGTCACCGACGGCCGCTTCTCTGGTGGCACGACCGGCCTGTGCGTGGGGCACATCGCCCCGGAGGCCGTTGACGGCGGGCCGATCGCGTTCGTGCGCGATGGGGACCCGATCCGTCTCGACGTTGCCGGTGGCCTGCTCGAGGTCGAGATCGACGAGGCTGAGCTCGCGACGCGTCGCGATGGCTGGGCCCCCCTCGAGCCGAAGTACACCCGAGGTGTGCTTGGCAAGTACGCCAAGGTCGTCCAGTCAGCCGCACACGGAGCGGTGTGCGGCTGACCGCACCAGCGCGAGGCCTGCCGGGAACGGCGTTCGGGGTGACCTAGCGTGGCTCCATGACCACAGTGGGCGAGGGGCGCGGGTTCGTCGCGTCGGTGGCCCTGACCGTCGTACTGGGGCTGACCGCGATGACCGCGGTGGCGCTGGCGACCAACCGCGCCCAGGCCGAGCCCAGTCCATCTGGCGAGGGTCGTCGTAGCGTCGGCTTGCCCGCCTCGGCCAAGAGCGGCGAGTCTGCGACCGGTGTGGCCGCGCCTCGGCCCGGGGTGGCCGCCCCCGACCTTCCCTTCGGCGACGGACCGATTCTTCCCGGCCATCTCCTGGTGGCCTACTACGGCACAGCGGGCACCGGATCGCTCGGCGTCCTCGGCGAGGACACGCCGGACCGGATCACCCGGAGGCTGCGTCGAGCCGCGGCACCGTTCGGCACGCAGAAGCGCCCGGTGCAGATCGTCTACGAGCTGATCGTCACCGTGGCCGACTCCACGCCCGGACCGGACGGTGACTACTCCCACGACATCGCGCGCGCGAAGGTGGCGAGGTACGTCAGGGCCGCGCACCGCAACAAGGCCCTGCTCGTGCTCGACCTGCAGCCGGGCCGCAGCGACTTCCTGACGGTGGCAAAGCGGTGGTCCTGGGCCTTGAAGGACCCGTGGGTGGGGCTCGCGCTCGACCCGGAGTGGCGGATGGGCCGTCGCCAGGTCCCGGCGCGGGTGATCGGTTCCGTGGCTGCCCACGAGGTCAATGCCGTCTCAGGCTGGCTGCGCCGGCTGTCGGCCCGCAACGACCTGCCGGAGAAGGTCTTCCTGCTGCACTCGTTCCGCACCAGCATGATCAGGAACATCGAGCGCGTGGTGAAGCGGGAGAACCTGGCCACCGTGCTCCACGTCGACGGGTTCGGTACGCCGAGCCAGAAGCTCGCCACGTTCCACACCGTCGCCGGAACCCGGCCTCGTCACATGCGGATGGGCTTCAAGCTCTTCTACGACGAGGACACCCATCGGATGTCGGCGCGCCGGGTCAAGCAGATCCGGCCGCTGGTGGAGTCTCGTCAGCTTCCAGTAGGGACATACCAGTCCTTTACCGCGAATCCCTAGGGTCGCCCGCATGCAGAAGCATCGAGCTCGGAACGCACTGACCCGCCTGTTCCCCGCTGTTCTGGTACTGCTGGCAGGATCACTGGTCACGGCACCGCCCGGCAACGCCGTCGAGATCGGCTATATCGAGGTGGCGCTCAACGGCTACTCGTTCACCGAGGGTGCTTGGAACCCGCTCGTCGGAGCCTCGGTCTCGCTGTACCCGCCGAACGAGGTCAACCCGGGTGACGACCCCAACTGGGAGCCGAACGCCTACGCCAGCGATACGACGGATGCCACCGGCGTCGCTACGTTCCCAGTTCCGGACACCGGCCCTTCGAACTTCAAGGTGAAGGCGTGGAAAGTGGGATGGGGCCACGACTGGCACCCATCGGGCACCAACAGCACCTACGCGTCCGGCAACCAGGTGCTCGTGACAGGCTCTGACACCACCCACGTCAACATCAACCTCTACCAGCAGGTGCAGAGGTACACCGTCCAGGCGTGGGACCTGGGCACCGGAGCCGGGGTTCCCGGGGCAACAGTGGCGCTGTACGCCGCCGGCGGGTCCGGGAGTAGCCCGGCGTACTCCAGTTCGACGGACTCTGGCGGCGACGCCAAGTGGTTGTGGGCGCTGGCCGATGCTCCGAGTGGGCAGTACCGCGTGCGGGTCTCGGCCCCGGGCTACGGCACCGAGTGGGTGCGAGTCGACGACGTACCCAACGACTTCGAGCACGCCATGGACCTGGATCCGGTAGGGGATCTGAGCGTGGCGTTGACGCCGGGAACTGCCGTCGTCGGGCCCACGCCAACGATCACCGGCACGCCCCGGGTCGGCCTGAGTCTGCAGGCACACACCGGAGCCTGGTTCCCGGCCACAACTGAGTTCACCTACCGCTGGCTGCGTGGCGCGACGGTGATCCCCGGGGCGACCGCGCCGACGTACGTCGTGACCGCCGCCGACCGCGGGCAACGGCTTCGTGTCCGCGTTGCCGGTGAGGCAGCCGGCTTCGACTCGCTGACTCGCGACAGTGCGCAAACCGCGATCGTGCAGGCCGGCAGGTTCACCTCGGCGCCGACACCCAAGCTCGTCGGCAAGGCGGTCAAGGGGAGGACTCTGACGGCGCTGCCTGGGTCGTGGCGTCCGGCGCCGGCCAAGCTGGCCTACCAATGGTTCCGAGGATCGAAGCCGATTCCCGGTGCGACGAAGCCCAAGTACCTGCTGAGTGCCAACGATGTCGGCAAACGCCTCCGTGTCAGAGTGACCGCGACCCGGCCGGGTTACCAGAAGACCGCCAGGGTCAGCGCGCTGTCGAAGCGGGTGGCGCGGTGACACATGCTGGGACCGCTGTTCCAAATGCTGGGACGCCGACTAGACTCGCTTGACGAGGGTAGACACCGACAGGGACCGTTGGCGCATGCGTTTCGAGATTCTTGTAGTACCGACGCGACGCGTCAGCTGACAAGCAGTCAGCCAGCGCGTCACCCCTCGCTTGCCCGGAACGGGCCGAGGGGTTTTTTGTTGGGTTCAGGCATGACGGGAGAACAGGAACAAGGATGAGCGAGCAGGTCACCGGAGCTCAGAGTCTGGTCAAGGCACTGGAGTCCGCGGGCGCGGAGAACATCTTCGGCATCCCCGGTGGCGCCATCCTGCCGGCGTACGACCCGCTCTACGACAGCCGGATCCGCCACATCCTGGTCCGCCATGAGCAGGGCGCGGGCCACGCGGCTCAGGGGTACGCCGTGGCCACCGGCAAGGTCGGCGTCTGCATGGCCACCTCGGGGCCGGGCGCGACCAACCTGGTAACCCCGATCGCCGACGCCTACATGGACTCGGTGCCGATGGTCGCGGTCACCGGCCAGGTCCCGAGCAGGTCGATCGGCAGCGACGCCTTCCAGGAGGCCGACATCCGCGGCATCACGATGCCGATCACCAAGCACAACTTCCTGGTCACCGACCCGGCCGAGATCCCGCGTACGGTCGCCGAGGCGTTCTACATCGCCTCGACCGGCCGCCCCGGCCCGGTGCTGGTCGACGTTGCCAAGGACGCCCTCCAAGCGATGACGACCTTCGTCTGGCCGACCGAGCTCAACCTGCCCGGCTACCGCCCGGTCACGCGCCCGCACGCGAAGCAGGTCCGCGAAGCCGCCCGGCTGATCACCGACGCCCGCAAGCCTGTCCTGTACGTCGGCGGAGGCGTCATCCGCGCCGGGGCCGCGAAAGAACTGCGCGTCCTGGCCGAGACGACAGGCATCCCGGTCGTGACCACGCTGATGGCACGGGGTGCCTTTCCTGACAGCCATCCGCAGCACCTGGGTATGCCAGGGATGCACGGCACCGTCGCTGCCGTCGCCGGTCTGCAGAAGGCCGACCTGATCATCAGCCTCGGTGCTCGCTTCGACGACCGGGTGACCGGCAACCTAGACTCGTTCGCCCCCAACGCCAAGGTGATCCACGCCGACATCGACCCGGCCGAGATCGGCAAGAACCGGCATGCCGACGTTCCGATCGTGGGCGACTGCCGCGAGGTCATCGCCGACCTTGTCGTCGCACTGCAGGCGGAGGCCCAATCCGGTCGCCAGGGTGACTACGAGGGCTGGGTGAGGTTCATCAGTGACGTGAAGCTGACCTACCCGCTCGGGTACGAGACCCCCGCCGACGGCTCACTCGCCCCGCAGTACGTGCTGGAGCGACTCGGCCGGATCGCCGGGCCGGACTCGATCTACGTCGCCGGGGTCGGTCAGCACCAGATGTGGGCGACACACTACGTCGGCTTCGAGAACCCGCAGACCTGGATCAACTCCGGAGGCCTGGGAACGATGGGCTTCGCGGTCCCTGCGGCAATGGGCGCCAAGGTCGGCAAGCCCGACACCACGGTCTGGGCCATCGACGGGGACGGCTGCTTCCAGATGACCAACCAGGAGCTGGCGACCTGTGCGATCGAGGGCATCCCGATCAAGGTCGCGATCATCAACAACGAGTCGCTCGGCATGGTCCGGCAGTGGCAGACGCTCTTCTACAACTCTCGCTACTCCAACACCGACCTGCAGTCCAAGCGGATCCCGGACTTCGTCAAGCTCGCCGACGCGTACGGGTGTGTCGGGCTGGCCTGCGAGTCACCCGACGACGTCGACGCGACGATCGACAAGGCGATGGAGATCAACGACGTCCCGGTCGTGGTGGACTTCCGCGTCCACCGCGATGCGATGGTGTGGCCGATGGTTGCCGCCGGGACGAGCAACGACGACATCAAGTACGCCCGAGACCTCGCCCCCCAGTTCGAAGAGGATGAGCTCTGATGTCACGCCATACTCTGTCGGTCCTCGTGGAGAACAAGCCCGGCGTCCTGGCACGCATCGCCGGCCTTTTCAGCCGGCGCGGGTTCAACATCGACAGCCTCGCGGTCGGCCCTACCGAGCACCCTGAGGTCTCCCGGATGACCATCGTGGTCAACGTGGAGGACTCCCCGCTCGAGCAGGTCACCAAGCAGCTGAACAAGCTCGTCGAGGTCATCAAGATCGTCGAGCTGGACAGCGTGGCCTCGGTCACCCGCGAGCTGCTCCTGGTCAAGGTCAAGGCCGACGTGGCGAGCCGGGGCCAGGTGCTCGAGACGGTCCAGCTGTTCCGGGCCAAGGTCGTGGACGTCGCCCCGGACTCGGTCACCGTCGAGGTGACCGGCAGCGCCGAGAAGCTCGAGGCCTTCCTCCGCGTGCTCGAGCCCTTCGGTGTTCGCGAGCTCGTGCAGTCGGGCATGGTCGCGATCGGTCGTGGCTCGCGCTCGATCTCCGAACGCAACCTCAAACCCGTCCCCGTCCCGGCACCCGCCGCGGTCTGATCGACGTAACGGAAACAAACCAGAAGGAGAGCCACCAGTGGCTGAGATGTTCTACGACGACGCTGCCGATCTGTCGGTGGTGCAGGGCCGGACGGTTGCCGTCCTCGGCTACGGGAGCCAGGGCCACGCCCACTCCCTGTCGCTGCGTGACTCGGGGGTCGACGTCCGCGTGGGTCTGCCCGAGGGCTCCAAGAGCCGGGCCAAGGCCGAGGCGGAGGGCCTGCGGGTCGTCACGCCCGCTGAGGCCGCCGCTGAAGCGGACCTGATCATGATCCTGGCGCCCGACCACGTGCAGCGCACCCTCTACACCGAGTCGGTCGAGCCGAACCTGCAGGAGGGCGACGCGCTCTTCTTCGGGCACGGCTTCAACATCCGCTTCGGGTACATCACCCCGCCAGACGGCGTCGACGTCTGCATGGTCGCCCCGAAGGGTCCCGGGCACCTGGTTCGTCGCGAGTTCTCCGAGGGTCGCGGCGTGCCGGTTCTGGTGGCGGTCGAGAACGACGCCACCGGCAAGGCCTGGGAGCTCACGCTCTCCTACGCCAAGGCGCTGGGCGGACTGCGCGCCGGCGGCATCAAGACGACCTTCACCGAGGAGTGCGAGACCGACCTGTTCGGTGAGCAGGCCGTCCTGTGCGGCGGCGCCTCCCAGCTGGTGCAGTACGGGTTCGAGACCCTGATCGAGGCCGGCTACCAGCCCGAGGTCGCGTACTTCGAGTGCCTGCACGAGCTCAAGCTGATCGTCGACCTGATGTACGAGGGCGGCATCGCCAAGCAGCGCTGGTCGGTCTCCGACACCGCCGAGTACGGCGACTACGTCTCCGGTCCGCGTGTCATCGACCCGTCGGTCAAGGCGAACATGCAGGCGGTCCTGGTCGACATCCAGAACGGTGCGTTCGCCAAGCGCTTCATCGACGACCAGGACGCGGGTGGCCCTGAGTTCAAGGCGTTGCGCACCAAGGGCGAGCAGCACCCGATCGAGGCGACCGGCCGCGAGCTGCGCAAGCTGATGAGCTGGGTCAAGTCCACCGACGACGACTACACCGAGGGCACGGCAACTCGCTGACCAGCTCGGCAGAACCCGCTCGGCCGTGGCCGGGCGGGTTCTGTGTTCAGCCGGGCTTGCGCCACCAGCCTCACACGTGCGACGGGAAGAACCGGGCCTTCCGCGAGGTCGGTTGCTGGATGCTCCTAGCCGCGTACCACGACAGGCATCTCGAACTCCTGGAAGCTAAGCGGCGGGCCCTCCGGCAGGTCCAGCCGCTGCATGGCAGGGACCAACCGCTCGGTGAAGAAAGCCTGCGAGTCTTCTTTGGCCTCCCACACGTCGAGGCTGTGGACGCCTCGTTCACTCGCGCCGCCTGCATGGACGATGAGTCCTTTGATCGGCGCGTCCCCGACCGCCTCACCGATCTTGACGTGGGTGTCCAGGTCGACGTCGAACTCCATCAGCGTTACGTAAGCCATTGCAGATCCTTTCGATAGGGCGTTCCTCTATTGAATAGACTGGTACTCTAACCATATGTCTGTCAAGAGGGCCTACAAGTCGACCAAGCGCGCCGCGCAAGCCCTGGCCACCCGCCGAGCGATCCTGGACGCGGCAGCCGAGCTGTTCGTCGAGCAGGGTTACGCCACGACGACCATCCAGGCGATCTCGGAAAGTGCCGGTGTAGCCGTCCAGACGGTTTATGCAGTGTTTGGAAGCAAACGGGAGATCGTGCGCGAGCTGCTCGAGACGGCCGTGACCGGTCACGACGACTCCACTTCAATCAACGAACGCGACGAGGCTCTGGCCATCGGAGCCGAGCCGGACCCAAGGAAGCGCGCAGCTATGGACGCGGCCTACAGCCGGGCCGCCACCCAGCGCGTGGCACCGATGTACCGCGTCGCCCGCGAGGCGGCAGCGTCCGATGCAGAGGTCGCCACGGTGCTCAAGGCCGTCGGGGCTGCCCGGCGAAAGGAGATGGTGGCCGCGGCCAAGTTGCTGGCCGGACCCAACGGAAGGCTCGGCAATGCCGAGCAGGCGGCCGCCACGCTGTACGTGCTCTACAGCCCTGATGTCGCAGACATGCTGATGGGTGACTACGGCTGGTCCGCCGCGAAGTACGAGAAGTGGCTCGCCGGCATGCTCCTGGGCGCCGTGATCCAGCCGGGGCTGGACGGCTGAAACCGTTCAGAGTCGTCTCGGTCGATCAGGTACAGTTGGCGCTCGGGCACAGCGTCGTGCACGGCCTCTCTCCACAGCGCAGACGAGGCCCAGTCCAGCCGACACCCCCAGTCAAGGAACCAACGTGACCAAGCCCGTCGTACTCATCGCCGAAGAGCTGAGCCCCGCCACCGTGGAGGCACTCGGGCCGGACTTCGAGATCCGGCACTGCAACGGCGCCGACCGCGCCGAGCTCCTGCCGGCCATCGCCGATGTGGACGCGATCCTGGTCCGCTCCGCAACCAAGGTCGACGCAGAGGCACTGGCCGCGGCCAAGAGGCTCAAAGTCGTCGCGCGTGCCGGAGTGGGTCTGGACAACGTCGACGTGAAGGCCGCTACCCAGACGGGCGTGATGGTCGTGAACGCCCCGACCTCGAACATCGTCTCGGCAGCCGAGCTTGCCGTCGCGCTGATGCTGTCTGCTGCCCGGCACGTCGCCCCCGCCAACGCGGCGCTGAAGAATGGCGAGTGGAAGCGCAGCAAGTACACCGGCGTCGAGCTCTACGAGAAGACGGTAGGCATCGTCGGACTGGGCCGGATCGGCGTACTCGTCGCCCAACGGCTCTCCGCGTTCGGGATGAATGTCATCGCCTACGACCCCTTCGTGCAGGCGGGTCGCGCGGCACAGATGGGGGTCCGCCTGGTCTCGCTCGACGAGCTGCTCGCCGAGTCCGACTTCATGTCGGTCCACCTGCCCAAGACGCCGGAGACCCTCGGGCTGATCGGTGACGACCAGCTGCACAAGGTCAAGCCCTCACTGGTGCTGGTCAACGCCGCCCGCGGCGGCATCGTCGACGAGCAGGCGCTCTACGCCGCGATCAAGGAGGGCCGGGTCGCCGCGGCAGGGCTTGACGTCTTCGCCACCGAGCCGTGCACCGACAGCCCGCTGTTCGAGTTCGAGAACGTCGTCGCTACGCCGCACCTGGGCGCCTCGACCGACGAGGCCCAGGAGAAGGCCGGCATCGCCGTTGCCAGGTCCGTCCGGCTCGCGCTCAGTGGTGAGCTGGTCCCGGACGCGGTCAACGTCCAGGGCGGCGTCATTGCCGAGGACGTCCGTCCCGGTATTCCGCTGACCGAGAAGCTCGGCCGCATCTTCACCGCACTGGCCGGTGAGGTGGCGCAGCAGCTCGACGTCGAGGTCCGCGGCGAGATCACTCAGTACGACGTCAAGGTTCTCGAGCTGGCGGCCCTCAAGGGCGTCTTCACCGACATCGTCGAGGACTCGGTCTCCTACGTGAACGCGCCGCTGCTGGCCGCCGAGCGCGGTGTCGCGGTGCGCTTGGTGACCGAGCCGGAGAGCCCTGACCACCGCAACCTGATCACCCTCCGCGGAACGCTCGCCGACGGTGCCCAGGTGTCGGTCTCCGGCACGCTGGTCGGCATCAACCAGCGCGAGCGACTGGTCGAGGTCGACGGCTACGACGTGGACCTCGAGCCCACCGACCACCTTGCATTCCTGCGCTACGAGGACCGTCCGGGGATGGTCGGCACCGTCGGCCAGATCCTGGGCAGCGCCCAGGTCAACATCGCCGGCATGCAGGTGGCGCGTGACACCAAGGGCGGGCATGCCCTGGTCGCGTTGTCGGTGGACTCGGCGATCCCGGCTGGGGTGCTCGAGGAGATCCGGCTCGCCATCGAAGCGGTCTCCGTGCGTGCGGTGGACCTGACCGTCTGAGCGACCGGCTCGCCGCTAGGCGATGAGCGGTCGCCGTACCGGGTCCAGGTTTCC
Organism: uncultured Actinomycetota bacterium; assembly: GCA_963769585.1. Taxonomy (GTDB): domain Bacteria; phylum Actinomycetota; class Actinomycetes; order Propionibacteriales; family Nocardioidaceae; genus SSC3. Next base: position 820,536 of record CAVYMJ010000006.1, read on the forward strand.
CGTCGTACGCAGGGCGTCGTGGTACGCCGCGGCCAGTCGCTGCGCGGCCTCTTCCAGGACGTCGGGCGCGAAGCCGAACGGGACCCGGAGGTACTGCTCGAAGCCGCCGTCCACGCCGAACCGAGGTCCTGCCGCGAGGTAGAGCCCGTGCCGTTCCGCAGCCGCCACGAGCCGACTCGAGATCCGGTCGGGGAGCTTGACCCACAGCGACATCCCGCCGGTGGGGACGGGCACCTCCCAGTCCGGCAGCGCGGTGCGAAGAGCGCGGACCATGACATCGCGCTGCTCGCGCAGCCCGGCCAGCCGATCGGGGAGGATCTGGTCGCGCTGCGTGATGAGCCTCGCGGCGACGAGCTGTTCCAGTAGGGGACTGCTGAGGTCCAAGGTCGCGCGCGACTCCAAGAGCGGTGCGACCATTCGGTGCGGGGCACGGATCCACCCGATGCGCAGCCCGCCCCAGTAGGACTTGGACATGCTTCCGAGGCTGATCGCCGCGTCGTCGTACGCCGCGAACGGGCGCGGCAACGGTCGGTCCTCCAGGGCCAGGTCGGCCATGGTCTCGTCGATGACGGTGGCGGTGCGGTTGCGGCGCAGCGCGCGCGCCGTGCCCTCCCGGTCGACGTCGTTCATCAGCAGGCCGGTGGGGTTGTGGAAGTCCGGCACCAAGACGGCTGCGCGCGGGGCGGTCTGCCTCAGCGTGGCCTCGAGCAGGTCGAGGTCCCAGCCGTCCGGGTCCAGCGGAAGGGTGGTGATCCGGGCGCCGGTGTGGACCGCGGTGTCCACGGCGTTGGGGTAGGCCGGGTTCTCCATCAGCAGCCGGTCGCCGGTGCGCACCAGTGCCCGCAACGTGATGGCGAGCGCGGAGACGGCGCCGGTCGTGACGATGATCTGCTCGGACTCGGTGGGCAGCCCCCGGGCGCCGTACTGCTCGGCGATGGCCTCGCGCAGCACGGGAAGCCCCGCTGCGTCGTAACCGCCCGTGCTGAGCCAGAAGGGAAGCTCGGCGACGGCCGCTTCGTAGGCTCCGCCGACTCCGGCAGCCGCCGAGTGGGTGGCGCAGGTGAAATCGAGGGCGTCGCGGTCCTCGGTGCGCGGGATCAGCGCGCGGTGCGCGACCCGGCCCCCTCCGCCCGGGAGGGTGGCGACCGAGCCTGAGCCCTGCCGGGACGCTACGTAGTCCCGCTCCTTGAGCTCGCGGTAGGCGCCGGTGACCGTGGTCCGGCTCGTACCCAGGGCAGCGGTCAGTTCGCGCTCGCTGGGCAGCCGGGTGCCTGGGGCGACCCGACCATCGGTGATCACCAGGCGGATCGCGTCGGCGAGCGAGCGGTAGGCCGGCGTGCCGGCAAGCGCGTCCGCACCGATGAGAGTAGCCAGTTTGGCGGCCGTGATCGACTTCATACAGGCCACTATCGCTCAATTGGCTATAGAATACCAGTCCAGTTGGCCTCACAGTTGAGCCATGTCTCCGATCCAGCAGATCCGCGCAGGCCGCCTTCCCCGCCGGCTGACCCAGCTCACGCTGGGTCTGGTGCTCTACGGCGTCTCCATGGGCCTGATGTTCCGCAGCGCCCTGGGCCTCGACCCCTGGGATGTCTTCCATGCCGGAGTGGCCGAGCATGTTCCCCTCACCTTCGGCCAGGTCGTTATTGTGACCGGGCTCGTCGTGCTGCTGCTGTGGATCCCGCTGCGGCAGTGGCCGGGGCTGGGGACGGTCGCCAACGCGATCCTGATCGGTGTCGCCACTGACGTGACGCTCGGCATCGCCACCACCCCGGACCACCTCGAGGCTCGCGTGCTCATGCTCGTGTCGGGCATCCTGCTGAACGGCGTCGCCACCGCCGCCTACATCGGCGCCGAGCTGGGGCCAGGGCCACGCGACGGCCTGATGACCGGCCTGGTACGGCGTACCGGATGGTCCGTGCGACTGGTCCGGACCGGCATCGAGGTCTCGGTGCTGGTGGTGGGCTTCCTGCTGGGGGGGACCGTGGGCGTAGGCACAGTGCTCTACGCGGCTGGCATCGGTCCGCTCGTGCAGGTGCTCCTGCCACGCTTCCAGACTCGCTTCGACGTGCCCGTCCGCGACGACTACCTGGACCTGCTGCAGTACCGCTGGGCCGGCTCGGCCTAGGAGCGCTGACCAGCCCGACGCCGCCCGTCGACCACGCTCACTCGAGTCTGGTGACCAAGACCTCGACGAACATCGAGGACCTGGCTCTCGATGCACGCATGTGACTCGCCGGGGGCCGCCACGGGTGTCATCCGAGCTTCGTGTGTACGACGCCCCCGGCCGGCAACGCCGTCGTACCCGTGGAACAAGTCCTCCATGACCGGAGGCTAGGACGCTGCTGCTACGGGGGTGTTCAGGCAGGAAACGCCAGGTCGCTTTTCGGGTCGACCAGGATCTTCGCGTGGGTCTCCGGGTCACCCAGAGCGTCGAACGCGGCCTCCACCCCCGCAAGGCCCACCTCGCCGGTGACCAGCGGGGCCGCGTCGACCTTCCCGTCGGCGAGCAGCTGGAGGCTGTCGCGGAAGTCCAGCGGGGTGTAGCCCAGGACGAAGCGCAGCTCGATCTCCTTGTTGATGGCCATCGAGGGCCGGATGGCGTCGGCTCCCATGCAGACACCCACCACGACGACTCGCGAGTACAGCGGCGCCTCGGAGATGACGCGCTCGATCATGCCCGGCACGCCGACGCACTCGAAGACCACCGGGCCGTTGGGCTGGGTGGCGCCGAACCGCTCGGCGGCGCGGTACGCATGCCACCAGTGCGGGAGCCGGGTGAGCTTCTGCATCCCGCTCACCGCCAGGTCGAGGACCTGGGGAATCGCGGTCAGGTGGCCGTGCTCGGCCGAGGACCCGAAAGGTGAGTCCTGCGTCGGGTCCACCACCTCGTCTGCCCCGCACGTCCGGGCAAGGGCGCGGCGAGCCGGCGAGAGGTCGCTGGCGATGACGGTGCGCACGCCGGTGGCCTTGAGCATGCAGATCACTGCGAGCCCGACCGGTCCACAGCCGATCACGACGGCGACCCGGCTCTTGGCGACCTGGCCCCGGCGTACGGCGTGCAGGGCGACGGCCATCGGCTCGGTGAGCGCGGCCAGGTCGTCGCGCACGCCGTTCGGCACCGGGAACATCAGGGCCTCCTCGACCAGCACCTGCTCGGCGTACGCGCCCGGGGCGGCCACCGACAGGCCGGTCAGGTGGACTGTTCCTGAGTTGCTCAGGATCGGCATGGCAACGACCGACCGACCGACGGCGACCCGCTTCCTGGTGCCGGGCCCGTGGTCGAGGACCCGCCCGCTGAACTCGTGGCCGAGCACCACCGACTGGTCCAAGCGCATGAACGCGTCGTAGCCGGACTCCTGGGTCACGTCCGCGAGCTCGTCGCAGTGGTACCGGGCATGCAGGTCCGAGCCGCAGATGCCTGTCCGCACCACCTCAAGGAGGACCTGCCCCTTGGCAGGGGTGGGGGAGGGCAGGTCGACGACCTCGAGCTTGGAGTTGGTGCAGGTGACGGCCTTCATGGCCGAACCGTACCGCTCAGCGCTTGGTGGCGATCAGCACGCTGGTGTCCTGGGCGACCAGCACCTCGGCGGTGGTGAAGCGCTCGTCGATGAGCCACTGCTCCCGGAGTACGTCGACCCGACCGGCGTGTACGGGGGGCCAGGACTCGCAGGGGGTGAAGTCGTCGAGGACGACGACTCCTCCCGGTTCGATCAGGTCCACGACGGTGTCGGCGCCGCTGTCGTTGGGCTCGCGAGCATCGAGGAAGAGCAGCGAGAACGGGCCGCGGTCGCGCAGTGTGGACCAGTCGGCGGCGACCACCTCGACCTGGTCGTCGTCGACGAAGATCTCGGCTGCGGCGCCAGCGAGCTTGCGGTCGAGCTCAGCGGTCAGGATCTTCGCGTTGGCTCGCACGCCACTACGCAGCCACGCCGTACCGACACCGGTGCCGGTGCCGAACTCCGCCAAGGTGCCCTCACGGGTCGCAGCCAGGGCGGCCAGCAACCTTCCCGTCTCGTTGCGGCAGAACGACACGTATCCGTGCCGCCTGGTGACCTCGAAGGCTCGAGAGACCACAGCCGGTAGTTCGGGGGGTGCGCTCATGAAAGTCGAGTCTGCCACTCCGGATAGAAGCGTCCAAAGTTCAAGACCTCGTCTCAGACTCCGAGAAGATCCGGCGTGACCAGGGCGGTGAGATCGTGAGGAAGTTACCGTTGAGGAACCATGCGGAGCATTTTCGTAGTACTCATCGATCGCCGTAGCGAGGCCATTCTCTAGGCCCCCTCGCTGCGGAGTTCGGCGTTTCCGGCCTACGAAACCCTCCGCAGCGTGCGAAGCGAGCACCGCACATCTGCCCTTCGGGACAACCCCCTCCACGAGCGCAACCCGCCGTGAGGATCGCGTTTTCCGGTATCGCAGCGGAGCCACCCACAAGCCACACCCGGCCATCGCCGTACCCACCCGAAGACCTATCCATGACTGGAGAAGCAGATGTACGACATGTACCCCGACTGGGGTCCCGCTCGGCACCGGGAGCCGTTGACCACCCTGACCCGTGATCGAGACCAGCACCTCCAGATGCTGCAGAACGCACTCGACCCGCGAGACGGCGACAAAGAGCGCCCGGACGACAACTAGGTTGCCCTTATGACACAGACCTTCCGCCTTGCCGTGGTTCCCGGCGACGGCATCGGTCCGGAGGTCACCGCCGAGGCCCTGAAGGTCCTCGAGGAGGCGGCCCCGGTCGGCGCCAAGTTCGAGTCCACGCGCTACGACCTTGGCGCTGAGCGCTACCTCGCCACCGGCGAGGTGCTCCCGGACTCCGTGCTCGCCGAGATCAGAGGGCACGACGCGATCCTGCTCGGGGCAGTCGGAGGCCGTCCTGGCGACCCGAACCTGCCGCCGGGGATCCTCGAGCGTGGACTGCTGCTCCGGCTGCGGTTCGAGCTCGACCACTACGTGAACCTACGTCCGTCGCGGATCTTCCCCGGCGTGAGGTCGCCGCTGGCCGACCCGGGCGACGTCGACTTCGTCGTAGTCAGGGAGGGCACCGAGGGGCCGTACACGGGCAACGGCGGTGCGCTCCGCGTCGGTACGCCGCACGAGATCGCCACCGAGGTCAGTGTGAACACGGCGTTCGGTGTCGAGCGCGTCGTACGTGACGCCTTCGTCCGCGCCGCCAAGCGGGAGCGCAAGAAGCTCACGCTGGTGCACAAGACCAACGTCCTGGTGAACGCGGGCGCGGTCTGGTCCCGGCTGGTGAGCGAGGTCTCAACCGACTTCCCCGACGTCACGGTCGACTACCTGCACATCGACGCGGCCACCATCTTCATGACGACCGACCCTGCGCGCTTCGACGTGATCGTCACCGACAACCTCTTCGGGGACATCATCACCGACCTCGCCGCCGCCATCACCGGTGGAATCGGCCTGGCCGCCAGCGGAAACGTCAACCCCGACCGCACGACCCCGAGCATGTTCGAGCCGGTGCACGGCTCGGCGCCCGACATCGCGGGCCAACAGAAGGCTGATCCCACCGCGGCGATCCTGTCCGCGGCCCTGATGCTCGAGCACCTCGGTCTCGATGAGGCGGCCAAGAGGGTCGAGGACGCCGTGATCGCCGACCTCTCCGAACGCAGCGGCAGCCGGCGTACTTCCGAGGTGGGCGACGCGGTCGCCGCCCGGGTTGCTGGCTGACGGAATCCCACGGTCCCGTGTGAACCCTCCACTTCCCGCGTGTCGTTTCGCGAGGGAAGTGGATGAATCCCACGGGACCGTGGGAATCATCCGGCGGCGCCTTCACTGCTCATCTACTACCCGCGACAGGTACCGTGCATCCCATGGACATCACCGTCTCTCCGCGGTCTGACCAGACCAGCCCTGAGCGCCTCGCCGAGATCCTCGCGAACCCCGGCTTCGGCGTCCACTTCACCGACCACATGTACGTCGCCGAGTGGACCCCAGAGGCCGGCTGGCATGACGCACGCGTACAGGCCTATGGCCCGATCACGCTCGACCCTGCGACGGCAGTGCTGCACTACGCACAGGAGATCTTCGAAGGCATGAAGGCCTACCGCCACGCGGACGGGTCGGTCAGGACCTTCCGGCCCGAGGCGAACGGCGCCCGCCTGGCGCGCTCGAGCAGGCGGCTTGCGCTCCCCGAGCTGCCGGTCGAGGCCTTTGTGGCGAGCGTCGACTCTCTGGTGAAGATCGACGAGCGATGGGTCCCGGACCCGCAGGGGGAGAAGTCCCTCTACCTCAGGCCGTTCATGTTCGCGTCGGAGAAGTTCCTCGGCGTGCGGCCGTCGAAGCACGTCACCTACATGGTCATCGCCTCACCCGCGGGCGCGTACTTCGCCAAGGGCGTCAAGCCGGTCTCCATCCTGGTCAGCGAGACCTACACCCGAGCCGCTGCCGGCGGTATGGGGGCCGCCAAGACGGGAGGCAACTACGCCTCCTCCCTGGTTGCCCAACAGGAAGCCATCGACCAGGGGTTCGACCAGGTGGTCTTCCTCGACGCGTTCGAGCATCGGTGGGTCGAGGAGCTCGGGGGGATGAACCTGTACTTCGTGCATGACGACGGCACGATCGTCACCCCAGAGTTGACCGGCACCATTCTCGAGGGCATCACCCGGAGCTCCATCATGGATCTGGCGGGCACGCTGGGTCACAAGGTCGAGGAGCGTCGCTTCTCGATCGACGAGTGGCGGGACGGGGTCGCCGCGGGTCGCATCACCGAGGTCTTCGCCTGCGGTACGGCGGCCGTAGTCACCCCGGTCGGCAGGCTCGCGTGGGCTGACGGCGAGGTCAGTACTGGCGAGGACACTGGGCCTGCCACCCAGGCCATCCGGCAGGCCCTGGTCGACATCCAGTTCGGGCGCGCTGAGGACACGTTCGGCTGGATGCACCGCGTCGTCTAGGACCTCGGGGGCTGCAAAATCGTGAGACTGGCCCCCAGGTCCCGGAAGCATCTGGCAGACTCGGAGTCGTGCAGCAGACCCTGATCATTATTTGCTAGCGCGTCCGGAGAACCCGGCGCGCTGACCTCTCGTCCCCACGGGAGGTTTTTTTGTTGCCTGGGCAGGCAGACATCGACCAACGAGGATAGGGATCGTGACCGAGCACAGCGGCTTCCACGTCTACGACACGACTCTGCGCGACGGCGCTCAGCAGGAGGGGCTCAACCTCTCCGTCGCCGACAAGCTGAACATCGCGCGCCAGATCGACGGCCTCGGCGTGGGGTTCATCGAGGGCGGGTGGCCGGGGGCGAACCCCAAGGACACCGAGTTCTTCCGCAGGGCTCAGTCCGAGCTGGATCTCAGCCACGCGAAGCTCGCGGCGTTCGGCGCCACCCGGCGGGCCGGCCTCAAGGCGGCTGACGACCCGTTGGTGGCGGCGCTGCGCGACAGCGGCGCCTCGGTGGTCACCCTGGTGGCCAAGTCGCATGACCGGCACGTCGAGTTGGCATTGCGTACGACACTGGCGGAGAACCTGGCTATGGTGCGGGACACCGTCGAGCATCTTCGGGCCGAGGGACAGTCGGTCTTCCTCGATGCCGAGCACTTTTTCGACGGTTACCGGGACAACCGTGACTACGCGCTGGAGGTCCTGCGCACGGCGTACGACGCGGGGGCCGAGGTGATCGCCCTGTGCGACACGAACGGCGGCATGCTGCCCGGCTGGGTGGCTGAGGTTGTCGCCGACGTGATCGACTCCACCGGGGTACGAGTGGGCATCCACTGCCACAACGACACCGGTTGCGCGGTCGCCAACACCCTCGCAGCCGTCGACGCCGGCGCGACCCACGTGCAGGGCACGCTCAACGGGTACGGCGAGCGAACCGGTAATGCGGACCTGATCTCGGTCGTGGCGAACCTTGAGCTCAAGCTCGACCGCCGGGTGCTGCCGGAGGGGTTGCTACGCGACGCCACTCGCATCGCGCACGCGGTCGCCGAGGTGACGAACTTCCCGCCCGCCTCGCGCCAGCCGTACGTCGGGGTCAGCGCGTTCGCGCACAAGGCTGGCTTGCACGCCAGCGCGATCAAGGTCGACCCGAACCTCTACCAGCACATGGACCCGGCGGGCGTCGGAAACGACATGCGCCTGCTCATCTCCGACATGGCCGGCCGGGCGTCGATCGAGCTGAAGGGGGCAGAGCTCGGCTTCGACCTCTCCGGCGACCGGGAGCTGGTCACCCGGGTCACCAACCGGGTCAAGGACCTGGAGTCGCGGGGGTTCACCTTCGAGGCGGCCGATGCCTCGTTCGAGCTGATGCTCGTCGAAGAGGTCACCGGCACCCGCCCGACGTACTTCGACGTGGAGTCCTGGCGGGTGATCACCGACTCTCGTCCCGGGGAGGAAGCACTCTCCGAGGCCACCATCAAACTACGGGCCGGCGACGCCCGCATCGTCATGACTGGTGAGGGCAACGGCCCGGTCAACGCTCTGGACCACGCGTTGCGTGAGGCGATCGGCCAGGCCTACCCGGAGGTCGCCAAGTTCGAGCTGATCGACTACAAGGTTCGAATCCTGGACCAGGGGCACGGCACTGATGCCGTGACCCGCGTACTGATCGAGACCAGCGACGGTGCGTCCTCGTGGGTGACCGTCGGAGTGGGACACAACGTGATCGAGGCGTCCTGGGGCGCCCTGGTCGACGGAGTCACGTTCGGTCTGCGCCGGCACGGGGAGGACCCCGCGTAGGCACGCGCCAACCCCCGGCTCGACCGACCAACATGCCCGGCTCGACCGACCAACATGCCCGGCTCGACCGACCAACATGCCCGGCTCGACCGACCAACCCCCGGCTCGACCGACCAACCCCCGGCTCGACCGACCAACATGCCCGGCTCGACCGACCAACATGCCCGGCTCGACCGACCAACATGCCCGGCTCGACCGACCAACATGCCCGGCTCAACCGGCGGGCGCGACCGCGTTGCGGATGGCTCGGGCCACCACGTCGACGGCGGCGATCTCCAGGGTGAGCGAGTCCTGCTCGGCGGTACCGGTCGAGAGGGCGAAGATCGTGTCGCCGTCGAGCGAGGTGTGCACGGGGCGGATCGCATGGGCGAAGCCATCGTGGGCGACGGTCGCCAGACGCTGTGCCTGCGCCTTGGTCAGCGCGACGTCGGTAGCCACCACTGCCAGGGTGGTGCTGGACCCCGGGGGAGGCGGCAGGAGCACGTCGCTGGCCCCCACGCCGGCCAGCAGGTCACCGGTAGCACCGACCACGTCGCCGACAGCGTTGACGACCGCGAGCGCGCCGATGACGCCTCCGTCCGGAAGCTGTCGCGACGCGGAGCCCACGCCACCAGGAACGGCCCGTTCGGGACCCAGGAGCTTGCCCACCATCGCCCCGGTACCGGCACCGAACCGGCCGTTGCCACAGGGCGATCCTGGCTCCGCGTCCACGCAGGCGTGCCGGCCGGACTCGGCGTCGGGATGAACCCCGCCGAGGATGCCCAGGTCGAAGATCACCGCGGCCGGCACGATCGGGACCACCGTCGTACCGACCTCGAAGCCGACTCGACGCGCGGCCAGGTAGCCCATTACGCCGTCGGCTGCTGCGAGCCCGAACGCGGAGCCGCCGCTGAGGCAGAGCGCATGGATCCGCTCCACGGTCCGCCCAGGCTGAAGCAGGTCGGTCTCACGCGTACCCGGCGCCCCACCACGTACGTCGACCGAGGCCACCGCACCCTCCGGGGGAAGGAGTACGACGGTGCAGCCGGTCTGGCCGACCGCGTCGGTCCAGTGGCCCACGCGGATGCCGGGCACGTCGGTGATGTCGTCGCTCACGCCTCGAGGCTAACGACCGGAGCGGCACGCGGGGGAGTTCACGGCTCGACCGTCCCACCCGAGCGGCGGTAGAGGTTGGCCTCGCGGTGAAGAAAGCCTTCGTCGACCAGGTACCGTCTCAGTGCCGCGAAGTCGTCGTGGAAGCGCCGGAGCGTGTCGCTGACCTGTGCCTCGGTGTAGGTCAGACCGGGCTCGAACTGCTGCGCCAAGTGGTCCAGCACCACCAGTCTCTTGCTGCGTTTGGCCGGCACAGCGAGGAGCCGGCCGTCCTGGAGAAACCTCGCGAGGATGTCGCTGTCACCCATCAGGCGAATGTAGCCGTCTACCGTCCGACGGCTCGGAGCAACTCGCTCTTGTTCATCCTGGAGCGGCCCTTGATGTTCTTGGCCTTGGCCTCTTGGTAGAGCTGCGCCTTGGTGCGCCCGCCCGGGCCCTTGTGGCTGCGTAGCCCTCCGCGCCGACCCGACGAGATGTCGTGGGTCGACGTGCGGCTGGCCTGTTTCGACTCACCCTGGCGCGCGCGTTCCTTGTTGACCGTTCGGGCGGCGATCTCCTCGGCAGTGTCCTCGTCGCGTCCTTGCTCCTCGAGCCCTTGCTTGATGTGCTCGTACTGACGCTCGCGCTTCTTGCTCCACGCTGCCTGGGGCATCCCTACCGCCTCCTTGCGGCCTCGTTCCGCTGTCCTGTATCCACTCTCCGTCCCGAGATGTCAGGAGGGCGTGTGGTGGTCTGGGTCGGGCTCTAGCCGCTCCCCGTCGTTCTCCACCTCTTCATTGCGCTTGGCGTCGAGCATCCAGACGCCGAACGCCAACGCCACGACGACCACACCGATGAACACGTAGACGACAACCTCGCCAGACATGAGCCCTCCTCGCTCGGGAAACCGCTTCCGGGCTTCCAACGTCGGGGGTACCCGAGTTGGTTCAGCGCAAACGTGCCCGGCTCAGCGGCCGGAGGGCGCGGCGATCGAGACCGCTTCACCCCACCCTGAGAAGAGAAGACCCGTCGTAGTCCCGGCCTCGATCAAGGTCTTGGTGGGCAGCCCGTCGGTGCCGACCCACACCGTCACCCGGACGGTGTCACCGTGGCCCGGTCGCTCGGGCACTCCCACCAGGCGGGCCGGAAGCTCGATGACGTACCTGACCGGATTGCCCTCCAGGGTGTGCTGCTCGACCTCGCGATGGCTGAAGTACCGCAGCTCGTCGAGGGGCGTGATCGGGTCGGAGCCCTGGACCCGAGTCCATACCCCGTCGGTGGTGGCTCTGGTGAACGCCCTCTTACCGATCTGGCGGGTCTCTCGTCCCGAGCTCCGGTCGCGCAGGAGCACCCGGTCCGCCCCGAGGTCCCAGGCATAGTCGATATCTCCATCGAGGCTGCGGGCACGACCGGTCACCGCTGAGCGCATGGCCGTCTCGATTCGGCTCAGCACCGTGTCGCCGGGCACGGTCGACATGGTCGTCCTAGGTACGACCGCCGCACCACAGGAGGGCAGAGCCCACAGGGAGAGCACGACAAGGGCAGCGGTCGTGCGTTGGGACATGGCGCAGACCTTATCGGCCCAGCTCGGCCAGCAGCCGCTCGCACTCGCCGACCAGTCGCCGCCGCAGCGGCGCGGCGCGTTCGGCGAATTCGCGCTGGGAGACGGCGTACTCCTGCTTCCCGGCGGGGGTCTCGATAGGGACAGGCTGGTAGCCCAGCTCGGTGAAGTCGTACGGCGACGCCCGCATGTCCAGGACGCGGATCTCGCGAGCAAGCTCGAAACAGTCCGCAACGAGCTCGGACGGCACCAGTGGCGAGAGCCGGAAGGCGTGCTTGTAGAGGTCCATCCCTGCGTGCAGGCAGCCGGGCTGCTCGAAGGCCGCCCGGTCGTCCCGGCCCGGTTGCAGCACGTTGAGGTTGCTGGCCGGGGGGGTGAAGAAGCGGAAGGCGTCGAAGTGGGAGCACCCGATGCGGTGCGACTCGACCACCTCGTCCGTGCCGTTCGCACCCAGCCGCAGCGGCCACGCCGCGTGCCGGACCGCAGCGGGCTCCAGGCGGTAGACCATCGCCCACTCGTGCAGGCCGAAGCAGCCCAGGTTGGGTGGGCGCGACGCGGTCGCAACCAGGAGCGCGTGGATCGACTCGACCAGAGGGCGTTGAGAACCCAGGTACTCCGGCGTCACCGCGACCGGCGAGCCGGCGTACCCCTTGAGGTGCTGGTAGTCGGGCGCCTCCTCCAGACCCACTCCGTAGCCGGGGTGCCAGCGACGCAACGCGGCCGGCCGCTGCGAGTAGTAGGTGAAGAGGAAGTCCTCGACCGGATGGGAGACACCCTGCGCCCGACGCGAAAGGTGCGGCTGTACCCAGCTGTCGACGCGGGTCTGGTGCGCGGCCACCCGTGCCGTCCACTCAACCGCTCCCAGGACCTGCACCGCACAACGGTAGAGGACAATGGGGACCATCATGCGAACCGCCCTGGCCCTGACTCTCCTGCTCCTGCTGGGGTGCAGCACCGAGACGGACCAGCCGACCTCCGGCGCGGCCCCCCTCACCGAGAGGCCCTCGCCGTCACCGCCGGGCACGGTCGGAACCCGGGAGCTCGACGCAGCGACACGGGTGGCGGTGGCGTACGTCGCGGCGGTACGTGAGCACGATGCGGCGGCGATCTACGAGTTGGCCTGGTCCGGTCTGCGCCAGGCGCAGACCCGACCGGAGTTCGTCGCCGCAACCGACCTGGAACAGGTCAGTGACGCCCGGATCAGTGGGATCGTCCAGGTCGGCTGGAGCGCCGAGGGCCAGCGGCTCGCGATCGCTCCGGTGATCGTGACGGCCGACCAGGTGCGGCAGATCGGGCGGGTCCTGCTGGTCCGCGAGCGGGGTCGCTGGCGCTACCTCGACGTTGCCTCCCCGGACCAGGTTCCCGGGCTCACCCAGGAGAGGCCGAAAGGTCCCTAACGCCCGCCGGTAGGCTCGCGAGGTGCGGATTGCGAGATTCATCATCGGCGAGGACCCCCAGTTCGGCGTCGTCACAGGAGAACTGGACGAGTACGGCGAGCCCGCCGAGGACACCGTCATCGTGGCGCTAGCCGGCGACCCGCTGTACGTCGGGCTCAAACTGACCGATATCGAGTACCCGCTGGCCGACGTCCGCCTGCTCGCGCCAGTGCTCCCGCGCAGCAAGGTCATCGGTATCGGCCGCAACTACGCGGCCCACGCCGCCGAGCTCGGCCACGAGGTTCCCGACGAGCCGTTGATGTTCATGAAGCCGAACACCAGCGTGATCGGCCCCAACGAGCCCGTCTTCTACCCCAGGCAGACCCAGGATCTGCACTACGAAGGGGAGCTCGCGGTTGTCATCGGACGCATCTGCCGCGACGTGCCGAAGGAGAAGGTGGCCGAGGTAATCTTCGGCTACACGGTGGGCAACGACGTGACTGCGCGCGACCTGCAGCGCAAGGACGGTCAGTTCACCCGCGCCAAGGGCTTCGACTCCTTCTGCCCGCTCGGCCCGTGGATCGAGACGGAGCTGGAGACCGAGGCCCTCACCTTGGAGACCCACCTCAACGGCGACCTCAAGCAGCAGGGCAACACCCACGACATGATCTTCGACGTGCCCACCCTGGTGGCGCACGTCTCCTCGGTGATGACGCTGCTTCCCGGTGACGTCATCCTCACCGGCACCCCGGAGGGGGTCGGGCCGATGAACGTCGGCGACGAGGTCGATGTGACGATTGCCGGCATCGGCACTCTGACTAACAAGGTGGTTTCGCGTGACTGACGCCGTTCGCGTCCGGTTCTGTCCCTCCCCGACGGGGTCTCCCCATGTCGGGCTGGCGCGTACGGCGCTGTTCAACTGGGCCTTCGCTCGCCATCACGGTGGGACGTTCGTGTTCCGGATCGAGGACACCGATGCTGCGCGCGACTCCGAGGAGTCGTACCAGACGCTCCTGGAGGTTCTGCGCTGGCTCGGCTTCGCCTGGGACGAGGGCCCCGAAGTGGGCGGTCCCTTCGCGCCCTACCGGCAGAGCGAGCGCTTCGACACCTACGCCGACGTCGCAGAGCGGCTCCTCGCGGCCGGCCACGCCTACCACTGCTACTGCTCGGCCGACGAGCTGGAGCAGCGGAACTCCCAGGCGCGTGCCGAGGGCCGGACCCCGGGGTACGACGGCCACTGCCGTGAGCTTCCCGCCGACGAGCTGACGGCGTACCAGGCCGAGGGGCGCAAGCCTGTCGTCCGCTTCCGAATGCCCGACCGGGCGATTACCTTCGACGACCTGGTCCGTGGGGAGATCACCTTCCAGCCCGAGCACGTGCCCGACTACGTGCTGGTGCGGGGTAACGGCCATCCGCTCTACACGCTGGTGAACCCGGTCGATGACGCCCTCATGGAGATCACCCATGTGCTGCGCGGCGAGGACCTGCTCTCCAGTACGCCGCGCCAGATCGCCTTGTACGAGGCGCTTGCCGCCATCGGCGTGGGAACCGGCCGGACTCCGGCGTTCGGGCATCTCCCGTACGTGATGGGCCAGGGCAACAAGAAGCTCTCCAAGCGTGACCCCGAGGCCAACCTTCTCGGGTACCGCGACCGTGGCTTCCTGCCCGAGGGGCTGCTCAACTACCTGGCGCTGCTCGGGTGGGCGATCGCCGACGACCGCGACATCTTCACGATGGACGAGATGGTCGCGGCGTTCGACATTGCGCGGGTCAACCCGAACCCGGCGCGCTTCGACCTGAAGAAGGCAGAGGCGATCAACGCCAGCCACCTGCGGGCGCTGCCCGCCGAGGAGCTCACCGAGCGGATACTGGGCTACCTGCAGGCAGCCCACGTCCTTCCCGATGAGGTCACCGAGGGCCAGCGGGCGCTGCTCGCCGCGGCAACGCCGCTCGTGCAGGAGCGCATGACGACGCTCGCTGAGACCGTCGAGATGCTGGGCTTCCTCTTCGTGGACACCCTCCGCAGTGACGCCGGCGACGTGGAGAAGCTGCTCGACACCGACGAGGGTCGTGCGGTGGTCAAGGCGGCTCACGACGCGCTCGTCGCCTTGCCGACCTGGGACACCTCCTCCATCGACGAGGCGCTGCGGGCAGCTCTGGTCGACGGGCTCGGGCTCAAACCGCGCAACGCCTTCGGGCCGGTGCGTGTCGCGATCACCGGCCGGCGAGTCTCGCCGCCTCTCTTCGAGTCGCTCGAGCTCCTCGGCCGGGAGAAGTCGCTCGCCCGGCTCTCCTCGGCGCAGGGGATCTGATGAACGAGGATCCGACACAGGGCGAAAGTCGCCCGCCGGCAGACCCCGCTGCCGGTCTCCCGTCGCCGTACGTCCCGCAGCCGTATCCCGCCTATCCGCCCTACCCGGGCTACCCACCGCCGCCGCCGCGGCCCAGCTTCCCCCATGACCGACCGCGCCCGTACCACGAGATGCTGCGTACCTGGACCTACCGCTGGTGGCGCTCGGCGGTAGGCATCGTCATCGTGCTGGTCGGGTTCGTGATCGTGGCGCCCGTGGTCGCTCTGCCGATCCTGGTGGTGGGCGCTGCCTTGGAGAGCGGTGACTTCGCCGACAACTTCTCGCGTGCCGCCAACCTCGAGGAGATCACCCCGGCACTGATGCTCTACCTGAACGTGTCGCTCGGCGGTGCGATCCTGGTCACTTGGTTCACGATCCGGGTCATGCACGGTATGCGGCCTCGCTGGCTCGCCTCGGTGCTGCCCAGACTGCGTTGGAACTTCCTCTTCATCTGTCTAGGGCTGGCCGTGGTTGCCCTCGTCGCCGGGGTGGTGGTCGGAGCGTTCCTGCCCTCCACCGGCACCGATGCGGACTTGGGTGGGGAGCTCAACGACTTCACCTCGACCACGGCGTGGCTCGTGCTGATCGTGCTGCTCACCACGCCGTTCCAGGCGGCGGGGGAGGAGTACGTCTTCCGGGGCTACCTCCTCCAGGCCACGGGGTCGTTCGTCGAGAAGCCCTGGTGGAAGTGGTTCACGATCCTGCTCACCGCGCTCTTGTTCGCCGTGGCGCACCTGCAGTTCTCTCCGCCGATCTTCTTCGACAGGTTCGCGTTCGGTGTCGTCGCCGCCTGGGTCGCGATCAGGACGGGTGGCCTGGAGGCAGGCATCGCGCTGCACGTGCTGAACAACTACGTGGCCTTCGGTTTCGCACTTGCCTTCGGAGACATCAGCGGCAGCCTCAACGACCCACAGGCGAGCTGGTGGAACATCTTCGTCACACTGGCCCAGTCGGTGGTCTTCGCTGCCCTGGTCTGGTTCGTGGCGCGGCGGATGAACCTGGTCAACGTGACCAGACCGCCCCTTGCGGCGCCGTCGGCGGGTGCCACTCAGACCCAGTCAGTCTGAGGCCTGCTCCGGTCGGGACCGTTTTGGTTGCGCAGGTTGCCGACGTGTATCCTCGTCCGGGCTTCGCAAGAAGCCACATCCCATGGGGTATGGGGTAATTGGCAGCCCGACTGGTTCTGGTCCAGTTAGTCTAGGTTCGAGTCCTAGTACCCCAGCGATTTGGATTGAATTACTAGCCATTGCTAGAGTTCTCTGCAATTCAGGCCCCCGTTGTGTAGCGGCCTAGCACGCCGCCCTCTCAAGGCGGTAGCGCCGGTTCGAATCCGGTCGGGGGTACTCGGTTGAAAATGGGTCCTGACCAGCGGAAACGATGGGCATGGCCTCTTCGTCGTTCTGGCCATGAATTGGCTCGGGCAACACTGGGGCAACAGCAGGAAGAGGTTGCTCCGTTGCTCGACGCTCTTGAGCCGCCCTTCGTGCCTTGTCCATCGCTGTTCCGACTTCATCGAGACGGTCCTCGAACAGGTGCCCGTAGGTGTCCAGTGTCATGGTCGCCGACGCGTGGCCGAGCATCTGCTGGACGACCTTCACATCCGCTCCGCTGGCAATCGCGAGGCTCGCCGCGGTGTGCCGGAGCTGGTGCGGATGTAGGTCCGGAAGTCCTATGGCCGCGACCGCCACGCCGAAAGTCTGGCGGAACGTGCTTACGCGCAGCGGCTGCCTCGTGCGGATGCTCGCGAACACGAGGTCGTCGGGCTGCTTGCCGGCGACGTGCCCGCGCAACTCATCGACGAGGAAGCTCGGGATTGGCACCTCGCGGCGCTGGTGGGTCTTGGGTGTGCCCCAGACGAGCCCCTGGCCCGCGATGGGTGTCACGGACTCGGCGATCATCGCGCGGCTGCGGCGCAGGTCGAGCCTGCTGACCTTGAGCGCGGCCATCTCGCCGAACCGGACGCCGGTGTAGGCGAGGAAGAGCACGACCACCCGGTGCATCGCGTTGGTCCGGGTGTCGTACGTCGCATGGCGGCTTGGATCGGCCGGGAAGCCACATTCGTTTGCAAGGTCCTCGACCTGCTCATGGGTGAGGTAGAGGTGTTCGTGCTTGGGGACGCGCGGGAGGTTCACTCTCTGGGCCACGTTGCGGGCCAGTCGTCCGTCCTTGACGGCCATCTCGAGGACGAGGCTGAGCACGTTGTGAACCTTCTGCACCGTGGCTGGGGAGAGCTCCTTCGACAAGGCAGTAACCCAGGTCTGCACGTCCGCATGGGAGACATTGGCGAGCTTGACCTTCCCCCACTTCGGCTGGATGTGCTTGCGCAAGATGCCCTCGTAGCGAGCGAGCGATGTGGGCTTGAGGTGTGCCTGTCCCGCGAGCCACCGGTCGGCCCAGTCGCCGATCGTCACCTTCGAGAGGGCGGGATCGACGTAGGCCCCGGTCGTCTTGGAGTTCTCTATGCCGGCAAGGAAACGCTCGGCGTCGGTCTTGCGACTGAAAGTCTTGTTGCGCTGCGCGCCCGCCGGCGTCCGGTAGTGCGCACGCCACGAGGTGCGCCCATCCCGAATCCGCTTCTCGATGCTGGCCATGTTTGATGGT
Organism: uncultured Actinomycetota bacterium; assembly: GCA_963769585.1. GTDB lineage: Bacteria > Actinomycetota > Actinomycetes > Propionibacteriales > Nocardioidaceae > SSC3. The sequence continues at coordinate 838,199 of CAVYMJ010000006.1, forward strand.
CCCTTCTGCCCCGGTGCCCGCGCGAGCGTTAGCGCCTGGTCTGTGGATCGTCGTCGGTGAGGCGCTGGAGCCAGGCGTCGACTTCGGTGCGCCAGTAGCGGACGCTGCGGCCCATGCGGAAGCTGCGGGGTCCGGTGCCGAGGTGGCGCCAGTAGCGCAGCGTGGCGATGGGGATGCGGAGGAGTTTGGCGACTTCAGGCATTGTGAGCATCTCCGGGTGGGGGTATGTCTCGTCGGAGGGCAGGTGGGCGGCGTTGCTTGGGCTTGTCATGTGTCGTTCTCCTATCGGTGGCTGGTATCTGAGGGCGTTCGCGTGGGTCCGGGCGGTCGGGCCTTGCTTGAAGCTGTTGGCCAGCCCTGGACCTGCCCTCATGAGTGTCCTCAGGGGGCGCACCAATTTCCGCCCCTCCTCGGGTCGCCCGTGGCCCGCCCGTCCTGGACGGGCGCACCCCGCCCGGAGGGTGTTTTCGCAGGTCAGGTTGCCGCCCGTCCTTGATCCGACCGGTTGTCCAGACCAGGCCGCCAAATGGCGTCGGGCGGGCATGGTCAGAACCCGATTCCGGGACCACGGGCGGGGCTCCGGGTGGGGACGGGCGATGGGTATTGGGAGCTCGCCCGTGCCCTGGCTTCCTGTGCCTGCCGTACCTGATGTGCCTGGCGGGAGCGCTCGTCCTTCCAGGAGTCACGTTCGGTCTCGAACCGTCGGGGTCCAAGCGTTGCCAGGGCGGGCTCGTGGCGCAGCCTGGTGATGAGCCGCTGGATCTCGCTGTGTTCACGCTCGAGCTCGAGGATCCGCTCGGTGTTCTCGACCAGCCGCTGAGTGACCGCGGGCATGCCGGGGATGTCGAACCCTTCGCCCCGTGCGGCCAGGGCGGCCAAGCGGTTCAGGTGCCCGCGGACCCGATCCCGGTACGCGAGCGTCGACTTGATGTCGGCTTGTCGGTCCCAGGCATCCCACAGCTCACTACGCACTTCCCGCAGGGTCTTGCTGGGTGCGTACTTCGCCGCCTCAGTGGCGGCCAGCTCGCGGGCATGGGCGGGGCCGAGATCGGCGCGGTCGCGGCTGAACGTCTCGATCCACTGCCGGCGGGCGTCCTCCACACTCTCGGCGACAAGGTGTGCGGCGTTGTTGTCGCGGCCACGGGTCATCGCGACGTAGGCGGACGCGGCGCCGGTGTGCTCACCCAGGACCAGGTGCGCCTGGCTCGTGGTTTCTCCTTGGGAACCGTAGACGGTGGTGGCGTAGGCGTGCTCGACGTGCTCACGGACATATGAGTGCGGCACCGTCCGTGTGCCGTGTGACCCGACGATCTCCAGGGTGCCGTTGGCGTCGATGCCGGTGACGGTCCAGGTGTCGCGGTTGGCGACGGCCAGGTCGTAGTCGTTGCGACGGGTAGCGATTCGGTCCCCGACCCCGACCCGTTCGCCCGCGTCGGTGACCACGACGTGGATGTCCTCGACCCGGCCGGCAGTCACGAGCCGGGCTCGGATCGCTGCGTTCAGGGCAGCGACCTGTTCACGGGTGTCGGCCATCACCAACACCCCCGCAGCACGACCGGCGGTGGACAAGCGAGTAGCGGCTGCGTCGGCGATTGCTTGGATGCGGTCTGTCTCGGTGGGATGGAGTTTGATCTGGTCACGGGCCCAGAGTGCATCGAAGACCTCACCGACACGCTGTCCAATTGCCTCACCAACCGGCTCACGGTGGCGAAAAACTTCCACAGATTCGGGCTGATGAGCCTCACCGGATGCTCCCTGAGGCTCACCGCGATGCGTGTCGCGGTTGGTGGACCAGGTGCCGGTGCGCATCGCGAGGCTGAGGGCGGCGTACTCGGGGTCGGCGAACCGGTGCACCGAGTCGAGGGTGATGTGGGTGTCGTCGGTGACCCAGCGGGCGGCGTGGTCCAAGACGCCGCCGCGCCCGACGGCAGGGAGCTGGTGTCGGTCCCCGACCAGGGCAACCCTGGCGCCGGCCTCATCGGCGATCGTGAGCAGCGCATGCGCGGTGTCCTGGTCGAGCATGCCCGCCTCGTCAACGAGCAGTAGATCTCCGGGACGCAGGACGGCCTCAGGTTTCGGCTCGTGGGCGGCGCGGGTCCAGGTGGCGTCGGCGTCCCAGCGGTAGCCGTGCTGATAGGCCAGCCAAGCAGCCGAGGAGGTCCGGCTCCCGACCTGTCCGGCGGCGACGGCTGCCGCCTTCAATGTGGGTGTCACGACCATCAGCTGGTGACCGAGTTCGGCGAGGGCGGTGCGGGTGGCGGCCAGGGTGGTGGTCTTCCCGGCGCCGGCCGCCCCCTCGACCACCACCAGTCTGGCGTCGCCGGTCAAGGCCGCGACGGCTGCCTGCTGGGCCTCATCCAGACTCGCGGTGGCGACCGCTCCTGGAATGGCGGCCGTGCCACTTCCGTCGGCGCGGGCCGCGAGTCGAGCGACGAGGTCGGCCTCGACGGCGATCACCTCGGGTGAGGTGAGGGCCCGGATGTGCTCAGGCACCCCCGGCTGGTCGAGCAACGGCAGACACGCGGTGAGAGCACGTTGCGTGAGGTCCTCGGCGAGCTCGAGCCGCGCCGAGGCGTCGGTGACGATGTTGCGTTCGGCGATGAGGCGCTCGACCTCACCACGGATGTCACCGGTGTTCCACCCCGACCGCCGTGACCCCAGCCGTGCCAGCGCGGTCGCGACGACGTGGTCTCGATCGAGCTCGCCGGGGCGCCTGTAGGCGTGGGCGAGGAGGGTGGGTTCGGGGTCGCGGTAACCGAGGTCGTACAGCTCGCGGACCCACCGGTCGGTCAGCTCGGTCCCGTCGCGGGGGATGACCTTGTCCGGCCGTGCTTGCGCCCAGGCGCGCCGGTCCCACGTGCGCCGGAGCGAGGGTCCGGGTTCCTCGCGGGGATGGGCCTCGCGCCACTCGGTCTCGTAGGCCTCGACGTTGGTTTGTATCTGCCGGGCCCGTGCACTGAACCGGCCCACGAACGGACTCAGGTCTCTGACCTCCCCGGTGGCGGGGTCGAGGGTCAACCCCTCTGCAGCGAGCGCGTCGCGGAAGCCGGGGTCGGTCATCACGGCGGCGTGCCCGATGCCGTTGAGGGCGTCGACCATGTCCCGGACCCCGACGGTGTGCAGCCCGCGCCACTTGCCCTCGCCGAATACGCGCGCGTTGATCTGTAGGTGCAGATGACGGTGCGGGTCACCGGCGCGGGAGGTGTAGTGCCGCACTACCACGGCCTCGAGTTGTTCGACCGGGATCTGCACCTGCCCGCCGCGTGGCCCCACCCGGGTGGTGGCGTGCTCCGACAGCCAGCCGATGATCTGCCGGGCCGCCGCATCCTGGGCGGCGTCGTACGCATCGGCGACCTCCGGATGCAGCGCCGCGGCCAGCGACCACGACTTCGGTCCGTTGACCACGACCTCCACGAACCGCACCGCCGCAGGGTCGATCCGCACCCGACCACGTGCCTCACCAGTGAGCGGATCGTGGCCGCTCACCCAGGTCTCATAGGCCTCGCCGTCGAACGACCCGACATGGGTGACGCCGTGCTCTGGTGAGGCGACGTAGCGGTCGGCGATCCCGGTGCCCTCGGCCAGGTAGTAGTCATCGACCCGGCGGTGGTCGGCCTCGACATAGTGCCGAGCCGCGGCGGCTGCACCGCGGTAGACCTTGACGCCACCCTTCACGACCACCAACCCCGATCCACGACCTCCGACGACGTTCAACACGTCCCCTGGAAACGGCTTTCGGGCCGCCCCACAGGGGCGACCCGACCTACGTCATTCGTAGCATGCGTGCCGAACTCGTGTTGGTCAGCGCAGAGTGCGAGTCCCGGTTGGGAAGCGTTGGTCAGTGCTGAAGCGCGATTCTTGGACTCCTGCACGGCCAGGTGGACAGGTAAGTGCGGTCGGATTCAAGCGGTCGTGGCTCTCTGCGAAATGTTGAACCGGCCTTCCGGGGAACCTCCCGGGGAGGCTGAAGCGTCATAAGGTTGAGGCATCCGTCTGGAGGCGAGGCTTGAGCAAGGACGTCGAGTTCACCGAGTACGTCGGGGCGCGATGGGCGCGCCTCGTCCGTTCGGTCGTGCTCCTTGGGTGCTCGCCGGAGGAAGCCCAAGACGTTGTCCAGACGGCGATGATGCGGTGCCTCGTAAATTGGCGTCGCGTCCAGCGGGCTGATGACCCTAATGCGTACGTGTACCGGGTGGTGATGAACTCGTTCGCCTCTGCTCGCCGCCGCCGTTGGGGGGGTGAGCGTCCGGTTGCGGTGATTCCTGACGCACCCGGTGGCGATGAGACCTCGCGGGTGGACGATAGAGATGCCGTGGTCCGGTCCCTTGCACGGTTGAGCCATGACCAGCGGGCCGTGGTGGTCCTTAGGTTCTACGGTCACCTTGGGGAAGGGCAGATGGCCAGCGTGCTGGGAATTGCGCCGGGCACGGTGAAGAGCCGACTGTCTCGGGCACTCAAGCTGCTCGCCGAGGACCCCGACCTAGCCGAACTGCGGGGTGCATCTTGAGCGAACGCCTTTCCGAATTGCTGGAGGTAGCCGCGAACCGAGTACCTGTCGGACCAGCGCCATTGCCGGCCATCGTCACTGCTGCGGCCCGGCGGCGCGCTGTCATCGCCGGCCTAGTAACCGGTGCGGCCGTGTTGACGGTAATAGGAGCGGTTGCAGTCGCAATCACGCAGGATGCTGGCTCGTCAGCGGGACCATCTAGTCCCGCCCCGACCACACCCGCTGAGCCGGCCGACAGCAAGTTTGTCGGCATCGGTCATGTAGCGATCGCTGTCGCGTCGAATTGGGGAACGAATCAGACCGAGTGTGGCGTGCCTCAGCGTGACACGGTTGTCATCGATGTCACTGACGCCCCGACGTGTGTGGCCGGTCGACCTGAGGATGTCGACAGCGTGAACATCACCCAGGGTCAGCCAAGGTTCGATTTCCGTGCCGATAGCACCTTGGAGATCGACGACGTTCCCGGTCAACGACAGGAGACCTCGTGCCAACCCGCCACCACCCAACAGGCCCGCCTGTGCAGCGGAACCGTGTACATCCCATCGCTGCGCGTGTCCTTCCGTGCTGAGTCGTCCACCAGTGTTGCCGTTGTGGACCAACTGCTCGACGGCATTCGCATTCTGCCGAACCAGGTGGCGGTCCCGGGATTTACCGACCTCGGCGGGTCTCCGCGAGAAGCCAAAGACGTCTACCTTGGCCGACTCAGCGACCTCGGACTAGCCTCGGATGTCTTGACCAAGCAGGAACCCACTGCTACCCCGGGTTACGTCCTGGATGTCGCCCCGGATCCCGGCACCATGCTGAACCCGGACGACATAGTCACCGTCACGGTCGCCGCCAACTGAGCACTCCGCAGCCCCGATCCACGTGTTCGTCGAACAGCCAGCTGGAGACGTTGCCGAACCCCACGCCGTTGCGATCGCTCGCCGCGGTCGGGTCTAGTCGAACTCAACAGTCAGCCCCGGGTGACCATGCGCGGACCAATAGTCAATGATGTTGTGGATCCCAACACCGACCGCAACGTGATAGCACGTCACTGGCGGGTTGTTGTCGGCGACGGGGGGGCATGCAACGATCGACTGCGTCTGACCCGCCGACTGGATTCCGCGGGCGCCGACCCGGCCGTCGGCGCGTTCCACGTAGATCGGACCCCCGCTGTCACCTGTTGCCACAGTGGCACCGGCTCCGGTATCCGCGTACCGGAAACCAGTGCAGCTCAGGCTGGTGCCTGGGCAGAAGTATCGGTACCCGGTCTCGATAATGAATCTGTTGCAGTGCTCGCCGGAGTTCGCCCCGGACACACAGACCTCATCATCCTCGTGTGGCGCGCTCCATCCACCGACGTGGTATTCGTACTTGGCTGTTCCGCTCGCCTGGTTGTAGGCGCCACCGAAGACCTTGCCGATCGTCGCCGGACTCGCCGAGGGGTCAATGATCATCGAGTCGATGCCAGCCGCCCTGACGTCTATCGCGGCTCCACCGGCCGAAATCACCCCCGCGGGGGCGTTGTTGGATCCGTCGCGCACCTCAAGGTTTCCCGTTGGCTCGCAATGGGCGGCGGTGAGAAGACGCCCGGACCCCGCGGTGAGCATCGCGAAACCCGTGCTGCAGTACTGAGTCGGGAGAGCCGGCCATCGGAGTGCACCGCCTCCCTGCCAGGGCGGAGAGTCGTTCTGCCTGGTCGTTGGGCTGACTCCGAGACCTTCCGTTGCGTTCACGGGCACGCCTGCGGTTTGACTCAGCGAGGCATCGAGGGCCGATCGACCCGACGATGATGGGGACGCCGCGCCAGCCGAAGCCAGATCGGAGGGCAATATCTCGGCAATGAGCCCTGACATGTCCGGCGTCCTGCTCACGCCATTCACCGGGATGCCTCCTTTGCCCAACCCTGACACGAGCAGCGTCTCACCGGCCGCGGCCAGGTCGGCAGCGGAGTAAACGGTGGAGGTCAGGGTCACCTTGACCCCATTCTCCTGCTCCCCGAGCTGCTTGGATACTTCCTCGGGAGGCACTCCCTTCCAGAAGACGTGCACCTCCCTCGCGCCAAGGTCAACAGTGACCTTGCCGTAGCCAGGCGACTTGTAGAGGTCGACCGTCGCAGCAACATCGCGTACCTCGTCGTTCGACGTGAGCTGCGCCAAGCGGTCGCCGTCGGGTGGCGTTGCTGGCTCTCCGCCGGGCTCCGCAGTCGATGATTGGGGCATCGCCAATGCCACACTGATCGGGATAAGGATCGCGGCGATGCCGAGACCGATCCTGCGGTAGCGTTCTGCCGCTCGAGAGGTCATTCGCTGTCCCCGCCACTCTATGAGTCGTCTCAGGAGCGCGACACGCTGTCGTCGCCTGCCTCACCTTGCTTCATTCGTCCCGGTTGCACAAGATCCCGACTTCGAGTTCGGGGCCTCGGTCCCGTACCGCGTGACGCAGGCGCGAGTTCCGCATCCAACCGCGGGTGGAGCCGATGTCGCCGACATCCTCAGCTACATCGGCGAGCGGTCCGTGCGGATCACCGCCGGCATCGTGCGAACGGGCTTCAGGAACGGGTCGCCTTCGCTCAGGTGGCCTTTCGCAACAGGCTTGGATCCGCGCTGGCATCGCGTCGTTGGTCACGAGTGAGCCGGGTGAGATGGGATCACTCGGGCAACACTGGGGCAACACGCCGTTGAGAAGGGGCCGATCTCAGCCAATAGCCTCCATCGGTCGAAACCCTCGCTGACGTCGGCATTCGTCGGCACCCAGCGATGTCCGGCTACTCCCGGAACGGGCTCTCAAGGCGGTAGCGCCGGTTCGAATCCGGTCGGGGGTACTCGTTTGAAAAGAGGTCCTAACCGCGTGGACGCGGGTAGGGCCTCTTCGGCATTCTGTGCCTTGGCTGCGCTCGGGGTCTTCGCCGTCGTGTCTGATTCCCGCTAGAAAGCGTCGGTCCGGCAGGGCAGGATCGTCTCGTGGACATCACAGACACCGAGGCCTGCTACCGAGCGGTCAAGAGCCGCGACCGCAGGTTCGACGGGGTCTTCTACATCGCCGTACGGACCACGGGGATCTACTGCCGACCCTCCTGCCCGGCGACCACACCACATCTGAAGAACGTCAGCTTCTTCCGGACGGCCGCTGCCGCCCAGGGCGCGGGCTACCGCGCCTGCCGCCGCTGCCTGCCCGACGCGACGCCCGGGTCGCCCGAGTGGGACGTGGCGGCTGACGTAGCGGGCCGGGCGATGCGACTGATCGCGGACGGCCTCGTCGAGCGGGACGGGGTCGAGGGCCTGGCCGAGCGGCTGGGCTATTCGGCTCGGCACCTGAGTCGCCTGCTCACCGCAGAGGTCGGCGCCGGTCCGCTGGCGCTGGCCAGGGCCAAACGCGCACAGACGGCTCGAACGCTGATCGAGACCAGCACGATGGGGTTCGCCGACGTGGCCTTCGCCTCAGGGTTCGCGAGTGTCCGTCAGTTCAACGACACGATCCGTGAGGTCTACGCGGCCTCGCCTACCGAACTGCGTGGTCGCTCGCGGACCAGCCGTACCAGCCCCAGCCGACTCGAGCTGCGGCTCGCCGTACGAGCTCCGTTCCAGGCCGGTGCTCTCTTGGAGTTTCTCCGCCTGCGGCTGATCCCGGGGGTCGAGGTGGCCGGCGACGACTGGTACGCGCGCAGCCTCCGGCTCCCGCACGGTCACGGCGTCGCGCGCCTCGACTTCAAGAACCTGTCCGGTCGCGGCGGGAGCACGGAGTTCGTCGGCTGCACCTTGCAGCTCTCCGATCTCCGCGACCTGTCCAGTGCTGTCGAACGCTGCCGCAGGCTCATCGACGCCGACTGCGACCCGTTGGCAGTCGATGAGGAGCTGGGCGCCGACGCGGCGCTCGCGCGGTTCGTGCGACAGCGTCCGGGGCTCCGTGTGCCGGGGCAGGTCGACGGCGACGAGGTGGCGGTCCGCGCAGTGCTCGGGCAGCAGGTGACGGTCAAGGCTGCGGCCACGGCCGCCGCGCTGCTCACCCAGCGGCACGGCGACCCGGTCGACACCGGTGTCGAGGGCGTCACGCATCTCTTCCCGTCGGCCGGCGTACTGGCGGATGCCGATCCGGAGACGCTGCCGATGCCACGCGCCCGGGGGAGGGCCTTGGCCAGCCTGTGCCGGATGCTGGCCGAGGGAGAGGTCGCCTTGGACCGGAGCGCCGACCGCTCCGCCGTACGCGCCGTGCTTCTCGCGCAGCCCGGGATCGGCCCCTGGACCGCCGGCTACATCTCGATCAGGGCGCTCGGCGACCCCGACGTCTTCCTGCCCACCGATGTCGGGGTCAAGCACGCGCTGGGTCTGCCGCCTCGAGAGGCGGAGCGTCGGGCAGAGGCCTGGCGACCCTGGCGCTCGTACGCGCTGCTGCACCTGTGGACCTCACTGACCCTCCCGCAACGGACGAACCAGAGAACGGACAAGCCATGTGGACCTTGATGGACTCACCGGTCGGCGAGCTGCGCATCGTGGCTCGTGGCAGCACGATCACCGCGATCGACTTCGTGGGCGGCTTCGACGACGTGGCGCTGCAGCAGTCGTCCACCGCCCATGCCGTTGCGCGGTCCGGCCGTCCTTTGGGTGACCGTGAGGACCAGGCGCCGCTGCTCAAAGAGGCCGTCCGCCAGCTGACGGCCTACTTCGGCCACGACCTCAAGGAGTTCGACCTTCCGGTGGCGCCGGACGGAACCCCGTTTCAGCACCGGGTCTGGGCGCAGCTGCAGACCATCCCGTTCGGCGAGTCCACCACCTATGGCGAGATCGCGGCCAGGCTGGGGATGACCGGTCACGGGGCGCGCGCTGTGGGTCTGGCGAACGGCCGGAACCCCATCCCGATCGTGATCCCCTGTCATCGAGTGGTCGGCGCCGACGGGTCGCTGACCGGGTACGGCGGTGGGGTGGAGCGCAAGCAGGTCCTGCTCGACCTGGAGACCGACTCCCTCTTCTAGGTCCTCGCGTCCGACCGTGTCGCGCCGGCACGGGCACGGGAAGCGTTCTCCTGGGCGATCCGGCGGATGGTCAGGATGACAGGCTCCAGCAGGAGCGTGCCGATCACGGCGTGCTCGGCGGCGGCCTCCCGGTCCTCGGACATGGTGGCGACCTCTGCGTCGGCCACGTCGTGCATGGCGTCGGCGTACGCGTCGAGGAGGTCGTCTGAAGCGGGATGCTCGAGGTCGCTGAGGGCGTCCAGAGCCTGCGCCAGCACGCGGCGGTGCGGACTCCGGTCGCCCAGTTCCCAGCCGTTGCGCTCCAGCAGCCCGTCGACGCGGGCTAGCGAGCGCTCCGTGGGGTCACCCGTGGCCGAGGACAGTCGCACGTGCGCGCTGCCGACCGCTTCGTGCCAGGTGTCAGCGGTGTCTACCCCGTCGAGTACGTCGCGCACCGTGTCCAGGCGCAGATGGGCGACGTCGGTCAGGGCGCGGATCAGCCGGAGCCGGCGGACGTGGCTGTCGTCGTAGCGTGCCCGGGTCGCTCCGGTGGCCTCACCCGGGCGCAGAAGACCCTCGCGCAGGTAGAACTTGATGGTCGGGACGGTCAGTCCCGTGCGCGACGAGAGCTCGGCCATCCACATGAAATCATCTTGACATTAGATAGTGATGGTGTCCAGTATTGGGATGTGAAACTATCCAAAGGTTGGGCGGCTGCCCTCTTGGCACCACCCGTGGTCGCCGGCGTGCTGGCTCGACAGGGTCTCCGCGTGAGGCGTACGGCGCTGCGGCTGCCAGACGCTCTGGCGCCTGATGGTGAGCACGGCGAGCCAGGCGGCGAGCCGCTGCACTTGGTGGTGGTCGGCGACTCGGTTGCCTCGGGCGTGGGCGTCGCGCACCACGACGACACGGTCTCGGGCCGGCTGGCCGAGCTCTTGACCAGCTGCCCGACAGGGACGCGGTCGGTACGACGCAGCGTGATCGCCGCCTCTGGCCACACTGCCTCTGACTCCGTCGCCCTGGTCGCCGACAGGTTGGCCGACGCGGACGTCATCGTGGTCTCCACTGGGGTCAACGACACCAAGAACCTGCACTCGCGGCGTCGTTGGAGACGCGACCTGACTGCCTTGTTGGACTCGGTGACCGCGCAGGCCCCGAGTGCCCCGGTGGTGCTGCTGGGCCTGCCGCCGATGGAGACCTTCCCAGCGATGCCGCGTGCGCTGGGCCTGGCACTTGGAGTGCGGGTACGCCAGATGGATCGGGTCGGGCGCCAGGTCGCGACCGACTACGTGTCGGTCCGCCGTTTGGAGCTGCCCCGTCGTGAGTTCGCCGGCCTGCCGGACCTGTTCGCACCCGACGGCTTCCACCCCTCGGCGTCCCTGCACGACGCCTTCGCCCGCCGGATCCACACCCTCCTGGAGGCGGCTCATGTCTGAGGAGTCGCGCCTTCTGGCGGGCGTCCTGCTGCTGTCCCTGGTGACGGTGGAGACCGGAGGGCTCTACCTGGTGAGGCTGTGGCGGGGCGGCGAAGCAGTCACGCAGTTCCAGCTAGCCTTCGCCCGCGCTGGGCATGCTCACGCGGGGGTGCTGCTCATCCTCGGGCTGGTCTGCCAGCTGTTTGTCGACCACACCTCGCTGGACGGCGGTCTGGAGTGGCTGGCGCGCTCCGGCGTACCGGCTGCGGCGCTCCTGATGCCCGCCGGGTTCTTCGCGGCCTCGGCCGGTCGCGGTCGTGAGGCGCCGAGCAAGCTGATCGGGATCGTCTTCGCCGGTGCCGTCGTGCTGGCAGCCGGGCTGACCACGCTCGGGGTCGGACTCATCGTGGCTTGAGGGCGGCCAAGGGGGGTCAGTGGCGGCGCTACTACTCCGCGGCGCGCCGCAGTGACTCGGAGAGCCTCTCGGCGGCGGCAAGGACGGCCGGCGCGTGCATGCGCCCGGGTTGCCGGGAGAGTCGCTCGAGGGGCCCCGACACGGAGACTGCGGCGATGATCTTCCCGGAGGGGGAGCGGACCGGGGCCGACACCGAAGCGACCCCTTGCTCACGTTCGCCGACCGACTGCGACCAACCTCGCCGACGGATCCCGGCAAGGGCAGCAGCCGAGTAGGCGGCGTTCTGGAGGCCGCGGTGCATGCGCTCCGGGTCTTCCCAGGCGAGCAGGATCTGCGCAGCGGAACCGGCACGCATGGTCAGCTGTGAGCCGACGGGGATGGTGTCGCGCAACCCCGACGGTCGCTCGGCAGCCGCGACGCAGACGCGATACTCGCCCTGGCGACGCCAGAGCTGAGCAGACTCGCCGGTGATGTCGCGCAGTCGTGCCAGGACTGGACCGGCCGCGGCAAGGAGGCGGTCCTCCCCGGCGGCTGCGGAGAGCTCGGCCAGTCGTGGGCCGAGCACGAATCGGCCCTGCATGTCCCGGGCCACCAGTCGGTGGTGCTCCAGGGCCACAGCGAGTCGGTGCGCGGTGGGGCGCGCCAGCCCGGTGCTGGTGACCAGCCCAGCCAGGGTGGCCGGTCCTGCCTCGAGTGCCGAGAGCACGAGGGCGGCTTTGTCGAGAACGCCGACTCCGCTAGAGTTGTCCATATGGCGATAATGCCGTCTCAGATCGTGAAACGCAAGTAGCCGTGGAGTACGACGGGGGCGCACCGTGAAGGCGCCCAACCAGCATGACCACAACCAGCATGACCACAATCGGTGAAGGAGGCAGCAGTGGGCAAGACCCTTGCTGAGAAGGTCTGGGACGAGCACGTCGTCCGGAGCGCGGCGGGCGAGCCCGATCTGCTCTACATCGACCTGCACCTCATCCATGAGGTCACCTCACCGCAGGCCTTCGACGGACTGCGCCTGGCGGGCCGCACGGTACGGCGGCCGGACCTGACCCTCGCCACCGAGGACCACAACGTCCCGACCCTTGACTGGGACAAGCCGATCGCCGACCCGGTCTCCCGGACCCAGGTCGACACGCTGCGTAAGAACGCCGCCGAGTTCGGCGTACGCCTGCACCCACTCGGTGACGTCGAGCAGGGAATCGTGCACGTCGTGGGCCCGCAGCTGGGTCTGACCCAGCCGGGGATGACCATCGTCTGCGGCGACTCGCACACCTCCACCCACGGCGCCTTCGGCGCGATCGCCTTCGGCATCGGGACCTCGGAGGTCGAGCACGTGCTCGCCACGCAGACCCTGATGCAGGCCAAGCCGAAGACGATGGCTGTCACCGTGAACGGCAGCCTGCCGCCGGGAGTGACGGCCAAGGACCTCATCCTCACCCTGATCACCAGGACGGGCACTGGCGGCGGCCAGGGCTACATCGTGGAGTACCGCGGCCAGGCGATCGAGGAGCTCTCGATGGAGGGCCGGATGACGGTCTGCAACATGTCGATCGAGTGGGGCGCCAAGGCCGGACTGATCTCACCCGACCAGACCACCTTCGACTACATCGAGGGCAAGCCAGAGGCTCCGAAGGGGTCCGACTGGACCGCCGCAGTCGAGTACTGGAAGACGCTGGTCACCGATGCCGACGCCACGTTCGACCGCGAGCTGGTGCTGGAGGCCGCGGAACTGACCCCCTTCGTGACCTGGGGCACCAACCCGGGCCAGGGCGTCCCGCTGGGAGGAACGGTCCCCTCGCCTGACGACTTCGACGACGAGTCGGACAGGGTGGCCGCCGCAAAGGCGCTGGAGTACATGGGCCTGACCCCCGGCATGTCGATGCGTGAGGTGAAGGTCGACACGGTCTTCGTGGGGTCGTGCACCAACGGTCGCATCGAGGATCTCCGGCTCGCGGCGGAGATCATCAAGGGTCACAAGGTCGCCGAAGGAACCCGGCTGCTCGTGGTGCCGGGCTCGGTCCGGGTCCGCATGCAGGCGCACGAGGAAGGGCTCGACCAGGTCTTCATCGAGGCTGGGGGCGAGTGGCGCGGAGCGGGCTGCTCGATGTGCCTGGGTATGAATCCCGACCAGCTCGCCCCGGAAGAGCGCAGCGCTTCCACGTCGAACCGCAACTTCGAGGGCCGCCAGGGCAAGGGTGGGCGGACCCATCTGGTGTCCGTGCCGGTCGCCGCAGCGACGGCCGTCACCGGCCACCTGTCCAGCCCAGCCGACCTGCCTGCGCTCTGACCCGTAGAGGACTCGAGAACCATGGACATGTTCACCAGCCACACCGGGACCGGGCTGCCGCTGCGGCGCAGCAACGTCGACACCGACCAGATCATCCCAGCGGTCTACCTCAAGCGCGTAACGCGAACCGGCTTCGAGGACGGCCTCTTCGCGGCCTGGCGGTCCGATCCCGAGTTCGTCGCGAACAGGCCGGAGTACCAGGGGGCGAGCGTCCTGGTCGCCGGCACGGACTTCGGCACTGGGTCGTCGCGGGAGCACGCGGTCTGGGCCCTGATGGACTACGGCTTCAAGGTGGTGCTGTCGAGCCGGTTCGCCGACATCTTCCGCGGCAACTCGGGCAAGGCGGGGCTGCTGGCCGCCCAGGTGAGCCAGGACGTCATCGAGCAGCTCTGGCAGCTCGTCGAGGCCGACCCCACCACCGAGATCGTGGTCGACCTTCAGAGCAGGACAGTCCGGGCAGCGGGCCTGACCGCGCCCTTCGAGATCGACGACTACACGCGCTACCGCTTGCTCAACGGGCTCGACGACATCGGCATCACCCTGGGCAGCGAGGAACTGATCTCGTCCTACGAGGCCACGCGGCCGTCCTGGAAGCCCGTTACCCTCTGAGGCTCCCCTTTCCTAGCGGGGCCTGATAGCAAGCTGGGCGAAGTAGTTCTCGAAGCCGAGCGACTCCGCGATGGCGGTGGAGCGGGGGTTGTCGGCCTCGGCCCGGTAGCGCGCGATCTCATGTGAGCGCACCGCGTACGACGTCGCCGCCTTGGCCACCCGGCTACCGAACCCCTTGCCCCTGTACTTGGGGTGCGTGAGCACCCCGACGTCGCTGGGCACGCCTCGGAAGACCGTGAGGTTGGCTGCAGCTGCGATCTCGTCGCCAGACCTGATCGCAAACGCGACCCCGACGTGCTCGGCGAACCCGCTTGCCTCCCACTTCTTCTTGCTGACCAGGTCCTCCCAACCGGCCAGGTCGGATGCGGGGACCTGCTCGACCTTCGAGGAAGCCTCGAGCTGCTCGTCGGTGAACGAGTGGATCGTGGGTCCGAGCACCTTGTGCTCCTCGGTCGCGGGGTGACCCTTCCAGAACTGCGCAGACATCAGGTCGTAGGGGGACTGCTCCACGAGCTCGTCGATCAGGTCCGCTCCAGCCCACTCGGGCAGAGAGACATGGACACCACCTTCGCGTCCGTAGGTCACGATTCCGGGGTAGTCACCCAGGCCGGCGTGCATTCCCACAGTTACGCCGGGCTTCCACAGCATCGAGAGCGGAACGCCCAGCAGGTCCGCGGCCCACAGGTCTATGCGCTCCCAGTTCTTCGACTTCACCAGATGAACGCTACGGGATCCGGACCGCTGCCCGATACGTCACCCTCCCCGCCGTGCGAGGTGGGGGAATTCCCTTACAGGCTTGGAGATTCGCTCCGCACCTTGCGGGTGCTCACTCCCTGGGTCTTGGTCATCAGCTGCGCCAGGGGCGAAGAATCCCTTTGAGACACACGGAAAAAGCGTCCCTTGGTGATTGTGACCGCGGCCACTTGCGCCTAGCGTGCAGTGGAATGGCTGGGCACAGGCTCAGCTCCATGGTTCACGAAAGGGAAGTCAGTGAACAAGAGTCAGCTGATCGACGCGCTCGCCGCCCGGTACGAGGGCAACCGCAAGGCCGCACAGCACGCCCTCGAGTCGGTGCTCGACACCATCACCCGAGAGCTGGCTAAGGGCGAGAAGGTAGCGATCACCGGTTTCGGGTCGTTCGAGAAGCGCATCCGCGAAGCACGGTGGGTCCGCAACCCGCGCACCGGGGACCGCATCAAGGCCAAGAAGACCGCGATTCCCAAGTTCACCGCTGGGGCGGACCTGAAGGCCGTCGTCTCAGGCAGCAAGAAGCTCGGGAAGCTCACGCTTCCGTCGCCGCTGAAGAAGGCCGCGCCGAAGAAGGCTGCGCCGAAGAAGGCTGCGCCGGCGAAGAAGGCTGCGCCGGCCAAGAAGGCTGCGCCGGCCAAGAAGGCTGCGGCGAAGAAGGCGCCGGCCAAGAAGGCTGCCGCGAAGAAGGCCCCCGCCAAGAAGACGGCGGCGAAGAAGACGGCCAAAAAGGCCTGACGCTTCACTCGTGACTGTGGGCTGGTCCGTAGGAGGCCGGCCCACAGTCACGTCAGCGTCAGGATCTGGATCCGCTCGATGGTCCCGGCGGGAGCCTCGAGCCGCACGCGTTGTCCGGGCCGGAGCAACCGCAGCCCGGTTCCTTCCAGAGCAGCCGCGTCAAAGGACAGCGTGCTCCCGTCATCGAGGAAGACCGTGCCCGACCGGGTTGCCTCGTCGTACGTCGCGACCGTTGCCTGCATGGGTCGACCCTAGTCACAGGCCGTGGGCCGTGACCACGCAAGCCGTCCGTTCGCCGACTCCGAGCTTCAAGGCGGTCGCCAGGTCCGCAGGCGTGTCCACATCGTGACGCAGGCCGGGCACGTCGGTGCCCAGCTCGTACGCACCGGCCTCCAGGTGAGCCAGTCGCGAGTCGAGCCCGAAGCGGGTGCGGAAGGTCTCCAGCGTCGGGGCGGCCACCGCGGTGGTCCCGAGCCCGTGTGCGTCAGCCACGAACGAGAGGCCCTGGTCCTGGGCAGCGAGCAGCGCTTCGGTCAGCTCGTCCGCTCGCAGGGCGGGCAGATCGGAGAAGACCGCGGCCAGCCCGAGCCCGGGGTCCGCCCGGTGCAGTTCGGCGGCACCGAGCAGCAGCGTGCCGTTGAGGTCGCCGGTGACACCGTCAGGAATGACCTGCACACCCAGGGACGCCAGGTCAGCGGCGAAGAAGGCGTCGTCGGTCACGACGAGCACCCTGCTGACCAGTGAGCAACGGATCACTGCACTGATCGTGTCCATGGCGAACGCGACGCTCAGCTCCCGGCGTACGGCGTCGCCAAGCGGCGCCAGACGAGACTTGGCAACGGCTGGCGCCTTGACCGGGATGACCACGCCGTAGGACGGCATCGGGCGAGACGACATTGTGCGCTCGATCCTTTCAGGTCGGTCCCACGGCGTCGAAGGCGGTGAGCAGTAGTCTCGTCATGGGCCGAGAGCAGGCCGACGGGAGGAGGAGGACGTGGGCAAGCCGCGCAAGATGAGGGAGCGACGCGGATGGGCTTGGACCACAAGCGTGGCGATCGTCAAGCCACTGCTGTTGACCTTCACCAGGCACGAGTGGGTGGATCCCGAGAAGCTCCCCGCCGAGGGCGGCTGTGTGATCGTCTCCAACCATCTTTCCCACATCGACCCGCTGACCCTCGCGCACCTGCTCTATGACCACGGGAGACTTCCCCGGTACCTGGCCAAGGACTCGCTGTTCCACGTGTTCTTCGCCGGCACCATCCTGCGCAGCACCGGTCAGATCCCGGTCGCCCGGTTGACCTCGGATGCCGGGTCCGCCTTCACGGCTGCGGTGCAGGGGGTGCGGGACGGCAAGGCCGTGATGTTCTACCCCGAGGGCACGATCTCCCGCGACCCCGACCTGTGGCCGATGGTCGGCAAGACGGGGGCGGCGCGGGTGGCTCTTGAGTCCGGAGCGCCGGTAGTCCCGATCGCCCAGTGGGGCCAGCAGAACATCCTGTATCCGTACGGGCGGAAGCTCAAGCTCATCCCGCCGCAGCGGGTTCGTCTCAAGGTGGGCGACCCGGTCGACCTCGACGACCTGCGCGGACGTACGCTCACGCCTGAGGTCCTGCACGCGGCCACGGAGCGGGTGATGGAGGCGATCACGGTGCTGCTGGAGGACCTGCGCGGCGAGAAGGCTCCTGCCGAGCGCTTCGACCCACGCAAGCGGGGCGTCAAGGAGATCGGCAACCCCCACAAGCCCGACACTCGGAAGGCTGAGTAGCCCATGGCAAGGATCGCCACGTTCGGCTCAGGGTCGTGGGGTACCGCTTTCTCGATCGTGCTCGCGGATGCGGGCCACGAGGTCAAGCTGTGGGCGCGGCGCGAGGACCTGTGCGCCACCATCAATGACAAGCGTGAGAACACCGACTACCTGCCGGGGATCGAGCTACCAGGCTCGATCAGCGCCACGCACGATCCGGCAGAGGCTGCGGCCGGCGCCGAGCTGGTCGTCCTCGCGGTGCCCTCCCAGACGCTGAGAGCCAACCTCACGGACTGGGCTGGCTCCCTCCCCTCCGAGGCCGTCCTGGTCTCGCTGATGAAGGGAGTAGAGCTCGGGTCGCTCAAGCGGATGAGCGAGGTGATCGCCGAGGTGACCGGTGCCGGTCCCGAACGTGTCGCGGTCGTCACCGGACCGAACCTCGCCAAGGAGATCGCGAACCGGGAGCCGGCCGCGAGCGTCGTGGCCTGCGAGGACGAGGCCGTCGCGGCCCGGCTCCGCGGCCTGATGCACTCTGCGGCCTTCCGGCCCTACTCCAGCACCGACGTGATCGGCTGTGAGCTCGGTGGCGCCTACAAGAACGTCATCGCGCTGGCGGTCGGGATGGCCGTCGGGCTTGGCTTCGGCGACAACACCACAGCGTCGGTGATCACCCGCGGCCTGGCCGAGACCGCTCGACTCGCGATGAAGCTCGGTGCCGACCCGATCACCCTGATGGGTCTGGCCGGGCTCGGCGACCTGGTCGCGACCTGCTCCTCGCCGCTCTCGCGCAACCGGACCTTCGGCGAGAAGCTCGGTCAGGGGATGACCACCGAGGAGGTGACCGCGTCCACCCGCCAGGTGGCCGAGGGGGTCAAGACCTGCTCGTCGCTGCTCGAGCTCGCCCAGACCAACGGGATCTACGCACCACTCGTCCAGTCAGTCCACAGCGTCGTCGCCGGCGAGATGTCGGCCTCGGACATGATGACGAGCCTGATCACGCGCGAGACCAAGAGCGAGCGGGACTGACTGCTGCGATCAGCCGGCGGACCCGCCGGCGACCTCGTAGGACCACAGCTCGGAGGAGATCCCGACCGGCTTCTGCGCTTCGCCACCGGACCGTTCTGAGGCGTCCTTGTGGCCGTGCTTGAACGACGCGGAGGAGACCCAGGCCTGGAACGACTCCTCGTCGCGCCATCTGGTTACCACCAGCCACTGCGTGCGCTCATCGGTCGGCTTGAGGAGCTCGAAACCCTCAAAGCCGTCCTGGTCGTCGACCGCACCGGCGCGGGCCGCGAACCGTTGGGCCAGTTCGTCGCCGCTGTCAGCAGGGACGGTGATCGCGTTGATCTTGATGACGCTCATGAGTCGATCCTGTCAGGGACGTGGGACAGCGCGGCGGCAAGGTCCTCCCAGAGGTCGTCGACATCCTCGATTCCGACCGAGAGCCGGATGAGTCCCTCGGGGATCGTCGCCGCCTCGGTCTTCCAACGACGGCGGCGCTCGAAGGTGGACTCGACGCCCCCCAGGCTGGTCGCGTTGACCCACAGCTGCGTGGAGTGGGTGACCAGGTCGGCAGCCGAGGCACCGTCGGCGAGCACGATCGCGATGATCGCACCAAAGCCCGGGTAGCGAACCTCGCTCAACGCCGGGTGGCCCTGCAGGCGACCGACCAGGTCGAGGGCGTTGCTCTGCGCCCGCTCGATCCGCAGCGGCAGCGTCCGCAGGCCGCGGAGCGCCAGCCAGGCCTCGAAAGGACCGGGGACGGCGCCGATCAGGTCACGGCGGTTCTTCAGTACGCCATGGAGCTCCTCAGACCCGGTAACCACCGCCCCCATGAGTACGTCGGAGTGGCCGGAGATGAACTTGGTCGCCGAGTGCAGGACGAGATCGGCGCCCAGCGAGAGCGGCTGCTGCAGCAAGGGCGTGGCGAAGGTGTTGTCCACCACGACGTACGCGCCGGCGGCATGCGCCGCCTCGATGACCGGTGCGAGGTCGATCACCTCGAGTGCGGGGTTGGTGGGGGACTCGAGGAAGACGAGCGCCGCATCGGCGCAGGCCGCGAGGAGAGCGTCGCTGTCGGTGACGTCCACCAGGGCCGCGGTCAGCCGCCCTCGGGACTCGAGGTCGGCAAGCTGCATCACCGAGCCGTTGTAGGCGTGCTTGGGCGCCACCACCTTGGCGCCGGTGCCGACCAGGTCGAGGATCGCCGAGACTGCGGCGAGGCCGGAGGCGTAGGCCAGGCACCGGCCACCCTCCAGAGCGCCGAGCGCCTCCTCGAACGCGGACCAGGTCGGGTTCCCGTAGCGCCCGTACTCGAGGTCGCCGCCCGCGACGTAGGTGGCCGCCATCGTGATCGGGACGTTGAGTGGGTTGTCCGGCTCGTGGGCGGGGCGTCCTGCGGTGACGGCGATGGTCGCGGGTCTCATGGCGCCACCCTATTTCCGGTGGTTCCGAGCGGCTCTGTCAGCCCGGAAACCCGCACCGAGGGAGCGGGTAGGGTCGGGGCCACCATGACTGAGCAGACACGCAAGCCCCGGGTCGCGATCGTCTTCGGTGGCCGGTCGAGTGAGCACGCGATCTCCTGCGTGACAGCGGGCAGCGTGCTCCAAGCTCTCGATCCCACCCGGTACGACGTGGTGCCGATCGGGATCGCCCAGGATGGCCGCTGGGTGCTTGAGTCCGGTGATCCCGAGGGTCTGAAGATCAAGAGCGCCGACGAGCTTCCGTCCGTTGACCCTGACCTGCCCCCGGTCGTCATCGCCAACGACGGCCTGCGCAGCGAGCTGGTGGTGCAGCGACCCGGCCAGGTGCCCGAGACTCTGGGCGAGGTCGACGTGGTCTTCCCGCTCCTGC
This sequence comes from uncultured Actinomycetota bacterium, assembly GCA_963769585.1. Lineage (GTDB taxonomy): Bacteria > Actinomycetota > Actinomycetes > Propionibacteriales > Nocardioidaceae > SSC3. The sequence goes on from CAVYMJ010000006.1 coordinate 858,441, forward strand.
ACGGGCCCTTCGGCGAGGACGGCACGGTGCAGGGCCTGCTGGAGATGGCCGGGGTGAAGTACGTCGGTGCCGGCGTACTGGCTTCGGCGGTCGGCATGGACAAGCACTACATGAAGGTGATGTTCCAGGCTCAGGGACTGCCGGTCCTGCCATACGCCGTGATCACGACACGTGACTGGGGCACTGATCGGGGAGCCTGCTTGGAGTCGGTGGACTCCCTGGGATACCCCGTCTTCGTCAAGCCCTGCCGCGGCGGCTCCAGTATCGGGATCACCAAGGTTCGCTCCACCGACGAGCTCGTGGACGCGGTCGAGGAGGCGCGCCGCTGGGACCCGAAGGTGATCATCGAGGCGAGCGCGGGCGACGGCGCTCGTGAGGTCGAGTGTGGCGTGCTGCAGGGCTTCGGTACCAACCCGCCGGACGCCTCCGTGGTCGCGGAGATCACCGTCGACCCGAGCCGCGACTTCTACGACTTCGAGGCCAAGTACCTTCCCGGGGACACCGGGATCACCGTTCCCGCCAAGCTCTCCGACCCGGTCACCGCCAGGATCCAGGACCTGTCGGTCAAGGCGTTCGAGGCGCTGTCGTGTGAGGGGCTGGCTCGGGTGGACTTCTTCGTCAGGGCGGACGACCGGGTCGTGGTCAACGAGATCAACACGATGCCCGGGTTCACGCCGTCGTCGATGTTCCCCAGGATGTGGGCGGAGTCCGGTCTGGACTATCCGGCGCTGGTAGACCGGTTGGTCCAGCTCGCCCTGCACCGCCCCACCGGCCTGCGGTAGCGCGGCTTCGCTGCCACTACCCGCAGGGCTGGGTCCGCTCCGTTGCGCCCATGACCGCGTCGCCGACGTCGACCAGGGCCGCGCTCGAGGTCCCGTAGGCGTCGGGGATCTGCACCTCGACGCTCGGCTCCCGGCCGACGGTGAGCGCCACGACCTTGTCAGTCACATCGCTGAGGTACCAGTCCACGCCATTGACCCGCAGGCAGTTGCTGATCAGCTCGGCCGGTCGGGGCACCCCGCAGCGGACCACGATCGGAGGGTCGCCGTACGCCGCGACCGTCTCGCCCTCGACCTCCCGGCGTTCCTGGTCCCCGACGGAGTCGGGCAGGGCTCCCACGAAGGACCGGCAGGAGCCGGCGGCCTCGGCGTCGAGCTCTGGGGCCGCTATGAGCAGCGGTCCGCCGCAGCCGGCCAGCGACACGACAGCGCCCACAGCCACGAGGGCGGGGCGCTGTCGACGCATGAGGGGACGTGCAGGGTCAGATGTGTACGACCGGGCAGGTCAGGGTGCGGGTGATGCCGGGGATGCTCTGCACCTTTGCCACGACGAGCTTGCCGAGCTCGTCGACATTGCGGGCCTCTGCACGCACGATCACGTCATAGGGACCGGTGACGTCCTCGGCGCGGGTCACGCCCTTCACATCGGCGATCGCGATGGCAACCTCGGCGGCCTTGCCGACGTCGGTCTGGATCAAGATGTAGGCCTGAACCACCATGCTCGGCTCCTTTGTGGGTGTCGTGGCAGTCGTCTGCGACTCGGGGGTGAGTCCAGTCGTCAACCTACCCTGCGCCCCGGCGCGGCGGAACATCGGATTGAATACCGACCATGGCCCCCCCGGACTCCACCCCGCCCGACGCGACCCTCTCCGACCTCGGCGAGTTCGGTCTCATCGAGGCTCTGACGAGCAGGTTCGCCCTTGCTGGGAACGTGATCCTCGGCCCGGGGGACGACGCAGCCATCGTCGAAGTCACCGACGCCAGGGTGGTGATCTCCACCGACCTGCTGGTCGACACCCGGCACTTCCGGCGGGACTGGGCATCGGCGACGGACATCGGCCACAAGGCGGCCGCACAGAACCTCTCCGACCTGAACGCGATGGGGGGCACAGCCACCGCCCTGACCGTCGGCCTGGCCCTGCCTGCGGACCTCCCGGTCGCCTGGGTACTCGAGCTGGCCGAGGGGTTCGCCGAGGAGTGTGCGCTGGTCGGCGCCTCGGTCGTCGGCGGGGACATCACGCGCTCGAACGAGCTGATGATCGCGGTGACGGTGATCGGCGCGGTCGATGGCGCTCCGGTGCTCAGGTCCGGCGCGCAGCCCGGGGACGTGGTGGCGCTCTTCGGCCGCCAGGGGTGGGCCGCTGCGGGTCTCGCCGTACTGGCCCGGGGGTTCCGTTCGCCGCGGGTCCTGGTCGAGGCTCACCGTCGGCCCGAACCCCCGTACGCCGCCGGGCCCAGCGGACTCAAACTGGGCGCGACCTCGATGATCGACGTGTCCGACGGCCTGCTCGGCGACCTCGCGCACATCGCCGCGGCGTCGGGGGTCGCCGTCGACGTCGCCACTGGCGCCTTCGAGATCCCCGAGCCGCTGCTCGCTGTCGGCGCGGCCACCGGCGTCGACCCGATGACGTTCATCCTCACCGGAGGCGACGACCACGCGATCCTGGCCACCTTCCCCCCGAAGGTGAAGCTGCCCGCCGAGTGGACCGTCATCGGAACCGTCTCCGCAGGCGAAGGCGTCACCGTTGACGGCGCGCCGTACGACGGCCCCGGCGGCCACACCCACTTCTGACGGTTGAGCCGGGCATGTTGGTTGGTTGAGCCGGGCATGTTGGTTGGTTGAGCCGGGCATGTTGGTTGGTTGAGCCGGGCATGTTGGTTGGTGGCGCCGTCAGCCCATCAAAAAAGCCGCCCGGAGGCGGCTTGTCTGACCTGCGGTGCGCTCAGCGCGTGACCTTGCCGGCCTTGATGCAGCCGGTGCAGACGTTGAGGCGCTTGGGCGAACCGTTGACGGTGGCGCGGACGCGCTGGATGTTCGGGTTGAAGCGACGCTTCGTAATCTTGCGCGACCACGGTCGGTTGTTCCCGAAGCCCGGGCCCTTGGCGCAGATGTCACAGACGGCAGCCACCGTGAACTCCTGGATTTGCTTGGCGATCAGAACGAGGGTGCCCTGTCCGGGCAACCGCACAAGAGTATCTGATCGCCCCGCGGCGACGCCAATCGGCGGATCCCACTAGCCTCTACGTGGCAGTTTGACCCACGGAAAGGGGGCCCCACATGCGGTACGACGCAGCCACCTTCACGCCTCAGCTGCTGCTGGTCCTCTCCGACCATGTGGTGCGGGCGCTCTCCGAGGCGCGGGAGGAGCTCGACGCCCTCAACGTGTTCCCCGTGCCCGACGGTGACACCGGCACCAACATGTTCCTGACCTTCGAAGGTGCGCATACTGAGCTGGTCGCCCTGGTCGCGGAGCAGCCCGAGCTGCCGATGGTCGAGGCTGCCACGGCCTACAACCGGTTCCTCCTCTTCGCAGCACGGGGCAACTCCGGCGTCATCATGTCCCAGCTGTTCGGCGCGATGGTTCGCCGCCTTGTCGAGCCCACCGGTGAACGCCTGCCCACGGCACTGGCCGCCGCCATGACCGCGGCCACCGAGGCGGGGTACGCCGCGGTGGGCGACCCGGTCGAGGGAACCATCCTGAGCGTGGCCAGGGCGAGCAGCGACGCGGCCCAGCGGGCCGCCGTACGCGGCGACGCGACCTTGGTCCGGGTGCTGCGCGCGTCGGCCAGCGCGGCCCGCGACGCGCTGGACCGTACGCCGGAGCAGCTGCCGATCCTGCGCAGCGCGGGAGTCGTGGACGCCGGCGGGCGCGGCCTGTGCGTGGTGCTGGACGCGATCGAGACCGCCCTGACCGGCAAGCGACCCTCCGGGGCCGGCCCGGCCGGGCGCAGACCCCTGCCGATGCCGATGCCCGTGGACGACCTCACCGAGGACGGGCCGTCGTACGAGGTCATGTACCTGCTCGAGGCCCCCGACGACTCGATCGCCGCCCTCAAACAGGCGCTTCATCCGCTTGGCGACTCGCTGGTGGTCGTCGGCGGAGAGGGCACCTGGAACGTCCACGTGCACGTCGACGACGTCGGGGCCGCAATCGAGGCCGGCATCGTGGCCGGCCGACCGCACCGGGTCCGGGTCACTCACTTCGCCGAGCAGATCGCAGCCCGGGCCAGACCGCAGCGGCGCGGCCGGAAGGCGGTCGTCGTGGCGTTCGGAGCGGGTCTGGCTCAGGTCTTCCGGGAGGCCGGCGCGCAGGTCGTGATGGCAACCCCCGACGTGCGGCCGTCCAGCCAGGAGCTCTACGACGCCGTGGTCGCGACCGGGGCGGCCGAGGTCGTCATCCTGCCCAACGACCGGCACGTGACGGACGCAGCCGTGGCGGCAGCCCAGCGTGCGCAGGAGAGCGGCGAGGTACGCGTCGCGGTGATTCCCACCAACGCGCAGGTGCAGGGTCTGGCGGCACTGGCCGTGCACGAACCGGGGCGCACCTTCGACCAGGACCTCGTGGAGATGACCGCGGCCGGGCGGCACGCCCGCTCCGGCGCGGTGACCGTCGCAGAGAGGCAGGCCATCACCATGGCCGGGCCGTGTGAGCCCGGCGACGTGCTCGGCGTCGTCGAGGGGGACTTCGCACTTGTCGGTGACGACCTGTTCACTGTCGCCATGGGTGTCCTCGACCGGATGATTGGCGGCGGTGGCGAGCTGGTCACGATCGTCTCAGGCGCTGGCTCCGGAGACCTCGCGGAGCGCTGTAGGGCCTACATCGCCGAGGCGTACGTCCACGTCGACGTGATGGAGTACGCCGGCGGCCAGGACCGTTACCCGCTTCTCTTCGGGGTCGAGTAGGCCGCCGTGGTCGGGGTCGACAGCAAGCTTGGGCCGGTCGTCGGCGGTGCGACAGCCAAGAAGCTCCAGCAGGCGTTCGGCTACGAGACGGTCGGCCACCTCCTGGGCCACTACCCCCGCACGTACGTCGACCGCGGTCAGACCAGTGACGCCTCGGAGTTCGTCGAGGGCGAGGTCGTCACCCTGGTAGCGACTGTGATCGAGTCCAAGGCGCACACCTATACCGACCGGCGCAGCGGCCGGCTGGCCTACCGTCTCGAGGTCGTTGCCCAGGTGGAGGGCAGCCGGGTGGTGATGACGTTCTTCGACCGCCAGGCCCATACGGCGAAGTGGCGCGCCGCAAAGATGGCGCCAGGCCTGACGATGATGGTCGCGGGCAAGGCGCAGTGGAGCACGTTCAAGCGCTCATGGGAGCTGGTCAACCCGCACTACAACGACTCCGACCTCTCCGAGCGCAGTCGCCTGCTGCCGATCTATCCGGCCAGCGGCAGCCTCTCGTCCTGGGCGATCGACGACTCGCTGGCGCTGGCCCTGCCGGTGCTCGCCGACGTACCCGATCTGCTGCCCGAGGAACTACGCCGGGCGCGCGACCTGGTCACCCGTCAGCAGGCGCTGGCCTGGATCCACGCGCCCGACGACTGGCAGCAGGTTGGCGCAGCGCGCAAGCGGCTGAAGTTCGACGAGGCGTTCGTGACCCAGACCGTGCTCGCCCAGCGCAGACACGCCCTCAACGCCGCCACGACCCGGGCGCGCGCCGGTGCCGGAGCGCTGCTGGCTCGTTTCGACGAGCGGCTGCCGTTCGAGCTGACTGCCGGGCAGGCCTCGGTCAGCGAGGAGATCCTGACCGACCTGGCAAGCACCCATCCGATGCACCGCCTCCTCCAAGGCGAGGTCGGCTCCGGCAAGACGGTGGTGGCGTTGCGCGCGATGCTGCGGGTGGTCGACTCCGGGGGGCAGGCTGCCCTGCTTGCCCCCACCGAGGTCCTTGCCCAGCAGCACCATCGGTCGGTCACCGCGATGCTCGGTGACCTGGCGGCGGGCGGGATGCTCGGCGGCGCCGAGGACGGGACCCAGGTCGCCTTGCTCACCGGTTCATCCAGCGCGGCCGCCCGCAGGAGCGCGCTGCTCGATGCCGCGTCCGGGGCGGCTGGGATCGTCATCGGCACGCATGCGCTCCTGGAGGACAAGGTCCAGTTCGCCGACCTGGGGCTGGTCGTGGTTGACGAGCAGCACCGCTTCGGGGTCGAGCAGCGGGCCGCACTCAGCGCGAAGTCGTCCGACCCGCCCCACGTGCTGGTGATGACGGCGACACCTATCCCGAGGACCGTGGCCATGACGGTCTTCGGCGACCTGGAGACATCGACGCTGACCGAGCTGCCGGCTGGCCGCTCGCCGATCCAGACGAACGTAGTCCCCCTTGCCGACCAGCCGTCCTGGATCGACCGGGTCTGGACCCGTGCTCGCGAGGAGGTCTCTGCGGGCCACCAGGTGTACGTCGTCTGCCCCCGTATCGACGATGCGGTGCTGAAGGGGGACGGCGAGGTCGTCACCGGCGACGAGGAGGACAAGCGGCCGGTGGCCGCCGTGGCGGAGGTTGCGCCGCGCCTCGCCGAGCTCCTGGCTCCGCTACGGGTGGAGACCCTGCACGGCCGACTGCCCTCCGAGCGCAAGGACGAGGTGATGCGGTCGTTCGCCAAGGGCGACGTGGATGTGTTGGTCAGCACCACCGTCATCGAGGTCGGCGTCGACGTACCCAACGCCACGATGATGGTGGTCCTAGACGCCGACCGGTTCGGGGTCTCCCAGCTACACCAGCTGCGCGGTCGCGTCGGCCGGGGACGCAACGCCGGGCTGTGCCTGCTGGTGACGACCGCGGACAACGAGTCGCCCTCCCGGGAACGGCTCGATGCGGTCGCAGCCACCAACGACGGGTTCGAGCTCTCGCTCCTCGACCTTCAGCAGCGCAGGGAGGGCGACGTGCTGGGAGCGGCCCAGTCCGGCCGATCGTCCCTTCGTCTGCTGTCGGTGCTGCGCGACGAGGACGTCATCGTGGAAGCCCGCGCCGCAGCCACCGCTCTGGTCGACGACGACCCGACGCTCCAGAGGCAGCCGGCGCTCGCCGCTGCGGTCAACGACCTCGTCGACACCCAGCGAGCCGACTTCCTGGAGAAGACATGAGCGCGCCGCCACGCAGCCGGAGACACCGATGACCCGGATCATCGGGGGCAGCGCCGGAGGGCGCCGGCTCAAGACGCCGCACGGCGACAGCACCCGCCCGACCTCCGACCGGGTTCGCGAGGCGCTGTTCTCCGCGATCGAGTCTGCGCTCGGTTCGCTGACGGGCCTGCGCTTCCTGGACCTGTACGCCGGCAGCGGCGCGGTCGGCCTGGAGGCCCGCTCGCGCGGCGCCGGGGTGGTCACGCTCGTCGAGCACGACCGCCGTACGGCGGCACTCATCCGGGAGAACGCCAAGGCGCTCGGCTTCGCCGATGTCGAGGTGGTGGCCAAAACGGTCGACCAGGCCCTGGTCCGCGAGCCGCGGGCGCCCTACGACGTCGTCTTCGCCGACCCGCCGTACCTGCTTGCCGGCGACGAGGTCGAGCGGGCGCTCGTCGCGCTGCGCGAGCATGGCTGGCTCGACCCCGGGGCCTTGGTAGTCCTCGAGCGCGGCAGCCGAACCAAGGACCTTGACTGGCCGCCGGGGTTCACCGGGACGCGCAGCAAGAGGTACGGCGAGACCACGCTTTGGTACGGTCGCGCAGGCACCGACCAGCACTGACGAGGAGCACATCGTGCGCAGAGCCGCCTGTCCCGGGTCGTTCGACCCGGTCACCAACGGGCACATCGACATCATCTCGCGCGCGAGCACGCTGTTCGACGAGGTGATCGTGGCGGTCGGGGTGAACAAGTCCAAGCACCGCCTCTTCTCGGCCGAGGAGCGGATGGAGATGCTCCGGGAGGTCTGCGCGCCGTACCCCAACGTCGTGGTCGACAGCTTCACCGGGCTGCTGACCGACTTCTGCAAGCAGCGCGATGTCCACGCGATCGTGAAGGGACTCCGCGCTGTCAGCGACTTCGACTACGAGCTGCAGATGGCCCAGATGAACTCCAGCCTGTCGGGGATCGAGACGGTCTTCGTCCCGACCAGTCCCGAGTACTCTTTCCTGGCCTCCAGCCTGGTCAAGGAGGTCGCGGCCTTCGGGGGAGACGTGAGCAGCCTGGTGCCACCGCTGGTCCTGGACAGGCTTGGTCCACGCCTGGCGGAGCGTTCGGGCGAGGGCTGAGCCCCACGACAGGGCCCCAAGAGCAACCCCGACGTCGTATCGTCAGATCGTCGGGTGCGAGGCGGATCGGGCCACCTGCTTTCCAGGCACCACACCAGTCACTTCCGACATCGAGGTTCTCCAGAGAGGGGCGTCGTGGACGTTCAGGCGAAGCTCGCCGCGCTCCGAGCAGCGATCGAGGGCGCGCGTTCCATGCCGATGTCGTCGTCGGCCGTGGTCGACCGCAGCAAGCTCGTGGGCCTGCTCGACGAGCTTCAAGCAGCAGTCGACCAGGCGCTGGTCGAGTCGCAGAAGGTGGTCGCCGATCGTGAGGGCCTCGTCGGCGAGGCCCGTAGTCGCGCCGAGCTGATCATCCACGAGGCCGAGAACGAGCGAGACCGGCTCCTGTCCGACACCGACGTCTTCAGGCTCGCCCAGCACCAGGCGGAGCGGATGCTGAACGAGGCCAAGGTCGAGTCCGAGGAGCTCCGCGCAGAGACCGACGACTATGTCGACGCCAAGCTCGCGAACTTCGAGATCACCCTTGAGCGCACGCTGGAAGCCGTCAAGCGAGGTCGCGACCGGCTGTCGGGGACCACGGTGATGGACTCCCTGACGCCGGAGGAAGCCGACAAGATCGTCCTCCCGAAGCATCTGGAGGGCTGAGGCCCGCGGTTTGGTCCAGACCGCCCGGTGACGGTACTCTTGTCGACGGTTCCTCGCGCCCAGACAGACGCTGTCACCCGACGCGATCTGCGATCGGGCCGGGGACCGCGATCTGTCCAAGCTAGCCAAGGTGATCTCAGTGCGTCTCGACCCGAGAGCGCCGCTCGTGCTCGACACACGCGAGCTCGGCCGCCGCCCGGGGTCTCAGCGCCAGACGACGTTCACCGCGCCAGCGCCGGCAGATCTGGGTATCGAGGTCCTCAGCGTCCCCGAAGGCTCGCCGATCGAGTTCGACATCAGGCTCGAGGCGGTCGTTGAGGGCGTGCTGGTCACCGGTTCCGCGGAAGCGGAGCTGGCCGGCGAGTGTGCACGGTGCCTGGAAGAGATCCACGACACGATCGTGGCCGACTTCCAGGACCTGTTCGTCTACGACGATCGGGACACCGACGACGACGAGGACGAAGAGACCCGAAGGCTGCAGGGCGACCTGGTCGACCTGGAGCCACTGCTGCGGGATGCGGTGGTGCTTGCACTTCCGTTCCAGCCGCTGTGCCAGGACGACTGTCCGGGACTGTGCGTCGAGTGTGGCGCACGGCTCGCAGACGATCCTGGCCACCAGCACGACGAGCCGGTCGACCCCAGGTGGGCCGCGCTCCAAGGGCTGACTCGAAGTGACACTGACGGCCGGACCTCCGGCCCGGATGAGGAGTAGAACTGTGGCTGTCCCGAAGCGGAAGATGTCGCGCAGCAACACGCGCCACCGTCGCTCGCAGTGGAAGGCCGTCGCGCCGTCGCTGGTGACCTGCGCCAACCCGGCATGTGGCGCCAAGCACCTGCCGCACCGTGCCTGCGGCACCTGCGGTCAGTACGGCGCCCGCGCCGACCGTCGCCAGGTCCTCTGAGCAAGGACCGGTCTCAGAACCCGAGCATGGCGTCCTACGACGACCTGCGTGCTGCCCTCGGTAACCCCGAACTGGGTGCCGAGATCTTGGAGCGCGCCCTCACCCATCGGTCCTTCGCCTACGAGAACGGCGGGCTGCCCACGAACGAGCGGCTGGAGTTCCTCGGGGACTCCGTGCTCGGCGTCGTGGTGACCGAGACCCTCTTTCGCGCCCACCCGGACCTCTCCGAGGGGAGGTTGGCCAAGCTGCGCGCAGCCGTGGTCAACGCCCGGGCACTGGCCGAGGTCGCCCGGACGATCGGGCTGGGCGAGCACGTCATGCTGGGCCGCGGCGAGGAGTCCACGGGAGGTCGCCACAAGTCCTCGATCCTGTCGGACACGGTCGAGGCCGTGATCGGCGCGGTCTACCTCTCCGGTGGTTTCGAGACCGCCCGCGAGGTCATCCACCGGCTGTTCGACCCCCTCATGGAGGCCGCAGCAGGGCTCGGCGCCGGGCTGGACTGGAAGACCTCGCTGCAGGAGCTCGCTGCCGAACACAGCCTCGGAGTGCCCGAGTACGTCATCGAGGACGACGGCCCCGACCACGCGAAGACCTTCACGGCACAGGTGCAGGTCGCTGGCGACCGCTATGGTCACGGCACCGGCCGGTCCAAGAAGGAAGCCGAGCAGCAGGCCGCTGAAACCGCCTACCGCGACATCGTTGCCCGACTGGGTGGCGGCACCCTGGTCCCGGCCGAGATCGACGACTGAGCCTCTTCCCGCGTGCCTGAGCTGCCGGAGGTCGAGGTCGTACGTCGCGGCCTGGAGATGCATGTCGTCGGCCGCAGGATCACCGCGGTTCAGGTACTTCACCCCCGACCAGTACGCCGGCACGCCGCCGGTCCCGATGACTTCGCGGCGGTTCTCAATGGACGCACGGTGCTCGCGGCGCGGCGGCGCGGCAAGTACCTGTGGCTGCCCCTGGACAGCGGGGATGCGTTGCTCGGCCACCTCGGCATGAGCGGTCAGCTGCTGGTGCAGGGGCCGTCCGCCTCCCCCGAACGCCACCTGCGGGTCCGCTTCGAGCTGTCCGGCAGGCCGCCGCGCGAGCTCCGCTTCGTCGACCAGCGGATGTTCGGCGGCCTCGCTGTCTCTGCGGGAGGCGCCGAGCTGCCGGCGGAGATCGCGCACATCGCCCGAGACCCGTTGGACCCACTCTTCGACGACGACCAGTTCGTGGACCGGGTGCGCCGAAAGGCCAGCGCGATCAAGCGCATCCTGCTCGACCAGTCGGCGATCTCCGGGGTGGGCAACATCTACGCCGACGAGGGGCTCTGGCTGGCGCGGGTCCACGGCGACCGGGCAGGAGAGAAGCTGTCCCGCAGGCAGGTGGCGGCGGTGCTGGCGGGCTGCCGAACCGTGATGCAGGCGGCCCTGGCCCAAGGCGGGACCTCGTTCGACGCGTTGTATGTCAACGTGAACGGCCAGGGGGGCTACTTCGAGCGGTCGCTTGAGGTCTACGGCCGCGAGGGCGAGCCGTGCTCCCGGTGTCAGGGGCCCGTTGCCCGGGTCGCCTTTATGAACCGTTCGTCCTACTTCTGCCCGGCTTGTCAGCCGCGGCCGCGGCGACGCTCGGTCTGAATGCTCGCAGGGACTGACCCGTCGTGGTCCACCGGCGTCCAGGCCTGGGACGACATCCACTCAGACCCGCACCCGGAACAGGCGAAAACGGACCCCTCGGAGGTGATTTCATCCGTTTTATGCCATTTACAGAGGGACAGGCACGCTCGGATGGCGAGTGGGCGGCTCATGACAGGGGAGCCTATCCAGACCGCAATTGACCCGCGTGGCGGGTCCGTGGGACCCTTTTAGGCGGACCACCCACCTCCCACCCGACTCCCCGAGTCGCGCTCTGGGTGCCCGACGAAACGAATCCCACCGGAGGGTAAAAATATGGCCAAGGCGCTCCTCGGCTACATGAACGGGACGATGACCGATCCCCGAGTCAGCTCCCGACTCACCGCGGAGAACCGGCGGCTCCGGCAGCAGGTTGAGGACCTCGAGGCTCTTGTACTTCGCCTTCGCGCGGAGAACGACGCCCTCGCTGCTGCGGCGCAAGATGCCCCGCTTCTCACCCTCGACGACTCGATGCAGCCGGCCTGACCAGGCCACTCGATCGATCGTGGATCACCCCCGCCTGGTGCGGGTGAGGTTCGAGCCGCCCTTTGAGGCTCGCTAGGTCTTAGCGCGCTGCGACTCGGCCACGGGCTTCTGCGCGGTCACCGGAAGCTCCCACTGCAGGTCCTGGCGGCGAACGGTGATGATCTCGCCGAGCCTGCGGCGACTCAGCCGGCGCGTCTCGCCAGCCGCCCGGCGCACCGCCGTGACCAGGGCTACCAGCTCGTCGGTGTGGTGACCCTCCAGCTGTCTGGCCACGTACGACGGGCAGTCGACCCAGCGGATGAGACGGATCCGCACGCCCTCAGCCAGTTCCTCGACGTCGCGCCACGTACCGGTGGGCAGGGCATCGGGGTGGTCAGAGCTCTCCGGCCGCTCGGTGTCCAGTAGGTAGGGCGCGACGGAGCCGGTCACCCGACTACGACCGTCTGCCGTCGTACGTCGTAGAAGCTCCCACGCCGCGGTGGGGCTGAGCCCCTTCACCACGAACCGTGCCTGTACTTGCACGCGCGGACCAAGCATGATCCCTCCCCAGGGTTCCGAGCCAGACGCTACGCGTCGTACGGCCGGTATCACTGCGTAACCTGCGAGGAAGGCTCCGGGTTGTCCGAGATGCCCCCTCACGAGGGTTCTCGGACCCCAGCTGCTCTAGACCACCGGTTGCGGCTCGAACGTGGCGAGCATCGCCTCCAGGGCACGCTGGTCCGGCGCCGCGAAGGCCGGTGCCTCTGGGGCGAGGCTGAGCATCTCCAGGAGGGTGTCGTTGACCTCTCTGGCCGGTGGCAGGTGCGTGCTGAGCACCACGGACGGGTCCAGGCTCCGGATCGGCTCGATGGTGGCGCGGAACTTCCCAGGGTCCACCACCCGGATCCACGGGCTGTCGATCGCGGCCCACAGCAGCTGTCCCTGGCGAAGCTCGGCCGGCGGGGCCTCGCGGACGTCCGGTGCGCTGGCCAGCTCAGCGGTGGCCAAGGGTCCACCGAAACAGTCCGAGGCGAAGTACGCGCCCGTCTTGGTGTCGATGAAGCCGACCGTGGCTGGATTGTCGAACAGGGGCGGCCGGTGTCCGGTCAGCGTCCGGTCCCCGACGTCGAGGGACTCGCCGGGGTTGAGGAAGTAGACCCGGTCCATCGGCAGCGGTCGCTCGCAGCCGAGGATCCCGGCCCCCGCGAAGGTGGTCACGACCTTGGCCTGTGGTGCCGCGTCGAGCAACGCGTAGATGCCGCCGGTGTGGTCCCGGTCCGGGTGGGTCAGCCAGATCCACCGGACGTCCTGCGGGTCGATCACCTTGGACAGGTCACCGATGAAGTCCTTGTCGGGGGTGCCGAGCCCGGTGTCCACGACCACGGGCTGGGCAGCATGCAGGACGAAGGTGTTCACGGCGAGGAAGCCGAGGCCCGGCATCTCTACGTTGTCGCTCATCACGGTCACGTCGGAAGAGACCTGGTGGGTCGTCACTGCCATGGTGGTGCTCCTGTGCTCAGGGCCGGATGACGGCCATCAAATAGGTCCAGCGGCGTTCGAGGTCGCACCGCGCCACACCGACTGCGTCCTGGCCCAGGATCAAGGACGTGTCCTGAACCTGAACGACCTGCGGGCGTCCTGCCACATAGACGCGACGAGCCGTCAGCAGATCCTGGGCAAGCACGGAGATCCGCTGGTGCCCGCGGGCGCGCTCACCATTGGCCGCGAGCAGCCCGTCGGGCGCGAACAGAGCCGACACGGCGGTTGGGTCCCCGCAGACGAACGCGTCCTCGAGAAGCGTCGCGAGGTCTTCGGGGGACCGGGCGACTTCGGATCGGCTCATGTGGTTCTCCTCGTCGTCGCTGGTCTCGACAGTAGGTCAGGCTCCCCGGTGGCCGACATCCCTGCTTCCAGGTATTCCTGCGCGGCCGGTGGGGCCTTAGCGTTGGGGAATGAAGTCGGACCGGCGTGAGCGCTCCGTCGACAAGATCGCGCGGCTCGCACAGGGCTCCCAGGATCTGGTGACGTTCTGGCGCGATGCCACCGAGGTCGTGACGGACAACGTCGCCAGCATGCATCCGTGCTGGTTCACCCTCGATCCGGCCTCCCTGCTGGCCACCAGTCACTACAACCCCGAGATGCCCGAGCTCCCACGCGAGTTCCTCGCTAACGAGTACTACGAGGACGACGTCAACAGCATGGTCGAGGTCGCGCGCTCCGAGAGCGGCATCTCGACCCTGTACGACGCCACCGGCGGCAACCCGAGCATCAGCCCGCGCTGGCACGCGAACATGACCTACGGCGGCGACCAGGAGCTGATCGCCCGGCTGGGGACCAGGTCCGGTGACGTGTGGGGCTCCCTGGGGCTCTACCGGGCGCCGGACCAGCCCCTGTTCGACACGGAGGACAAGAAGTTCGTCTCTGCCGTGGCGCCGTACCTGGCCGAGGGTGCGCGTCGTGCTCTGCTGGTGGGGGAGGCCACGGATCCGGAGGGCCCACACGCCCCCGGTCTGGTCATCCTCACCGACCGCTGGCAGGTGGAGAGCTCGACCCCCGGCGTCGAGAGGCTGATCGAGGACCTCCCCGACGCCGACGGCCGGCTGCCCTCCTCGATCCTCGCCATCGCTGCTCGAGCCCTGCGTACCGCGGAGAGGTCCGACCTGCCGAACGAGATCGCCGTGGCCAGGGTGCTCTCCCGATCAGGGACCTGGATCGTGCTGCATGCTGCCTGCCTCGACTCGGCCGCCCGCAGGATCGCCGTGATCATCGAGCCGGCGCACCCGGCTCGGATCGCGCCGCTTCTCATGTCGGCCTACCGGATGAGCACCCGCGAGCGTGAGGTCACCAGGCTGGTACTCCAAGGCTTCTCCACTGCGGAGATTGCCGCTGAGCTGGTGGTCTCTACCCACACGGTCCACCAGCACCTGAAGAACATCTTCGACAAGACCGGGGTGCGCAGCAGGCGGGACCTGGTAGGCAAGATCTTCTTCAGCCACTACGAGCCGCGGCTGCGCGACAACGAGAAGCGGACCCAGGCGAACCGGCCCATCCGGGGTGGCCCCCAGCCTGCGCTCGCCCCCGAGCCCGGCTCCTAGGCGTGCACCGCGCTTCCACCGCGGCGTGCATGCGCGGATCGAGCCTGCGCGGCAGGTAAGGTGTGGCCGCTGCCACTTCCCCGCGGCATGACCCAGCACCTCCGTGAGGGAGACCTTGTTTTGTACCTCAAGAGCCTGACGCTCCGCGGGTTCAAGTCGTTCGCCTCGGCGACGACCCTGCAGCTCGAGCCCGGTATCACCTGCATCGTGGGTCCCAACGGGTCGGGCAAGTCCAACGTCGTGGACGCCCTCGCCTGGGTGATGGGCGAGCAGGGCGCGAAGTCGCTGCGCGGCGGCAAGATGGAGGACGTCATCTTCGCGGGCACCTCGGGTCGCCCGCCCCTGGGCCGCGCTGAGGTCGCACTGACCATCGACAACTCCGACGGCGCGCTGCCGATCGAGTACTCCGAGGTCACCATCAGCCGCACCATGTTCCGCAACGGCGGGTCCGAGTACGCCATCAACGGCCAGGCCTGTCGGCTCCTCGACGTACAGGAGCTGCTGTCGGACTCCGGCATCGGCCGCGAGATGCACGTGATCGTCGGGCAGGGCCAGCTCGACTCGATCCTGCACGCGACCCCCGAGGACCGTCGTGGCTTCATCGAGGAGGCAGCCGGCGTACTCAAGCACCGCAAGCGCAAGGAGAAGGCCCTTCGCAAGCTCGACTCCACCGAGGGGAACCTGACCCGGCTCGGCGACCTGCTCAGCGAGATCCGCCGCCAGCTCAAGCCGCTGGGGCGTCAGGCCGAGGTGGCCCGCCGGGCCGCGGTGGTCCAGGCCGACGTACGGGACGCCCGGGCGCGGTTGCTCGCCGACGACCTGGTTGCGCTCAAGACCTCGCTGGAGCAGGAGCTGGCCGACGAGACGATCCTGCTGGAGCGCCGCGCGGAGGTCGAGGCCGCCCTCGAGGAGGCGCGGCAGACCGAGGCCGCGCTCGAGCTCGCCCTCCGTGAGGACCTGCCTGCCCTGGCCAGAGCCCAGGAGACCTGGTACGCGCTGTCCGGGCTGCGCGAACGGCTCAAGGGCACCGCAAGCCTGGCGGCCGAGCGGGTACGAAACGCCGCGGCTGTCGAGCCGGTTCCCGAGGGTCGCGACCCCGAGGAGCTCGAGGCCCAGGCGACCCAGGTCCGAGCCCAGGAGAGTGAGATCGCGCTCGAGGTCGCCCGGCACCGGGAGGCTCTGGAGGCGGCTGTCGTCACCAAGCAGGCAGCCGAGGCCGCGCACGCCGAGGAGGACCGCCGGATCGCCGGCCTGCAGCGGGCTGCCGCCGACCGCCGCGAGGGGCTCGCCAGGCTGCACGGCCAGGTCAACGTCTTGCGGAGCAGAGCCGCCGCGGCCGACGACGAGATCGGTCGGTTGACGGTCGCCCGCGAGGAAGCCACAGCGCGGGCAGCACGGGCCACCCACGACTTCACCGCTCTGGAGACCCGGGTAGCCGGACTCGACGCGGGGGAGGAGGGGCTGGATGCCGAGCATGAGGGGGCCTCGTCCGCCCTCGGTGACATCGAGGACAGGCTCGCCAAGACCCGCGAGGAGGCGCAGACCGCCGACCGCGAACGCGGCGCGTTGACGGCACGCAAGGAAGCCCTCGAACTCGGCCTCAACCGCAAGGACGGCGTCGGCGCGCTGCTGGCCGCCACCGAGACGGTCTCAGGGCTCCTGGGGTCTGTCGCAGCTCTGCTCCAGGTGCAGCCCGGATACGAGGCCGCGATCGCGGCCGCGCTGGGTAACGCCGCCGATGCCGTCGCCGTCGAGCACGTCGACGCAGCGGTCGGGGCCATCGACCACCTCAAGGCCGCCGACCTGGGCAGGGCTGGCATCTTGCTCGGCGGAGGGGACGTCGACGACTCACGGTGGCCGGGGCTGCCCGCTGGGGCGGTCTATGCCACCGACGTGATCGAGTGCCCCGCTCTTCTCCAGGCCTCGCTTCGGCGGGCGCTGTACAAGGTCGCCGTCGTCGAGGACCTGGATGCCGCGCGGGCCCTGGTCGCCGAGCTTCCCGATGTCGTCTCGGTGACCCTGGAGGGTGACCTGATCGGAGCGCACTTCGCGGCCGGCGGCTCCTCCTCGCAGCCCTCGCTGCTCGAAGTGCAGGCTGCGGTCGACGAGGCGACGACGATGCTGGCCGAGGTGACCCACACCTGCGAACGGCTTGGCTTCGACCTGGCCCGCCTCGAAGAGGAGCGGGCCCACGCCCAGCAGCGGGTCGACGTGGCCTTGGCCAAGCTGCACGAGTCAGACGCGCACCTGGCCGCTGTCGCCGAGGAGCTCGCCCAGCACGGGTCGCTGGCTCGGGCCGCGAAGGGCGAGGGCGAGCGGCTCACTCGCGCGATCACCGAGGCTCAGGAGGCCCGGGACAGAGACATCGCGGGGCTTGCAGAGCTCGAGGCACGGCTGGTCGGCGCTGAGGACGGCACCGACGAGGAGCCCGACACGGCAATCCGGGAGCGACTCGCGGACGACGCGCGAGCCGCGCGCCAGCACGAGATGGACTCCCGCCTGGCGCTGCGTACCGGCGAGGAGCGGGCCCGCGCACTGCAGGGCCGGGCCGACGGTCTGGTCAGGGCTGCGCAGGCCGAACGTGACGCCCGGGCCCAGGCCATCGCCCGCCGGGAGCGGCTGATCCGCGAAGGTGAAGTGGCCCACGCAGTCGGCCGGGGCGTGTCCGCCGTACTTTCTCGACTCGAGCTCTCGATCGCCCAGGCCGCGGCCGACCGTACCGCGGTCGAAGACGCCCGCCGCGGCAGGGAAGAGCAGCTCGTCTCGGCGCGCGCCACGCTGCGCCTGCTCGCCAAGGAGCACGACGAGCTCGTCTCCAACGTGCACCGCGACGAGATGGCTCGCACGCAGCAGAAGATGCGGCTCGAGCAGCTCGAGGAGCGGGCCATCGACGAGCTGGGGCTCGACCTGGAGATCCTGGTAGCGGAGTACGGACCCGACCAGCTCGTACCGCCGTCGATCCAGGTGCCGGGGGAGGAGACCGACGAGGTTCGCCCCGAGCCGGTCCCCTACAACCGCGAGGAGCAGACCAAGCGGCTCCGTGCGGCCGAGCGCCAACTGTCGATGCTGGGCAAGGTGAACCCGCTGGCGCTGGAGGAGTTCTCGGCCCTCGAGGAGCGCCACAAGTTCCTCTCCGAGCAGCTGGAGGACCTCAAGCGGACCCGCAGGGACCTCCTCGACATCGTCAAGGAGGTCGACGACCGGGTCGAGCAGGTCTTCACCGAGGCTTGGGAGGACGTCCGCGTCGCCTTCGAGGCCGCGTTCTCGCGGCTGTTCCCGGGCGGTGAGGGGAAGCTGATCCTGACCGATCCGTCGAACATGCTCACCACCGGTGTCGAGGTCGAGGCTCGACCGCCAGGCAAGAAGGTCAAGCGGCTGTCGCTGCTGTCGGGCGGCGAGCGCTCGCTGGTGGCCGTTGCCTTCCTGGTCGCACTCTTCAAGGCGCGCCCGTCGCCGTTCTACATCCTCGACGAGGTCGAGGCGGCACTCGATGACACCAACCTCGGCCGCCTGCTCGAGATCTACGAAGAGCTGCGCGAGAACTCCCAGCTGCTCATCATCACCCACCAGAAGCGCACGATGGAGGTCGGCGACGCCCTGTACGGCGTCACGATGCGCGGTGACGGCGTCTCCGCGGTGATCAGTCAGCGTCTGCGCGAGGCGGAGTCGGCGTGAGCCGACCCACCCGCGCCGACTACGTGGTCTGGCAGCAGGCCACGACACGCTGGGCGGACGACGACGTGTACGGCCACATGAACAACGCCCGCTACTTCGAGCTGATCGACACCGCGGTCAACGTGCATCTGCACAACGCGACCGGGGTCGACATCCGGCAGCTGCCGGCGATCGGGGTGGTGGCCGAGGTCTCCTGTCGGTACTTCGCTGAGCTCGGCTACCCGCTCCCGGTCGACATGGGGCTGGTGGTGGACAAGGTCGGCAGCTCCTCGGTCACCTACCGGGTAGGGCTCTTCCAGGGTCCGTCCGACCAGGCGTGCGCCGAGGGTCGCTTCGTGCACGTGTACGTCGACAACCAGGGCGGCGCACGCGCCGCCGTACCGATGCCCGAGGTGATCCGCGCCGCGGTGGAGCCCCTGCTTCGAGTGTGACGATCGGCACCCCGGCGTGGCCGCGCCGGTTTGGCGCAGAGTGACACGATGGCGATACAGGCTTGCCCAACCACATCGGGGGATGTGACTCGTGTTCTGGATTCTCTTCGTCATGCTGGCCATCGTCGTGCTGGCGTCCGCGGTGGTCGTCTACGTGGCCTATCCCTACCGTGACCGGCAGGTCCCGAACGCCGGATGGCTGGGGGACACCATGAAGCGCGGCGTACGACGGCTGCCGACCGTGTCGAACCGTCGCTGATTTTCTGCCAGGCCGCCGGCGCGTGGTTGGATTACCGGCGTGCCTGAGCTGATCTACCTGGTCGTTGTCCTCGCAATCCTCATCGCCGGCGTCATCGTCGGCCTGGTCGCCACGCGTGGCAGGCGGGGCAGCGCGCCCGACGTACCCTCCAGCCTGCGTGAGCCGTCCGTCGGTGAAGATGCCGAGACGCCGCGGGACACCCCCACCCGGACCGTCCAGGACACTGCGCTCCCCACACTGGAGCGACCCGAGTCCGCCGCGTCGCGCCTGGTGCGCCTGCGCCAGCGGCTCTCCGGCACGCAGGGCACCCTCGGGCGCGGTCTCCTCGCGTTGCTGTCTCGCGAGCGCCTCGACGAGGACACCTGGGAGGACATCGAGGACACGCTGCTGACCGCGGACATCGGGGTCGGGCCGACCCAGGAGCTGGTCGGCCGCCTGCGCGAGCGGCTCCGCGTCGAGGGGTCGGCCGCCGCACCGGTGCGAGAGGTGCTCCGTGAGGAGCTGCTCGCCCTGATCGACCCGGCCCTCGACCGCTCGCTCGGTACGTCGGGGAGCGGGGGAAACCCCGCCGTCGTACTAGTGGTCGGCGTGAACGGGACGGGAAAGACGACCACGGTCGGCAAGCTGGCCCGCATCCTGGTTGCAGACGAGAAGTCGGTCGTGCTCGGTGCCGCTGACACATTCCGCGCCGCCGCTGCCGAACAGCTGGCCACGTGGGGCGAGCGCGTCGGCGTGCCCGCCGTACGCGGTGCGGAGGGTTCCGACCCGGCCTCAGTGGCCTTCGACGCGGTCAAGCAGGGGAGGCAGTCCGGCGCGGACGTCGTACTGGTGGACACGGCTGGGCGACTGCAGAACAAGGCCGGGCTGATGGACGAGCTCGGCAAGGTGAAGCGGGTAGTGGAGAAGGTCGCCCCGGTGACGGAGGTGCTGCTCGTGCTCGATGCGACGACCGGACAGAACGGGATGAGCCAGGCCCGGGTCTTCGGCGAGGTCGTCGACGTCACGGGCATCGTCTTGACCAAGCTCGACGGCTCGGCCAAGGGCGGCATCGTGGTCGCCGTACAGCGCGAGCTCGGCGTACCCGTCAAGCTTGTCGGTCTCGGTGAGGGACCGGATGACCTGGCCCCCTTCGACCCCGCCACCTTCGTCGACGCCCTCCTGGGCGACGCCCCCTGACGTTGAGCCGGGCGTGTTGGTTGGTCGAGCCGGGCGTGTTGGTTGGTCGAGCCGGGCGTGTTGGTTGGTCGAGCCGGGCGTGTTGGCGCCCTCGGACCGACATGCCCGGGTCAACGGACCGACATGCCCGGGTCAACGGACCGACATGCCCGGCTCAACGATCAGTGCGCCCCGGCTCTGCCAGGATCCCGCGGAGAATGAAGCCGAGCATGTCGTCGACCTCGTCCAGGGCTGGCATGGGGCGATCGGAGATGATGCGGCTGGCCAGGATTCCGGCGATCCAGTTGAGCACGTACTCGATGCGGGCGTCCGGGCGGATCTCGCCGCGTGCGATCGCCCTCGCGAAGGCCAGCTTGGAGTGCTCCTCGCGGCGGTCTGCGCTCTCGCGGTAGAGCGCGGCGATCCTGGGGTCACGGATCGACTCGGCGATGCACATCCTCATGAACCGGGAGCCGCCCGGAGTGTTGGCGAAAGCGATGGCGTGTGAGATGCCAGCGCGGAGGTCGGAGACGATCGAGCCAGTATCGGGCTCGGGAAACTCCGTCCGCAGGATCTCGCCGATGGCGGCCACTGCCAGGTCGCTCTTGGACGGCCAGCGGCGGTACACGGTGGCCTTGCCGACACCAGCCCGCTCGGCGACTTCGTCGACGGTCATCCGGTCGAAGCCTCGCTCGACGATCAGCTGGCCAGCAGCGGCGGTGATCTTCTCGTCCGTTCTGGGGTCACGTGGGCGCCCACGGCTGCGTCTGGGCGCGGCGGTCTCGGAGGTGGTGGTGGTGGGCACGGCGCCATCGTATCGACGCAATTCCCTACTTTCGTATGTTTTGGGGCTTTGATCGCCGGGTCTGCTGGGCCTGCGGCTTGTTACACGCACGAAACACGAGCCTGAAAACCGTCACCTGGCCGCAACGTCTCCAGACGTACGACGAAACGTGGGAATCGCAACCTAGTGCGAGTGACGAGGCGTGCCGTGCCCGGGGACAGCGCTGTCAGCCGGACATCACGTCGCCATTGAACTGCACGAGAAACGAAACCTGGAGGT
The DNA here is from genome assembly GCA_963769585.1 of uncultured Actinomycetota bacterium. Lineage (GTDB taxonomy): Bacteria > Actinomycetota > Actinomycetes > Propionibacteriales > Nocardioidaceae > SSC3. Next base: position 879,753 of record CAVYMJ010000006.1, read on the forward strand.
CCTATGGACACCGGCTACTACGCCTGGATGTTGGTGTCATCCTCGCTTGTCCTGATGATGACCACACCAGCGCTAGCCCTCTTCTACGGCGGCATGAGCCGATCGAAGTCCGTGCTGAACATGATGATGATGTCGTTCAGCGCTATGGGCGTGATCGGAATCGTCTACGCCCTCTGGGGCTGGTCGATGTCGTACAGCACGAGCTTCGCCGCCGCTGACGGCAGCACGGGTGGGGAGTTCGCCAAGCTCTTCTCCAACCCGTTCAGCCAGTTCGGTCTCTCGGACACCGATCCCAACAACTACGTCTTCGTCGCCTTTCAGCTGACCTTCGCGGTGATCACCGCGGCGCTGATCAGCGGCGCCATCGCGGACCGCGTGAAGTTCTCGAGCTGGCTGGTCTTCCTGCCGCTGTGGATCACGCTGTCCTACTTCCCCCTGGCCCATCAGGTCTGGGGCGGCGGTTTCCTCAGCGGGGTCAAGAACGGCCTGGCTGACCTGGTGTACGGCGGTGCGGACGGTGCGGCAGTCGCTCCGATCGACTACGCCGGCGGTACGGTCGTACACATCAACGCCGGCGTCGCAGGGCTGGTGCTCGTGCTTCTGATCGGCGTACGCAAGGGCTTCGGCAAGGAGCCGATGAAGCCGCACAACCTCACCTTGACCATGATCGGCGCCGGCCTGCTGTGGTTCGGCTGGTTCGGGTTCAATGTGGGGTCGATCGTCAACCTCGACGAGTTCACCCGTGAGACCGGCCTGGTCTGGCTGAACACAACGCTGGCCACCTGCGCCGCGATGATGGGCTGGCTCATCGTCGAGAAGTTCCGTGACGGCAAGGGGACCTCGCTCGGTGCCGCCTCTGGCGTCGTTGCCGGTCTGGTCGCGATCACTCCCGCGTGTGGCAACCTCTCGCCGCTGGGCTCGATGGGCCTCGGGGTCATCGCTGGTGGTCTCTGCGCGCTGGCTGTGGGGCTGAAGTACCGCTACGGGTACGACGACTCGCTCGACGTAGTGGGCGTCCACCTCGTCGGCGGCTTGGTTGGCACCATCGGTGCCGGCTTCTTCGCGACGACCGGCGGCCTGCTGTACGGCGATGGGATCAAGCAGCTCGTCGTCCAGGTGCTCGTGGCCCTGTACGCCGTGCTCTGGTCCGGGGTGGCCACACTCATCGTCGGCCTGGCGATCAAGTACACGATCGGATGGCGCATCAACGAGGAGGACGAGGTCGACGGTATCGACTTCGCCGAGCACGGTGAGGCGGCGTACGACCTGACCAACCGCGCCGGAGGGTCGGTCCTCACGCCTGGTTCGCACGTCGCTGCGACCAAGACGAATCAAGGAGCGCTGGCATGAAGCTGATCACCGCGGTCATCAAGCCGCACAAGTGGGAAGAGGTCCGGGAGGCCCTGGAGACCTTCGGAGTGACCGGAATGACCGTCAGCGAGGTCAGCGGCTACGGCCGCCAGAAGGGTCACACCGAGGTCTACCGCGGCGCCGAGTACGACATCGCGCTGGTCCCCAAGATCCGGGTCGAGATCGTCGTGGACGACGGCGACGCGGACGACGTGGTCGGGATCGTGGTGAAGGCCGCACAGACGGGCCGGATCGGCGACGGCAAGGTCTGGGTCTCCGGGATCGACACGGTCATCCGGGTCCGGACCGGGGAGAAGGACGAGGCCGCCATCTGACGCACGCCGTCAGAGGTTGCCATCTGACGTACGCCGTCAGAGGTCGAACCGAGGGTTCGCTCCGAAAGGGGCGAACCCTCGGTTTCACATGTTCGTAACACAGCGGTGAGACCCGATACGTGGCTGAAACATCGACCCACGAAGGTGGGCGACTGTCAATCCACCACCGGTGAGGATCTCTCATGACTCACGTCGACTCAGGTACGACAGCCTGGCTGCTCACCTCCTGCGCTCTCGTGCTGCTGATGGCACCGGGGCTGGCGTTCTTCTACGGCGGCATGGTCCGCTCCAAGAGCGTGCTCAACATGATGATGATGGTCTTCGGCGCGCTGGCCGTCGTGACCGTGGTCTGGACCCTCGTCGGCTACTCACTGGCCTTCGGAGACGACCTGGGCGGCGGGCTGCTGGGCGACCCGCGCCAGTTCTTCGCCTACAAGGGAATGCTCGAGGCAGATCCGAGCGCGGTCTACCCGGCCGTGGCCTTCGCGACGTTCCAGGGACTCTTCGCTGTCATCACCGTGGCGCTGATCGCCGGTTCGATCGCCGACCGGACGCGTTTCAGCACCTGGCTGGTCTTCGCCGGCCTGTGGACGGTGCTGGTCTACGCGCCGGTGGCGCACTGGATCTTCGACTTCAGCAACGACTCCGGCCACGTCGGCGGCTGGATGGCGAACAACCTGGGCGCCCTCGACTTCGCCGGTGGTACGGCGGTCGAGATCAACTCCGGGGCGGCAGGGCTCGCGGTGGCGCTCGTCCTCGGCAAACGGATCGGCTTCGGACGTGACCCGATGAAGCCGCACAACCTGACCCTGGTCATGGTCGGCTGTGGGCTGCTGTGGTTCGGCTGGTTCGGGTTCAACGCCGGCTCGGCCCTCGCGGCCGACAACAGCGCTGCGGTCGTCTTCGTCAACACCTTGCTCGCCGGGTGTACCGGCATGCTCGCCTGGCTCATGGTCGAGCGGGTCCGAGACGGGCACGCGACCTCGTTCGGCGCAGCCTCCGGTGTCGTCGCCGGGCTGGTGGCCATTACGCCGTCGTGCGGCTCGGTGACACCGGTCGGTGCCATGCTCGTCGGAGCCGCGGCCGGTGCGATCTGCGCTGCCGCGGTCGGGCTGAAGTACCGCCTCGGCTACGACGACTCGCTCGATGTCGTCGGGGTGCACCTGGTCGGAGGGCTCGTCGGCACGATCGGGATCGGGTTCTTGGCCTCCGCAGCTGCGCCCCAAGGCGTCGACGGCCTGCTCTACGGCGGCGGCGCGGACCAGCTCGGCCGTCAGCTGGTGGCTGCAGCGGCGACGTTCACGTTCTCGTTCGCGGTCACTGCGGCGCTCGCGTTCGTGCTGGACCGCTGGCTCGGGTTCCGGATCCACGAGGACGACGAGGCGCAGGGCGTCGACCTGGTCATCCACGCGGAGACGGCCTACGACCTGCACGCTGCGACCGGTGGGGCCAGGCCGCACTCGGCTGCTGGGACGGCAACGCTTCCTTCGACGAAGCACGACTGAGAGGCTGGACACATGAAGCTGGTGACTGCGGTCGTGAAGCCGCACAAGTGGGAGGACGTCCGTTCCGCCCTGGAGGCCGTGGGCATCACGGGCATGACCGTGAGCGAGGTCAGCGGCTACGGCCGGCAGAAGGGTCACACCGAGGTCTACCGCGGTGCGGAGTACGACATCACCTTGGTGCCCAAGGTTCGCATCGAGATCGTGGTGGACGAGACCGAGGTGGACTCCATCGTCGCGACCGTCGTGCGGGCGGCGCAGACCGGCCGTATCGGTGACGGCAAGGTATGGGTCTCCTCGGTGGAGAGCGTTGTCAGGGTGCGAACCGGCGAAAAGGACGAGGCCGCCATTTAGTGACGGCCCCACAGCGAGCAACCAGGACCGAGGCGGCCGACGCGATCTGCGCGGCCGCTTTCTCCGCCGCCCTGGAAGGGGCTGACGAGGCCGGCGTCGCGTTCGTGGCGGTCGGTGGCTACGGCCGTCGGGAGCTCGCGCCGTTCAGCGACCTGGACGTCGTGCTCGTGCATGCCGACGACCGGGACGTGACGCAGATCGCGCCCAAGGTCTGGTACCCACTGTGGGACGCGGCACCGTCGCTCGACCACGCCGTACGCGCCGAGTCCGAGGTGACCCGCGCGGCGAGCGCCGACCTGAGGGTGGCCCTCGGCCTGCTCGACGCGCGGCACGTCGCGGGCGACCACACCCTGACCCTGAAGCTGCGGACCAACATCCTGGCGCAGTGGAGACGCGAGGCTCGCTCGAGGCTTCCCGAGCTGGCGGAGCTGGTCCGTTCCCGCGGCGAACGGGTCGGTGAGCTCGGCCACGCCTCGATCCCCGACCTCAAGGAGTCCGTCGGCGGCCTGCGTGATGCCACCGTGCTCAAGGCTTTGGTGATGACCTGGATGGTCGACGTCCCCCATGCGGACCTCGAACGGTGCCGCCAGCAGCTGCTCGACGTACGCGACGTCCTGCAGGAGACGGCTGGCCGTTCCACCGACCGCGTCGCCCCAGAGCACTGGGAGCCGCTGGCGAAGGGGCTCGACCTGCCCGACGCTGAGGCTGCCCAACGTCTGGTGCGGGAGATCGGCCGGCGGATCACCCACCTGTCCCGGCTGACCTGGCACCGCGTGGACGCTGTGCTGGCCAAGCCGAGTGGCGTCGCCAGGCGGGCCCCGCGGCTGGAGACCGTGGCGCCGGGAGTCGCGATCGCCTCGCAGGAGGTGGTGCTCGACCGCGGCACCGACCCAGCCCGTGACCCGCTGCTGCTGTTGCGGGCCGCGGCCGAGGCCGCCGAGCGAGGTCTGATGCTGGCGCCCGCGACTGCAGCGCGCCTGGCCCGCGACTGTCCGGCACCAGGCGAGCCGTGGTCGGCCGAGGCGCGCAACCTCTTCGCCCGGATGCTTGCCGGCGGTCCGGGGCTGCTCGCGGTGTGGGAGACGCTGGAGGAGACCGGGGCGCTCGCCAAGATCCTGCCCGAGTGGGAAAGCGTCAGGCTGTTGCCGCACGCGTCTGCTGTGCACAGGTTCACCGTCGACCGGCACATGGTGGAGACCTGCATCGAGGCTTCCCGGCTGATCCGGCGGGTGGCCCGCCCCGACCTGCTCATGGTCGCTGCGATCCTGCACGACATCGGCAAACCGAGCCTGCAGGACCACAGCGTGGCAGGTGAGCCGATCGCGGCACGCACCGCCGCGCGGATGGGGTTCTCCGGGGCCGACTCCGCGACGATCGCGGGCCTGGTTCGCTGGCACCTGCTCCTCGCCGAGGTCGCGACCTCGCGCGACCTGGAGGACCCGAGCACGATCGAGTACGTCGCCGCGCGAGTGCAGGATCCGGGGATGCTCGAGCTGCTCGAGGTCCTCACCGAGGCCGACGCGAAAGCCGCCTCACCGAAGGCCTGGACGGCGTGGCGGGCGTCGCTGGTGCGCGACCTGACTGGACGGGTACGGCGGGCGCACACCGGTGCGGCACCCCACGAACTGGAGAACGAGGAGACCGTGCTGGTCCCGGCCGCGGTGAAGGACGGAAGGATCGACCTGGCGGTGTCGTCGTACCCCGAAGGGTCGCGGGTCACCGTCGTCGCCCGTGACCGGGTGGGCCTGATGGCCGCGGTCGCCGGGGCGTTCGCGGTCCTGCGTGTCTCGGTGCGCGCCGCCAGGGCGTGGACCCAGGGCGAGTACGCCGTGTCGGTGTGGGACGTCGACGACCCGCAGCTGGATCCCGCCATCCTCAGGACCAGACTCGAGGCGGTGGTCTCGGGGACCCTCGACCCTGCCGCGAAGCTGCGCCGCAAGGACGGGTCGCTCGACCCGGCTGTCGAGGTTCGGCACGACGCGTCGAGGGCCGCGACCGTCCTCGAGGTGCGCGTGGATGACCGGCCCGGTGTGGCGTTCCTGGTCTGCCGTGCGCTCGCTTCGCTGGACCTTTCGGTGCGGTCAGCGCACGTCACGACATTGGGACCACAGACCCTCGATGTCTTCTACGTCCATGAGCCGGGAGCGGGCGCGCTCTCGAACGAGCGGGTCGCCGCCGCCGTACGCGGGGTCCGGCAGGCGTTACACACGACCTGATCAGGCCCCCGTAGGCTTGGGCCTTGAACTCCACCAGAACCTGAGGAACGACTGACGTGTTCGCAACTCTTTCCGACCGGCTAGCCGAGACGTTCAAGAGCCTTCGGGGCAAGGGCCGGCTCTCCGAGGCCGACATCGACGCCACCGCACGCGAGATCCGCATCGCGCTGCTCGAGGCCGACGTCGCCCTGCCCGTGGTCAAGGAGTTCGTGGCCGCGGTCAAGGAGCGGGCGCGGGGTGAGGAGGTCAGCCAGGCCCTGAACCCGGCCCAACAGATCGTCAAGATCGTGCACGAGGAGCTCGTCACGATCCTCGGCGGCGAGACGCGACGGATCCGGTTCGCCAAGCAGCCGCCCACGGTGATCATGCTTGCCGGGCTTCAAGGAGCAGGAAAGACGACGCTGGCGGCCAAGCTGGCCCTGTGGCTCAAGGAGCAGGGGAACAGCCCGCTGCTGGTCGCCGCGGACCTGCAGCGACCCAACGCCGTCACCCAGCTCCAGGTCAACGGCGAGCGCGCCGGAGTCAAGGTCTTCGCTCCCGAGGCTGGTAACGGCGTGGGTGACCCCGTCGCCGTCGCGCGCGCCGGTGTCGAGGAAGCCAAGCGCACCCTGCACGACGTGGTGGTGGTGGACACCGCCGGCCGGCTCGGTGTCGATGCCGAGCTGATGGCCGAGGCAGCGGCGATCCGTGACGCGGTCCAGCCGGACGAGATCCTCTTCGTGGTCGACGCGATGATCGGCCAGGACGCGGTCAACACCGCGCAGGCGTTCCTCGACGGGGTCGGGTACGACGGCGTGGTCCTCACCAAGCTCGACGGTGATGCTCGCGGAGGTGCGGCGCTGTCGATCCGGTCGCTGACCGGCAAGCCCGTCATGTTCGCCTCGGCCGGTGAGAAGCTCACCGACTTCGACCTCTTCCACCCGGACCGGATGGCGTCGCGCATCCTCGACATGGGCGACATGCTCACGCTGATCGAGCAGGCCGAGAAGGTGTTCGACTCCGAGCAGGCGGAGAAGGCGGCTGCCAAGCTGCTCGGCGGTGACGGGGAGTTCACGCTCGAGGACTTCCTGGACCAGATGCTGGCGATTCGCAAGATGGGCTCGCTGACCAAGATCATGGGCATGCTGCCGGGCATGGGCCAGTTCCGTGACCAGCTGGCCAACTTCGACGAGCGCGAGATCGACCGCATCCAGGCGATCATCCGGTCGATGACGCCGGGGGAGCGCGCCGCGCCCAAGACGATCGACGGCTCACGCCGCTCCCGCATCGCCAAGGGCTCCGGCGTCACCGTCGCGGACGTGAACCAGCTGGTCGACCGCTTCTTCGAGGCGCGCAAGATGATGGAGCAGCTGGCCCGCGGTGGCGGGATGGGGCTGCCCGGCTCGCCGGGAACGGCACTGGGCAAACGAGCAAAGGGCCGGCAGGCGCCGCAGCAGAAGAAGGCCAAGGGCAAGCGGTCGTCGGGCAACCCGGCCAAGCGTGCCCAGGAGCAGGCAGCGGCTGCCGATCGCGCCGCAGCGGCTCCGGCGAACCCGTTCGGCGTTCCCGGAGGTCCTTCCCAGGACTTCAACCCCGACGACCTGGTGATGCCGCCAGAGCTCGCGAAGTTCCTCGAGAAGTAGGCCCGCTTGCCGCGGTTCTCACGACCGGGCGGGGGAGATAGCGTCTCGGCATGAGTTCGGTGCTGCGGGTCAGAGGGGTCGTGCTGCCGGAGGGCCAGCGCCGGGACGTGTACGTCGCTGAGGGTGCTGTCACCTACGAGCCGGTCGAGGCAGACGTCTGCGCGGAAGGGTGGATCGTCCCGGGGCTCGTCGACGCGCACTGCCACGTCGGCCTCGACGCCAACGGCGCGGTCGACGAGGCTACCCAAGAAACCCAGATCACGGCCGACCGCGACGCGGGTGCGCTGTTGCTCCGCGACTGCGGTTCGGCCGCCGACACGCGATGGATCGACGAGCGAGAAGACCTCCCGCGACTGATCCGGGCGGGTCGCCACCTTGCCAGGCCGCGGCGCTACATTCGCAACTACGCCCACGAGATCGAGCCCGATGACCTCGCGACGTACGTCGCCGAGCAGGCGGAGTACGGCGACGGCTGGGTGAAGCTGGTGGGGGACTGGATCGAGCGGGAGGCTGGCGATCTGGTCCCGAGCTGGACCCGCGACTCGATCGAGCAGGCTATGAAGGCGGCCCACGACAGAGGGGCTCGGGTCACGGCCCATGTCTTCGGCGAGGACGCCCTGCCCGACCTGATCGAGTCTGGCATCGACTGCATCGAGCACGGCACCGGACTGTCCATCGAGCTCATCGACCAGATGGTCGAGCGGGGCGTCGCGCTGGTGCCGACGGTGCGGCAGCTGAACAACTTCCCCAGCTATGCGGCGGCGGGTGGGGAGAAGTTCCCGAAGTACGCCGACCACATGAACGCCCTCTACGAGTCTCGTCGCGACGTCATCGGTTCGGCGTACGAGGCTGGCGTGCAGATCTACGCCGGCACCGATGCCGGTGGCGTGTTGGGCCACGGGCTTATCGCTGACGAGGTCGCCGAGCTCGCGACATACGGCCTGAGCAAGTTCGACGCGCTCGGTGCCGCCAGCTGGCGTGCCCGTGCCTGGCTCGGCCTCAATGACACCCTCGCCGAGGGCGCTCCCGCCGACTTCGTGGTGTACGACGCGAACCCGCTGGACGACCTCGGAGTTTTGAAGGACCCGAAGCTGGTCGTCCTACGGGGTCGCGTCGTATCGAGCTAGCACGTCCGGGCCTGCCGAGTACGCCGCCGCTGGTCCAGAAGACCCCGCTCGTCGACTGCCGGGGTCGCGGTGGTGGTCGCGTCAGGCTTCCTGGATCATCGAGCGCAGCTGCTCGCGGCCCAGGGTGCCGACCAGGTCGGGGTGAGCGTCGCGGACGTGCTTCTCGGCGTTGTCGAGCAGTTCGTCGATGCTGGCGCCGCGAACGGTGACGCCGTCTTCGCAGTTGATCACGTAGGCCATGACTTCCTCCTTCGGTTGGTGCGGGCTGCTGCCCTGCACACGGCAACCGTGCAGGGCTACCCTGGGCAAGAACCTGCTCGAACCTTGGAGAAACCTTGGCGTGGACCACGTGGGTTCAGCTCTGTGGAGGGCTGGCCGTCGCGCACGACGGGGTCCGGGTCGAGCAGCGACTCCCTGGACGCCAAGGTCGCCTCGCCCTGGCGTACCTCGTCGCCAACGACGACCACTGGGTTACTCGCGACGAACTGGCGTACGCCGTGTGGGGCGAGGACGAGCCGCCCGAGCCGGACGCCGCGCTCGCCTCGATGCTGTCGAAGATCCGCAAGGTGGTCGGACCGGACCTGCTGCAGGGGCGCTCGTCGCTGCGGTTCGTTCGCGACGACCAGACGCAGGTCGACCTCCACCACGCGCGTGAGGCACTGCATCGTGCGCAGGTGCACGTCAAAGCAGGACGACCGGATCTGGGCTGGCAGCCCGCCCATACGGCATGCGCTGTGGCCCGCCGACGCTTCATGCAGGGCTACGACGCGCCGTGGATCCACGACTGGCGGATGCGAGTCGAGCTCCTCCTGCTCGACGCCCTCGAGGCGGTCGCCCGCACCTGTCTCGGGATCGGGGACCTACCCATGGCCGAGCGGGCAGCCCAGGATGTCGTGAGCCTCGCGCCGTTTCGAGAGAGCGGCTACTACCTGTTGATGTGCGCACAGGAGCGTGCGGGGAACCGCGCCAACGCACTGCTCGTCTACGACCGGTTGCGCTGCCTGCTCTCCGACGAGCTTGGTACCGTGCCTGGGCCAGAGGTGGCACAGGTTCACCAGCGCCTGCTCGGAGCCGGATAGGACAAGCCCTAGACCATCTCGGCCTGACCCACGATGTCGTCCCGGCTGACCTTGCCTACCTGGTCCGGGTGTGCGTCCGCGAGGTGCTCCTGAGCCCTCTCCCAGAGCCCGTCTTGGCTGTCGGACCGGAAGACGAACCCGCACAGGCACGTTACTTGGAGAGCCACCTGCTCATCTTGGCACCGCCCGAGCGGCGGCGCCACGCTCTCGCCTTCGTCGCCTCGACGGGTCGGGCCGCCGGTGCCTCGGGGACCCAATTCGGTGGACGGCCCCGCTTCTGGCAGAATGTGCGGCTGAGTCCTGAGCGACCGGACCCTCTCATCCGTGTCGAGCAGGCCCTACGAGCCAAGCACCTGGTCCCCACCAGGATCGTGAGGCTCATCCACACCACATTCCAAGGAGACACCACACCCGTGGCCGTCAAGATTCGACTCAAGCGCATGGGCAAGATCCGCGCGCCGTACTACCGCATCGTTGTTGCCGACTCGCGCACCAAGCGTGACGGTCGCGTGATCGAGGAGATCGGCAAGTACCACCCCAAGGAGGAGCCCTCGTTCATCGAGGTCAAGTCCGACCGGGCCGCGTACTGGCTGGGTGTCGGTGCGCAGCCGACCGAGGCCGTCGCTGCCATCCTCAAGGTGACCGGTGACTGGCAGAAGTTCCAGGGCACCGAGGGCGCCGAAGGCACCCTCAGGGTCAAGGAGACCGGCAAGACCAAGCAGGAGATCTTCAACGACATCCTGAAGGAGTCCGGCAGCGAGCCCGCCTCCGAGGCCGTGACCAAGAGGGCCGCCAAGAAGGCCGACAAGCCTGAGAAGGCCGACAAGCCCGAGAAGGCCGAGAAGGCCGACAAGCCCGAGAAGGCCGAGAAGGCCGAGAAGGCTCCCGCTGCCGAGGCCCCGGCCGAGGCTGTGACTGACGTCGAGGTTCCTGCTGACGCCGAGACTCCTGCCGACCCCGAGGCTCCCGCGGAGACCCAGGCTCAGGTCGACGCCGAAGCTCCCGCCGACGCCGAGGTCCCGGCAACTGAGACCCCGGCATCTGAGGCGGAGGCCACTGAGACTGAGGCCACTGAGGCTGAGGCTCCCGCAGAGACAAAGGCCTGATCCGGATGCTGTCCGACGCGCTCGAGCACCTCGTCCGCGGCATCGTCAAGCACCCGGACGACGTGACCGTACGTGACAAGCAGTTGCGGCAAGGCTCGATCCTCGAGGTGCGCGTCCACCCCGAGGACCTGGGCAAGGTCATCGGCCGCAACGGACGCACCGCGACCGCTCTCCGCACTGTCGTGGGTGCGATCGCAGGCAAGGGTGGCGCTCGCATCGACTTCGTGGATGTAGACCGTCGCCGCTGAGGGTTACGCGCCTCGCAAGGGTGCACTCGACTACTCGACGTGAGGTGGGGAGGCCCGGTGGGCCTCCCCACCTTTCGTCTCTGGAAGGCTCGTCCCATGACTACCGAGGTCGTCGTCGGCAGGATCGGCAAGGCTCATGGCATCAAAGGTGAGGTCTCGGTCGAGCCGCGCACCGACGAGCCGGACCGCCGCCTCGCGGTCGGTACGGCGCTCGCCGCCGCCCGTCCGAACGGGACCGACCGGCGCACCCTCACGATCAGGACCACCCGCTGGCACCAGGACCGGCTGCTCGTCTTCTTCGAGGAGATCCCCGACCGTAACGCGGCCGAGGCCGCGCGGGGGCTGGTGCTCAGCGTCACGATCGACCCGTCTGACTCCCCGGAAGACCCCGACGAGTACTACGACCACCAGCTGGTGGGGCTCACGGCTCTGACCACCCAAGGCGGTGCGGTCGGAACGGTCGCGGAGGTGATCCACACCTCCGGGCAGGACCTGCTGGCCATCAGGCGCACTGAAGGTGGGGAGGTGCTGGTTCCCTTCGTCCACGCCTTGGTGCCGGTGGTGGACCTCGCGGCCGGGCGGCTCGAGATCGCCGACCGGCCCGGGTTGCTCAACCCCGACGAGGCCGAGGAAGTCCCGGAGGTCTGAGAGTGCGCATCGACGTCGTCTCCATCTTCCCCGAGTACCTCGCCCCCTTAGGGCTGTCCCTGCCCGGCAAGGCCAGGGACAAGGGGCTCCTCGACGTCCACGTCCATGACCTGCGCGAGTGGACCAAGGACCGGCACCACACCGTCGACGACTCCCCGTACGGCGGCGGGGCGGGGATGGTGATGAAGCCGGAACCGTGGGGGGAGGCTCTCGATGCGGTAGTGACCGAAGGCTGCGTGCTCGTGGTTCCCACGCCGAGCGGCGAGCCGTTCACCCAGGCGGTGGCCGAGCAGCTGGCCGGCGAGGCGCATCTGGTGTTCGCCTGCGGCCGCTACGAGGGCATCGACCAGCGAGTAGTGGACCACTTCGCCGGGCGGCTGCGGGTCAGGGAGCTGTCGATCGGCGACTACGTGCTCAACGGGGGTGAGGTGGCCGCCCTGGCGATCACCGAGGCCGTCGTACGGCTGCTGCCTGGGTTCATGGGCAACCCGGACTCGTTGGCCGAGGAGTCGCACGGCGAGACGGGCCTGCTGGAGTACCCGGTCTACACCAAACCTGCGCAGTGGCGGGGGCTGTCCGTGCCTGAGGTGCTGCTGTCGGGCAACCACGCCGCGATCGCACGATGGCGGCATGACGAGGCGGTACGCCGCACCGCGGAGCGCCGCCCCGACCTGGCCCACCCGAGCCAGGTCGTCCACCCCAGCCACGTCGACGGCCCAGACCTCGAGCTAGGACTGGGGGTCCCCGCCGACGGGCCGGAGATCCTCACCCTCCAGCGGGCCTGCTGGGTGCAGGAGGCGCTCGCCAACGACCTGCTCGACCTCCCGGCCCTGACCGAGTCGCTTGAGGACGTCCAGGCCTGGATGAACGAGTGGACGGTTCTGGTGCTGCGGTCCGGAGGCAGGCTGGTCGGCGCCGTGCGGGGCCGGACGTCGCGCAGCGGCGCCTGGGACATCGGCCGGCTGATGGTTGCGCCCGACCTCCAAGGCAGGGGCCTGGGCAGGCTGCTGCTGGAGAGGATCGAGGAGGCGGCCCCGGACGGCACCGAGCAGGTTCGGCTCTTCACCGGCGCTCGCAGCACGGCGAACCTCAGGATGTACAAGAAGGCCGGCTACCGGGTCGTCGGCCCCCTCGACGGCGACCCGAGCGCCGTCCGACTGCAGAAGCAGCGTCGCTGATTTCTCGCAGCCGGGACGGCTGTGGCAGACTTGCTCCTTGGTCCTGAGCGTCCACGGCCATCCGACCCCGTGTCGGAGCCGGCGGTCCACCTGCCACAGGGGGAGCACCGCGTGACGCGTCCCAGGCCACTGACAGGACAATCACCACATCCGTGGGTGACCTGTGGCGCCCCCGAGGAGACATCATGACGAACGTCATCGACACGCTCGCCGCTGCTGCCAAGCGCGACGACGTCCCCCAGTTCCGCGCCGGCGACACCCTCAAGGTCCACGTCAAGGTCGTCGAGGGCAACCGCTCCCGCGTCCAGGTGTTCCAGGGCGTCTGTATCCGGATCCAGGGATCGGGCATCGGCCGTACGTTCACCGTTCGCAAGGTCTCCTTCGGCGTCGGGGTCGAGCGCACCTTCCCGGTGCACACCCCGATCATCGACAAGATCGAGGTCGTCACCCGGGGCGACGTACGCCGCGCCAAGCTGTACTACCTGCGCAACCTTCGCGGCAAGGCCGCCAAGATCAAGGAGAAGCGCGAGTCGATTCCGACCCGCTGACCTCCCAGACACGTAGGCTCACGACGTGAGCATCGACCGCGACGCAGTTGAGCCTTCCGAGTCCGTGCCGGACGAGGTTGAGGGCCAGGCGCCGCGGTCGACTCGATCCGGGTCTGGGTCGGCGCAGCCTGCCAAGAAGCACCTCCCGGTCGCCCTGGAGATGGTGTTCCTCCTCGGAGTGGCTCTGGTCCTCGCGGTTGTCATCAAGGCGTTCTTCCTGCAGGCGTTCTACATCCCCTCGGGGTCGATGAACGACACCCTGGTCTTCAACGACCGGATCCTGGTGGAGAAGCCCTCCTACTGGAAGGGCGGCCCGGAGCGCGGTGACGTCGTCGTCTTCTCCGATCCAGGTGGCTGGCTCGGCGCTGAAGCGGAGCGCGTCCCGGCAACCGGACTGACCAAGATGCTCGAGGTCTTCGGGCTCTACCCGACCGGCGGACACCTGGTGAAGCGGGTCATCGGCGTCGGTGGCGATCATGTCGTGTGCTGCGACGACCAGGACCGGGTCACGGTCAACGGCGTACCGCTGAACGAGCAGGACTACCTGGCTCCCGGCGAGAAGCCGTCGTTGATCACCTTCGATGCCGACGTGCCCGAGGGCTATCTCTGGGTGATGGGCGACAACCGTTCGCACTCCGCCGACAGCCGCGTCCACCTCGGGGACCCGGGAGGCGGGTTCGTGCCTGCCGACGATGTGGTGGGCAAGGTCTTCGCCGTCGTCTGGCCCGTCGGTCACGGCAAGCTGGTGCACCGACCCGACACGTTCCAGGACGTGGATTGACCAGGCCGCGAGACCGCCGCCCCCGCTCCCGCCTGCCCGGCTGTGCGTCGTGAGCGCACTTCCGCGAGGTCTGACCGTACGGCGGGACGCCGGACTCCACGGCTACGAGCGCGCGCTGCGCCGGGCCGGCCTTGACCCCATCGCCGGTGTCGACGAGGCGGGGCGCGGAGCCTGCGCCGGTCCGCTCGTCGCGGCGGCGGTGATCCTGCCCGAGGGGCGGCGGGGACAGGTGCCGGGCCTCAACGACTCCAAGCTGCTGACCGAGAAGGCCCGGGAGCGGTGCTACGACCAGGTTCTCACCAGGGCTCTGGCCTGGTCGGTGGTCGTGGTCGGCAACCAGGAGTGTGACCGGCTCGGCATGCACGTCGCGAACGTGGAGGCCCTTCGCCGGTCGCTTGCTCGGCTGGACGTCCGACCTTCGTACGTCCTGACCGACGGCTTCCCGGTGGACGGGCTGGAGGTCCCCGGTCTGGCGGTCTGGAAGGGTGACCGGGTGGCTGCCTGCATCGCGGCCGCATCGGTGCTGGCCAAGGTGACCAGGGACAGGATCATGACCAGGCTGCACGACGACTACCCGGTGTACGACTTCCTGACCCACAAGGGCTACGTCACGGCAGCCCACACGGCCGCCCTGCAGGAGTACGGACCGTGTGAGCTCCACCGGCGCAGGTTCGTCAACGTACGCCGTGTCGAGGGGCTGTTCGCCGTCGCGGGGAGCGAGGATGGCCCAGGCGGGAACGCCGGCCCGTCGCGGGAGGCTGGCGCCGTCGACGTACCCCTGATGCTGGAGGATGGCCCCATGGAGGTTTCCCGGTGAGCGCAGAGGATCTCGAGAAGTACGAAGCCGAGATGGAGCTGCACCTCTACCGCGAGTACCGCGACGTGGTGGGGATCTTCAAGTACGTGGTGGAGACCGACCGTCGCTTCTACCTGTGCAACCAGGTCGACGTGAAGGCCCGTACCGAGGCCGGCGACGTCTTCTTCGAGGTGACCATGACCGACGCGTGGGTGTGGGACATGTACCGGCCCGCGCGGTTCGCCAAGAACGTCAAGGTGCTGACTTTCAAGGACGTGAACGTCGAAGAGCTCAACCCGGCTGAGATCGAGCCACCGAAGGTGTAGGCCCGGTTCGTCCGAAGAATTCTTTACCTGGCTTTGCTCCCGGGTTATCCACAGGAGCGGTAGCCTCGGTGAGGATCGGTGAAAGAGGGTCACCGATTCGCGTCATGGACCACACGGTGCGCCGTCTGGCTTCATGAAGTGCCGGTCGGTTCGCTCGGGAGGCGATCGCTCGGCCCAAGCCAGACGCTCTAGGGAGGGAGTCTGGACAGTCGCTTACTGGAGGGATAGCGATGTTCAGGTGTGGCTTCAGCGCGCGCAGCCAGCGAGGTGCCGCAGCGCTCGAGTTCGCGCTCGTCGGCACGGTTCTGATGACGCTTGTCATGGGGATCCTGAGCTACGGGTTCATGCTGAGCTTCCGTCAGGGAATCAGCCAAGGTGCAGCCGAGGGCGCTCGTGCTGCCGTCGTGGCCGCAGTCGCAGCCGACCAGAGGAACGATGCTGTCGGGGCGATCAACGAAGCACTGCAGAGCTACGGCGTCACCTGCGCCATCCCCAGCGGGAGCACCGGCACGCTCACGTACGGCGGGAGCAGCGCGGGGTCCTGTGCGGTCATGGTCGGCGTCTGTCCGGCTGACCCGTCACACAACTGCGTCCAGGTCGCCCTGAAGTACAACTACCGCGACCACTCCCTGATCCCCTCCTTCCCCGGGCTCGGCGTCCTGCTGCCGACCGACCTGAACTACACCGCGTCGGCCAGGGTGAGCTGATGGTCGGTAAGCCTCGCGTGCGGCGTGACGAGCGCGGCGTCGTACTCATCATGGTGGCCCTGGTCGCGTCCATGCTGATGGTGGTCGGAGCGCTGACGGTCGACCTCGGAATGCAGCGTGTGAGCCGGCGAGACATGCAGGCGCTCGCGGACGTGGTGGCCCTCGACCTGGCCTGGGAGGTCGGGGGAAACAAGACCGTTGGCAGCCTTGCGGTTGACGTATCCGGCTCCGACTGGAACAAGGCGCTGACGCGAAGTGTCGCGCGCAACAGTGCGTCCATCGGCGACCCTCCGCAGGTGACCGCCGAGGTCGGCACGATCGACCTGCAGGGTGACTTCCAACCGATGACCGATCCCGCCGACAGGCCGACCGCCGTACGCGTCAGGGCAGCGTCGCGGGTGAGCTTCAAACTGCGACCGGGCACCGGATCGACGCAACGCTGGGCCGTAGCCGCGAACCCCGACGCCGCCTGCTTCAAGGTCGGCTCCTACGCCGTCCGTCTGGCTACCCAGGACGCGACCCTGGTCAACAGCATGCTCAAGGACGCGCTCGGCACCAGCCTGCTCGGCTACGACGGACTCGCCGATGCCCAGGTCTCGCTGACCACCCTGACTGGTGCGCTCACCGTCGGATCTCCCGGCGGCGTGCTCGACTTCGCCCAGGTGAAGCTCGGGGACTTCGTCGCGGCGATGGCAACCGCACTGACCAGCACGCCGGGAGCGCAGGCGGCGGACATCACGCTGTTGCAGACCATCCGCGCCCAGCTCAACGTTCCCAGCAAGGTCGTCGACGTCGGCAAGCTCATCGACGTCGGCTCCGGCAACGCGTCCGCCGTGGACGCGACTGTCAATCTCCTCGACCTTGTCTACGGAGCTGCGATCATCGCGGGCGGGAACCACTTCCTCGGGGTGCCGAACCTGACGGTGTCGCTGCCCAACGTCACCCACACCACCACGCAGCTCTCGGTCGTGGAGGCGCCGCAACTCGGCTGCGACGACGGGGTCGCCAAGACCTCGCAGGTGGTCCTCACCATCCGGGGGAAGGTCAACACCAGCCTGGCTGTCGCGACGGTGGTCGGAGACGTCAGCGTGACGCTCAACCTGGCCAACGCGAGCGCGACCCTCAGCGACGTCCACTGCACCGACGGCGTGGCAGACAGCCTGATGCTCAACGTGTTCGGTCAGAACCTCGCCTCGACGCAGATCGACTTCAGCGGTCTCGGCGTGAAGCCGGCCCTGCTCCCGACGGTGCCCCTCGTCGGGCTGGAGGCGAGCACGGTGCAGCCTGACCCCTCGGGCACGTTCACCTTGGCGCTGCCCACGTACTTCTACCCGACGCCGTACCGGACCACGCAGGGGACTCAGCCCGTTCCGCTGCTCCAGTCGTCGAACGTCTCTGCGCTCGGGATCCCCCTGGCGGGCGTGGTCGTGACGCCGTTGCTCAACACGGTGCTGAACCCGATCATCACGGCCGTCAATGGGATCGTCGCCAACAACGTCTCGCCGCCGCTCGGCCTCAACCTTGCCGGCGTCGACCTGTTCGCGGTCGGGGGTGACCAGACGCCGTCCTGTAGCAAGCCGAAGCTGCGCGGATAACTACCCAGACCTCGCACCGGTCTTCCCCCGGACCGGCTGCGACGCGACAGCAGCGCACTTGCTGTCGCCACTCGATGCGGCCGTACACCCCCCACGGGCCGCATCGGTCAGGCCGCGGCGGGCGAGTCCTTTCGCCCGTCGCGGTTCCTGTTGTGCGGGGCCGCTTCGCTGCCGCCGCCCTCCACAGCCTGGTCGTCTCCCCAGCCACCCGGCGGATGAGCCAGGGTCGGGGCCACCCCCGGACAGGCTTCCCGCATGGCCACGACAGCGCACCACAACACCCGGCTGGGGGCGTACGGCGAGACTTGTGCCGCCCGGCATCTGACCCGCAACGAAGGCATGGTCGTCCTCGACCGCAACTGGCGGTGCGACCTCGGCGAGATCGACCTCGTCCTACGCGACGGCAGCGTGCTAGTGGTCTGTGAGGTCAAGACCCGTTCGTCGCAGAGGTTCGGCTCGCCGCTCGAGGCCGTCTCGGCCGAGAAGGTCGCCCGGCTCAAAGCCCTGGCAGCCCGGTGGTGCCAGGTGCACGGCGTCCGGCCCGGCGACATCCGGATCGACCTGGTAGGTGTCCTCGTCGACCCGACCACCGGCCTGCGGCTCGACCACGCCAAGGGGGTGGGCTGGTGACGCATGCGACCGCCCGGAGCATCTCGCTCCAGGGCGCACACGGACACCTCATCGACGTGCAGGCCGACCTGTCGGACGGCACCGTTCAGACTGCGATGGTCGGACGCCCCGACACCTCGATCAGCGAGGCACGCGATCGCTGCCGCGCTGCGGTGGTCAACAGCGGTTTCGACTGGCCCGTCACCAAGCGGGTGACGGTGTTGCTGTCGCCGGCCGACCTGCGCAAGAGCGGCCCCCACTTCGACCTCGCGATCGCGGTGGCCGTCCTGGGCGCCGCCGGCGCCTTCGCCCCCGAGGCGGCGGAAGGGACGGTGTTCCTGGGTGAGCTGACGCTGGACGGAAGGCTTCGCGCGGTTCCAGGAGTGCTCCCGATGGTCCTTGCCGCCGCAGCGGCTGGGCTTCACTGCGTGGTGGTGCCGGACTCGCAGGTCGAGGAGGCGGGCCTCGTGCCGGGCATGACGGTGCTGGGGGTGCGTTCGCTGCGGCAGGTGGTCGCTCTGCTGCGTGACGATCCGGTGCCAGACGCCCCCCGGGTCGCGCCGCTACCCACCCTCCCCGGCGTGAGCTGGCGGGGGGAGGAGCGACTCGGCGGGCTCGACATGGCGGACATCATGGGCATGGCCGACGCCCGGTACGCCGTCGAGGTCGCAGCCGCAGGGGGTCACCACCTGATGCTCAGCGGGCCGAAGGGCGCCGGGAAGACCACGCTGGCCGAGCGCCTTCCCGGGCTGCTCCCGGACCTGGCTTTGGACCAGGCCCTCGAGCTGACCTGTATCCACTCGGTGGCCGGCACGCTCCCGCCGGGGATGCCGGTGCTGACCAGGCCGCCGTTCCGGGCACCGCATCACTCCGCGACCAGGGCCAGCATCGTCGGTGGGGGCAGTGGGCGAACCAGGCCCGGAGAGATCAGCCAGGCCCTGCACGGGGTGCTCTTCCTCGACGAGTTCCCGTTGTTCCACACCGACATCATCGAGTCCTTCCGCCAGCCGCTGGAGAGTGGCGAGGTCACCATCTCCCGTGGTGAGGAGACAGCCACGTACCCGGCACGCACGATGTTCGTCCTCGCGGCGAACCCGTGCCCTTGTGGTGACTTCCACCCGACCAACCGGGACCACCGCTGTTCGTGCACCGAGGTCCAGCGTCGGCGCTACCGCAACAAGCTGAGCGGCCCGATCACCGACCGGATCGACATCACCCGACACGTCGAGCCGGTGCGTACCCATGAGCTGGCTGACCCCCTGACCAAGCCCGAGAGCAGCGCTGAGATCCGGGAGCGAGTGGTGGCCGCGCGGTCCCGGCAGGCCCAGCGCTACTCCGGAACCGCCTGGCGACTCAACTCCGACGTCCCGGGTCCCGCCTTGCGTGAGCACTGGCCCGTGACGGCGCAGGCACAGGCCGAGCTCGACCGCTGGCTCTACGCCGGTGCGCTCACACATCGCGGCTCGACCCGCGTGCACCGGCTGGCCTGGTCCATCGCGGACCTGGCCGGGGCCGCACAACCCGGGCGGCGCGAGGTCGAGGTGGCGTTCCAGCTTCGCGTGGGTGAGCCACTTCCGCTCGAAGCCCTGCGTCGGGACGTGGTCCGGTGAGTGACCGGTTGGCCCG
Organism: uncultured Actinomycetota bacterium; assembly: GCA_963769585.1. GTDB lineage: Bacteria > Actinomycetota > Actinomycetes > Propionibacteriales > Nocardioidaceae > SSC3. The sequence continues at coordinate 899,506 of CAVYMJ010000006.1, forward strand.
CGTCGCGCTGAGCCGACTGAGTGAGCCAGGGCAGCCGCGACTGGCAGCACTGGTCGCGGACCTCGGGGCGGAGGTGGTCTTCGACCACCTCCGCAGAGACCGTGACCTGGGGTCGGTTTCCGCCGACATCGCCAGCAGGCTGCGTGGGCTCGACCCCGAACGTGAGCTGGCCGAGGCGGCGGGGGTGGGAATCCGCTTCGTCGTGCCGGGTGACCCTGAGTGGCCGCCCGGGCTCGCCGACCTCGCGGGCGCCGATCCGGTGCAGCGCAGAGGGGGCGAGCCGGTGGGCCTGTGGTTGCGCGGCGGACTGAGCCTGGCTGAGGCCTGCGGCCGGTCGGTGTCGATCGTCGGGTCGCGCTCGGCCACGTCGTACGGCGCGAGCGTGGCGGGTGAGATCGGCGCGACCGTAGCCCGAGAGAACCTCACGGTGATCTCGGGTGCCGCCTTCGGGATCGACCAAGCCGCCCATCGTGGGGCCCTCGCTGTGAAAGGACCCACGGTCGCGGTGCTCGCCTGTGGGGTCGACCGGGCCTACCCGGCAGCCCACAAGCAGCTTCTGGACTACATCACCGACACCGGTCTGGTGGTGTCCGAGCTACCTCCCGGCTGCGCGCCGACGAGGCTGCGGTTCCTGGCCCGCAACCGGCTGATCGCCGCACTCTCCCAGGGCACGGTCGTGGTGGAGGCCGCCGTTCGGAGCGGCGCCCTCAACACCGCGAACTGGGCGAGCCGGCTCAACCGTGTGGTGATGGGTGTCCCCGGTCCGGTGACCAGTGCGCCGTCCGAGGGCGTGCACGAGCTGATCCGTGCTGGCAAGGCGACCCTGGTGGCCAGCGGTGTCCATGTGCTGGAGCTGGTGTCCCCGAGCGGCTCCTTCGCTCTCCCTCCGGCGCGCGGCGAGGAGCGGCCCCGCGACGGCCTCGACGAACGCGAGCTGCGCGTGCTCGACGCCCTGCCGGTCGTCAACGCTGTCTCGGTTGAGTCAGTGGCTCGAACGTCGGGGCTCGCAAAGCCTGCGGTTCGAGCCAGCCTCGCGCTCCTGGCTACGGACGGGCTCGTCGAGGAGGAGAGTGGCCTGTGGAGGATCCGGGAGGCGGCTCGCCACGCAGGGTGACCCGTTGGAGGTCCCGGCCTTCGTAGGCTGGCTGGATGGACGACGGTGTGCCAGGTGGTCTCCCAGAGCCGATGGCGGCTGCCCTGGGGGAGTACGAGCGACACCTGGTCTCCGAGCGCAACCTCTCGGCGCACACCGTCCGGGCGTACCTCGGGGACGTCGCCAGCCTGCTGGAGCACGCGATACTTCTCGGGCACAAAGAGCTGGCCAGCATCGACCTGGGGGTGCTCCGCAGCTGGCTGGCCAAGCAGCAGACGCTCGGCAAGGCGCGAACGACGATGGCGCGTCGAGCCACGGCTGCCCGGATGTTCACGGCGTGGGCTCTGCGCAGCGGCAGGACCGGGACCGATCCGGGGGCTTTGCTGGCGTCCCCCAAGGCACATCGTCCCCTCCCGTCGGCACTGCGGCTCGACGAGGCGACCGGGCTGATCGATGCCGCCCTGGAGCGAGCCCTCGACGGTTCAGCCCTGGGCCTGCGCGACCTGGCGATGCTGGAGCTGATGTACGCGACGGGCATCCGGGTCGGGGAGCTGTGTGGCCTCGACGTCGACGATCTGGACCTCGAGCGCCGGGTGGTTCGCGTCCTCGGCAAGGGCCGCAAGGAGCGCTCCGTCCCGTTCGGGCGCCCGGCGGAGCGGGCGGTCCTAGCGTGGCTGCGCGACGCCCGTCCCGAGCTTGCCGTCCCCGGGTCGGGGCCCGCGTTGTTTCTCGGTGCCCGAGGCAAGCGCATCGACCAGCGAGCGGTGCGCGCAATGGTGCATGACCGCCTGGGCGAGGTGCCGGGCGCTCCCGACCTGGGGCCGCACGGCCTGCGGCACACCGCTGCGACGCACCTCCTCGAGGGTGGGGCAGACCTGCGATCAGTGCAGGAGATCCTCGGCCACGCCTCGCTGGCAACGACACAGATCTACACCCACATCACCAACGACCGCCTGAGACAGGCCTACCGCCAAGCGCACCCGCGAGCCTGAGCAGCGCCTCGGTCAGCGCCATGCTCAGGACCCTGGTCAACGCACGCAGGGTCGGCCGCGCGGGGCCGTCGCAGGGCTGAGTCGGCGGCGCGGGCAGGTCCAACGGCAGCAGCCGGACGGGCCGGGGCACACACCCCAGCAGGGTCAGCGGGTCGCGGTACTGCTCAGCCGAGTCGATCAGCCCCCAGTGCAGGCAGGCGTGCGGAGCGCAGTGGGTGCCGAACCAGTCAAGCGTCCCGATCACCTCGCCCGCGTCCACCGCCGCTCCGACGACGACCGACGCGGAAACCGGCTCGTAGGTCGTTCGTGTCTCACCGTGGTCCACCACCACCACCCCGCGCCCGGCGATCCGGCGCGCGAAGGTGATCCGGCCGGCCAGCGCGGCACGGACCGGCTGACCGGGCATCCCGCGCAGATCCACTCCACGGTGACCAGCGCCCCAGGCGACCTCAGGCGGGTCGAACCCCCGTTCCACGGCCGGCTCAGGTTGCAGCGGCCACACCCCCGCTGCGATGACGAGAACAACGTGGACGACGAGTCGGCTCATGGATGCAGGGTCCACCGATGCTCCGCCGCAGCGGGTCGCGTCGGTTGCCGGTGTGGGAAACTCCCGCGGGGGAGGCTACGGCCCGGATCCGGGGCCGTCGGCTCGATTCGCTCAGCAGGGCCGGCTCGTCTAGAATCGCCCATGGCAATCCGTGTGAACGGGTTGTACTTCGCACGTTCGTCCAACCGCGCAAGCGGGCCGAGCTTCCGGTCCCCGACAGGGGTGGAGTTCGCGCCGAACGTCAGGGTGGGCCACAACCGTGGCCCACAACAACCGGAAAGACCCCGAGTCGAGCGCCTACGGGCGCCCGAGCAAGGTCGCAAGCAGAAATGAGTCGAAGGCCATGGCCGTCGTCACCATGCGCCAGCTCCTCGAGAGCGGCGTCCACTTCGGGCACCAGACCCGCCGTTGGAACCCGAAGATGAAGCGCTTCATCTTCACTGAGCGCAACGGCATCTACATCATCGACCTGCAGCAGTCGCTGGCCTACATCGACCGCGCGTACGCGTTCATCAAGGACACCGTCTCCAAGGGCGGAACCGTGATGTTCGTCGGCACCAAGAAGCAGGCCCAGGAGGCCATCGCCGAGCAGGCCACCCGTGTCGGGATGCCCTACGTCAACCAGCGCTGGCTGGGCGGCATGCTCACCAACTTCCAGACCGTGCACCAGAGGATCAACCGCCTCAAGGAGCTCGACGAGATCGACTTCGACGACGTGGCAGCCTCCGGCCGCACCAAGAAGGAGCTTCTCCAGATGCGTCGCGAGCGCGACAAGCTGGACAAGACCCTCGGCGGGATCCGTGAGATGGGCCGTACGCCCGCTGCCGTCTGGATCGTCGACACCAAGAAGGAGCACCTCGCCGTCGAGGAGGCGCGCAAGCTCCGGATCCCGATCATCGGCATCCTGGACACCAACTGCGACCCCGACGAGGTCGACTTCCCGATCCCCGGCAACGACGACGCGATCCGCGCCGTGGGCCTGCTCACCCGCGTGGTTGCCGACGCCGTCGCCGAGGGCCTGATGGCCCGCTCCGGTGTGAAGACCGGCGAGGGCGAGACCGGCAAGGAGCTCGGTGCCGAGGAGCCCCTGGCCGACTGGGAGCGCGAGCTGCTCGAGAGCAAGGCGAACGCTTCGGCTGAGGCGGCTGCTGCTGAGGCTCCGGCCGAGCCGGCTGCTGCTGAGGCTCCGGCCGAGCCGGCTGCTGCTGAGGCTCCGGTCGAGGCGGCTGCTGCTGAGGCTCCGGCCGAGCCGGCTGCTGCTGAGGCTCCGGTGGAGGCGGCTGCCGCGGAGACTCCGGCTGCCGAAGCCCCGCAGGCCTGATCACCACCACAGACACAGGGAGTCCGAAACACTGATGGCTATTTCCGCTGCAGACGTCAAGAAGCTCCGTGACCTCACGGCCGCGGGCATGATGGACGCGAAGAAGGCGCTCGAGGAGGCTGACGGCGACTTCGACAAGGCCGTCGAGATCCTGCGCGTGAAGGGTCAGGCCAAGGCGGCCAAGCGCGGTGCCGAGCGCGAGGCAAGCTCCGGCTTGGTCTCGACCGCCGGTGGTGCGCTCGTCGAGGTCAACAGCGAGACCGACTTCGTCGCCAAGAACGAGGAGTTCGTAACGATCTCCCAGCAGATCGCGGAGGCTGCGGCCTCGGCCAAGGCCTCGGACACCGAGGCCCTCAAGGCTGTCGCGTTCCAGGACAGCACTGTTGGTGAGGTGGTCGAGCTTCTCGCCGTCAAGATCGGCGAGAAGATCCAGCTCGGCCGGGTTGCCTACTTCGACGGCCGCACCGTCACCTATATGCACCGCCGTGCCGCTGACCTGCCGCCGGCCGTGGGCGTCCTGGTGGAGTACGACGGCGAGAACGCAGACGTGGCCCGTGGTGCTGCCATGCAGATCGCTGCCATGAAGCCGACGTACGTGTCACGGGACGACGTGCCGGCCGACCTCGTCGAGAAGGAGCGCGCGATCGCCGAGGCCACCGCGCGCGAGGAAGGCAAGCCCGAGGGCGCCTTGACCAAGATCATCGAGGGTCGGCTCAACGGGTTCTTCAAGGAGGTCGCGCTACTCGACCAGCCTTCGGTCACCGACAGCAAGAAGTCGGTGAAGGCGGTCCTGGACGAGGCCGGTGTCACGGTCAAGCGGTTCGCCCGCTTCGAGGTCGGAACCTGACCACGAGATAGGGTTCAACCCGAAAGCAACGACAGGAGGCCGGCCCATGGGTAGCGACATCATCCGGGGGACCGGCCTTCCTGATGCTCTGAGGAAGAGGACAACCCTGTGACGGCGTACAAGCGGGTCCTGCTGAAGCTCTCCGGTGAGGTCTTCGGCGGCGGCAGCATCGGTGTCGACCCAGACGTCGTGAACACCATCGCGGCGGAGATCGCCGCCGTGGTCCGCAGCGGCGTGCAGGTGGCCATCGTCGTCGGTGGAGGCAACTTCTTCCGCGGCGCTGAGCTGCAGCAGCGAGGCATGGACCGCTCCCGCGCCGACTACATGGGCATGTTGGGCACGGTCATGAACTGCCTTGCGCTGCAGGACTTCCTGGAGAAGCAAGGCGTCGAGACCAGAGTGCAGACCGCCATCACGATGGGACAGGTGGCCGAGCCGTACATTCCTCGTCGCGCGATGAGGCACCTGGACAAGGGCAGGGTCGTCATCTTCGGCGCCGGTGCTGGGATGCCGTTCTTCTCCACCGACACCGTGGCGGCCCAACGGGCGCTCGAGATCGGCGCGGAGGTCATCCTGATGGGCAAGCAGGGCGTCGACGGCGTCTACGACTCGGACCCGAAGAAGAACCCCGGCGCGGTGAAGTTCGACGTGCTCACCTACGACGAGTTCCTGGCCCGTGACCTCAAGGTCGCCGACGCCACCTCGGTCAGCATGTGCCGGGACAACAACATGGACATGATCGTGTTCAACCTCTCCGACGACGGCAACATCGCGCGCGTCGTCGCGGGTGAGAAGATCGGTACGACGGTCACGCGTGACGCCTGACCCGGACTCAAGACGACAGGAGCAGCAGCGGTGATCAACGAGACCCTCAACGAGGCCGAGCAGAAGATGGGCAAGGCTGTCGAGGTGACCCGTGAGGACTTCGCGGCTATTCGTACCGGTCGGGCGCACCCTCAGATGTTCCACAAGATCAACGCCGACTACTACGGTGCTCCGACGCCGCTGCAGCAGCTCGCGTCCTTCACGGTCCCCGAGGCGCGGGTCATCGTCATCGCGCCGTTCGACCAGAGCTCCATGACTGCGATCGAGAAGGCGATCCGTGACTCCGACCTCGGGGTGAACCCGACCGACGACGGCAAGACGATCCGCGTCGTGCTCCCCGAGCTCACCGAGGAGCGCCGCAAGGAGTACATCAAACTCGCGAAGACCAAAGCCGAGGACGGCAAGATCTCGGTGCGCAACATCCGTCGCCACGCGAAGCAGACCCTGGAGAAGGCGGAGAAGGACGGCGATGTCGGCAAAGACGACGTCACCGGCGCCGAGAAGCGTCTCGACAGCATCACCAAGAAGCACACCGAGGCCATCGACGACCTCCTCAAGCACAAGGAAGCAGAACTGCTCGAGGTCTAGAGTTCGTTGTCGATGACCTCGAACCCGACCCCCGGCCCCCCGCCACCCGCACCGGCCCCCCGCGCGAGCCGGGCAGGCCGCGACCTCCCGGCGGCGATCGCCTCGGCCGTCGTGCTGATCGCAGCGATCGTGGCCTCTCTGCTTCTGTGGAAGACGCTCTTCATGGGCATCGTCGTCGCCGCGGTCGTGGTGGCGGTGTGGGAGCTGGACCAGGGCTTCAAGGCGAAGGGCATCAAGCTCCCCCAGGAGCCGCTCATGGCCGGCGGCGTCGTGATGGTCGTCGTGGCTTACTTCTGGGGTGCGCCGTCCCTGGTGACCGCGACCGCCGTCACGGCACTGGTCACGATGCTGTGGCTGTTGCGCAGGGGCGTGGACGGCTACGTTCGCGACGCCTCTGCCTCCATCTTCGCGCTCGTCTACGTCCCGTTCCTCGGGGCGTTCGTAGCTCTGCTCCTCGCCGAGGGGGGTACGACGGGAGGGGGCCTGGACGACCTCGGGGTCAAGGCGATCCTCACCTTCATCGGAGTCACCATCGCCTCAGACATCGGCGGGTATGCCGCCGGCGTGCTCTTCGGCCGCCACCCCATGGCGCCGGTCATCTCCCCGAAGAAGTCGTGGGAGGGCTTCGCCGGCTCGCTCGTGTCCTGCGTCGTGGCCGGCTGGGCGCTGGTCGTCTACCTTCTCGACGGAGACTGGTGGGTCGGCGTCTGCCTCGGCCTCATCGCTGTGGTGATGGCAACCCTGGGGGACCTGTGCGAGTCGGTGATCAAGCGCGACCTCGGCATCAAGGACATGTCCCAGATCATCCCCGGCCACGGCGGGCTGATGGACAGGCTGGACTCGCTCCTAGCCACCGTGGCGCCCATCTGGCTGCTCCTGCACTACCTGGTCTTCACCTGAGGCGCCTGCTTCGCTGACGCGTCAGTGACCTGACACGCCAGCACTGGGTGCGGTCAAGCGGGCTTGATGTTCTGGTTCCCGCGCAGCAGGTTGGTGGGGTCGTACTCGGCCTTGATCTGGCGCAGCCGGGCGTGGTTCTGGGGCCCGAACGCTGCAGCCACTCGGTCGGTGCCCTCGTCGCCGATGAAGTTGAGGTACACCCCGCCGCTGGCGTAGGGCGCCATGTCGCGGCGGTAGTCCTTGACCCAGTCGATGCACGCGGCGTCGTCGGACGGGTCCGCCCAGGTGGCGAACGGGTGGGTCAGCCAGCGGGCGGAGCGCTGGGCCATCGGGGTGGTCTCAGCCGTCGCGGCGGCGACGGCGCCACCCCACGGAATCAACGCATGCTGGATTGTGGGCGCCGGCCGGGACTCCCCGTACTTCAAGAACACCTCCAGCGACTCGTCGCCGAAGTCGTCGTGGTACTCAGCGGTCCAGTAGTGCCGCATCCCCGGCGGGTCGTCCAGCATCGAGTTGAACGCGGGGTACGGCATCTTCCCGACCAGGTCTAGCTCAGGGGCGAGACTGCGCATGGTGGCGACGACGTCGTGGCCGGTGGCCTCGTCGCCCGTCCAGACCACGGCGAGACCGACGACAGGCTGTAGCTGCAGGTGCTCGGGGAACGGTTCTTCGGCCGGCGCGCTCAGCATCACCAGGCCGGTGCCCAGGTCCACCGGTGCGTCGCCCGCCCAGTCCAGGAACGAGCGGGCTACGTCGGCTCCGGCGGCTCCCGGCCAGACCATCAGGCCGGCGATCAACTCCGGCTCCACCGGGTGCATGGCGAACTCAAGGGCCGTCACGACGCCGAAGTTGCCACCGCCTCCGCGATGCGCCCAGAGCAGCTCGGGATTGGTGCTCTCGTCAGCATGCACCTCGCGGCCGTCGACGGTGACCAGGTCGATCCCGACGAGGTTGTCGCAGGCCAGCCCGTACTTGCGCTCAATCCAGCCGGAGCCTCCGCCCAGGGTGAACCCGGCAACCCCGGTCGTGGAGGCCCGCCCTCCGGTGACCACGAGCCCGTGCTCGCCGGCGGCGGCGTCGAACTCGCCCCAGGTGACCCCCGCGCCCACCCGGGCGCGGCGCGCAGCGGGGTCGATCTCGATCGACTTCATCGGGCGTACGTCGATCACGATGCCGCCGTCGTTGGTCGACATGCCGGCCACGGAGTGGCCGCCTGCGCGGATGGCGATGGCCAGACCGTCGGTGCGGGCGCGCTCCAGCGCAGCCTTTACGTCGGCGGGGGTCGAGCACCTGGCGATGAGCGCGGGGCGCTTGTCCACCATCCCGTTGAAGAGCCCACGCAGCTCGTCGTAGTCAGCGTCTTCCGGCTGGATCCACTTCATGTCGTTCTCCTGGCCCTCGAGATCTCCTTCGCTGATAGTGCTCTCTCTCTGCCGGGCTGGGAAGCCCGGGAACTTACGGACGTGTGACGGAGGCTGCCACCGCACGATGCGGGCGGAACCAGTGGTACATGGGAGAATCGGGCGCGATGTCTGAACCGACCAAGACCCTTCCCCTCGTCTTCGACGAGCCGCGCGGCCGCAAGAAGCCTCCGCGTCACCTCGCCGACCTCAGCGCAGCCGAGCGTAAGGACCTGGTCGGCGAGCTCGGCCTCCCTGGATTCCGGGCCAGGCAGCTCTCCACGCACTACTTCAGCCGGCTCGTCGACGACCCGGCTGAGATGACCGACCTGCCTGCCGCCGACCGTGAGCAGCTGGTCAGCGGACTGCTGCCCGAGCTGATGAGACCCCTGCGGACGATGCAGACCGACAGCGGTACGACGGTGAAGACGCTGTGGAGGCTCTTCGACGGAGCTTTGGTGGAGTCGGTACTGATGCGCTACCCGGACCGAGTCACGATGTGCGTCTCGAGTCAGGCGGGTTGTGGCATGGCCTGCCCGTTCTGCGCGACGGGCCAGGGCGGGCTCGAGCGCAACATGTCCGCGGCCGAGATCGTCGAGCAGGTGGTCGCCGGTGCCCGTGCCCTGCACCGCGGCGAGATAGCCGGCGGTCCCGGCCGGGTCTCCAACGTGGTCTTCATGGGCATGGGCGAGCCGATGGCCAACTACAAGGCCGTGATCGGCGCCGTACGCCGACTGACCGAGCGAGCGCCGGACGGTCTCGGCATGTCCGCCCGGGGGATCACGGTCTCGACCGTGGGGCTGGTTCCGCGGATCGAGCAGCTCGCCACCGAAGGCATTCCGGTCACCCTGGCCCTCAGCCTGCACGCCCCCGACGACGAGCTGCGCGACGAGCTGGTCCCGATCAACACACGCTGGAAGGTGCGGGAGGCCGTCGAGGCGGCCTGGAACTATGCCCGGACCACCAAGCGACGAGTCTCCATCGAGTACGCGATGATCAAGGACATCAACGACCAGGCGTGGCGGGCCGATCTCCTGGGCGACGTCCTGACCTCCTACGGCGACTGGGGCTGGGTGCACGTGAACCTCATCCCGCTCAACCCGACGCCCGGGTCGAAGTGGACGGCCTCACGACGCGAGGACGAGCGCGAGTTCGTGCGGCGGCTGGAGGCCAAGGGTGTGCCCACCACGGTCCGCGACACCCGAGGTCGCGAGATCGACGGTGCCTGCGGGCAGCTCGCAGCGCATGAGGAGTAGCACTCACAGGTAGCCGTCGGGCACCGGTCCCACGACGTCCATGTTGTGCCTCGCAGCGATGGCGTCGAGCATCTCGTTGGTGACCGCCCCTGAGGCCTCAGCCGCCGCCAGCGCCTCGAAGAAGCCGACCATGGCGTGGGGGGAGAAGAGGTTCAGCTTCCTGCCCGGGGTGTCGGAGACGACCTTGAAGGTGTGCGGGGTGCCGGAAGGCACGTACACGAACGTCCCTGGGCGGCAGAGCTGTTGCCGGTCCTCGACGAACATCAAATAGTCGCCTTCGAGCACGTAGAAGGCCTCGGCCGCGTCTCGGTGGATGTGCAGCGGGGGACCGAAGTCGCTCGGCTCGCCGGCGGTCTCGAGCAACGAGAACTCATCGCCAGTCTGGGCTCCGGTGGCCAGCACCGTCGCCTGGAAGTTTCCGAGATCCAGGGTCCGGCCTTCTCCAGGCAGGACGATAAAGGAGTCACCCATGGGCGCCAGCCTCCCGACTGCAGCGCTCGCCCGCAAGAGCCAGTCCCGCCCAGGGCTGGAGCCAGCGTCAGACCAGAGCCGGGGGCGCCTTGACCAGGAGCTCGACGTTGCGGTCTTCAAGCGCACCGCGGCGATCCACCGGGCGCTCGTGCCAGTCGCTGGCGGAGAGCTCGCGAGCCAGGGCCGCCAGGGACGTCGGGCTGGCCAGGTTGCCGTCGAACCCAGCCGGTGCGGCGTGGTCGACGACGGTGGCGAAGATCGACAGCGAACCGTCCTTGTTGTCCACGATCTCGATGATTCGGGACTGCTGGGGCCAGTCGATGTGGGCTGCGGTGTTGATCTCCCAGAAGCCGCCACCCTCGGGCCCGGAGTGAGCGACGATCTGGTTGCGGTGCGTGTGCCCGTTGACCCAGGCCACGACCTGCGGGTTGGCCAGCAGGACCTGCTTGACCGCATCGCCCATTACGCGGCTCTGCGGATCCAGGCCGGTCAGCACGAAGGGGTTGTTCATCGTCGCGATCGTGTGGTGGCTGGCCAGGACGACGATCTTGTCGGCCGATGCTGCCAGCTGGGCGTTGAGCCAAGCGAACTGCGCGGCGTCGATCGACCCGTCGGCGTACCCGTTGGGGTTGACGGTGTCCAGCACGATGAAGCGGACCGCGCCCTGGTCGAAGGTGTAGTACGCCGTTCCCGCGGTGCGGTTCTCCTGCGTGAAGCCGTGGCCGTACGGCGCGCCGGTGCTCGCGAAGTGCTCCTCGACGACCTGCTTGCGGCTGAGCAGTCGCCGGTTCGGGTCCTTGGTGACCTGCCGGACGTGCGGCGTCAGCACCAGGCCGGCCAGAAGCGCGCCGTAGGTCCCATTCCTGAGCGTGGCCAGGAGGTCACTGGCGGTGAGGCCGGTGGGCGGCGTGATCAGCTTTAGTTCACCGACCGCCACATCGTTCATGAAGGGCATGCTCGAGGTCGGGAAGTTCCCCTGGACCAGCCCGTCGTGGTTGCCGAACGCCGTGTACCAGGGAGTTCCGAGCCCGACGGACTGGAACGGCTTGCGCGCGGCATCGAGCAGCCCCGGCACGGTGGGGAAGCCGTACTTGGACTTGGGCAGGTCGGGCTGCTTGCCCAGCGGCGTCGCGTCGGGGTGCCAGTAGTGAGCGTCGTAGTACGTCGGGTTGGCGTCCGCGACGCCTTCGTACTTGGTGAGGTCGCCGGAGTCCGGGCGGACGGTCCTGCCGTCCAGCACGTCGATGTTCCAGCGCACCTCGTTGTACTGCGAGTTGTCGGAGTTGTCCCCGGTCTGGATGGTGAATGCGAGCCGCTCGCCGGTCACCGGCGCCTTGCGGATGCTGTTGATGGCCTGGACCATCGCGTTCGCGATCTGGGCGCTGAGCATCTCCTGGGGCCGGTACGCCGAGGTGAACAGGTCCGTCTTCGGGTCGCCAGGGGCGTCCTGGTCGTCGTACCGGTCGACCCACTCGACGCGCATCGGCGACTGCGCGTCAACGATGTGCACGTCGCTGATCTGGGCGAAGGCCAGCACCGCTCTGCGGTCACGATCGCGGCGGTCTCGCGCCGACTGTCCGAGGTCGGTCCTCACCACGTACGGCTCACCCGGGCCGGGGACCACCTTCATGTACCCGCCGACGCCTGGGGAGCCCTTGACCAGGGTGCTCTCCAGCGTCGTACCGGAGCGCCTCAGTGCGGCTGCCCACGCGGGGGTGCCAAAGATGTTCGGGCCGACCGCCGCGACGCCACCGAGAGCCAGGGCTGAGCGCATGAGATTTCTTCGGGAAACGTCCACGTTGCCTAAACGAGCCAGCGGCCCCGGAGTGACGCTCCTCACCGCAGCAATGCAACCGCATCCTCGGCGTGGTCCACCAGATGGATGGCATCCGCCATCGCGCGCCCCGCGGCGAGAGCTTCCAGGAGTGGCCAGGCCGGCAACGTCGCCGACCAGTACTCCCGCCCCACCAGCACCATGGGTGCCACGGTTGCGGCTTCGGCGTAGTAGTTGTCGCAGGCGTCCTGGAAGATCTCCTGCACCGTTCCGCCGGCCCCGGGCAGGAAGACGATGCCTGCCGAACACACGCGCAGCAGGGTGTCCTCGCGCAGGGCGTTGCGGAAGAACTTCGCCACCCTCCCGGCGAACGGGTTGGGCGGCTCGTGGCCGTAGTGCCAGGTGGGGATGCCGAGCGAGTCCGCACCGTCGCTCCAGGTGCCGCGAACCTGGAAGGCGACTCGAGCCCAGTCGTCGACGGTCGGCTCGAACGACGGTGCGGTTGCCAGCAGGCCGAGGGCGTCGTCAAGCTCGTGGTCCTCGGCCTCGACGAGGTACGCGCCGAGGTTGGCCGCCTCCATCGCTCCAGGGCCACCGCCCGTCGCCACGTTGACGCCGTGCCGCCCCAGGGCCCGGCCGAGAAGGGCGGCATCGCGGTACTCCGGGGTGCCGCGGTGGACGCTGTGGCCGCCCATCACGCCCACGATGCGCCTGCCTTCGGCGTACTCAGCAAGGGCATCGTCGATCGCGTGGTCGTGCAACGCCTGGGCCAGGGTCAGGCCCACGTCGTCGTGGCTGTGCTGCGACCACGCGTAGATCGCCGCGTCAAGGGTCCTGGCGTAGCCGTGCCCCAGACCCTCGTAGAGCTCCTCGGGTGAGTACAGCGTGGTGCGGTAGGCGTCGAAGGGCAGGTCGGGGAGGCTCGGGAAGACCAGAGCACCCCGACGGCGCAGGAGGTTCTCGGCGCCCGGCTCGAGGCGGCAGCCCAGGAACAGGGCGCCGGATGTCTCCAGCCTGGCGAGCACGGTGGAGCGGTCCACCAGATCCAGCCCCTGCAGCCGCCAGCCACGCATCGAGGTCGCGCCGGCCCCGACGAGCCGGTCGAACTGCTCGAGTGAGTCGATCTCGACGACCCGTCCTGTCCCTGCGCGCACGCCCCCTAGTAAACCTGGGCCACGAGGTCGGCGAACAAGGCGTCCTCGTCGACTTCCAGGCCGCGGCGGACGAACCAGGCACACACGTTGCGACAGTCGCGCAGCAGGAACTCCATCCCTGCCGGGTTCGCGACCAGGTCCACAACCTGCGGAACGTCGATGATGACCAGGCGCTCGCCGGCGGCCAGGACGTTGTACGGCGACAGGTCGCCGTGGGCGACCCCCTGGCCGGCCAGGTTGACCATTGCCTCACGCAGCTGGTCGAAGTAGGAGGCCAGGACCGCCGGCGACGGGCGGGTCTGGGCCAGCCGGGGTGCTGCCTGACCGTCGTACTCGATCAGCTCCATGAGGAGCTCGGTTCCCTGGATCTGCACCGGGTAGGGCACCGGAACGCCGGCACCCCAGAAGCGACGCAGTGCTTCCCACTCCGCCCAGGCCCACTGGCCCGCCGCCACCGTCCGGCCCCACGAGGTCTTCTTCTGCACGGCGCGGACGTCGCGGCTCCTCCGGGTTCGGCGGCCGTCGGTGTACTCGGCGTCGCGGTGGAAGAGCCTGTGCTCCGCACCTCGGTACTGCTTGGCGGCGAGGACCGACCTCCGTCCGCCGGGAACGGACCGCTCCATCAGGAGACAGTCCGCCTCCTTGCCGGTCTTGAGGACGCCGAGGTAGGTGTCGACCGCGGCCCGATCCGTCACCACCCAGTCGGGGACCGGGTCGGGGCCTTTGCAGAGCTTCTCTGCATCGGGATAGGTGCTCTGGCGCTGACCGTCGGTGAGGTCGTCGGTGGGCTGCCAGCTGAACGTGAGTTCGGAAGAGTGGACGAAGTCAGAGGACATCGGGTTCGGAGCTCCATGAGTGAGAGGTTGGCTGGGCTGCGGGCACGCCCGGAACAGCGATGGTCATCTCAGCCCCCTCTCACTCAGGCCGGCGCGCGACGTGCGCCGGGCTCCTGGGACGAGGGTCTCGGGCCCGCGGTCGGCCGTCAACCGATTTACTGTCCTCATGACCGGGTACCAGGACGTCTACGCACGCAGCATCACCGACCCCGAGGGCTTCTGGGCGGACCAGGCCGGGCTGGTGGACTGGATCAAGCGACCAGAGCGGATCCTGGACGCCGACCGCCCGCCGTTCTACCGGTGGTTCCCTGACGCCACCCTCAACACCTGTTACAACGCTCTGGACAGGCATGTCATCTCCGGGCGCGCCGACCAGACCGCCCTGGTGTACGACAGCCCGGTCACCGGTACCAAGAAGCAGTTCTCCTACGCCGAGCTCCTGACCGAGGTCGCCGCGTTCGCGGGCGCCTTGCGTTCCCTCGGGGTCGAGAAGGGCGATCGGGTCGTCGTCTACATGCCGATGGTTCCTGAGGCCGTCATCGCGATGCTGGCCTGCGCCCGCCTCGGCGCGGTCCACTCGGTGGTGTTCGGCGGGTTCGCTCCGGCAGAGCTGGCAGTCCGCATCGACGACGCCCAGCCTAAGGTCGTCGTCTCGGCCTCCTGTGGGATCGAGCCCTCCCGGGTGGTGGCCTACAAGCCTCTCCTCGACGAGGCGCTGGCGCGCTCGACGCACCAGCCGACGGCCTGTGTGGTGCTCCAGCGGCCGCAGGTCGAGGCGACCCTGGTCGAGGGCCGAGACGTGGACTGGGGGGTGGCGATGCGCCTCGGGCGCGCCGAGCCCGCCCCCGTGCAGGAGGTGGCAGCGACCGACCCGCTCTACGTGCTCTACACCTCCGGTACGACGGGCAAACCCAAGGGGATCGTCCGCGACAACGGAGGGCACGCCGTCGCGATGGCGTGGTCGATGAAGAACGTCTACGACATCGAGGCCGGCCAGGTGTGGTGGGCTGCCTCCGACGTCGGGTGGGTGGTCGGCCACTCCTACATCGTCTATGCGCCGCTCATCGCCGGCGCCACGACCGTGCTCTACGAGGGCAAGCCGGTCGGCACCCCTGATGCGGGAGCGTTCTGGCGGGTCGTCTCCGAGTACGGCGTCCAGGGGCTGTTCACCGCGCCTACCGCGATCCGGGCGGTCAAGAAGGAGGACCCCGCGGGAGAGCTCGCGAAGCGCCATGACCTCAGCTCGCTGCGCCACCTCTTCCTCGCCGGTGAGCGCCTGGACCCGGACACCTACGCGTGGGCCGGACGGCTGCTGGGCGTGCCGGTCATCGACAACTGGTGGCAGACCGAGACCGGCTGGCCGATCGCAGCCAACCTGCGTGGCCTCGACCCGATGGCGACCAAACCCGGCTCCCCGTCTGTCGCGGTGCCCGGTTACGACGTCCGGGTCCTTGACCCCGAGGGAGCCTCCGTCCCTGCGAACCAGGAGGGTGCCATCGCGATCAAGCTGCCCCTCCCGCCGGGCACGCTGCCGACCCTGTGGGGCGACGACGAGCGCTACGTGTCGTCGTACCTGACCGCCTTCGACGGCTACTACCT
Organism: uncultured Actinomycetota bacterium; assembly: GCA_963769585.1. Lineage (GTDB taxonomy): Bacteria > Actinomycetota > Actinomycetes > Propionibacteriales > Nocardioidaceae > SSC3. The sequence continues at coordinate 915,109 of CAVYMJ010000006.1, forward strand.
GTCGGGAGACGGGGGCTACCTCGACGACGACGGCTACCTGTATGTGATGGGACGTACCGACGACGTGATCAACGTCGCCGGGCACCGGCTCTCGACGGGCTCGATGGAGGCCGTCCTCGCGGCGCATCCCGCGGTAGCCGAGTGCGCGGTGATCGGCGTCGCCGACGACCTCAAGGGTCAGGTGCCTCGTGGCCTGGTGGTGCTCAAGGCCGGGTTCGCCCGGGACCCGGACGAGGTCAGTCGCGAGCTGGTCGCGAAGGTCAGGGAGGAGATCGGGCCCGTTGCCGCCTTCAAGGACGTCGCGGTAGTCGCAGCCCTGCCCAAGACCAGGTCGGGCAAGATCCTGCGCAAGTCCATGCGCGAGATCGCCGACGGTAAGGACGCGGTGGTGCCGTCCACCATCGAGGACGGGTCCGTCCTCGACGCCCTCAGACCCATTCTGCGCCGCTAAGCAGGGCAGGACTGGCTAGGCTCCGGGCATGAGGATCCTGCTGGTCGGTGCCGGAGGTGTTGGCGGGGCCTTTGCCTCGATCGCGGCGCGCCGCGACTTCTTCGAGGCGATCGTCGTGGCGGACTACGACCTCGCCCGCGCCGAGAGGGCGGCCGCCGCTGACCGACGGTTCTCCGCGGCCCAGGTGGACGCGTCCAGCGCCGAGTCGGTTGCAGCCCTGGTCCGCGAGCACGGGGTGACGCACGTGATGAACGCGGTCGACCCTCGCTTCGTGATGCCGATCTTCAAGGGAGCGTTCGCCGCAGGCGCGGACTACCTCGACATGGCGATGAGCCTGTCGCAGCCGCACCCGACAGCCCCGTTCTCCCAGTGCGGGGTCAAGCTTGGGGACGACCAGTTCGCTGCAGCGCAGGACTGGGAGGAGGCCGGACGGCTCGCCCTGGTCGGGATCGGCGTCGAACCCGGCCTCTCCGACGTGTTCGCTCGGTACGCCGCGGACCATCTCTTCAGCGAGATCGACGAGCTCGGCACGCGAGACGGCGCGAACCTTGAGGTCCTGGGTGAGGACGGTGAGCCCATCTTCGCTCCGTCCTTCTCGATCTGGACCACGATCGAAGAGTGCCTGAACCCGCCGGTGGTCTGGGAGCGGGACAAGGGGTGGTTCACGACGGCACCGTTCAGCGAGCCGGAGACCTTCGACTTCCCCGAAGGGATCGGGCCGGTGGAGTGCGTCAACGTCGAGCACGAGGAGGTGCTGCTCATGCCGCGCTGGGTCGACTGCCAGCGCGTGACATTCAAGTACGGCCTCGGCGACGAGTTCATCGGCGTGCTGAAGACACTGCACAAGCTCGGGCTCGACCGGACCGAGAAGGTCCGGGTGGGTGGCGTCGAGGTGAGCCCGCGCGATGTGGTCGCCGCGTGCCTTCCCGACCCTGCCGGGCTAGGCAAGCGGATGCGCGGGAAGACCTGCGCGGGCCTGTACGTCACCGGCACCGGCAAGGACGGTCGACCGCGGTCGACCTACCTCTACCACGTGGTCGACAACGCGTGGTCCATGCGGGAGTACGGCCACCAGTGCGTGGTGTGGCAGACCGCCATCAACCCGGTCGTCGCTCTCGAGCTGTTGGCGCGGGGGACCTGGCAGGACAGCGGCGTGAAGGGCCCTGAGGCGTTCGACGCCGTACCCTTCCTCGACCTGCTGAACGAGTACGGGTCTGCCTGGGGACAGCGTGACGGCTAGCAGCACCGGGCTGCTCAGAAGGGGCTGACCCACCAGCCGAAGTCGACGCCCGGCTTGTTGAGGTCGCGCGCGTCCTTGCACAACCAGTGTGGGGGGTCCCAGGTGGCGCTCTTCGGGACGATCCACTCGAGCCGGTAGCTGCGGCCGTTGGCACCGGTGAGCAGGTTGCACTTCTCCTCGGCCGCGCTACGCATCCCCGGCAGGATGGCCGGACCCACCGCGTACATCAGGGCCATCAGCACTCCGAGCGTGGTGAACAGCAGCACTGGCACGGTGCGCGGTCGGATGCCGCGGGCACCGACAGCTGAGACACCCATGGCCGCCCTCCTGCTTCGCTCGTTGCCGAAAGGATAGGACCGCTCGCCGCCGGTTCGTGGGCTTTTGCGGCGAGCGGGAGCGACGTACGGCCCCGGCCGAAGGCTGGGACAATGCTCAGGTGAAGCCACGCGACATCGTCATCCTCGGCTCGACCGGGTCGATCGGCACCCAGGCCCTGGACCTGGTACGCCGCGCCCCGGATCGGTTCCGCGTAGTGGGGCTGACGGCCGGGGGTGCCAACCAGGCCCTGTTCGACGCCCAGGTGGCGGAGTTCGGCCCGGCGTTCGCCGGGCTGGGGGAGCAGGCCTCCGTGCAGGCCGCGTCGCTGCCCTGCCACACCGTGCTCAACGGCATCACCGGTGCGGTCGGACTGCGGCCCACCTTGGCCGCGCTCGAGGCCGGCAACACCCTGGCGCTGGCCAACAAGGAGTCACTGATCATCGGGGGCACAGTCGTGACAGCGCGGGCCGAGCCGGGCCAGATCGTGCCGGTCGACTCCGAGCACAGCGCCCTGGCCCAGTGCCTGCGAGGAGGAAGGCCCGCGGAGGTACGCAAACTGGTGCTGACCGCCAGCGGTGGCCCCTTCCGCGGCCGAGCCAGGGCCGACCTCGTGGACGTGACGCCCGACCAGGCGCTGGCCCACCCGACGTGGGACATGGGGCCTTTCGTCACGGTCAACTCCGCCACCCTGGTGAACAAGGGGCTCGAGGTGATCGAGGCGCACCTGCTCTTCGGTATCCCGTTCGACCGGATCGAGGTGGTGGTCCACCCGACGTCGGTGGTGCACTCGATGGTGGAGTTCTACGACGGGTCGACGCTCGCGCAGGCCAGCCCGCCCTCGATGCTGATCCCGATCGCGATGGGGCTGGCGTGGCCGGACAGGGTCCCGGACGCGGCGCCGGCCGTGGACTGGTCGGTTCCGCACACCTGGGAGTTCCACCCGCTGGACGACGATGCCTTCCCCGCTGTACGCCTGGCCCGGGAGGCCGGCACCCGTGGCGGCACGGCCCCGGCGGTCTACAACGCCGCGAACGAGGTCTGCGTGGCCGCGTTCCTGGCCGGAGAGCTTCGGTTCACCGAGATCGTGCCGACCATCGAGGCGACCCTGACCGCCGACGACGTACCCTCGAAGGAGCATGAGCTCACCGTCGAGGACGTGCTCGACGCGGACGCCTGGGCACGTGCCCGGGCAGCCGAGATCGCGAAGGGACTTTCAGCGTGACGACCGCCCTGCTTTACACCCTCGGGGTGGTGCTCTTCGTGGTCGGGCTGGCAGCCTCCATCGGGCTCCACGAGCTCGGCCACATGATCCCTGCCAAGCGGTTCGGCGTGAAGGTGACGCAGTACTTCGTGGGGTTCGGTCGAACTGTGTGGTCCCGCACCGTCGGCGAGACCGAGTACGGCATCAAGGCGCTGCCACTGGGTGGCTACGTGAGGCTGGTCGGCATGCTGCCGCCCGCCAAGGGCGGCGACCCGCACGAGCTGCGGGAGACGAACACAGGGCTCTTCACCCAGCTGATCTCGGACGCGCGCAGTGCCGAGCGGGTGCACATCGAGCCCGGCGACGAGGACAGGCTCTTCTACCGGCTGCCGTCGTGGAAGAAGGTCATCGTGATGGCCGGTGGCCCGTCGGTGAACATCGCGATCGCGTTCTTCATCTTCCTCGGAGTGTTCTCCACCTACGGCAAGCAGTACGTCGAGTACGAGCCGGTCGTCGACAACATCTCGCCGTGCATCGTGCCGGCCGCCGAGACTGGCCGAGCCTGCACGGCGAGCGACCCGCTGGCTCCGGCGTACGCGGCGGGAATCCGCAACGGCGACAAGATCACGTCCTTCAACGGCACCGAGATCACCACCTGGGAGCAGCTGAGCCGGCTGATCCGCGCCAACGGTGGCAACCGGGCCGAGGTCGGCTACCTCCGCGACGGCAGGAGCGAGACCGTCACCACGCGCACCGTGGTGGCCTCGCGTCCCCGGGCGGTGGGCGACCAGGCGCTGGTCCCGGTCGGCTTCTTCGGCATCGGCCCGACCGAGCAGGTGCTCACCGAGACCGGCGGGGCGCTGTTCACCCTTCGGCAGATGGGCACGATGACCAAGGACACGGCTGCGGCCCTGGCCACCATGCCCGTCAAGGTGTGGGACGTCGCCCAGGCGATCGTGGGAGTTCAGGAGCGGGACCCCAACGGCCCGGTCAGCATCGTCGGCGGTGGGCGGTTTGCGGGCGAGACGGTCGCGGACCAGCGGTTCACCGACCAGGAGAAGGTCGTCTTCGTCCTGATGCTTCTCGCCGGCTTCAACTTCTTCATCGGGATGTTCAACTTCATCCCGTTGCTCCCGCTGGATGGCGGGCACATCGCGGGTGCGCTCTACGAGGCAGCTCGTCGGGGCTTGGCCAAGCTGCGCGGCCGCCCGGATCCAGGTTTCGTCGACGTCGCGAAGCTCCTCCCCGTGGCGTACGTCGGGGCGGCGTCGCTGCTCCTGATGGGCGTGGTGCTGATCGTGGCCGACCTCGTCGTACCGCTTCACCTGACGTCCTAACCTGCCGCGACCGGTCGCCGCCTAAGATCGACCCATGACGTCGATCTCGCTCGGGATGCCCGCTGCTCCGCCTCCCGTGCTCGCGCCGCGCCGGCAGAGCCGCAAGATCAAGGTGGGCAAGGTCGAGGTGGGCGGGGACGCCCCGATCTCGGTGCAGTCCATGTGCACCACCCTCACCTCTGACGTCAACACCACCCTTCAGCAGATCGCCGAGCTGACCGCCTCCGGCTGCGACATCGTCCGGGTCGCCTGTCCCAGCCAGGACGACGCCGACGCCTTGGCCGAGATCGCCCAGCACTCCCAGATCCCGGTCATCGCCGACATCCACTTCCAGCCGAAGTACGTCTTCGCCGCGATCGAGGCCGGCTGTGCCGCCGTACGGGTGAACCCCGGCAACATCCGCAAGTTCGACGACCAGATCAAGCAGATCGCCGCAGCGGCCAAGGATCACGGAACCTCGATCCGGATCGGGGTCAACGCCGGTTCGCTCGACCCGCGCCTGCTGGAGAAGTACGGCAAGGCCACAGCAGAGGCGCTCGTCGAGTCAGCGGTCTGGGAGGCGGGCCTCTTCGAGGAGCACGACTTCCACGACTTCAAGATCTCGGTCAAGCACAACGACCCGGTCGTCATGGTGCGGGCCTACGAGATGCTCGCCGAGGCCGGCGACTGGCCGCTTCACCTCGGAGTCACCGAGGCCGGCCCCGCGTTCCAGGGGACGATCAAGTCGAGCGTCGCCTTCGGAGCGCTGTTGTCCAAGGGCATCGGCGACACGATCCGCGTCTCGCTCAGCGCGCCTCCGGTCGAGGAGGTCAAGGTCGGCATCCAGATCCTCCAGTCGCTCAACCTTCGCCCGCGCAAGCTCGAGATCGTCTCCTGCCCGTCCTGTGGTCGCGCCCAGGTCGACGTCTACAAGCTCGCCGAGGAGGTGACCGCCGGCCTCGAGGGCATGGAGGTTCCTCTGCGGGTCGCTGTCATGGGATGCGTGGTGAACGGCCCCGGTGAAGCTCGCGAGGCGGACCTCGGCGTCGCGTCGGGCAATGGCAAGGGTCAGATCTTCGTCAAGGGCGAGGTGATCAAGACCGTCCCGGAGTCCAAGATCGTGGAGACGCTGATCGAGGAGGCGATGCGCCTCGCCGAGGACATGGAGCCCATCGAAGGCGAAACGCCGCGGGTCTCGGTCAGCTGAGGCACGGTTCGCACCACGAGCCCACGGCGTAGGCTTCGACTGTGCTCCGGACACAGCGGGGCCTCCGATTGCTGGGGCCGGACGACCTGACCGCGCTGACCGACCTTGTCGCGCGCAAGCCTGTGCAACATGTGTTCACCGACTACCGCGCCCGTTCCACGCAGCTGGACCGTCGGCGTCTCGGCGGCGAGGTTTGGGGGTACGTCGTGGGTGGCGAGCTGGTCTCGGCCTGTCACGCGGCGGCCAACCTGGTGCCCGTCGAGGCCTCCGGGGACGCGCTCGACGCGTTCGCAGCCAGGGCCATCGCCCAAGGCAGGCGTTGCGCGACCATCGTGGGACCCGCCAACGAGGTACGCGGTCTGTGGGAGCGGCTGGAGCACTCCTGGTCACCAGCCAGGGAGTTCCGCTGGAACCAGCCGCACCTGGAGATCGCGAAGAGACCAGCCGTCAGGCCGGATCCCCTGGTGCGCCGTACCAGCCATCGTGATCTGCACGCCGTCTACCCGGCCTGTGTGGCGATGCACACCGAGGAGCTCGGCATCTCGCCGGAGGCTGGTGGGGGAGGCGACCTCTACCGGGCCAGGGTCGCCCAGCTGATTGAGCGTGGCTGGTCCTTCGCCCGGATCGCTGAGGGACGGGTGCTCTTCAAGGCCGAGATCGCCTCGGTGTCGCCGTACGCCTGCCAGGTGCAGGGGGTCTACGTCGACCCCGCCCATCGCGGGCAGGGCCTGGCCACCGCAGGCATGGCGGCGGTCGTCGAGATCGCCCGCAAGGAGATCGCGCCGGTCGTCTCGCTCTACGTCAACGAGCACAACCTCTCGGCTCGCCGCGCCTACGCCAATGTCGGCTTCACCCAGACCTCGGAGTTCGGCACCATCCTGTTCTGAGGCCCCAGCTTGTTCTGAGGCCAGCGGTGAGAGGTCCTCAACCTTGTGACGCCGCGGCGCTGGGGTAGGTTCGGGCGCATGCCTCAAGCCCTGCGCCCGGACGCCAAGCTCGTTGTCGCAGCGTTCCTGGGCTCGGGCACTCTGCACCTGGCGCGCCCGGAGATCTGGGAGCCGATGATGCCAGCCGCGGTGCCCGCCCACCGCGAGGTCATCCTCGGCTCCGGCGTGGCCGAGATCGTCTGTGCGGCAGGGATGATCTTCCCGCCGACCCGCAGGCTGGCCGGGTACGCCAGTGCGGCACTGCTGACGGTGGTGTACGCCGGCAACGTGAAGGTGGCCCTCGACGCTTCTCGGAGCCGGAAGCCTGCGGTCAAGGCGATGGCCTATGGCCGGTTGCCTCTGCAGCTCCCGCTGATCTGGGCGGCCTGGAAGACGGGTCGCCGAGGGTAGGTAGCCTTTCGTCCATGATCATGCGGATGTCGACCCTGTTCGTTCGGACCCTGCGGGACGACCCGGCGGACGCGGAGGTGCCGAGCCACCGGTTGCTCGTGCGCGCGGGCTACATCCGGCGAGCAGCGCCCGGTGGCTACACCTGGCTGCCGCTCGGGCTGAGGGTGCTGCGGAACGTGGAGCGGATCGTCCGCGAGGAGATGGACGCCATGGGCGCCCAGGAGCTCCAGTTCCCGGCGCTGCTGCCGCGCGAGCCCTACGAGGCCACGGGCCGCTGGGCCGAGTACGGCGACGGGGTCTTCCGCCTCAAGGACCGCAAGAACGCCGACTTCCTGCTCGGACCGACCCACGAGGAGATGTTCACCCTCGTGGTCAAGGACCTGTACTCGTCGTACAAGGACCTCCCGGTGTGGCTGTACCAGATCCAGACCAAGTACCGCGACGAGGCCCGTCCTCGGGCCGGCCTCCTGCGCGGGCGTGAGTTCGTGATGAAGGACAGCTACTCCTTCGACGTCTCCGACGCCGGCCTCGAGGCGTCGTACCAGGCGCACCGTGCGGCCTACGTCAAGATCTTCGACCGGCTCGGCTTCGACTACGTCATCGTCAAGGCGACCGCCGGTGCCATGGGTGGCTCGAAGTCCGAGGAGTTCCTGGCCAACGCCGAGGTGGGTGAGGACACCTACGTGCGGTGCACCGGCTGCGACTACGCCGCCAACGTGGAGGCCGTCCAGGTGCGGGTTCCCGATCCCCTCCCCTACGACGACGCCCCGGTGGCCCACGCGGAGGCCACACCCGACACGCCGACCATCGAGACCCTGGTGGCTCACCTGAACGCTGGCTTCCCCCGCGACGACCGTCCGTGGCGGGCCGGCGACACCCTCAAGAACGTCCTGGTCGTGCTCGTCCACCCCGACGGCACCCGTGAGCCCTTGGCCATCGGCCTTCCCGGCGACCGCGAGGTCGACCAGAAGCGGCTCGAGGGTCAGCTCGAGCCGATCCAGGTCGAGGCCATGGACGAGCTGGAGCTGAGGAAGCACCCCGCACTCGTCAAGGGCTACATCGGGCCCGGCGTCCTGGGGGAGCAGAACGAGTCCAAGATCCGGTACCTGGTCGACCCCCGGGTCGTCACCGGCACCCGCTGGGTGACCGGTGCCGACGTCGACGGCTCGCACGTCCTCGACCTCGTCGCGGGGCGCGACTTCACCCCCGACGGCACGATCGAGGCCGCCGAGATCCGTGACGGCGACCCCTGCCCCAACTGTGACGGCACCCTCCAGTCGGCGCGGGGCATCGAGATGGGCCACATCTTCCAGCTCGGCAGGAAGTACGCCGACGCGCTGGACCTGAAGGTCCTCGACGAGAACGGCAAGCTCGTCACCGTCACGATGGGCTCCTACGGCGTCGGGGTCTCCCGCGCCGTGGCGGCGGTGGCGGAGAACACTCATGACGAGCTCGGGCTCTGCTGGCCCAGGGAGCTGGCCCCGGCCGACGTACACCTGGTGGCGACGGGCAAGGACGAGGCCGTCTTCGCGGAGGCGCAAAGGGTCGCCGAGGCGCTGTCGTCCCGCGGGGTCAGCGTGCTCTACGACGACCGTTGGAAGATGAGCCCGGGCGTGAAGTTCAAGGACGCGGAGCTGCTCGGCATGCCCACGATCGTCGTGGTCGGCAAGGGGCTGGAGCAGGGGACGATCGAGGTCAGGGACCGGGCTACGGGCGAGCGCGAGGAGATCGCGGTCGACCAGGTCGTCGAGCACGTGGTGGCCCGTGTCGGTTGAGGCGGTCATCTTCGACTGGGGCGGCACGCTGACCCCGTGGGTGACCGTGGACTACAGCGACGAGTGGCGCGCCGTAGCGCGGGTGGTGGCACCCGAGGACCCGGAGACCGTCGCTGAGCGCCTCTTGAGTGCCTCGACCCAGATCTGGACGCGCTCGCGCGACGAGCACCGGTCCGGCACCTTGGAGGAGATCTGCCGGATGGCCGGCATCGGGTACGACGAGCAGCACCTCTCGGCGTACCGCGCGTTCTGGGACCCGGCCACTGTCACTGATCCGGACGTGCCCGAGCTCTTCGGCCGGCTTCGCAGCGACGGCGTCAAGGTCGGGGTGCTGTCCAACACCGTCTGGCCGCGTGAGTGGCACGAGTCGTACTTCGTCCGGGACCAGGTGCTGGAGCTGATCGACGCGGCCGTGTACACCAGCGAGATCCCCTGGACCAAGCCCGCGCCAGAGGCCTTTGAGGCCGCGATGCTCGCAGTAGGGGTGTCGGACCCGTCCCGGTGCGTCTTTGTCGGCGACCGGCTCTTCGAGGACATCTGGGGCGCGTCGGCCTACGGCATGAGGACGATCCACGTCCCACACTCGGAGATCCCGACCGACCAGCTCGGACACAGCAAGGGAGAGCCAGACGCCGTCGTCCGCCGGCTGGCGGAGATCTACGCGCTCGTCGACGGCTGGCGAAGGTCCTGACCTGCAGGAACCTGCAAAAGATTCTCCGGCTGAACTCTTCTCCTGACGGAAGTTCCTCAGCAGGATGCCTAGGACACAGCCGCGAACGACGGAGGACCCTGCATGAGCCGCTCAGCCTTACGACGCACGATGGCCCGCGGAGCGGCCCTCGCGATGCTGGGGATCGCTGCGATCCCGGTGCAGGCGACGACTGCTGCAGCCGACTGCCTCGACACAGTTGCCGACAGCGCACGAAGCGCGGACGGGAGCCCGCAGCGGGAGGCCGACCATCGCGACGTCAGCCCGGCCCAGCAGCGCGCAATCGAGAAGCAGGCCAAGCGACTGGTGGCCTCCAAGTCCGCGAGCCAGCAGGCCGCTGCCGCGAACTCCAAGGGGTCGGTGCCGGTGTACTTCCACGTCATGACCTCGACCTCCGGCGCCGGGGACGTCACCCAGCAGCAGATCAACGACCAGATGGCAGTGCTCAACAAGACGTTCTCGGGCGGCGAGGGCGGTGCCAACACCGGCATCGGCTTCACGCTCGCCGGCGTCGACCGGTACGCGAACAACAACTGGCACAACGACCGGCAGAGCACCAAGTACCGCGCCCAGACGCGGCTGGGCGGCAAGAACGCCCTCAACATCTGGTTGGTGAACTTCTCCTACCTGGGAATCGCCACGTTCCCTTGGGACTACTCGTCCAGCGGCGCCGTCGACGGCATCCGGGTGCACTTCAACTCACTGCCTGGCGGGGGGATCGCCAACTACAACCTGGGCGAGACCGCGACGCACGAGGCGGGCCACTGGTTCGGGCTGTACCACACCTTCCAGGGCGGTTGCACGACCACGAACGACGAGGTCGCCGACACCCCGGCACAGGCGAGCGCGTCAAGCGGCTGCCCCGAGGGCAGGGACTCCTGCTCTTTGCCGGGGCTGGACCCGATCCACAACTACATGGACTACAGCTACGACTCCTGCTACACGCAGTTCAGTGCCGGTCAGAGCGCCCGGATGGACTCGATGTGGACGGCGTACCGGGGCTGACCCAGCGCCCGGCTCAGGGGCCCGGCTCAGGGGGCCGGCTCAGGGGGCCGGCTCAGGGGCCCGGCTCAGGGATCGGGCCCAGAGCCGGGCTCACAGTTCGGCTAGCCCCGGGAAGGCCTCTGGGCGCCCACCGAACCCGAGGAGTCGTACGGCGGCGTCGGTGAGCGCATCGACCGCCCACCGCCGCTGCGCGCCGACCGTGCTGCCGACGGCTTGTGCGTAGACCTCGGCACAGCGGTCCTCGATGCCACGCGCCTCGGTCCGGATCTGCGGCGGCGTCAGCGCGGGGCCGGCCAGATCGTAGGCGACCTCGGCCACGACAGGGTCGCCTCCGAGGGCGCGCACCATGAGCTGGAGCCGGTCGCGGCGCGCCCTATGGGTCGCGTACGCCGCGTCGATCGCCGCCCCGTCGGCGGGGTTCGACGCGTCCGAGAGTCGTCCCCCAGGACGCCGTACACGTGCAGCGCGGCATGCTCGCCGGCCAGCGCGGCCTGGAGCGCCTCGAGCGCGGTCATCCCAGCCCCCGGATCGTGATGGCCTGCTGGGCGGCGGCCGCGGCCATCCCGGCGAGTACTCGGGCGAAAGGACCGCTCTGGGCGCGCAAGGCTCCAGCACGCAGCTGCGCCGCCAGCTCATCCTCGGCCTGGGCCAGCGCAAGGTAGGCCAGGCGGTCCCCGCCGACGAAGCCGGTCCCCGGACTCGGGTCCGGCCCTGGGCCGGGCAGTGCCTCGGCAAGCAGCCGGCGGTGGGCAAGGTGCACCCTGCGGGTCGCAGCCAGCGCTCTGCGCCGTCGGGGCCGGCCTTGGGTCACCGAGTCGAGCAAGGCCAGGAAGGCCGTCTGGGCGGCCAGGGCCTCGGCGACGATCTCCTCGTCAGGGTTGGCGGGGACCGGCGGTGCGGAGTCGTCCGGCCGGCAGGCACTGAGCACACCAGCAGCCAGGGTTGCGGTCAGCACGGTCCGACGAGAGAGCACCGCAGGACTCTAACCTCAGTCGATCGAGAAGCCGATCAGCCGGTAGACATCCTTCTCGCGTCGCATCGAGACCGTGAACGAGGAGTCCGGGTGTGCCTCGCTCGTATTGCGCAGGCTGCCGTCTTCGAAGAAGGACTTGGTCTCCGGTACGTCGAAGCGCACCCGAGCCGTGGTACCGAGGTCGGACTCGATGAGCCGGATCCGGTCGATGGCCACCTCGAACGGGTAGACCGACCAGCCCTCCTCAACCCGCCGGGCCAGCTCCGCGCGGAGCTCTCTGCACCCTTGGCAGGGCCGCTTTCCCGCGCTGGCGTCCAAGACCAGCGACCCGTCGTTGGTGGCCAGGGAGTAGGCCCAGGCGTGCACGACGTAGGTGGCGAAGGCCTTCTTCCCCGCGTCGCCCTTGGTGGGGGGCGGCAGGGTGGGTCGCTCGGCCACGGGCCGGCTGGTGGTGGGTGTGGGTGTCGGTGTGGGTGTGGGCGTCGCCGTGGTCGGGCCAGCGGTGGGCGCTGCGGCCGGCTCGTCGTCGTTGCTACAGGCAGCGAGGGTCAAGCCGCAGGCAAGGGCAAGGGCGAGGCCGGTCCGGAGCATGCCTGAGGCTACCAACGCGTGGTGGTGGGAACAGGTCGGTCGGTGCGCTAGCGTTTGGTTCGACAACAGCACAGCAGGAAGGACGCCCGTGGCACACGAAGAGACTCGGGACCGACTCTCCAGCGTCCTGACCGCGCCCCTGCTGGCCCTTGGCCTCGATCTCGAGGCTGTCGAGATCACCCCGGTCGGCAAGCGCAGACTGCTTCGCGTGGCGGTCGACAAGGACGACGGAGTCAACCTCGACGACATCGCGCAGGCGACCAAGGAAGTTTCGCGGACTCTCGACGAGTCCGACGTGATGGGCCCCCAGGCGTACACGCTCGAGGTGACCTCGCCAGGCGTCGACCGCCCACTCACCCTGCCGCGCCACTGGCGACGCAACCAGTCCCGGCTGGTGAAGCTGACCACCGAGGCAAACGAGACGATCATCGGCCGCGTCAGCGAGGCAGGCGACGACTCGGCCACGCTCGACGTAAACGGCAAGACCCGCATCATCGCTTACTCCGACGTGGCCAAGGCCCGTGTGCAGGTGGAGTTCAACCGGAAGGGTTCCGAGACCTGATGGACATCGATCTGGGACTGCTGCGCACTCTCGAGCGTGAGAAGGAGATCTCGTTCGAGATCCTCGTCGACGCGATCGAGCAGGCACTGCTCGTGGCCTACCACAAGACGCCCGATGCCAACCCCAAAGCCCGCGTCACTCTCGACCGCAAGTCCGGTCACGTGACCGTTCTCGCCGCTGAGACCAACGAGGAGGGCGAGACGGTCGCGGAGTACGAGGACACTCCCGAAGGCTTCGGCCGCATCGCCGCCACCACGGCCAAGCAGATCATCCTGCAGCGGCTTCGCGACGCGGAGGACGACGTGAAGTTCGGTGAGTTCTCCGGCAAGGAGGGCGACATCGTTTCCGGCATCATCCAGCAGGGGCGTGACCCGCAGGACGTCCTGGTCGACCTGGGTCGCCTCGAGGCGCTGCTGCCTGCTGCTGAGCGGGTGCCGGGGGAGAGGTATGAGCACGGCATTCGGATCAAGTGCCTGGTGGTGACGGTCCGGCGCGGGATGCGCGGCCCGCAGGTGATGCTGTCGCGCAGCCACCCGAACCTGGTCAAGAAGCTCTTCGCCCTTGAGGTTCCCGAGATTGCGGACGGCACCGTGGAGATCTGTGCCATCGCACGGGAGGCCGGTCACCGCACCAAGATCGCCGTGCGCTCGAACGTCGCCGGCGTGAACGCCAAGGGCTCCTGCATCGGCCCCATGGGCCAGCGGGTCCGCAACGTCATGAACGAGCTGCACGGCGAGAAGATCGATATCGTCGACTGGTCTGACGACCCGGCCCAGATGGTCGCCCATGCGTTGTCGCCGGCGCGGGTCAGCAGCGTCGAGGTCGTGGACGCCGAGGCGCGCTCAGCGCGCGTCGTCGTACCGGACTACCAGCTGTCGCTCGCGATCGGCAAGGAGGGTCAGAACGCCCGCCTCGCTGCCAGGCTCACCGGCTGGCGGATCGACATCCGCTCAGACGAGGCTCCTCCCGTCGCACCGCCCCTCGCCGACTGAGCTCTCCTGGCCGGGTCGCCCGGCCAGGTCGTCCGGCCAGGTCGTCCGGGGAGCAGGGCCGTCGCTCGTCGTGCCGGTTAGTCCCACGACGTGTGTGCGTATAGACTGGCCGACGGCTCGCTCAACCAACCTACGTAGGTGCGCTGACCCATGTCCACAAACGTGCCGGGTCCCGTTCGCACCTGCGTCGGATGTCGAGAGCGGGCCGAGAAGCACGAGCTTCTGCGAGTCGTCGCCGGCGATGGGGCCCTGGTCCCGGACCCAGTGGGACGGGCATCGGGCCGTGGGGCGCATCTGCACCCCAGGTCGGAGTGCCTGGAGCTCGCACTCCGCAGGCGAGCCTTCGCCAGAGCCCTCCGGGTCTCAGAGGGGCTCGACTGCGAGGGGCTTCGCGAGTTCGTGCTGAACCAGACAGATCGACCATGACCGCTCGAGAAGAAGATGGAGCAGCAGCTCATGAGCACTCGATGAGTACTTCCCGATGAGCATGCCCAGTAACTAGCGGTCCGAGCAGCACCCCTTGAGGGGCTCGGGCCAGGAGGAGAAGCGTGGCTAAGACCCGAGTCCACGAGCTCGCTAAAGAGCTCGGCGTCGAGAGCAAGGTTGTTCTCGAGAAGCTCAAGGAGATGGGCGAGTTCGTCAAGTCGGCATCGTCGACGATCGAGCTCCCCGTCGAGATGAAGTTCAAGAAGCAGTTCGGCGGCGAGCTCGCCGCTGCAGGTGCCGCGACGGCCAAGAAGGCACCCGCCAAGAAGGCTGCCCAGCCCCCGGCTCCCGAGGCGCCGGCGGCGCCCGCCGAGACCCCGGCTGCACTGGCTCCCGTCGCTGACGCACCGGCACCGGCTGCCCCGCCGACCCCAGCTGTCGAGTCGCCGTTCGAGGCGACCACCCAGGCGACCACACAGGCGCCTGCCGACAGCCCCGTCGCGACCCCGGGCCCCCGCCCGGGTCCACGCACGCCAGCCGAGCCCGGCGAAGCGGAGCCGGAGGCTCCGGCTGCAGAGGCCGACACCTCCGCCCGTCCGGCCGCCCCCGGACCACGTCCAGGCGCTCCGCGCCCAGGGAACAACCCGTTCGCGCCCAGCCAGGGGATGGGCCGACGCCCGGCACCCGCCCCGGGCGGTGCGCCCGTCGGTGATCGCCCTCCGCGCCCGCCGTCCGCTCGCGACGGTGGTCCCCCCGGCCGTACCGGTGGTCTGCCCGCCGGTGGTGGCAGGCCCGGGATGCCGCGCCCCAACCCGGCGATGATGCCCAAGTCTCCTCCGACGTTCGGCGGTGGCCCCGGTGGCCCCGGCGGTCCTGGTGGCCCCGGTGGCCCCGGCGGTCGCGGCCCCGGCGGACCTGGCGCCCGAGGCGGCTCGGGTGCTCCAGGGCGCGCAGGTGGCCCTCCCGCACGTGGCGGAGCTCCTGGTGGTCGCCCCGGTGGCGGTGGCTTCGGCGGCGCACCGGCTGGTGCCGGTGGCGCTCCCGGTCGTCCCGGTGGCGGCGCTCCGGGTCGTCCCGGTGGTGGTGGTCGTCCGGGTGGCCCCGGTGGTCGCGGCACCACCCAGGGCGCCTTTGGCCGCCCCGGCGGTCCCTCGCGTCGTGGACGCAAGTCCAAGCGCCAGCGTCGTCAAGAGTTCGACAACATGCAGGCCCCGACCATCGGTGGCGTGCGGGTTCGCAAGGGCGACGGTGAGATCGTCCGGCTGGCGCGTGGTGCTTCGCTGACCGACTTCGCCGAGAAGATCAACGTCGACCCAGCCGCTCTGGTGCAGATGCTGTTCGGTCTCGGGGAGATGGTCACCGCCACCGAGTCGGTCAACGACGAGGTGCTGGAGCTGCTCGGCGAGGAGCTCAACTACACAGTGCAGGTCGTGTCCCCGGAGGACGAGGACCGCGAGCTGCTCGAGTCCTTCGACCTCGAGTTCGGCACCGACGAGGGTGAAGAGGGCGACCTCACGATCCGTCCGCCGGTCGTGACCGTCATGGGTCACGTCGACCACGGCAAGACCAAGCTCCTCGACGCACTTCGCAACGCCAACGTGGTCGACAAGGAGGCCGGTGGGATCACCCAGCACATCGGTGCCTACCAGGTCACCACCGATGTCGACGGCAACGAGCGACGGATCACCTTCATCGACACCCCGGGTCACGAGGCGTTCACCGCCATGCGAGCCCGCGGTGCGCAGGCGACCGACATCGCGATCCTCGTGGTCGCGGCCGACGACGGTGTGATGCCGCAGACGGTCGAGGCGTTGAACCACGTCAAGGCCGCCGGCGTACCGATCGTGGTCGCGGTCAACAAGATCGACAAGGAGGACGCAGACCCGGTCAAGGTCCGCGGCCAGCTCACCGAGTACGGCTTGGTTCCCGAGGAGTACGGCGGCGACACGATGTTCGTCGACGTCTCGGCCAAGTCCGAGCTCAACCTCGACAAGCTGCTCGAGGCGGTCGTGCTGACTGCGGACGCCTCCCTGGACCTGCGCGCGAACGCGGAGCAGGACGCCCAGGGTCTGGTCGTCGAGGCCCACCTCGACCGCGGACGTGGCCCGGTCGCGACCATCCTGGTCCAGCGCGGCACGCTGCGCGTCGGGGACTCGATCGTCGCCGGTCCGGCGTACGGGCGGGTTCGGGCCATGCTCGACGAGCACGGCGACAACATCGAGGAAGCCGACCCGTCGCGCCCCGCGATGGTGCTCGGTCTGACTGCGGTCCCTGGAGCCGGGCAGAACTTCCTGGTCGTCGAGGACGACCGGATCGCTCGTCAGATCGCCGAGAAGCGCGAGTCGCGTGAACGTGCCGCCATGCAGGCCCAGCGTCGCGTGCGCCGTACCCTCGAGGACTTCATGGCCTCCATGGAGAAGGGGGAGAGCCAGGAGCTCAACCTCATCCTCAAGGGCGACGTGTCCGGTTCGGTCGAGGCCCTGGAGGACTCGCTGGCCAAGATCGACGTCGGCGAGGAGGTCAACCTGCGGGTCATCGACCGCGGTGTCGGTGCGATCACCGAGACCAACGTCATGCTTGCGGCCGCGTCCGATGCGATCATCATCGGCTTCAACGTCCGCCCGCAGGGCAAGGCGACCGAGCTGGCCGACAAGGAAGGCGTGGAGATCCGGTACTACTCGGTGATCTACCAGGCCATCGAGGAGATCGAGGCAGCCCTGAAGGGGATGCTCAAGCCGGAGTACGAGGAGGTCGCGCTCGGCCAGGCCGAGATCCGCGAGATCTTCCGCTCCAGCAAGATCGGCAACATCGCCGGTTGCATGGTCACCAGTGGGGTCATTCGCCGCAACGCGAAGGTCCGTCTGCTGCGTGATAGTGCGGTGGTCGCCGACAACCTCGACCTTGCCTCGCTCAAGAGGGAGAAGGATGACGCTGCCGAGGTCCGCGAGGGCTTCGAGTGTGGTCTGGTCCTCCGCAACTACCAGGACATCAAGATCGGCGACATCGTCGAAGGCTTCGAGATGCGCGAGATCCCCCGGTCCTGACCGCCGTCCCGGTGAGAGGTCGGTTCTTCTGACCTCTCACCGGAGGAAACAGTTACAGGAGCAGCAATGAGCTCGGCACGCATCCGCAAGATCGCCGACCACATCCAGGTGACCGTGGCCCAGATGCTCGAACACCGGATCAAGGACCCGCGGTTGGGGTTCGTGACGATCACCGACGTCCGAGTGACCGGCGACTCCCAGCACGCCTCGGTCTTCTACACGGTGTTCGGGGACGAGACCCAGGTCGCGGACTCGGCGGCCGCGCTGGAGTCTGCCAAGGGGCTGATCCGCTCCGAGGTCGGCAAGCAGCTCGGCGTACGGCACACCCCGTCGCTGGAGTTCATCCACGACGCGCTCCCGGAGAACGCCCGTCACCTCGACGAGCTGCTCGCCCAGGCGCGTGAGTCCGACGCGGCGGTCGCAGCGGCAGCAGCCGGGGCGACGTACGCCGGCGACGCGGACCCGTACAAGAAGCCGCACGACGCCGACGAAGACGAGGACCTGTCTACGTGACCAGCTCGGGTCTGCTGGTCGTCGACAAGCCGTCCGGACTGACCTCGCACGACGTCGTCGCCCAGGTCCGTCGCGCTGCCGGTACCAAGAAGGTCGGTCACGCCGGGACGCTCGACCCGATGGCGACCGGCGTCCTGGTGCTCGGTGTCAACAAGGCGACCCGGCTCCTGGGCCACCTGATGCTGGCCGAGAAGTCCTACGACGCCACCCTGCGACTCGGTGCCAGCACCACCACGGACGACGCGGAGGGCGAGACGACGTCGTCCGCGTCGGCTTCAGCCGTCACCGAGCCCTCCGTTCGCGACGCCCTGAGCGGTTTCCTGGGTGACCTCGAGCAGGTGCCGTCGTCGGTCTCGGCAATCAAGGTCGGTGGGAAGCGGGCCTATGCCCTGGCCCGCGAGGGCAAGGAGGTGGTGCTCGCTCCGCGCCCAGTCACCGTGTACTCGATCGAGGTGCGCGCGATCAGCCGACAGGGCGACTTCTTGGACGTGGACCTCTCCCTGGCATGCTCCAGTGGCACCTACGTGCGCGCGATCGCCCGCGACCTCGGATCAGCCCTGGGCGTCGGCGGTCATCTCACCGCACTGCGCCGTACCCGGGTCGGACCGTTCGGTCTTGATGCGGCCAGGACGCTTGACGAGCTCGCGTCGGGTGGCGACCTCGGGCTGGTCCCGATGGCCACCGTGGGCGAGAAGCTCTTCGCCCACCTGCGCGTCGACGACCAGACAGCCGCCGACATCTCCTTCGGTCGCAAGCTCGAGCTCGAACTTCCCGCGAGCACTGAGCCGGTGGCGATGCTCGGCCCCGACGGCGACCTCCTCGCGCTCTACGAGCAGCACGGCGCGTTCGCGGTCCCGGTGGCCGTGCTCGTCTGACTCGTGACCGAGCCGACACGACAGGGCTGGGAGCCGTCGATGTGGCAGGCTCTCCCTGACGAAAGCGACCCGGACAGGAGTGGAACGATGGCGCGGATCTGGCGCTCGCTCGACGAGGTGCCTGCGGATCTCGAACGCACCGTCGTGACGATCGGCAACTTCGACGGGATCCACCGCGGACACCGCCACGTCATCGAGCGGTCCCGTGAGGTGGCGACCAGCCTGGGTCTGGACCACGTGGTCGCTGTCACCTTCGACCCGCACCCGATCGCGGTGCTCCGCCCGGAGCACGCACCTCCGACCTTGACCTCGATCCCCGTACGCGTCGAGCTGCTCCACGAGGCCGGCGCTGACGACGTCCTGGTCATCCCGTTCGACCGCGACCTTGCTGGCTGGCCCCCCGAGCGCTTCGTCGAGGAGATCATCGTTGGTTGCCTGCATGCCAAAGCCGTCGTGGTGGGCGCCAACTTCCGCTTCGGGCACAAGGCCGCGGGAGACGTCTCGCTCCTGGTCGCGCTCGGTGCCGAGCTGGACTTCGGCGTCGAGCCGATCCCGCTCGACGGTGGTCCCCAGGTCTGGTCGTCGACCTATGTCCGCAACTGCCTCCTCGCCGGTGACGTCGAAGGGGCTGAGGAGGCGCTGGGCCGTCAGTTCAGCGTGCGCGGCGAGGTCGTCAGGGGCGACGAGCGCGGACGCGAGCTCGGCTATCCCACGGCGAACGTCCCGGTGCACGGGCTCTGCGTACCCTCCGACGGCGTGTACGCCGGCTGGCTGACCGTGCTCGGCAGCGGGGAGAGGCTGGCCGCGGCCATCTCGGTCGGGACCAACCCGACCTTCGACGGTGAGCGCGATCGCCGGGTCGAGGCGTACGTCCTCGACCGCACGGACCTTGAGCTGTACGGCGTCGAGGTTGACATCGCGTTCGCGGCCCGCATCCGAGGTATGCGGCAGTTCGCCTCGGTCGACGACCTGCTCGCCGCGATGGCCCACGACGTGGCCGAGACCAGACTCCTGCTGAGCAGCTGAGGCCCTGCTACTGCGGTCTCGTCCTCACCCCTCGGGCTGGGACAGTGCCCTGCTGATCGGCCAGGCGCCCTCGGAGGTGTTGGCCATGACCGTCCAGGTGCGCCCCGTGCCGGGGTGGTGGACGCTCCGGAAGGAAACCCCGGCGTCGTAGCCGATCAGGGAGATCTCCGGTCCGGCGGCGTCGAGCCAGAACCCGAGACCATAGCGAGCGTGCTCCTCCGGAGCCTCCGACCGGGGACGGACCAGCTCCTCGACGACCGTGGCAGGCACGATGAGTCCGTCCAGGAGTGCCCGCCAGAATCGCTCGAGGTCCTCAAGCGTGGAGTACAGGCCGCCGTCACCGTTGCCCAGGACCGGCAGATGGAAGACGTTGCTGCGCCCGTCCTTGAGGTAACCCAGGGCAGCATCACCGGGCAGGTCGTCCGAGCGCAGGAAGTCCGAGCTGACCATGCCGGCGGGCGCGAGGACCCGGGTGCGGACCAGCTCGTGGAACGGCGTACCGCTGGCGCGCTCGGCTAGGAGCGCGAGCACCATGAAGCCGCCGTTGCAGTACGAGAAGGCCGAGCCCGGAGCGAACTTCTGCGCGAACCCGCCGAGCAGCGGCACGAACGCCTCGGTGTTGTCGAGCTCGTGCACCGGTCGAGCCATGGCGTAGTCGTCGATGTCGCCGTCGGCCTCCTCGTCGAGATAGTCGCCGATCCCGGACCTGTGGGCGAGCAGGTGCTCGACGGTGACGGCGTCGTCGACCAGGGGCAGGTCAGCGCCCAGCAGCGAGCGTGCGGTGGTCTCCAGCGACAGGCTGCCGTCGGTGACCAGGCACATCACGGCGAGCGCGGTCATGCCCTTGCTGCCGCTGGCGATCGCGAACCTCGTGGTCGGGGTGTTCGCTATGTGGTGGGCGCGGTCGGCGACGCCGTAGCCCGCCTTCCAGTCACCGACCTGGACCGCGCCGGAGAAGCCGGTCTCCTTCGCGATCCGGTCGAGCTCATCCATGGACCGTCACGGGCACTCCGGACAGTGCCGCATTGCCCGTCAGGTCGAGGAGCTCGGGGTCGGTCAGGTCGTTGATCGAGACGCCGGGGACCGTGACTGCATGCGAGAGCTGCGTCCCGGGGACCCCGTGCCCGTAGCCGTGTGGGAGCGAGACCACGCCGGGCATCATGTCTTCACTGGCCTGGACCTCCACCGCGACCTTGCCGACGCGCGAGCTGACGGTCACGACCGAGCCGTCGGTGAGCCCCCGGTCGCTGAGGTCGACGGGGTGCATGAGCAGCTGGTGGCGTGACCGGCCCTTCGTGAGCCGCTCGGTGTTGTGCATCCAGCTGTTGCAGTCCCGTTGGTGGCGTCGGCCGATCAGCATGAGCTCGCCATCGCCCGGCGGCCGGGCCGCAGCAAGGCGTCCCAGGTCAGCCAGGAGCAGTGGCTGGGCGAGGTCCACCCGTTTGTTGCTGGTCTGCAGCCGGTTGGGCAGGCACGACCGCAGGGCCCCGAGGTCGATCCCCTCGGGGTGTCGGCGCAGCTTGCGGATCGACAGCCTCGCCTTGCCCGTCCGGAGCAGGAGGTCGACGAGGCGGGTCGGGCTGGTGCGCAACCGGGCCTGGGTCTTCGCCCACCTGCGCCACGACTGTCTGGTCCCGAGCTTGCGGGTGGTGCGCAGAGCGATCTCCCGGTAGATCTCCCAGTCGTGCCGGGTGCCGTCCGGCTTCGGGAAGACAGCAGGTGTGAACCTGGCCGTGTTCCGCACGGCGAGCGCGTGGAAGGCCAGGTCGTAGTGGTCGCGCTCGAGCGCCCCGGTAGGAGGGAGGATGACGTCGGCATGGGTGGTCGTCTCGTTGACGTAGATGTCCACCGCGAACATGAAGTCGAGCCCGCTCAGCGCCTCACCGAGGCGCTTGCCGTCAGGCGTGGAGAGGACGGGGTTGCCCGAGAGCGTTGCCATCGCGCGGATCTGGCCCTCGCCCGGCTCCAACAGCTCGTCGGCCAAGGTCGCCACGGGTAGCTCTCCGGCGAACTCGGGCAGGTCGCGCACCCTGCTGCGCCACCGGTCGATGTGGCCGGGGCGGACCAGCCTGCGACCGACGATGTCCGCCGCCGGCTCGGTGAACATCACGCCGCCTTCCCGGTCGAGGTTGCCGGTGACTGCGTTGAGGCACTGGATCGCCCACTGGCACAGCCCTCCGAAGGCTTGCGTCGAGACCCCTACCCGACCGTAGACGGCGCCCGCACCGCTGGCGGCGTACTCGCGGGTGATCCGGCGGATGACCTCGGCGTCGACTCCGCTGAGCTGCTCGGCGCGCTCGGGGGTGTACGGCGCGACGGCAGCCTCGACCTCGGCCACCCCGTCCAGGTACGCCGGCACCGTGGCCAGCCCCTCGGCGAAGATGGTGTGCAGCATCGCCAGCAGGACGTGGATGTCGGTGCCAGGCCGCACGAAGACGTGCTCGTCGGCGATCTTGGCCGTCTCGGTCCTTCGTGGGTCGAACACCACAATGCGTCCGCCGCGGGCCCGCAGCTCGCGCACCCGACCGGGGAAGTCCGGGACGGTCATCAGGCTGCCGTTGGAGGCCATCGGGTTCCCGCCGAAGATGAGGAAGTACTGCGTGCGGTCGATGTCGGGGATCGGGATCAGCAGCTGGTGGCCGTAGAGCAGGTGCGCGACGAACTGGTGCGGAAGCTGGTCGACCGAGGTCGCGCTGAAGATATTGCGGGTCCCCAGAGACTTCAGCATCGCGGGCATGTGCGTCTGAGAGCCCAGGCTGTGCACGATGGGGTTGCCGAGGTAGACACCGACCGCGTTGCGGCCCTGCTCGTCGATGATGGCGGCGAGCCGGTCCGAGACGAGCTCGAACGCCTCCTCCCAGGCGATCTCGACGAACCCGGTGGCTGTCTTGCGGACAGGGCGGCGAAGACGGTCCGGGTCAGCGTGGAGGTCGCCGATCGCCACACCCTTGGGGCAGATGTGACCCCGTGAGAGCGGGTCTGCCGGGTTGCCCCGCACTCCGGTCACGGCACCATCGTCGATGGTGAGCTCGAGGCCGCAGATCGCCTCGCACAGGTTGCACACGCCCAGCTTCTTCACGCGACCGTCCGTCATGCTCTGCATCCTCACACCGTCGGCCGACTCTTAGTAGTCCGAGGGGCCGACCGTGGACGTGGCTGTGCCGCGGATCGCGGCTAGCATCCGGTCATGAGTGATACGAACGTCGACGTCGTGCGTGACTTCCTCGAACTGCTGGCGCTGCCTGACACCAAACGAGCCACGGGCCTGCTGTCGCCGGACGTCGAGTGGCTCAACACGGGGCTGCCCACCATCCGCGGAAGGCGGGTCCACACGGCCCTGCGGGACATGGAGCGCCGACGGATCGGTTTCGACGCTCGGCTCCACTCGATCGCCGGCGACGGGGAGACCGTGCTCACCGACCGGACCGACTACCTCCGGTGGGGGCCGCTGAAGACTGGGTTCTGGGTCTGCGGGACCTTCACGGTCCGGGATGGGCAGATCACCCGCTGGGACGACCACTTCAGCATGGCGGGAGTCCTGAAGGGCTTCGTGACCCGGTGATGCCACTGCTGATCACCGTCCTGGTCCTGACGCTGCTCGTGGTCGGAGTCGTCCTGGTCGCCATGCTCTCCAGCCGGTCGGACTCGGGTGCAGCCCGTGAGCGGGCTGAGCTCGTGGCGCTCCGCGAGTTGGTGGCCGATCTGAAGGACATCGCCTACGACCACCGAGAGCTCGACTCCTCCCTGGCGACGATCCTGGTCGACCGGATCAGGACCTACGAGCGAGGTCGCCGCGAGCTGCCCTGAGCGTTCCTGTCCTCGGCTGGTCACGGACTCCGGTCGACCTGGTTGAACCGTCGGAGCAGGTACGGCGCCAGTAGCGTCGCGTACTCCGCCGAGAGGTGGCTGTAGTCCCGGTAGACGATCACGTCGCCCACCACCGGATAGCACGAGCGTTGGTCGCAGATGAGGTCGGTCAGGTCCAGCAGGCGCACCCCGCGGGGAGCACCTCGGCGCGCGGCCTCCGCCTCGACGTCGGCTACCAGGCCCTCGCTCCGGGTCGTCGCGCAGGCCTGAGGGTCGTTGTCGTGCTCGGCCAGGCAGTCCGGGGTGTTCACCTGGTCCTTGACCCGCGGCACGTCGTGCAGGACCACGACCTGCTTGTTCGCCGTCACCAGCCGACGCCACAGCAGCCTGAACCCGTCGGTGGCGGGGTCAGCCACCCGGTGTCCTGGCCGCTGGACCCAGTCGTAGGCCGAGCTGAACGCCGAGACGAAGACCGTGTCGATGTCCTTGCGGTTGACGAGCCGACGGAGCACCTCGTCGTTGAACCGCTCACACCGCTCGCGCAGCGAGGGGTCGGTCTCCTCCGGCAACGTGCGCCGCGCCAACGTGAACGGGCACGACGACTTCGTGAAGGTCACCACCTTCCAGCCCGCTCGCTTCCCGATCTGGTCCAGAGCCGGGAACCAGTGCGTGGCATGCGAGTCGCCGACGATGGCAACGGTCCGCTGCGGGTCGGCGGACTGACCCACGTCGCAGGTCCTGAGCACGGCGCTGTCCAGATCCGACTGGCAGTCTGGGTAGGCGAGATCGGTGTTCTGGCGAGCGACCACCTCGGGGGGCGTCACCAGCGGTCCGTCACCGGTCGGGCTGGTGCATCGGTTCCGGGGGTCCAACGCAGCCGGACCGAGGCAGCCGGTGGTCTCCATCTCCGCCAGGACCGAGGCGATGCGCTCACGCCCGTGGGCCACCTGGCTGTCCAGGTCCTGGCGGACCAGCTCTGCGGCGCCGATCAGCAGGGACATCCCGAGCAGCGCGGCCACGAACGAACGCCACGGGGCCGAGGCCAGCACGTCCGCCCCGCGCAGCGGTGTCTCGACCCAGCGGGTCGACGCCCAGGCGAGGAGCAGGGTTGCGGCGAGGATGACAGCCTTGTCCGTCGTACGCAGGTCGACGCCGGTGAGGTACGGCACGGCGACGATGACCGGCCAGTGCCACAAGTACACCGAGTAGGAGATGTCGCCCACGAAGGTCGCTGGGCGCAGCGAGAGCCAGTGCCCCGCGGTGAAAACGGAGATTCCCGCCCCGGCGGCGATGACGGCGACCGTGCCGAGCACAGGGACGAGCGCCGCCAAGCCGGGGAACGGCGTCTCCGCGTCGTAGCTGAAGCCGGACCAGACGATGGCGGCGATACCCGACCACCCCAGCAGCGCTCTCGTCGGGGCCGGCCAGGACACCTGGCGCGCCGCTACCCCGGCAGACAGCGCAAGGAGCGCTCCTGCAGCGAACTCCCAGATCCGCGTGGGGCTGACGAAGTACGCCTCGCCCGGACTTCTCGAGGTCAACCAGGCGGAGTAGGCCAGCGAGGCTACGGCCAGCAGTGCCAGAGCGCTGGTCAGGGCCAGCGGCAGGAGGTGCCTGCGCCGCCCCCGGCACCCGAGAAGGACGACGGCCACCAGGACCGGCCAGATCAGGTAGAACTGCTCCTCCACCGAGAGCGACCAGTAGTGCTGGACCACGGTCGGGACGTTGCCGCCCGCGGAGTAGTCGACCGCGTCGCCGGCGAGTGCCCAGTTCTGGACGTAGAGGGTCGAGGCGATGAGCTGACGGACCGTCTGGTCCCACAGGGTCGCCGGAATCACCGTGACGGTAATCAGGGCACTAGCGGCCAGGACGAGGAGTGAGGCGGGGAGGAGGCGCCTGATCCGCCTGGCCCAGAAGCCGGCCAGGGACAACCGTCCTGTGGAGGCGGCCTCCCGGTACAGGTGGGACGTGATCAGGTACCCGGAGATCACGAAGAAGACATCGACCCCGACGTACCCGCCACTGAGCCGGTTCGGGTAGAGGTGGTAGCCGACCACCAGGAGCACGGCAACGGCGCGCAGGCCCTGCACCTCGGGGCGGAAGCCGGAAGGCGGTCGGTGGGCTGCAGACGCGGAACCGTGGAGGCTCCCGGCTGTCTTACCGGAGGTCAACAACGTCATGAGGTGGCGATCCGTCGCGTTCGTGGGTGCACTCCAGAATCTCATGCGCGCAGTCCGGGGCCGGCGGCCCGGTAGCGATTCGTTGATTCCGGGGGACATTGGTAAGATCGTGCGGTTGCCGTTTGACGGCCGCGGATCGAGAGTGCCCGGGTGGATGTGCCCCGGCGCGCCGCGCAACGAACCCCGAGAGGAACGAAGTGTCCACAGGTACCGACAATGACACCAAGAAGAGCATCATCGCCGAGTACGGCCTTACTGAGGGCGACACGGGTTCCCCCGAGGTTCAGGTTGCGCTGCTCAGCCACCGGATCGCCCACCTGACCGAGCACCTCAAGCAGCACAAGCACGACCACCACACGCGTCGTGGCCTGCTGCTGCTCGTGGGTCGTCGCCGCCGACTGCTGAACTACATGCAGAAGGAAGACATCAGCCGCTACCGCTCGATCGTCGAGCGCCTCGGCCTCCGTCGCTGAAAGTTTCGGAGCGGCTACCCGCCTCGGGTGGCCGCTCCGGCTACTTTTCGACCGGTGCGACCCGCGATTGGGTCGGCAGTAACACAACTTCAGAAGTAACCACTGGAGCGACCGCGGACGTCTGGCCCGGTCCTCGGTAGTGGCCCTCGGGACGAACTCAGGTCCCGCAGGCCTCGATCGAAGACCGGCCCCGCGCCTCGTAGGTGCACACAGTGTCCAGTGCCGGCGAAACCGGCGTTGGTCACCCAGGCGCCTCATGCAGGCCACAGATGGACGCCCCCGCGTGCTCGCTCCGCGACACAGAAAGGGACACCCCATGGAGGGACCCGTCATCTCCGCCGTAGAAACCGTTCTCGACAACGGAAAGTTCGGCACCCGCACCGTCAAGTTCGAAACCGGGCTTCTCGCCCGACAGGCAGCCGGTTCGGTAACCGCCTACCTCGACGACGAGACCATGCTGCTCTCGGCCACCACGGCCGGAAAGCAGCCCAAGGAGCAGTTCGACTTCTTCCCCCTCACGATCGACGTCGAGGAGCGGATGTACGCCGTGGGCCAGATCCCCGGCTCCTTCTTCCGAAGCGAAGGCCGCCCGGGTGAGGACGCGATCCTCACCTGCCGCCTGATCGACCGTCCGCTGCGTCCGACCTTCAAGAAGGGTCTGCGCAACGAGGTCCAGGTCGTCATCACCGTCCTGTCGCTCGACCCCGACCAGCCGTACGACGTCCTGGCGATCAACGCCGCGTCGATGTCGACCCAGCTGTCCGGACTTCCCTTCTCAGGCCCCGTCGGTGGCGTCCGCGTGGCGCTGATCGAGGGCCAGTGGGTGGCGTTCCCGTCGCACAGCCAGCTCGAGCACGCCGTGTTCGACATGGTGGTCGCCGGTCGCGTCACCGAGACCGGTGACGTGGCGATCATGATGGTCGAGGCCGAGGCCACCGACGAGACGTGGAACCTCGTCCAGTCCGGCACGCAGGCGCCGACCGAGGCGGTTGTCGCCGGCGGTCTCGATGCCGCCAAGCCGTTCATCAAGCAGCTCTGCGAGGCTCAGCTCGAGCTGGCCAAGCAGGCAGCCAAGCCGGTCCAGGACTTCCCGGTCTTCCTCGACTACGAGGACGACATCTACGCCGCCGTCGAGAAGGCGGCTGCCGCCGACCTCGGCCAGGCCCTGACCATTGCCGGTAAGCAGGAGCGCGAGACGAAGCTCGACGAGATCAAGGACGCAGTCCTTAACAAGGTCGCGCCGGACTTCGAGGGTCGCGAGAAGGAGCTCGGCGCGGCCTTCCGCTCGCTCACCAAGGCGCTGGTTCGCGAGCGCGTACTGCGCGACAAGGTCCGCATGGACGGTCGCGGGCTCTCCGACATCCGCACGCTCTCGGCCGAGGTCGAGGTCATCCCGCGGGTTCACGGTTCGGCGCTGTTCGAGCGCGGCGAGACCCAGATCCTGGGCGTCACCACGCTGAACATGCTGACCCTGGAGCAGAAGTTGGACTCGCTCTCCCCGGAGAAGTCGCGTCGTTACATGCACAAGTACGTCTTCCCGCCGTTCTCCACCGGCGAGACCGGGCGCGTGGGCTCACCCAAGCGTCGCGAGGTCGGCCATGGGGCCCTCGCTCGGCGTGCGCTCCTGCCGGTGCTGCCCACCCGCGAGGAGTTCCCCTACGCGATCCGCCAGCTCTCCGAGGCGATGGGCTCCAACGGGTCCACCTCGATGGGCTCGGTCTGCGCCTCGACGATGTCGCTGCTCCAGGCCGGTGTCCCGCTGAAGGCGGCCGTCGCCGGCATCGCGATGGGTCTCATCTCCGGTGAGGTCGACGGCACTACGGAGTACGTCGCCCTGACCGACATCCTGGGTGCCGAGGACGCTTTCGGTGACATGGACTTCAAGGTGGCCGGGACGCGGGAGTTCATCACCGCGCTCCAGCTCGACACCAAGCTGGACGGCATTCCGGCCGAGGTCCTCGCCTCGGCGCTGAACCAGGCCAAGGACGCGCGTCTGGCGATCTTGGACGTCATGGCCGAGGCGATCGACGAGCCGGCGGAGATGTCGCTCAACGCGCCGCGGATCATCACCGTGAAGATCCCGGTCGACAAGATCGGTGAGGTCATCGGCCCGAAGGGCAAGGTGATCAACCAGATCCAGGACGACACCGGTGCTCAGCTCTCCATCGAGGACGACGGCACGATCTACATCGGTGCGACCAACGGCGAGTCGGCCGAGGCCGCTCGTCAGGCAGTCAACGCGATCGCCAACCCGACCATGCCCGAGATCGGCGAGCGCTACCTCGGTACCGTCGTCAAGACGACCAACTTCGGGGCGTTCGTCTCCCTGCTCCCGGGCAAGGACGGCCTGCTGCACATCAGCAAGCTGCGCGACCTGGCGGGCGGCAAGCGAGTCGAGGCCGTCGAGGACGTCCTGTCGGTGGGACAGAAGGTCCAGGTCCAGATCGCCGAGATCGACGACCGTGGCAAGCTCTCCCTGATCCCCGTGGTCGACAAGGGCGAGTCCGAGACGCCGGCCGAGGCCGACTCCGAGTAGTCAGGACACAGTGGCTTCTTCGGTAGCTCCCCAGAAGCCCGGCACCACCCGAACACTTCTCGTCGAGAAGGACGGCGGCGGATCCGTGGTCTCCACGGTCCGCCGCACTGTCCTTCCCGGGGGGCTTCGGGTCGTGACCGAGGCGATGGGCGGCGTACGTTCTGCCAGCATCGGCGTGTGGGTGGGTGTCGGCTCGCGCGACGAGTCCGCGGTGCACTCGGGGGCGTCCCACTTCCTCGAGCATCTGCTGTTCAAGGGCACTCCGAGCCGCTCGGCGATGGACATCTCGGTCTCGCTCGACGCGGTCGGCGGTGAGTTCAACGCGTTCACTGCCAAGGAGTACACCTGCTTCCACGCGCGCGTTCTCGACAATGACCTGCCGCTTGCCGTCGACGTGCTCGGGGACATCATCACCAGCTCGCTCATCGAGCCTGATGACGTCGAGGCCGAACGTGAGGTGATCCTCGACGAGATCGCCATGCACGACGACGATCCCGAGGACGTGGTCACCAACCTCTTCGCGACCAAGGCCTACGGGGAAAGCGCTTTGGGTCGGCCCATCGCGGGTACGGCGGAGACCATCCGCTCGCTCACCCGTGCCCAGATCACCCGGTACTACCGCACGCACTACCGGCCGGAGTCGACGGTCGTCGCGGTTGCCGGCAACGTCGACCATGCGACGGTCGTTCGCCAGGTGCGGAGGGCGTTCGCGGGAAACGGCTTCCTGGCGGACCCTACGGTCCGCCCGGCACCTCCCCGGCGCAGTGCCCGGCACAAACGCGCCGCCCCGGGGATCCAGCGGACCACCCGGCCCTTCGAGCAGGTCAACCTGATGCTCGGGTTCAACTCCTTCAACCGGACCGACGACCGCCGCTACGCACTCGGGGTCCTCAACGTGGCGCTCGGAGGGGGACCGTCGTCCCGGCTCTTCCAGGAGGTCCGCGAGCGCCGGGGGCTGGCGTACTCCGTCTACTCGTTCGCCTCGCACTACACCGACGCGGGCACCTTCGGCGTCGCCGTGGGCTGCCTACCGCAGAAGCTCGACGGAACCCTCGAGGTGGTCCGGGACGAGCTGCGCAGGCTCGCCGAGCACGGCATCGGCGCCGAGGAGCTGGCCCGCGGTCAGGGGCAGCTGCGGGGCGGGCTCGTCCTCTCCCTGGAGGACACCGGGTCCCGGATGTCACGGATAGCCAAGGCGGAGCTGCTCTACGACGAGCTCCCCGGACTCGACGAGGTGATCCGCCGCATCGACGCGGTGAGCCTGTCCGACGTACACACGATTGCGCAGAAGATTCTCGGCCAACGGGAGACCCTGGCGATTGTCGGACCCGAGTAGCCGCTCCGGCCGTCGGGATCCAGGCTCCCCTCGGCCCCGGAAGCGGCTGGCACTAGGTTTGTGCCCGTGACGGATCAGATCAAGGTCGGCGTACTCGGTTCCCGCGGCAAGGTCGGACAACAGGTCTGTACGGCGGTCGAAGCCGCCCCTGACCTCGAGCTGGTGGCCGCCGTCGATGCCGGCGACGCCATCGAGGCCCTGGTCACCTCGGGCGCCGAGGTCGTGGTCGACTTCACGCAGCCCGACGTGGTGATGGGGAACCTGGAGTTCTTGGTCGAGCACGGGATCCATGCGGTCGTCGGGACCACGGGCTTCGACGAGCCCCGGCTCGCCCAGCTCGAGCGCTGGTTGGCCGGCCGCCCCGAAACCGGCGTGCTCGTGGCGCCCAACTTCTCCATCGGCGCCATCCTGATGATGCGCTTCGCGGCCGAGGCCGCGCCGTACTTCGAGAGCGTGGAGATCGTTGAGCTGCATCACCCCGACAAGGCCGACGCCCCGAGCGGAACCGCCGCGCGCACCGCCAAGCTCATCGCGCAGGCACGCCGCGCGGCCGGAAGCCCGCCGATCCCCGACGCGACCTCCACCGGCCTGGAAGGCGCTCGAGGGGCAGACGTCGAGGGAATCCGGGTGCACGGACTGCGCATCCGCGGGCTGGTTGCTCACCAGGAGGTCGTGCTGGGTGGGCCGGGGGAGACGCTGACCATCCGCCATGACTCCCTCGACCGCGTGTCGTTCATGGAGGGCGTCCTCCTCGGCGTGCGCTCGATCGGGTCGCGTCCAGGGCTGACCGTCGGCCTCGAACAGTTCCTGTGATGCGCGCCAAGCTCGTGGTCGGCCTCCTGCTGGCCATCCTCACCTTCTACGTGCTGCTGGTCACCGCGAAGGGCATCGACCTGATCACCCAAGGGGGAGTGGTCCCCGTGCTGTTCGGCGGCGCACTCGTGGTCTCGGCCGCCCTGGCAACCGGTCTCACCTTGCGCGAGGTGGTCTTCGGGCGCCGTACGGCGGTCCTGGGGAACGCGCTGGCCCAGGAGGGCGGACTCCCCACCGACGACCTGCCACGCCGCCCTTCGGGGCGGGTGGACCGCGAGGCGGCTGACGCGGTCTTTGCCCAGCGCCGAGCCGAGACTGAGGCAGACCCCGACAACTGGCGCTCGTGGTACCGGCTTGCGCTGGCCTACGACAGCGCGGGAGACCGCCGCCGAGCCCGAGAAGCGGCCCGGCACGCCCTGAGCCTCTACCCCTGGCACGACTGAGCCACCGGCCCCGTCTAGGCCAGTTCGGCTGCCCCAGGCGAGACGACGACGACATCTTCGTGCACTGCACGATCTGGAAGCCTGCTCCCTGTTTCCTTCGGTAGCTCCGGGTACCAGGGTGGCTTCGGGCCGGAACCCGTGCCCAGACATCACTCGGAGGGATGCACATGCGCAACCAGGCAGGGCTCGCGGCAGCCGCCGCAATTGCAGCCGGGCTCGCGATCGCCGTACCGACGGCCGACGCCGCCCCTAGTAGGAGCACAACCGACCTAGCCCGGGCCGACCACACCCGGGCCGACCTGGCAACGCGGTCGGTCTCCAAGGCGGGAGTCGTCGCGCGGTCCGCAGTCGACGCCGTACGGGCCCACCCGCGGGCCGCGAAAGTCGGTGCTGGGCAGCGGTTCCAGGTCGTCGACGCGCTGGTCGACGCGAACGGAGCCACGCATGTGCGCCTGACCAGGACCTATCGGGGCCTCCGCGTCCTGGGCGGCGACCTGGTCGTCCACCGCAGTTCTGCGAACGGTTGGCGCGGCACCAGCCAGACGCTGAGCCGGCCGTTGACGCTGTCGGCCAAGCCGGTGGTGAGCAGGGCCTTCGCGGTGCAGCGAGCAGTCTCCCGCAACACCGGCCGGGTCAAGGGGGCACCTCAGCTCGTCGTGGACGCCACCTGGGGCAGGCCCCGGCTGTCGTGGGAGGTCGTCTCCTATGGCAAGCAGAAGGATGGGACGCCGAGTCGGCTCGCGTCGTACGTCGACGCCAGGACCGGAAAAGTCACCCGCACCGAGCAGCAGATCCAGACCGTCGACGGCCAGGGCCAGTCCCTCTACGGTGGCACCGTCCCGCTGCAGCTGACCCTGTCCGGTGGGACCTACTCTCTGAAGGACCCGACCCGCGGGAACACCTACACCAACGACGTCAACAACAAGTCCGACTCCGTGGTCTGCCAGATCTTCGGCTCGGGGTGCCAGGTCGGTACGACGTTCACCAGCCCGGACAACCTGTTCGGCAACGGTCTCAACAGCAACCGTGAGTCCGCGGGGGTCGATGCGCAGTACGGCACCAACGTGACCTGGGACTACTTCAAGCTCGAACACGGGAGGAACGGCATCTTCAACACCGGAGCGGGGTCCTGGAACCGCGTTCACTACGGGAGCAACTACGTCAACGCCTTCTGGGACGGGTCGAAGATGACCTACGGCGACGGCGACGGCACCAGCTACGGTCCGCTCGTCTCCCTCGATGTGGCCGGCCACGAGATGACGCACGGCGTGACCGAGAACTCCGCGAACCTGACCTACTCCCGCGAGCCCGGCGGACTCAACGAGTCGACGTCTGACATCTTCGGCTCGCTGGTGGAGTTCTACGCCAACAACGCCAACGACCCGGGCGACTACTACATCGGTGAGCAGTTCGACCTGGCCAAGCACCAGGGCTTCCGCCGGATGGACAATCCGGCTTCGGACGGGTCGTCGGTCAACTGCTGGAGCAGCACGGTCGGCACCCTGGACGTGCACTACTCCTCCGGGGTCGGCAACCACTTCTTCTACCTGCTGGCCGAGGGCTCCGGCGCCAAGACCATCGGTGGGCGGGCGCATAACTCGCCGACCTGCAACGGCTCGACCGTGGCGGGGATCGGCCGGGCTAGCGCGGGCAAGATCTGGTACCGGGCGCTGACGGTCTACATGACCTCCAGCACCAACTACAAGGGCGCCCGGACCGCCACGCTGAACGCCGCCCGCGACCTGTACGGCCTGGGCAGTACTCAGTACAACGCGGTAGCGGCGGCCTGGAGCGCGGTCAACGTCAACTGACCTGGCCCCTTCGCTGCGGGACGCGGCGGATGAATCCCACGGTCCCGTGGGATTCATCCGCCTCCCCGATGTCACGACGTGAGGGAAGCGGATGAATCGCGAGGGAAGTACGTCGAGCCCGGGCGTGTCGGTGCCCTGAGGTTGGATCTAGGCATGAAGCAGCAGATCGCTCCGAACCTCAGCATCGTCACCCTAGGCGTGACCGACCTCGACCGCTCGATCCGCTTCTACTCCGACCTGGGGTGGGAGCAGCGTGGCGACCGGGCTCAGGGAATCGTCTGGTTCAAGACAGCGGCCACCTGGCTCGGCCTCTTCCCGTACGACGAGTTGGCCGCTGACGCCGCCCTCGAGGCGCCACCTGCGGGCTCCCAACCCAGGTACCGCGGCATCACGCTGGCCATCAACCTGCCCACGGGCGAGGCCGTCGATGCGGCGTTCGCCTGCGCCGTCGCGGCCGGCGGGGTGACGGTCAAGGCCGCCGCATGGCTGCCGTGGGGCGGCTACGCCGGTTACTTCTCCGATCCCGACGGCCATCTGTGGGAGCTCTGCTACAACCCTGGATTCCCCCTCGACGCTGACGGGCGCATCGAGATCCCGTGAGCGCCTAGAGCAGGCGTGCGACTGCTGCCGTCAGCGCGGCGACCATCACCACCACGATGAACGGTGATCGCAGCAGCAGGGCGAGGGCAGCCGCACCGAGCCCCAGCAGCCGCGCATCCACCACCAAGTGCTGGCCGTCAGCGAACACCTGGACGCCGATCAGCGCGGCGAGCAGAGCCACGGGAATCAGGTCGACGATCCGCTCGACCACAGGCTGCTCCAGCGCCCGATGCGGGACGGAGAGGCCGGCGAGCTTGAGCAGATAGCACGCCAGGCCCGCGCTGAGCACGCCCACCCACATCACGGCTTGACCCGGGTGAGTACGCCGAAGAGCAGAGCGACCCCGGCCGCAGCCAGGATCGGTACGCCGGCAGCGGTGAGGGGAACCAGCCCCAGTGCCAGCGCGACCGACAAGGCGGCGACGAGCTGGTTACGCCGAGTGCCTAGCCGGGGCCACACCAGGGCCAGGAACGCCCCACCCACGGCCGCGTCGAGCCCAAAGTCCCGCGGGTCGCCCAGCGACTCGCCCGCGACCGCCCCGCCCAGCGTCGCCAGGTTCCACAGTGCGAAGACCGCGAGCCCCGTGCTCAAGAAGCCCGCGCGGGCAGCAGCCGTGCCCTCTCGGTTGACGGCCATGGCAGTGGACTCGTCGGTCACCAGGTGGGCAGCGCCGACCCGCCGCAGCCCATGCCAGTCGAGCAGGGGAGCGAGCTTGAGCCCGTACAGGGTGTTCCGGGTGCCCAGCAGCATCGCGGTCAACGCTCCCGACAGTGGGGCACCCCCGGCGGCCACCACGCCCACCAGCGCGAACTGCGAGGCTCCGGTGAACACCAGCAGCGACAGAGCACAGGTCTGCCAGACATCGAGGCCGGCCGCCACGGAGATGGCCCCGAACGAGATCCCGTACGCACCAGTCGCGACGCCCACGGCGAGCCCGTCGCGGATGATCCGCGCACGGTGCTCGGATTCGAGTTCGAGGGGCGTCACTGGGAAAACGTAACGCCTGCGCGCAACCGGATTTACGGTCGCTGTCGGCGCCGGCCGATGGCCGCTGCGTGCGGCTGATCGAAGTCGTGCAGGAACAAGGCGACGGCCAGCGCGCCCATCGTCAGGCCCAGCGTTGCCATCACGCTGGTGGACAGAGCGACTGACGTCGAGAGCCATGCGCCGAGTCCGACGAAGACGAGCAGGCCGCACAGCCAGACGATGAGGCGGTACTTCGCGGGGACCGGTCCGAACACCTCAAGCCTCCTGTCTGCTCACACTCGGTTCTTACCCAGTAGGACGCACCGGGCAGCTGAATAGTTGCCAATCTGGCGACGTCGAAACTCACGATACGTTTCCAGGTATGCGCGTACTCGTCACCGGAGGCACCGGGTTCATCGGCGGCTGGACCGCTCACACGCTTGCGGAAGCTGGCCACCAGGTGCGCTTCCTGGTCAGGGACCCAGCCCGCCTGCGCTCAGGGGCGGGTGCGCTGGGTGTCGACACCTCGGACCACCGGGTGGGTGACATCACCGATCGCGACTCGGTCGCTGCCGCGCTGGGGGGCTGCGACGCCGTGGTCCATGCGGCTGCTGTGGTCGGGATGGATCCGAGCC
This sequence comes from uncultured Actinomycetota bacterium, assembly GCA_963769585.1. Lineage (GTDB taxonomy): Bacteria > Actinomycetota > Actinomycetes > Propionibacteriales > Nocardioidaceae > SSC3. The sequence goes on from CAVYMJ010000006.1 coordinate 950,270, forward strand.
AGGCAGCAACCATGATCGCGACCAACCTTGCCGGCGCGGAGAACGTGCTGGGCCAGGCTGTCGACCTGGGGCTCGACCCGGTGATCTACGTGTCCAGTACGGCGGCGCTGTTCCAGCGCAAGCTCCCCGAGCTCCATGCGGGCCTCCAGGTTGCCGGCGGTGCTGACGCTTACGGCCGGTCAAAGGCCGAGGTGGAGACTTTCGCCCGTGGCCTCCAGGCTCGCGGCGCACCGCTGGCGATCACCTACCCCGGGATGGTGCTCGGACCTCCGGCCGGAGACCAGTTCGGCGAGGCGGCCGAGGGGGTGGCAGGCGCCGTGCGGCTCCGGGTGGTCCCTGGACGGAAGGCCGCATGGACCCTCGTCGACGTACGCGACCTCGGGTCTGTGCACGCCGCGCTGCTCCAGCCCGGCCACGGGGCGCGGCGCTACATGGTCGGCGGCCAGCGACTGGGCGTCCGTGAGCTCGCCACCCAGCTGAGCGCCGCCAGCGGCCGGCGGCTGCGGGTGCTCCCCGTGCCGGATGGGCTGTTGCGAGGCGCCGGCCGGCTGGCCGACCGTACCCGTCGGTTCATGCCGAAGTCCGCCGAGCAGCTCACCGAGGCGGGCATGCAGTACTACACCGAGTTCGCACCGGCCGACGTCGCCCCGAGCGAGCGTGAGCTGGGGGTGGTCTACCGCCCGACGCTGGAGACACTCACCGACACCGTCCGCGCACTGCGAGCCGCTGGTCGTCTGTAGCCGCCGGAGCGTCAGAGCGTGGTGTGCAGGCGGATCTGCTTGACGGTCACCGTGCCGTCGCCGTGCAGGTCCAGCTCGCGGTGCGCCCCATCGGGTGCGAAGCCGGCCTCGGTCAGGAACCGCCGGCGCGCGTCGTCGGTGCTCGCCAGCCAGACCAAGGCCCGGGTGAACCTGTCCGCCCGCAGCGTGTCCACGGCGGCGTGGACCAAGCGCGACCCGTGTCCCTCGCCCAGGTGGCCGGGGTCGATGGTCAGCTCACCCACCTCTCCGTCCGCGACCGGGTCGGCGTCGGGGTCGGGGCTGGGCTGGGTGATCGCGAACCCGCGAACCACCGCGCGGTCCAGGGCTACCAGCACTCGGTTGCGGGCGTCCTGCGGGTTGGTGAGAGACGTCCGCCACGCAGCGGCGACCTCGTCGGCGTCAAGAGCGGACAGGAGTGGCTCAGGAAGCAGGTCGACGTACTCCGAACGCCAGGCCTGCACCTGCACCTGAGCGATGCCGGTGGCATCGTCAGCCCAACCGACGCGGACGGAGACATCGGCGGTCGCAGCGTTCATGGCCGACATTGTCTCGTGCCACCGACGTGGCCGCCGGGGAGGGTCCCTCTGCGATGTTAGGTTGGCGCCGTGCAGCAGTACCTCGACCTCCTGACCCGCATCCTCGACGAAGGCGTCGAGAAGGCCGACCGCACCGGCACCGGCACCAAGAGCGTCTTCGGCCACCAGATGCGGTTCGACCTGTCCTCCGGCTTCCCGCTGGTGACCACCAAGAAGGTGCACACCCGCTCGATCTTCGCGGAGCTGTTGTGGTTCCTGCGTGGTGACACCAACGTCAAGTGGCTGCAGGACCGCGGAGTAACGATCTGGGATGAGTGGGCCGATCCGTTCGGAGACCTCGGACCCGTGTACGGCTACCAGTGGCGCTCGTGGCCCACGCCTGCCGGGGAGCACATCGACCAGATCCGGCAGGTCGTCGAGGCGATTCGCCGCGACCCCGACTCGCGGCGACACATCGTCTCGGCCTGGAACGTCGCCGACATCCCCCAGATGGCACTGGCTCCCTGCCACGCGCTCTTCCAGTTCTACGTCGCTGACGGGCGACTGTCGTGCCAGCTCTACCAGCGCTCCGCCGACGTCTTCCTCGGCGTGCCGTTCAACATCGCGTCGTATGCACTGCTCACGCACATGGTCGCTCAGGTGACGGGGCTCGCGGTCGGGGACTTCGTGCACACCCTCGGTGACGCGCACCTTTACTCCAACCATCTGGACCAGGCCCGCCTGCAGCTGACCCGGGAGCCGCGGGCCCTGCCCACGCTCTGGCTCGACCCCTCGGTCACCGAACTCGACGCGTTCGACCTCGAGCACCTCCAGGTGCAGGGCTATGACCCTCATCCGCTGATCAAGGCGCCGATCGCAGTATGAGCGCGGGCTCGACCAAGCGCGTGGTGATGGTTGCCGCGGTCGCGGACAACGGCGTGATCGGCTCCGGCGGGGACATCCCCTGGAGTAACCCGGAGGACCTCAAGCACTTCCGCAGGGTCACCCTGGACAACACGGTCGTGATGGGCCGCGCGACCTTCGACTCGATCGGCCATCCGCTTCCCCACCGCACCAACGTCGTAGTCACCCGTCAGCCGGCCTGGTCGCACGAGGGTGTCTTCGTGGCGGGGAGCGTCGAGGACGCGATCGCCCTGGCTCAGGCGTTCGACGGGGACATCATGGTCATCGGCGGTGGCCAGGTCTACGCCGCTGCTCTGCCCCTGGCCGACAAGCAGATCCTGACCGAGATCCACCAGAGTCCGGAAGGCGACACCCACTACCCGCCGTACGACGAGTCCGATTGGCGAGAGACCAAGCGCGAGTCCTACGTCGGCTACGACTTCGTCTGGCTGGAGCGCGTCTAGTTGCTTTGGGGATCGCAGCATGGGTGCACTGGTCGATCACCGATCCGTCATTCGACGTGACCGAGGCCCGGGCACATGCGTCCGCGTTGACCAATCTTGTTGAGGCTGGGTTCGGAGTCGATCAGGTGTTCGTGGTGTTCGCACTGTTGACCGGTGTCCGCTGCTCGCGCTGGTCGCGCTGGCCGAGACGCTCGCAGTCCGGGCCAACGGCATTCGCAAGGTTCTCGCGCTAGCCCCGTTGGTGAAGCCCCGTCACAAACCGAGGGTTGCGTGACGCCATCGGGGATCTGCCGAAGAGGGGACGAGCCGGGTCCCCGCCGAGTTCCGGGTCGCTCAGCGCGGCAGCGGGGTCGGGCCGGTCGCGGTCACGAGTCGCTGGGGCACCCAGTCGTCGACGTGATGGAACCCGTCCTTGAACGGGCCGGCATCGAGCTCGACGGACGCTCTGAGCGAAAGACGATAGAACTTCACGTGGGTGAAGTCCTCGAACAAGATGTAGACGGGGTCGGGTGTGCTGTTCGGGCCCTGGAATTGCTGTCCCGTCAGGACGGGCTTGTGGGCTTCGACGAACCGGTCGAAAGTGTCGCCGATCACGACGCCGAGGTGCTCTAACCCCATCTTGTAGACGCGTTGGTGCACGGGCGGGATGAGTTCGAGGAGCGGGACGAGCTTGCCGTCGAGGACTTCGAGCGGCTCGGCGGGGACGATCAGGGAGATGGGGCGGCCGTTCCAGACGTTCTCACTGGTGGTGACCGCGTGGCGCTCGAGTCGATTGCGCATGTGTAGGTACTGGTCCCACTCCGGAACGCGGACGGCAAGGTGACTGAGCGAGTACGGGCTGATGTCGATCCCCCGATCGAGCAGGCGGTCGCGCTGCTGGGCCGCGAACGCGCGATAGTCCCCGATGATGTCGCTCACTGGGTCGGCCATTGCCGTCTCCTCTCGGACGCCATCGTACGACGCGGTGGGCGCCAGACGCGTGGGTTGAGCACCCTGAGAGGCTGGCGACATGGACCTTCGCATCTTCACCGAGCCCCAGCAAGGGGCGACCTATGACGACCTGCTCGCCGTCGCCAGCACGGCCGAAGCACTCGGGTTCGATGCGTTCTTCCGTTCTGACCACTACCTCGGCATGGGTACGCCCGGTCTGCCGGGGCCGACTGATGCGTGGACCACGCTGGCCGGCCTCGCCCGAGACACCTCCACGATCCGGCTCGGAACCCTCATGACTGCCGCGACGTTCCGGCTGCCCGGTCCGTTGGCGATCACGGTGGCAGGCGTGGACCAGATGAGTGGTGGACGGGTCGAGCTCGGGCTCGGGGCCGGTTGGTACCAGGCCGAGCACTCGGCGTACGGCATCCCGTTCCCCGCGATGAGGGAACGCTTTGACCGGCTCGAGGAGCAGCTGGAGATCGTCCGAGGACTGTGGCGAGCCGAAGGAGCGTTCGGCCACGACGGGAGGCACTACCAGCTCGTCGACAGCCCCGCCCTGCCCAAGCCGGTCCAGCAGCCGCACCCACCAATCATCATCGGCGGACAGGGGCCGACCCGGACCCCTCGCCTGGCAGCGGCGTACGCCGACGAGTTCAACCTGAACTTCCTGGACCTCGACGAGGGTCGGACGCAGTTCTCCCGGGTACGGCGTGCCTGCGAGGCGATCGACCGGGACCCGGACGAGCTGCGCTACTCGGCCGCACTGGTGGTCTGCGTGGGCGCCGACGAGGCCGAGGTAGAGCGCCGGGCCAAGGCGATCGGTCGCGAGCCGAGCCAGCTCCGCGCCAGCGGGGTCGCCGGAACCCCGCAGGAGGCGATCGAGAAGATCGGCAGGTACGCCGAGATCGGGGCCTCGCGGGTCTACCTGCAGGTGCTGGACCTTTCGGACCTCGACCACCTGCGGCTGATAGCCGAGGAGGTCATGCCGTCCGTGTGATGCCGGCGAGGGCGACGCTGGGCCAGGAACCGATAACCTGACCTCATGACACTTGCCCCTGCACCCTTCGGGCGGGTCCTCACCGCGATGGTCACTGCGTTCCACGACGACGGGTCTGTCGACCTCGACGGCACAGCCCGGGTCGCGGCGTACCTGGTCGACAACGGCAACGACGGTCTCGTCGTCTCCGGTACGACGGGTGAGGCCCCGACGACCACGACGGCCGAGGACGGCCAGATCCTGCGGGCCGTCATCGACGCGGTCGGCGACCGGGCCACAGTGGTGGCCGGGGTGGGGACCAACAACACCGCGCACTCGGTGGAGCTCATCGAGCAGGCGGAGAAGCTCGGGGCGGACGGGGCACTCCTGGTGACGCCCTACTACAGCAAGCCGACCCAGGAGGGCATCACCGCGCACTTCAAGGCTGTCGCCGGCGCCAGCGCGCTCCCGGTGATGCTCTACGACATCCCCGGGCGGACCGGGGTCGCCATCTCGATGGACACCTACCGGCGCGTTGCGCAGGACGAGCGGTTCGTGGCCGTGAAGGATGCCGTCGGTGACCTCTACCGCGGTGTGCAGATCCAACAGGAGACCGGACTGGCGTTCTACTCCGGCGACGACGTGCTGAACCTGGCTTGGCTGACCCACGGTGGCGTGGGCCTGGTGAGCGTCGTGGCGCATGTCGCCGGGCGGCAGTACGCCGCCCTGGTGGCCGCCGTGGACAGGGGAGACCTCGATGAGGCCTTCGCGATCTACCAGCGGCTGGTTCCCGTGGTCGACGTGGTGATGAACCGGGTCCAGGGTGCGATGACCGCCAAGGCGGCGATGCAGCTGGCCGGCGTGCTGCCGAACCGCAACGTCCGTCTGCCGCTCGTGCCTGCCCCGGACGACGTGGTCGCGGACCTTCGCGTAGAGCTCGACAGGCTCGCATGAGCCACCCGCACCCGGAGCTGAGCGCTCCCGATCCCCTGGTCGCCGGCGGCCTGCGGATCACCGCCCTTGGTGGGCTGGGCGAGGTCGGCCGGAACATGACCGTCTTCGAGTACGACGAGCGGCTGCTGATCGTCGACTGCGGCGTTCTTTTTCCCGAGGACCACCACCCGGGCGTGGACCTGATCCTGCCGGACTTCGACTCGATCCGGGACCGGCTGGACACGATCGAGGCGCTGGTCCTGACGCACGGTCACGAGGACCACATCGGCGCGACGCCGTACCTGCTGCGCGAGCGCGGCGACATTCCCCTGGTGGGCTCCAAGCTGACGCTGGCCCTGCTCCGCAGCAAGCTGCAGGAGCACCGGCTCAAGGAGACCGCGCAGCACATGGTCAAGGAAGGTGACCGGATCTCGTTCGGCCCCTTCGACCTCGAGTTCGTCGCGGTCAACCACTCCATCCCCGATGCCCTGGCCGTCGCCATCCGCACCGGTGCCGGGATGGTGCTGCACACTGGCGACTTCAAGCTGGACCAGATCCCGCTCGACGGTCGGATCACCGACCTGCGGGCCTTCGCCCGGCTGGGCGAGGAGGGCGTCGACCTGTTCATGGTCGACTCCACGAACGCCGAGGTGCCTGGATTCACCACGTCCGAGGTCGAGATCGGGCCTGTCATCGACCGGGTCTTCGCGCACAGCCAAGGGCGCATCATCGTGGCCTGCTTCGCCTCCCACGTGCACCGCGTCCAGCAGACGATGGACGCCGCGGTTGCGCATGGTCGCAAGGTCGCGTACGTCGGCCGCTCGATGATCCGCAACATGGCGATCGCGCGTGACCTCGGGTTCCTCCGGGTTCCGGAGAACACCCTCGTCGACGCTCGGGACATCGGCGACTACCCGCCGGAGCGCACCGTCCTCATCTCGACAGGTTCCCAGGGGGAGCCGCTGTCGGCGCTGAGCCGGATCGCTCAGCGCAACCACCACTTCGTACACATCGAGGAGGGGGACACCGTTGTCCTGGCCAGCTCGCTGATCCCGGGCAACGAGAACGCGGTCTACCGCGTGATCAACGGCCTGGCCAGATGGGGTGCCAAGGTCGTGCACAAGGGCAACGCGCTCGTCCATGTCTCAGGGCACGCCAGCGCGGGGGAGCTGTTGTACTGCTACAACATCGTCAAGCCCCGCAACGTCCTCCCGGTGCACGGCGAGATCCGGCACATGCAGGCCAACGCGGCGCTGGCCAGGGCCACCGGCGTACCCGCTGACCGGGTGCTGATCGCTGAGGACGGCATCGTCGTGGACCTGTTCGACGGCAAGCTGGAGGTCGCCGGCAAGGTTGACTGCGGCTACGTGTTCGTGGACGGCTCCTCGGTCGGCGACATCACCGAGACATCGCTGAAGGACCGCCGGATCCTCGGTGAGGAGGGCTTCATCTCCGTCATCGTGGTGCTGGACTCGGTGACCGGGAAGGTGGGCGGACCACCGGAGATCCACGCGCGTGGCTTCGCCGAGGACGACCTGGTCTTCGACGAGATCAAGCAGCCGATCATCGACGCCATCGACGCTCTGGTGCGCGAAGGGGTCAACGACCCGTACCAGCTGCAGCAGACGATCCGCCGGGTCGTGGGCCGCTGGGTCAGCAACAGGCACCGCAGGCGCCCGATGATCATCCCGGTGGTCATCGAGGCCTGAGGTGCCTGCTCGTTCAGCTGTGTCGTGTCAGGCGGCCGAGCTGACGAGCCGCGCGAACAGACGCGGCCGGCGCGGCTGCGGGACGGTTTCCGCCGCCAGGATCACCAGGTCGGAGTGCCCGACACCCGCGGCCCGGGCCAGCAGCGCGTGCTCCCGGCGTACCAGCGGCACGAGGGCGGGGTGCTGGCTGCACTCGTCGAGGATGCGGCGCAGGCCACGGTGACGCTCGACCGTGCTGCGGTAGGCGTTGCGTACGTCGTCGGCGAGCTCGCCCTCACCGATCTCCAGAGCGAGGTCGACGTTCGCGGCCAGTGCGTGGAACCAACGCTGCTGCAGCTCGCGCAGCAGATGGGTCTCGTCCTCGAAGTGCTCCCAGACCCCAGCAACCCCGGTCCAGGCAGCGGCTGCGGAGGCACCCGCGGCGGCGCGGGTGACGATCGTGTTCACGACCGAGCTACGTGCGTGCAGCTGGTCCCAGGTGTTGCTCATGGTGGGTGTTCCCTTCGCAATTGTTGTTGACCCTCCCCAAGAGGTCGTCCGCCGGTGGTTGATACTCGAACGAACAGCGGTCCAGACCAGTAGGCCTGAGTCAGGGTGAACGCCCCGGCGTGTGAAGCGTGTGACTGATGTGGCGATCCCGTAGCCTCGACCGCATGGCGACCCGTACGTCTTCCCCGCCGGCGTCGCGAACCTCAGGCAGCGCTCGCAAGCGCTCGTCCGGTGGTTCTCGATCCCGGCCGTCCGGCAGCCAGGCCAAGCGCAGACCCGCAGCCAAGAAGGCAGCCTCGAGCAAGTCGAGGCGGCAGGCGCCGCGGGCCGTGCGTAGTGGACCTGGTCCCGTCTTCCGTGTCTTCGTCGTACTCGGACGCGCCTTGGCCGCGTTCTGGGTCGGCGTCGCGCACACCCTCGGCGTCGCCGTACGCCGGATCGGGCACACGGCCCGCGAGCTCGACCCCGAGCACCGCCGGGACGGAGCCGGGCTCACCTTGATCGGTGCGGCGGTCGTCGCTGCGGCGGCAGTGTGGTGGCGGGTTCCCGGACAGGTCATGGACGGCACCCGCACCGTGGTCACGGGGTCGGTGGGCATCGTTGGCTGGCTCGTCCCGCTGCTGCTGTGCTTCGTCGCCTGGCGCACGCTGCGCAACCCGGAGACCAACGGGCCGGCAGGGCGTCAGGTCATCGGCTGGGCCACGCTCGGCTTCGGGGTGCTCGGGCTGGTGCACGTCTCCCATGGGATGCCCAACGGCGCCGACTCCGAGGCGCTGCGGCAGGCCGGAGGTGCGGTCGGCTTCGTCATCGGGTCCCTCTTCATGGACCTGCTCAAGAGCGAGTTCGTCGCCGTTCCCCTGCTGACCCTGATGGCTGGGTTCGGCGTCCTGGTGGTGACCGGCACGCCGGTCTACCAGGTGCCGGCCAAGCTCGCCGCCCTGCGCGATCGGCTCCTTGGCCGCAGCGCGTCCGAGGACGAGCCCGTCGCCGAGCAGGACGAGACCGCGCCGCTGCGTCGTACCCGTCCGCGGCGTCGGGTCGCGTCGATGGTGGACGAGGATATGGGCGACAAGCCTTACGACAGCCCGGTCATGGTCGACCGCGAGCTTGCCAAGCGCGGCAAGGCCTCCGCCGAGGAGCCCGCCGACGACGAGGGCGAGGCTCCGCCGCACACGCCGCTCCCCGTCCGGGTCGAGCAGCTTGCCCTTTCGGGCGACATCACCTACTCGCTGCCCGGCAACGAGGTCCTGAAGGCCGGCAGTCCGCACAAGGCTCGGACGAAAGCCTCCGATGACGTGGTCGGGCGACTCACCGAGGTACTCGAGCAGTTCGACATCGACGCCCAGGTCACCGGGTACACGCGCGGCCCGACCGTCACGCGCTACGAGGTCGAGCTCGGCACCGCGGTCAAGGTCGAGAAGGTCACCGCGCTCGGCAAGAACATCGCCTACGCCGTGGCGAGTGCCGACGTACGCATCCTCAGCCCGATCCCGGGCAAGTCGGCGATCGGGATCGAGATCCCCAACTCCGACAAGGAGATCGTGTCGCTCGGCGACGTGCTGCGCTCCAACAACGCGCGCAACGACCATCACCCGATGATCGTCGGCCTAGGCAAGGACGTCGAGGGCGGCTTCGTGGTTGCCAACCTCGCCAAGATGCCGCACCTGCTGGTGGCCGGCGCGACGGGCGCCGGTAAGTCCAGCTTCATCAACTCTATGATCACCTCGGTGCTGATGCGCTCCACCCCCGACGAGGTGCGGATGATCCTGGTCGACCCGAAGCGGGTCGAGCTCAACATCTACGAAGGCATCCCGCACCTGATCACCCCGATCATCACCAGCCCGAAGAAGGCGGCCGAAGCGCTGCAGTGGGTCGTACGCGAGATGGACATGCGCTACGACGATCTCGCTGCCTTCGGGTTCCGCCATGTCGACGACTTCAACAAGGCGGTCAAGGCCGGCAAGGTCCAGGTGCCTGCGGGTTCAGAGCGGGTGATGGCGCCCTACCCCTACCTGCTTGTGGTAGTCGACGAGCTCGCCGACCTGATGATGGTTGCCCCTCGCGACGTCGAGGACGCAGTGGTGCGGATCACGCAGCTCGCGCGAGCAGCCGGCATCCACCTCGTGCTGGCGACCCAGCGGCCCTCGGTCGACGTCGTCACGGGTCTGATCAAGGCGAACGTGCCCTCGCGCCTGGCTTTCTCGACCAGCTCGCTCGCCGACAGCCGGGTCATCCTTGACCAGCCTGGAGCCGAGAAGCTCGTCGGCCAAGGTGACGGACTCTTCCTGCCGATGGGTGCCTCCAAGCCCGTGCGGGTACAGGGCTCCTGGGTCACCGAAGCCGAGGTGCACCAGGTCGTCAAGCACGTCAAGCAGCAGCTGGCGCCGACCTACCGTGAGGACGTCACTGCGCCGGCCGCATCCAGACGCGAGCTCGACGACGACATCGGCGACGACCTCGACCTGGTGATCCAGGCGGTGGAGCTCGTCGTCTCAACCCAGTTCGGCTCCACCTCGATGCTCCAGCGCAAGCTACGCGTCGGCTTCGCCAAGGCTGGTCGGCTGATGGACATCCTGGAGAGCCGCGGAATCGTCGGACCCAGCGAGGGGTCCAAGGCCAGAGATGTTCTGATCAAGCCCGATGACTTGGACGGTGTCATCGAGACTCTGCAAGGGGAAGCATGAACCACCCGACCGAACCGATCGGCTCGCACCCTGCTTCATCCCCGACCAGCCAGGTCCCGCCGGAGCAAGACCAGGACACAGTGCTCAGCCCCAACGACGCGGCACGGCGTACGACGGTCCTGGTGCGCCGCAGCGTCGCCCTGTCGGCGCCGGTGGGAGCAGCCGCCTCAGCCATCGCGATCGCCTACCTGTGGCGTGCTGTCGGGTCCGGCAACGTCCTCGACTGGGGGTTCTGTGGCCTTCTCGCGGCCATCGGTGGGTTCTTCCTCGCCGGCGTACTCGATGCGCGCACGCCCCTCCTTGTCGCCGACGACCTGGGCGTGCGGATCCGACTGGGCAGCCAATGGCGGGGCCTGCCCTGGGATGCCGTCGCTCACGTGAGGGTCGAGCCGCGGCGTTCAGCCTTGGGCGACGGGCGGCTCCTGGTTGTGCCGCACAGTGTTGAGCGAGCCCTGGACGGACTCGACCGCCGAGCCAGCCGTCACGCCTCACTGAACGAGCGGGCGTACGGCGCAGCGCTGGGCGTACCGCTCGGGCTGATGACGGGGGTATCGGCCTCGCGTGAGAGAGATCTCGCAGACCAGGTTGCGGCGCTCTGTCAGGGACGCGCCGACGTGGTCACTCTGATCGACGAGGCGACCGAGGAGCCCGCCGCGATGCGGGTGCCGGATCCTGCCGGGCCTCGCTGAGCCTTCGGTCAGGGCCAGCCTCACCACCGGCCTGGGGACGATCGTCTCCCGGATGGCGAAGGGCCGTAGCCACGACGTGGACGCCGCGCCCACGCAGCCGTTGCCGCCCCCGCCGTCGCTGGCACCGGCGGCTTACGCCGTACCTCTGCGCGCGACGCGTCCTGGTCTGCGAGTCGACCTGACGGTCGGTGCCACCGCCCTCGACCCTGCCACTGTCGAGGCCGAGACCGCCCGACGGCTTCCCGAGGAGCGTCACCTGCGTCGCCCTGGCTCGGTTGACCTGATCTTCGAGCCCATCCTCGAGACGAGCGTGCGGTCGGTCTCCCGGCTGGAAGACCCGGTGCCTGCGCTACTGGTCGACGAACGCGAGCAGCAGCCGGTCCGGGAGCCCGTCATCGGGCCAGAGCTGGTGGCCGCCCGTCATCGCGTGGGCCTCTCGGTCGACGAGCTCGCCGAGCGCACCCGGATCAGGCCGCACGTGATCGAGTCGATCGAGGTGGACGACTTTGCTCCTTGCGGGGGTGACGTCTACGCACGAGGGCACATCCGCACGCTGGCGAGAGTCCTGGGAAAGGACCCGGTGCCGCTGCTGGCCTCGTTCGACAACCGCTATGCGGCTGCCCCGATCAGCGCCCGCCGGGTCTTTGAAGCCGAGCTTGCTACGGGCATGACCGGAAGCATGCGGAGCACCGTCGGCGGCCCGAACTGGAGCCTCCTGGTCGGACTCGTGCTCTCGCTCGTGCTGGTGTGGGGTGTGATCCGGCTCTTCGCGGGTGCTCCCAACGAGATGGTCGAGCAGCCACCGCCACTGCCGAGCAGCCGCGGATGGGTGTACGAGCCCCCCAAGCAGGCTGCGCCGGCACCGAGGCGGGTGGCCCTCAGGCTTGTCGCGCTGAATGCGTCAACTCGCGTACAGGTGCGCGATGCCGACGGTATCGTCCTTTTTGACCAGACTTTGGTGCTTGGTGAGACCAAGACACTGCGAGTACCTGCGCGGTTCAAGGTCGCTGCGGACAACGGCGGCGCGCTGAGCATCAAGGTCGGCAAGCAGGACCACGGGCTCTTGGGAGAAGAGAACCAGCCGGCGTCGAAGGAGTACGGCCTCGACGCCCCGGACTGACCGGAGGGAGGTGCGATGCCGCGTGCTGTCGCGCCTTCGGCTGGCTCCGCGAGGCAGAAGCTCTACCGCACCAGTGGCCCCGGTGAACGCTGGTGGTTCGCCCTCCTGCTGCTGCCCGCTAGCCTGACCGCCCTGCTGGTCTACACCAGCGGGGGGTCGATCGAGAACAAGCTCCAGCACGAGACCCTGGTCGCGCTCGAGACGGCCGGTGTGGCCGGAACCACCGTGCAGGTGGCGGGACGCACCGCGACGGTCAGGGTGCCGACCGGCCAGAACGAGCAGAAGGCCCTGGCAGCGGCGGAGACGGTCATCGGCCTCGGTGGCGTGGAGGTCCAGCACGTGGCTCGCAACGCGGCCGAAGAGCGTGCCTGCAACGAGCTGTCGGCGAAGCTGGAGACCTTAGTCGGGGCCCGAGGCATCGGCTTCGACGGCTCCGCCACCGGGCTGTCGCGTGCGGGTGCTGCCGTCGTGCACAAGGTCGCGCGGCTGCTGGTCCGTTGCCCCAGCGCCGAGGTGACTGTCAACGGCTACACGGACGGCAGTGTGCTCTCGGGCTCGAACGTCTCACTCCGTCGCGCCGAGGCTGTGCGCAGGATGCTGGTCGGCGACGGAGTCAAGCCCGCCAGGATCCAGACGCGAGGGTACGGCGACAGCTTCCCGGTCTCGCAGAAGGACACCGCTGCCGGTCGCACTGCCAACAACCGTGTCACGATCACGCTGGCAGGGGGCTGATATGTGGTCACTCTTCCCTGAGCTTCTCGGGCCGATGATTCTGGCCTTCGTGGTCGGGTCGGTCTTCAGCTGGGCCCTCATCGGGATGCTGCTCCCACGTCACCCAGACGGCCGCCGGACCGCCGTGTCCAAGGGTTCTCGATGAGGTGGCTCATCGAGAGCCAGGTCCCTTGGCTCCTGCTCTCAGCCGTGACTGGCGCGATCACGACGGCCCTGATGATGATCAGACGGGGGGTCGAGCCCGAGGTCGTGGCGGTCGTCATCGAAGAGCCGGCGCCAGCCGGGAGGCCCGCGGTACGCAGGGCTACGCCCGATCCCGCTGCCGAGCCGGGGATCGAGTCTCCCTGGGGAGTGGCCGAGCGACTCGCTCGGGCGGCCGAGCAGCGCCAGACAGGGCCTGCCTCCGCGGTGGAGCCGGGAGGCGCAGCACCCGCCGAGTCCGAGTCGCAGCCCCTTGGGGTCCAGCGCCTCGAGCCGCAGGGCATGGTGCCGCAGGGCATGGTGCCGCACGCCCCGACGCCGGCGAGGAGCAGGCCCTCAGCCCGGCTGCTCCGTCGCGGCAGGAAGGCACCCGGACCTGTTGCTGAGGTTCCCACGGCGGAGCCGATGGATGAGCCTTCCGGCGCGTCCGGCGACCTAGTGGCTGAGCCGGTGGCAGCCGTACCCGCTGCACCAGCGCCCACCTTCCCAGAGGCCGGACGTCTGGAGGCTGAGCGTGCCGAGGCTGAGCGGGCTGAGGCTGAGCGGGCTGAGGCTGAGCGGGCTGAGGCTGAGCGGGCTGAGGCTGAGCGGGCTGAGGCTGAGCGGGCTGAGGCTGAGCGGGCTGAGGCTGAGCGGGCTGAGGCTGCGCGTCTGGAAGTTGAGCGTGCCGAGCTAGAGCGGGCTGAGGCTGAGCGGGCTGAGGCTGAGCGGGCTGAGGCTGCCGGTCTGCGGGCCGAGGTCGAGCGTGCGGAGGCTGCGCGTCTGGAAGTTGAGCGTGCCGAGCTAGAGCGGGCGGAGGCTGAGCGGGCTGAGGCTGAGCGGGCGGAGGCTGAGCGGGTCGAGGCTGAATGGGTCGAACTGGAGCGGGCGGAGGCTGAGCGGGTCGAGCTAGAGCGGGCGGAGGCTGAGCGGGCGGAGGCTGAGCGGGCGGAGGCTGAGCGGGTGCGGAGGCTGAGCGGGTCGAGCTGGAGCGGGTCGAGCTGGAGCGGGTCGAGCTGGAGCGGGTCGAGCTGAGCGGGCGGAGGCTGAGCGGGTCGAGCTGGAGCGGGTCGAGCTGGAGCGGGTCGAGGCTGAGCGGGTCGAGCTGGAGCGGGTTGAGGCTGAGCGGGCTGAGGCTGAGCGGGTCGAGCTGGAGCGGGTTGAGGCTGAGCGGGTTGAGGCTGAGCGGGTCGAGGCTGAGCGGGTTGAGGCTGAGCGGGTTGAGGCTGCGCCGTCTGCGGGCCGAGCGACTGAGGGTCGAACTCGCCGAGGCCGAGCGGGCCGAGGTCGCCGCCAGCCAGGTGGCCACGCTGGAGGAACTCGTCGCGCTCACCGAGAGCGAGACGGACAACCGAGGGGCGCTCAGGGAGCCTCATCGGGTCGGGGCTGCCGCCTTTTCCGGCGGAGCCGACCGCCTCGTCGAGCACGAAGAGCAGGCGGGCGGCGCGCGGCGTCGCAGCAGCCGGGCTCGCCACGAAGAGTTCGACCACGAGCCGACGATCACGCCGGCGGCGCCCTCTGCGGCCCGGCCCGAGCCGCCGGCGCTATCGCCCTTGGATCTCCTGCCCGGCGCCCCCAAGTCCAGCACCGCACGCGAGCTTCCCGGCGCCGGCCCAGCGGGTGGGCCGCGCTCCTCGGGGGCGGCGCCCGAGCCGGATCCAGCCTCCGAGCCAGAGGCCTTGACCAAGCCGACCGCGGACCCAAAGCCGGACACGGTCGTCGATCCGGTTACGCTCACCGGTGACCTGGTCCCCAGGCCGGAGTCTGGCCTCGTCAGGTACGACGCCGACTCGCACACCCCCTACGGTCGCGGTTCACTGGCGCCTCGCATCGACGGAGCCCCTCCCCGCGGATACCCGATCAAGGGCAACATCGACACCATGCTCTTCCACACCGAGGCGTCACGCTGGTTCAGCCGCATCAAGGCTGACGTGTGGTTCGAGTCCGAAGAGGTTGCGCGTATGGCCGGGTTCACGCGTTGGGACCAGCGCGGTACCGCGGCGCACACGTTCCGCGACTGAGCACACCTCCGGTCGCATGACGGCCGATCCCAGCTGTTGACTGCTGCTCGTGGCCGGATCGGCCAGCGCATCTAGACCACGCAGGCTGCCCGTGGGAGATCTGCGGCCGGCCCCTAGAACAAATGTCCGGTTGGGTCTAACGTCGTCCTCGTTGCGCTTCGTGTCCGATATGGCAAAAGCGACACGGTCCTGCAGCGCCCGTGGTACTAAACCTGGTGGGTCCCGACATCCTGCTGCCGGGACCCACGTCATGTTCCGGATTCGTCCGAAACGGGCGCCGCCCGTCATACTGCTAGTCGGTTATGACGCACACACTCACCACGGTCTCGCTGGTCACCCTTGGGTGCGCCCGCAACGATGTCGACTCCGAAGAGCTCGCGGCACGTCTCGAGGAGGGTGGGTTCCGCCTGGTCGACGACCCGGCCGAGGCCGAGACGGTCGTGGTGAACACCTGCGGGTTCGTCGAGGCAGCGAAGAAGGACAGCGTCGACACGCTGCTCCAAGCGGCCGACCTCAAAGGGAGTGGCACGACCAAAGCGGTCGTGGCCGTCGGCTGCCTGGCCGAGCGCTACGGCAAGGAGCTGGCTTCGTCGCTGCCGGAGGCCGACGCGGTGCTCGGTTTCGACGACTACCCCGAGATCGCCGTCCGTCTGCGCACCATCCTGGGCGGTGGGCACCACGAGGCCCATACCCCCACCGACCGCCGCTTCCTGCTCCCCATCTCGCCCTCGGCTCGCGATGCGAGTGCAGTAGTCGTACCGGGGCACACGATCGCAGCGCCCGACCTTCCGGAGTCGGCACGTCCGAGCACGGGGCCCCGGGCCGTTCGCCGCCGCCTCGACGGTGGCCCGATGGCACCGCTCAAACTCGCCAGCGGCTGCGACCGGCGCTGCTCCTTCTGTGCCATTCCGAGCTTCCGCGGCTCCTTCGTGTCTCGACGCCCCAGCGACGTGGTCGCCGAGGGTCGCTGGCTGGCCGACCAGGACGTCAAGGAGCTGTTCCTGGTCAGCGAGAACTCCACGTCGTACGGCAAGGACCTCGGCGACATCAGGCTGCTCGAGACCCTGTTGCCCGAGCTGGCCGCGATCGACGGAGTCGAGCGGGTGCGCGTGTCGTACCTCCAGCCCGCCGAGACGCGTCCGGGTCTCGTGACGGCGATCGTGCAGACCGCGGGTGTTGCTGACTACTTCGACCTGTCGTTCCAGCACGCGTCCGCCGACGTACTGCGCAGGATGCGACGGTTCGGTGACCCCGACAGCTTCCTCGCGCTTCTCGACCAGGTGCGGTCTCAGGCGCCCGACGCCGGCGTGCGTTCCAACGTGATCGTCGGCTTCCCCGGCGAGAGCGAGCAGGACCTTCAGACGCTGTGCGACTTCCTCACCGACGGACGGCTCGACGTGGTCGGTGTATTCGGCTACTCCGACGAGGACGGGACCGAGGCCGCTACGTACGACGGCAAGCTCGACGAGGACGAGATCCGCGAGCGGACCGAGCACGTCACCCGGCTCGTCGAGGAGCTCACCTCGCAGCGGGCCGAGGAACGCATCGGCACAACGGTCTCCGTCCTCATCGAGACGCTTGGCCGGCAACGGGTGGCCGAGGGGCGGGCGGAGCACCAAGGCCCCGAGGTCGACGGTGTCACGACCCTCATCGGCCTGCCCAAAGCCGCCCAGGTCGGTGACCTGTACTCGGCACGGGTGGTCTCCTCCGACGGGGTCGACCTGACCGCCGAGGTGGTTGGATGAGTGAGATGGACGAGATCGCGACAGCCTCGGCCCCCCCGAGCAACTGGAACGTCCCGAACGCGCTGACGACCCTGCGCATCGTGATGGTCCCGTTCTTCGGCTGGGCGCTCCTGGTCGACGGGGGCCAGAGCGACGGTTGGCGTTGGGTCGCCTGGGCACTGTTCGGGCTGGCCATGGTCACCGACAAGATCGACGGCGACCTGGCGCGCAAGCACAACCTGGTCACCAACTTCGGCAAGATCGCCGACCCCATTGCGGACAAGGCGCTGACCGGGATGGCCTTCGTCGGCCTCTCGATCATCGGTGAGCTGTGGTGGTGGGTCACCGTGCTCGTGCTGGTCCGCGAGTGGGGGATCACCTTCATGCGCTTCTGGCTGATCAAGCACGACGTGATCGTGCCTGCGAGCCAGGGCGGCAAGCTCAAGACCGCGGTGCAGGCACTAGCGCTGGGTCTCCTGATCGCGCCATTGCGCCAGCTTGACGGGGGCTGGGACACCGTCGGCGAGGTCGCGTGGGGGATCGGCGTCGCAGCCATGGCCGTGGCCGTCGCGATCACCGTGGTCACCGGGGCGCAGTACGTGGTGGCGATGATGGCTGCCAGGCGCAAGGCCAAGGCCGCGAGGACGGCCTGAAGTTGGCCGACGAGACCGCGGTCCGGGTCCTCTACCTGCTGCGCTCGCGTGAAGAGACACTCGGAACCGCAGAGTCGCTCACCGGCGGGCTGCTCGGGGAGTTGCTGACCTCGGTACCGGGGTCGAGCGCGTTCTTCGTCGGGGGCGTGATCGCGTATGCAACCCAAGCCAAGGAGTCCCTCCTCGGTGTCTCAGCGGACACGGTTGCCGAACACGGAGTCGTCTCCGCCGAGTGCGCCCAGGAGATGGCTGCGGGGCTCCGGAGGGCAGTCGGTTCGACCTGGGCCTTGAGCACCACAGGGGTGGCCGGCCCCGACTCTCAGGAGGACAAGCCCGTGGGCCTGGTGTACGTCGCTGTCAGTGGGCCGCGGGAGACCGTGCGGAGGCTGCAGATCGAAGGCGACCGCGCCACCATCCGGCGGCAGGCCTGTGAGGAGGCCCTGGTGGCGCTCATAGAGACGGTCAACGATTCGGTGGACCCGGAGCGGGAAGTTTCCCCGGGCAGGTAGCGTTGTCCCCAAGAAGTCAGAGTGTTTCTTGTGCCGCACGAGAGGAGCAGCCAGATGGTGATCTTCCGACGACTGCTCGGCGAGGTGCTCAGGTCCCAGCGCATGCGTCAGGGCCGCACGCTGCGCCAGGTGTCGGCAGACGCCCGGGTGAGCCTGGGCTACATCTCCGAGGTCGAGCGCGGACAGAAGGAGGCCTCTTCCGAGCTCCTTGCCGCGATCTGCGCCGCCCTGGACGTACCGCTGTCGGAGATCCTCTCGGAGGTCAGCGACGCCGTCGCTCTGGAAGAGGCCGCTCTGGCCATGCAGCTGGAGTCCGTTCCGCTGGAGTCGATCGAGCTCCCTAGCGTGGACCGGCGTGCCCGGGGCGACGTGGTCGCCTCCGCCGCGTAGCCGTTCCGCAAGGTCGCTAGCGACCGCCCCTAGCGGTCCAGGCCGAGCTGATCGCCCCGATGTGCTCATGGGTGGTTCCACAGCACCCGCCCAGGACGCTGAGCTGGGGGAGCAGCCGTCGCAGCGAGAGGTAGTCCTCGGCCAGCTCGGCCGGGTCGCCGGCATCAAGCTCCTCGGCCTCGTCGAGCTCGTCGTGGCTCAGCTTCGAAGCGTTCGCCCGCACCCCGACCAGCCGCTGGCTCCAGGCCGACTCCGGGTCGAGGGCCGGCGAGAAGTGGTTGGGATGTGCACAGTTGACCATGTAGTAGGCCGGGTAGGAGCCCGTCGCCGAGTCCACCAGCTCGATCGCCTCGCCCAGGCCGGTCCCGACCGGAAGCCTGCCGTCGGTCTCGGTGGTGAACGAGATGACCGCGGGCAGGCCGGCTGCTTTGGCGGCCCGTGCCACTCCGATCGCCTCCTCGGGGTAGCACGTGGTGATCGACGTGACCAGGTCGGCTTGGCTCGCGGCGAAGCTGTTGACCTGCGTGGAGTGATACTCGGTGGCCTCATCGGCCGACATCAGGTACTCCGGGTGGTAGCCGTCACCGCGCGGACCGACACAGCCGCTGATCACGATCGTTGTGTCCGGGAAGCGGCTGCGCGTCTGGAGGAGCAGGTCGACCGCGTCCTTGTTCGCTGCGTCCAGGCTCGCCGCGTCGTAGCCCAGCTTCTCGGCCCATTCGGGGTTGGCCCGCCATGTCGGGGTCTCCAGGATGACCCCGACCCCGTCCCGCTGCGCGACCTCGGCGTACCGGTCGAAGTAGCGGACCAGAGCCTCGCGCCCCTTGGGGTCCTTGAGCGCGACAAAGGCCGCGAACTCCGGGAGGTCGAGACCGTCATCGAAGATGAGGGTGGTCTCGATTCCGCCGTCTGTCAGAAAGAGGTCGGCGTCCAACTGGGGGAGCGCGTCCCGAAAAAGGGCCATGAGTGCCTCCTTTGCACAGTGGCCGAGTATGGGGCCGCTGCCCTCGTTCGCGCCAGACACATCCCGATCTATTTCTGGTCACGCCGGCTGGCAGCGCGGACACCAGTACACGGGTCGCTCCCTGCCGGCCGGCCCTTGGTGTGCGAGCGCGATGCGGGTTCCGCACCGGCGGCAGGGCTCACGGTCGCGCCCGTACACCCAGGTACGGCGCCCGCGGCGCAGATCGCCGGTGGTGCTCTGCTCGGTCCGCTCCTTGTTCGCTCCGAGGACCGCTCTGGCGCGCCGAACCAGCCGCTGCAGGTCGGGCACCTGCCCCACCGGCGTGGTGGGCAGGATCCCGGCCAGGAAGCAGAGCTCGGAGCGGTACAGGTTGCCCAGGCCCGCGAGCTTGGTCTGGTCGAGCAGGGCGTCGCCGATCGGGACCAGGGGCTCGTCGTTGAGCCGGCGCAGGGCCTCGTCCTCGTCCCAGTCGGGACCGAGGAGATCGGGCCCCAGATGGCCGACCGCGTCAGGCTCCCGCTCCCTGGCGATCAGGTCGACGATGCCGAGAGCGAAGCCGACAGCAACCCACTCCTGGGTTCGCAGTACGACCCTGGCCTCGTACTCCGGGCGCTGCCACGAGGTTTCGGGGCGGTACAGGTGCCAGGAGCCCTCCATCTTCAAGTGCGTATGGAGGGTGTGGTGCGGGCCTATCCGAGTGAGCAGGTGCTTGCCCCGAGCGACCGTGCTCTCGATCTGAAGCCCGGACAGGTCGGCTGTGGCCAGCGCAGGGACGCGAAAGTCGGTCTTCGTCAGGGTGCGCCCGCTCAGGGTCTGGTCGAGGTGGCGGGCGGTACGCCAGACGGTGTCGCCTTCAGGCACCCGCTCACCGTAACGCGAGGGCCCCGCGGACCGGGTGGTCCACGGGGCCCTCGCGTCTGTCCGGCTGCGTCATACGCCGGCGTGCGCCAGGCTCGGCACTCGGTGGACGAACGCCTTGCGGGTGTAGACGAACCAGGTCACGGCCAGACAGGCGACGTAGTAGACGGTGAACAGGGCGAACGCCGACCTGACCGCCGCGACCGGGTCGCCTACCCAGGGAGCGCCGAACATCATCGGGATCAGGAATCCGCCGAAGGCTCCCATGGCACCGCAGATGCCCAGGACGTTGGAGCCCTCCTTGGTCGCCTTGACCAGGGCCTCGTCGCGCTCGACCGTGCCGGGGGTCGTTGCCCGCGTGGCGGCGTGCTGCCAGATCAAGGGGATCATCCGGTACGTCGAGCCGTTGCCCACACCGGTGGCGGCGAAGACGAACAGGAAGGCGACCAGGAACCATGGGAAGAGCGACTGGTTCTCCAAGGCGATGGCGGCGGTCTTGTCAGGGTTGGGGGTCAGCTGCGACAGCGTGAACAAGATGGCCAGCGTTCCGAGGATCATCGCCAGGAAGGCGCCGATGGTAACCCGTGCGCCGCCGTACCGGTCAGCGAGCCAACCGCCCAGGGGGCGGGCGATGGACCCGATGGTGCCGCCGAGGAACGCGTAGTAGGCGAAGTTGATCCCGGTCCCGGAGATCCCGCCCGCGGGAACCCAGAAGTTGATCTTGATCAACAGGGGCATGGCCGCGGAGTAGCCGATGAACGAGCCGAACGTGCCGATGTAGAGGAACGACATCACCCAGGTGTGCTTGTACCGCAGGACGGCGAAGGTCTCCATGGCGGGAGCCTTGGCGGTGACCAGGTTGTTCATGAAGAAGTAGGCGCCAAGCGCAGCCAGGATGGCGAGCACCGCGTACAGGTAGCCGGCCCGCTGGAGGTTGATGCCGCTCTCGGCTGCCTTGACCAGGCCGAAGATGCCGGCACCGCCCACGATCACCGGGAGGAGGAACTGGATCATGCCGACCCCGAGGTTCCCGCCAGCGGCGTTGAGCCCGAGCCCAGTTCCCTTCTTGTGGGAGGGGTAGAAGTGGTTGATGTTGGCCATCGAGGAGGCGAAGTTGCCGCCGCCGAACCCGGCGGTGGCCGAGATCAGCATGAAGGCCCAGAACGGCGTACCAGGGTGCTGCACAGCCCAGGCGAAGAGCAGGGTGGGCACCAGCAGCAGCAGGGCACTGATCACCGTCCAGTTGCGCCCGCCGAACCGGGGCACGGCCACGGTGTACGGCACGCGCAACACAGCGCCGACCAGGTTGGGCAGGGCGACGAGCAGGAAGAGCTGGGAGACGGAGAACTCGAAGCCCATCTTGG
This sequence comes from uncultured Actinomycetota bacterium, assembly GCA_963769585.1. Classification (GTDB taxonomy): domain Bacteria; phylum Actinomycetota; class Actinomycetes; order Propionibacteriales; family Nocardioidaceae; genus SSC3. Next base: position 971,841 of record CAVYMJ010000006.1, read on the forward strand.
CGAGCATCGCCGCGCTGACGCTCCAGAACAGCCAGACCGAGAAGGCGAGGTTCTCGGCGAAGATGGACCAGATCAGGTTGCGCCGGGCGACTTCCTTGCCGGTCGACTCCCAGAACTCGGGGTCCTCGGGTCGCCAGTCAGTCAGGGTCCCGTTGCGCGAAGGGGTCTGGGTGAGCCCTTCGGGGGTGGTGATGGTGGCCATGGGTGCTCCTCGTAGGTGTTCCGACGTGGTTCCGACGGTAGGGAGCCCACTGCGCTGCGCTGTTGCGTCGGTGTAGCCCAGAGGTCACGTTCGTTTCACGCACGCACAAGCCATCTTGTGGGCGTTCGGTAACGCAGGAGTTACACGGTGATGTCGTGGGGCAGCACGTGACAGGCCTCACCTGGTCAACCGCGTAGACGAAGCCCCCGGGGCGTTGCCAGGAAGCCCGCGCTCTCGAAGGCCAGCCTGAGCGGCGTGTCCGGCCGGCCGAGGACCGAGGCGCCGTCTGCCCTCTCGACCGAGAGCTTGCCCAGGGCGCCCTCCCGGACCGCTGCTGCCAGGGCGGCGGCCGCCGCGGACAGGGTCTCGGTCTCGTCGGAGAAGGTCAGCAGAGTGCGCCCGCCGCGCTCGACGTAGACGACCAGCTCTCCGTCCACGAGCACCACCAGGGCTCCGGCCTTGCGGCCTGGACGGTGTCCTTCGTCGGCGCGGTCCGGCCACGGCAGTGCGGCGCCGTACGGGTTGGCAGGGTCGGTCGAGGCCAGCGCGACGGCGGCGGGCTTGGTGGAGGGTGTGGCACTCAGGTCATGGGAGAAGGAGCGGAGCCGGTCCACGGCGCCGGTGACCCCGAACTGTGCGGCGCCCAGGGAGCCGACGAAGTAGCCGCGGCGACAACGACCGGTGTCCTCGAACGCCGAGAGCACCTTGTACACCGCAGCGAACCCACCCGGCACGCGCTCGCTGGTCACCGCGCCGCGCGTCACGACGCCGTGCCGCTCCAGCAGGGAGTCCGCGACGGCGTGCGCACGCCGGGTCGGGTCAGGCTCCAGACCGGGAAGCAGCGACCAGCGGCCGGGGGCGTTCGGAGGCCCGGTTCGCACGGTGTGGTCCGGCCGGCCGCGCCCGGTCATCCGAGCCCGCGGTGCGGCCCGTCGGCTGCGGTGCGCCGTGCCTTTGCCACGGGTCAGGCCGCGCAGCGGCGCGAGCGTGTCGTTGCTGAGTCGGCCCGCCCAGACCAGGTCCCACAGAGCCGTCTCGACTGCGGCGTCGGTCTCACCGCCCACGAGGTCGGCGAGCTGGCGGAAGAAGTAGGCGCCCCCACCCTCCAGGGCGGCCAGCAGCCGGTCGTGCACCGGAGCGCGTTCGAGTACGCCGTGCTCGGGCAGCGTCAACGGAGCAGTGTCGGTCAGGTGCAGCGAGACCCAGCCGTCCGCACCGGGGATCCGGCCGTGTCCGGCCCACAGGACCTCCCCGGCGGCGGTCAGCTCGTCAAGGTAGCCGCGGGAGTAGTCGGCGACGCGGCTGCCGAGCACCAGGGGCTCCAGCGCGCTCGCCGGCACGGCACAACCGGCGAGCTGCTCGACGACCGCGAGCACGCCCTCGACCCCGCGCAGGCGACCGCCGACCTGTTGCCAGGCCGGAAGGAACCGGCCCAGCGTGGCCGGCTCGACGGGCTCGACCTCCTTGCGCAGCGCAGCCAGCGATCGACGCCGGAGCCGACGCAGCACCTCGGCGTCACACCACTCCGCTCCGGCGCCTGTCGGCCGGAACTCGCCCTGCAGGACGCGGCTCTGGGACGCCAGGCGCTGCAGGGTCTGGCCGGCCACTGCCGCACCCAGCCCCAGTCTCGCGGCGACCTCAGCGGCTGTGAACGGGCCGTGGGTGCGGGCGTAGCGCGCGATCAGGTCGGCGAGCGGGTCCTCGACCGGCTCGGTGAAGACTTCGGGGGTCCCGGGGGGGATCGGAACCCCCAGCCCGTCGCGCAGCCTGGCCACGTCCTCGACCGCAGCCCACTGCTCGACGCCGGCGACCCGCACCTCGACGATGCGGCGAGCATCCTGGAGGAGACTCAGCCACTCACCCGGGTGGTCGGTGCAGCGCTCGGCCAGCTCCTGGATGGACAGCGGCCCCAGCAGACGAAGCAGGTCGGCCACCCCTTCGGCGTCTCTCGCGCGCCGGTCTGGGGCGAGCCGCTGCAGCTCGGCCTCGAGCTCGGCCAGGACCACCGGGTCCAGGAGCTCCCGGAGCTCGGCCCGCCCGAGCAGCTCCGCGAGCAGCCCTTGGTCCAAGGAGAGCGCCGCCGCCCTCCGCTCCGCGATCGGGTTGTCCCCCTCGTAGACGAAGGCTGCGACGTAGCCGAACAGCAGCGACCTTGCGAAGGGGGAGGGGGTCTCGGTGGCAACCTCCGCGACGGAGAGCTCCCGGGTGCCGAGCTCCTTCATCAGGCCAACGAGCGCGGGTACGTCGTACACATCTTGGAGGCACTCGCGCACCGCCTCGAGGACGATCGGGAAGGCCGGGTACTTCACGGCGACCTGCAGGAGCTGGGCGGAACGCTGTCGCTGCTGCCACAACGGTGAGCGTCGCCCGGGGTCACGGCGTGGCAGCAGGAGCGCGCGGGCGGCACACTCGCGGAACCTCGACGCGAAGAGGGCGGACCCGCCGACCTCGGTGGTGACGATGTCCTCGATCTCGTCCGGTTCGAAGACGACGATGTCTGCCCCCGGGGGGTCTTGGTCGGTCTCCGGGATCCGGAGCACGATGCCGTCGTCGGAGGACAGTGCCTGGGCGTCGATGCCGTAGCGCTCGGCCAGCCTGGTGCTGATCGCCAGGGCCCAGGGAGCGTGCACCTGTGCGCCGAACGGCGAGTGCATGACCAGCCGCCAGTCACCGAGCTCGTCTCGGAACCGCTCGACCAGGATGGTCCGGTCTGTAGGGAGCTGGTTGGTGGCGGCGCGCTGCTCGGTAAGGAAGGAGATCAGGTTTCCGGCCGCCCAGTCGTCCAGCCCCGCGTCCCGGCAACGGATCCGGGCAGCCTCGTCCGAGAGGGCGCCGAGCTCGCGGGTGAATGCGCCGATCGCGCGCCCCAGCTCGGCGGGCCTGCCCAGCTGGTCGCCCTTCCAGAACGGGAGCCGTCCCGGCTGGCCGGGGGCGGGAGAGACGAGCACCCGGTCGTGGGTGATGTCCTCGATCCGCCAGCTGGTCGCTCCGAGCGCGAAGACGTCACCCACGCGCGACTCGTAGACCATCTCCTCGTCGAGCTCACCGACCCGCGATGCCTTCTCCCCGACGAGGAATACGCCGAACAGACCACGGTCGGGGATCGTCCCCCCGCTGGTCACGGCCAGCCGTTGGGCGCCCGGCCGCGCGGTCAGGGTCCCGGCCACCCGGTCCCACACGATGCGCGGCCGCAGCTCGGCGAACTCGTCGCTGGGATAGCGGCCCGAGAGCAGGTCCAGCGTCGCGTCGTAGGCGCTTCGCGGGAGTGCTGCGAACGACGCGGTGCGGCGCACCAGGTCGAAGAGTCCGTCGACGTCCCACTGGTCGACTGCGGTAGCAGCGACCACATGCTGGGCCAGCACGTCCAGCGGGTTCGTCGGCACGCGGAGCTCTTCGATCGCTCCTGCGCGCATCCGCTCGACCGCGACGGCGGTATGCACCAGGTCCGCCCGGTGCTTGGGCAGCAGCACGCCGCGCGAGACCTCGCCCACCTGGTGGCCGGCCCGGCCCACGCGTTGTAGCGCGGAGGCGACCGAAGGCGGCGACTCGATCTGTACGACGAGGTCGACGGCGCCCATGTCGATACCGAGCTCGAGGCTGGAGGTCGCGACGACGCAGGGGAGGACCCCTCGCTTGAGGTCGTCCTCGATCAGTGCCCGCTGCTCCTTGGAGACCGAGCCGTGGTGGGCCCTGGCGATGACCGGCGCCGCGCCGAGTGAGGCGCCGCTCTGCGCCATGATCTGGGCCGGCGGGGGCATCGTCAGGGTCCCGCGCTGCCCGCGCATCCGGGCGGGGTCCTCGGCCCGCTCCGCGGCGATCTCGTTGAGCCGGGCAGTCAGTCGCTCGGCCAGCCTGCGCGAGTTGGCGAAGACGATCGTGGAGCGGTGCTGCTCGACGAGGTCCACGACCTGCTCCTCGACGTGCGGCCAGATCGAGCCGCGTTGCGCGCCTGCAGCCGGCCCTTCGGCGTCGTCGATCACCTGCCCGAGCTCAGACATGTCCTCCACCGGTACGACGACCCGCAGGTCCCACTCCTTGGTGGACGCCGGAGCAACCACCTCGACCGGCTGGTTGCCGCCGAGGAACCTTGCGACCTCCTCGACCGGGCGAACCGTCGCGGACAGGCCGATGCGCTGTGCGGGACGAGGAAGCAGGGCATCGAGCCGTTCCAGCGAGATCGCCAGATGTGCCCCGCGCTTGGTGCCGGCGACGGCGTGCACCTCGTCCACGATGACCGTCTCCACTCCGCGCAGGGACTCTCGGGCTTGCGAGGTGAGCATTAGGAAGAGCGACTCGGGCGTGGTGATCAGGATGTCGGGTGGTGTGGTGACCAACCGCCGGCGCTCCTGGGCCGGGGTGTCCCCAGAGCGCACCCCGACGGTCAGGTTGGGCTCGGGAAGCCCGAGGCGCGCCGCGGTGTGGCGGATCCCGGTCAGCGGAGCACGCAGGTTGCGTTCGACGTCCACGGCGAGGGCCTTGAGAGGTGACACGTACAGCACGCGACAGCGGGTCTGCTTCTGTGGCGGTGGCGCGGTGGCGAGCCGGTCGAGCGACCAGAGGAACGCACTCAGGGTCTTGCCCGAGCCGGTCGGCGCGACCACCAAGGCATGACGTCCGGCCGCGATGGCCGACCAAGCCCCTTCCTGCGCCGGGGTGGGGGCAGCGAAGGCGGCCTCGAACCAGACCCTTGTGGCCTGGCTGAAGGCGCCCAGCGCGCTCGTCGTGCCCATGGGAGCAGTCTCCCGCACCGCACCGACAGTCCGTACCCCGCGCTAACGGCAGCGGCCCGGTCAGCCGACCTCGGTCCAGGATCGCCCGCCGTTGTCGCTGCGGAGCACCCGACCCTGGTCGGTCAGCAGGAAGCCGATCTCGTCCGAGACGAAGGTGCCGCTCTCCACCGACTCCCCGTCGAGCCGTTGCAGGGGTACGTCGGTGAGCCCCTGCGCGGTGACGCGGCGTCCGCCACTGCCGGTGACCACGAACGTCGCCTCGTCGGAGATCGGGACCGAACCGGCGGCGGTGCCCTGTGACCGGGCGATCTCGACCCAGGACCTGCCGTCCCGGGTCCGCTTGACGGTCAGACCTCGGCCCTCGTCCGGGCAGGTCACCCACAGCGCACCCCCCGACGGTCGTGGCGGGACGGGATCACTCGTGCAGGGGACCGGGTACGTCCGGTCAGGGGCTCTCGCCGGGCTCATCACTGTGCGGCGGTCGAAGTACTGCACAACCCACATCTCTCCGCGCAGGGGCGCCAGCGCGTAGCGGCTGGCGTCCTCCCGCGGAGCGGGCAGCTCAACCCAGTCGTCGGAACCGATGGGGGACTGCCACACGTGCGGCCCGTCCGGCTGGTGCAGGAGCACCCAGACGTTCGCACCGGCCACCTCCACCTCGACCTCGGCGTTGCGCAGGTCGAGACCGGGCACCACCCAGGTCCTGCCGCCGTCATGGGTCGCCTGTAGGAAATGCCGACCGAACCAGGCCCAGCCGTCCATCCCGTTGGGCGCCATTCTGAGCTGTGCGGCGACGGCGGGCCGGTCGAACCGGTAGCGCTCGGTCCAGCCCGTCGCCGTACCGTCGCCGACCCAGAGCGTGCTGCACGTCGTGCAGCCTTGCGTGTGCGTGACGGCCCACAGGCGCTCCGAGTCCGTCGCCGCCAGCGCGACGGCCGCGGGCTCGAGGCCCCTCGGCGCTTCCGGCTTGGACGCCCAGCCCGTGGAGAGGGCGGCTGCGATGGCGACGGCCCCGACGACGGCCGCGACGGCCACGACGGTCAGGGAGCGACGGCGCCGTCGCCGTACCTGCGCCCCGCGGCCGACGGCGGCCAGGAGCAGGGACTCGTCGACGACCACCGGCTCGTCCAGCGTCCTGCGCACCCGGTCCTCGTCGAGGCCGCTCATCGCCTCCTCGGTCAGTTCCCTGGCCGTGGCCTCCGAGCAGCCGAGCACCTCGGCGGCCTCGCCTTCGGTCAGCTCCTCGTGGCATCGCAGCGCGACCAGCGCACGCTGCCTGGGCGGGAGGGCGGTGAGCATCGCCCAGGTCGTGGTGTCGCGCGTCGATCCTGAGGTCAGCGACGGTGGTTCGGGACGCCGCAGAAACCGGGTCACGATTCGTCGACGAACTCCGTCCTCGGCTGTGGCCACTAACGACCCATCCCAACGCGCCAGCAGTACTGAGAGGGACTCCTCCACAAGGCGGCCCGCGACACGGTCGTCACACGTGAGCCCACGGGCCAGGCGAAGCAGGTGGGGGAGGCGGGCACGGACGAAGTCGTCGAACGACTCGCCATCCCTCGCCATGTCGCCATCATGACCCCCGATGCCAGCTGGTTCGCCAATAAGCTGATGAAACTTGTCCACTCGCCCGGATATCGTCGGTGCCGTGCCACGTCCAATCCAGGATTCCTTCGCGCTCGGGCGCTCGACGCCGACGTCCCACGGTCCGATGGTCTGGGCCCAGGGGCTGCGCAAGTCGTTCGGCGACTTCGAGGCGGTCAAGGGCATCGATCTTGAGGTGCAGCCTGGAGAGGCGTTCGGCTTCCTCGGCCCCAACGGAGCCGGGAAGTCGTCGACCATGCGGATGGTCGCGGCGGTCTCCCCGCCCACCGGTGGCGAGCTGCGCATCCTCGGCATGGACCCTGCAACGCAAGGACCCGCGATCCGGGCTCGGCTGGGGGTCTGTCCCCAGGAGGACACCCTCGACGTCGACATCACCGTCCGGGAGAACCTGCTGGTCTATGGCCGCTACTTCGGCATCCCCAGGCGAGAGGTGGCGTCCCGGGCCGACGAGCTGCTCGGCTTCCTTCAGCTCACCGACAAGCAGCACGACCGGGTCGACGAGCTGTCCGGCGGCCAGAAGCGCCGGGTCACGATCGCGAGGTCCCTGATCAACAACCCGGATGTCCTGCTGCTCGACGAACCCACCACCGGGCTCGATCCGCAGGCACGCCACCTGCTGTGGGACAAGCTGTTCCGGCTCAAGCAGCAGGGAGTGACGCTGGTCATCACCACGCACTACATGGACGAGGCCGAGCAGCTGTGCGACCGGCTCGTCGTCATCGACGGCGGGCTCATCGTGGCCCAAGGTTCGCCGCGCGAGCTGATCGAGCGCCACTCCACACGCGAGGTGGCGGAGCTGCGCTTCGGGGTCGGCGAGCATGAGGCCTTCGCTCCTCAGGTGGCCGACCTCGGTGATCGGGTCGAGGTGTTGCCGGACAGGTTGCTGCTCTACACCCACGACGGCGAAGAGGCTCTGGCACGCGTGCACGAGCGGGGGCTCGCGCCGATGACGGTGCTGGTGCGTCGCTCCACGTTGGAGGACGTGTTCCTCAGGCTCACCGGCCGCACCCTGGTCGACTGATGAGCACCTCTGCGGAGAGCCGCTACGACGAGTCGGGTCGCCTGGAGCTGGTGATGCGTCAGGCCAGCTACTGGCGGACCGTCTACCGCCGTACCTGGAAGGCCTCGGTCGTCTCCTCCTTCGTGCAGCCGCTCTTCTACGTCGCCGCGATGGGGCTCCTGCTCGGGGACTACGTCGACTCGGACAACGGCGCGCTGGGTGGCGCGCCGTCGTACCTGGCCTTCATCGCCCCGGGGCTTCTGGCCGCGCAGGCCATGCAGATCGCCGTGGGTGAGGTCACCTTTCCCGTGATGGGCGCGATTAAGTGGAACCGCACGTACCACGGCATGATCGCCTCCCCGTTGCGCATCTCCGATGTGGTCACGGCGCACCTGATCTTCGCGCTCTTCCGGATCGCGACCAGTTGCGGAGTCTTCGCCCTGGTGCTCGCTCCGTTCGGTGTCTACCGGTCGGTGACCGGCGCAGTCCTTGCCTACCTGGCCTCGATCCTGGTCGGGATGGCTTTCGCGGCACCGCTGTACGCGTTCGCGGCCGGTGTCAAGACGGAGATGTGGTTCCCGCTCATCTTCCGCCTGGTCGTGATGCCGCTCTTCCTGTTCTCGGGGGCGTTCTTCCCGATCAGCAACCTGTCGCCCTGGATGGAGTGGCTCGCGCGGATCACCCCGCTGTGGCATGGCGTGGACCTGGCCCGGATGGCGACGCTGGACAACCTCGACTGGGGGACGGCGCTGATGCACGTGGGCTACCTCGCCGTTCTCGGCGGGCTTGGGTGCTGGTGGGCCGTCCGACGCCTGACCGGGCGGCTGATCCTCTGATGGTCACTCTTGCACTGGCGCGCTACCTCGGGCCAGAGGTGACCCGGGGTCCGGCCAACATGCTGTACCGCAACGTCCTGGTGTACCGCCGTGCCTGGATCCTGATCGTGAGCGGCTTCGCCGAGCCCGTGCTGTACCTGTTCTCGATCGGGGTGGGTGTCGGGCAGCTGGTGGAGGGCTTCAGCTTCCACGGCCGGCCGGTCGAGTACGCCGCCTTCGTCGCGCCGGCCATGCTCGCTGCAGCGGCGATGAACGGCGCGATCATGGAGTCGACCTTCAACATCTTCTTCAAGCTGCGTTTCGAGAAGGTGTATGACGCGATTCTGGCGACCCCGATGCGGCCGGTCGACATCGCGCGCGGCGAGATCTCGTGGTCGCTGCTGCGAGGCAGCGCCTACTCGGCGGCCTTCCTGCTGATCATGGTGGCGATGGGTCTGGTGGACTCGTGGTGGGGGATCCTCGCCCTGCCGGCGGCGATGCTCACCGGTTTCTCCTTTGCCGCGGTGGGCATGGCGGTGACGACGTACCTGAGGTCGTGGCAGGACTTCGAGCTCATCAACGTCGCGATCATGCCGATGTTCCTCTTCTCAGCGACGTTCTTCCCCATCACGGCGTACGACGGCTGGCTGCGCTGGGTCGTCGAGCTGACTCCCCTGTACCGCGCGGTGGTTCTGGTCCGCGAGCTGACGACCGGGGCGGTCACCCTCGAGTCCGTCGCCTCCATTGCCTACCTGGTAGCCATGGGCGTGGTCGGCATGACCATCGCCTCCAGGCGACTCGGAAAACTGCTGCTCACCTGACCGACGCGGGCCCACGCAGCCGCTAGATTCGGCGGATGCGACCAGACCGCGCCTGGAACCTGATCACCGGAGTCGTCGCGGCGTTCGCCGTGGTCTTCCAGCTGGTGCTGGTCTGGCAAGGTCACGCGGTCCTCGACGAGGTCGACCCTCCGGACCTGGACACCCGGCTGATCCGGTTCGTCAGCTACTTCACGATCCTGAGCAACATCCTGGTGGCAGTGACCGCGCTCGCGCTCGCCGCCGACCCGAAGCGAGAGTCGGCAGTCTGGCGGGTGCTCCGTCTCGACGCACTCGTAGGCATCGCCGTCACCGGGATCGTGCACTGGTTCCTCCTGCGGCCTCTCCTGGACCTGGATGGGTCAGACCGGGTAGCCGACCAGCTGCTGCACGTCGTCGTTCCGCTCCTCGCGGTGGGCGGCTGGGTGGTCTTCGGACCTCGCGACGGGTTCTCACGCGCGGAGCTGCTGCCCAGTGCGATCTATCCGGGCCTGTACATCGTGTGGACCCTGCTCCGGGGCGAGCTCAGCGGGTGGTACCCGTACCCGTTCACCGACGTCAACGAGCACGGCTACGCCGTGGTCCTGCTCAACGGGGTCGGCGTCGTGGTGCTGTTTACGGCGCTGGGGTTCGGCGCTGTCTGGTTGGACCGGAGGCTGTCGGCCACGAGCAGAGAACGCGTCTAGCGCAACCTGGACGCGTCGATGGGCCCGGTTGGCCCCATCCGCTGGTAGTAGGCCGTGTCGATCCACCGGCCGAACTTGTGGCCGACCTCGCGGAGCACCCCAGCCTCGACGAAGCCCACAGACTCGTGCAGGGCGACTGAACCGGCGTTGGGCAGCGCGATGACCGCGAGCGCGGTATGCACACCGTCGTTGTCCAGACGCGCCAGCAGGGTCGAGTAGAGCAGCCTGCCGATGCCCAGTCCGGCTACGTCACCGGAGAGGTAGATGCTCGTCTCCAGGGTGTTGTCGTAGGCGGGTCGCGGACGGTAGGTCGTGGCATGGGCGAAGCCGACGACGTGCGGCGCGCAGGCGACGTACAGGCGAGGCAGCCGGTCTCTCCACCCGGCGAGTGGCGACGGGGCCGTGTCGAAGGTGGCGATGCTCGAGGCGATGTACTCGTCGTAGATGGCCTTGATCGCCTCCAGGTCCCCGGGGGTTCCGGGGCGGATCACCACGTTGGCAGGCATGCACGCAATCCTGACAGTTATTCGAGCGCGCGCTGACGGGTGGCTCGGGAATGATGGCGTCATGACGATCGAACCCGATACCAAGGACTGGACCTGGGTCCTGGACAGGGCGTGCTCCGAGTGCTCGTTCGACGCCGGCGAGATCGAGCTAGGTGACCTGGCTGACCTCGTCCGACGAAACGCCGTGGACTGGCTCCCGGTCCTCCGGCGTGCGGACGCCTCCGTACGACCCCGGGCCGGGGTCTGGTCCCCGCTCGAGTACGCCTGCCACGTACGCGACGTGCACCGGGTGTTCCGTGAGCGGGTGCAGCTCATGCTCGACCACGACGACCCGAGCTTTCCCAACTGGGACCAGGACCGGACCGCCGTGGAGAGCGACTACCGGTCGCAGTCCGCCGTGCTGGTTGCGGCGGAGCTGGTCGAGGCTGCCGAGGGCGCGGCTGGCGTGTACGCGTCGGTCAGCGGTGAGCAATGGCAGCGGACCGGCTCGCGCTCCAACGGGTCGGTGTTCACGGTCGGCTCGCTGGGCCGTTACCACCTGCACGACGCGGTGCACCACCTGGTCGACGTGGCCGGGTGACACCTGCTCGGGGAGACACGCCTAATCTGGGCGGGTCATGAGACACACGGAGTTCTGGGCGCGGATGGAGCAGGCCCTGGGCAGCGCCTACGCGCGCACCTGGGCCGGCACGCAGGTGATGTCCGCCCTCGGCGGCCGTACCGCCGAGGAAGCGCTGGCTGCGGGGGTTCCGCCCAAGCAGGTCTGGCGGGTGGTCGTGGAGACCCTCGGCCTGCCCGCCAAGGACCGATGACCACGGCAGACCGCGACCTCGTCCAGCGCCGCACGGTGGTAGTGCTGACCGTCTCCCAGGCTCTGGGGGGGCTCGGCATCTCGATCGGCATCGCCGTCGCCTCGGTCCTCGCCGAGGAGGTGTCCGGCTCGCAGTCCCTTGCCGGGCTCGCGCAGACCTTCCAGGTGCTCGGCGCGGCCGCTGCGTCGTACTGGATCGCCCGCGTGTCCGGGCAACACGGGCGTCGACTGGGGTTGGTACTGGGCTACCTCGCGGGGGCGGTCGGTGCGCTGCTGTGCGTGACCGGCGGTGCCGCCGGGTCCATCCCGGTGCTGTTCGCCGGGCTGTTCCTGCTCGGCACCGTGAGCGCCGCCAGCTACCAGTCCCGGTACGCCGCGGCGGACCTGGCTCGTCCAGAGCATCGCGCCCGCGCCCTGTCCACTGTGGTCTGGGCGACGACGGTCGGTGCTGTGCTCGGCCCGAACCTGAGCGGCCCCAGCGGGGCCTTGGCGGCAGCCGTCGGGCTGCCTGAGCTGACCGGCCCCTTCCTGGTCAGCGTCGTCTCGGTCCTGGTGGCTGCTGTGGTGCTGGCCGTGTTTCTGCGTCCGGACCCGCTGCTGCTGGCCCGCGAGCGCGAGGGGTTCAGCGTGGCCGAACGCCGCGGCACCTCCTGGTCCCGGGTCAGGGAGGTCTTGAGCGAGCGGCCGGCCGTGGTGGGCGCGATCCTGGCCCTGGCCTCGGCGCACGCAGTGATGATCGCCGTGATGGTGATGACGCCCCTGCACATGAACCACGGCGGGGCGAGCCTGGAGCTGATCGGGTTGGTCATCAGCGTGCACGTGCTTGGCATGTTCGCCTTCGCGCCGCTGGTCGGCTACGCGGCGGATGTCCTGGGCCGTCCCCTGGTCCTGGTCCTGGGCGCCGCGACGTTGCTCGGCTCGCTGTACCTGTCCGGCACCTCGCCGATGGGCGCGTCGTGGCGGATCGGCTTCGGCCTCTTCCTGCTCGGGCTGGGCTGGTCGCTGTGCACGGTGGCGGCCTCGACGCTGTTGACCGAGGCCACGCCGATGAGTGCCCGTACCGACGTACAGGGAGCGGCGGACCTGGTGATGAACCTGTCGGCAGCCTGCGCCGGTGCCCTGGCAGGCGTCGTGGTGGACCATCTGGGGTTCGGGGCCCTCAACATCTTCGCTGCACTTCTGGTCGGGGGCCTGGTGGCCGCTGTGGTCCTGGCGAGGTCACGGGTCCCGGCGCAGGCCTAGGGCGAAGTCGAGCATGCGTACTCATTTCAACGAGCCCGGCCTGCGCGGCAGACTGGGAGCATGACGCCCCTGGCCACCGAGCGCTTCCAGTCCTTCACCCTGGAGCACCTCGGGCTCGTCGTTGGCTTCCTGGCTGTGTGCGTTCTGCTCGCCCTGGTCGGCAGATCTCACCGTGGTACCGACCGGGAGCTCGTCTTCCGGCGCGGGTTCGCGCTGGTGATTCCGTGTCTGACCATTCCCATGCAGGTGCTGCAGCTGCTGCCCGGCGACTTCGACGCCAACACCTCGCTGCCGCTACAGCTGTGCGACCTGGCCTGGGTCGCGGCCATCTGGGCGCTGTGGACCCGCAACCGTTTCGCAACCGCCCTGGTGTACTTCTGGGGGCTGACTCTGACCGTCCAGGGCATCGTCACCCCCTCCCTCGGCGAGACCTTCCCGGACCCGCGGTACTTCATGTTCTGGGGTATGCATTTCCTGACCGTGTGGGCGGCCGTGTACCTGACGTTCGGTCTCAAGGTGCCCGTGACCTGGCGCAGCTACCGCTTCGCTGTCGTCAGTACGGCGGTCTGGGCCGCGCTCGTCATGGTCATCAACGCCGTGACCGGCACGAACTACGGCTATCTCAACCGCAAACCGAGCTCGGCCTCGGCGCTGGACGTGATGGGTCCCTGGCCCGTCTACGTGGTCGTCGAGGTCGCTGTCCTGGTCGGCGTCTGGGCGTTGATGACCTGGCCCTGGGTGCGTGCTCGGGCCCGGGAGCGCGTCTCCACCTGAGGGTCGCGCAAGGATTTCGTAACGAAGTTCGGGGCAGTTCCGGGCCGCCGCGCAATACCGTGGGAGGCGTGGCCAGAATCCTTGTCGTCGACGACGACCACACCGTGCGCGAAGTGGTCGTCTCCTACCTGCGCGCCGCTGCCCACGAGGTGACCGAAGCGGTGGATGGGGAGGCGGCACTGGTGGCGATGCGCGACCAGGCGGCCGACCTGGTCGTCCTGGACCTGATGCTGCCCGGGATCGACGGGCTGGAGGTGTGTCGCCGGCTGCGGGACCAGGGCGACGTCCCGATCATCATGTTGACTGCGCGCGGCGGGGAGACCGACCGCGTCGTCGGGCTGGAGCGGGGTGCGGACGACTACGTCACCAAGCCGTTCAGCCCGCGCGAGCTGGTCCTGCGCGTGGACGGCGTACTCCGCCGTACGGGCGAGAAACGCACCCCTGCCGGCCCGGTCGTGGACGGCGACCTCGTCGTGGACGCGACCCAGCATGTCGCGACGCTCGCCGGTGAGCCGCTCCAGCTGACCGTCCGTGAGTTCGACCTGCTGCGGTTCCTGGTGGCCAACCCGGGTGTCGCGTTCTCACGTGACCAGCTTCTCGCGGAGGTGTGGGGCTGGTCGTTCGGCGACCAGTCAACGGTGACCGTCCACGTCCGCAGGCTGCGTGAGAAGGTCGAGGCCGATCCGACGCACCCGACCCGCCTGGTCACGGTGTGGGGCGTCGGGTACCGCTGGGACCCGGTCACGGCGAGAGCCGTCTCGGTATGACCCGCGACCAGGTCGAGATCGTCCTCATCGCATCCGGCTGGGCAGCCGGCGTCGGTGTGGTCGGAATCCTCCTGGGCTGGGTGCTGCGCCGGCGTTCCCTGCGCTGGCTCTCCGCGTTCGTCGCCGTGATCGCTGTCGTTGCCGTGATCGCCGGCATCATCGGCAGCGCGCAGGCCATGTTCATCTCCGACCACGACTTCGAAGTGGTGCTGCTGGTCTGCCTGGTGGCCGGCGTGGTGGCGGTCGCGTTCGCCATGCTGGTCGGCACCACGGTGGTGCGGTCGTCACGGACCCTGCGTGAGGAGGCCCGGCGGTTCGGGGAGAGCGGTGAGTTCGTGGCACAGCGTGCCGGGCCCAAGGAGTTCGCCGGGCTCTCGGCCGAGCTGGCCAGGACCTCGGAGCGGCTCAGGGAGTCGCGCGAGCGCGAGCACCGCCTCGAGGAGTCGCGACGCGAGCTGGTCTCCTGGGTCTCGCACGACCTGCGTACGCCGCTGGCAGGACTGCGCGCGATGACCGAGGCACTCGAGGACGGTCTGGCCGAGGACCCCCAGCGCTACCACCAGCAGATGCGCTCCGAGGTCGACCGGATGGTGATGATGGTCGACGACCTCTTCGAGCTCTCCCGGATCCATGCGGGCGTGCTGCAACTGAGCCTCCAGCCGGTCGTGCTCGGCGACCTGGTCTCCGAGGCGATAGCCGGCGCCGATCCGGTCGCTCGGGCCAAGAAGGTGAAGCTCGGGGGCAGCGTCGACCAAGGAGTGATGCTGAGCGCGGACCCTGCGGGGCTGTCCCGAGTCGTGGGCAACCTCGTGATGAACGCGATCCGGCATACGCCCGCGGACGGGGTCGTCTCGATCACCGGCCGCGCCGTCGAGGACGGGATCGAGCTCAGCGTCACCGACGGCTGTGGCGGGATCCCCGAGGACGACCTCGGCCGGGTCTTCGACGTGGCGTGGCGCGGCAGTCAGGCCCGCACGCCGGACGGGCACCAGACGGGCAGCGGCGCGGGCCTGGGGCTCGCGATCGTCAAGGGCCTGGTCGAGGCGCACCACGGCAGTGTGGATGTGCGCAACGAGGCGTCGGGCTGCCGCTTCCTGGTGACGCTTCCGGCCTGATTCCACCGCCCGCGTGTCGCAGGCTGATCGAACACCTGTTCGGGTTAGGCTGCTGTTCGCAGGCCAGAAGCAACGGCTCCGCCGCGGTTGTCCCCAGGCTCCAGATCGGGCCTCCACAACTGTCGGAGGGTTTGCCTAGGGTCGCTGACAACACACAGTCTGACGTGGACAAGGACGGAGCTAGACATGGCTGCAGGAGACCGGGACAAGGCGCTTGACGTCGCACTGGCGAACATCGAGCGACAGTTCGGCAAGGGATCGGTGATGCGCCTCGGTGACGAGGTTCGGGTGCCGCTGGAGGTGATCCCGACCGGCTCGATCGCGTTGGACATCGCCCTGGGTCTCGGAGGTCTTCCTCGCGGACGGGTGGTGGAGATCTACGGTCCTGAGTCCTCGGGTAAGACGACGGTCGCGCTGCACGCAGTCGCCAACGCGCAGCGACTCGGCGGCATCGTGGCCTTCATCGACGCCGAGCACGCTCTCGACCCCGACTACGCCCAGGCGCTCGGTGTCGACACCGACGCACTGCTCGTCTCCCAGCCGGACTCGGGCGAGCAGGCGCTCGAGATCGCCGACATGCTGATCCGCTCCGGCGCGCTGGACCTGATCGTCATCGACTCGGTGGCCGCACTCGTGCCCCGTGCGGAGATCGAGGGGGAGATGGGTGACAGCCATGTCGGGCTGCAGGCCCGGCTGATGAGCCAGGCCCTGCGGAAGATCACCGGTGCGCTCAACAACTCCGGCACGACCGCGATCTTCATCAACCAGCTGCGCGAGAAGATCGGCGTGATGTTCGGCTCGCCCGAGACCACGACCGGTGGCCGCGCGCTGAAGTTCTACTCCTCCGTGCGCCTGGACGTGCGTCGCATCGAAACTCTCAAGGACGGCCAGGAGATGGTGGGCAACCGCACCCGCGTCAAGGTCGTCAAGAACAAGGTCGCGCCGCCGTTCAAGCAGGCCGAGTTCGACATCATGTACGGCCAGGGCATCTCACGCGAGGGAAGCCTGATCGATGTCGGCGTCGAGGCCGGTCTCGTCCGCAAGGCCGGCGCTTGGTACACCTACGAGGGCGACCAGCTCGGGCAGGGCAAAGAGAACGCTCGTACCTTCCTGCGCGACAACCCGGACCTGGCTGACGAGCTGGAGAAGAAGATCCTGGAGAAGCTGGGCATCGGTCCGAGGCTGGATGCAGAGGCCCCCGTCCCCGAGCCGACCAATATCGACTTCTGATCCGACGGAGAGCTGATGAGCCGACCTGCGCCGGATGCTCCCTGGCGGGACGTCACACTCCCGGCCGACCCGATGCAGGACGGACCTGATGCCGACGTCGGGGCGGTGGCCCGCAAGATCCTGCTCGACCAGCTCACGGGGCAGGCCCGGACCAGGGCGGAGCTGGCGAGCAAGCTCGCGAAGAAGGGCGTGCCCGTCGAGGTTGCGGACGAGGTGCTCGACAGGTTCGAGGAGGTTGGCCTGGTCGACGACGCGGCGTTCGCGCGCGACTGGGTCGCCTCCCGACAGGCCGGCCGTGGCCTCGCCCGGCGCGCTCTGGCCCAGGAGCTGCGGCGTAAGGGCGTCGACGACGAGGTGGCGAACCAGGCTCTCGAGAGTGTGGGTCCTGAGGACGAGGTGGAGTCGGCGCGCGAGCTCGTGCGCGGCAAGCTACGCCGAGCCGGTTCGCTCGACCGTGAGGTCCTGGTCCGGCGGCTCACCGGCATGCTGGCCCGCAAGGGCTACCCGTTCGGGGTCGCGGCGCAGGTCGTCCGAGAAGAGCTGGACGCCCTGGGTCACGAGACGGACGACCTGCTCGACGAGTAGGCCGTCGAGTTGCGGGCGCTGCTTGACCGCTTTGGGGTGCCGACCTAGATTCGAAGAAGGCCTGGGTTACCAGGTGACCAGCTTCGACAACACACCCTGACACCGCGCCGGACGTTGCCGGACCACGCACGAACGAACCTTCTGGAGCTTCCCACGCCGCTAACTCAGCGGAGGCACGTGGGGACCCCGCAGATCGCTGGTTCGTACGTCGAGAGAGGCGAATGGAGCTCGACTGTGAACCCTGCCGTCACCACCACGGCCCTGTTGGAGCTCATCCTCATCGCCGGGGGCGGAGCCGTGCTCCTGGTCATTGCCGTGGTTTCGGCCGGACTCGTCAACCGGCACCTTGCTGCCAGGCGCGAGCATGACCTGCACCTTGACCTCCAGGAGCAGCGACAGGACATCGAGCGACGCGAGCACCGGCTGACCGAGCGTGAGCAGCGCCTCGACGACGAGCAGCGCGCGCTCGAGGCCCGCGGGCTCGAGCTCCGCGCCGCCGAGATGGCCGAGCGGGAGGCTCTGGAACGGATCGCCGGCCTCACCGTCGACCAAGCGCGCAAGGAAGTGGTCGACGCCATCGAGCACGACGCCAAGCGCCAGGCCGCGGTCATTGCCCGCGACATCGAGGCTGCGGCCAAGCTGGAAGCCGAGACCCAGGCGAAGCGGATGCTCGCTACCGTCGTACAACGCCTGGCCTCGGAACAGACGTCTGAGTCGGTGGTGACCGCCGTCAGTCTGCCGTCAGAGGACATGAAGGGCCGAATCATCGGTCGTGAGGGCCGCAATATCCGCGCCTTCGAGCAGATCACCGGCGTCAACGTCATCATCGACGAGACCCCCGAGACCGTCCTGCTGAGCTGCTTCGAGCCGGTTCGGCGAGAGATCGCGCGGGTGACGCTGGAGTCCCTGATCGGGGATGGCCGGATCCATCCCAGCCGGATCGAGGAGGTCCACGAACGCAGTGCCGTGGAGGTCGAGGCGCTCTGTCAGCGGGCGGGCGAGGACGCCTGCTTCGAGATGGGCATCGTCGACCTGCACCCCGAGCTAGTGGCCACCATGGGCAGGCTGCGGTACCGGACGTCGTACGGGCAGAACGTCCTCAAGCACCTGGTGGAGTCCGGACACGCAGCCGGGCTGCTCGCCGACGAGCTCGGCCTGGACCGGCCCGCGTGTGTGCGCGGGGCCTTCCTCCACGACATCGGCAAGGCCCTGACCCACGAGAGCGAAGGGTCACACGCGATCGTGGGAGCCGAGCTGGCGCGGAAGTACGGCGAGAGCGACGACGTGGTGCATGCTATCGAGGCTCACCACAACGAGGTGGAGCCCCGGACGGTCGAAGCGGTCATCACCCAGGCCGCCGACGCCATCAGCGGCGGCCGGCCGGGCGCGAGGCGTGAGTCGCTGGAGTCCTACTTCGACCGCTTGCACCGGCTGGAGGAGATCGCCAAGTCGAAGAAGGGCGTCGACAAGGTCTTCGCGATGCAGTCCGGCCGCGACGTGCGCGTGATGGTTCTGCCCGACGAGGTGGACGACATCGGTGCTCAGGTGCTTGCCCGAGACCTCGCCAAGCAGTTCGAGGAAGAGCTGAGCTACCCCGGTCAGATCAAGGTGACGGTGATCCGGGAGAGCCGCGCGACCGAGGTTGCCCGATAATCAATCCATGACAGCCAGCCACCTGACGGTGAAGCGGAGCCAGGTCGAGCCAGGGGAGTCCTGGTGGGGCGCCGCCATCCGCAAGTCCGAGGACCCCGACTGCCGCCCCTGGGCGGTCGACCTCTCCAGCGACACCCTCGTCTTCGGGGTCGGCCAGGGGCCGGGCGACGTCGCTTCGGTCGAGATCCGGCCTTTGGTCCGCGAGGACTTCCCCGGGATCGTGGCGTGGCAGTCGATGCCTCATGTCTCGCGGTGGTGGAACGACGAGGCACGCACCGTCCGCGACATCGAGAAGCACTACGGCGCCGCCCTCGACGGCACCGACCCCACCCGGCTGTGGGTGGTGGCCGTCAACGGCCGGCCCTGCGGCTTCCTGCAGGACTACCTGATCGGAGATCACCCCGAGTTCGCACTGTTGACCGCCAAACCCGAGGCGGTGGGCTTCGACTACCTGATCGGCGACCCGAACCTGGTCGGCAAAGGCGTGGGCACCAGGGTGCTGTGGGAGTTCCTGACCAACCAGGTCCGGAGCGCCTATCCAGACGCCCCAACGTTCTTCGCGGCGCCGGACAACCGCAACATCGGCTCTCGTCGGATGCTAGCCAAGCTCGGGTTCATTGAGGGGCTCTGGTTCGACGAGCCGCAACCGGGTGGACGAGTGGACACCGTCGTGGGCTGCTCCATGGACGTGCTCACGGTCATCGGGTGACCTAGCCCACATCGACTTATGTAACAGCCGTTTACATAATAGGGCGATGCCCAAGCTTCCGACCCTCCCGACTGGCCTGCCCACCAACGTTCTCGAGTTGTGGAAAGCCACCTCGAAGCTGCCGCAGGGCCGCAAGGTCTTCTCCATCGCGTTCAGCCAGCGAGCGCCGTACTTCGCGACGATCCGGCCGACGTTCACCGAGATCCGGCCGAACTACGCCGAGCTCAGGATCAAGAAGCGCCGAGGCGTGCAGAACCACCTGGGCACAGTCCACGCGATCGCCCTGTGTAACGGGCTCGAGGCAGCGATGGGCGCCGTGGCCGAGGCTTCGATCCCCTCGGACAAGCGGTGGATCCCCAAGGGCATGGACATCGCCTACACCGCCAAGGCGACCAGTGACATCCGCTGCATCGCGGAGACAGACCCCGAGCAGTGGACCTCTGACGACCCCGACCTGCACGTACGGGTCAAGGGAGTACGCGCGGACGACACCGTGGTCATCGAGGGCGTCATCAAGCTCTGGGTGACCCAGAAGCCCGCACGACCCTAGCGAGACACCGACGGGTCAGGCTCCGATCGGAGTATCGACGATCGGTGCCGTGGGGGTCACTGCGGCGGCGGAGCGGCTGAGTCGCATCTCGGTCCAGACCGCCAGACGGGACAGCCCGTAGTTGATCAGGATGAAGATCAGTCCGACGACCGTGAGCATCTGAATCGGGTTGTCCAGCACCTGGGCCAAGAGGTTTCCTCGCCGGAGGAACTCGATGTAGAAGGCGAGGACCGCCACCAGGGACGTGTCCTTGAGAACCACGACCAGCTGGCTGATCAGAGCTGGGAGCATGGTCCGGAAGGCCTGGGGGAGCAGCGTCGAGGTCATCACCTGCGACTCGGTCATGCCGATGGCCCGCGCCGCCTCACCTTGCCCGCTCGGCAGCGAGTCGACACCGGCTCGGAGGATTTCGCCGATGATCACTGAGTTGTAGAGGGTCAGCCCAACGACGAGGTACCACAGCCCGTCATGACCCGGGGAGCCAGCTCACGTCGATGTTGAACTCCACCGCGATACGCCAGACCAGAAAGATCGTGATGACCACCGGCAGCCCTCGGAAGAGCTCGATCCAGGCCACGATCGGGATGCGGAGCAGAGGCGGGAGCATCATCCGGGCTGTTCCGAGCAGCGTGCCCACGACCAACGAGCAGATGATGGCGAGCACGGCCGAGACCAGCGTACTGAGCAGTCCGCGGCCGAGGAGTTCCCAGACCCGTCCGAACAGTTCGTTCGTGGGGTCGATGAGCGGACCCCACAACTCCATGTCGAGCTGGCCGCGGTCCCAGAGACGTTTGACGATGGCTGCGGCAACGCCGAGGAGCACGACGCTGGCCAGAACGGTCCCGATCAGGGCGCGCCGGCGGGCTCTCGGTCCCGGGACGTCGTAGAGGACGGTCTCGAACTGGTCGCTCATCTCACGATCGCCACCTTTCGTTCGATCACGGCCAGTGCGCCGCCGGCAGGCAGGGTGATCAGCAGGTACCCCACCGCAACGCCGAGCAGGATCGGCAGTGGGCTGTAGCCCTGGGCACTCGCGAGCGTCCTGTAGATGGCGTACAGGTCGCCACCCACCCCGAAGGCGCCGACCACTGCGGAGTTCTTGAACATGGCGATGATGACGCTCCCCAGGGGCGGCACTGAGGTCCTGAACGCCTGCGGGAGAATCACCTGGGCAAGGGACTGACCGAAGTTGAGCCCGATCGCGCGTGCCGCCTCGGCCTGTCCGGCAGGGACGGCGTTGATCCCCGAGCGCAAGGCCTCACAGACAAACGCGGACGTGTAGACGATCAGGGCGCTGACGCCGAAGAAGTAGAACTCCCGGTTGATACCCATTTCGGGAATTCCGAACGCGAAGAAGAAGAGCACCACTGTCAGTGGGCAGTTGCGGATGATCGTTACCCAGGAGGTACCGAACCAGCGCAGCGACGCTATCGGCGAGACGCGGCAGGCGGCAATCACTGTGCCCAGCACCAGTGAGCCGACCATTCCCCACAGGCAGATCCCCAGTGAACGCAGGAATCCGGACCAGAAGAGGTCGAGGTTGTCGGTAACGCCTTCCACAAGCCCTCCTATCGAGGCTCGGACTGTCCCGAGGTGGGTGGGTCCTGCCTAGGCAGGACCCACCGCTCAGGTGATCAGCTACAGGGCGCGGCGTCTGGAAGCGTCGGCGCTTCGGTGCCCTCGACCTCTCCAGCAGTGGAGGCCCAGGCGCTGTTGTACGCGTCTTCGTTGTCGGCGAGGGTCTCGTTGATGAATTCGCAGAACGCGACGTCACCCTTGGTGATCCCGATGCCGTAGGGCTCCTCGGTGAACTGCTCACCGACGAGCTTGAAGTCACCGTCGGACTTGGCAGCAAACCCGAGCAGGATCACGTTGTCCGTGGTCACGACGTCGACCTGGCCGTTCTTCAGCGAGCTTGCGCACTTGTCGTAGACATCGAAGAGCACCAGCTGGCCAGGACTGGCCAGGTACGGCTTGATCTGCTCGGACGGCGTCGAGCCCGTCACCGAGCAGACCTTGGCGTCAGGGTTGGCCTTGAGGTCATCCGGGCCGTTGATCGCGTCGTTGTCGGACATGACCATCAACTGCTGACCCGCGACGTAGTACGGGCCGGCGAAGGTGATCCGCTTCTTACGCTCGTCGTTGATCGTGTAGGTCGCGACCACGAAGTCGACGTCGCCGTCCTCGATGGCCTGCTCGCGGATGTCGGAGGTCGTCTCCTGCCAGGTGATGTCGTCGGGCTTGATTCCCAGAGCGCCGGCGATGATCTTGCCGACCTCGACATCAAACCCTTCGGGGTCGTCCGCGAGACCGAGCAGGCCGAAGCCAGGCTGGTCGAACTTGGTGCCGATCGTGACCTTGCCTGCGTCGGCCAGCTTGGCCATGGTGGTCCCGCTGGCGAAGTCTGGGTTCTCGACGATCGGGGCCGGACTGTCGTCGTCTCCGCAGGCAGCCAGCGTCAGAGCGAGCACGGCTCCCGCCACGGTCGCGACTGTTCTCTTCATCCGCATTGCTTCTCCTTATAGTTGCCCTGCCGGGGGCGTGTGGTGGGTAGTGCTCAGTGTTTGAGGATCTTGCCGAGGAAGTCTTTGGCGCGGTCGGACTGCGGGTTGGTGAAGAACTCCTCCGGGATGTTCTCCTCGACGATGGCTCCGTCGGCCATGAAGATCACCCGGTTCGCCGCAGTGCGGGCGAAGCCCATCTCATGGGTGACCACGATCATCGTCATCCCACCCTTGGCGAGCTCGACCATGACGTCGAGGACCTCTTTGATCATCTCGGGGTCCAAGGCCGAGGTTGGTTCGTCGAAGAGCATCACCTTGGGTTCCATCGCGAGAGCCCGCGCGATCGCGACGCGCTGCTGTTGACCGCCCGAGAGCTGCGCCGGGTACTTATCTGCCTGGTGGCCGACTCCGACGCGCTCCAGCAACTCCCGGGCGCGCTTCTCCGCGTCACCCTTCTTCAGCTTGCGCACCTTGGTAGGGCCAAGCGTGACGTTCTCGAGGATGGTCTTGTGGGCGAAGAGGTTGAAGGACTGGAAGACCATCCCGACCTCTGCCCGAAGCCCCGCCAGCGACTTGCCCTCGTCAGGAAGCGGCTGGCCGTCCAGGCTGATCGTTCCCTTGTCGATGGTCTCAAGGCGGTTGATCGCACGGCACAAGGTCGACTTGCCCGAACCCGAGGGTCCGATCACCACCACAACCTCGCCGCGGTTCACCGTCACGTTGATGTCTTGCAGAACGTGGAGGTCGCCGTACCACTTGTCGACATGGTCGAGTACGACGAGCGGCTCTCCTGAGCCCCCGCTCCGCGTTGCTTCTCCAGCAGGCGCCGTCATGTTAAGCAACCTAGCGTCGATTCACGGGCCTTGCCTACCGCAAGACATCGCGTCGCTAGGTCACGTTTTCGACTCGATACCCGCGGCCAGGGTGAGACACGCACTCAGTAGGCTCCCCCGCATGGACATCAGTGGAGCAAGCGCAATCGTCACCGGTGGAGCCTCGGGAATCGGTGCGGCCGTCGCCCGTGGACTGGCCGCCAAAGGCGCGAAGGTCGTCGTGGCCGACCTGCAGGAGGAGAAGGGCGCCGCGTTGGCGGTGGAGCTCGGTGGCGCTTTCGTCAAGGTCGACGTGACCAGCACCGAGCAGATCATCGCTGCTGTGGACAAGGCCGAGTCCCTCGGTCCGCTGCGCGTTCTGGTCAACTCCGCGGGGATCGGCTGGGCACAGCGAACGGTCGGCAAGGACGGCACCTATGAGTCGGCTGCCGACCTTGCCGCGTTCAAGAAGGTCGTCGCCATCAACCTGATCGGTACCTTTGACTGCATCCGCCTGGCCGGTACGGCGATGAGCCGCACCGACCCGTTGGACGAGTCCGGCGAGCGAGGCGTGATCGTCAATATGGCCAGCGTTGCCGCCTTCGACGGCCAGATCGGTCAGGCGTCGTACTCCGCCTCCAAGGGGGGCGTGGTCGGCATGACCCTCCCGATCGCCCGCGACCTGTCCGCCATCGGCATCCGGGTCAACACGGTGGCGCCTGGACTGATCGACACGCCGATCTACGGCGAGGGAGAGGCCAGCGAGGCGTTCAAGGCGAGCCTCGAGAAGGGCGTGCTCTTCCCCAAGCGGCTCGGTTCACCTGACGAGCTGGCTTCGATGGTGATCGAGGCCGTGACGAACAGCTACCTGAACGCGGAGACGATTCGCGTCGACGGCGGCATCCGGATGCAGCCGAAGTGAGGTGAGCCGCGTCGGGCGGTCGGCGCTGCCCAAGCCCAGGCTCGGGCCCAGGTCACGCATCGCG
This sequence comes from uncultured Actinomycetota bacterium, assembly GCA_963769585.1. Taxonomy (GTDB): domain Bacteria; phylum Actinomycetota; class Actinomycetes; order Propionibacteriales; family Nocardioidaceae; genus SSC3. The sequence goes on from CAVYMJ010000006.1 coordinate 995,941, forward strand.
CGCCGGGCTGGCTCCTCGACGTACTGGAAGAGCAGATAGGCCACGCCGAGACTGATCAGGGCCATCACCACCTCGCCGTAGGCACGCTGGTCGAAGACGAGCGGGACCCATTCGGTGTTGGCGTGTAGGTCGCGGAAGAGCTTGATCAGCGGCACGTGCACCAGGTACAGCGCGAAGGAGACCCCGCCGCCGAGGACCAGCGGCCGGCTGCCCAAGAGGCGCTGGACCCCGCCGTCGCCGTACGCAAGGGCGACGAGCAGCGGCGGGAAGAGGACCAGGACCAGGGCAGCGCGGCCAGGTCCTGCCAGCGGGGGAGCGAGGTAGAGCCACAGCACGCCGACGACCAGCAGCGCGGGCATCAGGCGCGTACTTGCCAGCCGCAGCCGTGGGGTGCCGTGAGCCAGTGCGGCCGACAGCAGCAAGCCGCAGGTGAACTCGGCCGCCAGCCGGCCAAGCCACATGTACGGCTGCGCCTGCGACCGTGTCTCAGCCATCCACCACAGCAACGGCACCATGACCAGTCCCGCCGCCAGCAGGAGGCCGGTTCGGCTGACGTGTGGCCGCAGCCGCCAGACCAAGGCCGCCAGCAACGGGAAGAGCAGGTAGGCCAGCCACTCCGCCGAGATGGACCAGGCCGGTCCGGTCCAGCTGCTGTTGGGCACGTTGGGCTCCGGCCACTGCTGCACCATCACGGCCTGCTGAGCAAGCTTCGAAGCGGTCAGCGGGACGTTGGGACGGGAGCCCCACAAGGACTCGCGCAGCGCCAGCAGCACCCCGCCCCCGACCACGGCGACCATGTACAGCGGCCAGATCCGCGCCAGCCGCAGCCACAGATACCTGCCGATCGCGGGTAGCGAAGGGCGTGGTCCGAGCCTGGCCAGGTAGTTGTGGGCCAGCACGAACCCCGACAGCATGAAGAACAGGTCCACGCCGAGGTCTCCCTGCGAGACGAGGGGGCCCAGGACCGCCATGGCCACCGGGTGGTCCCGAGTCAGCGCCTCGGCGTTGAACAGGTAGATGTGGAAGAGCACCACCCACACCGCTGCCACGAAGCGGACGCCGGTGAGGGCACCGATCTGACCGGTCTTCAAAGGTCTGCTCACTCCTCGCGGGTTCCGCGAGGGGGCCGCGGACGTCCGTTGACCTAGTACCCGTTCGGGCGGTCGCCACACGTCAACCCGGCGTGGCCGATGTCACTTGCCGGCCCGGCCGCGTGGGCCGTGCCACGGTGTCGGGTCGGACGCGGTCCGAGCCAGACCCGTCCGGGTTTCGGCCGTTCGGGCCTGCCGCCGTACCCTGGTGCGGTTATGCAGCGCACGTACGAGGTCCGCACCTACGGGTGCCAGATGAACGTCCACGACTCCGAGAGGCTCTCCGGGCTCCTGGAGGATGCCGGCTACCTCAAGGCCGACGAGGGCAGCCAGGCCGACGTGGTCGTCTTCAACACGTGCGCGGTCCGCGAGAACGCCGACAACCGCCTCTACGGCAACCTCGGGCATCTGGCTCCGGTCAAGGCCTCCAGGCCCGGCATGCAGATCGCCGTGGGTGGCTGCCTCGCGCAGAAGGACCGCGGCGAGATCACCAGGAAGGCGCCGTGGGTGGACGTCGTCTTCGGCACTCACAACATCGGGTCCCTGCCCGCGCTGCTGGAACGCGCCCGGGTCCAGCAAGAGGCGCAGGTCGAGATCCTTGAGTCGCTCGAGGTCTTCCCGTCGACACTGCCGACCAAGCGTGAGTCGGCGTACGCCGCCTGGGTGTCGATCTCGGTGGGCTGCAACAACACATGCACGTTCTGCATCGTTCCCGCGCTGCGCGGCAAGGAGAAGGACCGTCGTCCCGGAGACGTGCTGGCCGAGATCCGAGCCTTGGTCGGCGAGGGGGTCAGCGAGGTCACGCTGTTGGGGCAGAACGTCAACTCCTACGGCGTGGAGTTCGGTGACCGGCTCGCCTTCGGCAAGCTGCTTCGTGCCTGTGGTGAGGTCGACGGGCTCGAGCGGGTCCGTTTCACCTCCCCGCACCCGGCAGACTTCACCGACGACGTGATCGCCGCGATGGCCGAGACCCCGACTGTGATGCCCCAGTTGCACATGCCCCTGCAGTCGGGCTCGGACCGGATGCTGAAGGCGATGCGGCGGTCCTACCGCCAGGCGCGGTACCTCGGGATCATCGACCGGGTGCGCAGCGCGATGCCCGCGGCCGCGATCAGCACCGACATCATCGTCGGCTTTCCGGGTGAGACCGAGGCTGACTTCCTCGAGACCATGCGGGTTGTCGAGCAGGCCCGCTTCGCCGGCGCCTACACCTTCCAGTACTCCAAGCGGCCCGGTACGCCCGCTGCAACGCTCGCGGACCAGGTGCCCCGCGAGGTCGTGCAGGAACGCTACGAGCGGCTGGTCGCGCTGGTCAACGACATCGCCTGGGCCGAGAACAAGCGACTGGTCGGCGAGACTCTCGAGCTGATGGTGGCCGAAGGCGAGGGTCGCAAGGACGCAGCCACCCACCGGCTCAGCGGACGAGCGCGTGACAACCGCCTGGTGCACTTCAGGGCTCCCGATGAACCCGTCCGACCCGGTGACATGGTCGAGGTCGAGATCACCTACGCCGCTCCTCATCACCTCGTCGCAGACGGCCCTGCCCTGGCCGTGCGCCGTACGCGATCGGGCGACGCCTGGCAGGCCCGCACCGAGGCGCCCCCGCAGGTGCCCGGCGTGCTGCTGGGGTTGCCGGGCGTGGGCGCGCCCGCCGTCGCGCCGGTGGCTCAGCCCTGCGGCTGAGCACGGCCGGAGCGGCGATCAGAGCCGCGAGTAGCCGTCTGCCGGGCCAGGCGGCCGGCCCTGCCAGGTGCCGTCGGTCGCCTCGGTCGCGCTCCCGCGTGAGCCGGTCCCCTCAATGGAGCCGGGGTCACGGGGGACGCGCTCACTGCTCAGGCCCAGATCGCCGGCCAGCCCCGCGGGCGAGCCTGCATTGGGGTTCGAGCGGCGGACCTCGGTCGCCGGCGCAGGATCGGGCCCCGGCTCCCCGGGTGGGGTCGCAGGTGCCGGGATGATCTGGGGGCCGCCCGGAGGGCTGCTCGGTTGGACGTCCGGATCGGGAAGGGGCGGCTCAGGCGCCGGCGCACCGGGGCCCGGAGGCTCGGTGGGGTTCGGCGGGGCCGGAGGGTTTGAGTCGGTAGCCATGACGTGGAGGTGCCCACGCCGCAGCCACGACAAACCCTGCAGAGTTCCTGGCTGACCCCGAAGCGGCGTTCCTAGTTGATGTCGTCGTCCTTGCCGTCGAGGCCGTCCAGCGCGTCCTTCGCCTTCTCGGCGCCGGCCTCGAGCTTGTCGCCGAACTTGCCACCGGTCTTGTCGTCGATGAGGTCAGCGGCCTTGTCGACGGCGTCCCCGATCTTGTCGCCGGCCTTGTCCACGGCCTGCTCGGCTGCATCTGTGGCCTTGTCCAGGAGTCCCATTGCTCAGTCCCTTGCTCGGGTTGCCGTACGGGCGGATCCGCCTCACTCGAACCTACTCCTGCCCAGATAGCCCTTCTGAGAGGATTCCGGACATGTCCCGCGTGCCGGTCGTCGCAGTCGTAGGGCCGACTGCGGCGGGGAAGTCGGCCCTCTCGCTCGACCTCGCGCAGGCCCTTGGCGGCGAGGTCGTGAACACCGACTCCATGCAGGTGTACGTCGGCATGGACATCGGGACTGCCAAGCTTCCCGCGGCCGAACGTCGCGCGATCCCGCATCACCTGCTCGACATCCTGACAATCTCGCAGACGGCGTCTGTCGCCGAGTTCCAGGCCAGAGCACGCGCCGTCGTCGACGACCTGCGCTCGCGCGGCGTACCCCCGGTCCTGGTGGGTGGCTCGGCGCTCTACACCCGTGCGGTGCTGGACCGGTTCGAGTTCCCCGGCACCGACGCTGCGGTGCGAGCCAGGTGGCAGGCACGGCTGGACGCCGAAGGGCCGCTGGCGCTGCACCGCGAGCTGGCGGACCGGGACCCCGAAGCCGCCGGTCGCATCATCGAGACCAACGGTCGTCGGATCGTGCGCGCCCTGGAGGTCATCGAGATCACCGGCCACCTGTTCAGCGCCACGCTGCCCTCGCTGACCTACTTCTATCCAGATGCTCACCAGGTCGGAGTGGACGTGCCGCGCGACCTGCTCGACGAGCGGATCGCCGCACGCGTGGAGCACATGTGGGCCCTCGGCTTCGTGGAGGAGGTACGCCGGCTCGAGGCGGCCGGCCTTCGCGAGGCACGCACGGCCAGTGCCGCACTGGGGTACCAGCAGGTGCTCAGGTTCCTCGACGGTGAGCTCAGCGAGCAGGAGGCGAAGGACCAAACCATCGGGGGCACCCGCCGCTTCGCGCGACGCCAGGACAGCTGGTTCCGCAAGGACCCACGGGTCACCTGGGTGAGCTGGGACGACCCCGACCGGGTCGAGAAGGCCCTCAGCCTGCTCGGCTGATCCGGTCCCGGGAGGGACGCACCACCTCAGCCAGCAGGACGGCCGCGTCGCAGCTCGTACAGCAGAACTCGGTCTCGGCGACCTCGACCAGGATGCGCTCCTCCCCGCAGTCGGGACACACCGCGGAGATCCCGCCGAGCATCAGGGTTTCCGACGTGTTCATGTCTCCAAGGTGGCATGCGCGCCGCCCGTGCCGACGCAGGCACGCCCGTAGGATTGCGGCATGGCCACCGCGTTCGCCTTCCTCAAGGGTCACGGCACGGAGAACGACTTCATCCTCCTGCCCGACCCTGACGGCAGCGTGCACCCGGATCTCTCGCCCGACCTGGTGCGGGCGCTGTGCGACCGACGCTCCGGCCTCGGTGCCGACGGGGTGCTGCGCGCTGTGCGTCAGGACGGCCGGTGGTTCATGGACTACCGCAACTCCGACGGCTCGCTGAGCGAGATGTGCGGCAACGGCATCCGGGTCTTCGCGCGCTACCTCCTCGAGTACGAGGGCGAGTCGAGCCCGCTCGAGATCGCCACCCGCGCCGGCGTCAAGACCGTCTCCGTGGACGGCGATCTGGTCACCGCGGACATGGGCCGTCCTGCCGTCCTGGGCGAGACGAAGGTGAGCGCCCAGGGGCACACCTGGCCCGCGGCGCACATCAGCATGGGCAACCCGCACGCAGTCGCCTTCGTCGAGTCGCTGGAGGACCCGGGGCCGCTGCTCGTGGCCCCCGACTACGACCAGTCCGTTTATCCCGAGGGAGTCAACATCGAGTTCGTCGTACGGCGCGGCGAGCGGCATGTGGCGCTGCGGGTGCACGAGCGCGGCTCGGGTGAGACCCGCTCCTGCGGAACCGGCGCCTGCGCGGCGATGGTGGCCAGTGCGCTGGCCGACGGCGCCGGCCCGGGGGCGGCCTACCGGGTCGACGTGCCCGGGGGGACGCTTCAGGTTGAGTGGACCGACGACGACCGGGTCCTGCTGACCGGCCCAGCGGTGCTCGTCGCGCACGGCAGCGTGGCGAGAAACTGGTTCGCCAGGTAACCGACCGCGTGCGACCCTTGACAGTGAGATGACGAGCAACCACGAAGCATTCCGGCCCGACGAGGACCTCCCCGAGCCCGACGACGACTTCGAGAGCGGCTACCTCGACCCCGACGCGCAGCAGATCGACGACCTCGACCCGGAGGAAGGCACCACCGGCGACTGGGACCTGGAGGAGCGGTACGCGCTCCGGCGGGTCGCTGGCCTCTCCACGGAGCTGGAGGACATCTCCGAGGTCGAGTACCGCCAGCTCAGGCTGGAGCGAGTGGTCCTGGTCGGGGTGTGGACCGAGGGGTCGGTCGACGACGCTGAGAACTCGATGGCCGAGCTGGCGGCGCTGGCCGAGACGGCCGGCTCCGAGGTCCTCGAGGCCCTCTACCAACGCAGGCAGAAGCCTGACCCGGCCACCTTCATCGGGCGCGGCAAGGTCGAAGGGCTGCGCGAGATCGTGCAGCACACGGGCGCCGACACGGTGATCTTCGACGGCGAGCTGGCACCCAGCCAGCTGAGGAACCTCGAGGACAAGGTCAAGGTCAAGGTCGTCGACCGGACCGCGCTGATCCTCGACATCTTCGCCCAGCACGCGAAGTCCAAAGAGGGCCAGGCCCAGGTCGAGCTCGCCCAGCTCAGCTACATGAAGCAGCGCCTGCGTGGCTGGGGCGGCAACCTGTCCCGTCAGGCCGGTGGACGCGTCGGCTCCCAGGGTGGCGGTATCGGTGGCCGTGGTCCGGGCGAGACCAAGATCGAGACCGACCGTCGTCGGATCAACACCAAGATCGCCAAGCTACGTGCCGAGCTCAAGCACATGCGCACCACGCGGGACACCAAGCGAGCCGAGCGGCAGCGCAACGCCATCCCGGCCGTGGCCATCGCCGGCTACACCAACGCAGGGAAGTCCTCGCTGCTCAACCGGCTGACCGGAGCCGGGGTGCTCGTCGAGGACGCACTCTTCGCCACGCTCGACCCCACCACCCGGCGCACCCAGACCGACGACGGCCGGGTGTACACGCTGTCGGACACCGTCGGTTTCGTCCGCCACCTTCCGCACCAGCTCGTCGAGGCGTTCCGCTCGACCCTGGAGGAGGTGGCCGACTCGGACCTGATCGTGCACGTGGTGGACGGCTCCCACGCCGACCCCGAAGGTCAGCTCGCTGCGGTCCGCGAGGTCTTCGCCGAGATCGGCGCCGACAAGGTTCCCGAGCTCGTAGTCATCAACAAGGCCGACGCGGCCGACCCGCTGGTCATCGCCCGTCTCCGTCAGCGCGAGCCGCATTCGGTGGTGGTCTCTGCCAGGACGGGCGAGGGGATCGATGACGTGATACGTGCCATCGAGGCCGACCTGCCCCGCCCCGGCGTACCGTTCGAGGCGCTGCTGCCCTACGACCGCGGTGACCTGCTCAACCGCATCCATACCAGCGGTGAGGTGGAAGAGATCGAGCACACCGGGGACGGCACGCTGGTGCGCGGCCGGGTCAACCCGGATCTGGCCGGTGAGCTGGCGCCGTACCTGATCGCGTCGTCGAAGGCCTGACCCTGACGGTCAGCCTGCAGCACACCGACCGTATGACGCTCTGGAGCAAGGAAAACTGCCGCCTCACCACCAACGGGGCGCGCAGCCCCTAGGCTCCTGCCCATGGCGCGCAAGACCTTGGGGTCCATCTCGGTCACCCTGATGACGGTGGTGGCGACGGTGGCCGCGAGCGCGGCGTTGCTGTGGCCGACGGTCGCCTACGTCGTCCCGCAGCCCGGCTCCACCAGCCCTGACCCGGTCACGATCACCGACTACAAGGCGGACTTCCGGGTGGAGGCCGACGGTCGCCTGATCGCCGTCGAGACCCTGACCGCTTCGTTTCCCCCGGCTCGGCACGGCATCTTCCGTTTCTGGGAGGTCACCCCGCCATGGGACTCGCACACCAGGCTGATCCCCAAGAACATCAAGGTCACCCTCGACGGTCAACCTGAGGACGTCGCGCTGCTGTGGGAGCGCGGCCGGAAGTACCGGGTCGCGAAGATCGGCAGCGCCGACCGCTTCGTCGGCATGGGCGAGCACGTCTACCAGATCAGCTACACGGTGGACGGTGCGCTGGCACCCACGAGTGCGGGAGCGGCTCAGGGGGAGTCGGGCAGCTGGGCGTCCGACAGCCACAGGTCGGTCTTCTACTGGGATGTCATCGCCGGCGGTTGGCAGATGCAGATCGACCAGTCCGAGGTCCGCATCACTCTGCCCGTCAAGTCCGACAAGGTGCAGTGCACCTATGGCTTCGACTCGCGTGGGGTCTGCAAGGTCACCGGCGGCGGAACCGACGGAATCCGGGTGACCACCGGGCTCCTCGGCCCGCGCACCCCGGTCACGGTGCGGATCGCCCAGGACATTCCCACTCCCGACCAGGTGAAGCTGCCCTGGCCACCGCTGTACGACGGGGTGCTAGGTCACTCCCTGCCGCTGGCCGCGATCATCGCGCTGCTTGCCCTGCTCGGCCTGGCCGTGGGTCGGCTGTGGGAGTGGCGCACCCGGGAGAACCCTCCCGGGTACCCGGTCAGCTACGAGCCACCGCGTGGCCTGGGTCCGGTGCAGTCGTACTACGTGATGAACGAGCGGGTGCCCCCCAATGCGCTGATCGCCACGCTGCTGTACCAGGCAGAGCGCGGTCTCACGAAGCTGACTCAGGCCGACGACGGCAACTGGGTGATCGAGGGCAAGGGCGGCGACTGGGATGCCGTCGACGTCGTGACGCGCGAGGTCGGACAGTCACTGGGGGTCATCCAGCAGGGCGGCGTCTTCCACGCGAACGGCAGCGTCTCGGCGGGTCAGACCCTCTCCAGTGTCGGCACCACCGTCGGGACCTCGGTGAAGCGCTGGGCGCAACAGGACGGCCTCCTCGCCGGACACGGCAGCGAGCGGACGGGTCGGGTGCTCGTGCTCCTGGCCGGGGTGCTCGCCGCGGTGCTGGTCTTCTTCCGGCCCGGCGGCCTGACGCTGTGGGCGATGCCGTTCGCTGCGTTCGCCATCGGGGGCATCGGGATGCTGCGCCAAGGGGTGGGCACCAGGCGCACCGCGGCCGGCCGCGACCAGTGGTCCCGTGCTGGCGGGTTCTACCGGTTGTTGTCCACCACCTCGGCGCAGGACCGGTTCGACTTCAGCGCGCACAAGGAGCTCTACACGGCGTACATCCCGTTCGCCGTCGTCTTCGACTGCGCGGACAAGTGGGCTCAGAAGTACCAGCTCTCCACCGGTGAGATCCCGCCGCAGCCGAGCTGGTACGTCGGCCCGGCGCCGACCCACGGCGTCTGGGGTTCCCCCTCGAGCTTCGCCAGCTTCGAGTCCTCGCTGCGTTCCTCCATCGGGGCCTACGAGGCCACCCAGTCGTCGTCATCCTCAAGTGGCGGCGGCTTCAGTGGCGGGGGCGGCGGCGGGGGCGGCGGCGGCGGATCGTGGTAGCAATGAGTCAGACAACCTAGGGAGTGGCATGGTCATCACCATCGTCGTCATCGTCGTCCTGGTCCTACTGGGACTCTTCTTCATCGTCGGCTTCAACCGGCTTCGCACGCAGGACGTCGCCGTCAACGAGGCCCTGGGTGGCATCGACGTACAGCTGACCCGTCGTGCGGACCTGATCCCGAACCTGGTGAACACCGTCAAGGGCTACGCCACTCACGAGAAGGGCGTCTTCGAGGCGGTCACCGAGGCTCGTGCGGGCGTGCAGAAGGCCGCCAAGGACGGCACGGTCGAGCAGAAGGCTGCTGCGCAGGCCGTCTTGGACAAGGCGATCTTCAACGTGCTCGCGGTGGCCGAGGCCTACCCGGAGCTGAAGGCGTCGGCCAACTTCCTGGAGCTGCAGGCCGCGCTGACCGAGACCGAGAACCAGCTCTCGTTCGCTCGCCAGTTCTACAACGACGCGGCGGCCACGTTGAACACCTCGGTCTCCACGATTCCGTGGATGTTCTTCTCGGGCATCGCGGGCGTCGGCAAGAAGGCGTTCTACGAGGCGCCCGAGACGGCACAGGCACCACCGACGGTCCAGTTCTAGCCGGAGCCGGCGCTGTCGGTCCCTGCGGCTAGGGTTCGGGGGTGTCTGACGTTCCAGCCCCCTCGGTCAAGGACGTCCTCGGTGCCGCGGTGGCCGCCCTCGGTGGGCAGGAGCGCCCGGGCCAGATCCAGATGGCGGAAGCCGTCGCTCAGGCCTTGACGTCGGGGGAGCACCTGCTCGTCCAGGCCGGTACGGGCACCGGGAAGTCCCTGGCCTACCTCGTCCCCGCCCTGCTCCACGGGGAGCGGGTCGTGGTGTCGACTGCCACGCTGGCGCTGCAGCACCAGCTGGTCGAGCGGGACATCCCGGCGCTGCTCGAGGCGGCCGCGGACGTACTGCACCGCACCCCGTCGTACGCGGTGCTCAAGGGGCGTTCAAACTACGCCTGCCTGCACCGGGTCCGCGAGGGTGTTCCGGACGACCAAGGCACGCTGGTCGACATACCTGAGGGGTCGCTCGGGGCCGAGGTGGTTGCCCTGCGAACCTGGGCGGAGGAACAGGCCGCCGCGCCCGGGTCTGGCGACCGTGACTCCGCACCCCGGCACACCGACCGGTCCTGGCGCGCGGTGTCGGTCTCGCATCGCGAGTGTTTGGGTGCCGCACGCTGCCCCTTCGGCGTGGAGTGCTTCGCCGAGCGGGCGCGGGACAAGGCGGCCCGGTCGGAGCTGGTCGTGACCAACCACTCGCTTCTGGCGATCGACGCCATCGAGGGGGTCCCGATGATTCCCGAGTACGACGCCGTCGTGATCGACGAGGCCCACGAGCTGGTCGCCCGGGCGACCCAGGCCGCCACCGACGAGCTCTCGGTCACCGAGATCGAGCGGGCCGTTCGCCGCTGCGCGCGGCACCTGACCGAGAACGAGCCCGCTGAGAACCTCGCCGACGCGTCCGAGGCGCTTCGCGACGCGATCACGGCTCTGCCGGCGGGCCGTCTCGACGAGCTCGCCACCGGCCTGTCGGAGGCTCTGGCCCTGGTCCGCGACTCAGCACGCGCGGCGGTCTCCGCCTTTCCCAAGGAGTCCTCCGAGGCGCCGGACCCGGGACTGCAGCAGGCCAAGGGCTGGGTGCAGGAGATCTTCAAGACGGCCGAGCGGATGGCCGCCTTCTCCGAGCGCGATGTGCTCTGGGTGGCCGAGCGGGACTCCTCGCGCGGTGGCAACCTGCTCTGCGTCGCGCCGCTCCAGGTCTGGGGGCCCTTGCGCGATCGGTTGCTTGCGGAGAAGACGGTCGTCTTCACCAGTGCGACTCTCAAGCTCGGCGGCGACTTCGCCGCGGTGGCTCGCTCTCTTGGGCTGCGCCCTGACGACGACGAGCAGCCGTGGCAGGGGATCGACGTCGGGTCGCCGTTCGACTACGCCAACCAGGGGATCCTCTACGTCGCCGCTCATCTGCCGAGACCGGGGCGCGACGGCATGGCTGCGGAGATGGTCGACGAGATCGTCGACCTCGTCGACGCGGCGAACGGTCGTACCCTCGGGCTCTTCTCCAGCCGGCGGGCTGCTCAGACGGCTGCCGAAGCAGTCCGCGAACGGCTGCCGCACCTGACGATCCTCGCCCAGGGCGAGGCCCAGCTTCCGGAGCTGCAGAGGCTCTTCGTCGAAGATCCGCACGCCTGTCTCTTCGGCACCTTGAGCCTGTGGCAGGGGCTCGACGTACCAGGGGACACTTGCCAGCTGGTGATGATCGACCGCATCCCCTTCCCACGGCCTGACGACCCCTTGATGTCGGCCCGGCAGCGCGCCGCCGACAAAGCCGGTGGGAACGGCTTCATGGAGGTTGCCGCCACCCACGCCGCGCTGCTGCTGGCCCAGGGGAGCGGTCGGCTGATCCGCACGACCGAGGACCGCGGCGTTGTCGCCGTCCTCGACGAACGCCTGGCCAGTGCCCGCTACGGGCGCTTCCTGCTCGCGTCGCTGCCGCCCATGTGGCGTACGACGGACCGGGCCGTCGTACTCAGTGCCCTGAAGCGACTCGCCGCGCCCTGACTCAGGGAATGGCCGAGGTGGTCACTACCGCACCCTGGGCGTCATCTTTCGAGGCGCCTTGGCAGGCGAGATAGCTCTGCTGCCAGCAGGTGTACCGGATGCTGGTGTTGGTGAGGGTGACCGTCGCGTACGCGAAGTCAGCCGACGAGAACGGCCGGTCCAAGGACCCACGTCCGTCCGGCTGGAGGGTGATGCGTTCGCGGATCGGCGGCCCGACCTTCGGGACCCGGGTCAGGGTCGCTGCCGCGCCGCGCAGCACGTCGCCCAGATCGACGTCGACGTGCAGGGTCGAGTACCCGTCGGCCGGGAGCAGCTTGGCGCTGGCGTTGGTCAGATGGTCCAGGGAGATCTCGCCGGGGGTCGTCGCACAGATCGGGTTCGGGCACGACTTGATCACCGGCGACGCCGGGAACGCGGCACCTTCGGAGTAGAACGACCGGGGGAGCAGGTTGACCGCGCCGTACTCTGCGAAGGCGTCCGAGAAGCTCGACGACCGAGCTCGCAGCACGCTCTCGATGGCCTGGGTGGAGTACTGGCCAGGCTTCGAGGGCGAGGAGTTGTCCGCATACCTCCAGATGGCACGGACGATCCGCGGCATCCCGCCATGCTTTGCCGGGTACTTCTCGCCGAGGTACTGGAAGAAGCTCCAGACGCCGTACTGCGGGTAGTTCCACCCGTCGAACACGTCGAGAGGCACGTCGGGCCTGGTGTGCGGGCTGTTACGCCTGAGGAACTGCCGGTTGTCGTTGATCGCGTCGAAGACCTGGTCCTCGATCCAGGTGGCGGTGCCCTCGAGCAGCCAGCTGTCCTCGAACCAGTCATAGGAGTACTGCACCGCGTGGAAGAACTCGTGCGCCAAGGTCACTCTCAGTGCCTTGAGGGGTCGGGTCCGGAACTCGCGGCGTGAGAAGTCGTTGTCGATGACGCAGTACGCCGAGACCGAGCGCTCCCCGCGCTGCCCTCGCGGGTCGTCGCTGGTACAGAACCCGTAGAGGCCGTTGTCGCCGAGGTTGGCCAAGTAGATGTCGAGCTTCCTGTTGGGGCCGTGGTTCTTGGAGTTGCGGTCCGACCGGGGCGCCCGATAGCCGGCCTGGGTGACCTCGCGGTCCCACACCTTCTCGGCGTTCCTGCTGGTGGTTTCGACCCACTCAGGGATGCGATCCCGGTCACGGCTGTCGTGAAGGGGTGGCTTGTCCTCGCCCTTGGTCACCCAGTGCACGCAAACGTGCTTGCTGCAGTAGTGCTTGGACTTGGTCCGGTACCTCTCGCCCACGTAGGTTGCGCCGCCCGTCGGTCTGGCCAACAGCCTGTCGGCGGCTGCCCGGTCACGTGCACTCAGCTCTGAGCGACGAAAGCTGAGCTCGCGGAGCATCAGGGTCAGATCCCTGCCGTCCGGGCGGGCCGTCGCGCGCGCGTCCACCGCGGCCGTGCCGGTGAGCGCAGTCTCCGCCTGGGCGAGCAGGCTGGCGGCGGAGCGTGGCGTCTGGCTGCCGTGGGGTCCGGCGGTCGGCTCACGGAGCTCCGCGGTGCTGTTGGCCGAGGCGCTGTCGGCGTAGAGCGGCAGGGCGACAACCAGGGCCGACGAGACGACCAGGGCTGCGAATTGCTGGAGACGCACGGGTTCCTCCCCGTCAGCGGACCCGCTAAGGCGGTGAGGTATCAGAGTAAAGGGGACACAAGGCCCCGTGCACATTGGATCCCACAACCGGCTTCCCGGGCGTCGACTACCGGGTCCGTCCTACATGCGACGCAGGACCGTCGTCACCTTGCCGAGGATCGTCGCGTGGGTGCCGTCAATCGGGTCGTAGGCGTCGTTGTGCGGCAGCAGCCAGACCTTGCCGTCCTTGCGCTGGAACGTCTTCACAGTCGCCTCCCCGTCGAGCATCGCTGCCACGACCTCACCGTTCTCCGCGGAGGGCTGCTGGCGTACGACGACATAGTCGCCGCTGCAGATCGCGGCGTCGATCATGGAGTCACCCACGACCTCGAGAAGGAAGAGCTGACCGTCACCGACCAGGCTCTTGGGAAGCGGGAAGATCTCCTCGACCCGCTCCTCGGCCAGGATCGGGCCGCCTGCGGCAATCCGCCCGACCAGCGGGACGTACGTCGGGGTCGGTGCACTGTCAGCGATCAAGGTCTCGTCGACCGACGCCTCGTCGGGATTGAACACCGACAAGGCGCGTGGCCGGTGCGGGTCACGCTTGAGGAAGCCCTTCTCCTCGAGCGTGCGGAGTTGGTGCGCCACCGAGGACGACGACGTCAGTCCGACCCGCTCGCCGATCTCGCGCATGCTCGGCGGATAGCCGCGCGCCTCGATCGACTCCTTGATCACCGTGAGAACCCGCTGCTGCCGCGGGGTGAGGCCGGTGGCGTCGGGAGGACCGTCGGGGAGCTCGGAGACGCTGCCCTGCCTGGTCGCGCTCCGGGGCCCGCCCGTCGGTGGGGTGCGAGTCGCCATGTCCATGCCTTTCCGGCCAGTGGTGATGCGGGTGATGAGTCCGGGAGCCGCGAGGGATCCCGTGGTGCCAAGTTAGTCCCGACGGAGCGATTGTTCAAACATGTGTTCGAACGGGCGTGTCGCTCTCGGGCGGTCGGGCGGCGACGCGCCGTTCGAACATTTGTTCTTGACGGATTCGAACACACGTTCTATCTTCGTACATGTGTTCGATCGAACGTTCTTTCGAGCGGGAGCCGACAAGACTGTCGGTGGCTCCCGCTAGAAAGTTCTTGAACATCGAGTTCGCCGACTTCCCCAGGAGAGCTGACATGAGCGCCGTCGCATTGCACCCCACGTTCCACCGCAGTCCCACCGCACCCGCAACTCCTGCCGTCCGGCTCACTCGGCGAGGCCGCGTCGTGGTCACCTTGCTCTTCCTGGGGATCGTGCTGGCCCTGTTCACGGCTTTGGGTCCACGCGTCGTCGCCGCCGGGGACCGGGGTGCCCCCGTACCGACCTCGACCGTGGTCGTGGGCGAGGGCGACACCCTGTGGAAGATCGCCAGCGGGCTCGCCGACCCGGGGGAGACCCGGTCGATGGTGCGCCGCATCGTCGAGCTCAACTCGCTCAGCTCGGTGACGATTCACTCGGGCCAGGAGCTCGCCGTACCGCTGAGGTAGGTAGGTAATGGCCAACAGCTCGGGCTGACCCACTCGACCCGGGTCAGCTGCAGAGGGGAAGCACAAGGGCGATCGCTCCCGAGCAGGGAGCGATCGCCCTTGTCATGCCCGTCATGCCCGTCGTGCCTCGGCTGCCTGGGCGGCGCCCAGCGCGATCAGCCCCTGGCCCGCGGTGTAGGTGGCCATCACGGCGGCGTCGAGCCCGGTGCTGCGGTTCTTCACCAGGAACTCCCGGCTGCCGAGGATCGAGTCCGAGGCGAGGAAGAGGCCGGTGCCCGCCACGATGGTTCGTCGCGCCCGGGAAGGGAGCTGCTTGTCGAGCATGGTGGAGGTGGCGAACATGCTGGCCAGGACTGCGCTGTAGGCGGCGACCGGGCCACGCAGCTTCGGTTCCTTTCTGCCCGCGGCGTAGGCCATCAGCGGGCCGGCCGTCAGGGCTAGCACCCCGGCCGTGCGGACCCCGGGGTTGTCCAGGGGGTTGCTCCTGTCACGGATGCTGGCGAACGACGCGACATAACCGAGGTGGGCGACGAAGAACGAGCTGAGTCCTGCCAGGAACGCCCTGTCGCCCCTACCGAGCAGGGCGACGTCGCCACCCCAGGAGAACGCCTGCGCCGCGGTTGTCCCCTTGGCCAGGGTTCCTTCGCCTCCGGTCGCTCCGACGAAGGCTGTGGCGAGTGTCGGCATCAGCAAGGGTTTGGTCACGAACCTCGCGGCTCGGGCGGTCCTACCGGGGCTGGCGGCGAGGAGGGTGTCGGTCACGGAGAGCGCGACATACCCGAGGGCAGCAAGCTTGGTGTTCTTCTGCATGACCCCATCTTGGCGGTCCTAGCGGTTCCCCGATAGCACCGGTGTTGCCTCCTCAACGCGGAGCTGTCTCGAGGGCCCGCCGATCGTGACTGTCCCGGCGACGTCCTGCCAGGCTCCGCCGTTGACCCGGAACCGCGCGGAGTACGTCGTGTCCACGCTCGCACGCAGCGTGACCCTGGCGCGCTCATAGGCGTGGGTGAGCTCCCTCGACGGGTACGGCGCGCCGGGTGAGTCGGTGCTGGCGGAAGCGCCGTCTCCGAAGTGCCAGGTGTAGGTCCGAGGCGTCGCTTCCACCAGGACCGACTGCCCGAGGATCGTCAGCGTCTTGGTCACGGGCGAGGGCTCGGCGTAGAAGATGGTCGGCAGGTTGACGAGCGTCCTGCCGGCCGGGTTCGTGTGCACCTCCAGTGCCGGCAGCGAGACCCGCCGCAGCTCCTGCAAGACCAGTCCAGGGGTGATCGTGGGCGTGTCTGTGGTGCCAGTTCGTCGACGCACTGGTTGCGGATCAAGGTCCATCCGTCACCGGAAGCGAGGTGTCCCCACAGCCCCATGAAGACCAGCGGCGGCGGACAGGGGTTACGAACTGGCAGGTGATGTCTGTACAGGAGGGATCGGCTGGGCACCACGTGTGGCGTCGTAAGTGGCGGTTCGGCAGTGGACCGTCACCAACAGAGTTGCCTTGATGTTTGACGCTCACCGACTGCGAGGAAGCCTACCACCGCGCTTCGCCTTCGTAATCTCAACTGCGTAGTAGTCCTTGCCCGCGTATACGGCGGCAGGGCTTAGCCAGACGGCCGCGACAGACTGCAGCTGCAGTCGGCGCTCAACGCCATGAGGATGACCGCGACGCCCGTCTCATCGTCTCATCAGTTGCCAGTAGCATCCAGTCCCCATCCTTGAGGTCGAGACTGAACTTCGCAGCAAACGTCTCTTCGGAAATCGCAGTGACCGGTTCGCCCGCCGACGTCACTGACGTCCTTGCGGCACGGTCAATGACCTGGCCATGGATGTTCGGCGAGGTACCGGAGTCGCAGAGCGATGAGACTACCCATCCGCTGCGTCTTGAGTAGCCCCCCGGCCGAGTAGGTGGAAGTCGATCTTCTGGATCAGAGCGCTGCACGAGCTCGCATCGCGGTCTGCTCAACAGCCTAAGTCGGCGCTGTGTCGCCCGTTGCGCTCGCATAGTTCAACACGCGACCCAGTAGCGAATGAAGGCCTTTGCTGCTGCAGATTCGTCGACGCCCGTGGCCTCAGCAGGCATCGTTGGCGGGTCGTGGGCGCGGGGCCACTGGGACGCGGCGGCAGGGGTGCCGGCGCGGGGTTGTCCCCGCCACTGCAGGCTGCCACCAGCGGCAGCGCTAGAAGTGCCGCTCCGAGAAGTCGCGCGATCCGCATCAAACCCCCGTTGGGTGCGTTCCTGAGACGCGAAGAATCTACCGACAGCACCCCGCCCTCGTCACGGGGTGTCCAGAACGGTGTGGACAACCGGCACAATGCACGGGTGGCAACCGACACTCTGCTGGGACAGCTGGCGGCACTGCGCGCCGGTGAGGTCACCTCCAAGGAGCTGACCGAGACGACCCTTGCCGAGATCGAGTCGACGCAGGGGACTCTCAACGCCTTCAGGACCGTGACCCCGGATCTCGCCCGCCAGTCGGCCGCCTGGGCCGACGAGGCCCGCTCACGAGGCGAGGATCTGCCTCTGCTCGGAGTACCTGTGGTGGTCAAGGACGACACAGACGTGGCCGGCTACCCGACAGCGTTCGGGTGCCTCGGGGACTTCCCGAACAAGGTCGAGGACGCCGAGGTCGTACGGCGGCTCAAGGCTGCGGGTGCGGTCATCGTGGGCAAGACGAACACCTGCGAGCTCGGACAGTGGCCGGTCACCGGGAGCGCCGAGCGCGGCTACACCCGCAACCCATGGAGCCGCGAGCACACCCCGGGTGGGTCGTCCGGTGGTACGGCGACGGCGGTGGCCAGTGGCATTGTCGCGGCGGGCCTGGGTAGTGACGGAGCCGGCTCGATCCGCATCCCTGCGTCCTGGACACACCTGGTCGGCATCAAGCCCCAGCGCGGCCGCATCTCGACCCACCCCTGGCCGGAGGCCTTCAACGGACTGACGGTGAACGGTCCGCTCGCTCGAACCGTGGCCGACGCGGCCTACCTGCTCGAGCACACCCAGGGTCAGCACCGCGACGACCGGCATCGACCCGGGACCGTCGCGGTCAGCGCCGCCGCCACCCAGGAGCCGGGCCGGCTACGCATAGGTGTCTCGACGAAACCTCCGTTGACCGTGCTGCGAGCTCATCTGCACCCCGAGATCGAGCACGCCACCCGTCAGATCGCAGAGCGGCTGAGCCTGCTCGGCCACCACGTCGAGGACCGCAACCCGGGTTACCTGCCCACACATGGGCTGCCGTTCTTGGCGTACTCGATGAGCGCGCTGGAGGACTGGCGAGGCGTCGTCCCCGACCCGGGTCTGCTCGACCATCGGACTCTCGAGAACGCCCGGAACGGCCGCCTGCTGCGACGTACCCTGCCGGCGGCCCGCCGCCTGGAGCGGCTCGCTGCCCGCGCCGTCTCCCGGGCGTTCCGGCACGTCGACATCATCCTCGCCCCCACGACGGCCCAGCCCCCGCTGCTTGTCGGAGCCATCGACACGGCCTCGGGAGTCGGGACCGACCGGATCATCGTCGGCGCGTGCCCTTTCACTTGGCCCTGGAACGTCCTGGGCTGGCCGGGGGTCAACATCCCGGCCGGGTTCACCAACGACGGGCTCCCGATCGGAGTCCAGCTCCTCGGGCCTGCTGGGTCCGAACCGCGCCTGGTCAGTCTCGCCGCGCAGCTTGAGGACGAGCTCGCCTGGCACCAGCAGCGCCCTGCGCGGTGGTGGTGATGGCCGGCTACTCAGGCAAGCCGCTCGCAGACAAGCTCGGGCTCAAGCCGGGCCTGCGGCTCTACGTGGAGGGCGGACCCGAGGATCTGGACCTGGGCAGCCATCCGAGGGCCGGCCGGTTGCCACGACAGGCCGACTGCATCTTGTTCTTCACTACCGAGAGGTCACGGCTGGAGAAGCGGTTGGGGACGCTGATCGACCACACCGTCAGCAACGGCATGGTCTGGGTTTGCTGGCCCAAGAAGGCGGGCAAGGTGCCTACCGACCTCGACGAGAACGCCGTGCGGGCGCTCGGTCTGGCTGCCGGGGTCGTGGACGTGAAGGTCGTCGCGGTCGACGAGGTGTGGTCCGGGCTCAAGTTCGTACGCCGGCTGAGGGACCGCTGAGGGTTTCTCGCTGGCGAGCGGCCGTGGTCGCCGGTGCCATCAGTCATGACTCGCGCATGGTGGCACCCCACACCACAGTTCGGTTGGATGTGGAACTCGCCACCATGGCTGCCTCGCGGGGACCTTCCTAGGGTTCAGGTGAGCTCACCCGTGTCGGGTGCGGCGTGCAATCTGGGAAAGGAACACCATGCCGGAGACCAAGCGTGTGGCGCTGCGGACTGTGGGACTGAGCAAGTCCTTCCGCGGTTTCACCGCCGTCGACTCCGTCGATCTGGAGGTTCACGAGGGCGGGGTCCATGCTCTCGTTGGCCCGAACGGTGCCGGCAAGACGACGCTGTTCAACCTGCTTACCGGGTTCCTCGCCCCCAGCGCCGGTTCGATCACGGTCTTCGGCGAGGACCTCACCGGCCTGCCGCCTGAGAGGATCGCGCGCAAGGGAGTGGCCAGGTCCTTCCAGATCACCAGTCTCTTCGAGAACCTCACTCCGCGCGAGCACGTCGAGCTGGCGCTGCAGGGGAGCACCGCGCAAGGACTGCGCTTCTGGCGCTCGGAGAAGCTGTTGGGTCGCTACCGCGGCGAGGTCGACGACCTGCTTGCCCAGGTCGGCCTGAGCAAGCTGGCCGACCGCCCCTCCGGGCTGCTCGCCTACGGTCAGAAGCGGGCCCTTGAGATGGCGCTCGTCCTTG
The DNA here is from genome assembly GCA_963769585.1 of uncultured Actinomycetota bacterium. GTDB lineage: Bacteria > Actinomycetota > Actinomycetes > Propionibacteriales > Nocardioidaceae > SSC3. The sequence goes on from CAVYMJ010000006.1 coordinate 1,015,328, forward strand.
CGCTGGACCCCCGGGTGCTACTCCTGGACGAGCCCACCGCCGGGATGGGCATCGAGGACGTCGAGCGGACGATCGAGCTGGTCCGCCGAGTCTCCGCCGGGCGCACGGTCGTCTTCGTCGACCACAACATGCACGTGGTCGGCAGCCTCGCGAACAGGGTGACCGTCCTGCAGCAGGGCGCGGTCCTCGCCGAGGGCACCTACGAGGAAGTCCGCCGCGACCAACGCGTCATCACCGCCTACCTCGGGGAGCCGACCGATGCTTGAGGTCACCGACCTGAAGGCCTGGTACGGCGAGGCCCAGGCGCTGCACGGGGTCAGCCTCGAGGTGGCAGCCGGTGAGGTGGTGACCCTGGTCGGCCGCAATGGTGCCGGCAAGACCACCCTGCTGCGCAGCCTGATGGGGCTGCACAAGCACGTCGAAGGGCGGATCCGGTTCCTCGACACCGAGATAGCCGGCCTCCCCGCCCACCGGCGGGCACGCGCCGGCATCGGCTGGGTTCAGGACGACCGCGGCGTCTATGCCAACCTCTCCGTCGAGGAGAACCTCCTCCTGCCGCCCAAGGTCTCCGATCGCGCCTGGGAGCTGGCGAAGGTGTACGACGCCTTCCCGGTCCTCGCCGAGCGGCGCCGCGCGCGCGGGACGACCCTGTCCGGCGGGGAGCAGCAGATGCTCGCGATCGCCCGGGTGCTACGGACCGGCGCACGCCTGCTGCTGCTCGACGAGCCGTCGGAGGGACTGGCGCCGGTGATCGTCTCGCGCATCGGCGAGATCATCCGCGAGGTCAAGCAAGCCGGGGCCGCAGTCCTGCTCATCGAACAGAACGTCAAGTTCGCCGCCACGGTCGCGGACCGTCACTACCTGCTCGCCCAGGGCCAGGTGGTCGAGTCCCTCGACAACCACGAGTTCGTCGAGCGCGAGGAGGAACTGCTCGAGCACCTGGGTATCTGAACGCTTCCTGCATCGACAGAAGGAGACCACAGCAATGATCACGAAGCTCGCGGCCGGAACGTCCGCCCTGCTTTCGGGAGCCCTGCTCCTGAGTGCCTGCGGCGGTGGGGGACCCAGCGCGTCGGGGGGTGACTTCACCGACGACAAGATCGTGCTGGCCGTCCTCAACGACCAGTCCGGCGTCTACAAGGACCTCTCAGGTCCCAACAGCGTCAAGGCCGTCAAGATGGCGGTGGCCGACTTCCAGGCCAAGCACGGCGAGGACGCAGTCGTCAGCGACATCGAGGTGACCGCGGCCGACCACCAGAACGACCCGGGCATCGCCAACACCAAGGCCCAGGAGCTCTACGACCGGGACGGCGCCGACATCATTCTCGACGTACCCACCTCGTCCGCCGCGCTCGCGGTCGCCGGCCAGGCCGCCGCGAAGAAGAAGCTCTTCATCGACATCGGCGCGGCCACCACAGAGCTCACCGGCGCGCAGTGCAACAAGTACACCTTCCACTGGGCGTATGACACCTACATGCTCGCCAACGGCACCGGCACGGCGACCACCCAGAACGGTGGCAAGAACTGGCAGCTCATCTATCCCGACTACGCCTTCGGCCAGGACATGACCAAGCAGTTCACCAAGGCCGTCGAGAAGGCGGGGGGCAAGGTCCAGGGCACCATCGCGACGCCGTTCCCCAATGACAACTTCGCGACGTTCCTGACCAAGGCCGCGGCCAGCAAGCCGGATGTGATCGGCACTATGCAGGCTGGCGGTGACCTGATCAACATCGTCAAGCAGTACAACGAGGCCGGGCTCCGCGACCGCGGCATCGACCTCGCGGTTGGGCTGATGTTCATCACCGACATCCACTCCCTGGGCGTCGAACAGTTCGCGGGCACCACGTTCACCGATGCCTGGTACTGGAACATGGACGAGGAAGCTCGAGAGTGGGCAGACCGCTTCCAGAAGGAGACCGGCACCCGTCCCTCCTTCGCCCACGCTGGCAACTACTCCGCGGCGCTGCAGTACCTCGAGGCCGTCCAGGCTGCGGGCACCGACGACGCGGACAAGGTCGTCGCCGAGCTCGAGGGCAAGAAGGTCGACGACGTCTTCCTGCGCAACGGCGAGATCCGCGCCGGCGACCATCGGGTCATCCACGACGCGTACCTGGCCAAGGTGAAGAACGCCGACGAGGTCAGCGAGGACTGGGACTACGAGGAGATCGTGACGATCATTCCGGCCGCAGAGGCGTTCCGGCCGGTCGAGGAGTCCGGCTGCTCCATGTGATTTGACGTCCGTTGATGGGGTTTCCCGGGTGCCGCCCAGGCACCCGGGAGCCACCCGGGAGAAGGAACCGATGAACGCAGTACTGCAGTACACGATCCAGGGTCTGGCGGCCGGGAGCTTCTATGCCCTGGCCGCACTCGGGCTCGCCGTGATCTTCGGCGTCCTCGGAGTCGTGAACTTCGCCCACGGAGCCTTCTACATGCTCGGGGCGGTCTCTTCGGCCGTCCTGTTGGACACGCTCGGCCTGAACCTGTGGTGGGCCCTGCTGGTCGTCCCGTTGCTCATGTTCGCCTTCGGCGTCATCGTCGAACGGCTGTTCGTGCAGTGGTTGCTTGAGCTCGACCCGCTCTACAACTTCCTGCTCACCTTCGGGCTCACGCTGGTGCTGGTCGACCTGGTCAAGCGTCGGTACGGCGTCTCGGGACTGCCCTACGAGCGGCCCGAGCTGCTGCAGGGACGGCTCGACCTCTTCGGCGTGACCCTGCCGAAGTACCAGCTGTTCGTGTTCGGGTTCTCCCTGCTCGTCTGCATCCTGGTCTGGGTGGTGATGACCCGGACCCGCGTCGGCCTGATCGTGCGGGCTGCGACCGAGAAGCCTGACCTGGCCAGGGCCCTGGGTATCAACGTCGGTAGGTGGGTCTCCCCGGTCTTCGGCTTCGGAGTGGCGCTGGCCGGGCTGGCAGGGGTGCTGGCAGCGCCCTTCCGCGCCATCACCGCCGAGATGGGCAGCGACTTCATCATCATTCTCTTCGCGGTGGTCGTGATCGGGGGTCTCGGGTCCATCGTGGGTGCCGTGGTGGGCGGGTTCCTGGTGGGCCTGGTCGAGGCGTTCGGCCAGGCCTACGCCCCGACCTTCGCGCAGATCGCGATCTTCGTGCTGATGGCGGTTGTGGTGCTGCTGCGTCCGGCTGGTCTCTTCGGCCGGGAGGAGGCAGCATGAGCGCCTCAGTGATCCCCGAGACCTCGGTCGTGGAGGCCCACGCCGCGGTCGTGGGTGGCCGGCCCTGGCAGCGCTGGGCGCTGCTCGCCGTGGGGCTGACGGCCGCGTTGTCGTTGCCCTGGTTCATCTACCCGCCGGTCGCGATGGACATTGCCGCGATGGCCCTGTTCGCCGTCGCACTCGACATCCTTCTCGGCTTCACCGGACTGCTCTCCTTCGGTCACGCGGCCTTCTGGGGTGGGTCGGCCTACGTCACCGGACTCGCCGCGATCCACTGGGGGGTTCCCTTCCCGCTCGCGATCCTGGCGGGTGCACTCTTCGCGATGGTGCTGGCGCTCCCGATCGGCCTGCTCTCGGTGCGCCGGTCGGGGATCTACTTCGCGATGGTGACCCTCGCCTTCGGGCAGATGCTGTTCTTCATCGCGAACAAGTGGAGCAGCCTCACTGGTGGCGAGAACGGCCTCCAGGGGGTCCCCAAGTCGTTCTTCGGGATCGAGCTCGTGGAGACCGACTCGTTCTACTTCTACTACGCGGCGCTGCCGATCATCCTGCTCGGGATGTGGGGAGCCTGGCGGATCGTGCACTCGCCGTTCGGTCGGGTCCTGGTGGCGATCCGTGACAACGCCCCTCGTGCCCGGGCCCTGGGCTACGACGTCGAGCGGTACAAGGTAATCGCCTTCGTCCTCTCGGCCGGACTGGCTGGGCTCGCCGGGGGGGTCTTCGGAATCAGCCACGGCTTCGTAGCCCTGCCGGAGCTGCACTGGACCACCTCCGGTGAGGTCGTCCTCATCACAGTCCTAGGTGGGATCGGGACGCTGTGGGGCGGAATCGTCGGCGCGTTTCTCATCGTGACGATGTCCGACGAGCTTGCCTCGTCAGGGTTCGACGGCATCGACACGATCACCGGTGCTGTGTTCGTCATCGTGGTCCTGCTGTTCCGCCGCGGGATCTGGGGCACCGCGCGGCACTACTGGGTTCTGTGGCTGGGTCGCCGCAACAGGGCTCCCCACGACAGCGACTGAGCCGCTCAGCGCACCAGGGTGTGCAGTCTTAGCGCCAGCTGCACCTCGAGCTGGCCGTCCGGCCGGAGCCACTCCTCGCCGAGCAGCTGGGTGACGCGGTCCAGTCGCTGGGTCACCGTGTTCACATGGACGTGGAGTTCGGTGGCGGTACGGCTCTGGCTGCCCCCCACCGTGAAGTACGCCTGGAGAGTAGCGATCAGCTTGGTGTTGCGGCTCGCGTCGTACTCCAGAACCGGCCCGAGGACCGATCCGACGTAGCTCTCGGCGCGGGAGCCCGGAGCCAGGAGCAGGCCCACGAACCCGAGGTCTGAGGCCATCGCTATCTCACCCTGTCGCCCCAGAGCCACCAGCGCGTCGAGGCATCGCCTGGCCTCCTCGTAGGCGGAGACGATCGACGCGGGACCGGTCACCGGTCCCGCGGCACCGGCAGTCACCGGTCCAGCCATCGGGTGTCGCAGCCCTTCCTCCACGATCGCCGCGGCCTGGCGTGGACTGCTGTTGGGCAGCAGCAGGACAAGCTGCCCCTGGTGTACGGCGGCGAAGCCGTTGTTGACCCCCGCGAGGTACGCCGCGGCCTGGGCGACCCGGGCCCGGTCTCCGACGAGCTTGGCCACCACAACCGACTGGGGGCGTTGCAGGTCGGCGCCCAGCAGCCGGGCTCGCTGGCGAAGCCCGTCGGGGTCGCGATCGGCCCCCGTCAGCAGGTCCTCGAGCAGCTCACCCCGGACCCGTCCCTCGGCCTCGGCCACACCGCGACGGAACAACAGCAGCAGGGCGGTGACCAACGCGGAGCGCTCGAGGATTCTGCGGTCGCCCTGCTCCAAGGGCCCTTCGCGGCGCAGCAGCAGGGCGGCCAGTTGGTCGGCCCCGGCCAGGACCGGAGTCGCGAAGACCCCGACACCCTCGACAGTGCGACTGGTCTGGCCGGCGCGCCCGGCCGTCTCGAGGTCGGCCTCGGACAGGACCGCTCCGGGATCGGTGGCCGCGATCGCCTCGCCCTCCGGGGTCACGACGGTCACCTGACCGCCCAGTACCTCGCGCACCTCACGGACGACGTCGTCGACTCCGCCGCCTTGGAGGACGACGCGGGTCAACCGGTCGTGCGCGTCGGCGGCACGCTCGACGTTCTCAGTGTGTGACCGCAGGAGCCCGCTGGCCGCCTCGAGCTCGCTGAGTGCGAGTTGGGTCTCAGCGAGGAGCCGCGCGTTGTCGATAGCGATCGCCGCGTGAGCGGCCAGTGAGACGAGCAGCGCCGCATCCTCGCGTGCAAACGGGCGCACCTCGCGGTTGGCTGCGTAGAGGACACCGATGACCTGCTTGCCGAGCAGCAGTGGCACCCCCAGGATCGAGGTGAGCCCCTCGTCGCCGACCGCACTGTCGATCGGACCGGTGTGCCTGATCCGCTCGTCGGCGAAGTAGTCGGGCGTGGAGTACGGGGTGGCGGTCTGGGCGACGAGTCCACCGAGTCCTGCCCCCATGGGCAGCCGAACCGCCCGGAACGAGGGGGTCAGCACTCCCTCGGTCACCCGCATGTACGTGTCCCCGTGCTCGTCGTCGTTGAGCGTCAGGTAGGCGACGTCGCTGTGCAGCAGCTGCCTGGCGCGGTGCACGATCGCCTCCAGGACGGCGTCGACCTCGGTAAGCGCGGCCAGGTCGCTCGCCGTCTCGTAGAGCGCGGAGAGCTCGGTCTCCCGGCGGCGCCGCGTCTCGAGAACGGTGCGGACCTGGAGGGCGAGTGCCTTGGCACGCTCAAGTTCCTGGATCTGTTCGGCGTCAGCGGAGCTGGCGCGAGCAGCGAGCAGCGGACCTTCGAACTCGACCGCGGCGGCCTCCCGCGCGAGCAGGTCGAGGAACTCGATGCCGGACACGGAGCCTAGTCTGGCGGATCCGCCCGCGGACCGGGGCCGCGACCGTCCTCTGGCCCCGGGCAGCGGGCCCGACCCGGTCGCTGGATCGGGCCCGGCTGCACTCAATGCGCGGACCAGCCGCCGTCGATGACCAGGTTGCTGCCGGTCATGTACGCGGCGTCGTCCGAGCACAGGTACCCAACCGCGGCGGCGACCTCGTCCGGCTCGACCAGACGCTTGATGGCGGGCTGGGTGAGCATCACCTGGCTGACGACGTCGTCCTCGGACAGGCCGTGCAGCCGGGCCTGGTCGGTGATCTGTTGCTCGACCAAAGGGGTCCGGACGTAGCCCGGGTTCACGCAGTTGCTGGTCACTCCATGCGGAGCCCCCTCCAGCGCGATCACCTTCGAGAGGCCCTCGAGGCCGTGCTTGGCCGACACGTAGGCCGACTTGAAGGCGCTGGCACGCAGGCCGTGCGCGCTGGAGATGTGCACGATGCGGCCCCACCCGCGCGCGTACATGTGGGGCAGGCACGCGCGGGACAGCAGGAACGGCGCCTCGAGCATGACGCGCAGGATCAGGGCGAACCGATCCGGGGGAAAGTCCTCGATCGGGGCCACGTGCTGGATGCCGGCGTTGTTCACCAGAATGTCGGCGGTGAGAGTCAGGTCCGCCAGGGCCGCGGTGTCGCCCAGGTCGACGACCCACGCCTGGCCCGAGATCTCCCGAGCCACCGCTTCCGCGCCAGCCGCGTCGCGGTCGCCGATCACCACCTGAGCCCCGTGGGTCGCGAGTCGGCGGGCGATCGCTGTCCCGATGCCGCTGGCTCCACCGGTGACCAGCGCACGCTTGCCGGTCAGATCGGTGGCCGGCGCGCTGGTCTGCATGTCCACAGAACCTACGGAGGGATCGACCCCCTATCCATGGCAGCGCCGCACATACTTTGGCGCTGATCCATGTGCTCGGGCTCCGTATCAGCGGGGAAGGTGAACTCCGACGCCCCGGGCGCGCGCCCGCTGCCAGACGAGGTGCGCCATGACCGCGTCGACAGCGCCCACGCCCAGGCTGCACGAGACCCTGAGGTCCCCGGCCGGTGTGCCTGCCAGTGCCGCCCCGAGGGACATCGCCGGAGCGGGCCACCCCGCGAAGTGGCCCAGCGCGCGGTAGTGCTCGAACTGGCTGATGTCGTCGACCACCAGGACAGCGGCCTGCTCGACGAGCCGGGCGTCCACGTAAGCGCTGAAGTCCACCGGTACGACGAGGCAGCGATCCGGCAGCCAGGCACGATCGAGCCGGCGCTTCGGATCGGGGGACATCGGGCCCGCTGTGATGACGACGTCCGCTCCCTCGACCGCAGCCCGTGCGTCCGGGTACAGCTCGACGCCGGAATGTGGCTCGACGGGTCTAGGGCCCGCGAAGACCCGAATCTCCGCCCCGGGGTTCAGCGCTGCCACGACCTGCGCGTGCTGCCGGCCCTGCTCGCCGTACCCGAGGATGGCGACGCGGCGCCAGCCGGCGTGAGCGAGGTGCCGGATGCTGACTGCGCTGGCGGCAGCGGTGCGCGCTGCGGTGATCTCCGCGGCGTCCATCACCGCCAGCGGCAGCCCGGTCTCGGAGTCGTTGAGGACGATGAGCCCCGAGATGTAGGCCCGTCCATGGGACGGGTTCGCCGGGTAGGCGCCGACCCACTTGATCGCGGTCACGTCGGCCTCGACCAGGTACGCCGGCATCGCGTGCAGGAAGCTCTCGGGCCGTGGGTGGACACCGATCTTGGCCGGGTTCTCGATCCGGCCGTCGGCCAGTTCTTGATAGGTCCGAGCCAGGTGGTCCAGCTGCTCGGGCAGGCCGGGCAGCAGCTGACGGACCATCGCGCGGTCGAGGTAGGTCAGGTGGGTGGGGACTGGATCGCCGGTCACTTGCCCGACCGCCGGTGACCTCCCGAGGCGGCCGGACGCTTCCCACGGGGGAGCAGTCCGAGGAGGCTTAGCCCGCGGGAGAGCAGGATGAGGCCGAGGGCAAGGCAGGCGATGGCGCCCAGGGTGGCCAGGGTCATGAAGAGCCAGGCAAGCGCTCGCCCGTCCTTGGCCTGAGCACCGAAGTCGATCGCGGCACCGACCAGGAAGACCCACGCCACAGCGCTCGCGGCGGCGCCGCCGAACACCCCTCCGAGCGCTAAGAGGGGACTCGTAGGGCGCGTCACCGGGTCGGCCCGCCGCCGCCCTCCGGATGCACCCATGCTGAGCATTCTGCATCAGGGGCCAACGTTCGGTGCCACCAGGCCCGGCGCGTTCCTGCTGGGGCTGCCGTGACTGCTGTGGCGAGCACGCGTTCGCTCCGCCGACACGCCGTACGCCGCCGGGCGAGGCACGGTTTGAGACGGCGCATACGCGCTCTGACCTGGGGTTTTACCGGCATACCGAAGGAACGTGAACGAAAACCCTGATAGCACTTGCGCACCTTGGGAGCCGGGCGTACGGTAACCACTACATCTAGTAGTTACAGCGTTGTAGTTCTCCACAGATTGTGGTCAGTTCTCAACAGGAATCTGCTGGTTGTCCCCACGTTACCCACAGGTTCACGCACAAGGTCCAAGGTTGCGGCATGCCAAAACCGGGCGGAGTGCAGAACTGTCGGTGACACCGGTTGAGATGGATACATGACGGACCAGGAGGTGTTGTGGATGCACTGCCCGTACTGCCGCAACACTGACACCCGGGTCCTGGACAGCCGTGTGGCCGAGGACGGCAGCGCGATCCGCCGCCGGCGTACGTGCCAGTCCTGCAACAAGCGGTTCTCGACCGTGGAGCAGATGCAGCTGACGGTGCTCAAGCGCAGCGGCGCGACGGAGCCCTTCACTCGCGAGAAGGCGATCTCCGGGGTGCGCAAGGCCTGCAAGGGCCGGCCCGTCACCGAGGACGACCTCGCCTGCCTGGGGCAGAAGGTCGAGGAGACCCTGCGCAACGTGGGCTGGGCCGAGGTCCCTTCCCACGAGGTCGGGCTGGCGATCCTCGGCCCGCTGCGCGAGCTCGACGAGGTCGCCTACCTGCGGTTCGCGAGCGTCTACCGCGCGTTTGAGTCGGCAACGGACTTCGAAGCCGAGATCGCCCTCCTGCGTGCCGAGGCAGGCGCACCGGAGATACCACCGCAGCCCGTACCAACGGGCTGACCCAAAGACCGCCCGGCACGTAGTGGGGAAGCTGCGTGCCGGGCGCACCAAGCACAGCCGCTCGGGATGACGGCACTGGTTCGGATTGTTGAACACTTATGGGGAACAGGAGAAGTCAGTTGACGGAGACGGTGAATGGTCCGGCCTCGGCGAAGAAGCCGACGCGCAAGCCCGGTGGTGCCTCACAGGGTGGCCTGAAGATCGAGCGGATCTTCAGCACTGAAGGCGTGCACCCCTACGACGAGATCACGTGGGAGCGTCGCGACGTCGTCCAGACGAACTGGAAGACCGGCGACACGGTCTTCGAGCAGCGCGGGGTCGAGTTCCCGGACTTCTGGTCGGTCAATGCTTCCACCATCGTCACCACCAAGTACTTCCGCGGAGCCGTCGGTACCGAGGCCCGCGAGACGAGCCTGCGCCAGCTGGTCGACCGCGTCGTGAAGACCTACCGCAAGAGCGGTGAGGACAACGGCTACTTCGCCTCCCCGGCCGACGCCGAGCTCTTCGAGCACGAGCTGACCTACCTCCTGGTGAACCAGTACTTCTCCTTCAACTCCCCGGTCTGGTTCAACGTCGGGACGGCGTCGCCCCAGCAGGTCTCCGCGTGCTTCATCCTGGCCGTCGACGACTCGATGGACTCGATCCTGAACTGGTACAAGGAGGAGGGGTTCATCTTCAAGGGCGGCTCCGGTGCCGGCCTCAACCTCTCCCGGATCCGTTCCTCCAAGGAGCTCCTGTCCAGCGGTGGTACGGCCTCTGGCCCGGTCTCGTTCATGCGCGGTGCCGACGCCTCCGCCGGCACGATCAAGTCGGGCGGCGCAACGCGGCGCGCGGCCAAGATGGTCGTGCTGGATGTCGACCACCCCGACATCGAAGAGTTCGTGATGACCAAGGCGCGCGAGGAGGACAAGATCCGCGCCCTGCGTGACGCAGGTTTCGACATGGACCTCGGTGGCCACGACATCACCTCGGTGCAGTACCAGAACGCCAACAACTCCGTCCGCGTCACCGACGAGTTCATGCGCGCGGTCGAGGACGGCACGTCCTTCGGACTGCGCGGACGCAAGACCGGTGAGGTCATCGAGACCGTCGACGCGCGGGAGCTGTTCAGGAAGATCAGCCAGGCCGCCTGGGAGTGCGCCGACCCCGGCCTGCAGTACGACGACACGATCAACGACTGGCACACCAACCCCGAGACTGGCCGGATCACTGCGTCCAACCCCTGCTCGGAGTACATGTCGCTGGACAACTCGTCCTGCAACCTCGCCTCGCTCAACCTGCTGAAGTTCCTCAAGTCCGACGACACCTTCGACGCACCGCTGTTCGCGAAGGCTGTGGAGCTCATCATCACCGCGATGGACATCTCCATCTGCTTCGCCGACTTCCCGACCGAGGCGATCGGCAACACCACGGTCGACTACCGCCAGCTCGGCATCGGCTACGCAAACCTCGGCGCGCTCCTGATGGCGATGGGCCTGGGCTACGACTCCGACGGTGGTCGGGCGATGGCCGCGACCATCACCTCACTCATGACCGGCACGTCGTACCGGCGGTCCGCTGAGCTGGCCGGGATCGTCGGGCCCTACAACGGCTACGCCCGCAACGCCGCAGCCCACAAGCGGGTGATGCGCAAGCACCAGGCCGCCAACGACGCCGTACGCACGGTCCACTCCCACGACCTCGCCGTACACAAGCTCGCGACGCAGGCCTGGGCAGACGTCATCAAGCTCGGGGAGAAGGCTGGCTTCCGCAACGCGCAGGCCTCCGTGCTCGCCCCGACCGGCACCATCGGCTTCATGATGGACTGCGACACCACCGGCATCGAGCCGGACTTCTCGCTGGTGAAGTTCAAGAAGCTCGTCGGCGGCGGCTCGATGCAGATCGTCAACCAGACGATCCCGCGGGCGCTCAGGAAGCTCGGCTACCAGGAAGAGCAGCTCGAGGCCATCGTCGAGTACATCGCCGAGCACGGCCACGTCATCGATGCTCCCGGTCTGAAGACCGAGCACTACGAGATCTTCGACACTGCTATGGGTGCTCGCGCGCTCGCCCCGATGGGGCACGTGCGCATGATGGCCGCCTGCCAGCCGTTCCTCTCCGGGGCGATCTCCAAGACCGTGAACCTGCCCGAGACGGCCACCGTCGAGGAGATCGAGGACATCTACCTCCAGTCCTGGAAGCTCGGCCTCAAGGCGACCGCGGTCTACCGCGACAACTGCAAGGTGGGACAGCCGCTCGCCGACGCCAAGGCCAAGGGTGCGGACCGGGCTGTCGCTCCGGGCGGGGACCCGGCCGAGACGAAGGTCGTCGAGATCGCCAAGCCGTTCCGCAAGAGGCTGCCGAAGTCCCGCCCCTCGCGAACGACCTCGTTCACCGTGGGTGGCGCCGAGGGCTACATGACCAGCGGCTCCTACCCCGACGACGGCCTCGGCGAGGTCTTTCTCAAGCTGGGCAAGCAGGGGTCGACTCTGGCCGGTGTGATGGACGCCTTCTCGATCGCGGTGTCGATCGGCCTGCAGTACGGCGTACCGCTGGAGACCTACGTCTCGAAGTTCACCAACCTGCGGTTCGAGCCGGCAGGCCTCACCGACGACCCCGACGTACGCATGTCGCAGTCGATCATGGACTACATCTTCCGCCGACTGGCCCTGGACTACATGCCGTTCGAGCAGCGGGCCGCGTTGAGCATCTACACCGCGGAAGAGCGTCAGCGACAGCTGGAGACCGGCAGCTACGAGGCGGACGAGGAGATCATCTCCGAGGCCGACAGCCTGAAGTCGGAGCACCCGGTCGCCGAAAGCGTCCCCGAGGACGTCGTCGAGGCCACCGCCAAGGAAGCGCCGAAGCAGGCGCACACCAGCGCTGAGCTTTTCGAGGTCATCACCGGCACGTCCATCGACAGCCCGCTCTGCTTCACCTGCGGTACCAAGATGCGCCCGGCAGGTAGCTGCTTCGTCTGTGAAGGGTGCGGCAGCACCAGCGGCTGCAGCTGAACACTTCAGAGCGGCCTGGCGAGCAATCTCGCCAGGCCGTTCTTGAGGTCGGAGACGACCAGGATCCGCATTGTCAGGCCGGCGGCGTCTCGGCCCACTCGTCGACGAGGTCGATGAGGTCGGCGACGGACTCACGGATCTGGGTGGCGCGGTAGGGGAAGCGCTCGATGTCCTCGGGCTTGGTGGAGCCGGTCAGCACGAGGATGGTGCGTAGCCCGGCCTCGAGACCCGAGACGACGTCCGTGTCCATCCGGTCACCCACCATCACCGTCGACTCGGAGTGCGCGTCGATGCGGTTGAGGGCCGAGCGCATCATCAGCGGGTTCGGCTTGCCGACGAAGTACGGCGTCACGCCAGTCGCCCGGGTGATGAGTGCGGCGACGGATCCCGTGGCGGGGATCGGGCCGTGCAGGGAGGGTCCGGTCGGGTCGGGGTTGGTGGCGATGAAACGGGCGCCAGCCTCGATGAGGCGGATCGCAGTGGTGATGGCCTCGAACGAGTACGAGCGGGTCTCGCCGAGGACGACATACTCGGGTGACCGCTCGGAGAGGATGTAGCCGATGGAGTGCATGGCGGTGGTGAGCCCCGCCTCGCCGATGACGTACGCCGTACCGCCGGGCCGCTGGCTGTCGAGGAACTGGGCGGTGGCGAGCGCGCTCGTCCAGATCGCCTCCTCCGGTACGTCGATGCCGCTGCGGCTGAGCCGTGCCTGCAGGTCGCGTGCAGTGAAGATCGAGTTGTTGGTCAGCAGCAGGAACGGCACACCGCGGTCACTGAGCCTGCGGACGAACTCCGCGGCGCCCGGGATCGCGACGTCCTCGCGAACGAGCACACCATCCATGTCGGAGAGCCAGGCGCGGACCGGCTGCGGCGGGTGGGTCATGGGTCGATCGTGCCAGAGTCGGCGCGGAGCAGGGGAACGGAACTGGTTGAGCGAGACAGCGGCTGAGCCCGCCCGACCAGCCCGGCGTCTAGTAGGCCTCGATCGTCTGCAGGTACTCGTGCACCTGCTGGATCGCCACTGAGCCCTCGCCAGCGGCCGACGCTACTCGCTTGACCGACCCTGAGCGCACGTCGCCGACGGCGAAGACGCCTGGCATGGACGACTCGAACAGGAAGGGTGGACGTTCGAGAGGCCAGGGCTGGTTCGCTGGGCCGGTGATGACGAAGCCGTAGCGATCCCGAGCCACGTCGTCAGGCAGCCAGGACGTGTGGGGCTGGGCACCGATCAGGATGAAGACGGCGTCCGCGGGGACGACCTCTCGGTCACCGGTTGCCGAGCTCTGCAGGGTGAGGCTCTCCAGCTCTCCGTCGCCGGCGCCGTCGACGATCCCGGTCTGGTAGCGGACGTGGATGTTGAGCTGACCCTCGATCTCGTCGATCAGATAACGCGACATGGTCTCGGCGAGCGTCGTACGCCGGACCAGGATCGTCACGCGTCGGGCGTGCTTGGCCAGATGTACGGCGGCTTGGCCGGCCGAGTTCCCGGCGCCGACGACGAAGACGGAGCGCCCGCTGAACCGCTCGGCTTCCGAGGCGGACGCTCCGTAGAACACCCCCTGGCCGGTGAGCTCGTCCAGCGCCGGGATGCCGAGACGCCGGTAGCTCACCCCCATCGCGAGTACGACAGCATTCGTGGGGACCTCGGAGCAGTTCGAGGACGAAAGGTAGAGCCGGTCGCCGTCGGAGCGGATCGAGAGTGCTTCACACATCTGGATGAACGTCGTACCGAACACCCATGCCTGCTGCTGGGCACGCTGGGCCAGATCTGCGCCGGTGATGCCCCGCTGGAACCCGAGGTAGTTCCGGATCCGCGAGCTGGAGCCTGCCTGACCGCCGATCGTCTCGCGCTCGATGACCAGGGTGCGCAGGCCCTCAGAGGCGGCGTACACGGCAGCCGCGAGCCCCGATGGCCCAGCACCGACGACGGTGACGTCGAACTCCCGTGACACGGGGAGACTGGTACTGGCGCCGTACGCGTCGGCTATCTGGATGTTGGTCGGGTTGACCAGCACCCGGCCGCTGCGCTGGATCACGACCGGCCCCCTGGCAGCCGTTTGTCGGGCGTCGGCGAGGATCTGGGCGCCCTGTCCGGAGTCGCTGGTGTGGAAGATGAACGGCACCCGGTTACGGGTGAGCAGGTTGCGAAGCTCGCTGGCGCGGGCGTTGCCCTCCTCGGCCACGATGGTCAGCTCCCGGGAGAGGGAGGCATCGGAACCCACCCATTCGTGAAGGAACTCGGTGACCGACCGGTGGAAGAGCTCGTCCGCCGGGCGCCACGGTTTGAGTAGGTAGTAGTCGATCTGTCCTAGGCCGATGCCTCGGCGCAAGGGCTGCGCGATCGCGTCGATCGCCCACTCGCCCCAGGTGATCAGGAGCAGCCGCCGGGAGTGCGGGAAGAGCTCACCGGCCTGGCCGAGCAGCTCGCATCCGGTGCCGTCCGGCAACCACTGGTCGGAGAGCACCAGCGCCACCCGTTCGCCCGACTCCCGCAGCTGGTTCAGGATCGCCAGAGCCGTGCTCGCCGCCCTAGTGGTGCGGACCTGGTAGGCACGCCCGTAACGGTCCTCCAAGTCGTTGCCGATCAGCTCGATGACGTCCGGGTCGTCGTCGACGGCAAGGATCACCGGGCGTCGTTCGGCTGAAGGCCCGGACGGGGCATCGGTGAAGACCACGCTCCATTCTGACGTTCTCAATCCGTAACGGCGAGTTTCGCCGTTGCGTGGAACAATGGCACTGATGACCAGCGTCGTGGACGGGCTCGATGAGGCCCGCGAAGCGGTGTCGCGCAACGCCTGGCGCGAAGCGTTCGACCTCTTCGCGGCGGCTGACGCTGCCTCGCCGCTGGGAGCCGACGACCTCGACCACATGGCCGAGTGCGCCTGGTGGATCGGGAAGATGCGCCACTGCATCGCGCTCCGAGAGCGTGCCCACGCCGCCTACCTCAAGGACGGCAACGTACGGCGGGCAGCCGCGGTCGCCATCGAGCTCGCCGACCACCACAGCGATCTCCAGGAGCTCGCTCACACGACCACCTGGATTCAGAAGGCCACTCGGATGCTGGAGGGCAAGCCCGAGGGCCCTGAGCATGGTTGGCTGAACTTGGCGCTCGGCTTGCTTCGTCACGGCGAGGGCGACGAGAGGTCGGCTCTGGTCTTCGCCACGGAGGCGTCCGCGGTTGGCGCGCGCCACGGTGACAAGGACTTGTTCGCGCTGGGCCATGCCCTCACAGGCATGGTCGTCGCGTTCACCGAGGACCCCGACCGCGGGATGCTGATGATCGAGGAGGCCACGCAGGGTGCGGTCTCGGGCGAGCTCGGTCCCCGCGCCACCGGCTGGATCTACTGCATGATGATCTCCGCCCATGCCCAGTTCGCGGACTGGGAGAGGGCAGGTCACTGGAGCGAGGCGGCGACCAACTGGTGCAATCGCCAGGCGATCAACGGCTTCCCCGGCGTCTGCCGCGTCCACCGCGCGGAGATCATGCGGTTGCGCGGCGCGTTCTCCGAGGCCGAGGAGGAGGCGCGGGTCGCCACCGTGGAGCTTGCGTCGTTCAACCTGAGGTTTACCGCCCTTGCGTTCCGCGAGCTCGGTGAGATCCGCGTGAAGCTGGGGGACTTGGACGCCGCCGAGGAAGCGCTTCAGCAGGCGAGCGAAATGGGGGTAACGCCCCAACCGGGCCTCGCCCTGACCCTGGTCCAGCGCGGCCGGCCCAAGGCTGCTGCGACCTCCCTGCGGCGGGCGCTCGCGGACACCAGCCTGGATCCCCTGGACCGAGCCAAGCTTCTGCCGGCCCAGCTCGAGGTCGCGCTCCTCCTCGATGACGTGGAGACCGCCAGAGCGGCGGCCACCGAGCTGGCTGTGATCGGACAGAGCACCTCCACCCCGGCGCTGCGCGCCACCGCCGCGTCAGCCGCCGCGTCAGTAGCCCTGGTCGACGGTGCAGTTGGCGACGCCGAGGAGGCCGCTCGACAGGCATTGGACCTCTTCAACGAGATCGACCTTCGCTACGAGTCAGCCCGGGTGACCCTTCTCCTGGGCCAGATTCACCAGGTGAAGGGAGACCTGGCCGCAGCGCGAGCCGATCTTGAGACGGCCCTGGCGTCGTTCATCAGCATCGGAGCGGCCCCCGACGCGAGCAAGGCACGCGAGCTGATTGGGGCTCTGTAGCGAGCGTCGGCACCCTGGGATCCACAGGCTGCGATCTCCCGTTGTAATCGAACAGGTGTGCGAATAGGCTGGCTCTATGAAGGTCCTGGAGTCGCTGACGACCACCGAGCTGGCGTACCTGGTCAGCCGGATGGGCAGGATGCCCGCGGCCGCCGACGACGCAGAGCGCATCGACCGCATCCGGCTGTTCGAGGAGATCAAAGCGGCCGCAGCCGCTGGACAGGCTCGCGAGGCGGTCGCGTTCAAGCGCTCTCAGCTCGAGGCTGAAGAGAGCGCCCGCGTCCCGGTCCGCGACCGGGGCAAGGGGATCGCTGCGCAGGTTGCGCTCGCCAGGCGGGAGTCTCCCCACAAGGGGTCTCGTCTCCTCGGCTTGGCCGAGGCTCTGGTCGCCGAGCTCCCGCACACCTTGAAGGCGTTGGAGCTGGGCGAGATCAGCGAGTGGCGGGCCACCCTGGTGGCACGCGAGACCGCGTCCTTGTCCCGCGAGGATCGCGCCCGAGCTGACGCTGCCCTGGCGGGGCGCCTGGCCCGCCTCGGTGACCGGCAGGTCGCAGCCGAGGCCCGCCGCCTCGCCTACGGGCTCGATCCGCACAGCTTCGTCGACCGCCTCCGGAAGGCGGAGGCTGAGCGACGGGTGACGCTGCGGCCCGCACCGGACACCATGACGTTCTTGACCGCCCTGTTGCCCCTGAAACAGGGGGTGGCGGCGTACGCCGCGCTAACCCGTGGGGCAGACACAGCCGCTGCTGGTGGCGACTCGCGTTCGCGCGGCCAGATCATGGCCGACCTGCTGGTCGAGAAGGTCACCGGAGCAGGCGACGCCGCCGCCGACGTACCGGTCGAGGTGCAGCTGGTGATAGCCGACTCTGCCTTGTCCGGCGCAGACGAGACTCCTGCCCGGCTTGCCGGCTACGGGCCAGTCCCGGCGCCGTGGGCACGCGAGATGGTGCGAGGCACCCGAGCTGCGGTCTGGGTGAGACGTCTGTACGCCGACGCCGGGCGGCTCGTGGCGATGGAGTCGTCGCGGCGGATTTTCCCTGCCGGGCTGCGTCGATTCGTGGTAGCGCGCGACGAAACCTGCCGTACCCCTTGGTGCGGTGCGCCGATCCGCCACCTGGACCACGTGGTGCCGGTCGAGGCCGGCGGCGAGACGACCCAGGCCAACGGCCAGGGACTGTGCGAATCCTGCAACCACGCGAAGCAAGCCAAGGGCTGGCGGTCCAGGCCCTCACCGGGAGGCGCCGGAAGGACGATCGTCATCACGACCCCCACCGGGCATCAGTACCGCACCGATCCGCCGGAGCTGCCGCACCCGGGTGACCCACCCGCCTCGTCGATGATGGAGGCGCACTTCGGTCGGATGCTCGAGCGGGCTGCCTAGTCCAGGAGCGCGTCGGCTGGCTAGTCCAACACCCGGATGCCGACGACCGCGACATCGTCGCGGAGCGGCCCGTCCTCGAAGGCGAGCACGTCATCGACGACGCCCTCGACGAGTGAGTGTGCAGACCCTGTGTGCCGGTCGGCGGACTCGGCAAGACGAGCTTCCCCGTACGTGCCGTGACCTGCCTCGGTCAGGCCGTCGGTGTAGAGCAGCAAGTAGCTACCTGGTTTCAGGGTCAGCTCTGTTGCGTGGAACCGGGGATCAGGCAGAAGACCAACCAGGGACCCCAGCGTGCCGACTTGGCGTGGCGGAGAGCCCGGTTCCAGGACGAGCGGAGGCAGATGGCCTCCGAGGCTGAAAGTGAGGTTCCAGGTGTCCTCGGCTCGTCTCAACCGAATCAGCACGACGGTACAGAAGCGTTCCGTATCGTGACGGCGAATGACCTCGTCGAGCACCGCCAGGGCCTCGTCCGGCTCGTGCATGCGGACCGTCACCGCCCGGATCGTATGGCGTGCCAGCGAGGTGACCACTGCGGCCTCGACGCCCTTGCCGCAGACGTCCCCCAGCACGACCCACCAGTCGTTCTCGGCGATCTGGAAGATGTCGTAGAAGTCGCCCCCGACGTGACCCCCGGTGCCAGCGGGGCGGTACGCCGCCGCCACCTCGAGTCCCGGAATCTCGGGAAGAACGGGTGGCAGCAGCGTCTTCTGCAACGTGTTCGCCAGCTCCTCCGCGCGCCGCTTGGCGTGGAGCAGCTCGGCTTCATAGCGACGCCGCTCGGTCGCATCCAACATCACGATGCGGATCAGCGTTGGTTCGCCGGACTCGTTGCGGTCCAGAGTCGCGTTGAGCAGCACCGGGATCCGCGACCCGTCAGCGGTGACGATCTCCAGAGCGATCTCGCGCACGTAGTCCTGCATGAGGAGCATCGGAGCGTAGTGAGTGTCGTGGTAGATGCGGCCGCCTCCGGAGAGCAGACTGGACAGGCTCCGCTGGCCGACCAGGTCGGCAGGCGTGTAGCCGGTCCACGTCAGGAAGGTCTGGTTGACCCGCACGATGACGCCGTTGGGCGTGGTGGACAAGTAGCCGCAGGGTGCCCGGTCGTAGAGCTGCTGGGGGTCGTCGGCCGCCGGAGGAACAGAGAACTCGTCCCCGTCCTGCTCCGAGGTCGTCACCCTACCGGCTCTACAGCGCGCCCTATGAAGTCACGGATGGCGGTGATCGTTGCTTCAGGAGCGCTGAGATTCGGGCAGTGGCCGACCGCGTCGAGCATGATCAGGGTCCCGTCAGGAACCGCGTCAGCGACGTACTTGCCGACCTCAACCGGCGCGATCACGTCCTGGGAGCATTGCAGGACCGCCACGGGCACGGAGAGCCGCGCCAAGTCCTCACGGCTATCGGACAGGAAGGTGACCTGGGCGAACCGCTTGGCGATGTCGGGGTCGGTCTGGCAGAAGCTCTGGGTCAGCTCCTGGCCGAGCTCTGGACGGTCGGGGTTCCCCATGATGACCGGGGCCATCGCGTGGGACCAGCCCAGATAGTTGCTGTCCAGATTCTCCAGCAGGCCAGTGATGTCCTCCTCGGAGAAGCCCCCGACATAGCTGGTGTCGTCGATGTAGCGCGGCGAGGGGCCGACCATGACGAGCTTGGCGTAGCGCTCGGGCGCCTCCAGGACTGCGAGCATGCCGATCATCGACGACACCGAGTGGCCGACCAGGATGACGTCGTTCAGGTCGAGGGCCTCGCAGATCTCGGTGATGTCCTTGGCATATCCCTCGAGAGACGAGTAGCGCTCGACCTCGTACGCCGTCTGGTCGGAGGAACCAGCCCCGACGTAGTCGAAGACGATGACTCTGAAGTCTTCCTCGAACGCCGGAGTAACCAGCCGCCACATGTTCTGGTCGCAACCGTAGCCATGCGCGAACATCATCGGCTGGCCATCGGGACGTCCGGACACGCGGACGTTGTTTCGAGTCAGGATGTCCATCCCAGCACCCTACAAAGGATCGCCTCTGACTGGGGAGTGGCTGGACAGGTATCCCGAGGGCTTGCCTGGACCGTACGCCGGGAGCAAGGTGATCCTGAGGAGGTGGAGAGATGCACGCCAAGGTCGGTGATCACCTCGTTGTCGAGGGGAGAGTCGTGGGTTCTCAGCGCCGGGAGGGCGAGGTCATCGAGATTCGCGGTCCGGACGGCGAGCCACCGTATGTCGTCCGTTGGTCGGACGGGCACGAGGGGCTGACCTATCCAGGCCCGGATGCACATGTAGTCGCTAACGGGTGACCGAGTTGCTGGTCGAGCCGGACTACGGGGCTGAGTGGCCGCCTGTCGGCCTGACGAGCCCTCCCGGCCGCCGCAGACCTTTGTCCTGGATAGCGGGGTGCTGTCATAGGTTCATCGAGAGAACTCCCAGAACGTGAGGGAACGGCCGAGCCGCGGTCGTCGACGCCAACTCGGTTCGCCGATGATCCGAGCGTGAAGGTTGAGGATTCAGCCGAGCGCGGGCGAGCCGCGCTGCGGATCGGCGATGCCGCCGCGGCGAGGGAGGCATTCGAGCAGGTCAGTCCCACCCCGGAGGTGCTTGAGGGGCTGGCGGCGGCTTCGTGGGTTCTGCTCGAGTACCCGCGCGCCATTGAGGAAGCTGAGCGTGCGTACTCGGGCTACCGCACAGCCGGTGACGGGTCGGGCTCTGCGCGGATGGCTCGGACCCTCGCGGGGATGAACGGGACCACCAATGGCGACTGGGCTGTGGCCAGCGGGTGGCTTGCGCGCGCCAAGAGCCTGATGGGCGACGAGTCGGTGAGCAGCGAGCGTGGATGGGTCGCGCTCACCGAGGGGATGTTCTGCTCGCTTCGCCAGGACAAGGACCTCGCCTTCCGCAAGGCGTTGGAGATAGGACGCCAGACCGGTGACACAGACCTGACTTTCGCCAGCCTCTCCTATCTCGGAGCCAGCCTTGTCCATGGAGACAGCGCCGATCAGGGAATGGTGCTGCTCGACGAGGCGCTGGCGGCGGTCGCGGGGGGAGAGGTCGAGGACTTCATCATCGTGGAGGAGATCTTCTGCCAGCTCTTCGCTGCATGTGAGCACGCACAGGATGTTGACCGTGCCGAGCAGTGGATCCGAGTTGGTGAGCAGATCGCGCAGCGCCGAAAGCTCCCTGCTGTGAGCGCGTACTGCCGGACCCACTACGGCGGGATCCTCACCGCCGCCGGTCGCTGGCCCGAGGCCGACGCGGCCCTGACCGAGGCTGTGCGACTCTGGGCGCTGGGTAAGCGGACGCTCAAGGCCGGCGCCGTGATCAGGTTGGCAGACCTGCGCGTAAAGCAGGGCCGGTACGAGGAGGCTGCCAGTTTGCTCGAGGGGTTCACCGACCCGGAGGCCGTGCGACCGCTCGCTTCCCTGCATCTGGCCCTGGGTGAGCACGCCCGTGCCAAGATCCTGCTGGAACGCGCCATTCAGAAGGTCGATCCCGCTAGCAGTGACTGCATCCGGCTGCTAGGCCTGCTCGCAGAGGCGCAGCTCGCGACCGGCGAAGACCCGCGGCCCAGCATCGATGCGATGGCCGCCTGCACCGAGGCGCACCCCAGCCCCTACGCGACCGCCCTGCTCGCTTTGGCGCGTGGAAGATCCGGCGAGGGCGATCCGCAGGCCTGGTTCCGGGATGCGCTCGACGGGTTCAACCAGGTACAGCTGCCCCTCGAAGCCTCGTTGTGCCGCCTGGAGCTCGCTCGCGCCTGCAGCCAGTCGAGTCCCCGGGAGGCAATTGCCGAGGCACGCGCGGCGTTGCAGGGTTTCGGGAAGCTCGAGGCGGCTCGATACGTGGATGCGGCGACCGCCCTGCTACGCGACCTCGGAGAGAAGGTGGCGCCGCCCACGTCGTCGGGACAGGTCCTCAGCAGGAGGGAAAGCGATGTGCTAGCGCTGCTCGGTGAAGGGCTCTCCAACCCCGAGATCGCCCAACGGCTGTTCATCAGTCGCAAGACCGTCGAGCATCACGTCGGCAACATCCTGGTAAAGCTGGGACTGCGAAACCGCGCCGAAGTCGCCGCCTATGCCGTGCGTCAGGAACCGGCCGACAAATAGGGGATCTCCCCGATACCTTCGCCCCACACAGCCACGACCGTGGTCTCCAGGTTGCGAGTCATTGCGCGCCGGCCCTTCAAAAAGGAGAGATCATGACCTACGACGCCATCGTCATTGGAGCCCGCGCGGCGGGGTCACCGACCGCCATGCTGCTGGCCCGCAAGGGGTATCGGGTGCTCCTCGTCGACCGAGCGACCTTCCCGAGCGACACCCTGTCCACGCATGTCGTGCACGCTCCAGGAGTGGCGGCCCTGCAGCGATGGGGTGTGCTCGACCGGTTGCGCGCCAGCGGCTGTCCGCCCATCGAGGAGTACGCCTTCGACTTCGGAGCCTTCACGATCTGCGGCACGACTAGGCCCGTCGGCGGGATCTCGACGGCCTATGCTCCACGTCGCACCGTGCTCGACGCGATCCTCGTCGACGGTGCTCGCGCGGCGGGCGTGGAGGTCCGGGAGGGCTGCAACGTCGACGAGATTCTCGTCGAGGAAGGCGCCGTCGTTGGAATCCGGTGTGGCTCCCAATCGGACCGAGCTCGCATCGTGATCGGCGCCGACGGCCGCAACAGCCAGCTGGCCAAAGCGGTGGGAGTGGAGGAGTACAACACCAAGCCGCGCCTGCAGTACTCCTACTTCACCTACTTCAGTGGACTCCCGACCCGGCGTCTGGAGACGTACGTCAGGCCGGACCGTGGTTTCGCGTGTGCCCCTACCAACGACGGGCTCACGATGGTTGTGGTCGGTTGGGCGTACGCCGAAGCGCGGGCCTACAAGGCCGACGTCGAAGGCAACTTCATGGCCACCCTGCAACTGGCGCCGGAGCTCGCGGCTCGGGTGGCGGGCGCGCAGCGGGAGGCTCCGTTCCTCGGGGGAGCGGTGCGGGGCTGGTTCCGCAAGCCCTTCGGCCGAGGGTGGGCACTGGTCGGCGACGCCGGCTACAACAAGGACCCGATCACGGCGCAAGGGATCACCGACGCCTTTCTCGACGCCGAGCGGTGCGCTCAGGCGATTCACGAATGGCTCGGCCGTCACGGGCTCTTCGACGAGGTGATGGGCGCCTGGCACCGGGAGCGGGACGCGCACGCAATGCCAATGTATGAGTTCACCTCCCAGATGGCGACGATGGAGCTGCCACCCCCTGAGATGTTGCAGTTGCTTGAAGCTGTGGAGTCAAGTCAGGAGTCCAGGGACGAGTTCATGAGCGTCGTCTCGGGCGCTCTGTCTCCTACGGAGTTCTTCGCCGAGGAGAACGTCGGAAGGATCTTCCAGGCTGCCCAGGGTCGCGTGGCTTGACAGCGGTCAGTCGCAGTTGTCGCACCGACCGGTCGCCGGCAGAGCGGTCTGGCACTTCGGGCAGACGGGGATGACCCGCTCGGCTGCTGCGATCTTGCGGATTCGCGACCTGCTGGCCGCCAGACGCTCAGGCAGCAGGGCTGTGCCGCCGTCGGCAGGCAGGATGGCCCCGAATGCCTTGTGGCACTCCAGGCGTTCCAGCGCGGCATGGTTGTCGGCGTTCTCCACAGCGACGTCGCGGAGCGAGCGGACGACGGCCCCATAGCGCTCCCCGACGCTGCTGGAGTCGTTGACGCACAGTGAGGGGAGCAGCGGTTCCTCGCGTTCGGCGCACTCGCGAGCGACCCGCTGCAGGACGTCGAAGAGCCAGAGCCGGAGGGGCTGGCTGGTCCGGATGCCGGTGCGAGCCTGGATCTGGACTCCCAGTTCCTTCTGGGTGATCAAGGAGCGGTAGTGAGCCGCGACTCCGACGAGCACCTCCCGTGCGGCGACGGCCCAGGTTGCCCGGGCTTCTTCGTCACCGAGGTCGCTGGCGTCAACGGGACCGCCGCCGAACCTGACGTCGAAGCCGAGGTCGTCGAGGTGCTTGGCTGCGCCTTCCTTGCCTCCCCGGAAGTCGTCCCAGGCAGCTGCAGTCCCGGTCGCGAAGCCAGCGGCGGCGCCCAGGATGGCCTTGGTCTCGTACGTCTTCTCGCCATGGTGGACGAGGTAGCCTCCCGACGGCTTGAAACCGTAGTGGTCCAGGAACTCGCCGCCACCGACCCGGTCGTACTCCTCGATCGCGGCAAGGACATGGTCGCGGGTTACCGCGTCGAAGAGGGGCACAGCCTCAATCTAGTCCGGTTCTGCGAGATCACAGCATCGAGAGGCCGCCACGACCAAGGTCGTGGCGGCCTCGTCGCCGCGCTGTGAGGGGTCAGCGGCCGTACAGCCGGACCTTGCGCACCTCAAGGTCGAACGCGAAGGCGGGAGCGAACTGCAACCCGACAACCGCGTCGCCGAAGGAGGCAGAGACGTCCGTGAGTAGCTGGACATGTGTTCCCTTGACGATGATCTGCTCACCGGCGTCCTGATGCTGCTCGTGGACCTGCTTGGGCTTCCCGGTCTCCGTGACCGATCCGGACACGGTCAGAACCTGTCCCTCGATCTCCACGCTCGCCGCAAGGCGCCCGTCGACCACGTAAGGCTCCTTCTGCTCGGCCCACCCGATCTGGCCGCCGTCATCCGGGTCGCCGAGAACGACCTGGATCGAGCTGCCGTGGCGGTCGTTGTCATAGACGAGAACCATGACGTCGAGCCCGTCCGCCGAACCAGAGCCCTCCAGGACTACGCCCCGCTCGCGCTGGACGGTCACCTGGCCCTGGTCGGAGCTGCTGTTCTTGGACGAGGTCCCAGCGTCGGACTTGCTAACCCCCGTGGCACTCGCCGCGCCGGCGAACGCGAAACCTGCGGTCGCCGCGGCAAGCGCAGCGACCGCGATCACTGCTCGTAGGTTCTTGATGTCTTTCATGTCTTCTCCAGTTAGGTGTCGTGACATCGTTGTCAGCACCAAGACGCGACTTCGTGGCCAGGGGTTGCCTGTCGCGATGTGGGTTCAGTCACACGCCAGTTCGGACGGTCGGAGACCTCTGGAATCAGCGGTAGTTGAGGCCGTTGACCGAACGCAGGACGGGGACACTGCTGGTCTCCTCGAGCCCCAGCGTGACCTCCTGGCCCTCGAGCCCGTTCAGCTCCTCGGCGTTGGGCTCGACGATGCCGTCCAGGTCGAAGTCAGCAAGAGCGGTGGTGGCCAGTAGGTCCGCGTTGCCGGCATCCAGGGGCTGCTCGTCCAGGCACCAGCCGTTGGCGCACGCGCTGAGAATGCCCGTGACTTCTGTGACCGTCGGCGGTGGCGGTGGCGGTGGCGGTGGCGGTGGCGGTGGTGGCGGTGGTGGCGGTGGTGGCGGTGGCGGTGGTGGCG
The DNA here is from genome assembly GCA_963769585.1 of uncultured Actinomycetota bacterium. GTDB lineage: Bacteria > Actinomycetota > Actinomycetes > Propionibacteriales > Nocardioidaceae > SSC3. The sequence continues at coordinate 1,040,412 of CAVYMJ010000006.1, forward strand.
GCGGCGGTGCTGGGCTCGCCGCTGGTACTGGCTCGGAGCCGGACTTCAGCGGCTCGGCTGGACTGCCCGAGAGGGAGCCGACGTAGCGAGGTTTGCGCGTGGCCGAGGCTGTGGGCGTCGGCGCCGGGCCGGTCAGCGACGGCCGCGCCTGGAAGATCGGCACGGCACTCGACTCGGGCCCGATCAGGGCGAAGTCACCCGTGCGGTACGCCCGTTCGAGTCGGTTCACGGTGCTCACGTAGGACTCGGAGTGGTTGTACCGGTAGACGGCGTCGTGCTGGCCCTGAGGGGTGGCGACACTGCCGGGGTATGCGCAGAGGTAGACAGCAGCCGCGAGCGCTGCGTCGTTGAGGTCATCGGGGGATCGGCGGCCATCGCCGTCAGCGTCCACGCCGACGACGGCCCAGGTCGAGGGCAGGAACTGCATCGGTCCGACCGCCCGATCCCAGACCCGGTTGCCGTCCAGCATTCCGTTGTCTGTGTCGCGGATGACCGCGAAGCCGCTTCGGCGGCTGAGGACCACGCCTCGGATGGCTGGGCGGCTGACTCCGTCTGTGCCCAGCACTGCACCGCCGTACCGCCCGTGGTTGGACTCGACCTTCCCGATGGCGGCCAGCAGGCTCCAGCTCAGCTGGCACGCAGGGTCGGCGTCGGCGAGCGTGCGCTCCGCGAACTGGTAGGCGAGCAGGGCCGCCTGGGGAAGATCCAGGTGAGCCGTATCCGACGCCTTCCAGGCCTGGCGGGTCCTCGGACTCGCTTCCTTCACGCCCTTCGCGCCGCCGACGACGGGCAGCACCACGGGGTCCGGATCGGAGACGGGGAGCGCGCTGCTCACCCGTACGGCGAGGTAGGGCGTGCCGTCCACTCCCGGGTCTTGGGCGGGGGCGAGTTGCTGTGCCGCGGCATAGGACGCGAGCGGCAGCAGGACGACCATCGCCGCCGCCGAGCCCCGCGCTCGCACCGATCCCGTGTCCATCAGCCTGCCCCCACCTGCTTGTCACCTCGGGGTCAGGGTAAACCGCGCCCTGAGCGGAATATAGGGCCCGAACGGGCCATATGAACTCCCCGTGCCGAGACTGCCGACGGTGCGCTTACCGCCCCCTTCACTGGGTACGAAGCCTCAGCGGCGCAGGGCGCGCCGACTGGAAGGAGCGTCATGACCACCACACCCGAGAACCCCGAGACCCCTCTTGAGGACACCGACCTCGAGACCGTGACCGGATCCGCGCCGCAAGCCACACCCGACGGCGGTGCGGACCCTGACAGCACCGACGGAGGCGCGACCGACGGCACCGGCAGCGACGACGGCATCGGCCGCGACGACGGGACCGACGGCTCAGACGGCTGAACGCACTCGCATCGCCGAGAGCGGACGCCCCGACCCCCACTTGCGACCGGGTCTGGGCGTCCGCTTCTTCCGGGGGTTCGCGCTGCTTGCGGTGACCGAACTGGCTCCCTGACATACTCGCGACGTGCGCGACAGCAAGCAGGCGGGCGGCATCAACTGGGTCCAGGTCTTCGCCGCCGCGGGTGCAGCGGTGTCGTCGGCCCTGTTGCTGTCCACGCTGGGCGTGGCCGGCACCATGATCGGGGCAGCGGTCGGAAGCCTGGTGGCGAGCCTTGCCACCCATACCTACTCGCGAGGGCTGGTCGCCAGCCGAGAGCGAGCGCTCGCGCTGCGCCGGATAAACGCGGCGCGAGAAGACCTGGACCGGCTGGCGACCCACCCCGAGGAAGACCCCGAGGCCGGGCTGGAGCACGCCGACCGGGCTCTGGGCCGGGTGGAGGCGGGCTTGGAAGCCCGCAGGCTCTCCTGGCGCCACGTCGCGCTCGTCTCGGCAGGGCTCTTCGTCGGCGTCATGGTCGCGATCACGGGGTTCGAGCTTCTCGCCGGGCGCGCAGTCTCTTCCTACACCGGTGGAAGCGACCGGGACACGAAGATCACGGTGCCCGGCGTCAAGGACAAGCCTGACAAGTCGCCAGCTACCCCGACTCCGTCCTCGACGCCACTGCCCTCTGGGACTCCCAGCACTACGCCGGGTGCGACCCCGGGCACTCCCGGCTCGACCCCGACCGCGACGCTGGCGCCTACGGACGCCCCTACGGCTTCGGAGCCACCGGTGACGATCTCGCCGACTGAGGTGCCCGGTGGCTAGTAGCGGAGAAAGTCCCTAGGCTCACCGGCGAGGCGTACTGGGCGTAGACCACCGCCAGATCTAGGGTGTGGAGAAGAAGGGGGGCCGACGTCCGGTGTCGACCCTAAGACCTTTGGGTGGGGCAAGGAGTTCCGGGGATATGCATCAACCGGTGCGCGGGGGTGCGCATGCGGCAGAGATGCCGGAGACGGCTGTGACCCTGCTCCTGCGGCAGGCACAGCAGGTCGCCGACGAGCTGCATGCCCACGCCGAGAGCGAGGCTCTCGCGCTGACCGAGCACGCCCGCACCCGCGAGGCCGAGGCGGCCCGGATCCACGAGGCCGCGCAGACCGAGCGTGAAGAGACCGCGAGAGCGCTGCGCCAGGCCGAACGCCACTTCGCCGCTGCCTCGCAGGACGCCCGGCAGTTGGTGTCCGACGCTGCCGAGCAGGCAACCCTGTTGATCCGCGCCGCCGAGGTCCAGGCGCAGTCCATCCTCGACGACACCGAACGACTTGCTGCGGCTCGCGTCTCCGAGGCGGACGCCGACGTCGAGGTCGCCCGCCGCGACAGCGGCCGGCTGCGGGACGAGGCGCGTGCGGCAGCCGACTCGCTGCTGCTCGAGGCCAGGCAGCGAGCCGAGCAGGAGGACGAAGCCTCACGCGAGGCAGCCTTCCAGCGCAGCCGGGCCGCTGCCGAGGAGGCTGTCGCTGTGGTCGCCCAGGCGACCACGCAGGCGGCCAGGCTGCGGCAGGCCGCCGAGGAGGAAGCCGCGAAGATGCGCGAGGTGGCCGCCGGGCTCCTCGAGGCCACGCGGCAGGAAGCCATCGTCGCCACTCGTGAGACCCAGCAGCGCAACGACCAGCTGACCAGCGATGCCCAGGCCGCTGCGCAGCGGGAGCTCGCCGCAGCCGCGGAGCAGATGTCGTGGACCCGGGCGACCGTCCAGGAGCTCCTGGCGACGGCTGACCTCGAGTCCGAGAGGATCAAGCAGCAGGCGCACGCGAGCGCAGGCAAGCACCTGCGCCGCACCCGCCACGCCATCGAGGAGATCACCGCTCGGCTGCGCGAAAGGCTGGCCGTCGAGGCTGCTGAGCACGAGCGTCATGCCGTAGCCCTGGCCGCCGCCGCCGACGACGTACGCACAGCCGCCGACCAGGACGCGGAGCGGATCCGTGAGACGGCCCAGGCGTCAGCCCGCAGGTTGCTCGAGGATGCCGAGGACATGGCGGCTGAGGCCGAGGACCGGGCCAGGCGACGGCTCGAGGAGGCGGAGCGGGGGGCCCGGATCCTCAGGGAGACAGTGGCTGCCGAGGTGATCCGCACCCAGCGCGAGGCCCAGGACGAGTCTCGGCGCTTGCGCGAGCAGGCCACGGCGTATCTCTCCGACGCTCGTGGGGAGGCCGACTCGCTGCGAGCGCAGGCTCGACGTAGCATCGATGAAGCTCGCGAGGAGGTCGCCAGTCTCGCGCGTCGCCGTGACGAGATCACTGCAGAGCTCGGCCAGCTGTCCGGGGTCATCCAGGCACTGGCGGTGCCTTCTGTCCCCGACCAGACCAAGTACGACGACACGACCGCTCCCGTCCGGGTGCCGCGTGACGTGGCGCGACAAGAAGAGGACCAGCCGCAATGACCGAAGCAGGATCGCAGTTTCGAGTAGTCCTCCGCGGCTACGAGCCAGCTCAGGTCGACCGCCGGCTGGAGGAGCTCACCATCGCCCTGCAGGAGGCCGCACGCCAGCGTGACGACCTGCACGTTCGGGTGCATGCGCTGGAGGAGGAGAAGTCACGCCGCAACGAGGACTCCCCGCCTGAGCCCGCGTCGTTCCAGCACCTAGGTGAGCGGGTGGCGCAGATCCTCGCGCTCGCCGACGAGGAGGCTGCCGACCTGCGCCGCGCTGCGGCCGAGGAGATCGCCCAGAAGCAGGCGGAGCTCGGCGAGCAGGTGGGCAGCATCAAGGGGGAGGCCGACCGCTACGCCGTCGGGGTCCGCAGTGACGCGGAGACGGAGGCCGCGCGCGTCCTTGAGGACGCCCGCCGTCTCGCCGACGAGCGACTCGAGGGCGCAGACCGGGACGCAGCCGCGCGCCTTCAGGAAGCCGAAGCCATCTACGAGGACCAGCGTGCCCGCTCGGCCAAGGTTGCCGCTGACTTCGAGACGACCCTCGCCGCCCGTCGCAAGTCCGCCGAGGACGAGTTCGCCAAGCAGATGGAGGAGGCCAACGCGCGCCTGGAGGAGGCCTCCAGGCTGGTCGAGCAGGCGCGCTCCGAAGGCGTGGCGCTGCGGAGTGAGGCGGGCCGGGACGCCCGACGCCTTCTCGACGACGCCCAGCGGCAGGCGGAGACCATCGTCAGCGACGCCAAGGCTCTGGCAGCACGGGTTCGCAGCGACTCCGAGCGGGAGCTCGCGGCCGCCACGCAGCGTCGGGACAGCATCAACGCCCAGCTGGCGAACGTTCGTCAGATGCTCGCGACGTTGACTGGTACAGCGCCCTCGCTTCCCGACGTCCTCGACGATGCAGCAGTCGAGCCGGCCGAGGAGAACGAGATCGTTGGGGCCCGGGACGCGTCCGAGGGTCCCGCGGTCCCGGGGCAGCCGACTCCTGAGCACGACCAGGCCGTTCTCGAGTCTGCGGACTGAGAACGATCCCGTCCGCCAGGTCCGTCGGTGGGCGTGCATAGGCTCGCCGGATGATCGACCTTGGGCGGCTGCTGACCGAGGCGGACCTGCGTCGGCAGTTTGGTGGGCCAACCGTTGACCGCGGCGTTGACTACGCGAGAAGCGGCAAGGTCATCGAGCATGAGGTCCGCACTGACGACCAGGGCGCCTGGATCATCCGCGGCCAGGTCTCCGGTCAGGCCCCGCGCCCGTACGACGTGGTGGTCGACCTGGGCCAGATCGACGGCGCCCTCTGGCTGAGCGGGCGCTGTACGTGCCCGTTGGTGGTCGACTGCAAGCACGTGGTCGCACTGTTGCTCGCGGTTCGCGAGCAGAGCGGCTCCGGTCAGCCTCACCCCGAGTGGGAGCGGTCCCTGGACAGCGTCCTGGACGAGCTCGAGGGACCTGGTGTGGTGACCGAGTCCGCCGCCGGGCTCGGGCTGCTGTTCGACCTCTCCCGCCCGGTCGCCCGCGGGTACCGCGAGTGGGGACAGGGCGGCTCGCAGCACGGAGCGATCCGGCTCAGGCCGGTGCGCCTGTCCAAGCGGGGGCAGTGGGTCAAGGCGCAGGTTTCCTGGCATGGCCTTCCGCACCTGTTGGGTCGGGGCTTCCGCGGCGACCAGGTCGCTCTCCTCGAGGAGCTGCTGGCCGGCTACCGCGCGGTGTCGCGGATGACCTACTACGGCTCCGAGGAGCACCTCCTTCTCGGCTCGTTCGGGCCGGCGGTGTGGACCCAGCTGGCCCGGGCCGAGGAGGTCGGCCTTGCTCTGGTTGCCGGACCGGGGCTGTCGGCGCTGGCCCTAGCCGGCGGCCCGGTGAACCTGCAGGTGGACGTCAACACCGCCGACAGTGGCGACGTCCACGTCGAGCTGGGCGTGCTACACGACACCGAGTGGTACGCCGCCGCCGACCTGGAGATCCTGGGCAAGGACGGCCATGGCGTGGCCCTGTTCCAGGAGGGCGACAGTGACGTCGCGGTGACAGTGGCCCCGTTGGCCAGCCCCGCTGGGCCCGCCGTACGGCGCCTGCTCGCCGCGGGCGAGTCGATCGTCGTCCCCTCGAAAGCCGGCGCCGAGCTTGTCGGGGAGTACCTGCCCCGCTTGCAGCGCCATCTGGAGGTGCTCTCCTCGGACGGCTCTGTCACGGTCGTGCCCAGGCCGCGGCCGAGGCTGGTCCTGACGGTGGGCTGGCGGGCGGTCGACGAGGTGCACGTGGCCTGGCAGTTCCGCTACCGGGTCGGCCAGGACGACCGGAGCTACCTGGTGGAGGACCCGCGCGGCTTCCGTGGCGTGCGTGACCGCGCTGAGGAGGAGGCGTTGCTCGGCGCCGTCGCCCTGACCGACGAGCAGCGCTACCGCCTGTGTACGCCGGGCGGCCGGCTGATCGCCGAGCACACCCTGCGTGACGGCGGCGCCATCGGCCTGGCCGACATCCTGCCCCGGCTGGAGGACTCGGCCGGCTTCGAGCTCGACGAGACCGGGGTGCGGCCCACGTTCCGCGAGGCGCTCTCGGCGCCGGAGATCAGGTTCGCCTCACGCGGGACCACGGTGGCCGACCGGCCGGACTGGCTCGACCTGGAGGTAGTGGTCAGCGTGGAGGGCCAGTTCCTCGGGCTGGCCCAGCTGCTGGAAGCACTGACGCTGGGCCGCGAGCTGATCGTGATGCGCAACGGTGTCCATGTCCGACTGGACCGACCGGAGTTCGCCCAGCTGGCCGAGCTGGTCGCCGCCGCTGCCGAGCTCGTGGAGCAGCCTCGCGACGGTGTCGTCGTGCATCGCGCCGATCTCGGGCTGTGGGACGAGCTGGCCGACCTCGGCATCGTCGACGCCCAGGCCGGCCAGTGGGTCCGCTCCGCGCAAGCGCTGCGAGACCTGGTCTCCCTACCGGAGGTCAAGCCCCTAGGGGTGTCGGCGACGATGCGCCCCTACCAGTCGCAGGGCTTGGACTGGCTCGCCTTCCTCTGGGAGTCGGAGCTGGGCGGGATCCTCGCCGACGACATGGGTCTGGGCAAGACGCTTCAGACCCTGGCGCTGGTGGCCCACGCGCGCGCAGCCGGCTCGGCCCCCTTCCTGGTCGTCGCGCCCACCAGCGTGGTCTCGACCTGGGCTCACGAGGCCGCCGCTTTCACCCCCGGCCTCCATGTGCGGACCGTAACCGAGTCGCATGCCCGGCGGGGGACCTCGATCGCAGCAGCGTCCGAGGGTGCGGACCTGCTGATCACCTCCTACACGCTGCTCCGGCTGGAGGCTCCCGACTACGCCGCGCAGCGCTGGGGTGGGCTCGTGCTCGATGAGGCCCAGTCGGTGAAGAACCACCAGGGCAAGACCTATCAGGCGGTTCGCCGCATCGACGTCCCGTTCCGGCTCGCCCTGACCGGGACGCCGATGGAGAACCGGATGATGGAGCTGTGGTCGCTCCTGTCGATCGTGGCGCCCGGTCTGTACCCCTACCCTGAGCGGTTCGCCGAGCTCGTCGCCAACCCGGTGGAGAAGGAGGGCGACGCTGACGTCCTGGACCGCTTCCGCCGGCGGATCCGCCCCTTCCTGCTGCGACGTACCAAGGAGCTGGTGGCACCGGACCTGCCGGCTAAGCAGGAGCAGGTCCTGTCCGTGCCACTGACGCCGAGGCATCGGCGAATCTACGAGACTCACCTGCAGCGTGAGCGGCAGAACGTCCTGGGTCTGGTCGAGGACTTCGACAAGCACCGGATCGCGATCTTCAGCTCTCTGACCCGGCTGCGCCAGCTCAGCCTGGACGCCGGCCTTGTCGACTCGGCGTACGAGGGCGTCGGGTCCGCCAAGCTCGACGCGCTCGTCGACCACCTGCACGAGATCATCGCCGAAGGACATCGCGCGCTCGTCTTCAGCCAGTTCACCAGCTTCTTGGGCCGGGCGCGCGAGCGGCTGGACCGCGAGGGCATCGAAACCGTGTACCTGGACGGCAGCACCCGCAGGCGAGGTGAGGTGATCGACGACTTCAAGCAGGGAAGTGGTGCCGTCTTCCTGATCAGCCTCAAGGCCGGTGGGGTGGGGCTGACCCTGACCGAGGCCGACTACGTCTTCGTGCTTGACCCGTGGTGGAACCCGGCCGTGGAGGCCCAGGCTGTCGACCGTGCTCACCGGATCGGCCAGCAGCGACCGGTGATGGTCTACCGGCTGGTCTCTGAAGGGACCATCGAGGAGAAGGTGATGCAGCTCAAGGCACGTAAGGCCGCGCTCTTCGCCCAGGTTGTCGACGGCGACGGCTCGGTCGGTTCGCCCATCGCGGCCGAGGACGTTCGTGCGCTCTTCGAGGAGTGAGGCCGCTAGGGCCTCACCCGATGGCGTCGTCGCGCTGGCCGGCGGTGAAGTCGGTGAGCCGGTCGGCCTCCTGTGCCGGTGCACCGGCGGCCCGGGCGAGGCGGTAGGAGGCGACGTTGGCACTCAGCGCGCCCAGCGCCTGAGTTGAGCGTCCGCGCGCGTAGGTCATCGACTTGTCGCGCTTGAAGCCCATCCGGGCGCCGACCTCGATCGCGTCCTGGTCGGCACCGAGGTAGAGGAACTGCCAGGCGTAGTCGCGGGTCTGCTGATCGATGAGTGCTCTCAGTCTGGGGTGGTCCCAGTCGAGCGAGGCGTTCTCGTAGCCGTCGGTCATCACACCGACGAGCACGCTTGCGGGCCGCTGTGCCTCGGGGAGGGCCGCGAGCCGTTCGCCGGCGGTGACGATCAGCCGACCCAGCGAGTCGAGCAGAGCGGTCGAGCCCCGCGGCTGAAGGTCGAGGGCGGGGACGGCGATGACGTCGAGGTCGGCGTAGACCTCGTCGTACCGGTCGTCGAACTGGGCCAGGGTCACCCGGCAGGTGCCCGCGGTGCCGCGCTGCTCGGTGATGAAGGCGCCGAACCCGTCGATGGTCTCCTGCCGGATCGACTGCATGGAGCCCGACCGGTCGAGCAGGAAGTAGAGGTGGGTGAGGTTCTGGTCAGTCATGGTCGGCTCCTTGCCGTCGTCAGTCGATCGGCCTCCTTGCCCGAAACCGCAGTGCCGGTTTCGCGGGCGCGTCAGCCGCTTTCACATGTCGCCCGAGCTCCTTGTCGTAGAGCGCACGCGTCACGCCGGTCGCGGTGACCCGGCCGGTGTCCGAGCTGTACGCCCCGAGCTCCTCGGTGCGGGCCAGCCGTGGGCCGACGGCGTTCTCGGAGAGCCCAGCGAGGGTGCCTGCCTGGCGGAGCGTTCCGCCCTCCTCGAGGATTACCGCGGCCATTGCCTCGTCTATGGCGAGGTTGAGATGCTCGGCCGCTTCTCGTAGCAGGGGGAGGGCCTGGGAGGGCTTCTCCGGATCCGCCTGGTCGAGGGCTTGCTGAGCCGCCTTGACTGCCTTAGCTACCGGTCGTGTCTGTGCCACACCAAGCACGGTACCGCACTAACTGCGGCAACGCAAGGGGAGCGACGAAGCAGGAGAACGCAGAGCGTCGCTGCCGAGACGACGAGCGGCCGAGTGGGACGATGGGATCGTGGATCTCGACTCGGCAGGCTTTCGCCGCTCCCGCCCGGGAGCGGAGGGGTACGACCAGGACGAGGTCGACCAGTTCGTTGCTCAGGTGCAGGAGGCTCTCAGTCACGACCCGCCTTCCATGGCTCCCTGGGAGGTCCGCGACAAGGCCTTCAGGACCCAGCGGGTGCACCGCGGGTACGACGAGCATGACGTCGACGACTATCTCGACCGCGCCGAGCAGGCACTGCGCCGCGCACACGGGGAGGGCCTCTCCGACCCGCACGGCGAGGTCAGACCCCATCATTCCCATCTGGTGCTGGTGGGGCTGATCATCGTCATCGTCGTCGCCCTTGGGCTGCTCGTTCTGGGCCGCTGACCCTGGCTAGCTGACCCTGGCTAGCTGACCCTGGCTAGAAGGTGCTCACGCAGCCGCCCTTGCCGAGCCGGGCGAGCCCGCGCAGGTCGCCGCGCCCGAAGTCGGTCTTACCCAGGTTGTGTTTGTTCATCAGCTCATGCCCGTCGTTCACGTGGTCCAGGCCGACCACGTGGCCGAGCTCGTGCATGATCACCGCGCGTACGCTGCTCATCCCCTCGCGCTGGAGCATCCTGGTCAGATCCGCCGCATCCAGGCTCACCTCGCCGGAGAAGTAGTAGCGGGCGTTGCTGTCGCGAAAGTGGAAGGAGTTGCTGCCGCCCACACCGACGATCTCTCCACCAAGGCGTGGCACCTCCTCGGGGTCCGACCAGGCGATCAGTACTGTCCCCCCGGGAACCTGTCCACGACCGGGACGCAGGTTGGTCGCGCCGAGCTTGACGAACCGCAGACCCGTTGCCGCCGAGACCTTGCCGATGGCCTCGTCGATCAGCCGTTGGCCGTCGGGGATCGACCCCCGCTCGTTCACGACGTACTTGATCGGCAGGCAGGCCTGGTAGGTGACCGGGACGTCCTGTGTGCCTGGCTGGACCTGCATGAAGGCGTAGGTCCCGTCGGCAAGCCCGAGCTGGTATCGCAGGGTGTAGATCAGCCCCCCTGAGAACACCAGCAGGCACGTCAGGAACACGAGCAGCTTGGTGCGCAGGCTCGGGGCGAAGGGGGAGGGCTCGGGGACCACTGGCAGCGGCTGGGGATCGGGGAGCGGGCGAGGCTCGTTCCAGTCCCAGCCGTCAGGGTCGTCGGGCCTCACCTGCAGATGATGTCACGGGCCTGCTGCGGGTCAGGCGATGGCTGCAGCCTTCTCCAGGGCCCCGAGCTCGTTCTCCACGTGGACGAGCAGGCGTTGCAGGTGCGGCACGGTCCGGCGGCACCCGGTGAAGCCGAACGCGAGGTTGTCGACGTACGACGTGCAGGTGATGTTCAGCGCGATGCCGTTGACCGGGATCGAGACCGGGTACATGCCGTCGAGCCGAGCGCCGTTGAGGAACTGCGGCTGCCGTGGTCCGGGAACGTTGGAGATGACCACGTTGTACGGCGGCCTGGCGATCCCCTGCAGCCGCAGCAGGGGAGTCAGGATGGTCGGGGTGTTCCCGATAGCGGCCATGGCGACGATCTGCATCGGCGTCATCTGCGACAGGGCCTCCTTGCCGGCCTGCATGTCGTCGTGGATCGTCTGCAGTCGCTCCGCCGGGTCCTCCAGGTGGGTGCCCAGCTTGACCATGATCGAGCCGACCGCGTTGCCTCCGTCCCTGGAGGCGAGGCCCGCCTCCTTGGCCTTGAGCCCCACCGGAACCATCGATACCAACGCCGCCTTCGGGAGCGCGTCGAGCTCGAGAAGGTAGGCACGCAGCGCCCCGCCGCACATGGCGAGCACCACGTCGTTCAGCGAGGTTCCGGTGGACCGGCCGACGGCCTTGATCCGCTCGATCGGCCAGTCCTGGGCCGCGAAGCGCCGGGCGCCGGTGATGTTCTTGTTCAGGAGGGTCTTCGGAGCGAACCACGACATCGACGTCGGCTCGTTGCGCAGGCTCTTGTTCAGGGTCTTGACCAGAGCCGACGGCATGCCCGCGGCTTCGGAGGCGACACCGAGGGCGGTCCGCACGACGCTCATCGGGAGCTCGCTGAGCGAGTCGTCCCGGCGCTGGTGCGTCTTGTCCTCGGCAGCCTTGCGGAGTCCCCACAGCGGAGGCATGTCGCGCTCGTCCGGGTCGGTGGTCAGCACGCTCTGCAGCAACCGCATCGACGAGATGCCGTCCACGAGCGCGTGGTGCATCTTGGCGTAGATCGCGAAGCGGCCGTCGTCGAGCCCCTCGATGAGGTGGGCCTCCCACAGCGGGCGTTCGAAGGACAGCCTGTTGCCGTGCACGCGCCCGACCAGGTCCAGCAGTTCACGGATCCGACCGGGCTGGGGGAGCGCGCTGTGTCGGACGTGGTGCTCGAGGTCGAACTCGTTGTCCTGGGTCCACATCCACTGCCCACCGGTGGTCAGGGCCCGGTAGGGGCGCTTGAGGAACAGCGGCGCGACGCCGTCGTACCCCATGAACCCCTCGTACATCTGCCTGACGTAGTCGGGGCCGGCGTCCTCCGGCTTGGAGTACAGGTGGAGGCCGCCCACGTGCATCGGGGTGTTCCGGGAGTCGGCGAGCATGAAACCGGCTGAGGTTGGATCCATCGGAACGACCATTCCTGGATCCTCCCGACTTCGAGGGCTGTGGGCAAGCGGATCGCGTAGTCGACCGCCAGGATGGGACGATGCTCCGGTGACCGACCTGGCTCCGTGGGACGTGGTGTGGAACCGCGGCCGTACGTCGATGCGGGTGCGACTGCACCGGGTCAGGTCCAAAGGCTTCCTCATCGTCCAGTGCGCGGTCGCGGCGGGGGTTGCCTGGCTCATCGCCAAGAACCTGCTCGACCACACCACCCCGTTCTTCGCGCCGGTCACCGCCGTGGTCAGCCTGGGTACGTCGTACGGGCAGCGGCTTCGACGCGTCGCCGAGGTGACGCTGGGGGTCGCCATCGGCGTGTTCGTCGCCGACCTGCTGGTGATCTGGCTCGGTTCCGGCTGGTGGCAGCTCACGTTGATCGTGGCGCTCGCGATGAGTACGGCACTGCTGCTGGATGCCGGTGGGCTCTTCGTGACCCAGGCAGCAGTGCAGTCGATCGTGATCGCCTCGCTCGTGCCCGAACCCAGTGAGGCGCTACTGCGGTGGAGCGATGCGCTGGTCGGGGGAGCGGTGGCACTGGTGGCCGCGACCATCGTCCCGGGAGCCCCCCTGCGCCGACCTCGCGAGGAGGCGGCACGCGTCGTGCGCAAGGTGGCCTTCCTGCTCCGCGGCGCGTCCGCCGGCCTGACCGAGGGTGACGTCGACTCCACCATGGCGCTGCTGGCGGACGCCCGCGCGACTGACTCGCTGATCCGCGAACTGCAGGATGCCTCGGCGGAAGGGCTGTCGGTGTTGGCCAGCTCCCCGTTCCGCAGGGGCCAGTCCGGTCAGGTGCGCCGGATGGCCGACCTGGTGGAGCCGCTGGACCATGCGCTGCGCAACACGCGACTGCTGGTGCGGCGCGTGGCGGTGGCGGCCTACCGCCGTCAGCCGGTCCCGCACGCCTATGCGCGCCTGTGCGCCGACCTGGCCGTCGCCGTCGACGCGGTGGCCGACGAGCTGCAGGCCAACCGGATGGCCGACTCGGCCCGTGAGCGACTGCTGGTGCTGGCTGCCGACACCGCCACCGTCGAGCGCACCGACGAGCTCTCGGCTGAGGTGATCCTCGCCCAGGTGAGGTCGATCATCGCCGATCTGCTGCGCATCACCGGCATGGGCATGCTGGAGTCGACCGACGCGATTCCGCCGTTGCGGGAGCCGTGACCAGGCGGACGCCTTGCAAAAATAGAACGACCGTGCTGGAATGGTCCTGTGACCAAGGGTGACGAGACCCGCTCGACGATCCTCGACGAGGCGATCGACATCGCGTCGAAGATCGGTTTCAGCGCGCTCTCGATCGGAATGCTCGCCGAGTCGACCGAGATGAGTAAGAGCGGTCTCTTCGCGCACTTCAAGTCCAAGGAAGAACTCCAGCTCCAGACCCTGCAGCGGGCACGCGAGCGGTTCGTCGATGTCGTCGTACGTCCCTCGCTCTCCGCGCCGCGCGGCGAGCGACGGGTCCGTGAGCTGCTCGGACGGTGGCTTGCCTGGGCCGACGACACGCTGAGTGGCGGCTGCCTGTTTGTCGCTGCCTCAGCCGAGCTGGACGACCAGCCGGGTCGCTTGCGGGAGGCCCTGGTCCGAGACGAGCAGGACTGGCTCGACGTGATCGCCAACGTCGCGGCGACCGCCGTCGCCGAGGGTGACTTCACCCCCGAGACCGACGTGCAGCAGTTCGCCTTCGACGTCCACGGGGTCACCCTGGCCCACCACCATGCCAGTCGGCTGATGTGCGACCCACGCGCCGTCGAGCGGACCGAACGGTCCCTCCAGCGACTGATCGACTCCGTCCGAGCCTGACTTATCCGAGGAGAAGAACATGAAGGCTTTGGCAGCAACCAAGAAAAGCACGATCGTTCGTGTCCTCAGGGCCGGGCTCTGGGCCGGGGAGCGGGTGGCCCCTGACCTTGCCGCACGGTGGGTGTGCCACCAGTGGTTCACCCTGCCACCGGGGCCCCGACCGTACGACCTTCCCGAGGGCGGGCAGGCCTTCAGCCTCGGCTGGCAGCACGGCGAGGTGCGGGGCCAGGTCTGGGGCGAGGGACCAGTCGTCTACCTGGTGCATGGCTGGGGCGGCCGCGGCCACCAGTTCGCCGCGATGGTCGAGCCGCTTCGGCGAGCCGGCTTCCGCGTCGTGGTCTTCGATGCCCCCTCGCACGGCGTCTCGGATCCGGGGGAGTGGGGCCCGACCTCCACGACCGGGGTGGAGTTCGGCAAGGCGCTGGACGCGGTCTTCGCGCGGTTCGGCCCGGCCGAGGCCGTGGTGGCGCACTCGATGGGTGCCCTGGCCACCCTGCTCGCCCTGAAGTTCGGCTGGCTCGGCGCCGGCAGGCTGGTCTTCGTCGCGCCGATGTCCGGGTACGCCGCGACGATGGACACCTTCCAGGCGATGCTCGGGTTCGGGCCGCGGACGCGCGAGCGCGTCGACGCCCGGACCTGGCGCAGGGTGGGGCTCGAGCCGACCGAGTTCGAGCTCAGTCATCTGTGGGACAGCCTCCCCGAGCCGCTTCCCGCTCTCGTCGTCCAGGACAGGCACGACCCGCAGGCGCCGTACGCCGCGGCTCTGGAGATCGCCGCGCACCTGGGGGCCGAGGTGCTGAGCACCTCGGGCCTGGGACACAACCGCGTCCTGGCCGACGCCTCGGTCACGCAGCGGATCATCGGCTTCCTCTCTCCCCAGGAGCACCGGGAGTCGCTGCCTGCGACCGCCTGAGACGCTCGACGAAGCGCCGCAGGAGGGTAACGATGGGCGATGTCAGTCGTTTGTGAGGCTGGCACACACTTCACTCCAAGGGGCTTCGTGACGGCTACCTCGCCGGTTGGCATCTGCAAGAGCTGTGGTGCCGGCTTCTCCGCAGGGGCTGCGGTCTGTCCCAGTTGCGGCGAGCCGGTCAGCACCCCTGGCCACCCAAGGGTCCTCGCGGAGCGAGTCGCTGCGACCCGCGTCTACGGAGCGCCGCCGCCTCCCACGCAGGCAGAGCCGCCGGTCGTCCCTCCCGCCCGCGGGTACCAGCCGCAGTTCGCAGCGGGTCCTCTTGAGCAGCGTCGGCGGCTTCGGCGACCGACGCGGTTGGAGCTGGTCATCGGTGCGGTGACGGGGCTGGCCCTCGTCCTGGCCGGAGTGTGGTGGGCAAGCGAGCTCCGGGACAGGCCCGTCCGCGCCGCGCTGGCCCGGGCGAACACGACGTACGCCGTCCTCCTGGCGGACCTGGCCGGTGCCGAGGACCTTGGATCCATCCGCGAGGCCGGCGACAGAGCCGCCGCTGCGGTCGTGGACCTGGAACAGGCCGGCGCCGACGTCGCAGGCCGGGACGACGACTTCGGCCGTGCTGTCGCCGAGGTGATCGCAGGGCAGGGGCAGATCGCGCTGGCGGCGTCCAGGCTCCGCGAGCTCACCGCCGCGCAGCTCGGGGTCTGGGGGGACGCCGAACGCGACCTGACCCAGGCGCGGTCGGCTCTCTGGGTGGCCAGGGCCGCGCTGGCCAGAGTGGAGCCGACCCAGAGCCGAGACGTGACCGACCCTGCCAAGGCCATCGACCATGTCCGGACCCTGGTCGGCTCGACCGCAAGCAGGACCTCCTCGCGTGCCGTGACCGCCCTGGTCGGTCGGCTCACGGACGTCGTCAGGACCGCCCAGGTCCGGCGCATCGGCCGCGAAGCAACCGCCACCAAGACCGCGGTCGACGCCGCGTTAGCCGGGCTGAGCGGCGCCAACGCCGACCGAGTGGCAGCCGCGGGTGCTGTCCTGGATGAGCTGGGACGGCTCACTGCGGTCAATGCGGACCATCTCGATGTCTGGGAGCGTGTCCGCGTGCGGCTCGTCGAGGCGCTGGACAGGGTTGAGGTGCTCAGCGGCCCCCGCGCCACCAGAGCAGTGGACCACCTCGATGCGTTCATTGCCGAGGCGAACGCGCGGATGGCCCACTGGCGCACGATCTACGACAGGGCGACGCGCAAGCAGGCTCGGGCACGCGCCATCCTGGCCAGGTACCACTCGGCGGTCCGCGCCGAGCTCACCGGCTACCAGGCGCTGCGCGCGGAGCTGGCTGAGTTCTTCGGGACCGTAGAGGCCGAAGAGCAAGCTGAGCCGACCACGGATCCCGCGACCGTGCTCGCGGCCGCCCAGTCGGACCGCGAGGCAATCCTCGGCGGTTTGGAGGAGATCACGGTTCCCGGTCCCCTCCAGGACGCGCACGCCGGGCTCGAGGCAGTGGTCCGGCACGCCGCGAACGCCGTACGTCGGGCCTACCAGTCGCTGGGAGAGGTCGTTCCCGACTGCCCCGACTGTGGCTACCGGGACACCGAGGGCTACCAGCGCTTCCACGCTGCCTCGGCTCGGATCACTGCCGAGTACCTTGAGGCCGAGAGCGCGTGGGCCCAGGCTCTCGCGGCGGTCCAGGACAGCATCTCCGACCAGGCCCTCCCGAAGAAGCCAAAGGTGTGACCGGCTAGCCGGAGTAGGGCACCTCGGTCTGCCAGTCGCTCTCGTCGCGAGTGGCCGCTTCGAAGATCGCGTCGGCCACGTTGGTCGCGGTGAAGGCCCCTTCGTGCGACAGCGAGCCGCGGACCGTCACCGACACCGCCCGGACTCCGTCGTCCTTGAGTGCGGCGTCGATGCTGCGGACCAGGTTGCGCAGGCCGGCCTTCTGAATGCCGAGGCTCGCGGTGGCCGGGTCGGGGGCGTCGGCCGCCATGCTCCCGGTGGCCGTCACGCGGCTTCCGGCGGACATGAACGGATGGGCGGCCTGCAGCGCGGTGAGCAGGGCGCCGACCCCGAGCCTCACGTCCTGGTCAAGCTCGTCGAGGGTCAACGTCAACGGGCTCTTCTCGCGGTAGGCGCTCGGGTTGAAGTGGAGTACGTCGATCCGCCCGGTGTGCTCCCCGAGACGCCGAACGGCTGCCGTCAGGGCCTCAGGCTCGGCCACGTCGGCGGTGGCCCACCCGACGCTGACCCCCAACGGCTCGAGCTCTGAGGCCAGCTGGGTCAGCGCCTCCTCGTCGAGGCCGACCAGTGCGATGTCGTACCCCTCCGCGGCGAACCTCTTGGCGACCGACCCGCTCACCCCAGGTCCCGCAGCCACCACCAGCAGCACCGGATTGCTCATGGGCCCCAACCTAGCCCGCGTGGGCCGAACCATCGGACCGGGTCCGGGGACCGGCAGACTGGGGAGGTGGAGCAGTGGGTGCTACATGTCGACCTCGACCAGTTCATTGCGGCGGTCGAGGTGCTGCGACGTCCCGAGCTTGCGGGGCTTCCCGTGGTCGTGGGTGGCCGGGGCGACCCGACCGAACGCGGGGTGGTGGCCACTGCGTCGTACGAGGCGCGCGAGTACGGCGTCGGCAGCGGGATGCCCCTGCGGGTGGCGCTACGGAAGTGTCCCGACGCGATCTTCCTGCCGATGGACATGCCGGCCTACCTGGAGGCGAGCGAGGAGGTGATGGCGGTCCTGCGCGGCTTTCCGGTGGTCGTCGAGGTGCTCGGCATGGACGAAGCGTTCGTCGGGGTCACGACCGACGACCCGCACGGGCTAGCCGAGGAGCTCCGCGCCAAGGTGCTCGAGGTGACCGGGCTGCACTGCTCGGTGGGCGTCGGGGACAACAAGCTGCGCGCCAAGATCGCGACCAGCTTCGGCAAGCCGAGAGGAGTCGGCCGGCTCACCGAGGCCGACTGGTATGACGTGATGGGGGAACGCCCGACCGACGCGTTGTGGGGCATCGGCTCCAAGACGGCTCGCAAGCTCAAGGACCTGGGCATCGAGACGGTCAACGACCTGGCGCGGGCGGACACCGCGATGCTGGCCGAGCGGCTCGGGCCACGGATGGGTCCGTGGTACCGCCGGCTCGGTCGCGGCGTGGACTCGTCTCCGGTGGACGCGACGCCCTGGGTGCCACGCGGGCATGGGCGGGAGACGACCTTCCAGGTCAACCTCACCGACTGGGGAGAGGTCGCGGCCGAAGCCCGCCGGCTGGCCAGGCAGGTGTCCACGGACATCCAGCGTGAGGGCCGACCGGCGGTGCGGGTCGGCATCAAGGTCCGCTACGCGCCGTTCATCACGACCTCGCGGTCGCTGACGCTGTCCGAGTCGACGACCGACCCGGACGCCATCGGCGACGCTGCCGTGGAGCTCCTTCAGCGGCTCGACCACAACCGGGCGGTGCGGCTGCTCGGCGTACGGGCGGAGATGGCGCCTCCCGGCTGACTGCTCGGGCTTGGTCGTCAGCCGATCAGGATCGAGTCCGTGGCCGGAGCATCCTGGCCGCGAGTCGACGCAACCGGCGGGACGGCGGACCCTTCGTCGCGGGGAGCGGCGTGGTCGCCGCGGAGGTGGCCGGGCGCCGTCGCTGTAGGTGCTCCACGGTCAGCGCCACCAGCTCGGCGGTCAGCTCCACGGGCACCCGCCGGTCCTCCGGCGTCGGGGGAGCACCCACGGTCGGCTCTCGGCGTAGTCGCTGCGGGTCACCAACGACTCGGGCTGCACTCTGGGCCAGCGTCTCGATGCGTGCCTGGTTCAGCTCGGCGACCCGGGCCACGGCCCATGCGGGGATCCCCAGCGGCTCGTCCGTGGCGGCGCGGGGTTGGGCGCGCAGATACCGCGAGAGGACTCGCTTGAGGTCCTTGCGGTACAGCTCGTCACGCCAGCCTCGCTCGCCGGCTACCCGATCCAGCTCGCGCATCAGCTCGGTCCCGGAGCGGGTCAGGGAGGGGTTGGAGCGGGTGTCGTCCGGCACCAGGAACCCTTCGGGAAGCCCCATCAACCCCTCGAAGACCCGAGGCAGGTACTCCTTGTCTCCCTCCATCGAGACAATGGCTGTGACCTGCCCCGGGGATGAGACGCCGCCCCACCGCTCGAGGGTCGTCTCCAGGTCGTGCAGCTGCCAGAAACGGGCATGGAGACGCTGGTCGGAGCTGCCCTCCAGGACCACCCGCAGCCAGGCCTCGTATGGCGGCACCGTTCCCCCGACCCGGACGAACTGCTGCCACTGCGAAGGGAGGATCGCGTCGAGCGGGCGCACGACCAGGCACGGGTGCACACGGTCGGCGCCGCCGAGGTCGGCCACGATGCGGCCCGCCAGGGGGCCGTCGGCCCTGGCGAAGTCCTCGTTGCTGACGCAGACGCGCAGGGCTTGGGCTGCGGTGACCTCGGCCACCAGTGCCTCCCAGCGAGCTAGGTCGGAGATCTGCTGCACCACCAGCTGGTGCACCGCCTCTTTGGAGCGGGTCCCGGTTCCGGGGTAGAGGACCCCGTGCTCGACGAGCTCCCGACGGGCTCGAGCGAAGGCGGACTGCACGGCGCTGGTCCCGGTCTTGGGGGGTCCCAGGTGCAGCAGGCGAGCGCCTGGCGGCACGAGGTACTCGTCGTACATTGCGGCCCTCTCCTCCAGCGGCTCCGACGAGCCGGGCGAGACCCGAGCTCCACCGTGCGGACTCTACCTAGGGGCGCTCACGCGGAACCTAGGGGCGCTCACGCCGACGCTGAGACGCGTGCCGCATGCGCCACAGACGCTGGACCGCTACGCTTCCGGAGCTCAGCGCTCGACAGCGATCCCGACCGCTGCCGAATCCGGATCACCACAGGCGGTGCCGTGGTGTTCGACAACGAGATCGGGACCCCGCCCACCGCTGGGCGACGACGCCAATCACCAAGGGGTGGATCAAGACCCGACAGTGATCGTCCGGCGGCTTTCCGCCGTCAGTGTGCCGGTTGCTCAGGCTGGCGCTTGCGGCTCATCCGGTCCACAGCCGCGCCGATCACGGCACCGAGAGCGAGCGCGATCAGCAGAGATCTCAGTGGACGCCGCCGCGTCTCGTCCAGGACTAGGTCGACGTCTCTGGTGACCTCGGTAGTGACCGTGTCGCGAAAGTCGTCCAGGTCGATGTTCTGAGCGGCCGAGCGGGCGGCGTCAGCGGCTTGACGCGCGATCTGGACAGGTTGGGCAGTCGAGTGGTGCCTGCGCATGGGTCCTCCTCCGGTAGCGGATCCTCAGTCCAACGTACCCATAGCCTGGGCGAACATGCGAAGACGACCGGCAAAGCAGCATCGGCGGAGCAGTACTCTGCGGCGTGTCCGGAGGGTGCGGGGGACTACTTCGACGCGAGCTTCTTGTTGATCCGACCGGCGACCTTGGCGACCACCCGCTGGTACCGGGGGCCGCCGATCCGAACCAGGACGTCGAGCAGCTTCGCGTCCAGGCCGATCACCACGCGGGGCTTGTTCTTCAGGATGCCGTTGATGATCTCGTCAGCAGCCTTCTCGGCCGTGGTGCGGGCGAGCCTCTTGTCGAAGAAGTCGGCGAACGTGGCCTGGTCCCCGTCGCCGGTGACCTGTGCGTTGCGGGCGATCCCGGTCTTGATGCCGCCCGGGTGGACGCAGGTGACCCCGACGCGATGTCCCCCGACGAGCATCTCCTGCCTCAGCGACTCGGTGAAGCCGCGCACCGCGAACTTCGCCGAGTTGTACGCGGTCTGACCAGGGACGCTGAGTAGGCCGAACAGGCTGGACACATTGACCAGGTGACCGTCGCCGGAGGCGATCAGGTGGGGGAGGAACTCCTTGGTGCCCTGGACGACACCCCAGAAGTCGACGTCCATGATCCACTCGAACTGCTCGTAGCTGACGTCGTCGAAGTCACCGTGCAGCGCGACGCCTGCGTTGTTGACCACGACGTTGACCACGCCGAACTCATCCGCGACCGAGGCCGCGTAGGCCTGCATTGCGGCCCGGTCGCGTACGTCGAGCTTGTCGCTGCGCGGCTCGGTCGCGGTCAGCTTCTTGACCAGCGCCGCAGTCTCCCCCAGGCCAGTCGTGTCCCAGTCCGAAAGGGCCAGCTGCGCTCCCTTGCTCGCGGCGTTGAGGGCAACGGCACGACCGATTCCCGAGCCGGCGCCGGTGACGACGACGACCTTGTCCTGGAGCGTCTTCATGCCGGGACCTGCGCCTTCGGGTTGGCTGGGTTTCGGGCGGACAGGTCGTACTTGTCTGAGTCGAAGCGGCTGGTCAGCAGCCGGAAAGCGACCGTCGTACGCGGCCACAGGGTGACGTTCTTGCCGTGCGCGTCGAGATACCAGCTCGCGCAGCCGCCCGAGCTCCAGACCGTCTTCTCCATCCGGCGGTGGACGTCGTCGGTCCAGTCCTGCTGGGCCTGCTTGGTGACCTCGAAGGAGGAGAAGCCGCGGCGCTCCAGCTCGTCGAGCGCGCTAAGGATGTAGTTGAGCTGCGACTCGATCATGAAGACCATGCTCGAGTGCCCGAGCCCGGTGTTCGGCCCGACGATCTGGAAGAGGTTGGGGAAGCCATGGATGGTGGTCCCCTTGTACGCCGACATCGACTCGGTCGCGAAGACCTCGGCCAGCGTGCGACCGGCGGCGCCGGTGATGTGGTGGGCGATCGGCAGGTCGGTGGTGTGGAAGCCCGTCGCCACGATCAGGACGTCGATCTCGCGCTCGACTCCGTCGGTGCTGACGACCGCGTTACCGGTGACCTTCGCGATGCCGTCGGTGACGAGGTCGACGTGGTCCTTGGCCAGGGCCGGGTAGTAGTCGTTGGAGATCAGGATGCGCTTGCACCCCATCTCGTAGTCGGGGGTGAGCTTGGCCCTCAGCTCCGGGTCGTCGATGCTGCGCTTGATGTTGTCCAGGGCATCGAGCTTGGCGGGCAGCGCGAGCTTCGGGTTCACCGTGAACGCCGGCACGAAGCACTCCCGGCCCCAGTAGATCGCGGTCCGGTAGGCCTTCTGCACCAGCGGGAGGTGCTTGAAGGCGAACCTCTCGACCGGCAGGTAGGCGCGGTCCTTGCGCTTCATCACCCACGGTGCGGTTCGCTGGTACACGTCGAGATGCGCGGCGACCTCCGCGACCTCGGGGACGATCTGGATCGCCGAGGCCCCGGTGCCGATGACCGCGACGCGCTTGCCGGTCAGGTCCACCGAGTGGTCCCAGCGGGCGGAGTGCATGATCTGGCCGGCGAACGAGTCGATGCCGTCGATGTCGGGCATCTTTGGCTCCGACAGGCCACCGGCAGCCGAGACCAGGAAGTCGGCGGTGAGCTCACCGGCGCTGGTGGTCACCGTCCAGACGGCCGAGTCGGCGTCCCAGGTGCCATCGAGGAACTCGGTGTCGAACCGGAAGTGCTCGCGCACGCCGGCCTTGGCCGAGACATCCTGGATGTAGGCCTGGATCTCGGGCTGCGGCGAGAAGGACCGCGACCACTCCGGGTTCGGGGCGAAGGAGAAGCTGTACAGCTGGGAGGGCACGTCGCAGGCCGCGCCGGGGTAGGTGTTGTCGCGCCAGGTGCCGCCGACGTCGTGGCCCTTGTCGATCACCAGGAAGTCCGTCTCGCCCCGCTCGCGGAGCTTGATCGCGAGCCCGAGGCCGCCGAAACCGGCTCCCACGACGAAGATCCGGACGTGGGAGGGGAGGGTGGTCGTGTTGGTCATGGGGAAACCTTACGGATTCTATTGAACCCGCGTCAATAGCGTTATTGAAAAAGATTCAGTAGTCTATCTCTCATGAGCACGACGCGGATCCGGCTGACACCCCAGGCCCGTCGCGAGCAGCTGCTGAGGCTGGGGACGCAGCTGTTCGCCACGCGCACGCTCGATGAGCTCTCCATCGACCTGCTGGCCGAGGAGGCCGGGATCTCGCGGGGGCTGCTCTATCACTACTTCGCCAACAAGCAGGAGTTCCACCGCGCGGTGATCGAGCGGGCGGTCGCCGACCTGGTCGCGGCGACAGCGCCCATCGAGGGCGGAGAGCCGATCGACCGGCTGGTCGGCTCGATCCAGGCGTACGTCGACTACGTCGAGGCCAACTTCCGGGGCTACCAGTCGCTGGTCCAGGCAGCCCACGGGGGAGACCCCGTTATCCGGGCCCTGTACGAGGAGGCTCGTCTGCTGCTGCTGGACCGGATGTTCGTCGTCGCGGCGGGAACCAGTGCGATGGATGAGTACGGCTTCCACGACACCCCGGCGACCCGCCTGGTGCTCAACTCCTGGGCTGCGCTCGCCGAGACCCTGGTGCTCGGGTGGGTACAGGAACGGCAGTCGATGACCCGTGACCAACTCGTCGCGGTGCTGGTCGGCGGGCTGCCGGAGATGCTCGCGGCAACGCGCTGAGGTTTGTCAGGTAGACAAGATACGGTGGGGCTGTGGTCTACACCAGCCAGTACCCGTTCGTCTACGTCACCGTCGACGTCGTGGTGCTCACCCTCCGCGCCGAGGCGTTGCACGCGCTGGTAGTCCGCCGGAGCGCCGAGCCCTTCCAGGGCCGCTGGGCCCTGCCCGGTGGGTTCGTCGACGAGGGGGAGGATCTGGAGGCTGCCGCCGTACGCGAGCTCCGCGAGGAGACCGCGATCTCCTCGCCGCTGCGACTCGAGCAGCTCAAGACCTACGGCGACCCCGAGCGGGACCCTCGCCACCGGGTGGTCAGCGTCGCCTGGCTAGCCGTGCTGCCCGACGGTCCGGAACCCACGGCCGGCACGGATGCGGCCGAGGCGCAGTGGCAGCCGGTCGAGACGTTGTCAGGTAGAGGTCGCCTCGCCTTCGACCACTCGCAGATCCTGGCCGACGGGGTGGAGCGGGCCAGGTCCAAGCTGGAGTACTCCAACCTCGCGCTGGCGTTCGTCGGCAGTGAGTTCACGATCGCCGACCTGCGCCGCGTCTACGAGACGGTCTGGGGGAAGCCTCTCGATGCGGGCAACTTCCATCGCAAGGTGACCGGGGCCTCGGGCCTGGTCGAGCCGACCGGCCGGCTGAGGGCACAGGTGCGTGGCCGACCAGCTGAGCTGTACGTCGCGGGCGCGGCGGAGACGGTGCACCCGCCGCTGACCCGCGACGTGCTGCGCTGAGCGGATCAGGCGGGGCTGCGATCAGGCGGGGCTGGTCAGAGCAGACCGGAGCTCTGCGTCACGATGGTGAACTGCACCCCGCCGTTGGGCTGGTACTCCGCATCCAGGGTCTTGTCACCCAGGACCTCGACCGCCTTCTCGTCGAGGAAGACGCGGGCTCCGGCCTCCTCGACGACCTGGTCACCTGGCTGGGGAGACTCCGCCACGACCAGTCCCAGGTCGGCCGACGTCGGCTCGGCTGCGATCCTCAGGCCCGCGCCTGGTGCGGCCACCGCCTGGTCGACGATGCTGGTCACGGCGTTACTGGCGTTCTCGGTAAGCGTGAGCACGTGTGCTTCTCCTTAGGAAGGTTGCTTCTCGTGTTCCCCTCCACCGTGCGTCACGGCGACCGGGCAAGCAAACCGCGGCGTGTCGCCGGCCCGGTATATCCATTGCGCCGACCTCATAAACTTGCCCGGTCATGTCACAGGTGAAGCCGCGTCGTCGCCGTCCTTCGACGAGACGGCGACCCAGCCGGTTCGGCCCCGACGACCTAGCTCGGCGGCAGGCACTGGTCCCCGGGATCGTCTACCCCGAGGAGCTCCCGGTCAGCCAGCGTCGTGCCGACCTCGCCGAGGCGATTCGTAGCCACCAGGTGGTGATCGTGGCTGGCGAGACCGGCTCGGGCAAGACGACCCAGCTGCCCAAGATCTGTCTTGAGCTCGGCCGCGGCGTCACCGGGATGATCGGGCATACCCAGCCCCGCCGGATCGCGGCTCGCAGCGTGGCCGAGCGCATCGCCGAGGAGCTGCGGGTCGACTTGGGTACGGCGGTTGGCTACCAGGTGCGGTTCACCGACCACTCCACCAAGGACACGCTGGTCAAGCTGATGACCGACGGCATCCTGCTGGCCGAACTGCAGCACGACCGGCTCCTGTCGGCGTACGACACGCTCATCATCGACGAGGCCCACGAGCGAAGCCTCAACATCGACTTCATCCTCGGCTACCTCAAGCAGCTGCTTCCCCAGCGCCCCGACCTGAAGGTGATCATCACCTCGGCAACGATCGACCCGGAGAAGTTCAGCAGACACTTCTCCGACGCGCCGATCATCGAGGTCTCCGGGCGTACCTACCCGGTCGAGGTCCGCTACCGCCCGCTCGTGGAGGCTCTGGACGACGAGGGCGACGTCCTGGTCCGCGACCAGACCGAAGCCATCGTGGACGCCGTCCGTGAGCTGCTGCACCACGGTCCGGGGGACATCTTGGTCTTCCTTCCCGGCGAGCGCGAGATCAAGGACACCGCAGACGTGCTCTCGCGCTTGGTCCCCGCCCGGACCGCAGACGCGTTCGACGTCGTACCGCTGTATGCACGGCTCTCGGCGGCCGAGCAGCACAAGGTCTTCGAACCGCACAGCAAGCGCAGGGTGGTCCTGGCCACCAACGTCGCCGAGACTTCGCTCACCGTTCCTGGCATCACCTACGTGGTGGACACCGGAGTCGCCCGCATCTCGCGCTACTCCTTCAAGACGAAGGTCCAGCGGCTCCCGATCGAGCCGATCAGCCAGGCGTCGGCGCACCAGCGCTCCGGTCGCTGCGGTCGGGTCGAGGCCGGTGTCGCCATCCGCCTGTACGCCGAGGAGGACTTCGTCTCCCGCCCACCCTTCACCGACCCGGAGATCCTGCGCACCAACCTTGCCTCGGTCATCCTGCAGATGACCGCCCTCGGGCTCGGCGAGGTCGCCCGCTTCGGGTTCGTGGACCCGCCCGACCGGCGCAACGTCACCGCCGGAGTGCAATTGCTGGAGGAGCTGGGCGCATTGACGGGTGGCCGGCTGACCAAGCTCGGCCGACAGCTCGCGCTGCTCCCGGTCGACCCGCGCCTGGCCCGGATGGTCGTCGAGGGCCACCGGCGCGGCTGCCTGCGCGAGGTCCTGGTGATCGCGGCGGCGCTCTCGATCCCGGACCCGCGGGAGCGCCCTGCCGAGCTGCAGGCGCAGGCCGACCAGAAGCACGCGCGCTTCCGCGACCAGAGCAGCGACTTCCTCACGCTACTGAACCTGTGGGACTACATCCGGACCCAGCAGCGCGAGCTCTCCTCGAGTGCCTTTCGTCGCATGTGCCGGGCCGACCACCTGAACTACCTGCGCATCCGGGAATGGCAGGAGCTCGAGCAGCAACTGCGCCAGATCGCCAGGCAGCTGAAGCTGGAGGGCAGACGGGCCGATACCCGCGACGAGGACGCGGTCCACCAGTCGTTGCTCGCCGGACTGCTGTCGCACATCGGTCTGCGCGACCCCGACCGGCGGGACTACCTCGGTGCCCGCAACGCTCGGTTCTCGGTCTTCCCGGGGTCCGGACTGTTCAAGAAGCAGCCCCAGTTCCTGATGGCCGCCGAGCTGGTGGAGACGTCGAGGCTCTATGCCCGGGTCAATGCGGCAGTGAAGCCCGAATGGGCCGAGCAGCTCGGTGAGCACGTGGTCAAGCGCACGTACTCCGAGCCGCACTGGTCCAAGAAGCGTGCTGCGGTGCTCGGCTACGAGCGCGTCACCCTGTACGGCGTACCGCTGGTGACGGATCGGCTCACGCAGTACTCCAAGGTCGACCCGGAGCTCGCGCGCGAGCTCTTCCTCCGGCACGCCCTGGTGTACGGCGAGTGGGAGACGCGGCACCGGTTCTTCCACGAGAACCGCGCCCTGCTGGACGAGGCCGAGGAGCTCGAGCACCGGGCCCGGCGTCGCGGGCTGGTCGTCGACGAGCACACGCTCTTCGACTTCTACGACGCCCGCGTCGGCCCTGGGGTGGTCAGCGGCGCCCACTTCGACACCTGGTGGAAGCAGGCGCGACGGGACCGTCCCGATCTGCTCACCTTCGACCCGGCGATGCTGGTCAACCAGGCCGCCGCGGACGTCTCGGCCGGCGACTTCCCCGACGTGTGGCACGAGGGGGCGCTGACGATGCCGCTGGCCTACCACTTCGAGCCCGGGACGCCCAGCGACGGGGTGACGGTGAGCCTCCCGGTAGCCACGCTCAACCAGGTGGCTCCCGACGTCTTCTCCTGGCAGGTGCCAGGACTGCGCGAGGACCTCGTCGTCGCCTTGCTGCGATCCCTGCCCAAGCGGCTGCGGGTCAGCTTCGTGCCGGCGCCCAGCCATGCCCGGGCGTTCCTCGCGACGGCCTCACCGGGGGAGGAGCCCTTGCTGGATGCCCTGGAACGCCATCTGCGCGCGACCACCGGGGTCGTCGTGAGCCGTGAGGAGTGGGACTGGTCGAAGGTCCCCGACCATCTGAGACCGACCTTCGAGGTGGTTGCCGAGGACGGCTCGGTGATCAGTGCCGGCAAGGATCTGGCCGCCCTCAAGGCGCCGCTGTCCGGCTCGTTCGAGCGCGCGATGGCCTCGGCCGCCGCAGAGGTCAGGGTGACCGGCCAGCGGTCGTGGACCTTCGACACCATCGAGCAGACCTTCGTCCAGACCCGGGCCGGTCACGAGGTGGTGGGCTATCCGGGCCTGGTGGACGAGGGCAGCTCGGTCGGGCTCGAGGTCTTCGGCTCCGCCCCGGACCGGGATGCCGCGCACCGGCTCGGGGTCCGCCGGCTGCTGGCGCTCACGGTCACCTCACCGGCCAAGCGCATCGCGGACAGCCTCAGCAACGCCGAGAAGCTGACGCTGGCCGCCTCGCCGTACCCGAACGTCGCAGGGCTGCTCGACGACTGCGTGCTGGCGGCGGTCGGCGAGCTCTCGGCCGAGCCGGTGTGGAGCGAGGCGGACTTCGAGCGGGTACACGAGACGGTGGCCAGCTCCTTGGAGCAGACGACCCGGTCGGTGCTCGCCGAGGTGGTCCGGGTTCTGGAGTCCTGGCGCGCAACCGAGCGCCTGCTCAGCGGCTCCGTCGAGCTGCCGATGCTTCCCGCGCTCAGCGACCTGACCGCCCAGGTGGGCAGGCTCGTGTACCGCGGCTTCGTCGCCGACGTCGGCTTGGCCCAGCTGCGGCAGCTGCCGCGCTACCTGACCGCGGTGCGAACCAGGCGCGAGCGGCTGAGCGAGTCGGTCAACCGTGACCGGGCGTCGATGGACCAGGTGGCCGCCCTGCAGGAGGCCTACCTGAATCGGCTGGCCGCGCTTGCGCAGGGGCGGCCACCGGTCGCCGGGCTGGTCCAGGTGCGCTGGATGCTCGAGGAGTACCGGGTGAGCCTGTGGGCTCAGCAGCTCGGTACGGCGTACCCGGTCAGCGATGCCCGGATCCGCAAGGCGCTCAGCGCGCTGTAGCCGGGCGGTCCAGCTGCGGTCCTCAGTCCTCGAGGCTGGGATGGAACTCGGCGGCGGCCGCGACCACCTCGTGGAAGATCGCCTCGGCCAGGGCCGCGCCCTCGCGGCGTACCTCGGACTCGCGCAGCTCGAGCAGCCGGTCCAGCCGCACCTCGCTCGGGCGCTGCTCCCGGTCCCAGCCCCCTGCGCCGACATCCATCCAGTGCCGCCCGTAGTGGGCCTCGTCCTGGGCGTCTCGGTCGTGGTCCTTGCTGGTCAGCATCAGACAGCTGAGTAGGTTCTCCCGCCGGGCAAGCACCAGGACGGGTCGGTCCTTGCCTTGGGCAGGGTCGTCCTCGTAGGGCACCCACGCCCAGCAGACCTCACCGGGATCGGGCTGACCGTCTGCCTCAGGCGAGTACGTCGTCACGCCCCAACTCTAGGCGCCCTGTTCGACCCCGGAACCCATACATTCGTCAGCTCCCCCTGAGGATGTGTTGCGTCGGGCCGGGAGCGCCTCACGGCGCGTGGCCGCTCTAGGCGGCTAACTTTGGGACCCGGGGCTGCCGCGGCCCGACGCGCTCCCCATTGTAGGGGCAGGGCAAGTGCGCACTGCAGTTTCCGGGCTGGCGCACTAGGCGAGTTTCTCCTCGAGCTCGAGATGGCCCGCGAACTCGAGTTGGTCGGCCATGGTGAGCAGCTTGACCGCGGACAGGTCGGAGGCGTGCGGGTCGACGCCGTTGGTGCCGCCCAACTGCGCTCGACCCGCCGCTGCGACCCTCGCGAAGGCCGAGGCCCGGAAGAGGGTGTCGGCGAAGTCGCCGCGTACGACGCCCCGCAGCACCTGGTCGACCAGCAGTCTCACCTCGTCTGGTCCCGGCGGCTCGACGACCCCGGCGACAACGGCCTGGACCGGAGTGTGCCGGCGTCCGGCGTCGAACTCGCGGGCGGCGCCCTCGGGGTCGCCGTACACCCAGGCGCGGATCAGGTACAGCCGCCACAGGCAGCCGGCCAGCGAGTCCGGCGGAGCCCCGGCCCAGAGGTCGGCGAGCGTGTCCAGACCTTCGGTCTCGGCCAGCCGGACCACCCGTTCCACGACAGCTTCGTCGACCGAGTCGTGGGCGCCCCTGACCAGGAGGGTTGCGCAGCGGTCTGCCGCCTCCGACCGGGTGGCGGGATCATCCTCACCGACCAGCGCGTCGAAGTGTGCCGCGCCGGGGAACGCCGGACGGCGATGGCGAGGTGCGCGCGGATCGGTCATCGAGTCCAGCCTAGGCCCGCTACAGGAGCGCCGAGGCTCGCTGGAGGAAGGCGACCATCGGCTCCCTGCCCCGCGGGTAGTTGTAGTCCTGACCCTCGGTCTTCATCGCGAGTACGGCGATGCGAGCTCCCCGGCGTACTACGCCCTGGGCATCGAAGGTGGCCTCGCCGGTGAGGAGATACCAGCCGCCGGTCGCCGAGCGAAGGGTGACCGACCGGAAAGATCCGACTCCCGACTCCTGAACCTCGTCACACTGATCACGCCAAGCGCTGAGCACGGCGTACGCGCGCTTGGCGGTCTTGGTGTCCGGGAAGGCTGCGATCAGGGCACTCGCCGAGCTCGGGGAGGGACGGGCAGGGGCGTAGGTACGACGGACCACCTTGGAGGCGCCGATGGAGGTCATCGCGAACCGGTGGCACGATCCGGCGAGCTGGTCGCCTTCCTGGGCACGGGTGGACGAGGTCTTCCAGCTGAACGCCTGGTTGAACCCGGGCAGCCTCGACGCTGGGAGAAGCCGACCCTTGAGCGTCCGCGGCCGCGCGGCCCTCCCGTCCGGCTCCGAGGTGCTCGGCGACGGGGTGGGCGAGGCGGTTGTCGAGGGGTCGGTCGCGGAGGATCCAGCGGCCGGTGTCTTGGTGCCACAACCTGTGATCAGCGTGGCCGTCGCGAGAACCGCAACCACTTGTCCAGCCCTGAGAGTCACCCAGCAGCCCTTCCTCGTGAGAAACCACCCGAACCCTGCTCACCCTAGGAGGTGGGGACGCACACCACTGGGAACCTCGACGGCTTGGCTCGGTGTGTCCCCGGTACGGTTGAGTCCGCCCCCGCGGACAGCCACGGAGGGCCAGAGGGGAGCGGGAGTGTTCAGCAGGTCCTCGCAGCGGTGGTCGGTCGCGGTCATCGGTTCTGGGCTGGTCGCGATGTCGCTCCTAGCGGGCTGTTCCAGCGACGCCGACCCGCGGCCGCGGCCGACGCCGAGCACCACCGCCCCGACCACCCCGACCGCTGTCGAGCTGCGCCTCGCGGTGTACGGCGACGACGCGACCGTCTCTACCTACCGGCGGATCGCGGCTGCCTACACCGCAGCGCACCCCGAGGTCACCTTCGAGCTCACCTCGACGTCGGACGCCTCGGCCGGTGCCGAGTCCGCGCTCGGTGCGATTGCGACCGGCACGAACCCCCCGGACGTCTTCCTGCTCGACGTCGACCATCTGCCGGCTGTGGTGGAGGCCGACGCGGTACAGCCGGTCAACGAGCTCCTCGAGGCTCGCGGAATCCCGTTCGGGGACGGGATCCAGCGCACCGGGCTGACTGCGTTCTCGGCGAACAACGTGCTGGCCTGCATGCCCAACGACGTGTCCCCGCTGGTGATGTTCTACAACACGCGCCTGGTCAAGCCCCAGCGCCTCCAGCTCGAGGACGACTCTGTGGTCGGCCCGATCGACCAGGGCTGGACGTGGGAAGCCTTCCTCGCGGCCGCCGACCAGGCAGTTCGACGCGGGGCGAGCGAGGGCGCCCGAGGCACCTACCTCCCGTTCGACCTGGCCACCCTGTCACCGTTCCTGCTCTCCGCCGGCGGCAACGTCGTGGACGACGAGCGCGCGCCGACCCGGCTCGGACTCTCCGACGGCGGCACCCGGGACGCCCTGAAGCAGCTGGCAGTGCTGACCAGGGACCGGCAACTGACCCTCAGCCCCTCGCAGGTGGAGGCCACGTCGGCGCTGACCTGGTTCATGCAGGGCAGGCTCGGCCTCCTGGTGGGCACGCGGGCGCTGGTCCCCACCTTGCGCGAGGCGTCTGACCTGAGCTTCGACGTGGCCCCGCTGCCACGCCTGGACTCCACCGTGACGACCTCGACGATGAATGCCTACTGCATAGCCAAGACCAGCGAGCACATCGACGCCGCCGCGGACTTCATCGCGTACGCGGTCGACGGGGACGGTGCCAGGATCGCTGCGGACTCCGGCGCCATGGTGCCCTCCTCCCTCGACGTACTGAACTCCGAGGAGTTCCTTCAGCCGGGTCTGCAGCCCAGGAGCAGCAGAGTGTTCGGGGAGGGAGCACGCCGTTCGGTGCCCACCCCCTACTCGACGCATTGGCTCTCCGCGGCCGCGTCGGTGACCGAGGTTCTCAAGCAGGTTCTGTACGGCCGCGGTCTGGACGTCACGAGCGAGTCGACTCCCGCGCTCGATGAGCTGCTCTCCCTCGCGGACGAGGCTTCGCAGGCGATCTTCAGCCCACCCGAGCCGACCGAGACCCCCACGCCCTGACGCAGCGCGTCAGGAAGGCTCCTCCGGTTCCGCCGAGATCGCCTCGGTGAGCAGCGCAGCGGTGAGCTCGACCTGCCAGGCTCGTGCCCCCATGGCGACCAGGCGCGCAGCGACACGGTCTGCCAGGTCGCCGTCGCCCTCGGGTGGCTCCCACAGGACCCGCCGGACATGGTCGGGCGAGAGGATGTTCTCGGTTGGCAGGTTCAGCTCGTCGGACAGGGCCGCCATCGCCGCTCGCGCATGAGACAGGCGTGCTGCCGCGACGGGGTCCTTGTCCGCCCAGGTCCTCGGCGGCGGCGGACCGTCGTACCGAGCCGCCAGCTGGGGGAGCTCGGCGTCGGGTAGCGAACGTGCTTCCCGCAGGGCCGTCAGCCACTGGGTGGAGTAGCGCTCGGCGCCGCGGCCGTGGAAGCCCTGAAGACCCAGCAGGGTGGCGCGGTCCTGGGGCAAGGCGTTGGCTGCCTCGACGATGGCGCTGTCAGGGATGATCCGGCCCGGTGTGACATCGCGCTGGGAGGCGATCGCGTCGCGCGTCTCCCAGAGCGCCCGGACCGCAGCCAGCGCGCGGCGCCCGCGGACCCGGTGCAGGCCCGACGTACGCCGCCACGGGTCTGGCCTCAGGCCGCTGGGCTCTGCCGTGATCAGGTGCTCGAACTCCTGGCGCGCCCACTCGGCCTTGCCCGTCTCGTCCAGCTCCTGCCCCAAGGCGTCGCGCAACTCGATGAGCACCTCGACGTCCAGGGCGGCGTACTCCAGCCAGGGGCCCGGGAGCGGGCGGGTGGACCAGTCGACGGCGGAGTGCTCCTTGCGCATGCTGCGCCCCAGGATCGTCTCCACCAACGTCGCCAGGCCCACACGCGGGTAGCCGAGCAGTCGCCCGGCGAGCTCGGTGTCGAAGAGCGACGAGGGGCGCAGCCCGAGCTCGGTCAGACACGGCAGGTCCTGCGACGCGGCGTGCAGGATCCATTCGGACCCTTCGAGGGCGTCCTGGAGAGCAGTGAGGTCCCCGAACGGGATCGGGTCGACGAGTGCGGTGCCGGCGCCATCACGGCGCAGCTGCACCAGGTAGGCGCGAGCGCTGTACCGGTAGCCCGAGGCCCGCTCCGCGTCGATCGCGACGGGGCCCGAGCCTGCCTTGAAGGCAGCTACGACCTCGGCAAGCCGGACCTCGTCGTCCACGACACTGGTAAGCCCCTCGCGGAGCTCCAGCAGTGGCGCAGGTTCGGGGGGCTCGGCCTCGGGGGTGGCGGTGGTCTCTTCCGGGTCAGCCATCAAGTCGCGCCGCGCTGTCCTCGGCGGCTCGGAAGGGACGTGACCCCCTCAGGGACGGGTGGCAGCCCGCTCGCCGTACACATCAGCTCGCCCCAAGCCTCCACATGCAGGCTGATGTCCCCGACCGGCGTCCACGAGGCGCGGATCTCCAGCTGGGCGGTGGAGGACTCGTCGGCCATCCCGCCGAAGCTTTCAGAGGCCACCTTGGTGACGGTCCCCGAGGGAGCCAGGTACTCGGCGCCGTGGGCCTCCAGTGCGTCGGTCAGCCAGGACCAGGCGACCTCACCCGCCAGTGGGTCGTTGGCGATCTCTGGGTCGATCTCGGCGCGGGCGTAGGCAACACAACGGAAGGTGCCGGCCCAGGCGTCGTTACCGGCTGGGTCGTGCAGCAGGACGATGCGTCCCGTGCCGACGTCCTCACCGTCGACCGTGACATCGGCCGAGAGCGCAGACGCGAACGGCGCGATGCGCTGAGGCGCCGGCATCTCCTCGCAGAGGATCTCCGGCCGGAGCCGTGCAGCCCGCATCTGGGCGACGGCCGTCTGGAACTCAAGAGGCGCGGCCGCGGCATCCACACGGGGCTGTTGACGTGTGGCCATGACCTCAGACTAGGCCGCGGAGTGCCAACCGGTGACTCGACACGCTCTCTGACCTGGGAAGATGGGTTCCGTGCCAGTCGATCCCGCCGTCCGCGACTCCGCGTTCCTCCGTGCCGCCCGTGGGGAGCCCGTGCCCCATACCCCGGTCTGGTTCATGCGGCAGGCGGGGAGGTCGTTGCCGGAGTACCTCAAGATTCGCGAGGGCATCGGCATGCTCGAGTCGTGTATGCGCGCTGACCTCATCACCGAGATCACCCTCCAGCCGGTTCGTCGGTACGGCGTCGACGCGGCCATCTTCTTCTCCGACATCGTGCTTCCGCTGAAGGCGGTCGGAGTGGACCTGGACATCGTCCCCGGGGTCGGTCCGGTGGTGGCCAGCCCGGTGCGGACGCTGGAGGACGTGGCAGCGATCCCGGAGCTGACCCCCGACCACGTCCCCTTCATCAGCGCCGCGGTCGGGGAGCTGGTGGACGAGCTGGGAGCCACCCCGCTCATCGGCTTCGCGGGGGCGCCCTTCACGGTGGCGTCGTACCTGATCGAGGGCGGCCCCTCCAAGGAGCACGCCAAGACCAAGGCGATGATGTACGGCGCCCCCGAGCTCTGGGACGCCCTGATGACCAAGATCGCGGCCATCTCCGCGGCGTACCTGAAGGTCCAGGCCGCCGCCGGCGCGAGCGCCGTCCAGCTCTTCGACTCATGGGCCGGGGCGGTGAACCCGGCCGACTACGAGCGGTTCGTGATGCCCTACTCGGCCAGGGTGCTCTCCGCGGCGGCCGGGCTCGGGATCCCGCGGATCCACTTCGGGGTGGGAACCGGCGAGCTGCTCGGGCTGATGGGGGCCGCGGGTGCCGACGTCGTCGGAGTGGACTGGCGGGTGCCGCTGGCTGATGGCATCGCCCGGGTGGGCGGCCGCGCGGTGCAGGGCAACCTGGACCCGTCGCTGGTCTTCGCCCCGACCGAGGTGATGCTCGACCGGGCTGGCGCGATCATCGAGGCCGGCCACGCTGCCAGCGGCCACATCTTCAACCTCGGCCACGGTGTGCTCCCGTCGACCGACCCGGACCAGCTGGCCAGGCTCACCGACTTCGTGCAGGGCTACCGGATCCGCTAGACGGCTGCGTCCACCGGCGTCGTACGGCGGCGCCTGCGCAGCGCCAGCCACGCCGGGACTCCGGCCAGGGCGCCCAGCACCGCGAAGGGGATGACGGCGCCCACCACGGTTGCCGCTACCAGTGCTACGTCGCTCAGGGCGTTCCAGCCGCCCCCCAACCCTGTGAAGAAGCCGGCGCCCGCGAGCGGGTCGTCCTTCTTGGGCTTGGCCCCCGGAGTCTGCAAGGTCACCGTGATCGTGCCCAGCGACGTCTGGTCGCGGAGGTACTTCTGCTGCGCCTTGGCCGACTCGAGCTGTGCCTCGCGCTGGGCGATCTCGGACTCGAGCCGGATCAGGGTGTCGATGTCAGACGTCTGGGACAGGAACTTGCGGAGCCGTTGCAGGCTGATCTCCTGCGTCCTGATCCGCGACTCCACGTCGATGACCTCGGTGGTGACGTCCTCGGCCGTGGTGTGCGCCTCGCGCACCGTGGTGAAGGTCGGGAACGCGGCGATGACGTCGTTGAAGTGGCCGATCGGCACGCGCAGCGTCAGCCGGGAGCTGGTGGTCCCACCCTTGGGGGTGTTGAAGGTCGCCTCGTCGGACACATACCCGCCGTACCGTCCCAGGAGCCTGTCGATCTGGTTGCGGACCTCGGCGAGGTCGTCGTCGACGACGGTGACTGTGCCGGTGGCGATGACCGCGCGCGTCTGCACGGCGGCTCGGCCCGCTTTGCCGGGGGTGGCCGGGCCGTCCTCATCGCGGGTCAGGGTCGCGCCGTTGTCGGCACCGTCCAGCTGGCTGTCGGCCAGCCGGCCGGCCGACTCGCGGTCCCCGACGCTGAGGGAGTCGTTGCTCCCCGAGCTGCAGCCGGCCAGTGCCAGCAGGGTCAGGGCGGCGGTGGCCGCGGCTCGGGTTCGCAGGGTGCTCATGCCGGTTGTGACGCACTGCATGGCCGCCTGGTTCCTCCCAGGTGGTGAACCCCGCGACTATTTGCGACTGTGGACCCATGCCGTCCGCTCGCCGTGCCTCGCAGCAGCTTCCGCGGCACGTCGTGGTCATCGGCGCCGGGATCAGCGGTCTGGCCGCCGCCGCGGAGCTACGTCGCGTGGCCCCGACGCTGGCGGTGACCGTCCTCGAGGCGAGCCCCGAGATCGGGGGCAAGCTCAAGCTGGCCGAGGTCGGCGGGGTGACGGTCGACGTCGGCGCCGAGGCGATGCTGTTCCGCCGCCCCGAGGGAGTCACCCTGGCCGCCGACGCTGGCCTGCCGCTCGTCCACCCCGCGGTGACCCAGGCGAGCATCTGGTCACGCGGCCGGATGCGCCCGATGCCGCGGTCGGTGATGGGGGTGCCGTTCGACCACAAGGACCTGGTCGAGTCCGGACTGCTGTCCCGCGCCGGTGCCGCCCGGGCCGCGCTCGACCAGGTGCTCCCGGCCACCCGGCTCGGCGACAGCGATGTCAGCGTCGGCTGGTTGATCGAGGAGCGGTTCGGCAAGGAGCTGCTCGACCGGCTGGTCGAGCCGCTGCTCGGAGGCGTGTACGCCGGGCACGCCCGGGAGATCTCGGCCCGGGCCGCCGTACCTCAGGTGGTCGCGCTGCTCGACCGGGACAGGTCCCTCACCAGAGCCGCGGCGACGGCCCGAGGGGATGGCGAGAGCAGCGCGCCGGTCTTCGCCGGCATCGAGGGCGGGCTTGGCCGGCTCCCGCAGGCCGTGGTGGAGCAGTTCGGACTCACCGTCCGGACCAGCGCCACCGTCCGCGACCTGGCTCGTGCCGGCGGCGGCGGCTGGAACCTGGTGGTCGGCTCAGCTGCCGACCCGGAGGTGATCCACGCCGATGCCGTCATCGTGGCCACCCCGGCGGCCGCCAGCGCCCGGCTGCTCCGCGATGTCGCCCCGGACGCAGCCCTGGAGCTCGCCCGGATCGAGGCCGCGTCGATGGCGATCGTGACGATGGCCTTCCGGGCCCGCGACCTGCCCGACACCCAGGGGAGCGGCTTCCTGGTGCCGCCGATCGAGGGTCGGGCGGTCAAGGCCGCGACGTACTCCTTCGCCAAGTGGGACTGGGTCCGCAAGGCCAGCGACGACCTCCTGGTGCTGCGCACCTCGCTGGGCCGGCACCGTGAGGAGGAAACCCTGCAGGTCACCGACTCCGAGCTCGTCGAGCAGTCGGTGCACGACCTCTCGGACGCGATCGGGCTGTCGGTCCGCCCGGTGGACTCGCTGGTGCAGCGGTGGGGCGGAGGTCTGCCGCAGTACACCGTCGGCCACCTGGAGCGGGTAGCCCGGATCCGTTCAGCAGTGGCCAAGCAGCCCGCGCTGGCGGTCGCCGGCGCGACGTACGACGGCCTGGGCATTCCCGCCTGCATCGCCTCCGCGCACGCGGCGACGGCCCAGGTACTGGCCACGCTGGACGCACTGGGAGAATGACGCCATGACCGACCGACCCGCGAACAAGGGCAAGCTGGCCAAGGACCTCAACGACCAGGTCCGCTACACGATGTGGTCGGTCTTCCGCCTGCGCGCGCCGTTGGGCGACGGCGACCGAGGGGTCGAGGCGCGCGAGGTCGAGAAGCTCTTCGAGGAGCTAGCAGCCGACGACGTCACCCTGCGCGGCGTGTACGACGTCGCGGGGCTGCGGGCCGACGCCGACCTGATGATCTGGTGGCACTCGGAGTCGTCGGACAAGCTGCAGACGGCCTACCACCGCTTGCGCCGTACCGCGTTCGGCGGGAGGCTGGACCCGGTCTGGTCGCAGCTGGCCCTGCACCGGCCGGCGGAGTTCAACCGCTCGCACATCCCGTCTTTCCTGGCCGACGAGGTCGCCCGTGAGTACGTCTGTGTCTACCCCTTCGTCCGCTCCTACGAGTGGTACCTGCTGGAGGAGTCCGAGCGTCGCAGGCTTCTCGCCGAGCACGGCATGATGGCCCGCGACTACCCCGACGTACGCGCGAACACCGTGTCGTCGTTCGCCCTGGGCGACTACGAGTGGATGCTCGCCTTCGAGGCCGACGAGCTGCATCGCATCGTCGACCTGATGCGGCACCTGCGCGGGTCGGAGACCCGCAGGCACGTCCGCGAAGAGGTCCCGTTCTACACCGGGCGCAGGCGGCCGATCGGCGCCCTGGTCGACGCTCTGCCGTAGGGCTCGTCTAGCTCGGCGACTCGGCCGGCTCGAGGGTCAGGCTGATCGAGTTGATGCAGAAGCGCTGATCGGTCGGAGTGCCGTAGCCCTCACCCTCGAACAGGTGCCCGAGGTGGGAGCCGCAGTTGGCGCAGCGCACCTCCACCCGCTTCATGCCGAAGGACCGGTCCTCGATGTACTCGACCCGGTCCTCGGCCAGCGGCGCGTAGAACGACGGCCACCCGCAGTGCGAGTGGAACTTGGTGTCGGACCGGAACAGCTCGTGCTGGCAGGCACGGCAGCGGTAGACACCGGTCGTCTCGGTGTCGGTGTACTCACCGGCGAAGGCCCGCTCGGTGCCACCCTTGCGCAGGACGTCGTACTCCTGCTTGGAGAGCTGCTGGCGCCATTCCTCATCGGTCTTCTCGACTGCGTGTCCCATGAGCACCACGGTAGTCGGCGGGCGGAGCCGACTCACGCGCCCTGGCTTACGAACGGATGACGTGCTCGCCCTCAAGGGTTTGTCGGCTGGCGTGGCTAGGGTGGCGCCATGGCGACCCCAGCAGCCGAGCTCCAGGTCGGCGATCGGACAGTCCGGGTCAGCAGCCCGGACCGGGTGATCTACGAGGCCACCGAGCTGACCGAACAGGTCACCAAGGTGCAGGTCGCGCAGTACTACGTCGCGGTGGGCGACGGCATCCTGCGGGCACTGCGTGACCGGCCGACGGCGCTCGAGCGCTGGCCCAAGGGAGTCCGCGACGGGATGAAGCTGAGCACGGGGCTGGGCCAGCAGGGCGACGCCTTCTACCAGAAGCGGGTGCCCAAGGGAGCTCCTGACTACCTCGAGACCGCCACGGTGACCTTCCCCTCGGGGAGGACGGCCGAGGAGATCTGTCCGACCGAGCTGGCCGTGGTCGCGTGGTGTGCGCACATGGGCACGATCACGTTCCACCCCTGGCCGGTTCGTCGCGCCGACGTAGACCGCCCGGACGAACTACGGATCGACCTCGACCCCCAGCCGGGCACGACCTTCGCCGATGCGGCCCGGGTCGCGCTCGTGGCCCGCGACCTGCTCGGTGACGTCGGCCTGGTCGGGTGGCCCAAGACCAGCGGCAACCGCGGCGTGCACATCTACGTCCGGCTCGAGCCGCG
Organism: uncultured Actinomycetota bacterium; assembly: GCA_963769585.1. Classification (GTDB taxonomy): domain Bacteria; phylum Actinomycetota; class Actinomycetes; order Propionibacteriales; family Nocardioidaceae; genus SSC3. The sequence continues at coordinate 1,079,150 of CAVYMJ010000006.1, forward strand.
CTGGGACTTCGTCGCCGTACGGCATGCCGCCATCGGGTTCGCCCGCGAGCTGGAGAAGCGTACGTACGGCGTGACCAGCGCCTGGTGGAAGGAAGAGCGCGGCGCGAACATCTTCGTCGACTTCAACCAGAACTCACGCGACCGCACCATCGCCTCGGCGTACTCGCTGCGCCCGATCAAGGGTGCCCCGGTCTCGACGCCGGTCGAGTGGGACGAGCTCACCTCGGTGGACCCCCGGCGCTTCAACCTGCACACCGTCCCGGAGCGCTTCGCCGAGCGAGGGGACCTGATGGCCGGCATCGACGAGGCCGCCGGCAGCCTGGACGGTCTGCTCGCGCTGTACGAGGAGCAGATCGACTCGGGCCTGACCGACATGCCCTACCCACCTGACTACCCGAAGATGCCGGGCGAGCCGCCCAGGGTGCAGCCGAGCAAGAAGAACGAGGCGAACTGGGACGCAGAGGGGAACCCGGTCGGGCACTGACCGCCTCAGAAGCCGCTGACGCCCTCGCCCTGGCCGGACTGCTCGTCGAAGTTCTCGTGCTCCAGCAGATGCAGCACCGGTACACCGAGCTTGCGTCGTGCGCGTGAGGTCCAGTCGAGGTGGAAGAACTCGGCGATCACGTGCGACCTCGTCAGGATGATGGCCTCTGCGGCGTCGACCTGCTTGACCTTGTCGGCCAGGGCCTCGACGGGGTCGATCGTGACCACCTCACCGCTCGCGTCACCGCCGGTGGCGAGGATGCGCTGGACGCAGTCGGAGACCTCGTCCCGGGCCTTGTCGAGGAGGTCACGCTGGACCTCCTGCAGGTCGGTCGGGTCGAGCGCTGGGATCGGTCCGGCGAGCATCTCCCCACCGGCCAGCGACCCCATCGCGCTCTCCACGCGCGCAGCCGCGTCCTCGACCGGCAACAGCACGTGGTAGCGGACCGGGTCGGACACCTCCTCGTGCAGGCTGCGGACCTGCCGTGCGTCCTGCTCCGAAAGCGGCTGCTCGATGAGGAGCACCACGTCGTAGGTCGAGCTCGACTCCGTCATACCGCCAGCCTAGTCAGTGCCGAGGATGCGAGCGAGGTCGTAGGAGACCGGTTCCTCGAGCTGGTCGTAGCCGCAGGACTCGGGGTCCCGGTCGAAGCGCCACCGCTTGAACTGCGCCGTATGCCGGAAGCGCCGGCCCTCCATGTGGTCGTAGCCGACCTCCAGGACCCGTTCGGGGCGAAGGGGCGTGAAGGAGAGGTCCTTGCCTGAGCTCCAGCGGCTCTGCGTCCCCGGGACCCGGTCGGGGTTGGCGATCGCCCACTCCTCCCACTCGCCCCACGGGTGGTCCTTGAGGTCGCACTCCAGTGGGCGAAGCTCCTCCAGCAGCTCGGCCCGCCGGCTGGCCGTGAAGCTCGCAGACACCCCGACATGCTGGAGCTTCCCGCCGGCGTACAGGCCGAGCAGGAGCGAGCCCAGCAGGGGTGTCTGGGGCGTGGAGTTCTTGTGCAGCCGATAGCCGGCCACGACCACGTCGGCGGTGCGCTCGTGCTTGATCTTGAGCATCGTCCGGCCGTTGGGGGAGTACGGCGCCGCGAGTGGCTTGGCCACCACGCCGTCCAGCCCCGCGCCCTCGAACTGGTTGAACCAGTCCTGGGCCACAGCGGGGTCGGTGGTGGTCCGGGTGACGTGCACCGGCGGTTCGGCATCACCCAGCGCGCTCTCCAGCAGCGCCCGCCGTTCGGCCAGGGGACGGTCCAGCAGGGACTGGTCGTCGAGCGCGAGCAGGTCGAACGCGACGTAGGAGGCAGGGGTTGCCTCGGCGAGCATCTGGACTCGTGAGTCCGCCGGATGGATGCGCTCCTGGAGCTTCTCGAACTCGAGCCGGTCCTCGACGGCCAGGACGATCTCCCCGTCCAGCACGCAGCGCGGCGGCAGCGACTCGCGCAGCGCCGCCACCACCTCGGGGAAGTAGCGGGTCAGCGGCTTGGTGTTGCGAGACGCGAGCTCGATCTCGTCGCCGTCTCGGAACACCAGGCACCTGAAGCCGTCCCACTTGGGCTCGAAGAGCAGTCCTCGCTCGAACTTCGCGGGGTCAGGGATCCCCTTGACCGACTTCGCGAGCATGGGCAGCACAGGCGGCATGACGGGCAGGTCCACGAGCCGACCCTACAAGCGGCTCGGTCTTCGACCTGCCCGTCGCCTCATGTCTAGGCTTCTCGGGTGCCCCTCGCCCTGTGTGACCGCAACCCGTCGGTTCCCGTGGACCGGTTGCTGGCCGAGCTGGTGCCGCCGCCGCGCTTCGCGGGCGTGAGCTTCGACTCCTATCTTCCTGATCCGGACCACCCCTCGCAGACCGCGGCCGTCGAGCGCCTCCGGACCTTCGCGGCGGAACTGGGTGCGCCCGCGAAGAAGAGGCTCTTCGCCCGCGCCAAGAGGCCACCGGGCGCCGAGGGCGTCTACCTCGACGGCGGGTACGGCGTGGGCAAGACGCACCTGCTCGCCTCGCTGTGGCGCAGTGCTCCCGGACCCAAGCTGTTCGCCACGTTCGTCGAGCTGACCCACCTGGTCGGGGCGATGGGCTTCCACAACGCCGTTGCGGCGCTCTCGTCGTACACCTTGGTCTGCGTCGACGAGTTCGAGCTCGACGACCCGGGGGATACCGTCCTGGTCTCGACGCTGCTGCGCAGCCTCCGTGACGCCGGGGTGAGGCTGGCAGCCACCTCGAACACGCTGCCGGACCGGCTGGGCGAGGGCAGGTTCGCCACCGCCGACTTCCTGCGCGAGATCCAGGGGCTTGCGGCTGCCTTCGACGCGCTGCGCATCGATGGGGAGGACTACCGGCACCGTGGTCTGCCCGATGCGCCCGCCGCGCCCGAGCTGAGCACGGTTCGCCTGCGTGCCGCGCAGCCGGGTGCCAGTTTCGACCACTTCGTCGACCTGACCCGGCACCTGGCGCAGGTCCACCCGTCGAAGTACGGAGCCCTGCTCGACGGGGTCAGCGCGGTCTGCTTGGAGGACGTCAGGACGATCGACGACCAGGCCGTGGCGCTGCGCCTGGTCGTGCTCGCCGACCGGATGTATGACCGGGACCTGCCGGTCGTCGCCAGCGGGGTCACCTTCGACCGACTCTTCGCGCCCGAGCTCTTGGCCGGGGGCTACAAGAAGAAGTACCTACGAGCGGTCAGCCGGCTGGTCGCGCTGGCGCGGGAGGGCGCGGGTCTCGACGAGAGCTGACGCCGACGGCCACGGGTACCCTCGCGTCATGGCGATCTCCGAGCTCCTGCGCGTTCGACCCGGTGCCGTCGACCTGGCGGCGTACGACGCGGACGGGCACCCCGGCTTCGACGGGGGCAAGCAGGACGGAAAGAAGGCGCTTGCCGACCTCGCCCCAGGGCTGGCCGAGCTGCAGGAGATGCTCTTCGCTGACGGCTACACCGAAGGGAACCGCAGCCTGCTGCTCGTCGTGCAGGGCATGGACACCTCGGGCAAGGGTGGAGTCCTCAAGCACTGCGTGGGCATCTTCGACCCCGGCGGCGTACGGATCAAGTCCTTCAAGAAGCCGACCAAGGAGGAGCTCGCCCACGACTTCCTGTGGCGCGTAGAGAAGGAGGTTCCCGGCCACGGGTACGTCGGTATCTTCGACCGCTCGCACTACGAGGATGTGCTGGTGGTCAAGGTCCGTGAGCTGGCCCCGCCCGGCGAGGTCGAGCGCCGGTACGACGCGATCAACGCGTTCGAGCAGCGGCTGGTCGACGAAGGCACCACGATCGTGAAGTGCATGCTGCACATCAGCCGAGACGAGCAGAAGCAACGGCTGCTGGACCGGCTCGAGGACCCCACCAAGCAGTGGAAGTACAAGCCCGGCGACGTCGACGAGCGCAAGCTGTGGGACGACTACCAGCAGGCGTACGAGATCGCGCTGGAACGCTGCAACACCGACGTGGCTCCCTGGTTCGTCATCCCGAGCAACCGGAAGTGGTACCGGACCTGGGCGATCAGCCGGCTGCTGACCGAGGCGCTGGAGGCGATGAAGCTGCAGTGGCCCGCTCCGTCGTACGACCTGGCGGTCGAGAAGGAGCGCGTGGCCTCGACATGATCCGCGAGGTGAAGGCGACCCGGTACGTGGCGCCGCTGCGGGAGGGCGGCTCGCTGCCGGGGCTCGTGGAGGCGGACGATCTGGGCACCTATGTGTGCAAGTTCTTCGGCGCCGGCCAGGGGCCACGGGTCCTGGTGGCAGAGGTGATCGTCGGTGAGCTGGCTCGTCGGCTCGGCATCAAGACCCCGGAGCTGGTCGTCGTGGACCTCGAGCCGGCCATCGGCAAGTACGAGGCAGACGAGGAGGTCCAGGACCTTCTCAATGCCAGCATCGGGCTGAACCTCGGCGCCGACTTCCTCCCGGGCTCGTTCGGGTACGACGCATCGTGCGACCCGGACCCGGAGGACGCGGCCAGGATCCTGTGGCTCGACGCGTTCACCGCCAACGTCGACCGGTCCTGGCGCAACCCCAACCTGCTCGTCTGGGGCGGCGACCTGTGGTCCATCGACCACGGCGCGGCGCTCTACTTCCACCACGCCTGGTCGCCGTCGCCCGGCTCGCCCGAGCGGTTCGCCGTGCAGCCGTTCGACGGGTCCGACCACGTGCTCCTCGGCTATCGCGACGGGCTCGCAGCGGCCGACGCCGCGCTCGCGCCTCAGGTCACCGCCGCGCTGCTGGACGAGGTGATCGGCCTGGTCCCTGACGAATGGCTGTCCGGCGCTACGGACCGGGCGTCGTACCGGGAGTTCCTGCTCGCCCGCGTCACTGGTGACCGCGCCTGGCTGCCCACGAGGGCGGCAGCATGAGCACGATGGGGTTCCAGTACGTCGTACTGCGCTGCGTGCCCAGGGTCGACCGGGAGGAGTTCCTCAACGTCGGGGTGGTGCTCTACTGCCAGCAGGCAGACTTCCTCGACGCACGTACCCACGTCAGCCGGGACCGACTGCTCGCCTTGGCTCCGACGATCGACCCCGACACGGTCTGCGCCCACCTGGAAGCCCTCGAGGCGGTCTGCCGGGGGGAGGAGTCAGCGGGCGCCGCCGGTCAGAAGCCGCTCGGCACCCGGTTCGGCTTCGTCACCGCACCACGGAGCACCGTCGTCCAGCCCGGCCCGATCCACGGGGGCCTCACCGACGACCCCGGCCGCCAGCTCGACCACCTGCTGGACCGCCTGGTTCGTTGAGCCGGGCGTGTTGGTTGGTTGAGCCGGGCATGTTGGTTGGTTGAGCCGGGCATGTTGGTTGGTTGAGCCGGGCGTGTTGGTTGGTTGAGCCCAGCTACAGGTTGATCATGTGGCCGGCGATGCCGTGGACGGCTTCCTTGACGGCCTCGGTGAGGGTGGGGTGCGCGAAGATGTTGCGCGACAACTCGTCGGCGGTGAGGTCCCACTGCTGGGCGAGGGTGAGAGCCGGAAGCATCTCGGTCACCTCCGGCCCGATCATGTGCGCGCCGAGGATCTCGTTGTACTTCGCGTCGGCGACGATCTTGACGAAGCCGACCGCGTCGCCCATGCCCCAGGCCTTGCCGTTGGCCGAGAACGGGAACTTCGCCACCTTGACGTCGTACCCCTTGTCCTTGGCCTGCTGCTCGCTGTAGCCGAACGAGGCGATCTGGGGCTGGCAGTACGTCGCCCGCGGGATCATGTCGAAGTCGATCTCCTGGGTCTCTGCTCCGCCGATGGTCTCCGCGGCGACCACGCCCATGGCCTCGGCTGCGTGCGCCAGCATCATCTTCCCGGTGACATCCCCGATGGCGTAGACACCTTCGACGTTGGTGCGCCCGCGTCCGTCGACCGTGATCGCCCCTCGGTCGCTGGTCGCCACGCCAGTGCTCTCCAGTCCGTAGCCGTCCAGGCGCGGCGCGAAGCCGATCGCCTGGAGCACCTTGTCGGCCTCGAGCACCTGCTGGTCGCCGCCGGCCGCGGGGGAGACGGTCACTTTGACCTTGTCGCCGGTGTCCTCGATGGTCTCGACCTTGGTGCCCACCAGCACGTTGACGCCCAGCTTCTTGTAGTGCCGCAACAGCTCCTTGGAGATCTCCGCGTCCTCGGTCGGAACCATCCGGTCGAGGAACTCCACGATGGTCACGTCGACGCCGAAGTTCTTCAGCACGTAGGCGAACTCAACGCCGATGGCGCCCGAGCCGGCGATGATGATGCTGCCGGGGAGCGTGGCGTCGAGGATCTGCTCCTCATAGGTCACCACCCGCTCACTGAGTGAGGTACCGGGGATCAGCCGGGTGGTTGCTCCGGTCGCGATGATCACGTTGTCGTAGGTGACGGTCTCGACCGAGCCGTCCTCCTTCTTGACGTCGATCGCCTTGGGTCCGGTGAAGGTGCCCCACCCGTGGATCTCGGTGATCTTGTTCTTCTTCATCAGGAAGTGGACGCCGTTGGTCATCCGCTCCGAGACGGCCCGGCTACGCGCGTGGGTGGGACCGAAGTCCATCGTGGCGTCGCCGGAGATCCCGAAGGTCTCCTTCTCGTGGGCCAGGATGTGCGCCAGTTCGGCGTTGCGCAGCAGCGCCTTGCTCGGGATGCAGCCGACGTTGAGGCAGACGCCGCCCCAGTACTTCTCCTCGATGACGGCGGCGCTCAGACCGAGCTGTGCTGCGCGGATGGCGGCAACGTACCCACCGGGGCCGGCGCCGAGGACGACAACATTGAAGTGCTGGCTCATGTCGAGAGCCTATTGGGTCGTCGTACCTCGGCGCGCGGCGGGAGATGGTCAGTCAGAGCGGTTCGCATCCGGGAGACGGAGCCACCCCTGTGCGGTCCAGGGCGCGCCGCAGGTGTTCTGGGCCACAGTGTTGCGCATGAGGTATGGGTCGCGGTGCAGGTACTCGAGCTTACTGAGGACCAGGCGGTCGCCCAGGTCGCAGGTCAGCGAGTCTCCGGCGCTGACAAGTCGAAGCTGGGACGGCGAACGGACCAGGCTCCAGTCTCCGTGGTCGACGACGTCGCCGGACACATCCGCGATGAAGTACGAACCATCGGGGTCCAGCTCAAGCACTTGCTGGCTTCCCTCAGCCATCCAGACGCCATGCAGGATGGCGGGCTTGGGCGGCTTCCACCCGTCCGCGTTGAGTTCTCGCTCGTCGAGGCTCAGGTCGGCAAGGAACTCGTTGGGGGGAAGCACCCCCTCCAGAACCCAGCGCGCGTCTTGCGGCGCCGGGGAGCAGTCGGCCGTCGCAGACTGCGTGTGCACGATCCTCGCGAAGTCGGCCGCCGGGAAGGAGGCGCGCATGGCGAACTGCTGACCGTTGCAGCCGGGCTGGCCGCCAGTTATGGTCACGGTCACCACATCACCGGCGATCGAGTAGTCACCGAGGAACGCCGGGCTGGAGAAGAGTCGCCCCCTCTCGTCGGCCTGGAAACGGCCGTCTTCGGTGAACTTCACCAGCAGCGTGCCGTTGTCCACGCGCCAGACTCCGTCGAAAAGCTCGGGGGTCGGGGCGCTCCCAGTGAGGAAGAGCGTGTCCGGGTCGCTGACACTCGGTCCCGGGTTGGCGGGCGGTGCCGTTTTGTCGTCGCCGCCCAGCGACTGCAGGGCAGCGATCCCCAGGACGGGGACCGCGACTGCCGCTGCAGCCACCACGGCCACGGTACGGCGGCGGTCACGCTGTCGCTGGACCTCGACTCTCTTGTCCACTCCGTCGCGGGCATCCCGCAGGTCTGACTCGGTCACGACGACGCCTCCTGTCACAGCCGCGATGTCCCGCGCGAGCCGCGATTCGATGCTGCTCATGGGGCCACCTCGATCCTTTGTTGAAGTACTTGCAGTCCGCGGTGCGTATGGGCCTTGACCGACCCCTCGCTTATCGCGAGCAGGTGGGCGGTCTCTGCGACGGAGAGCTCCAGGACGAAACGGCAGGCGAGCACCTCGCGCTGCCGTCGGGCCAAGGTGCGCATGAGCGCCACCAGCGCTCCGACCTCGTCGCGACCCACCGTCGTGTCTTCGGGACTCTCTTGGTAGTCGCGGACGGGCATCAGCGGTCGGGCGGCACGCTGGGTGACCTGACGCCGTACCCATGAGCGACAACGGTTGAGTACCGCTGAGCGGAGGTACGCCTCAGCCGACTCCGGGTCCCGGAGCAACGACCGGTTCCGGTGGAGGGCCACGAAGGCGTCCTGTACGGCGTCCTCTGCCGCTTCCCTGTTTCCCAGCATGACGACTGCGAGCCGCAGGAGCCCGGCGTAGTGCCGCCGGAACAGCACGTCGACGAGCTCGGCGCGAGCCAGCTCCGTGGCCGCACCCTGCTTGCTAAAGGCACGCCGCTCACCCATGGAGAGCATCTCCTCTGGAACGGAGTTCGTCATGCCCGAGAGTCGCTTGATCCGGAACTAGGTTTACACAGCAGCGTCGTGGATTGGACCAGTTAGGCCACAGGAAAGAAGGCAGCTGCCCGGCCGCAACTGCCCTCCCTAAGCTTCGCGGACTGCTGCCCGCATGGCGACCCTAGACGGGCACCAGCTCGACGGCGCCGACCGCGTAGCGGGCCAGGATCGTGCGGGCCACCTCAGGGTCAGAACCGAGCGGCGCGGAGACGGCGACGGCACCCGCTTCAAGAGCAAGCTCGGCCGCTCGGTCCGGGAGGTTGCCCGGAGCAAGGAAGAGTGAGCCGACAGCGATGTGGCGGCGACCCTCGGCCCGGAACTGACGAACGGCCTCACCAGCCGCAGGCGGAGCCGCCGATGCGTACGCTGCGACGGTCGGCAGCTTGTGCCGGGCTCCCCAGAGCCGGGCAAGCCTGCTGACCAGTTGGTTGGCCAGCGGATCGGAGGAGCCCGCCGCCGCCAGCACCAGTGCGTCGAGCTCGCGGCAGCGCGCCTGGCACAAAGCTTCGCGCATACGGCGATCCAGCACCTCGAGGAAGACAGGCTCCATGCCGAGGATGTCGGTGGCACGGATCTGCAGGTGTGGGTGGCGCGCCATGGCCTCGGCCACCGCGGTAGGTACGTCGACCTTGGCGTGGAAGGCCTGCGTCAGCAGCAGCGGTACGACGACGATCTCGTCGAAGCCGGCGCGGACGAGCCGGTCCACCACGGTCTGGAAGTTGGGCCGGCAGAGGTCCAGGAACGCCGGCTCGATCCGAAGGTCGGGTCGCATGGCGCGGACCTCGCCGACAAGGGCCTTGATCGTGGCCGCGGATCGCGGGTCGCGACTGCCGTGTGCCAGTGCAACCAGTGCTGGTGCCGCCATGTGATCGGCCTCCTCTCGAGAGTCGATGCCCGACGTCCTTGTCGAGTCGTGGTTGGTCAGGCGTGGATGCCGCACTCGGTCTTGGCCAGACCGGCCCAGCGCCCGCTGCGCGAGTCCTCGCCGGGAGCCACGCGCCGGGTGCACGGCCAGCAGCCGATGGACGGGTAGCCGTCGTACTGCAACGGGTTGATCAGGACACCGTTCGCCAGGACGTAGCGGTCGACGTCGTCGTCGCTCCACCGGGCCAGCGGGGAGACCTTGACCCTGCGCTTCTGGGCGTCCCAGCCGATCACCGGTGCGATGACCCGGTTGTGTGTCTCTGCGCGACGAAGCCCGGTGGCCCAGGCGTCGTAGTTCGCGAGCGACTCGGCCAGCGGCGCCACCTTGCGCAGAGCGCAGCACTTGTCGGGGTCGCGTGCGAACAGGTCCTTGCCGTAGGTCGCGTCCTGCTCGGCAACGGTCTGCTTCGGGGTGATGGTGATCAGGTTGACGGGCTGGGTGGCCTCGACCGCGTCGCGGGTGCCGATGGTCTCCGCGAAGTGGTACCCGGTGTCTAAGAACACCACGTCGATCCCCGGAGCTGTCTTGGCCGCGATGTCGACCAGTACGGCGTCCCCCATCGAGCTCGTCACGCAGAACCGCCTACCGAACGTGGCGACCGCCCATTCGATGATGACCTCTGCGGGCGCGAGCTCGAGCTCGGCCCCGGCGTGGCGTACGAGATCCTTCAGTTCGGCCTCGCTGCGGCCGTGCGTGTCAGATCCACGGTTGTTGAACGCGGCGGTGGCTGTGGCGGCCGTCATGACGCGTCCCCTTGCTGAAGAGACTCGGCCTCGTAGGCGGGGTTGAGCATGCCGAGGTACTTCAGGGTGAACGCACGCATGCAGGCGCGGCACTCCCAGTCACCGTGCGACGCACCGTGGGGACGAAGGTTCTCGTCGCCGCAGTAGGGGCAGTGGAACGGAACGGCGCGCTCGCTCATGCCTGCCTCGCCTCCAAGACGCTCTCGCCACGCAGTGGCTCCTCGTCGGCGCGGGCGACCCACTCGGCGAAGGACTCGTCGTCCTCACGCTGGATGAGATAACTGCGTACGACGTTCTCGACGTAGTCGTCAAGGCCCACGCTGGTGACCTTGTGCGCTCGCAACTTGCGGCCGAACGCGGCGGTCAGTGCCAGCCCACCGCCGAGATGCACCTGGTAGCCCTCTACCTGGTTGCCGTCCTCGTCCAGCACCAACTGGCCCTTGAGCCCGATGTCTGCGACCTGGACTCGCGCGCACGAGTTGGGGCACCCGTTCAGGTTGATCGTGATGGGGGTGTCCAGCTCCGGGATGCGGCGCTCGAGCTCGTCGATCAGCGAGGCGGCACGTGCCTTGGTCTCGACGATGGCGAGCTTGCAGTACTCGATGCCCGTGCAGGCCATCGTGTTACGGCGCCAGTTGGAGGGGCGGGCAGCCAGGCCGATCGAGTCGAGCTCGGAGACCAGGCTCTCGACCTGGTCCTGGGCCACGTCGAGCACGACGAGCTTCTGGTGGGCCGTGAAGCGGATCCGCCCCGAGCCGTGTGCCTCGATCGCATCGGCGAGCTGGCCGAGCGTCTTGCCCGAGACCCGGCCGACGGTCGGAGCCACGCCGACGTAGAACCGCCCGTCCTTCTGCTCGTGTACGCCGATGTGGTCGCCCTGCTGCCGCGGTGACGGGGACGGGGGACCGTCGACGAGTGTGCGGTGGAGGTACTCGGTCTCGAGCACCTCGCGGAACTTCTCGGCGCCCCAGTCCTGGACGAGGAACTTCAGGCGGGCACGAGCCCGCAGGCGCCGGTAGCCGTAGTCGCGGAAGATCGAGATGACGCCTTCCCAGACGTCGGCCACCTCGTCCAGGGGGACCCACACGCCCAGGCGCTTGGCCAGGTGCGGATTGGTCGAGAGACCGCCGCCGACCCAGAGGTCGAAGCCGGGGCCGTGCTCGGGGTGTACGACGCCGACGAACGAGATGTCGTTGACCTCGGGGACCGTGTCGTGGCTCGGGTGCCCGCTGATCGAGCTCTTGAACTTGCGTGGCAGGTTCGAGAACTCCTCGTTGCCGACGTAGCGACGCAGGATCTCGTCGATCGCAGGCGTGCCGTCGATGATCTCGTCCGCGGCGATGCCGGCCAGCGGGGACCCGAGGATCACGCGCGGCGAGTCGCCGCAGGCCTCCATCGTCTGGAGCCCGACGGACTCCAGTCGCTGCCAGACCTCGGGCATGTCCTCGATCCGGATCCAGTGGTACTGGATGTTCTGCCGGTCGGTGATGTCGGCGGTCTCACGGGCGAACTCCGAGGAGATGTCAGCCAGCACCCGGAGCTGCTCGAGGTTGACCTGGCCGCCGTCGATGCGGATGCGGAGCATGAAGTACTCGTCATCGAGCTCGTGTGGCTCGAGCGTCGCGGTCTTGCCGCCGTCCAGGCCGGGCTTGCGCTGGGTGTACAGGCCCATCCAGCGCAGGCGCCCACGCAGATCGGCCCCGTCGATGGAGGAGAACCCCCGCTTGGAGTAGATGTTCTCCACTCGCGCACGGACGTGCAGGGGATTGTCGTCCTTCTTGAACTGCTCGTTGGCGTTCAGCGGCTCCAGGTAGCCCATGGCCCACTGGCCCTCGCCGCGCTTGGGGCGGGGGCGTCCGGAACGGCCTGCAGCGCCTGCTGTGAGGGGCTGCTCGGGTGCAGAAGTCATGGGGAGGGTAGTCCTAGGGGGAGTGAGGACGCACGATGCGGACGTTCCCCTCGACAACTTTGTCGAGAACCTACGCCGGCGACCATGCGCCCCGGCTTCAGAGAAACTGGGGGCGGTCAGGCCGGCATACAGATCATGCTGCTGGCGCGGCCGAAGTCCACATGGCGTCGAGCCACGAGGTGCATAGCCGTTGCAGCGCTGATCATGGGAGCAAGTCTCACGGGTCGGACGCCGATCCCACAAACCTGAATCCTATGATGTGAGACGACAGTCCAGAATATGAGATCACCTCACGCCGTCATCCGCCTCGGTGTGAGGACCGCCACGGACCGCGCGTCAACCCTGGCCGGGGCACCGCGCTGTCGATCACTAGGCTTGGCGGCATGACCGAACCTCAGTCCCTGGCTGCCGCCGCCTCGTCTGCCTACAAGTCCGCTCTCGAGGTCATCGCGTCGGTGGAACCTCGGATCGCCGACGCGACGCGGCAGGAACTGGCGGACCAGCGCGCTTCGCTGAAACTGATCGCCTCGGAGAACTACGCCTCACCGGCAGTGCTGCTGACGATGGGCACCTGGCTCAGTGACAAGTACGCCGAGGGGACGATCGGCCACCGCTTCTACGCAGGCTGCCAGAACGTCGACACCGTGGAGGCGCTCGCTGCCGAGCACGCGCGCGAGCTCTTCGGTGCGCCGTACGCCTACGCGCAGCCGCACTCCGGGATCGACGCCAACCTGGTCGCCTTCTGGTCGATCCTGGCCCACCGGATCGAAAGCCCAGCCCTGGAGAAGTACGGCAAGAAGAACGTCAACGAGCTCTCCGAGGAGGACTGGGAGTCGCTGCGCCACGAGTTCGGCAACCAGCGGCTTCTCGGCATGTCGCTGGACGCGGGCGGCCACCTGACGCACGGGTTCCGTCCCAACATCAGCGGCAAGATGTTCTACCAGCAGCAGTACGGCACAGACCCCGAGACCGGGTTGCTGGACTACGACAAGGTCGCCGCCAAGGCGCGCGAGTTCAAGCCGCTGGTCCTGGTGGCCGGCTACTCGGCGTACCCGCGGAGGGTGAACTTCGCCAAGATGCGCGAGATCGCCGACGAGGTCGGTGCGACGCTCATGGTCGACATGGCGCACTTCGCCGGCCTGGTCGCAGGCAAGGTCTTCACCGGCGACGAGGACCCGGTTCCCTTCGCCCACATCACCACGACCACCACCCACAAGTCGCTCCGAGGCCCCCGCGGCGGCCTCGTCCTGGCCCAGGAGGAGTACGCGCCCTCAGTCGACCGAGGCTGTCCGATGGTGCTGGGCGGCCCGCTCTCGCACGTGATGGCAGCCAAGGCTGTCGCACTGGCCGAGGCCCGGCAGCCAGAGTTCCAGACCTATGCCCAGAACATCGCCGACAACGCCAAGTCACTGGCCGAAGGCTTCCTCAAGCGCGGAGCGCGCCTGGTCACCGGCGGCACCGACAACCACATCGTGCTGCTCGACGTCACCTCGTTCGGGCTTACCGGGCGGCAGGCAGAGTCAGCCCTGCTCGACGCAGGCGTGGTCACCAACCGCAACTCGATCCCGGCCGACCCGAACGGGGCCTGGTACACCTCGGGCATCCGCTTCGGCACGCCCGCTCTGACCACGCGTGGCTTCGGGCATGACGAGTTCGACCTCACCGCAGAGCTGGTGGTCGACGTACTCAACAGCACCAAGCCGGGCACGACCGCCACCGGCGCGGTCTCCAAGGCGACGTACATGCTGGCCGACGGGGTCGCGGAGAAGACCAAGTCACGCTCGGCGGAACTGCTGGCCAAGCACCCGCTGTACCCGGGACTCGACCTGGCCTGAGCCGCCGACGACCCCGTCCCGGCGCGGCCCCGCTACGCCTGCCGGAGCAGCCGTGTCGTTACGGTGGTTCTCATGGCGGCCGAGGCGGAGAGTGACCCACCTTCGGGGCTCTCCCTCTGGGGTACGGCGCGGCACACTCTGTGGCGGCTGGTCGTCTCCACGGTCGGGATCTGCTTCCGGAACCGGGTGACCGGGCTCGCCGCTGAGGCGGCCTTCTTCGCGCTGCTGTCCCTGCCGCCGCTGATCTTCGGTCTGGCGGGCTCGATCGGCTATGTCTTCAACCGGTTCAGCACCTCCCAGGTCAACGACTTCAAGGCGAGCGTGATCGACCTGTCGCTGCGCGCCTTCACCGAGGAGACGGTGGACAAGATCATCGCTCCGACGCTGGACGACGTGATGCGCGGACCACGCTTCGACGTCATCTCGATCGGCTTCGTTCTCGCGCTCTGGTCGGGCTCCCGTGCGCTGCACGTCATCGTGGACACGATCACGATCATGTACGGCCTCAACGGCCAGCGAGGCATCGTCCGCAGCCGGGTCCTCTCCTTCTCGCTCTACGTGCTGGGACTGGTGTCGGGCATCGTCACGATCCCGCTGATCATCGCCGGCCCGGGCCTCGTCGACGAGGCGATCTCGGCACGGCTGGACTGGCTGGTGTCGCTGTACTGGCCGATCGTGCTCGTCCTGGGCGTCCTCTTCCTCGCGCTGCTGTACCACGTCTCCGTCCCGGTTCGAACCTCGTGGCGGTACAACGTGCCGGGCGCCGTCCTGACGATGTTCGTCTGGATCCTCGGCTCCTACCTGCTGCGCTGGTTCCTGATCGTCACCGCGGCGGAGTCCACCTCCATCTACGGCCCGCTCGCCGCGCCGATCGCGGTGATGCTGTGGCTCTACCTGGTGTCGATCGCCGTGCTGATCGGCGCCGCTCTGAACGCGTCCTTCGAGAGCATCTGGCCGACCTCGGCACCGCCAGCCCCGAGCCGGGGCTGATCGGCCACCTCACGCTGGAAGGGGTACGCCGCCCGCGGCTGCGCCGGCTGGCGCCGAACCGGACAAGCACCCAGCGTCGCGATAATGACGTGCCCCCGGGACCTGTCGCGCCGTACATTCCGACTGTGCTTGAGGCCATCGGCTACGACCGCGAACTGGCCCGGTGGGCTGCTGCGGCGGACTCCCGGGTCGGCCGCGTGCTGCGCGTGGAGCGAGGGATCGCGACGCTGCTGACCGAGCGCGGTGAGGCGCGCGCGTCGTACGGCGGCCGGATGCTGGGCTGGATCGCCGAGGACTCGTCAGCAACCCCGTGTGCGGGCGACTGGGCGGTGCTGCGCGACTGGCCGGACCGGCGGGTCACGCTGGAGCGCCTGGTACCTCGCCGTACGTCGCTTCGGTGTCTGCTCGGTGGGCACGTGATGGCCGCGAACGTCGACCTGGTCGCGGTGGTTGTCGCAGCCGACGCACCCGGCGACCCCGGTCGGCTGCGGTCGATCGTCGCTATGGCACGGGCCAGCGGGGCGACGACGCTGCTGGTGCTGGCGCGCTATGACCTCGTCGAGCAGGTGCCGGACGAGCTGGAGGGCTGCCCGGTTCTGGGTACCAGCGCGCGCACCGGTTTCGGCGTCGACCGGCTGCGTGGCCTGATCGACCGCCACCTGACGCTCGCGCTGGTCGGGCCGCCAGGTCAGGGCAAGTCCACCCTCGTCCGGGCGCTGGTCGGAGATCTGGCCGTACGTCGAGCACCCAGGCGCCAACTGCGGGTGCTGCCCAACGGGGGAGCGGTGATCGACACCCCAGGGGTCCGTGCCGTCTGGTGACGACACGGCGCGGCACGGTTGCGCTGCCCGGTCAGACGGCGCCGATCTGTAATGCTGGCTGCGGAAGGAGCTCGCAGCGTGAAAGGTCCCCATGGGAAACGTCAATATGCCTACTCCGGTAGCGCTCGCCGGTGGGGCCCTGTGCCTGCTGGCGGGGTACCTGGTCGGTGTCGTGGCCGGCCCCGACTCGACCAGCCGGTCCGCTGCCGTGGTGACTAGCTACGACACCAAGTCCTCGAAGCTGTGCTTGACCGGCTCAGGCGTGGACGGCGAGCCGGGAGCCAAGGACGGGGTGCTGTGTGGCCTCTGGCGCCGCTCGGCGGGAGACACCATCCCGCGCGAGGGCGACGCCTTCCGCTTCGTCTCGGAGGTGACCGGGCCCGACAGTGCCTCGGCGACCTACATCTATGGCGCTGTGGCCGAGAAGTAGCCTTCTCCCGTGCCCGACCTGACTCCTGAGCCCCGCGTTGGATCAGTCCGTTTCCCACCGGTGGTCCGTTCGCCCTGGTGGGTGCTCTCGCGTCGGCTGTTCATGGCGATGGGGATCCTCGGGCTCTGCGTCGCGCTCGTCTACATCGACCGCGACGGCTACTACGACGGCAACGACCCCGACGGCAGGGTCAGTCTCATCGACGCCATCTACTACACGACGGTGACGCTGAGCACGACCGGCTACGGTGACATAGCCCCGTACTCGGCCCAGGCTCGTCTGACGAACGCCATCGTGGTCACGCCACTGCGCATCGCCTTTCTGGTGCTGCTCATCGGTACGACGCTCGAGGTGCTTGCTGCGCAGGGCCGCTACAACTTCCGGGTCTACCGGTGGAGGAGACAGATGGGCGAGCATGTCGTCGTCGTGGGTTACGGCACCAAGGGGCGCAGCGCGGTCGAGCTGCTGCTGAACAACGGGACACCCAAGGAGCACATCGTCGTCGTCGACCCCAGCTCCAGCGGGCAGGACGAGGCCAATGCCGACGGCCTGACAGTGATCACCGGGGACGCGACCCGGCGCGACGTGCTTCGTCGAGCCGGCGTGGCCAAGGCGAAGCAGGTCATCATCACCACCAACCGCGACGACTCCACCGTGCTCGCCACCCTCAACGTGCGAGCGCTCAACCCCAAGGCGTACGTCGTGGCGTCGGTCCGCGAGGAGGACAACGTCCAGCTGGTGCGGCAGTCAGGCGCCGACTCTGTCATCACGTCGTCCTCGGCGGTCGGCCGGCTACTGGGCCTGTCGTCGATGAGTCCGGCGCTGGGCTACGTGATGGAGGACCTGCTCTCCTACGGGGAGGGTCTCGAGGTGGCCGAGCGCGAACTGCTCGTCCCTGAGGTCGGCAAGCAGCCGCAGCAGCTTCCCGACCAGGTAATGGCGGTACTGCGCGACGGCAAGGTCTACCGCTACTTCGACCCGGTGGTGACCCAGCTCGCGCGTGGAGACCGCCTGGTGGTCGTGCGCCCCGCAGAGGAGCTTCCGTGGGCGCCCAGGCCGGGAACCCACGGCGAGCGCACGAGCGACGAAGAGGACTAGGGCCCGGGTCAGTCGACCGGGACTGACCAGACCAGCCTGGTCCCCCTGCCGGAGGGCCCCGCTTCGACCACCAGGGTGCCGCGCCGGGTCTCGGCGCGATTACGCAGGTTCCCCAGACCGCTCCGGCGTTCCAGTGCCCCGATCCCTTGGCCGTCATCGACGACGGTGATCGTGAGCGTGCCGCCCCGAGCCTGGATCGAGAGTTCGGCGGCCCGCGCCGCGGCGTGCCGGCCGACGTTGGTCAGCGCCTCACGAACCACGGCCGTCACGTCTCCGGTGAGCTCTTGATCACTGAGGGTGTCAACCGGTCCTTCGAAGGCCAACTGTGGGTCGAACCCGAGCGTCGGACGGACCTCGTCGACGACGTCGAGGACCGCGGACTTGAGCCCGACGGTGGGAGGGCGGAGCTGGAAGATGGAGACGCGGATCTGCCGGATCGCCTCGTCGAGCCCGTCCACCACCTTCTCCAGAGCCGCGGTGTGCGGACTGTCCCCTAGGTGTGAGGCCGTCGCCTGGATGGTCATGCCGGCAGCGAACAGCTGCTGGATGACATGGTCGTGCAGGTCGCGGGCGATCCGGGCGCGGTCCTCCAGCAGCAGGACCTTGTGCTGGTCCTGGCGCGCCAAGGCGAGCTCGAGTGCCACGGAAGCCTGGTTGGTGAAGGTCGTGGCCATCTCCAGCTCGGCTCGGGTGAAGGGGCGGCGGTGGGGGTGGCGGGAGACCAGCAGAGCACCACGTATCCGCTCCGAGCCCACGACCGGGATCACCATCACGGCGCCGACCTGGATCACCTCGGACAGGTAGATCCTGCGACCGGCGTGCTCGGAGGCGTCCTGAGCGTCGCGAACTCGGACGGACTGACCCGTCCCCAGCACCTGCTCGCTCAACGTGTTCGCCATCGGGTACGTCGAGCCCGCGAGCACCTCGGCGTCGCTCCCCAGGGCGGCTACGACGGAGAGGTGCTTGTTGTCGCTCGTCGGAACCACGGCCGTCACCAGGTCGGCATCGGCCAGGCTCATCACACTCTGGGCGATCAGCTCCAGCGGCGACTCGTCCCCACCGGCGAGGAGCTTTCGGGTTACCTCAGTCGACGTCTGGAGCCACTGCTGCCGGCGACGTGACTCCTCAAAGAGACGCGCGTTCTCGATCGCCACTCCCGCGGTCGCCGCCAGGGCCAGCACGAGCTCCTCGTCCTCGCCACTGAAGTCGACATCGTCGACGCGGGTGAGGTACAGGTTCCCGAAGACCTCGTCACGGACCCGGATCGGGACGCCAAGGAACCCCTTCATCGGCGGGTGGTTCTCTGGGAAGCCGACCGACCGTGCGTGCTCGGCGAGGTCGTGCAGCCTGATGGGCTGGGGCTCCTCGATCAGGTGGCCGAGGAGGCCCTTGCCCTCGGGCAGATGGCCGATCGCCTCGACCTGTGCAGATTCCATGCCGACGTGGATGAACTGCTCGAGACCAGCGCCCTCCGGGGCGACGACCCCGAGCGCGCCGTACCGTGCGTCGACGAGCTCGCAGGCGGCCTCGACGATCGTGCGCAGGACCGTCTCCAGTCCCAGATCGCCGACGATGCTGCGGTTGGCGTCGAGCAGCCTGCGCAAGCGGCTCTGCGCCGCCATAACGTCCTTTGCCCGTGCCACCAGCTGGGCCAACAGCTGGTCGAGCTCGAGACGCGGGGCACCGACGGGTGGCCCCTCAGGCTCGTGCAGTTCCTCCACGTCACGACCCTAGCCCGGCAACTACTGTCACCGGGTCAACGGACGATAGCTACCGGGCAGCGCCCGCGGTACAGCACCTGATGGCTGACCGAGCCGGTCAGCCTCGACGAACGCCTGGGTCCGTCACGAGGGGAAAGAAGCAGCCACCGGCCGGGCGGGGGGCCCAACCGGTGGCCGCGTCAGGGGCGCTGTTACCAGCGTTTGCTGCACTCGGAGAGGTTGACCTTCGCCTGCTCTCCGCGCCCGACCACCACAGGCACCGTCTGCAGCACCTGGCCGTCCTTCTCGCACGTCAATGTCCAGTTCTCGATCAGTCCGGGGACCTCGTAGGAGTCAACGGTGAGCGAGTCGAACAGCGTCGCCTTGAGATCGTACGTCGGGCTGACGGACGCGAAGTTGATTACTCGCAGGATGTAGTCGCCCGGAAGCGGGGCGGCGATCTCCGCCTCCTCCTTCTCAGCAGGAGCGTTCCCCGAGCTTCCCACCTTCGTCAGCTTGCCGTCGGCCTCCTTGCGGTACACCTCGAGGTCCAGGTCGTCCGGCATCGGCCAGTCGAGGGTCACCTTCATGACGTCGATCCCGGTCTCGGTGATCGTGAACGGGTGGTCGACCTCCTGGTTGATCGTGGTCGCGCCGCCGGTCCAGGACTCCGAGCGCACCGGGGTGTCCTCCGTGATCTCGACGAGCTTGTCCTGCACCACCGGACGCGTCGACTGGTTGACGTGCCAGGTGTACTTCCCGGTCGACCCCACCAGCATGGTGGAGTTCAGGTTGTCGGTGAAGGAACCCTGCCAGGTCGGCGTGGAGAACTGCTTGCGCAGCCGGAGCGTGGCGCCCTTGGGTGCCTTGCCGGTGATCACCGCGTGGGTGGCGGTGTCCACCGTGTTCTCCAGCGCCGTGAGGTAGGCCTCGCGGTTGCCCTTGCCGGCGTACAGCCCGGAGCCGAGGTACTCGTCGACCACCGTGGGGAACGGCGGGTGGAACTCGTCCGGGCCGATCTCGAAGGTGAACCCGTAGCCGCCCGTGGCGTTGTAGGACCAGTCCTCGGTCGTGCCGGTGGTGTCGTAGAGCTCCCAACCGTGGATGTTCGCGTAGCCGTTGGCGGAGGTCATCCGCGCACCCAGCGCCTTCAGCCCTGCCTCGTCGGGCGCGAAGCCGACCGGCTCACCGGAATGCCCGATGGTGTCGGGGTGTACGCCGTTGGGTCGCAGCACGAGGTTGGAGTAGGTGTGGTTGGAGATCATCGTGGTCACCTGGCGGCTGCTGACCAGCTCGCGGACGTTCTGGATCTCCGGCTCGGAGAACGGGCCTGCCCCGCGGTACGTCGGGTCGGCGAACACGTCAGAGGCACCCGGCCCGCCCCAGAAGCCGCCGTAGTTCCGGTTCAGGTCCACGCCGGTGCCATACCCGCCCGGGCTGGTTGCACTGCCGACCCGGCAGGTGCCGTCCGGAGTGTCCTGGCCGTCGACGATGCGGCAGTTCTTGCGCTTGTAGGCGTTGCCAGGCGTACCGAGGATCGTGACTGTGCTTCCGTTGTCGGTTTCGCGCAGGTCCACCACCTCACCGTCGGTACGGGAGAGCTCGAAGCCGTCGACGTTGACGACCGGCACCACGAGAACGCGCGACCGGTCCAGCAGGCTGGTGATGCGGGCGTCGGAGCCGTAGTTCTTCACCAGGTCGAAGGCGAACTCCATCGCAAGCTCGCCCGAGGGCCACTCGCGGGCATGGTGCAGGCCGAGCAGCAGGAACGTCGGCCGTCCATCGTTGGCTGCGTGCACGTCGCGGCCGATCTCGATGCCGTAGACCGAGCGTCCGTCCAAGGACTGGTGCGGAAGTGTGATCCGCTTGGCGATCGTCGGCGAGCTGGCAACGAGCTGGTTGATGTTCTCGTTGTAGTCGGCCAGTGTCCGGTAGTGGTCACGGCCCGAGGGAAGCGGCGACATCAGCGTCGCTGCCGCGTATGCGGCATTCGTCCTGTTGTTCTGCGCCTCGCGCAGCGTCAGGTCGGGGATGCGGACGTCATAGTCGAGCCCGGCGTCGGCGAGCTGGCGGAGGTCGCTGCCGTTGTGCAGCACGACCTCCACATAGTCGTGGCCCGCGTGCTCGGTCAGGTCGAGGCCGAGGGTCTGAAGCAGTTCCTTGTCCGCACGTGTCGGGGTGTCGACAGTGACGAGCCGTGGCGCGAAGGCTGTGTCCTCAGCGTGTGCGGCGCCACCCGCAGAGGCCGGGATGATGCCGGCCAGGGCGAGAGAGGCGGTCGCAGACGCAGCCACGAGACGGATACGGCGATGCGATGGGCGCATTAAGTTACTCCTGGGTTAGGGGTCGTGGGCCCAACGAAACAGGTCGGCTCGGGTCACGGTCCTCGTGGGACCTCTGGCGACGGTGACGGGACCTTCGGGCGGTGCCGGCGCCGTCCGGCAGCCTGTACAAAGGAAACATGACGAACCCTGCGGCCGTCCGCGTCTATCTGCTTGACGACCACGAGGTCGTCCGCCAGGGCCTCCGCAGCCTGCTGGAAGCCACCGGCGACATCGAGGTGGTCGGCGAGTCCGGGTCCGCCGAAGAGGCAGTGAGCCGGGTGCCTGCCCTTCGACCCGACGTGGCGGTGCTGGACGGCAGGCTGCCCGATGGCTCCGGGGTGGAGGTCTGTCGCTCGATCCGTTCTGTCGACCCCACCATCAAGGCGCTGATCCTGACGTCGTACGACGACGACGAGGCCCTCTTCGCGGCCATCATGGCGGGCGCCTCGGGGTACGTCCTCAAGGACATCCGTGGCACCGACCTGGTGGACGCGATCAAGCGGGTTGCCGCCGGGCAGTCGCTGATCGACCCCTCTCTCACGGCCCGGGTGCTCGAGCGGGTGCGCAACGGGCCCACGATCGCGCCCGAGCTGGCCGACCTGACCGAGCAGGAGCTGATCCTGCTCGGCCACATCGCCGAGGGTCTGACCAACCGTCAGATCGGGGAGAAGATGTTCCTGGCCGAGAAGACCGTCAAGAACTACGTCTCGAGCATCCTGGCCAAGCTCGGCCTGGAGCGGCGTACCCAGGCAGCGGTGCTGGCGTCAAAGCTGCTCGGCGCTGGCAACTGATCCGCCGGCAGCCGACTCGACTGGGCCCGCGATCGGCCGGCCGCTGCTCGCTCAGCTCAGCACCGGCCCCAGATCCCGCGGTTCGCGGCCTTCGCCTGGCGCTGGGCCTTGCGGTACGACGCGACCCGCTGGAACGGGTTGTGGTGGTAGACGAAGACCTTGCCCCAGCCCCGGTAGATCTGCACCCGGCTGAGATCCTTGCCGGTGCTGATCTTGACCACGTAGCGGAGCAGCCGGCCGTAGCTGTCCTTGTAGGCCTGGGTCGGATCGGAAACCAGCCTGACCCGGCTGCCCTCGCGGAGCATCCGCTTCATCGACCGCGAGGCCTGCACGCCGCCACATTCGGTGGTGCCGAACACCTCGGGGGTGTCGACGCCGAGCAGGCGCACTCTTCGCACTGGCCCAGCAGCGCGAAGTCTGACCTTGATGGTGTCGCCGTCGGACACGGCGACGACGGTGGCCTTCTGGCGGATCACCTGCTTGGCCCCGGCGTCACTGCCGGTGGGTGGGGTCTTGCCGTAGTAGCACGGGCACGGGTTGGACTCGCAGGCGATCCCGTCACCGTCGGCGTCCAGGTTGTCCGGGTCGTACTTGGGGCCGCCCTTGTTCAGGAAGTAGAGCTGGGCGTCCTTCTGGTTGGCGAAGTCGCCGCAGTCCTTGTCCAAGGCGTGCGCCGGGCTCGAGCCGAACCAGACGACGAGGCCGGCCAGGAGGCACAGCGAGACGGCAGCCGCGAGTCTGTTGAGCATGCGTTCGACGTTACGAGCGTTTACTTTCGACGGCACGGGAATGCAGGAAGTCGGGCCTTTCACCGGACCGTGTCGATCACGCTAGAACTTCGTCGAAACTCCCCGGCTGAAGGCGCGGTGCTGCTGTGATCAGCGGCGCAGCTCGGCGACGAAGTCATCGAACATGGCACGGCCCGACTCCACCCAGAAGTCATGCACCGGGGGCGGCATGTTTGCCTCCATCATGGCGTTCTCCTCGGCGAGCATCTGTTCCTGGATCAGTCCGATCGCAAGCCACGGCTTGTCTCCTAGGAAGCGCTGGAAACCGATGGCGCCCATCTCACCCCACTCCGCAACGTTGATGCAGAGCGCGATCAGAGGAACCACGTCCTCTTCTTCGTGGTCCAGGTGCGCCCCGAGGGCGATGTGCAGTTCGTTCAGCGCGGATACCGCTGCGTCACGCGACGCGCTCGACGGGTGCGCCCGCCAGCTGTCCACTGCAGCCTCTGTTGCCACCAGCGTGCCCAGGACCGCCTCGTGCTCGGCGTTCACGCGGGAGATCGCGTCAACGTGCTCAGGTAGGCGCTCCATCATGAGCGGATAGATCGTGAGGTCCTCTGCTTCGTGGTGCGAGTGGAGCAGTTTGAGGACGTTGGCGTAGTACGACCCTACGAGCGTTGCACGATCAGTGTCTTCGGCGGGAGCCGCACCGACGAACCGCGAAACCCCGTCAAGCGCCTCGCGGAAGATGCGGTGGAAGCGGGTCATCGCCGTCGCGTCGGCAAGCGGGAGGTCAGGTACGGCCGTCATGGAGGCTCCTCGCTGAGGTTGGCTCTCAGAGCCTGTGCCCTCGACCCCTCTCGGTCAAGGGTCTGACGAGACAAGAGCCGGCCCGGCTCACCGCGCTTGAGGCAGCACCACGGTCGAGGACGACTGCTCGACCACGGCAACGAAGGGCGAGGTCATCGCGCGCAGCAGCGCGCCGTACCCGACTCCGAAGGAGAGCTCGTCACCGACGACGGCACCATGGTCGCCGAGGTCGACCACCAGGTGGTCGCTGCTCGTCCCGAGCACGATGACGCCGTCTGGTGGGACCAGCCCCTCCGGCTCGACGTCTTGTCGCCCCAGGGCGAGGATGCCCTGCCGGACCAGCCCGCCATTGCGCCGTGCCTGCGGTGCCCCGAAGGCCGTCTGGCCGAGATCACCCCAAGGCGTCGACGGCTTGGTGCCTACCTCGATCAGCTCCGCCACCAGCGCCACCGCGTCAGTTCGTAGGCCGGGGACCGGGAGCCGGGTCAGCGGGTCGAGGCCCAGAAGGATGGCCTCGCCGAGACGCAGCTCGTCGACCCGACCAGGGTCGGTGGTGGTCAAGGCCCACCCGAGGTTGGCGGAGTTGCCGCCGGAGACCAGCGACAGCGCCGTACCGACCGCCTCCTCGACATCCGCCGCCAGGAGCGAGAGCGCGTGCATCTTGGCGTCGTCCGGCATCACGCCGCTCTGACAGGCGAGGTTGGTGCCGATACCTGCGAGGCTCAGTCCGGCTAGGCCCTGGACGTCGCGCGCGAGCGGCACCAGGTCGACCGGCAGCACCCCCTCCCGGAGGTCGCCGAGCTCGACCATGAGCACGACAGCGTGTGTCGTACCCAGGCGAGTTGCGGCCCGGGAGAGGGCCTCGAGCACCGATTTCTCGGTGTTCAAGCTGGTTGATGCGTGTCGCACGACAGCGTCGACCTGACTGAGCATGGGGGCGCGAATGAGCGTCCGTGGTGCCACAACGCCGGCGGTCTCGAGGCGTGCCAGGTTCTCCACGCGCGAGTCACCGAGTCCGGTCGCACCACCGCGGACCATGGCGTCTCCGACGCCTGGCGACCCGAGCGCGGCCTTGGTCACGCCAGTGACCCTGATGCCCGTACGGCCGAGCTGCTCTACCAACGAGCGGGTGTTGCTCTCGATCGCGTCGAGGTCGACCTCGACGCGGGGTGCGCTCACCGGGTGGTCGAGGGTGCGCGACTCCCTGAGGGCCGGGAAGGCGTCGAGGACCATGTCGGCGAGCTGGTCGAGCGGGCGGGTGAGCGGGTCGGTCGCGGGGAGGCCGAGGTTGAGCTCGATCTCGTCGATCGCCCTCCCGATCGCGGCGTCGTCAGCCATGTCCTCGTGGTTGACGGTGATTCCGATGACCCGGGTGTCGGCGAAGCTCTCGATGAGGGCGACCTCGCTGGCGACACTGGGCATCGGCACCATGGGGAAGTCACCCAGCACGCGTCGTTCCGGGGCGTGCTGGACGATGACGCCCGCGGGTCGGCTGCCGCGCAGGATGTGGGCCGAGGTCAGGTAGGCCGGGTGGCTCAAGGCGCCCTGTCCCTCGACGACGATGACGTCCGGGTCCTCGCCCTCGAAGGCCGCGACGACCTGGGCCTCGACCTCACCGGAGCAGAACTGGGGGACCAGCGCGTCCAGGGCGACGCCGTACTTGCCGCCCTGCATGATCGTGGTCTGCCCCGTGCCGACCAGGACCGCCCGGACTCCACGCTCGTTGAGGGCACGGACGAGCAAGGTGGCCGTGGTGCGCTTGCCGACAGCTCCGTCGGTGCCGAGGATGGCGATCCGCGGGCAGGTCACCTCGAAGATGCGGCCGGAGAAGAGCTTGAGGTCCTTCTTGTCCCGGGGACGCCGTACGTCGGTGATGGTCACCCGGTGTAGGAGCGCGGCCGCCACGAACTCGGCGTCGTCGTTGAGGAAGTCGTGGAGCCCGTTGATCACGTGCATGCCGCGCGCGATGCCGTCGAGCAGTACCACCCGCTGGGTGGGGGACAGCAGCCCGTCGGCCGGTGCAAGGCCGCAGATCAGGTAGTCCGGCACGTGGCCGGCATGAGCGACGGCCTCGGCCAGGCTGGCCAGCACCGGGATCCCGTTGGGTGCGTTGTCGAGGACGGTTCCGGCGTCAGCGCCGGCGTGCCGGCTGTCGATGACGCTGAGGACGTCGTACTTCTCGGAGTGCCGGACCAGCCCGTTGGCCGTCTTGCCGTCCTGCTCGCCGAACTGACCCTCGCAGTAGACGATGGCCGAGCTACCGGAGGGGAGGATCGGGGACGTGGTGGGGACAGGTGATGGAACGGGCATTACTGCTCCTCTGAAGGCTCAGAGGAGGCGACGGGACGTCACCGGACCGGGGGTCCGACAGAGAACGAGGCGTCTGCACTGAGGGTCCGGCAGAGTGCCGGAAGGTCTGCAGCCTAACAGCCGGTGCCCCGCAGGCCCGCATCGTGACGGCCGGCGGAGCGAGAGTCGGGCCCCAGGATCATGGACCCCACCCACGGGGCGGGGGGTCACATTTGGGTGGCCTCTTGCCACCGGTGACCGACCCAGGCTCCCCACCGCGATAAGGCGGAGGTGCACCCCGACGGGACCGCAAGCGCGACCCGGGGCAGGGTCCCGGCAAGACGGGACCCCGCGCCCATGCGCCGGGACGCAGTAGACCACGAGAGTCGAACCATGAAACGAAACCGCACTCTCGTTATCTCCGCGCTCCTCGCCGGCCTCGGTCCCCTCGTGGGCAACGGGCTGTACGCCGCCCAGGGCGTCAACGGTGAGGAGATCCTCGCCGAGGCCCGTGATGGGCTTCCCGCGATCGCCTACGTCGCGTTCCCACTCGAGCTGATCGGCTTCGCTGCCCTCGCCGTCCTCTTCGCCTGGCTCGTGACCCGCCTGTTCGAGCGCGCGCCGGTCGCCGCGGTCACCACGGGTATCGCGGGCTCGGCCATGATCGCGGTCAAGGTCGGCTCCGCCGCGCCCTGGATGGTCGTCAACTCCATGCCCGACGAACTCGATCCCGTGATGGCGGAGACGCTGATCTCGATGAACGACCAGTCGTTCGTCATCTCGGGTTTCCTGATCTGTCTGGCTTTCCTGGCCGCTGGGGTCGGGCTGCTCGCCACCGAGTTCCCTCGCTGGCTCTCCTGGTGGGCGACGGTGGCGGGCGGGCTCGGGGTGGTCGCGGGCATGGTCGGAGTCGTGCGCCCCGACGCCTACGTGCCGATCCCGTTCCTGCTGCTGCTGGTCTGGATGATCGCCGTCGCCATCGCGACGGTCACCCGTCCCGAGAACGGCGCGCGAGGTCCCGAAAAGCAGCTTCACCACCAGGTCGCTGGCACACAATGAGCCAGTGAGTACGACGCGCGGAGCCACAGTCGCCGCCTGGTGGCCGTGGCTCGCGCTCCCCGCCGTTGCGACGGGTCTGGTCTCCGCTGGTCTGGCGCTGGGCCTCACAGATCCACAGGGCAACTGGATCAAGGGCGAGGCCTGGGTCAACGTGCCGCTCGCCATCGGGTTCAGCACGGTCGCGGCCGGGATCTGGTCGACTCGCCCGCACCCGGTCGGGCTGCGCCGCCTCGCGGTGCTCTACACAGTGGTCGGTCTGGGGGCCGCATTGGTACTCCCGACTCATGGCTGGGCTCTCAGCGACGTGGCCGGCGCGCGGTTCGCGGCCTGGCTCTCGAACTGGGTGTGGTCCCTCGGAGCCGCGCCGCTGCTGGGGATAGGGCTGCTCCTGTATCCCGACGGTCGCCTGCCCGGGCGCCGGTGGTGGCCGGCCGCCGCGATCGGCCTGACCGGCATGGCGGCGATGACCGCGTCTGCGGCACTGAAGCCGGGCCGGCTCGATGACCATCCCGCGTTCGACAACTCGGTGGGGCTGGGCAGCCGGGACTTCTGGGAGGTCGCCGGAAGCGTCGGCTTCGTGCTCCTGCTGCTCGCCGCGGCCATCGGAGTGGCCTCCTTGGTCGTGAAGTTCCGACGAGCTACGGCTGGCAGCGATGTACGGGGCCAGATCGGCGGCTTCTCGCTCGCAGGCGGCCTGCTGGTCGTCGCCGCCTCACTCCCCGAGACCGACGACGTGAGCACCACCGTGTTCGGAGTCGCGGCGGTGACTGCGCTGCCCGTAACCGTCGGCGCCGCCGTCGTACGCCATCACCTGCTCGACCAGCGCGCCGACGTCGCGGGCTTGAGCCGGCGTGTCAAGGACCTGTCGACCTCGCGCCGGCACCTGGTCAACGAGCGAGAGGAGGAGCGGGTGCGGCTGCGACGCGACCTGCACGACGGGCTGGGCCCCTCACTCGCGGCGATCGGCCTCGGCCTGCGGCAGTTGGAGAAGCAGACCGGCAGTGATGCAGGCGTCGTCCGTGAGCTGGCCGATGAGGTACAGAGGGCCGTTTCCGAGGTACGCCGCATCTGCGAGGGACTTCGCCCAGAAGCCCTCAACGAGCTCGGCCTCGCAGGTGCGCTCACCGAGTCGATCGAACCCCTCCGGCGCTTCGGCCCGCGGATCACTCTCGCGGTCGACGACCTTCCGACGCTGACGCCGGCAGTCGAGGTGGCCGCATTCCGGATCGTGATGGAGGCCGTCACGAACGCCGTACGCCACGCTGACGCCCAGCACGTGCAGGTCCGTATCGGCTACGACGGTGGCGTGGACCTGGAGGTGACCGACGACGGCCAGGGTCTTGCCCAGGACCGGGTGCCGGGCGTCGGGCTCCGCGGCATGTCCGAGCGCGCCGACGAGGTGGGCGGCCGACTCACGGTCAGAGCCGGTGCGCCTGTGGGGACCGCTGTGAACGCCTGGCTTCCGGTGGCAGACCATGACTGAGTCCGTTCGCGTGCTGGTGGTCGAGGACCATCCGCTCTACCGGCAGGCGGTCACTTCCCTCATCGACGGGATGGACGGGTGGCACGTGATCGGGGCGTACGCCGACGCGGAGACTGCCCTGCCGCACGCCTTGGAGACGGACCTTGTTGTGCTCGACCTCGGGCTGCCCGGTGTGGACGGTATCGAGGCGACCCGGCTGTTCAAGGAAGCGAACCCGGCGGCTGCGATCCTGGTGCTCACGATGTCGCACGAGATTCCCCTGCTCACTGCGGCTGTGCGTGCCGGTGCACAGGGCTATCTGGTCAAGGGCTCGGAGCCGGAGGACATCGAGCGCGCCCTCCGCGCGGTCGCTCGCGGTCAGGTGGTCTTCGGCGAGCAGGTGGCCGCCGCCGCACTCGCCCAGGCTGGTCGACGGACGACGGTAGCCGCTGACTCGCTGTTCCCGATGCTCACGGGCCGCGAGGTGGAGGTGCTCGACCTCATCGCCGCAGGCAAGTCCAACGCCCAGATCGCCTCATCGCTGTTCGTGTCACCCAAGACCGCCAAGAACCACGTCTCCAGCATCCTCGCCAAACTCGGCTGCACACGGCCAGAGGCCGTGGCCCGCGGCCGCGATGCGGGCCTCGGCCGAGCTTGAGCCGGCTCGATCAGGAGATCCGCCAAGGAGTGTCGACATTCAAGATCACCTCGCGGAGCTCGGGCGGAGTCCTGCTCAGCCCCTGCCGGTCGGGCGAGTGGTTAGCGCCGAGTCTCCAGCCGGGCCACTACCAGCGCCCCGACCGCGTCGCCCTGGGCCAAGCCGAAGTCGATGGCCATCGGGTAGTGGATCCCACCGAAGAGCCGTGAGATGGCTGCCTCCTCGGCCGCCTGGCGGAAGGAGTCGAACTGCCGAGTGCCCCAGTCGGTGATCGTGTTGACGTCGGTGAAGCTGAGGTCTCCCCCCAACAGGTCAGTCAGCACAGTGGCCGCAGCCGCCGAAGCCACCGAGTGCCCGGAGGTGTACTCGGGGAACGGCGGAGTCGCCACCCAGGTCTCCCAGTTCGGGTCGATGTGATCGTGCACGTAGTCGACCGGCCGGACCAGGTTGAACCGGTACTTCCAGGTCCAGCAGTTGAGGAACGCATCATGGAGAGCGACCCCGACCCGCGCATAGGCCTCGACCGAGCGGGTGAGCGAGAGTCCCTGCTGGGTGCACACCTGCCGAGTGATCGCCATCCAGTGACCGGACGGAAGCCCCGAGGTGTGGGGGTTGTCCCGCCAGAACATGGCGGTCTGCCTCTGGGCCTGAGTGATCGCAAGGCCAGCCTGGTAGGTGCTGTTGGCCTGCTCCCAGAACGGAGAGCCCTCGCTGGGCGAGTACGAGACGGGTGCAACGGGGACTACCTCGTCAGGTCTGGCCATCACCATCGGGCGAATCTCCGACCAGTACGGCCCGATTGCTTCACCGAAGTCCGGAGGGCTCGATCGCCACAGCCCTTCCCCCTCGGGTGGGAGGTAGGGGCGGAGCGTGCCTAGGTACCCATCGGTCGACACCCAGGTGACCAAGTCCCGACCAAGGCGTACGCCGTGTTCGACGGAGGCGCTCACCACGCCAGCCGGCACTCCGGCCCCCCGCCGCGCCCGGACTTGCTCATCGAAGACTCGGTCCAGCGGCCCGCTGAGGTCGCGTGGGCTTGATCGGAAGAGGTAGTCGGCCAGGGTCCGCACGGCTCCAGCCATCACGCACGGAGGATCGCTGTTGCGCGCCGGTGCCTGCGGCAACGGCCTGAGGTCGGTCAGCTGGCCGGCCAACGTGCGCAGTGTGCTCGACAAGGGTGCGACCGCCTCGTACATCGCCACCGACAGTGCGCAGTAGATCCGGGCCGCGTTCGTAGGGGTGCTGCTGCCGCCGTGCCAGACGACGTCGTACATCGCCTGGACCCAGGCGTGAGCCGCCCCGCCGAGGAGCAGGTCGGGATCGCGCGTCGGATCCGAGGCTGAGGACTGCGGCGACCACGCCGCCGTGGCCAGGCCGAGCCCGCCGGCGACGCCGGCGCCGGCCAGCCCCAAGAAACGGCGCCGGGTCCAGTCGACCTGCTCTCGTGAGCTGTCGTGTCCGTTCATGGCTTCACCACCGTGAAGTGCGACCTCCCCATGGAGCTGTCTCCGCATCGGCAGGCAGCTGTAGTCCTCTACGTCGAAGAACCCGTCGCAGTGCTGGGCGTTGAGCCTGACGATGACCTGGGCGGTGTGGTCACCGGCTCCTAGAGAGCCCGACTCTCGGAAGCATCGCCGCCATCGGATACGGGGCGAAGTCGGTGAGGTCGTACTCATCGAAGGTGCGATCGACTCGCAGGGCCTCGCTCGGTGAGAAGACGACCGTCCGCTGCCGCTTCGTCCCCCCGTCGATCACGACCTTGACGGAGGTGACCTTGACGAGGAAGTCCTCGAGCGGCGTCTCCCCTGCGGGCACGAAGCCCGGCGGTACGGCGTCAAACGCGGTGTTCATGTACCAGATCCTCAGCGGCCGCCAGGTCGAACCGGCTGTGATGGTCGTGCAAGCTCCGTGCACGAACTGCTCGGGCACCCCGAAGAGGACGTTCAGGTCGACACCGAAGCCGTTGTTGCAGTGGCTGCCGAGGGGGTCGATCCTGACGACACCTTGGACCCGGTCGTCGGTGCCCTCGCGCCGCTCCCACACCGCGGCGACGGCGCCGTCAGGCCCGGACGCCACCGTAGGACGAGCGGTCCGCCAGCTTCCCTGGGTCAACTTCTTCCTGGTCGACCACGACCCGGCCTGCATCCGGATCGCCGACAGCACCCACTCGTCGTACCCATCCGACTGACGCCAGACCGCGGTTGCCCTGCCCTCCGGGCCAGCCGCGACCTCCGGGTCCTCGGCACTCTGACCGCCCAGAGAGAGGGTCGTCGGCGTCGACCACGTTCCTCCGGGTGTCCACGATGCGGCCTGCACCCGGTCGTTGCTTCCGTCCCAGCGCGCCCAGACAGCGGTGACTATTCCGTCGGGGCTGAGGCTGACCTTCGGGTCATGAGCATTCCGACCCGACGTAGAGACAGACTCGGGGATGGACCATGCGCCGCCTGGCGATCGCAACACGGCCTGGATCCGATCGTTCGCGCCGTCCCACCGTCGCCACACCGCGGCTGCGCGGCCTCCTGCTCCCATGGCCAGCTGCGGATCCCAGGCGTCTTCGCCCGCCGGCGAGAGCGATGTCGGCGACGACCAGGACCCCTGCGCCGTGCGGCTGCTCACCTGTACGCGATAGTGAGTGCCGTCGAATCTGGACCAGGCGGCGACCGCTGACCCGTCCGAGCCCAGCGCCACCTGCGGATCCCAGGCGTCCCCGCCGGCCTTGGAGAGGTTCACCGGCGCGGACCAGCGTCCATTGGCGCCCAGAGTGGCCGCCTGGACCCGGGAGCTCGTGCCCTCGGATACACGCCATGCTGCGACAGCGGTGCCTTGCGCGCTCATGGACACCTGTGCATCCGCAGCGTCGCCCACTGACCTCGACAACGTCACCGGCGCATTCCAGTGCCCGTTTGCCGACCGGGTCGCTGCCTGCACCTGATAGTGGGTCCCGTCCCATCGGCGCCACACGCTGACGCCGGCGCCCTTGGGGCCGAGTGCCACCTGTGGGTCCGAGGCGTCGTCGCCCGGGCTCGACAGATTCAACGGCGAGGACCAGACCCCGTTCGCAGCTCGGGTCGTCGCCTGCACTCGACCGTTGTCTCTGAGATACCAGACCGCAGTGGCCGTGCCCTTCGGGCCGACCGCGACGTCAGGGCTCCAAGCGTCCTCTCCTGCGGCGGACAGCGTGGCTGCCGATGGCCAGGTCGGCGGAGGATCGGTGCTGTCGGCTACCACATGGGCGTTGATGTTGGGCACATCCCCGCCTGCCACGGTGACGTCACTCGCTTCGCCGAGGTTGTCGACCCCCGGGTAGAAGAGCGGCTGGAACAGCTCGAAGAACACGGTGAACCCGACCCGGTAGGTGCCGTCGGGGACGTACAAGACGTAGTCGCCCTGGGGGGTGTTGAACCCGTCGCTGACCCGATCCCAGTCTGAGGAGCCTGGGTTCCAGCGCCACGCGGTCACCTGGGTCGGCGGTGCTCCTGGCGGGAGGCCGGGCACCGGGTCCGCGGTGATCACGCCGCTGATGCTGTGGTTCTCCCGGACCACGGCGTCGATGTCCGGAACACCCGCGGTCGGTACGACGACATCGGCGGCAGTGTTGGCACTGTCACCTCCGCCGTAGAAGGCGCGTTCGTACCTGCGCAGGAAGTGGCTGAACTCGACCCGGTAGGTCCCCTCAGGGACAAACAGGGTGTAGGTCCCATCGGCCAGGGTGGCAGACGACTTGGCAATCACCCAGGCCGAAAGGAGGACGTTCCACCGGTACGCCGCGACGAAGACGCCTTCCGCCGCCGCGCCGGTGCCGTCCACCGTGACCGTTCCTGTGATCGCAGGACCGGACTCCGTATCGCCACTAACGATCGTGGCGCCGATACCGGGTACCTCGGCTCCAGCGACGACGACGTCAGCCGCGAGGTCGAGGGTGCTGACTCCTGGGTAGTACTGGGTAGCGAACCGACCCTGCCAGGTGCTGAACTCGACCCGGTAGGTGCCGTCCGGCAGGTACAGCGCGTAAGTGCCGTCCGGCCCGGTCGAGGTGTACTTCACGGCCTCCCAGGGTGTTGGGCCGGGAACCGGCCTCCAGGCCGTGACTGTCACGGCCGGCATGTTCACGCCGTCGACCGTCACCAGGCCTGTGATCGGGTAGTTGAGCGCCAGTTCGGCGCTGATGCCGGCAACGTCATGTCCGGCGACAACGACGTCGCTCGGCCTGGTCGATGGTGTCGGCACTGTCGAAGAAGGCAGCTCGGTACGGGCCGTGCGCGTCGGCGAACCCGACACGATAGGTGCCGTCGGGCAGACGCAATGCATAGCTGCCATCGGGCTCGGTCACCGTGCTCCTCGTCGACTCCCAGGACGACGGTGGACCGATCGACAGCTGGTACGCCGTCACGTTGATCCCGGCCAGGTTCTGACCGTTGCCTGTGACCGTGCCGCTGACGATCCTCAACCGCTTGACCGATGCGCTGATCCCTGTGACCGCTCCGCCGCTAGCGACCACGACCTCCGACGAGTTCGGGTCGCCGAGGTTCTTGCCACCGCCATAGAACAGGGCGTCATGCGTCGGGTAGCCGTCAAACCAGACTTTGTAGATGCCGGGTGCCAACGGGAGCGAGTAGGTGCCGTCGGTGGCGGTCTGAGTCTTCGCGCAGAGACTCCCTGGGTCGGAGCCGCTGACGTTCCAGCAGAAGGCCTGAACGGGCACGCCTGCTAGAGGAGCACCGGTACCAGCCTCGGTCACCGCGCCACTCAGTGTCCCGTCGGCCGCCTCGGCCCCCGGCATCACTCCGCCCAAGAGGGCGAAGGTGGCGACTAGCGCCCCGACCAGGAGGGGGGCGGAGAATCGGACCCTGTGCCGACTCGCAAGGTTCACGGGCCCCCTACCTGGCGTCCCTGGGCTCGATCGGATGCTGGCCTAATCTCGCGGCAGTGCCGTGCCCCTGCACTCGACAACTCATGGGCGGGCACCCCATTCGTTCGCGCTTCTTTGGACCATCGCCGCGCACTTCCGTCAACGTCGCTCCCCGGACTCAGTATTGATTTCGGCCCAACGGCGAGGCAATGACTCAACCTGACTACCCCGGCGCCAAGTTCGACCGACCTCGAGGAATGGGGAAACTGTCCCCTAACCTCAGGAGTTGGCCGTGCCCAGATGTAGCCGTGACGTGAGGGTCGGCGAAACCTGCGCGGTGAAGTTGGTGATGCCGGGGCGTCCGAGGGCGTTGACCTTCGCCCATGCCACACCCGCACTGTGGAAGTGCTCTATGCCGGCGAGTGGGTCAGCGGCGACCTGGAGGCATATCGCCAGCGGCGCGGTCGCTGGGAAGGCTGGGTCAGGAGCACCCACGGTGTCGGTTCTCAGCGGCTCGGCTGGTACGACGAGACGGACATCAGATCATTGGTTGCGCAGTCCAGCAACGGCCCAGACGACGCCGACTGTGGTGACTAGGGACTTGCACTTCCGGTGCGTTCGGCGAGTCCGGGGCGCTTCCCAGTCTCGTTGTCGGATCCTGAGAGACATGCAGCTCCTCGAGATCTTGGGCGTCCTCGCCACCGTGGCTGCGGCGTTTCTCGCCGCCGGCGCGATCCGGCAGGCAGGCAGAGCCGGCGAGCACTGGACGTCATCGGCCGCGAACGCCGACTCGATTTCGAGCTAGGCATCTTGAAGGAGCTCATCGACTTGACCGGAGTGGGGGTGGACCTGAACGAGCACCTCATCGCAGCTAGGTTACGCATTCTCCCCGAGGACGGGCTCAGGACCTGTCGGGCGCGCTTCCGGGTCGAAGTGGGCACGGCAGAGTGGGACCGTCTTCGGAAGCAACTGGAGCCACAGGAGGAGCACCAGCACATCGACTGAGCTGTCTTTCGCGGGCTCCCGGGCGAGACGGTGAGCACCCGCATCGGGCGAGAACTGCGCGATGCCACACGTGCGCGGCTCGAGGAGCGCGCCTGGCCGTAGGCGATGCCGTTGGACAGTACTGGACACGGCCCCGAAAAGTGAGAGGCTCCTGACTCAGCGTTTCCGCAGGTCAGGAGCCGTTTCGTGCTGGTGGGCGATACTGGGTTTGAACCAGTGACCTCTTCCGTGTCAAGGAAGCGCGCTACCACTGCGCCAATCGCCCGAGGTGGAGACGGGATTTGAACCCGTGTAGACGGATTTGCAGTCCGTTGCCTCGCCTCTCGGCCACTCCACCATTGGAGGGACTCCGACCGATCTGGACCCTTCTCCGAGCGGACGACGAGGCTCGAACTCGCGACCTCAACCTTGGCAAGGTTGCGCTCTACCAACTGAGCTACGTCCGCCTGCAGACAGACGGTCCGGCGTTGCGGCCGGACCGAACGTGCGAGACGAAACTTTAGCCCACCCCGCCCGAATGACAAATTCCACCCCCGGGGTGCGTGTTCAGGCTCAGCGGCGTCCTAAGGTCTCACCCATGCGCGTATGGGTGAACGGCTCACTCCTGGATAATCCGGACGTCCCGGCGATCACGGTTCTGGACCACGGTTTCACCGTCGGCGACGGGGTTTTCGAAGCGGTCAAGGTGCTCGACGGCCAGCCGTTCGCGCTGACACGGCACCTGGCCCGCCTGGCCCACTCTGCGGCTGGGCTCGGGCTTCCGCCCCTCGACGAGGCCCTGGTACGCCGGGCGGTGGCCGAGACCCTGGCCGGCCAGGACCTCCCCCTGGGCCGGATCAGGATCACCTACACCGGGGGAGTGGCGCCGCTCGGCTCCGGTCGGGGCGAGGCACCGCCCACCCTCGTCGTCGTGGCCGGCACGATGGGCCACTGGCCCGCCACCACCGCCATCGCGACCGTCCCCTGGGCCCGCAACGAGAACGGCGCCCTGGCCGGACTCAAGACCACGTCGTACGGCGAGAACGTGGTGGCTCTGGCGTATGCCAAACAGCGCCAGGCGGGAGAGGCGATCTTCGGCAACCTTGCAGGGAACCTGTGCGAGGGCACCGGCTCGAACATCTTCTACGTCGTCGACGGCGAGCTGCGCACCCCGACGCTGGCGTCCGGGTGCCTGGCCGGGATTACCCGGGCGCTCCTCCTCCAGTGGTACGGCGGCCGCGAGGTAGACGAGCCGCTCGGGGTGCTCGAGGAGGCCGACGAGATCTTCCTGGTCAGCACCACCCGCGACGTCCAGGCCGTGGACCGGTTCAACGACCGCCAGCTAGTGGCGCCGGGGCCGGTCACCCGGGAGGCGATGGCGACGTGGGCGCGCAGGGAGCGCGAGCACTCCGACCCCTAGGGCTAGGCGCCGGCCGCCTTCTGGCGGGACCGGTACGCCGCCACATGCAGCCGGTTGCCGCAGGTGCGCGCGTCGCAGTAGCGCTTGCTGCGGTTGCGAGACAGGTCGAACAGGGCCTGCTGGCAGTCCGGGGCCTCGCAGAGCCGGAGCCGCTCACGCTCGCCCGCTGACAGCACCTGCGCCAGCGCCATCCCGCCGTCGACGGCCAGATGGTCGGCCAGCGAGGCGCCCTCGGCGAAGTAGTGGACGTGGAAGGCGTACCCGTCGTGGTCGGTCAACCGTGGAGTCACCGGGGCCTGGGAGATGAGCTCGTTGATGATCCTCGCGGCCGATGCGTCGTCGGGTGCCCCGAAGACGGGCCTGATCCGGTCTCGCAGCGCGCGCACCGCTTCCAGGTCGGCCATGGTCAGCGGGCCGACCTCGGAGACGTCCTGGATGCGGACGTACTCCTCAAGCGCTGGGAGGTCGGGCAGGAGCTCGCCGTTGCCGGCGAAGGGAGCCGTGTTGACCAGGTCGACAACGCTCGCGAGAGCGTGTTCGGTGTCATGGCTGAACAGCAAGATGGCTCCAGGTGGGACGGACTAGGCCGGCGTGGGACGGGGGTCCCACACCGGCCAAGAGTAGTCCGGGGATCGAGCCGGTGGCTCAGGCGTTCTCGGCGGCGAAGATCGCCGAGATGGTCGAGTCGACGTTCATGAACTCCGACTCAGCGCCCGGCGCGACCAGCGCGACCATGCGCTCGACGAAGCCCCTCAGGTCGCTGGTCCGGCCCTGGACGAGTGCTTCGCCGTCCGGGGAGCAGAGCTCGACGATGACCACGGAGTGGCCGTCGGTGTCCAGACACGGCCAGACGTGGACGTCCCCGTCGCCGCATGGCTCGTAGAGGCCCTCGATGAGCAGGTCGCGACCGAAGGTCCAGCGGACGTTCCCGGCGCCCGTCAGGAAGACCGCGGTCACCGCGTACGGGTCTCGAGGGTCGTAGGTCAGTTCTGCCTGCATTGGCGTCGCAGCGCCGCTGCCGTCGATCAGCTCGAGCGTGACGCTTTGCTTCACTCCGCTCGGAGCGGTGTTCATGGTGTTGTCCATGGCTCGGTATCCCTTATCTCCCGCCGTTCGGCACTGAGACGGTCTCCCAACCTGCTCGTGACGCTGTTTGCCGAACTTCTGGGGGTAATTCTTCTCCCAATAATGTGGAAACCCTGCCCCCGCTCAGCGCGGTTGGCGAGGGGAAGTCCCGATAACTGCCCGTTCGGGGCTGGACATCAGCCTTTTAGAGGGGCGCAGTCGGCCACAGCGGCAGAATCGGACAATTTGCCCAGAAGGGTCAGAACAGCCTCGGGTGTGAGCGCACCACACGCATGAGGTACTGTTTCGCCGCACCCGCGCAGGCGGGTTCGGGGCGATTGGCGCAGTGGTAGCGCGCTTCGTTCACACCGAAGAGGTCACTGGTTCGAACCCAGTATCGCCCACCGAGCATAGAACGGCCCCCTGACCTGCGGAAACGCAGCTTCAGGGGCCGTCTCACTTTGATCCGCGTGTCCACTACGTGTCCGCCAGATGTCCATCAAAGGCTCGATGTGGCCATTTTCCGGAAGGCGGCTTCGAACTCGTCCAGGCAAATGCGGATGTTGCGTCGGGACAGTCCTGAGCGGCGGAGTGACGCACTCATTGCGGCATCCGGTCGCTTCCCGGCGTTTGCAATGCCGGCAGGTTTCCGCTGGTCCTGGCACAGGCACAGGCCTGACGTGCCCGATCCGTCTGCGGACCTCTGCCACTGTCTCCGCTTGGCGTCGCGGCGGAATCGCCTAAGGCAGCAGCTTGAGGTCCACCAGCACCGCGACCGCCTGGAGGTCCTGGTCGAAGCCGGCGTACGCCGAGTAGAGGCCGGAGCCGTCGGGGCACAGGAAGACCGCGGCGGCCACCCGCCCGTCCACCTCCATGGCCACGATCCGCTCTACGAGCGCGCGGTTGTAGACCTCCTGCATGTGCTGGTCGTCCTCGAACAGCGGCCGGAGGACGGCCGAGTCCGTGACGTCGTAGAACGCGCCGAGGGCCGAGTCGCAGTCGAGGTGGAAGTGGGACTCGTGATGCACCAGAGGCTGCCACGACGTCACCTGGTCGACCGCGCCGATGGCCGCCGCACAGCTCATCTCCACCGGCTCGGGCTGCCCGGCCCTGGGCACGGCGATCGTGCTGAGCACCGTGGTCTGCTCGCCCTGCCCGATGCTGATCTGCTGGACCTCCGGCACGCTGGGTGCGAACCAGGGGTCGGCGATCGCCAGGGTGCCCCAGCGCAGCGGGACGCCGGGCCCGGGGGTGGCGGTCACGGTGACCGCCTCCCCCCGGAGCTCGACGCTGCGGCCGAAGCCGACCAGGACCTCGGGAGCTGTGCTCATGCCCCTCCTACCGTTGCTTAAAGACTTGGCCCCGGCGGACCCTCGGTTGCCAACGTAGAACGCCGATACCGTGTTGGGGATCGTGCGTCCGAAATAGCCCAGAGCGACAACGTAGTAGACGGTCTCGCCGGCGGCGATGTCCGAAACGTCGATGACAGGCCCACCTCGTCGAACCTCAGCCATCCGGCTGGCACTCCCCGGGAGCGCTGGCGCGACCCACCAGGCGCAGCCTCTCCCTTGGGCGTCGGTGTCGAGGGTCCGCGAAACCCAGACGCCAGCGCAACCGGCCTCTCGATACGATCGAGGCTCCCGACCACCCGTCCGAGAGGTACCTCCGTGTCCGAGATCAAGATCACCGCCATCGACGCAGGCGAGCGTGTCGAGCGAGCTGTGACCACGGGCACCAAGGCCTGGGAGCTGTACGCCGACCGGACGGACGTCATCGCGGCGCGGGTCGGCGGCCAGCTCAAGGACCTGGCGTACGAGC
Organism: uncultured Actinomycetota bacterium; assembly: GCA_963769585.1. Lineage (GTDB taxonomy): Bacteria > Actinomycetota > Actinomycetes > Propionibacteriales > Nocardioidaceae > SSC3. Next base: position 1,118,209 of record CAVYMJ010000006.1, read on the forward strand.
TTGCCGACGGCGACGAGGTCGAGCCGGTCGAGGTGGCGAGCAAGGACGGGCTGGACATCCTGCGGCACTCGACCGCCCACGTGCTCGCCCAAGCGGTGCAGCAGCTCTTCCCTGACGCCAAGCTCGGCATCGGCCCGCCGGTCGAGAACGGCTTCTACTACGACTTCGACGTTGAGACCCCGTTCGTCCCCGACGACCTGGCCAAGCTCGAGACCGCGATGCGCAAGATCATCAAGGAGAACCAGCGCTTCTCACGCAGGGTCACCAGCGACGACGACGCCCGCCTCGAACTGGCCGACGAGCCCTACAAGCTCGAGCTGATCGGCCTCAAGGGCTCCGCCGACGACGCGGCTGAGGGGGCCAGCGCCGAGGTTGGCGGCGGTGAGCTGACCATCTACGACAACCTCAACCGCAACGGAGAGGTCGCCTGGAAGGACCTGTGCCGCGGTCCGCACCTGCCGACCACCAAGCGCATCCCGGCATTCAAGCTGATGCGCAGCGCCGCGGCGTACTGGCGCGGGGACGAGAAGAACAAGCAGCTCCAGCGCATCTACGGCACCGCCTGGCCGAGCAAGGACGACCTGGACGCCTACCTGCACCGCCTGGAGGAGGCCGAGCGCCGCGACCACCGCAAGCTCGGGCGCGAGCTCGACCTGTTCAGCTTCCCCGACGAGATCGGCTCCGGTCTGGCGGTCTTCCATCCCAAGGGCGGCGTGGTCAAGCGCGAGATGGAGGACTACGTCCGGCGACGGCACATCGAGGAGGGGTTCCAGTACGTCGGCACCCCGCACATCTCCAAGGAGGGCCTCTTTCACACCTCGGGCCACCTGCCGTACTACGCCGACACGATGTTTCCGCCGATGGAGTTCGAGGGCGCGAACTACTACCTCAAGGCCATGAACTGCCCGATGCACAACCTGATCTTCTCCTCACGGGGGCGGTCCTACCGGGAGCTGCCGCTGCGGCTCTTCGAGTTCGGCTCGGTCTACCGCTACGAGAAGTCCGGCGTGGTCCACGGCCTGACCCGGGTGCGGGGGATGACCCAGGACGACTCGCACTCCTACGTCACCCCAGAGCAGGCGCCGGGGGAGATCAAGCACCTGCTCAACTTCGTGCTGAGCCTGCTCAAGGACTTCGGCCTGGACGACTTCTACCTCGAGCTGTCCACTCGCGACGACTCCAACCCGGGCAAGTTCGTCGGCTCCGCCGAGGACTGGGCGGTCGCCACCCAGGTCCTGGCCGACGCGGCGAGCGAGACCGGTCTCGAGCTGGTGCCGGATCCGGGCGGCGCGGCCTTCTACGGGCCGAAGGTCTCGGTGCAGGCGCGGGATGCCATCGGCCGTACCTGGCAGATGTCGACCATCCAGTACGACTTCAACCAGCCCAAGGGCTTCGAGCTCGAGTACGTCGCGGCCGACGGCTCGCGGCAGCAGCCGGTGATGATCCACTCCGCCAAGTTCGGCTCGATCGAGCGGTTCTTCGGCGTACTCGTGGAGCACTACGCCGGCGCCTTCCCGCCCTGGCTGGCTCCGGTCCAGGTGGTCGGGATCCCGGTGGCCGAGCGACACGTCGACTACCTGTACGACGTCGCGGCGAAGCTGAGGGCGTCGGGGATCCGCGTCGAGGTCGACGAGTCCGACGACCGGATGCAGAAGAAGATCCGCAACGCGCAGCTGCAGAAGATCCCCTTCATGCTGATCGCCGGTGACGACGACGTCTCCGGCGGCGCGGTCTCCTTCCGCTACCGCGACGGCCACCAGGACAACGGCGTACCGGTCGACGACGCGATCGCACGGGTCACCGCAGCCGTGGCTGAGAGGGTCCAGGTGTGAGCCACTCCCAGGACGGCGTCGGTGAGCCGGATGCTCTGGACCGGCTCTGGACCCCGCACCGGATGGCCTACATCGCCGGCGAGAACAAGCCGAGCGACGGTACGCCGGAGACCTGCCCGTTCTGCCGCATCCCGACGCTGTCCGACGAGGACGGACTGGTGGTGCACCGCGGCGCGGAGTGCTTCGTCGTACTCAACCTGTACCCGTACTCCGCCGGCCACCTGATGGTCTGCCCGTACCGTCATGTCGCGGACTACACCGAGCTCACCCACGAGGAAACCGTCGAGCTCGCCGAGCTCACCCAGACCGCGATGCGGGTGATCCGCTCGGTCAGCGGCGCGCACGGCTTCAACATCGGCCTGAACCAGGGCTTCGCGGCCGGAGCCGGCATCGCCGCTCACCTGCACCAGCACGTGGTGCCACGCTGGGCCGGCGACCAGAACTTCATGCCGATCGTCGGGAAGACCAAGACGATGCCGCAGCTTCTCGCCGACACCCGGTCGCTCCTCGCCGAGAAGTGGTCCTAGGAGGACCGGGCGTGGGCGACCAGGGCGAGCTGCTGAGGAGGGCGCACGCCGCCCACGCGGCCCAACGGTTCGCTGCGGCCGGGGAGTCGTTCGCCGAGGCTGACCAGCTCGGCCCGCTCTCCGCGGACGACGTCGTCGCCTGGCACGAGTCGGCCTGGTGGCTGGGTGACGCCGACCGCTCGCTCGAGTTGGCGGAGCTCGCCCACCAGAAGCTGGTCGCCGAGGGAGAGCCGACCCGAGCCGCCCAGCAGTCGATGGCCCTCGGGTTCCTGCTCATGCTGCGCGGGGACCTTGCTGCAGGCTCGGGGTGGCTCCAGCGCGGCCGGTCCCTCCTGGAGCGTTCGACGGACGAGGCCGCCCGCGGATACGTGGTGCATCTCGACGCCCAGAACGCACTGCACGGTGGCGACCTCGCGCTCGCCGTCGACCTCGCCCGCCGGGCAGCCGACGCGGCGCGGCGAGCGCCCGACTCCACCCTGCTCTCCCTGTCGCTGATGACCGAGGGGACCGCCCGGCTACGCACCGGGGACGTCGCCGAGGGGTTGGCCCTGCTCGACGAGGCGATGCTCCCGGTCCAGGCTGGACAGCTGCCGCCCGAGCTCGCCGGGAACCTCTACTGCCAGATGATCGCGGTCTGCTGGGACCTGTTCGACCTGCGTAGGGCCCGCGAGTGGACCGCGGCGACCGAACGCTGGTGCGAGGGCTTCGACAGCTCGGTGATGTTCTCCGGGATCTGCCGCATGCACCGGGTCCAGCTGCGCCAGCTGGCCGGCGAGTGGGACGTCGCCGCCGACGACGCGAAGGTGGTGTGTACCGAGCTCGTCGGCATGAACGCCTCGGTCGTCGCCGAGGGGCACTACCTGCTAGGCGATCTGCTTAGGCTGCGGGGCGAGTCGAATGGCGCCGAGTCGGCGTACTTGCGTGCTCACGAGTTGGGCAGGGACCCTCAGCCGGGCCTCGCCCTGCTGACCGCGCAGGCAGGCCGGCTGGAGGCGTCAGTCGCCTCGCTCCAGACAGCATTGGCAAACGACCGAGGGGCAGACTATGCACGGGCACCACTGCTGCGCGCCATGGTCGACCTCGCCGTGGATGTCGTGGATCTCGAGACTGCCCGCCGCGCCAGCGATCAGCTAGCAGCGATCGCGGACCGCTGGAGGTCTGACGGCCTCAGGGGAGCCTCAGCGCAGGCGCGAGGCGCTGTGGCACTGGCGGCCGGGGACGTTGCCGGTTCGGTCCCGCTGCTGCGCGCGGCGATCCGAGCGTGGCAGGACCTCGAGGCGCCGTACGACGGCGCGCGCGCCCGGATGCTCCTGGCCGAGGCCTACACCGCCCTGGGTGACCTCGGCTCCGCCGGTCTTGAGCTCGACGCCGCCGAGAAGACGTTGACCAGCCTGGACGCCGCGGTCGACCTCGGACGGTTGCGTCGGCTCCGCCCTGGATCAGCGCTACCGCAAGGTCTGACCCAGCGGGAGGTCGAGATCCTGCGGCAGGTTGCACGCGGGAGCACCAACAGGCAGATCGCCCAGGAACTGGTGATCAGCGAGAAGACCGTGGCGCGCCACCTGGCCAACGTCTACCTCAAGCTGGGGGTGTCCACGCGCACCGCTGCCGTCGCCTGGACGAGGGAGCACGGGGTCTAGGCGACCTCCGGGCTGCACAGAACCTCCGGGCTGCACAGAAAGGTGTACGCCGGCCGATGACAGGTTGCACCTTCCGAGCGATGCAAGCCTCCCGGGGGTGTTCCTAGGTTCGAGGGGCAGGGACCAGCCCGGTCGTGAATCCTCCAGGAGTGGCCATGAGCATCACCCAGAGTGCCCAGCCCGAGCAGGCCGTCGCCGTCGACGTCGAAGCAGTCGAGGCGTTCGCCGGAAGGATGTTCGGGATCGTCGCCGATGCGGCCACCGCCCTGACGCTGAGTATCGGCCACCGCACCGCCCTCTTCGACACCATGGCGGTCCTGCCGCCCTCGACCGCGGAGGCGATCGCCGATGTAGCCGGTCTCCACGAGCGCTACGTCCGGGAGTGGTTGGCTGCCATGCTGGTCGCCGGGATAGTCGAGGGCGACCCCGCCCAGGAGACCTGGTACCTCCCGCCGGAGCACGCCGCTGTGCTGACCCGGCGCGCTGGCAAGGACAACCTCGCCAAGATGGCCCAGTTCATCGGTCTGATGGCCGGGGTGGAACACCAGGTCGTGGCCTGCTTCCGAGACGGCGGGGGCGTTCCCTACAGCGAGTACGCCGAGTTCCACGCCTTGATGGCCGAGGACAGCAAGGACATCGCAGAGGGGCTCCTGGTGGACGAGGTCGTCCCGCTCGTCGAGGGCCTGGACGGACGGCTGAGGTCGGGGATGTCGGTCGCCGACGTCGGCTGCGGCAGCGGGCCTCACCTCAACGTGTTGGCTGCCGCCTACCCCGCCAGCACCTTCGTCGGCTTCGACTTCTCCGAGGAAGCGATCGCGACCGCGAGGTCAGCAGCCCGCGCCAACGGCCTGACCAATGTCGGCTTCGAGGTTCGCGACGTCGTCGACCTGTCCGGGACCGGACCCTTCGACCTCGTGACCGCCTTCGACGCAATCCACGACCAGGCCCATCCGGCCGCCGTACTCACCGGCGTCGCCCAGGCGCTCGCGGCCGACGGGGTCTTCCTCATGGTCGACATCCGCGCGAGCAGCCATCCGCACGAGAACGTGGGGGTCCCCGGAGGAGGCTTCCTCTACGGGATCTCACTGCTGCACTGCATGACGGTGTCACTGGCCCAGGGTGGTGACGGGCTGGGCGCTGTCTGGGGCGAGCAGACGGCGGTCAGCATGCTCCACGACGCCGGCTTCGGGAAGGTCGAGGTCAAGAGCCTCGAGGGCGACCCCTTCAACAGTTACTTCGTCGCGCGCCGTACCTGAGGCGCGCCCAGCGGGGGACGACACTTCTCGCCGACACCCGTTCCCTGCTCGTCCTGCGGCTGCCGCGGAGCGCGTCAGCCCGAGCGGCGGGCGACTCCGTGGTGACCTGCTACACGCTCCGGCGCTTCCGTCGCGAGTTTCCCGACCCGCCCACGAACCCGCCCGCCGGAGGCAACGCCAGCAGCGGCAGATAGCCTGGCACCGCCATGCTCGAACGATTCCGCGCCTTCTGGACCAGCATCTTCCAGCCGGTCATCACCCTCCTGCTCAAGCTCGGGGTCAGCCCCGACGCCGTCACCCTGGTCGGCACCCTCGGCGTCTCCGCGGGCGCCCTGGTCTTCTTCCCCCAGGGCATGCTGTTCGTCGGCGTCCTGGTGATCACCGCCTTCGTCTTCTCCGACCTCATCGACGGAGCGATGGCCCGCCAGTCCGGGCGGACCAGTGTCTTCGGGGCCTTCCTCGACTCGACCCTGGACCGGGTGGGCGACGGCGCGATCTTCGCCGGTCTGGCGCTGTACTACGTCGGACCCGGCGACAACGACCTTCTGGCCGCGCTGACGCTGTACTGCCTGGTGATGGGGTCGGTCACCTCCTACGCCCGGGCACGTGCCGAGTCCTTGGGCCTGACCGCGAAGGTCGGCATCGCCGAGCGAGCGGACCGGCTGGTGTCGATCCTGGTGATCACCGGGCTCGCCGACCTGCTGCACCGCCTCACCGGCAACGAGGACTGGCTGTGGGCCATCCCGGTCACCCTCGCGGCGCTGGCGATCGCCAGCACGGTCACCGTCGTACAGCGGATCCTGACTGTCCGCGACCAGGCCAACGCCGCCGCTGCGCAGTGAACCGCGACTCCTTGGTCTCGGCGGGGTTCATCGGCGCCTGGAGAGCGGTACGGCTGATGCCCGAGGGTGCGTCGCAGGCGCTGTTCCGCACTGCTGCTGACCGGGTGCATGCCCGGAACGGCCCCGGCGTCCGGCAGCTTCGCGAGAACCTCGCCGTCGCCGCCCCCGACGCAGACCCCGACACGCTGACCCGCGAGGCGATGCGCTCCTACCTGCGCTACTGGTGTGAGGCCTTCCGGCTGCCCTCCTGGCCACTGGACGACCTGGTACGGCGCACCCGGACGGTCGGCGAGGAGAACCTGCGGACCGCGATGGCGTCGGGCAAGGGGGCCATCGTCGCGCTGCCGCACACCGCCAACTGGGACTGGGCGGGCGCCTGGGCCTGTGCCACCGGGATGCCGGTCGTCGCAGTGGCGGAGCGACTGCGGCCCGAGCGCGTGTACGACGAGTTCGTCGCGTTCCGACGCTCGATCGGGATGGAGATCCTGCCGCTCGGCGAGCCGGGAGTCGTCGCCGCGCTGGGCTCCCATCTGGCGCAGGGACGGCTGGTCTGTCTGCTGTCCGACCGGGACCTGACCAGTACCGGGGCAGAGGTGGAACTGTTGGGCCGCCGCGCCCGGGTGCCCCGTGGTCCGGCGGTGCTCTCCCAGCGCACCGGAGCGCCGATCATCCCCGGGACGTTCTCCTACGTCGGGCGGGACACCGAGCTGCGGTTCTGGCCCGCTGTGGCGATCGAGTCCGGCCGGGCCGGCTCGACGGCGATGATGCAGACCGTCGCGGACGCCTTCACCGAGGGCATCCGCAGTCACCCTCAGGACTGGCACATGATGCAGAAGGTCTTCCTCTGATGCGCGTCGGCCTGGTCTGTCCCTACTCGCTCGACGTCCCCGGCGGCGTGCAGAACCACGTGCTCGGGCTGGCCGGTGCGCTGCGCCGGCACGGACACGAGGTCTCGGTGCTCGCGCCGGGCGAGCCGCGCGGGGAGCACGTGGTCTCCGTGGGTCGCGCGGTCCCGTTGCCCTACAAGGGGGCCGTCGGCCGGGTAGCCTTCGGCCCGGGCACGGCAGCGCGGGTGGCGCGCTGGCTGGGCGAAGGGGACTTCGACGTCGTCCACGTGCACGAGCCGCTGACCCCGTCCGCCTCCCTGCTCGCGGTCCGCGCGGCAGACGTGCCGGTCGTGGCGACCTTCCACACCGCCCAGGACCGGCCCCGGGCCCTGGCGGCCTCGGCCAACCTGCTGCGTCCGTGGCTGGGGCGCATCGACGCCCACATCGCCGTCTCGGAGACCGCAGCACGGACCGTACGCCGCTACCTGCCGGTTCGGCCCGACGTGATCCCGAACGGCCTCGACGTCCTGGGGTACGACGGGGAGCGCACCCGCGACGGCAGGACCGTGCTGTTCCTGGGTCGCATCGACGAGCGACGCAAGGGTCTGCACCAACTCCTGGCGGCCTGGCCCGCGATCCAGTCCCGGTGCCCCGCTGCCCGCCTCCTCGTCGCCGGCCCCGGCCGGCGCCCGGTCGGCCAGCCGAAGGTCGAGTTCCTCGGTGAGCTGGCCGAGCCGGACAAGCGGGCAGCCCTGCGCAGTGCGGACCTAGTGGTCGCGCCCAACACCCACGGGGAGAGCTTCGGCCTGGTGCTCGTGGAGGCAATGGCGGCCGGGACCACCGTGCTCGCGCACGACCTGCCAGCGTTCCGCGACGTCCTCGGTGCGGGCGCCTTCGGCACCGTCTACACCGACGACCTGGCTGAGCAGGCGGTCACCCTGCTCGAGGACCAGCCGCGCCGGGAGCGGCTGGCGGCCATGGCGCGGGCTGAGGTCCGGCGCTACGACTGGGAGGCGGTCGCACCGTCGGTGGAGGGCGTCTACCTCGACCTGGTCGAGGGGGCTCAGGCGACAGCCGTCTGAGACCGGTTGGGACTGTCGGACGCGAGCGAAGTAGGCTAGTGCCGACCCCCAGACGAAGAAGAGAAGCACGTGAACCAGACCCCCCAGACCGGCACCCAGACCGGCGCCCAGACCGGCACCGTCGGCGTGAAGCGCGGCATGGCCGAGATGCTCAAGGGCGGGGTGATCATGGACGTGGTCACCGCCGAGCAGGCCAAGATCGCCGAGGACGCCGGCGCCGTGGCCGTGATGGCGCTGGAGCGGGTTCCCGCCGACATCCGCGCCCAGGGTGGCGTCTCCCGGATGAGCGACCCCGACATGATCGAGTCGATCATCAGCGCGGTCTCGATCCCGGTGATGGCCAAGGCCAGGATCGGCCACTTCGCCGAGGCGCAGGTGCTGCAGTCGCTCGGTGTGGACTACATCGACGAGTCCGAGGTGCTGACGCCGGCCGACTACGCCAACCACATCGACAAGTTCGCGTTCACGGTGCCGTTCGTGTGCGGTGCGACCAACCTGGGTGAGGCGCTGCGCCGGATCACCGAGGGCGCGGCGATGATCCGTTCCAAGGGCGAGGCCGGCACCGGAGACGTGTCCAACGCGGTGACGCACATGCGGACGATCCGCGGAGAGCTGGGCCGGCTGCACTCGATGAGCCGGGACGAGCTGTACGTCGCGGCCAAGGAGCTCCAGGCGCCGTACGAGCTGGTCAAGGAGGTTGCCGAGGCCGGCAAGCTCCCCGTCGTGCTGTTCACCGCCGGTGGGATCGCCACTCCGGCGGACGCCGCGATGATGATGCAGCTCGGCGCCGAGGGAGTCTTCGTCGGCTCGGGAATCTTCAAGTCCGGCAACCCCGCTCAGCGGGCCGAGGCGATCGTCAAGGCCACCACCTTCTTCGACGACCCCGACGTGGTCGCCAAGGTCTCGCGCGGCCTGGGCGAGGCCATGGTCGGGATCAACGTCGAGGAGATCCCGCAGCCGCACCGGCTCGCCGAGCGCGGCTGGTGAGCAGGGAGTCCGACGTACGGGAGTTCGCCCGGTCCTGTGTCAGGGCCGGGCTTCTCACTGCCCCTGCCCTGTACGACGAGGTGGAGCTCGCGGTGCGCTCCGAGCTGCCCCACCTGGCCTCGCAGAGCGGCGTGCTCGCCCGGGTCTGGATCGAGGAGTTCACCCAGGAGCTGGCCGCCGAACAGGAGACCTGGTCCGAGGTGACCGACTACATGCGGTTGCAGGCCGCCTTCGCCGAGCTCGCGGACCGGGGCGTCGTCGTGCTCCAGGGCTGTGAGGATCACTGGGCCGCGAAGAAGGTGCTGGACGAGAGGTCCTGCCGTGGAGTCGCCTGGTTCACGGGCCCCGACGTCTGGCACGCCGTCGACGAAGGGATGCTCGAGGTCAATCTCTGGCACAGCACCACCGCCAACGTCGCGCCGGGTGACGAGCTCCTCGACGAGGCGATCGCCGTGTTGGCCGAGCACGGCCTGGAGGCGCACTACGACGAGGGTCGCATCGAGGTCGCGGCGTACTGGCAGCGTCGGACATCCGGCTGAGGCTGGTCCGCCGAACAGCTAGTTTTTGCGTCATTCAGTATCGAATCACCCTAATCCCGTCATAACCCTCCCTGAGCTGCGTCAGGATCTTGAGCGTTCAACCGAACGGCACAACTCAAGATTTCAGTGGGAGGGAACCCATGAACAAGTCGACCAAGGGCGCGCTAGCCGCGTCCGCGGCGGGAGCACTGCTGCTGGGAGGCGCAGGCTCGCTAGCTTTCTGGACCACGACGCAGCCCGTCTCGGGCAGCGACATCACCGCAGGACACCTGAAGCTGACCAACCCTTCGTGTGGCGCGGGCTGGCTGCTCGACGGCGGCGCGGTCTTCACGACCCAGCTGCTGGTGCCCGGCGACACCCTGACGAAGGTCTGCACCTTCTCGCTCGACGCGGCCGGCGAGCACCTGGCAGCAGACTTCGATGTCACCGCGCCGTCGCTCTCCGGCGACGCGGCCCTGCTCGACGAGCTCGCGGTCAGCGCGGCCTACGAGGTCAACAGCGTGCCCGGTCACGCCGCCGAACGTGGCGGTCCAGGACGGTGACGTGGTCACCGCGACCATCACCGTGACCTGGGCGTCGGGCGTCGAGGACAACGACTCGAACGTCGCTCCGGTAGGCCTCGCGGCGACGCTGGACGACATCACGGTCACCGCTACCCAGAGCCACCTGGTGCCCTGAGCAGGAGCTCTAGCGTGAACGTGCATACCGGGATGCGGAGGGGAGGACAGGTGGTCGCCTGGGCGGTCATCCTGTTCGTCGCGGCCCTACTGGCTGTGGCGGTTGTCGTCCCCCGCCTTGCTGGGGCGACGCCGTACGTCATCCTCACGGGGTCGATGGAGCCACAGCTGCCGCCCGGAACGCTGGTGGTGGTCAAGCCCGTGGCGGCGGGCCTGATCACCACCGGCAGCGTCATCACCTACCAGCTCGAGTCCGGCAAGCCGACGGTCGTGACCCATCGGGTCCGGTCCGTCGGGACCGACGCCAGCGGCCAGCTCCGGTTCGGCACCCAGGGGGACGCGAACAGCCAGCCGGACCCTCGGTTGGTGCAGCCGGTGCAGATCAAGGGCGAGCGCTGGTACGCCGTTCCGTACCTCGGCTACGTGACCAGCGCGCTCACCGGACAACAGCGACAGACGGCCCTGGCGATCGTCGTCTTCGGGCTCCTCGGCTACGCCGTGGTGATGTTCGTCAGCGCCATGCGTGACCGGCTGCGACCCGGCGTACGGGCCGCCACGAGCGCGATGCTCGAGCAGCAACGGAGGGGGGAAGCATGACCGCGACCAGGCGACGGCGTCGGTTCTCGATCCCCTCGCGCGTCCAGGCGCTGTTGGCGCTGGGCGTCCTCGCGGTGCCCGCGTCGATCGGGACGTTCGCCTTCTGGACCGACGAGGTCGTGGTCACCGGCACCACCTTCACCGCGGGCACGCTCGACCTGCGCGTCAACGGTGCTGACACAGTGACCGGCTACACCACGTTGAACCTGTCCACGATGGTGCCTGGTTCCAGCGTGGCCGGCGTGCTCACCGTACGTAACCAGGGCACCGCGTCCCTGAAGTACACCGCGACCACCGTGGCCACCAACGCCGATGCCAAGAACCTCCGGGGAGCCCTGGTCGTCAAGGTCACCGGTGACACCTCGGTAGCCGGGACCGCACCTTCGGCCACCTGCGCCGGTACGGCGCTGGCCGGGACGACCACGGCGCTCAACGGCGGGCTCGTCAACACGGCCAGGCTGCTGGGCGGCGGTACGGAGGAGAAGCTCTGTGTCCAGGTGACCCTGCCCACCAACGCGGCGAGTTCCCTCCAGGGGGCCACCACCGACGTCTCGTTCACCTTCTCGGCCACCTCGGACCTGTCGTGACGGGTCCGGGGGCACCGGGTCGGGCCGTCCGGGTAGCGCTGGCGCTCGGTGCCGCGCTCGGCACCGCCTGTCTGCTGGCTGGGCTTGCGGCCCTGGCATTCGACCTGCGGCCGCTGGTCTTCCGCTCCGGCTCCATGGCGCCGACGATCAACACCGGCGACCTCGCCATCGCCCGCAGCGTGCCTGCCGCCGACCTGGCAGTGGCGGACGTGGTCAGCGTGATGACCGCCTCGGGCGTGCGAGTCACCCACCGGGTCGTGGCGGTAACCCCGCGCGGCGCGGGAGCCACCCTCGCGCTCAAGGGCGACGCCAACGCCGCGGTGGACGCCGAGGTCTACCAGGTCCCCGGCGCCGACCGGGTGCTTTTCTCGATCCCCCGAGGCGGATACGTCGTGGCCTGGCTCGCGGGACCCTTCGGGATGCTGCTCGTGGGCGGCTACGTCGTCTGGCTGCTGCCGCGGGTCCTGCGCCCGCCAGTGTCCCGCCCTGGTGGTAGCGGAGCTGGTCGCGGGGGGCGCCGCCGCGCCCCGACCGAGCGTCGACGACGCCACCACCCTGCCACCGCCGCTCTCACTGTGACGGCCATCCTGGGCCTGCTCAGCGTGACCGGGTCACCCCAGGAGCGGGCGCCCTGGACCCTCGCCGCCTGGACCGACGCGGTCAGCGTCACCGGGACCCAGGTCGGTGCGTACACGGTGCCGGTTCCCGCGACGTTCACCTGCGGCTCCCTCGGGGTGCTCTCGGTGACCTTCAACTGGGCAGCCGTCACCGGCGCGACCAACTACACCCTGCACTATGGGAACGCTGGAGCGCAGACGCTCACCACCGCAGCGACGACGGCCACCATCACCTCCGCGATCTCCGGCGGCACGGCCTGGGTGGTGGCGAACCGCGTGTTCGGTCCGGTTACCTGGAGCTCGGTCGCCTCCACCACCCGGTCCTACAACGTGGCCGTCGTCAGCCTCTGCAGCTGACCGCCGCGAGGCACCTCCACCCACCCCCGTAAAATGGCCGGGTGAACCCCTCTCCGACCGTCGGCGTCCTCGCGCTGCAAGGTGACGTGCGCGAGCACCGGGCCATGCTGGAGCGGGCTGGCGCGGCCACCCTCGCCGTACGGCGGCCGGCTGAGCTGGCCGGACTGGACGGTCTGGTGATCCCGGGGGGCGAGTCCACCACGATCTACAAGCTGGCGCGCACCTTCGAGCTGTTCGAGCCACTCCAGCAGGCGATCGCCTCCGGGCTCCCGGTCTTCGGCACCTGCGCGGGGATGATCCTGCTCGCCGACCGCATCGAGCAGGGCATCGAAGGGCAGGAGACCCTGGGTGGCCTGGACGTGGTGGTCCGACGCAACGCGTTCGGGCGACAGGTCGACTCCTTCGAGGCCGAGCTCGAGGTTGCCGGGCTCCCGGACGCCGAGACACCCTTCCACGCCGTCTTCATCCGGGCGCCCTGGGTCGAGAAGGTCGGACAGGCCGTCGAGGTCGTCGCCACCGTGGCCTCCGGGCCCGCCGCCGGTAGGATCGTCGCGGTCCGGCAGGCGAACCTGCTCGCCACGTCCTTCCACCCGGAGGTCTCCGGTGACCACCGCATCCACGGGCTCTTCATCGACCTGGTCCGCAGCGCAACAGGGAAGTAGAGGCACCACCGCATGTCTGGCCACTCCAAATGGGCGACCACCAAGCACAAGAAGGCTGTCGTCGACGCGCGGCGCGGCAAGCTCTTCGCGAAGCTGATCAAGAACATCGAGGTCGCCGCCAAGATGGGTGGTGGCGACCCAGGCGGGAACCCGACCCTCTACGACGCGATCCAGAAGGCCAAGAAGTCGTCGGTCCCCAACGACAACATCGACCGTGCGGTCAAGCGTGGCTCGGGCGCCGAGGCCGGCGGCGCCGACTACCAGACGATCATGTACGAGGGCTACGGCCCCGGCGGGGTGGCGCTGCTGATCGAGTGCCTCACCGACAACCGCAACCGCGCCGCGATGGAGGTCCGCACCGCCACGTCGCGCAACGGCGGCTCGCTGGCCGACCCCGGATCGGTCTCCTACCTGTTCAACCGCAAGGGCGTCGTCGTCCTCCTCAAGGAACAGGACGGTCGCTCCGTCACCGAGGACGACGTGCTGGAGGCGACGCTGGAGGCCGGCGCCGAGGAGGTCAACGACCTCGGCGACTCCTTCGAGGTGATCAGCGAGGCCACCGACCTGGTCGCCGTCCGTACGGCGCTGCAGAGCGCCGGCCTGGACTACGACTCGGCTGAGGCCCAGTTCGTGCCGACGATGGAGGTGACCGTCGACGCCGACGGCGCCTCGAAGGTGATGCGCCTGGTCGAAGCGCTGGAGGACCTGGACGACGTACAGAACGTGTTCGGCAACTTCGACATCCCCGACGAGGTCCTCGAGTCGCTCGACGCCTAGTGAGCCCGACCGGCCGCTCTGCATGTCGAGCCGGTCGGCACGCTGGTGAGCGTGTCCTCCCCGGTCGCGGGCCGGGTTCGCCGTAGGTTTGGTCCGAACACCTGTTCGGACGAGAGGCGACTCCATGCGTGTGCTGGGCATCGACCCGGGCCTGACCCGCTGCGGGCTGGGCGTGGTCGAGGGTTCGGTCGGCCGGCCGCTGCGACTGGTCGAGGTGGGCGTCGCGAGGACCAGCCCGGACCAGCCGATCGCCGACCGGCTGTGCGAGATCGCTGCGGTGATCGACGCCTGGATCGACCGGCACGAGCCGGACGCGGTGGCTGTCGAGCGGGTCTTCAGTCAGCACAACGTCTCCACCGTGATGGGGACCGCGCAGGCCAGCGGTGTCGCGCTGGTGGCGGCAGCCCGGCGGGGGATCCCGGTCGCCCTGCACACCCCGAGCGAGGTCAAGGCTGCGGTCTCGGGAAACGGCCGGGCCGACAAGGCGCAGGTGGGGGCCATGGTGACCCGCCTGCTCAACCTGACGACCGCCCCCAAGCCTGCCGACGCCGCTGACGCCCTGGCTCTGGCCATTACCCACATCTGGCGGGGGGCGGCACAGTCCCGGATCGATGCCGCCCTCGCGAGGAGCAGGTCATGATCGCCTTCGTCAGGGGAACCGTCGCGGGAGTGACGCTGACCAGCGCCGTGCTGGAGGTCGGCGGGGTGGGGCTCGAGCTCAACTGCACCCCAGGCACCCTGGCGACGCTGCGGCTGGGCCAGCAGGCCACGCTGCCCACGAGCATGGTCGTCCGGGAGGAGTCACTGACCCTCTTCGGGTTCCTGGACGAGGATGAGAAGTCGGTCTTCGAGCTGCTGCAGACCGCGAGCGGCGTCGGCCCCAAGCTGGCTCAGGCCATGCTTGCGGTGCACTCACCCGACGGGCTTCGGGCCGCCATCCTGCACGAGGACGTGCGGGCGCTCACCACGGTCCCCGGCATCGGTCAGAAGGGTGCGCAACGGATCATCCTCGAGCTCAAGGACAGGATCGGACCGCCAGTCGGCGGCACCAAGCCCACCGCTCTCCCGGGCGAGGAGGCCTGGCGCGAGCAGGTGCGCCATGGACTCGTCGGCCTCGGTTGGTCGGTGAAGGAGGCGGACCGGGCCATGGACCAGGTCGCACCCACGGACGGCCAGCCTCCCGACGTCGCCCGACTCCTCCGTGCGGCCCTACGTACCCTGAGCCGGACATGAACGACCAGGACCTCACCGCCGCCGAGGCGGAGTACGTCGAGAGCCGCTCGGTCGTGGCGGCCGAGGCAGACGGGGACGAGCGTGCCGTGGAGGCGGCGCTGCGCCCCCGGACGCTGGACGAGCTCATCGGCCAGGAGCGCGTGCGTGAGCAGCTTGGCCTGGTCTTGCAGGCTGCCCGCGCACGCGGGCGGGCCCCCGACCACGTCCTGCTCAGCGGCCCGCCCGGACTCGGCAAGACCACCATCGCGATGATCATCGCGGCGGAGATGGGTGCCCCGCTCCGGCTGACCAGCGGTCCGGCCATCACCCACGCCGGTGACCTGGCCGCCATCTTGTCGGGCATGAACGAGGACGACGTGCTCTTCGTCGACGAGATCCACCGGATGGCCAGGCCGGCGGAGGAGATGCTCTACATGGCGATGGAGGACTTCCGAGTCGACGTCGTCATCGGCAAGGGGCCGGGCGCCACCGCGATCCCGCTGGAGATCCCTCCGTTCACCTTGGTGGGTGCGACCACGAGGGCGGGGCTGCTCCCCGGGCCGCTGCGGGACAGGTTCGGCTTCACCGCCCAGCTGGAGTTCTACGAGCCCGCCGAGCTGGACCGCATCGTCCGGCGCAGTGCCGGCCTGCTGGACCTGGACCTCACCGACGAGGGTGCCCGGGAGATCGCCTCGCGCAGCAGAGGGACCCCGCGGATCGCGAACCGTCTGCTCAGGAGGGTCCGTGACTATGCCCAGGTCCGAGCCGACGGGGTCCTCACCGAGGAGGTGGCCCACCGGGCATTGGACCTCTATGAGGTCGACCAGTCCGGCCTCGACCGGCTGGACCGTGCGGTACTCGATGCGCTGTGCCGCCGCTTCTCCGGCGGCCCCGTAGGCGTGAGCACGCTTGCAGTGGCCGTAGGGGAGGAGCGCGAGACCGTGGAAGAGGTGGCAGAGCCGTTCCTGGTGCGCTGCGGCTTCCTAGCCCGGACGCCGCGTGGCCGGGTAGCGACCCCTGCCGCCTGGGCGCACCTGGGGCTGAAACCACCCCCAGCGGCACCCTTCGGTGACCTCCCGCTCTTCGACGGGGAACCACCGTCGTAACCCAACCGTTGACCTGAGGTGGCGAGATCGGCCCCGGGCTCCGGTTAGACTCGCCTGCGGCCGATGCACTCGGATATTGCGTCGCGCCCCGGACACGCAAGGTTTTGGATAGGGAGATTCGTGGAAGCCGTAGCCCAGCTACTGCCGTTTGTCGCGATCGCGGCGCTGTTCTGGTTCCTGATGATCCGACCCGCTCAGCGGCGTCAGCGCGAGCAGCAGAGCACGCAGCGCGCCGCCGAGGTGGGGTCGGAGATCATGCTGACCTCCGGCATCTTCGGCACCGTGACCGGTGCCGGGGACGAGACCCTCGAGCTCGAGGTAGCCCCGGGCACCACCCTCAGGGTTGCTCGCGCGGCCGTGGCCAGGGTCCTGAACCCCGAGCCCGAGCAAGCCGGGTCCGACCAGCCGGCCGAGGACAACCTCTCCTCAGGTCCCGAGGACCAGTAACCACCAAGCCGCATCCATCTCGGGTTCGGCCTCATTACAGGAGCGAGTAGACCGTGGCAGCAAGGGCGTCCCGTAACGGGCGCAAGCTGATCGTGTTCCTCATTGCAGTGGGCGCCTTGTACGGCCTGGTGGCACTGACGGCGGACTGGAAGCCCAAGCTGGGGCTCGACCTCCAGGGCGGCACCCGGATCAGCCTGCAGGCCAAGACCGAGGAGGGCGGCGACCCTCCGGCCAGTGCGATGAAGGAAGCCCGCAGCATCATCGACCAGCGCGTCAACGGCACAGGTGTCGCCGAGTCCGAGGTGTCGGTCCAGGGCGGTCGCAACATCGTGGTGGAGATCCCCGGGAAGAACGAGACCGGCATCGCCGAGGAGATCTCTCGGTCGGCACAGCTCTACTTCCGTCTCGTGGCCGACGTACCAGTCCAGTACATGGCGCCGCCCGAAGAGGCCCCCGCCCCGTCCCCGTCGCCGTCTCCCAAACCCGGGAAGAAGGACGGCACGAAGAACGGCACGAAGGACGGGACGAGTCCTTCGGGCCGTGCGGTCTCCGATGGCTTGCTCGCCGCGGACAAGAAGGCAGCCGCCCCCACCCCGGTCGCAGCCGCCGCGGTGGACGACTACATGGCCTGGCAGGCCGACCCCGGCACGAAGTGGCTCGAGGCCTACCAGAGCTACGTGTGCCCCGAGGACAGCCTCGACATCGTCGACAACCCCGGCCAACCCCTCATCGCCTGCGACCAGGATGGCCGGAAGTACCTGCTCACCAAGTCCGTGATCGACGGCAAGGAGCTCAGCGATGCCAGCTCGGGCACGCCGCAGAGCGGCATCGGCTTCGTGGTCAACCTGAGCTTCAAGAGCAAGGCGGCCGACGTCTTCGCCGACGTCACGTCGGCGATCAACGCTGCGTACAACCAGAACGGCACGCAGAAGGCGTTCGCCATCGTGCTGGACGGCGAGGTGCTCTCGGCGCCGACCGTCAGCAACGGGGCGATCACCGGCGGCAACGCCGAGATCAGCGGTGACTTCACCCAGACAGAGGCGGCCAGCCTGGCCAACAGCCTCAAGTACGGCGCGCTTCCGCTCAAGTTCGAGATCGGTGAGACCTCCAACGAGGGACCCACGCTGGCGTCCAACCAGCTCTCGGCCGGTCTGTGGGCCGGCGGCATCGGTATGGCCGTGGTCATGCTCTACTGCCTGCTCTACTACCGAGGCCTGGGCCTGGTAGTGGTGGCCTCGCTCTTCGGCGCGGCCGTGATCACGTACGCCGTCGTGCTCCTGATGAGCAAGGCTGCCGGCTTCACCCTCACCTTGCCAGGGATCGCGGGCCTGATAGTCGCGGTGGGTATCACCGCGGACTCGTTCATCGTCTACTTCGAGCGCATTCGGGACGAGATGCGTGAGGGCAAGTCCATGCGCGTAGCCGTCGAGACGGGCTGGGCGCGCGCCCGGAACACCTGTCTGGCGGCCGACGCGGTCTCGCTGCTCGCGGCGGTGGTGCTCTACATCTTCGCTATCGGCGTGGTGAAGGGGTTCGCCTTCGCCCTCGGCATCAGCACCGTCATCGACCTCGTGGTCTTCTTCTGGTTCACCAAGCCGATGGTGTCCTGGCTGGCCACCTTCAAGTTCTTCAACACTGGCCACAACTGGTCCGGGCTCTCTGCCGACCACGTCGGCATCGAGCGGATCGGCTCTGCGCGGCCGGCTGGAGGTAACGCCTGATGAGCAAGATCAGCGACCTGGGACATGCCCTGTACTCCGGCAAGGTCTCCATCGACTTCGTCGGCCGCCGCTGGACCTGGTACGCCATGTCCGCGGTCATCCTGGTGGTCTCGATCCTCGGCCTGACCGTAAAGCAGCTCAACCTCGGCATCGAGTTCGAGGGCGGTGTCGAGTACGTCGTCAAGGTCGAGAGCGGCGCCGCCAACAGCAAGTCCGTCGTGAAGGTCACCGACGCCATCACCAGCGCTGCGGCCAAGGAAGACATCGACGCAGCCACGTCGCCGATCGTGAACACGTCAGGTACTCAGGGCGACAAGCTCCGGATCCAGACCGAGTCGCTCACGCCGGACGAGGCCAACGCGATCCAGAACGCCATCACGAGCACGCTCGGCGTCACCGACGACGACATCAACCGTCAGACGATCGGGCCCTCCTGGGGCAAGGAGATCGCCAACAGGGCGATCCAGGGGCTGATCGTCTTCATCGTCCTGGTGGTGATGCTGATCGCGGCGTACACCCGCCAGTGGAAGATGTCGGTCGCCGCGGTCGTCGCCCTGATGCACGACCTGGTGATCACGGTGGGCATCTACGCCCTCTCCGGGTTCGAGGTCACCCCCGCCACTGTGACCGGGGTGCTCACCATCCTGGGCTTCTCGCTGTACGACACGGTGGTGGTCTTCGACAAGGTCCGCGAGAACACCAAGAACCTCGCCCGTACCCGCCAGACCTTCCGCGAGGCCGCGAACCTGGCGGTCAACCAGACGCTGGTGCGGTCGATCAACACCTCGATCGTCGCCCTGCTCCCGGTCGGCGCGTTGCTGTACGCCGGGGCCCTGGTGCTGGGCTCCGGGTCACTGAAGGACCTGGCTCTCGCGCTCTTCGTCGGGATGGCGGCCGGTGCCTACTCCTCGATCTTCATCGCCACTCCGCTCTTCGTGCAGCTCAAGGAGCTGGAGCCAGGAGTCAGGGCCGGTGACTCGCGGGCGATGAAGCACCGCAACCGTCGCGAGGTCGACCCCTTCGCGAGCGTTCCGGCCTTCACCGAGGACATGCCCGTTCAGGATGACCCGGGGGCGGACCCGGACCCGTACGAGGATCCCGAACGCGGTAACCGGGCTGTGCCGGTCGCGCCGGCTACGAGGTTCTCCGGGGAGTCGAAGCCGTCGGCGCGGCCGATCCAGGACAGCACGTCGGCCCATCGTCCGCAGCCCACCCGCAAGCCGAGGTCCCAGCGCGGGAAGAAATGACCCTCGAGGCTGCGCTCGACGCGCTGATCCGCGACGTTCAGGACTTCCCCAAGCCCGGGATCGTCTTCAAGGACATCTCGCCGCTGCTGGCAGACCACGACGGCTTCACCGCGGTCGTGGCGGCGCTGGCCACCGCCGGTCGAGACAGCGAGGGCCGGACCAACGTTGACAAGGTCGTGGGCATGGAGGCACGCGGCTTCATCCTGGCCGCGCCGGTCGCGCTGGCCCTGGGCACGGGGTTCGTCCCGGTGCGCAAGGCCGGCAAGCTTCCGGGCAAGACCCACGCGGTCTCCTACGCCCTGGAGTACGGCGAGGCGACGCTGGAGATCCATCAGGACGGCATCGCCCCGGGGGAGCGGGTGCTGCTGGTCGACGACGTCCTGGCGACCGGAGGAACGGTCAACGCCACCCGCAGCCTCGTCGAGGCCTGCGGGGGCATCACGATCGGCTGCGCCGTGCTCATGGAACTCGCCTTCCTGCACGGTCGCGAAGCCCTCGGTGACCTTTCGCTGCACGCCCTTCGCACCGTCTAGCCCGCGTAGACTGGACTCCTGGCCGACGAACGAGGAGCCCGAGTGTCCGACGAGCGAGTGGCGACCCCACCCGCGGTCGAGCCTGCCCCGGCTGCTGAGCCGCCTCGCCCCAGTGTCGGGGCCAACTCGGCCGGACGCATGCGCACCAGACTGGCCCGCATCGGCACCCGCGGCACCTCGAACAACCCCGTCCTGGAGCCGCTCTTCCGTGCGGTCCGGGCCAACCACCCCAAGGCCGATCTGGCCCTGATCGAGCGCGCCTACCTCACCGCACAGCTGCATCACGAGGGCCAGGTGCGCAAGAGCGGTGACCCGTACATCACTCACCCGCTCGCGGTGACCACGATCCTGGCCGACATCGGGATGACCGAGCCGACGCTGGTCGCCTCCCTGCTGCACGACACGGTCGAGGACACGCCGTACACCCTCGAGCAGCTTCGCAGCGACTTCGGGGACGAGGTCGCCCAGCTCGTCGACGGCGTGACCAAGCTCGACAAGGTCAAGTACGGCGATAGCGCCCAGTCGGAGACCATCCGCAAGATGATCGTGGCGATGAGCCGGGACATCCGGGTGCTGGTCATCAAGCTCGCCGACCGGCTGCACAACATGCGCACGCTGCGGTACGTCAAGCCGGAGTCGCAGATCAAGAAGGCCGAGGAGACCCTCGAGATCTTCGCCCCGCTGGCCCATCGCCTCGGGATGAACACTCTCAAGTGGGAGCTCGAGGATCTCGCGTTCGTCACCCTGCACCCCAAGATGTACGACGAGATCGTGCGCCTGGTGGCCGACCGCGCACCGTCGCGGGACAGCTACCTGGCCGGGGTCATCGAGCAGGTCGAGGCCGATCTCAAAGCGGCGAAGATCAAGGCTCTCATCACCGGCCGACCCAAGCACTACTACTCGATCTACCAGAAGATGATCGTGCGGGGCCGGGAGTTCTCTGACATCTACGACCTGGTGGGGATCAGGGTCCTGGTCGAGGACGAACGCGACGTCTACGCGGCTCTCGGGGTCATCCATGCACGGTGGAACCCTGTGCCCGGCAGGTTCAAGGACTTCGTGGCGATGCCGAAGTTCAACATGTACCAGTCGTTGCACACCACGGTCATCGGGCTGGAGGGCAAGCCGGTCGAGCTGCAGATCCGCACCTTCGCGATGCACCGGCGCGCGGAGTACGGCATCGCGGCGCACTGGAAGTACAAGGAGGACGTCCGCGTCGGCGCCGATACCGACCGGACGCTTGCCGACAATGACATGTCCTGGGTCAGACAGCTGGTCGACTGGCAGCAGGAGACCGAGGATCCCGGCGAGTTCTTGGAGTCGCTGCGCTTCGAGATGAACGCCGCACAGGTCTACGTCTTCACGCCGAGGGGAGACGTGATCCCGTTGCCTACCGGCGCGACGCCGGTCGACTTCGCCTATGCGGTGCACACCGAGGTGGGCCACCGCACCATCGGCGCTCGGGTCAACGGCCGGCTGGTGCCGCTCGAGTCGACCCTGGACAACGGGGACGTCGTCGAGGTCTTCACGTCCAAGGCACTCAACGCCGGACCGAGCCAGGACTGGCTGGCCTTCGTGAAGTCCCCGCGGGCCAGGAACAAGATCCGGCAGTGGTTCACCAAGGAGCGCCGCGAGGAGGCCATCGAGCGCGGCAAGGACCTGATCGCCAGGCTGATGCGCAAGGAGGGGCTGCCGCTCAAGCGGGTGCTCACCCACGACAACCTGGCCACCGTCGCCACCGAGTTGCGGCTGCCTGACGTCTCGGCCCTCTACGCGGCCGTCGGAGAGGGGAACCTGGGGGCGCAGACCGTCGTACGCCGGGTCATCGACCTTTATGGCGGCGAGGAGGGCGCCTCGGAGGACCTCGCCGAGGGCGTGCAGATCACTGGTCGCCGTAGCTCCGGCCGGCCCAGCGGCGGGGACGCCGGCGTCATCGTCAAGGGACTGACCGACGTCTGGGTGAAGCTCGCCAAGTGCTGTACGCCGGTGCCGGGGGACGACATCGTCGGCTTCGTGACCCGCGGGCAGGGCATCTCGGTGCATCGCTCCGACTGCGCCAACGCGCTGAGCCTGAAGTCCCAGCCAGAGCGCTTCACCGAGGTTGAGTGGGCACCTACAGCCCAGTCGATGTTCCTGGTCAACATCCAGGTTGAGGCGCTCGACCGCGCCCGACTGCTCTCCGACATCACCAAGGTGCTCTCGGACCTGCACGTCAACATCCTCGCCGCGTCCCTGCAGACCGGCCGGGACCGGGTGGCCAAGAGCCGTTTCACCTTCGAGATGGCCGATCCAGCCCATCTGGGACACGTTCTGAGAGCGGTCCGACACGTCGAAGGTGTGTTCGACGCCTACCGGGTGACCCAATAGCCGGCAATTCAGGCTAGTGTTGTCCTTGCCGGTCGCAGTTTTGAGTGAACGTGTCCTACGCACGCCCGCACGGAACGTCGTGGCGGGCGCAATTGTTCTTCAAGGAGCAGTCGCGTCTAACCGGCAAACGGGATCGCACAAGGCGATCCCGACGCATCCTGATTGGAAGAGCAATATGGCAACGGGAACCGTCAAGTGGTTCAACGCTGAGAAGGGCTTCGGCTTCATCTCCCCGACCGAGGGTCCGGACGTTTTCGTCCACTTCTCGGAGATCCAGGGCACCGGCTACAAGTCCCTCGAGGAGAACCAGCAGGTGGAGTTCGAGATCGTGCAGGGCCAGAAGGGCCCGCAGGCCTCGCAGGTCCGCGTGATCTGAACCAGGATCAACAGGACGGGCCCCGGAGAGAGATCTCCGGGGCCCGTTCTTCGTTCTCGGGGTCAGCCGCTGAACTCCGCGAGGGCCTTGCGAGCCTCGGTCAGCCACGACTCACGTGCCTCGAGGGCGGCAGCATGCTCCTCGGCCTTCTTCGCGTTCCCGGCCGCGGTGGCCTTGTCGTGCTTGGCCCGCAGATCCGCGATCGAAGCCTCGAGCTGGGCCACGGTGTCGGTGGCGCGGGCCAGGGCCTCGGGGTTGGACCTGCGCCAGGCGTCGTCCTCGACGCCCCGGATCGCTTGCTCGACCTTGCGGATCCGTCCCTCTAGCTCCTTCATCCGCTCTCGAGGCACCTTGCCTGCCGCGTCCCAACGCTCGGCGATGTCACGGAAGGCGGTCTTGGCCGCAGCCAGGTCGCTCACCGGGAGCAGAGCCTCCGCCTCGACCAGCAACGACTCCTTCTTCGCCGCGTTCTGCTCGAACTCCGCATCGAGGGCGGACGAGGCCGCGTCGCGAGCCCCGAAGAAGGTGTCCTGCGCGCCACGGAAACGCTTCCAGAGCTGGTCGTCGACGCCCTTGGGAGCCGGACCGGCCGCCTTCCACTGCTGCATGAGCTGGCGGTAGGTCGACGACGTCGGGCCCCAGTCGGTGGAGTCGGCAAGGGCCTCAGCCTCCTTGACCAGTCGCTCCTTGACCACCTTCGCGCTGTCCCGCTTCTCGTTCAGCTCGGCGAAGTGCGCCTTGCGCCGGCGAGTGTAGGTCGTGCGTGCCGTCGAGAACCGGCGCCACAGGGCGTCGTCGAGTGCCTTGTCCAGCCGGGGGAGAGCCTTCCACTCGTCCAGCAGGTCGCGGAGGCGGTTCGCGCCGTTGCGCCAGTCGTTGCTGGCGGACAGCTTCTCGGCCTCCGCAGCGATGCGCTCCTTGTGGACCTTTGCTTCCTCGATCTTCTTGGCCCGCTCGGCCTTGCGCAGCTCGCGCTGCTGGGCGATCGTGCCGCTCAGCGACACCAGCCGGCTGCTCAGGGAGGCCAGGTCGCCGACCGCCTTGGCGTCGACCAGTGAGCCCTGCACCTGCTTGACCGACGCAGCGGCGTCCTCGGGGCTGAGGGCGCCCCCCTGGACCCGACGTTCCAGGAGCTCGACCTCGAAGGCGAGCTCGTCGAACTTACGTGTGAAGAAGGCCAGCGCCTCTTCGCGCGAGACGTCCGGGACCTGTCCCACCAGCCGCTCGCCGTCCGAGGTCCGCACGTACACCGACCCGTCGTCCGTGACGCGTCCGAAGTCGCTCGCGCCGGCTGTGACCGGGGCGGCAGAGGTGGCTGCCGGGGCGGCTGCGGGGGTTGCGGGGGCGGTTGCGCGGGGTGGGCCAGGCATGGGCCTGGGGCGAGAGGCGGCAGCCGGAGTCGGGACGGGCGCGGGTGACGGTGCGGGCTCCGGCTCGACCGACGGGGTGGGAGCCTCGGCCGGGCCGGGCTCGGCAACCTCCGCGGGGGTGGGTTCCAGGTCCTGCACGGGCTCGGGCTCCGGGGCCCCCGCGGGGATGGGTTCCTGGGCCTCTTCAGCGGCGGGCTCGGGTGCCGGTGGAACGTGGATGGGTTCGGGGGACGCCTCAGCCGACGGCTCGGGCTCGACCGCTGGGGTCGGCTCAGTCGGCTGGTCGCCTTCAGCGGTGTTCACCGGGTTGCTCCAGAGTAGGACGGGATCGCAGATGCCACAGGGTAGTCAACTGCCGCCGACTGCGGCGCGTCCCGTCTGCGATGAGTGGCGATCCACGCCACAAGTGCCACGAGGAGAGCGACGACGAGCACGGCCGTCACGACTTTCCTGGTGAGCTCGCGCCGGTGCCGGCGGACTGCCCGTCGCCGGGCTTGACGCTCGGCGGCCGCGTGGGCGATCAGCCGGCGTCGTCTCTTCTTGGTGACCACGGACGCGAGTCTAGGACGCTGACTGGTTTCCGGCAGGCGCAGGCTGCTCGGTAGGCTTGCCCGCGGCCCGTGATGGCCGACATCCGGCCCGACGGACGAAGCCCGACCGACGAAGCCCAACCGACGAAGCCCAACCGACGAGATGGAGTGCGTGCCGTGCTGATTGCAGGCTTCCCCGCAGGTCCGTGGGGAACCAACTGCTACGTCGCGGCCACCCAGCCGGGGGCGGAGTGCGTGGTCATCGACCCCGGCAAGGACGCCGCTGAGGGCGTGGCCGACGTCATCCGGGAGCACCGGCTCAAGCCGGTCGCGGTCCTGGTGACGCACGGGCACGTCGACCACATGTGGTGCGTGGCGCCGGTGGCGGGGGCGTACGACGCGACGGCGTACATCCATCCCGACGACCGGCACCTGCTGGCCAACCCGATGGCGGGGATGTCGTTGGAGACCACCCAGATGATGCTCGGTGGCAAGTACGAGTTCGCCGAGCCCGACAAGGTCGAGGAGATCGTCGACGGGATGGTCCTCGAGCTGGCCGGCCTCACCTTCACCGTCGACCACGCCCCCGGACACACCCCGGGCTCGATCACCTTCAGGTCGCCGTACGACGTCCAGCCGGAGATCTCCGAGGTCATGTTCTCCGGCGACCTGCTGTTCGCGGGCTCGATCGGTCGGACCGACCTTCCCGGCGGCGACCACGCCCAGATGCTCCACTCCCTGCGCACCAAGGTGCTGCCGCTCGCCGACGACGTCGTCGTTCTCCCGGGCCACGGTGAGCAGACCAGCATCGGCCGCGAGCGACAGGTCAACCCGTTCCTCCAGGGGCTCGACGTCGCGCCGCCGACCAGGGGGCTGTGAGCATGGCCAGGCCGACAGCGCTGAGCGGGTTCCCGGAGTTCCTCCCCGCTGAGCGCCTCATCGAGCAGCAGGTCCTCGCCACGCTGGCGCGCACCTTCGAGCTGCACGGGTTCGGCAGCATCGAGACGCGTGCCGTCGAGCCGATGGACCAGCTGCTGCGCAAGGGGGAGACCTCGAAGGAGGTCTACGTCTTGCGCCGGCTGCAGGCGGACTCGGGCGACTCGGGGATGGGCCTTCACTTCGACCTGACGGTTCCGCTGGCCCGCTACGTCCTGGAGAACGCTGGCAAGCTGGAGTTCCCCTTCCGCCGCTACCAGATCCAGAAGGTGTGGCGGGGCGAGCGCCCGCAGGAGGGTCGCTTCCGCGAGTTCACCCAGGCCGACATCGACGTGGTCGGCCAGGACGAGCTGGCCTTCCATCACGACGTCGAGGTGGCGCGCGTGATGGTCGAGGCGCTCGGCCGGCTCGACTTCCTTCCCGGGTTCCGGCTGCAGGTCAACAACCGCAAGCTGATCCAGGGCTTCTACCAGGGGCTCGGGGTCCCCGACCCGGACAAAGTGATGCAGGTCGTCGACAAGCTCGACAAGCTGTCTGCCGACGAGGTCGCGGCCCTGCTGGTCACCGACGCGGGGCTGTCGCAGGCCCAAGCAAGGCAGTGCCTGGCGCTGGCGGCGATTAGCAGCAGCGATGCCGGCTTCGTCAACGAGGTCCGTGCGCTCGGCGTGACCGACGACCTCCTCGACGAAGGCCTGGCCGAGCTGGTCGCGGTCCTCGAGGGCTGCGCCCCGCTGACCAGCGAGCGAGTGAAGGTCGTGGCCGACCTCAAGATCGCCCGCGGGCTCGACTACTACACCGGCACCGTCTTCGAGACCCGGCTCGAGGGGTATGAGTCGTTGGGCTCCATCTGCTCCGGAGGCCGGTACGACGCGCTCGCCACCGACGGCCGGACCACCTACCCGGGCGTCGGCATCTCGCTTGGCGTCAGCCGCCTGCTCGTACCGTTGATCGCCAAGGGCGTCGTGAAGGCCGACCGGAGCGTGCCCTCTGCCGTTCTGGTGGCCCTACCCGACGAGGAGTCCCGGGCCGCCTGCGACGCGGTCGCCCAGCAGCTCCGCGCGACGGGCGTACCGACCGAGGTAGCCCTCACCCCCGCCAAGTTCGGCAAGCAGATCCGGTACGCCGAGCGTCGCGGCATCCCGTTCGTCTGGTTCGTCACCGACGGCCGGCACGAGGTCAAGGACATCAGGTCGGGCGAACAGGCCCCGGCCGACCCAGCAACCTGGTCACCACCGGTCGAGGACCTGTGGCCCAGCATCGAGAGTGAGTCGCAGTGATCCGTACCCATGACGCCGGCAGCCTCCGCGCCGAGCATGTCGGCCAGACCGTGACGCTCGCCGGGTGGGTGGCCAACCGCCGTGACCACGGTGGCGTGGCGTTCATCGACCTGCGTGAGGCAAGCGGCGTCGTCCAGGTGGTGATCCGCGACGAGGCGGTGGCGCACCACCTTCGCGCCGAGTACTGCTTGAAGGTCGTCGGAGAGGTGACCCACCGCAAGGAGGGGAACCAGAACCCCAACCTGGTCACCGGCGACATCGAGATCGTCGCTGCCGAGGTAGAGGTGCTCAGCGCCGCGGCGGCGCTGCCGTTCCCGATCAGCGACCACGTCGAGGTCGGCGAGGAGGTGCGGCTCGCACACCGCTACCTGGACCTGCGGCGTACGGCGCCGGCCAACGCGATCCGGCTGCGCTCGGAGGTCTCACGCACCGCCAGGACCGTGCTGCACGACCACGGCTTCGTGGAGATCGAGACCCCGACGCTGACCCGGAGCACCCCCGAGGGCGCCCGTGACTTCCTGGTGCCGGCCCGCCTGCGACCCGGAAGCTGGTACGCCCTGCCGCAGAGTCCCCAGCTGTTCAAGCAGCTGCTGATGGTCGGCGGGATGGAACGCTACTACCAGATTGCGCGCTGCTACCGCGACGAGGACTTCCGCGCCGACCGGCAACCGGAGTTCACCCAGCTGGACGTCGAGATGAGCTTTGTCGAGCAGGACGACGTCATCGCCGTCGCTGAGGAGATCCTGAAGGCCGTCTGGTCCCTGGTCGGTCACCAGATCGCAGGGCCGATCGAGCGGATCACCTACGCCGAGTCCATGGCACGCTACGGCACAGACAAGCCCGACCTGCGCCTCGACCTGGAGCTCACCGAGTGCACCCAGTTCTTCTCCGGGACCGACTTCCGGGTCTTCCAAGCGCCGTACGTCGGTGCCGTGGTCATGCCCGGCGGAGCGAGCCAGCCGCGCAAGCAGCTGGACGCCTGGCAGGACTGGGCCAAGCAGCGCGGCGCGAAGGGGCTTGCTTATGTCCTGGTCGGAGAGGGCGGCGAGCTCGGTGGGCCAGTCGCGAAGAACCTGACCGAGACCGAGCGAGCAGGGATTGCCGACCACGTAGGCGCCCAACCGGGTGACTGCATCTTCTTCGGCGCGGGTCCGGCCCGTTCGAGCCGGGCCCTGCTCGGCGCGGCGCGCCTTGAGATCGGTCGGCGCACCGGTCTGATCGACGATTCTCAGTGGAGCTTCGTGTGGGTGGTCGACGCGCCACTCCTCGAGCCGGCCTCGGAGGCCACGGCAGCAGGCGACGTGGCGGTGGGCAGCGGCGCTTGGACGGCGGTGCACCATGCGTTCACCTCCCCCCAAGACCTCGACTCGTTCGACAGCGACCCCGGAAACGCCCTGGCCTACGCCTACGACATCGTCTGCAACGGCAACGAGATCGGTGGGGGCTCGATCCGTATCCACCGCGAGGACGTGCAGAAGCGGGTCTTCGCCGTGATGGGCATCTCGGAGGACGAGGCCCAGGAGAAGTTCGGCTTCCTCCTGGACGCCTTCAAGTACGGCGCACCGCCGCACGGCGGGATCGCCTTCGGCTGGGACCGGATCGTCGCTCTGCTGGCCGGCACGGACTCGATCCGCGAGGTCATCGCCTTCCCCAAGACCGGGGGCGGATACGACCCGTTGACCGCCGCTCCGGCCCCGATCACGGCCGAGCAGCGCAAGGAGGCGGGGGTCGACTTCGTCCCAGCGGGCGAGGGTCACGACGCCTGAGGGCACGGGCAGAGCACTTTGGGTCGCACCTTGGTAACAATCAGGCCCATTTTGGCTTTCAGGGGGTCCTATTGCGGGTCCGGGGTGTCTAGGGTCGGCCGTGTCCGGTGAGGCCGTCGGCCTGTGCATCGATCTGGTTGCGCCCCTACAGGGAGCGCACCTAGGAGGAACCCGTGAGAAGAAGAGGACTGGTTGCCGCATCTGCGGTGACCGCCGCCCTGACCCTGGTGCTGTCTGCCTGCGGCTCGTCGAGCAACGAGGACGAGGGCGATACAGGCAGCAAGCGCACTACATTGACCGTCGGCTGGAACCAGCCGTTCTACTCGTACAACGGTGCGACGTCCAACGGAAACGCGACCGCCAACAACAACATCGCTTACCTGATGAACGGTAACTTCTGGTACTACGACGCCGGAGCCAACCTTCAGACGGACGACACCTTCGGCACCTACGAGAAGGTCAGCGACGACCCGCTGACGGTCAAGTACACGGTGGCCGACGAGAACAAGTGGTCCGATGGGACTGCCGTCGACGCATCCGACCTGCTGCTGACCTGGGCCGCCCAGAGCGGGAACGTCAACACGATCGAGGCCGACAAGGTCAAGCGCGACGACGCGACCGGCCTGCCCAAGAACACCAAGGGCCAGGTGTACTTCGACTCGTCCTCGCCTGGTCTGGCACTGGTCACCGAGACCCCCGTCCTCTCGGACGACGGCAAGTCTCTGACCCTGAAGTACGACAAGCCGTTCGCCGACTGGTCGCTGGACATGAGCGTCCCGGTGCCCGCGCACGTGACCGTGATGAAGGCCCTGGGGATCACTGACCCGCAGGAGGCCAAGGACACCCTGATCTCGGCCATCGAGAACAAGGACAAGGCACAGCTGGAGAAGATCTCGAGCTTCTGGAACACCGGCTTCGACTACACGTCGCTCCCGGACGACCCGGCGCTCTACCTGGCTAACGGCGCCTACGTCATGAAGGATCTCGTCGAGAACCAGTACGTGACTCTGGAGAAGAACACGGCGTACAAGGGCCTCATGGAGCCGAAGATCGACGAGCTCACCATCCGCTGGAATGAAGACGGAATGGCTCAGCTCCAGGCGTTGCAGAACGGTGAGATCTCGCTGTTCTCGCCGCAGGTCACCGAGGACGTCATCAACGCCGCCAAGGAGATTCCCAACGTGGACATCCACGCTGGCGTTGAGGGCACCTACGAGCACTTCGACCTGGTCCAGAACAACAAGGGCCCGTTCGACCCGGCGACCTACGGCGGCGACGCGGAGAAGGCCAAGGCCGTCCGTATGGCCTACCTGCACGCGGTTCCGCGTCAGGAGATCATCGACAAGCTCATCAAGCCGATCAACCCCGACGCCGAGGTGCGTAACTCGTTCCTCATCACCGCGGGTGCACCCGGTTACGAGGAGATGGTCGCCGTCAACGGTTCCGACGCCTACGCCGAGGTCGATGTCGCGAAGTCCAAGGAACTGCTGCAGCAGGCTGGAGTGAAGACTCCGATCAACGTGCGCGTGATGTACGCCAAGGACAACCCGCGCCGCGAGTCCGAGTTCGAGATCTACAAGCCGGCGCTCGCCAAGGCGGGCTTCAACCTGATCAACGCCCGCAACGCGGACTGGGGCAGCAAGCTGGGAGACGGCACCTATGACGCAGTCTTCTTCGGCTGGCAGTCCACGTCGACCGGGGTGAGCGCGGACCAGGGCATCTTCGCCACTGGCCAGATCAACAACCTCATCGGCTACTCCAACAAGACCGTGGACGGTCTCTTCGATGAGCTCGTGGTAACGCCCGATCCTGCAGACCAGCTTCCGCTGCAGATCGAGATCGAGCAGGAGCTCTACAAGGACGCGGTCGGGATCACGATCTTCCAGTTCCCGGGTGCGAGCATGTGGGACAAGACGAAGCTCACGAACGTCGAGCCCGGCGTTCTCGCTCCGACGATGTTCTACGGTTTCTGGAACTGGGAAGTCCCCAGCTGACCCGCTGATCAGACACTCCTGAGAAGCACAATCGCCGTTTGGGGTGTCGCTGCCGGAACCGGCAGCGACACCCCACACGGGTGTAGCGTGCAATTCCCATCGACAGCGAGGTCGCGAATCTCCGATGATCACGTTTTTCCTGAGGCGCTTCGTCACATCAGCGCTCGTCGTGCTCGTCTCCACTCTGGTCATGTACGTCCTGGTCGACATCGCCATCGACCCGCTCGCCAAGTTCCAAGGGAGCACAGCCCCGAACGTCGCTGAGCAGAAGGCCGCGCTGATCGCCCAGCTCAAGCTCGACGAACCCGTCGTCTCCCGCTACATCGACTGGCTCAGGGGTGCCGTTGGGTGCGCCTACGGGCAGTGCGACCTCGGCAGTGACTGGCAGAAGAACCAGCTGGTGACTGACCAGCTCAGCGGGGCCATCACCACTACGCTCCAGCTGGTCACCGCCGCGACCTTCCTCGCCATCCTCTTCGGAGTGATGGTGGGCATCGTCAGCGCGTTGCGGCAGTACACCGGTTTCGACTACTCAATCACCTTCCTGTCCTTCCTGCTTTACTCGCTTCCGGTCTTCTGGGTCGCGGTGCTGCTGAAGTACTTCCTCGCCATCGACTTCAACGACTTCCTTCAGAAGAATCCCGAGATACCCCTGTGGGCGATGCTGCTCACCGGCGCGGTGCTCGGCGCCGCGGTCTCGGCGGCGCTCGCGGGGAGCTTGCTCCGTCGGGTTCAGACCTTCGCAATCACCTTGGTTGCGGTGGTGGGTCTGAGCTACTACCTCAACGTTCGCGACTTCTTCGTGCGGCCGAGCGAGGGCACGGTCGTCGACCTACTCATCGTGGCCGTGCTCTCGGTGCTCGCCGCATTCGTCGTCACCGAGCTGAGCACCGGCGTGCGCAACCGTCGGGCGCTGTACTCCTCGCTCACCGTCGCTGGCATCGGGGCCGCCCTGTACTTCCCGATGCTCTCCTACTGGTCCTCCGTGGACGAGTCGTGGCTGATGATCATCGGCCTGGCGATCATCGCGATGCTGGTCGGCGTCCTGGTCGGGTTCGCCTGGGGCGGTCCGGACTGGACGCGCTCCTCGCGCACCGCGGCCCTGACCGCTCTACCGGTCGCAGCCCTGCTGTTCATCGACCGGCTGATGCAGTCGTGGCACCACTACGTCAACAACGGCAGGATCGCCGGTCGGCCGATCGCGACGCTCGGATCGTCGACGCCGAACCTGGAAGGTAGCTTCTGGATCCAGACCACGGATCTGTTCACGCACCTGCTGTTGCCGACGGTCACGCTGGTTCTGATCTCGTTCGCCGGCTACACCCGATACACCCGGGCCTCGACGCTCGAGGTGCTCAACCAGGACTACATCCGTACGGCACGGTCCAAGGGTCTGACTGAACGCACAGTGATCATGCGCCATGCGTTCCGCAATGCCCTGCTGCCCTTGGCCTCGATCGTCCCGGTGGACATCATCACGATCATCGGTGGCGCCCTGCTGACCGAGACGGTTTTCGGCTGGTTCGGCATGGGCCGGCTGTTCGTCTCCGCTCTCGGCGCCAACCTGCAAGACCCTGTGATGGCCTACATCCTGATCGTCGGTGTCTTCGCCGTTCTCGCGAACTTCATCGCCGACCTCGTGTACGCCGTCCTTGACCCACGGATTCGAGTAAGCGCATGAGCACACCGCCCGTTGACACCGCGGGGACCCAGGAGCCGACTCCGGACTCGGCCCTTGAGGAGAACCTCGAGAACGCGATCGAGCTCAAGGAGGTCGAGGGGCTCTCCCAGGGGCAGATCGTCCGCCGCAGGTTCCTCGGTCACCGAGGCGCCATGGCTGGACTGGTCGTGCTCGCACTGATCATGGTGCTGGCCTACTCATCGATCGGTGCTTTCGGCCTCCCGGGGTGGTGGAAGTTCTCCCATACGGAGCTGCTCGACGTCGAGAACCAGTCGCACCCAACACTGGGAATGCCGACCTGGCTCGGTGGCGACGGTTTCGCAGTCGGGAACCACCCGTTCGGCCAAGACGTCGTCGGCAAGGACGTCTTCGCGTTGACCATGAAAGGCGTGCAGACCTCGATCAACGTGATGCTGATCATCGCGCTCGTGGCAGGACTGGTCGGGATCACGGTCGGCTCGCTGGCCGGTTTCTATCGCGGTTGGGTCGACCAGCTGCTGATGCGCATCACCGACCTGTTCATCACCTTCCCGATCCTCGTGGTGGGTGCTGTGCTCGGCAAGCTGGTCACCAAGAACGGTGCCGTGCTGTTGGCTCTCTTCCTCGGCATCATCTTCTGGACCCAGCTGGCCCGGCTCGTGCGCGGCGAGTTCCTGACCCTTCGCGAGCGGGAGTTCGTCGACGCCGCCCGGGTTGCCGGAGCCAGTTCGTTCAGGATCATGCGCAAGCACATGCTGCCCAATGCGATGGGTGTGATCATCGTCAACACGACGCTGCTGATGTCGGCGGCGGTCCTGCTCGAGACCTCACTGAGCTACTTGGGCTTCGGTATCAGCTCGCCGGACATCTCGCTGGGGAAGATGATCTCGGACTACCAGTCGGCCTTCTCGACCCGACCGTGGTTGTTCTGGTGGCCGGGCATGTTCATCATCCTGATCGCGTTGTCGGTCAACTTCGTCGGCGACGGACTGCGTGACGCGTTCGACCCACGGCAGAAGAAGGTCCCATCCGCGCGCGCCATGGCCAAGGCAGCAGCAGCAGCCAAGGTGGCGGTCAAGTGAGCAGCGGCCCGGCCACCGTGATCGCGAGCAAGGACAGTCCCATCGCGATCGTCAGCACGTGCCAGGTGACGTCGGCTTCGCTCGACTCCAGGCGAGGACTCTCCAGATGACCCAGCCCGCGCAGCCGTTCGAGCTGGCCGCGCACCAGCGCGGAGGCATCGCTGTCGCCGCCCCGCGTCCGGTCCCGTCCCGCCGGGGCGGGGGCGGCCCAGGCGGTGAACCGTCCGTACGTCGTGGTCAGCCGCAGACCATAACGGCCGTCGATCTCCTCGATCGCAGTCCACGGCAGGCGCACCGTCCGCAGCACGTTGTGAAGAGTCACGCCGCCCTCGCTGACCTCGACCGACGGCAGCCACAGGGCCGCGTATCCGGCCAGGGCGACCAGGCCCAGGGGTCCGCCGAACCGAGTCAGGTCGTCCCAGTGCGTGCCCCAGAGCAGCGAACCCAGACCGATCGCCGCGAACGCCATGGTGATGACTCCGACGAACCGTGTCGAGGACGAGCGGAACGTCGTCGTGGCAGCCATGCGGCAACCTTAGTTGCTGCGACAGTCCAGAAAGGCACTCCGTGAACGCCACCACCGACGAGACTGCCCCCGCCGCCGGCGGCGCGACCGAGGGTCCGATCCTCGAGGTCGACGACCTGAGCGTCTCCTTCTACGTCGACGGCGACTGGTACCCGGCGGCCATCGACGTCAGCTACACCGTCAACCGTGGCGAGGTGCTGGCCATCGTCGGCGAGTCCGGCTCGGGCAAGACCCAGTCCTCGATGTCCCTGCTGGGTCTGCTCCCGCAGAACGGGCGGGCCACCGGAAGCGCGAAGCTCAACGGCAAGGAGCTGGTCGGGCTGACCGGCGCCCCGATGCGCAGGATCCGGGGCAAGGAGATCGCGGTCATCTTCCAGGAGCCGATGACGGCGTTGAACCCCGTGTACACGATCGGTTTCCAGATCGTGGAGACCTTGCGGTCGCACTTCATCATGTCGCCCAAGCAGGCCAAGGAACGAGCGCTGGAGCTGCTCCGTCTCGTGGAGATCCCCGAGCCGGAGCGCCGGTTCAACAACTTCCCGCACCAGTTGTCCGGAGGTCAGCGCCAGCGAGCCATGATCGCCCAAGCGCTGGCCTGCGAGCCGGGACTGCTGATCGCCGACGAGCCCACCACCGCGCTCGACGTCACCGTTCAGGCCGAGATCCTCAAGCTCATGCGGGACCTCCGCGAGCGCATTTCCGCCGGCATCCTCCTGATCACCCACGACATGGGAGTGGTCGCGGACATGGCGGACCGGATCCTGGTCATGAAGAACGGCCGGATCGTCGAGACCGGGACGGCCGAGCAGGTCTTCAACGACCCCCAGCACGA
This sequence comes from uncultured Actinomycetota bacterium, assembly GCA_963769585.1. Classification (GTDB taxonomy): domain Bacteria; phylum Actinomycetota; class Actinomycetes; order Propionibacteriales; family Nocardioidaceae; genus SSC3. The sequence continues at coordinate 1,152,997 of CAVYMJ010000006.1, forward strand.
CTACACCAAGCAACTGCTCGCAGCGGTCCCTCACTTCGGCAGCTTCTCCGAGGTCCCGACCGTCGTAGAGAAGGACCCCGAGGCGGCGTACCGAGGCGACCAGGACAAGGTCCTGGTGGTAGAGAACCTGGTCTTGGAATACCCCAAACGCGGCAATCAGCCGATCTTCCGGGCGGTCGACGACGTCTCGTTCTCGCTGGCCGCCGGTGAGGTGCTCGGGCTGGTCGGCGAGTCCGGCTCCGGGAAGACGACCATCGGCCGTGCCGTGGTCGGCCTGCTTCCCGTGGCCGGTGGGCGCCTGGAGGTCGCCGGCATCAACATGAAGGGGGCGCGGCCCAAGGACCTGAAGCCGCTGCGCGACAAGGTCGGCATCGTCTTCCAAGACCCCGGATCGTCGCTCAACCCGCGGCTGCCGGTCGGTGAGTCCATCGGGGAGCCGCTGTACCTGCACCGGAAGATCAAGGGCAAGGAGCTCGACCGCCGGGTCGAGGGACTGCTGGACTCGGTGCACCTGCAGCGCGAGTTCCGTAACCGGTATCCGCACGAGCTCTCCGGGGGGCAACGCCAGCGGGTCGGCATCGCCCGGGCGCTCGCCCTCGAGCCTCAGCTGCTGGTCGCCGACGAACCGACCTCAGCCCTGGACGTCTCGGTCCAGGCCAGGGTGCTCGAGCTCTTCCAGGACCTCCAGCGAGAGTACGGCTTCGCCTGCCTGTTCATCAGCCACGACCTCGGCGTGGTCGAGATGCTCGCGTCCCGCATCGCGGTGATGCACTTCGGCAAGATCGTCGAGCTCGGCAGCCGAGACCAGATCGTGGTGGAGCCCCAAGACCCGTACACCAGGCGTCTCGTGGCTGCTGTACCCGTGCCGGACCCTGCGGAGCAGAAGCGCCGTCGCGAGGAGCGCGACCGCCTGCTGCGCGAGGCCGGCGTCAGCTAGCCGCAGCCCCGCCGGACTCGTCCGGACCAGGCTGCGAAAGCGCGAGATAGGGTCACGGGCGTGGACGGTCTCTTCGAGTACGACGGGCCCGCGACTCCCGCTGTAGGGAGTGGGTCGCTGGCAGGCAACGCGCACCGCTCGGCCCCGCTCGCCGTACGGATGAGGCCACGTACCCTCGACGAGCTGGTCGGACAGCAGCAGCTGCTGGCCGAGGGCTCGCCGCTGCGGCAGTTGGTCGAGGGCGACCAGCCGATGTCGCTGATCCTGTGGGGCCCTCCCGGCACCGGCAAGACGACCATCGCGTCCATCCTGTCGCTGCAGACCGACCGCCGCTTCGTCGAGGTCTCCGCCGTCGCGGCGGGGGTCAAGGAGGTCCGTGCCGCGATCGACGCCGCGCGGCACGAGCTGACTCGGTCCGGCCGCGAGACGGTGCTGTTCGTGGACGAGGTGCACCGGTTCACCAAGGCTCAGCAGGACGCCCTTCTCCCCGGTGTGGAGAACCGATGGGTGACGCTGGTCGCGGCGACCACGGAGAACCCGTTCTTCAGCGTGATCTCACCGCTGCTGTCCAGGAGCCTGCTGTTGACGTTGGAGCCGCTGACCGACGACGACATCCTCGAGGTGCTCGGTGTCGCGCTCAAGGACTCCGAGCGCGGCCTCGGCGGCGCGGTACATGTGGAGGAGGACGCGCTAGCGCACCTGGTCCGCCTGGCCGGGGGTGACGCGCGGCGGGCTCTGACCTACCTGGAGGCGGCCTTCGGCGCGGCCACCGCCCGCGGGGCGACCACCGTCGACCTGTCGACTGCTGAGACCGCGGTGGACCGGGCGGCGGTCCGCTACGACAGGCAGGGCGACCAGCACTACGACGTGATCTCAGCGTTCATCAAGTCCATCCGGGGCTCGGACGCCGACGCCGCACTGCACTACCTCGCCCGGATGATCGAGGCGGGGGAGGACCCCCGGTTTATCGCCAGACGGCTGGTGATCCTGGCCTCGGAGGACATCGGGCTGGCCGACCCTACGGCACTGCCCACCGCAGTGGCGGCGGCCCAGGCCGTCCAGCTGATCGGGCTGCCGGAGGCTCGGCTCAACCTCGCCCAGGCAACCATCGCGCTGGCGGTCGCGCCCAAGTCCAACGCCGTGATCCTGGCCATCGACGCCGCCCAGGCCGACGTACGCGCCGGCAAGCTCGGTCCGGTGCCTTCCCACCTGCGCGACGCGCACTACGGCGGCTCCACCAAGCTCGGCCACGGCAGCGGCTACAAGTACGCCCACGACGAGCCCTACGGCGTGGCCGAGCAGCAGTACGCCCCCGACGTGGTGGCCGACGCCGAGTACTACCGGCCGACGGCGCTGGGAGCCGAGGCCGCGGTCAAGGAGCGTTGGGAGCGCATCCGCTCCCTTGTCCGTGGGCCCAGGCGCTCGCGATAGGGTCTTCTCCTATGAATCCGTGGGTGTACGTCGCTGCCGCTGCCGCCCTTGCGGCAGCCGTGCTGGCCTGCCTCCTGCTGGCCCGGTCGACCAGGAGGAGTCGCGCAGACCTCAAGCGCCAGCTCATCGCCGCTCGCGACGACGTGCGCACCCTCCACGACCGCCTCGAGGCCCTCTCAGCCGAGATGGCCCAAGCCCGCGACCAGGCCCGCGACCAGGCCCGCGACCAGGCCCGCGACCGGGCACGCGACCGGGCCCGGGCGCAGCTCGAGCCCGAGGAGCGGGCGCCGTTCGTGATCACCGGCCTGGTCTCCGACCCCGCCGAGCCGGCGACCACGCCACGCGACGCGCAACTGGTCCGGGCGATCGAGGCGAGCCGGCCGCACTGGGTCCCCGGGAAGCCTCTGCGCGAGGCGCTGGTCAGGACCGTCGCGCTGGGCCACGGCGTGCGACTCGCACTGTCGCCGGACAACCGCGACCGGATCCTGCTGGAGATGCGAGCGGCCGTACGCCGGTCCCGCCGTCAGCGCAAGGCCGAGCTGAAGGCGGCGCGCAAGTACCTGCGTAGCCAGCGGAACTCGGCCGCATGAACAAAGGGGTCTGGTTCCTGGCCGGCTCCGCACTCGGCGCCTACGGGGTGACCAGGGTGCGGCGAGCCGCCGAGGCACTGAGCTACGACGGCGTGGGGGACCGGCTGTCCGGGCTCTTCGTCGGAGCACGACTCTTCGCCTTCGAGGTGAAGGCTGGGGCGAAACGCAAGGATGCAGAGCTCCGCGAGCGGCTTGACCTGATGGGCGATGAGCCTGCATCCCTCCTCCTGGAGGGACAGCAGCTGAAACTTGTGAGAGGGAGCGAAGACTGATGGAGACCGCCGAGGTCCGCCGCCGGTTCATCGCGCACTTCTCCGAGCGCGGGCACACCCCGGTCCCCTCGGCGTCCCTGCTGCTGGACGACCCGAACCTGCTCTTCGTCAACGCCGGCATGGTTCCGTTCAAGCCCTACTTCCTCGGTCAAGAGACCCCGCCGTACGACCGCGCGGTCAGTGTCCAGAAGTGCGTGCGCACCCCCGACATCGACGACGTCGGCAAGACCACCCGGCACGGGACGTTCTTCGAGATGTGCGGCAACTTCTCCTTCGGCGACTACTTCAAGCAGGGCGCGATCGAGCTGGCCTGGGAGCTGGTCACCAAGCCGCTGGCCGACGGGGGCTTCGGCCTGGCAGAGGACACGCTCTACCCGAGCGTCTACGAGGACGACCCCGAAGCGGTGGCGCTCTGGACGAAGGTCACCGGCCTTCCCCAGGACCGCATCATCCGGCTGGGCAAGAAGGAGAACTACTGGTCGATGGGAGTGCCCGGACCGGGTGGCCCGTGCTCGGAGATCCTGGTCGACCGCGGTCCCGAGTACGGCCCCGAGGGCGACTTCAACGCCGAGGACCGCTACCTGGAGATCTGGAACCTGGTCTTCATGCAAGACGAGCTGTCCGCGGTCCGCAGCAAGGAGGACTTCGACATCGCGGGGCCGCTGCCGAAGAAGAACATCGACACCGGCATGGGCCTGGAGCGGGTCGCCTTCCTGCTGCAGGGCAAGGACAACATGTACGAGATCGACGTGATGTACCCGGTCATCGAGCGGGCCGGTGAGCTCAGCGGTCGCCGGTACGGCGCCAACCACGACGACGACGTCCGCATGCGGGTCGTCGCCGACCACGTCCGGAGCTCCATGATGCTCATCGGCGACGGGGTCACGCCGGGCAACGAGGGGCGGGGCTACGTGCTTCGCAGGCTGCTCCGGCGCGCCGTGCGGTCGATGAGGCTGTTGGGCGTGGAGGACCGTGTGCTGCCTGAGCTCTTCCCGGTGAGCCGGGACAAGATGGCCGAGTCCTACACCGAGCTGCGCGCCGACTGGGACCGGATCTCCACCGTCGCCTACGCCGAGGAGGACGCGTTCCGCGCGACGCTCAGGGCAGGCACCCAGATCTTCGACGTGGCCGTGGGCGATCTCAAGAAGGTCGGTCGGGCGTCGCTGTCCGGCGACAAGGCGTTCGCCCTGCACGACACCTACGGCTTTCCGATCGACCTCACCCTCGAGATGGCTGCAGAGCAAGGGCTCTCGGTCGACGAGGAGGGCTTCCGCCGGCTGATGAACGAGCAGCGCGACCGGGCCAAGGCTGACGCGAAGGCCAAGAAGGCCAAGCACGGCGATGCTTCGGCGTACCGGGCCGTGGCCGACGTCCTCGGCCGGCCGGTCGTGTTCACCGGGTACGACGACGTGGTCAGCGAAGGAACGGTCCGAGGGATCGTTGCGGGCTCGGGAGCAGCGCAGACCGCCCGCGAGGGCGACGAGGTGGAGCTCGTCCTGGACCGCACGCCGTTCTACGCCGAGGGCGGGGGCCAGCTCGCCGACCAAGGTGTCATCGACCTGGCCAGCGGTGCCCGGCTCCAGGTCCTGGACGTGCAGTCGCCGGTGACCGGACTCATCGTCCATCAGGTCAAGGTGCTGGCCGGCGAGGTCACCGTGGGAGACGCGGCCCAGGCGTTCGTCGACGTGGAGCGGCGGCGCTCGATCAGCCGCGCCCACACCGCGACCCACATGGTGCACAAGGCCTTCCGCGAGGCGCTGGGCGAGACAGCGACCCAGGCGGGGTCGGAGAACGCCCCCGGTCGCTTCCGGTTCGACTTCTCCGCCACCGGGGCGGTGCCCGCGTCCGTGCTGGCCGACGTCGAGGCGAGGGTCAACGACCTTGTCCTGGCAGACCTTCCGGTGCAGGCGGAGATCATGACGCAGGCCGAGGCCGTGCAGTCGGGCGCGATGGCGCTCTTCGGCGAGAAGTACGGCGACCAGGTCCGCGTCGTCTCCGTCGGCGACTGGGCACGGGAGCTCTGCGGCGGCACGCACACCGGTCGTTCCGCACAGCTCGGCGTGGTCAAGCTGCTCGGCGAGAGCTCGATCGGCTCCGGAGTCCGGCGGGTCGAGGCGCTCGTCGGCGCGGATGCCTACCGCTTTCTGGCCCGCGAGCACACGCTCGTCCACCAGCTGTCCGAGGCGCTCAAGGCCCGTCCCGAGGAGCTGCCCGAGCGGGTAGCCGATCTCGTGGAGCGGCTGCGCGCTGCGGAGAAGGAGATCGAGAAGGTCCGGATGTCCCAGCTCCTGGCTTCGGCTGGAGCACTGGCTGCAGGGGCCAAGGATCTCAACGGCGTGGCGTACGTTGGCCGCCACATCGAGGGCGCTGGTGCCGGCGACGTCCGCTCACTCGCGCTGGACATCCGTGGTCGGCTCAGCCCGGCGCGCCCCGGCGTGGTGGCGATCATCGGCTCTACTGACGGGAAGCCCGCCCTTGTGGTTGCCGTCAACGACGAGGCCAGAACCCGAGGCATCTCGGCCAACGCCCTGGTCAAGGTGGCCGCGGAGCTGTTGGGCGGTCGAGGCGGCGGCAAGGACGACGTGGCCCAGGGCGGCGGCGCGGACGTGAGCCTGGTCGATGGGGCGCTTGTCGGCCTCGAGGCCGAGGTTGCGAAGGTCTGATGCGTCAGGGAGTGCGGCTGGGTGTCGATGTGGGCGAGGCCCGGATCGGTATCGCGCGCAGCGACCCCTCGGGCTTCCTTGCGACCCCGGTGGAGACCGTCAGCCGCGGAGCGGGCGACCTGGCCAGGATCCATCAGCTCGTGGTCGAGCACGAAGCCTTCGAGGTGGTCGTCGGGTTGCCGCGCTCGTTGAGCGGGCGTGACGGCCCGGCCGCAGCGAAGGCGCGGGACTTCGCCGCGGAGCTCGCCGAGACAGTGGAGGTCGCCGTGCGGCTGTGCGACGAGCGCCTCTCCACGGTGACCGCCGAGGCCGTGCTGCGCGAGCAGGGCCGCAAGGGGCAGAAACGCCGACAGGTCGTGGATCAGGCGGCCGCCGTCGTGATCTTGCAGAATGCACTGGATACCGAGCGTGGGACGGGAGTGCCGCCGGGGGAGGCGGTCATGACCAGGGAGAAGGACTAGCTGTGGACTACGAGCCCATCGACGATCCGCGCGACGAGGAGCATCCCGTCTTCGGCAGCCAGCGCGGTCGCCGCCGCGCCAAGAAGAGGCGCGGACTCGGCTGCCTGGCCGTACTGGTCGTCCTCGCGGTGCTGGTCGGCGGCGGCAGCCTGCTGGCAGTGGCTGGGATCAGCAGGGTGAAGGACCTGTTCAGCGGACCCGAGGACTACACCGGTGCAGGCACGGGGCAGGTCACGATCGAGGTGAGTGAGGGTGACAGCGCTACGGCGATCGCTCGGACACTCAAGGCCGCCGGCGTCGTGAAGAGCGTGGGTGCGTTCGTCGACGCGGCCGCGGACGACGATCGGTCGCGCGGCATCCAGGTGGGCTTCTACGAGATGGCCAAGCAGATGTCGGCCGCCAAGGCGCTGGCGATCCTGGTGGACCCAGCGAACCTCATCCGCGCCCAGGTCACCATCCCTGAGGGGCTCACGGTCGAGCAGATCGTCGCACGGCTGGCCAAAGGCACCGACTTCAAGGCGAGCAGGTTCAAGGCGGTGCTACGCAGCCCGGACAAGCTTGGCCTGCCGGCGTACGCCGAAGGCAGCCCTGAGGGCTACCTGTTCCCCGCGACTTACGAGCTCAAGCCGAACGCCACCGCTCGTGCGGTGATCCTCGACATGGTCGACAGGTTCAAGGCTGCGGCCTCGAAGCTCTCGCTGGAGCAGCGGGCCAGCGAGGTCGGCCTGTCCGCGCACGACGTGGTGACGGTGGCGAGCATCATCGAGCGAGAGGTCAACCGCGAGCAGGACCTGGCCGGCGTGGCGGAAGTGATCGACAACCGGCTCGCCGGAGAGTGCTCCGAGACCGGTCGGCTGCTGCAGATGGACTCGACGGTGCACTTCGCGGCGGGCGCGAACGACAGCGTCTACACCAGCGACGAGATGCGGGACAGCGACTCGCCGTACAACACCTACAAGTTCCCCGGGCTGCCACCGGGACCGATCTCGGCTCCCGGCGAGGCGGCGCTCGAGGCTGCCCTGAACCCGACCGACCAGGGCTACTGCTTCTTCGTCGCGGTCAACCTGGAGACGGGGGAGACCGCCTTCGCCCGGACCGAGTCCGAGCACCGGTCCAACGTCGGTCGCCTGGACGAGTACTGCGCCACGACGGACCTGTGTTGAGGTGTGCCGTCCTCGGGCAGCCCATCGCCCACTCGCTCTCGCCGGCGCTGCACCGGGCCGGCTACCGGGCCGCGGGCCTCGACTGGTCGTACCAGGCGGTCGAGGTCGGTTCCGACGGGCTGGCCGCTTTCCTGGCTGGCCTCGGCCAAGAGTGGCGGGGACTCTCGCTGACCATGCCGCTCAAGCGGAGCGTCGTACCCCTGCTGGATGAGCTCAGCGACCGTGCCGTCCAGGCCCAGGCTGCCAACACGGTGGTCTTCGAACAGGGCCGCCGGATCGGTCACAACACCGACGTTGCCGGGGCTGTCGCCGCGATCCGGGAACGCTACTCCGGACCCGTCGAGACAGCCACCGTCCTGGGGGGCGGTGCGACCGCGGCGTCGGTGCTGCTCGCCCTGGCCGACCTCGGCTGCCGCACGGCCCGGCTGGTGGTTCGGTCACCCGAGCGAGCGAGCGCAACCCTGGCTGCGGTAGCCAGGCACCCTCGTGCGCCCGAGGTCGGCTTCGAGCCGGCTGGCGACCCGGACATCCTGGTATCCACCATCCCCGCTTCGGCTCAGTCGGATGAGTTTCTGGGCCTGGCCGACCCCGCGGGTGTCGTCTTCGAGGTGCTGTACCACCCGTGGCCGACGCCGCTGGCCGCCTGGGCTCTGGCGCGCGGGCGACCACTGGTCAGCGGGCTGGACCTGCTGGTGCACCAGGCCGCGCTGCAGTTCGTGCTGATGACCGGCGTGGCCGAACCGCCGTTGGCGGCCATGCGCGCAGCGGGAGAGGCTGCGATCGCGGGCACGGATGCGACCGGCGACGAGCGTTGAGCATCGACACGCAGAACTTCTTGCACAGCTCTTGGTAAGTCCTGCCGCGGTGGCGGGCTGAGTTGCCTAGGCTCGCTTCTCATGAGCTGGTACCTCGACGCCGGGCTGGCGGGCGCGGCGTTCGGTGCGATCTCCGGCGCGTTCGTTCCCGAGCTGGTCCGACCCCTCCCCGAGCCCGCCCCTGATCCCGAGGAGGCCGAGGCCTTCGAGGAGGACGAGCCCAAGCAGTTGTACGCCGAGATCGCGGCGCTGCCTCACCTGCGCTGGTCCGCGGCGGTCGCCGCCGCCGTCGTCGCTGGTCTGGTGGCGGCTCGGCTGGACTTCTCCTGGGAGCTGCTGGCGGTCATCGGCATCGTGCCTGCAGGCGTCGCCCTGTTTCTCATCGACGTTCGCACCCGGTATCTCCCGACCTGGCTGATCGGGCCGTTCTACGCAGTGGTGGTCGCGGTGGCGGCGCTGGCGGCCCTGCAGCGCCAGGAGTGGGACCCGCTGATCGGCATACTCGTGGGGTGGGTCTGCTACGGAGGCTTCTTCATGGCGATGTGGCTTCTGGTGCCTGCCGGCGGCCTCGGGTACGGCGACGTACGTCTCGCCGGCCTGCTGGGCCTGGCCCTGGGCCTGGTCAGCTGGGGTGCGATCGCGGTCGGCATGTTCACCGGGATCCTCCTCGGCGGCGCCATGGCCGCGGGCTTCCTGGTTTTCCGGCGCCGTCGGCACTACCCGTACGGGCCGTACCTGCTGCTGGGGGCCGTCGTCGGCGTGATGTTCGGCCAGGACTTCGCGCAGTGGTACTGGCCCACGGCCTGAGGTATCCCCGTGAAAGACTGAGCCCATGCTGCGTTGGCTCACTGCGGGCGAGTCCCACGGCCCTGCCCTGGCCGCGATCCTGGAGGGGTTGCCGGCCCATGTCCGCGTCTCCTCGACCGAGATCAACCAGGCGCTCGCTCGCCGTCGGCTCGGCTACGGCCGCGGCGCCCGGATGTCGTTCGAGCAGGACGCGCTGGAGATCATCGGCGGCATTCGACACGGTGAGACCCAAGGTGGGCCGATCGCGCTGCGGATCGGAAACAGTGAGTGGCCCAAGTGGGAGAAGGTCATGGCGGCCGACCCCGTTGACCCCGCAGAGCTCGAGGGCTCGGCCCGCAACGCGCCGCTGACCAGGCCCCGGCCCGGTCATGCCGATCTGGTCGGCATGCAGAAGTACGACTTCGACGAGGCACGTCCGATCCTGGAGCGCGCCTCGGCACGGGAGACCACCGCCCGCGTCGCGCTCGGCGCCATCGCGACCGCCTTCGTGCACCAGGCCACCGGTGCCCGGCTCGTCTCGCACGTGGTGGCCATCGGACAGGCCCGTGCGCCGTACGGCTCGGTCCCGGCGTACGACGACGTGGCCTACCTCGACGCCGACCCGGTGCGCTGCCTGGACCCGGACGCGAGCAAGGCGATGGTCGCCGAGATCGACCAGGCGCACAAGGACGGCGACACGCTCGGCGGGGTGGTCGAGGTCGTGGTGCACGGTCTGCCTCCGGGGCTCGGCTCGCACGTGCATTGGGACCGCCGACTCGACGCCCGGCTGGCCGGTGCTCTGATGGGCATCCAGGCGATCAAGGGGGTGGCTGTCGGCGATGGCTTCGATCTGGCCGCCGACCCGGGCTCCAAGGCGCACGATGAGATCGTGCCGACCGCGGACGGCCTGCGGCGTACCTCTGGCCGCTCAGGCGGCACCGAGGGAGGCATGTCCACCGGCGAGACACTCCGGGTCAGCGCCGCCATGAAGCCCATCGCGACCGTCCCGCGCGCGCTCCGCACGGTCGACGTCGCTACCGGCGAGGCGTCGGTAGCCCACCACCAGCGTTCAGACGTGTGCGCTGTCCCTGCCGCGGGCGTGGTGGCCGAGGCGATGGTCGCACTGGTTGTCGCCGAGGCGATCCTGGAGAAGTTCGGCGGCGACTCGGTCGGCGAGACCCGGCGCAACGTCGAGTCGTACCTCTCCTCGCTGCGCTACCAGTGAAGCCCCTGGCCGTCCTGGTCGGCCCGATGGGTGCCGGCAAGACCACCGTCGCCCGGCTGCTGGCCCGCGAGTGGGGTGTTGCCGTCCGCGATACCGACCATGACATCGAGGCGATCGCGGGCAAGCCGATCGCCGAGATCTTCGTCGATGACGGCGAGGAGCACTTCCGGACTCTGGAGCGTGAAGCCGTGGCCCTTGCCCTCTCCACCCATGCAGGGGTGCTGGCGCTGGGTGGGGGAGCCGTCCTCTCCGCCGAGACCCGGGCGCTGCTGCGCGGCCACCGGGTGGTCTTCCTCAGCGTCGGGCTGGCCGAGGCCGTGAAGCGAGTGGGGATGGGGACCGGCAGGCCGCTGCTGCTGGGCAACGTACGTGCCCGGATCAAGGCGCTGCTCGACGAGCGTGACCCGGTCTACCGCTCGGTGGCGGTGGCCACGGTCAACACCGACGGCAGGTCCGCGGCCGAGGTCGCGGTCGAGATCCGCGCCGCGCTGATGTCTTTGGAGGGTTCCGCTGATGGATGACCTGACCACCTTGCCGGTGCGCGGAGCCTCGTCGTACGACGTGCTGATCGGGACCGGTCTGCTCGGCGAGCTGCCAGCCATGCTCGGACGCACCGTCCAGCGGGTCGCCGTGATCCACCCGCACGCACTCGCCGCCACGGGTGAGGTGATCCGGGAGGACCTGGCCGCGCAGGGGTACGAGGCCATTGCGATCGAGGTCCCTGACGGCGAGGAGGCCAAGCTCGCCCCGGTGGCGTCGTACTGCTGGCAGGTGCTCGGCCAGACCGGGTTCACCCGTTCCGATGCGGTCGTCACCGTCGGCGGCGGCTCGACCACCGACGTGGGCGGCTTCGTCGCTGCCACCTGGCTGCGGGGCGTCAAGGTCGTGCACATGCCGACGACCCTGCTGGCCATGGTGGACGCGGCCGTCGGCGGCAAGACCGGGATCAACACCTCGGAGGGCAAGAACCTGGTCGGCTCGTTCCATGAGCCAGCCGGCGTGCTCTGCGACCTGGCAGCGTTGGCGACCCTGCCGCGTAACGAGCTCATCTCTGGAATGGCGGAGGTGGTCAAGTGCGGATTCATCTCCGACCCGACCATCCTGACTCTGGTCGAGGAGGACCCGGCCGACGCGCTCAGCCTGGGCTCGGCGCGGCTGCGCGAGCTCATCGAGCGCGCTGTCCAGGTCAAGGTCGACGTCGTGGTCACCGACCTCAAGGAGACCGGTGGCGCCTCCGGTCACCCCGGACGCGAGGCGCTCAACTACGGACACACGCTGGGGCACTCGATCGAGCGCGCTGAGCGCTACAAGTTCCGGCACGGAGCCGCCATCTCCATCGGCATGGTCTTCGTCGCCGAGCTGGCTCGGCTGGCCGGGAAGCTCTCGGACCAGACCGCTGAGCGGCACCGGGCGATCCTCGAGTCGCTGGGCCTGCCCGTCTCGTACGCCGGAGCCACCTGGCAGCAGCTGCTGGACGGCATGAAGATCGACAAGAAGTCCAGGGGCGACCTGCTTCGCTTCGTGGTCCTGGAGGACGTGGGCCGACCGGTCGTCCTGGAGGGACCCGACCCGACGCTGCTGGCGGCCGCCTACGCCGAGATCGCGCGATAGGGTCGCGACCTATGAAGGTCCTCGTCCTCAACGGGCCCAACCTCGGCCGCCTGGGCCGGCGCCAGCCGGAGATCTACGGCACGACGACCCACGCCGAGCTCGTCGAGAGGTGCCTGGCCTGGGGGAGTGCCCTCGGGCTCGAGGTCGAGGTGCGCCAGACCAACCACGAGGGAGAGCTCCTCGACTGGCTCAATCAGGCGGCCGACGACAGCACTGCGGTGATCCTCAACGCAGCCGCGTGGACCCACTACTCCTTCGCCCTCTTCGACGCGTGCGGGCAGCTCACCGCGCCCTTGGTCGAGGTCCACCTGAGCGACCCGAAGCAGCGGCCCGAGGTGTTTCGGCATACCTCGCTGGTCGAGGCCCATGCGCTGGCAACCATCAGCGGCCAGGGCGTGGACGGCTACCGGCAGGCCCTGGAGGTCCTCGCAGGGCACTGAGCAGGTCGCGGCCCGACCACGAGCGGCGACCACCTTGCTCGGCCTCGCGCACCAGGTCCACCAGGCGGCTGTTGACCGGGGTCGCGATACCGAGCTCTGCGCCGAGCCGCACGACCTCGCCGTTGATCCAGTTGATCTCTGTAGGCCGGCCGGACTCGAGGTCCTCCCACATCGACGAGCGGGCCACCGGGTCGATGGCGAGCATCTGTTGGGAAACCGCACGGAAGACCAGGTCCGGCACGCCCAGCAGCCGAGGCACCAGGCTCGGCGGCAGCGGCGTCAGTCGGGCTGGGGTGTATCCGGCAGCCGCCCCGACCCGAAGAGCCTCGCGCTGTGCCAGGGCCAGGCAGCGGCGGTAGTCGCGCTGCGAGAGCTGCTGCCTCAGCGGGAGACCGGACAGCGCGTTGACCGGGTTGTTGAGGTTGAGCAGCAGCTTGGCCCAGAGCACCGAAGCCATGTCGTCGTGCTGGGTCAAGGGCAGCCCGGCGGCGGCGAAGGCCGGCTGGTACGGCGCCAGCCCGGCGTACGACGCGACCTCCAGCGCACCCTCGGAGCCCTGGTGGAACCAGCCTTCCCCGCGGTTGACCACGTTGAAGGGCACCATTCCGGCCAGGACGGTCTGCGGAAGGCTGCGGCGCAGCACCTCGGCGTTGGACAGGCCGTTCTGCAGGCTGACCACCAGGGCGTCGGGACTCAGCACGGGCGCGAGCAGGCGGCCGACCTCGTCGGTGTCGGCCGACTTCACCGTGACCAGGATCAGGTCCGCCTCCGCTGCCGCCGAGGGTGCGGTCTGGAAGTCGGCCGGGGCCACGCGCAGGTCGGTGCCGTCCAGATCCGTCAGGTGCAGGCCGTGGGCAGCGACCTCCTGGGCGATCCGCTCCCGCCCGACCAGGACCACCGCGGCTCCGGTGGCGGCGAGGCGTCCGCCGACGTAGCAGCCGATGCTGCCGGCGCCGTACACGCAGATCTTGGCCACCCGCCGCACGCTACCGGGTGCGTGGCGAGGCTTAGACGATCCGGCGGACGAACTCTCCGAGCTGGGTGAGGTTGCGGCACTCCACCATCGCGATGACGTCACCGTAAGGGCCGGCTGCCGAGTCTCCGGTGTCCCACTGGCGGGCGTGCTCCGGGTTGAGCCACCAGGCTCGCCGCGTCCTGGCGGCGATCTCCTTGACCACCGGGATGGAGAGGTCGGAGTAGTTGGATCGGGCGTCGCCGAGCACCAGTAACGAGGTCTTGGGCCCCAGGGCATCCGGGTGCTGGTCCAGGAAGCGCGTGAAGGCGCGGCCGTAGTTGGTCCGGCCCCACAGCGAGGCATGCTGCACGCTCGCGGCGAGCTCCTGCAGGGTCGTCACGATGTCGGCGCCCGGCTGGAAGTGATGGGTCACCTCGTGGACGTCGTCGACGAACGTGAAGGCCCGGACCCGGGTGAACTGGTCGCGCAGCGCGAAGACCAGCATCAGGGTGAACTGGGCGAAGTTGGCGACCGAGCCGCTCACGTCGCAGAGTACGACCAGCTCGGTGCGATGCGGTCGTTTCGGTCGATGGTGCGTGGTGAGCGGGACTCCGCCGGTGGAGATCGAGGCCCGGACCGTGCGGCGGAAGTCCAGAGGGCCGCGTCGACGCCTGTGCTGTTCCTTGGCCAGCCGGGTGGCCAGCCGGCGCGCCAGCGGGTAGATCTCGCGCCGCATCTGCTCCAGGTCGGCCTTGCGTGCTCCCAGGAAGGCGACCTGGTCGATCGTCGGGCGCAGGGTCGCGGACGCCACGTAGGACGGGGTCTTCTCCTCGGCGATGCGACGGCGGGCCTCGGACTCCACCAGCCTGGTGAACCCGTCGACGCGGCCGGTTGCCGCCCGCATCGCGGTGTCGTTGTCCATCGGCCCGAGGAGCGCCTGCGTGATGCGCAGGATCAAGGTGTCGGGGGAGGTGCGCTGCAGGGTGTTGTACGCCGACCAGGACGACATGCCCTGACCCCGGCCACGCATGGCTCCGAAGCGACCCACGCCCTCGCGCGCCAGCGACCGGAGCGCCTCCTGGTCGTCCTCGGTGAGGGCGTCGAGCAGTGCCTCCCGGAAGCTACGGAGCGCCTGGGCGGTGTCCCGCTCCTCCAGCGGCTCCTGGTCGAGGGCCGACGCGCTGCCGGCGCCGATGAGCGGTGGGTAGAACAGGTCGAAGATCGCGTCGAAGGCGGGCCGGTGCGAGGACCTCTTGACCAGGGTGGCGGCATACCCGGCGCGAAGGGCGTCACGGTCCAAGAGGTCGAGGTGGGTGACAGCCGAGACGGCGTCGAGGTCTTCGGCCAGGGACACCGGCATTCCGGCGCTGCGCAGCGCCTCGACGAACTCGATGTGCCGGTCGAGCAGGCTCATCGTGACGAGCGCGGTCGGTGCGACCTGAACGCCTGCCGGGCGCGGTCCTGGTCAGACGCGTGCTTCAGGACGACTCCCAGGGTGCGTGCGACTGCGGCCTCGTCGAGGTCCTTGACCTCCAGAGCGATCAGCGTGCGGGCCCAGTCCACGGACTCTGCGATGGAGGGCGCCTTCTTCAGCTCGAGCTCGCGGAGCCTTCCGATGGCCTCGACGAGCTGGCCGACCAGGACCTCGTCGATCCCGGGCACCTGCGACCTGACGATCTCGCGCTCGCGCTCGGCCGAGGGGTACTCCAGGTGCAGGAAGAGGCAGCGGCGCTTCACCGCCTCGGACAGCTCGCGGGTCGCGTTGGAGGTGAGGACGACGTACGGGCGGCGTACGGCGGAGACCGTGCCGAGCTCGGGGATGGTCACCTGGAAGTCGGAGAGGACCTCCAGGAGCAGGCCCTCCACCTCGACATCCGCCTTGTCGACCTCGTCGACCAGGAGCACCGTGGGCTCCTCGCGCCGGATGGCGGTCAGCAACGGCCTGGTGAGCAGGAACTCGTCGGTGAAGATGTCGTCGTGGGTCTCTTCCCATGACTGGTCGTTGCCGCTCGCCTGGATCCGGAGCAGCTGCTTCTTGTAGTTCCATTCGTACAGTGCCCGGGCCTCGTCGAGCCCCTCGTAACACTGCAGGCGGACCAGGTCGGCGTGGCAGGCGCGGGCGACCGCCTTGGCCAGCTCGGTCTTGCCCACTCCTGCTGGACCCTCGATCAGCAGCGGCTTCTCCAAGGCGCCGGCGAGGTAGGCGGTGGTCGCTGTGGCCTCGTCGGCGAGGTACCCCGCGCCCTCGAGGGCGGTGGCAGCGGCCTTGGGCGAAGCGAACCAGGAACTCACCCGGCCAGCCTAGAGGTCTGCTCGCGACGCGCGGCACCAAGCCCGGCGCCCGGGCCGGCGCGCGATTTCGGCCGCGGCGGCCCTCCCGGTTAGACTGGGCCGCTGCCCGGGCAGGGCGGCCCAACCTTGACATCAGAAGAGGAACTCTCGCGCGCATGGCTACGACGAACGACCTGAAGAACGGCATGGTGCTCAACATCGACGGCCAGCTGTGGTCCGTCACCGAGTTCCAGCACGTCAAGCCTGGCAAGGGCCCGGCGTTCGTGCGCACCAAGCTGAAGAACGTCGAGTCGGGCAAGACCGTCGACAAGACCTTCAACGCCGGGACCAAGGTCGAGACCGCCAATGTCGACAAGCGCACGATGCAGTACCTGTACAACGACGGCTCCAACTTCGTCTTCATGGACACCGGCACCTTCGACCAGCTCGAAGTCAGCCCCGAGGTCGTCGGCAGCGCTACCAACTTCCTCCTGGAGAACCAGGAGGCCATCGTCGCCACCAACGATGGACGTGTGCTGTACGTCGAGCTCCCGGCCTCGGTCGAGCTCGTCGTCGAGTACACCGAGCCAGGGTTGCAGGGCGACCGGTCCAGCGGCGGTACCAAGCCCGCGCGGTTGGAGACCGGTCACGAGATCCAGGTTCCGCTCTTCATCACCAACGGCGAGAAGGTCAAGGTCGACACTCGCGACTCGTCGTACCTCGGTCGCGTCTCCCAGTGACCGGCAGAGGCTGATGGCTGCCCGGTCCAAGGCACGCAAGCGCGCGCTGGACGTCCTGTTCGAGTGTGAGCTGCGTGGACTGCCTCTGGGCGAGACCCTGAACGACCGAGTGCTTGCCGGCGACCCTCCGGTCAACGACTACACGGTGGCTCTGATCCGCGGGATCGAGGAGCACCAGGGCCGCATCGACGACCTGCTGTCCACCTACTCGCAGGGGTGGACGATCGACCGGATGCCGGCGGTGGACCGCAACGTCCTCCGGATCGGGGTCTACGAGATCCTCTATGTCGACGGCGTACCGGACGCTGTGGCCGTCTCGGAGGCGATGAGCCTGGTGCGAGACCTCTCCACCGACGAGTCTCCCGCGTTCGTCAACGGCGTGCTCGGCAACATCCTGCGCGACAAGCCAGCGCTCTCCGTCTGAGCGCACCCAGAGCTGTGTCCCAGTAGCGGCTTTGATCCCCTGGCAGGGTGGGGTCCATGACTCAGGTGGACGTCGTCGTGATCGGGCTCGGACCCGGCGGGGAGGCTACGGCGATCAAGCTCGCCAAGGCGGGGCTGAAGGTCGTCGCGATCGACCAGCGCCTGGTGGGGGGCGAGTGCCCGTACTACGGCTGCATCCCGAGCAAGATGATGGTCAGGGCTGCGAACGTGCTCGCTGAGGCCCGCCGGGTCTCCGGCCTTGCCGGAGAGGCCGCCGTCACGCCGAGCTGGGCACCGGTCGCGCAGCGGATCAAGGACGAGGCGACCGACGACTGGGACGACCGCGTCGCCGTCGAGCGGCTGGAGAACGCGGGCGTCCGGTTCGTGCGCGGTCACGGCCGGCTGGCCGGCGACCGGAAGGTGGCGGTGGGGGACCAGACCTTCATCGCGACCCGGGGCGTGGTGCTCAACACCGGCACCGAGCCAGCCGTTCCGCCGATCGACGGCCTTGCCCAGACGCCGTACTGGACCAACCGCGACGCCATCCAGGTCGAGACCCTGCCCGGCTCCCTGGCCGTCATCGGTGGGGGAGCGATCGGGCTCGAGCTCGCTCAGGCCATGGCACGGTTCGGGGTGCGGGTGACCGTGCTGGAAGCCGCCGACCGGCTGCTGGCCCAGGAGGAGCCGGAGGCCAGCGCTCTGGTCGCCGAGGTGCTGGTCGCCGAGGGTCTGCGGGTGATGACCGACGCCACCGTCGGCCGCGTCTCCTACGACGACGGGGGCTTCAGCATCGACGCGGGCGAGCCCCTGGTCGCCGACAAGCTTCTCGTCGCCGCGGGACGTCGGAACAACCTCTCCGACCTCGGACTGGAGACGGTCGGGCTCGACCCCGAGGCCAAGCACCTGGAGACCGATGGCCGGATGCGAGTCCAGGACGGACTCTGGGCGATCGGGGACATCACCGGCAAGGGCGCCTTCACCCACGTGTCCATGTACCAGTCCGCGCTCGTCGTACGTCACCTCCTGGGGGAGGACGGGCCGGAGGCGGACTACCGCGCCGTACCGCGGGTGACCTTCACCGACCCAGAGGTGGGTTCGGTCGGCCTGACCGAGCAGCAGGCCACCGAGCGTGTCCGGGATCAGGGTGGCGAGGTCAGGACTGCGATCGCGCGGGTGCCGTCGTCGGCCCGAGGGTGGCTGCACAAGTCAGGCAACGACGGGCTCATCAAGCTGGTCTCCGACGGGGAGGTCCTCGTGGGGGGGACCAGCGTCGGTCCGGCCGGTGGAGAGGTGCTGTCCATGCTCTCCACGGCCGTGCACGCCAAGGTGCCCGTGAGCACGCTGAGGTCGATGATCTACGCCTACCCGACGTTCCACCGGGGCGTCGAGGACGCCTTGCGCCACCTGGAGTGACGAACCCCGCAGCGCTTCCTACTCGGCGGGCGCTCCGGCGGTGAAGGTCATCTCGGGCGAGACCGAACCCAGGTGCCGGCCCGGCTTCAGCCATCGTGGCAGCGTCGAGTCCGACTCGACCTCGACGTCGATCAGGGTCGGCCGCATCTTGAACTTGCCGAGGAGCTCGCTCGGCCTGATCCGCCCATCCGGGAACTCCTGCCGGACCGAGGCCCGCGAGGTGTACTTGATCGCGGGGCCGAGCCGCCGCGGAGTCGCGCTGATCCGCCAGTTGGTGTCCAGACCCGTCGCGGTCATGCCGGTGAGGCCACCCTCGAAGGACGCCAGGGTCTTGGGCATCGCCCAGTTGGCGCGACCGCCCACCACGCTGGTCTCGGAGTCGACGGCGATGAACGCGATGTTCCCCCACGGGTGCCGTCCCTGGGCGCCCACAACGATGCCGAAGACCTCGTCGTAGGTGCCGACCGGGGTGTCCAGGTAGCGCACCATCCCGCCGATGACGGCATGGCCGCGCGACTCCCCGCGCAGCGCCGGGGGCAGCGCCTCGGTCGCGTCGCGGCCACCGCGGCAGAGCCAGACCATGGCAACGCAGCGGGTCGTCCAGGGTGCCGGGGCAAGGTTCTCAGGCAACCGGGCCAGCAGCGCCTCGCTCAGCACGGTCTCGGGTACGCCGGGCACTAGCAGCTCGGGACGGCCAGGGGCCGACTTCCTCGTCGTCATTGATAACCACCGTTGTCAGAAGGGGGTCCCAGCCTTTCACGCCGAGGGCGCCGGCGGAAGGCAGCTGCTGACCGGGGGTAGTGCGTGGCCTGGTCCCGGTCGCTCGGCGATTGACGCCGTGGACGCACTGCTGTCCACCTTCCAGACCGGCTACTCCGCGTAACTTCACCGAGCGCGCGGCGTTGAGCCGCTACCCGCCTCTCCAAGCGGCCGTTACTTCGAGAGAGACGGTCACTCCATGCGTCGAATTGTCCTGACCACGCTCGCGACCCTGGTCGCCATTGCCGGGCTGGTCATGATCCCCGCGTCTGCGCAGGCTCACGTGGAGCGGCCGTCCTATTGGCCAAACCCGAAGGCCGACTGCAGCGTCTCGCCGTGCGCGGGTGGCAAGGTGCCGAAGGCACGCTCGCTCGCCTCCGCGCTGAACAAGCGCAAGCCGGGGAAGACTCTGGTCGTGTGCAAAGCCGACTCGCTCCAGCGGGTCAAGAAGGCAATCAGGGCTGCGCGGAGCAGTGGCTACGACATCCGGCCGACCGACCACCGGAGCCTGAGCAAGAAGCGGGCGCGATCACTGCTCAAGATCAACAGGCAGCTGTCCAAGCAGTGTCGCTACCACCGGATCCAGCGGGCCGTCGAGAAGGCGCATAACAACGACCGCGTGGTGGTGATGCCCGGGCTGTACCTGGAGCGCCACTCACGCCGCAAGCCGACGTACGACCCGGCCTGTGCGCGCTACAGGACAAAGTCTGACAGTGGCGACCCCGGCGCACTCTCCCACGACTACCAGCTTCACTGCCCGAACGACGCCAACCTGGTCGCCGTGATCGGTCGCGGGCCGGACACGGCCCCCCCGCCGCAGCCGCCGCACACCAACCGCCACGGCATCCCCAACGTGGGCAAGTGCATCCGCTGCAACCTCCAACTCGAAGGCTCCGGGGTCAGTGCCGACGACGTCATCGTCGAGGCCGGCGATGCCACCGCTGGTAACGGCGGTCCGTCCGCGATCGGGCACAGGAAGGACGTCGGCATCTTCGTCGACCGGGCCGACGGCTTCGTACTGCGCAACCTGACGGTGCGCCATGCCCGCGAGCACGACATCTACGTGCTCGAGACCGATGGCTACCGCCTCGACCGGTTCAAGACCTACTACGCCGGCGGGTACGGCGTGCTCACGTTCGGTGAGGACCACGGGCTGATCCAGAACTGCGACACCGCCGGCCACGGCGACTCGGGGATCTACCCGGGCTCGGGCGCCGCCTCGACGGTCAACCGGTACAAGCCGTTCTACCCCAAGTACCGCTACAGCCAGGTAGTCCGGCTCTGCGACAGCCACCACAACGCTGGCGGTTTCTCCGGCACGAACAGCCACGGCACGCTGATCACCCGCAACAACTTCTATGACAACGCGCTCGGCCTCACTACCGACGTCTTCACAGCTCCGGGTCACCCAGGTTTCCCGCAAGACGGCAACGTGATCCAGAAGAACAACTTCTACTCCAACAACTTCAATCCGTTCGTCGAGGGCTCCGACGTGGCGCCGTTCATCGCCGCCCCGGTCGGGACCGGCCTCTGGCTCGCGGGCGGCAATGCGAACATCGTGCGCAACAACCACTTCTACGACAACTGGCGCCGCGGAACGATGTTGTTCGCCGTGCCGGATGCCACCGTCTGCGGTCCGGATTCCACAACGCCGGTCCCCGGCTGCGACCAGACAAAGGTCAGCACCTCGTTCGACAACAAGTTCTACGGCAACACCATGGGCATCAGTCCCGCAGGTCAGGTCAAGCCCAACGGCACCGACTTCTGGTGGGACAACTTCCCGGGCAACACGGGCAACTGCTGGTACGCCAACAAGGCGGCCCCGGGGGCGAAGATCTCGACCTCTCCGTTGGTTCTGCCTGACTGCTCGAACGGCACCGACCCGAGCAGCAGCGTCGGCTACGGCGACGTGCTCAACGAGAGCGAGCTCGTGGCTTGCCTGGCCGGCTTCACGGTCTCGGGCTATCCGGCAGGTAACCCCATCACGTGTACCTGGTCGGCTACGCCGGCCAAGCCGGGCAGCGGTCCGCTTCCGGGCAACGCCCTGAACGCCAGCCAGGCTGCCCAGAGGGCCAATGCCGAGATGTTCGCTTCGGTGTGTGCCGCCGGGCTCTCGTCGCGGTTGTGTGATGCCTACGACGGGCTCCTGCCGCCCGTCGTAGGTGGGCTCCCGTGGCTTTACCAGTCGACCGAGAGGATCCTGCCGCAGGCCAGTCGGCGTCGACGACGAGCACTCGGCCGCTCGGTACCTACACCTGCAGCTGGTGGCGCAAGGCCGACGAGTCCGAGCGGCTCGGCATGGTGCAGCGGATCCGTCTGTACGGTACCCAGCCCATCAACGGCGACGCGATCAACGTCTTCGGGAACGGCGCCGGCATGTCCGACACCCGGGCGATGAGCCTGCTCGAGAGCCGGTGCAGCACCTTCCACGCCGGTCCCTTCGCCCTCTACAAGATCTACGGAGCCGCGGCCCCGTTCTCCGCGCTCGTGGACTGACCGAGTCCGGTCGACGAAGCGTGGTGGTGTTCACACATTTCATGAAGCCGGGTCGGGGTCGCAGGTAGGCCCGACCCGGCTTCGGGTAGAGTCTGGGCTGATCGGCTTTCCTTTAACGAACCGTCCGGTGAGGCGGAGAAGGAGGTCTGGCACGCTGATGCCTACCCAGGAAGCAGCAGCCGCCCTGGCTGCCCGAGGACGTGAGGTCCTCGACGCGCGTGACATCTCCCGCGCACTGTCGCGTATCGCCCACGAGATCCTCGAGCGCAACAAGGGTTCCCACAACCTGGTACTGCTCGGCATTCCCTCCCGCGGCGTACCCCTGGCCGCCCGGATCGCCGCCAAGATCGCGGCCGTCGAAGGTGTCGAGGTCCCGGTCGGCTCACTCGACGTGACGATGTACCGCGACGACCTGCGCCTGCGCCCGGCGCGGGCGCTGCTGCCGACCGAGATCCCCGACGACGGAATCGACGGCAAGGTCGTCGTCCTGGTCGACGACGTGCTCTTCTCCGGTCGCACCATCCGTGCGGCCCTGGACGCGATGAACGACGTCGGGCGACCCGAGGCGGTCAGGCTCGCCGTCCTGGTGGACCGCGGGCACCGCGACCTTCCCATCCGCGCCGACTTCGTCGGCAAGAACCTCCCGACGTCGCTGTCCGAGTCGGTCCAGGTCCGCCTGTCGGAGACCGACGAGGCCGACTCGGTGACCATCACGGGGACCATCACGGGGACCACTACGGGGACCGCCGCAGGAGCTGCCAAGTGAAGAAGCACCTGCTGAGCGCGGCCGACCTGACTCGCGCAGACGCCGAGCTGGTCCTGGAGACCGCCGAGGAGCTCCGGTCGCTCGCCGACCGTCCGATCAAGAAGCTGCCCGCGCTGCGGGGTCGCACGGTGGTGAATCTCTTCTTCGAGGACTCGACGCGCACGCGTACCTCGTTCGAGGCTGCCGCCAAGCGGCTCTCGGCCGATGTCATCAACTTCGCAGCCAAAGGCTCCTCGCTGTCCAAGGGCGAGTCCCTGAAGGACACCGCGCTGACCCTGGAGGCGATGGGAGCGGACGCGATCGTGATCCGGCACGGTTCCAGCGGTGCGCCGCACCGGCTGGCCACCACCGGCTGGACCCGCGGCAGCGTGATCAATGCCGGCGACGGCACCCACGAGCACCCGACGCAGGCCCTGCTCGACGCCTTCACCATGTGGCGCCACCTCGGTGCGCTGGACGGCCGCCGCGTCGCGATCGTGGGCGACGTCCTGCACAGCCGGGTGGCTCGCTCCAACGCGCTGCTGCTCAAGACGCTCGGCGCCGAGGTGACCCTGGTCGCGCCCCCGACCTTGCTGCCGGTCGGCATCGAGGGCTGGGACGTGGAGACCTCCTACGACGTGGACTCGGTCCTGCCCAAGGCCGACGTGGTGATGATGCTTCGGGTGCAGCGTGAGCGGATGAACGCGGCGTTCTTCCCCACGGTGCGGGAGTACTCGCGCCGCTACGGCCTCGACTCGCGCCGGATGGCCACGCTGCAGGACCACACGATCGTGATGCACCCCGGCCCGATGGTCCGGGGCATGGAGATCACCGCAGACGTGGCCGACTCCGACCGTTCGGTGATCGTCGAGCAGGTCACCAACGGAGTCGCCGTACGCATGGCCGTCCTGTACCTCCTTCTCGGCGGAAGCGAGAACAACGAGTGAACTACCTGATCAGAGGCGTCCGGGTTCTGGGCGGCGAACCTCTCGACCTGGGCATCGTCGACGGTGCCTTCGCCAGCGCCGCCCCCAGGGACGCCGAGGTGGTCGACGCCGACGGCCTCATCGCCCTGCCCGGCCTGGTCGACCTGCACACGCACCTGCGCGAGCCGGGTCGCGAGGATGCAGAGACAGTCGAGACCGGCACCCAGGCCGCGGCACTCGGCGGCTTCACCGCCGTGCACGCGATGGCCAACACCGACCCCGTCGCCGACACAGCGGGGGTCGTCGAGCAGGTGTGGCGACTGGGTCGAGAGGCCGGTCACTGCGACGTCTTCCCGGTCGGGGCGGTCACGATCGGACTCGGAGGCGAGCGACTCGCCGAGCTCGGCGCCATGGCCGACTCGGCAGCCCGGGTCCGGGTCTTCTCCGACGACGGGAAGTGCGTCAGCGACGCGGTGCTGATGCGAAGGGCGCTGGAGTACGTCAAGGCGTTCGACGGCGTGATCGCCCAGCATGCCCAGGAGCCACGCCTGACCGAGGGCGCCCAGATGAACGAGGGTGAGCTCTCCGGGCGGTTGGGCCTGACCGGCTGGCCGGCCGTTGCCGAAGAGGCCATCATCGCCCGGGACTGCCTGCTCGCCGCCCACGTCGGCTCCCGCCTGCACGTCTGCCACGTTTCCACCGCGGGATCGGTCGACCTGATCCGCTGGGCCAAGGGAAACGGTTGGAACGTCACCGCAGAGGTCACCCCGCACCATCTACTGCTGACCGACGAGCTCGCAGCGACCTACGACCCGATCTTCAAGGTCAACCCGCCGCTGCGCAGCGCTGCCGACGTCGAGGCGGTCCGGGCCGGGCTGGCCGACGGCACCATCGACATCGTGGCCACCGACCACGCCCCGCACCCGCACGAGGACAAGGACTGCGAGTGGTCCGCGGCGGCCTTCGGGATGCTGGGCCTGGAGACAGCCCTCTCCGTCGTCCAGCAGACGATGGTCGACACGGGCCTGCTCGACTGGGCCGGGGTAGCGCAGCGGATGTCGGCCAAGCCGGCCGAGATCGGCCGGCTCGCCGGCCACGGCCGTCCGGTCTCGGTAGGGGAGCCGGCCAACCTGGTCCTGTACGACCCTGAGGCGAGGCGGGTGGTCGACTCGAGCGAGACCGCCTCGCTGTCCCGCAACACGCCGTACGCCGGCCGCGAGCTGCCGGGCCGGGTGGTGGCAACCTTCCTGCGTGGCAAGGCGACCGTGCTGGACGGGAAGCTGGCATGAGCCTGGTCATCCCGCTGGCCTTCGGTCCCGACGGATGGTGGAAACCCACCGCGGTCCTGGTCGGGGTGGTCCTCCTGGCCTACCTGGCGATGTGGCGCGGGTGGAGGCGACGCGGCAACCGTCACGAGCTCCCTGCGCTGATCGAGATCCCGGCCGTCAGGGACCTTCCCGAGGCGAAGCTGGACGCGGCGGCCCGCTACTTCGGTACGACGGTGGCCGGCGACTGGCTCGACCGGGTCGTGGCCCGCGGGCTCGGCTCCCGGAGCACCTGCCGGATCCGACTGTCGTCCGACGGCATCGACGTGGTGCGGGTCGCGGGCTCGTTCCGGATCACGGCCGCGGCGCTGCGCGGCGCCAGGCATGACCAGGGCATCGCCGGCAAGGTCGTGCCCCCGCACGGCCTGCTCGTGGTCACCTGGGTTCACGGGGACTACACCCTCGACACCGGCTTCAGGTTGACCCAAGCCAGCACCGACGCACACAACCAGTGGGTGCGCTCGATCAGCAAGCTCGCACGAAAGGACGTCGCATGAGCGCCATCTTGGTCCTGGAGGACGGCCGGACCTTCCGGGGCGAGTCGTTCGGAGCCGAGGGCGAGACCTTCGGAGAGGCCGTCTTCTCGACCGGCATGTCCGGGTACCAGGAGACTCTGACCGACCCGTCGTACCACCGTCAGGTCGTGGTGATGACGGCTCCGCATGTCGGCAACACTGGGATGAACGACCAGGATCCCGAGTCTCGGCGGATCTGGGTCGCCGGGTACGTCGTACGGGACCCCGCGCGCATCCCGTCCAACTGGCGATCACAGCGCTCGCTGGACGTGGCGCTCAAGGAGCAGGGGGTGGTCGGCATCAGCGGAGTCGACACCCGGGCGCTGACCCGCCACCTGCGCGAGCGCGGCGCGATGCGGGTCGGAATCAGCACCACCGAGTCCGACCCCGAGGCGCTGCTCGAGCGGGTGCTCGCCAGCGCGGTGATGACCGGCGCCTCCCTGGCCGGCGAGGTCACCACGGCGCAGTCCTACGTGGTCCCGGCCAAGCCCGGGGAGTGGGGTGAGAAGCGGTTCACGGTCGCCGCCCTCGACCTGGGCATCAAGGCCAACACCCCGCGGATGATGGCCGAGCGCGGCATCGAGGTGCACGTGCTCCCCAGCTCTTCGACGCTCGAGGACGTCCTGGCGGTCCACCCCGACGGAGTCTTCTACAGCAACGGTCCCGGTGACCCGAGCACTGCGGCCGGCAACGTCGACCTGCTGCAGCAGGTCCTCACCCAGGGGCTGCCGTACTTCGGGATCTGCTTCGGCAACCAGCTCTTCGGGCGCGCACTCGGCTTCGGCACCTACAAGCTCAAGTACGGGCACCGGGGGATCAACCAGCCGGTGATGGACCGTACGACGGGCAAGGTCGAGGTGACCGCCCACAACCACGGGTTCGCCGTGGACGCCCCGGTCGACGGCGCCACCTCGACGCCGTACGGCGCCGCGACTGTCTCGCACGTCTGCCTCAACGACGACGTCGTCGAAGGACTCGAGCTGCGCGACGCCCAGGGCAGGCTCAAGGCGTTCTCGGTGCAGTACCACCCCGAGGCGGCGGCAGGGCCGCACGACGCCGCCTACCTGTTCGACCGGTTCACCGACCTCATGGAGGGCAAGGCCTGATGCCGAAGCGCGAAGACATCACCTCGGTCCTGGTCATCGGGTCCGGGCCGATCGTGATCGGACAAGCCTGCGAGTTCGACTACTCCGGCACCCAGGCGTGCCGGGTGCTCAAGGACGAGGGCCTGCGCGTGATCCTGGTGAACTCCAACCCCGCCACGATCATGACCGACCCCGAGTTCGCCGACGCCACCTACATCGAGCCGATCACAGCCGAGTTCGTGGAGAAGGTCATCGAGAAGGAGCGGCCTGACGCGCTGCTGGCGACGCTCGGCGGCCAGACTGCCCTCAATACGGCCATCTCGCTGGCCGAGGCCGGCGTGCTGGAGAAGTACGGCGTGGAGCTGATCGGCGCCAGCATCGAGGCGATCCACCGTGGCGAGAACCGGCAGTCGTTCAAGACGATCGTCGAGGAGCTCGGTGGCGAGACCGCCCGCAGTGTCATCTGCCACTCGCTGGCCGAGTGCCTCGCGGGCGTCGAGGAGCTCGGCGGCTTCCCGGTCGTCGTCCGGCCCTCGTTCACCATGGGGGGCACCGGTTCCGGCATCGCCTACGACGACGCCGACCTGCGCCGGATCGCGGGCTCCGGTCTGGCTGCCAGCCCGACCACCGAGGTGCTCCTGGAGGAGTCGATCATCGGCTGGAAGGAGTACGAGCTGGAGGTGATGCGCGACAAGGCCGACAACGTGGTGATCGTCTGCTCGATCGAGAACCTCGACCCCATGGGCGTGCACACCGGGGACTCGATCACAGTCGCCCCGGCGATGACGCTGACCGACCGTGAGTACCAGCACCTGCGCGACCTGGCGATCGGGATCATCCGCTCGGTCGGCGTGGACACCGGCGGCTGCAACATCCAGTACGCGGTCAACCCCGAGGACGGCCGGGTCGTGGTGATCGAGATGAACCCGAGGGTCTCCCGCTCGAGCGCGCTGGCGAGCAAGGCGACCGGCTTCCCGATCGCGAAGATCGCGGCGAAGGTGGCCATCGGCTACACCCTCGACGAGATCCCCAATGACATCACCCAGGAGACGCCGGCCTCGTTCGAGCCGAGCCTGGACTACGTCGTGGTGAAGGTGCCGCGGTTCGCCTTCGAGAAGTTCCCCACCGCCGACCCGACCTTGACCACGCACATGAAGTCCGTGGGCGAGGCAATGGCGATCGGGCGCAACTTCACCGAGTCGCTGCAGAAGGCGCTGCGCTCGCTGGAGAGCGCTTCGGCGCCGTTCACCTGGGTAGGTGAGCCAGGAGAGCTCGACGAGATCCTGGCCAGTATCACGGTGCCGCACGACGGCCGGCTCCGCGAGGTGATGGACGGGATCCGCGCCGGTGCGACGCTCGAGCAGCTCTTCGACGCGACCAAGATCGACCCGTGGTTCCTCGACCAGCTCTTCCTGATCGACGAGGTCGCCACCCGGATCACCGAGGCCACCGAGCTCGACCCCGCCACGTTGCGGCTCGCCAAGCGGCACGGCTTCTCCGACGCGCAGATCGCCGGCATCCGTGGCATGCGCGAGGACGTCGTCCGCGCCCTTCGCCACGCCCTGGGCGTGCGACCGGTCTTCAAGACGGTCGACACCTGTGCCGCGGAGTTCGCTGCGCGCACGCCGTACCACTACTCCTCCTATGACGAGGAGACCGAGGTCCAGCCGCGCGAGAAGCCTGCGGTGATCATCCTGGGCTCGGGGCCCAACCGGATCGGGCAGGGCATCGAGTTCGACTACTCCTGCGTGCACGCCAGCCTGGCGCTGTCCGAGGTCGGCTACGAGACGATCATGGTCAACTGCAACCCCGAGACCGTCTCGACCGACTACGACACCAGTGACCGGCTCTACTTCGAGCCACTGACGCTCGAGGACGTCCTGGAGATCTATCACGCAGAGCTCGCAGCCGGACCGGTCGCGGGGGTCATCTGCCAGCTCGGCGGCCAGACTCCGCTCGGCCTGGCCCAGGGGCTGGAGGACGCCGGCGTCCCGATCGTCGGTACGACGCCTGAGGCGATCAACCTCGCCGAGGAGCGTGGCGCCTTCGGTCGAGTGCTCAAGGAGGCCGGGCTCATCGCGCCCAAGCACGGCATGGCCACCTCGTACGCCGAGGCCCGCGAGATCGCCGCCGAGATCGGCTACCCCGTACTGGTCCGCCCCTCCTACGTGCTGGGGGGCCGCGGCATGCAGATCGTCTACGGCGACGAGGCCCTCGCGGACTACATCGTCGCGGCCACCGAGATCAGCCCCGACCGGCCGGTGCTGGTGGACAGGTTCATCGACGACGCGGTGGAGATCGACGTCGATGCCATCTTCGACGGCGAGGAGCTCTTCCTTGGCGGCGTGATGGAGCACATCGAGGAGGCCGGCATCCACTCCGGCGACTCGTCCTGCGCGCTGCCACCGATCACTCTGGGGGCTGCGGAGATCCTGCGCATCCGTGAGGCCACCGAGGCGATCGCTCGGGGCATCGGGGTCGTCGGCCTGCTGAACATCCAGTACGCGCTGGGCTCGGATGTCCTCTACGTGCTCGAGGCCAACCCCAGGGCCAGCAGGACCGTACCGTTCGTCTCCAAGGCGACGGCTACTCCGCTGGCCAAGGCGGCGGCGCGGGTGATGCTGGGGGAGTCGATCGCCGCGCTGAGGGCGGACGGCCTACTCCCCGAGGTCGACGGCGGTGACCTGCCGGCGGACGCACCGATCGCCGTCAAGGAAGCGGTGATGCCGTTCAACCGGTTCAAGACCAGCGACGGCACCAACGTCGACACCCTGCTCGGCCCGGAGATGAAGTCGACCGGCGAGGTGATGGGCTTCGACGCGGACTTCGGTACGGCGTTCGCGAAGTCGCAGACCGCTGCCTACGGCTCGCTCCCCACCACCGGCAAGGTCTTCGTGAGCATGGCCAACCGCGACAAGCGGACGATGATCTTCCCGATCAAGGTGCTCGCCGAGCACGGCTTCGAGATCGTGGCCACCCAGGGCACCGCCGAGGTGCTGCGCCGCAACGGCGTCAAGGCCACCGTCGTACGCAAGCACTTCGAGGGCACCGGGCCCGACGGGGAGCCCACGACCGTCCAGCTGATTCTGGACGGCAAGATCGACCTCGTGGTGAACACCCCGCACGGGTCGTCGACCGGTGGCTCGGCACGGATCGACGGCTACGAGATCCGCACCGCCGCGGTCCTGGCGAACATCCCGTGCATCACCACCGTCCAGGGACTGGCTGCCGCGGTCCAAGGCATCGAGGCGTTGCGCGCGGGCAGCATCGGGGTCCGATCGCTGCAGGACTGGGCGCGCCGGTGACCGCTCGTCCGTACCGCGTCTTCTTCGAGAAGGTTCTGACCCGGACCGACCCGGAGCGGGCCCATGAGCGGGCCACCAGGGCGATCCGGGCCGGACGTCCTCTCACCAGCCTGCTGCCCCGCCGGACCACGAAAGTCGAAGCGCTGGGCCTGACCTTCCCGGGTCCGCTTGGCCTCGCGGCGGGCTTTGACAAGAACGCAGAGTCGATCGACGCGCTGGCTGCACTCGGCTTCTCCTTCATCGAGGTCGGCACCGTGACGGGCGAGCCGCAGCCGGGGAACCCGAAGCCTCGGCTCTTCCGCCTGCCCCAGGACCGGGCGGTGGTGAACCGGATGGGGTTCAACAACGATGGTGCGGAGGCGGTCGCGCGCAGGCTGGCGGCTCGTACTCGTGGCGACATCATCGTCGGAGTCAACATCGGCAAGACCAAGCTGGTCCCAGACGACGAGGCGATCGGGGACTACGAGAAGTCGACCCGACTGCTGGCGCCGTACGCCGACTATCTCGTGGTCAATGTCAGCTCACCGAACACCCCCGGCCTCAGAGACCTGCAGTCGGTCGACCGGCTCAAGCCACTCTTGGCGGCGGTCCGGGCCCAGGCCGACCTGACCGTGCCCAGTCGGCACGTGCCGCTGCTGGTGAAGATCGCCCCGGACCTGTCCGACGAAGACGTGCTCGCCGTGTCCGACCTCACCGTCGAGCTGGGGCTGGACGGGATCGTGGCCACCAACACCACCACCGCGCGCGACGGGCTGGTCACGCCTGCTTCGGTGGTCGGGGAGGCCGGTCCGGGGGGTCTGTCCGGTGCGCCGCTGCGCCAGCGCTCGCTTGAGGTCACCCGGATGGTCCGGGAACGGATCGGGCCCGGCCCGGTCATCCTGGGCGTCGGCGGCATCACCACTGCCCAGGATGTCTGGGAGCGACTCGAGGCGGGCGCGACCCTGGTCCAGGGGTACTCCGCGTTCGTGTACGAGGGCCCGCTGTGGCCACGCCGGATCCAACGGCAGGTCGCAGCGATCGCCAGGAGGCAAGGCCAGTGAGCGCGGGTCCCGTCCACGTGGTCGCCGAGATGCTCTCGACCAGGAAGGTCGGGGCGTTCCACCACCTCACCCTGGTGGCTCCCGGCGTCGCCGAGCGGTTCCGTCCCGGAAGCCTGCTCTCAGTCGCCGTCGGCGGAGCCCTGACCGACCGCCTGGCCCGCCGTACCTTTGCCATCCACCGGGCGCGCCCGTCGGCGTACGGAGGCACCGTCGAGGTGGTCTTCGAGCCGTGCGAGCCGGGAGAGCAGTGGCTCGCCGACGCCGCCGCGGGGACGCGCGTCGACGTGGTGGGGCCGGTGGGCCGCCCGTTCGCCCTGCCCAAGACGCCCGTGCCCTGCCTCCTGGTGGGCTACGACGTAGCTGCCGCGCCACTGCTGGCGCTCGCGGAGCGCCTGCGGGAGCGGTTCTGCGAGGTGCACATGCTGCTGGGTGCCGCCAGTGAGCCCCGGCTCTTCGGTGCGCTGGACGCCCGGCGTAGCGCGCGCTCGGTCACCGTCGTCACCGAGGACGGCTCGCTCGGCGTCAAGGGCTCAGTGCTCGCCTCGCTGCCGGAGCTGCTGACGCGTACCCGTAGCGATGTCGTGTACGCCGCCGGCCCGATGGACCTGCTGCACGGAGTCGCTGCTGCGGCGGAGGATCACGGAGCCTGGAGCCAGACCGCGGTGACCGTGCCGATGCCCTGCGGTACCGGCCTGTGCCACGCGTGCACGCTCGCGGTCACCGGCGTGGACGGCGCGGTCCGCCAGGCCCGCGTCTGCACCGACGGGCCGGTCTTCCGTGGCGACCGGGTGTGCTGGGTGCCGGAGACCGTGGAGCGATCCGCATGACCGTCGTCCTGGGAGACCTCACCCTGACCACCCCGGTGATGAACGCGGCCGGCTGCGCCGGCCCGGAACTCGGTCGCTTCGCCGACCTGGCGTCGTTGGGCGCCTACGTCACACGGACCATCACCCTCGACCCGCGCAGCGGACCGGACGGCCGGCGGTACGCCGAGACGCCCAGTGGACTGCTCACCGACATCGGGCTGGACAACTCCGGGCTGCATGCCTTCCTGGCCACCGAGCTGCCCGAGCTCGCGCAGTCGGGGGTACGCACCGTCGTCTCGGTCACCGGAAGGTCCTTGGCCGAGTACGGTGAGCTGGCGCGACGGGCAGGCGGCGCCCCGGGGGTCAGCGCGCTCGAGGTGAACTTCCACGACGAGGACCCGTACGCCGCCGGCAAGGCCCTCTCCGTCGTACGACGGGACGTGCCGCGCGGTGTCGCCGTGATCGCGAAGCTCTCCGCGGACGGCCAGCTGCTGGACCGGGCTCGCGAGCTCGCCAAGAGCGGGGCCGACGCCTTGGTGGTCGGCCATGCCCGTCCCGGGCTGGTCATCGACCCGGCGACCCTGAGCCCCTTCCGCGGGGGTCTTAGCGGCCCCGCGACCGCCCCGCTGGCCCTCGATGCCGTCTGGCGAGTCCACGAGGCCCTGCCCGAGGTTCCCGTCGTCGGGGTTGGGGGCATCCGCTCCGGCGCCGACGCGCTTGCGATGATGGCCGCCGGGGCGTCGGCGGTCCAGGTCGGCGCCGCCCTGCTGCATGACCCGTCGGCGGCCCACCGCATCCAGGCCGAGCTGGCCGCCGCGCTCGACCGGGCAGGGCTCAAGTCAGCCGACGTGGTCGGCATCGCACATCGAGGAGGACTCAGGTGACCTTCGGAGCGCGCCTTCGCGCGGCCATGGACGAGCACGGACCACTCTGTGCGGGCATCGACCCGCACGGCCCGCTGATGCTGGAGTGGGGTCTGGGAGACGACCTCGACGG
Source organism: uncultured Actinomycetota bacterium (assembly GCA_963769585.1). GTDB lineage: Bacteria > Actinomycetota > Actinomycetes > Propionibacteriales > Nocardioidaceae > SSC3. Next base: position 1,185,191 of record CAVYMJ010000006.1, read on the forward strand.
GTTACGCCGGTTCACCGACACTGCTGTGCAGGCGTTCGTCGGTTCGGTCGCCGCGGTCAAACCGCAGTCCGCGTTCTTCGAGCGTTTCGGAGCGGCCGGCGTGGCAGTCCTGGAGGAGGCCATCCGCGCCCTGCGCTCTGCTGGAACTCTCGTCGTGCTCGACGTCAAGCGGGGCGACATCGGCTCGACGGCCCAGGCCTACGCCGACGCCTACCTCGACAAGGGTGCGTCCATGGCAGTCGACGCGATCACCGCCAGTCCCTTCCTCGGGGTCGGCTCGCTCGACCCGATCCTCGAGACGGCCCTGGTCAACGAAGCCGGGGTCTTCGTCCTGGCCCTGACCTCCAACCCCGAGGGGCCCCAGGTGCAGCACGCGCGGACCTCCTCCGGACGGACTGTTGCTGGCGAGGTGCTCGCCGCACTGGCCGAGCGCAACGCGGGCGCTAGCCCACTGGGCTCGCTCGGCGCGGTAGTGGGCGCGACCATCGGTGGGAGCGACGAGAGCCTGGCCATCAACGGCCCGCTCCTGGTGCCGGGCATCGGCGCCCAGGGCGGCACGGCCGACGACGTACGTCGGATCTTCGGCGACGCGTTGGTCAACGTGCTGCCTGCGACCTCTCGTGGGTTGCTGGCTCAGGGGCCGGACGTGACGACGCTGCGGGCGGCCGCGCGCCGGGCCGCGGCGGAGTTCGCGGTCGTCGCCAGATGAGGCAGCTACGGAGCGTGCTCCCGGGTGTGCTCGGCCCAGCCCTGGTCACAGCCCTGGTCACAGCCCTGCTCGTCGGCTGCTCGAGCCAGGAGAGTGACTACTGCGCCGCTCTGAAAGACCAGAAGGCCACCTTCACCAAGCTCGCCGACGATGCCGCCCAGGAAGGCTCCGACTACCTGACGACGGCACTGACCCTGTTCGAGACCATGCGCGCCGAGGCTCCGGACTCCCTGCGCGACGAGTGGGACACGGTGGTCTTCGCCTGGTCCGACCTCATCGAGACGTTGCGCGACGTGGGCATCGACCCCCGGGGCTTCGACCCGTCCAAGCGTCCGGACGGCGTCTCCGTGCAGGAGTTCAACCAGGTCAAGCAGGTCGCCGCGAAGCTGTCGTCGCTGCGCGTCCGCGATGCGGTCGGCGGCATCAACGAGCAGGCCCGAGATGTGTGCAAGACGGACCTTTCGTTGTAAGCCTGAAAGGCCACCCGCGTTGCAGCAGGGGATCAACGGTGACTAGATTGCGCCTGTCCCCATAACGCCCATTCGACAAGACTTGTGAGGTCCCGCCGTGGCCCTGCCGGAGCTGACTCCCGAACAGCGACAGGCCAACCTCGAGAAGGCCGCGGCGTCACGTCGGGAGCGCGCCGAGGTGAAGAACCGCCTCAAGCACTCCGGAGCCTCGATCGTCGACGTTCTCTCCCGTGGCCAGGAGAGCGACGTCATCGGGAAGATGCGCGTCCTTGACCTGCTTCAGTCGATGCCTGGTCTCGGCAAGATCCGTGCCCGCCAGACCATGGAGCGGCTCGGGATCTCCGAGAGCCGGCGTGTGCGTGGCTTGGGAGCCAACCAGATCGCAGCCCTGGAGCGCGAGTTCGGCGCTCGTGACTGACTCGCGGTACCGCCTCACCGTTCTCGCAGGGCCAACTGCTGTCGGCAAGGGCACCATCGCGGCCGAGGTGAGGGCTCACCATCCAGAGATCTGGATCTCGGTCTCGGTCACCACCCGGCATCCCAGGCCCGGGGAGATCCACGGTCGGCACTACTGGTTCGTCTCAGACGCCGAGTTCGACCAGCTCGTCGTGGACGGTGCACTCCTGGAGTGGGCGGTGGTCCACCAGGGTGCCCGCTACGGCACGCCGCGCCGTCCGGTAGAGGAGGCACTCACGGCCGGGCGGCCCGCGCTGCTCGAGATCGACCTGCAAGGTGCACGGCAGGTCCGGGAGACCATGCCCGAGGCACTTTCGGTGTTTCTCAAGCCGCCGTCCTGGGAGGAGCTGGTACGCCGACTCGTGGGACGAGGCACCGAATCGGAGGCCGAGCGCGAGCTGCGGCTGGCGACCGCGCGCGAGGAGCTTGCGGCCGAAAAGGAGTTCGATGTGACGATTGTGAACACCGAAGTTCACGCTGCGGCCGCTGAGTTGGTAGCCTTGATGTTGGACTCGAAGGTCTGAGCTCCGCCCAACCCCTAGTTTCTGTGAGGCATCTGCGTGTCTGCTACTCCTATCGCCGAGGGAATCACCAACCCGCCCATCGACGAGCTCCTCACCAAGACCGACTCCAAGTACCGTCTGGTTCTCTACGGAGCCAAGCGCGCGCGTCAGATCAACGCCTACTACTCCCAGCTCGGCGAGGGCCTGCTGGAGTACGTCGGCCCGCTCGTGGACACCCACGTGCAGGAGAAGCCGCTGTCGATCGCGCTGCGCGAGATCAACGACGACCTGCTGACCTGCGAGGAGTTCGACCCCGCCGACGAGGTCGTCGAGGCTCCTGCTCCTGCCCCGACGTCGCTGGTCGACGAGAGCGCACCCGAGCTCTGACCTGCCCGTGGCCGACGAGAGCGGACCCAGGGTCGTCCTAGGTGTGAGCGGCGGGATCGCCGCCTACAAGGCGTGCGAGCTGCTGCGCCGCTTCACCGAGTCGGGCCACGACGTCACGGTCGTCCCGACCGCCGCTGCCCTGGAGTTCGTCGGCGCTGCCACCTGGGCTGCGCTGTCGGGCAAGCCGGTGTCGTCGACGGTCTGGGATGACGTGCACCAGGTTCCCCATGTGCGGATCGGCCAGACTGCCGATCTGGTGGTGGTCGCTCCCGCCACGGCGGACCTGCTCGCCAAGGCCGCGCACGGTCTGGCTGACGACCTGCTCACCAACACGCTGTTGACCGCTCGCTGTCCCGTGGTCTTCGCCCCGGCGATGCACACCGAGATGTGGGAGCACCCGGCCACCCAGGAGAACGTCGCCACGCTGCGCTCCCGAGGGTTCCTGGTGATCGAGCCCGCCGAGGGTCGGTTGACCGGCGCGGACACCGGCAAGGGGAGGCTGCCCGAGCCTGGTGAGATCTTCGACATCGCCTGCGACGTCCTTTCCCGTCGGTCCTCGGCGACCCTGCTCGACCTGACTGGACGGCATGTCGTCGTCTCAGCCGGTGGCACTCGGGAGTACCTCGATCCGGTGCGCTTCCTCGGCAACCGCTCGTCCGGGCTGCAGGGCTACGCCCTGGCTCGTACGGCGGCCGCTCGCGGTGCAGAGGTGACCCTGGTGGCCGCCAACGTGGCGCTGCCGGACCCGGCCGGAGTCAAGGTCGTACGGGTGGAGACCACCGACCAGTTGCGCGACGCGGTGCTGACGGCCGCAGCCACCGCGGACGCGGTCGTGATGGCTGCCGCGCCGGCCGACTTCCGGCCGACCAGAGTCAGCGGGGCGAAGATCAAGAAGACCGACGACGGCTCGTCTCCGACCGTCGAGTTGACTCAGACCCCTGACATCCTCGCCGGACTGGCGCACGACCGGCCCCACCCGGACATGGTCGTGGTCGGTTTCGCCGCCGAGACCGGCGACGAGGACGGCACAGTCCTGGAGCACGCCCTGGCAAAGCTCGCTCGCAAAGGCTGCGACCTGCTCGTGGTCAACGACGTGAGTGGAGGCAAGGTGTTCGGGGAAGCGGAGAACGAGGCCGTCGTGCTCGACTCCACCGGGACCGCCACCCCCATCCCCCGAGCGTCTAAGTCTGCCGTGGCCCAGGCGATCTGGGACCGCGTGGTCGCCCGGTTTGAGACTGGGTGACCAACCGGCGGACACTGCAGTTATGGTCAAGATGTAGTTCACACGATGGCGCGGGACAGCGCAGGTAGGGGAAGTAGAGACGTGGCTGGACGCCTTTTCACCTCGGAGTCAGTGACCGAGGGGCACCCGGACAAGATCGCCGACCAGATCAGCGACACGATCCTGGACGCGCTTCTCACCGACGACCCCACGAGCCGGGTCGCGGTAGAGACGCTGATCACCACCGGACTGGTGGTCGTGGCCGGTGAGGTCACCACAAAGACCTACGCACCGATCGCGCAGCTGGTCCGCGACAAGATCGTCGAGATCGGCTACGACCAGTCGCAGAAGGGCTTCGACGGCCGTTCCTGCGGCGTACAGGTCGCCATCGGTGCCCAGTCTCCCGACATCGCCCAGGGCGTCGACGACGCCTACGAAGAGCGTCACGACCACTCGGTCGACCCACTGGACCGCCAAGGTGCCGGTGACCAGGGCCTGATGTTCGGCTACGCCTGTGACGACACGCCCGAGCTCTTCCCGCTGCCGATCACCATCGCGCAGCGTCTGGCCGAGCGGCTCTCGGCGGTCCGCAAGGACGGCACGATGGCCTACCTGCGTCCCGACGGCAAGACCCAGGTCACCATCGAGTACGACGAGGACAACCGTCCGGTCCGGGTCGACACCATCGTGGTCTCCAGCCAGCACGCCGAGGGCATCGACCTGGAGAACCTGCTGGGTCCCGACGTCAAGAAGCACGTCGTTGACCACGTTCTGGCCGGTTTCGACATTCCCTCCGACGACTACCGCCTGCTGGTCAACCCGACCGGCAAGTTCGAGATCGGCGGTCCGATGGGCGACGCCGGGCTGACCGGCCGCAAGATCATCGTCGACACGTACGGCGGCATGGCCCGCCACGGTGGCGGCGCCTTCTCCGGCAAGGACCCGTCGAAGGTGGACCGCTCCGCGGCCTACGCGATGCGCTGGGTCGCCAAGAACATCGTCGCCGCCGGGCTGGCCCGTCGGTGCGAGGCGCAGATCGCCTACGCCATCGGCAAGGCACACCCCGTCGGCCTGTTCATCGACGCGTTCGGCACCGAGACCGTCCCCGTCGACACGATCCAGAAGGCCGTACTTGAGGTCTTCGACCTGCGTCCGGCCGCGATCATCCGCGACCTGGACCTGCTCCGGCCCATCTACGCCCAGACCGCGGCGTACGGACACTTCGGCCGCGAGCTCCCGGACTTCACCTGGGAGCGGACCGACCGTGCCGAGGCGCTCAAGGCTGCCGCGGGCGTCTGACCTGATCCGCAACCGAAGCGGCCGTCTCCTGCGGGAGGCGGCCGCTTCGCTGTCCCCTGGGACCTCGGTGTGTCGGAGACCGCTGGAAGACTGGCGCCCATGACCGACGCCGAGGACCTCGAGGACGGGCAGTTCGCGCTCCTGCCCGAGCTCGAGCATGCCCGGCGGCAGGCCGCCGCCGCGGCTCGTCACACGGCCGAGGCCGAGCGCGCAGCACCGGGGGTCGAGCCTGCGCCCGCGCTGCCGGTGGCCAGGGTGCTCGTCGACCTGCCGCTGGCCCACCTGGACCGGCCCTTCGACTACCTCGTCCCGGCCACCCTGCACGACAAGGTCGTCGCCGGGTCACGGGTCAAGGTCCGCTTCGCCGGCCAAGACGTCGACGGGTACGTCGTGGAGCGAGCCTCGTCCTCCGACCATCCGGGTCGGCTCACGCCGCTGCGTAGGGCGGTCTCAGCCGAGCCCGTCCTTTCGCCCGCTGTCGCCCGCCTCAGCGCCTCAGTCGCAGCGCGGTACGCCGGGACACGCTCAGATGTTCTCCGCCTCGCCGTCCCTCCCAGGCACGCCACCGCCGAGCGCGCCGCCTCGCCCGAGGCGCCACCTATCGCCCCGGACCTGGCGGCGGCCGAGCGGGCCTGGTCGCCGTACGACCACACCCTGGCCACCCGGTTGGCAGCGGGGGAGTCGCCCCGCTGGGTGTGGGCCGCCCTGCCCGGAGCCGACTGGCCGACCCACCTGGCGCACGCTGCGGCAGCAACGGCTGCGAGCGGACGGGGCGCGCTGCTCTGCGTCCCTGACCAGCGAGACCTGTCCCGGCTGGACCGGGCCCTGACCGCGGTGCTCGGTGGCCCGGGCAGGCACGTCCTGCTCACCGCGGATCTTGGCCCTGCTGCCCGCTACCGCTCCTTCCTGGCGATCTCCCGGGGCGCAGTGCGGATCGTGGCGGGCACCAGGGCGTCGGCCTTCGCTCCGGTGCACGACCTGGGCCTGGTCGCGATCTGGGACGACGGCGACGACCTGCACGCCGAGCCACGGGCGCCGTACGCGCACACCAGGGAGGTGCTGCTGCTTCGCGCTCACGAAGAGAGCACCGCCGTGCTGGTCGGCGGGTACGCCCGCTCGGTCGAGGCCGCGTACCTGCTCAGCTCGGGCTGGGCACAGCCGCTGGAGGCGACGCGCGAGGAGGTCCGGGCCGCCGCGGCCACGGTCAGCATCAGCGGCGCGACCGACCACGACCTCCAGCGCGACGCGTACGCGCGCCTGGCTCGCCTTCCCAGTGCCGCTTACGCCGTCATCCGGGAGGGGCTGCTGAAGGGACCGGTGCTGGTGCAGACGCCTCGCCTCGGTTACGTCAACGTGTTGCTGTGTGCCGCCTGTCGCACCTCGGCGCGGTGCGCGGTGTGTGCCGGCCCCCTGGCCCTGCCGGCGTCGCACCGCCCACCGACCTGCCGCTGGTGTGGCAACGAGGAGCCCGGTCGCGCCTGCCCGACCTGCGGCGAGCGTGGCCTGAGGTCCCCGGTGCTGGGTGACCGCAGGACTGCCGAGGAGCTGGGTCGGGCCCACCCCGGGGTTCCGGTGAAGCGCTCCTCAGGCGACCGTGTCCTCGCAGAGGTGTCCCCGACGCCCGCCATCGTCGTGGCTACCCCAGGAGCTGAGCCGCTCGCCACCGACGGGTACGCCGCGGCCCTGCTGCTCGACGCCTGGCTGATGCTGGCCCGGCCGGACCTGCGTACCGCCGAGGAGTCACTGCGCCGCTGGCTGAACGCGGCGGCGCTGGTTCGCTCCGATGGCACCGTCCTGGTCGTCGGCGAGCCGTCTGATCCGGCGTTGCAGGCGCTGGTCCGCTGGGACCCGGGCGGCTTCGCTGTGCGTGAGATGGCCGAGCGGCAGGAGGCACATCTGCCTCCGGCTTCGCGGCTGGCGACCCTGACCGGTGACGAGGAGGCCGTCGCGTCCATGCTGGCCGAGCTCGAGCTGCCACCCGGCGGCGAGCTGCTCGGACCAGCTCCGGCGGCCGACGGCCTGGTGCGGGCCGTCGTACGCGTTCCGAGGGCCTCGGGCCCGGCTCTCTCCCGGGCGCTCGTCGAGCTCCAGGGAGTGCGGTCGGCCAAGAAGCTCGCGGCAGTGCGCGTCCAGGTGGACCCGGTCGCCCTGGAGTGACCCGCCTAGACTTGACCGCCGACCCCCGTGAAGGAGCAGCACCTTGCCGATCCAGCCCATCCGTCTCTTCGGCGACCCGGTTCTGCGCACGCCCGCAGTACCGGTGACCGACTTCGACGCCGAGCTGCGCAAGCTGGTCCAGGACCTCAGCGACACGATGCTGGAGGCCCCCGGGGCCGGGTTGGCTGCGCCGCAGATCGGGGTAGGGCTGCGGGTGTTCACCTACTACGTCGACGGTGAGCTCGGCCACCTGGTCAACCCCGACCTCGCCCTCTCCGAGGAGCTTCAGGAGGGCGACGAAGGCTGCCTGTCGATCCCCGGCCTGACCTGGGAATGCAAGCGGGCGCTCTCGGTGGTCGCGCGCGGCTTCTCCATGTACGGCGAGCCGGTGACCATCGAGGGCAGCGAGATGCTGGCCAGAGCGATCCAGCACGAGACCGACCACCTCGACGGCATCCTGTTCGTCGACCGGCTCGACGCCGAGACGCGCAAGCTGGCCATGAAGGCGATCCGGGAAGCCGAGTGGTTCGGCGAGCCCGCGATGATCAAGATGAGCCCGCACCCCATGCGTGGCCTCGGCCTCTGATGCGCGTCGTCTTCGCCGGGACCCCCGAGGTCGCTCTGGCCTCGCTCGACGCGATCGCCGCCTCGTCCCACGAGCTGGTCGCGGTCCTCACCCGTCCGGACGCTCCGGCCGGTCGTGGCAGGAAGCTGACGCCCTCGCCGGTGGCGCAGCGGGCCGAGGCGCTCGGGATCGAGGTGCTCAAGCCGGGCCATCCCCGAGACGAGGAGTTCCAAGCCGAGCTCAAGCGGCTGGAGGTCGACTGCTGCCCGGTCGTCGCCTACGGTGCGCTCCTGCCGCGGTCCGCTCTCGACCTCGCGCGGCTCGGCTGGGTCAACCTGCACTTCTCCTTGCTGCCGCGCTGGCGTGGCGCCGCACCGGTACAGCACGCCTTGCTGCACGGCGACGAGTTCAGCGGAGCAACCACCTTCCGCATCGTGGAGGAGCTCGATGCGGGCCCGACGTACGGGATGATGACCGAGCGTGTGCTGCCGGGCGACACCTCCGGTCAGCTGCTGGGTCGGCTCGCCGAGGGTGGTGCGCAGCTTTTGGTGGCGACCCTGGACGGCCTCGAGTCCGGTCAGCTCGAGGAGCGTGCCCAGCAGGCGGACGGCGTCACGTACGCCCCCAAGATCAATGTCGAGGACGCGCAGGTCCGCTGGAACGAGCCGGTCGCGTTCGTCGACCGCCGGATCCGCGCGTGTACTCCCGCGCCGGGAGCCTGGACGACGTTCGACGGCGAGCGGTTGAAGCTGGGCCCCGTTGTCGCCGACGACTCCGTTGCGACGCTCGCAGCCAGGCGAGGTGCTGGTCGGCAAGAGTGCCGTCCACGTCGGTACCCGCAGCACACCGGTCAGGCTGGGGCTGGTCAAGCCGTTCGGCAAGAGGGAGATGGCCGCAGCGGACTGGGCGCGCGGTGTCCGGGTCGAGAGCGGTGCGGTCCTTGGCTGACCCGCGGTCGCCCGGCTCTCGCAGACCTGGTGGGCGGCCACCGCGGCGTACTCGGCTGGACCCGTCCCGGGAGGCGGCGTACGACGTGCTGTGCCGGGTGCGGACCGATGCCGCCTACGTGAACCTGCTGCTTCCGACCGCACTGAGCCGAAGGGCGCTGGAAGGACGGGATGCGGCGTTCGCCACCGAGCTCGTCTCGGGCACGATCCGGCGCCAGGGCACCTACGACGCGGTGCTCGCCGCCTGCGTCGACCGACCGCTCGGCAAGGTCGACCCGGGAGTCCTGGACGCACTGCGGCTCGGGGCACACCAGCTGCTCAGCATGCGGGTGCCGACGCATGCCGCGGTGAACACCACCGTCGACCTGGTGCGCGAGCGAATCGGACCCGGCCCGACCGGCTTCGTCAACGCAGTCCTGCGCAAGGTGGCTGCCCACGACCTGGCCGGCTGGGTCCGCCGGGTGGCGCCCGAGGACGATCTCGGGTTCAGGGCGATCGCCTTCAGCCACCCGAGGTGGGTGGTAGCAGCACTGCAGGAGGCCGTCGGCGCCGACGAGATCGACGCGCTGCTGGAGGCCGACAACGCGCCGCCCAGGGTCACGCTGGTGGCCCGCCCAGGGCTGGCAACCGTCGCCGAGCTCGGCGGCTCGCCGACCGGGCTCTCGCCGTACGCGGCGGTGCTGGACGGCGGCGACCCCGGCGCGGTCCCCGCCGTCGCCGAGGGCCGGGCCGGCGTACAGGACGAGGGGTCGCAGCTGGTCGCGCTCGCGCTGGCGGCTGCCGAGGTCCAGGGCCGTGACCAGCGCTGGCTGGACCTGTGCGCGGGACCCGGCGGCAAGTCGGCCCTGCTCGCCGCCGTTGCCGCGCCCCGAGGAGCCCGGGTTCTGGCGGCCGAGCTGCAGGAGCATCGCGCCGGCCTGGTCAGGGCCAGCACAGCCACCGTCGCCGGCGGCATGCTGGCGGTGGTCGCGGCCGACGGCACCAAGCCCGCCTGGCGGGCGGACGCCTTCGACAGGGTGCTGGTGGACGCACCGTGCACCGGTCTCGGGGCGCTGCGCCGGCGCCCTGAGTCCCGCTGGCGCCGTACCGAGGCCGACGTACAGCGGCTGGTGCCCCTGCAGAAGGCGCTGCTCGCACGCGCGCTGGACTCGGTGAGACCAGGGGGAGTGGTGGGTTACACGACCTGTTCCCCGGTGCTGGCCGAGACCGCGGGGGTGGTCAGTGCGCTGGTCGACGCCAACCCGCACGTGGTGCTCGAGGATGCGCGAGGACTCTTCCCCACCACCGACGACGCCGGACCCCTGCCAGGCACGGTTCAGCTGTGGCCACACCGCCACGGGACGGACGCCATGTTCTTCGCCCTGCTACGGCGCCTCTAGACTCGGGCTCACCATGGGCATCCAGATCTCCCCGAGCATGCTGTCGTGCGACTTCGCCAACCTCGCCGCCGAGGCGGAGCGGATCAAGAACGCCGACTGGCTCCATATCGACGTGATGGACAACCACTTCGTCCCGAACCTCACGCTCGGCGTACCCGTGGTGGAGGCGCTGGCCAAGGCCTCGTCCACACCCATCGACTGCCATCTGATGATCGAGGACCCGGACCGCTGGGCTCCGGCGTACGTCGAGGCCGGGGCGGGCTCGGTGACCTTCCACGTCGAGGCCGCCACCGCACCCATCCGGCTGGCCCGTGAGCTGCGCGCGAAGGGCGCCCGGGCCGGCATGGCCCTGCGGCCGGCCACTCCGGTCGAGCCGTACGAGGACCTGCTCGGCGAGCTCGACATGCTGCTGATCATGACGGTCGAGCCAGGCTTCGGCGGCCAGCGCTTCCTCGAGGTCTGTCTGCCCAAGATCCGCCGCGCTCGACAGCTCCTCGACCAGCACGGTGTCGACGTCTGGCTCCAGGTAGACGGTGGTGTCTCCCTGGAGACCATCGAGCTCTGTGCCGACGCCGGCGCCGATGTCTTCGTCGCCGGTTCCGCCGTATTCAGTGCCGACGACCCCGCCGTCATGGTCGACAAGCTCCGAGCCGCCGCTTCCCGTTGAGCCGGGCGTGTTGGTTGGTTGAGCCGGGCGTGTTGGTTGGTTGAGCCGGGCGTGTTGGTTGGTTGAGCCGGGCGTGTTGGTTGGTTGAGCCGGGCGTGTTGGTTGGTTGAGCCGGGCGTGTTGGTTGAACCCGTTATCCCGAGCTTCGGGCCTCTCAGCGAACAAACAGTCGTCCCCCGGTTTGGCTTGGCCCCCTTCGCAGCAAATTCGGCCCGGTCACGCCCCGCCCACCAGACCCGAGTCAAGCCGTTCTTCGGCCACCTCAAGGGCGAGTGCCCCCACTGGACCAAATCACCGACCCCGACTGAGCCCTGATGCACAGGTGAGGGTGAGAACAGGACGACGTTCCTTGAGCCCGCGCATTCCGGCCGCCTCAGGACAAGCCCGCCTCCCGAGCTCTGAGCGCTGCAGCGGTGCGGTCGGGGACTTGCAGTTTCAGGAGCACCTGCGAAACGTGGTTGCGGACGGTCTTCTCAGACATGCCGAGCCGCCGGGCGATCTCGTGATTGCGGCAGCCCTTCGCGAGCGATTCCAGGACGTCGCGTTCCCGGGGTGTGAGGTCGGGGAATGCGCGCGCCGACGGAGACTCCTCGGCCGTGCCGGAGTAGAACGCCACGATCCGTTTGGCGATCGAGCCGCCGTACACGGCGTCGCCGTTGGCGACGGCGAGCACGGCCCTGCCGATCTCGTCGCCGTCGGCGCCCTTGACGAGATACCCGTTGGCGCCAGCGCGAAGGGCAGCGAAGACGTGCTCGTCGTCCTCGTGCATGGTGAGGACGAGGATCCCCAGGTCGGGGTGGCGCTCGCGCAGGGTGCGGGTCGCGGCCACCCCATCAAGATCGGGCATGCTCAGGTCGGTGATCGCAACGTCGGGCGTGTGATGATCCACGGATGCGATGAGTTGGGAACCTGTCGCGGCGGTGGCGACGACCTCAATGCTGTCGAGTTGGCTCAGGATGGCGTCCAAGCCGTATCGGTACATGGGGTGGTCGTCGGCAAGGACGACCCGCACCGTCGTTGTCATGACACCTCCAAGGGAAGTACTGCGGAGATCTCAGTGCCGCGGTGGGGCGCCGTGGTGACCTCGATTCGGCCACCCAGCGCTGTCACCCGGGTGCGCATCGATTCCAGTCCGTGCCCGGGCGTATGCCCGGGGTGGATGCCGGTGCCATCGTCGATGACGGAGACTCGTAGTTCGGTTGGCGTGCCGTTGAGCACTACTCGACAACGGCCCGCCGAGGCGTGTCGCGACACGTTGGTGAGACCCTCGGCGACGACCCGGAATGCGGCTTCTTCCACCTGAGGCGGAACACCTCTGACGGGGTGGCTATGGAGTTCGAAGCTGATGCCGCCGGTGTGCCCGAAGCCCAGCGCGTCGGCGACTTCACGGACCGCGCCGACCAGGCCGACTCGGTCCAGGGCCGAGGGTCGGAGTCCATCCAGCACGCGCCGGATCTCCGACCACGGCACCCGAGGCCTCCTGGCGGGTACGGTCGAGGATCGCTCGAGCCTTCTGCGGGTCGGTGAGCAACGCATTGGTGGCAGCTTCCAGCCCGAGTGCGATGCCGGACATGGACGGACCGAGTCCGTCGTGCAGGTCACGGCGAAGCCGGTCCCGCTCCACCAGGGTGGCTTCGCTTACCCGTCGGCGCTCGGCGTCGAGTTCCTCGGTGAGGGCCCGGGCACGGACTACGACGGCGAGGTGCGGTGCCAAGGCTGCGATCAGTCGGCCATCCTCTTGGGTGATCCGGGGCTCTCGGTGCCGTGGAGCGACCGTCAGTCTGCCGAGCTCCTGCACCTCCGTGCTTCAGCGCAACCTCGTGCCCTCCGTCGGCGGGGACGCCGACCACGGCCAGTTCTCGCCCGGACGCATCCGTCACCCGGGCAAAGGAGGCTCCGGTGGCCATGGCCACTGCGCGGAGCATCGACGGGACCGGGTCGGCGGTCGCGATCTCGAGGCCGGCGCCGACCCGGTCGACCGCCGCCAGCGGGTCGATCCGGTCTCCGAGCACGAACCGGTCCACCCGGCCGCGCAGCCAGCCGGCAATCGGAAACAGCAGGAGCGCGACCACGGCCGAGCCGACCAGGAGGGGCAACGGCCCTTCGGGTACGAGCCGGGCCAGAGTCGTGGTCGTACCGCCCACTACGAGCGCGACCAGCAGCGTCAGCGGGGCGTAGAGCAGGGTCCGCCGCAGGGCCACCTCGATGCCGAGCAGGCGGTAGCGCAGAACACCGATCGCGATCGCGACCGGAATCAGTCCGTAGGCGACGGAGAACAGGGTCTCCGATGGACTGAAGAAGGCAGCGGTGAAGACCACCAGCACTGCGACCAGCCAGAGCAACTGTTGGCGTTCGGGTGCTTGCGCACGCAGCGCCCGCACGAGGGTGCCGATCAGAACGACCGGTACCGAGCCCACGATGAACACGGCAGCCGGGATGATCGTGGCGAGCGAGAACCAGGTAGGTACGTCCCACGGCAGCCGGACGCCCTTGACCACATCATCTACACCGCCCTGGCCGGTGCCGGCCGACACGATCAGGAAGCAGATGCCGACGAGGGCAGCCCGAACCTGCCACCGCCAGAAACGGGAGGCCGAACGTCCGGTTGGATACAGACCGGGCAGCACGGTGGCAACGATGGCCAGGGACGGCATCCAGGCCCACGAGGCCAGCCACATCGCCGGTAGCCCGAGGGGCACCGACTCGTCCGGGTCGGTCAGCGCGCGAGCGCCGTACGCCTCACTGCTCATCTGGAGCGCCTGGAGGAAGCCGCTGGCCAGCACCAGCCAACCGATGGCGTTGCGGGGACGCTGGGAAATCAGCCAGGCGCCCGACAGGACGAACGGAAAGAGCACCAGTCCCTGGAGGAGGTCGGCCGTGTCGATGGGGTTCTCCATCTGCGGCCGAGCCATCACGTCGCCGGACAGCGACAGCGGGATCGTCGCGTAGAGCGCCGTGGCGACCACGACCAGCGCCCACCCTGCGCGCACCAGAACAGGGTCGCTGAGGTCACCGGGACGGAGGCGCTGCATCTCAGCAGTGTGACCGTTCGCGGGACTCCCTGTCAGGGGACTCGAGTCCTTGGTCGACCGGGACATCTTCCCGGGACGGGTGCGTCTCCCGCCACGTCCGTCCCGGGGGCCCTGGGCGGTTCCCTTGTGGCTCCTAACCGATCGCAACCCAAGGAGTCGTCATGGCCACCCTCAGTACTCACGAGCCAGCCACAATCCGCCTTCACCCGGTCGCTGCAGGCGTCATCGGCGCGGGGACCTTCGGTCTTGCCATGGTCGCCGGTGACGTGTGGGGCCTCAACAAGGATGACGACGTCGTCGCGGTCAGCGCATCCGAGTGGCTCATCACAGTCGGAATTGCGTTGGTCGGACTGGCCATCGGCGTCGGCCTGGGTCTTCGCGCCTGGCGCGGGGCCGTCTCCCGCCTGTCCCGCACGGCTCTGGGTCTGGCCATCGCGGGCGCCGTCACGTTTGTCGCCTTCTGGTCGGGCTGGCCGAGCGTGTTCAGCGCCGTGGCGGTCGGCCTTGCCCTTGAGCACCGCCGCCGGATTGGCTCGTTCTCGACCAGCACCGGCATTGCGGCCGCTCTCGGCGTGCTCACCTTCGTCGCCACCGCCTACATCTGCGTCACCGGCTGACGCGACCCGAACCGAACCCACCAGAGCCAACCCGAGTAGGAGAACCACCATGATTCGGACCATCCACACCACCGCCGTCGCCCTCGCAGCCACGGGCCTGGTCCTCGCCACCGCCGCCTCGGCCGCGGCCGGCGCCCAGCATGGCGACTTCGAGGAGTCGTATGACGGCAGCTTCCATCTCTCGGCCGACGAGAACCCCTGCGGTCCGTGGGCCGTGACCATCCGAGAGGTCCGCACGGGAGGCGCCAAGATCGTCGCCCCTCCCGGCGGCCAGGTGCCCGGCGAGTACCACGTCAACGGTGCGATCGACGCGCTGATCCAGTTGGTCCCCGACGACGCGCAACTGCCGACGTACGAAGGCTCCTACCGGGAGAAGCTCAACGGCGTGATCACCGGCGTCGATGACTACGGCAACGACGAGATTCGGGTGGCGCAATACCGGCTGCGCGCACCGATGACGGGCACCGACGGCAGCCGTCTCGTGCTGGCGCTGTCCGGCAAGGTGACGTTCGACGCCAGCGGCCGGATGGTCGTCGTACGGGACTCCATGACCTGCGCCTGATGCCACGTCGGGCGAGCTATGACCTGGCGACCTAGGCGGGTGCAGCCGGTTCGACCAGTTGGCGACCGCCAGGAGCCGTCAGCGAAGCAGGGGCGCCCCAACACGCCCGGCTCGGTGCCCCAACACGCCCGGGTCAACGTGAGGGGGGTCACCGCAGATCGACGTTCCGCCTCGGAGCCGGGTGTGGCAGGCTTGGACTCACGAGTACTAACTCGCGTGCTCTGGGGTCGGTGTAATTCCGAGCCGGCGGTGAAAGTCCGCGACCCGGTCGCAGCCAGCGACCGGTTGACCAGGTGCAACTCCTGGACCGACGGTGAAAGTCCGGATGGGAAGCGCACGCGTTCGTCTCTCGCCGCTGTGATGGCGTAGCGAGGACGTTCGTCTTCCAGCACGCCCCGGAGTCCGTGACCGGACATGAGGGGCACCACCATGGGCACGTTCACCGCCGCAGAACAGGCGGGGATGCTGCGTGCGCTCGAGGTTGCCAAGACTCCCGGGGTGCCGCTCGGTCCCAACCCCCGCGTCGGCTGCGTGCTCCTCGCCCCAGACGGTACGACGGTCGCGGAAGGCTTCCACCGCGGCGCCGGCACCAGGCATGCCGAGTCCGACGCCCTGGCTAACGCCGGCGACGCGGCCCGAGGTACGACGGCACTGGTCACCCTCGAACCCTGCAACCACACGGGCCGCACCGGACCGTGCGCCCAGGCCCTCATCGAGGCGGGCGTGGCACGGGTTGTCTTCGCCCAGGCCGATCCCAACCCGGTCGCCCGGGGCGGGGCCGAGACGCTCCGAGCCGCAGGAGTCGAGGTCGCTGAGGGCTTGATGGTGTCCGAGGCAGTCGAGGTCAACCGCGCCTGGACGTTCGCGGTCCAGAACGGCCGACCGTTCGTCACGTGGAAGTTCGCCACCACTCTGGACGGTCGCAGTGCGGCCGCGGACGGCACCAGCCGCTGGGTGAGCAACCCCGAGGCGCGGCGAGACACCCAACGGCTGCGCTCACAGTGCGACGCCATCCTGGTCGGCACCCAGACCGTGCTGGACGACGACCCCCACCTGACGGTCCGTGACGAGCTCGACCAGCCACTGCCGCGCCAGAGCCAGCCGCTGCGTGTGGTGATGGGCCTGCGGAGCGTTCCCGCGACCAGCCGGGTACTCGACGAAGCTGCTCCGACGGCCCTGCTGAACACCCGTGACCCGCTCGAGGTGCTCACCGAGCTCTTCAGCCTCGACCGTCAGCACCTCTTCCTCGAAGGGGGACCCACGGTGGCGGCCGCGTTCCTCGGCGCTGGGCTGGTCGACGAGGTCGTGACCTACGTGGCCCCGATGTTGCTCGGCGCCGGCCGCAGTGCTGTGGGCGACCTGGGAATCAGCACGATCTCCCAGGCGCTTCACCTACACGTCGACGATGTGACCGTGCTCGGTGACAACGTACGACTGACCATGACCCGGAAGGCCTGAGCATGTTCACCGGAATCGTCGAGGAGCTCGGCGCAGTCGAAGCCATCCAGGACCAGGGCGACGCAGTACGCCTCACGGTCCGTGGACCGCTGGTCGTCTCCGATGTGCACGAGGGGGACTCGATCGCGGTCAACGGCTGCTGCCTGACGGTGGTCAGCCACAGCGAACAGGCGTTCACCGCGGACGTCATGCGGGAGACGCTGGACAAGACCTCGTTGGGCGGCTTCACGCCGGGGACGCAGGTGAACCTCGAGCGCGCGGTCACCGCCGACAAGCGGCTCGGCGGCCACATCGTCCAGGGTCACGTCGACGGCACCGGCTCGATCCTCGCCAGGACGCCCAGCGAACACTGGGAGCTGGTCGAGGTCTCGCTGCCCGACGGTCTGGGCAGGTACCTCGTGGACAAGGGGTCGATCACCGTGGACGGCGTCTCCCTGACCGTGGTGACCGTGACCGACCAGAGCTTCACCGTCTCGCTCATCCCCGAGACGCTCGCCCGCACGACGCTCGGCCTCAAGCTGCCGGGCGACCCTGTCAACCTGGAGGTCGACGTCATCGCCAAGTACGTCGAGCGGATGGTCGTTCCGCACGTGACCAAGGAGAACCCCGCATGAGCATCAGGCTCGACCGCGTCGAGGACGCAATCGTCGACATCGCCGCCGGCAAGGCCGTGGTGGTCGTCGACGACGAGGACCGTGAGAACGAGGGCGACATCATCTTCGCCGCTTCGAAGGCGACGCCGGAGCTGATGGCGTTCACGATCCGCTACAGCAGCGGCGTCATCTGCGTACCGATGCCAGCCGACATGCTTGACAGGCTCGAGATCCCGCTGATGACCCCGCACAACAAGGACAAGCTCCGGACGGCGTACACCATCTCGGTGGATGCCCGAGACGGGGTCGCGACCGGCATCTCTGCGGCCGACCGAGCCCACACCTGTCGGGTCCTGGCCGACTCGGCGACGGAGCCGTGGGAGATCACCCGCCCCGGCCACGTGTTCCCGCTGCGCTACCGCGAGGGCGGAGTCCTGGTACGGCGGGGTCACACCGAGGCGGCGGTGGACCTGGCCATGCTTGCCGGGCTGACCCCGGCGGGGGTGCTGGTGGAGATCGTCAATGACGACGGGACCATGAAGCGCGGACCCGAGCTGCGCAGGTTCGCCGACGAGCACGGCTTGAAAGTGATCTCCATCGACGACCTGGTGCACTTCCGTCGCCGTACTGAGAACCATGTCGAGCGGGTGGCGGAGACTCGGCTGCCCACCGCTCACGGCGACTTCACGGCGTTCGGCTACCGGATCAGCATCGACGGCGGCGAGCACGTCGCCCTGGTGTACGGCGACCCGGCGGAGCTCAAGAGCGGGGAACCGGTGCTGACCCGCGTCCACTCGGAGTGCCTGACCGGTGACGTGTTCGGCAGCAGCCGGTGCGACTGCGGGCCGCAGCTCGACGAGGCGCTGGAGCGGGTGGTTGCCGAGGGCAGAGGTGTGGTCATCTACCTGCGCGGCCACGAAGGTCGGGGGATCGGGCTGCTGGCCAAGCTCCAGGCGTACTCGCTTCAGGACAGTGGGCGCGACACCGTGGACGCGAACCTCGACCTGGGGCTTCCCGCAGACGCTCGTCACTACGGGACCGCGACGCAGATCCTGAGGGACCTCGGCGTCGACCGCGTCCGGCTGCTGACCAACAACCCGGCCAAGACCACGGGTCTGGAGGCCTACGGCGTCGCGGTGGAGGAGCGGGTACCGCTCACGCCGCATCCGAACGACCACAACCTCGCCTACCTGCAGACCAAGCGGGACCGGATGGGACACCACCTTCCCGACCTGAACAGCGTCGACCCGGGCAGCATCGACCCGAGCACAGAGAGCGAGCAGGTATGAGCGGCGAGGGTTCACCCACGAGCGAGGCGATCGACTGTCACGACATCCGGGTCGCCGTGGTGGCCGCGTCCTGGCACGAGCAGGTCATGGAGGGCCTGATCGCCGGAGCCCACCGGGCGCTGAAGGAGTACCAGGTCGAGGCACCCACCGTCGTACGCGTTCCTGGGTCGTTCGAGCTTCCTGTGGTGGCCCGGGCGCTGGCCGACAAGGGCTACGAGGCGGTCATCGCCCTCGGCGTGGTGATTCGCGGGGGGACGCCGCACTTCGACTTCGTCTGCCATGCAGCGACCGACGGCCTCAACCGGGTCGCGCTGGAGACCGGCGCTGCTGTCGGCTTCGGGCTGCTCACCTGTGACGACGAGCAGCAGGCACTGGACCGTGCCGGTCTGGCCGGCTCCCGGGAGGACAAGGGCTACGAGGCCGCCTCGGCCGCGCTGCACACGGCTAGCGTGCTGAAAAGGATCCGGCGCGGCTACGAGGACTGACCTCCTCGCCGACGGGTCGCTGTTTCGGACGTCTCGGCGGACGGAGGCGGTCCCACCCAGGCGGGTTGTACGCCGTAGGCTTGAGGCACCCGACGGAAAGCGTGACGATGAAGACGTTCGAGGAGCTCTTCGCCGAGCTCAGCGAGAAGGCGCGGACCCGCCCCGATGGTTCCGGGACGGTCCTGGCGCTGGACGCCGGGGTCCACACGATCGGCAAGAAGCTGGTCGAGGAAGCCGCCGAGTCCTGGATGGCCGCCGAGCATGAGGGGCCGCAGCGGGCCGCCGAGGAGATCAGCCAGCTGCTCTACCACGCCCAGGTCCTCATGATCGCGAGCGGCCTGTCGCTCGACGACGTCTACGCCCACCTCTAGGACACGTCATGGCCAACGGAATCCTCCGCGTAGCGGTCCCCAACAAAGGGTCGCTCTCCGACTCCGCCTCGACGATGCTGCGTGAGGCCGGGTACGCCCAACGGCTGGACAACAAGCAGCTGACCAAGATCGACCCGGACAACGGCGTCGAGTTCTTCTACCTGCGTCCGCGCGACATCGCCCTGTACGTCGGGGAGGGCACCCTCGACGTCGGCATCACGGGTCGCGACCTGCTGCTCGACTCCGGCGCGAAGGCCGAAGAGGTGCTGCGACTGGGCTTCGGCCGCTCGAGGTTCCGCTTCGCGGCCGCTCGCGGCACCGCGACCAGCGAGGCCGACCTGGCCGGCAAGCGCATCGCGACGTCGTACGACGGCGTAGTGCAGCGCTTTCTGCAGGAGCGCTCCATCGAGGCGACCGTCGTCCGGCTGGACGGCGCGGTGGAGACCAGCATCCAGCTCGGCGTCGCCGACGTGATCGCTGACGTGGTGGAGACCGGAAGCACGCTGCGCTCCGCGGGGCTGGAGGTCTTTGGCGAGGTCATCCTCGAGTCCGAGGCGGTGATGATCACCCGGGCGGGGTCGGAGCCCGCCGGCCTCGAGGTGTTCACCCGCCGGCTGCAGGGCGTTCTGGTCGCTCGGTCCTACGTGATGATGGACTACGACATCCCAGCTGACCGCGTCGAGGAGGCAGTGGCGCTGACTCCCGGCATCGAGAGCCCCACGGTCAGCCCGTTGCATCGCGAGGGTTGGGTAGCCGTCCGCTCGATGGTCCCGCGCGACCGCGCCCAGCGCGTGATGGACGCGCTGTATGACATCGGGGCCCGGGGCATTCTCACGACTGACATCCATGCCTGCCGCCTCTGAAGCAGGCAACCTTCCCGCCCTGCCGCACCGCTTCCGTCCGTTGGGAGTCCGGTTCGCCGTCTATCTTTGCGGCGGCCTCCTGGTCGCGGTGACGTTGGCCATCTGGATCGCGTTCGGTCCCCAGACCCGCGCCAGGTTCACCGCCTTCCAGCTGGCCACCATCCTTGCGCTGGGGCTGGCGGCTGCGGCATGCGGGTACGCCCTGTCCCGGTCGCGGGTGGACGCGCGCGAGGACGGGCTGAGGGTGGTCAACGGCTACAAGTCACGCTCGTTCGAGTGGACCGAGGTGGTGGCTGTCTCCCTGAAGCCAGGCAGCCCCTGGGTGACCCTGGACCTCAGTGACGGTACGACGGTCTCGGCCATGGGGATCCAGGGCAGTGACGGGGCTCGGGCGACCCGACAGGTGCGGCTCCTGCGGGCCTTGGTCGAGGCGCACTCTCGTACACTCAGGGACGACTGACCGACCACCACCCCCCACGGCGAGGACTCCGGCATGACCGACGGCTTGATCTTCCAGGACATCCCCGGCTGGTTCCGGCGGATCGACTACCTGCTCTTCACCGCGTTCCTCGAGCGCGACGACGTTGCCGGCGACCTGGTCGAGATCGGCGCCTTCAAGGGGAAGAGCGCGGTGGTCATCGGTGACCACGTCCGGTCGGGGGAGAAGTTCGTCGTCATCGACATCTTCGGCGACGAGAGTCTGCTCAGCGACAGCAATGAGGACGTCGACAACGTCGCTGAGAACCGCAAGTACTACCCGAACCTGACCCTGGACAGCTTCACCGAAAACTATCTCTCGGTTCATCCGGAGCTCCCGGTCGTCGTCAAGGCCAACAGCACCGAGATCGTCAAGCACGTCGACCCCGCCTCGGCGAGGTTCATCCACGTCGACGCCTCGCACCTGTACGCCGGCGTGGCGGCGGACTGCCGCTCGGTCAAGCAGCTGCTGAAGCCTGGCGGGGTCGTCTCGTTCGACGACTGGCGCAACGCCAAGTGCCCGGGAGTGGCGGCCGCGATCTGGGAGGCGGTTGCCAAGGACGGTCTGGTCCCGGTGGCGACCACCCGCAACAAGTTCTACGGCGTCTACGAGGACGCCGACGCCGCGCTGGAGGTGGTCCGCCGCCTGGTCGACGGCATGCCGGAGTTCTTCCTGGCCGAGGACCACGACATCATGGGCCACACCGTCGTCCGCCTGGAGAGCAGGCGCGAGCTCGCGAAGCGCAAGGCGACCAAGCCCGCCGCGAAGCAGCAGCCCGCCCCACAGGACCAGGGTGGGTCCAAGCGTCGCTGGCCAGGCCGGGGCTGAGAAATTCGCGCGCCACGGGGGCGCATCCGGTCCTAGCCTTGGCGGATGAGTATCGAGCTACGGCCCCTGGACCTGGGTCATGCGCCCCTGCTGGCAGCGCTGCACGCAGCCGCAGAGGCCGTCGACGACACGGGCGAGTACTACAACGAGGCTGATCTGGTCGAGGAGCTCTCCAACCCCGAGCTCGAGCTCGGCAAGGACGTGATCGGGGCGTTCGACGGCGACAATCTCGTGGGGTACTGCTCGGTCGTGGCACGCAAGGACGAACAGGACCGCAAGGCCTACGCGTTCGGGGTCACCGCGCCCGAGCGCCGTGGAGAGGGGATCGGTACCCGGCTCGTCGACGCGATGGTCGCCCGTGCTCGGGAGATCCAGCTCAGGCAGGACGGGCGGCTGACCGTACATTCAAGTGGCCTGGCCACCAGCTCCGAGCAGGCGTCCTTGCTGGGCGGCGTCGGGTTCGAGCCCGACAGGTGGTCGTTCGGCATGCGGATCGCGCTCGGGGAGGTGCCGCCGGCCCCTGAGCTCGCTGCCGGCTACGCCATCCGGCCGTACGTCGAGGCGGACAGCGAGGGTTGGCGGTTGGCGCACAACCGCGCCTTCCTCGACCACCCGAACTTCACTCAGTGGGACCTGGCCGAGTGGAAGCAGTGGGTAACCTCCAGCCGGAGCTTCCGGGGCCACCTCAGCTTCTTCGTGACCCCGGCGGGCGAGCCCGACAGCATCGCCGCCTACGTGCAGACCAACGAGTACGACGCCTTCGAGCAGGCCACCGGCAGGCGCGAGGCCTACGTGGCCAAGGTGGGCACCGTGCCCGAGCATCGGGGCAGGGGACTGGCCACGACGCTCCTGCAGTACTGCCTGGCGGCCTACCAGGGCGCCGGGTACGACGAGGCAGCGCTGGACGTCGACTCGATGAACCCGACCGGTGCGCTGGGGATCTACGAGCGCGCTGGCTTCGCGACAGAGCGCAGGTTCGTGAACTACGCGCTGCTCCTAGGTGGTTAGCACCAGCTCGGCGCGGTCCCGGGTGCGGGCCCGCGCGAAGTGCTCGTCCTCGGTGACCTGCCAGGCCAGCCACTGGTCTCGCAGGGCGTCGCCGTCGCGCGCCAGGCCACGGCGCAGGCGCTCCTCGGCCGGGGCTTCCACCCACACCCTCAGGCCGTCGGCCTCGAGGCTGCCCGCTCCGCAGCCCTCGATGACCATCAGCTCCGCGGGCTCGACCGGCACCCATTCGGCGTACTCGCCGCGCTGCCAGTCGTAGCGCCGGTAGCCGGCCGGCTCACCGGCCAGCAGCGCGTCGAGGAGGCGCTGGGCGGCCCGCAGGCCGGCTGCCAGCCCCGTCCAGCCCTCGAAGAGGTCGTCCAGGTGTACGACGGGGGCACCCAGGGACTCGGCCAGCGTGGTCTTGCCCGACCCGGCCGGCCCGTCGACCAGGACCAGGTGCCGGCCGTCAAGGTGCGACAGCACCTCGTCGGGGGTCACCAGGCTTGCCCGAGGCCGCGGTACGTCGGCTCGGACGCCGTGATCGACGTGCCGACGAGCAGGTGCGCGACCGGCGTGTGCTCGGCCAGCTCACCGGACTTGGCGTGGCGGAACCACACCCAGTCGCCCAGCGCCAGCGAGCCCGCTCCCTTGCCGACCAGTGGGGTCTGCACCTCTCCAGCACCTTCCAGGGCGGTGAGGCGCAGCCCGGGCGGAGCCCAGGGCAGCGGCGAGCGGTCCTTGCCGGTCGACCCGGAGGCGATGAAGCCACCCCCGGAGACGACCACGGTGTCCGAGGAAGGGCGGCGGGCTACCCGGAGACCGAAGAAGGCCGCGGGGCGTGGCTCGAAGGCCTGGTAGTGGTCGAAGAGCGCCGGGACGAGCAACCCGGAGCCAGCGGTCACCTCCGTGGCCGGCGCGGTGGAGGACGTCTCGAGGCTTCCTGACCCCCCGGAGTTCCAGAACTCAAGCTCGACGATCTCCTCCAGTGCGGCTGCGATCTCTCCCCGCCGCGTGTCGAGCTGGCGCACTGAGAGCGACTTGACGCGCCGTACTACCTGCGACCGGGCCCGGCCCGCTGCGGTCGGCAGGGCGTCAGGCAGGCCCGACACCTGGCCCTCGTAGGTCATCACGCCGACCAGGGCGAACCCCGGCCGGTCCACGACCACCTTCGCCAGTGCGACCACGTCGGAGACCTCGAACAGCGGCGACCTGCGCAGACCCAGCCTGCTGGGGCCGACCCGCAGCGACGCGTCGATGTCGAGCGCCACCCGCACCACCCCGCCGGCCGGCCCCCGGGCCCGGTCCACCAGGTCGAGCTGGGCTGCGTCGTCGACCATCAGGGTGATGTGCTCGGCAGCGCTGGGATGGCTGAGGAACGCCTGCAGGGCGTTCGGGTCGACGACCGGGTAGGCCACCACAACGTCGTCGGTGATGCCCTGGTCGAGCAGCCACAGCGCCTCGCGCAGGTTGTACGACAGAACGCCGACGAAGCCGTCCTTCTCCAGGGCGCGACCGATGAGCGCCGGGACCCGCAGCGACTTGCTGGCGACGCGGATTCGGCTGCCGGCGGCCCGTCGTACGAGGTCGTCGGCGTTGGCGTCGAAGGCATCCAGATCCACGACGTACGCCGGGGGGTTCGGGGGCTCCATGAGGGCGTCGACCGCCCTGTCCAGCCGGGCCGCGAGATCGTGCCGCGCGGCCTGCCCGGTTCGTCCCCTCACTGGATCCCGTGCTTGCGCAGGATGGCTTCGATGTCGGCCAGGTCGTCGTCCACCGGCGCCGCGGCCTTCTTACTCGGTGAGCGGGGCAGCGGCGTCTGTGCGGAGCCAGACGCGCCGTTCGGGCTCCGCTTGTGCAGCCAGCCGGAGACTCCGAGCAGGACCACCGAGACGCCGGCCAGCGAGACGCCCAACCACACCAGGGGACTGAACACGAGGTTGGTCGCCCAGCGCGCCACGTCCTGGCTGAGCTCGCCAGCCAGCTTGAGCGTGTCGGTCAAGGCCAGCGCGAGTGGCAGCAGGGACCAGCCGACCCCCCGCACCCCGGCGGCGAGCCCGTGGCGCTGGTAGGCGCGGTAGCTGAGCAGCAGGCCCAGTCCCGTCAACATCAGACCTAGGGCGTACCAGGTGACATCCTCCACAACCAGAGCCTACGTCGACCGCAGGGCCGGAAATGGGACGATGGGCCTCGTGCGCACCATCCCCGATCCCGGATTCGCCGGCGACGACGGCTCGGCCCCGGCCGACCTGGCGGTCGCCCTGGCGGAGTATGACGGCGAGGCGGAGGCGTACTTCCGCGTCCTCGGCGTCCTCCAACGTGAGCGGCTCGTTGTCCCGGTCGTGGCGATTCTCGGCGAGGTCGAGCACGACGAGCAGGGCCTGGCGCACGACAAGAGCTCCGACATGGCCACCGTCCTGACCCGGGGCAGGGACGGCCGACTAGCCCTACTCGCCTTCACAGGCACCGACTCGTTGCGTGCCTGGAACCCCGAAGCCAGGCCCGTACCCGCGGAGGCGGCTCGCGTCGCTGCGGCAGCACGCCAGGACGGCGCTTCGGCGATCGTGGTCGACGTTGCCGGACCCGTGATGTTCGTCGTCCAGGAGCAGGACGTGACCGCGCTCGCCGAAGGCTTCACCCTCGTGGAGCTGCCCGACGGTCCAGCGTGGGCCAGACAAGGAGAGCGCTGAATGGAACTTACCCGTACGTTCACCCCCCAGGAGTACGACCGTGCCCTCGCTGCGTGGGAGTGGATCGGCCTTGAGGGGCTGGACCCCTGGTTCACCACCGCGTTCGGCGATGTCTTCCTCACCGGCGACGACGGCGTCTACTGGCTGGACATCGCAGCGGGGGAGGTGACCCGGGCCTTCGACAACGCCGAGCAGGCCAAGCGGGTGCTGGCCACCGACGCGGGCTTGGACGAGTACCTCCTCGCGGGCCTCGTCTTCGCGGCAGCAGAGGCAGGGATCGAGGCGACCGGCAGCATGATCCTCGGCTACAAGGTGCCTCCGGTGCTCGAGGGCGAGTTCGAAGTCGCCAACCTCGAGGTGGTGGAGTTCGAGGTCGCGCTGACTCGGGCCGGTCAGCTCCACGACAAGATCAAGGACCTGCCCGACGGCGCGGAGATCCCCGGCTACGAGTAGCGGCGTCGAGGAGGGGCCGCGTCAGGGACGAGGCTGCGGCGCTGCGCCGGAAGCGTAGACGGGTCCGGTGTACTTCTCTCCCGGACCCTCACCCGGAGCGTCTGGTACCTCCGACGCCTCGCGGAAGGCGAGCTGGAGACTCCGCAGACCGTCACGCAAGGGCGCCGCGTGATGGTGGCCCAAACGCGGTGCGCCGGCGGTGACCAGACCGGCGAGTGCCTCGATCAGGGTGCGGGCCTCGTCCAGGTCCCGGTGCTCGGGCAGGTCCTCGGCGAGGCCGAGCTGGACTGCTGCTGCGCTCATCAGGTGGACAGCGGCCGTGCCGACAACCTCCAGGGCGGGGACGTCGGCGATGTCGCGGGACGGCTCGGTCATGCTGTCCAGCCTTTCACGGTCCAGATCGCTCGATGTGCGTTCGGGGCTGTGATCTTGCTATCCTCGTCCCTGACCGATCCTGGTCCCCGGAACATCTGCTCACTTCGAGGTGTTGTAGGGACTGAGATCCGACAAGCGGAGCCTGGCTCCCACCCGCATCGATCGCAGCACCATCAGATCGTCGGGTACCGGTCACGGGTACGGCGCAAGCCGTTCGTGCTCGTCTGGCTTCCGCTGTCACGCACGCGGAGGCCATTTCCTTTTCCGGGCGCCGGGTGTGGGTCGAGACCAGCACACTGACCCCAGGAGGACCCATCAGCACTGAGCTGCGTATCAACGACCGGATTCGGGTGCCCGAAGTACGGCTCGTTGGCCCCAACGGCGAGACCGTCGGCATCGTCCGCATCGAGGACGCGCTTCGCCTCGCGCAGGAGGCCGACCTCGACCTGGTCGAGGTGGCGCCGACCGCGCGGCCCCCGGTCTGCAAGCTCATGGACTACGGCAAGTTCAAGTACGAGAACGCCCAGAAGGCCCGCGAGGCACGTCGGAACCAGACGAACGTGATCATCAAGGAGATGAAGCTTCGTCCCAAGATCGACGCGCACGACTACGAGACCAAGAAGGGTCACGTGGTGCGGTTCCTGCGAGCCGGCGACAAGGTGAAGATCACGATCATGTTCCGCGGTCGTGAGCAGCACCGTCCCGAGCTGGGCTTCCGGCTGCTACAGAAGCTTGCCGAGGACGTGACGGAGCTTGGGTTCGTCGAGTCGTCGCCCAAGCAGGACGGGCGCAACATGATCATGGTGCTCGGCCCCCACAAGAAGAAGGCTGACGCCAAGGTCGAGATGAAGGCCGAGAAGGCCGAGCAGATCGCCGCACGCGAGGCAGACAAGGCCGCCGAGGTCGCCGAACACAAGGAGCGGGCAGCCGCTGCGATCGCGGCGCCCAAGCCGGCTAAGCCGAAGAAGCGCTCGGAGAACATCGACCCCGACATGGATCCGAACATCTGACCTGAAGACGACCTGCCCCACGGCCAGGTCGAGTACAACCGAGAAGGACGAACGATGCCGAAGAACAAGACGCACTCCGGTGCGAGCAAGCGCTTCCGGGTGACCGGGACGGGCAAGCTGCGCCGTCAGAAGGCCGGCCTGCGCCACAACCTGGAGAAGAAGCCGTCCAAGATGACCCGGCGCATGTCGGGCACCACTGAGGTCTCCAAGGCCGACACCAAGACCGTCCGTAAGCTGCTCGGTCGCTGACGCGTCCCAGTACCCCAGAACTTTTCAGCAACAAGGAGTAAGAAGTGGCACGCGTCAAGCGGGCGGTCAACGCCCACAAGAAGCGCCGGGTAATCCTCGAGCGCGCGTCCGGTTACCGCGGTCAGCGTTCGCGCTTGTACCGCAAGGCCAAGGAACAGGTCACCCACTCGCTGGTCTACAGCTACCGTGACCGCAAGAAGCGCAAGGGTGACTTCCGCAAGCTGTGGATCCAGCGGATCAACGCGGCTGCGCGCAGTAACGGCCTGACCTACAACCGCTTCATCCAGGGCCTCAAGGCCGCGGGTGTCCAGGTCGACCGCAAGATCCTGGCCGACTTGGCCGTCAACGACGCAGCGACCTTTGCGGCCCTCGTGGAGACGGCGAAGGCGGCTCTGCCTGAGGACGTCAACGCGCCGGTCTCGGCCTGACGACCCGACGTACACCTGACGTGGCCGGCTCCCGTGCTGACGTCCCGGTCCTGACCGCCAAGAGCGGCCGGGTAAGGACGGCACGGAAGCTGGCCCGTCGTGCGTCTCGAGCCGAGCACGGCCTGTTCCTCGCCGAAGGGCCGCAGGCGGTCCGCGAAGCCCTGCAGGTACCCGGCTGCGTGCGCGAGGTGTTCGCCTTGCCGGGGCTGCACTCCGAACTGATGGGCCACGGCGTCGCCTGGCACCCGGTCGACGAGCAGGCGCTCGCCTCACTCGCCGAGACCGTGCAGCCCCAAGGCATCGTCGCGGTCTGTGGCTTCCTCGACGTCGGGCTGGCTGACCTTGCGCGTGAGCGGCTCGTCGCAGTCTGCGCCGACGTCCGTGATCCAGGGAACGCCGGCACCGTCGTGCGCTGCGCGGATGCGGCGGGTGCGGGCGGGGTCGTGCTCACCGGCTCGTCGGTCGACCCCTACAACGGCAAGACGGTGCGCGCGACCGCCGGCTCCCTGTTCCACCTGCCGATCGTGGTCGAGCATGACGCCGCTGCGACGGTTCGCTCCCTCCGGGCCGCCGGGTTCACGGTCCTGGCCGCCGACGGCAGCGGGGAGATCGACCTCGATGACGCCGCGGACGGCACGTTGCTGGCCGGGCGGACCGCCTGGCTGTTCGGCAACGAGGCCTGGGGGCTCCCCGGCGGACTGGCTGAGCTGGCCGACCACCGGGTGCGCATTCCGCTGCGCGGCAAGGCGGAGAGTCTGAACCTGGCTACGGCTGCCGCGGTGTGCCTGTACGCGAGTGCCCGGGCCCAGCGACCCTGACCTCCAACCAACCAACCAATCCGGCCGACCAGCCTGGCCGACGACTCAGGCCGGTGGCGGGGTCTGCCAACGGTTGGCGAGCAGCGTGAAGCTGGGGGTGTCCGCCAAGGACTCCTGCGCCTCATAGATCCGCTCGTACCCTGTCTCGGCGATCCGCCAGGCGCCGTCGTCCCCGCGCCGGTACCGGTCGCGGTAGTAGCCCGCCCCGCGGATCCGTACGCCGTACTCGGGGACGATGACTGTGTCCTCGAAGCACCACGACCCCGAGGCGGTCTCCCCGTCGACGTCGAGCTCGGGGTGATGGGCCACGTGCACGGTGATGATCGGCCCGGACAGGCTCTGCCGCATGAAGTCCACGACGCTGTCCCGGCCGTCCAGGTCCAGCGGCTTCCCGTAGACCCGGGTGCCGTACCGGCCCCGCACGTCGTCGGTGAGGCAGTCACCGAACTCGTCCCACTGCTTGAGGTCGAGGGTCCGGAAGTAGCGGTACTTCAGTCGCTTCAGGGCTTCGAGGGCTGTCAGATCCACCGGGCGAGCATGGCATCGGGCGAGCGGCCTGCCAAGAACGTGTTCTAGCCGGGTCTGGCGTTCCGCAGGGTTAGCCTGTTGTCCGTGACCGACCCAGTGCTCGATGCTCTGCCCGACGGGGTGGTCGTCGCGGACGCCGGCGGCACGGTCACCCACGTCAACACGATGGCTGCGCGGCTGCTGGGCGTTCCCGACGGGGTCGGCAAGCACGTGAGCGACGTCGTCGCGCTCGCCGACCGCAACGGTCACGACTGGTTCAGCACCGTCACGCCGTACGAGGGCCTCCTGACGCGGTCGGCGCTGACCGAACGCGCCTGGTTCCTGCCCGACGGCCGCGAGGTGCTCGTCACCGCTCGCCTGGTCCGGGAGTCCACCTCCGGTCCGGTCACCCGCCTGGCGATCTCGATGCGGTCCGCCCGGGCGCGCGACCGCCTCGACCGGGAGCGCTCGGACCTGGTCGCGACCGTCGCGCACGAGCTGCGGTCGCCGCTGACCGGGGTGAAGGGGTTCGTGGCGACGCTGCTCGCGAAGTGGGACAAGCTCAGCGACGCGCAGAAGCGGCTCATGCTCGAGACGGTCAACGCCGACGCGGACCGGCTGGCCCGGCTCATCGCCGAGCTGCTGGACGTGGCGCGCATCGACACCGGTCGCCTCTCGCTCTTCCCCCGGCCGCTCGAGTTCGAGGGCGCAGTCGACCGCGCGCTGCACTCGGTGCGGGCCGGGACCGGCCGAGAGATCGTGTTCGACGTTGACGGGTCCCTGCCGCAGATCACTGCCGACCCGGACAAGTTCATCCAGGTGATCACCAACCTGGTGGAGAACGCGATCCGGCACGGGGAGGGTGAGGTGCGGCTGCACGCCGCGGCGGTGCCCGACGACGACCCGTTCACCGGCGTACTCCTGCACGTCGATGACCAGGGTGAGGGCATCAGCCCCGCGATCCGGTCGAGGGTCTTCACCAAGTTCTGGAAGCACGGCAGCCGCGGCGGCTCGGGGCTCGGCATGTACATAGCGCATGGGATGGTGACCGCCCACGGCGGCACGATCCACATCGACGACGCGCCCTCCGGTGGTGCACGGATCACGATCCGGTGGCCGGCCTACGAGGCCGACGATGGAACCGGTTCGCCCTCAGGCGCCTCGGGTTCCTAGACTGACCCGCGGTACCGCGCCGAACTGCTGTGCTCTGCGCACGCATCTGAAAGGGAGCCATGTCGGGCCCGAACACCGAGTACGACCCGGTCGAGGTCACGCCGCTGAAGGCCGAGGCGGTCGAGCAGATGCGCGCCGAGGCTCTGGCAGGCATCGCGGCCGCGACCACCCTGGACGAGCTCAAGCAGGCCAGGCTGGACCACGCGGGCGAACGTTCACCACTGGGGCTGGCCAACCGCGAGATCGGGGCCCTTCCCCCGCAGGCTCGCAAAGAGGCTGGCCTGCGCGTCGGGCAGGCCAGGGGAGCGGTCAACCAGGCGCTGGCGCTGCGACAGACAGCGCTCGAGGCGGAAGCCGAGGAGCGGATGCTCGTCGAGGAGACCGTGGACGTCTCCTTGCCGTGGGACCGTGAGCCGGCCGGAGCCCGGCACCCGCTGACCACTATCCAGGAGGTCATCGCCGACGTCTTCGTGGCGATGGGCTGGGAGGTGGCCGAAGGCCCCGAGGTGGAGGCCGAGTGGCTCAACTTCGACGCGCTCAACCTCGGCCCCGACCACCCCGCGCGCACGATGCAGGACACCTTCTGGCTCACGCCTGCTGATGGTGGGCTGGTGCTGCGCACGCACACCTCGCCGGTGCAGGCACGCACGATGCTCGACCGTGAGCCGCCGATCTATGTGATCTGTCCCGGGCGGGTGTTCCGCACCGACGAGCTCGACGCGACGCACACGCCGGTCTTCCATCAGGTCGAGGGCCTGGTGGTCGACAAGGGGATCACCATGGCGCACTTGAAGGGGACGCTCGACCACTTCGCGCAGGCGATGTTCGGCGAGGGCATCACGACACGCTTCCGCCCGTCGTACTTCCCGTTCACCGAGCCGTCGGCCGAGGTCGACCTGGTCTGCTTCGTCTGCCGGGGCGTCGACTCGGCATCGTGCCGCACCTGTCGCGGCGAGGGCTGGATCGAATGGGGGGGCTGCGGGGTGGTCAACCCGCGCGTGCTCGCGGCGGCCGGCATCGACTCGGAGATCTTCACCGGCTTCGCATTCGGGATGGGCGTCGAGCGGACGCTGATGTTCCGTCACGGCGTAGAGGACATGCGCGACATGGTCGAAGGCGACGTCCGCTTCACCCTGCCGTTCGGGACGGAGATCTGATGCGCGCGCCGCTGTCCTGGATCCGCGACTACGTGGTGCTTCCCGCCGAGGTGACCGCCGAGGCGCTGGCTCATCAGCTCACTGCGCTCGGGCTCAAGCTCGAGGCGCTGCACGGAGCCGACCTCACCGGGCCTCTGGTGGTGGGCCGAGTCGCCGCCCTCGAGGAGGAGCCACAGAAGAACGGCAAGACCATCCGCTGGTGTCGCGTCGACGTGGGCCCGGAGCACAACGACGGCGACGGGGGTCGGGGGATCGTCTGTGGCGCCTCGAACTTCGAGGTCGGCGACCTCGTGGTCGTGGCGCTGCCCGGCGCGGCCCTACCCGGCGGGTTCCAGATCGCCGCTCGTAAGACCTACGGCCACGTCTCGGACGGGATGATCTGCTCCACCCGCGAGCTGGGCATCGGCGACGACCAGGACGGCATCCTGGTCCTGGGCGCGGAGTACGACGCGAAGCCCGGCGATGACGCCCTGACCCTCCTGGGGCTGGACGACACCGTCATCGAGTTCGAGATCAACCCCGACCGCGCGTACGCACTCTCGCTGCGCGGCGTCGCTCGCGAGGCCGCGCTCGCCTACGGCGCGCCCTTCACCGACCCGGCCCACCGAGAGGTCCCCGTCCCGAACGACCAGGGCTACCCGGTTGCCGTGGACGACCCCTCCGGCTGCCCGGTCTTCGTCACCAGGACGGTGACCGGGTTCGACCCGACGGCTCCGACGCCGAAGCTCATCGCCTCGCGGGTCCTGGCCGCCGGGATGCGTCCGATCTCGCTGGCCGTCGACGTCACCAACTACGTAATGCTCGAGCTGGGCCAGCCCCTGCACGCCTACGACGGAGACAAGCTCTCCGGCACGGTCGCGGTACGCCGGGCCACCCCGGGGGAGAGGCTCACCACCCTCGACGGAGTGACCCGCACCCTGTCGGAGGAGGACCTGCTCATCACCGACGACAGCGGCCCGATCGGGCTCGCCGGAGTGATGGGCGGCGCGGAGACCGAGATCTCGGCGACCACCACCCACGTGGTGATCGAGGCGGCCCACTTCGAGCCGGCGACGATCTTCCGCAGTCAGCGACGCCACAAGCTCCCCTCCGAGGCGTCCAAGCGCTTCGAGCGCGGAGTAGACCCGCTCCTCCCGGCGTACGCCGCGGATCGGGTCGCCGAGCTGTTGGTCGAGCATGGTGGCGGTCGGGTCTCTGAGGGCGTCACCTATGTGGGTGCACCGCCCAAGGCCGTCACGATCAGCGCGCCGCTGGACCTGCCACGCCGGATCACCGGGATACCGATCGACGACGAGACGACGGTCGAGCACCTCAAGGCCGTCGGCTGCGCCGTCTCGGTCTCCGGCGGGACGCTGACCGCGCTGGCGCCCACCTGGCGGCCGGACCTCACCGACCCGTACGACCTCGTCGAGGAGGTGGCCCGCCTCGTCGGGTACGAGGCCGTGCCGTCGGTGCTTCCGACCGCCCCGGCAGGACGCGGGCTCACCCGAGCGCAGAAGCTACGCCGACGGGCCGGGTTCGCGCTGGCCGGAGCCGGCCTGGTCGAGGTCAAGACCTACCCGTTCGTGGGTGCCGCCGACTTCGACGACCTCGACCTGCCGGGGGACGACGTACGCCGACAGACGGTGGAGATCGTCAACCCCCTCTCCGACGAGGAGCCTTCGCTGACCACGACCCTGCTTCCGGGTCTGCTGAAGGCGGCCGCCCGGAACGTCGGGCGAGGCCGGTCCGACCTGGCCATCTTCGAGACGGCCTCGGTCTTCGTTCCCACCGCCTCCGGTGCGGCGGCTCCGATCCTGGGCGTCTCCAAGCGACCTTCGGCGGACGAGCTTGCCCGGCTCTTCGCGGCCGTCCCGGCGCAGCCTCGCTTCCTGGGTGTGGTCCTGGCCGGCGAACGCGAACGCTCCGGCTGGTGGGGTCAGGGCCGGCAGGTCTCCTGGGCCGACGCGGTCCAAGTGGTCCGCGAGGTCGCCCGCGTCCTCGGAGTCTCGGTGACGGTCTCGGCCGCCACCCAGGCTCCCTGGCACCCTGGGCGCTGTGCGCGGATCCTGCTTGAGGGCACCGAGATCGGGTACGCCGGCGAGCTGCACCCACGGGTCTGCTCGGCGTACGGCGTGCCGCCGCGCACCTGCGCGGTGGAGGTCGACCTGGATGCGTTGATCGCGGCCTCGCCGGGGCTGACCAGAGCGCCGGTCTTCTCCAACATGCCCCTGGCCAAGGAGGACGTAGCGCTGGTGGTCGCTGCGGAGGTCACCGCGGCCGAGCTCGCCGACACGCTCCGTGAGGGGGCTGGCGAACTGTTGGAGTCGATCCGCCTCTTCGACGTCTACACGGGCTCCCAGATCGGCGACGGCAAGAAGTCCCTGGCGTTCGCCCTGCGCTTCCGGGCCTTCGACCGCACCCTGACCGAGGCCGAGACCTCGGCAGCGCGAGACGCGGCCGTCGCTCTGGCGGCCGAGCGGCACGGAGCCGTCCAGCGGGCCTGAAAAAATGGCGTGGTCGGGCCTAGGATCCCTAGGGGCACGCAGCGCAGCCGAGGAGGTCGGCCATGAGTGACGGGGTGGGACGGATCTCTCAGGTGTGGCGGTTCCCGGTGAAGTCCATGCTGGGCGAGACGGTGACGGAGGTGGAGCTGGCAGCCGGAGGGCTGGTCGGTGATCGCGCCTACGCGATGGTGGACGAGGAGACCGGCAAGGTCGTCAGCGCCAAGAGCGTCAGGGACTTCCCCGACCTGTTCCGATGCCGTGCCGAGTTCCGCGAGCCGCCACTATCGGGGAGCGACCCTCCTCCTGTGTCGATCAGCCTCCCGGACGGCTCGTCGGTCACGAGCAGCGACCCAGACAGCGACGAGGCGCTCTCCCGCTTCTTCGGCCGGCGGGTACGGCTGACTTCGCAGGCGCCGGAGGACTACACGATCGACCAGTTCCACCCCGACATCGAGGGCGCTGACCCGCCGCGTTTGCGCAACACGGTCACCGAAGAACACCTCGGGGCCGCCTTCTTCGGCTCGATCAACGCGCCCTCACCTGTAGCCGTGGGCGCACTGTTCGATCTGTTCCCAGTCTCCGTGCTGACCTCCTCGACTCTGGAGAAGTTGGGCCAGCTGAGTCCCGGGAGTCGGTTCGACTCCCGCCGGTTCAGGATGAACGTGGTCGTGGAGACGGTCGAGCCCGGTTTCGTGGAGAACGAGTGGGTCGGTCGCGCACTCACCCTGGAGGATGGTCCAACCCTGCGGGTTGCCATGCCCGACCCTCGGTGCGTGATGCCCACGCTCGCCCAGGGCGACGACCTCCCGCGTGACGGCGACATCCTCCGGACCATCGCCCGGCACAACAGGCTGGAGCTCGAGGGCGGCGGCAAGTATCCCTGCGCGGGCGTGTACGCCGTGGTGGAGTCGCCGGGCGTCGTCCGTCAGGGTGCTGCGGTGGCTCTGGTCTGAGTTATTCGATACCCAGGTCGAGAACGCTCTGCAGCCCTGCGACCGCGGCTCGGTCACCCTCGACGTCCAGGGACGAGAGAGCTTCTCGCCCCCACACCCAGGCGTCGAGCCGTGCAGCAGGTCCACGGACGGTTGCGGCCGCCTCGGCAGAGGCAGCGAGATCGAGAGCCGGATCGTCGTACGCCGCACCGGTGGTGGGGCTGGTTCCGGTGAAGCGCCCGAGCGTGACGTGCAGGTCAAGCTCAGCGTCCCGTGCCTGGAGCCGCACGACCTGACCGGTCGGGGTGAAGGTGCCCCAGTCGGGCACGCCGCCGTAGAACTTCGTCAGCGCCTCGTGGACGCCGTCGGCGGCTAACACCGCGTCGAGAGGCGACACCGCGCCTACCGTCAGCTCGGCGTCCAACCGGTGGATCAGCGCCTCGTGGGCCTGTCGCCGCCTGACATAGCCCACCGACTGGTCGTCACTCCACATCCACACCTGCTCCGTCGGGTCCGCGGCGGCCAGCTCGCGGCGCAGCAGCGCCGTCGCCGCGGTGAAGAAGTCCACCAGGTCGGCATGCGAGCCGGGCCGGGCAGGCTTCTGCTCCTCGGCGAGCTCCTCGTCCTGGAGCCTCTGGCCGACGATCGTGCCCCAGAACCACTGCACCTTGCCGAGATGCCAGAGCAGGTCATCGGCGTCCCAGTCGGGACAGGAAGGCACGCGAAGCGTGGGGTCGGCGTCCCTGAGCGCCGAGAGGAAGCGGTCGGACTCGGTGCCGATGTGTGACAGGTAGTCGAGGCTCATGGCCGCACGTTAGCCCTTCGTGTCGCGGCCGTCACCGGGGATTCGTTACGCGAGGAATGGTCGTCAACAGGGCTTTTGCGGATGACGCACTTGGGTCATAGCCGCGCACGCCACGTCGCACTAGCGTCACCAGGAAAAGCAGCACCCGCCCGTGGCTACCGTGACGCCTGTATCGACGCCCGAACGCCCGGTTCGACGGGTGATCGAGCAGAGGAGAGGCAATGGAAAGCGCTGCAGTGACGGCATTTCGGGAGTCGGTCCGTGGCACGGTCATCTCGCCCGACGACGAGGGGTACGACGTCGCCCGCACGGTCTACAACGCGATGATCGACAAGCGCCCGGCGCTGATCGTCAGGCCGGCCAACGCGGGCGACGTGATGGCGGCCGTGCGGTACGCGGCCGAGAACCGGCTGAGCGTCGCGGTACGGGGTGGATCGCACAGCGTTCCGGGGTTCGGCACCTGCGACGACGGCGTCGTGGTTGACCTCTCCGCGATGCGCGGGGTACGCGTCGACCCGCTGACCAGAACCGTCAGGGTTGAGGGCGGCGCCACCTGGGGTGACCTGAACTCAGCGACGTACGCCTTCGGACTGGCCACCACGGGTGGCATCATCTCGACCACCGGGGTGGGTGGTCTGACTCTTGGCGGAGGCATCGGCTACCTGGCACGGGGCCTCGGGCTGTCCTGCGACAACCTGCTCTCGGCCGACGTCGTCGCTGGTGACGGCAGCCTCCACGTCGCGAGCGAGAAGGACGACGCCGATCTGTTCTGGGCGATCCGAGGCGGCGGCGGCAACTTCGGGGTGGTGACCTCGTTCGAGTTCCGCCTCAGCCCGGTCAAGGACATCTACGGCGGTCCGATGTTCTTCGAGCTCGACCAGGCGGGAGAGGTGCTGCGCTTCTACCGCGACTTCATCAAGGACGCGCCTGAAGAGCTGGGCTGCTTCCCTGCTTTCCAGATCGCGCCGCCGTTGCCGTTCATTCCCGAGGAGCGGCACGGGCAGCCGTTCATCGCGATGGTGAGCTGCTGGGCCGGTGACCTGGACAAGGGGGAGGAGATGCTCAAGCCGATCCGCGACCTGGCGCCGCGGGTTGCCGAGCACGTCGGAGTGATGCCGTACCCGGCGCTGAACAGCGCCTTCGACGCTCTGGTCCCCCCGGGCCTGCAGCACTACTGGAAGGCCAACTTCGTCACCGAGCTGACCGACGACGCCATCGCTGCTCACCTCGAGCATGGACCCAAGGTGCCGGTCGTCAACTCGACGATGCACATCTACTCGATCAACGGCGCCGCCCACCGGGTGTCCCCGGACTCGACGGCGTTCGCCTACCGCGACGCGACCTTCGCCACGGTCATCGCGGGCATGTGGCCCGACCCGGCGGACAACGAGGCGAACACCAAGTGGGTCAAGGACTACTACGCGGCGACGGCTCCGCACTCGGAGGAGGGCGGTTACGTCAACTTCATGGCCGAGGACGACCAGTCCCGGATCAAGGCCAACTACCGTGGCAACTACGACCGGCTGACTCAGATCAAGCGGCGCTACGACCCGGACAACCTCTTCCGGCACAACCAGAACATCGCGCCCGCCTAGGCCGGGCTGATGCCGGAGCTGGCCGGTTGAGCGAGGTTCGACCGGCCAGCCAGCCGGGTTGCGCATGAAGTTACATGACCCTGTATAGTCATGCGCATGAGCAAGGTGCGGATCGCTGTTGCCGGTGCCAGTGGGTACGCCGGCGGTGAGTTACTGCGCCTGCTGGTGGGCCACCCTGAGGTCGAGATCGGCGCGCTGACCGGGGCCTCGAACGCCGGTGAGCGGCTCGGTCTCCTGCAACCGCATCTGGTCCCGCTCGCCGAGCGGGTTCTGGAGCCCACCACCGTGGAGGTACTGCAGGGGCACGACGTGGTCTTCCTCGCCCTGCCCCACGGTCAGTCCGCGGAGCTCGCCGGCCAGCTCGGCGGCGCCGTGATCATCGACTGCGGGGCGGACTTCCGACTCACCGACGCCGAGGAGTGGGCCAGGTTCTACGGCGGCACCCACCCCGGCTCCTGGCCGTACGGTCTGCCCGAGCTCGGTGACCAGCGCAGCCGCCTGCGGGCGGCCACGCGCATCGCAGTCCCGGGGTGCTACCCGACGGTCTCGAGCCTGGCCCTCGCGCCAGCCGTCGCGGCCGGAATCGTCGACCCCAGTGGCATCGTCATCGTCGCCGCCAGCGGGACCAGCGGGGCAGGCAAGGCCCCCAAGTCGCACCTGCTCGGTTCGGAGGTGATGGGCAACGCCAGCGCGTACGGCGTCGGGGGTGTGCATCGGCATACCCCCGAGATCGTGCAGAACCTGGGCGGGCTCACCGAGGCCACGGTGAGGGTCAGCTTCACACCCTTGCTCGTCCCCATGTCGCGCGGCATCCTCGCGACCTGTACCGCACCGACCGAGGCCTCCGAGGATGAGGCACGGGAGGTCTACGCCACCGCGTGGAAGGACGAGCCGTTCCTGCACCTGCTCCCGCTTGGCCAGTGGCCCCAGACCAAGTCGGTGCTCGGCAGCAACGCGATCCACGTCCAGGTCACGGTGGACGCGGGAGCGGGCCGGCTGGTGGCCGTCGCCGCGGTGGACAACCTGACCAAGGGCACCGCCGGGGCCGCCGTACAGTGCATGAACCTGGCGTTGGGACTTCCCGAGACCACAGGACTTTCGACGATCGGACTGGCCCCATGAGCGCACTGACCAAGCACCCCGAGAAGCTGGGTGTCGCCAGGCTCGGCCCCGGCGCGGACCTGCCCACGTGGGCCAGCAGCGGCACGTTGCTCTCCATCACAGCCACGGCCGACGAGACCTCCGTGGTCTGCACCTACGCAGCGATCCCCAAGAAGGCCAAGCCGCAAGGCCCGTTCACCGCGTACCAGGTCCAGGGACCGCTCGACTTCGCGCTTACCGGGATCCTCAGCGCCCTGCTGCAGCCGTTGGCTGAGGCAGAGATCAGCATCTTCTCCCTCTCCACCTTCGACACCGACTGGATCCTCGTGCCGCAGCCCAAGGAGGGCGCGGCGGAGGAGGCGTGGCGGCGATCCGGACACACCGTCCAGACCGCCGACCAGAGCCAGACAGGAAGCACACCGTGAGCGTCACCCACCCCCAGGGCTTTCGGGCCTCAGGGCTACCGATCGGACTCAAGAGCAACGGCGGCCCCGACCTGGCCCTGGTCGTCAGCGACGGACCTCGCTTCGACAGCGCGAGCGTCTTCACCTCCAACCGCTGCAAGGCCAACCCGGTGCTGTGGAGCCAAGAGGTTGTCAAGGACGGCGTCGTGAGGGCCGTCGTCCTCAACTCCGGCGGCGCCAACTGCTACACCGGGCCCGAGGGGTTCCAGACGACGCATGCGGTGGCGGAGAGGGTCGCGACGGGGCTCGGGATCGGGGCCGTCGACGTGGTGGTGTGCTCCACCGGACTCATCGGGCTGACCAACCCTCGCCAGACGCTGCTGGACGGGGTCGACTCGGCGGTCACCGCCCTGACGCCCGCCGGCGGCGACGACGCTGCGCACGCGATCATGACCACCGACTCGGTCAGCAAGCAGGTCGTGGTGGACGGCGGTGGCTGGTCGATCGGTGGGATGGCCAAGGGCGCCGGCATGCTCGCGCCTCAGCTGGCCACCATGCTCGTCGTACTGACCACCGACGCGGTTGTCGACGCCCCCGCCCTTGACCAGGCACTGCGTCGGGCGACCAGAGGCAGCTTCGACCGGCTCGACTCCGACGGCTGCATGTCCACCAACGACACCGTCACGGTGCTGGCCAGCGGTGCCAGCGGTATCACCCCGACCGCCGTGGACTTCGCTGCTGCGCTGACCCAGGCCTGCACCGACCTGGCGATGCAGCTGCTGGCTGACGCCGAGGGCGCCGACCACGAGATTGCGATCACCGTCCTCAACGCGGCAAGCGAGGACGAGGCTGTCGAGGTCGGCCGGAGCGTCGCGCGGAGCAACCTGTTCAAGGCAGCGGTCTTCGGCAACGACCCCAACTGGGGCCGGGTCCTGGCCAGCATCGGCACCACCAGCGCCGCCTTCGACCCCGCCGACCTGGACGTGGCCATGAACGGCGTCTGGGTCTGCCGGAGCTCCACCCCCGCCGACGACCCGTCGACGGTCGACCTCAAGCCGCGTCAGGTGAGCGTCACCATCGACCTCAAGGCCGGCGGCGACCGGGCGACGATCTGGACCAACGACCTGACCCATGCCTACGTCCACGAGAACAGCGCGTACTCCTCATGACCAACGTCCACGAGCACTGGAAGCAGGCCACTGACAAGGCCACCACCTTGGCCGCGGCCCTCCCGTGGCTGAAGCAGTACCACGGCAAGACCATCGTGGTGAAGTACGGCGGAAACGCGATGACCGACGACGCGCTGAAGAAGGCCTTCGCCGAGGACATCGTGTTCCTGCGGATGGCGGGCTTCAAGCCCGTCGTCGTGCACGGCGGAGGGCCTCAGATCTCACAGATGCTCGACAAGCTCGGCATCAAGTCCGAGTTCAAGGGCGGTCTGCGGGTCACCACCGAGGAGGCCATGGACGTCGTACGGATGGTCCTGGTCGGTCAGGTCCAGCGCGAGCTGGTCGGGCTGCTCAACCAGCACGGTCCGCTTGCCGTCGGTCTCTCAGGGGAGGACGGCGGCCTGTTCACTGCAGAGCGCACCAACACGATCATCGACGGCGAGGAGATCGACCTTGGCCTCGTCGGCGAGGTCGCCCACGTACGTCCCGAAGCGGTCCAGGACGTCATCGAGGCCGGGCGGATCCCGGTGATCTCCAGCGTCGCCCCGGACGTCGAGGGGACCGTGCACAACGTCAACGCGGACACCGCGGCTGCTGCCCTAGCGGTGGCGCTCAAGGCGGAGAAGCTCCTGGTCCTGACCGACGTCGAGGGCCTCTACCGAGACTGGCCCGACAGCGCGGACGTGATCGGCGAGATCAGCCCGGAGTCCCTGGCCGAGCTGATGCCGACGCTCGCGAGCGGGATGGTGCCGAAGATGGGCGCCTGCCTGGCCGCGGTCAACGGCGGGGTGCCTCGCGCCACCGTCGTGGACGGCCGACAGGCGCACGCCGTCCTGCTGGAGATCTTCACCGACGAGGGGGTGGGCACCCAAGTGCTGCCCGGCGTCCCGACCAAGATCAGGACCGCGCTCTACACCACCTCAGGAGTCGCGAAGTGACCCTCCAGGACCGGTACGCCGGGGCACTGATGAACACCTTCGGCCAGCCCAGGCTCGTCCTCGCCAAGGGCCAGGGCTGCTACGTGTGGGACACCGACGGCAATCGCTACCTCGACCTGCTCGGCGGTATCGCGGTCAACGCGCTCGGCCATGCCCACCCGGCGTTGCTCGCGGCCGTGACCA
The DNA here is from genome assembly GCA_963769585.1 of uncultured Actinomycetota bacterium. Taxonomy (GTDB): domain Bacteria; phylum Actinomycetota; class Actinomycetes; order Propionibacteriales; family Nocardioidaceae; genus SSC3. The sequence goes on from CAVYMJ010000006.1 coordinate 1,225,985, forward strand.
CCCAGCTGGGCACCCTCGGCCACGTCAGCAACTTCTTCGCCACCGAGCCGCAGATCGAGCTCGCCGAGAAGCTGCTGTCCCTCCTTGGCCACGGCGACGGCCGGGTCTTCTTCACCAACTCGGGCACCGAGGCGAACGAGGCCGCCTTCAAGCTGACCCGCCGCACCGGTCGGACCCACCTGGTCGCCACCGAGGGCAGCTTCCACGGTCGCACGATGGGCGCCCTGGCCCTGACGTCCAAGCTGGCCTACCGCGAGCCGTTCGAGCCGCTGCCCGGCCAGGTCACCTTCGTCGAGTACGGCGACGCCGAGGCCCTCCAAGCCGCCGTCACCGAGCAGACCGCCGCAGTCATCCTGGAGCCGATCCAAGGTGAAGCCGGAGTGGTCGTCCCGCCGTCCGGCTACCTCGCCCGGGCCCGCGAGCTCACGCGCGCCACCGGCTCGCTGCTCTGGCTCGACGAGATCCAGACCGGTATCGGACGCACCGGAGCCTGGTTCGCCCACCCGCCTGAGGTGGTGCCGGACCTCGTCACCGTGGCCAAGGGCCTGGCCGGAGGCCTCCCGATCGGGGCCTGCATCGGTCTGGGGGAGGCGGCCCAGCTCTTGCAGCCGGGCAACCATGGCACCACCTTCGGGGGTAACCCTGTCTCGGCCGCTGCCGCTCTGGCGGTGATCAGCACCATCGAGGTCGACGGACTGCTCGACAACGCGCGCAAGCGTGGCGAGCAGATCGCCGCCGGGGTGGACCAGCAGGTCGACGGACAGGGGCTCCTGCTCGGGATCGTCCTGGACGGCGACCACGCTGCGGCGGTCAGTTCCGCTGCCCAGCAGGCCGGCTTCATCGTGAACGCCGCGGCACCCGACCGGGTCCGTCTGGCGCCGCCGCTCATCCTCACCGAGGCCGAGGCCCAGTCGTTCATCGACGCCTGGCCCGGGATCCTCGCCTCAGCCAAGGAGCTGTCATGACCCGCCACTTCCTTCGCGACGACGACCTGTCGCCCGCTGAGCAGCAGGAAGTCCTGCGGCGCGCCCGGCAGCTCAAGATGGAGCGCTTCGCCGACACGGCTCTGGCAGGTCCCCGGACCGTCGCTCTGGTCTTCGACAAGCCGACCCTGCGCACCCAGACGTCGTTCTCGGTCGGGGTCACCGAGCTCGGTGGAGAGGCGATGGTCGTCGACGGCAACCTCGCGCAGATCGGCAAGCGTGAGTCCGTGGAGGACGTGGCCCGGGTGCTCGGCAGGCAGGTAGCCGCCATCGTCTGGCGCACCTTCGCCCAGGCGGACCTCGAGACGATGGCGGCCTACGCCGGCGTACCGGTGGTGAACGCGCTGACCGACGAGTTCCATCCCTGCCAGCTGCTTGCCGACCTGCAGACGATCCAGGAGCACAAGGAGCGGCTCGAGGGGCTCAAGCTGGTCTTCGTCGGAGACGCTGCCTCCAACATGTCGCACTCCTACCTGCTGGCCTGTGCCACCGCAGGGATGCACGTCGTGGTGAGCGGCCCGGTGGGGTACGAGCCTGCACCCGAAGTCCTGGCCAGGGCCCAGGAGATCGCCCAGCAGACCGGCGGTTCGGCGGCGTACGTCGTGGATCCGGGTACCGCGGCGGCCGAAGCCGACGTGGTCGCCACGGACACCTGGGTCTCGATGGGCAAGGAGACCGAGGCCGCCGACCGCGTCGCGCCGTTCCAGCCGTACCAGGTCAGCTCCGACCTGCTCGCGGTCGCCCAGCCCGACGCCATCGTGCTGCACTGCCTGCCGGCGTACCGGGGCAAGGAGATCACCGCCGAGGTGATCGACGGGCCGCAGAGTGTCGTCTGGGACGAGGCGGAGAACCGTCTGCACGCCCAGAAGGCGCTGCTGTCATGGCTGCTGGGCCAGGACCGCGAGGAGTCGTCGTGACGACCACCCTCCCGATGACCAAGAACGCTCGCCAGCAGCGGATCATCGAGCTGCTGGCCCGCACCACGGTCCGGTCGCAGGGCGAGCTCGCCGAGCTGCTCGCCGACGCCGGCGTGGTCGTCACCCAGGCCACCCTCTCCCGCGACCTGGTCGAGCTTGACGCGGTCAAGGTTCGCGACGCGCACGGCTCGCTCGTGTACGCCGTACCTGCCGAGGGCGGTGACCGTACTCCGCGCGCAGCGGTGGAGACACCCGCCTCCGAGCACCGGCTTGCCCGACTCTGCACCGAGCTGCTGGTCTCCGCGGAGGCGAGCGCCAACCTCGTAGTGCTGCGTACCCCACCCGGAGCCGCCCAGTTCCTCGCCTCGGCGATCGACAAGGCCGAGATCGGCCTGATCCTGGGCACCATCGCCGGCGATGACACAGTCCTGGTGATCAGCCGCGAGCCAACCGGGGGCACCCAGGTGGCCGAGCGCTTCCTGGCCCTGGCCTCACAAGACTGACCACGCACCCTCCGAAGCAGAAGGACACGAAATTGAGCAAGGTCCTCACCTCCCTCCCGGTCGGCGAGCGAGTCGGCATCGCCTTCTCGGGCGGGCTGGACACGTCGGTGGCGGTCGCCTGGATGCGCGCCAGGGGCGCGATCCCCTGCACCTACACCGCTGACATCGGCCAGTACGACGAGCCGGACATCGACGGCGTCCCGAGCCGTGCCCTGCAGTACGGCGCCGAGATCGCCCGTGCAGTCGACTGCAAGACCCAGCTGGTGGAGGAGGGCCTGGCTGCCCTGGCCTGCGGGGCCTTCCACATCCGCTCAGGCGGCCGCGCGTACTTCAACACCACGCCGCTGGGCCGGGCCGTCACCGGGTCTCTCCTGGTCCGGGCGATGCACGAGGACGGGGTCGACATCTGGGGCGACGGGTCGACGTTCAAGGGCAACGACATCGAGCGGTTCTACCGCTACGGGCTGCTGTCCAACCCGGCGCTACGGATCTACAAGCCCTGGCTGGACGCCGACTTCGTGACCGAGCTCGGCGGCCGGGCGGAGATGAGCCACTGGCTGACCGAGCGCAACCTGCCCTACCGCGACAGCCACGAGAAGGCATACTCCACCGACGCCAACATCTGGGGGGCCACCCACGAGGCCAAGACGCTGGAGCACCTCGACGTCTCGCTGGAGACAGTGGAGCCGATCATGGGCGTGAAGTTCTGGGACCCGGCGGTGCACGTCGCCACCGAGGACGTGACTCTCAGCTTCGAGCACGGGCGGCCGGTCGCCCTCAACGGGAAGCGGTACGACGACGCAGTGGCGCTGGTCCATGAGGCGAACGCGATCGGCGGCCGCCACGGACTAGGCATGTCCGACCAGATCGAGAACCGCATCATCGAGGCGAAGTCGCGGGGTATCTACGAAGCGCCTGCCATGGCTCTGCTCTGGATCGCCTACGAACGACTGCTCAACGCCATCCACAACGAGGACACCCTGGCCAACTACCACGCCGACGGCCGGCGGCTCGGGCGGTTGCTCTACGAGGGTCGCTGGCTCGACCCACAGGCGTTGATGCTGCGGGAGTCGATCCAGCGGTGGATCGCCTCGCTGGTTACGGGCGAGGTGACGGTCCGGCTCCGGCGTGGCGAGGACTACTCGATCCTGAGCACCAGCGGCCCGGCGTTCTCCTACCACCCTGACAAGCTGTCGATGGAGCGCACCGAGAACGCTGCCTTCGGTCCCACGGACCGGATCGGCCAGCTGACGATGCGCAACCTGGACATCGCCGACTCGCGAGCAAAACTCGAGCAGTACGCCGGCCAGCCGTTCACCCAGGGCCAGGTCCTCGTCGAGCACGGCACCCTGTTCGGTGAGCTGCCACCGGGCGGCGCGGAGAAGATCGCGGACAACCCCGCTGTCGAAGGGGACGAGGAGGCAGCCCTGGAGAGCGCCGCCATGGAGTTCGGGACGGACTGATGACGACCAACCAAGGCAAGCTGTGGGGTGGCCGGTTCGCCGGCGGCCCCAGCCCGGAGCTCGAGGCGCTGTCGAAGAGCACCCACTTCGACTGGCGGCTGGCGGCCTACGACCTGGCGGGGTCGCGGGCGCATGCCCAGGCCTTGGCAGACGCCGCCTTGCTGACCGACGACGAGCTGGCGCAGATGGTCTCCGGCCTCGACGAGCTCGGTGCCCGCGTCGCCGACGGGCGGCTCGTGGCTGCCGCTGGAGACGAGGACGTCCACGGCGCCCTTGAGGGTGCGCTGGTCGACCTGCTGGGCCCGGAGCTAGGTGGCAAGCTGCGTGCCGGCCGTAGCCGTAACGACCAGATCGCCACCCTCTTCAAGGCCTACCTCAGGGACCATGCCCGGGTGATCGCTTCGGCCGTCCTCGACCTCGTCGACGCGCTGGCCGGGCAGGCCGAGCAGCACCTCGGCGCGATCATGCCGGGGCGTACCCATCTGCAGCACGCCCAACCGGTCCTCCTCAGCCATCACCTGCTGGCACACGCCTGGCCGCTGGTTCGCGACGTGTCCCGGCTGCGCGACTGGGACGCCCGCGTGGCCGCGGAGTCGCCGTACGGCTCCGGCGCTCTGGCCGGCAGCAGCCTCGGTCTCGACCCCGAGCAGGTTGCCACCGACCTGGGCTTCACCGGGAGCGTGGCCAACTCGATCGACGGCACCGCAGCCCGTGACTTCGTCGCCGAGTTCGCGTTCGTCGCGGCGATGATCGGCGTGGACGTGAGCCGCCAGGCCGAGGAGGTCATTCTCTGGGCGACCAAGGAGTTCGGCTTCGTCACCCTGCACGAGGCCTACTCGACCGGGTCGAGCATCATGCCGCAGAAGAAGAACCCCGACGTCGCCGAGCTGGCCCGCGGCAAGTCCGGCCGGCTCATCGGCAACGTGGCTGGCTTGCTGGCCACGCTCAAGGCCCTCCCGTTGGCGTACAACCGCGACCTGCAGGAGGACAAGGAGCCGGTCTTCGACTCGGTCGACACCCTCGAGGTGCTGCTGCCGGCCTTCACCGGCCAGGTCGCCACGCTCGGCTTCGACACCGCCCGGATGGCCGAGCTGGCACCCCAGGGCTTCTCGCTCGCGACCGACGTCGCTGAGTGGCTGGTCCGCGAGGGCGTGCCGTTCCGCGTCGCCCACGAGGTCGCGGGCGCCTGCGTCCAGGCGTGCGAACAGCGCGGAATCGAGCTGCACGAGCTCTCCGACGCCGAGTTCCAGCAGATCGATGCCCGGCTCACGCCGGGCGTGCGCGCCGTACTGACTGCGCAGGGGTCGGTCGCCTCACGCACCGGCCGCGGCGGGACCGCTCCGGAGCGGGTGGCCGAGCAGCTTGTCGAGTTGAGGAAGGCTGCCGCACAACACCGTGCCTGGCTTGACTGACGCGCTTCAGGATCCGGTCCTCGACGTCGCTCCGAGGCTGCTCAACGCTGTGCTGCGGCACGGGGGCGTCGCGCTGCGCATCACCGAGGTCGAGGCGTACGACGGCGACAACGACCCGGGCTCGCACGCCTTCGGTGGCCGAACCAGGCGCAACGAGGTGATGTTCGGTCCTGCGGGGTTCCTCTACGTCTACTTCACCTACGGGATGCACCACTGCGCCAATGTCGTCGTCGGTGAGGAAGGGTCTGCCAGCGCCGTGCTGCTCCGGGCGGGAGAGATCCTCCAGGGCCGCGAGCTGGCCGAGCAGCGCCGGGGCACCACCAAGGACCTGGCGCGCGGACCCGCGCGGCTGTGTCAGGCGCTCGGCATCGGCCTCGCCGAGAACGGGCTCGACCTTCGCCACGGTGCGCTGACCCTGGGTCCGCCGCCGCGCGAGGTCAGCAGCGGGCCTCGGGTCGGGCTGCGCCGGGCCCAGGACCGCCCGTGGCGCTACTGGGTCACCGGTGACCCCCACGTGTCGGCGTACCGCCCCGCTAAACGGCTTGGGTGACCCGACCACGGGCGAGCGGCACCAGGTCGCAGGGGGTGCGTAGGCTTTGTCCCGATCAGCCGGAGCCCGCGTCACAGGACGCCCACCTCGAAGGACGATGCGTGACCACCGACCCGAACCTGCTCGACGACCTCGAGTGGCGCGGCCTCATCGCGCACTCGACGGACCTCGACGCACTGCGCGAGGCACTGGTAGCGGGACCGGTCAGGTTCTACGTCGGGTTCGACCCGACAGCGCCCAGCCTGCACCTGGGGAACCTGGTGCAGATCGTCACCGCGATGCGGCTGCAGCGCGCAGGACACGTTCCGTACGCGCTCGTCGGCGGCGCCACCGGGATGATCGGCGACCCCCGAGACTCGGGGGAGCGCACACTCAACTCCGTCGAGGTGGTCAAGGAGTGGGTTGAGCGGGTGCGGGCCCAGATCGAGCCCTACCTCTCCTTCGAGGGCGACAGCGCCGCGACCATGGTCAACAACTACGACTGGACCGAGTCGCTGTCCACCATCGAGTTCCTGCGCGACATCGGCAAGCACTTCCCGGTGAACCGGATGCTTGCGCGGGACGTCGTCAGGACCCGGCTGGAAGCCGGCATCAGCTACACCGAGTTCAGCTACATCCTCCTGCAGTCGCTCGACTTCCGCAGGCTCTACCTCGACCACGGCGTCACCCTGCAGTTCGGGGGCAGCGACCAATGGGGCAACCTCACCGGTGGGGTCGAGCTCATCCGCCGCGCCGAGGGCGGCAAGGCGCACGCCCTCGCGACGCCACTGGTCACCAAGGCGGACGGCACCAAGTACGGCAAGACCGAGGGCGGTGCCCTGTGGCTCGACCCGCAGATGATGTCGCCGTACGCCTTCTACCAGTTCTGGCTCAACGTCGAGGACGAGAAGGTCGGCGAGCTGCTGCGCATCTTCACCTTCGCCTCACGTGCCGACATCGAGGCGCTTGAGGAGCAGACCAGGGAGAAGCCGTTCCTTCGGGCCGGGCAGCGAGCCCTGGCGGACCAGGTCACCGCGCTGGTGCACGGCACCGAGCAGACCGAGCACATCAGGGCGGCAAGTGCAGCGCTCTTCGGTGGGGGCGACCTGCGCGGCCTTGACCCCGGCACGCTGGAGGCGGCGCTGACCGAGACGGGCGGGGGAGAGGTACGCCGGGACGGCGGTCTGCCCACGATCGTGGACCTGCTGGTGACGGCGGGACTGTGCGAGAGCAGGGGCGCAGCGCGCCGCACGGTCGGGGAAGGCGGTGCCTACCTGAACAACGTCCGCGTCGAGGACCCCGAGCAGCGGCCGGAGGAGTCAGACGTCCTGGCCGGCACCTGGCTGGTGCTTCGCCGGGGCAAGAAGAGCTTCGCCGGCGTCCGGGTCACGTGACCTGACATGGCCGGGTCCGGGTACGCCGCCGAGGTCGAGACCCTGGCCAGGGCACGCCTGCCCGAGGCCGTCCACCGATACTTCCGGCAAGGCGCCTGGGAGAGCGTGAGCGCGCTCGAGGCAGAGCGCGCCTGGGATACGTTCAGGCTCAAGCCCCGCGTGCTCAACGACGTCAGCGACGTCAGCACGGCTGTGAGGCTGCTGGATAACGACTACCCGACCCCGTTCGCAATCGCACCGACCACGCTCCAGCGCGCCGCCCACCCCGATGGGGAGGTCGCGATGGCCCAGGCCGCTGCCCAGGCAAGCACTCTGCTGGTGCTCTCCAGCAACGCGGGCTCGACCTTCGAGGCGGTCGCCGCAACCGGCGTGGACTGGTGGCTACAGCTCTACGTCACCGCCGAGCGGAAACCGAGTGCGGCGGTCCTCGAACGAGCAGTGGCCGCAGGGGCCAAGGCGGTGGTGCTCACCGCGGACACCCCCGAGGTCGGGAACAAGCTCGACGGTCCGGGCCAATCCGTGTGGGACCTGGTCGAGCCCTCCTGGCTCCGGGTCAACTTCCCGCCTGGAACAGACGACGTACCGGGCCACCAGAAGGCCACCGACCTCGGCCCCCGGGACGTCTCCTGGCTCGCCGACGTGGGCGGGGTGCCGGTGGTGGTCAAGGGCGTGCTGCGTCCCGACGATGCACGCCGCTGCGTAGACGCCGGCGCGGCGGCGGTCTGGGTGTCCAACCACGGTGGACGCCAGCTCGACTTCGCACTCGCAACCGCTGACGCCCTCGAAGACGTCGTCGCCGAGGTCGGGAGCGACGTCGAGGTGTACGTCGACGGGGGAGTGCGGAGCGGACGGCAGGCCCTGGTGGCAGCGGCCCTCGGGGCCCGGGCCGTCTTTCTGGGGAGGCCGCCACTCTTCGCGCTCTCCGTGGACGGCGGCGCGGGAGTCCTCCGGCTGATCGACGAGCTCCAAGCCGAGCTCCGGGAGGCCCTTCGGCTCGCAGGCACCCCTGACTGGTCAGCCGTGCCGCGCGACCTGCTGGTGCGCTGAGGAGTTACAGCGCTGTGTTTCGGATGGCCGAACGGCCCCCTCCCAAGCCACGCACGCGCTGGTAACCGGAGTGGCAAAACCGCCCCTGACCTGCGGCTTTACCAATGTGACCCGCGCCACGCGGGTCCCGATTTGACTTGCTTCGGCGCGGCTCACTAATGTTCACCTCGTCGCCAGGGAGCGGCGGGACGCAAGGCCGAGAGGCCGGGCGGCCGGCCCCGGGCGAAACCCCACAACAGATCACCTCCTCCGAGGCAGACTGAGTGCGCGCCTAAGCGGCCTCAGAACAGCTCGGTCAAGGCGATCTGTGACGGGGCCGGAGGCGCAGGACCCGATTTGACGGGCCCAGCAAGACCCGGTAAGTTTTACTAGGTTGCCCCCCAGCGAGGCCGAGAGGCCTGACTGCGGTGCGCGCTTGATCCTTGAGAACTCAACAGTGTGCTAAAAGTCGACGAATTAATTTGTAACGCCAGTCGACAGGTTACGAGGCCAGCTTGCTGGACTCGGTATCTGTCAGACGAATCCTTTGGTAAGACGGCCCTCATTCGTGGGGGCCACTCTTGCCAGGAGCAACTCCTAACAGAGTCGATGAACAGCCTTCGGGCTGACATCAATAGATTTCAACGGAGAGTTTGATCCTGGCTCAGGACGAACGCTGGCGGCGTGCTTAACACATGCAAGTCGAGCGGTAAGGCCCCTTCGGGGGTACACGAGCGGCGAACGGGTGAGTAACACGTGAGCAATCTGCCCATCACATCGGGATAACTCCGGGAAACCGAAGCTAATACCGTATACGACCACCTCCGGCATCGGATGGTGGTGGAAAGTTCCGGCGGTGATGGATGAGCTCGCGGCCTATCAGCTAGTTGGTGAGGTAACGGCCCACCAAGGCAACGACGGGTAGCCGGCCTGAGAGGGTGACCGGCCACACTGGGACTGAGACACGGCCCAGACTCCTACGGGAGGCAGCAGTGGGGAATATTGGACAATGGGCGAAAGCCTGATCCAGCAACGCCGCGTGAGGGATGACGGCCTTCGGGTTGTAAACCTCTTTCAGCAGGGACGAAGCGAAAGTGACGGTACCTGCAGAAGAAGCACCGGCCAACTACGTGCCAGCAGCCGCGGTAATACGTAGGGTGCGAGCGTTGTCCGGAATTATTGGGCGTAAAGGGCTCGTAGGCGGTTTGTCGCGTCGGGAGTGAAAACTCAGGGCTTAACCCTGAGCCTGCTTCCGATACGGGCAGACTAGAGGTATGCAGGGGAGAACGGAATTCCTGGTGTAGCGGTGAAATGCGCAGATATCAGGAGGAACACCGGTGGCGAAGGCGGTTCTCTGGGCATTACCTGACGCTGAGGAGCGAAAGTGTGGGGAGCGAACAGGATTAGATACCCTGGTAGTCCACACCGTAAACGTTGGGCGCTAGGTGTGGGACTCATTCCACGAGTTCCGTGCCGCAGCTAACGCATTAAGCGCCCCGCCTGGGGAGTACGGCCGCAAGGCTAAAACTCAAAGGAATTGACGGGGGCCCGCACAAGCGGCGGAGCATGCGGATTAATTCGATGCAACGCGAAGAACCTTACCTGGGTTTGACATATAGGGAAAACTTCCAGAGATGGAAGGTCCGCAAGGGCTCTATACAGGTGGTGCATGGCTGTCGTCAGCTCGTGTCGTGAGATGTTGGGTTAAGTCCCGCAACGAGCGCAACCCTCGTCTTATGTTGCCAGCACGTAATGGTGGGGACTCATAAGAGACTGCCGGGGTCAACTCGGAGGAAGGTGGGGATGACGTCAAGTCATCATGCCCCTTATGTCCAGGGCTTCACGCATGCTACAATGGCCGGTACAAAGGGCTGCGATATCGCAAGATGGAGCGAATCCCAAAAAGCCGGTCTCAGTTCGGATTGGGGTCTGCAACTCGACCCCATGAAGTCGGAGTCGCTAGTAATCGCAGATCAGCAACGCTGCGGTGAATACGTTCCCGGGCCTTGTACACACCGCCCGTCACGTCACGAAAGTCGGCAACACCCGAAGCCGGTGGCCCAACCCTTGTGGAGGGAGCCGTCGAAGGTGGGGCTGGCGATTGGGACGAAGTCGTAACAAGGTAGCCGTACCGGAAGGTGCGGCTGGATCACCTCCTTTCTAAGGAGCATGTTTCGGCCTTGGCCGAACAAGCAGCTCGTTTCGTAGGCATCCGTCCTGCGGCGAGCAATGCTCACTAGTGGAACGTCGATTATTTGGTCTTCTCATGAGCAATAGCTCGTTAGTACTGCTGCCACCGTTCGCGGTGGAGTCCAGCGTGGAAATCCGAGCCGGCGCGAGTGGGAACTCCTAGCACACTGTTGGGTCCTGAGGGATCGAGCTTTCGATTCTTCAGCGGACCACCGCACCCACGAACTCACCGCACGGACGGACTCGTCCGAGAGGAAAGCGTGGATCATCTGGTGGTAGCCGCCCGTAATTTGAGAACTACACAGTGGACGCGAGCATCTTTGTAGAAATGACAAGCTACTAAGGGCACATGGTGAATGCCTTGGCACCAAGAGCCGATGAAGGACGTAGGAGCCTGCGATAAGCCCCGGGAAGTTGGCAACCGAACTGTGATCCGGGGATTTCCGAATGGGGAAACCCAGCTGGAGTCATGTCCAGTTACCTCTGCCTGAACACATAGGGCAGTTGGAGGGAACGTGGGGAAGTGAAACATCTCAGTACCCACAGGAAGAGAAAACAATAGTGATTCCGAGAGTAGTGGCGAGCGAAATCGGAAGAGGCCAAACCGCGTATGTGTGATAGCCGGCAGGCGTTGCATACGCGGGGTTGTGGGGCCGTCACGTCAGTACTGCCGTTCTGACACAGAGTAAGAAACCATCGTTGAAGTTGAAGCGGACTGGAAAGTCCCGGCGTAGAGGGTGATACCCCCGTACACGTAAGACGATGGCTCTGAGACGTAACCCCAAGTAACACGGAACCCCTGAAATTCCGTGTGAATCTGGCGGGACCACCCGTTAAGCCTAAATACTCCTTGGTGACCGATAGCGGACAAGTACCGTGAGGGAAAGGTGAAAAGTACCCCTGGCGGGGAGTGAAATAGTACCTGAAACCATGTGCCTACAATCCGTCGGAGCGAGTCTTCGGACTTGTGACGGCGTGCCTTTTGAAGAATGAGCCTGCGAGTTTGCGTTGTGTGGCGAGGTTAACCCGTGTGGGGCAGCCGTAGCGAAAGCGAGTCCTAATAGGGCGATTCAGTCGCACGACCAAGACCCGAAGCGGAGTGATCTATCCATGGGCAGGTTGAAGCGCGGGTAAGACCGCGTGGAGGACCGAACCCACCAGGGTTGAAAACCTGGGGGATGACCTGTGGATAGGGGTGAAAGGCCAATCAAACTCCGTGATAGCTGGTTCTCCCCGAAATGCATTTAGGTGCAGCGTTGCATGTTTCTTACCGGAGGTAGAGCACTGGATGGCCAATGGGCCCTACAAGGTTACTGACGTCAGCCAAACTCCGAATGCCGGTAAGTGAGAGTGCAGCAGTGAGACTGCGGGGGATAAGCTCCGTAGTCGAGAGGGAAACAGCCCAGACCATCAGCTAAGGTCCCTAAGCGATAACTAAGTGGAAAAGGATGTGGAGTCGCACAGACAACCAGGAGGTTGGCTTAGAAGCAGCCACCCTTGAAAGAGTGCGTAATAGCTCACTGGTCAAGTGATTCCGCGCCGACAATGTAGCGGGGCTCAAGTTATCCACCGAAGCTATGGCATTCACGCATATATCTCGGCCCAGGGTCATACCTGGGTCCAGGAGCGTGGATGGGTAGGGGAGCGTCGTATGGCGAGTGAAGCGGCGGAGTGATCCAGTCGTGGACGCCATACGAGTGAGAATGCAGGCATGAGTAGCGAATGAGGAGTGAGAAACTCCTCCGCCGAATGATCAAGGGTTCCAGGGTCAAGCTAATCTGCCCTGGGTAAGTCGGGACCTAAGGCGAGGCCGACAGGCGTAGTCGATGGACAACGGGTTGATATTCCCGTACCGGCAAAATAGCGCCCATGACGAACCTAGTGATGCTAAGTGCCCAAAGCCTTCTAGATCCCTTCGGGGACGTGGAGGTGGAGCGCATGACCCAAACTGGTAGTAGTCAAGCGATGGGGTGACGCAGGAAGGTAGCCCAACCGTGGCGATGGTAGACCACGGGTAAGTGTGTAGGGCGAGAGATAGGCAAATCCGTCTCTCATATGCCTGAGACACGACGCCGAGTCCGTATGGACGAAGTGGGTAATCCTATGCTGCCGAGAAAAACCTCTAGCGAGCTATGCGCCGCCCGTACCCCAAACCGACTCAGGTGATCAGGTAGAGAATACCAAGGCGATCGAGTGAACCATGGTTAAGGAACTCGGCAAAATGCCCCCGTAACTTCGGGAGAAGGGGGGCCGGATTCGTTATGGGACTTGCTCCCAGAAGCGATGATGGCCGCAGAGACCAGGCCCAAGCGACTGTTTACTAAAAACACAGGTCCGTGCTAAGTCGCAAGACGATGTATACGGACTGACTCCTGCCCGGTGCTGGAAGGTTAAGGGGACGGGTTAGCTCTTCGGAGCGAGGCTCAGAACTTAAGCCCCAGTAAACGGCGGTGGTAACTATAACCATCCTAAGGTAGCGAAATTCCTTGTCGGGTAAGTTCCGACCTGCACGAATGGAGTAACGACTTGGGCGCTGTCTCAACCGTGGACTCGGCGAAATTGCACTACGAGTAAAGATGCTCGTTACGCGCGGCAGGACGGAAAGACCCCGGGACCTTTACTACAATTTGGTATTGGTGTTTGGTTCGGCTTGTGTAGGATAGGTGGGAGACTTTGAAGCATGGACGCCAGTTCATGTGGAGTCAACGTTGAAATACCACTCTGGTCGTACTAGATATCTAACCTAGGTCCGTTATCCGGATCAGGGACAGTGCCTGATGGGTAGTTTAACTGGGGCGGTTGCCTCCTAAAATGTAACGGAGGCGCTCAAAGGTTCCCTCAGCCTGGTTGGCAATCAGGTTTCGAGTGTAAGTGCACAAGGGAGCTTGACTGTGAGAGTGACAACTCAAGCAGGGACGAAAGTCGGAACTAGTGATCCGGCGCTGGCATGTGGAAGCGGCGTCGCTCAACGGATAAAAGGTACCCCGGGGATAACAGGCTGATCTTCCCCAAGAGTCCATATCGACGGGATGGTTTGGCACCTCGATGTCGGCTCGTCGCATCCTGGGGCTGGAGTAGGTCCCAAGGGTTGGGCTGTTCGCCCATTAAAGCGGCACGCGAGCTGGGTTTAGAACGTCGTGAGACAGTTCGGTCCCTATCCGCCGTGCGCGTAGGAAACTTGAGAAAGGCTGTCCCTAGTACGAGAGGACCGGGATGGACGAACCTCTGGTGTGCCAGTTGTTCTGCCAAGAGCACGGCTGGTTAGCTACGTTCGGAAGTGATAACCGCTGAAAGCATCTAAGCGGGAAGCACGTTTCAAGATAAGGTTTCCCACCGGGTTAACCGGGTAAGGCCCCCAGTAGACGACTGGGTTGATAGGCCGGAGGTAGAAGGTGGTAACACACGGAGCCGACCGGTACTAATAGGCCGAGGGCTTGTCTTTCTACATCGATTTGCGCGTCCACTGTGTGGTTCCCGAGTTACGGTCGGGGACCTTTTAGGTCAGACATAACTCAATAGAGTTTCGGCGGCCATAGCGAAGGGGAAACACCCGGCTCCATTCCGAACCCGGAAGTTAAGCCCTTCAGCGCCGATGGTACTGCAGGTGAGAACCTGTGGGAGAGTAGGACGTCGCCGGACATACTTTGCCGAAGAGGCCACCTTTATGGGTGGCCTCTTCGTGCGTTAACAGTCAGTTCCTGGACTCGCTTTGCGAGCGACGGCACCCGGACTGCAAGATGGCAGGTACGTCGACGAGAGGTACGAAGTGGCAGGGGATTCACGACCGAGCGGCAGCTCTGACCGGCGCGGTGGCGGCGCCCGCGGGGGCTCGGGCGGCAGATCGGGCGGTCGCACGGGAGGTAGCACGGGCGGTAGTGCGTCCCGTGGCGGCAAGCCGCCGGCTCGAGGTGGGTCCGGAGACCGCCGTGGCGGCGCTGGGCGCGGCGCTGCCGGAGCGGGGGCCCAAGGACGCGACCGGGACGGACGTTCGGGCGGGCGCGGCGCGCCGCGTGAGCGACGCGAGGAGCGCGCACCGCGCTCGGTGGACCAGGCCAAGTACGACGGCCCGCCGCTCGACGAGGCGATCACCGGCAAAGAGCTGGACAAGAACGTCCTTGCGCAGCTTCGCGGTCTTCCCGAGAAGCTGGCCTCCCGTGTTGCGCGGCACCTCGCGGCCGCGGGGATGCTGATCGACTCCGATCCGAAGACGGCCTACGAGCACACGCTGGCGGCGCGAGCCCGCGCTGCACGGGTGGCTGTGGTCCGGGAGGCCTGTGGCGAGGCGGCGTACGCGGCGGGAGAGTTCGCTGAGGCCCTGTCGGAGCTGCGCGCGGCGCGCCGCATGAACGGCGTGAACGACTACCTGCCGGTGATGGCTGACTGCGAGCGCGCCCTGGGCCGTCCTGAGAAGGCGCTGGCCCTGGCCAAGAACCCCTCGGTCGCCAAGCTTGCGCCCGAGCTCAAGGCGGAGATGACGATCGTGGAAGCGGGGGCGCGCGCCGACCTCGGGGAGGTCGAGGGTGCGCTCCGCACGCTCGAGAACGCCCCGATCAGGTCGAGCTCGCGAGCCGACTGGGTGGCCCGACTGCGCTACGCGTACGCGGACCTGCTGCTGGTCGCCGGAAGGCGAGAAGAGGCCATCGAATGGTTCCACCGCACCGCCGGAGTCGACGGGAACGAGGTCACCGACGCGGCCGAGCGCCTGATCGAGCTCGAGGGGCTGTCGGTCACCGACACCTTCGACGGCGAGGACTGACCGAGTCCGCTGGGCCCGTCACCGGTCCCGCAGGTCCCGCATCACGACCCCCATCCGGGGCTTGGGTGCGAACGAGGTCGACTTGCGGGGCAGCTGGTCTCCTGCGGCAACAGCGTGAGTCACATCGGCCAGGGTCGGCGGTCTGACCACCACGACCACCGACGGCTCCTGGGTCGCCACCTGCAGCGCCTGGTCGAGGTCATGGTGGTAGCTGACCTGCTTCTCATCGACCCCCCAGGCGGGCAGCAGCACGTGGTGGAGCACCGCCGCGTCGACCGGTGAGCTCCGTCCGGTGGTCAGCCGGGCCCAGCGACTGCCGTCTGACAGCCAGAAGACCGCAGCCGCGCCCTCGTCCCGCTCACCAGGGGTCGAGGGGCCGCCGCTGACGAGCTCGAACCCGTCATGACGCTCCGCGGCCGCCTCCTCGACGTCGGGCAGGGTAAGTCCGGCGATCACTCGGTGGATCGGCCCGATGCGCAGGGCGCTGCCATCGTCGGCCACCAGCATGGCCAGCCCGAAGGACCAGGGCGAGTCCGGACCGGTGCTCAGCTCTGCCTCGAGGCTGCGATACGCGGCATACCGGTGGTGGCCGTCGGCGATCAGCGCCTGTTGTGGGGCAAGCTCGTCGGCGATCCGGCGCAGCTCGCCCGGGTCCGTGACCGCCCACAATCGGTGCGTGCTGCGGTCGAGGGCCGTGAAGCCGGCAAGGGGCTCCCGAGCCGAGACGGCGTCGTAGGTGTCGCGCAGCAGCGGGGTGCCCGGGTGCACCAGCAGGATCGGCTCGAGGTTGGTCTCCGTGGTCCGCATCAGCAGCGTGCGGTCCTCTACCGGGCCGGGCATCACGCCCTCGTGCGGCAGGACGACCTGCTCGTCCTCGCTGCGGAGCCCGAGCAGCCCGATCAGCCCCCGGATGGTGACGCCGTCGGCGACGTACTCGTAGAGGTAGAGCCCCGGCTCGGCGTCGGCCTCGAGGTACCCGTGGTCCCGCCACTTCTCCAGTCGCCGCCGGACCGCCCGGTACGGCGGCTCGAAGTAGCGTGACAGAATCAGGCGCACCACATTGTGGCGGTTCGCGCGCTCGAGCTCTTGCACGATGGCGGCGTCAAGCACGTCGTACGGCGGGGAGACCACGGTCCCGAGATCGCCAACGACCGCGGGGTTGAACCGCAGGCCCCGGAAGGGCTGCAGTACCAGCGGGCGACGGGTCACTCGGGCATCCTAGGAGAGGAGCAGACGTGCTGCGTGCTTGTGCCGAGCCGCTGTCCAGCGTGTACGACGTGGCGCTGCTCGACCTGGACGGGGTCGTCTATGTCGGCGCCCAGGCCGTCGACGGGGCTCCCGAGCACCTGGCCGCGGCCCGAGCCGCCGGCATGCACCTGGCTTTCGTCACCAACAACGCCTCTCGCCCACCTGAGGCCGTCGCGGCGCATCTGGCCCGGCTTGGCATCGCGGCGGGCCCGGCAGAGGTGGTGACCTCGGCCCAGGCCGCCGCCCGCGTCCTGGCCGGCCGGCTGGCAGCGGGGACGAGGGTCTTCGTCATCGGGGGACAGGGGCTGTTCGAGGCGCTGGAGGCCGAGGGTCTGGTCCCGGTGCAGTCCATCGACCAGGATCCCGGGGCCGTCGTCTCCGGCTACCACCCCGACCTCGCCTGGCGCACCGTGATCGACGGAGCCATCCTGGTCAGGCGTGGGCTCCCGTGGGTCGCCTCGAACACCGACCGCACGGTCCCCACGGCTCACGGCCCCGGCCCAGGCAACGGCGTACTGGTGGCGGCGGTCTCGGAGTTCGCCCAGCGGACCCCCGAGGTGGCCGGCAAGCCCCAGCCGCCGCTCTTCCTGGAGACCATGCGACGCGTCGGCGGCTCGCGCCCGCTGGTGGTCGGCGACCGGGCCGACACCGATATCGAAGGTGCCGTGGCCACCGGGTTCGACAGCCTGCTGGTGATGACGGGCGTCACGGGTGTCCCGGAGCTGGTCAGCCTTCCGCGAGGCCTCCGGCCGACGTACGTCGCTCAGGACCTGGCCGGGCTCGGCACCGTACACGGGGTCCCGGTCGAGGGTGCCCTGGGCGGCTGGACTGCCCGGGTCGAAGCCGGCTCGCTGCGGGTCGGTGGCCAGGGCAGCCTGGACGACTGGTGGCGAGTGGTCGCGGCGACGGCCTGGTCGTACCTGGACGAGTGCGGGCGGCCAGTCTCCGTCCAGGCAGCACCGGCGCCGGGTAGCGTGGGCTGACCGACACAGGCAAGAGTGGAGTTCCAAGTGAGCCAAGAGCACGTCCCGCACGTCCGCGACGCAGAGCCCGAGGACAGACCGTCCGTACAGCCTCTGGCGGTGGAGTTCACCGGCAACGCTGACGTCGACGACGTACTGACGTCCCTTGAGACGCTGGAGCACACTCCCACCCCGGCCCAGGTGCCGTTGTTCGAGTCCGCACACGAGACCCTGCGGTCGGCCCTGGCCGATGCAGGCAACGAGCAGCCGACGACCTGACCATGCCGCGTCGTCTCCGACTCGACGCAGAACTGGTCCGGCGCGGGCTGGCCCGTTCGCGCGAGCACGCGACCGAGCTGATCGCAGCCGGTCGGGTGAAGGTGGCCGGCGCCCCGGCCAGCAAGCCCGCGACCGGCGTGAGCACGGATGTCGCGATCGTGGTCAGCCACGACTCGCAGCGACCCGACTACGTGTCGCGTGGCGGGCACAAGCTGGCTGGCGCCCTGGCCGCGTTCGGGCCGCTCGGGCTCTCGGTGACCGGCCGCCGCTGCCTCGATGCCGGCGCCTCGACCGGGGGGTTCACCGACGTCCTGCTGCGCGAAGGAGCCGCAGAGGTGGTCGCCGTGGACGTCGGGTACGGCCAGCTCGCGTGGTCCCTGCAGTCCGACGAGCGGGTCCGGGTCCACGACCGCACCAACGTTCGCGACCTCTCCGTCGACCTGGTCGGGGGACCGGTCGACGTGGTGGTCGGGGACCTGTCGTTCATCTCCCTGCGACTGGTGCTGGACGCCCTCCTGGGCGTGGTGAGGCCCGACGGTGACCTGGCCCTGATGGTCAAGCCGCAGTTCGAGGTGGGCAAGGACCGGGTGGGCAGGGGCGGCGTCGTACGCGACGCCTCGCTGCGCGGCGAGGCCGTCGTCCAGGTAGCGGACGCGGCGGCGACCCGGGGATGGGGAGCCCAGGCGGTCACCACCAGCCCGCTTCCGGGGCCCTCGGGCAACATCGAGTACTTCCTCTGGCTGCGCAAGGGCGACGCGCGGCTGGGCGCGGAGGAGATTTCCACCGAGGTACGGCGGACCGCCGAACTGTCCTCTCCGGGTGAGAAGGTAGGCCCGTGACCGCGACGAACGAGGCAAGCCGCCGGATCTTCGTGCTCGCCCACACCGGGCGGCCGGAGGTCCGCGAGGCCGCGATGAGCGTGTGCCGTTCGCTGCAGCAGCACGGGATGCGGCTTCGCCTGCTCAAGGACGAGGCGGACCAGCTCGGGCTCGACCCGGCCACCGTGGAGCTCGCGGAGCCCTCGTCCGAGGCGGCCACCGACTGCGAGCTGATGGTGGTGCTCGGCGGCGACGGCACGATCCTGCGGGCCGCGGAGCTCGCTCGGGACTCCGGGACGCCCCTGCTGGGCATCAACCTGGGTCACGTCGGCTTCCTCGCCGAGGCTGAGGAGGAGGACCTCGAGCTGGTGATCGAGGCGATCGTCGAGCGGCGCTACACCACCGAGGACCGGCTCACCGTGGACGTGGCTCTCTACCAGGGCAAGCAGCTGGTCGCCGAGACCTGGGCGCTCAACGAGGCCAGCGTCGAGAAGGCGGCCCGCGAGCGGATGCTCGAGGTGGTCGTCGAGATCGACGGCCGGCCGTTGTCGCGCTGGGGTGCGGACGGGGTCGTGTGTGCCACTCCGACCGGGTCGACGGCGTACAACTTCAGCGCGGGAGGTCCGATCGTCTGGCCTGGCGTGGAGGCGTTGTTGATCGTCCCCATCAGCGCGCATGCGCTGTTCGCGCGGCCGATGGTGGTGGCACCGACCTCCGTGCTGGCAGTGGAGGTGCTGGCCAACACCGAGGGGTCCGGCGTGCTGTGGTGCGACGGGCGGCGCACCTATGACCTCCCTCCCGGCGCCCGGATCGAGGTGCGGCGGGGGAGAGCCCCGGTGCGGCTGGCCCGGATCCACGCAGCGCCCTTCACCGACCGGCTGGTGCGCAAGTTCGACCTTCCGGTCTCGGGCTGGCGGGGTGCCGGCGAGCGGCGCAAACAGAGCAACGAGGAGGTCACCGATGCTTGAGGAGCTGAGGATCACCTCGCTCGGCGTGATCGAGGAGTCGGTGCTCGAGCTCGGCCCCGGGTTCACAGCCATCACCGGTGAGACCGGTGCCGGCAAGACGATGATCGTCACGGCGCTCGGACTGCTGATGGGTGGTCGGGCCGACTCTGGCGCGGTGCGTACCGGAGCCAAGCACTCACGAGTCGAGGGCCTGGTCAAGGTGCTCGACCCGGTCGCCGCGGAGGTCGACGAGCTGGGTGGGCAGGTCGAGGACGGCTCACTCCTGCTGGTCCGGCAGATCTCCGCCGAGGGCCGCTCTCGCGCATACGTCGGCGGCGCCGCCGTACCTGCCGCTGCTCTGGGCAGCCTGACCGACCCGCTCATCGCCGTACACGGCCAGTCCGACCAGCACCGGCTGCTACGGGCGGGGGCGCAGCGTGACGCGCTCGACCGGTTCGCAGGCGACGAGGTGCTCCGGCTCCGGGAGCGCTTCGGGACGGCCCATGCGGACCTTCGGGCCACGGAGGCGGAGTTGGCCATGGTCGTGGCCTCCGCGATGGAGCGGGCACGCGAGGCGGACCTGCTGCGCTTCGGCCTGACCGAGATCGAGGCGGTCGCACCGGAGTCCGGGGAGGACCGCGCGCTCGCCGAGGAGGAGTCCCGGCTCGGGTTCGCCGACACCCTTCGCACCGCGGCCGAGCAGGCCAGGGACTGCCTGTCGTCCGAGGACGGACTCCCGGACGCTCTCGGCACCGTCTCGGCGGCCCGAAAGCTGCTGGACGGCGTTCGCGACCACGACCCGCAGGCGGCAGGGCTGGCCGACCGGCTCGCCGAGCTGAGCTACCTGCTCTCCGACCTCGCCGCCGACGTGTCGTCGTACGCCACCGGGCTGGAGACCGACCCTGCCCGCCTCGCGGTCGTCTCCGAGCGCCGCGCGGCGCTGACCGCGCTGACCCGGAAGTACGGCGAGAGCATCGACGAGGTCCTCAGCTGGTCCGTGGCGGCAGCCTCCCGGCTGATGGACCTGGACAACACCGACGGCCGAATCGACGAGCTCAAGGCTCGTACGCTCGCGCTGCGCGACGAGCTCGCCCTGATCGGCGGCGAGCTCTCGGAGCTCCGGCAGAAGGCAGGGGTCGCGCTCGGCGAGATCGTGACGGCGGAGCTCACCCAGCTGGCCATGCCGCATGCGACGCTGACCGTGTCGGTGACCCAAGGGGAGGACACCGGAGGTCTCCAGGTCGGCAACCGCACCCTTCGGCACACCGCGACCGGGCTGGACGACGTCGAGCTGCTGCTCGCGGCGAACGCCGGGGCGGACCCACGCCCGCTGGGCAAGGGAGCCTCGGGTGGAGAGCTGTCCCGGGTGATGCTGGGTGTCGAGGTAGCCCTGGCCGCGACCAACCCGGTGCCGACCTTCGTCTTCGACGAGGTCGACGCAGGCGTGGGTGGCAAGGCCGCGGTCGAGGTCGGCCGCCGGCTGGCCCTGCTCGCCGAGCACGCCCAGGTGCTGGTGGTGACACACCTTCCCCAGGTGGCCGCCTTCGCCGACCGCCACGTCGTGGTGGTCAAGAGCGACGACGGCACGGTGACCAGCTCGGGCCTGACCGTGCTCGACGACCACGGCCGGGTGCGTGAGCTCTCCCGCATGCTGGCCGGGTTCGAGGACTCTGAGACCGCGCTAGCCCACGCCCAGGAGCTTCTCGCCGAAGCTCGGGCAGCGACCCGCTGACCTCGCCCATTTGCCCGAACAGCCCGGTTTCGCATGGCACCATGGGCGGGTCATGAGGTTCCCGTCACGCCCACAACCAGCCGTCGAAGGCCTGCCCGGAACGACCGGCACCCTGCGCGTCGACCGCCGTACGAGCAGCCTGCTTCCTCGACTTCGACCGGGCGACATCGCCGTCCTCGACCACGTCGACCTCGACCGCGCCACCGCGGAGGCGCTGATCGACCGTCAGATCCGGGCTGTGGTCAACGCGTCGCCGTTCATCTCCGGCCGCTACCCCAACCTGGGCCCGGAGGTGCTGAGCGCTGCCGGCGTGGTCCTGCTCGAAGCGGTGGGCTCCGAGGTCTTCGCCAGGCTCAGAGACGGCGACCGCGGCCTGGTGTTGGAGGGAACCCTGTACGTCGACGAAGAGGTGGTGGCCACCGGCCGAGAGCTCACCGCCGACGACGTCGCAGCGCTGATGGTCGGCGCTCGGGGTGGCCTGTCGACGCAGCTTGAGAGCTTCACCCACAACACGACGGAGTTCCTGCGGCGCGAGCAGGGCCTGCTGCTCCACGGTGAGGGCGTTCCCCGACTGTCGACCAGACTCCAGGGCCGCCCCTGCGTCGTCGTCGTGCAAGGGTTCGACTATCGCGATGACCTCAGGCGGCTCAAGCGCTTCATCCGGGAGCAGCGCCCCGTCCTCATCGGAGTCGACTCCGGGGCGGACGCCTTGCTGGCGGCCGGCCACAAGCCGCACCTGGTCGTGGCCGGTCAGGGAGCCTTCGCCCATCCGGGCTCGTCAGCCCGCGCACGTGTGGTCAGCGACAAGGCATTCCGGCTCGCCGGTGAGGTCGTCATCCACGGTGACGAATCGGGCCGAGTGATCGGTTCGGAGCGAGTGGAGAAGCTCGGGGTCCGTCCCAAGCATGTCTCCGCGGGAGCAACCACCGAGGACGTCGCGCTCCTGCTCGCCGACATCCGTGGTGCCTCGCTGGTCATCACCGTCGGTACGCACGCGACCCTCAACGAGTTCCTCGACCGTCAGCGCTCAGGGCTGGCGAGCACCTTCCTGACCCGACTCCGGGTAGGCCCCAAGCTGGTGGACGCCAAAGGCGTCCCGGCGCTGTACGGCGGACGGGTCCGCTCCTGGCAGCTCGCTCTGGTCCTGCTGGCCGGACTGCTCGCCCTCGCCGCCGCGCTCGCCACTACCCCGGTGGGCCAGGACTGGTGGGACTCGCTGCGGACCTGGCAGGGGACGCGATGATCTCGTTCCGCTATCACATCGCCTCTCTGGTCGCCGTCCTCCTGGCTCTGGCTGCCGGGATCGCGCTCGGCTCTGGCCCGTTGCAGCGGGAGGCTGTCGACCCGAGCGCGGCCGGCGACGGGAGTGGCACTCCCACCCAGACCCAGGACGAGTTGGAGCTCGGCGACTTCAGCGAGGCCTTCGTTGCCTCGCTCCAGACCGGGCTGGTCACGGGGAAGCTGACCGCACGCACGGTGACCATGCTGCTCCTGCCGGGGGCGACGCAGCCGATGGTCGCGTCCCTGAGCTCCGCCCTGGGCCAGGCCGGCGCCTCGCTGGCGGGCACCTTGAAGGTCAGTCCCGAGCTCGTGGACGCCTCGAACAAGCAACTCGTCGACGAGCTCGGCGCTCAGCTGGAGGCGGGAGCCACCAAGGTGGCGGTCGCCCCGGGAGCGGCCAGCTACGAGCGGATCGGCGCGCTCATCGGGTACGCGGTAGGCACCACGGTGCCAGGCGGCGACGCGATCCCCCAGCAGGGGAAGGACATCCTCGCCGGACTGTCGAGTGCCGGACTGCTCACCACCGACGACACCATGCAGCGACGCGGCAACCTGCTGCTGTTGGTTGCCGGTCCTGCCGATGCCGAGTCCGGCGCCACCGTGGGCACCGCGAGCATCGTGCTCAGCCTCAGCAAGGCCCTGGATGCGCGGGCGGGGGGAGTCGTCCTCGCCGGGCCCGCCTCGTCGAGCGGGCCGTCCGGCATCCTGGCCGTCGTACGCGAGGACCCGGCCGCCATCAAGCTGGTCTCCACCGTCGACTCGGCTGACCACGCGGTCGGGGTCATCGTGACCGTGCTCGCGCTGCAGGAGCAGGCAGCCAACAAGGCCGGCCAGTACGGCGCGGGGCCCGGCGCGACCGGCCCCCGACCCGGCGTGGCCAAGACGGGCTAGCAGGTCACAACTCGGCGAACCGGCGTGGATTCTCCAAAGCAGCCGATCTCTTGCTAGCCTAGAACCCCGTGGACGGGCGAGATCTCTCGCCGCACATCAGGTCACCACGGGAGTCTGTCTTGGCCGAACGCCAGCCCACCAAGCACGTTTTCGTCACCGGCGGCGTCGCCTCTTCCCTGGGCAAGGGGCTCACAGCCTCCTCGCTGGGGAGCCTGCTCAAGGCTCGCGGTCTGCGGGTCACCATGCAGAAGCTTGACCCCTACCTCAACGTCGACCCGGGCACGATGAACCCGTTCCAGCACGGCGAGGTCTTCGTGACCGACGACGGTGCGGAGACCGACCTCGATGTCGGTCACTACGAGCGCTTCCTGGACACGGACCTCGCGGGCATCGCCAACGTGACCACCGGGCAGGTGTACTCGGCTGTCATCGCCAAGGAGCGGCGCGGCGACTACCTGGGCGACACGGTGCAGGTGATCCCGCACATCACCAACGAGATCAAGGACCGGGTCCGTGCCATGGCCGGCCCGGAGATCGACGTGGTGATCACCGAGATCGGCGGCACCGTCGGTGACATCGAGTCGCTGCCGTTCCTCGAGGCGGCGCGCCAGGTGCGCCACGACGTCGGCCGGGAGAACTGCTTCTTCCTGCACGTCTCCCTGGTGCCGTTCATCGGCCCCTCAGGGGAGCTGAAGACCAAGCCGACCCAGCACTCGGTCGCCGCCCTGCGCAGCATCGGCATCCAGCCGGACGCGGTGGTCCTGCGCGCGGATCGGCCCATCCCGGACAGCGTCAAGAAGAAGATCTCGCTGATGTGCGACGTCGACCAGGAGGCCGTCACCGCGGCGGTCGACGCGCCCTCCATCTACGACATCCCCAAAGTGCTGCACAGCGAGGGGCTCGACGCCTACCTGGTACGACGGCTGAACCTGCCGTTCCGCGACGTCGACTGGACACGCTGGGACGACCTGCTGCGGCGGGTCCACCACCCCAGCGAGGAGGTGACCGTCGCGCTCGTGGGCAAGTACATCGACCTGCCCGACGCGTACCTGTCTGTGGCCGAGGCGCTCCGGGCGGGAGGCTTCGCGCACGAGGCGAAGGTCAAGATCGTCTGGGTTCCCTCCGACGAGTGCGAGACGAAGGAGGGCGCCACCAGGCATCTGGCCGAGGTGGACGCGGTCCTGGTCCCTGGCGGCTTCGGGGTACGCGGGATCGACGGGAAGATCGGAGCTCTGCACTACGCGCGGACCCATGGCATCCCGACGCTGGGCATCTGCCTCGGGCTGCAGTGCATGGTGATCGAGTACGCCCGCAACGAGCTCGGCCTGGAGAAGGCCGGCTCGACCGAGTTCGACGTCGACACCCCCGAGCCCGTCATCGCGACGATGCAGGAGCAGCGTGCCTACGTCGAGGGGGCAGGCGACCTGGGCGGCACGATGCGGCTCGGCCTCTACCCGGCAAACCTCAAGGCGGGAACGGTGATCCGCGACGCGTACGGCGAGGACAAGGTCGAGGAGCGCCACCGCCACCGCTACGAGGTGAACAACTCCTACCGGGACCGCCTGGAAGGGGCAGGACTGGTCTTCTCGGGCACGAGCCCGGACAACAACCTGGTGGAGTTCGTCGAGCTGCCCCAGGCGGTTCACCCCTACTACGTCTCGACGCAGGCACACCCCGAGCTCAAGAGCCGGCCGACCAAGCCGCACCCGCTCTTCGCCGGCCTGATCGGTGCGGCTATCGCCCGGCAGAAGGAGCTGGAGATTCCGCTGGACCAGACTGCACTCCGGCGCGTCGTCGTCGAGGGTGACGCAGCAGCCGAATGAGGGACGTCCCGGAGTCCTGGCCGGTGCACGAGGTCGAGGACGTCTGGAGCGGACCGGCGCCGTTCTCCGTCCGCCGCGACATCATCTCGGCTCCGGCCCACCCGGAAGTCACCTTCGGACGGCTGGTGGTCGAGCATCCGGGCGCAGCGGTCGTCCTCGCCGTGGACGAGGAGGGGAGAGCCCTGGTCGTCGAGCAGTACCGCCATCCGGCTCAGACCAGGTTCGTCGAGCTGCCCGCCGGGCTCCTCGACGTACCGGGCGAGGACCCGCTGGTCGCGGCCAAGCGCGAGCTGCTCGAGGAGGGCGCCCACACGGCGCGGGAGTGGACCCACCTGCTCACGACCTACCCCAGCCCGGGGCTCTCGGCGGAGAAGCACGTCTTCTACCTGGCCCGTGGGCTGCACCATGTGCCCGACCGTGGCGGCTTCGAGCTGCACCACGAGGAGGCCGACATGACGCTGGCCTGGGTCCCGGTCGAGGACCTGATCCAGGGGGTCCTGGCGGGGCGCCTGACCGATGGCCCGCTGGCGCTGGCCGTGATGACCTACTCGATACGGGGCTACTGACCGGTTGCCTCTACACTCCAAATGGCCGTCCCGACGATGTGGCGGCCGCCACAGTGAGTAGGAGTTCGGGTCGATGAGGATCGGTGTACCGAAGGAAGTAAAGAACCACGAGTACCGGGTGGCGATCACCCCCATCGGCGTGCACGAGCTGGTGGCGCACGGTCACGAGGTGATCGTCGAGAAGGGCGCTGGGATCGGGTCGTCGATCGGCGACAGCGAGTACGCCGCCGCGGGTGCCACGCTGCTGGAGAACGCCGACGACGTCTGGGGCGGCGCCGAGATGGTGCTCAAGGTCAAGGAGCCCGTCGCCGAGGAGTACCACCGGCTGCGCGAGGACCTCGTGCTCTTCACGTACCTGCATCTGGCTGCGGACCGGCTGCTCACCGACGAGCTCGTCAAGCGGCAGGCGACCGCCATCGCCTATGAGACGGTCCAGCTCCCCTCGGGCGGGCTGCCCCTGCTCTACCCGATGTCTGAGGTGGCCGGCTGTCTGGCTCCGCAGGTGGGGGCCCACGCGCTCCTCAAGGCGCAGGGTGGCCGTGGGGTGCTGCTGGGAGGCGTCGGCGGTGTCGCGAACGCCAAGGTCGTGGTGATCGGCGCCGGTGTCGCGGGGCAGAACGCCGCGAACATCGCCCTGGGCATGGGTGCTGACGTGACCTTGCTGGACACCGACCTGGACAAGCTCCGGATGTCGTTCTGGCGTTACAACAACCGTGTCCATGGGCTGGCGTCGTCCAAGCTGGCGATCCGGCAGCAGGTGCTCGAGGCCGACCTGGTGATCGGCGCCGTGCTGATCCCGGGCGCCAAGGCGCCCAAGCTGGTGACCAACGACCTGGTCGCGGAGATGAAGCCGGGGTCGGTCCTGGTGGACATCGCCGTTGACCAGGGCGGCTGTTTCGAGGACACCCGGCCTACTACGCATGCGGATCCGACGTACCCGGTCCACAACTCGATCTTCTACTGCGTGGCGAACATGCCGGGGGCCGTCCCGAACACCTCGACGTACGCACTGACCAACGCGACGCTGCCGTACGCCGTGGCCCTGGCCGACAAGGGCTGGCAGCAGGCGTGCCGGGACGATCACTCGCTCGCGCTGGGCCTGAACACCCACGCCGGAGCGATCACCTACGCGCCGGTCGCCGAGGCGCACGGTCTGGCCTCGGTTCCGATAGAAGGGGCGCTGGTCTGACCGCGACAGCCGCTGGCCCCTCACCGCTTCAAAGGGCCATCCGCACCTACCTCGACCACCTCGTGGTCGAGCGCGGGGTCGCTGAGAACACCCTCAAGTCCTACCGGCGTGACCTACGCCGCTACCTGGCGTTCCTGGACACGCGAGGGGTCAGCGACCCGGCCGCGGTCGACGAGGCCGCGGTGTCGGGCTTCCTGATGGCTCTGCGCGAAGGCGGTGCCGGGCATCCACCGCTGAGCGCCGGCTCAGCGGCAAGGGCGGTTGTCGCGGTCCGCGGGTTCCATCGCTTCGCCGTGCGGGAGGGGCTCACCACGCTCGACCCCTCGGCAGCGGTCAAGCCGCCGACTCCTGCCAAGAGGCTCCCGAAGGCACTGCCGATCGGTGACATCGAGGTGATCCTGGAGGCCGCGGGGGCTCCCGGGACCGCCCTCGCGCTGCGGGACCGGGCCCTCCTCGAGGTGCTCTACGGCACGGGCGCGCGGATCTCGGAGGCAGTCGGACTGGACGTGGACGACCTCGAACTTGGTCAGGGCGAGGACCAGGGGAGCGTGCTGCTTCGGGGCAAGGGCAACAAGGAGCGCATCGTCCCGGTAGGCAGGTACGCCACCCAGGCCGTCTCGGCGTACCTGGTCCGGGGCAGGCCGACGCTGTCCGGGGTCGGCACCGGCAACGCCGCGATGTTCCTGAACGCCAGAGGGGGGCGGCTCTCGCGTCAGAGCGCCTGGACCGTGTTGGCGAAGGCCGCCGAGCGGGCCGGGGTCACCGCCGAGGTGTCACCCCACACGCTGCGGCACAGCTTCGCGACCCACCTGCTCGACGGCGGGGCGGACGTCCGGGTGGTCCAGGAGCTGCTCGGGCACGCCTCGGTGACCACGACCCAGATCTACACGCTGGTCACCGTCGACAAGCTCCGCGAGGTCTACGCGACCGCGCACCCCAGGGCCTTGGGCTGACCCGGCCCTCCACAGGCCCCTCCACATCGATTTGTCGACATGTGAACGGCGCGCCTCACCGATCCACAAACCTGCCCCCGATGTACTGGCAGAAGTCATCTACCCATAGAGTCGCCGCGCTGTGGACTGGGAGAGCCCCCGTCTCGGCGACCGACAACGAGAGGCAACCGCGTGAACGACTACAGCGCAGGTTTCTTGGGCAGCAGTGCTTCGGAGATCCCCCCGCTGGTTCGCCCGCCTTTTGTGACCGGCCCGGCTGACGCCGACCCCCCAGAGGGTTCTGGGCCGACTTCCCCCGCAGGAGAGAGCACCGTGAGCGACCCCATCCCGTTCCCCCGCAGCAGCACGCTGGTGGCGGACCCGGAACCCGAAAGCCCTGGAACCGACGAAGGACTCGAGCTGGGCCCAACCGGGCGCCCGTTCCCGAACCTTCCCGAACCCCGACCACTGACCGCGCACGGGAACGCCCGCATCATCTCGATGTGCAACCAGAAGGGCGGCGTGGGCAAGACGACCACGACCATCAACCTGGGTGCCTCGCTGGCTGAGTACGGACGCAAGGTGCTGCTGGTCGACTTCGACCCCCAGGGCTCGCTGTCGGTAGGGCTGGGTCTGAACCCGAACGACATGGAGCTGTCGGTCTACAACCTGCTGATGGACCGAGAGACCACGCTCGACGAGGTCATCGTGCCGACGAACGTGCCGGGGATGGACCTGCTGCCGAGCAACATCGACCTTTCGGCGGCCGAGGTTCAGCTCGTGCACGAGGTGGCCCGAGAGCAGACGCTGCAGCGCGTGCTGGCTCCGGCCATCGACCTGTACGACGTGATCCTCATCGACTGCCAGCCGAGCCTCGGTCTGCTGACGGTCAACGCTCTGACCGCTTCGGACGGCGTCATCGTGCCTTTGGAGTGCGAGTACTTCGCGCTGCGCGGCGTCGCGCTGCTCAAGACCACGATCGACAAGGTCCGCGAGCGGCTGAACCCCAAGCTGAAGATCGAAGGCGTGCTCGGCACGATGTTCGACGGTCGCACGCTTCACTCCCGTGAGGTTATGGAGCGCCTGGTCGAGGCCTGGGGTGACACCGTGTTCCACACGGTCATCAAGCGCACGATCAAGTTCTCGGACTCGACCGTCGCCGGCGTACCCATCACCACCTATGCCTCCACGTCCACCGGAGCCGACTCGTACCGCTCCCTGGCCAGGGAGGTGCTTGCTCGTTGTCTCGACGGGTGACGTTGCCCAGGGCCGACGACCTGTTCCGACCGACCGCCGTACCCGACCCTGAGGCGCCGAAGGGCAAGAAGCCTGCGGTCCATGTGGTCGAGGAAGGCGAGTCTGCGCCGGCGGGGAAGCCTGCGGAGACGGCCGAGCGGACCCACAGCGGCAGGGTCAAGCACGACGAGAAGATGACGGTCTACATCACCTCCGACGAGCTCCTCGAGCTCGAGCAAGCGCGGCTGGTTCTGCGCCGGACGACCGGCTCGGCGGTCGACCGCGGCAGGCTCGTTCGTGCGGCCGTGGCTCTCGCGCTGGCCGATCTCGAGGCCAACGGCGAGGACAGCGCGCTGGTCCAGCGGCTGACCCGGGAATGACGGCGGTGGCAGAACGCGAGGTCCCCGCGAGCGTGGGGGCCGAGCCGGTGGCGGCCTTCGCCCTGAAGCTGGACAACTTCGAGGGTCCGTTCGACCTGCTGCTGAGCCTGATCTCCAAGCACAAGCTGGACATCACCGAGGTGTCGCTGTCCAGGGTCACCGACGAGTTCATCGCCCACATCAAGGCCGGCGGCCCTGAGTGGGACCTGGAACAGACTTCCTCGTTCCTGGTCGTCGCCTCGACCTTGCTCGACCTGAAGGCCGCGCGGCTCCTTCCCCAAGGCGATGTCGAGGACGAGGAGGACTTCGCGCTGCTCGAGGCTCGCGACCTGCTCTTCGCCCGGCTGCTGCAGTACCGGGCCTTCAAGCAGGTCGCCGGGGTACTGGAACGCCGGCTTGCGGCCGAGGCCAAGCGGTACCCGCGGGCGGTCGGTCTCGACGAGCGCTACGCGAGCCTGCTCCCGGAGGTCCTGATCGGCATCGGCCTGGCCGAGTTCGCCGGGCTGGCTTCCCGGGCGATGGAGCCGCGGCCGGTGCTGGAGATGTCGTTCAGCCATCTCCACGCTCCTACGGTCAGCGTGAAGGAGCAGGCGGCCATCGTGGTGGACCGCCTCCGGCGCGCCGGGACGATGACGTTCCGCGCACTGTGCGGCGACGCCGCCGACACCCTGACACGGGTGGCCCGGTTCCTGGGGCTCCTGGAGCTGTTCCGGGAAGGTGCTGTCGGGTTCGACCAGGTGACACCGCTGGGGGAGCTCACGGTGCGGTGGACGGGGTCGGAGGACGGGGAGATCGAGATCACCGACGAGTTCGACGGGGCACCACCCGCTGACGAGGACCAGCCGCTGCCCGACGTACCGTCTGAGGAAGCGGACCAGAACGAAGAGGCAGCAGATGACTGACGAGCAGCCCGAGGGCAGCACGCCTGAGGAGGCTCCCACAGCGGAGTCTTCTGTGGGCGAGACTTCCCCTGAGACGACCGCCGCGGACGAGTCCGAAACCCTTGCCGTCCCGCTGGCCGAGCTCAAGCCGGCCCTGGAGGCGGTGCTGATGGTGGCTGACCAGCCGCTGGACCACCTCACGCTGGCATCCGCCGTCGGCTACCCGCCGGCCGAGGTTCAGTCGACGCTGGAGGCGCTGGCGGGGGAGTACGCCGAGCAAGGGCGGGGCTTCGACCTGCGCAACATCGCTGGTGGCTGGCGCTACTACACGCGTGAGGAGCTCGCGCCGGTCGTGGAGCGCTTCGTCCTGGAGGGTCAGCAGGCCAGGCTGACCCAGGCGGCTCTGGAGACCCTGGCGGTGGTGGCCTACAAGCAGCCGGTCAGCCGTGGCCGGGTCTCGGCCATCCGGGGCGTCAACGTGGATGGCGTGATGCGGAC
This sequence comes from uncultured Actinomycetota bacterium, assembly GCA_963769585.1. Classification (GTDB taxonomy): domain Bacteria; phylum Actinomycetota; class Actinomycetes; order Propionibacteriales; family Nocardioidaceae; genus SSC3. The sequence goes on from CAVYMJ010000006.1 coordinate 1,256,821, forward strand.
CCTGGTGTCGCGCGGGCTGGTCGAGGAGGCCGGGCACGAGGCGGAGACCACTGCGACGCTCTACCGGACCACCTCGTACTTCCTGGAGCGGATCGGGGTGGCCTCGATCGCCGAACTGCCCGAGCTGGCTCCGTATCTGCCGGACATGGAGGACCTCGAGGACGTCGACCTCGGGATCGAGACCTCCGAGACGGCATGAGCCTCGAGCTCGACGACGACGGGCTGATCAGGCTGCAGAAGCTTCTGGCTCAGTCGGGAGTCGCGTCACGCCGAAAGTGCGAGGAGCTGATGCTCGACGGCCAGGTGGAGGTCGACGGGGAGATCGTCACCCGGCTCGGCACCAAGGTCGACCCACGGACAGCGGTAGTCCGCGTCGCGGGCAAGCGACTTCCTCCGATCAGCGCGTATGTGTACCTGGTGCTGAACAAGCCGCGGGGGGTCGTCTCGACGATGTCGGACCCCCAGGGTCGCCCGACCCTCGGGGACCTGGTGGACGACCGCCCGGAACGGCTCTTCCACGTCGGGCGGCTGGACACCGACACCGAGGGGCTGATCCTGCTGACCAACGACGGTGACTTCGCGCAGAAGGTCGCGCACCCGTCGTACGAGCTGAGCAAGACCTACGTTGCCGAGGTGGAGGGGGTCGTCGAGAAGGCGACCGTGAAGCGGGTGCTGGCCGGGGTGGTCCTGGAGGACGGCCCCGTCGAGGCGCACTCCTTCAAGGTCCTCTCGTCGTCGCGAACCCGGTCCATCGTCGAGCTGGTCATCCACGAGGGGCGTAACCGGATCGTGCGGCGCCTGCTCGAAGAGGTGGGCCATCCGGTGACCCGGCTGACCCGGACGGCGATCGGTCCTGTGCGTTTGCAGACGCTCAAGGTCGGTGACCTGCGCGAGCTCACCCTCGATGAGCTGGGCGTCCTGCTGGACGCCGCGAGCCTGTGAACGCCACCAGGAACTAGGGTTTCTGCGAGACCACCGGCAGGAGGAACGATGGCAGTCCGTGCGATCCGCGGCGCAACCCAGCTCGAGGACGACGTCCGCGAGCACATGCTGGACCGCGTCGCCGAGATGGTCCGCGACGTCATCGACTCCAACGGGCTTGATGTCGACGACTTCATCAGCATCATCTTCACCGCCACCTCGGACCTGGTCTCGGAGTTCCCGGCGTACGCCGCGCGCCGGCTGGGCTTCGCCGACGTACCGCTGATCTGCGCGCGCGAGCTGGAGGTCGAGGGCTCGATGCCGCGGGTGGTCCGGATGCTGGCGCACGTGGAGACCGACGTGCCCAAGGCGGAGATCACCCACGTCTACCTGCACGGGGCCGCCCACCTCCGCCGCGACCTGTCGCGCGTGCGCGAAGTGCCCGACCTGTGACGGGCCAGGAGGGCCCTGGCCCCGTGGTCGGTCCGGTCCTGGTCGTCGGGACCGGGTTGCTGGGCACCTCGATCGGCCTGGCACTGACCCGGCACGGCGTCGAGGTGCTGCTTCAGGACGTGAACACCGAGAACGTGCGAACCGCGTCCGGGCTCGGAGCGGGACGGCCCGTCACCGACTCGGACCAGCCCAGGTTGGTCGTGGTCGCGGTGCCACCGGACCATCTGGCTGACGAGATCGCTGCGGCGCTGACCACCGGTCCCGTCGTCACCGACGTAGGAAGCGTCAAGCAGGCGCCGCTGACGGCGGTGCGCGACCAGGTCGACGCCGAGGCTCTTACCCGGTACGTCGGCAGCCATCCGCTGGCCGGGAGTGAGCGGTCCGGGCCGCTCGCCGCCAGCGCGAACCTGTTCGACGGCCGCCCCTGGGCGATCACGCCGCACGATGCCTCCTCGGCCGACGCGGTCCGGGCGGTCGAGGCCCTGGTGGCGGCCTGCGGTTCGACCGCGTTCACCTTCACCCCCGCCGAGCACGACGAGGCGGTGGCTCGCACATCTCACCTGCCGCACCTGCTCGCTGTGCTGGTGGCGGGACAGCTCGCGGGGGCGCCGGGCGACCACCTGGCGCTGAGCGGTCAAGGCGTCCGTGACGTCACTCGGATCGCCGCGGGGGACCCCCGGCTGTGGCAGCAGATCGTCACGGCCAACCGCGGCGCGCTCGGCACCCTGCTCAGACAGGTCCGCGACGACCTCGACCGCCTCCTGGCGGCCTTGGAGACCAACACCCGGCACGACCTGACGACCCTGCTGGAGCGAGGAAACGTCGGCACCGCCTCGATTCCCGGCAAGCACGGCGGCCCGGCCCGTGCGGAGACGGGCCTCTTTGTCGCCGTACCGGACCATCCGGGCGAGCTCGCCCGGCTGCTGGCCGACGTCGGGGAGATCGGCGTCAACATCGAGGACCTCCGGATCGACCACGACCCCGGCCGCCCGGTCGGCCTGGTCGAGCTGACTGTGACCTCCGACGCAGTCGACCACCTGCAGCAGTCTCTGCAGGCACGAGGCTGGAGTGCCCACGGGTAGGCTGGCCCGAGCGTTTTCCAGCGAGAGGACCCGTGTGAGCAGCAACGTCGTGGTGGCCATCGACGGCACATCAGGGTCCGGCAAGTCCAGTACCTCTCGAGGCGTCGCCGCCGCGCTCGGACTGCGGTACCTCGACACCGGCGCACAGTTCCGGGCAATGACCTGGTGGATGCTGGAGCACCAGGTCGAGGTGACCGACGTGGACGCGGTGGCGGCGGCTGCCGATCGTCCGGTCCTGGTCTCGGGCACCGATCCCGAGCATCCGACCATCACCGTGGACGGACTCGACGTCTCCGAGCCGATCCGCGGCGTCGAGGTCACGCGCGCGGTGAGCCCGGTCAGCACGGTTCCAGCGGTACGAGCCAGGCTGCTCGAGCTCCAGCGCGACATCATCGGCGACGGCGGGATCGTGGTGGAGGGGCGAGACATCGGATCGGTGGTGTGGCCCCAGGCCGAGGTGAAGGTCTACCTCACGGCCGACGCGGAGGCCCGGGCGGAGCGGCGCGCCGCCGAGCACGCGCATCTGGGGGATCTGGCGGCGACGAAGGCCGACCTGCTGCAGCGTGACGTGATCGACTCCGGTCGCGCGACGGCCCCGCTCACCATGGTCGACGGCGCCGTCCACATCGACACGACGTCGTACACCTTGGACGAGGTCATCGGGCTGATAGTCGACCTCGTGAAGCAGTGACCCGGCTGCCCGATCTGGATCACGTACGACGCCCGAGACGGCCGATGCTGCACGGGCTCCGTCCGGCGTTCTCCGTGCTTGCCCGCACCCTGTGGGATCTCAATCAGCATGGCGCGGACAAGGTTCCGCGGCACGGGCCGGTGATCTTCGCGCCGAACCACGTCGGCTGGCTCGACGGACCGCTCCTCGTAATCACGAGTCCGCGGCCGGTGCACGCGCTGACCAAGCAGGAGGAGTTCACCGGAGCCCTGGGTGTATTCCTCCGCAAGGCGGGTCAGATCCGGCTGGATCGGTTCAACGTCGACCCCGGCGCGGTCAAGGCCTGCCTCAAGGTGCTCGACTGCGGGGGAGCGGTCGGCGTCTTCCCCGAGGGAACCCGCGGCTCAGGGGAACTGCTCAGCGTGCAGCGCGGGGCAGCGTACCTCGCCCTGGCGACCGGAGCGGCTGTCGTACCGGTCACGTTCTTCGGCACCCGGGAGCCGGGGGGACGGTCCAGTTCGGTCCCCGCCAGGGGCTCTCGATTCGACGTGGTGTACGGCGACCCTGTGTACTTGGAGCAGCAGCCGTGGCCACGGACCCGTGACGACGTGCTGCGCGCGACCAATCTGCTGGCCGGCCGCCTTCGTGAGCACCTTGCTCAGGCGAAGGAGTTGACCGGCCGCAGCCTTCCGGGACCCCTCCCGGAATCCGAGGAAGAAGTATGACCGAGCCACTCACCGCAACTCCTGTCCTGGCCGTCGTCGGCCGCCCGAACGTGGGCAAGTCGACGCTGGTCAACCGCATCATCGGCCGCAGGGAGGCCGTCGTCCAGGACGTTCCCGGCGTAACCCGCGACCGGGTGTCCTACGACGCCAACTGGAACGGCCGTGCCTTCACCATCGTCGACACCGGTGGCTGGGACCCGGACGGCCGCGGCCTCGCTCAGTCGATCCGAGCCCAGGCGGAGATCGCCGTGACCGTGGCCGACGCCGTGCTGTTCGTGGTCGACTCGACGGTCGGGATCACCGATGCCGACGAGGCCGTGGTGAAGGTGCTGCGCAAGAGCGGGAAGCCGGTGGTCCTCGCGGCGAACAAGGTCGACGACCAGCGAGCCGAGGCTCAGGCATTCGGACTGTGGAACCTCGGTCTGGGACAGCCGTACCCGGTCTCGGCCATCCACGGTCGTGGCTCGGGCGACCTGCTTGACGCCGTACTGGCCGCCCTGCCCGAGGCTCCGCCGGAGGGCTACCAGGGACTCGGAGGTCCGCGTCGGGTGGCCATCGTCGGCAAGCCCAACGTGGGCAAGTCCTCACTGCTGAACAAGCTGGCCAAGGAGGACCGAGTCGTCGTGGACGACGCCGCCGGGACCACCGTCGACCCCGTCGACGAGCTTGTCACGCTCGGAGGCCGGACCTGGCGCTTCATCGACACCGCCGGGATCCGCAAGCGGGTCAAGGAGGCCTCCGGGCACGAGTACTACGCCTCGCTGCGCACCAACGCCGCCATCGAGAGGGCGGAGGTATGCGTGATGATCGTGGACGCGTCACAGCCCCTCTCGGAGCAGGACACGCGCATCATCACGTCGGTGGCTGAGGCCGGCCGCGCGTTGGTGATCGCCTTCAACAAGTGGGACAAGGTCGACGAGGAGCGCCGCTACTACCTGGAGCGGGAGATCGAGCGCGAGCTGGTCCGGGTGCAATGGGCGCCTCGGGTGAACATCACCGCCTTGACCGGGTGGCACGTCGACAAGCTCGTCCCGGCCCTGGACGCCGCCCTCACTGGCTGGGAGACGCGCATCTCTACCGGCCAGCTCAACTCGTTCCTCGGCCGACTGATCGCCGAGCATCCGCACCCGGTACGTGGCGGCAAGCAGCCGAAGATCCTCTTCGCCACCCAGGTCTCCACCGAGCCGCCGACCTTTGTCCTGTTCACCAGCGGCAAGCTTGAGGCCGGGTACCTGCGGTACGTGGAGCGCCGCCTTCGCGAGGAGTTCGGCTTCGTCGGGACCCCGGTGCACGTGCAGCAGCGGCCACGGGTCAAGGACAAGAAGCGGGGCTGAACCGGCGCGCTGTCAGGAGGTCGCCGTCGCACAGGCTGCCAGCACCCGTCTGAAGGTGCTGCGCAGCGCAGCCGCGCTGAGGCTCTCGACCGGAGTGCCACCCGACCACCAGGGCACTGAGTACGACGAGGTCCAGGTGACCTTCGACCCCTCGCCGTCGGCCTCGACGAGCACACGGGCGCCGTTGTGGTGCACCTTGGGGACGGACCTGGTGATCAGGTACTCGAAGTAGCGCGGCGCCTCGTACGCCGTGATCTCCTCCTGCAGCCAGGCGCCTATGGCAAGCACCTGCCGCACCGCGCCCTCGCCGTACAGCGCACCTTTGCCGTCGACGGCTCGCCGCTCCCACAGGCACAGTGGAGCCGCTGTGTAGTTGTGGGCGTCCTCCAGCCAGGCGAACACCTGGTCTGGAGGCGCGGTGAACGAGCGCTCGACGCGTATGTCGGCCATGAGGGTCACCCTGCCACCCCTGGGGCACGCCTGCCCAGTTCCACGGCCACGGCGCGCAGTTGGGGCCGGGGCGATGCGGGCGGAGCCGTAGCGCTGCGGTAAGGTTCCAGTCGGTCTGGACGCCTCGGCGGGCAGGCCTTTCGGGCTGTAGCGCAGCTTGGTAGCGCACTTGACTGGGGGTCAAGGGGTCGCAGGTTCAAATCCTGTCAGCCCGACCATGTGATGTCTCAAGACATCGGCATAGCCCGGACCTACGAAACGTAGGTCCGGGCTACTTGTTTGTGGGGGCTGGTCCGGGTGGTCGTCCGGTGGGCTGGTAGTCGCGCCTGGGGTCGACGGTGAGCTCGCGGAGGAGTTCTCCGGTGGCGGCGTGGACGACGCGGACGTCGAGGTCCTGGACGAGCAGGATGACGTAGGTTCCCGCGTAGGTCCTGCCGATGCCGATGTGGCGTAGTTGCCCGGCGACGCGCAGGGTGACGGTGCCGGCCTTGTTGATCTTGTCGCGGCGGACGCGGTCGTGGGTGTCGTTGGTCCGGTCGGTGCCGGGGGTGGCTTTGGGTCGGGCGTTGTAGGCCGTGGCTGGGGTGGTCCGGTGGGCTAGGGACCGGTGGGGGCGGTGCTGGTTGTACTCGACGATGAAGTTGTCGAGGAGGGCCTGCAGTTCGCTGATGGTCTGTGGTTGGTGTGCCTGGGCGTGTAGCCACTTCTTCAGGGTCTGCTGGAAGCGCTCGACTTTTCCGCAGGTGGTCGGGTGGTTGGGCCGCGAGTTCTTCTGGGTGATACCGAGTCGGCGTAGTTCGTGCTCGAGCATGGTCTGGCCACCGCGACGGCCGATGCCGGCGAACCGGACGGTGTAGACCATGCCGTTGTCAGTGAGGGTCGATGCGGGGTGTCCGTGCAGGTCAGCGGCCTGTCGGAAGGCGGCAAGCACGATCAGGGCGGTGATCCGGGTGTGTGCGGAGATGTGCAGGGCGTAGCGGGAGTGGTCGTCGAGCCAGGTGATGATCTCGCAGTCGGCGCCTGGGGTGCCGTCGGGGCGGGTGAGTCGGTAGTGGGTGAAGTCGGACTGCCAGGTCTCGTTGGGCTGCTCGGCTTCAAAGCGGATGTAGGAGGACTTGGGGCGCTTGGAGGGGTCCGGGCTCACTTGGCCGGCGCGTACCAGGATCCGGTTGATGGTGGCCCGGGCCAGGGTGATCTGGTGGTGATGTTCCAGGTGCCAGTCGATGGTGTCGGCGCCGGCGTCCAGGCCGGCCTCGGACAACTTCTTGCGCAGCTCGATGACCAGCTCCACGGTGGCCTGCGGGGTTGCGGTCGGTGAGTTCTTCGGGGCCCGGGAGCGGGGCTCCCAGGCGGTCTCGCCCTCGGCCTCGTAGAGCTTCATCAGGCGGCTGATCCAGCCCTGGGAGACACCGTAGATGCGGGCCACCTCGGACTGGGAGGAACCGGCGAGCACGGCTGTGATGACTAGCCGACGTTTCGATGAGCTGGAGGACTTCGACATGACTGAGCCTGTCGAGACCGAGCTATTCCGATGACCTGCGACACGCTATTCCGATGTCGTGAGACACCCCATTCCGATGTCCTGAACCAGAACACTGTCAGCCCGACCATTGTGATGTCTCAGGACATCGGAAACCGCCGGACCTGCAACTGCTGGTCCGGCGGTGGTTATTTCCGGGGCTTGCGGGTGGGTCCTTTGGGGCTCCGGTCGGTGAGACAGCCCGCGATCCACTCTGTAGACGCGCATATTCGCGCCCAGGGCCAGTTGCAGGTCAAATTCCACAACGGCATTGAGCTGCCGGTGCGCTACTCTTTAGTCCTGCTTGACCACATGCGCCACGCGCGCTGCATTGAACTCAACACGGACAGTCGACTAGACCCGTTCGCCTAGTTCGGCTGAGGTTTCGGGAGTTGGTTGCCACGGTTACGGTTCAACCTACGGGGAAAGCGCCAACATGAGGCTCGCTCACGGCCTTACGGCCGTCATCGCGGTGCTCGCGTTCGGCGCTTGCGAGCTACCAGAAGAGGACGCCGGCACTGCAGCGGATCGGGCCGATGTCAATACCAAGTCCGAGGAGCCCAAGCCGGACAAGAGCGAGAAGGCCGAGCCCGAGAAACCGTCGGAAACCAAAGGCCAGGAGCAAGCTCGCAAGAAGGCTGCCGACTACTTGGATCTCTCGGCGTTCTCCCGCAGCGGGCTCATCGAGCAGTTGGAGTTCGAGGGCTTCTCCAAGAAGGACGCCATCTACGGCACCGATGCCCAGAAGGCCAACTGGAAGAAGCAGGCGGCAGCCAAGGCCGAGGCGTACTTGGACCTGAGTTCCTTCTCCCGTCAGGGCCTCATTGAACAGTTGGAGTTTGAGGGCTTCACCAGGGCTCAGGCCGAGTACGGCGCTGACAAGCTCGGCTTCTAGGACACCAACCGCCGGGTCTAGAAGCACCGGGCGGGTCGGCGTGCTGCTTGGACTTGAGTCATACAAGTCCTTCGAGACCAACGACGCGATCTGTGGCCCGGGCGGGGTGCCCGCGTCCTGGTCGGCGGCTTCCGGAGGGCACCGCGGAACCGCAAGTCTTGAGGCAGCGAAGATCGCTGACTCTGCCGTGATGCGGACGTCGTCGTTGTGCACATAAGCTGGGGTCACAACCATTCGATTGTCACGGGAGCAGGCTTGGGGTTTCCGGCACGGAGGGCTGCGATTTCCTTCCTCGTGCGAGGGCGAGCGCCGGACACCATCTCGCGTGCCCGGTCTGCGTAGGCTCCCTCGCGCTGTACGTAGGCATCGACGAACAACTCAAAGGCTTTGAATCCGTCGCGCGTGATGCGCATGAGCGCGCCGTAGGACAGGTCCTCGTGCTGCCAGTCATCCGGAGACTTCGGCACGCGAGCCTTGCCCAAGTGAACGATGTGCTTGGAGGACATCCGCCAGACGCGCCCCATCCTTCGCGCGAGAGCCAGGGGCGGAGTCCAGTCCGGAACGAACGTGCGGGCGGTGATGTCGCCCGTCGGCATCCTGCAAAAGAACTCGCTTACTAGACGTGCGCTTGTGAAGTAGCTCTCGACGCAGGCCAAGTAGACCGGGAAGGTAAGCGTGCTGAACTGGAGCGGCGATCGGTCGCAGGCCCAATTCGGAAGGTCGCGCATGCTCATCATCACGTTGAAGAGAATGTCCAGGGCTCGTTCCTCGACCGGCTTGCCTAGATACTCCTGTAGGTCAGCATCGCCGTGCGCGTTCACATAAAAATGCTAGTCGCCTGCCAGGGCCTGTCCAGGGCGCAAACCTAACGCAGCGGGCGGCGGGCTGGCGTCACGGTGCTGGCCGACTCGTGAGATGGACCTTAGAACGGCGGCGGGCCGAGAATTTCGATTGCCCCAGTGGCCTCGGCCGCCTCACGGATCCGGTCGAAGTCGACGGGGATCGGCGAACTGCCCTCGGGCGCCGGCTCGCTGGCCATCCGGAAGCTCATTCGGCCCCTGCGCTGTTCTGATTCTTGGCCCACCCTCGGGTGGGCTGATGCCTCGCTCGCCCGTCGGCGGCGGGGGTCAGGCGGGTCGGTTCACCTCGCTGCCCGAAGTGACGGAGGTGACTGCAACACTCAAGACGTGAGCACAGCCTGATGCTCACCGGGCCGCCACCGAAGTTCCACGGAACTCGGGACATCCTCGTCGTCGGTCTGGTTACCCGTTGTCTCCACGTGCGCCAGCGCGTTGGACGTCAGTCAACTACGCCCAGTCGAAGATAGGTCCCCACGCGAGGACCACGACTGCAGCCCATACGGCGTACGCCGGCAGATAGCTGGTCTGCCAGCGCTCCGGTGCCGCAACCGGACACCTGCCCCGTAGGAAGGCCAGGCTGAGCCAAGCCGAGACAGTGAGGTTCACCAGAACCAGGAGGTTGAGGCCGAGCGCCGCCGCGCGGTTCGGGGTCAACCCAAGTTCTGCGATGCGGCTTGCCATTGCCACCAGCACCACGAGGTCGACGGCGATCGCCGCGACCAACAGCAACGCTTGCAGCCAGTCGGCGAGACCAGCCGGCTCCTGGGGTGGCCTCGCGGACATTGCGTAGAGCGTCAGCGCAAGCACGAGCACCAGAATCACACTCATCAAAATGAGCAACTCGCGCTCGACGTCGATGACATCCGGGTTGGTGGCGAACGCGACGAGCAATGAACCCAACAGCAAGATGGTGAGGGGCGCAAAGACCCGAGCCAGCACTGGCGCGATGTTCTCGATCACGCTCTGCTTCGACTCCACCAGCCAGGCCGCAATCAGCGCTGCCCCCGCCGCACCCATCGGGAGCACCCACCCGGACAAGAACACTTCCGCGGGCACATCGATGGCGTTGAACGTCGCCACCGTCAGTGCCAGCAGGAGACCGCCACCGGCAGCGAGCAGGAAGTAGTACACCGCCCATTCGCCGGTAAACCGGACGAAGTCCATCCGCCGCCGTCCTGACCGCCAGTCGCCTCCGACATACGCGACTCCCGTGAGGAGCCACAGCAGAATCGGAGCGTGGATCGACGCCAGCAGGAGCGTATCGCTGTGTTGATCGTCGAAAGGATAGGCGACGAGCAGAGCACCGACGGCTGAGTATCCGGCCACCAGCGTCGCGACCCCCAAGGGAGACAGCCGCCGCTTCCACGCGAAGTAGGCCCCCAACCACGGCAGTGCGAGCACGGAGACAATTCGAACAAACAACTCCTCGTCCAACCACGCCAACCCGGCGCGGAGGGAGAGGGCTGCCCCGATTCCGAGGGCGATCGCAGTCCACAGACCACGACCCCACCCGCCGGCCTCGCCGGGCTCGTCTGCGGTGAGGACGAGTTGTTTCCACAAGCGCTCGGAGTGCTCGCGAGCAAACTCACGTGACAGGTCGTCGATGCTGCCCATCCGCTTGACAGCGATCAGGAACGCTTCGTCGTCGGAGAGGCCGGCGGCGATGAGGTCGTCAATCTGAGCGCACAGGTGCGCTTCGAGCTCGGCCACGTCGTCCGTCGTCAATGCGGCCTTGCGTTGGACGTAGATCCGCCACTGCTGGACCTGGCTCTCGCTCATCGACGGACCGCCTGCGGCGGCGTGCTGGGCGTTTGGGCCCGCCAGATGCGATCGAGCGCATCGCTGACTACGGTCCATTGGCCTTGCCGATCCTCGAGCGCTTCGTGCCCTGCCTCGGTGAGCTCGTAGTGCTTGCGGCGCCGACCCTCGTCCGATGTCTGCCATGAGGACTTCACCTGACCCAGCCGCTCAAGTCGGTGCAGCAGCGGATACAGCATCCCGTCGGTCCACTCCATGTTGCCGTCGGACAACTCTCGGACACGCTTGAGGATGGCGTAGCCATAGGAGGACTGGTCCTCGGCCAGGATGCCCAACACCAGCGGTGTGGCCGAAGCCGCCACGAGGTCCTTGTCGATTCGCACTTCGCGCCCCTGATACCTAGAACTGCAAGGTAACCGTACCCTCTGCAGCTGGCTCTTCTCAACGCTCCGCTGCTCGACAGTGATCTCAGCCGAAGTGGGCTGTGGCGGCGACCCGAAAATTCTGGAAGAGGCGTCGCCGCGGAAGCCACTCGACCCGTCGATCAACGACGGGTCGAGTGACTCTGCGTATCGCCTTTGTGCTGGACTTGCTACCGCTGCACGGCAGCCGCAGCGTCTAACCTCGGTCCGGTGATGGCGGCAGGTCCGGATTCGGTCACCCAACTGCGTTGCGATTACGAATCCTGGAACAGGGTGCATCTGCTGCCTGGGATCGTGAAGAGCCTTGAATCGGGCTACTCCAAAGTGGGGAGATTCCCTATTGACTGTGACTCTCCTACAGCCTTAGGTTGTGCCCGCGCCATTCGGCGTGGAATACATCAAGTTTCTCTATTTTCGGGAGCTACCAACAATGAGTACAGTTCTGCGCGCCCGCGCCCGCTTTGTTGTTTTGGTGTCGCTCTTCACCTTTGCTGCGACATACGTGGTGGGGTTCGAGCCTGCCACCGCTGGCACAGGATCCCCGGCCGGCTCTAGCGACTGCTCGCTCGTCGCCACCCACTCCAAGCCGACATCCACGACGGTGAAGGTGACCTGGAAGGCCACCTGCAAGTACGGCATGTCCTTGATCAACCACGGGATGACCCTGAGCCGCTCTGGCAAGAGCACAACGGCCTACAAGACATGCGCCAGCCAGCAGGGCAACATCACCACGTGTACGGGGACCATCACGATCACCAACGACCCGACCGGAAGCCAGACCTACACGGCAATCGACGAGTGGGGCTATGGCACCAGCGCCTGTGCCTGCTCAACCAACCAGAACAAGAACCAGATCATTAATTTCACCGCGTGACCTCGTGATCGGCGTGGGCCCCGATGCACATCTAGTCCGGGGCTCACGCCGCATTGGCTCGAACTCCTCCGCGACTCCGCCCCCGGTTCCGCAACTGACCAACTACACATCGCCAGGTCCCTACTGAGACCGGCGGGTTCTGGCTACATCCTGGACTGTGAAGAGCCGTGAATTTGTTCATTCGCGGGAGCACCGTGGGGACGTCGCGATCGCGCTCGGATATTCCGCTTGCAAATCGCGTGGTCCTGTTCGTGGGTGCGGTCTTCGCTCCCCTAAATCGGGGCAATCGGCCATCGCCCCGAGATTTGGAAAACCTAAGGGTCAGAGGCGGTGCTGTGAAAATCCACCCTTGGAGACATTCTCCCCTTTTCCCATTGGGGTCAAGGGGTTGCGGTTCAAATTCTGTCAGGCAATCCTAAATGTGATGTTTCACGACGCTATTGACAGTGTCTCGTAGCATCTGTGCACTTAAGGGCATCGTTCTGGGAGGCCCTGGTACGACTCAGCACCGCCTCCGGTGCCGGCTGGGTGTCCTTCTGCCACGGAGCACGGCGTCATCCGCCACATCGACGCCGCCTACGACCGGGAGGCCGAAGCGGCGCCCGAGTGCAGCGTGCAGATCCGGGTGCCGGAGGAGTGATCGACCGTTGACACCGAGCCTCCCAAGTGAATGGATGGATCGGTCATTCGGCAGATCTATCGGGAGCGAGCCACTTATGACCAGAACCCCCCTGTCCACTCTTCGCCCGCTCTGGGCAATCGTCGCCGTCGTCGTGGCGACCGCAATGGGCGTGACCCTCGGCGGGCCGTCGGCCGCCGACCCGCCGGACGCCACGCCAGGCGGCCCCTGGTCCGACGGTGACGACGACCAGATCTCGGCCATCCACTCCTATGAGGAGCTGTGGAAGGCACTGGAGACCATAGAGGGCCGTGCCCGCGGCAGCTTCGACCTGAGCGCGGCCCCGCTGACCTCGAACACCGGACGCGAGATCCCGGTGGTCACTATCGGTGACGGACCTACCTCGATCATGTACGTCGCCAACCAGCACGGTGATGAGTACGTCGTCAGCGAGGGCATGCTCTCCCTCGTCCGCTCCATCAGCGGCGGTTCCAAGCAGGCGCAGGCGATCCGCGAGAACCTGACAGTGACGGTGGTCCCGCGGGTGAACGTGGACGGCTTCGACGCCGACGTGACCGACGCCCAGGGCAACACCACGCCCTGGCGGCAGAACTACGACCCCAGCTTGCCCCGCCTTCTGTGGCTTCTACGCGCAGGGTCGCGGCTACGACCCCAACCGCTACCACTCCTACACCGCAAACGCCTATGACCACCCCTACAAGCCGGGTGACGACAACGAAAACCCGGTCCCGGAGTCGGTTGCCATGCGCCTGCTGTGGGGAGAGCGGCACCCGGCGCTCGTCGTGGACTTCCACCACCAGGGCACCTACGTCGACGAGGACGGTCGCATGATCACCGGGTCCGTCATGTGGCCCAACGCCACCGAGGAGGCGACGGAACTAGGGATCGCGGACGAGTTCGCGGCCACCATCGAAGACTCGAAGCGTGCGGTCTCGGAGATGGTCACCGCGCTCGAGCGTTACGGCTACGCCAACATCACCCGCTATCCCGGCACCGAGACTCCCGGCATCGCCCGCAACGCCTACGGCTTGCTGGGCTCCGCCTCGGTCCTGTACGAGGCGCGCGGCGGCATCGACCAGAAGTCGAAGGGCTACATCGTCAAGCAGACCGAGGTCGCGGCAATGGCGATGTTGGAGGCGGCGGCGAACGGGTCACTGTGGACCCGCAGCACCGCGCCGGCCGAGGAGCTGCCGGAGCGCGGTCCGTTCGTGCCCAACCCGCACGAGTGAGCGCCCTGGGCCGGGTGGTCGCTGGATCACCCGGCCCGGTGCGTGTGCCAAGGTGGCGTCGTGGCGCATCCGCAGATGTACGACGACGCCGACCCTTTCCTCGGCAAGGTCCGGGAGCTGGCTCTGCGGCTGCCGGACGCGGCCGAGAAGGTCTCGCACGGGCGCCCGGCCTTCTACACCTCCAAGGTTTTCGCCTACTACGGCGGATCGCTGAAGGTCGACGACGAGTGGGTGCAGCACCCCCGCGCCGTGATGGTCCTGCTCGAGGCCGGTGAGCGGGAGGCGATGCTGACCGACGCCCGGGTGTTCGTCCCGGCCTACCTGGGCGCTTCAGGCTGGCTGGGAATGGACCTGGAGCCGGAAGGTGGCGGGACGGTCGACGTGGCATGGGACGAGGTGGCCGAGCTGCTCGACGGGTCCTACCGGATGACCGCGGGGCCACGCCGGGTGAAAGCCCTCGACGCCCGCGGGTCGGCCGATCCGCACAACCGCTGACGCAGGCTTCCGAGTCCACTCGCAGGTGGGTGTTTCCTGGCGCCGATCCAGGTTGTCAATCCGATGATCCCCGGTGAGCCTCGATCGACTTGCCGGTACGCCCACCGACAATTGCTCGCGGGTCCACTGCAGCGTGCGTCGCAGAGACCCACCATCCAAGGGGTTGAGAGGAGCTGGATTACGTGCGGGCGATCCTGCTGAGCGGCGGGCTGGCGGTGTTCTGCTCGTTGCTGGGCACGTGGGTCGCCATCGGATGGTTCACCCGACACGGGTTCGGCCAGCCGATCCGGGACGACGGTCCGACGACTCACCACGTGAAGCGGGGCACCCCGACCATGGGTGGCCTGGTGATCCTGGCGACTGCGACGGTGGCATACCTGCTGGCGACGGTCCTGACAGGCGGGCGGCCGAGCGCCAGTGCATGGCTCGCCCTTCTCCTCTTCTTCGGCTGCGGGGCCGTGGGGTTCCTCGATGACTTCATCAAGGTCTACACGCAGAACAACCGAGGCCTGAGCAGCCGCGCCAAGATGGCGGGTCAGACGCTGGTTGCGTTTGCGTTCGGAATCCTGGCCACGCGCTTCTTCGCCGACGACCACGGCGTCCGACCGGCGTCGTCATACCTTTCCACCACCCATGACTGGGGGATCAAGCTGCCGCTGGTCGTGGTCCTGCTGCTCATCTGGTTCATCGTCACCGCAACGTCCAACGGCGCCAACCTCACCGACGGTGCTGACGGCCTCCTTGCCGGCACCTCGGTGATGGTCTTCGGCGCCTACACCATCGTGAACATCTGGCAGAACAACCAGCTGTGCGGCTCCTCGCGGCCCACCGTCGTGGAGTCGCAGTGCTACCAGGTGCGTGACCCCCTTGACCTCGCGGTGCTCGCGGCGGCAATCAGCGCCGCCTGCGTCGGCTTCCTGTGGTGGAACGCCAAGCCCGCCCGCATCATCATGGGTGATGTTGGTTCTCTCGCGATCGGCGGAGCACTGGCGGGGCTCGCCATCATGTCTCGCACTGAGCTCCTGATGGCTGTCATCGCCGGTTTGTTCGTGCTGGAGACGATGTCGGTGCTGCTGCAGATGAGCTACTTCAAGGTCACCAGGCGATTGACCGGCACGGGGCGCCGAATCTTTCGGATCGCCCCCATCCATCACCACTTCGAGCACCTGGGGTGGGACGAGGTCACCGTCGTGGTCCGGTTCTGGATCATTGCTGGGACATGTGTCGCGGCCGGGCTCGGGATCTTCTATTCCTCTTGGCTGGCGTGAACTCCTCCTAGACCCACTAACTCGTGTGCGGCGTCCTGCCTTGCTGCGGTCCGCAGAACCGAAGTGAGATGGCTTGCGAAGCGCGGGGCTGCGTTGCGACGATGCAGTTGATGGCTCGTCGTCTTCCCTCCGGGCGCGTGACCTTTGCTTTCACTGATGTTGTTGGCAGTACCCGGACCTTTGCCGAGTACGGCGATGCCTACGTGGCCGCCGTGCGGGCGATGCACGCGTTGATCGCCGAGCACGCCGCGCGGGTCGGTGGCGTGGTGGTGAGCACTGAGGGTGATGGCGCGATGCTCGCCTTCCCGACTGCGGCTGGGGCGGTCGAGGCGCTGACTTCGATCATGGCGGCGATGGAGGCACCCTCGGGGGAGGGGCTGCAGTTGCGGATCCGAGCCGGGGCGCACACCGGGGATGCCGTCCCGATCGGGGACGAGTATGTCGCGATGGCGGTGTACGTCGCGGCTCGGGTCTCTGCGATGGCGAATGCGGGTCAGTTGGTGGTTGCGCAGAGCGTCATTGACGAGATGGGTGGGCCTAGGGCTCGGCGGGTGGGGCAGTACTCACTCAAGGATGTCACCGAGCCGGTCACGGTGTGGCAGTTGACGGGAGACGACGCTCCGCTGCGGGCCACCCCGGCACGCCGTACAAATGTTCCGGACATGCACACCAGTTTCGTTGGCCGAGAGGTTGAGTTGGAGCAACTGCGAGCGCTCCTGTCGACCCCCGGCTGCGTCACCCTGTGCTCAACCGGCGGATGCGGGAAGACCCGGCTGGTTAGCGAGTTTGCATTGGCAAATGCGAGCACCGTGCCCGGAGGTGTTTGGCTGGTTGAGCTGGCACCTCTGGAGCCCGGAGCCGGGACCGCACGGCTATGGGAGTCGGTGGCGGCAGCGCTGGGGATGACGTCGAGCAATGACCAGACGAGACTGACTGCCGAGCTGCGTCGCCGGGGTCATGTCGTTCTGGTGTTGGACAACTGTGAGCATGTCCTGGACGCCGCGGCCGATCTCGTCGCCGAGGTTACGGCTGCGTGCCCGGAGCTTCGGGTGCTTGCGACCAGTCGGGAGGATCTGGAGGTCGGTGGAGAGCGGGTGCTCCGGCTAGCGACTCTTGCGACGGCGTCAGTGAGTTCCGAGGTGCCTGGTTGCACCACACCGGGTGCGGCAGAGGATCTCTTCATCGAACGTGCGGAGGCTGTCGGAGGGAGCATTCCGGGCGATCAACTGCCGCTGGTTTCCGAGATCTGCAAGCTCCTTGACGGGTTGCCGCTCGCCTTGGAGTTGGCTGCCGCCCGGGCTGGCTCAATGCCTCTGGAAGCCATGCTCGATGCGTTGAATGCGGGGGACTTTCCGCTGCGTCGGCGGGGCGGGCAGGCTCGTCAGCGATCCCTTGAAGCGCTCGTTTGGTGGAGCCTTCGGCTTCTGTCCGAGGCAGAGCGTGATGCACTGTTCGTCCTCGCTGTGTTCCCTGCGCGCTTCGCACCTTCGACCGCGCGTGAGGTTCTCGGCGGCGTAGACGGCTTACCCCAAGATGCAGGGCTGGAGCTCGCCCGTCGTGGCCTGCTTGATCTCGATGGGGATTCCTTCCGAATGCTGGCGACGATTCGAGGGGTAGCTCGCAAGGAGCTGGCCGCCCGGCCGACGCTGGAGAAGTCCGGGATGCAAGCGTTGCTGCGATGGGCGGTCCGGCTCGCCGAGGTCAGTGATCGATCCGCGCTCACGGTCGATGAAGTGCTGAGTTTCGAGGTAGCGCTCGACTGGGCCTTGACCAACGCGGTCCAAGGCGTTGGGGAGCTGGTCCAGTCCCTACAGGTGTGGGGGCTCAGCCACCGGATGAGCCAACGAGCGCGCAGCTTGGCTGAGCGGGTCATGTTAGGCCCACCGCCGCGGACATCCGATGAATTGCGTTCGCACCTCGCTGCGCGCCGCCTCCTGCACGGCTTGGGAGGAGCCGATGTCGATGCCGACGACGTGCGGGCGCTCGTCCAGGTCGCACGCGAAATGGGGGACCAGGATCTCTACCTGAGGTCACTGACGCTAGCCGCGATCGTGTTGGACCATGCCGGCCGCTTCGAGGAATCTCTGCCTTTCCACCAGGAGGCAATCGATCAGGCGAGTGATGTCTACTCGGTGGGGATGGCCCAGCATGACTTGGGTGTGCGGCACCATCTCTTGGGTGAGTTTGATCAGGCCGAGGCCCTCTACCGCGCCGCGCTGACGGCAACCGCGAGCGAGAATCCCCCCAACGCTCTTGCCTTGATGACGAACCTGGGAGAGCTGATGTTGGACGCCGGCCGCATCGAGGCGGCGGCGAGCCACCTGCGGGCTGCAGTCAGGAAGGCCGAGGGCAACTACAGCCTCCGAATGTATGCCCTGGCCCTGTTGATCGAGGCGCAGTGTCGGCTCGGGAACGCCGATCTCGCCCGAGCCCTGGCCGCCCAGAGCGAGAGCGACCTCAACACGCTGGTGGCAGACGACCCGTCCCTGACGGACATGATGGAGCGCATGCGGGCGGCGTTGGAGACCCTTCCTGATGCGGAGGCGATTGCCTCCGCTTCAACCGCTTGACCTCAGCCCGCCAAGCTCGCAGGTCGTGGCCCGTCCGGGCCAGACGGGTGTCGAGCCGAGAATGGCCCGTGCTGTCGATGCGTCCCGTGCGAGCGGCGTAGCAGGCTCTGAGCAGCCGCCCCGGCTTGGAGCGGGCAACTGGAACTAGGAGCCGACCATGCCTCTCATCGAAGTCAACGTCATCAAGGACGTGTTTACCCCCGAGCAGAAGAGCCAGATCATCGTCAGCCTGACCGACGCGCTGGTCGAGATCGAGGGCGAGAATATGCGGCCGGTGACTTGGTGTGTCGTCCGTGAGGTCGCCAGTGGCGACTGGGGGATCGCAGGGAACCTGCTGACGACCGGCGACGTACGAGCTTTGGCGGCTGGCGCTGGCGTATGAGCCTTGCCATGGCCACCCTCGACCGCGAGGCTGACCCAGTGGCGACGACGGACGACTGGGCTCAAGCGAACGCAGCGCTCAGTACTGGCCGATGGACTCAAGCCGGGGAGTTGTTCGCCCAGTTGGCTGCGGAGACCGAGGACGCCAGCGCACATGAGGGGCTGGCCCAGGCTGCCTGGTGGCTCGACGACGCCGACACCGCACTCGGCGCTCGCGAGGCCGCCTATCGACGCCACCGACACTCCGGCGACGTTCGGGGTGCCGCACTGGCGGCGGCCACGCTGGGCTACGACTCGATCCTCTTCGGGAAGGGCGTCGGGGTCGGGCGAGGCTGGCTCGCTCGTGCGGCCGACCTGCTCGGGCAGAGAGCCGACGTGCCGGAGGCCGGCTGGCTCGCCGTACGTCAGGCCGAGGTCGCCCTCAATGTTGACCGCGACGCAGCGGCAGGGCTCGCGGCCTCGATGAGGGCGCAAGCAGTCGGCCACGAAACTGCCGACGAGAATCTCGTGATCGTCGCGCAAGCGCTGGCCGGTCTGGCGCAAGTGCGCCTGGGTGACATGGATGCGGGCATGCCGCTCCTGGACGCTGCCGCGACGGCGGCGACGGCCGGTGATGTCGCAGACCTCATGTGGGTAGGCAAGATCTGCTGCTGGTTGATCAGCGCCTGCCAAGAGACCTACGACCTCGAGCGTGCCGGAGACTGGTGCGCTCGGGTCGAGGAAATCTGCGTGCAGAGGGCGTTGGCGCCGTTGTTCGCTGTGTGCCGAACGCAGTACGCCTCGATCCAGCTCGCCGGCGGCGACTCGGAGGAGGCCGAGGTGACCCTTCTCGATGTGCTTGAGCGGCTCAAGAATTCGCGGAGGCTGAGCCGGCTCGACGCGGTGGCTCAGCTAGGGGAGCTTCGCCGACGGCAGGGCCGACTCGCCGAGGCGGAGGATCTGCTGCAGCAAGCGGGCTACCGGCCTGAGGCACTGACCAGCCTCGCCCGGCTCCGGCTGGACGACGGCGACGCGGGGCGGGCGTGGACGACCATCACCGAGTCTCTGCGATCGATGCCGCCGGGGCAGTTGCTCCAGCGGGTGGATGCCCTCGCTGTCGCAGTCGCCGCAGGCATCGCTGTCGGGAGCGTGGACGAAGCACGCGCCGCCGCGGGGAGCTTCGCAGCATCGCCGCGAGAGTGGGCACACCGGCATTCCATGCGCACGCGCATGCGGCGGAGGCTCGGCTCGCGGACGAGGACGTCGCCGTCGAACGGTGGCAGGACGCAGCGAGGCACTTCCACGCGGCGGGTCTGACCTTCGACGAGGCTGACATCCGGCTCGAGCTCGCCGCTGCTCTGCGCCGGTTGGGGGACGATGCCGGGGCTCGCGAGCAGGAGAAGGCGGCACGGGCGGCGCTCGCGCCGCTGCGGGGTGGACACAGGGCGAGCACCGGCGCTGTCGGCCCGCTCACCGCGCGCCAGACCGAGGTGCTCGGCCTCATCGCGCGCGGGCTCAGCAACACGGAGATCGCAACGCACCTGCATCTGAGCGAACACACCGTGCATCGTCACGTCGCCAACATCTACACCGCCCTCGACCTCGGCTCGCGTGCCGCCGCTGCGGCGTACGCGGTCGGTCACGGGCTGGGATGAGGAACCGATGACCGATCAGTGGCTCACCGTCGACGAGGGCTGGGGGCGACGCGCCGTCGACTTCGCGACCCTGCTCGAACCGAGCGCGTGCCGGGAGTACGTCGCTATGCATCAGCACCTCGATGTGCGCGACGGAGATCACGTGCTCGACATCGCCTGTGGTTCGGGGCTGGCCCTTGAGCTCGCCCGCGCTCGCGGGGCTTCGGTCGCCGGCATCGACGCCTCTGTGCGGCTCGTCGCGATCGCCAAGGACCGGCTTCCCGGGGACGACATTCGCGTCGGCGACATGGCGGCACTGCCGTGGCAAGACGGCTCGTTCGATGTGGTGACCAGCTTCCGCGGCCTGTGGGCAACCACCCGGCAGGCCCTGGATGAGGCGCGTCGAGTGCTTCGGCCCGGCGGCCGGATCTCGGTGACCACCTGGGGCCACGTCAAGGCCTCGCCGGGACTGTGGGCGCTGTCACCGTTCACGCTTGCGGCCGAGGACCAGGTGAGAGCCCAAGCGGAGATGAAGTCGCTCGGGCGACCCGGGGTGGGCGAGGAGACTCTGTCCGAGGCCGGGTTCGTCGACGTCCGCAGGCACAGTGTCGCGTTCGCCTGGGAGTTCCCCGACCCGGAGACCTTCGCGCGGATGCTCGCGTCAACCGGTCCGGCATACGAGGCGATCCAAGCGGTGGGTGCGGCGGAGTTCCATCGATACTGCATCGAACTCGCCACGGATCGGTGCCGGGAGGGGTTACCGCTGCGCGCCGAGATCGACTGTGTCGGCTTCACCGCGAAGGTGCCGATCGCTTCCGACCTGCTCCTGGGCACGGCAATCGAGACCGACGAGAGCCGCACGCTTGCAGCGCAGGATCTCGCGGACCTCGGTTTCGTCACGAACGTGACGAAACTTTGGGCGCACGATCCCACTGCCAGCGAGGAGCTCTTCACGCTGATCCGCTCGACAGCGAGGGCCGCGGGCCTCTCGATCGCCGAGCGCGGCGTTGCCACCATCGTCGGCGCGGCGCTGGCCGGAGACTCCTACTGCCCGCTCGCCTGGGGCCACAAGCTCGCGGAACATACGACGCCGGAGATTGCCGCGTCGGTCTTGCTCGGCTCGGATCAGCTGCTCGACGAACGGAGCCGCGCCGTCGCAGCCTGGGCACGCAAGGTCGCCCGCGGGCCGAGATCGGTGACCACCGCGGATGTCGAAGAGCTGCTCAGGGTCGGCTTCGACAGCGCCCAGATTCTTCGCCTGACCCTGTTCATCGCGTTGCGAGTCGCGTTCTCGACGGTCAACGGTGCGCTGGGTGCGCGAGCCGAGCAGGAGTACGTCGACCTCGTCGACCCAGCCGTGCGAGATGCCTGGGAGTCCGTGTTCCGATCGTGACGTGGGCATCTCTTCGCGTTCCTGATCCCGGGTGCCCTCCTGGTGGTGCTCGGCACGGTGATGCAGTGCGTCGGCCTGCTGCGGGCGCACGTCGTGCCCGTATGGGTGCCGATCGGGTTGCTCTTCGCCGTCCTGACGTTCCTGGTCCCTGGCAGCGGTGCGCTCGGGCTCGTCACCAGCATCCCGATGGCACTGGGCGCAATCGGCCTGGGCTACTTCGCGTGGCGCAGCGTTGTGGAGCGCGGAGACCGTCTTCGAGATGGCGACCGCCAGTTCGAGGAGGCAGACCGTTAGCGCCGGCTAGTGCCACAGGCCCTGCAGTCACCGCGCCACAGCGTGCTGACCTATGGGTGTCGCTGAGCCGCAGGAAGACACAGTCGGCGCTCGCCAGATTTCCCGCGGCGATATGTACCCATGCCCCGACCTGTGCCACAGTTGCACCACGACGACCGGCAAGGGACCGAGGGGGGCATGTGCCAGCCGACAAGACCGTTCGTGTCAGCCCGACGGGTGCTCCCGTCGTCGCCTCCGGAAGTGGGGACCTCACAGCAGAACTGATAGCGGCCGACAGCTGGAGTGACCGGCAGGTCGCGGCGGCAGGGATTCCTGTGGTCGAGGTTCCCTTCGTCACGATCGGCGGAGGGATCGGCTCCTTCGTCACCTTCGACTATCTGCGCATTGCCGGGGTGCCCAAGGACGCCATCAAGGTTCTTGGCAACAACGAGAAGCCGTGGTCGACCTATGAGTACTTGACCCGCAACTCGCAGATCCCACGCCATGAGAGGTTGCGGTCCGACTCCGCCTCGACCCCGGACTGCATCTGGGGGTTCCCCAGCTACGCGGTGCGCGAGGCGCTGGCCGCCAAGGGCGTCCGGGCAAAGATCGGTCCGTTGTGGAACGTCCTGACCGAGCCAATCCTCTCCAACTACTACACCCCTCGCGCCGGGCAGGCGTTCGAGTCGATGGAGCGCGAAGCCGCCCGGGTCGGGTACTTCGACTGCCTCGAGCAGGGTCTGGTTCGTATGGTCCGCAAGCGCGAGGGCGGTGGGTACTTCACCGTCTTCACACCCCCCGCAGGGTCCGCCCCCACGCCGAGAGTGGTCTACAAGAGCCGATGGGTGCACATCGCGGTGGGCTACCCGGGGCTGAAGTTTCTCGACGATCTGCAGGACTACCGCGACACCTACCAGGACTACGCAAGCGTGGTGAATGCGTACGAGCCGCACGAGGGTGTGTACGAGGAACTGAGACACAAGCCCGGCACGGTCGTCGTCAGGGGGAGTGGGATCGTCGCGTCCCGGATCCTGCAGCGGCTGATCGACGATCGCGACAACCACGGCGCGCAGACCCAGATCGTGCATGTCTTTCGCACCTACGTGACCGGATCGCACGGCCCCAGCATCGTGATGCGACGCCGCGGCGGCGACGGCTGGGCCTACCAGGGCTTCAACTACCCCAAGTCGGTGTGGGGCGGCCAGCTCAAGAGCCGGATGCGCCGCCTGGAAGGTGACGAGCGCGGTGCCCTCTACAAGGTCATCGGTGGAACGAACACCCCAGTGCGTGCCCAGTGGCAGGAGCAGCTCACCCGGGGTCGCAAGGAGGGTTGGTACCGCACCGTCACCGGTCAGGTCGAGTCGGTCAAACCCGCTGACCACGGCACGGTGACCAGGATCGACACGAAACAGGGCGTCCTTGAACTCCGCGCCAGCTACGTGATCGACTGCACGGGCCTTGAGGCGGATATCGCCGAGCACCGCCTTCTGGCTGACCTGCTCCAGCATGGTGGTGCTGGGCGGAACCCGATCGGTCGCCTCGACGTTGAACGTACTTTCGAGGTCCGCGGGACCGAGAACAAGGACGGGAAGGTCTACGCTTCCGGCACGGCGACTCTTGGGGGCTACTTCCCAGGGGTCGACACCTTTCTCGGGCTACAGATAGCCGCGCTGGAGATCGCAGACGATCTCGCCCGCCAGGGTTTCGGCAACCGGATCGGCCCGGCCCGGTCGGTCTCCCAATGGCTCAAGTGGGCACGCGGAAGCAGGATCTGAGACTCGATGCTTCCCACATTGTTCGGCCGTATCCAGACCCGGATCTTCGTCATCGCTGTGGTGGGTGGGTTGTGGGCGATCGCCATCGGCCCGCTGCTCCCCGGACCGGAGCCGGTCAGCGAGAAGTACCAGTCGATGTACGCCGTACTGCTGATCGTCTTGGTGCTCGGTGTCTTCTGGGAGTTCGTGTATCACGGCCTGCAGCAGTTCCGGTGGGAGAAGGACTGGCCCACTCTGTTCGGACTGTTACTGGGCGTACCAGAGGGAGTCGTCGCATTCCTGGTGGCCCGCACCGGCGTGGTGCCGCAGGTCGAGGACATCACCGTTGCCGCTTTTCTGGTCGGCTTCGGCACCGCGTGGCTGGTGACCTGGATGTTCGTCAATGGTCCGATGCGAGTTCTCAGCGTCCACTGGCGATTCCAAGGCGGGCGGCTTCTGTGACAGAGTCGGATACGGCGAGCGAGATGCGGAATGGCTGACATGAATCTACCCACTTTGCGGGTGAGTGTGGCACCGGGCGACGCTGTCGTCGCGCGGGAAGGCAATGCAGTGCTCGTCGCCGACCCGGCTGGCGCGAGCCAAGAAGCATTCCTCGACTCCGCGCTGAGTCTGCTTGCGGAGCCGCAGTCTCGCGATGGCCTGGTGAGGAAGCTGGCTGCGTTGGTCACTCAGGCGGCGCCCGAGGACGTGCCGAGCCTCGGGCTGGTGGTGAGCTCGGGTGACCAGCTGACGGCGCTGCTGGTCGGAGACATGCGGGTCCTCATCACAGGGAAGCAGGGCGGCGACGAAACCCTGGTCGGCCGGGACGCCAGCACCTTCGTCGAACGCATCATTCGAGGCGACGTGGTCCAGCTCCTGCTGTCGGCCGATAGCGCCGCGGTGCCGGACAGACGCAGCAACCTCAGTGGAGGAGTCGTGCGCGGGGCGGGCTGCCTGGTAGTCCCCGTCCCCCGGGCGATCGACCTACCGGACAACGAGGAGACGCTGGTCGACCTGGCCCAGGGGCCGGTGGCCGCGGAGGATCCCGAACCCGCCACCTCTGTGTCGACTTCGCCACCGGCGTCCGTGGCGGACGAGCCGGAACTGGTTGCGCAGATCACCGGGCAGGCGGAGTTCGAGTCCATCTCGCTTCTCAGCGATGACGAGGGGGACGGATTGGCTCAGGAGCCCTCCACTGTCGATGCGCCCGGCGACACGAACTCAGTGCTCCAGGTCCATGGAATCGTGTGCTCCCGCGGACACTTCAACGACCCGAACGCGAGGTTCTGCTCGCGGTGCGGCATCTCGATGGTGCACCAGACCCATCACCTCGTCTTGGGCGCCCGGCCCCCGTTGGGAGTCGTCGTTGCCGATGACGGGACCGTCTTCGCGCTCGTCACCGACTACGTGCTGGGCCGCGAACCCGAGAACGCCCCGGATGCGATGTCGGGCGCAGCTGTGCCGGTGTCGCTCGAAGATCCCGGGCTACTCATGTCACGCGTGCACGCGCGGATCCTGCTCGACGGCTGGGAAGTCCGAGTCGAGGACGCCCATTCAGCCAACGGCACTTTCTTGGCCGAGTCGGCCGAGAAGGAGCTGGTCCGGCTGGACCCAGGGGTCCCGGTCACCATCAGGCCCGGCGCCCGGATCCGGCTGGGCGGCCGGACGCTCACCTTCGAGTCTCACCAGCGCAGCTGACCCGGTCGCCCCGCTCGCGTCAGGACTTCATCGTGGCGGTCAGGCGGTACCGACCGCGATAGAGGAGCTTTCCGGTGCAGCCGTCCGAGAGTTCGCTGTAGACGGTCTTGGACGTCTGGATGCCCGTCAGCTTGGTCGGCTTCCCGGACGGGTCGAACGAGGTCGCTGTCAGGGCGCCCCACTTGTACGTCGTCGTCGCCTTGTAGTGACTCCCCGCCACCGTCTTCTGCGTCTGGTTATCGATGCACTCGCCCTCGACGACCTGAGCAGGCGAGGGCTTGACCTTCATAGCGCGCCCATTCCAGCGGTAGGTGAACTCGCTCCCGCTCGAGGACTTGATGGTCCCCACACACGAGTCGTCGGTACAGGTCGGAGTCAGCTCCCACGTCGCCGTGGTCCGTACCTGGCCGGGAGTCTCGTCGTCATACTCACTTGAGAGCACTACGACCTTGAGCTTCCACACCCCAGTGGGTGCGAGCTCTTCTACTGTCGGTGTCGGTGTCGGTGTCGGGGTGTCAGGTCCGGACGCGCTCGAGCGCTTGTCGGGTTCTCCCTTGTTGCCGAGGGCGTTCGCCCCGATCGCCGCTCCCGCGACGACCAGTGCCGCTACTCCTGCAACTGCGACCACCTGCTTCGCGCTGAGCTTGAGGATCTTGCGCGAGGCCTTTGCAGGGGCTGCGGCCGAGATCGCAGCCCCGAGGGATGCTGCATCGACGACCACGGTCTGCGCGGCGCCGGCGACTGCGCTTCCGCCAGCGCCTGCTGCCAGCCCGCCCACGGTCCCGGCGCTGGTCACCAGACCGACGATGGACGCGCGTCCCAGCCAGCCTGCCCCGAACCTCCTGTTGGCCGCTTCTTCGAGCTCGGCGAGGAAGGCGCCCGCGTCCTGCGGTCGCAGTGCCGGGTCCTTGTCCATGCTGCGCTGCAGCAGGTCCGCTAGGTCGTGGCCGGCGCCGTCCAGAACAGGTACCGGGTCCTCCAGGTGTCGACGCATCGTGGTGGCCGCATCGGGTGCCGGGAAAGGCGGACGTCCCGACAGGAGTGCGAACAGCACGGCAGCGGCTGAGTAGACGTCGCTGGCCTTGAGGATGGGCTCACCGCGGGCCGCCTCCGGGCTGATGTACGCCGGTGTGCCCAGCGCATCGCTCCCACCGACAGGGGCGGCCAGCCCGAAGTCGACCAGCTTCGAGACACCATCGAAGTCGGCGAGGATGTTTCCCGGCGCGATGTCGCGGTGCACGAGCCCCTGGTCATGGGCGTACGCGAGACCCATCATCGCGCCGCGGATGACCCCAACCGACTGCTCGGGGGTGAGCCGGCCCGCCGACTTGAGCATCGCCTCCAGAGACGCGCCAGGAACCCACTCTTCGGCAATCCACGCCCGCTCGGCTTCCTCGACGTAGTCATAGACCGCGACGATGTGCGGGCTGTCCAAGCGACCGAGGATCTCTGCCTCGCTGCGCATCCGTTCCAGCTGACCGGGAACGGCACGCATCACCGGGTTGAGCTCCTTGACCGCGGCAATCCGGTCAAGCTCGACGTGACGGACCCGGTACACCGTCCCGGTCGATCCGACCGCTACCTGCTCAAGCACTTCGTACGGACCGAACGTCCCGACCATGGATAGCCCCCCTGACGGTCGGCGCCCGCACGGCACGACCGCTCGACAGCCAAACTGTAGTCGCCTTTGTCCTGCACCGACAGTCGTACCGAGAGCCTGCAAGCGGTTCCGTATACTCGCGACCATGGCGGGAGGGCAACGACCAGTGCCACCCGGCTACGAGTTTGTTCGGGTGCTCGGCACAGGCGGCTTCGGTGAGGTGGTGCTCGCCCGTCACCTCCGCCTCAACCGGATGGTGGCGATCAAACGCATCCACGAGTACGGCCTCAGCGACGAGGAGAGTCTTCAGCGCTTCGAGCGTGAGGCAAAGGTGCTCGCGTCAACGCACTCCGCCGCAGTGGTCAGGGTCTACGACCTGAGCAGGTTCGAAGGCCACGTCCAGCTGGTGATGGAGTACGTCCCCGGCCAGCCGCTGTCCGACCTCCTCGAGCTCGGGCCGTTGCCCGCGACGGAAGCCTTGGTCATCCTGCGCGACGTCGCCGATGCACTCGGCGCGGCTGCGCAGCGGGGAGTCGTACACCGGGACATCAAGCCAGCCAACGTCTTCGTCCTCCCGGACGGGCATGCCAAGCTCGGCGACTTCGGGCTCGCGAGAATCGTCAGCGACAGCTCGGTCTTCCGTACCTCGGGGGGCGTGGCAATGGGCACGCCGGCGTACTTCCCGCCCGAGCTCAGCCAAAGCGGGTCCGAGCCTGACGAGTTGTCCGACGCCTACAGCTTTGCAGTGATGGCCTACGAGACTCTGACCGGGCGACGGCCATACGAGGGCACGGACGAACTCTCACTGCTCACCGCTCACTGGCGGTTGAGCCCGCCTGACCCGGCCGACGTCCTGCCGGGCTTTCCGGAGCGCGGCAGCCGCTGGCTGCTTCGAGGGCTGGAGAAGGACCCAGCGGCTCGACCGCTTCCGCTGGCTCTGGTGGCAGGACTCTCCTCAGTGCCCGACGGTGAATGGCCCGCTGTGGTCAGGGCTGAGGCAAGCACCGCCGTCACGAACCGCAGCGCCCCGACCAGGCGTGTCTACGCCCCAGCGGCACCGGTTGTGACGACGGGCCGCAGTGCGCGACGCAAGCGGGGCCCTAGGAGGCGCGTCTACGTTGCTGCCGCGGTGCTGGCGGCTGCGGCTTGCAGCGCAGCGGGGGTCAGATTCATGCTGGCCGACGACGGCTCGCGACTTCGTGTCGAGACAGTAGCGGTGACGACCGATCCTGCGTCGGGACGGCTCACCTGCCCCGGAGGGGACTTCACCTTCAGCGGTTTGATCCGGACCAACGGTGGCGAGGGCGACATCGAACTCCGGTGGACCCGTCCTGATGGCGGCTCCACGAAACCGAGGACCATCTCGGTCGCCTCGGGTCAGACGCAGGTGCTCGCCAAGTTGGTGATCCACCTCCAGGGCCGACGGCCGTTCACGGGCCCCGGAGTCCTCCAGGTACTCAAGCCGGATGCGCGGCGTGCGCAGGCCCCGATGAGCTACGAATGCACTGGCTAGTCGTCAGTGATGGTCGTGGCTGCCGTCGATGCAGGTCCACGCTCCCGGAGTAGGTCACTCAGTCCTTGGCCGTGGTCCTCCATGGCGCTGCGAACGACGAGCACGGCCCGGTATCCGTTGGTGGCGCTGCGGTCGCCGTCGTCCAGGCCGCGCCAGTGCGTAGCACCCATCACCAGGAGCGTGTCCGGGTCTGGGGTGCCGGGATAGCCGGTGGGTGCGCTGGGGACCGGTAGGCCGGCGGCGACGAGGCGCCGAAGCAGTGCGGCACCACGGCGCTGGTCACGACGGTCTGCCCGCGCCAGGATCGTCAGTGCGACGCCGCTCCGAAGGGCGGCTCGGCAGGCGTGCTCGACGGCGGCAAGCCCGTCGTCTCCCGCGCCAGGGAGGACGCCGATGCCCGAGAGACCATCGAGCAGACCCGCTCCCACGGCTGGGTCGGTCGTCGGGTCCTGCGCGAGGACGACGAGGACGACCGCGCATTCTGCGACGGCGGCGATCTCAGAAGCCACGTCGCCCGTACCCAGGCTGATGACCACCAGATCCGCGTCGGCGACCTGCAGCTGGGTTGCCAGGTCGGCGGCCACGTCCTCGGAGAACTGTGATCTGACCACCACAGACGCACCCGCGTCGGTGGCTCTTTGCGACAGCGTCTGCAGGGACTCGAAGGATGCTGCGATCGCGGCGAGCTCCGCGGTCAAGCCCGAGCCCACCTCGAGCGTCTCGAAAGGTGGGTCGAAGCGACTGATCAACAGCTGGCTGCTGGCTTCGTCACCCAGCATGGCCACCGAGACATCGACCGTGTGCTCGTCGTCGGGCCCGCGGACCGCCGCGACAACCCGGTACTCCGCAGCAAGACCTAGAGCCTGGCGCTCAGCCTCTGCGGCCTCCCTGGCGATCATCCGGTCCGTGTAGAAGAGCCGCAGCAGGGGCTCGGTCATCGCGGTCGTGATCAGTGCCATCAGCACCATGACCGTGAACAGACGGTCGTCGAGCACATGCAGCTCGTGACCGATGTTCAAGATGACCAGTTCAGTGAGGCCGCGCGCGTTCATGAGAACGCCGAGCGCCCCAGCCCGACGCGGTGGAACCCCGACCGCTCGTGCCCCCAGCATCGCCCCGAGGAACTTCCCCGCACAGGCGACGCCGAGAACGGCCGCAAGCTCGACCAGGCCTTCCCGACCGAGGCCGCTGATATCGACGTTGAGCCCGGTGACGATGAAGAAGACGGGCAGGAGCACCAGGACAGTCAGCTGCTCCACGCGCTCGAGGATCTCGTGGGATAGCTGGGCCGCGTCTTCGCGCGGCATGATGGCGCCGAACAGGAACGCCCCGAAGATGGCATGGATGCCGATCATGGATGTGGTGAAGCTCGCCACCAGGACGCCGACCAGGACCACGGCGAAGACGTCGGGGGTCAGTCGACCCGCGGCCTGACGATGGCGCACCAGCGCCCGCAACCGGGGCTTGACGATCAAGAACATCACCGCGAGGAACGCAAGGGACTGGGCCATCATCGAGACCGTGTCGAGCGCTCCCGTCGAGTTCACGATCGCCAACACCCCAGCCAGCATGGTCCACGCAAGGACGTCATCGACTGCCGCGCACGCGAGCGCGAGCGCCCCGGTCGGGATTCGCGACATCCCGCGTTCGCTGAGCAGTCGGGCCAGAACGGGAAAGGCCGTGACGGACATGGCCGCCCCGATGAACAAGGCGAAAGGCAGCAAGTCGACGCGTTGACCCGCCGTAACGGCATGGGACTTGTGCAACCAGAGAGCGAGTAGCGCGCCGAGGGCGAACGGGAGGACCACCGAACAGATCGAGATCGTCGCCGCTACCCGGCCCTTGCCGCGGATCAGCCTGAGGTCGAGCTCGAGCCCCACAATGAACATGAAGATGACCAGGCCAAGCGTGGCAATCACGGCCAGGTAGGGCCGCACCGTCAGAGGGAACAGGAACTCCGTCGGGTTGCCCGGAAGAGCGCCGAGCAGTGACGGACCCAGGATCAGGGCGGCCGCGATCTCGGCCACCACGGCCGGCTGGCGGAACCGGCGGAAGAGGACTCCTATCAGACGCGCAACGACGACTATCAGGGCGATGTCAAGGAGGACGATGGTCGCGATCTGCTCGGGTGTCTGCGCCTCCATACCGACCCTCCTGCGGCGGACCGTCGTCGTCCCGCCCCGAGAAGGTAGCAGCGGGCCACAGCGGGGGGAAAGGAAACGCCGCAAACCTTTCTTGTTGCTGAGGAGGGTGTCATGCTGTCCACCGAATCTTTGGGCGGAGGACGCGTGGAAGGTATAGCTGACTACCGTTTCGTGCGCTCGCTCGGGGAAGGCAGCCACGGCGCGTTCTACCTCGCCACCCCGCCGGCTCGGCTGAAGGTCGAGAGTGAGTACGTCGGCGTCAAAGTCGTCGCCGGTGCCAGCAATGCAGACAACCTTCGTCGAGCCACGCGCGAGCTGCGAGCGTTCGCAGCGGCCTCTTCCCCGTTCCTGGTGACGCTGCTGGATGCCGGCCGGCAGGACGACATGTTCTTCTACGCGATGGAGCACTGCGCGCTCGGATCCCTGGAGTCTCCAGAGCAGCCACTCAGCAGGGTCGACGTTCTAGTGGCCGTGGCACAGGCCGCGCGCGGTGCGCATGCCCTTCACGAGGCCGGCCTGGTGCATCGGAGCATCAAGCCCGCCAGTGTCCTGTTGCACGCATCTGGGGCGCGCCTGGCAGACCTCGGCCTGGTGCAGGCACTGAGACCTGCCGCAAATTTGACGGGCCTGGGATCCATGAGTGACGTGGAGTACACCGAGCCAGCACTTCTCTCGGGGCAGGACGCGTCACCGGCGACCGACATCTGGTCGATCGGGGTCACCCTGCACCGGGCCTTGGCAGGCGCAGGGATCTACGGCTCGATGCCCATGCACGACCCGCTGCTGTGCGTCCGCAAGGTTCTCACCGAGCGACCCACCCTCAGCACGGCGCTGACGCCAGCCGACGCGGCGGTTGTCGCCCGTTGTCTGGCGGTCGAACCGGAGGATCGTCCCGGGAGCGCAGAGGCCCTCGCCGAGGAGATCGAGGCACTGATCTAGGCCCGGTTGGCGGAGGACGGGCAGGCCTGGATCAGTCCTGCCGCCCCCGCGATCAGCGGCCGACGTTTCGTCGAGGAAGCTCAGTTGGCTGCTCAGTCGGAGACATCGCGTAGCAGCTGGCTGCGTTCCGTGCCCACCAGCACGCGGACGCCGCCGGGCCGGGGCAGCACCTCCACATCACAGGCTGGCCTCAGGGCGGGGACGAGCGGGATCCGCTGCCCTGGAAGTGAGAGGGTCCGACGGCCCGGAAGTACGGTCCGTTGGTCCCTGTGCGCCGGGAAAGCCAACAGAGAGAGTGGAGACGTCAACACGAGGACCCGAAGGCTCGACCCGAGGGCGGAAACAAGGAGAGAACCATGCGACGCAAGACCTTAGACACGTTGCTAGCAGCGACCGGGCTCGTCGTCGCCGCCATGCTTGTCGCGGCCGGAGGCATGCTCGCCTGGGCGCACTCGTTCGTCAACGACCAGGTGACCACGCAGCTGACCGCGCAGCAGATCTTCTTCCCTGAAGAGGGGAGCGAGTCGCTCAACAACCCCGAGGTGAAGCCCCACCTGGAGCAGTACGCCGGGCAGCAGCTCACCACGGGGGCACAGGCTCGCGCCTACGCGGACCACTTCATCAAGGTGCACATCGACGCGATGACCGGTGGCCAGACGTACTCGCAGCTGAGCGCTCAGGCGCAGGCCAGCCCGGACGACCCGCAGTTGGCCGGCCAGGTGCAGACCGTGTTCCGCGGCGAGACCCTGCGCGGGCTGCTGTTGAACAGCTACGCCTTCTGGAAGATGGGTCAGATCGCCTGGATCGGTGCGCTGGTGTCCTTCGCCGCAGCGGCGCTGATGCTGATCCTGTCGCTCCTCGGGATGCGGCACGCTCGGCACACTCCCGAGGACACCGAGGTGTTGGTCGGGCAGCGCAAACACCCGGTGACCGCCTGACCTCCAGGTCGTACGGCTCCCCAAGAAGGGGCCCGCGTCGTCCCAGGACGACGCGGGCCCCATGCTGCACTGCCAGTGGCTTGCCTACGCATCGCACCTCCCGATGGTCATTGGCTCACCACCGGCTCAGCGTGAGAGTCCGCTCGGGCCGGCCCATCGGTCGTGGCGGGTCCCGTGACGAGGGGGGTACGACCTGAGAGGCTGCTGTGATGACGAGGACCGAACGATTCACGTTCCCTGGCTCAGGTGGCGACCAGCTGGCGGCCCGGCTGGACCTGCCTTACGGCGAGCCCATCGCGTACGCGCTGTTCGCGCACTGCTTCACCTGCTCCAAGGACGTCTTGGCAGCCTCCCGGATCAGTCGTGGTCTGGTGGAGAAAGGGCTGGGGGTGCTGCGCTTCGACTTCACCGGCCTCGGCTCGAGCGACGGCGACTTCGCCAACACCGACTTCTCGTCCAACGTCGAGGACCTTGTCGCGGCCGCCCAGGCACTGAGCCGCAGCCACGCTGGACCGCGGCTGCTGGTAGGGCACAGCCTCGGCGGCGCGGCGGTGCTTGCCGCAGCCACCTCCATCCCGAGCGTGACTGCTGTCGCGACCGTCGCGGCCCCGTTCGACCCCGGCCACATCGAGAAGCTCTTCCCACCGGAGACGCTCGCGACGCTCCGCAGGGAAGGCCGGGCGGAGGTGACCCTCGCGGGACGCGCGTTCACCGTCGGCGCCGGCCTCATCGAGGACGCCAGCAGCCAGAACCTCCAGGCCTGCCTTGAGGAGCTGGGTAGTGCGCTGCTGGTTCTTCACTCCCCGACAGACGACCAGGTCGACGTGGACAACGCCAGGCAGATCTACGAGGCGGCGCGTCACCCGAAGAGCTTCGTCACCCTCGACGGAGCCGACCACCTGCTCACGCGCCCCGAAGACGCCCAGTACGTCGCCGACATCCTGGCCACGTGGTTCTCCCGCTATCTGCCCGAGCCCGAGCCCGAGGACGGTGACCAGCAGCACAAACCGGGCGGCACGGTCTACTTGGAGGAGTCCGGGGTCAGCACGCTGTCACAGTCCATCCAGGCCGGGAGGCACCACTGGACTTCGGACGAACCGGGCGGCGGCGGGAACGACACCGGCCCCACGCCGTACGACTTGCTGCTGAGTTCCCTGGGGGCGTGCACCGCGATGACGCTGCGCATGTACGCCGACCGCGCCGAGCTCCCACTGCAGGGCGTGTCGGTGCAGCTCTCCCATCGACGCAGCCATCTCGATGACTGTGCGGACCCCGACGGCGAGCCCTGCACCCTTGAGCACATCGACCGGACTCTGAGGCTCACCGGCCCGCTCGACGACGCGCAGCGAGCCCGACTGGTGGAGATCGCTGATCGCTGTCCGGTGCACCGCACCCTGACCGGCGAGATCCAGATCACCACGAGGGTCGAGGAGACCGCCTCAGCCGAGTGACCTGGTCTCCGCCGCAGCGCACCTGACGATGCGACCACACGTTGATCCCCGTCGCCACGGCACACAGCGTCCAGGTGCCCATCAAGGTCACGAGCGTCGCGTCCGAGACAACTTCGATGAGCAGGTGACCCGTCGACCGGGCGAGGAGGTGGCTGCCGAGGGACAGCGTGCCCAACGGGAAGGTCAACGCCCACCATCCGGGAGCGAACGGCATCCTGGCGCGGAAGCCGCGAACGGTCACCAGGACGGCGTACCCCACGACCGGGATGCTGACAGCGAGCATTGCGTACCCATAGGCGTGAGCCAGACTCTGCACCGCTGGGACGCCAGCTGGGCTGAGGAACTCCTGGCTCTGGGCCGCGAGGGCCTGGTTCGCGGCCATCGACTGGCCGACGATGCCTAGCGGGATCCAGGCGGTGGCCGAAGCGGCGATCGGGATCGGGTCGACCCGCCAATGGTGGTAGTAGGCCACCCCGAAGACCACTGCTCCGAGCACCAGGGAGAGGAAGAAGCAGCCCGCGGCCACAGCCAGGAGCGTAATCCGGCCCAACGGGCTCTCCAGGTGTGGGACGAGCGCCGCCGCGGTGGTGGCGGACACCATGGGTGGCACGACTGGTAGTCCCCACACCGCGCTTGGCTGGCCAACGCTCTGCCGAATGAGCAGGGCGGCGAAGCCGAACGCGGTGGCCAGGCCGACCAGGGTCCCGACCGACCAGAGCAGCGCGTCGACCAGGAGGGCGGCGTCGGTGAGGGCTGGGTGAAGCAGCGGCGCCACGGTCAGGGTCGCGGCACCGGTCGAGAGCAGTCCCATGGAGACGGCTCCCCACATCGGTACGGCGCTGGAAGTGACCGAGGCGTAAAGGACCGACCGGTCCCGACGCGTGCGGATCGCGAACGTGGCACTCAGGCCAAGCAGCAGAGCCCACCCGAGGCACAGCAGAGCGACCGCTGCGATCTGTAGTCCGGTCACTTCGGCCGACCGCTGTCCGAGCAGCGTGGCGAGAATCCCGGTACCCATCACCGAGGGGAACCAGACCGGTCCCGCCGGCGGCAGTCCGCCGCCGGGCCGCCGCTCGGGTACGGACACCGCCCTGGAGGCGGTGGGGAGAGTCAGGGTGGTCACGAGGTCGATGGTCGCGGGCCAGAAGGGTCGCCGGAAGCCGCCTCACGCTTGTCTGGCCACAAGCAGCAGTTGTGACCCCGTAGGCTGGACAGATGGCCGACCTAGCCCGTGTGCCCGACCTGGACCAGTTGCGAGCTCTGGTCTCAGCCGCGCAGACCGGGAGCATGACCACCACGGCGAAGGACCTGGGCATCAGCCAGCAGGCGGTCAGTGCTCGGGTCAGCGCCGCGGAGAGGCTGCTGCGGGTGGCAGTGTTCGAGCGGTCGACGCAGGGGGTCGCGCTCACCGGCGCCGGGCAGCTCGTCGTCTCCTGGGCGCAACAGGTGCTCGACGCCGCCGCCGCGCTCGAGGAAGGAGTCGAAGCGCTGCGTGAGGATGGGACGCGCGTGGTACGCGTGGCGGCCAGCAACACGATCTCCGAGTGCCTCCTGCCGGGCTGGGCAAGCAGGCTGCGCGCCGAGCATCCCGAGGCCACTCTCCAGATCAGACCAGGGAACTCGGAGATGGTCCTCGAGGCAGTCGCCGGCGGCGGCGTACACCTCGGGTACGTGGAGGGTCCCCGGATCCCTCGAACGCTGAGATCACGCGTCGTGGCCAAGGACGCACTCCTCGTGGTGGTTCCTCCGGACCACCGCTGGGCTCAGCTGACCCGAGGCATCGACCGCGCCGCACTCGCGGAGACGCCCCTGGTGCTGCGCGAGGCCGGCTCTGGGACGCGGATCCGCTTCGAAGAGGCGCTGCCCGAGCACGTCCCGCCCGCACTGGTGCTCTCGTCGTCCGCCGCGGTGCGCGACGCAGCGCTGACCCTCGGGGCACCCACGGTGTTGTCCTCGCTCGCGGTCAGGCAGGACCTGGCCTCGGGGCGGCTCGTTCAGGTTCGGGTCCGGGACCTGGATCTGCCGCGGTCGCTGCGTGCGGTCTGGCATCCGAACCAGCGCCCCCAGGGCGCAGCTGCCGATCTCCTGCGGATCTCCACGGCCGGCCGCACCCGATAGCACCTGATGGGTGTCGGCACGAGGCGTTCGCCTACGTTGCCTGGTACGTGCCCCAGCGAGTGCTCTCGGCGACCTCGGCGGGGACGGTTCAGCTCGCGATTCCCGTGCTCAGCGCGATCGGGGCCGTGCTGCTGCTCGACGAGCGCTTCACTGCGACGCTGACCGTCGCGGCTGCACTGGTGGGCGCCGGAATGTGGCTTGCCCGGGTTCGCCCCGAGCGCCACACCCAGCGAAGCCGCCTCGCTGACGCGCTCAGCCTCGGCTGAAGAGCCGGCTCAAGAGGCCCTGCCGGGCGGCCTTGGGATGACCGGGGCAGCGCTGCGAGGTCGGTACGCCGGCGAAGACCTGGTCGACATGTTGGCCGCAGCCGGCCCAGGTGGTCTTGCCGCAGGTCTTGCACTTGACTGCTCTACACATGGGACTCCTTCGAAGGGGTTCTGACTGTCACAGCTAGGGCGCTCATCCGAGCGCGGGCAGCGCTCTGGCTGCCGTGTAGAGGGCCACCACGAGCACCAGGACAGTGAAGGCGGCCGAGAGCCGGTTGCCGCCCAGCCGGTCTGAGAGCCTGGCGCCGACCAGCCCGCTGGCCGCGGAGGCCGCAGTGAGGACGAGCACGACTCCCCAGTCGGGGGCGACGCCCACCTCCGCCCGGACGGCGAGCGCAGCGGCGCTGGTCAGGGTGATCACCACGAGGGAGGTTCCGGC
The DNA here is from genome assembly GCA_963769585.1 of uncultured Actinomycetota bacterium. Classification (GTDB taxonomy): domain Bacteria; phylum Actinomycetota; class Actinomycetes; order Propionibacteriales; family Nocardioidaceae; genus SSC3. Next base: position 1,293,506 of record CAVYMJ010000006.1, read on the forward strand.
GGCGTACTCCATGGGCAGGGCCAAGGCGAGCACCAGAGCCGGGACGACCAGAAATCCGCCCCCCACCCCGAGGAAGCCGGTCAGCAGGCCCACCACGGTGGCGGTGAGCAGTACCTTCAACGCCCGGGGACAGCGGCAGGCGAAGGTAGGGCTGAACGTGATGATCGGGTCGTCGGCACCCAACCGCCGCCCGACTCGCTGCGCACCGGTTGCGACCAGCAGCCGTGACTCACGGTGAACCCGGAACTGGCGTGCCGCCATCACGGTGCCCACCAGCAGCATCAGCAGGGCGAAAGCCGCCAGGAGCACGGGACCGGGGACATGGGCGGACGCCTTGGCGCCTGCAGCGGCACCGCCGATCGCCACCAGGCCGAAGGCGACCCCACGGCTGAGGAGAACGTTGCCGGCACGGTAGGCAGTCGCGGCGCCGATCAGTGAGGTGACCCCGACGACCACCAACGAGCCCGTGGTCGCCTGGGCTGGGCTCTGTCCCAGCGCGTAGACCAGTACCGGGACCGCTAGGATCGAGCCGCCGCCGCCGAGGGCGCCCAGGCTCAGCCCGATCAGCGCTCCAGCGGCGACCGCGAGGACGAAGGTCACGCTTCGGGGCCGACCAGCTGCAGGCCGGCCTTCTCGGCGTTGTCGAAGGTGTCGTCGATGGCGACCAGCCCACGCCCTGAGGCGTTGATCAGCGAGGCGGCGATCGCGGCGCGATAGCCACCGGCGCAGTGCACCCAGACCTCGCCAGCCGGAACCTCGGCGACCCTTCCGGGCAGCTCGTGGATGGGGATGTTGAGTGCCCCCTTGATCCGTGCCTTGTCGTACTCGTCGGCACGACGGACATCCAGGACCACAACCTCGCGGTGGTGGCGCACCTGCTCGAGGTCGGCGAAGGTAGCGGTCGGGAACGTGGCGAGCTCGCCGGTGGTCCACTGCTGCGGCCCACCCGTGGCGTGCGCCGCCGGACGGTCGATGCCGATTCGGACGAGCTCGCGCTGCGCCTCGGCCACCTGCTCGGGCGACTCCCCGAGCAGGGTCACCGGGGTGCCCCAGGGGATCAGCCAGCCGAGGTATGTCGCGAAGCTGCCGTCGATGCCGAAGTTGAGCGTGCCGGGGGCGTGCCCAGCCGCGAACGCGGTCCGGTTGCGCAGGTCGACCACCCACTCGCCCCCATCGATCCGGCGGCGCAGTTGCGAGGCGTCAGCCGCCGTCGGAAGGGACAGGTCAGGCTCGGACGGACCCTGCTCGTTCAGCGGCGTCATGTGGGCGTAGTACGCGGGCCAGGCTCCCAGCCCGTCGAGGAGCTCGCTCACGTAGGTCTCCTCGTCCTGGGTCAAAACCGGGTTGTCCTTCTTCTCCTGCCCGATCGTGGACTCGGTCGCCTCGGACTGGCTGGCGGCACAGAACGAGCCGAATCCGTGGGTCGGGTAGAGCTCGGCGTCGTCCGGGGCAAGGTCGGCGAGCCTGTGAGCCGACGCATGCTGCTGTCGGGCGAGCTCGTCGGCATGCTCGTCGCCGAGGAGGTCGGGCCGACCGGTTGCGCCGAAGAGCAGAGACCCGCCGGAGAAGACGGCAACGATGTCCTCACCGGCGGCCACGTCGCGGAGCGCGTACGAGAGGTGGGTGAAGGTGTGGCCGGGAGTCGCCAGGGCCGTGAGCCGCATCCGCGGGCCCACCAGGACCGTGTCGCCGTCTCGCAGCTCGCTCCGGTCGAACGTCACCTCGTCGTCCGCGTTCAGGTGATAGGTCGCGCCACAACTTCGCGCCAGCGCCAGGCCGCCGGTGACGTAGTCGTTGTGCACGTGTGTCTCGAAGACGTCGGTCAGGCGGACGGCGTGCTCGTCGAGCACTGACAGGATCCGGTCGATGTCCCGCTGTGGGTCGACGACGAACGCGACCTCGCCGTCATGGACCACATAGGTACGGTCGCCCAACGTCGACGTCTCGATGGCGAGGATGGTCAGGTCGGTCGCGGTCATGCGAGCCCTCCTTGGACGGGGCGGCCCGAGCGGACCCAGGCCTCGGTCCCTCCGGCCACGGTGGCGGCATCGAAGCCCGCCGCCCGCAGCAGGTCAGTCATGGCACGACTGCGGTTCCCCGAGGCGCAGATCACAAACACAGGAGAGGCCTTGTCGATCTCCTCGGAGCGGTCGGAGAGCTGCCCCATCGGGATCAGCACCGAGCCGGGAACGTGTCCTGCGGCGTACTCGTTGGGCTCACGCACGTCGATGATCGTGCCACGAGCTGCGGCGAGCTCCTCGACCTGGATCTGCGGTGTCTCAGCCTGGTCCATGGGTGTTCTTCCTTCCTGGGTGCGGCTTGGTGACAATACCCATAGGGGTATGTACCATGGATACCATAACACCCCCTGGGGTATAGATCCCAGGGCGCCGGCGAAGGAGACCTGATGCAACTCGACCCCGCGGACATGACCGCAGTCATCAATCGCATCAAGCGTGCCCAGGGTCAGCTCGGGGGAGTGCTGCGCATGCTCGAGGAGGGGCGTGAGTGCGAGGACGTGGTCACTCAGCTGGCCGCTGTCTCCCGAGCGCTGGACCGGGCCGGCTTCGCGATCGTCGCCACCGGTCTCCAGCAGTGCCTGGCCCAGGGTGACGGGGTGGACAGCGTCGACGTCCAGAAGATGGAGAAGCTCTTCTTGTCCCTAGCGTGACGCTCTCCGCTACGGCAGGGAGGTCGCCTCCTGCACGACAAGGTCATCGAAGCGCGCCTTGAGGGGCGCGTTGGTCACGGTTCCAGCAAGGAACGAGTGGAGGCCGACCATCCCGGCTGTCTGCAGGGCGGCGGTGCTGTCGGTCGTGGTGACCATCCAAGGACCAGGCTCGCTGGTGCCGGAGCGCCACACCTTCGCCCGGATGGTGGTGGGGGAGGTGCCGAACGCCTGGACTCGCACGACGAGGTCCTGCCCCACGGCGTACGTGATGCCGGCGACGGTCGTCTCCGCGATGAGGGTCGTCTGAGCTCCGGCTGCGTTGGTACGCGACAGCCCGATGCGGACCTCACCCGTGGGTAGGAAGCGAAGCTTCGCCCGGTAGTCGCCGCTTCCCGCGATCCGCCTGACCAGGAGTCCCTGGTCGACCCCGAGCGTGCCACCGGTCGGGACCGAGTCAAGGCTGATCCGCGTCTGGAGGTCCGTGTCTGTGGACGAGACTCCAGGGAGGAACGACGAGGGCCCCGACCCTGCCGACGGCATCCGGAGCTGGCCGAGCCCGCTCTCGACGGTGAAGTTGGTGCTGTTCCCGTTGGCAAGCCAGGCACCACCCTGATCGGCGGCTCCCCAGCCACCGGTCAGCGTCCGGGTGAACGTGTCCCTGGCCAGCAGGACAGGGCCGCCCGCTGCAGCCACTGCGACCTGCTTGCTCACCGAGCCGTTCGCGCCGTCGTTGTCGGTGACGGTCAGGGTCACGGTGTACGTCCCGTTGCTGGCATAGGTGTGGGAAGGGGTTGCACCGGTTCCGGTGGTCCCGTCGCCGAAGTTCCAGGCGTACGACGTGATGGTGCCGTCGGGGTCGGAGGACCCGGAGCCGTTGAACGACGCGGTGAGGTTGGTGCTGGAGAAGGTGAAGGCCGCGGTGGGCGGTTGGTTCGGCACCGGGGCGGCAACCGTCACAGGATGGGACACCGACCCGGTCAAGCCACCGTTGTCGGTGACGGTCAGGGTCACGGTGTACGTCCCGTTGCTGCCATAGGTGTGGGAAGGGGTTGCACCGGTTCCGGTGGTCCCGTCGCCGAAGTTCCAGGCGTACGACGTGATGGTGCCGTCGGGGTCGGAGGACCCGGAGCCGTTGAACGACGCGGTGAGGTTGGTGATCGAGGAGGTGAAGGCTGCCGTCGGCGGTTGGTTCGTTACCACCCCACCGGCCGCCGAGTAGTGGGCCGCGACCTGGGGTTGGGTCAGCACCGTCGAGTAGACGGCTGCCTCGTCGACCGACCCGGTGAAGAACAGACTGGTGCTGCCGCCGTAGTTGCTGTCCCCTCCACCCACACGCCAGGCTCCCGGGTAGTTGCCGCCCCCGCCGCGGTTGTTCGAGGCGACGAGTCCGCCGTCGACGTAGAGCCGCATGCCGGCGCTGCTCTGCGTGGCCACGACGTGGTGCCATGTGTTGTCGTTGTAGCTGGTGGGGCTCTCGATGAAGACGTTGGTGCCGCGCGACCGTACGCCGAAGCGCAGGCGTCCCGGGTCCGTCATGTAGACGAACCTGTCGGCCGAGGCGCTGCTGCCGCTGGACGATGAGCCGAACCCGATGAGCTTTCCACCGGTGTTCGTCGCGGTCTTGAACCAGATCTCCTCGGAGAAGCTCGTCGGCCGGTACTCGGCGAGAGTGGAACCGATCGATGCGTTCCCACCCAGCGTGATCGCGTTGTTTCCGGTCAGGGGTCCGCTGGCTGGCCGGGTGACACCGACCAGCGTCGAGTAGATGCCGGAGGTGAAGAGCCTTCCGCTGTCGTTCGCCGTGGAGCCCGACGTCTCGTTCAGCCGCCAGTACAGATCAGGGTTGTCGTTGTATACGGCTTGGCCGTAGGCGTCAGCCGGGAGGCCAGGGACCGTGAGCGAGCGTCCGCTGGCCGCGTAGTGCTGCTGGACCTGCTGAGTGGTCAGCACCTGGTCGTAGATGGCGACGTCGTCGATGCTCCCGTCCAGGTTGTTGCTGGTGGGGCGGCTCGGCCAGGTGCTCAGAGTGTCCCCGCCGATGCGCCAGTAGCCCGGGTAGCTCGTCGCGACCGTGGCCGCGGAGTCGAAGCCGACCCGCTTGCCGTCGACGTACAGGCTCATGCCCTGCGGCCCCTGCGTGCCGACCGCGTGGTGCCAGACGTTGTCCCGGTAGGTCCCGGGACTGTTCACGGTGCGGTTATTGGAGTCGTTGATGCCGAAGAAGAGCCGGCCGCTGTTGTCCAGGTAGAGGTGGCGGTCGTAGCGCGAGCTCACTCCGGACTGGCTCGAGCCGAAGCCGACGACCTTGCCGCCGGTGGACGTAGAGGTTTTGAACCAGGCCTCGACCGAGAAGGTCTGTGGAGCCGTGACCGCCGCCGCGGTGCCGCCGGTGGCGCTCCCGGTGAAGGTCGTTGCGGCGTTCCCGGCGATCGCACCCGCGGTTCCTCGGGTCACGCTTCCGCTCAGGACCGCGTTGTTCACCCCGGCCAGGTCGACCAGCGTGGACCCGCTCGCCTCGGCCAACCGGAAGTAGCTGGCCGCACCGTCATCAAGTACAGCGCTCGCGTAGGGGTCAAGGCTGCCGGAGGCAATAGTCACCGGCGCAGATTCGGGACTGGTCGAACTGTTACCGAACGGGTCGGACGCCCGGACGCGGTACGTGTGCTGGGACCCCGGGGCGAGCCCCGTGTCGTTGAACGTGAGACGCGGGCGGTTCCAGAAAGTCGACCTCGTAGTAATCGTGTGCACCGGAGTTGCGCCGCCGTCGCGGTAGACGTCGTAGCGCAGGTTCGCGTTGTCCATGTCCCACTGCGACACCCAGCTCACTCGTGCGGCGCCAGCTGTGACAGAGACCGCGCGAAGGGCCGCGTCGAAGTTCTCCATCCCGCGCTTGTTCGGCGCGAGGCCCGGCCGAGCGAACCGGACCAGGCCCTGCTGGGCGCCGAAGTTGGCCTGGGTGAACTCGCCGCCGACGGACAGGTAGTCGGAGTTTCCAGTCAGGGACCAGCCGGCCTGGTACTGACCGGTGTAGGTACCCATGTTGAGCTTGGGGAACCAATGCAGATGGTTGGCCGCCGGTACGCCGTTGAAGTCCCAGCCGTAGTTGTCCGGGCCGAGGTTGCTGCCCGTCGGGAACGTCGGAGAGGCCAGCAGGAAGCTGTAGGTGCGGGTCGAAGTCTCCGGAAACTCGCTGATCCAGGCACAGTCATGCGCATGGCTGACGCTGTACAACACGTCGGCGATCGGCAAAGTGTCGTAGGTGTCGCCGTGACAGTCGTTGACCCAGTTGACCTCGCCCGTGGTGGGATCGGCGGCGAAGACGCCCTCGAAGTTTGTCGGTCCGCCGTACGCGTAGGCGGTGCCGTAGATCTGCTGCGCGTCCGCGCGCAGGCTCGTGATCGCCCCGGTCGAGGTGGCCACGCGGATCAGCTGGTTGGCAGCCCAGGGGAGGGTGGCGCCGGTGGCCGCGCTGACCGCCCCCATCCCGTACGCCGGCTGGTTGTTGATGCTGGTGAAGGGCCCACCTACGACGACCTTTGACTGGTCGGGGGTCAGGACCATCGACCAGACGTTCTCGTCGTCGGCCGACGGGTTCCACCCGGTCAGCGTCCCGTTGGACGCGCTGAAGGAGGCGAGCCGGAACCTGGTCTGTCCCCCCGCCTGGGTGAACGCGCCGCCGACGTAGACGGTGGTGTTGGTGGCCTGCAGGGTACGAACCGTCCCGCTGACACTGGGGGCGAAGGTCGGCACCAAGGCGCCCGTCGCGGTCTCGAAGGATGCGACATGCCCACGGGCGAACCCGTCCACGCTGGTGAAGTCGCCGCCGACATAGACGCGAGTCCCATCGGGGGACGCCGTGACGAAGCGACCCTGCGCGTTCAAGGAGTGGTTGAAGCTCGCGAGACGGGTGCCGGTGCGGATGTCGAACGCGAAGATGTTCCGTGCGTCCACCTCGCCGACGCCACCGGGAGCCACTCCGGGAGGACGTGCGCGCGTGAAGCTGCCGGTGGCGTAGACGGTGTTTCCGACCGTCACCTGGCTCCACACCACCCCGTTGATCTGCCAGGTCGCGAGAGTGTCCGCGGAGACTGTCTGGGGGAGCCCGGGCGGGGGCTGGGACTCGGCGCGGGCGCCTGGCTGGACAGCCAACAGTGCACCGATCAGGACGGCGGTGACAGCGGCCACTCCGGAACGCCCAAGCGCGAACCACGCTGTCATGATCGACTCCCACCCCGCCCTCAGACCTGAACCCGAGATGAACAGTCACGTCCTCCTGGCAGCGTACGGCGGTTGGACCCCCAGGCCCCATGACGCGCTTGGGCTATCTCCAAGCGCGACGATTGGGAGAGTCTGCGCCTATTGCCCCACGCAAGGCGAAGCTTGCCCCGCGGAAGGCGAAGGTCTGTGTCCCGGCGGGGTCAGGGGGTGCGCTGGGCGGGCACGGTCTCCAGCAGCTCGCGACCCCGTGAGGACAGCGTGGCGGTGCTGACCCGGTGCAGGTTGCCCGCGGCACGGGCCAGCAGAACCCGCTCCTCCTCCAGGGAGTCGAAGATGGCGTGGTCGTCCTGATGGCCCGACAGGATCGAGCGCAGCGCCGGATGCTCCGCGGCGAGCTCGACGTACAGCTCGCGAACCCGGTCCTCGCCCAGCGGGAAGCGCGGCTGCGCGTAGACGGCGTGCCTGAGCAGGTCGACCCAGTACCGCTGGAGGGCCGCGAGCAGATCAGTCTGGTCCTGGAAGATCTCCCAGAGCGCCTGGCGTGCTCGCCAGTCGGCGAGCGTGTCCTGGGACACCTCGGTCGAGTCGGCGACGGTACGGACGAAGGCTCGTCGACGGTATTCCGTGACGGCACTACCTAGGGCAACTGACATGTGCGAACCCCCCACGGGAACGATGCGGCTCATGACCCCCCACGAGCCTTACTCTTGCACCCGCTTGAGCGGGTTTGTCGTCCATTGTCGCCTACGGCCCGTCTCAAGGCCATGGTCAGGGTGGGCCATGGCTACGATGCCCGCATGCCCAGTATTGACCAGACGGTCGAGTACGCGGTCTCGCCAGCACGCCTGTGGGCGGTAGTCGCCGACCTGCGTGGGTGGGGTCGTTGGCTGACGGTGCTCAAGGAGTGGACGACCGAGCCTCCGCGTGCGCTGGTGGTCGGTGAGCAGCTCGTGGGAGTCATCTCGGTCATGGGTATCCCCATGGACGTGACCTGGACGGTCGGCGAGGTCGACGAGCCCCGCGCGCTGACGCTGTCGGGGCCGGCAGTGCTGGGCTCCCAGGTCACCCTGCGGGCGGTCATCGAGGCTCACGGAGCCGGATCACAGGCATCGCTGCAGATCGACGTCGAGAGCCCGATGTTGGTCGGCCCGCTTGCTGAGGCCGTGATGAGCGCGGTACGCCGGGATGTCGAGGCGTCTATGGCGAACCTGCAGTCTCTTGTCGCGACTCCGGATACGGCCACAGGCCCGTGACTTTGACACCCGAGGCGCTGCAGGTCCACGAGATAGGTCGGCGACGGGCGTGGGTGATCTGGACGGTCGCGATGAGCGTCTACGTGCTCGCCGTCTTCAACCGGAGCTCCCTGGGTGTCGCTGGTCTGCTGGCCTCGGAGCGCTTCGGGATCAACGCCACCCAGCTCGCGGCCTTCACCGTGCTGCAGCTGCTCGTGTACGCGTCGATGCAGATTCCCGTCGGCGTGTTGCTGGACCGGTTCGGATCCCGCAAGCTACTGCTAACCGGCCTGGTGCTGATGACAGTCGGCCAGCTTCTCTTTGCCTACGCCGGGACCTTCCCCGTCGCAGTCGCTGCCCGAGCGGTGCTCGGCGCCGGCGACGCGATGATCTTCGTCAGCGTCCTTCGCCTGGTAGCCGTCTGGTTCGTGGTCAAGCAGGCGCCTGGGATCGTCCAGCTGACCGGACAGGTCGGCCAACTCGGGGGAGTGGCCGCGGCGGCGCCCCTGAGCCTGGCGCTGCATGAGCTCGGGTGGACCCGAACGTTCGGCCTCATCTCGACTCTGGGCGTGGTAGGGATGGTCGCGGTAGCCCTGGTCGTAAAGGACTCGCCGTACCGGCGTACTGCGGTCGTGCGGGTGAAGATGGTCGCCCTGGCACGCTCGCTGCGCACGGTGTGGGGCAACCCGGGCACCCGCCTGGGGCTGTGGTCACACTTCACCTCGCAGTTCTCGGTGACCGTGTTCAGCCTGCTGTGGGGCTTCCCGTTCCTGGTGACCGGGCAGGGACTCAGCAGCCACACTGCCGGCATCCTGCTGATGGTGCTGGTGGGGGCGGTACTGGTGACCGGCTGGCTGCTCGGGCGCCTCACCGCGAGGCTCCCGTTCTACCGCTCCTATGTGGTCTTGGGCGTGGTCGCAGCGATGGCCGTCGTGTGGACCGTCGTCCTGCTCTGGCCGGGCCGTTCGCCGGTCTGGCTCCTGGTGATTCTTGTCTGCGTGACCGCGGCCGGCGGGCCGGCGTCGATGGTCGGCTTCGACCTGGCAAGGACGTTCAACCCGCTCCAGGCGATCGGGCGGGCGAACGGGTTCGTCAATGTGGGTGGCTTCATCGCCTCGCTGCTCACGATGGCGGCGATTGGCATCATCCTGGACCTGCGCGAGCCACGAGGGGCCACGGCCTACGATCTCGCGGACTTCAGGGTCGCACTCTCGGCCCAGTACGCCTTCTGGCTCCTTGGCTCCGCGCAGATCCTTCGCTACCGCCGGAAAGCCGTGGCTCACCTCCGACGCATCCACCCAGGGGCAGTCGAGTCGATGAAGCGCGGCGAGACGTTCGTCCATCCCGGGATCGGAGACCACGAAGGTGTCTAGCACCTTGGGGTGAAGGGTCAGGCGTGCCAACCAGGCAGCCTGCCGGCTAGGACAGGTCGTCGATGGCGGAGGATGGCAGTGACGGCAAAGGGGCGTTCGCGACAGGGCGTTCGCCGGGACGGAGTGGTCGATGACCTCGTTTGACCGACGTGGTGAAGGTTCACCTCTGGTTCTCCTGCACGGCATCGGTAGCCACTGGCAGATCTACGAGCCGGTGATCGACGCGCTTGCCCAGGTCCACGACGTGATCGCGGTCGACCTTCCCGGGTTCGGCGGCACTCGTGCGGATCCCGACATCCTCCCCGACGTGGCCGGGTACGCCGGCTGGCTGGCTGAGTTCCTCTCCGGCCAGGGGGTGGAGCGCCCGCACGTGGTGGGTAACTCGATGGGAGGACGGCTCGCGCTCGAGCTCGGGCGTACCGGCGTCGCCGGCCGGGTCACCGCGTTCTCGCCCGCGGGCTTCTGGGGTCGGCCGGGTCTGTTCTGGACTCGAGGCCTGCTCTCGGGACTCCGCCTCGCGGCGGTCCACGCGGGTCCGGTGGTCAACCGGCTCACCGCGTACGGGCCGACGCGCTCTGCCACGCTGGCCCCGCTCTTCGGCCGACCGCAGCGGGTGACCCGTGAGGAGGCCAACAGTCACATCGGCGGTCTCGTCGAAGGGAAGTCCTTCCCGGAGGTCATCGGTCTCTTCCCTGACTACACCTTCCACGCGCCGGTCGACGTGGGCCGGCTCACCGAGGTTCCGGTAACCGTTGCCTGGGGGACGCGTGACGTGACCCTGCTCCACCGGACCCAGAGTGTCCGGGCACGCCAGCTCCTGCCCTTCGCACACCACGTCGACCTGGCCGGGTGCGGCCACCTCCCCTTCAGCGACGATCCGGCGCGGTGCGTGACCGTCATCCTCGAGGAGCCCTCATGAGCAGGCCGTCGATCGCGATCATCGGTTCCGGTTTCGGCGGGATCGGCGCGGCCATCGAGCTGAAGAAGGCCGGCTACCACGACATCACCATCTTCGAGAAGGCAACCGAGGTCGGTGGCGTCTGGCGGGAGAACACCTACCCCGGTGCGGCCTGCGACGTCCCCTCGCCGTTCTACTCCTACTCCTACGAGCCCAACCCGAAGTGGCCCCGCCGCTTCTCGCAGCAACCGGCCATCCTGGACTACCTCAAGGCCGTAGCGAACAAGTACGACGTCCGTCGGCACATCAGGTTCGACACCGAGGTGACCGCGGCAGACTTCGACCAGGGCTCGCAGAAGTGGGCCGTTCTGCTGTCCAACGGTGACCGGGTCGAGGTCGACGTCCTCGTCTCGGCTGTCGGCCAGCTCTCCCGCCCGGCCTGGCCGAAGATCGCGGGGCGCGAGACGTTCCAGGGGGCGTCGTTCCACTCCGCGGAGTGGAACCACTCGATCGACCTGACCGGGAAGCGCGTCGCGGTGATCGGCACGGGTGCCAGCGCGATCCAGTTCGTGCCCGAGATCCAGCCGCAGGTGGCCAGCCTGGTGCTCTTCCAGCGCACGCCGCCGTACATCATCCCCAGGCTCGACACCGAGTTCGGGCCCCGGCACCACAAGCTCTTCGAGCGGGTTCCGCTAACCCAGCTCGCCGAGCGCGGCACCTGGTACGGCGTGGTGGAGTCGCTTTCGGTGGCCTTTCTCTACTCCAAGCCTTTGGCAGCCGCGGTGCACCGGCTCAGTAGGTCGCACATGCGACGGCAGACCAAAGCGGCGCCAGGCCTCTTCGAGAAGGTGTGGCCGTCGTACCCGGTCGGCTGCAAGCGAATCCTGTTCTCCAGCGACTACCTGCCCGCCCTCGCCCAGCCCAACGTCGAGGTGGTTACAGGCGGGATCAGGGAGGTCACCGCCACCGGGGTGGTGGCCGATGACGGCACCGAGTACGAGGTGGACGCGATCATCTACGGCACCGGGTTCGCCGCCAGTGAGTTCCTGGCGCCGATGAAGGTCAGCGGACTCGACGGTCGCACCCTGGACAGGCAGTGGGCAGAGGGCGCTCACGCCTACTACGGGGTGACAGTCCCCAGCTTCCCGAACCTCTTCATCATGTACGGCCCGAACACCAACACCGGCGGCGGCTCGATCGTCTTCTTCCTGGAGGTGCAGGCGCGCTACCTGCGCCGCTACGTCGACCACCTGGTCGCCTCGGGCAGGCCGCTGGACGTCCGGGCGGAGGTGGAGGCGGCCTACGACGAGAAGCTGCAGTCCCGGCTGGCCAACAGTGTGTGGACCGCGTGCTCGTCGTGGTACCGCAACGCCAACGGCCGGATCAGTACCAACTGGCCCTACCTCGGCATCGAGTACAAGCAGAAGGCGAAGTTCGACCCGGCCGACTATGAGCTGGTGGGGGAGCATCCCGATCGCGTGACGGCTACGTCGGCCGGCTAGGGCGTTACCTTCGCACTGCCGGGGGAGACCTTGAGCGACGAGGCGTCGACCGCGACGAACGCCGATGCAGGGATTCGCTTGAGCTCCTCGACCAGAGTCGCGGGCCAGTTGGCGTTGCGCTCGCCCTGGAAGAACCACGGGGAGCCGTTGTCGGCGAGCACGAGGCCATACCGCTTCATAGCGACGAGCACCGCCTTCGCGTGCTTGCTGTAGCCACGGGTGGGGTACGACGCCGACAGTCTGAACCGGGCGCCCATCGGGGGATAGGACCAGCTGTCGGTCTGGCCCGCATGGTGCCGGGCCGGCCACAGGTGATGGTTGCTGGTCCGGGGTGTGGTGAACCGGATCGCGTGATCGACCCTTCCCGCCTTCACCTCGCGCCAACGCAGCAGCCCCGGGAGGATCGGCAGACCCGCGGCGTCAGCGGAGGTCCAGCCGTTCGGCCGCAGCTTGTTGCTGCCCAGCGCCCAGACGGCGCCGGAGCCGGCGTACCAGCGGCCCCTCGACTCCCGCGTGGCCCAGGTTTCGAAGAGCCTGCACCGGGTCCGGTCGACAACGATCGCGTGTCGGTCCCCGTCGGAGTCGCGACCTCCCTCGATCCGGGTGTCCTTCCCGAGGGGGTACCGCACGGCATCGCTCTCGCTCGCATAGTCGAACCTGACCCTGACCCGCGGGTGGTCGCCACCGACCACGGTGACCGGGATGCCGTAGTTGGGGCCGTCGCCGTACGACGGGCCGAAGTCGGGATGCAGCCGGACCTCGGTGGACATGTGCGACAGCCACTTGGCGGAGCGCCGGTGGACCGGCAGCGCGCGGATGTCGGCATGCCAGTAGTTGTCGGCCGGGAAGACCGGGCAGCCGGCTACAGGCGCAGCCACGGCAGCCACTCGGGTGGAGGTCGCGACGGAGGCCGTACAGGTGGCGATCGTGAGTCCGGCGAGCAGGGCGAGCGAGACGGGGCGATGCATGAGCGCCATTGTGCGCGGTCGGCCTTGGCGGCGCAGCGGAAACCTCAGGCCGCTACCGAGCCAAGGAGCTGGCTCTCTCGGCGGCGGCACTCGGTCAGCGCCGGATGGCCCGCATAGGCATCCAGGATCCTGCGCAGTCCCGGTCGGGCCGCAGAGACTGCGTCATACGGGTCGGTCGTGCGCGCAGCCGAACTCCCGGCCGCGCAGCATGGTCAGCAGTTCCCGGACCCACCAGTGATGCAGCTCTTGGAGGATCTCGGACTCGCTCTCGAACTCGACCGCGACCCCCGGGATGCCTTGCCACGGGGGCACCGGCCCTCCGAGGTCGGCTCGCGCAACCACTGATCGCAAGATCTCCCGTCGGCGGTGGTAGCTGCCCCAGGTCACGTCCATGTCGGTGAGGAGGTAGACCGAAGGGAGAGTGATACCTGCGGCGCGAGGCACGCCTGCCCGGTATCAACCTTTTGGCCAGATTATGCCCGCGTAAGGACGAAGAGACCGGTTGACTCTTTGGTTGGGCGGTGCTTTGTGGTTACCTGTGCCCGTGGCCCTATCGGGCCTCGCGGGAGAGATTGGGAGGTCGATCTCGCGAGCAGTGAGAGATCCCCTGGAAGTGGCCTGGCAAGAGCCAACCCGTGACCCGGAGCCCGGCAGGCGCAGCCGCCAGCCACACAAGTGCAGACCGTCCTCGGTGCGGGCTTCCCGTTCGCTACGGGTAGCACCCACCACCTAGGATCCCGTTCGTGGCGACCCCCCTGCCTCGGACGGAACCCAGAGAGCACCCCACGCTCGCTGGAGCATCCCGCCCTTCGGAGCGACCCCAACTGTCCGAAGGGCAACCGCCATAAGGCCTCGCTTAGCGGGTCGCTGACGGCATCGATGGCCGCGGTCCCTCGGGACCGCGGCCATCTGTATGCCGCGCTGGCCCCGTCGTCGGGAGACGCGGGATCGCGGGCCAGGTAGAGCCGATGTCGAAGGCACCGGCGCACCCCGGCCGGTTAGGGTGAGATGTCAGCAGGGGCAGCTTCAGAGGGGACATGGGTGAACAGGCGGTACGAGGCGACTCGCGCGAACCGCGTGTGGACGATCCCCAATGTCCTCAGCATCATCCGTCTCGCCGGCGTCCCGGTCTTCCTGTGGTTGATCCTCGGACCGGAGGAAGACGGCTGGGCGCTTGTGGTGCTGATGCTGTCGGGGATAACCGACTATCTCGACGGGTACCTGGCTCGCAAGCTCAACCAGACCTCCAAGCTCGGCGAGATCCTGGACCCAGTAGCGGACCGGCTTTACATCCTTGCGACGGTTGTCGCCTTCGCAGTACGTGACATCATCCCGATCTGGCTCGCGGTGATCCTCCCACTGCGCGATGCCCTGCTGTGGGTGCTCGTGCCGTTCCTGCGGACGCGCGGCTACTCCTCGCTGCCCGTCCACTTCCTGGGCAAGGCAGCGACCGCCGCGCTGCTCTACGCCTTCCCGCTCCTGCTCCTGGGCGACGGCGACGGGACGGTGGCGGTCCTGGCCAACGTCTTCGGCTGGGCTTTCGCGATCTGGGGGACCGCGCTGTACTGGTGGGCCGGCCTTCTCTACGCCTGGCAGGTCCGCAGGCTGCTCGCCGACCACGACCGACGCGCTCCCGTGCTGGACGGTCCCAGTTCCCATGGCTGATCAGCCTCCCCACCCGACGCACGCGCGCCCATTGCCACCGCAGGTGACCATGGGGCTGCTCAACTACATAACTTCGCACTCTCTCGACGAGGACTACGCCCATGTGCATCAGCAGCGTGAGCAGTCCGGTGGCGCTCAGGCGCGAGGGCCGGGTCGGTCAGCCCTGGTAGTCATGGCGCTCTTCGGCGTGCTGGTGGCCACCGCCGGGGTGCAGACGGCGCGCAACGCCGGTACGGACGAGCTGAGCCATGACAGCCTCGTCGCACAGGTCAACCAGGGGCGCGCCGTCCTCGAAGAGACACGTTCGACGCTGACCGCCCTGGAGAGCGACCTGATTGGGGCGCGGCAGGCCAACAACGTGGCGGCCAGGCGGCAACAGTCGCAGGCACAGCTGGCCCGACGTCTCGGCACGGGCCTGGGGACCGTCGCGGTTACCGGTCAAGGTGTGAGGATGGTGGTGGACGACGCCGAGGGTGCCACGACTGAGCAGCAGCTCGTGCTGGACTCGGACCTGCGCGACATTGTGAACGGCCTGTGGGAGGCGGGCGCTGAGGCGATCTCCGTCAACGGGCAGCGCCTCACTACCACCAGCGCGATCCGGCTCGCGGGGAGTCTGATCACCGTCAACTATGTGAGTGTCGCTCCGCCGTACACGATCCTGGCGATCGGAGACCCGAACCGGCTCCCGGCCCGGTTCGTGGAAAGCACGACAGGTACGTACTGGTTGAACAACGAGGAGACGTTCGGCTTGAAATTCGAGATGACGACTTCCGAGTCGCTGACCCTGCCTGCCGCCGACGCTCGCAGGTTCAGGCTCGCGAGCGCGAAGACCAAGGCCGACGAGGCGGAGGGGGTCTCATGATTGGCGCACTCGGGCTCGCGCTGGGCGTTCTGGTCGGGATCTTTCTCAAGCCCGACGTCCCGTTCTGGATGGAGCCCTATCTTCCCATCGCCGTGGTCGCGGCTCTGGACGCGGTCTTCGGTGCTCTGCGCGCGTTCCTCGACGGCATCTTCGACGACAAGGTGTTCGTCGTGTCCTTCGTGAGCAACGTCCTGATCGCCGCGCTCATCGTCTACCTCGGGGACCAGCTCGGCGTAGGTGGCCAGCTGTCCACGGGGGTCATCGTGGTGCTCGGCATCCGGATCTTCTCCAACGTCGCCGCGATCCGCAGGCACCTGTTCCATGCGTGACCAGGACGAGCAGAGCCCCCAGCTTCCCGAGGAGACCGGGGAGCCCGAGGAGACCGGCCGCCAACGGCTGTTGACCGCGCTGCGCAAGCCTGTGTCCAGGAGCCATCTCGCCGCTGGTGTCCTGCTCGGACTGCTCGGGTTCGCCGCGGTGGTCCAGGTCCAGGCCAACGACCAGGACGACCGGTACGCGGGGGCATCGCAGCAGGACCTGATCCAGCTGATCAACTCCCAGCAGCTGGCCCAGGACCGGGTGGAGGCCCAGATCCGTGACCTGGAGAGGACTCGCGACGCTCTGAGCAACGACACCGCGGCCATCGCCACCGCGCTCGAGCTCGCCAGGCGTCAGTCGGCGTCACTGGGGATCCTGGCCGGCACCCTGCCGGCTGTGGGCTCGGGCATCGTGGTGACCCTCGACGGTCCACCGGAGAGTCTCGACACCCGCATCCTGGTCAATGGGATCCAGGAGCTGCGCAGTGCCGGCGCAGAGGCGATGCAGATCAACAAGGCGGTCCGGCTGGTGGGCTCGAGCTCCATAGCCGACGGCCCCGGCGACTCGGTAATCATCGACGGGAAGCAGGTGCTGCCACCCTTCGTGATCGAGGCGATCGGCAGTCCCGCCGGTCTGGAGAAGGCCGTGTACTTCCCGCAGGGCTTCGCAGACGACGTCCGCGAGGCCGACGGGCAGGTGCGCGTCCGGCAGGTCGATCGGATCGAGATCACCACGACACGAACGGTTCCCTCCCCGCAGTACGCCAAGCCGGTCCCGGAGGGATAGCGTTCCCTTCGGTCCTTAGTCCGAGCCAGACCAGCAAGAAGAAGGAGTGTCGTGTACCCCGAAGACCTGAAGTACACCTCTGAGCACGAGTGGGTCCGCGCTGGTAGCCCGTCGGTCCGCGTCGGCATCACTGAGTTCGCCCAGGACGCTCTCGGCGACATCGTCTATGTCTCCCTGCCCGAGGTGGGGTCCGCGATCGAGGCCGGCACCTCGGTCGGAGAGCTCGAGTCCACCAAGTCCGTCAGTGACATCTTTGCGCCAGTGAGCGGCACTGTCACCGCGCGCAACGAGGCGCTCGACGCTGCGCCCGAACTGGTCAACTCCGACCCGTACGGCGAGGGCTGGCTCTTCGAGGTCGAGCTGACCGGGGCTGACCAGGTCGAGTCGCTGATGGACGCCGCGGCGTACCAGGCGACCTTGACGTCCTGACCTGACCAGGGTCGACAACCCGTTCTCGACCCGAGAGTTTCGGTCTTGAAGCGGGGGCTGGGGCTGATAGGTTCGGAGACCTCAACCTCGACTTCTGCTTGAGGGTTTCGACCGAAGGTTTCCAGGGAGGCAAGCCGATGCCGTTCTGCACCGCGTGCGGACACCAGAACCCCGACGACGCGAACTTCTGCGCCCAGTGCGGCACGAAGCTAGACGGTCCCGGGGTCGCTGAGGAGTCGGCCACCGAGGTCACCTCGACAATCACCTTCACTGCCCCCGTCAAGGAACACGCCGACGACCGGTCCCTCAACGAGGCGGATGCGGCGGCAGTCGATGCCCTCCCCGCCGGCAGCGCGCTGCTCGTGGTGCAGCGAGGCCCCAGTGCAGGCTCGCGCTTCCTGCTCGACACCGACGTGGTCACGGCGGGCCGCCACCCGGAGAGCGAGATCTTCCTCGACGACGTGACCGTGTCACGACGTCATGCGGAGTTCCGTCGTGGCGCTGACGGCTATGCGGTGGTCGACGTGGGCAGCCTGAACGGCACCTACGTCAACCGTGACCGCATCGACGAGGTGCTGCTGCAGGGCGGCGACGAGGTGCAGATCGGCAAGTACCGCCTTGTCTATTTCGCGAGCCACGCGGGCACGACGGCTGAGTGAGCTCGTCGCCGTGGTGAAGGGTGCTCCAGCGGCGGACAAGCGGCTGATGAACATCGGGGAGGCGCTGGCCCTGCTGCGTGTGGACTTCCCGGGGCTACGGGAGTCCAAGGTCCGCTACTACGAGTCCGAGGGGCTCGTGGAGCCGACGCGCACCGCCTCGGGCTACCGGAAGTACACCCAGGCGGATGTCGACCGTTTGCACTACGCGCTCACCATGGTCCGCGACCACTTCATGCCGCTGAAGGTCATCAAGGATCGGCTCGACCAGATCGACCGTGGCCTCGAGCCGCCACCGCTACCGGGGGAGCCGCAAGTCCCCAGGTTCGCCTTCAGCGCCAATGGGCTGCCCACCGGCAAGTCGTTCGAGGACGACGGCTCGACCTTGCGGCTCTCTCGCCGGGAGCTGGTTGCAGCGGCCGAGGTGGACGACGAGCTGCTCACGCAGCTGGAGACCTACGGGTTGGTGGTCCCGCGTCCCGGCTCCGCGCCGTACGACAACGACGCGCTGCTCGTCACCCGGACGGTGGCCGAGCTCGCCGCGTTCGGCATCGAACCGCGCCACCTGCGCGCGTTCAAGACCGCGGCGGACCGTGAGGTCGGGCTGGTCGAACAGGTCGTGTCGCCGCTCCGGCGCAGCCGCGAGGCCGGCGCCGAGGGCCGGGCCGAGGAGACCATGAGCCAGATCGCCGCACTCTCCGTGCGACTGCACGCCACCCTGGTCAAGGCCGGCTTGCGCGGCCTGCGGTGAGACCGGTTCATTTCTGACGGCTCACCGGAAGCGGGCGAGATGGGGTCGGCGGGCCGGAGTACGCTGAAGACGTGCGGGAAGTCGATGTGGTCGGAGTCCGGGTGGAGATGCCCTCCAACAACCCGATCGTGCTGCTGCGTGAGGTGACGGGGGACCGCTACCTGCCGATCTGGATCGGGGCTGTCGAAGCCACCGCGATCGCGTTCGCCCAGCAGGGCGTGGTGCCGCCGAGGCCGTTGACCCACGACCTGATCAAGGATGTGCTCGACGCCACCGGGAACGACCTGACCGAGGTCAGGATCACCGAGATGAAGGAGGGCGTGTTCTACGCCGTCCTGGTCTTCTCGTCCGGGGTCGAGGTCAGCGCCCGTCCGTCAGACTCGATCGCGCTGGCGCTGCGCACCGGGACCCGGATCCTGTGCTCCGAGGACGTCCTGGACGAGGCGGGCCTGGAGGTTCCGCCGGAGCAGGAGGACGAGGTGGAGAAGTTCCGCGAGTTCCTCGACTCGGTCTCCCCGGAGGACTTCGAGGCTCTTTAAACCTCAAGTTGAGGTTGAAGGTTGCGACACGCCGTAGCCGCTCCGGGGCCGCTTCGTGGACAAGCCCGATCCTGGGGCTTACCTTGGGGATGTCTTCGTTGTAGTTCCACCGTTGTTCTCCACCCCGGGGATCGGCGGCTTCCCCTCGGACTACGCGCAGCGAAGCGATCCACCGGAGGTCACAGTGACTGGCAACGACAAGGCGGAGCCGACCGTCGACAAGACGGCAGTGCTCGAGGCCGAAGCGGCCGCCGGGGCGCAGGGTCTGCTGTTCGACGACGAGCTTTCCCCGATCGCCGGGGACGTGGGCTACCGCGGCCCGACCGCCTGCAGCGCGGCGGGGATCACCTATCGCCAGCTGGACTACTGGGCGCGGACCGGGCTGGTCGAGCCGACCGTCCGTGGGGCGACCGGCTCCGGGACCCAGCGGCTCTACAGCTTCCGCGACATCCTGCTCCTGAAGGTGATCAAGCGTCTTCTGGATGCTGGCATCTCTCTGCAGCAGATCCGGATCGCCGTCCAGCACCTCCGCGAGCGGGGGACCGACGACCTGACCAGAGTGACGCTGATGAGTGATGGTGCCTCGGTCTACGAGTGCACCTCGAGTGACGAGGTCATCGATCTCCTCGCCGGTGGCCAAGGCGTTTTCGGCATCGCAATCGGTGGTGTGTGGCGGGAGATCGAGGGCTCTCTCTCCGAGCTGCCGAGCGAGAAGGCCAGTCAGGACGTGGACGACACCGGGGGCGACGAGCTCGCGGCTCGTCGGCGGGCGCGCACCGCAGGCTGACCCCGAGATGCTCCGTCGAGCCGGTACCCGACAGGGTGCCGGCTCGATGCCTGTGCAGCCGCCGCTGCCTCACTAGGCTCGGGTCATGGGAACCGGGCACGGGCATGGCCAGACACCGTCCGGAGGCAGCAGCGCCCGACATCTGACCGCTGCGCTGGTCCTCATCCTTGTCTTCATGGCGGTCGAGGTGGTCGTCGGCTTCGCGGCCAGTTCACTGGCCCTCCTCTCAGACGCGGCCCACATGCTCACCGACGCAGCCGCGATCGGGTTGGCGCTCTTCGCGATGCGCCTGGCTGCCCGACCCGCCCACGGGAACTTCACTTTCGGACTGCGCCGCGTGGAGATCCTCGCGGCACAAGCCAACGGGGTGACGCTGCTCCTGCTGTGCGTGTACTTCGTCTACGAAGCCGTACGCCGGCTGCTCGACCCCCCGGCGGTCATCGGTGGCCTGGTGCTGGGCACCGCGGTGACCGGCATCATGGTCAACCTGGTGGCTACCTGGCTGGTGAGCCGGGCCTCCCGGGCGTCGCTGAACGTGGAGGGGGCCTACCAGCACATCCTCAACGACCTGTTCGCCTTCATCGCCACAGCGCTCGCGGCCGTCGTCGTCCTCACCACCGGCTGGTACCAGGCCGACGCCGTCGCGACGCTGGTAGTCGCCGCCCTGATGGCCATTGCCGGCTGGCGGCTGATCAGTGCCTCGTGGCGGATCTTCCTGGAGGCAGCCCCAGCCGGGCTGGACGTGTCCTCCATCGACGCAGACCTGCACCGGCTGGCCGGAGTGGTCGACGTCCACGACCTGCATGTCTGGGAGGTCACCTCCGGGTTCCCGGCCCTCTCGGCTCATGTACTGGTGAGTCCGGAGACCGACTGTCACGCGGCGAGGCTCGAGATCGTCGACCTGCTCAACACGCGCTATGCCATCGAGCACAGCACCCTGCAGATCGACCACGCGATACCACCCCAGGTGATTCCGGCTGAGACGCTGCTGCACAGACCGCCTCCGTAGCGCTGGTAGATTGAGGGTCGCTGCACACCGCGCGGGAGAGTCCCGTTAACGGGCGCCGAAGGGGCAATTCCTCCCCGGAACCTCTCAGGCACCAGGACCGCGCGGGCAGGCGACTCTGGAGGCGAGGGCCAACAGAGGGGGAGGCGACCGAACCGACGTTTTGGAGCCTCCGTGACTGACTCTCAGCTTTCGTTCGAAGCCGCCTTCGTGGACCGCCACATCGGTCCAGACGCCGCCGAACAGGCCACCATGCTGGAAGCGCTCGGCTTCGCGTCCCTGGACGACCTCATGTCCGCCGCGGTCCCGGGCAGCATCCGTACGCCGGGAGAGCTCGGGCTCCCCGAGGCAGTCACCGAGGAGCAGGCCGGTCGTGAGCTCCGAGCGCTGGCAAGCCGCAACAACGCCTTGGAGCCGATGATCGGGCTTGGCTACTACGGAACGGTCACCCCGGCCGTCGTACGGCGCAACGTGCTCGAGGACCCGTCGTGGTACACCGCCTACACGCCGTACCAGCCGGAGATCTCCCAGGGCCGCCTCGAGGCACTGATCAACTTCCAGACGATGGTCGGCGACCTGACCGGGCTGCCGACCGCCAACGCGTCGCTGCTCGACGAGGGCACCGCCGCAGCCGAGGCGATGACCCTGGTACGCCGAGCAGCCCGAGGAGCCAGCGGTGCCTTCGTGGTCGACGCCGACGCTCTCCCGCAGACCATCGCCGTTGTCCAGACGCGGGCGGAGGCGATGGGGATCGAGGTGCTCGTCCACGACCTGTCCTCTGGACTGCCGGATGCTGAGCTGAGCGGGGTGCTGGTCCAGTACCCGGGGGCCTCCGGGCGCATCCTCGACCCGCGGCCGGTGATCGACGCCGCCCACGAACGGGGCGCCATGGCTGTGGTCGCTGCGGACCTGCTGGCTCTGACCCTGCTGGAGTCACCGGGCTCCCTCGGCGCGGACGTGGTCGTCGGGTCGTCCCAGCGCTTCGGCGTACCGCTGTTCTACGGCGGGCCGCACGCCGGCTACATGGCCGTGCGGGCGGGTCTGGAGCGGCACCTTCCCGGTCGGCTCGTGGGGGTCTCGGTAGATGCCGAGGGCCGACCTGCCTATCGGCTGGCTCTGCAGACCCGCGAGCAGCACATCCGCAGGGACAAGGCCACCTCGAACATCTGCACCGCACAGGTGCTGCTGGCCGTCACCGCGTCCATGTACGCGGTCTACCACGGTCCGGCCGGCTTGAGAGCCATCGCCGAACGAACGCACGCCCGTGCCGCCGACCTGGATGCGTCGCTTCGCGCCGCCGGCGTCGCCGTGAGTCCGGGACCGTTCTTCGACACGCTGACCGTCACGGTCCCCGACGCCGTCGCCGTCGTCGAACGTGCCCGAGCGCAGGGCGTGCACCTGCGCCTGGTCGATGCGACCACGGTGGGCATCTCGACCTCGGAGACGACCAGCCGCATACACGTCGAGGCTGTCCTGGCTGCTTTCGAGGTGAGCTCGTTGCACGAGGGAGAGGCCTCCATCCCAGCGGACCTGGCGCGGACCAGCGCCTACTTGACTCACGAGGTCTTCAACACCCATCGCTCCGAGACCTCGATGCTTCGCTACCTGCGCCGACTGTCGGCTCGTGACTACGCCCTGGACCGCGGGATGATCCCGCTGGGCTCGTGCACGATGAAGCTCAACGCGACCAGTGAGATGGAGCCGATCTCGTTGCCGGGTTTCGCCAACCTGCACCCGTTCGCACCGGGCGAGGACGCGCAGGGCTATGCCATCTTGGTCGACCAGCTCGAGGGTTGGCTCGCGGAGGTCACCGGCTACGACGAGGTCTCCATCCAGCCGAACGCCGGCTCGCAGGGTGAGCTGGCCGGACTTCTGGCGATCCGCGCGTTCCACCGCGCCCAGGGCCACGGCGAGCGCGACATCTGCCTGATCCCCGCGTCCGCCCACGGCACCAACGCGGCTTCAGCGGTGATGGCAGGCATGCGCGTCGTCGTGGTGAAGACTGCCTCGGACGGTCGGGTCGACATGGACGATCTCGTCGCCCAGTGCGAGAAGCACGCGGACGACCTGGCCGCGATCATGGTCACCTACCCGTCCACCCACGGCGCCTACGAGGACGGGATCGGCGACCTGTGCAAGATCGTGCATGACCACGGCGGGCAGGTGTACGTCGACGGGGCGAACCTGAACGCGCTGCTCGGCTACGCCCGTCCCGGGGAGTTCGGCGGAGACGTGTCGCATCTGAACTTGCACAAGACCTTCTGCATTCCGCACGGCGGCGGGGGCCCCGGAGTCGGGCCGGTGGCGGTGCGCGCCCACCTCGCGCCCTACCTCCCGTCGCACCCCGGACACCCTGTCAGCGCCAAGCGGGCCGGGATCGGTCCGATCAGCGCCGCGCCGTACGGCTCCGCGGGGATCCTGCCGATCTCGTGGGCCTACGTTCGGATGATGGGGGCAGCGGGGCTGACGAGGGCGACCGCCGTCGCGGTCCTGTCGGCGAACTACATCGCAGCCCGCCTCGCGGAGCACTACCCGGTGCTCTACAAGGGGCACGGCGGACTCGTCGCCCACGAGTGCATCCTCGACCTTCGCGAGCTGACCAGGACGACGGGTGTGACCGTGGACGACGTGGCCAAGCGCCTGGTCGACTACGGCTTCCACGCTCCGACGATGAGCTTCCCGGTGGCCGGGACCCTCATGGTGGAGCCGACCGAGTCCGAGGACCTGGCTGAGCTCGACCGGTTCATCGACGCGATGGTGGCTATCAAGGGCGAGATCGACCGGGTCACCGCGGGGGAGTGGACACCTGAGTCGTCGCCGCTGCGCGGCGCTCCGCATACCTCGCGCGTGCTGCAGAGCGACGAATGGGATCGTGCGTACTCCCGGTCGACGGCTGCCTTCCCCAACGGTCCCGACCCGGACAAGTACTGGCCACCGGTCGCGCGCATCGACCAGGCGTACGGTGACCGGAACCTCGTGTGCGCCTGCCCGGACCCTTCGGCGTTCGCGGAAGCCTGAGACCGGGCCGGGAGCAGGGCTGATCGAGCAACTCTGCGCAGGTTGGGCCAGGTGGCCACCTGAGCAGCCAGAGCGCGCGCTACCGTCGAGGTGGTCCGAGTTCCAGGTGAAGAGGTGACGGCGTGGTCGTGACGATCGGGGTCGCCCTGGCGGCTGCCTGCTTCTTCGCTCTGGGCAACGCCGTCCAGCACCGGGCCGCCGGCCGCGTCCCCTCCGACGGCGGTGTCGTCCGGCTGGTCATCGACCTGTTCAGCAGCCCGCAGTGGTTGCTGGGCTCAGCCTTCGCGCTCACAGCTTTCGGTCTGCACATCACCGCGATGAACCTCGGCGTCGTGGCAGTGGTCCAGCCCTTCATGCTCGGCGCGGTCCTGCTGGCCGTACCCATTCGTGCGTTCCTCGACCACATGATGCCCACCGGCTCGGAGATGTTCTGGGTCGCCTTCACCGTCGTGGCCATCGTGGTCTTCGTGTCAGCAGCCAACAGCGAGCGTGACCAGGGGCCTCCCCACGACGGCCGCGCGTTGGGTGTGGTCCTGGTCGGCTTCACCCTGGCAGTGCTCTGGGCCTCGACCGCGAACAGGTTCGACGGCCGCGCACTGCGCGGTTTCGTCTTCGCTACCGCGTCCGGGCTGACCTTCGGCATCACCGCGGGCCTGATGAAGTTCGTGCGCCATGACGCCGCCGACGGCTGGTGGGGAGTGGCCGAGGACTGGCACCTGTACGCGCTTCTGGTCGGCAGCGTCATCGGCACGACCTTGAACCAGCGGTCCTATCAGGCGGCGAACCTGTCGGTCGTCATGCCGTCGATGAACAGCGTCAACATCGTGGTAGCGGTCACGTTCGGCTGGGTCGTCTTCGACGAACCACCGTCCCTGTCTCCGCTGAGCTTCGTGGTCCAGCTGCTCTGCCTGGTGGCCATGGGCGTCGGACTGCTGAAGGTGGCGCGCGAGGAGGACGCCGTCGAGGAGGCGCACGCCGCACCTCGCGGGCCCAACCGTGAACTGGACCCTCACACCTAGGAGCACTAGGTGCGCCCTTCCTCCTCCTGGGCGGCGATGAGTTGGGGTGCGTCACCCATCCACGTCGCCGGGAGCACGTCGAAGCCCGCCTCCCGGGCCGCCTGACCGACCTGGGGGTCGTCGTCGACGAGGACGGCAACAGGCGCTCGGCGGCTCAGCTTGCGCAGCTGCTCAACCTTGAACAACCTGGCCGGCCGCTGGTCGTGACTCGGGCGTAGTCGAAGCTCGCCGCGGGGGAGGTGGTGCTTGCGGAACCAGCGTTCGGTGTCCCGGCGACAGTACTCGGGCCGCCCGGACAGGTAGACGATCTCGTAGACCTCGGCAAGCTTGACCACGGTGTCGAAGCCGACCCCCAGCAACGGATCCTTGGGCGCGGCTCGGAAGAAGCCACCCCAGTCCTTCCGACCGTCCAGATAGTGCAGCCGATGTCGTACGTCGGCAAGCACGCCGTCGATGTCCACGACGGCAATGGCCCGGCGGTCTGGTTCGGTCACGCGATCAGCGTAGTGACCTGAACCGTCGACCCATGCCGTTGCTTGGTCACGTGGAGCTGGGTCGGGATCCGGTCGCGCAGCTCGGTGACATGGCTGACCACCCCCACCGTGCGGCCGCCGGCTCGCAGGCCGTCAAGCCGGTCCATCACGTCGTCGAGCGTGTCGAGGTCCAGCATGCCGAAGCCCTCGTCGATGAAGAGCGTCGCGATCTGAACTCCGCCGGACTCGGTCGACACCACGTCGGAAAGGCCGAGAGCGAGCGCGAGCGAGACGACGAACGTCTCCCCGCCCGAGAGGGTCGACGGCGCTCGGGTCTCGCCCGTCCACTCGTCGACGACCTGTAGGCCCAGCCCGGCCTGGGTCCCGCGCCGCGTAGCCTCGCCGGTGCGCTCCAGAAGGTAGCGCTGCTCGCGCATGTGCGTGAGGCGCTCGTTGGCAGCCTCGATGACTTGGTCCAGCCGGGTGGCGAGGACGTACGACGAGAGGCGCATCTGGAGCTGGTTGTCGGTGCTCATGCCTCGCACCAGCTTGGCCATCGACTCAGCCGTGAGGAACCGCTCGCGGGCCGGGGCCCACTGGGCCAGCGCCTGATCGAGCGCCCCGAGCTGGGCCACCAGGGCCAGGGTGACCTCCTGTCGGACGTGGTGCTGGCGAGCGGCCGTGGCCTCGGCGACCTCGGCCATGGCCAGCTCGCCCTTGAGGGCCTCCGGGTCGGTGGGGCTGTCGTCGATGTCCAGGGTCGCGGAGTCAGCAAGCACCGCTTGGGCGCCACGCACGGCGCGGTCGTACTCGGCGACCCGATGCGCGTGCTGGGTCTGGGTCGCCTCGTCGAGGCTGGCAAGTAGCACCTGATCGAGATCCCCGAACCCCTGCTCGTGCGCCGCCTCTCGGGCGAGGGCCTCGTGCCGGTCGGCGGAGGACTGCGCGCGGTCGCGCGCCGTCGTCGTTTCGGCCAGCACCTCGAGCGCCCGCACGCGCCCGGCAAGTCGGGCCACCTCCTCCGCGAGGCTGCTCTTGTCGCCCAGCACGGCTACGAGGTCCTTCCCGATCATGGACGCGGTCTCCTCCAGACCCTGAAGGACCTGGGTCAGCCTTCCTCGCTCCGTCTCGAGGGTGCTGAGCAGCTCCTGCAGCCGTGTGGCTTCGCGGTCGAGGGCCGCAAGCTGTGCGAGGAGCTCCACCTGGGACTGCTCCGCGGTCACCGCGGTATTCAGAGCGTCCCGGGCGGCGGTGACCCGGTCGGACGCCTGGTCTTCGGAGAGGTTGGCACTCGCCTGGCGCAGGCCCTCGAGGCGCAGCTCGCTCTGGCGGACCAGCGCCGTCGCAGTCTCGTACGCCGCGCGCAGGTCGTCAGCCAGCGCGGTCGCGGCAAGCTGAGCCGCCTGGTCCACGGCATCGACCGACGAGACTGCCGCAGCGGGATGCTCTCGGCTGCCGCACACCTTGCAGGGGTCCCCGTCGCGGAGGTCGGCAGCCAGCTCGGCGGCCATCCCAGCCAGGCGGCGCGCGATCACATCGAGCAGATGCTCGCGGGCAGCGGCGTGCGCGTCGCGGACCTCACGCTCGCGGTCGCGGAGCAGGGTCAGCTCAGCTTCGGCGTCCAAGCGGAGACGGGCGGACTCCGCTGCTGCCTCCGCCCGGGCAAGGTCGGCTTCGCACGCGGGGCGGGCACTGGCAGCCGCCGCCATGCGTCGTACCTGCTCGTCCAGGGAGGCTCGCCGCTCGGGAAGGCTCCGCACCGCCTCCTGGGCCTGGGCAACCCGCGGGCCAAGAGCTGACAGGTCCTCGCGGGCGGCTCTGAGCAGGCCCTGCGCCTGGTGCAGCTCTCGCTCGCGGGGGAGCAGGGCCTGCGCCCGAGCCAGCTCTACGGTGGCGCGTTGGCTGGCTGCACGCGGGTCTTCGATCCCGGGCGCCGAGGCCGTCGCCGCAGCGTGAGCAGCGCGGGCTGTCGCCAGTGCCTTCCGGGACTCGACCAGCAGCCGAAGCATCGGAGCGCAGCGAGCAGCGCGCTCGGCGGCGTCGACCAGCTGCCGACTCAATGCGATCTCAGAATCGTCGAGGAGACGGTCGAGCACCTGCTGGGCCCGGTCCCGACGAGCTCGCAACTCGTTGCGCCGACGGGCCTGGTCATAACAGTCGCGAGCGGTCGCAACCCTGCGAGCCGTGTTCGTGTGCTCAGCGGCTGCCGCGGCCAGGACTGTGCGTGCGTCGGCGGCCAGCTCCTCGGCCCACCGGATAACGCTGCCCTCCGAGGCGCTGCGGGCCAGGTTGTCGGGACCCAGGAACGCAGGAGTCTCGACCCCAGCCCTATCGGCCAGAGTGTCCACCAGCCGCCGCACGTTGGCCTCCCCACCATGGGCCCGGTCCCGCAGCTGACGGCTGTGCTCGTTGACCCAGTCCTCGATCCTGGTGAACCGCTCGGTGCGGAACAGCTGCTGCAGGACGTCGTGACGCTCCTGGGAAGAGGCCCGAAGGAAGGTCTGGAACTCGCCCTGGGGCAGCAACGCCACCTGCTGGAACTGGCTGGCGGTCATTCCGAGCAGGTCGGAGAGGAAGTGGCCGACCTCCTGGGCGCGCGCGCTGAGCAGCGTGTCGGTGCCGGAAGTCTTCTCGAGGAGCGAGGCCGATGCCTTCTCCTGGGTCGTGCCCGGCCCGCGGCGCTTGGGCCGGGACCATTCGGGGGTTCGGTGCACCTCGAAGCGGCGCCCGCCGAGGCTGAAGTCCAGCACGACCTCGGGCTTTGCCTCCGGGTCGGCATGGTCGGAGCGCAGGGCCTTGACGGCGCGGCCACCGGGAACCTGCCCGAAGAGGGCGAAGCACACGCCGTCGAGGATGGTCGTCTTCCCGGCCCCGGTGGGACCGGTGACCAGGAAGACGCCCGCGTCGTTGAGCTCCTCGAAGTCCACGACGTGTGTGCCGGGGAAAGGTCCGAAGGCGCTCAGGGTCAGCTGGTGGATCCTCATCCCGCGACCTGGATCTGTTGGTCGGCCTCGGGGTCGAGGTTGATCCGGCACGAGTCGCAGGCGAGCTGGAGGAGAAGCTCCTCCTCGGTGCTGGCCTTCATGGAGCGGACCTCCTCCACGAAGCCCAGCGCGATGTCGAAGTCGCTCCGACCGTCCACACGCGGACGGACCGGCCGCGCGGCCGGGGTGACCCCTTGCGGCTTGAAGTCCAGCGTCAGCGTGTGCGGGAACCGCACGAGCAACCGGTCCATCGCATGTCGAGGCCGGACCGGATCGGTCAGCACGACCTGGAGCCAACGCCCCTCCTGCTCGACCAGGCCCGGGTCGGCAAGGAGATCCTCCAGCCGGCCGGTCACGGTCGCGAGGCCGCGTGGGACAGGCGCTGGAACGAAGTCGACGTTCTCCACGCCTGCTGCGCCGATGTCGAGCAACCAGGCGCCCTTGGTGTGGTCGGCCTCGGAGAAGGAGTACGCGAGGGGCGCGCCGCTGTACCTCACGGTCTCGGTCAAGGTGTGACGGCCGTGAAGATGGCCGAGCGCGGCGTAGGTGACGCCCGTGAACAGCGACGTCGGGGCGATCTGCAACCCGCCCACCGAGATGTCGCGCTCACTGTCGGAGGACATGACCCGGGCGGTGTCGGGTGAGCCTGCCACGAAGGCGTGCGCCATGACGATCGAGCGGGCCCCGGGCCTGGTGGACAGGTCGGAGTGGACGCGCTTCATGGCAGCCGACAGAGCTGCCGCGTGGGTCCGGGCGGGCAGCGACCAGGCCTGCCGCACGGCGTCAGGTTCGAGGTAAGGCAGGCCATAGACCACGACTTCGCCGTGCTGGTCACCCAGCACCACCGGCGTGCCGACGTCCTGCCAGCGGGTGCGCAGATGGACGCCGGCGACGTCGGCCAGCCGCGCGTTGAAGCCCAGCCGGATGGGGGAGTCGTGGTTGCCGCTGGTGACGACGACCTTGGCGCGCGACGAAGCCAGGCGCGCGAAGGTCTCGCTGGCCAGCTCGACGGCGTCGACAGGTGGCAGCGCGCGGTCATAGATGTCGCCGGCGACCACGACGAGGTCCACCCGCTCGGACTCCACGGTGGCCACAAGGTGGTCGACGTACGTCGCCTGCGCACCGAGCAGCCCGACGCGGTGGAAGGACCGCCCCAGATGCCAGTCGGAGGTGTGCAGGACTCTCATGTCGACGACGCTAGATGTCGAGGCCGACACTTTCGGCTATCCCACGCCGATCCTGTGCGCCGCGGTGTAGGTCACGAACCTGTCCGCGCTGAGGAAGCCCACCAGGCACACGCCGGCGTCGTCGGCCAGTCGCGCGGCCAGACTCGAGGGCGCGCCGATCGCAGCCAGCACGCCGACGCCCGCGGCGGCGGCCTTCTGGACGATCTCGAAGCCGATGCGACCGCTGACGCACAGCACCGGCGCCGCAGGGGACTGCTGGGTCAACAGCCTGGCCCCGACCACCTTGTCGACGGCATTGTGTCGGCCGATGTCCTCGCGGATGACCAGGGCGCTGCCGCGCTCGTCGAAGAGCCCCGCCGCATGGAGTCCTCCGGTCGAGGCGAAGACTCGCTGGGCCTCTCGCAACGCTCGCGGCAGGGTCGTCAGCACCGAAGGCGCGATGACGGGCTGGTCGGTGGGCCGGCGTACCTCGCACAGCCCGAGTACCTCGTCGATGCTCTGCGTGCCGCAGACTCCGCAGGCGCTCGCTGCTGCCCCGGGGCCGTCGTACCGGGTAGCCGGTTCGCGCAGCGGAGGGCGGTCGATCTCGACGGTGACCACGTTGTAGGCCTGCTCGGCAGTGAGAGTGGGGTCGGTGCAGTAGGAGACGCCCCGGATCCAGGGGGCTTCCAGCACCCCCTCGCCGAAGAGCATCCCGGCAGCCAGCTCGAAGTCGTGGCCGGGGGTGCGCATCGTCACCGCGACCCGCTGCGCGACTCGCTCCGGGCAGGCCAGTCGCACCTCGAGCGGCTCCTCGGTGGCCAGCTTGTCCTCGTGGCTACGTATGTCGCCTTCGACGTACTCGTGGACGCGAACCCGGGCTGTCACGCCGGGCCGGCGGTCGAGAGACCTCATCGGTCAAGACTAGTCATCGCTGCCGCGCCGGGACCGGGTCTGCTCTTCGACAAGGTGGGCCAGGCGCAGGACGCCAGCCCAGCACTGTGACCGCTTCGACCCCGAACGGCCTGTTTCGGAGTGTGTGGCAGGCTGACCGAATGACTGACGATCGACGATCGGTCGCCCTTGAACGCCTGTCCAAAGGGCGCTACCGGGCCACCAACAAGTACGGCGACACGCTGGTGGTCGGCGAGGGGCGCGGGGATGGGACGTTCACACCCGTCGAGCTCCTGCTCACGGCGATGGCCGCCTGCAGCGCGATCGATGTCGACTACATCGTGGGGAAGCGCGCGGAGCCGGTCTCCTTCCGGATCGCCTCCGAGGCGACCAAGGTGCGGGACGAGGGCGGCAACCACCTGTCCGACATCGTGATCACGTTCGACGCGCGGTTCGAGTCGACCGATGCCGGCCATGACGCCAAGGATGTCTTTCCCAGAGCCGTCGCCCAGTCCAACGACCGGCTCTGCACGGTGAGCCGAACTGTGGCGCTTGGGGTCCCGGTCGACGCCCGCATCGGCCCGGTTCCCTGACCGTGGACTTCTCCGGCTTCCGTGGGGAGACAGCGCGACTGCGGCTGCGTCCGTACGCCGCCACCGACCTGACGGCGTTCCTCGACCTGCATAGTCGCGAGGAGGTGGTCCGCTACATCCCCTGGGGTGTCTTGGATGAGCCTGCTTGTGTGGCGGCGATCGAGCGGTCGCAGAGATTGGGGTGGGAGAGCGACGGCGACGCGGTGAAGCTGGCTGCCCTGGACAAGGAGTCGGGCCGCCTCGCCGGCGAGCTGATCATCATGCTGCGCAGCGTGGAGCACGGCAACGGCGAGGTCGGCTATGTGCTGCACCCGGACTTCCAGGGGAGGGGGCTGGCAACCGAAGGCGCGGGAGCCATGCTGCAGCTGGCCTTCGAGCAGCTCGGCATGCGGCGGATGATCGCCCGTCTGGACACCCGCAACGTGTCCTCGGTCAGGGTTCTCGACCGCCTGGGGATGCGACGCGAAGCGCACCTGGTCAAGAACGAGTGGTTCAAGGGGGAGCTGGGTGACGAGTACGACTACGCCCTCTTGGCCGAGGAGTGGGCCAGCCGGCCGACCAGGTCGCTCATCTCGTGGACGACAGTCGCCCCGGCTGAGGAGAGCTCCCGGGCCTCGGTGAGCCCGCCCGCGTAGCCGAAGGCAGTCATCCCGGCGGCCAACGCCGCCTGGACTCCGTAGACCGAGTCCTCGACGACCGCACAGCGGGCGGGGGAGACCCCCATCCGCTCTGCGGCGTACAGGTACAGGTCGGGTGAGGGCTTTCCGCTCGCGACCTCGTCCACGCTGAACCGGCGCCCCGAGAAGCGCCCCGCCAGCCCGGTGAGACCGAGAGTGAGCCCCATCTTCTCCTGTGAGCCGCTGGAGGCGACGCAGTAGGCGAGCTCGATGCCGTCGAGGTGGTCGAGCAGGGGAGGGACACCGGCGACCGGGGCCAGGGAACGCTCGAAGGCGCCGCGGATCTCCGCGGTCGTGATCACATCGAACCGTGTTGCGGCCTCGGGCCCGAGGCGCTCGGCGACCTCGGCGAGCATCGACGCGGAGGACCGACCCAGCCAGCGGCGCACGACCTCCGGGGCGTCGATCGGCCAGCCGAGCTCGGTGAGCACGCGCGCCTCCACGCCCACGGTGAGGATCTCGGAGTCGACGAGGACCCCGTCACAGTCGAAGATGACCAGGTCGAAGCTCTGCCGGCCACGGGGGCGGGCAACGTCCTCGTCTCCGGGAATCAGCAGTCGTCCGAGGAAACCGAGGAGCGCGGAGCCCACGAGGATCACCGCTCCCACGGAGAACAGCTTGCTTGGCTCGATGATGCCGATGGTGATGGCGATGAGAGCCCCGGCGAAGAGGGTCAGCGCGGGCAGCGCGTCCGAGAGTGCCTGACGTCTGCTGCGGGAGCCGTAGGGACGAGGGGATTCCACAGGCCCTAACCTACGAGATGTGGCGGAACGCGAAGAGAGCACCGAGGATCCTGACTACCTCTCCTACGAACAGTGGGGCGTCGCGTTCTTCAGCAGCGCGGTCACCGAGGAGAGGATCCTGGCTGCGGTCAACAAGCTCGCGGGACAGCCCATCAACGTCGGACCGATCGGGGTGGGCCCCGGCAGGATCGCGCAGGTGAGAGCCACCGGGTCGATCGGAGAAGCCAGTTCCACCCCCGTGCCGGGTGAGTACGTGAGCTACCGCGTCGTGCTTCCCGTCGAGCTGACCTTCGACGTCGATCTCCAGGTCGACCGGCACCGCTTCCACGCCCAGCTCGAGGTTCCGCTCGTCCTCACCGCACGGGCGGCATCCCCGCTGAAGGTCGTGATCGACGTTGACGG
Source organism: uncultured Actinomycetota bacterium (assembly GCA_963769585.1). Classification (GTDB taxonomy): domain Bacteria; phylum Actinomycetota; class Actinomycetes; order Propionibacteriales; family Nocardioidaceae; genus SSC3. The sequence goes on from CAVYMJ010000006.1 coordinate 1,326,136, forward strand.
CCCGATGCCAGACGAGGTGTCGATCAAGCTGAGGTCGGAGGGTCTGCGTGCCTCGATGCTCAACCGGGTGGTCGGCATCGAGGGTGAGCTGCAACGCTTCGTCGCACGGTACGTCGCCCGTGAGGTGCGCAAGCCGGCGATCGCCGGAGTACGCGTCATCGATGTCGCGGCAGCGATCGACGGTGCGATGAGGAACATCGGACTGCCCAGCAGCGGGGGAACGGGGCGTCGCGTCGCAGCTGACCTGGAGGAGGCGATCGTGGAGGAGATTCGCGAGAACGAGGACACCCTGATCGAGGGTATCCGCGAGTGAAGGGGCCACACCTGAACGAGATCCCCGGGCCTTCCATGGCTCGCCTGCCCGACGAGCTCTTCGGCAGCACCTTCATGAGACTGGTGCTGCACAAGCAGCGGGTGCTGGAGTCGGTCGACCGGGTGCTGGGGGAGGACCTCTCCCTGGGTCCGATAGGGGCCGGGCCGGGTCGCGTGATGGCGAGGATCACGGCGCGAGGCACCTTCGGCAAGACCTACGGTGAAGAGCTCGAGGACCCCCAGACCCCGGGCTACCGGGTCTTCCTTCCGGTCGCGGTCACCTTCGATCTGGACCTCCGCGTCGACACAGTCAGCTTCGAGGCCGACGTGCTCGTGCCGTTGACGCTGCGGATGTTCGTCGAGGAGCCGCTCACGATCGTCTGGGACATCCAGCCGCCGTCGGAGGACGAGGTCACGATCTCGGTGAACGCGGACAAGCGACGCTCGGCGATCCTGCAGAAGGTCGCTGGGGTCGATGCGGAGCTGCGACGGTTCATCCTGCGGTTCGTGGCCCGGGAGCTCGCCAAGCCGCATGTCCGTAAGGCCACCCGCATCGATGTCGTCTCGTTGATCGACCACGCATGGCCCGAGATCGCAAGCCAGTTCCTGCCGAACGGCCCTGAGGACCGGGTCGCCTGAGAGTGCCGTCGTACGCCGAAGTGGCGGACCAGCTACGGGCTGCCGGTTGCGTCTATCCCGAGGACGAAGCCGTGCTGCTGATCGACGCTGCTTCCGGGGCCGAGCTCGCCGACCTCGTGGACCGCCGGGTGGGGGGAGAGCCCCTGGAGCACATCGTCGGCTGGGTACAGTTCGCCGGTCTTCGGATCGTGGTGGAGCCCGGAGTCTTCGTCCCTCGTCGCCGTACCGAGCTGTTGGCTCGGCGCGCTGCTTCTCTGGCCCTGCCCGGGGCCAGCATCGTCGACCTCTGCTGCGGGTCGGGCGCCGTCGGCGCAGTGGTCCGCGCCGTCGAACCCAGCGCCCAGCTGTACGCCGCCGACCTGGACCCCGTCGCGGTTCGCTGTGCCCGGCGCAACCTTGGTGGCCACGGTGGTCCCGGGACCGAGCGAGGCGTCGAGCCGGGGAACTATCCAGGGGTCTATCAAGGGGACCTCTACGACGCCCTGCCAGGCGACCTCAGGGGCCGGGTCGACGTACTGGTCGCGAACGCACCGTACGTCCCCTCGGGCCAGCTCGCCAGCCTGCCCCGCGAAGCACGCGACCATGAGCCCCGCAGGACCCTTGACGGCGGTCCAGACGGGCTCGACGTGATCAGACGGATCGTTGCCGGGGTAGGGGAGTGGCTGGCCTCAAGCGCCACGCTGCTTGTCGAGGTCGGCGTTTCGCAGGAGGCTGTGGCGCGCGCGCTCTGCGCTGAAGCTGGGCTGATCGCCCAGGTGGTGCCCGCCCCCGAAGCCGGCGCCGCGGTGGTCATCGCGTCCGCTCGGGGACGCTAGCCAGCCCCCATGCGGCCGCCTCACCTGTGGTACCCGTGTGCCGGAATAACACCTATTTCGGCCATTTAGGTCACATATTGACTGAATTCTTCATATGTTGAGTGCACCCGTTTGCCACCACTTAAGAACCTCGGGGGGCTTCAATGAGCACGAAATCGGCTCCGCGTCACGGTACGGTTCCGGCGCTCGCCGTCTCGGGCTGGTCCCTGCGCCGCAAGGTCGCGTTAGCCCTGACGATCCCGCTGCTGCTGGCAGCGACGCTGGGTGGTCTTCGGGTCCGCAGCGCCCTGGTCGAAGCCACGAACTCCTCGACCAGTGCGAGGCAGGTCACCGTGCTCGGGCCGGCGGTCGACTACCTTGTGGCCGCTGAGCAGGCCATGGTGGCCGCGCACACCGCGTCCGACCCTAATCTCAACGCAGCCTTCCGCGCCCTCAAAGGCGCCGCGGCCGACCTTGTCGAGGTCCGACGCTCCGCCGACCTCAACGCCGACCAGAGCTACCAGGTCGACGTGGTGCTCGACCTGAGCCGGGCGCTGCGCGAGAGCAGCATCGACAGTCTCAGCCTCGGCACCTGGGTGGCGCAGCTGCGGCAGCTGCAGTCCGGCGTGACGCAGCTGATCACGACTATCGTCAACGCCCAGCTCAACCCAGAGCCCCGCCTGGAGCTTTTGGCACAGGCGCTGGGTGGGCGGTTCTCCCTGGCCATGCAGCAGGCACTGGTCGCCACAGACCGCAAGGGTGAGACGGCCTCTCTCGAGCTCTTCGCCGAGCTGGGCGCCGAGGGTGCCGCCATCGACCGTCTGGCTAGCGCCCTGGGCGACACCGAGCCCGCCGTCGCGACGCTGCGGACCGCTAACGCAGAGCGCTTCCGGACGGTGCGCACCAAGGGCACAGACCTGGGCGGCACCGGGGCCTATACCCAGTACGACGCCCTCGCCGGGGACCTTCTCGTCGGCGTGGACCAGGAACTGACCGCCTCCGCGGCAGACGCGCGCACGCGGGCGCTCGTCAACGCCGGGGTGACGCTGGCGGCGCTCCTTGCCGCCATCCTGCTGGCCCTGCTGGTCTCGAGGCTCATCATCAACCCGATCCGACGGGTGCGCGAGGGTGCGCTGAGCGTCGCGCACGAGGAGCTTCCTGCGGCGATCTCCCGGCTGCGCGCGGGTGAGGACCCCGGACGGATCACGCCGATCGACGTCACGACCAAGGAGGAGGTCGGCCAGCTCGCACGAGCGGTCGAGGACCTGCACCGGCAGGCCGTCCTGCTCGCGTCGGGCGAGGCGCAACTGCGCTCCCAGGTCAGTGAGATGTTCGTGACCCTGTCCCGCCGGAACACCGCCCTGGTCAACCAGCAGCTGGCCCTGATCGAGACGTTGGAGAAGGACGAGGAGGACCCGCGTCGGCTCGAGAGCCTCTTCCGACTCGACCATCTTGCCTCGCGCATGCGGCGTACGGGTGAGAGCCTCTTGATCCTCGCGGACGCGCCCAGCCAGTTCGGTGGGGACGAAGGACTGACGGTCGGTGACGCCCTACAGGCGGCGACGGCGGGCGTTCAGGACTACCAGCGCGTCCGGATCGAGACCACCAACGACCTACGCCTCAGCGACGCTGCCTCCGGTGACGTCGTACACCTGCTCACCGAGCTGGTCGACAACTCGCTGACCTACTCGGCACCGTCGACCCAGGTCACACTCACTGCCGTCCGGACTCCCAGCGGAGTCAGGATCGAGGTCGTGGACCGAGGCTTGGGGATCCCCGAGGACTCGTTGGCAGAGTTGAACAATATGCTCCACTCCGGGGGCGAGGTGACGCCTGACACCGCAAGGCGGATGGGCGTGTTCGTCGTGAGCCGCCTCTCGCAGCGACACGGGATCGCCGTAGTACTGCGTCGGAACGAGCACCGGGGTACTACGGCCGCGGTGCTGCTCCCGGCCCTGATCCTGGCCGAAGGGCAGGGCCTACGGGCAGTCCTGCCGCCGGCAACCACTTCACCCGCGTCGGATTCCCTCGACATCGACAGTCTCCGGAGCCGGATCAGCTCGGCGATGGGCCGGCGCGAGCCTACGGCGAACCAGCGACCGGAGCCCGCGCCATGGCTGCCGGAGCGAGAGCCCGTCGTCGCTGACGTCGTCGATCTGGCCGCAGTTCGCTCCGAGAGTGAGCGACCGTTCGAGGTCGCCCCCGTCTCGGAGGAGGAGCTTGAGCCAGACCTTGAGCCGGACCTTGAGCCGGAAGTCGAGCCGGAGCTTGAGCCCGCGTCCGAGGTCGCGCCGCTCGCCGAAGCGGAGCCGGAACTTGCGCCGGAGCCCGTGTCCGAGGGCGCGTCCGAGGTGGTGCAGTCCTTGCCGAGGCGGGCCGCAGCGCGCGAGTGGGAAGCGCGGATGGACGACGCTCCCAGGTCCAACGGTGCTGTCACGCCGGGCGATCTGGTCAGCGCGAGTGACGTGGTTACGGACGGTGATCTGGTCAGCGCGAGTGACGTGGTTACGGACGACGGCCTAGTCTCCGACGGCCACCGGGTGTCCGACAGCGACCTGGACCTGGACAACGACACGCCGATCTTCCAGGCGATGCGCTCGGCCTGGCTGAGCGCCGGCGGACCGACGCAGCCGTGGCTGTCGTCGGAGGTCGAGGCGGGCTGGGAGCAGGCGGACCGAGTGACCGCCGCCGCCCCTGCGGCCAACGCGGTCGGGCTGCCACAACGCCGACCCGGCACCCGACTGGTTCCAGGAGGCGTCACCAAGCCGACTGCCCTGGTGGCCAGAAACCCCGAGGCGATCAAGGCGCGGCTCGCCGCGCACGCTGCGGGGGTCTCGCGAGGACGCCATGCTGCCATCTCCACCAACGGTCAAGAGCACAGGGAAGCAGGCCAGGCATGACCGAGATCCAGAGCAACCTCACCCCCCGCGCGGAGAGTCGCGACCTCGACTGGCTCGTCTCGAGGTTCGTCGAAGAGGTCCCTGACGCCGCCCACGCCATCCTCGTCTCCGCGGACGGCCTGCTGATGGCCGCGAGCGCGAACATCCCGGCAGATCGCGCCGAGCAGGTGGCAGCGGTCTCGTCCGGGCTGGCCAGCCTGGCCGTCGGGGCGGCCCGGCTCTTCGACGGCGGTGCGGTCCTGCAGACGCTGGTTGAGATGGAGCAGGGCTACCTGATGCTGATGAGCGTCGGTGACGGCTCGAACCTCGCGGTACTGACCCAGGAGTCGGCGGACATCGGGCAGGTGGGCTATGAGATGGCCCTGCTCGTGGATCGCGTGGGGCGTGCGGTGCAGGCTCAGGCCCGAGTCGCACCGACCGGTGGCTGACGGTGTGGTAGCCATGATCCCGCTAGCTCCTGCCGACGACGATCCCGCGCCGAGCGCCCGATTCGTGCGGCCCTACACCATCACCGCCGGGCGGACCCGAGCCACGGTCGACCTCCCGTTGGAGGCAACCCTGCGCCGTGAGAGCGAGATGGTCGAGGTAGCTCTCGGCGCTGCTGCCCGACGCGTGCTCGATATCTGTCACAACCGCTCGGTCGCCGAGGTGTCCGCCCTGGTGTCGATGCCGATCGGGGTCGTGCGCGTCCTGCTCAGTGACCTGGTCGAGCAGGGCATTGTCCGCGTCCAGGCCACTCTCACCGACAGCTCGTCCCGGGACGAGCGGATCGAGCTCATCGAAAGGACCCTCCGTGGACTACGCACCTACTAGCGCCATGCGCCGGGCTGCGTCGGCCAAGATCGTCGTCGCCGGTGGTTTCGGCGTCGGCAAGACTACGCTGGTCGGCTCGGTGTCGGAGATCGTGCCGCTACGTACCGAAGCCCTGGTGACCAACGAGTCCGAGGGCGTCGACGACGTCACCGCAGTGCCGGGGAAGACCACGACGACCGTAGCCATGGACTTCGGAAGGCTGACCTTGGCCGAGGATCTGGTCCTCTACCTCTTCGGCACGCCGGGGCAGCGACGCTTCTGGTTCATGTGGGACGACCTGTGCCGCGGTGCCATCGGTGCCGTGGTGCTGGTGGACACGAACCGCCTCGACGAGGCGTTCGCTCCGCTGGACTACTTCGAGTCCAAGGGTCTGCCCTTCATCGTGGCGGTCAACCAGTTCGAGGACACCAAGGTCTTCGACCTCTCCGACGTCGCGGACGCTCTGGCAGTGGCACCCGAGGTCCCCATCATCCGGGTTGACGCCCGCGAGCGTGAGTCCAGCAAACAGGCTTTGGTCCAGGTCACCGAGTACGCCTTGGAGTGCCTGACCAGATCCCTCCCCGCGAAGGTGAACTGAGATGCCGCACCTGACCATCGCCCGCCGCGCCGTGCGCTGCGCCGTCGTACCACTGCTCGTCCTCGCTGTCAGCGCCTGCGGCGCCCAGCAGCAGGGCAGTGCTGCCCGGACACCGCAGGTCGTCTCGCCCGGCAAGCTCACGGTGTGCACCAACCTGCCGTATGAGCCGTTCGAGTTCGACCTTGGCGGTGAGACTGTTGGCTTCGACGTCGACCTTGCCGGTCAGGTGGCCAAACGCCTCAAGATGAAGCCGGTCTTCCTGAACAAGGAGTTCGACGCGATCGAGTCCGGCGAACTGCTGAACCAGGGTGTCTGCGATGTCGCGGTGGCGGGGCTGACGATCACGGGGGACCGAGCACGGGTCATCGACTTCTCAAGCCCGTACTTCAACGCCGCGCAGGCGCTGGTGGTACCCAAGGGGTCGGGCGTCACCACGCTGGCGGACCTGGGCGGGGAGAAGATCGCCGTCCAGAGCGGGACCACCGGCGAGGTCTACCTGACCGACAACGCACCCAGCGACGCTGAGATCGTCACCTTCGAGGACCAGTCCGCCATGACCAACGCCCTGGAGAGCGGCAAGGTGCTTGCCGCCGTCTTCGACAACACGGTGGTGGGCGGCATCGTCGACCAGAACCGAGGGCTCGCGGTGGCGGCGGAGTTCGACACGGGTGAGCAGTACGGGATGGCCGTGAAGAAGAACGGCAACGTCGACCTGCTTCGGACGATCAACGACGTCCTAGCGACGCTGCAGAAGGACGGCGGGTACGACAAGATCTACTCGACCTGGTTCGGGACAGCCTGACCTAGGGGTCAGGGCCGTCTTCCTTCAAAGGCGCAGGGTGGCTCGGTGCACCCGCGCCGAACGGCTCTCCGCCGTCCGCGCCGCGACGAGCGTGACCCAGTCGCCCGTGGACTCCCGGCAGGCGCAACCAATGGTTGCGTCTTTGCGAGCCTTGGGCTATCGTCATGCGCAACCAAACGTTGCATTGCAGGAGGAGAGCGAATCGTGGAGTACGGCACCATCGAGCGCGAGATCTACGTCGACGCCAAGCCCGAGGTCGTCTTCGAGGTGATCAGCAGTCCGGTACACCTGAAGCAGTGGTGGCCCGACGACGCCCACCTCGAGCCGGTTGCCGGTGGGGTAGGGGAGCTGCGCTGGGGGACCGGTGGGCCAGAGCCCACGATGGTCGTGCCGCTGACGGTGGTCACCGCCGAGCCGCCGAGACTGTTCTCGTTCCGTTGGGTCTACGAGCCGGGGGAGGTCCCGGGGCCGACCAACTCGCTGCTGGTCACCTTCGAGCTGGTCCCGTCGGGTGGCGGAACGGTCGTCAAGCTTGCCGAGAGCGGGTTTCGTGAGCGCGGCTGGGAGGCCGCCGTGTTGGAGGAGGCCTACCGCGAGCATGTTGAGGGCTGGGACCGGCACCTGCCCCGGCTGGGGGACTACGTCACTCGGCTGGTCTCTGCGCCATGACCGCCGCGGTGGACGACGACCTGTGGTCGGCGGTCGGGGATCCGACCCGGCGCCGCATGCTGGATCTGCTCCTGGTGCGGGGAGCCGGCACGGCGACCACGCTCAGCGAGCAGTTGCCGGTCACGCGACAGGCTGTCGCGAAGCATCTCGGGGTGCTTGACCGGGTCGGCCTGGTCCACGCAACGGCAGCCGGGAGGGAGCGACGTTATGAGGTCGATGAGGCGCAGCTCGCGCGGGCGATCGGCCAGCTCTCGGCGGTCGGGGCCACCTGGGATGCCCGGCTACGGCGCATCAAGCAGCTAGCGGAAGCGATCCAGCGGGCCGCGGACGCCTGAACCTGAGCAACAACGACATCACTGAGACCGTGCGTTTCGGCGCCCGGACGGTCCTGCGCGCGCTGTGCGCCCAGAGAGAACACCCAGAGAGAACACACAGAGAGCACACAGAGAGAACACTGAGGGAAGGAGAAGTAGATGGCCGACATCTTGCACCGGATCGGCGTGAGGTCGTCCTCGCTGGAAGAGGTCTACTCCGCGCTGACTACAGTCGAAGGCCTGTCGGGGTGGTGGGCGACCGACACCGACGGCAAGACCGACGTGGGCGGAGTCCTCCAGTTCCGGTTCGGGCCCGGAGGCTTCGACATGAGGATTCTCGAGCTCGTGCCGGACCGGCGGGTGCTCTGGGAGGTCGTCGACGGCCCGGCTGAGTGGATTGGCACGACGGTGGCGTGGGAGCTCAAACAGGAGGACGAGTTCACGATCGTTCTCTTCGAGCACAAGGGCTGGGCCGAGCCGGTCGAGTTCATGGCCCACTGCAGCACCAAGTGGGCTGTCTTCCTGCTGAGCCTCAAACAGCTGCTGGAGACGGGCACCGGCGCTCCCGATCCGCACGACGTCAAGATCAGCAACTGGCACTGAGCGCCTCGCCTGTTTCGAACCGGGGGGGTGCTCTACTCGGTAAGGGCCCCTCTCGGATCTTCCGATTGACATAATGTGCATTATCGGCGAACCTGCAGGAAGGGGCCCTACGGCGGAAGTGGTGCGTGTTCTTCCTGGCTGAGTCTCGCCCAGGCGGTCCCCTGCTCAGCGTGCTTGGTCGATGCGGATCAGGTTGCCGGCAGGGTCACGGATGGCACAGTCGCGAACGCCGTACGGCTGCTCAGTCGGCTCCTGGACGATCTCTGCGCCACCGGCCACCAGGCGCTCGAAGGCGCCATCGAGGTCCTTGGTGGAGAGCAGGATGATGCCGTAGGTCCCCTTGGCCATCATCTCGGCGATGGTCCGGCGCTCGTCGTCGGTGACGCCCGGGTCTGCGCCCGGCGGGTGCAGGACGATCGAGGTGCCGGGCTGGCCGGCTGGTCCGACCGTGATCCAGCGCATCCCGGCGTACCCGACGTCGTTGCGTACCTCGAAGCCGAGGCTGTCGCGGTAGAACGCCAGAGACGCCTCGGGGTCGTTGTGCGGCAGGAAGCTCGCGTGAATGGTGAGGTCCATGCAGGTCACGCTAGCCAGGGTGGCGTCTTGGCGCTTCTCGATTCCTGACGTGTCGCGAGGTCTGCCGTTAAGTTCTTGTCACACTGAGTGGAACTTCGTGCGGAGCAGAAGGCGGGTGCTGGGCTACTTAGACGTCGGCGGATGCGTGCTGTTCCAAGCCGAGTCTCGCCCGGCCGCGTCCCCCAGCCCAGCGCACAGCAACTCGTCGCACATATCGACAACCCCGATTCCCGGCGTCGCAAAGAAGCGCGACAGCCACGCGTTGTCCCCCAACGCATGTCGAACGTAGCAGCGGTGGATGGTCAGGTCATCGGCCCAAAACGGGACAGTTAGGGGAACATCAGGGACGAAGCAGGACTTTCGTTGCACTGCGTTCGTCCATCGCGCGGTAGCCCTCGGCTACCTGGTCGAGTGGCAGCTCCAGATCGAAGACCAGCCCGGGGTTGATGGTTCCGGCGAGCACGAGCTCGAGCAGGTGCGGCAGGTACTCCCGCACCGGCGCCATGCCGCCGGCCAGACCGACGTTGCGCTCGAACATCTTCCGGACCGGAAGCTCGACGCCGTGCGGTACGCCGACGAAGCCGACCATGCCTCCCGGCCTGGCCACCTTGAAGGCGGTCTTCATCGACTGGTCCGTTCCCACGCACTCGAGCACCGCGTCGGCACCGATGCCGTCTGTCAGGTCCAGGACGCGTTTGGCGCCTTCGTCGCCGCGCTCGCCGACGATGTCGGTCGCCCCGAACGTGCTCGCCAGACGCTGGCGGCTCTCATGACGTGACATGGCGACAACCCTGGTTGCCCCGAGCTGTTGGGCGGCGATCACTCCGCACAGGCCGACCGCGCCGTCGCCCACGACGACCGCGGTGCTGCCGGGGCGGACGCGGGCCGCCACTGCTGCGTGCCATCCGGTCGCCATCACATCGGAGAGCGCCAGCAGGGAGGGGACCAGGTCCGGTGAAGGCATCCCCTCGGTCTTGACCATGCTGCCTTCGGCCTGGAAAACGCGGACGTACTCCCCCTGGCCACCCATGGTGAACCCCAGGTTGTCGCAGACCGACTGCATTCCGACCCTGCAGTGCGGGCACGTACTGTCGCAGTGGCAGAAGGGAACGACTACGAAGTCGCCCGGCTTGAAGCTCGTCACGGCGTCACCCACGGCTTCGACCGTGCCGACGACCTCGTGGCCGATGGGGTCACCAGGGGTGATCGGGTTCTCTCCGCGGTACGGCCACAGGTCTGACCCGCAGATGCAGGACGCGACCACGCGAACGACCGCGTCGGTGGGGCGCTTCACGACAGGCTCTGGCCGCTCTTCGAGCCGGATGTCACCGGCACCGTGGATGGTCGTCACTCGCATGTCGTGCATCTTGCCACCCGGTCGGTGACCGGCAGCCGATGAGGTCGGCGGAACCAGCAGGGCGGCGGCGGCGTCCTAGCCGCATGACCCTGACCCTGTACCGCCTCGGCGCCTTCGCCGTCCCGCTGCTGCTGTTGGCGGCCTGCGCTGACGACACCGTGCTGCCCCAGGCGCCGAGTTCCGACAACCTCGACGGCCGGACGTTCGTCGGGGATGACGTCAAGGGGCATGGGCTCGTCAAAGGCAGCCGGCTCCGGCTCTCGTTCAAGGACGGCAAGCTCGATGCCCACGCAGGGTGCAACCACCTCTCCGGCACCGGCCGCCTGGACGACGGGCTCCTGCTCGGAGGCATCGACGTCACGACGGACATGGGCTGCGACCGACCCCTGATGGCCCAGGACACCTGGTTCTCGGGCTTCCTGAGCTCGAGCCCCCGCGCCGCCGTAAGCCCGGCCGCCCTGGTGCTGACCAAGGACGGCGTCACCCTCACGCTCGAGGACGAGGAGCACGCGCGCGCAGCGCAGCCGATCCCGCTGGAAGGCACGACCTGGACCCTCGAGTCGATCCTGACCGGCACCGGCGCAGACGGTGTGGCCAGCAGCGTCGTGGGCGACGCGCCGACCCTGGTTGTCGAGAGCGGTCGCATCGAGCTTTTCACCGGCTGCAACAGTGGCAGTGGCGACGTACAGGTGGGTAGCCGGGCCATGACCGTCTCGGGTCTCGCGTTGACGCAGAAGGCCTGTGCCGACAGTGCGACCTCCGAGCAAGCGGTGCTGGCGGTGCTCAGCGGCGAGGTGAGCTACGAGCAGGAGTACGACGTCCTGACCCTGACGGCCGGCGACGGACAGTCCGGCCTGCAGTACCGGGCCGTCAGGTGAGGAAGTCGTCGACCAGGTTCGCGTAACCGGTCTGGCCGTTGCGGTTGGGATGGTAGGACTCCCGGACCGGGTTCGACAGCCCGTTGATCCACTCAGTGGTGTCGCAGACTGCGTGGCCGATGAACGCCGAGGTCGGGTTGGCGAAGCTGAAACCCTTCGCCGCCGCGCGGCCCGAAGTGGTGCTGTTGAGCAGGTCGGCCGTCGCATTGAGCCGGCTCTCCTCCGACGGGCTGAACCAGGTCCCGGCGTTGCAGTCCTCCCCGTTGAAGATGCGGGGGTAGCCGACCACGACGACCTTCGCGTTGGGGGCCCTGCTCCTGATCGAGGCGTACAGCGAGTCCAGCGCGGCCGGTAGCGTGTTGCGGATCTTGCCCTGAGCCGCGTCGATGGCGCCGTTACAGTCCGAGGCCCAGCCGGGCTGAGCGCACTCGGTGAGCACGTCGCTGAAGCCCGCGTCGTTGCCGCCGACCTGGACCGTGACGTACGTCGTGCTCGAGGTCAGGCTGGTGAGCTGGCTGGCCTTCACGTCTGCGGTCTTGGCCCCGCTGCATGCCTTGAAGCTCAGCGTCGCCCCGATCCGTGCGGCATCTACCACCGCGTACGCGTACGGAGAGCGGTAGCACGAGCCGCTGTCGGCGTAGTAGGTACGGGTGCCCACGCCCGAGGCGTAGGAGTCCCCCAGCGCTACGTAGGAACTGGCAGCCTGCGCGCTCGGCATCACGAGCACGCTGGCGGAGGTCGCCAAGGAGACGACCGCGGCACGGAAGTGGAACTTCATGCCCGAGCACCCTTCAGTCCAGCGGCTGGGTGCGCAGCCGGTCTATGTGCTGACTATGGGGACAATAGGGTTGATTCGTCCATAGCCCGCGACGACTTGGAGCTGGGGCGCAGGCCCGTACTCCGGGCGGCATCGGTTGACCTATCTCATATGTGAGATACCGTCAGGCCTGTGACTGAGGACTACTTGTCCCGGATCGGGAACCTGATCCGCGACGCGCGCAAGCATCGAGGCCTGACCCAGACCCAGCTGGCCGAGGTGCTGAACACGAGCCAGAGTGCGGTGAACCGTATCGAGCGGGGCCACCAGAACCTCTCCCTGGAGATGCTCGCCCGCATCGGAGAGGCACTCGACTCGGAGATCGTGGCGCTCGGGGCCGGCCCCACGCACCTGCGGGTCACCGGTCCGACGACGCTGTCGGGGAACATCGACGTGAAGTCCTCCAAGAACGCCGGGGTGGCTCTGCTCTGCGCTTCGCTGCTCAACCAGGGCCGCACCACCCTGCGCCGCGTAGCACGAATCGAGGAGGTCAACCGGCTGCTCGAGGTGCTGGCCAGCCTCGGCGTACGGACCACCTGGCTCAACGACGAAGGCGATCTGGAGATCGTCCCGCCGGCGGTGCTCGACCTGGGCCGGATCGACGAGGAGGCCGCCCGCCGAACCCGCTCGATCATCATGTTCCTAGGCCCGCTGATGCACCGGTCGGACTCCTTCGAGCTGCCGTACGCCGGAGGCTGCGACCTGGGCACCCGGACCGTCGAGCCCCACATGGCGGCCCTGCGCCCCTTCGGCCTGGAGGTGAAGGCCACCGAGGGCAGCTACCACGCCACCGTGAACCACGACATCTCGCCGCAACGGCCGATCGTGCTGACCGAGCGCGGCGATACGGTCACTGAGAACACCCTGATGGCCGCGGCCCGGTTCGACGGGGTCACGGTCATCCGCAATGCCAGCCCCAACTACATGGTCCAGGACCTCTGCTTCTACCTGCAGAAGCTCGGGGTGCGCATCGACGGGGTCGGCACCACCACCCTCACCGTGCACGGACAGGTCCACATCGACGTGGACGTCGACTATGCACCCTCGGAGGACCCCATCGAGGCGATGTCGCTGCTGGCCGCGGCCATCGTCACCGAGTCCGAGATCACTATCCGCCGGGTGCCGATCGAGTTCCTCGAGATCGAGCTCGCTCTGCTGGAGGAGATGGGCTTCCGCTACGAGACGACCCAGGAGTACGTCGCGGACAACGGCCACACTCGCCTGCTCGATCTCACCACGCGCGTGTCACGGCTTCACTCCCCCATCGACAAGATCCACCCGATGCCGTTCCCCGGCCTCAACATCGACAACCTGCCCTTCTTCGCGATCATCGCGGCCACGGCTGAGGGCAGCACGTTGATCCACGACTGGGTCTATGAGAACCGGGCGATCTATCTGACCGAGCTCACCAAGCTCGGAGCCGTCGTACAGCTGCTCGACCCGCACCGTGTCCGAATCGAGGGACCCACCCGCTGGTCGGGTGCCGAGATCGTGTGCCCCCCGGCACTCCGCCCGGCGGTGGTGATCCTGCTGGCCATGCTGGCCTCCAAGGGCACCTCGGTGTTGCGCTCGGTCTATGTGATCAACCGCGGCTACGAGGACCTGGCTACCCGGCTCAACGCCCTGGGCGCCAGCATCGAGACCTTCCGGGACATCTGAGGAACCTGAGCTCGGCCTCAGGCGTCGAACAGCGACTCCAGGAACGAGCGTGCCTTGGGCCGGCTCGGTGGCGGTGCAGTCATGTCGGCGGTGATCCGCGGCAGGGGCTCAGTGATCGGTCCGCTGGACAGGTGCCAGTCGTTCTCGGCCTCGCTCAGCGAGCCGACGTCGGCGCGCTCGAGGAAGATCCCAGAGCAGGACGAGCACTTGGCTACGACGGCGTCGCCGATCTGGCGGCTCACCATGGTTCCCTGGCACTTGGGGCACGTCATCTCGTCCATGCCTCGAAGGTACCGCGCAAGGGCGGGACAGACTGAGTAGCAACGCGGATGTCCCGGCAACTGGCTGGGACGCGATACTGCTCGGGTGAGTAGACCACGCACGGGGTTCCCCTTCCTCGACGAGCCCGAGGGCGTGCTGGCCTTCGCCCATCGGGGCGGCGCCGCCCACCCGGACCTGTCGGGGCTGGAGAACACGATGGCTGCCTTCGAGCACGCTGTCGCTCTGGGATACGACTATCTGGAGACCGACGTCCACGCCACCCGGGACGGGGTGCTCCTGGCCTTCCACGACGACGTGCTCGAGCGGGTGACAGGCCAGGTAGGCGTGATCTACGACCAGCGGTACGGCGACCTGGCCGGGGCCCTGGTCGGCGGAGCGCATCCCATTCCGAGGCTGGCCGACCTGATGGAGCACTTCCCGCAAGCCCGGTTCAACATCGACATCAAGTCCCAGGGGGCCAACGAGCCGCTTGCCCGGCTGCTGGAGCGAACCGGGGCACACGATCGGGTGCTCATCGGCTCCTTCGACGAAGCGGTGATCCGGATGTTCCGTAAGAGCCTGCACAAGCCGGTCGCGACCGCCTGCGGGCCGGTAGCCGCGGCGGCGAACCGGGCCGGGCTTCCGGTCAGGGGGCTGCTTCGCGACGACGGCGTGGCCTTCCAAGTGCCGCATCGGCACCATGGGGTACGTGTGGTCACCGAGCAGTTCGTCAGGCGGGCCCACTCGGGCGGCCGACATGTGCATGTGTGGACCATCGACGACCCCGACGAGATGAGGGACCTGCTCGACCTCGGCGTGGACGGCATCTTCACCGACCGGACCGACCTGCTGCGCGACGTACTTCGCGAGCGCGGCCTCTGGCACGCAACAGGAGGGGCAGCATGAGTGACACCCCCGCGGGCATCGCGAACCTGGAGCCGCTGGCCCGCAAGAAGGAGCAGCGGGCCTGGTACTGGTACGACTGGGCCAACTCGGCATACGTGACAACGACGGCGGCGGTGCTGTTCGCGCCGTACCTGACCACCGTGGCTGAGCGCGCCGCTGGTTGCGAGGTCGGGGACGACGCTCCTGTCTGCCGTACCGACCTCTCGGTTCTCGGGCTCGGCATCTCCCCCGGCTCGCTGGTCTTCTACCTGGTGACCCTGGCCACGCTTCTGTCGGCCCTGGTCCTACCGGTCGTCGGCGCGGCCGCAGACCGGTCATCGAGGAAGACGACCGTGATGGCTGGCTACGCGTGGGCCGGCAGCGGGTTCGCCGGGCTGATGTTCTTCGTCACGGGGACCAACTGGCAGCTGGGCGGGATCCTGCTGCTGCTCGCCACCCTCTGTCTCGGGTCCTCGCTGGTGGTGTACGACGCGATCCTGTGCGAGATAGCCACCCCGGACGAGCGCGACCGGGTCTCCTCGCAGGGTTGGGCCCGCGGCTACCTGGGCGGCGGGCTGCTCCTGGCGGCGAACTTCGGGCTGCTGTCGGTGATGGACGACACCGAGCTGGCAGTGCGGATCAGCCTGGTCTCCGCAGCCCTGTGGTGGGGTGCCTTCACCATCATCCCGTACCGCGGAATCCGCAATCGCGAGCCGGTCAACATCGTGCCCGAGCGCGGCGGGCTGGTCCGGGAGAGCTTCGGTCAGCTCTGGGCGACGCTGCAGGACCTTCGCCGCTACCCGGTCACTCTCACCTTCCTGGTCGCCTACCTGTTCTACAACGACGGCATCCAGACAGTGATCTACGCGGCCTCGGTCTACGGCGAGAAGCAGCTCGGCTTCGAGAAGGCCACCGTGCTGAGCGCGTTCCTGGTCGTTCAGTTCGTGGGCGTTGCCGGGGCGCTGCTCTTCGGGCGGCTGGCCCGGTCGAAGGGTGCTCGGAAGGTCATCCTGGCTGGTCTGGCGATCTGGGTACTGGTCGTCACGGCGGGCTACTTCGCGCCCGAGAAGAACTTCCCGCTCTTCCTGATCCTCGCGGCGTCGATCGGGCTCGTCCTGGGGGGAACCCAGGCGCTCTCCCGGTCCTTCTTCAGCCAGCTCATCCCCCGCGGCCGAGAGGCGGAGTACTTCAGCCTGTACCAGGCTTGTGAGCGGGGCACGAGCTGGATGGGAACCCTGGTCTTCGGGCTGGTGCATCAGTGGACCGACTCCTACCGGCCGGCGATCTTCGCCCTGATGGTCTTCTTCGTCGTCGGCGGTGTCCTTCTGCTCAAGGTGGACCCACGTCGTGGCATCGCCGAAGCGGGGAACGTGGCACCCGCCGTGATCTGAGAGACCGGTCCAGACGGCTGTCTTGGACAAGTGTCAAGATCACGCGCTTCGGGCACTGTAAGGAGTCATAGGATTGGTTGCTCCAATTGGGGAATCTCTGGCAGACCCCCTACGTTGGAGTGTCTGGAGGGTTGGTTCTTGTCGCGCACCCACATGGGGACCGTGCACGAACCGGCTTCCTGTCGGAAGCAACGGGGAAACACAGACTTACGGGAGGTAGCTCATGGCAGAGCGGAGTTTGAGAGGCGCTCGGCTTGGTGGGCAGAGTTTCGAGGACGAGCGCGGTATCGAGTTCGCCGCCCGGCAGCGCGTCGCCTACGTCTGCCCTCAAGGACATGACTTCGAGATCGTGATGTCCGCCGAGGCGGACGTGCCGGCTCTGTGGGAGTGCCCGCGCTGCGGCGCCGAGGCGCTCAGCCGCGACGGTGCCCCGCCCGAGCCCAAGAACGAGAAGCCGGCACGCACGCACTGGGACATGCTCCTGGAGCGGCGCAGCATCAAGGAGCTCGAGGACATTCTCGCCGAGCGCGTGGCGCTGCTCCGCGGCGGCGAGATCGGCCCGGCTCACCTGCATCGCGGCAACAAGAAGGCCAAGAGCGCCTGACAGGCTGAAAGCGAAGCCCCCGGGACCAGTGTCCGGGGGCTTTCGTCTGCCCTAGTCGACGACCTCGCCGTGCACCACGTCGGGGCCCGCACCCGGTCTGCTACCCGGTCCGCCACCGGGTGTCGGCGGCAGGTTGACGGTGGTGATGCGCTTCGCCACGGCTCTGGCCAGTACCCGCCGGGCGACCGGCCGGGTGAAGGGCAGGATGCACACCAGCCCGAGGACGTCGGTGACGAAGCCCGGCGTGATCAGCAGGGTTCCCCCGACCAGGATCAACGCGCCGTCGGCCAGCTCACGGTGGGGCAGCTTGTGTGACTCGATCGCCGTGGTGAGCGCCCGCCAGGCCCGGCGGCCCTCGCGCTTGACCAGCAGGGACCCCAGGACGCCGTCAGCGACCAGCAGCAGGATGGTCCACCAGGGCCCGATCACCTGGCCGATCTGGATCAGGAAGTAGATCTCGACGATCGGCATGACCACGAAGAGTCCGACGAGCAGCAGGAAGCGAGGTCTCACCTCGTCGAGAATACGCGGCGCACCTGAGCCGCCCGCTCAGCAAGGCCCCACGCAGTGATCAGCCGCAGCGACTCCGTCGCGACGTTCGGGCTCATCTTGGACTGGCCCCGCTCACGCTCGACGAACTCGATCGGGACCTCCCTGACCCTCAGGCCCGCCTTGACGGTCCGGTAGGTCAGGTCGGTCTGGAAGCAGTACCCCACCGACCGCACGTCGGACAGGTCGATCTTCTGCAGCGTCGTACGCCGAAACAGACGGTAGCCCGCGGTGATGTCGCGCACCGGAATGCCCAGCAGGGTGCGCGCGTACAGGTTCCCGAAGACCGACAGGAACTTACGGAACAGGCTCCAGTTGCGCACCCGCCCGCCCTTGACCCAACGGGAGCCGATGACCAGGTCCGCGTCTGGCAGCGCCTCGAAGAGGCGGTGGAGCTGCTCGGGCTGGTGTGAGCCGTCCGCGTCCATCTCGCCGATAACGTCGTAGCCCCGGTCGAGGGCGACTGCGAAGCCGTTGAGGTACGCCTGGCCCAGACCCGCCTTCTCGGTACGGTGCAGGACGGTGACCCGGGGGTCCTCCTCGGCGAGTCGGTCGGCGATCTCGCCGGTGCCGTCGGGTGAGGAGTCGTCGACCACCAGGACGTCCACGTCGAGGCCGGCGTTCAATGTGCGCTCCACGATCCAGCGCAGGTTGTCGCACTCGTTGTACGTCGGGATGACGATGATGGCTCTGCCCCACGCGCTCACGGCTCTCCCCGAGGGCTGGCCGGTGCGGTACCGGCGGTCTCTGCGGCATGGTCCTGGTCGGTTCCCACCGGCTGTTCGGTCGGTCTGCGCCGCCTCGTCCGGATCGCCCAGAGCAGGGACAGCAGGCCAACGGCGATCATGACACGCTCGACCCAGGCCCCGAAACGGACCGCGGGAGTGAGTGCGGTGAGGCGGGGCACCTGTTCGACGAGGACCCGCTGGGTCCGCTTGGGCGCGCGCGCGACGGCCCGACCATCGGGGCCGATGATTGCTGAGATGCCGTTGGTCGCCGCCACCGCGACGTAGCGCCGCGTCTCCAGGGCGCGCAGTCGCGCGATCGCGAACTGCTGGTCGACCTGACCGGTCCCCATGTACGTCGCGTTGTTGGTCTGCACGACCAGGAGCTCCGCACCCCGGTCGACGACGGCTCGGATCAGGTCGTCGTAGATAACCTCGAAGCAGATCACGTCGCCGATGGTGGTCTCCCCCAGCTTCAGGACGCCGTACGTCGTGCCGGGCACCATGTCTCGGGGGATCTCGTTGAGCCGCTGGATGTGCTGGGCCAGGAACGCGCGCATCGGGATGTACTCGCCGAACGGGACGGGATGCATCTTGGCGTAGTCCCTGGTCGGCCCGGTGCCCGGCAACCAGACGATGCCCTTGTTCTTCACGTCGATCGGTCCAGGGCCCTGAACCATCGCGCCGACCAGGGTGGGGACGCCCACGGCGTCGACCGCCGAGGAGATGTCGGTCATCACCGTCGGGTCGCGGAACGGGTCGATGTCAGTGGAGTTCTCCGGCCAGATGACCAGGTCGGGCCGCGGGAGGTCGCCGTCGGCCACTCGGTCGGCAAGGTCCTTGGTCGCCCGGACGTGGTTGTCCAGGACGGCCCGGCGCTCGGAGAACGCGTCCAGGCCCTCGCCCGGGACGTTGCCTTGGACGACCGCGACGACGCTGGAGGGGGCGTCG
This sequence comes from uncultured Actinomycetota bacterium, assembly GCA_963769585.1. Lineage (GTDB taxonomy): Bacteria > Actinomycetota > Actinomycetes > Propionibacteriales > Nocardioidaceae > SSC3. The sequence goes on from CAVYMJ010000006.1 coordinate 1,345,212, forward strand.
GGAGGTACCGACCAGGCGGGCAGGGCCAGTGGTGCACAGCCGATCGCCAGGGCACCGGAGACGACGAGCACCGGCCGAAAACCCCAGCCGTGGCGTACCCCCCAGGCCAGCAAGCCGCCGACCAGGGCGATCAGGAAGGTGAGCCCGGCGATGCCCAGGAAGGTCACCGCAGGTGCGACCGGGGTGTCGGCCGCTGCAAACCCGAGGCGCCCCCAGTTGAACCCACCCCACGGGATGACACCGCGCAGGGCCTCGACGGACACCCACAGACAGGCCTGCCACAGGGGCCAGGCTCGCAGCGAGGAGACCCGCACCAGACCCCAGCCGAGCCCGCCGTAGAAGAGGGCCTCCATCACCGAGAGCCCGATCCAGGCATCGGTGCCGACCACACGGAGCCAGGGCAGCAGGACCAGCAGGAGACCGAGCCCGAAGACGAAGCCCAGCGCGAAGCCGTTTCTCTCACGCGCCACCAGTGACAAGGCCGCGACCGCGAGCGGAAGCAGGAACCACAGGCCGAAGGGCTGGAAGGCGAACCCCGCGGCTACCCCGGCGGCCGCGGACACCAGGAGTCGGGCGAGAACTCCCCGCAACTGAGTTCCTCCCGATAGCCCGGTGCTCAGCCTGGTGCTGGGCATCCCTGGACCAAATCTACTGTCCCCAGCGCGCGGAAAGAGTCCGGGACCCTTCGGACCGAACCTGCTCACACTGGCTGCGCGGGACAGGCACGTTGTCTACTGGGCGCCGGACTCTCTCCGTGTCCAACCCCCCCGAGCAGAACATTGACCTCTAGGTGTCGCGCATGCCCCGAACTCTGGTGCCGACCGGGGGCTTCACGACCACCCGGACGCCATCGTGCTCGGTGGCCTGCATGGTGGACCCGCGAACTCTCGCGCGCGAACGTTCGAGTGTCAACCCCGCCATGACCTGCGCCTTCTCAGAAAACCCCAGGTCAGCCAGGGTGCAGTTCAGGGCAGAGTTGGCTGCCCTTTTTTGGCGGCAACGGCGTGTCCGCACAGACACGCCGTAGCGGGCTTTCCTACTTGGCGGGCACCACGACGGTGCCTGTCGCCGAGGTCGCCAGGACGGGCTCGTCGAGCATCTCGGCCGCCGACTCGGACAGGTCGGGACGTCCCCGTCCGACGACCCGCGCCTCGAAGGCGATCGTTCGCGAACGCGTGCCGACCCGAACCAGCTCAGCGGTCACCTCAAGGAGGTCGCCGGCTCGGACGGGCGCTGCGAACTGCACGTCGCTGTACGACGCGAAGAGCCCCTCGTCACCGTCAGTCATGATGCAGAGCTCGGTGGCCACGTCGCCGAACAGTCCGAGCGAGTAGGCCCCGTCCACCAGGTTGCCGGCGTAGTGCGCGTGCGAGTACGGAACGTAGCGGCGGTGGACCGCGCGGGTTCCGATGATGGGGTCAGTCATGTCAAGCCGCCTTGTTCTTGTGGGTGACCAACGCGTGGACCAGGTACGACGCGACCTCGCCGGGCGTCGTACCTCTGCTGAAGATCCTGTCCACCCCGAGCTCGGGGGCCATCGCCTCGTCGAACCTCGGACCTCCCACGATCAGAAGCGGCCGCTGCCGGCTCGGGTACGCCTCGCGGAAGGCGGCCGACATCTCCTTGGTGTTCAGTAGATGGGCGTCACGCTGGGTGACCACCTGGGACACGAGCACCGCGTCGGCCCGCTCGGCATGGGCACGCTCGACCAGGTCGGGGACCGAGACCTGGGCGCCGAGGTTGACCACCTTGAGCTCCCGGTAGTACTCCAGCCCCTTCTCCCCCGCGAAGCCCTTGATGTTGAGGATCGCGTCGATCCCCACCGTGTGAGCGTCGGTGCCGATGCAGGCACCCACCACGGTGAGCCGCCGGCGCAGGGCCTTCTTCACAGCCAGGTTGACCTCCTTGGGGGTCAACAGGTCGTAGTCACGCTCGACCACGACCACCTGGTCGGTGTCGACGAGGTGGTTGACCCGGCCGTACACGACGAAGAAGGTGAAGTCCGGCCCCATCGGCTTGCTGTGCACGACCAGGGCGGGGTCGATCCCCATCTTGTTCGCCAGCTGCTGGGCGGCTCCCTCGGCGAGCTTGGCGTCGGTCCCGATTGCGGAGACGGGCAGCGTGAAGGAGACCTGAACCATGCCGTCTCCCGTGGTGTCGCCGTACGGCCTGAGGATCGTCATGGTGCCTCCAGGATCTCGGTGGCCGGGTTGTAGTACTCGGGGGCCTTCTTGGCCACACCCTCCAGGCCCCTACCGCCGTCGGCCGGACGGCGCATCAGGCCGAACGTGCCGTCCGCGATGGCGTTGAGCAGCGTGTCGTCGGCGATCTCGGAAAGTAGGTCGATCGACTCGGCCAGCACCTGCCGGGCCCGGCTGGCGATGAAGCCCTCCGGCTGCGGACGGAAGTCCTCGTGCAGCCCTCCGGCGGCGTTGAGAACATAGCGGACATTCTGCAGGGCCAGGTCGCGGTCGGAGAGCCAGGGCGTGACCACGGCCTCGGTCATCATGCCGACCAGCAGGATGCCCTGGCCGGTGAGCGCCCCCACCAGGTTGAAGAACGCGTCGAGCAGGTACCCACGGAAGACGTCCCCCGTCATGTGCCGCGTCGGGGGCATCCACTTGAGCGGAGCGTCGGGGAAGAGCTCCCGGGCCAGCAGCGCATGGGCCAGCTCGAGGCGAAACGAGTCGGGTACGTCGGGGTTGATCTCGAACGCGTGGCCCAGCCCGAGCTGCCAGTCCTCCAGCCCCGCCTCCTTGGCGAAGTACTCGTTGAGTAGCTGGCTGACCGTGACGGTGTGCGCCGCCTCGACGGCGTCGGCGGTGGTCAGGTAGTTGTCCTCGCCGGTGTTGATGATGATGCCGGCGCGGGCATGGACCTGGCGGCTGAAGCGCTGGTCCACGAACGTCCGGACCGGGTTGATATCGCGGAAGAGGATGCCGTACATGGAGTCGTTGAGCATCATGTCCAGCCGCTCGAGGCCGGCCAGCGCAGCGATCTCGGGCATGCAGAGTCCCGAGGCGTAGTTGGTGAGGCGGACGTAGCGGCCCAGCTCTCGTGAGGACTCGTCGAGCGCCGCACGCATCAGGCGGAAGTTCTCCTGGGTGGCGTAGGTCCCAGCGAACCCCTCGCGCGTGGCGCCCTCCGGCACGAAGTCGAGGAGCGACTGCCCGGTGCTACGGATCACCGCAATGACATCGGCCCCCTCGCGAGCCGCGTTCTGGGCCTGCGGGATGTCCTCGTAGATGTCCCCGGTTGCCACGATCAGGTAGATCCAGGGCTTCTGCTGCGGGTCCCCCCAGCGCTTGACGAGGCGCTCGCGCTCGCGCCGTCGGGCATCCACCTTCCGGATGCCGGCACCGACCTGCTTTCGCGCGGCGGCGCGGGCGCGGGTGGCGTCGCGTCCCTCGGGCAGTCTGAAGCGCACCGAGCCGGCGGAGGCCTTCTGGGCCAGCGTGGCAAGGTCCTCAGCCTCGCCGCGCAGCAGGGCGTCCCAGACGGGCAGCGCGGCGCCGTACTCCAGGCCGACGTCGCCCCGGACGGCGTCCAGCAGCCGGTTCACCCAGGGGCTGCCGTCCGGGTCGGCACCCTGCAGCCCGGCCAGGCGCAGCGTGGCACGCTCGACCGAAACCGTCGTGTGCTGCTGGGCGAGGCGCACGATGGGGCGGCCGGCCCGGCGAGCCAGCGACCGTGCCTTGCGTACGGCGACGGGATCCAGATCCAGCTTGCCCCTCACTCGAGGACTCCTTGCTTGTCGAACGCGACCTCACCGTTGACCAGGGTGAGCGTGCAGGTGGGTAGGTCGTCGTCGGGGTGCACGCCCGGGAGCAGGGGTACGCCGGCCCGGGTGTCTGTCGACCAGGCCGCGACCCGGTCGTCGGGCGTCTGCACGACCAGGTCGCCCGGTACGTCGAAGACGGCAACGCTTGCGGGCGCGCCGAGTGCGATGACGCCTCCCTCGTCGCGCCGGGCCGCCCGCCAGCCGCCGCGGGTGTGCGCGTTGAACGCCGCGCGCACGGTGACCCGCTCGGACGGGTTGTGGTGCCAGGCTGCGGCCCGGATCGCACCCCACGGGTCGAACGGGGTCACCGGGGCGTCCGACCCGAACGCGAGTGCCATCCCGGCGCGGTTCATCGACGCCAGGGGGTTCATCGGACGGGCCCGCTCCCCCAGCCGACGGGCGTAGAGCGCGCCCTCGCCACCCCACAGGCTGTCGAAGCTGGGCTGGACGCTGGCAGTGACGCCCAGGCCGCCCAGCACGCCGAGCTGGTCGGGGGTGACCATCTCCAGGTGCTCGAGACGGTGGCGTCCCATGACGACGGCCGGGGCGCCGACCTTCTCGGCGGCCTGCTGGAACCCGGCGACGGTCTCGGCCACGGCCCGGTCACCGATCACGTGGAACCCGGCTTGCAGGCCGGCCTCGGTGCAGGCGATCACGTGCTCGGCGACCTGGTCGGCGCTGAGGTACAGGTAGCCCTGGGTCGAGGGCTCGTCCGCGTAGGGCTCCTGAAGCGCCGCGGTGCGCGAGCCGATGGCCCCGTCGACACACAGGTCGCCCGCCGCTCCGGCGAGGCCCAGCTCCAGGGCCACCGTGGTGTCGAGGTCGCCCCAGTAGCCCACGACCTCGGGCTGCACGCCGTCGAGCCCCCGGATCAGCGCGAAGTCGTCCGCCGGGGAGATATGAGGGGCACCCAGCTCGTGCAGCATGCCGATTCCCACGCTCGCAGCGGTGGACAGCGCGTCGCGGATCGCGTCCTGGCGGTCACCTCGGGGGATCAGCGCAAAGAGTGCCGTACGTGCGGAGTGGTGGGCGTCCCGCTCGACGCGGCCGAGCAGGCCCCCCAAGCCACAGACGATCGCCGAGTGCATGTCGACCCGGGCGACGTACCCGGGACGACCCCCGAGGGCTCGCTGGAGTTCCTCGCCGGTGAAGGCGGTCTGGCCGGGCCAGTTGCTCTCGTCCCAGCCGTGGCCCAGCACCACCTGCGCCCGGGACCGGGCGAGCAGGTCCAAGGCGTGTACCGCGCTGGTCGCTCCCTGCAGGTTGACGCTCTTCTCGGCGAGCCCGGCCTGCGCCAGGTGCGCGTGCGCGTCGACGAAGGCCGGGGTCACCAGGCGCCCCTCGAGCTCCACGATCCGCTCGGCGTTGTCCAGGAAGTGCTGGGCGGCGTCGTCGTCACCGGTCCACACCACCTGACCGTCCTCGACAGCAAGAGCCGTGGCGTGCGGGTCGGCAGGCGTGTGGACGTAGCCACCGCGGAACAGGATTCGGGTCACGAGCTCATTGTCCCGCTGGTGCCAGCCGACGCTCGAAGAGCCCACGTACGGCGTCGCTGGCGCGTAGCAGTGAGAGCGCGTACTCGGCGTGGCCCGGGACGTACCCGTTGCCCACGAGCATCGTCACGTCCGCAGCGAGCCCCTCAGCGCCGAGGGCGGCCGCCGAGAAGGAGGTCGCCATCGAGAAGAAGATGACCGTGCCACCGTCGCGGGTGGCCAGGATCGCGCCGCCCTCGCACCCAGGTACGTCGACACAGACCACAGTGACGTCGGCCTGGCGGCTCATCGCCGTGCGCAGCGCGATCGGGTCACGGGCGTCGGCTACCGCGATCTCGTCTGCCAGCCCGGTCGGCTCCAGGAGCTCGGCCTCGCCGTTGTGCGGTACCACTGCGATGACGTGGCCGGCACCGGAGCGCCTCGCGGCGGCCAGGGCCAGCGAACCGGACTTGCCGGCCCCACCGATCACCGCGACCGTGGGCCGGTCGTAGCCGCTGACCACGCGGGAGGTCAGAGCCGGCGCGCCGCAGACGTCCATCACCGAGAGGGCGAGCTCGGGCGGGAGGTCGTCGGGGATCTTCGCGGCGATCGAACGGCCGAACAGGATTGCGTACCCGGCGACGGGAACCTGCTCGGATCGGCCGTCCCAGCCGGCCAGCCCGTCCTCGATGACCAGGGGCGTCAGCGTGAGGGAGACCAGCGTGGCTACCCGGTCCCCCACCGCCAGCCCCAGCCTCGACGACGGGCCGACCTCCTCGACGGTGCCGATCAGCATGCCGCCCGAGCCGGTGACCGGGTTCTGCATCTTGCCGCGACTGGCCACGATGTCGAGAACGGCCGCCCGGACCGCCTCGCCCTGCCCGTCGTACTGCTCGAGCAACTGACGGTGGGAGGCCGCATCGAGGTTGAGTCGCTCGACGCGCACCCGCACCTCGTCGGGCCACAGGGAGCGCTGGGTGTCCAGGCGCTCGGCTGCCTGAGGCAGCACCCCAGCGGGGTCGAGAACCCGATGAAGCCCGGTCGGATCGCTGATCCCACGCTCTTGCGCCGTACTCACCGGCAGTCCTTCCCGTGAATCTGGAACGATTAGAGAGATATTCCGGCATGGCGTTCGACAGGCCGGAGATTCTTTGTCTACTCTGGCATGAGAGGCAGAGGTCACACAACACGACCCGCCCCCCGCGAGAAGGAAAGCTGCCATGAGCATCGAGACCGCCATCGGGTTGGCGACCGGCCAGCCGTACGCCTACCAGCGCGTCGAGCTGGTCGAGCCCGACTGGACCCGGTTCCCCGGCTGGAAGGACGTCACCACCCAGCAGTGGGCGTCCGCGCAGTGGCAGCGAGCCCACTGCGTCAAGAATCTCAAGCAGCTGCGCGAGCTCCTCGGCGACCTGGTCGACGAGCGGTTCTACGCCGATCTCGAACGCGACCAGCGCGAGCGGGCGACGATGTCGATGCTGGTGCCGCCTCAGATGATGAACACCATGGGTCCTCGGGACACCCCGGGTGGGCCTGGCTCGCTGACCGACGCGTTCTACGCCGACCCGGTACGCCGGTACATGCTGCCGGTCTTCTCCGATCGCCGTACCGACTGGCCGTCCCACCCGCACGCCACCCGCGACTCGCTGCACGAACACGACATGTGGGTCGCCGAGGGGCTGACCCACCGCTACCCGACCAAGGTCCTGGCCGAGCTCCTCCCGACCTGCCCGCAGTACTGCGGGCACTGCACCCGGATGGACCTGGTCGGGAACTCCACCCCGGTGATCGACAAGCTCAAGTTCGAGCTCAAGCCGGTCGACCGGCTCGACGCGATGATGGGCTACCTGCGCCGAACGCCGCAGGTGCGCGACGTGGTGGTCTCCGGCGGCGACGTGGCGAACATGCCGTGGGCCCGGCTCGAGGACTTCCTGGACCGGCTGCTCGAGATCGACAACATCCGCGACATCCGCCTGGCGACCAAGGCGCTGATGGGGCTCCCCCAGCACTGGCTGCAGGACGACGTGGTAGCCGGCATGGAGCGGGTGGCCACGGTGGCGCGGCAGCGCGGGGTCTCCCTGGCGATCCACACCCACGTGAACCACGCCAACTCGGTGACCCCGCTGGTCGCAGAGGCAGCCAGGAGGATGCTCGAGGTCGGCGTACGCGACGTACGCAACCAGGGTGTCCTGCTCAACGGCGTCAACGCCGACCCGCATGCGCTGCTGGACCTGTGCTTCGCGCTGCTCGACGGCGCCCAGATCATGCCGTACTACTTCTACATGTGCGACATGATCCCGTTCTCCGAGCACTGGCGGGTCTCGGTCGCCGACGCCCAGCGTCTGCAGCACCACATCATGGGCTACCTCCCCGGCTTCGCGACGCCCCGGATCGTCTGCGACGTCCCGTTCGTCGGCAAGCGATGGGTGCACCAGCTGGCCGGGTACGACCACGAACGCGGAGTCTCGCACTGGACGAAGAACTACCGGACCTCCATCGAGACCCAGGACCCCGAGGCCCTCACCCGCACCTACGAGTACTACGACCCGATCCACACCCTCCCGCCCGAGGGCCAGAACTGGTGGCGCGAGCACGCCGGCGACCATCTGGCCGCAGCTGAGGAACTCGCCGCCGCCTCACGCGACACCGCGGAACGCCAGAAGCTGCTCACCCCCTGACGGTGAGCCGGGCGTGTTGGTTGAGCCGGGCGTGTTGGTTGGTTGAGCCGGGCGTGTTGGTTGGTCGAGCCGGGCGTGTTGGTTGGTCGAGCCGGGCGTGTTGGGGCCGCGTCACCTTGTCCGGGTGATGGTCTCCACGAGTCGGGCGACGGGTGAGTCGAGGCCCCACCTCTCGGCCAGAGCCAGCAAGCCGTCACCGTCGACCGGCGTCGGGGGCAGCCGGTAGTCATGGTCCCCCAGGACGAGGTCGGTGGCCACCTTGCAGACCGTCGGGGCGACCGCGAGGTACTCCGCGGCGTCCAGGAGCTTTCGGCGTGGTCCTGGCGCAAGTTCAGAGCCCGGGTCGGCGGCCGCCGCCAGTAGCGCATCCATGTCCGGGAACTTGGAGAGCAGGCCGGCCGCGGTCTTCTCCCCCACTCCTGCCACGCCGGGCAGGCCGTCTGAGTTGTCCCCGCGCAGCGCAGCGAAGTCGGCGTACTGGTCCGCCCTGACGCCGTACTTGTCACGGATGAAGGACTCGGTGACACGCTCGTGCTTGGCGACGCCTCTCGCGACGTACAGGACGCGTACTTCGCGGTGGTCGTCGACAACCTGGAAGAGGTCGCGGTCGCCGGTCACCACGTCGGTCGGCATCGACGCGGTGGCGGCAAGCGTCCCGATCACGTCGTCAGCCTCGTAGCCGTCCGCCCCGACCACCGCGATTCCGAAGGCGGCGAGTACGTCGAGGATGATCGGGACCTGGGTCTCCAGCGGGTCGGGGACGACCTCGACATCCGGCGCCCCAGGGACGACGTACTCGACCCGGTGCGCCTTGTACGACGGGATCAGGTCGACTCGCCACTGGGGTCGCCAGTCGTTGTCCCAGCAGCAGACCAGATGCGTCGGGTGGTACTCACCGACGAGGCGGCTGATGAAGTCCAGCAGGCCGCGTACGGCGTTGACCGGCGTCCCGTCCGGAGCCCTGAAGGTGTCCGGTACGCCGAAGAACGCCCGGAAGTAGAGGGAGGCTGTGTCGAGGAGCATCATGCGCTGGGCCACGACCGCGAGTCTTTCATGGTGGTGCCCGCCTATAAGGATTCGACCTCGGCCGCTAGCCTTTCGCTGTGGAAGACCTGGATCAGCGCATTCTCACGCTCCTTGCCGCCGACGGCCGTATGTCCTTCACCGACCTCGGCAAAGGCACGGGACTGTCGACCTCGGCGGTCCATCAGCGCGTCAAGCGACTTGAGGCGCGCGGCCTGATCAAGGGGTACGGCGCGACGATCGACTATGAGCAGGTCGGTCGCCCGCTGACCGCGTTCATCTCGATCCGCCCGATCGACCCCTCCCAGCCCGACGACTCCCCGGAGCGCCTCTCCGGCATCACCGACATCGAGTCGTGCTGGTCGGTCGCGGGCGACGAGTCGTACATCCTCAAGGTGCGGGTGCCGACGCCGGGCGACCTGGAGGACCTGCTGGCTCGGATCCGAGCTGCCGCCAACGTCTCCACCCGGACCACGATCGTGCTGTCCACGCCGTACGAGAACCGGCCCGTCAGCTGACTACGAACGGGTCGCCCGGGTGAGCTGCGGGGATCCGGGGTACCTGGTCGCCCCCGCGCGACGGGAAGCTGAGCGGAGCCGTCTGGGTTCGCAGCACCTGCGCGACCCGGTCAGCCAGCGCGCGGATGCTGTCGAACGTGGCCAGGCCCTCAGCGAGTTGGTCATAGGTTCGCGAGTCGGTGATCCGAGAGAGGTTCACCTGGATGGTGATCTGGGAGGTGCCCGCGGCCGCCCGCAGCGTCTCGACGGCGGCTGCCAGCTCGATGCGCTGCTGGGGGCGCCGTACGACGAGCAGCGACTCGGCCACGCGCAGCAGTGCATGGCACACCTCGGCCAGCGTTGCGGTCGTTCGCACTACCCCGGTGAGGCTCGAGATGAGGGTGCGGTCCGGCTCGGAGCCGCTGATCCGGGAGTGCTCTGCGTTGCGCGCCAGGGTGGAGACCTGTGCGTCGAGCTGGTTCGCGAGCTCGGCGAGGATGACCGCCTGGTAGCCCGCTGAGCCGACCTGCGCGTACTCCCGTGGCATCAGGCCGGTGCGCTCCTCCGCGACCCGGACGAGCATCGAGGCTGCCGAAGTCGTCTGCCGGAACGGGGTGAGCACCTCCGCCGGGCCGCGCCCGCGCAGCATGAACTGATCCATCCAAGAAGGTGGGTAAACCGACACCGAGCAGGTCCTCCCGTGACCGTTGCGCACGGGTACTCGCTCTCCCGGGCTCCGTACGCACGCTCAGAATAGACCGCCGGGGCGACAAGACGAAAACTGGGGCGATCGCACCCGTCGGTCCGGGCGTGGTCCGGTGTGAGGACCTCGTTACCGGCACGGCACCAAGCCCGTGAAGTCCCCAAAACATGGCCTCCGCAGGTTCCTCGAAACGCGGAACACGGCGTCGTGCCCGGTCCGTGTGGCCCTGCACTCCCCCGAAACCGGAGCGGTGCGAAGGGCCGGCCAGAGAGGGACAAAAGGCGCGCGCGCTCTCCAACGACACGCACGCCACCGGCCTCGACCGGCTCTGGGAGGACTGCCTCGACAGTCGAGCCCGGCTCAACCAACCAACACGGGTGCCTCGAGCAACGGGCATGCTCGGCTCAAGCGCAACCAACACGCCCGGCTCAACCAACCAACACGCCCGGCTCAACCAACCAACACGCCCGGCTCAACCAACCAACACGCCCGGCTCAACGATCAGTCGCTCACCGAGGAGTAGGCGACGACCCCGCGGCGGAGGGCGCCGGCCGCAGCCCTCGCGGTCTCTCGAAGCACGGTCTCCCCCGCTGCGTCGGCCACCTGGTCGGCGAGGTCGAGCAGCTGCTTGACCCACCGGACGAAGTCCCCGGCGGCCAGGTCGGTCTCGGAGAGGACCTCCTCGAGCTCGGCCCCGTTGGCCCACAGGTACGCCGCCCAGGCGAAGCCGAGGTCCGGCTCGCGGAGGAAGTCGAGGCGGTTCTCCTTCTCCAGGGCGTCAAGGTCGCTCCACAGATGCACCATCCGCGCCAGCGTCTCCCGGACCGGGCCCTTGGGCAGGCGGGGCGTGGTGGCGTCGTCCGCGCGCCGCGCCTCGAAGACCAGCGCGGAAAGTGCAGCAGCGAGCTCGGACGGGGACAGCCCCTCCCAGATCCCGGCCCGGAGCGACTCGGCCGCGACCAGGTCCATGTCGGTGTAGATCCTCATCAGCTTCTTGCCCTCGGCAGTGACCTGGTCGTTCTCGAGGTAGCCGAGCGTGGTCAGGACGTCGCAGACGCGATCGAACTGGCGCGCGATGGTGTTCGTCCGCGACTCGATGCGCCGCTCGAGCGTCTGGGTGTCCCGCTGCAGCTTGTGGAAGCGCTCGGCCCACCGAGCGTGGTCCTCGCGCTCGGGACACCCGTGGCACGGGTGTGCCTTGAGGGCCGCTCGCAGCCGGGAGATCTCGCGATCCCCGTCGGGTGACCGGACGGCGCTCCGCGGCCCCCCGGTGCGCGGCGGCGGCATGTCCTGGGTCCGGGTGCGCAGAGCCGAGGCCAGATCGCGCCGTTGCTGGGGGTTGCGTCCGTTGAACCCCTTCGGGACGCGCATCCGCGTCATCGACTCGACGGGCTGGCTGAAGTCCACGATCGACAGCCGGCGGGCATGCCGGTCGACGGTGACGACATACGGCCGCGGGCCCTCGCGGTCGGAATGGGTGCCGGGGTCGATCACGACGGCGATGCCTGCGAACCTTCCGCTGGGTACGTCGATCACGTCACCGGGCCGAAGCGCCATCAGGGACGCCACTATCTCGTCACGATGGTCCGTCCGACGCGATCGGGCCGAGGTGTTCTCGGCGTCCTTGAGCGCGCGCCTGAGCGCGGCGTACTCCATGAAGTCCCCGAGGTGACAGGCGGCCGCCTCGGCGTACCCCTCCAGCGCGTCCTGAGCCTTGCGGGCCTGCCGGGCGAGGCCGACCACCGCCTTGTCGGCCTGGAACTGGGCGAACGACGACTCGAGCAGCTCGCGCGCCGTGCCCCGGCCGACCTGGTGCACCAGGTTCACCGCCATGTTGTACGACGGCCGGAACGACGACTTGAGCGGGTAGGTCCGGGTGGAGGCCAGTCCGGCGACGGTCCGCGGGTCGACGCCAGGCTGCCACAGCACGACGCCGTGCCCTTCGACGTCGATGCCCCGGCGGCCGGCGCGACCCGTCAGCTGGGTGTACTCCCCCGGGGTGATGTCGGCATGCGTCTCGCCGTTCCATTTCACCAGCTTCTCGATGACCACGCTCCGCGCAGGCATGTTGATGCCGAGCGCGAGGGTCTCGGTGGCGAAGACCGCCCGGCACAGTCCACGCTCGAAGAGCTCCTCCACACACTGCTTGAAGGTGGGCAGCATGCCTGCGTGGTGCGCAGCGACCCCCCGGCTCAGGCCCTCCAGGAAGTCGTGATAGCCGATGACCTCCAGGTCCTCGTCGGGGAGGTTCCTGCACCGTTCCTCGACGAACGCGCGGATCTGGTCCCGCTCGGAAGGAGTCGTCAGCCGCAAGTTGGCGTTGAGGCACTGCTGTACGGCGGCGTCGCAGCCGATGCGGCTGAAGATGAAGTAGATGGCGGGGAGGAGCCCGTCGCGGTCGAGCCGGTCGACGACCTCGAAACGGCTGGGGATCCAGGCCCGCCGCGGTGGGCCCTGCCCCCGCGCTCCAGCCCGGCCCTTGGGCGTGCGGTGGTCCTTCATCCGCCGCGAGGCCCAGTCGTCGCGGGCCACCTTCGTCAGCTCCGGGTTCACCTTTGCATCCGGTCCGGTCTCCCCGTCGTCGGCGAACAGGTCGAACATCCTGCGCCCGACGAGCACGTGCTGGAAGAGCGGGACCGGCCGCCGCTCCTCCACGATCGTGGTGGTCTCCCCTCGTACGGTGGAGAGCCACTCCCCGAACTCCTCGGCGTTGGACACCGTCGCGCTGAGCGAGACCACGGCTACGGATTCGGGCAGGTGGATGATCACCTCTTCCCAGACCGCCCCCCGGAACCGGTCGGCCAGGTAGTGCACCTCGTCCATCACGACGTACCCGAGACCGGTCAGGGTGTTGCTCCCGGCGTACAGCATGTTGCGAAGCACCTCGGTCGTCATCACGACGACCGGCGCCTCGCCGTTGATGGTGTTGTCACCGGTGAGCAGACCGACTCTGTCCGCGCCGTACCGCTTGGTCAGGTCGGCGAACTTCTGGTTGGACAGGGCTTTGATGGGCGTGGTGTAGAAGCACTTGCGGCCCTGTTCCAGGGCCAGGTGTACGGCGAACTCGCCCACCAGCGTCTTGCCCGACCCGGTGGGGGACGCCACCAGGACTCCGTTACCGGCCTCGAGCGCTCGGCAGGACTGGACCTGGAAGTCGTCGAGCTCGAAGTCGTACAGGGAGGCGAAGCCGGAGAAGATCGGCGACTCCTGGCCCCGTCGGAACCTTGCGTACGCCTCCGACGGACCGCTCATAGCCGTGACAGTACCCGCAGCGCCTGCGGGACCACCTCCACGGTCAGGGGCAGTGCGCCGAACCGCTCCCCGTCGGCGTAGCCGACGATCCCCGGCGCGGCGAGCGTGACCCGCCTGGTCAGGTGGTGTTCGTACGCCGGGTGGCTGACATGGGTACCGCTGAACAGCTTCGGATAGGTCCGGACCAGCTGGGGCTTGCTCATCGGCTTGATGATCACCACGTCGAGCAGTCCGTCGTCGAGGTGAGCGCCCTCGGTGATCCGCAGTCCCCCGCCGTACGACGGGCCGTTGCCCACAGCAACCATCATCGCGTCCAGGCTGAGCGTCCGGTCGTCCAGCTCGATCGTGTACGGCACGGGCTCGAAGACACGGAGCTCGGCCAGGGTGGCCAGGTTGTAGCGCATCTGCCCCCGCGGCCAGGTCAGCCGGTTCGCACGCTCGTTGACCTTGGCGTCGAAGCCAGCCGCGAGGACGGTGACGAAGTACCTCTCGCCCGAGCGGGCCAGGTCGATGGTGCGCGTCTGGGAGCCGATCACAATGTCGGCGGCCAGCTGCGGGTCGTTGCGCGGGATGTCGAAGTAGCGGGCAACGTCGTTGCCGGTCCCCGCCGGGATGATGCCCAGCGGTGTCTGGGTGCCTGCGAGCAGTTGGACGGCCAGGTGCACCATGCCGTCTCCGCCGCACACCACGAGGGACTCCACCCCGTCACGCAACGCCTCCGAAGCCAGCTCGCGAGCCGACTCCGCACTGCCTCCACGAAGGTCCCGTACGGCGAACCCGGCCTCGCGCAGCCGAGGCAGTGCAATCGCCGCGGTGCGGCTTCCGCGGCCCCTCCCGGACGTCGGGTTGGTCAACAACGCGATCTCACGGGCCACTCTCGAACCCTAGCGACTTGCCGGCTCGGCGAGGGCTGTTACGGCTCGGCGCAGCCGCCGTGTCCGGTCACAGGTCGGCGGCTGGGGTGGCCTCGTCGTCGCCGAGCGCTGGCTCGGCCGCGTTCCGGGTTCGTCTGCGGTCGGTGAAGCGGGCGATGACCTCCGAGGCAAGGAAGAGCAGCGTCATCGGGATGGCCAGCATCAGCATGGAGAACGGGTCGGTGGACGGGGTGGCCACTGCCGCGAACCCGAAGACGCCCAGGATGATCCACGGGCGGTACTCCGAGAGCAGGCGGGCCGGCAGTACTCCGGCCAGGTTCAGCAGCACCACGAAGAGCGGGATCTGGAAGGAGATGCCGAAGATCAACAGCATCCGCGTGAAGAACGAGAAGTACTCGCCGAACTCCACCAGGTTCTCCAGCCTCGCCGGGGTGAAGCCGATGAGCACCTCGAGTCCCTTGGGCAGGACGTAGTAGCCGGTCGCGATACCGAGCGCGAACAGAGGTCCAGCCACGCCCATGAAGACCTTGGACCAGCGCTTCTCGTGCGCGTGCAGCCCAGGGACGATGAACGCCCAGACCTGGTAGAGCCAGTACGGGCTCGAGACGACGACGGCGGCCAGTGCGCACAGCTTGAGCTGCAGCAGGAGGGGGCCGCCAGCGCCCTTGATGTAGGCGTTGGACGTCACATCAGAGCCGAGCGCGTCGACTGCCTTGGAGTAGGGCCCGATGACCAGGTCCAGCAGCGGGTCGTAGAAGAAGAGCGAGATGACAAGCACGACCACGAACACCAGGACCGAGCGCAGCAGCCTGGCCCTCAGCTCTCGCAGGTGGTCGACGAGCGCCATCCGCCCGCCCTCACCGATTGCCCCGCTCGGGTTCGCGCGGAAGAGCCGGATGACTCCAGTGATGGCCATGCTTTGGTTGGGTCAGCGCTCTTCGGGGCGGTGCTCGTTCTCGGTTACCGGCTCGGCCTCCGGGGCGGACCGGTGGGCATCGAGCTCAGGCTTGTCGGTGAGGTCGTCGTCGTCGTCCATCAGGCCCTTGGTCTCGGCCTTGAAGATCCGCAGCGCCCGACCGCTGCCGCGGGCAAGCTCGGGCAGCTTCTTCGCGCCGAACAGCAGTAGCAGGACCAACAGAAACAGGATGATCTCGGGTGGGCCGATATTCATGAGGTCCTCGCCTTACTCGTAGTGTGCGATGTCCATGCTACGCGGGGCACCTAGGTGTAGTTCCGCAGAGCCCGCCGCGCCTCCTCGCGCAGGTCGTCCGCCCACTCGGCCGGCGAGATGATGCTCGCACGGGAGCCGAGCCTGAGCATCAGTCGGGTCAGCCACGCGGGGTCACCCACGCGAAGCCTCACGGTCAACCCGCCCTGGCCGTCCTCGGTCGCCGCCTCGACCGGGTAGTACTCGGCCACCCAGCGGGCGCCCGGTGACAACGAGAGCACCACGGGCGAGTCCCGGTCGGAGGCCTGGAAGATCCCGTCGGACAGGTCCCGGGGCCGTATGTCGGGGTGGTCGCTGGCAGCCGTGTCGAGGACCTCCGCCTCGGAGATCCGGTCGAGCCGGAACAGCCGCTGGTCGTCGGCCTGGTGGCACCACGCGTCGAGGTACTCGTAGCCGTCCTGGCTGCCGATCGCCAGCGGATCCACCACCCGGTCGGTCGCCTCGTCGCGGGTGGGCACGTAGTAGACCAGCCGGACCTGTCTTGCGGTGCGCAGCGCCTCGCCCAGGGTGGCCTTCAGTGCGGTGATCCGGGCCGCCGTACGCGGAAGGAGGACCTCGACCTGGGACGCGAGGGAGCCGCCCTCCCCGGCGGCAGCCTCGATCTTGGCCAGTACGCGGTCCACGATCGGGCGCTCGTCGTCGGTGCTGCCCTCGCGCAAGGTGCGCAGCGCCACCATCAGCGCGGACGCCTCGGTGCTGTCCAGGCGCAAGGGGCGGGTCAGGTACTCGGCATTCGAGAGCCGGATGACCTCCTCCCCCTCGTCGAGGGCCTCCATGTTGATGTCGATCAGCTCGCCCATGCCCAGACCCGGCAGGCCACAGAACCAGAGCACCTTCAGGTCGCTGCGGATGCGGGCTTCGGAGACGCCGAAGTCGGCAGCGACCTGCTTGATCGAGACCGCGTCGCGACTCTGCAGGTAGGGAACCAGGGCGAGCAGTCGGCGCATCTGGTCCTTCGCGCCCGTCTTGGTGCTACTCACGAGGCCACCTCCTTGAGCCGCTGGATCACGAGGTCGCGCAGGTCCGGCGGTTCGAGCACCACGACGTCAACGCCGTAGGCCAGTGCCTCGTCGACCAGGGACCCGTCGCGTCCGAAGTCGACCTCGAGCAGGTCCCAGCCGGCTGGTGCGTCGCCGTCGAGCGGGCGGGTACGGCGGCGCAACCCGAGCGCGGCGCCGTTGCGGACCAGGATCCGCGCAGTCTGGTCCTGGGGAGCAGGCGCCAGCGCGCTGGTGAGCTCGCTCAGATCCGTCTCGGGCGGGACCACGTAGGCACCTGGCTTGCCTGCGCGGCGGACCTTCCCCTGTACCCGCGACAGCCGGAACAGCCGCGGCGCGTCCCGGTCGGTGTCGAAGCCCACGACGTACCAGCGACCGCGGTAGGTCGCGACTCCCCAGGGCTGGAGGTGACGCTCCTCGACCGAGCTCGAGGAGGACTTGCGGTACTCGAAGGTCACCGGGGTGCGGGTGCGCAGGCAGTCCCAGATCACCTCGAACGTCGGCTCGTCGACCGCCAGCTGGGGCTGGACGACGTTGAGCGCTTCGCGGTCCACCTCGATGCCGGCGGCCTTGAGCTTCACCAGGGCGTCCGAGGTCGCCGAGGCGAGCCCTGCGTGCTGCCAGACGCGAGCCGCCAGGCCCACTACGGCTGCCTCTTCCGGGGAGAGCTCGATCTCGGGGAGCTCGAACGCCGACCGCACGATCCGGTAGCCCTGGTCGTCCTCGAAGAGCGGGTCGGCCGACCCCACCTCGATGGGCACCCCGAGCTGGCGCAGGTCGTCCTTGTCCCGCTCGAACATCTTCTCGAAGGCTTCGTCGCTCGCGGCCCCGCCGTACTCCGGGATGACCTGGCGCAGTCGCTCCTTCGAGACGTACGTCCGGGAGACCAGGAGCGTGATGAGGAGGTTGAGCAGCCGCTCGCTCTTGCGTGCGGACACGACTCAGCCGTCGACAGCCAGGACGTCGAGGACGAAGACGAGGGTCGCATTCTTGGGGATGGTCGGCGGCTGCCCTTCAGCTCCGTACGCCTGGTCCGGCGGGGAGATGATCATCACCCGGCTGCCCTCCTTGATGCCGATCAGCCCCGAGTCCCAGGCCGGGATCAGGCCGCCGGCCCCGACGGGAAAGGTGATGGGCTTCTTGCTGTAGGACTCGTCGAAGGGCTTCTTGCCCTTGAAGACCTCACCGAAGTAGTTGAAGGTGACAAGGCGGTTCGCGGCGATCGCCGGGCCGTCGCCCTGGACGAGGGTGATGACCTTCAGCTTGGCCGGTTTGGCACCAACCCCGCCCCAGGCGAAACCGGTGACGGCGTCGCCCTTCTCCACGACCTTCGGCGAGCCTGAGGGAGCATCGACTGGTGAGCCCTCGGGGCCGTCGAGCTTCTCCACCTTCTCCACCGAAAGCACGTCGGCGATGGCGATCAGCGCATCGCCTTCCTTCAGGCCCAGCTGTGCCACGTTGGACTCTCCGACTGCGTCGGCGGCCGGTGTCTCGAGGGCCACCCGACTCCCCCTCGGCGCGCCTGCCAGGGCCTCGTCCAGTCCGGCGAGGAGTGGCTGCGAGTCCGGGCCGACTGTCAGCGGCCGCTTGGTGTCCCAGGTGCTGAAGAGCTTCTTGCCGTCTGCTCCGCTGAAGACGCCGAGATGGATCAGCGTCGAACGGTCCTTCGAGACCGCCGGACCGTCGCCCTTGCTGATCACCTTGGTGACCAGCTTGGCGACCTCGAGGTCCTTGACGTCGACCTCCGGCTCGCTTTCGAACGCGCCTACAATCTTGACGCCTGGCAGGCTGCCGGTCTCGGCGTCGTTGGAGTCCTCGTCCCCGGAGCCGCACGCCGAAGCGAGCAGGATCAGCGGTACGACCGCCAGGGCAGTCACTCGTGTGCGCACAGGTTCACCTCGTCCGTTGTGGGATGTGCGACCGCCACGATATAGGGCCCCCCAGCAGGGGGCTGAGTCACATGCCTTCGATGAGCTTGTGCACCCGCTCGTCGTAGGCGCGGAACGGGTCCTTGCACAGCACGGTGCGCTGGGCCTGGTCGTTCAGCTTGAGGTGGACCCAGTCGACCGTGAAGTCCCGACGTCGCTCCTGGGCCCGCTTGATGAACTCTCCCCGCAGGCGCGCCCGCGTGGTTTGCGGTGGGCGGGTCTTGGCCTCGAAGATCGACAGGTCGGTGGCGACCCGCGCGACCGCGCCCCGCTTCTCCAGCAGGTAGTAGAGCCCCCGCCCGCGATGGATGTCGTGGTAGGCCAGGTCGAGCTGGGCAACGCGGGGGTGGCTCAGGGGCAGCCCGTTCTGGCTGCGGTAGCGCTCGATGAGCTTCCACTTGATCACCCAGTCGATCTCACGCTCGACCAGGCCGAGGTCGCCGGACTCCACTGCCTTGAGCCCGCGCTCCCAGAGGTCGAGCGTGCGCTCGATGACCGGGGTGTGCAGCTCGCGCCGGTCGACGAAGTCGCGCGCCCGGCTGAGGTACTCCTGCTGGATGTCCAGCGCGCTCGCCTCACGGCCGTTGGCGAGGCGAACCTTGCGCCGGCCGGTGATGTCGTGCGAGATCTCACGGATTGCCCGAATCGGGTTCTCCATCGTGAGGTCGCGCATCACCACGCCCTCCTCGATCATCCGGAGCACCAGGTCACAGGAGGCGACCTTGAGCATCGTGGTGGTCTCGCTCATGTTCGAGTCACCGACGATCACATGCAGCCGGCGGTACCGCTCCGCGTCGGCGTGCGGCTCGTCCCGGGTGTTGATGATCGGCCGGCTGCGGGTCGTAGCGCTCGAGACGCCCTCCCAGATGTGCTCGGCCCGCTGGGAGACCGAGAACATCGCGCCCCGAGGGGTCTGGATGACCTTTCCGGCACCCACGATGATCTGCCGGGTCACCAGGAACGGGATGAGTACGTCGGCGAGCTTGCTGAACTCACCGTGCCTGCCCACGAGGTAGTTCTCGTGACAGCCATAGGAGTTGCCGGCCGAGTCGGTGTTGTTCTTGAACAGGTAGACGTCTCCGGCGATCCCCTCGTCATGCAGGCGATGCTCTGCGTCGATCAGCAGACCCTCGAGGACTCGCTCCCCAGCCTTGTCGTGGGTGACGAGGTCTACGATGTCGTCGCACTCAGGCGTCGCGTACTCGGGGTGGCTCCCGACGTCGAGGTAGAGCCGAGCGCCGTTGCGGAGGAAGACGTTGCTGGACCGGCCCCACGAGACGACCTTGCGGAAGAGGTACCGCGCGACCTCGTCCGGGCTCAGCCTGCGCTGACCCCGAAACGTGCAGGTCACGCCGTACTCGTTCTCGATTCCGAAGATTCGGCGGTCCACACGCCCACCCTATGCCTGTGCCGGGTGCGGCGGGGTGACATCGCTGCGCGGCGTCACCCTTCTCCGAGAACCATCTGGAGGGCGCCGGGGTGGAGGGTCCAGGTCCGCCGTGTCAAGGGCCCCTCGAGCTCGCCGTCGGCACTGGAATGGAAGGGCCCTCCCTCGACCGTCACCTCGCGGGCGCGTCGGTAGACCACGTCGTCACGGTGGTGATGCTCCCCGCGGCGCAGTCTGAGGGCGTAGGCCAGGCGGGCGAGCGGCTTCACGGCGTAGGAGATCATCACGTCGACCTGGCCGTCGGCGGGGTCCGCGTCCGGAGCGAGCTCGGTACCGCCGCCGACGTACGGTGCGTTGCCGATTGCTACCTGAAGTGTCCGGCGGTCCGAGACCACTTTCTGGTCCAGCGTGACGCGCAGCCTCAAGGTAGGGGGCCTGAGCGCAGCGAGCGCCGCACCGACGACGTACCCGAGAGGGCCGAGCGCCTTCTTCCACGGCCTCGCGGCCCTGCTCGCCTCGGCGCCGGCTCCGACGTGGACGTGGTTGACCACGACTCCGCCACGATCATCGGCGAGCAGGTCGACCGCGGTAGGGCGGCCGCGCAGGACCAGCTCGGCCGCTTCGGCAGGGTCAAGTGGGATGCCGGACCCGCGGGCGAAGTCGTTGCCGGTCCCCAGCGGGATGAGGGCCAGCGTCGTGGTCTCCAGGAGGTCGTTGCGGGCCAGCGCCGCGACCACCGCATGCAGGCTGCCGTCCCCGCCGGCCACCACCAGGAACCTGTCCAGCTGGACCGCCTCGTCGAGCTCGTCCGGGCTGCTGGTCGTCTGCACCGTGCAGTCGCCCAGGACCTCCAGGGCCTGGTCGAGGCTCGCGGCAGATCCGGCGTCGGCGTTCGCGAGGACCAGCACTACAGCAGGCCCGCATGGTCGAGGCCGACATAAACGGCGTCGGTGCCGACCACGTCCCCGGCACTGGCTGCGGACCGCAGAGCTTGGACCGACATCAGCACCGGGACACAGTCCTCCACCTCGTCGAGGCTCTGCTGGCCGGTCGGGGTGCAGTCCCGGGCGATGGCCACATGCTTGACCCAGGCTCCGTGGGCCATCGGGTGGAAGGCGGCGACGACCTCCACGGAACCGGCCACGTACCCGGTTTCCTCCGTCAGCTCGCGGGCCGCTGCCTCGGCTACGGACTCGCCCTCGTCGACGAGGCCGCCGGGGAGGTTCAGCACCAGGGCGTCGGGGCCGGGCCGGAACTGGCGGACCGCGACGACCTCGCCGGCTCCCGTCAGTGCGAGCACCGAGACGCTGGAGAAGTCCGCCAGCAGCTCCCACTCGCTCTCTGCGCCGTCGGGCATCGCATAGCGACGGCGTACGACGCGCAGCCAGCCGTCGTGAACCAGGATGTCGTCACCGGTGCGGGTCCAACCCCCTCGTCTCACGCGAGCAGATCGCCCGAGGTGCCCGAGTCTGTGGGGTCACCCGCGGTCGGATCGCCCGCGTCGTCGGGGTCGCCGGAGCCCAAGGGGTCCTGGGCTCTCTCGGTCGGTCGATCCGGGGGCCCAGCCGGGGGCGCGATCGGCGGCTCGCCCGTGACCGGATCCTCCAGGGGCGGCACGCTGCTCGACATGTCGGTCGGGTCGGACGGGTCCTCCTGGGCGGGCGGGGTGGCTGAGGTGCCGCCCGCGGAACTGTCGTCCTCGGCGGGCGGCCGATCCCCGAGCAAAGCGCTCAGCTGGGAGGCGGGCACGCGTTTGAACTTCCGGATCTGCACGCGGCCACGGTCCAGGATGGCTACCTCGAGGTCCTTGAGCGGGATCTGCCGACCTCCCTGGTCGCTCTGTCCCAGTGCGGTCACGGCCAGCTTGACCACATCGGGCAGCCGCAGGCCGTCGGTATAGCGCTCCTTGAGGTAGGCCGCCACCTGGTCGGCCGAGCCGCCCATCGCCGCGAAGCCGTGTTCGTCGTACACCTGGCCGTCGTAGGTCAGGCGGTAGATCTGGTCGTCCTGGGGGGCGTCTCCGATCTCGGCGACGAAGATCTCCACCTCGTACGGCTTCTCACCGCCGCTGGAGAAGATCGTGCCCAGTGTCTGGGCGTAGGCGTTGGCCAGGCCACGACCCGTCACGTCGCGGCGGTCGTAGGAGTAGCCGCGCATGTCGGCCAGTCTGACGCCGGCGATGCGGAGGTTCTCGAACTCGTTGTAGCGACCCACGGCGGCGTAGGCAATCCGGTCGTAGATCTCGCTGACCTTGTGCAGGGCCTGGGACGGGTTCTCCGAGACGAAGACGATGCCGTCGTCGTACTGGACCACGACGACGGACCTGCCGCGGGCGATGCCCTTGCGCGCGAAGTCCGCCCGGTCCTTCATCAACTGCTCGGGTGAGACGTAGAACGGCATGCTCATGTGCGAATCCTCGGTTGTCGAGCCGGTCGAGACACTCAGGTCAGCCCGGCGACCGGGCCGTCGGGGCGTTGCATCCTGGCACCGATGACGCGGTCGGCGATCGTGGCGACCTCGTCGTCGGCCATCCGCTGGTAGCCGTCGGCGGTGATCACCCCGACGATCGGGAAGATGCGCCTGGTCAGGTCGGGTCCGCCGGTGGCCGAGTCGTCGTCGGCGGCGTCGTAGAGGGCTTGGACGGCCGCGGTCACGCACCCCTCGGTGTCCAGGTCGTCGCGGTAGAGCTTCTTCAGCGAGCCGCGGGCGAAGAGCGAGCCGGAACCCACCGAGTGGAAGGCGGTCTCCTCGTAGCGTCCGCCGGTCACGTCGTAGCTGAAGATCCGACCCTGACGGCGGTTCAGGTCGAAGCCGGCGAAGAGCGGAACCACGGCGAGGCCCTGCATGGCCATCGCGAGGTTGCCTCGGATGAGCGCGGCCAGCCTGTTCGCCTTGCCGTCGATGGAGAGCGTCGTCCCCTCGATCTTTTCGTAGTGCTCGAGCTCGGTCTGGAAGAGCCGGACCAGCTCGACGGCCAGCCCGGCCGTGCCCGCGATGCCGACGCAGGAGTACTCGTCGGTCGGGAAGACCTTCTCGATGTCCCGCTGGGCGATGATGTTGCCCATCGTCGCGCGCCGGTCCCCGGCCATCACCACGCCTCCGTCGAAGGTCGCCGCGACGATTGTGGTGCCGTGCGGCGCGAGGTCGCCCGCGGAGCCGGTCGCCGGCGACTGGGCCAGCCGGCGATGCGAGGGCAGCAGATCAGGAGCCTGCTCGGCGAGGAAGTCGGCGAACGACGAAGAGCCCGGGACGAGGTACGCCGCAGGCAGACGAGAGTCCGTCACTGTCCACCCTTCTGGATGAACGACTTGACGAAGTCCTCGGCGTTGCTCTCAAGCACCTCGTCGATCTCGTCGAGGATGGCGTCGATGTCCTCGTCGAGCTGTTCCTTGCGCTCGGTGACGTCGGTCTGGTCAGCCGACTCGACCTTCTCCTCGGCCTCCGCGCCCTTCTTGGGCTGCTTCTGCTCTTGTGCCATGGGTTGACCCTACCGAGTCAGGGCCGCGAACAAAGCCTCAGCCGTGTCACATCTGTCGAGCAGTTCACCGACGTGGAGCTTGCTCCCCCGCAGCGGGTCGATGGTCGGAACGCGCTGCAGCGACTCGTGGCCGGGAAGGTCGAAGATCACCGAGTCCCACGACGCAGCGGCGATGCGGTCGGAGTACTTCTCCAGGCAACGGCCTCGGAAGTAGGCGCGGGTGTCCTCCGGTGGGTTGTGGATCGCGCTCTGGATCCGCTCGTCGGTCAACAGTCGCTCCATCTTCCCCATCCCGACGAGGCGGTGGTACAGCCCCTTGTCGGGCCGGATGTCGGCGTACTGGAGGTCGATGAGGTGGAGCTTCGCGTGGTCCCACTCGAGGCCGTCGCGGTCACGGTACTGGTTGAGCAGCTTGAGCTTCGCGACCCAGTCCAGCTCGGCCGCCAGCGACATCGGATCGGTCTCGAGGCGGGTCAGCACCGACTCCCAGCGCGCCAGCACATCCTTGGTCTGCTCGTCGGCATTGTCACCCAGCCGGTCCTCGACGTACTTCTTGGCCAGGTCGAGGTACTCCATCTGCAGGTGTACGGCGGTAAGCTGGCGGCCGTCGGCCATCGAGATCAGCTGCCGCAGGCTGGGGTCGTGGCTCACGCTGCGCAGCGACTTGACCGGTTGCTCGACCAGCAGGTCCCTCTCGATAAAGCCGTCCTCGATCATCGCGAGCACCAGCGAGGTGGTCCCCACCTTCAGGTACGTCGAGATCTCCGAGAGGTTGGCGTCACCGATGATCACGTGCAGCCGGCGGTACTTCTCCGGGTCCGCGTGGGGCTCGTCCCGTGTGTTGATGATCGGCCGCTTGAGCGTCGTCTCGAGGCCCACCTCGACCTCGAAGTAGTCGGCCCGCTGGCTCACCTGGAAGCCGTGCTCCCGGCCGTCCTGGCCGATTCCCACGCGCCCGGCGCCACAGACCACCTGGCGGCTGACGAAGAACGGCGTCAGGTGCTTGACGATCTCGCCGAAGGGGGTGCTGCGGCGCATCAGGTAGTTCTCGTGGGCGCCGTACGAGGCACCCTTGTTGTCGGTGTTGTTCTTGTAGAGCACGATCGGGCTCGAGCCCGGGACCATCGCCGCGAAGCGGCAGGCGTCGATCATGACCAGCTCGCCGGCCTTGTCCCAGCGCACCACATCCAGGGGTGAGGTGACCTCGGGGGTGGAGTACTCGGGATGGGCGTGGTCGACGTACAGCCGGGCGCCGTTGGTCAGGATGACGTTGGCCAGGCCCATGTCCTCGTCGGTCAGCTGGGAGGGGTCGGCCACCTCGCGGGACATGTCGAAGCCACGGGCGTCACGCAGCGGCGACTCCTCCTCGAAGTCCCAGCGAGCGCGACGTGCCTTGAGCGTGGAGCTCGCGTACGCGTTGACGACCTGGGACGAGGCCACCATCGGGTTCGCGGCGGGCTGCCCCTGGACCGAGATGCCGAACTCGGTCTCGGTGCCCATCACGCGTCGGACGCTCATGCGTCGAGCCTACGCCGAGGGCCTGCCACCATGGGGCTATGCCCGAAGCAGCGACGCGATGAGCGAGCCGGAGCAGGTGGCGCTGGTGGCCCCCGACGGCTCGGTGGTCGGCTCCCAGGAGCGCTCCGTGGTGCGGCGGGACAACCTGCGCCACGGCGCGACGGCGGTGCTGGTCCGCAACGCGGCCGGACTGATCTACGTCCACCGCCGCTCCGCCGACAAGGACTGGGCCCCGTTGCAGTACGACGCGGCTGCAGGGGGCATCCTGCGGTTCGGCGAGGAGCCCGCCTCCTCGGCGGCGCGTGAGGTAGCCGAGGAGCTGGGCTTCACGCCGACGGCACTGCGACCGCTCGGCCTCTCGTCGTACGACGACGACGCCACCTCGGTGGTCGAGCACTGCTACGAGACCACCTGGGACGGTCCCATCACCTTCACCGACGACGAGGTGGTCTGGGGTGCCTGGCTGACCCTGGCCGGGCTGGGCCGACTGCTGGCCGACCCGACGTGGCCGTTCGTACCGGACACCCGCGCCCTGCTCGAGCGACTCGCTCGCGACGGCACCGGTGACTACGCACGGCTGGCCGGATAGGAGGACGGATGTCCCAGGAGCGCGCGATCGCAGCGGCCGAGACTCTGGGCCTGCCCCACTTGGTGACGCGCCACGGGCCGGTGGGCTCGCTGCACGAGGCAGCCGCGGCCCGTGGCGTGTCACCGTCTCAGGTGGTCAAGACACTCGTCGTGCGTGTGTCTGAGGGCGACTACCGGTTCGTGCTGGTGCCCGGTGGCCGTGAGATCTCCTGGCCGAAGCTGCGGGCGCTGCTCGGCGTCAACCGGCTGTCGTTGCCAAGCGCACAGCGTCGCGTTCGAGGTGACCGGCTATGTCCGCGGCACGATCACCCCGCTGGGCAGCACCACCGCCTGGCCGGTGGTTGCGGACGCTTCGCTGGAGGGGCCGGTCTCCGTGGGAGGAGGTGCCCCCGGCGTGGCGCTGACCGTCGACGCCGCTGCCCTGGTCGAGGTCCTGTCGGCGACTGTCGCGGACGTGAGCGAGCAAGCCTGATCCGTCCGGCTTCGTCCCACAGGGGCGGCTCTCCCCAGGGGCGGTCATCGTGGCGCTGCCGGGGTGTCGCGGCTCGTAGCGTCGCGGACATGACAACAGTGATCACCTCTCCGCGCCTCCTGCTCGCAACGCTGCTGACCGCCACGGTCGCCGCAGGGACTGCTCAGGTGGCTCAGGCCACCGATACGACCTGGACTCCTCCGGCCGACACGATCGTGAAGGTCCAGGGCAACGCCAAGGAGGGCTTCAGCATCTTCTACTACGACGGCTCGAGCCTCTTCCCGCCCACCGACTCCGAGGCCAGGGCGGAGTGCAGTGAGTACGACACCCGTATTGCGGTCGTACGCTGCAAGACCGAGGTGCGGACGTGGTACCGCGACCTCAGGGCCATCAGGCGCGCGATCCGCTACGCCCGGCTGGGTGACCAGAGGAGTGGCTAGAGGTACTGCCCGGTGTTGCTGACCGTGTCGATCGAGCGTCCGGGCTCGGTGCCCTGCTTGCCGGTGATCAGCGTGCGGATGAAGACGATCCGCTCGCCCTTCTTGCCGGAGATACGGGCCCAGTCGTCCGGGTTGGTGGTGTTCGGGAGGTCCTCGTTCTCCTTGAACTCGTCAACGCACGCTTGGAGCAGGTGGGTGACCCGTAGGCCCTTCTGGTCATTCTCCAGGAGGTCCTTGATCGCCATCTTCTTAGCGCGGTCCACGATGTTCTGGATCATCGCCCCGGAGTTGAAGTCCTTGAAGTACAGGACCTCCTTGTCCCCGTTGGCGTAGGTGACCTCGAGGAAGCGGTTCTCCTCAGTCTCGGTGTACATCCGCTCGACGGTTGCCCTGATCATGCCGCCTACGCAGGCGTCACGGTCGTTCCCGAACTCTGCTAGGTCGTCGGCGTGCAATGGCAGGCTGGGCACCAGGTACTTGCTGAAGATGTCGCGAGCGGACTCGGCGTCCGGACGCTCGATCTTGATCTTCACGTCCAGGCGACCGGGCCGCAGGATCGCCGGGTCGATCATGTCCTCGCGGTTGGAGGCTCCGATCACCAGCACGTTCTCCAGTGCCTCGACACCGTCGATCTCACTGAGCAGCTGCGGGACGATGGTGTTCTCGACGTCGGACGAGACCCCCGAACCACGAGTGCGGAACAGCGAGTCCATCTCGTCGAAGAACACGATCACGGGGGTGCCTTCGCTGGCCTTCTCCCGCGCTCGCTGGAAGACGAGCCTGATGTGGCGCTCGGTCTCCCCGACGTACTTGTTGAGGAGCTCGGGGCCCTTGATGTTGAGGAAGTACGACTTGCCTTCCTGACCGGTCTTGGCCGCGACCTTCTTAGCCAGCGAGTTCGCGACCGCCTTCGCGATCAGGGTCTTGCCGCAGCCCGGCGGGCCGTAGAGCAGGACGCCCTTCGGTGGCTTGAGTTGGTGCTCGAGGAAGAGCTCGGGGTGAAGGTAGGGCAGTTCGACCGCGTCACGGATCTGCTCGATCTGGCCCTTGAGGCCGCCGATCCGCTCGTAGTCGATGTCGGGGACCTCTTCGAGGACGAGCTCCTCGACCTCGGACTTGGGGACGCGCTCGTAGACGTAGCCGGACCGCGAGTCCAGCAGCAGCGAGTCGCCTGCACGCATCGGCTGGCCGAACAAGGGGTCCGCGATCCGGACGACACGCTCTTCGTCGGCGTTCGCAATGACCAGGACCCGCTCGCCGTCGGCAAGGATCTCCTTGAGCATCACGACCTCGCCGACCTTCTCGAACTCCATGGCGGCAACGACGTTCAAGGCCTCGTTGAGCATCACCTCCTGGCCCTTCTGGAGGTCGTCGAGCTCGACCGAAGGACTGACGTTGACGCGAAGCTTGCGTCCCCCGGTGAAGACGTCGATGGAGTCGTCCTCGTTGCGGTTGAGGAATGTGCCGAAGCCAGCGGGCGGCTGCGCCAGCCGGTCGACCTCCTCTTTGAGCGTGAGGATCTGGTCGCGGGCCTCGCGCAGGGTCTGGGCGAGCCGCTCGTTCTGCGCGGTGAGCGCAGCAAGGGAGCGCTGGGTGTCGGCGAGCCGGGACTCGAGCATCCGCGAGGAGCCCGGCCCTTCGGCGAGCCTGCGGCGCAGGTCGGTCACCTCGTCCTCGAGAAACGTGATCTGGCTCTGCAGCTCGTCAGGGGTATACCGCCCTGGCGAACTCGAACCACTCTCAGATGCGGCCATGCCGTCACCTCCACAGCCCGGGTGCTCTGAATGCCAACCTACCCGCGCGGATGACGATGTGAAGAGGGATTTCAGTAGTGTCGGTCACCAATTGGACACATTCTCGGCAACCGCGTCCGTCGCTGGGCGTCGTGCCGGGCCAGGCACGGGTCAGTCGTCCAGCGTCTCCTCTGCGATCGTGGGGGGGAGACCGGCTGGTCTGGGACCGTGGTAGTCGACCCCGTAGGCCCCCGGCGCCGGCCGCCGCTTCTTCAGCGGCGCGGACTCCCCTGGCGCCATCCGACGCGTGGTGACCAGGAAGCCGGTGTGCCCGATCATCTTGTGGCCGGGACGCACTGCGAGCCCCTCGACGTGCCAGTCACGGACCAGGGTCTCCCACGGTTGCGGCTCGGTGAACCCTCCGTGGGCGCGCAGCGTCTCCACAGTCCGGGCCAGCTGCGTGGTGGTGGCGACGTACGCACAGACGATGCCACCCGGAGCGAGCGCCTCAGCGACCGCGTCGACGCAGTCCCAGGGGGCGAGCATGTCCAGGATCACCCGTTCGACGTCACGTTCCTCCAGCGCGGTCGCCAGGTCTCCGACCGTCAACCTCCAGGCCGGGTGGTGTCCCCCGAAGAACTGCGTCACGTTCCTCTCGGCGACCTCGGCGAACTCCGGGCGCCGCTCGTACGACGAGACGACGCCGTGCGGGCCGACGGCACGCAGGAGCGAGCACGTGAGCGCGCCGGATCCGACGCCTGCCTCGACCACGTGCGCCCCGGGGAAGATGTCGGCCATGGCCACGATCTGAGCGGCGTCCTTGGGGTAGACCACAGCCGCCCCGCGTGGCATGGAGACGACGAACTCGCTCAGCAACGGACGGAACACGAGGTACTCGCCGCCTGCGGAGGAGGTGATCGTGAACCCCTCCGGCCGGCCGATCAGGTCGTCGTGGTCGAGGTGGCCCCGGTTGCTGAAGAACCGCTTGCCGGCTTCGAGGCAGATGTTGTGGCGCCGACCCTTGGAGTCGGTCAGGCGGACCCATTCTCCGACGCGGAGCGGGCCACGGTGCACTCCCGACCAGCTTTCGGGCGCGGTTTCGGGCGTGGGCTCGTGGGGCATGCGCGAAGTTTAGGCCCTTGCTAACGCGGCACGGAGAAGGCCCGGTCGACGTCCACCGTCGAGAGCACCCCGAAGATGCTGCCGTCGGCCTCGACCAGGAGGTACTCCGTGGCGGGGGTGCGCTGCATGGCGGTAACCAGCCGTTCCCCGCTCAGGTCGGCCGGGACCATCAGCCCCGGTACCAGGGTCCGGGTCACCGTGCTGACCGGCGTCCAGGGGCGGCGCTCCTCGGGCACCACCTGGACTGCGGCCTCGGCGACGATCCCCTGAGGGTTCCCGGCCGGGTCCAGCGCGACGATGCTCCCAGCACCCTCCTCCTGAGCCCGGCGGATCGCCTCGGAGAGGGGCAGGTCACCGGGGACGGTCAGCGTGCGACGGGCCAAGCTGCGCGCCTGCAGATCGGGGAGGTTGTTCCGGAACGTGGCGTAGCGGATCGAGGCGGAGGCCGCGCTCCACAGGAAGAAGGCAAGGATCGGAAGGAAGATCAGGTCGGCCGTCCTGACGTTCAGTCCCACCAGGGGCATCCACAGAGGCGCCAGTCCCACGACCAGGGCGATGAACCGCCCGGACCAGCCGGCCACGATCGTGGCTCGGTGCCTGTTGCCCGAGGCTGCCCAGACCGCGGCTCGAAGCACCCGGCCTCCGTCGAACGGGAGCCCGGGTACGAGGTTCAGCACCCCGACCACCAGGTTGGTGACTGCGACGCCGCCGACGGCCAGCTTGAGCAGACCGTCCGGGACGACGAGCAGCAGCGGGAGCAGCACTCCCCCCACCGCGATGGAGGTAACCGGGCCGACGAAGGCGATCCAGAACTCCTGGCTGGGCTTCGCCGCCTCACCCTCGATCTCGGTCGCGCCGCCGAAGAAGGAGAGCGTGATCGAGTGGACAGGGATCCCGTACCGCTTGGCTGCCACGGCATGGGACATCTCGTGGAGCAGCACGGAGAGATAGAACAGGATCACGAAGGCGAGCCCTGCGACGTACTTCAGGCCGCCGAGCCCGGGCTTGGCGTTCTCAACCGCAGGGGCGAGGGCGACCGTGAACAGGGCCGCCACCAGGACCCAGGTCGTGCTGACGTATACGTCGACCCCGACGAGGGTCCCCACGCGTACCGCACCTGGCTTGCGTGCGGGCCGGCGCTCCTCGATGTCGTCCACCAACCCAAACTATCCTGCGGTCCGCTGCCGGATCCGTCCGGCCAGCCCGAACCAGCCCGCCCGCGAGACCCGGCGCTCGTGTCCCGCCGACACTGTCGGTGCCCTCGCCTAGTGTCACTCACATGAGGAACGAGGCCGCCGAGCTCGAGCGCACCGTCGTCGACGGGGTCGACGTGGTCGGGTCCCTGTCCCCCAGCCGGGCCAGCGACTTCATCGCGTGCCCGCTGCTCTACCGTTTCCGCACCATCGACAAGCTGCCTGAGCCGTTCTCACCCGACGCGGTGCGAGGAACGGTGGTGCACAAGGTGCTCGAGGACCTCTTCGACCTTCCCGCGCAGGACCGTACGCCGCAGCAGGCGGCGAGTCTGCTCGTGCCGTCTTGGCAGGCGCTGCTCGAGGCGGAGCCAACCGTCGCAGAGATGTTCGGTGGCGACGAGGGGCCCGAGATCACCGCCTGGCTGGAGTCCTGCGGAGCCGCGCTTGAGCGCTACTTCACCCTGGAGGACCCACGCACGTTGGAGCCAGCTGAGCGCGAGCTCTACGTGGAGACGGTGCTGGACTCCAAGCTCCTGTTGCGAGGTTTCGTCGACCGCCTGGACGTGGCGCCCGGCGGCGAGATAAGAGTCGTGGACTACAAGACGGGCCGTGCCCCCGGTGAGGCGTTCGAGGCCAAGGCGTTGTTCCAGATGAAGTTCTATGCCCTGGTCATCTGGAGAACTCGCGGGGTCGTGCCCAAGCTGCTGCAGCTGATCTACCTCGGCAGCAGTGAGGTCCTGCGCTACGAGCCGGACGAGGCCGACCTGCTCGCCACCGAGCGGAAGGTGCAGGCGCTTTGGCAGGCGATCCGGCTGGCGAAGGAGACCGGTGACTGGCGGCCGAACCCGGGGGCGATCTGCGGCTGGTGCGCCCACCGGGCGATCTGTCCGGCGTTCGGCGGCACCCCGCCCCCGCTTCCCACCGGCGAGGTGCTCGACCGGTTCGAGGACCCGGAAGAGCCGTTGATCTGAGCTGGGTGAAGGCTGCTAGGCGCTCTTCACGAGGGCCCTGAGACCATCCCAGGTGGACGGCAGCCGCTCGGCGAAGACCCTGCGCTCACCCTCCAGGACCGGTACGTGGTTGGGGACGACGAGCACGGTGCAGCCCGCGCTCACCGCTGACCGGGCACCGGTGTTCGAGTCCTCGATGGCGAGCGCCTCGGCGGGGTTGACCCCCAGCAGGGCGGCGGCCTTCAGGTACGGCTCGGGATGGGGCTTACCCTGCTGTACGGCATCTCCGGTGACCACCACCTGGAACGCTCCGGCCGGCAGAGCGTCGAGCACCGGCTGGACGAACCGCCGATAGGACATGGTCACCAGGGCACACGGCACGCCGGCTTTCTGGAGGTCGGACAGCAGGTCGACTGCGCCAGGCCGCCACGGCACCGCGCGCGAGATGTGCTCGGTCACGCCGTCGAGCAGAATCTGGACGATCTCGGCCGGCTCCAGGTCGACCCCGCCGACCTCGCGGAGGTAGCGACCCGAGTCGAGCAGGTCGTTGCCGACCAGGCTCATCGCATCCGCGTGGGTCCAGACACCGCCGTGCGCCGCGACGAGCTCGGACTCGACCTCGATCCAGTAGGGCTCCGTGTCGACCAGGGTGCCGTCCATGTCCCACAGGACGGCGACCGGGACCGGCATCAGTCTTCGGGCTCGTAGGAGAGGTTCGGGGCGAGCCACCGCTCGGCCTCGGCCATGGTCCAGCCCTTGCGGCGGGCGTAGTCCGCGACCTGGTCCCTGCCGATACGGCCGACGACGAAGTACTGCGACTGCGGGTGGGAGAAGTACCAGCCGCTGACTGCCGCGCCCGGCCACATCGCCATCGAGTCGGTGAGCTCGATGCCGGTGTTCGCCTGGACGTCGAGCAGCTCCCAGAGCAGCCCCTTCTCGGTGTGGTCCGGACAGGCCGGATAGCCCGGCGCTGGTCGGATTCCGTCGTACCGCTCCTTGATGAGCGCGACGCTGTCCAGGTGCTCGTCGGGCGAGTAGCCCCAGAGGTCCTTGCGAACGCGCTCGTGCAACCGCTCCGCGAAGGCCTCGGCAAGCCTGTCCGCGAGCGACTCCAGCAGGATCGCGCTGTAGTCGTCCAGTGCGGCCTTGAACTCGCTGATCTTGTCCGAGGAGCCCAGCCCTGCCGTGACCGCGAATCCACCGAGGTAGTCGGGCACACCCGCCGGGGCGATGAAGTCCGATAGCGCCTTGTTCGGGACGCCTTCACGGTGCTGCCCCTGCTGGCGGAGGTGGTGCAGCGTGGTGAGCACCGTCGAGCGGGACTCGTCGGTGTACACCTCGATGTCCTCGCCGCCGACGCGGTTGGCTGGGAAGAGGCCGAGCACCCCGTTGGCCCGCAGCCACTTTCCGGCGATGAGGTCGTCGAGCATCTGCTGTGCGTCGTCGTAGAGCTTGCGTGCCGCCTCGCCGCTGGCCGGGTTGTTCAGGATGTCAGGGAACGAGCCCTTCATCTCCCAGGCGTTGAAGAACGGCTGCCAGTCGATGTACCTCCGAAGCTCGTCGAGCGGGTAGTCGTTCAGGACCTTGATGAACTGGGTCGCCCGGCCATGTGCCGCGTCGGGGACGTGAGACCACACGTCCTTGGACTGCTGGGAGAGCAGGTGCGGGCGCGGCGGGTGGTAGTCGGCCCAGTCGATCTGCGGGGCGTTCGCGCGCGCCTTCTCCAGCGACCACATCGGCCGCTCGTTGAGCCGCTGTGCGTGGCGCTCTCGGACCGAGTCGTAGGCAGCCTTGGTCTCGGCCATCAGTTTCGGCCTCAGCTCGTCGGAGAGGAGCTGAGCAGCCACCGGCACCGAACGCGAGGCGTCCTTCACCCAGACGACCGGACCGTGGTACTTCGGGTCCACCTTGACGGCGGTATGTGCCCGGCTCGTGGTAGCACCGCCGATGAGCAACGGGATCTCGAACCCCTGACGCTCCATCTCCATCGCGAAGTTGACCATCTCGTCGAGCGAGGGAGTGATCAGGCCGGACAGCCCGATGATGTCTGCTCCCTCTGCCTTGGCTGCGTCGAGAACCTTCTGCGCCGGCACCATAACGCCCAGGTCGACCACGTCGTAGTTGTTGCACTGAAGGACGACGCCGACGATGTTCTTGCCGATGTCGTGGACGTCACCCTTGACGGTCGCCATCACGATCTTGCCCTTGGCATGGGCGACGTCACCGGGCTGCTTCTCGGCCTCGATGAAGGGGATCAGGTGGGCCACGGCCTTCTTCATCACCCGTGCCGACTTCACCACCTGGGGCAGGAACATCTTGCCGGCGCCGAAGAGGTCGCCGACGACGTTCATGCCGTCCATCAGCGGACCCTCGATCACCTCGATCGGGCGGCCGCCTCGAGCGGAGATCTCCAGCCGGAGCTCCTCGGTGTCGGATTCGGCGAAGTCGTCGATCCCCTTCACCAGGGCATGCGTGATCCGCTCGCCGACGGGAAGGCTGCGCCATTCCTCATTGACGACCTCCTTGACGCTGCCGTCGCCCCGGAAGCCCTCCGCGATCTCCAGTAGGCGCTCGGTGGCGTCGGGACGGCGGTTGAGGACCACGTCCTCGATCCGGTCGCGGAGCTCGGCGTCGATCTCGTCGTAGACGACCAGCGCGCCCGCGTTCACGATGCCCATGTCCATGCCGGCCTGGATCGCGTGGTAGAGGAAGACCGCGTGGATCGCCTCGCGCACGGGGTTGTTGCCCCGGAAGGAGAACGACACGTTCGACACGCCGCCGGAGACCAGGGCGCCCGGCAGGTTCTGCTTGATCCAGCGGGTGGCCTCGATGAAGTCGACGCCGTACGTCGCGTGCTCCTCGATTCCCGTGGCGACGGCGAACACATTGGGGTCGAAGATGATGTCCTCGGCAGGCAGCCCGACCTGTTCGGTGAGGATCTTGTAGGCGCGGGAGCAGATCTCCTTGCGGCGCTCGAGGTTGTCGGCCTGGCCGTCCTCGTCGAAGGCCATCACCACCGCTGCGGCGCCGTACTTGCGGCACAGGGTCGCCTGCTCGATGAACTTCTCCTCGCCCTCCTTCAGCGAGATGGAGTTGACGATCGGCTTGCCCTGGACGTTGCGCAGCCCGGTTTCGATGACCTCCCACTTGGACGAGTCGACCATCAACGGCACCCGGGAGATGTCGGGCTCGCTGGCGATCAGCTTGGTGAAGCGGTCCATGGCCCCTACACCGTCGATCATTCCTTCGTCCATGTTGACGTCGATGATCTGCGCCCCGGCCTCGACCTGCTGCCGGGCGACCGACAGCGCCGCCGGGTAGTCACCGGCCTTGATCAGGTTGCGGAACCGAGCCGAGCCGGTGATGTTGGTCCGCTCGCCCACGTTGACGAAGAGCGACGACTCGGTGACGGTGACCGGCTCGAGGCCCGAGAGGCGCAGCGCCGGCTCCAAGGGTGCGGGACTGCGCGGCTTCTGGCCTTGGGCTGCGTCGGCGATCGCCCGGATGTGCGGGGGTGTCGTGCCGCAGCAGCCGCCCATCAGGTTCACCAGGCCGCTGGCGGCGAACTCCTCGAGGATCCCCGCGGTCTGGTCGGGCGTCTCGTCGTACTCGCCGAAGGCGTTCGGCAGCCCAGCGTTGGGATACACCGAGATGAAGCAGTCGGCCACCCGGGCCAGCTCGGACAGGTACGGGCGCATCTCGCGAGCGCCAAGGGCGCAGTTGAGGCCGACCGCCAACGGTCGTGCGTGCCGGACCGAGTTCCAGAAGGCCTCGGTGACCTGGCCGGACAGGGTCCGGCCTGAAGCGTCGGTGATCGTGCCCGAGATCACCACCGGCCAGCGTCGGCCACGCTCCTCGAAGAGCGTCTCGAGCGCGAAGATCGCCGCCTTGGCGTTGAGGGTGTCGAAGATCGTCTCCACCAGCAGGAGGTCGGCCCCGCCGTCGACGAGTCCTCTGGCCTGCTCGAGGTACGCCTCGCTGAGCTTGGCGTAGCTGACGTTGCGCGCCCCCGGGTCGTTCACGTCGGGTGAGATCGAGGCCGTGCGCGTGGTCGGCCCGAGGGCGCCGGCGACGTACCGCTTCTTGTCGGGCGTCCGGCTGGTCACGGCGTCGCACTCCATACGCGCGAGCTTGGCCGCCTCGAAGTTGAGCTCGTAGGCCAGCTCAGCCATGCCGTAGTCGGAAAGGGAGATCGCGTTGGCGTTGAACGTGTTGGTCTCCAGCACATCGGCACCGGACTCGAGGTACTCCCGGTGGATGCTTGCGATGATCTCCGGCTGGGTGAGGGTGAGCAGGTCGTTGTTGCCCTGAACGTCGCTTGGCCAGTCGGCGAAACGCTCACCCCGATAACCGGCCTCGTCCGGGCGGTCACGCTGGATCGCCGTGCCCATGGCCCCGTCCAGGACGAGGATCCGCTCACGGAGCAGAGCGGTGAGCTCCTCCGTGGCGTCGGGGCGGACGAGCGGCGAGTCTGGCACGAGGGTCCTTCGGGTGGGGTGAATGGTTCTCCAAGCGTATGCGGGGCTTGCGCGAAGCCCCGAGCAATAATCGCATCCTGGCACCGGGCCCATCAGCGCGCCTGGCGCCCCGGCGGTTCTCCCTTGCTCCGACCCGGCGACGCATAGGCTGGCAACGTGATCGAGATCGAGGAAGTCCCCCCGCTCCGGGCCCCGGTACTTATCGCGGCGTTCGAGGGCTGGAACGACGCCGCGGACGCGGCCTCGGGAGTGGTGGACCACCTGATGAAGGCCTGGGACGCCAAGGTGGTCGCAGCGATCGACCCCGAGGACTTCTACGACTTCCAGATGAACCGTCCGATCGTGGGCAACGACGAGGAAGGCATGCGTCGGATCACCTGGCCGTCCAGCCAGCTCGCCGTGGCCTCCCCGCGGGGTGCCCTGCGTGACGTGATCCTGCTGCGCGGGATAGAGCCGAACATGAGGTGGCGGCAGTTCTGCGCCGAGCTGCTGGCCGGGGCGGACGAGTTGGGTGCCGAGCTGGTGGTGACCCTGGGTGCCCTGCTGGCCGACACTCCTCACACCCGTCCGATCCCTGTCACGGGTACGACGACCGAGCCCGACCTGGCCGAGCGGCTCAAGCTGGAGCAGTCCAACTACGAGGGCCCCACCGGGATCGTCGGCGTCTTCCAGGACGCCTGCATCAAGGCGGACCTCCCCGCGGTGTCGTTCTGGGCCGCCGTGCCGCATTACGTGGCGCAGCCACCGTGCCCGAAGGCGACGCTGGCGCTGTTGGGGCTGCTGGAGGACCTGCTGCAGATCAGCATTCCGCTCGGTGACCTGCCGGAGGAGTCCCGAGCCTGGGAGCGCGGGGTCGACGAGCTCGCCGGCGAGGACGAGGAGATCGGCGACTACGTCCGAGCTCTGGAGGAGACCCGCGACACTGCCGAGCTTCCCGAAGCCAGCGGTGAGGCCATCGCCAGGGAGTTCGAGCGGTACCTCAAGCGACGCGAGGACGACCCGGACTAGCAGGGCTAGAGCAGGATGCCGAGCCGGGCATCAAGAACCGCCCTGATCTGGTCGGAGCCGGTGCCGTCACCGTCATGCCAGCCAGCCGCCCAGGCGTCGATCGCGGACAAGGCTGCTGGAGCGTTGAGGTCGTTGGCCAGCGCGTTCCGGACCGCTACGCGGAGCCGGTCGGCCTGGTTCTCCGAGGCGCCGGGGAGAGCCTCCCGCCACATCGCGAGCCGGGACTCGGCGCGGTCCATCTCGTCGGGGAGCCACTCCCAGTCGGTGCGGTAGTGGTGGGCCAGCAGGGCGATACGGATCGCCATCGGGCTGTGTCCTGCTTCGCGCAGATGGGAGACGAAGACCAGGTTGCCCTTGGACTTGGACATCTTCTCGCCGTCCAAGGCAACCATGCCGGTGTGCACATAGCTCTTGGCGAACGTCAGGCTCGAGAAGCCTGCCTGCGCCTCGGAGGCACTCATCTCGTGATGCGGGAACTCCAGGTCCCGCCCACCGCCCTGGACGTCGAAGTGCTCGCCGAGCTCGAGCAGCGCGATCGCCGCGCACTCCACGTGCCAGCCCGGGCGCCCGGGCCCGAACGGGGACTTCCAGGCCGGCTCGCCCGGACGGGCGGCCATCCAGAGCAGGCAGTCGAGTGGGTGCTTCTTGCCGGGCCGGTTGGGATCACCACCCCTGGATGCGAAGACCGCGAGCATGGCCTCCTCGGAGTACTGGGAGACGGT
The DNA here is from genome assembly GCA_963769585.1 of uncultured Actinomycetota bacterium. Lineage (GTDB taxonomy): Bacteria > Actinomycetota > Actinomycetes > Propionibacteriales > Nocardioidaceae > SSC3. The sequence goes on from CAVYMJ010000006.1 coordinate 1,382,736, forward strand.
TCCGAAGCGGCCGTCGGCATGCACCGAGAAGTAGAGGTCTCCCTCAACCTCGTACACGACGCCCTTGGTCTGTAGCTGCTGGATCAGCTCGATCACGGCGGGGATCGACTCGACGGCTCCGACGTAGGCCGACGGAGGCAGGACCCGCAGGGCTTCCATGTCCTCGCGGAACAGCTGGATCTCTCGGTCCGCCAAGTCTCGCCAGTCGACGTTGTTGGCGGTGGCACGCTCGAGGAGCGGGTCGTCGACGTCGGTCACGTTCTGCACGTAGCGCACCTCGTGGCCGGCGTCGAGCCAGGCCCGGTTCATCAGGTCGAAGGCTACGTAGGTTGCGGCATGGCCGACGTGGGTCGCGTCGTACGGTGTGATTCCGCAGACGTACATCCGTGCGGTGCCGTGCTCCGGCCTGGTCAGCTCGACCCGACCCGACCGCGTGTTGTGGACACTGAGGTCAGGAGCAGTGCCGAGGCCATCCAGGCTCGGCACTACCACGCTCTCCCATGCACGCATGGGCGCAGCCTAACGGGAGACCAGACGGTTTCGGACGGCAACGTCCGAAACGATGCGGTCAGAATGCTGGCCAGGGAATGGCGGGCCAGCCACCCGAGGGCACGGGCATTCGCTCCGTCGCGAGCAGGCGCTCACAGCGGCTGTCGAAGGCCTTGATCTCCGCAGAGCTGAGAAGGTCCTCCAGCCGGGCCCGCAGCGGGGCATGCAGCCGGAGACGTCCGATGGCCGCACAGTGGTCGGCCAGCAGGGTCTCGTCGGCCCAGCCCCACAGGACCGTGCGCAGCTTGTCGTCCTGGTTGAAGCAGACGCCGTGGTCGACTCCGTACCGGTGGCCGTCGGCCATCCCGAGGACGTGTCCGCCCTTGCGATCGGCGTTGTTGACCACCACGTCGAAGACGGCCATGCGTAGCAGCGCCACCGTGTCTTCGTGCACCAGCGAGACGGGCCGGTCGTCTGCGTCATGGGCGTCGAGCACTCGCCGGTACCCCGGAGCCACCTTGCCGCGAGGAACGATGTCGACGGGCCGGGCCGCGTGATCCGGCTCGCACCAGAGCTGAACCATCCCCGGCCCGACCGGGCCTTCGCGCATCACCGTGGGCGGGACTACGTCCCACCCCAGCGCAACGCTCACCTCGTAGGCAGCGAGTTCACGGTTGGCCAGCGTCCCGTCGGGAAAGTCCCACAGAGGTCGCTCCCCTGCCACCGGCTTGTAGACGCAGCGTACGACCCGTCCGTCGAGGCTGACCTCGCCGAAGAAGGTGGCGTTGGAGGCGGGCAGGACCCGGCCCTTGAGCTCCAGGCCGCCTTCGATCAGGAGGCTGAGGTCGGCAGTCAGGGCTGCGTCCTGCGAAAGCCGTTGGCACGGGGACAGAGGTGACCCGACACATCCATCGGCCCGCCACAGAAGGGGCAGGGCGGGCGCCCGGCCTGTACGACAGTGAGCGCGCGCTTGCTGAAGGCCCGCGCGAGCCCGGCCGAAATGCGGACCACGAGGACCTCGTCGGGCTCGGGGTCCAGCGGCGTATCGGCTTCTTCGTCGGCAGCCTCGTCCTCCTCCCGGTCCACGAACGGGAAGATCTCGACGACGACCCGCTGGTCCTGGGGGTCCCACGCCAGGGTCATCGTTCCTGCCCTGAACTCCTCGACGATCGGCTGTTCGAGCGGGTCGGCGTCCTCCAGGTCTCGTGGGGTAACGGCAGGGATGGTCGGCTCGCCCTCACCGGCGCGGATCAGCCCGTCGAGCAGGTCGTCGATGCGTTCGGCCAGCACGGTGACCTGCTGCTTCTCCAGCGCGACGCTGGTGACGCGGACCCCCGCGCGAGCTTGGAGGAAGAAGGTGCGCTGACCGGGAGGCCCCACCGTGCCGGCGACGAAGCGCTCGGGCGGGTCGTAGGAGTGCAGGACGGTCATGGCGCAAGCCTAGGTTGTCGGACCAGCGCCGCCACCGACGACCGCGTCACTGCTCCGGCTGCTGCGCGACTTGCGTTTGGCCGGCGGCTTGAGGTGACCGAGATCCCCGTGGGCGGAGTTCACCGTGAGCACGAACGGCCGCAGCTGCGTGTAGCGCACGATGGACAGGCTGCCGGGGTCGACCACGATGCGCTGGAAGGCGTCCAGATGCATCCCGAGGGCATCGGCCAGGACCGCTTTGATCGGATCGCCGTGGCTGCTGAGGACCCACACCGCTGAGGGGCCGTGCTCTGCCTCGACGGCCGCGTCCCAGCGCCGTACCGCTGCCACGACTCGGGCGCTCATCCGGGCCATCGACTCGCCCTCGGGAAAGACCACGCCCGCCGGGTGGGCCTGGACGGTCTTCCACAGGGGCTCCTTGACCAGCTCCTTGAGGGGGCGGCCCGTCCAGGCGCCGTAGTCAACCTCTGCCACGTCCTTCTCCACACGAACGGGCACGCGCTCCCGCTGAGCGTTCCTGATCGCTGCCGCGGTCTCCCGGCACCGCTCGAGCGGGCTCGTCACGATCACGGCCAACGCCAGCTCGGCCAGTCGGGAGCCGGCGGCCGCGGCCTGCTTCTCGCCCTGGTCGTCGAGGTGGACTCCCTTGGTCCGTCCGGCGAGAACGCCACTCGCGTTCGCGCTGGTCCGCCCATGGCGGGCAAGGATCACGGTTGCCATGCGGTGCAGCCTAGGCCGTCGTCCTCATCCGGCGTGCTGCCACTGCGACGGTCCCTGGAAACGAGCCGCTCAGGCCCTAGCCTTGCCGGATGATCGTCGACAGCGCGGTGTACCGCGACGGTGCCCGCGTAGAGCTCGACTGCGGCAAGGAGGATTTCTCCGTCCTCCGGGCCGCCGTGCAGGGCGCGCGCGAGTTCGTCTGGGTCGGCCTCCACGAGCCGACCGAGGCGGAGATGAGGGACGTCTCCCAGGCGTTCGGGCTCCACGAGCTCGCGGTCGAGGACTCGTTGCATGCTCACCAAAGGCCCAAGCTCGAGGTGTACGACGACGACCAGCTCTTCCTCGTCCTCAAGACCCTCTGGTACGTCGACGAGGACGACGCGGTGGAGACCGGTCAGGTCACGCTCTTCGTCGGGAAGGACTTCGTGGTCAGCGTCCGGCAGGGCCACGGCTCGGAGCTGCACTCGGCCCGTACCGACCTGGAGCGACAGACTGCCGTCCTGGGACATGGACCTTCGGCGGTGCTGTACGCGGTCTGCGACCGCGTCGTTGACAACTACGAGGCAGTGGTCGCCGAGCTGCAGAACGACGTTGACGAGCTGGAAGAGTCCGTCTTCTCCCCGGTGCGGACCCAGGACTCGCGGAGGATCTACCTGCTCAAGCGCGAGCTGGCCGAGGTACGGCGGGCGGTGAACCCGCTGGGTGAGCCCATGCATCGCCTCGTGGCCGGCGCGGTGCCCAACGTCATCGACGACGCGAAGCCGTTCTTCCGCGATGTCGCCGACCACGTCGTCCGGGTCGCGGAGACGGTCGAGACCCTGGACAACCTGCTTGCCTCCGCCTTCCAGGCGTATCTGGCCAGGGTGGCTGTGCAGCAGAACGAGGACATGCGGAAGATCTCAGCCTGGGTCGCGATCGCCGCCGTGATCACCCTGGTCGCCGGCATCTACGGCATGAACTTCCAGAACATGCCCGAGCTCACCTGGCGCTACGGCTACTTCGTGTGCCTGGCGGCGATGGCGGGCATCTCGGCTCTGCTCTTCCGGTTCTTCAAGAGGTCCGGCTGGCTGTAGCTGGTCGGCTCGCTACGTCGCGCTCATCACCCCGAAGGCCAGCAGGACCCCGAGGACCAAGCCAAGGCCGACGCGGTAGGGCACGAACTTCCCGATGCTGTGATGGGCGACGAAGCGGAGCAGCCACGCCACTGAGGCGTACGCGACCACGAACGCGACCACGGTGCCGGTGACGGCCGGGCCGAGCCCGATGCCTTGGACGTCCTTGAGCTCATAGAGCCCCGCTGCGGTCAGCGACGGAATCCCCAGGAAGAAGGCCATCCTGGTTGCCGCCACCCGGTCCAGCCCCTGGAGCAGGCCGGCGGAGATGGAGGCGCCCGACCGCGACACTCCGGGGACCAGCGCTGCGCATTGGACCACCCCCATCACCAGCGCGTCCCGCATGGTCAGCCCGTCCTCGCCGCGCGCCTGCGTGCCCCGCCGCTCGGCCACGAGCATCACGGCACTCCACAGCACCAGGGCCGCGGCCACGACCCACAGCGACTTGAAGGGGCCACGAATGACGTCCTTGGCGGCCAGACCGACCACCCCGATCGGCAGCGAGCCGACGATGACATACCAGCCCATCCGGTGGTCGTACTCGCCGCGCAGCTCAGGCCTTACCAGCCCGACTCCCCAGGCCTTGGCGATGCGCAGGATGTCCTTGGAGAAGTACACGAGCACCGCCGCGATCGCGCCCATCTGGATCACGGCCGTGTAGGCGCCGACGCTGCGCCCCGTGGCAGTCGAGTCGCTGATCGGCAGGCCAAGCAGCTTCTCCGCGATCATCAGGTGACCGGTACTGGAGACAGGGAGAAACTCGGTCAGACCCTCGACAATGCCGAGCACGACTGCCTCGAAGTAGTTCATGGGGCCTCCAGGGTCCGCGGCACAGTGCCGGCCCAGCCTACGGCCGGCTCAAACGGCGAGGCGCCTCCGGCCCACCCGACTCGCGGGTTACCGTTTGCCCATGCAGCAACGGTTCCTGGGGAGCACTGGCCTGAAGGTGTCTCGCCTCGGCCTCGGCACGTTGACGTGGGGTCGCGACACCGACGAGCACGAGGCGCGCGACCAGCTCAAGGCGTTCGCTGAGGCTGGAGGCACGCTCGTGGACACGGCGGCCGGCTACGGCGACGGGGTCGCCGAGGAGCTCATCGGCTCCCTCATCGGCGACGTCGTGAACCGCGACGACATCGTGCTGGCGACCAAGGCCGGCGTCTCCCGGGCCCGGGGCGTGCGAGAGATGAACCTGTCGCGCGGGTACCTGATTCGTACCTTGGACGCCTCGCTGCGAAGGCTCGGCGTCGACCACGTAGACCTGTGGCAGGTCCATGCCTGGTCGGACGAGACACCCTGGGAGGAGACGCTGAGCGCGCTGGACCACGCGGTAACGACCGGACGTGCGGCGTACGTCGGAGTCTCGAACTACACCGGCTGGCAGGCCGCGCTGGCAGCCGGTTGGCAGCGCGCAGTGCCAGGACGGTTCCCGGTCGCCAGCAACCAGGTGGAGTACTCGCTGCTCAACCGGCAGATCGAGGTGGAGACCCTTCCCGCTGCTCTAGCACTGGGGATCGGCATCCTCCCCTGGTCCCCATTGGGCCGTGGCGTGCTGACCGGCAAGTACCGCACCGGCACGCCGGCGGACTCACGGGCCGCCTCGCCGCACTTCGCGAACTTCGTCGGCTCCTACCTCGACGAGCGATCGGCCCGCATCGTCGAGGCCGTGGCTCGGGCGGCCGACGGACTGCAGTGGTCCCCTCTCGAGGTCGCCCTGGCCTGGGTGCGGGACCGTCCCGGAGTCACCGCGCCAATTGTGGGGGCCCGTACCGCAGCTCACCTGCGTGGTTCGCTGACCGTCGAGGACTGCGAGCTGCCAGCCGAGATCACCGCAGCTTTAGACGACGTCTCCGCCGAGCCCGTGCTTTCATAAAGCTATGAGCCACCTGATGCCTCGGCTGCCTGTACGGGTGTCGCTCAGGCCTGGTGTCGAGTACGAGTTCGAACGGCTTACCTTGTCGCGCGAGTTCCCCCGCAGTGTCGTCACCCGGCTCCTGACCGACCGGGCTGAGCACGAGGGGTGGGAGCTGGCCCGGGTACGGATCCTCCCGGATGGCACCCGCAAGGTGGTGCTCAGGCGCAAGATCATTCGCCAGCGCCCGACCTTCGTCGTCGCCTGACCGACTCTCAGATTCGCCCCAGGAAGTCGTCGAGCACTCGTGCGCCGAAGGCGAGGGACTCAGTGGGAACCCGCTCGTCGACCCCGTGGAAGAGCGCGGTGAAGTCCAGGTCGGGCGGCAGGTTGAGTGGAGCGAACCCGTAGCAGGTCATCCCGAGCTTGGCCCAGTGTTTGCCGTCGGTACCGCCGCTCATCAGGTACGGCGCCACCACCGCCTCCGGGTCCTCGGCGAGCAGGGCCGCGTTCATCGCGTCGACGACCGCACCGTCGTACGTGGTCTCCAAGGCGGCCTGGTTGCTGGTCCACTCCGCCGAGACGCCCTCCCCCACCAGCTCGGCGAGGGTGGCGAAGAACTCGTCCTCGTAGCCGGGCAGGAATCGACCGTCGACCTGGGCTACCGCCTCGCCCGGCACGACGTTCACCTTGTAGCCGGCGTCGAGCATGGTCGGGTTGGTCGTGTGGCGAAGCGCAGCGCCGAGCATCCTTGCGGCCGGACCGAACTCCTCGATGAGCGACTCGGCGTTAGCAGGTGTGGCCTGTGTCCCGGCCAGGTCGGCGACCGAGGCGAGCAGCACCTGCATCGTCGGGGTCAGGCGGACCGGCCAGTCATGCTGCCCCAGGCGGGCGACTGCTGCGGCCAGCCGGGTGACGGCGTTGTCGGGATGCCGCATCGAGCCGTGCCCGGCGTTGCCGTGGGCGGTGAGCCGCATCCAGGCCATACCCTTCTCCGCGACCTGGATGAGGTAGAGCCGACGGTCGCGGATGGTCGTGCTGAACCCGCCCACCTCGCCGACCGCCACCGTGCAGTCATCGATGAGGTCCGCATGATGCTCGATGAGCCATCCCGCGCCCTTGTCGCCCCCCGCCTCCTCGTCAGCGGTGAAGACCAGGGCCAACGGTCGCTGCGGGACGACGCCGGCTCGGGCCCTGGCACGGACCAGCGAGAGCACCATGGCGTCGAAGTCCTTCATGTCGACGGCACCGCGACCCCACAGGTAGCCATCCTGGACCTCCCCCGAGAACGGGTCGACCCGCCAGTCCGGGGCGTGCGCCGGCACCACGTCCAGGTGGCCGTGCAGCAACAGCGGCTCCCCGACCGTGCCGCCCCAGCGCGCGACCAGCGAGGTGCGGCCCGGCTCGGACTCGAAGAGCTCAGAGGAGATCCCCACGTCGTCGAGCAGACCGGCGACGTACTCGGCGGCCTTGCGCTCCCCCGGACCGCTGTCGTCACCCGGGTTGGTGGTATCGATGCGGATCAGGTCACGGCAGATGTCGACGACCTCGGCGGCGGGGTCGTACGACGTGGAGGAGGATGCCATGGCACATCCTTACACTCGGGCCAATGCCAGGTTGCTAGCGCCGCTTTGCTACAGTTACCGCCGCGCTCCCCGCTCGTCATAGAGTGGTGGGCGATCACCTTGTCCGGGTGGCGGAATTGGTAGACGCGCTAGCTTGAGGTGCTAGTGCCCCAAAAGGGCGTGGGGGTTCAAGTCCCCCCTCGGACACCGCGAGCCCAGCCCCATCTCAGGATGGGGCTTCTCTCATTCCGGGCCCGGTAGCGCCACCATGTCGAGCAGGACCGCCGATCCCTGATCGCCCGGCTCAGCCGGCGAGCGAGCCGGCGAAGATCTGCCAGGCCAGCAACGACTTCGCCACGAGGCTCAGGACCAGGTACGACTTCTCGCCGAAGGCGTAGCTGGCCCACGGGCCGACCCGACGGTACTGCAGCCACTGGTTCACTGCGAAGCTGCTGAAGAACACGAACAGGGACACAAAGATCCCCACCACGAAGCCCGGAACGGTGTCGGCGCCGATCAGGTTGACCACGATGGCGATCCACGGAGCGGCGCCGGCGACCGTCCCGAACCAGAACGGCAGCATCGTCGTACTGGTACGACCCGGAGGGTTCATCAACTCCTGGAGCCACCCGAACAGGATCATCGCCACGTTCGCACCGGCGATGCCGATGAGCGCTGCCAGGTCGGTGATGCCGCTGTACAGACAGATGAGCAGCACCATGATCGTGGCGCTCATCGAGTACTCCACCCAGCGGAAGCGGTTCACCCCGCGGGCGAGGTCGGCTTCGTAGCGGCCGCGGAGCAGACTTCCGGTCAGCAGGTGGTCCAGAGCGGCCAGAGCCAGGAAGACCACGATCGCGGCCACGATGCCCACCTCGAAGAGGGAGCGCGGAGCCGAGACCGGGGTTCCGGGCGGGCCCTGGGGAAAGCCCGCCGTGACCGTGATGGTGAAGCCGGTGGCTAACAGCAGGACCGCAACGGCCTGGCCGGCGTGCAACAGCGCTAGTACGAGGTTCCATCGCTGCAGCAACGACAGCGCCTCCGGGGTCACCCCGGCTGCGGTCGCTTCGCCGGACGGGGTCCGAGCCTCAGTAGCCATCTCGGACCTCGACTTCCAGTGGAACCAGGGCTCCGAGCGAGAGGGCTACGAGGACTGCGTCATCGCCCGTCTGCAGGATGAGGCGGCGGACGTGGATGCCGATGGGGCGCAGCAGCGGCAGCGCCAGCGTCGCTCGGATCCGGCGCGCGAGCCGTGCCTTCATGTCACTCCTCGAACGTAGGCAGGCTCGGATCATGGCATCGTGCACGAGGTTCACGCCAGGAAAGCTCCGGCTCTGGTCGGTCTCGGGGCGTGGACCGTCCCCAGGCTGCCGCAAGTCGCTAGGGTCGGCGCTATCCGGACGTTCGACACGGCTGGCTCAACGGAGGTGGTTCTGGGTGTGGGACGAGCAGGAGCCGATCTCCGCTCCACCGCTCTCGTTGGAGCCGGCGCAGCTTCTCCAGATCGTCGGGGGTCCGAGCGCCGGAACCTGGATCGGCCGGCTATCCACGGCTGAGCGGGACCAGGTGACGGAGTCGGTCAAGCGTGCTCTTGTCGAAGCCGAACTCGCCGGCAACTACACCTCTGCCGACCTGCTCGCCGGCTACCACCGGCTGGGCGGCCACGAGAGCGAGCTCGACGACGCCGTTCTCTCCGCGGCGGCGTCGCGACGCGACCAGCTCACCCAGGGTGCACTCTCGGTGGTGTGGGTGCGCCTTGGCCACGTGCAGGACAGGATCTCCGAGGCGGAGGTGCGCTCTTGGCTACGCGAGGACATGATCCGCGGTCTCGCGGCGCAGTCGGTGACCTGGACCCGCTTTGCCGCGATCGTGCTGGGAGACTGGGCGCGCAAGCACACGGCCGGCCAGACCGAGACCAGCCTGGCCGAGCGCATTATCGCCAGGCATCCCTCCGAGTCCGCTGCGGTGCTGGCGCAGGCGATCCGCGAGGACCCGCATGGCGCCGAGCGACTGGTCGCCCGCCTTGAGGCGAGCCACCCGCGGACCCTGGTCTCGTTGGCCGCAGCGGTGGTCGACGATGGCACTATCCCAGCGGGGCTGCGGGTGACCCTGGCCGGAAGGGCCGGCGAGAGCGTACGCGCTCGAGCCCGCGACATGGTCGCCCGAGAGCTCGGCGTCTCCGAAGAGACCCTCGGTGCGCTCGCGCCCGAGCAGGACGATGGGAGTCAGGTCACCAACGCTGACGGCACGGACCCAGCCACGCTGCGCCTTGCCTGGGCGTGGGCCGGTGTCGCGTTCCTCATCGCAGCGATGTTGAGCCCGGGCCTCCGCTTCGCGGTCGGCGTTGCGCTCATCTTCTTCGTGGTCGCCTGGGTCGTCGGTCGCTCCCGCTCCGATGAGGACGACTAGCGTCCTGATGAGCAGACCATTCCGCGTGGCCTTCGTCCCCGGCGTGACCCCCGGAAAGTGGGTGCGCACCTGGGCGCTGCGGATGCCCGACTCCCCTCTGGAAGTAAGGCAGGTCGACCAGACGGCTCAGCGCGACGTCCTGTACGACGGGTCGGCCGACATGTGCTTCGTGCGGCTCCCCCTGGCGGACGAAGGCCTGCACGTGGTCCCGCTGTACCTCGAGCGGGCCGTCGTCGTCGTACCCAGGGAGCACGCCGCGACAGCTTTCACCGAGCTGATCGAGGCAGACCTCGCCGGAGAGCTCCGGCACAAGATTGGTCCTCGACTGACCGCCAAGCAGGCAGTCGAGGCGGTCGCCGCCGGTACCGGCGTGGTGCTGCTTCCGATGTCGGTGGCCCGGCTGCACCATCGCAAGGATGTCGCCTACGTCCCGGTGGGCGACCTGCCCCAGACGCAGGTCGCCCTGGCCTGGCGAAGAGACGTGGACGACCCGCGTTTCGATGAGTTCGTGGCAGTGGTGCGCGGCCGGACCGCACGCAGCTCCCGTGGCCAGGAGAAGCCACCGACCCAGACGGGCAAGAAGGTGCCCGGCAAGAAGGTGCCCGGCAAGAAGGTGCCCGGCAAGAAGGTGCCCGGCAAGAAGGTGCCCGGCAAGAAGGTGCCCGGCAAGAAGGTGCCCGGCAAGAAGGTGCCCGGCAAGAAGGTGCCCGGCAAGAAGGTGCCCGGCAAGAAGGTGCCCGGCAAGGGGTTTCAGCGGGGCCAGGGGGGTCGCGGCGGACGTGGTCGTCGATGAGCGGCGACCCCGCCTTCGAGCTCGCGTCAGCATGCGGCTTCGACCCGTCGACCCTGCGTCGACTGCCCCATCCCGAGCTGGAGCTCGACGCCGTCAATGGTGGCTACGCCTTTGAGGATGCGAACGGCTGCGTCGTGGTCGTGGGGCATGACGGCTCCTTTGGCACCTACGCGCTGTACGGGCGGCGCCCCACTGCGGGCCAGGTCGTCCAGGAGTGGCTGGACGGTCGGCGACACGCACGCAGGAGCCTGGTCCTGGCCGATCTGGGTGTTTGGCAGCAGGCCGCTGTTGCGGCGGTTCGCGAGCACACGACCGTGGCGGGGTTGGGGCTCAGTCTCGGAGCAGGGGATACCGACTACGCGGAGTGGCTGCGCATCAGGCTGTTGCGCTTTCGCGGTGAGCCACTCCGCGGGCTCGCCGCCAGCAGCGAGCTGCTCGCGGAACCGCGCGCCGGAGTCCGCTACACGCACCTCTGTCCGCTGTGCTCGGCACCTGCCCTGCATGCCGACCGCTTTCCGCGGTCGGTGTGCGACGACTGCTTCTCCAGGACCGCCGACAGCGAGGGACGTCTCGTCACCGGGGCGAACGTCGGGGCCAGCGGTGGTTTCGTCGCTCATTTCGCCGGCACGGCGGACATCTCGATCGAGGTAACCGCGTCCAAGCACTGCTGGGTCGACGGACACCCGTGCCGGATGGACGAGGCGAAGTTCGGCGGTGTGGTGGTGGAGGCTCTGTGACGCAGATGCCAGACCCGGCGCTGGTCGTCCTCGTGGGTGCCTCGGGGTCCGGGAAGTCAACGTGGGCGCAGGCGCGCTACCGCGGTGCGGAGATCGTCTCCTCCGACGACCTGCGCGGAATCGTGGGCAGCGGACGCCACGATCTCGAGGCGTCCGCGGACGCCTTCCGGCTCCTGGACCTGGTCGTCGCTTCAAGGGTTCGGCGAGGACTGACCACGATCGTGGACACCCTTGGACTGGACCCGGCGCGGCGCGGCTCGTACCTGGCGCTGGCCCGGCAGTCCGGCCTCCCGGCGGTCGCGGTCCTCTTCGCCACTCCCCCGGCGCTCTGCCGAGAACGCAACCAGGCCAGGGAACGGCCGGTCCCCTCCGCGGTGCTGACCACGCAGCTGAAAATGGTCCGAGAGGTCGACCTCTCTGTTGAGCCGTGGGATCAGGTGGTGGTAGTCGACGCCGAAGTGCGGCCAGCTCCGGTGGCTCCCGCGGCGACGGTCGGCCAGCCGGCTCCGCCGCCGGAGGGTGAGGTCGTACTGCAGATCTCGCGCTTCCCCTGGGGCGACGACCCTGCGCGCTGGCTGACGTCGATGGCGCTGGCTGCAGACGAGGCCGGGTTCGCCGGGATCGCTCTGATGGACCATCTCATCCAGATCCCACAGGTGGACCGTGCCTGGGAACCGATTCCGGAGCCCTTCACCACCTTGGGGCTGCTTGCCGGTCTAGACACTGACCTTCGCCTGGGGACCCTGTGCACTCCCGCTACCTTCCGGCCCGGTGGCGTGATCGCGAAGACCGTCGCAACGCTAGACGTCCTCAGCGACGGTCGCGCGTTCGTCGGGATCGGCGCCGGCTGGTTCGGCCGCGAGCACGAAGGGTTCGGGCTGCCGTTCCCGGGAGCCCGGGAGCGGCTTGACGCGCTGGAACGAGCTGTCGAGACGATGCGGGCGCTCTGGGGCAGTGGCACCAAGCCTTACCACGGACGCCGAGTCAGCCTGCCCGAGACGACGAGCTACCCCCGTCCGGTGGGGCAGCCCGAGATCATCGTCGGCGGCAACGGTGAGCGGCGCACACTGCGGATCGCAGCCGAGCTGGGAGACGCCTGCAACCTGCCCACCACGGACGCGTTCGAACACAAGCTGGAGGTCTTCCAGCGCTACCGGCAGGCTGCCGGGCGAGCGGTTCGGGCGACCGTCCTCGACCTCCCAGTGATCGGAAAGGACCGTGAGGACGTCTGGCAGCGCGTGGAGCGGCTGCGCGGACGCACCCCCGCCCCGGTGTACGCCACGAGGCATCACGCAGCCACCGTGGCTCAGACCGCACAGCGATACCGGGCGCTCTTCGCGCGGGGGGTCTCGACCATCTTTATCGCAGTGCCCGATCTGTCCGGTCCTGAGGACGTCCTGGCCCTGCGGGGGCTCACCAACCCGACTTAGGCGTGTCCTCCACGTGGTGCCAGGCGCCGTGGGCATACGTCAGCCGCACTCCCTCGTCGGTCAGAACGACGAGGAAGCCGGACTGGTTGAAGGAGTAGGAGGCGCGGTCACCGAAGTCGACCCGCTCTCCGCTCCTGGTGACCAGAGTGAAGGACATAGACCCCAGTCTGGCGTCCATAAGGATGAAAATGTCGCATTTTGGCCCCACCGTTCCTGAGCCTGTGTCACTTTTGTGTCAGATTTTTTCTGCAAACCCATGACAGATGTCATGGGTTAGCCCTTAGGGTCTGATCAATGTCCAGTGACCTTGGGAGGGGTCAAATGGTAAGGAACGATCGACCGCGCCTTCGTGCGGTCGCCGCAGCACTTGCGGCGAGCATTGCAGCAGGCCTGACTGTCGGAGTGACCACCGTGGCGCCCCCCGCGTCCGCAATGGTCATGAGGAGCGACAGGCCCTCAGCCGACTCATGGGTGCCGAGGTACAACCGACGCATCGTGAGGATCATCAACAACCGACGGGCCGACCACGGCCTCCGGCGGGTGGCGCGAACGTCGTGTGCCACATCGTGGGCCTACAACTGGTCGAGTCACCTGGCCAGAGAGGACCGCTTCGAGCACAGCAACCTCGGCCGGCTTCTCAGCAAGTGCCGGGCGAACTACGCCTCGGAGAACATCGCCCTGGTCTACGACGGTGCTCGACCGCGTGACCTGGTGCGTGCCTGGATGAACTCACCCGGCCACCGGGCGAACATCCTCTCCAACAAGGCGAAACTGACCGGGGTCTCGATCCTGTGGGACTCGGACCAGAACGCCTGGGTCGCCGTACAGAACTTCGTACGGCAGTAGTGACCACTGGTAGCCGGGCCGAGAAGGTTCGGCTACCAGCCTGCAGGCAGCGGTCGTCCCTCGTGGAACCCGGCCGCTGACTGGATCCCGACGACGGCCCGGTCGTGGAACTCCTCCAGAGTCCGCGCGCCGGCGTAAGTGCACGCCGAGCGAACTCCCGCGCAGATCTGGTCGAGCAGATCCTCCACACCGGGCCGCTCGGGATCCAGGAACATCCGGCTGGAGGAGATTCCCTCCTCGTAAAGCCCCTTGCGAGCCCGATCGAACGACGACTCCGTGCTGGTGCGCGTGGCCACAGCTCGTGCCGAGGCCATCCCGAACGACTCCTTGTAGGCCCTGCCCTCGGCATCGACGTGCAGGTCCCCTGGGGACTCGTAGGTGCCGGCGAACCACGACCCGATCATCACCTGTGACGCTCCGGCCGCCAGGGCGAGCGCCACGTCACGGGGATGGCGGACCCCGCCGTCGGCCCAGACGTGCGTACCCAGCTCCCGGGCACGGTCGGCGCACTCCAGGACCGCGGAGAACTGTGGTCGCCCGACGCCCGTCATCATGCGCGTCGTACACATCGCTCCGGGACCCACCCCGACCTTGATGATGTCGGCTCCCGCCTCCACCAGCTCGTCGACTCCATCGGCCGAGACCACGTTCCCGGCAACCACCGGGACCTGCGCATCCAGCTTCCGTACGGCGCGGAGGGCCTCGACCATCCGGTCCTGGTGCCCGTGCGCAGTGTCCACGACCAGGCAGTCCACGCCCGCCTCGAGCAGCGCCGCGGCCTTCGCGGCAACGTCGCCGTTGACCCCGATGGCGGCCGCGATCCTCAGTCGTCCGCTGGCGTCCACGTTCGGGGTGTAGACCGTGGCTCGCAGTGCGGCCGTCCGGGTGAGTACGCCGACGAGCCGTCCGTCTGGATCGACTACCGGGGCGAGTCGGTGCCGAGCCTCGGCAAGCAGCTCGAACGCCTTCTTGGGGTCCACCGAGTCCGCAAGCGTGACCGGATGCGTGCTCATCACCTGGCTGACCTGGGTGAACCGGTCGACCCTGAGGCAGTCGTCCTCTGCCACGACCCCGATCGGCCTGCCGTCCTCGACCACGAAGCCGGCACGGTGGGCACGCTTGGGCAGCAGGGCCAGGGCCTCTCCCACGGTCTGGTGGGGGTCGAAGGTGATGGGGGTGTCGAAGACAAGGTGCCGGCTCTTGACCCAGCTGACGACCTCGCGAACCACGGGGAAGGGGATGTCCTGGGGGATCACCGAGAGACCCCCGCGTCGCGCCATGGTCTCGGCCATCCGGCGACCGGAGATTGCGGTCATGTTGGCGACGACGATCGGGATCGTGGTCCCCGTGCCGTCGCTGCTGGACAGGTCGACGTCGTACCGGGAGCCGATGTCAGACCGACGCGGCACCATGAAGACGTCGCTGTAGGTCAGCTCGTACGGCGGTTCGAACTCGTTGAGGAAGCGCACGCCCCCAGTCTGCCCTTAGATCCCGCGAAGTGCCGCAAGCGCCTCGTCCGCGTGCCGGTCCATGTTGACCTCGCTGCTGACCACCTTGAGAACGACCTGGTCGGTGCCGATCACGAAGGTGACCCGCTTCGGGGGCAGGAGCCCACCTAGGAGTCCCCTCCTGGCGCCGTACGCCGCGGCGACCTCGCCGTCGACGTCGGCGAGCAACGGGTACCCGAGCCGGTGCCGCTCGGCGAACGTTCTCTGCTGGTCGACCGAGTCCTTGCTGATCCCCACGCGCTGGGCGCCGAGGGAGGCGAACTCGCCATCGAGGTCGCGGAAGTGGCAGGCCTGCTTGGTGCACCCCGGGGTGTCGGCCGCTGGGTAGTAGAAGAGCGCCACCGGGCCGTCCTTGAGCAGCGCGCTCAGTCGGGTCGGGGTGCCGTCCTGGTCGGACAGCTCGAAGTCAGGAGCGGGAGAACCAGCGGTCAGGGTGGGCATCTGTCCATTCTGCCCAGGCAGAGTCAGGACCCACGCATTCTGTGATGCACGCCATGACCGTCCAGGGTCGTGCACGGCGGCACGAGGCAACTGCCTACTTCGGGATCGGGAAGGTCGAGCGCATCGCCAGGTCCCACATCTTGTCGGGAGTGAGGCGCCGCTGGGCGATCGCGAGCTTCGCCGAAGCTGTCACCGTGTAGCGCGCCCTGGGGCGCTTGACCCGGATGGCCCTCTCGATCGCCTTGGCGACCGTGTCGGGGCCGCCGCCCAGCTTGGCCATCGGTCCCGTGTAGACGCTCTCGGTCGCGCTGCCGACCACCTTGTTGAACCTCGCATAGGGCCCGGTCTCGTCCACGGTGTCGATCGAAGCCTGAGCTGTGCTCGCGAACTCGGTGGTGATCAGGCCAGGCTCGATCAGGACGACTCTGACCCCGAAGCCCTGGACCTCGAACCGGAGGGCGTCAGAGAGCGCCTCCACGGCGTACTTGGTGGCGTGGTACACCCCGCCGCCGGGGAAGGTCAGCTTGCCGCCCATCGAGCCGATGTTCACGATGCGGCCGCCGCCGGCCGCCCGCATCCCGGGAAGCACCAGCTGGCTCATCCGGACCAGGCCGAAGACGTTGGTCTCGAACTGCCTCCTGATGCTTTCCAGCGGGAGCGTTTCGAGCGCACCTGACTGGCTGTAGCCGGCGTTGTTCACCAGTGCGTCGACCGCACCCTCCTCGCGCTCCACCGTCGAGACGGCGGCAGCCATCGAGTCCTCGTCGGTCACGTCGAGCGCCAGCGTCCGGCAGCCCTCCTTGACCAAGTCCTGGAGGGTCTGGGGCTTACGTGCGGTCGCGTAGACGGTGTAGCCCGCCCTGGACAGCCGTGTGGCAGTGGCGTGCCCGATGCCAGTGGAGCAGCCGGTGATCAGGACGACCTTGCCCGTCATGCGCGATCCTCTCGTTGAGCACGTTCGTCGTACCCGTGCATGGTGACGCTACGCTGCCCGCGGGCGGCACCCGCGCTGCGGTCTCAGAAACCGGCGCCGGAGCCCTCGAACGCGGCTATCGCCTTCTTGGTGGCATTCATCCGCCATCCCTCGGTCAGCAGCTCGCGAACCTCGTCCGGATCAGCGCGGTCGAGGTGCACGGTCACCCACGCGCTCGACTGCGTGGCCCAGCCAGCCTCATAGACCTCGGGGCTGGTGGCGAGCAGCGCCTCGCGCTCGGCGTGGTGGCCCTTGATCTGGGCTCGGTTCTCCGGGTGGTTGACCCAGGCGAACCCTTTGCCCCTGAAGGTGATGTTGGTCCAGTTGGGCCCCTCCTTGACCAGCACCTCGGGCAGCTCACGGGACATCTCGACGACGTCCTCGGCGGTAAGACCGGTCGGCGGTGTCATGGACACGATCGTGCCCGACACCGCCGACAGTTTCGAGCCGCTCTCGGGGCTACTTCAGCTCGCTCGAGCTCTTGCCGAGCAGGCGGCGGGCAACGATCAGCTGCTGGATCTGCTGGGTGCCCTCGAAGATGTCGAGGATCTTGGAGTCTCGGGCCCACTTCTCCAGCAGGGCGTTCTCGCTGTAGCCGACACCGCAGGCCAGCTCGACGCAGCGCAGGGTGATGTCGCTGCAGACGCGTCCAGCCTTGGCCTTGGCCATCGATGCCTGCATGGAGTTCGGCTTCTTGTTGTCTGCCATCCACGCCGACTGCACGGTGAGCAGGTACGACGCCTCCCAGTCGGACTCCATCTGTAGGAACGTGGCAGCTGCCGCGGACTGGTTCTGGGCCGGACGGTCATAGTCGATCTCGACGCCTGCTTGCTCCAGAAGCTCACGGGTCAGGTCGAGCGAGGCGCGTGCTACTCCGACGGCGAAGCCAGCGACCAGGGGCCGGGTGTTGTCGAAGGTCGCCATCGCGCCGGCGAACCCCTGCTCGACGTTCACCTCCGGCGAGCCCAGGAGGTTCTCCTTGGGCACGCGGCAGTCGTTGAGCACGATGACCGCGGTGTCGGACGCCCGGATGCCGAGCTTGTGCTCCAGGCGCTCGACGCGGATCCCAGGCAGGCTCTTGGGTACGACGAACGACTTGATGGCCGCCCGTCCGAGACTCTTGTCCAGGGTCGCCCAAACCACGATGTGATCGGCACGGTCGCCCGAGGTGACGAAGATCTTCTCGCCGTTCAGGACGTACTCGTCGCCGTCGAGCACCGCTGTCGCGTTGATGTTGGCGGAGTCGGAGCCGACACCGGGCTCGGTGATGGCCATGCCCGCCCAGACGCCCTTGAAGCGCTCGAGCTGCTCCTCGTTGGCTACCGAGGCGATCGCGGAGTTGCCCAGCCCCTGGCGCGGCATCGTCAGCGTCAGCCCGACATCGCCCCAGGACATCTCCATGATGGAGAGCACCGAAGCCATGTTCGCGCCGTTCTTGACCCCGCCGTTGTCCTTGGTCTTGGCGGCCGTCTGGTCCGCGCCCTTGCCGACGCCCGTGGCGCCCGCGCCCTCCGCCTGGCCGGACGCCGACAGCCCGTCGACCATCGCCGCGAGCATGTCCAGCTCAACTGGGTACTCGTGCTCGGCACGGTCGTACTTGCGAGAGTTCGGCCGCAGCAGGTTCATCGCGACCTGGTGAGCCTGCTCGATCAGTGCCCGGTGCTTCCTGGGGGTTTCGAGATTGATCATGAGTGGGTGCCCCGTCTCAGACGAGGACGGCTCCTTCCATCAGGCCGACGGCACGCAGGTCGCGGTACCACCGTTCCACCGGGTGTTCCTTGACGAAGCCATGGCCGCCTAGCAGCTGGACGCCGTCGTTGCCGATCTTCATGCCCTTCTCCGCACACAGCTTGCGGGCCAGAGCAACCTCACGTGCGAACGACTTGCCCTGGGTCGCCCGCGAGGCGGCCCGGTAGGTCACCAGCCGCATGCCCTCGAGCTCGATCGCGATGTCGGCCACCATGAAGGCCACCGACTGCCGGTGGCTGATCGGCTCACCGAAGGCGACCCGCTCGTTGACGTAGGGGATCACGTAGTCCAGCACCGCCTGCGACGTACCGAGACTCAGTGCGCACCAGGCCAGGCGTGAGAGCCGGACACACTCGACGTAGGACGTGTCGTCGCCGAGCAGGCTGATCGGCGCTACCTGCACGTCCTTCAGAGTCAGCGAGCCGAGGTTGGCTGCCCGAAGCCCCATGGACGGGTCGGCCTCGATCGTGATGCCTCCGGCGGACGACTCCACCAAGAACAGCTGCGGCTTGCCCTCCAGCTCAGCCCCGACGACGAAGAGCTCGGCCTCGGCGGCGCGGACCACCATCGACTTGGTGCCGTTGAGGACATAGCCGTCGCCGGACCGGGTTGCCCTGGTAGCCGGGGCCAGGGGGTCGAACAGGGGGCGCGACTCGGCCAAGGCGAGCGCCGCGGCAGGGACGTCGCTGCCGGTGAACGCCGGCAGATAGGTCTGCTGCTGCTCGTCGGTGCCCCACAGCGAGAGCGCCGTGGCGACTGCGCCCGGGGCGAGCGCGGCGACGGCAAGCCCCATGTCGCCCTTGGCGAGGGCCTCGGCCACAAGGGTCCCGGCCATGGCGGACCGCTCGGTCGAGATTCCGCCGAGCTCCTCGGGGACGCCGAGGATAGGAAGCCCGATCTCCAGGCTCGCCTTGAGCAGGTCGACCGGAGCTTCGCAGGCCTCGTTGGCGTCCGCCGCGGCGGGTCGGACGATCTCCGCCGCGAACTCGGTCACCACATCGACGAGCATCTGCTCGTCCTCGGTCGGAGTCAGGTCGAAGACACCGGTGCTGGTGGCGGACGAGGGACGCGCCGCCGTACCGCCCTTCTTACCGCGGCGCTCGAAAGTGCGTCCGGCCACGCCGATCGCCCGGAAGCCGGACTTGGTGGCCTCGTAGACGACCCGCTCTGCGGGCTTCCGCAACCCGAACCGGTCGAGAGCAGGGAGGGCGGCGAGCTTGTTGAGCGCGGCGACAGCCAGGCCGATCGCGTCGGGCTTCTCCGACGCAGTCAGTCCGTGCTCTCCGCTTTGGCGCTCACGGCGAAAGGGCTTCTTCAGCGACATGCCGCCAACTGTAACTCGCAGTTACATCTAATCGCCATCAGTTGGAGGCGTGGCGCGGGTCACGTCTAGGCCTCTCCTAGGATTTGGCCATGTTGCCAACCGGAGGTAGGGCCCGACCGATCACGCGCTGGGGCGACGACGTCATGCACCGCGTGCAGAGCCCTGTCACCGACTTCGACCCGGCGCTGGCTGACCTCGTTGCCGACATGGTTGCGACCATGTACGCCGCCGACGGCGTGGGGCTGGCTGCGTGCCAGATCGGGGTGGACCTGGCGGTGTTCGTCTTCGACTGCCCCGACGACTCCGGCGTCCATCACCAGGGCGTGGTCTGCAACCCGGTGCTCCACCTGCCCGAGGGAAGAGCCCGCACCCTCGACGAGGGCGACGAAGGCTGCCTGTCGCTGCCTGGGGCCTTCATCCCGCTGGCTCGCCCCGACTTCGCCAGGGTCGAAGGACGGGACCTGTCCGGCAGCCCGGTGGTGTACGAGGGTGACGGCCTCCTTGCACGCTGTCTCCAGCACGAGACCGATCACACCCAGGGCACGGTCTTCGGCGACCGGCTCAGTACCCGAGCCCGCAAGAGGCTCCACAAGCAGGCCGCCTCCCAGGCCGACGACTTCCCCACCACCTGGCCCGCCTGAGGCGGCCACGTCCGGAGTGAGGCGACGCGTCAGCGTTGCTGAGCCAGGTAACAGGCCACCGCGCTCGCCGCGGCCACGTTGAGCGAGTCCACGCCGTTCGCCATCGGGATCACTGCCCGTACGGCGGAGGTTGACAGCCACCGCTCGCTCAGCCCGTGGCCCTCGGTCCCGAGAACGAGCGCCAGACGGTCCACTCCGGCGAGTGCCTCCTGGAGCGGGGTCGCGTCCTCGGTCAAGGCAAGCGCGACGGTGGTGAAGCCGGCTGCGGTGAGCTCGTGCAGGGCGTCGTACCAGCTCTCCACGCGGGCGTACGGCAGCGAGAAGACCGCGCCCATCGCGACCTTCACAGATCGGCGGTAGAGCGGGTCGGCGCAGCGGGGCGAGAGCAGCATCGCGTCCACGCCCAACGCGGCGGCTGACCGGAAGATCGCGCCTACGTTGGTGTGGTCCACCACGTCCTCGAGCACGACGACGGTCCGGGCCGTCTCCAGCACGGACGAGACCGTCGGTAGCGCACGTCGCGCCAGCGAGGCAAGAGCGCCGCGGTGGACGTGGAAGCCGGAGACCTGCTCGGCCAGGTCTTCGCTGACCACGTAGCAGGGCGCGTCCGTCCTGGCGAGTACGTCTGCCAGGCCGTCGAGCCAGCGGGGCGCCATCAGGAAGGAGCGCACCGGGAAGCCACCCTCGACCGCGCGACGTACCACCTTCTCCCCCTCGGCCAGGAACAGGCCGTGCTCGGCCTCGAGGTGCTTGCGCATCTGGACATCGCGCAGGTCTCGGTAGTCGGCCAGCCGCGGATCGGCCGGGTCGGTGATCTGCTCCAGGGTCGGCCATCTCAGTAGCGGCCGGGGAAGGCGACGGCCACCACGTCTCCGATGACGACGATGGCGGGTGGCCGGACCCTCTCGCGCTCGATGTCCACGCGCACGCTGGCGAGCGTGGAGAGCACCGTGCGCTGGGTGGGCATGCTGCCGTCGGAGATCACTGCGACCGGGGTGGTTGCCGGGCGGCCACCGGCCACGAGCCGGTCAGCGATCGCCGGGAGGTTCTGCACCGCCATCAGGAGTACGACGGTTCCGCGGAGCCTCGCCACGCCGTCCCACTCCACGAGCGACTCGGGGTGGTCGGGGGGAAGGTGTCCGGAGATCACCGTGAACTCATGGGCGACTCCCCGGTGCGTCACCGGGATGCCGGCCAGAGCGGGAACTGAGATGGCCGAGGTGACCCCCGGGATGACGGTGAAGGGGACCCCCGCCTCGGCGCAGGCGATCGCCTCCTCGAACCCACGGCCGAAGACGTAGTTGTCGCCGCCCTTGAACCGGACGACGCGCTTGCCCGCCCGGGCCCGCTCCACGATCACCTCGTTGATGAACTCCTGAGCGGCCGAGCGGCCACGAGGCAGCTTGGCCACGTCGATCAGCTCCACGTCGGGGGAGAGCTCGTCGAGCAGCTCGCGGGGCGCCAGCCTGTCCGCGACGACCACATCGGCTTCGGCCAGCGCGCGCCGGGCCGCAACCGTCACCAGGCCGGGGTCTCCCGGGCCACCGCCGACCAGGACTACGCCCGGGGTGCGCTCCCCCACGTGCGCTTCGATCGTCCCGTCCCGCAGCCCGGTGACGATCTCGTCGCGGATCGCGGCGGAGCGGCGCGGCTCACGGTTGGAGACGACCGCCACGGTCACGCCCGCGTGGCGTCCGACCGCGGGAGTCCAGGCTGTCGCCCGGGTGCCGTCGTCGCTGCGAACGCAGAAGACGCGTCGCTCCTCGGCCGCCGCGCTCACAGCCTCGTTGACCTCCCGCTTCTGGGTGGCCGCGATCACGTACCAGGTCCCGTCCAGGTCGGTGGGCTCGAAGGGACGCTCCTCCCAGATGACCTCGCCGCCTCCGACCAAGCCTTCGATGGCCGGCGTGACGTGCGGCGAGACGACGGTCACGGCCGCCCCTGCCGCCAACAAGCCGGGGATCCGTCGTTGGGCGACGTGTCCCCCGCCGACCACGACGACCCGACGGCCCGCCAGCCGAAGCCCGGACGGGTACGGCGGATGCTCGGTCACGGCGCGTCCTTACCTGTCACACCCGCGGAGTCGAAGGTGGCCATGTCCCGGAGTACGGCGCCGGCGGCCTCGACGATCGGGAAGGCCAGCGCCGCACCGGTCCCCTCGCCGAGCCGCAGGTCGAGGTCGACCAGGGGACGCAGGTCCAGCTGCTCGAGAGCTACCAGATGACCCGGCTCCACCGAGCGGTGACCGGCGAAGCAGTAGCGGATCGCGTCGGCAGACAGCGCCTGAGCCACGAGGGCGGCTGCACCGGCGATGACGCCGTCGAGAATCACCGGTACCCGGCGAGCGGCGGCGCCGAGGATGAGCCCGGCGATGCCTCCGTGCTCGAAGCCTCCCAGCGAGGCGAGCACGTCGACCGGGTCGGCTCCCCGGGGACGGGCCAGCGCATCCTGGATGACGGCAACCTTGAGCGCAAGGGTGGGGTCGTCCACGCCGGTGCCACGCCCGGTCACGGCCGCGGCAGCGGTACCGGTCAGCCCGGCGATCAGGGCGGCACTGGGAGTCGTGTTCGCGATCCCCATGTCGCCGGTGAGCAGGCAGTCATGGCCGGCGTCGGCGAGCTCGTTGGCCACCTCGATGCCGGCGACGAGGGCCTGCACGGCCTGGTCTCGGGTCATCGCGGGGCCGGTGCGCAGGTCCGCCGTACCGCGGGCGACCTTCTTGTCGAGGAGGGCCCCACCCGACTCGAGGTCGGCGGCGACGCCCACGTCCACGACGTACACGGTGGCCCCGGCCTGCCGGGCCAGCACGCTCACCGCGGCACCGCCGGCCCGGATGTTCTCGACCATGGCGACGGTGACCTCTTGGGGCCACGGGCTCACCCCTTGGGCGTGCACGCCGTGGTCACCCGCGAAGACGGCCACCGCAGGCCGGACCATGGCGGTTGGCGGGCAGGTCCGCTGGATACCGCACAGGATCACCGAGGCATCCTCCAGGACGCCCAGGGCGCCCGCGGGCTTGGTGAGCTGAGCCTGTCGGGTGGCCGCGTCGCGCATCGCGGAGACGTCGAGGGGAACGATGCTCGCCAGGGTGTCCTGCAGGGTCATGGGCACCATTGTCTAGGGCCGCCCGCCGGTCCTGGAACAGGGCCACCAACCGGACTAGTGTCCGTGGAGTCGTCCGACCTCGTGCTAGGAGCGCCCATGAGCAATCTCGACCGACCGGTCACCCCGAATCCGTACGACCTCCTCCCGCCGGTTCCGTCGTTCACGCTCACCAGTTCAGATGTCGTCGACGGGGAGCCGCTCAGCCCCGACCAGGTCGCCGCGGACGGGAACACCTCGCCACAGCTGCGCTGGGAAGGCGCTCCGGAGGGCACGAGGAGCTACGTGGTCACCTGTTTCGACCCTGACGCTCCCGTGGTTTCGGGGTACTGGCACTGGACCGCTGTCGACCTTCCCGCTTCGGTGACCTCGCTCGACGCCGGGGCTGGTGCCAGTGACGCCACGCTCCCCGAAGGTGCGTTCCACGTCCGGAACGATGCCAACCAGCGGGCCTTCCTGGGGGCAGCCCCGCCACAGGGCGACCAGGTGCACCGCTACTTCTTCGTGGTCCACGCTGTCGGCGAGGAGAGTCTCGGGGTCGATGGCGAGGCGTCGCCCGCCGTGGTGGGCTTCAACCTGGCTTTCAAGACCCTGGGACGGGCGATCCTGATGGGCACCTACCGGTTCTAGCCCGCCCAGTTCTTGCCCGCGAGCGAGGTGTACACGCCGCTGGCAAGCAGCCGGGGGAGGAAGTAGGCCAGGCTTTCGGCCAGGTCCAGCGCGGCCGTCGCCGCCGGGTCGACGAAGACGATCTGCCGCCCCTCGCCGCAGATGATGTCTGAGTCGGTCACCTCCGTGCGACCGACCCACACCTTCCACTCGTGGCTGGTTCGGAGTTCCTGGTGCGACACGACGCCGTCGTACCAGAGCTGGAGAGTCCCGGTTGGCAGCTTCAGGCCGGTCTCCTCGAGCACCTCACGGTCACGTGCGTGGAGCCACTCTTCGCCCTCGTCGACGTGTCCCCCGACGATGCCCCACTGGTTGGGCGCGATGGGGGCGTGCTCGTCGCGCTCCTGCAGCAGGAGCCAGCCTCGAGGGTCCACCAGGAAGACACCGACGATGCGAGGGAGAGCGGTCATGTCCGCGAACCTACAATCCGACACATGACCCGTGAGCGGAAGGTAGACGTACTCGGTGCGCCGTACTACGCCGAGACCATCGACCTGGCCCCCGACGACGAGGGCCCCGTCGTCGCCACGCTTGTCTCGCGCCGCACCAGGCGCAAGTCCGCGGGCAGGGCGGTGCTGCATGTGCACGGCTTTGCCGACTACTTCTTCCAGACACCGGCGGCGGACTACTGGACCGACCGCGGCTACGACTTCTACGCCCTCGACCTGCGAAAGTACGGACGCTCGCTGCGCCCCCACCAGACGCCCAACTTCGTCCTGGACGTAACCGCCTACTTCGCCGAGCTGGACGAGGCCTACCGACGCATCACCGAGCGAGACGGCCACGACCAGGTCATCGTGACCGCCCACTCCACCGGAGGGCTGGTGACGCCGTTGTGGCTGCACGAGCGGCAGCCGACCGTGATCGGGCTGTTGCTGAACTCCCCCTGGCTCGACCTGCATGGCAGCCTGCTCCTCCGGACCGCGGGGACCAAGGCGATCGACCAGGTCGGCGCGCGTCGGCCCTACCAGGCGATTCCACGCACGGTCTCTGGCCTCTACGCCAAGAGCCTGCACCGGGACTTCAACGGAGAGTGGGACTTCAACCTGGACTGGAAGCCCATCGAGTCCTTCCCGGTGTACGCCGGCTGGCTGCGCGCTATCCGGCGGGGCCATGCCAGGCTGCACCGCGGGGTGGATGTCCGGGCACCGATCCTGATGCTTACCTCCGGCGCCAGCGGCCACCCCCACGAGTGGGACGAGACGGTGGCGAGCACCGACATCGTCCTGGACGTCGAGCAGATGTGGCGGTGGGCTCCCAAGCTCGGGCGGCACCTCACCATGGTCCGCATCGAGGGCGGCCTGCACGACCTGACCATGTCCGCCGAGCCGGTCCGCAAGGTGGTCTTCACCGAGATCGACCGCTGGCTCCAGGCGTACGTCCAACCCGGCTGACGGTTCCGCCGGCGGTCATCGCAGCAGGAAGCTCCCCAGAGCCGCACTGCCCACCAATACGATCACCACCCGCAGCAGCTTCGCAGACAGGCGCCTCCCGAAGGTGGCACCGAGCTGACCACCGATGGCGGAACCGACCGCGATCAACGCCACCACCCCCCAGTCGACGTCAGCAACAGCGATGAAGATGACGGCTGCGATGCCGTTCACCAAGGCGGCCAGGACGTTCTTGGTGGCATTGTTGCGCTGCATCGTCTCCTGAAGCCCCACCCCCAGGATGGCCATCAGCAGGACGCCTTGGGCGGCTCCGAAGTAGCCGCCGTAGATCCCTGCGGCGAAGACGAGCCCGGTCACCCACAGGGCACCATGCTCGGGCATCCCACCGCGCTGCTCGGCACGCTGGACCACCCGCCGGCTGATCCACGGCTGGAAGATGACCAGCAGCACCCCGATCAGGATCAGCACGGGGACGATGGCGTCGAACGCGGCACTGGGGAGGGCGAGCAGGAGGAGCGCGCCGACCAGGCCGCCCAGGAGCGAGGCCGGTCCCAGCCGTAGCAGGCGGGGCCGCTGCCCCACCAGCTCCCGCCGGTATCCGTACGCGCCGCTCAGCGCACCCGGAACGAGCCCGATGTTGTTGGAGACGTTCGCCGTGACCGGGGGCACCCCCATCGCGATGAGGGTCGGGAACGTGATCAGCGTTCCCGACCCCACCACGGTGTTGATCGTCCCGGCCGCCGTACCCGCGAGGAACACGGCGACCATCTCCCACACGGTCACGTCGTCGGAGGCTCCTGGAGGGCTTGGCCGAGTACGTCGTCGGGCGCTGCGATCGCGGTCGAAGAAGCCTCTGCGATCGCCTTGGCCACCGCCTCATGCGTCGCTTCGAGCCTCGCGTCGTCCGGTGCGGGCATGGGGAGCTCATCCAGGTCGACGCGCTTGTTCGGCCCGCCGGAGTCCTGCGGGATCCCTGGGATCTTCCCGATCGAGGAGCCGAGCCCCTCCAGCGCCTTGCCGATCTCGGAGGGCACGATCCAGACCTTGTTGGCGTCGCCCTCGGCGATCTTGGGAAGCATCTGAAGGTACTGGTAGGCAAGCAGCGACTGGTCGGGATTACCGTCGTGGATCGCCTGGAAAACGGTGGTGATGGCCTGTCCTTCACCCTGGGCGCGCAGGATCCGCGACTGGCGGTCCGCCTCGGCCCGAAGGATGGCCGCCTCCCGCTCACCTTCGGCGTTCAGGATGGCAGACTGCTTGTTGCCCTCCGCGGTGAGAATCGACGACTGGCGCTGCCCCTCTGCGGTGAGGATGACCGCGCGCTTGTCGCGGTCGGCGCGCATCTGCTTCTCCATCGCGTCCTTGATCGACGGCGGCGGGTCGATGCCCTTGATCTCGACGCGGTTCACCCGGATGCCCCACTTACCGGTCGCCTCGTCCAGGACGGTACGCAGCCCGGCGTTGATCTCCTCGCGGCTGGTCAGGGTCTGCTCCAACGTCATCCCGCCGATGATGTTGCGCAGCGTGGTCATCGTGAGCTGCTCGATGGCCTGGATGTAGTTCGCGATCTCGTAGGTCGCGTCGACGGCGTTGGTCACCTGGAAGTAGATGACGGTGTCGATGGAGACCACCAGGTTGTCCTCGGTGATCACCGGCTGCGGCGGGAAGGAGACCACCTGCTCGCGCAGGTCGATCATGTAACGCACCCGGTCGACGAACGGCACCACGATGTTCAGCCCCGCTGGCAGCGTTGTCTTGTACTTCCCGAAACGCTCCACGATGCCTGCCCGAGCCTGCGGAACGATCCGTACCGTCTTCCCGAGTCCCACGATGACGAGCAGCAACAGAAGAAGCAGCAACACACCTACTGCGGTTCCCATGGTGGCCCCCTCTCTCCTTAGTTGGTCGACCCGGTCCTGGTGGACCTCGGGTCAGCTGTCGAGCTCCGGCACGCGAGCGACGTACGCGGTCGCTCCCTTGATCTCGAAGATCTCGACCTTCGCGCCGTTCGGAATGACCTCATGCTCGTCGTACGGGCGGGCGGTCCAGACCTCACCTCGAACCTTGACCAGACCTCCGCGGACGGAGACCTCCTCGACGGCGAACCCCGCCTTGCCGATCAACGCGAGGTGGCCCTGCTTGAGCTCCGGGCCGCTGTGCAGGCGTTTGACCCACGTGGGCCGTACGAAGGTCAGCATCGCCACGGCGGCGGCGAGAGCGCCCAGTCCTTGGATCACGACCGGGATGCCGGCGAGGCCGAGCACCATGCCGACGATTGCCCCGGAGGCGAGCATGAGCAGCACCAGGTCGAGGCTGAACATCTCGGCTACGCCGAGCACCATGGCGATGCCCAGCCAGACCTGCCAAGCGTGGTCGGTGAACCAGTCCATGACTCCGACTCTAGTGTGCCGTCAAACCACAGCGCGGTGGGTACGGCGGCGGGCCGCCCACCTGCCGTCCTCGTGGCTGAGCACCAGTGGCATCCCGAACGTGGCGGAGACGACCTCCTCCGTCATCACGTACTCCAGCGGACCTTGGGCAACGACCCTGCCGTCGCGCAGCAACATGGCATGGGTGAACCCCGGCGGGATCTCCTCCACGTGGTGGGAGACCAGGATGGTGGTGGGCGAGGCCTCGTCCATGGCCAGCACCGAGAGCGTCGACACCAGATCCTCCCGGCCGCCCAGATCCAGGCCCGCGGCCGGCTCGTCGAGGATCAACAGCTCCGGGTCGGTCATGAGGGACCGCGCGATCTGGACGCGCTTGCGCTCACCCTCGCTGAGGGTGCCGAACGTGCGGTCCCTGAGCCGGCCCGCCCCCAGCTCGACCAGCAGGTCCGCCGCGCGCTCGTGGTCCAGGTCGTCGTACTGCTCGCGCCAGCGCCCGAGGATGCCGTAGGACGCCGAGACGACGACGTCGTGGACCAGCTCACCTCGAGGGATGCGCTCGGCGAGGGATGCACTCGCCAGCCCGATCCGAGGTCGCAGCTCGAAGACGTCGACAGTCCCCAGCACCTCGCCGAGAATTCCGGCCACGCCGGTGGTCGGGTGAATCTGTGCGGAGATGATCTGCATGAGCGTCGTCTTCCCCGCCCCGTTGGGTCCAAGGACCACCCAGCGTTCGTCCTCTTCGACCGTCCAGTCGACGTCGTCGAGCAGGGTGGCCTCTCCGCGACGGACGCTCACACCAGCCAGTTCGAGAACGGCCTCCATGGCTCCCTTCCTACCCGCGGGTTCTCGGCTCCCTCCGAGAGGGACAACCTACCCGGCACTTATGCTCCGGTCGTGAGCAGCCTCCCGGACTCCGCACGCTTCGCATTGTGGTTCACCGCCTGGTGCGCGGGCGAGGCGAGCCTGGACGCGACACGTGACGCGATCGTGGGTGAGGACGCCGCTCATGACGTCGCAGGGCTACCCAGCGGCGCCTCGCCACTGATCCTGGCACTGGGCGGGCTCAGGTCGCTTGGAGCTACCGCTGCAGGCGTGGCGCTTCCCGTTGCCGGCGACCCTCTCGGCCTCGCCGGTCCACCGGCGTTCAACGCCTTGGCCATCGATCACCAGGAGGGCGTGATCCTCGACGGGGTCGACCTCGGCCTCGTTCCGGTGCGCGCAGGTGCTGGCGTCGTCTGGCAGTGCCTGCCGGCCGTCTCACTACGCCAGGTGCCGGATCCCTCGGAGGCTGACACCCTGCTCCGCCAGACCGTGCTCCGCGCGGCTGAGGACCTCGCCGAGCTCGATGTGGCCCGGTGGCGGCCTGAGGTCGCCGATGAGCTGATGGCCCTGCGTAAGCCGCACGACCTGGACCTCCCGCCAGGTACGCCGGAGCGGGCGAGCCGCATGCTGGGGCTGGCGTCTCGCTGTCGGGTGATCGTCGACCTCGCCCTGGCCGACGACGGGGGTGCGATCTCTGCCGTCGAGGCGGGGCGCCGTCGCGAGGCACTGCGTCCGCTCGACCACGCTGCGAGACGCGCGCTCGTGGCCGCCTGCACGTTCTGGCGCGAGCGATAGCCTCAGGGCGTCATGGAAACCGACGTCCCGAAGACTCTGCTCATCACCCTCACCGGCGAGGACAAGCCCGGTGTGACGTCCTCGATGTTCACCGCCCTGGCGGCCTACGCCGTCGAGGTCATCGACATCGAGCAGATCGTGGTGCGCGGACGCCTGGTCCTGGCCGTCCTGGTGACGGCGCCGCGAGACTGGAAGTCGCTCAGAGATGCGGTCGAGCTCCTCGGCACCGACCTCGGCATGGCGGTCAGCGTCGACAAGGGCAAGGGTGACAACGAGAGCCGTGGTGCCGGCCGCAGCCACGTCACCGTGCTCGGCATCCCACTCAAGGCTCGAGCGGTCTCGGCCGTCGCCGGCCGGATCGCAGACCTCGGCGGGAACATCGACCGGATCGAGCGGATGGCGCGCTACCCCGTCACCGCAATCGACCTGCATGTCTCCGGCGTCGACCCGGACCGGCTCAGGGCGACCCTCGCGGCCGAGGCTGCCAGGCAAGAGGTCGACATCGCCGTACAGTCGGCCAACCTGCTTCGCCACGGCGTGCGCCTCATCGTGATGGACGTCGACTCGACCCTCATCCAAGGCGAAGTCATCGAGATGCTCGCGGCGCACGCCGGCTGCCTCGACGAGGTGGCCCGGGTCACCCAGGCCGCTATGCGTGGCGAGCTGGACTTCGAGGCGTCCCTGCGGTCGCGGGTCTCCCTCTTGCGTGGCCTGGATGCCTCTGCGCTGGACAAGGTCTACGACAGCCTGGTCCTCTCCCCCGGTGCTCGCACCATGGTCCGGACCCTGCGCAGGCTCGGGTACCGGTTCGCGATCGTCTCGGGTGGGTTCAGCCAGATCACCGACCGACTCGCCGCCGAGCTCGGAATCCACTTCGCCGCAGCCAACGAGCTTGAGATCATCGACGGGAGGCTGACCGGCAACATCGTGGGAGACGTGGTCGACCGGGCGGGAAAGGCTGCCGCCCTGCTGCGTTTCGCCGAGGAGGCCGGCGTCCCCCAGGCCGCCACGATCGCGATCGGCGACGGCGCCAACGACCTCGACATGCTCTCCGCGGCAGGTCTTGGGATCGCGTTCAACGCCAAGCCGGTCGTCCAGCAGGCCGCACACACCGCGGTCAACGTGCCCTACCTCGACTCGATCATCTACCTCCTGGGTATCACCCGCGAAGAAGTCGAGGCAGCCGACGCAGAGGTGGGCATCACCACTCCGGCACCACCCGTCTGAGCGGGCTGCAAGCCGTTCTCAGCCGCCGCGGCCGACGTGGAAGTGCCGGACCCGGCCGACGCCCTCGTTGACCTCGGACCAGGGCACATCGACCTCCAGAACGGTCAGCGCCGAGGTCGGGTAGCCGGCGAGCATCTGCGTGACCGCGGTCGGTTCGCCATTCCCGTCGTCGAGCACGTGGGCAAGGTACTCCGCCGTCGGGTTGTGGCCGATGACGATCACCGTCAGAGCATCGTCCGGTACCGCGTGGATGGCCTCGAGGACACCGTCGACGACACCGTCGTACAGGACCTCGTCGAAGACGACTTCGGCTTCGGAGCCTGACGACGCGGCTACCTCGGACCAGGTGGCACGGGTCCGCGCGGCGGTTGAGACCAGGGCGTAGTCGGGGACGAGAGAGGCGGCAGCCAGGTAGTCGCCGGCGTCGCTCGCGTCCGCGCGGCCACGGGCGGTGAGCTCCCGTGCGCGGTCCGACGACGCAAAGGGCTCGGCCTTGGCGTGGCGCATCACGATGAGCCGCCGGGTGGTCACGCGCCCACTGTGCCAGCCCGTAGGCTGCCTGTCATGCCAACTGGGGAAGCCGGACAGCGCGGCGCACTGATGGTGATCGGAGGTGCCGAGGACAAGCTCGGCAAGCGCACCGTCCTGAGCCGGTTCGTCGACCTGGCGGGTGGCCCGGAGGCCAGGATCGCGGTCGTCCCGACAGCCTCCTCGCTCGGTCCGGAGATCATCGAGGTGTACGCCGCGGCGTTCACCAGGCTCGGTGCGCGTCAGGTGGTCGCGGCCAGGCCGAACACCCGCGAAGAGGCCGACGACGAGGCGATGGTTGCCCTGCTCGACGGGGTGACCGGAATCTTCATGACCGGGGGGAACCAGCTCAAGCTGTCCGCTGTGGTGAACGGGACGGCCTTCGGCGAGGCCATCAAGCGCGCGCATCGTCGTGGCGCTGTGGTCGCGGGGACCAGTGCCGGGGCCAGCATCCAGTCGTCGCACATGGTCGCGTTCGGGCCGGGCGGGTCGACCCCCAAGCAGCGGATGACGCAGGTGGCGGCCGGCCTCGGGCTGCTGTCGGAGTGCGTGGTGGACCAGCACTTCGCTCAACGCAACCGCTACGGACGGCTGCTCAGCATCATCGCCCAGAGCCCGAGCCTGCTCGGGATAGGAGTCGACGAGGACACCGCGATGGTGGTCACCCACCAGGGCGACCGGGCGCTGCTCGAGGTTGCCGGCCGTGGGGCGGTTACCGTCGTCGACGGCCGCACGATGGTCAGCAACGCCTACGAGGCGAAGGGGTCGAGCCCGCTGCTCGCCAGCGGTGTGACCCTGCATGTCCTCCCGGCCGGGGCGGTCTTCGACCTCACCTCCCGAACGCTGGTGGACACCGGCAGCCGGACCTCGCTGGAGGAGGCCACGGACCTGGCGGTTGCGGGACGCGACCTGAGCCGGTTGGCTCGTGACATCGCGGCTGGGGACGTCTCGCCGTCCGTGCTGCGCAGACGAAGGAGCCGACGTACGTCTCCCGACACCGGAGGTAGCCACCTATGAACGACCAGCCTCGACCGGCGAGCCGTCCGTCACCGGACCTGGCCATCGTCGAGACACGGGTCTACCGCGGGCCCAACGTGTGGTCGTACGACAAGTCGATCCACCTCGTGGTCGATCTGGGCTCCCTGGAGGACTTCCCCAGCAATACCCTGACCGGGTTCACCGAGTCGCTGCTCACTCTCCTGCCTGGCCTGCGGGAGCACTCCTGTTCCCGCGGACGCAAGGGAGGTTTCGTGGAGCGGCTCAACGAGGGCACCTGGCTCGGGCACGTCGCCGAGCACGTGGCGCTGGCCCTGCAGCAGGTCGTCGGCCATGACATCCGGCGGGGCAAGACCCGCATGGTCAAGGGTGAGCGGGGGCGCTACAACGTCATCTACGGGTACGTCGACGAAAGGGTGGGGCTGGCTGCCTCGCAGCTCGCCGTACGCCTGGTGAACCACCTGGTCGAGGCCGACCAGGATTTCGACTTCGACGCCGAGCTGGAGTCCTTCATCCTCCGCGCCGAACGCACGGCCTTCGGACCGTCCACGCAGGCGATCATCGACGAGGCGGTCAGCCGGGACATCCCCTGGATCCGGCTCAACCAGCACTCCCTGGTCCAGCTCGGCCAGGGGGTGCACCAGAAGCGGATCCGGGCCACGATGACCTCCGCGACGAGCGCGATCGCCGTCGACGTGGCCTCAGACAAGGACCTGACGACCCGGTTGCTGGGAGCCGCGGGGCTGCCCGTGCCGAAGCAGGAGTCGATCCGTACCGCCGACCAGGCGGTCTCAGTCGCGGCCAGGATCGGGTACCCGGTCGTGGTCAAGCCCCTGGACGGCAACCACGGCCGTGGCGTCTGCCTCGACCTGCAGAACGCCGACGAGGTCCGCGAGGCCGTCCCAGTCGCCCAGGCCCAGTCGCGGCGCGGCGTCGTCATCGTCGAGTCGTACATCACCGGCCGGGACTACCGCTGCCTGATCATCGACGGAAAGCTCGCGGCTGTGGCCGAACGAGTGCCGGCACATGTCGTCGGCGACGGTCACAGCACCCTGGAACAGCTGGTCGACCTGACCAACGCGGACCCGCGTCGCGGCGTCGGACACGAGAAGGTCCTGACCAGGATCAAGATCGACGAAGCCGCGATCAGCCTGGTCAAGGAGCAGGGCTACGAGATGGCCGACGTGCCGCCGGCTGGCGAGCTGGTCAAGCTCACCCTGACCGGCAACATGTCCACCGGTGGTATCTCCATCGACCGGACCTTCGAGGCGCACCCGGAGAACGTGGAGATCGCGGAGGAGGCGGCGCGGGTCGTCGGGCTCGACATCGCGGGCATCGACTTCATCTGCCCCGACATCACCGAGCCGGTGCGTGAGACCGGCGGCGCCATCTGCGAGGTCAATGCGGCGCCGGGCTTCAGGATGCACACTCACCCGACCATCGGCGATCCGCAGTTCATCTCCAAGCCAGTGGTGGACATGCTCTTCCCGCCGGGGGCCCAGGCACGGATCCCGATCGTGGCGGTCACCGGTACCAACGGCAAGACGACCACGGCTCGGATGATCAGCCACATCTTCAAGGGGATGGGACGCAAGGTCGGCATGACCAGCACCGACGGCGTGGTCATCGACCAGCGGCTGGTGATCAAGGCCGACGCGTCCGGGCCACGTTCGGCGCGGATGGTGCTGCAGAATCCGCGGGTCGACATGGCCGTCTTCGAGGTGGCCCGTGGAGGCATCCTGCGCGAGGGCCTCGGATACGAACGCAACGATGTCGCGGTCGTGATCAACGTCCAGCCGGACCACCTGGGGCTGCGCGGGATCGACACCGTCGAGCAGTTGGCCGACGTCAAGGCGGTTCTGGTCGAGGCGGTGCCGCGCGACGGGCACGCCGTACTCAACGCCGACGACCCGCTCGTTCGTGAGATGCGCCGCCGGTGCTCCGGCGAAGTCGTCTGGTTCTCCATGGCCGAGCCCGGCTCCGAGGTCCGCGACATGATCGACGGCCACTGTCGGCGTGGCGGGAAGGCCGTCGTCCTGGAGCCGAGCGAACGAGGAGAGCAGGTGGTGGTTCGACACGGACCCCGTTCGATGCAGATCGCCTTCACCCATCTGCTCCCCGCCACGTTCGCAGGTCGGGCGCGGATGAACGTGCAGAACACCCTGGCCGCCACCGCGGCCGCCTTCGCGGCGGGGGCTCCGCTGCACGACATCCGCAGAGGGCTGCGTTCCTTCTCCACCAACTACTACCTCTCCCCCGGACGGCTCAACGAGATCGACGTCAACGGCGTCCACGTCATCGTTGACTACTGTCACAACGCGCCGGGGATGCTCATGCTCGGCGACTTCGTGGACAGGTACGGCGAGAGCCTCGAGAACGCCTCCGACCTCGCCCGCCCGTCCCGGATCGGCATCATCGCCACGGCAGGCGACCGCCGTGACGAGGACATGGTCGAGCTCGGGTTGATCGCCTCGCGCCACTTCGACGTCATCGTCGTACGCGAGGACGTGGCGTTGCGGGGCCGCAAAGCCAACGAGACTGCTCGGCTGGTGGCCCACGGCGTCAAGCAGGGCATGGCGGACGGGACGAGGTGTCGCCAGGTAGAGATTGTCCGCGACGAGACCAAGGCCGTGCGACACGCGTTGTCACGCGCCAACAAGGGCGATCTGGTCGTCGTCTGCGTCGACAAGCACGCTGCCGTCGTACAGGAGCTGGAGAGCTGGTCCCGTCAGGCGCAAGCCGGGTCCGGGCTCGTTGAGTCAGACTTCACCGAGGTGTGAGGTGGGTGGATGAATCCCACGGTCCCGTGTGATTCATCCACTTCCCCACCGTCGTGACATGAGGGAAGTGGAGGTTTCCCACGGGACCGTGGGATTCATCCCCCACCCGCCACCCGAACCTTGTCCCGGAGCGTCTCCGGGTCATCTACGGTGCCGCGGTGATCAGCGATCCAGTCGTAGCAGCCTTGGCGGTCGTCGTGACACATCAGGCCGACGACGTCGCCTGGTTCGGCCTGGGCGACGAGGGCGGAGAGGGCGTCAACCTCGCTCGGGTACGACGCCAGGTGAGGTACGCCGACGCGGGCAGCCCCGGTGCGGAGCAGGTTCGCGATCTCGATCGTGGTGCGGCCACGCAGATACCGGTCCTTGTGCGCGATGACCACCACGTCGGCGTCGCGGGCAGCCATCTCGGCCAGGCTCTGGACGAGGTCGTCGGTGCGGTCACCGACTGCTGCGAGGCCGAGCAGGATGCGTGCTCCGGGCCGCCGTACGCCGTTCATGATCTCGAGCAGGGCCTCCATACCGGCCTCGTTGTGGGCCAGATCCATCACGACGCTGACGTCGTCGAGCGAGAAGAAGTTCATCCGTCCGGGGTTGTGGGTGGGATCCGGCCGGAAGGTGCGCAGGCCCTCGACCACGGCGCCTCGGGGTAGGCCGACCGCGAGGGCCGCGGAGGCGGCAGCCAGGGCGTTCTCCACGTTGAAGCGGGACAGCCCGGCGAGGGTCATCGGGATGTCGGCCACCTCCAGGAGCGGGTCCGGGTCGCCACCGGGGTGCAGCACCGCCAAGTAGCCGTCGATCACCGTCGTCGCACGCCCACCCTCGCTCAGGACGGCTCGGAGGTTCGGGGAGTCGGCATCGCGGGAGAAGGCCCACGTGCTCGCCTTGGTCCGGTGCCGCATCGCATGGACGCGAGGGTCGTCGGCATTGAGAACAGCCCACCCGGAGGGCTTGGTGATCTGCGGCACGACCCCTTTCACCTCCGCGAGCTGGTCCACCGTGTCGATGCCGTGCAGGCCGAGATGGTCGGCGCTGACGTTGGTGACCACCGAGACGTCGTTCCAGGCCACCCCGATGCCCTTGAGCAGGATCCCGCCCCGGGCGGTCTCGGTCACCGCGAGCTGCACCTCGGGATGTGCCAGCACCCGTCCGGCACCGGACGGGCCGGAGTAGTCACCCGCCTCGACGAGTACGCCGTCGACGTAGATCCCGTCGGTGCTGGACCAGCCGACATGAAGCCCGTGGGTCCGGGCGATGTGGGCGACCATCCGCGAGGTGGTCGTCTTGCCGTTCGTGCCGGTCACCGCCACCAAGGGCACCTTGGGTCGAAGCGTGCCGGGGCCCGGTCCGGGATCCGCCGCCCTGACCTGCTGCGCGGCGGACGCGACCAGCGCGTCGAGGTCGTCGGTGGTCACAGCGTCGAGTACGCCGGCAACCGCGCGACCCAGAGCCTCTGCACGCCCCCGGTGCCTCCAGGGAAAGGCGACCACGATCTGGTGGACATCGTTGGTCGGGCGGACTCGGACCGCCAGGCGGGTGGTGCCGGCTTCCTCGGCGACCTGCCGCACCAGCCGCTCGACGGCCCGGATCGCAAAGCGCTGGCGGAAGCCTGAGCCCGGCGTGCCCGGGCGAGAGCGGGTCAGCCCGATCCGCCCGGCCAGCCGCAGAGCATGTTCAGCGGGTACGTCCACGAGGCCGGAGACCTCAAGCGTCAGCTTCACCGCGGCACGCGGAAAGTAGAGGTTGGGACCTTCGAGAATACGGAGCTCGACGAGGGCGGACGTCACCCGCGGAACGCTACAGGCCCGTCATAGACCCATCGCGTGGAAGCCGCCGTCGACATGCACGATCTCGCCGGTCGTGGCGGGGAAGAAGTCCGACAGCAGCGCGACGACAGCCTTCGCCGTGGGAGTGTGGTCCGACTCGTCCCAACCAAGGGGCGCTCTGCTCCCCCAGCTCGCCTCAAGCTCCTCGAACCCGGGAATGGCCTTGGCTGCCAAGGTCTTCAACGGACCTGCGGCGACCAGGTTCACCCGTACGCCCTGCTTCCCGAGGTCACGGGCGAGGTAGCGCGAAGTGGACTCGAGACCGGCCTTGGCAACACCCATCCAGTCGTACGACGGCCACGCGACCGTGGCGTCGAACGTCAGGCCGACCAGGGAGCCTCCGCCGCTCATCAGGGGCAGCGTCGCCTTGGCCAGCGAGGCCAGCGAGTACGCCGAGACCTGGACCGCCTGGGCCACGTCCGGCCAAGGGCCGTTGAGGAAGTCCCCGCCCAGGACGGTCTCCGGGTTGCCGTAGGCGATCGAGTGAACCACGCCGTCCAGGCCGTCCACGTGCTCGCGGACCAGGTCGGGCAGCCGGTCGAGATGTTCCTGGTCGGTGACGTCGAGCTCGATGACCGGCGCCTCCTTCGGGAGCCGGGCCACGATGCGCTTGGTGATTCCGAGTGCCCGGCCGAAGTTGGAGACCAGGACCGTTGCACCTTCCTCCTGGGCGACGCGCGCGGTGGCGAAGCCGATGGAGGAGTCCATGGTGACGCCTGCGACGAGGATTCGTTTGCCTTCGAGAATGCCCATGCTGTGTCCTTCTCTGTTCAGTGACCCATGCCCAGGCCGCCGTCGACCGGAATGACGGCCCCGGTGATGTACGCCGCGCCCTCGGAGGCGAGGAAGACGACGGAAGCGGCGACCTCGTCGGCCGTGGCCATCCTGCCCAACGGGATCTGCTGGGTGTACTTGGCCCGCAGGTCGTCCGGGAGCTCATCGGTCATGTCGGTCTCGATGAAGCCCGGAGCGACCACGTTGGTGGTGATCCCGCGGCTGCCCAGCTCACGGGCGAGCGAGCGCGCCATACCGACGAGACCCGCCTTGGAGGCTGCGTAGTTGACCTGTCCCGCCGAGCCGAGCAGGCCCACCACTGAGGAGATGAGCACGATCCGCCCACGCTTGAGCCGGAGCATCCCCTTGGCCGCGCGTTTGGCGACCCGGAAGGAGCCGGTGAGGTTGGTGTCGATGACCGACGACCACTCGTCGTCACTCATCCGGAGGATGAGGGTGTCCTTGGTGATGCCGGCATTCGCCACCAGAACCTCGACGGGACCTTGGCCCGCCTCGACCTGCTCGAACGCGGCGTCGACCTGGGCCTGGTCGGTGACGTCGCACCGCACGGCGAGGAAGCCCTCGGGCGGCTCGCCGCTGCGGTAGGTGATGGCCACCTTGTCGCCCGCGGCTTCGAAGGCCCTGGCGATGGCAAGGCCGATGCCACGGTTGCCTCCGGTGACGAGAACCGATCTGCTCATCCGCGTCCCTTCAGTGATACGACGTGAAGGACGCTAGCGGCTACCGATGGGTACTCCGAATCGTCGGTGGTGGACGAGACGCCCGTCACTCGTCCTCGAGCCTGAAGCCCACCTTGATGCCCACCTGGAAGTGCTCTACGGCGCCGTCCTTGACCTGCCCTCGGACCTGGGTGACCTCGAACCAGTCGATGTGTCGCAAGGTCGTGGCGGCTCGGGAGATCCCGTTCTTGACGGCCTGGTCGATGCCCTCGGGTGAGGTTCCGACGATCTCGGTGACACGGTAGGTGCGGTTCGACATGTGCATCCTCCTGCGAAGCGTTCGGGCTCTCACCTTAGGCGCTGCCCAGAGGCCTGTTGGCTGGGTGGTCGGCGTACCGTGGAGACATGCCCCATGGCAAGCCCGAGCCGGTTCGGATCACCACCGCTTCGCGTTCTCATAGTGACGACGTGTGGGCCCGCGAGAAGCGCTACATGATCACCATGGGGATTCGCACGGTGTGCTTCATTGCCGCGGTGCTGTTGTACCTGTCCCCGGTGCCGCATTGGGTTGCCTGGGTCTTCATTGCGGGCTCCCTGGTGCTGCCGTATATCGCCGTCGTCATGGCAAATGCCGGGGTATCGCCCGATCCGGGTGGACCGGACCCGTTCGATGGCAATACGGGCAGGAGTGCCCTTGGGGGCAGGCTTGACGAGCCACCGGGGGGCCGGGAAGCCCCGCTCTAATCCGGCCTTGCGGAGTGGTTGGAAAACGTTGTTCACCGTGCAAGAATCACGTCCGGTACTCGGCTCAGCATCCCCCGTCTGAGTCGAGTGCCTCAGGTGCCGGACGACTCCCCCCGTGGTCGTCCGGCACCTCTACTTCCAGGGAGGTTTCGTGGACCAGTCGCCGACCTGTTCGGCGCGCGGCTGCCAAGCCCAGGCCAAGTGGGCTCTGAAGTGGAACAACCCGAAGCTGCACACCGCCGACCGTCGCAAGACGTGGCTGGCCTGCGACGACCACAAGGAGTCGCTCTCTGACTTCCTCTCGGCGCGCGGGTTCCTCAAAGGGGTCGAGGCGGCGTCAGCCGCCGATGGCTGACATCGGCCGGGAAGGCTGCAGGAACGACACGTCGTCGATCCCGTGCCCCGCCCGCTTGCCGGCCATGGCCACGCGCCACCGCTCGGCCAGCTCCTCGTCGCTCGCACCGGACCGAAGTGCGGTGCGTAGGTCGGACTCCTCGCGCGCGAACAGACAGTTACGAACCTGTCCGTCGGCGGTGAGGCGCACCCTGTCGCAGTCGCCGCAGAACGGTCGGGTGATGGAGGCGATGACGCCCACCGTGGCCGGACCTCCGTCGACCGTGAAGAGCTCGGCTGGCGCGCTCCCGCGCGGCTCCTCGGCAGGCTCCAGTACGAACTCCCGGCGTAGCCGTTCGAACGTCTCGTCCGCCGTCACCATCGTGTCGCGCCTCCAGCCGTGCTGGGCGTCGAGCGGCATCTGCTCGATGAAGCGAAGCTCATAGCCACGGTCGATGCACCAGCGCAGCAGCTCAGCGGCCTGGTCGTCGTTGACCCCGCGGAGCAGGACGGCATTGACCTTGACCGGGGTCAGGCCGGCGTCCGCCGCGGCTACCAGGCCCTCAAGGACGTCATCCAGCCTGCCGCGGCGGGTGATCTCCTGGAAGGTCTCGGCACGAACCGTGTCGAGGCTGACGTTGACCCGGTCGAGTCCGGCCGCGACCAGCGCCGAGGCGGTCCGGTTCAAGCCCAGTCCGTTGGTGGTCAGGGAGATCTCGGGTCGAGGATCCACAGCAGCCGTACGCCGGACGATGTCGACCAGGCCGCGGCGGACCAGCGGCTCACCACCGGTGAAGCGGACCTCCCTGACGCCGAGCCGGCGGACCGCCACGTCGATGAGCCGGACGACCTCGTCATCGGTGAGCATGGTGTCGTCGGGCAACCACTCGAGTCCCTCGGCCGGCATGCAGTACGAGCAACGCAGGTTGCAGCGGTCCGTGAGGGACACTCGAAGGTCCGTCGCTACGCGGCCGAAGCCGTCCACCAGTCCGCTCATCGGGCCAGTCTACGGAGTGGACCCACGTTTCGGTGCGGCGCAGGTCGCCGTCTAGCGTTGTCGACCATGGGCTTCCTCTTCACTCGGCGCTGGCTGCTCTTCCTGGCGGCCGTGGCGGTGCTCGCCTACGGCAGTCTGTGGCTCGGCGAGTGGCAGTTCAGCCGACTCCAGGACCGGGAGGACAGGAACACGCAT
This sequence comes from uncultured Actinomycetota bacterium, assembly GCA_963769585.1. Classification (GTDB taxonomy): domain Bacteria; phylum Actinomycetota; class Actinomycetes; order Propionibacteriales; family Nocardioidaceae; genus SSC3. The sequence continues at coordinate 1,423,002 of CAVYMJ010000006.1, forward strand.
GCCCGGGCGAACCTCGCCATGCGCCCGGTGCCCGTCGACCGGGTCATGAGTCTCGACCGGGGCGTGACCAGACCCCAGGAGTGGAGCCGGGTGACGATGACCGGCCACTACCAGCGCCGACGACTCGATCGTGGTGCGCTACCAGACCCGCGACGGCGTCGCCGGGGTCGACATCGTCACTCCTCTCCTGCTGACGGATGGAAGCGGCGTACTGGTCGACCGAGGCTGGCTGCGCACCGAGAACGTCGGTGGAGCGCTGGGAACGGCACCGACCCCGCCGGAGGGTGTGGTCACCGTCGTGGGATGGGTGCGTGCCGACGCCACCGGGAGCTCGACCAGGGTGGACCAGCAGTCGGTGCGTTCCATCTCCAGCGAGGTCATCGGCAAGAAGCTGGGCTACCCGCTGCTGCGTGGCTTCGTCGACGCGGAGAGTGAGGTTCCGCCGGCTCGCCAGGAGCTGCTCCGGGCCGAGCTGCCAGACCTGGGCAGCGGTCCACACTTCTTCTACGGTCTGCAGTGGTGGTTCTTCGGGCTGCTGGCCATCTTCGGCTTCGGCTACCTGGCGTACGACGAGCGCCGGACAGCTCGCAAGAACGCGACAGAGCAGTTGCCGAAGGCCCCTGCCCAGGAGTCCTGAGGGCTTTCGCGCTGTAGGTCAGGGGACGATCGGTGCCACGTCGACGTACAGGTCGGTTCGCAGGTCAGTGCCGTCGTAGTCAAGCCACCCGAGGTATCGGCTGCCGCCGTCCAGACCCGTCCAGCTGATGTCGAACGACGTGGCCTGGCCCGCGACCAGAGGTACCGGGTTCGGTGTCACCGTGAGGCTTCCCGCGGTGGCCGAGGCGTCCACGTCGTAGAAGTCGAGCCGGAACGGGATGAGCGTCTCGCCCGGCGCCGCCTCGTAGCCGTCCACAAAGACCACCACGTTGCCGGCAGCCGGGTCGACCAGGTCGATCGACTCGTCGGCCGACGCCGTCGCGGAGACTCCGAGCGGCTCAGCCGAGGTCAGCGAGCAGCCTGCGTCCGCCGGGTAGACAGACAGGTCCAGGTCGGCGTTGTCCTGTGCGGCGTCAAGGTCGAATCGCGCGAGCGAGGTGCCTGCGCTGATCTCGACGCAGTAGCCGAGGTAATCGCCTTGAGGCACGGCGTCCTCAACGGAGAGCGCCTTGGCCAGGCCAGTCGTGGTGATGCCCTGCTCACCAGTGAAGCCCGGCTTCACCGTCACAGCGGTCGACCCGGTTGCCCCGGTCCCCCTGACGACGGCCGGCGTCTCCAGAGCCACCGGACGCAGCGCGATCGGCACCCGTACCGTTGTGGGGCCGGTCAGCTTCAGGTAGCCCGTGGCGTACTGGCCGTAGGGGGCGGTGGTCCGGGTGGCCTTGACCGCGACCGGGAGCAGGTCGCCCACGCGCGTGGAGCGAACGGCCCTCCGTACGTCGATGCGGAAGCCGCGCACCCAGGCGGTGACCTTCCACCTGCCCTTCATCGTCGCGGTGAAGGTCCGCTTGTAGGTCCGCGCTCCGGCGAGTGCGCCATCGGCGATCGAGGGGCCGTTGAGGTCCGAGGCGTCCAGCACCGAGACCCCCAGGCTGAGGCCCTGTCCTTGGAGGAAGCGCTTCCACTGCAGGGCGTCGGAGGTGACGAAGAGGCCCGGGTTGAAGGCCTTCTTCGGCCGGACGTTTCCACTGCCCTGGGCGAAGGGGTCCCTGAGCCGCTCGCCGGCCTCGTCCTTCAGGCTCCGGGCCGTGGTCATCATCGCCGACTTGATCTGCATCGGCGTCCATCGCGGATGGGCGCCCAACATGAAGGCAGCGATCCCGGCGATGTGCGGTGCGGACATGGACGTGCCGGACAGGAGATCGAACTTCCGCCCGTCGTCGGCTGCCGGCGACACGGCGGCGAGGATGCTCACCCCCGGCGCTGCGATGTCAGGCTTGAGCAGGTCACCGTCGTTTGCCCCCGCTGGCCCCCGAGACGAGAAGCCGGCGATCTGCGGTACAGGCGTTGAGGCCTTCCCCGTGGTGTCACCCAGCTCGAACCTGGCAGCAGCCGTGACGCCGGCACTGGCCAGGTAGGCCTTGACCACGGGGTACGCCGAGTCGCTGATGTGGATCGTCGGGACGGCGTGGAAGTCCGCGTCGAGGCTGCCGGGAGTGACGTTGCCCAGGACCATCGCGATCCCGCCGGCGCGTTTGACCTCGGCGCTCTTGTCGACACGCGCGTACTTGCCCCGGTCGCAGAGCACGATCCTGCCAGTGACCTTGGCGGGGTCTAACGAGTCAGGACCGCACAGGCTGGCGTCGACTCCGGCTGGAATTCCGACGTCACCGCTGTAGACGAGCCGGGTCGACGGTACGGCGCGCTTGGTGATCGATGCGCCACGGAACCTCTTTCCGTTCCCGAGCACCACGGTGTTCTCGTAGCTGTGGCTCGTGGAGGCAGCGACGGTGGTCACCCAGGGGCTGTTGTGGGCGACCGTCGACGCTCCGGGACCGGAGTTGCCGGCTGACGCGGCAACGAAGATGCCCGCCTCCGCAGCGCCCTCGAACGCGATCTCGACCGGGTCGACGACCGTGTCCTCTGCCCCTGAGATCGAGAAGTTGATGACGTCGACTCCGTCGGTGACCGCGTCGTCGATGGCGGCGAGAATCGCGGAGTTGTAGCAGCCTCCGGTGTCGGGGTCGTTGTCCTCCCAGCAGACCTTGTAGGCGGCGATCTTGGCGGCTGGGGCCATGCCCGAGACCCTGCCGAACCGGACGTCCTCGGTGAAGCCGACGATCCCGGCGTTACCCGCTGCCGTGCTGGCGGTGTGGGTCCCGTGGCTGTCTCCGTCGCGGGTGGAGATCTGCTCGCTCGCTGCCCGGTCCTCCGGCGGCACGTTCGCGACGAACGCGTCCGGGTAGTAGCGCGCTGCGATCAGCTTCTGGTTGCAGTCGCCGGCGTCCCACTTCTCGGCTGGGACGGAGACCCCGTCGATGACCGCCGACAGTTGGCAACGGCCTTTGAAGAGACCACCGGTGCGCTTCTCCATCCGCACCGTCTGCCCGTAGCGGGCAAGGTCCCACTTGCCGGTCTGCTTCCGGGTCAGCGGCTCGCCACGGAACGAGCGGGACTCGGGCCAGATGCCGGTGTCGAGGTCACCGATCACGATGCCGTCGCCCGCCTTCGCGCGGCTTCCGGCGTACCTCCTCCAGGCGCCCTTCTTCCCGGCAAGTCCGAGGAAGGTCGGGGTGTTCCAGGTGTCGACGCCGCGCTCAGTGTCGGGGGTCACCGACTGGACGCGACGGTCCCTGGACAGCTCGATCGCCTGCTGGGCGGTGAGTCGGGCCGCGAAGCCGTTGGCAGCGATGGTGTAGTGCCGCCTCACCGTGGCGTCGACCCCGCGGGCCACGGCCTTGTGGCGCTCGACAAGATGGCGCTGGTAGGCCTTGACCCGGGCGGAACGGCCGTTGAACGCCCGGCCTTCGGCGCTTCGGGTCGCCGGCAGGCCCTTCGTGCCGCCCGAGTAGCCGGTTGCGCTGGCACCGTTCACCAACACGATGTAGTTCCCGGGCGTCAGGTCCGGCGCGACCTTCGCCTCGACCCTCCTCAGGCCCTGACCCTCCGCAGCGGTGGCCGTCGGCAGCGTGGCCATCACGCCGGTGGTGACGACTCCCGCAGTGAGGAGGCACAGCCAGCGACGCGATCCTAGGAACTTCTTTGACAAGGAACTCTCCCGATTGAGCGACTGTCAGCGGCTGGCCGGCCGGGATCGGCGGGTATGCGCACTTCGACCCAAGCCAAGGCCAGTTCAGCGGGCACGTCAATAGTCGACGCTTGATCAGGGGGTGCGGAGCATCCCGCCGTCGACGGGGATCATGGTGCCCGTGACGAAGGAGGCCGCTGGTGAGAGCAGGAAGGCGGCGACCGCGCCGAACTCCTCGGGGGTGCCGTCGCGGCGCAGCGGAATCGTCCGGATCGCCGCCTCCTTTGCGGCCGCGGCGTCCCCGGTGGCCGCGTCGAGCTCATCCACCCTCGCGGTATGGATGCGGGCGGGCATGAGTCCGTTCACCCTGATCCCCCGCGGACCCACGGCGTCGGCGAGGTCCTTGGCGAACATCGCAAGACCCGGCCGCAGCCCGTTGGAGATGGCCAGCCCGGTCAGGGGAGATCGGACGGACGTCGAGAGCACGTAGACCAGCGCCCCACCCGGGCCTAGCTCATCGGCCAGCTCGCGGCCGAGCCGTACGGCGCCCAGGAAGACGCTCTGGAACGCTGCGGTCCAGTCTTCGTCGGTGGCCTCGAGCACGGACCCGGCCTTGGGGCCACCGACCGAGACGAGCGCTCCGTCGAGCCTGCCGAAGGCCGAGTGTGCAGCGGCGACCAGGGCTGCTGGCGCGGAGGGGTCGGCATTGTCGGCGACTACTCCCGTCGACTGCTCCCCCAGCTCATCGATGGCCAGGTCGATCGCTGCCTGACGGCGTGAGGAGACCACGACGCGGGCGCCCTCCTCGACCAGAACCTTGGCGGTGGCCAGGCCGAGGCCGGCCGTGCCACCGGTCACGATGAAGACGCGGTTCTCCAGATCAAGATCCATGGGACGAAACTACCCGCCGTCACGAGGCAGTGGGCGCCGGGCGGTGTGCGAACTGGGTGCGATAGAGGTCGGCGTACAGACCGCCTTCGGCCAGGAGCGCCTCGTGGCTGCCCTGCTGGACGATCCTGCCGTCGTCGACCACCAGGATCCGGTCAGCACTGCGGATCGTCGACAGCCTGTGCGCGATGACCAGCGAGGTCCGTCCTTCCAGGGCCTGGTCGAGCGCGTGCTGCACGGCCGACTCGGACTCGGAGTCCAGGTGGGCCGTGGCCTCGTCGAGAACGACGATGGAGGGTGCCTTCAGCAGCAGCCGCGCGATCGCTAGTCGCTGCCGTTCGCCCCCGGAGAGCCGATAGCCGCGGTCGCCGACCACCGTGTCCAGTCCGTCGGGCAGTGCCCGGATCAACGTCCCGATCTGGGCTGCCGTCAGGGCCGACCAGATCTGCTCGTCCGTCGCTTGGGGACGTGCATAGACCATGTTCGCCCGGATGGTGTCATGGAACATGTGGGCGTCCTGGGTGACATAACCGACGGCGTCCTCGAGCGACTGCAAGGTCACGTCGCGGACGTCTTGACCCCCGACCCGGACGGTGCCTCCCGTGACGTCGTAAAGGCGAGCCACCAGATGGGTCATCGTCGTCTTGCCGGCGCCCGATGGTCCGACCAGCGCCACCATCTCGCCAGGCTCCGCGACGAACGACACGTCGTTGAGCACCTCGCCGGTGTCCCGGGACTCCTTGCGGGCCACCACTTCGAGGCTGGCCAGGGAGACCTCGTCGGCCCGCGGGTAGTGGAAGGCAACGTGGTCGAACTCGATCCGGGACGCCGTGGGCGGCAGCGCCACCGCGCCGGGCCTCTCCTGGACCATGGAGGGAAGGTCAAGGACCTCGAAGACCCGCTCGAAGCTCACCAGCGCGGTCATCACGTCGATGCGGACGTTGGACAGCCCCTGAAGAGGACCGAGTAGTCGCAGCAGCAGGGTTGCGATGGCCAGGAGGGTGCCGACGCTCAGCGATCCGTCGATGGCGAGAAGGCCACCAACGCCGTAGACGAGGGCGGTCGCCAGCGCAGGCACCAGCATGAGGCTGGCACCGAAGACCCGGGTCACCACGGAGATCCGGACTCCGAGGTCACGCACGTTGGCAGCCTTGGTCGCGAAGTGCGCGTCCTCCTCTTCGCGACGGCCGAAGAGCTTGAGCAGCATCGCGCCGCCAACGTTGAACCGCTCGGTCATGGTGTTACCCATATCCGCATTGCCGTCCATCTGCTGCCGGGTCAGGCCGGAGAGCCGCTGGCTGACCCAGCGGGAGGCGATCAGCAGGATCGGGAACAGCAGCAGGCACAAGAGCGTGACCCGCCAGCTCAGGGCGATCAGCGCGACACCCACGACAGCCACGCTGATGGTGTTGGAGACGGTGCTGGACAGGGTGGAGGTGAACGCCCGCTGCGCGCCGATCACGTCGTTGTTGAGGCGCGAGACGAGCGCACCGGTCTGGGTGCGGGTGAAGAAGGCCAGGGACATGCGCTGGACGTGACCGAAGACGGCCGTGCGAAGGTCGAAGATCAGGCCTTCCCCGATGCGGGAGGAGAGGTAGCCCATCGCGACGGCGAGCAGTGCATTGACGACCGCGACCCCGGCCATCACGAGCGCGAGGTTCACCACGTGATCCTTGTCGCCCACCAGGATGCCGTGGTCGACGATGCTCTTGATCAACAGCGGAGGGACGACCACAAGAGCGGCGTCCACCACGGTAAGCCCGAGAAAGAAGCTGATGAGCCGGCGATGTGGCTTGGCGAAGCCGAGCACGCGCTTCAACGTGTCGCGGCCCAGCCTCTGGTCCGCGATGGTCCGGTCGGTGCGCAGGTTGCGCCAGACCGGGCCCATGTGGCCGCCCATCCCCATTGACACCTTGTCAGCCTCCGTAAAGCTTCTCGAGCTCGCGGAACCGGGCTACCTGGGTCTCCCGCTCGAGCCGCGCCTGGGTCTGCAGGTCGTTGCCCCAGGCGGCCTGCAGGATCTTCTTGGTGCCGCTGACCGCGCCGTGCAGCGGGGCGGTCAAGGACGTGACCAGCTCAGCGAGCGCGCCCTCCACCTGGTCGGCAGGGAGCACCCGGTTGGCCAGGCCGAGCTCGTGGATCTCCTCAGCCTGAAGCGTGCGAGTGGTTGCCACCAGCTCGAGCGCTCTGGAGTACCCAACCAGCTCGACCAGCCGCTTTGTTCCCGCGAGGTCGGGGACCAGTCCGTAGAAGGGCTCCTTCATGCACATCTGTACGTCGTCGTGCGCGATCCTTATGTCGGCGGCGAGGGCCAGCTGGAAGCCTGCCCCGATCGCGTGCCCCTGGACGACGGCCACCGAGACGAACCTCGGGTCGTGCAGCCAGACGAACCCCCGCTGGTAGACCTCGATCGCGTCCGCGATCTCCTGGTCGGAACCCAACAGAAGTGCGAAGAGGGAGCCGCCATCGGGGCTGCCGCTGGGGTCCAGCATCCTGCGGTCGAGTCCTGCGGAGAACGACTGGCCGCTGCCACGCAGCACCACCACCCGGACGTCGTCCGCCAGGGACTGGTGGACGTGGTCGAGTGCGGCCCACATCTGCGGGTCCTGGGCGTTGCGTCGGTCCGGCCGGTCGAGCGTGACCGTGGCGACGGCGCCGTCCTGGTCGAAAAGCACGCCGCCGGCTTGGAGGAGATGGGGGTCCATGCGGTAACCCTAGGGCCCGCCCCCGACAGCCCTTCTCAGGCCAGCGCGACCAAGTCCAGGTAGTCCTCGCCCCACAGGTCCTCAACGCCATCGGGCAGGATCAGCACGCGGTCGGGCTCGAGCGCCTGGACCGCGCCCTCGTCGTGGGTGACCAGGATGATCGCGCCCGCGTACGACCGGATCGCGGCCAGCACCTCTTCGCGAGAGGCCGGGTCCAGGTTGTTGGTCGGCTCGTCGAGCAGCAGCACGTTTGCGCTGGAGACCACCAGGATGGCCAGCGCCAGCCGGGTCTTCTCACCGCCGGAGAGCACGCCGGCCGGCTTCATGGCATCGTCTCCGGAGAACAGGAACGACCCCAGCACTGACCTGGCCTCACTGTCCGGTAGCTGAGGGGCCGCCGTTCTCAGGTTCTCCAGGACCGACCGGTTCACGTCGAGGGTCTCGTGCTCCTGGGCGTAGTAGCCGAGCTTGAGCCCGTGCCCAGGGTGGACGGCGCCCGTGTCAGAGGTGTCGACCCCGGCGAGGATGCGCAGCAGCGTCGTCTTCCCGGCACCGTTCAGCCCCAGGATCACCACCCGGCTGCCCTTGTCGATGGCCAGGTCGACGTCGGTGAATACCTCGAGCGACCCGTAGGACTTGGAGAGCTCGCTGGCGGTCAGTGGGGTCTTGCCGCACGCCGCTGGTGCCGGGAACTTGATCTTCGCGACCTTGTCGGCCGCGCGCTGGGCCTCCAGCCCGTCCATCAGCTTCTCCGCGCGCTTGAGCATCGACTGCGCCGCCTGAGCCTTGCTCGCCTTGGCCCGCATCCGGTTCGCCTGGTCCATCAGGGTGCTGGCCTTGCGCTCGGCGTTCGCATGCTCTCGCTTGCGCCGGCGCTCGTCGGTCTCGCGCTGCTCGAGGTACGCCCTCCAGCCCATGTTGTAGATGTCGACCTCGGCCCGGTTGGCATCAAGGTGGAGCACCTTGTTGACGCAGGACTCGAGAAGCCCGACATCGTGGCTGATCACGATCAGGCCACCCTTGTGGCCCTTGAGGAAGTCGCGCAGCCACACGATGGAGTCGGCGTCGAGGTGGTTCGTCGGCTCGTCGAGGAGCAGCGTCTCCGCTCCCGAGAAGAGGATCCGCGCCAGCTCGACGCGGCGGCGCTGCCCACCGGACAGGGTGCGCAGTGGCTGGGCAAGGGTGCGGTCCTCGATGTTGAGGGAGGAGGCGATCTGCTTCGCCTCCGCCTCCGCGGAGTAGCCCCCGCCGGCATGCAGTGCGGCATCGGCACGTTCGTACTTCCTCATGGCCTTGTCCCGCAGCTGAGGGTCCTCCGACGCCATCTCGTGCTCGGCCTCACGCAGCCGTCGTACGGCGTCGTCGAGGCCACGAGCGGACAGGATGCGGTGCAGAGCCAGCACCTCGGGGTCACCTGTCCGAGGATCCTGCGGAAGGTACCCGACCTCGCCGGTCATGATCACGCGGCCACCGGCCGGGAGCGCCTCTCCGGCGATCACCCTGGTCAGGGTGGTCTTGCCGGCTCCGTTACGGCCCACGAGTCCGATCTTGTCTCCGGCCGCGACTCGGAAGGAGACGTCAGCCATCAGCAGGCGCGCGCCGGCGCGCAGCTCGATGTCGTGGGCGGTGATCATGAGGTCCTCAGTGGTTGTGGGCTCGGCTGACGGGGGCGTGTCCGACTAGTCCGTGTGTGACCTCATGCGACTAGTCTACTTCGCAACCAGAGAGGGCTCCGACGATGCGGTTCAACCCCAAGGCACGCCTGGACACCAGCCAGGTCGATGTCCGCCAAGGCGGTGGTAGGGCAGGGAGCGGGTTCCCCGTCCCATCAGGCGGCGGCGGCCTCAGGGTCGGCGGTGGTCTTGGCGGCCTGGTGGTGCTCCTGCTCATCCTCTTCGTCTCGATGTGCTCCGGCGGGGGCGGAGGCTTTCAGTTCCCCGCGGCGCCGGACCAGGGCTCGGTCGACACCAGCGAGGTCACGGGGCTACCCAACTGCCGGACCGGTGCCGACGCCGCGCAGAGCCGGCAGTGCGCGATGGTCGCGAGCGTCAACAGCATCCAGGCCTTCTGGTCCGATGCTCTCCCGCACTACGAGAACACCCCGTACGAGCTCGCTACGACGCACTTCTTCTCCCGACAGACCTCGAGTGCGTGCGGCAGCGCCACGACCGAGGTCGGCCCCTTCTACTGTCCCGTGGACAACGGTGTCTACCTGGATCTGACGTTCTTCCGGGACATGCTGGAGGGCCAGCTCGGTGCCCGCGGAGGCGAGTTCGCCGAGGCCTACGTCCTGGCTCACGAGTACGGTCACCATGTCCAGAACCTGCTCGGCACGATGGGGCGTGTCCGCACCCAGCAAGGCCCACAGAGCGACGCCGTCCGCCTCGAGCTGGAGGCGGACTGCTACGCCGGGTTGTGGTCGAAGTACGCCGAAGAGGTGCAGGACGCCAACGGCGAGGTCTTCATCCTCGACCTGACCGATGCCGACATCGAGAACGCGATCGACGCGGCTCAGGCCGTCGGCGACGACCGCATCCAGCGGAGGTCCTCAGGGCGGGTCAACCCGGACCAGTGGACGCACGGATCTGCTGCGGCACGCGTGTACTGGTTCCAGCAGGGCCGCTCGGAGGGCACGACGCGGGCCTGCGACACGTTCGCCGCGACCGATCTTCACCTGGACGGGTGATCCCGGAGCTCGCCCCGCCGAGGGTCCGGGCCGGCCTCCACCAGCTCCACCCGGCATGACCAGGCGTCCGCCACGGCGCTGCGCAGGACCGCTGCGTTCGGGTCCGGTACGGCGAGCCACGGGGCGGTCACCTTGTCGACTAGTCCCCGCAGGCGTGGGTCGGCCAGGACCGCATCCACCGCGGTCCGGTCTCCGCCACACACGAGGTGCTCGACGTCGCCGAACTCCTGTACGAGGATCCGATAGGCATGGTCCGCCGCCGCGTCGTAAGCCGCTCGCGCCTGGTTTTCCCGTCGCCTGGCGAATCGCTGCTGGCTCTGTCCGCCAGCCTTGGTCCGACCCTGGACGTGGCGCCGGCCCCTCTTGGCGAACGTCGGCGTGGTCGACGTACCCGCCGCGATCGCGAAGCCGCCCTTGCGAACGAGAAGCAGACCCCATCGGAGCGCGGGCAGTTCAGCAAGCTGTCCCACCACCGTAGCGGAGCAGGGAAGGTCGAAGGGCCTGCTGATCGCGGCCACCGAGCCATCAGCGGCCGTCGCCACCAGACGGCCGTCGTTACCCACTCGGTAGGCCCCGTGTCGGCTCTCGAAATTCTCCAGCCAGCGCACGATTCGGTCGGCCGGTACGAGGAGCGTAGGCATGGCCACACCCAACCACAGCCTCCGCCAAGCTCGCCCGAGAGCGGACCGGTGATGCCCAGCCCGTGGCCATGGCGCATGGCGAACGCTTAGCCCGTTCGGGTCATGCCGGGCAGACGCAACGCGACTACCGTCGACCCTGGTGAGGGGGAACACACCAGGAAGGGTGGGGGTTATTCATGCGAAAGAGCTCATGGTCTGCTGCTGCGGCCTGCGCGGTCGTCATCGCGGGATTGGGAGCCAGTCCCGCATCAGCACAGGGTCAAGTCGAGCGGGGACCCGAGCACGCCAACTCGATCTGCTCGTTCTCGGGTCTGAACGACGAACCGAACGACCCGGTAGAGGGCGGTCGGGTTCAGTCCTACGGCCAGATAGTCAAGGCGGGGGGGAAGTCACAGGTTCCGAGTCCCGGCCTGCTGTGCAACGGGCACAAGTTCCCGTACCCGGAGGCCTTCGAGGAGGAAACCCCTTAGGACGGCAACTGTGGCGGCGGGGAATACCCCGCCGTCACACGTTGTAGCCCAGAGCGCGCAGCATCTCGCGGCCCTCGTCGGTGATCTTGTCCGGTCCCCACGGTGGCATCCAGACCCAGTTGATCGCCACGTCATTGGCCAGCCCCTCCAGCGCCTGGTTCGTCTGGTCCATGATCACGTCGGTCAACGGACAGGCCGCCGAGGTGAGCGTCATGTCGAGCACGACGTTCTTCGCCTCGTCGATGTTGATGCCGTAGACCAGGCCGAGGTCGACGACGTTGATCCCGAGCTCGGGGTCGACCACGTCCTTCATGGCCTCCTCCACGTCGTCGTAGGTCAGCGTGCCGGTGCCGGCCTGCAGGTCGACCTCTGGGAAGTCGTTGTCGCTCATCTGTGTGCCTCCTTGGTCGCGACGATCTGAGATGTCGCGTCCTTCCATGCCATCCAGGACAGTAGTGCGCACTTGACCCGTGCCGGGAACTTCGCGACCCCCGCGAAGGCGATGCCGTCTTCGAGTACATCCTCATCGGGCTCCACGGTCCCACGGCCCTGCATGAGGGCCTGGAAGTCCGCATGCACTTCCAGCGCCTGGGTCACCGTCTTGCCGATGACCAGGTCGGTAAGCACCGACGCTGAGGCCTGGCTGATCGAGCACCCCTCTGCGTCGTAGGAGACGTCCTCGATGACCGCATCGTCACCGTCACCCGACAGGTGCACCCGCAGGGTGACCTCGTCGCCGCAGGTGGGGTTCACGTGGTGTACCTCGGCCTCGTAGGGCTCGCGGAGTCCGGCGTGGTGAGGGTTCTTGTAGTGATCGAGGATGATCTCTTGGTACAGCGTGTCGAGGTCCATAGTCCTTCAGTCCACCCGGAAGTACTTCTTGGTGTAGTTCAACGCATCGATGAGCGCATCGATTTCCGCAGGCGTGGTGTAGAGGTACGACGAGGCACGGACCGATGACTGGACACCGAAGCGCTTGTGGGCCGGCTTTGCGCAGTGATGGCCCGCCCGGACGGCCACTCCGAGCGAGTCGAGCACCTGGGAGACATCGTGCGGGTGGACCCCGTCGAGTTCGAAGCTGACCGCGCCTCCCCGGTCCTGGGCCGAGAGCGGACCGAGCACCTGTACCCCGGCGACGGACGCGAGCCCGTCGAGCAGGTAGCCGGTGATGGCCTCCTCGTGGCCCCGGATCTTGTCCAAGCCCACCAGGGAGAGGTAGTCGACCGCGGCCCCCAGGCCGACAGCCTCGACGATCGGAGGGGTGCCGGCCTCGTACTTGTGCGGGATCCCGGCGTACGTCGAGCGCTCCATGGTGACGGTCTCGATCATCTCCCCACCACCGAGGAACGGCGGCAGCTCACCGAGGAGCTGCGAGCGCCCCCAAAGCACGCCGATCCCGGTGGGGCCACAGACCTTGTGGCCGGTGAAGGCGAGGAAGTCCGCCCCCGACGCGACGACGTCGACCGGCATCTGCGGAGCAGCTTGCGACGCGTCGACGACCACGATCGCCCCTACCGCGTGCGCCCGAGCCGCGATCTCCGCGACGGGGTTGATGGTGCCGAGCATGTTCGACACCCAGGTCAGGGAGACCACCTTGGTCCGCTCGTTGATGAGCTCGTCGATGGTAGACAGGTCCAGCCGGCCGTCGTCGGTGAGACCGAACCAGCGCAACGTCGCTCCGGTGCGCTCGGTAAGGAGCTGCCACGGCACGATGTTGGAGTGGTGCTCCATCTCGGTGATCACGACCTCGTCGCCGGGGCCGACCTTGAGGTCACCGGTCGCCCAGGCAAGGGTGTTCGCGACCAGGTTGAGCGCCTCGGAGGCGTTCTTGGTGAAGATCACCTCGTCGCGGCTCGGCGCCTTCACGAAGGCCGCCACCTTGTCGCGCCCGGCTTCAAAGGCCTCGGTCGACTCTTGCCCGAGCTGGTGAACCGCCCGCGCGACGTTCGCGTTGTGCCGCTCGAGGTGGTCGACCATCGTGTCGATCACGCACTGCGGCTTCTGCGAGGTGTTGGCACTGTCCAGGTAGACCAGCCGGTGCCCGTCGGCGAGCTCACGCGACAGGATCGGGAAGTCGGCCCGGATCAGCTCCAGGCCGTCCAACAGTCCGGGCAGCGTCATGGTCAGGCTCCGGCGGAGACGCCGGTGTAGGCCTCGTAGCCCTGCGCCTCGAGCTTGTCCGCAAGCTCCGAGCCGCCCTCCTCCGCAATCCGCCCGTCGACGAACACATGCACGAAGTCCGGCTTGATGTAGCGCAGGATCCGGGTGTAGTGCGTGATCAGCAGAACGCCCTTGTCGTCCTTCTCCGCGAAGCGGTTCACGCCTTCGGAGACGATCTTGAGTGCGTCGATGTCCAAGCCGGAGTCGGTCTCGTCCAGGATCGCGACCTTGGGGTCGAGCAGCTCGAGCTGGACGATCTCGTGGCGCTTCTTCTCGCCGCCGGAGAAGCCCTCGTTCACGTTGCGCGTGGCCATCGCGGTGTCCATCTTCACGCGCTCCATGGCCTCGTTGACGTCCTTGACCCAGGTGCGCAGCTTGGGCGCCTCACCCGAGATGGCCGTCTTGGCCGTACGCAGGAAGTTGGAGACCGAGACCCCCGGTACCTCGACCGGGTACTGCATGGCCAGGAACAGCCCGGCACGAGCGCGCTCGTCGACCGACATGCCCAGGACGTCCTGCCCGTCGAGCGTGACCGAGCCGCTGGTCACCTGGTACTTGGGGTGCCCGGCGATCGAGTAGGCCAAGGTCGACTTGCCCGAGCCGTTCGGTCCCATGATGGCGTGGGTCTCCCCTGCCTTGATGGTCAGCGTGACGCCCTTGAGGATCTCCTTGGGGCCGTCCTCGGTGTCGACGCTGACATGCAGGTCGCGGATCTCCAGAGTGCTCATCTGCTTCTCTTCCTCTACTTCGTGGTTCGGGTCAGCTCAGGGGGTTGGCAACGTCGACCAGGACGTCGTCGCCGTCGATCGTGACGGGGTAGACGGACACGGGCTCGGTGGCCGGAAGGGACAGCGGTTTGCCGGTGCGGAGGTCAAAGCGTGACCCGTGCAGCCAGCACTCGATCTCGCAGCCCTCCACGTCTCCCTCGGACAGGGCGATCGCGGCGTGTGAACACTCGTCGCGGATCGCGTAGAAGTCGTCGCCGTTGCGGATGATCGCGACGTCGACGAGGTCGTCAGGACCTTGCACGCGTACGGCGAGGGCCGTACCGTCCACGACGTCGGCGACCGCGCAGGCTCGGCTCAGGCTCATGAGCCCACCAGGTTCTTGGCGAGCTCCGCCTCCACCGTCGCCAGGAGATGCGCCTCGATCTCCTTGACCCCGATCTTGCGGATGATGTCGTTGAAGAAGCCATGCACGACCAGCCGGCGGGCTTCGTCCTCGGGGATCCCACGCGACTGCAGGTAGAACAGCTGCAGGTCGTCGAAGCGCCCAGTGGTGGAGGCGTGGCCCGCTCCCGCGATCTCGCCGGTCTCGATCTCCAGGTTGGGGACCGAGTCAGCGTGACAGCCGTCGGTGAGCACGAGGTTCCGGTTCGACTCGTAGGTCTCGATACCCTCGGCCACCTTGCGGATCAGCACGTCGCCGATCCACACCGTGTGCGCGCCGTTGCCCTGCAGGGCGCCCTTGTAGTCCACATTGCTCTTGGTGCGCGGAGCGTCGTGGTCGACGAACAGGCGATGCTCGAGGTGCTGTCCCGCGTCGGCGAAGTAGAGGCCGATGAGCTCGGCGGAGCCTCCCGGACCGGCGTAGTCGACCGAGGAGCTGATCCGCACCAGGTCGCCGCCCACAGTGACGACACCCTGCTTGTAGTTGGCGTCGCGGCCCAGCCGGGCGTGGAAGTGCACCAGGTGCACCGCCTCGTCGTCCCAGTCCTGGATGCTCACCAGGTTCAGTGAGGCGCCGTCGCGGACCACGATCTCAGCGTTGGCAGCGCGGACCGCGTGGCCCTTGTGGTGCAGCACGATCGTGGCCTTGGCGTGAGTGCCCACCTCGACGTACAGGTGGTTGAACTCGGCGTCCGGACCACCGCCGTGCACGGTGACGAAGATGGGCTTGTCCAGCTCGGCGTCGGCAGGGACCGTGATGACCCTGGCTTCCTCGAAGGAGGTCCAGGCCTGTGCGGCGACCCGGTCGTTCGGGGTGAACACGGAGCCGAGGCGGGCGTCGTCGCGACCCACTTGCTCGATCGTCACGCCCTCGGGCGCGTCCACCTCAACAGTCGCCTTCGCGCCGGCGGTGAAGGTCCCGTCGTGCAGGCCCTTGAGCCGCTTGAGCGGTGTGAACCGCCAGATCTCCTCGCGGCCGTTGGGCACCTCGAAGTCCCTGAGGTCGAAGGAGCCCTCCGGGTGCAGGTGCGAGGCAACCTTCGCCTCCGCGGCCGCGGCCACGTTCTCGGTAAGAGTCACTGTGTTGCTTTCTACGTCTGGTGGGTGAGGGGCGGGGCGGAGCGGGTCAGCCCACGGCCCCTTCCATCTGAAGCTCGATGAGGCGGTTGAGCTCGAGGGCGTACTCCATCGGAAGCTCCTTGGCGATGGGCTCCACGAAGCCGCGGACGATCATCGCCATCGCCTCGTCCTCCTCCATGCCCCGGCTCATCAGGTAGAAGAGCTGGTCGTCGGAGACCTTGGACACGGTGGCCTCGTGCGCCATCGACACGTCGTCCTCCCGTACGTCGACGTACGGGTAGGTGTCGCTGCGGCTGATCTGGTCGACCAGCAGCGCATCGCACTTGACGATGCTCTGTGAGTGGTGGGCACCCTCGTTGACCTGGACCAGGCCTCGGTACGACGTCCGCCCACCGCCCCGGGCGACCGACTTGCTGATGATCGAGGAGGACGTGTACGGCGCGGCATGCACCATCTTGGCTCCGGCGTCCTGGTGCTGACCCTCGCCGGCGAAGGCGATGGAGAGGGTCTCGCCCTTGGCGTGCTCCCCCATCAGGTAGACAGCCGGGTACTTCATGGTCAGCTTCGAGCCGATGTTGCCGTCGACCCACTCCATGGTCGCGCCGGCCTCGCAGGTCGCACGCTTGGTGACCAGGTTGTAGACGTTGTTGGACCAGTTCTGGATGGTCGTGTAGCGGCAGCGCGCGCCCTTCTTGACCACGATCTCGACGACCGCCGAGTGCAGCGAGTCCGACGAGTAGATCGGCGCGGTGCAGCCCTCGACGTAGTGCACGTAAGCGCCCTCGTCGACGATGATCAGCGTCCGCTCGAACTGGCCCATGTTCTCGGTGTTGATCCGGAAGTAGGCCTGCAGCGGGATCTCGACGTGCACACCCTTGGGGACGTAGATGAACGACCCACCCGACCACACGGCCGAGTTCAGCGCGGAGAACTTGTTGTCACCGACCGGGATGATGGTGGCGAAGTACTCCTTGAACAGCTCCGGGTGCTCCTTGAGCGCGGTGTCGGTGTCAAGGAAGATGACGCCCTGCTTCTCGAGCTCCTCGTTGATCTTGTGGTAGACCACCTCGGACTCGTACTGCGCTGCGACACCCGAGACGAGGCGCTGCTTCTCCGCCTCCGGGATACCGAGCCGGTCGTAGGTGTTCTTGATATCGGAAGGCAGGTCCTCCCAGGAGGTGGCCTGCTTCTCCGTGGACCGGACGAAGTACTTGATGTTGTCGAAGTCGATGGTCTCGAGCTCGCCACCCCACTGGGGCATGGGCTTGCGGTCGAACAGCTTGAGGCCCTTCAGGCGCAGGTCGAGCATCCACTGCGGCTCGCTCTTCTTCGCAGAGATGTCGCGTACGACGGCCTCGCTGAGGCCCCGCTGAGCGGTGGCGCCGACGTCGTTCTTGTCGGACCAGCCGTACTCGTAGCGGCCGATGCCCTTGAGCTCGGGATTCAGCTCTTCGATGGAAGTCATGCGACTACCTCTCCGTTGTTGCGGGGGTCTTGGTGACGGGCTGGGGGATGCACGTGGTGCACACCCCGTCGCCGTGGGCGATCGTGGCAAGGCGCTGCACGTGGCTGCCGAGGACCTTAGCGATCAGCTCGGTCTCGGCCTCGCACAGCTGTGGGAACTCGTGGGCGACGTGGCTGACCGGGCAGTGCTGCTGGCACAGCTGCTCCCCGATCGGGCTGGTACGCAGCGAGGCCGAGTACCCCTGTCTGGTCATCGCCTCGGCCATCGCCTCGGACGGGGACAGCGACGGGTTGCCGGCACTGACCTCGGCGTGGACGCGCTCGAGACCGGCCACGCGACGTCGCGCGAACTCCATCACTGCGTCTTCCCCACCGGTCTCGGCCAGGAACCGCAGCGCCTCGACCGCGAGGTCGTCGTACTGCTGGTCGAACCTGTCGCGTCCGTGGTCGGTGAGAGCGAAGGCCTTGGCCGGACGGCCCCTGCCGCGGGCGCCGTACACCTTCGGCTCGCGGGCCTCCACGGTGCCGTCCTCGAGCATGTGGTCGAGGTGGCGCCGAATGGCCGCCGGAGTCAGCTCGAGCCTCTCGGCGAGGGTGGCCGCGGTGCTGGGCCCGAGCTCCAGGATGGCAGCCGCAACCCGCTCCCGCGTGGGGGCGTCGAGGTTGCGGTCGAATTCCACAACAACATTGTGCCCTTAATGCCTGGTCCCCTTCAAATAAGGCTTACCTAAGCAGCGAGTTCACGACGGGGCGGAGCGCCCGGACGTCTCACCGGGTGAGGGCGTGGCTGCTGCGTGACGGATCCCACGCGCACCCGGGGCCACGCGGGTCGGGCTGGCTGCGTCCGGGTTCCTACACTGCTCTGGTGTCCCCGTCGTCTGCGTCGTCGAGCCCTGCTGTCGAGATCGACAGCCTCGTCATGCGGTACGGCGACAAGGTGGCAGTCTCCGGGCTGTCGCTGCAGGTGGAGCGGGGGTCGATCACCGCGGTTCTGGGCCCCAACGGGGCCGGGAAGACCACGACGCTGGAGACCTGCGAGGGCTACCGCAAGGTCCAACAGGGCTCGGTACGCGTCCTGGGGCTCGACCCGGCCAGCCAGCGCCGCGACCTCCTGCCCCGGATCGGCGTGATGCTGCAGTCCGGCGGCGCCTGGTCCGGCGTACGAGCGGTGGAGATGCTCGAGCACATGGCTTCGCTGTACGCGAACCCGCTGCCCACCGCCATGCTCGTCGAACGGCTCGGCCTCGACGACTGCGGACGTACGCCGTACCGGCGACTCTCGGGTGGCCAGCAGCAGCGCCTCTCCCTGGGGATGGCTGTGGTCGGACGACCGGAGCTGCTCTTCGTCGACGAGCCCACCGCCGGCATGGACCCCCAGGCCCGCCGCAACACCTGGGATCTCCTCGGCGAGCTCCGCGACGACGGGGTGACGACGGTCCTCACCACGCACAACATGGACGAGGCGGAGAAGCTGGCCGACCAGGTCCACGTCATCGACCATGGCCGGCTGATCGCCAGCGGCACGCCGTTCGACCTGACCCGCGGGACCGGGAACTCCACCATCCGGCTGGTCGTCACCGAGCCGTTCCCGCCCGAAGCACCGCGGAGCCTGCAGAGCACCCTCGGCGAGCAGGCCCTGGTGCAGACGATCAATGCGCAGAGCCTGCTGATCACCGGCCCGGCCGACGCCAGCACGCTGGCCAAGGTGTCGGCCTGGTGCGAGGAGCACGGGGTCCTGCCCGAGTCGCTCTCGCTCGGGCAGCGCACCCTCGAGGACGTCTTCCTCCAGATCACCGGACGGGAGCTTGGATGAGCACGTTCAGACCGGCGCCGGCAGCCGCGCCGCTGGCTCGCATGGTGGTGGCGCAGGCGCGGATGGAGACCAAGCTGATCCTGCGCAACGGCGAGCAGCTGCTGCTTGCCGTGGTGATCCCGCTGATCGTGCTGGTGGGCGGCATCGAGGCGTTCAAGCGGCTGGACCACTCGTTCCCCGACTCACCCGTCGACACCCTGACCCCCGGCGTCCTGGCCCTGGCGATCATGTCGACGGCGTTCACCTCGCTGGCCATCGCCACCGGCTTCGAGCGCCGGTACGGCGTACTCAAGCGCCTCGGCACCTCACCGCTGCCCCGGGTGGGGCTGCTCGCAGGCAAGGTCGCCGCCCTGCTGTTCGTCGAGCTGATCCAGGCACTGGTCATCGGGGCCGCGGCCACCGCGCTGGGCTGGGACCCGACGCTGACGGTCGCGGGGCTGGCTGGCGTGGTCGCCACCGCCCTGGCGGGTACCGCCGCCTTCGCCGCGCTGGGCCTCTTCGTCGCGGGGACCCTGCGGGCCGAGGCCACCCTGGCCGTGGCGAACCTGGTCTACCTGCTGCTCCTGGCAGCCGGCGCGGTGGTCCTCCCGGCCTCGTCGTACGGCGGCTTCGAGCACGTTGCCGAGCTACTCCCCTCCGGCGCGCTCGGAGGTGGCATGCGTGAGTCCTTCCTCGACGGCACCTTCCCGCTGGTCCCGCTGGTCGTCCTGCTGGCCTGGGCAGCCCTGGGGACGGCCCTGACCGCCCGGACCTTCAAATGGGAGTGACCACCACGGAACCCACGTCAGCGGCCCGACCTGCCTGGGCCGGGCGCTGGCTCAAGCCGCTCGCCTGGGCCTCTGTCGTCGCGAACGTCCTGATCGTGGTCAGCGGTGGGGTGGTCCGGTTGACCGGGTCCGGCCTCGGCTGCCCCACCTGGCCGCGCTGCACACCCGAGTCGTTCACGCCCCACGGCGAGCTGGGCGTCCACGGGGTCATCGAGTTCGGCAACAGGATGGTCACGTTCTTGATCGCCGCGGTCGCCATCGCGACGTTCCTCGCGGCCTGGCAGTACGGCCGCCCGGCCTTGACCCGTATCGCCCTGGTCCTGGGCATCGGGGTTCCGGCTCAGGCGGTCATCGGCGGGGTGAGCGTCCTGACCGACCTGAACCCGTGGGTGGTCTCGCTCCATCTGCTGGTCTCGTTGGCCATGATCGGCGTCGCCGTCCTGCTCGTCCGACGGCTGGGCGAGGGTGACGGTCCTGCCGTCAGCGGCGTACCGGACGGGGTCTCTTGGCTGGTGCGCGGCATCTTCGTGACCGGCTGGGCCGTGCTGTACGCCGGGACGGTGGTAACGGGTTCGGGCCCGCACGCCGGCGACGCCGACGCCCCGCGCAACGGACTGGACCCCCAGGGACTCTCCCAGCTGCACGCCGACCTCGTGATGCTGCTTCTCGGGCTGTCCGTCGCCGCCGTCCTCGTGCTGCGCTCGGTCGACGCCTCGCGCCTCGCCCGGCGCGCCAGTGTCACCCTGCTGGGCGTCGAGCTGGCTCAGGCATCGGTCGGCTTCGTGCAGTACTTCACCGATCTGCCGGTACCGCTGGTCACTATGCACCTGCTCGGGGCGGCCCTCTTCAGCGCTGCACTGACCTGGCTGCTGCTGTCGGTGCGGGACCGCGCCGAGGTCTGACTCGACCCCTCAGCGGGTCAGCAGGGGGTCCAGCGCGACCCCGAGGAAGAGCAGCGACAGGTACATGTTCGACCAGTGGAACAACCGCATCGGCTTGAGGTCGACGACGTCGTCGGTGGCGCTGGCCCGCCGCTGCAGCAGGTGCGCCTCGGCCAGGAACACGGTGCCCAGCACGACCGCCACGCCGGGATAGAACCAGCCCATGGAGGCGACTGGAACGAGCAGCAACGAGGTCGCCACCGTCGCGTAGGTGTAACCGACGATCTGGCGGGCGACCGTCCGAGGCCCGGCTACCACCGGCAGCATCGGCACCCCGGCCGCGGCGTAGTCCTCGCGGTACCGGATCGCCAGCGCCCAGAAGTGTGGGGGCGTCCAGAAGAAGACCACCATGAACAGCACGACGGGCGCCCAGGCGAGCTCGTTGGTGACGGCCGTCCAGCCGATCAGCGCCGGGAAGCAGCCAGCGGCTCCACCCCAGACGATGTTCTGCGACGTACGGCGCTTGAGGATCATCGTGTAGCCGACGACGTAGAAGACGTTCGCGCTCAGGGCCAGCCCGGCCGAGAGCCAGTTGACCAGGAGGCCCAGCAGCAGGGTCGAGACCACGCCCAGGGCCAGGCCGAAGACGAGGGCCGCGCGCGGGCTCACGATGTGCCTGGGCAGGGCCCGGCGCCGGGTACGCCGCATCTGCTCGTCGATGTCACGGTCGTAGAAGCAGTTGAGGGCGTTCGCGCTCCCCGCGGACAGCGTGCCGCCGACCACGGTCGAGACCACCAGCCACAGGTCGGGGACGCCCCGCTGGGCAAGGAACATGACCGGGACGGTGGTGAGCAGCAGCAGCTCGATGATGCGCGGTTTGGTGAGCCCGACGTACGCCATCAGCACGTCACGTACGGTCGCTCGCTCCCCCTCGGTCGTGTGCACCGAGAGCCGCGGATCGACTGCCGTCACGGATTCCTCGAACTTCGTCAGGTTCGCCCACCGGCAGGCGGGCGCGCTCAGTCTAATGCGACGGCGGGTCCGACCGCCCCACCGGACAGCCGGGGAGTGATGTGCAACTGCTCACCGCCGCGGACTAGGCTCGTGACGAAACTCGAAGAGCACCGAGAGGACCACCCCTGTGAGCACGGTGAGCACCCCGCTCGAATGGACCGACATCGACCAGCGAGCCGTCGACACGGTCCGGGTCCTGGCCATGGACGCGGTCCAGAAGGTCGGGAACGGGCACCCCGGTACGGCGATGAGCCTGGCCCCGGCGGCGTACCTGCTCTACCAGAAGGTGATGCGCTCCAACCCGGCCAACCCGGACTGGCCCGGCCGCGACCGGTTCGTGCTCTCCTGCGGCCACTCGAGCCTCACCCAGTACATCCAGCTCTTCCTCGGCGGCTTCGGCCTCGAGCTCGGCGACCTCAAGGCGCTGCGCACCTGGGGCAGCAGGACTCCGGGCCACCCCGAGCGCGGCCATACCGCCGGCGTGGAGACGACCACCGGTCCGCTGGGCCAGGGCGTCGCCAACGCGGTCGGGATGGCCATGGCGGCCCGCCGTGAGCGTGGGCTGTTCGACCCCGACGCGGCTCCCGGTGAGTCCCTCTTCGACCACCACGTCTACGTGATCTGTTCCGACGGCGACCTTCAGGAGGGCGTCAGCGGCGAGGCGTCGTCGCTTGCCGGTCACCAGCGTCTGGGCAACCTGGTGATGATCTACGACGACAACAAGATCTCGATCGAGGACGACACCGCGGTGGCCTTCAGCGAGGACGTCTCCGCCCGCTACGCGGCCTACGGCTGGCACGTCCAGGACGTCGACTGGACCGGCGGTGCCGGTCCGGACGAGCCGAGCAAGTACGCCGAGGACGTCGACGCGCTCTACCAGGCGATCCAGGCCGCCCGGGCGGTCACCGACCGCCCCAGCTTCATCAACCTGCGCACGATCATCGCCTGGCCTGCTCCCACCAAGCAGAACACCGGCGCCTCGCACGGCTCGGCCCTGGGGGCCGAGGAGGTTGCAGCCACCAAGGAGATCCTCGGCTTCGACCCCGAGCAGACCTTCCAGGTGCCCGACGAGGTGCTGGACGAGACCCGCTCCCTGGTCGACCGCGGCAAGGTGGCCGAGTCCCAGTGGCAGGCGGTCTTCGACGAGTGGGCAGAGGCCAACCCCGACGCCAAGGCCCTCTTCGACCGGATGACCAGCCGGACGCTTCCGGCCGGCTGGGACTCCTCGTTGCCGGCGTACGACGCCGACGCCAAGGGCGTGGCCACTCGCAAGGCCTCGGGCCAGGTGCTCAACGCGATCGCGGGCAGCCTGCCGGAGCTGTGGGGCGGCTCCGCGGACCTCGCTGAGTCCAACAACACCACGATCGCCGGTGCACCCAGCTTCCTGCCCACCGAGCACTCCACGCGGGAGTTCTCGGGCGACCCCTACGGGCGCGTCCTGCACTTCGGTATCCGCGAGCACGCCATGGGGTCGATCATGAACGGCATCGCCCAGCACGGCGGCACTCGCGTGTACGGCGGGACCTTCCTGGTCTTCTCCGACTACATGCGCCCGGCAGTCCGGCTGGCCGCCCTGATGCAGCTACCCGTGACCTACGTGTGGACCCACGACTCGATCGGGCTGGGTGAGGACGGACCGACGCACCAGCCGGTCGAGCATCTGGCCGCTCTGCGCGCCATCCCCGGCCTGGATGTCGTCCGCCCCGCGGACGCCAACGAGACGGTCGCAGCTTGGAAAGCGGTGCTCAGCCACTCTGACCGTCCAGCAGGGCTCTGCCTCACCAGACAGAACGTACCGACCTTCCCACGCGGCGAGGACGGGTACGCCACCACCGAGGGTGTCGCCCGGGGCGGCTACGTCCTGCTCGACACTGACGGGGTCCCCGACGTCGTCCTGGTCGGCACCGGGTCCGAGGTTCAGCTGGCCGTGGAGGCTCGCACACAGCTGGCTGCCGACGGCATTGCCGCGCGCGTCGTCTCGATGCCCTGCCGCGAGTGGTTCGACGCCCAGGACCAGGCCTACCGCGACACTGTTATCCCACCGACCGTCAAGGCTCGGGTCAGCGTCGAGGCCGGCATCGCACAGGGATGGCGTGAAGTGGTGGGAGACCACGGCAGGATCGTCTCCCTGGAGCACTTCGGTGCCTCCGCGGACTACGCACGGATCTTCAGGGAGTTCGGCATCACCGCAGACGCGGTGGTGCAGGCCGCCAAGGACAGCATCGGAGCCGCCACAGCCTGACCGTGGCGCCCTCCGACTGCAACCACGCATCGGGAGGAACGCATGTCAGAACGCCTCAAGGCCCTGTCCGAGCAGGGAGTCTCCATCTGGCTGGACGACCTGTCCAGAGAGCGGATCGAGACCGGCAACCTTGCCGACCTGGTCAAGAACAGCTCGGTCGTCGGCGTGACCACGAACCCGACGATCTTCGCGGCGGCGTTGTCGGACGGCGAGAGGTACGACGCGCAGGTCCGTGAGCTTGCGGCGGCCGGCGCCTCGGTCGACGACGCGATCGTCGAGCTCACCACGGCTGACGTCCGCGACGCCTGTGACCTGTTCGCCGAGACCAGTGCCCGAACCGGCGGTGTCGACGGGCGGGTCTCGATCGAGGTCGCTCCGACCCTCGCGTTCGACACCGACGGGACCCTGGCCTCCGCCAAGCGGCTGTGGTCCGCGGTCGACCGGCCGAACCTCTTCGTCAAGATCCCCGCGACCTCTGAGGGTCTCCCCGCGATCACTGCTGCCCTGGCCGAGGGGATCAGCGTCAACGTCACCCTGATCTTCGGGCTCGGCCGCTACGAGCAGGTGATGGACGCCTATCTGGACGGCCTCGAGCAGGCAGCGGCCCGGGGCCGACGTCTGGGCGAGATCCACTCGGTCGCCTCATTCTTCGTCTCGCGGGTCGACACCGAGATCGACGCCAGGCTGGACGGCATCGGCACGCCGGAGGCCCGGGCGCTCAAGGGCAAGGCCGGTGTTGCCAACGCCAGGCTCGCCTACCAGGCCTACCAGCAGAGGTTCGCCGAGCAGAGGTTCGCCGACCTGCGCAACGACGGTGCCAACACTCAGCGGCCGCTGTGGGCCTCGACCGGCGTCAAGAACCCCGACTACCCCGACACGATGTACGTGGATGACCTGATCGCGGCCAACGTGGTCAACACGATGCCTGAGAAGACTCTGCACGCCTTCGCCGACCATGGCACAGCGCAGGGCGACACGGTCAGCGGGCACTACGACCAGGCCCAGCAGGTGCTCGACGGTCTCGCGGCGGTGGGCATCGACTACGACGACGTGATCGCCACGCTGGAACGCGAAGGTGTGGAGAAGTTCGTCACCTCAGGGGACGAGCTCATCGCCACCGTGCAGGGACAGCTGGACAAGGCAGCCCAAGCGTGACCGAAGCACTCGAAGTCTCCGCCACGGGTGCGGCTGCGGAGGCCATCTCACGCCACATCAGCCCCCTGGTCGACGCCCGGTTCGCCTCCCGGCTCTTCGCCCACGATGCCACGCTGTGGGGCTCCGAGGCAGAGTCGGAAGCGTCCCGGCGACTGTCCTGGACCGGGCTGTACCGAACGTCGCGCCCTCTGCTCGGTCAGATCCGGGCGTTGCGGGCCGAGCTCGCCGACGTCGGGGTCGACCACGTGGTGCTCTGCGGCATGGGTGGGTCCTCGCTCGCGCCCGAGGTCATCTGCGCCACCGCAGGCGTCGAGCTCACCGTGCTGGACTCGAGCGACCCCGACCAGGTAGGCGCCGCCCTCACCGACCGGCTCGCGCGCAGCGTGGTGGTGGTCTCCTCCAAGTCCGGCTCCACGCTGGAGACCGACTCACAGAAGCGGCTCTTCGAGCAGGCCTTCGCCGAGGCCGGCATCGACCCCAGCGAGCGCATCGTCGTGGTGACCGACCCGGGCAGCCCGCTCGACGGCACTGCACGGGCCGCCGGATACCGCGTGGTCAACGCCGACCCTGACGTCGGGGGCCGCTACTCGGCACTGACCGCGTTCGGCCTGGTCCCCAGCGGCCTGGCCGGGGCTGACATCGAGGCGCTCCTGGAGGAGGCCGATGCCGTGGCGGACCTGCTCGCCGAGGACGACGAGGGCAACCCCGGCCTCCGACTGGGGGCCGCGTTGGCGGGCACCGAGCCGCTGCGCGACAAGATCGTCTTCGCCGACGACGGGTCGGGGATGGTCGGCTTCGCGGACTGGGCCGAGCAGCTGATCGCGGAGTCGACCGGGAAGCAG
The DNA here is from genome assembly GCA_963769585.1 of uncultured Actinomycetota bacterium. Lineage (GTDB taxonomy): Bacteria > Actinomycetota > Actinomycetes > Propionibacteriales > Nocardioidaceae > SSC3. The sequence goes on from CAVYMJ010000006.1 coordinate 1,448,664, forward strand.
GGCACCGGGCTGCTGCCCGTCGTCGTAGCGGACACCAGCGCACCCGAGGTTGCCCTGCCACCTCACGACGCGACGGTAGTCCGCCTGACCAGCGACGAGGACGACCACCCGGTGGACAGCGGCTCCGACGTACGCGTGACCGGCACGCTCGGCGCTCAGCTCCTGTTGTGGCAGGTCGCCACGGCGGTAGCCGGCCGGATCCTCGGGATCAACCCCTTCGACCAGCCTGACGTGGAGAGCGCGAAGCAGGCCGCCCGCGCGCTGCTGGACAGCACACCGGATGTCGTCCCCGAGGCCTTCACCGAAGGTCACGTCCAAGTCCGGGCGCTCGGCGACTTCCTCGGGTCGGCCTCGACGCTCAGCGAGGCGGTCGCGGCCCTGCTCGACCAGCTCGACCCGGACCGGGGGTATGTAGCGGTGATGGCCTACCTCGACCGAGAGGCCCATCCGGGACTGGCCGCGGTCCGCAACGCCCTCGCCGTACGCACCAAACGACCGGTGACGTTCGGGTGGGGGCCACGGTTCCTCCACTCCACCGGCCAGTTTCACAAGGGCGGTCCCCCGGTCGGGGTCTACGTCCAGATCACCGGGCATCCCACCCAGGACCTCGCGGTTCCGGGGCGAGAGTTCACCCTGGGAGAGTTCATCGCCTCTCAGGCAGCCGGCGACGGCTCCGTCCTGGCCGGGCACGGCCGTCCGGTGCTGCACCTGCACCTGACCGACCAGGCTGCTGGGCTCCCGCTGGTAGTGGGTGCGCTCGCGTGACCCGGGCGGGGAACCCGCTGCGTGACCCGCAGGACCGGAGGCTGCCTCAGATCGCCGGTCCGTGCGGCCTGGTGATCTTCGGAGTCACGGGTGACTTGGCGACCAAGAAGCTCGTCCCGGCGATCTACGACCTGGCCAACCGTGGCCTCCTCCCGCCGGGGTTCTCTCTGGTGGGCTATGCCCGCAGGGACTGGAAGGACCAGGACTTCGCCCAGATCGTGCAGGACGCGGTCAAGGCGCATGCCCGAACGGAGTTCCGTCAGGAGGTCTGGGACCAGCTGGCCGAAGGGTTCCGGTTCGTCTCGGGCGACTTCTCCGATGACGTCGCCTTCCAGAGCCTCCGGCAGACGATCGAGGACCTGGACAAGCTGCGGGGCACCAAGGGGAACCACGCGTTCTACCTGTCGATCCCGCCGCGCTTCTTCTCCGACGTGATCGGCCAGCTCAAGGAGCACGGCTTGGCGGCTCCCAGGGACGGGTCCTGGCGTCGGGTGGTCGTCGAGAAGCCCTTCGGGCACAACCTCGCCTCGGCGCGCGAGCTCAACGCCATCGTCTCCGAGGTGTTCCCGCCCGAGTCCGTCTTCCGCATCGACCACTACCTCGGCAAGGAGACCGTGCAGAACATCCTGGCGCTGCGGTTCGCCAACGCCATGTTCGAGCCGCTCTGGAACTCCAACTACGTCGACCATGTGCAGATCACCATGGCCGAGGACATCGGTATCGGTGGTCGCGCCGGCTACTACGACGGCATCGGAGCTGCTCGCGACGTGATCCAGAACCACCTGCTCCAGCTGATGGCGCTGGTGGCCATGGAGGAGCCAACCGCCTTCGACGCCGCCGCGCTCCGGGTCGAGAAGCAGAAGGTGCTCTCCTCCGTGTCGCTGCCCCGACGGCTCGACCTGGCCACCGCCCGGGGGCAGTACGCCGAGGGCTGGGCAGGTGGGGCGAAGGTCGTCGGCTACACCGACGAGCAGGACATCCCGGCACGGTCCGCCACCGAGACCTTCGCTGCCATCAAGCTGGGCGTCGAGACCCGCCGTTGGGCCGGTGTCCCGTTCTACCTGCGTACCGGCAAGCGACTCGGCCGGCGGGTCACCGAGGTGGCGGTCGTCTTCAAGAGGGCACCCCATCTGCCGTTCGACGCCACCGAGACCGAGGAGCTGGGGCAGAACGCACTGGTCATCCGCGTGCAGCCCGACGAGGGGGTGACCTTGCGGTTCGGCTCGAAGGTGCCGGGAACCCAGATGGAGATCCGGGACGTCAACATGGACTTCGCGTACGGCGGGAGCTTCGCCGAGTCATCGCCCGAGGCCTACGAACGCCTCATCCTCGACGTACTCCTGGGGGAACCGCCGCTGTTCCCCCAGCATGAGGAGGTCGAGCTCTCCTGGAAGATCCTGGACCCGATCGTGGAGTACTGGGCGTCCAAGGGGCGGCCCGAGCCGTACCCCTCGGGCACCTGGGGGCCACCGTCGGCGGACGCGATGCTGGCACGCGACGGGCGCACCTGGAGGCGGCCGTGAAGCCGACCGACGAGCCGCACGGGACCACGCAATGACCATCGAGCTGCAGGACACCAACTCCTCCGCGATCGCGGCCGCGCTGGTCGAGGCACGCCGCAGAGCGGGGAGTCCCGCGATGGGCATGGTCATGACCCTGGTCGTGGTGGTCGACGAGGACGAGGTCGACAGCGCCCTCAAGGGAGCCCGGGACGCCTCGCGCGAGCACCCCGCGCGGATGCTGGCCGTGGTCCTCGGGTCGGCGCGTGGTCAGGCACGGGTCGACGCCGAGGTGCGCACCGGCGCTGGCACCGTCGGCGAGATGGCGCTGATCCGCCTCCACGGGGAGGCGACAAAGCACCCGGAGTCCGTGGTCCTCCCGCTGCTGCTTCCAGACTCCCCTGTGGTCGTCTGGTGGCCGGGTGACGCACCCGCAGACCCGGCAGCGGACCCGCTCGGCCGACTGGCCAAGCGGCGCATCACCGACGCTGCGGCCGCGCCTCGAGGCAAGGCCAAGGCGATGCTCACCCAGTGCCGCAGCTACGCCCCTGGCAACACCGACCTCGCCTGGACCCGGATCACCGGCTGGAGGGCCTTGCTGGCGGCAGCGCTGGACGAGGAGGAGGCCAAGGTGACTGGTGCGTCGGTCACCGGGGAGCGGATCAGCCCCAGCGCCGACCTGCTCGGTGCCTGGCTAGCCGACCGGCTGAAGGTGAAGGTGGCCCGACAGACCTCCCGTGGCCCGGGGATCACCGAGGTGGTCCTCACCATGAAGCACGGCGACGTCCGAGTCAGCCGGCTCGACGGCAAGCTCGCCACGCTCTCCTCGCCCGGCCAGCCTGACCGTCCGGTGGCGCTGAAGCGACGGGAGATCTCCGAGCTGTTGTCGGAGGAGCTGCGCCGGCTCGACCCCGACGGCATCTACGCCGCCACTGTCAAGCGGCTCGCCCGGCTGCACGAGAGCGCCCCGTGACGGCACACATCCAGCAGTACGACGGCCCCGAGGAGCTCGCCGCGGCCGTGGCCCACGAGCTGATCGGCAGGCTGGTGCGCGTGCAGCTGCTGGCGCGGGCCCCACAGCTCGTCCTGACCGGAGGGCGCATCGCCACCGGGATCCACCAAGCGGTCGCGACCGACCCCGCGCGGGAGAGCGTGCACTGGGCCAATGTCGACGTCTGGTTCGGCGATGAGCGCTTCGTCCCCCGACAGGACCCGGAGCGGAACGCCAGACAGGCGATGAGCGCGATGCTCTCGCACCTGCCCGTGGACCTGGCCCGGGTTCACGAGATGGCCGCATCGGACGGCGAGCTGGGGGACGACGTCGACCAGGCCGCGCTCGACTACACCGCCGCGCTGCTCAAGCACGCGCCGGCAGAAGGGCCCTGGTTCGACATCCTGATGCTTGGCATCGGAGCCGACGGGCACTGCGCCTCGCTCTTCCCGGGACGGTCCGAGGTCCAGGACCGCTCCCCGGTGCTCGCGGTGCGGAAGGCGCCCAAGCCTCCGCCCACCCGGATCTCCCTGGGGATGGAGACCCTTCAGCGCTCCAGGGAGGTGTGGTTCGTTGCCAGCGGGTCGGACAAGGCCGAGGCGGTCGCAGCCGCGGTCGCGGGAGCCGAACTGCTCAACGTGCCCGCCTCCGGTCCGCAGGGCCTCGAACGCACCGTCTGGTTCCTCGACCGCGACGCTGCCTGGATGCTGTGAGACGCTCGCTCGGCGGCCTGCTGGTCGCCGAGGTCGAGCCGGATGCTGCTCGGCCACCACGGACGGGCGTGGCGACCGTGCGGGGGAATCGTGGACGCAGGCGACGAGCTCACCGGGGGTGGATCGACGGGCAGTCGCCGGGCAGGGTGCCCGGAGTGACTCAGCGACTCAGCGACTCAGAAGATGATCTCGCCGCGCTTGCGCCGGTCGCGAAGCGTCTGGATCGCCTCGTCGAGGATGTCAGCCGCCTCCTTGTCGCTGCGGCGCTCCTTCACGTAGGCAAGATGCGTCTTGTACGGCTCGATCTTCCGCGGGGGCGGCGGGTTGTCGGAGTCCAGACTCGCGGGGAGCCCGCACCGCGGGCAGTCCCAGGACTCCGGTACCTGCGCCTCGATCGCGAAGGTGATCACGGACTCATGCTCGTGCGCACAGAAGTAAACGACCCGCTGCCGTGGCGCGGCTTCGCCACGCTCGGCTTCGCCCATGGGGCCCGCACCGACACGGCTGCCACGAATGGCGCTACCTCCACCTGCCACGCGCTGTTCTCCTTGCTTGCACTGGTCGCGGGGCGCACCCCACGGGGCGAGGGTTGGCTTACTGGCCCGCTCGGAGCATGAGCCCGATTGCCACGATGCAGGAGAACCAGATGACTCCGGCTCCGACCGTGATGCGGTCCAGGTTCCGCTCGGCGACCGACGAGCCACCCAGGCCCGAGGACATCCCGCCGCCGAACATGTCAGACAGCCCGCCACCCCGGCCCTTGTGGAGCAGGATCAGCAGGATCAACAGCAAGCTCGTCATGACGAGCAGCACGTAAAGGACGATCACGGGGAAAACCCTAACCCAACGAGTCCGGAATCAGAGGATTGGCATCTCATAGAAGCGGCAGATGCCGCCGAACTCCTCGGCCTGCAGGCTCGCTCCTCCGACCAGGCAGCCGTCCACGTCCGTTTTCTCCATGATGCCGGCGACGTTGGCGGCCTTCACCGAGCCGCCGTAGAGGATGCGGACCGCGGCCCCCACCTCGGCACCGTGGGTGTCGCTGAGGTCGCTGCGAAGTGCCGCGCAGACCTCCTGCGCGTCGTCGGGCGTGGCCACCTCACCGGTGCCGATCGCCCACACGGGCTCGTAGGCGACGACCAGGGCCGCGACCTCCGCAGAGGTGAGCCCGTCCAGGGAGCCCCGGAGCTGGTCGAGGCAGTGCTGGACCTGGCGGCTCTCCTTGCGGACCTCCAAGCCCTCGCCGACACAGACGATCGGGGTCATCTTCTCGGCGATCACTTTCTTCGCCTTGGCGTTGACGACCCCATCGGACTCGGCGTGGTACTCACGCCGCTCCGAGTGGCCGACAACGACGTACGAGCAGCCCAGCTTGCTCAGCATGGACGCGGAGATCTCGCCGGTGTAGGCGCCGTTGTCGTGGACCGAGACGTCCTGGGCGCCGTACTTGATCTGCAGCCGGTCGCCGTCGACCACGGTCTGGACGCTGCGCAGGTCCGTGAAGGGGGGCAGCACCACGACCTCGGCCTTGGCGTAGTCGTGCTTCTTGTCCGAGAGCGTCCAGGCCAGCTTCTGCAGGAGGTTGACGGCTTCCTGGTGGTTCTGGTTCATCTTCCAGTTGCCCGCCATCAGCGGGGTTCGCCCGGTCTTCTTCGTGGTCGCCATGCTCAGCCCTTCAGTACGTCGATGCCGGGAAGGGTCTTGCCCTCCAGGTACTCCAGCGACGCACCGCCACCGGTCGAGATGTGCCCGAACGCAGCCTCGTCGAAGCCCAGCTGGCGCACCGCGGCCGCGGAGTCGCCGCCGCCGACGACCGTGAGCCCGTCGTTCTCGCTGAGCGCCTGTGCGACCGCCCTGGTGCCCGCGGAGAAGGCCTCGAACTCGAAGACGCCCATCGGTCCGTTCCAGAAGACCGTGCGCGCCCCGTCCAGAGCCGCCGCGAAGGCCTTGGCCGACTCCGGCCCGATGTCCAGCCCGATCCGGTCCGAGGGGATCGCGTCAGCCGGCACGACCTCGGGGGTCGCATCGGCGGCGAACCGCTCTGCCACCACGATGTCGGAGGGTAGGAGCAGCTCCACGCCCGCGGCCTTCGCCCGGGCGAGGTAGTCGAGACAGACAGCCAACTGCTCCTCTTCGAGCAGGCTGTTGCCGATCTCGAGTCCCTGGGCCTTGAGGAACGTGAACAGCATCCCCCCGCCGATGACCAGCTTGTCGACCTTGTCGAGGAGGTTGTCGATGACCCCGAGCTTGTCCGAGACCTTCGAGCCGCCCAGGATCACCACGTAGGGACGCTCTGGCTCCTCGGTGAGTCGCTTGAGCACCTCAAGCTCCGCGGCGACTAGCCCGCCCAGCGCATGCGGGAGGCGCTGCGCCACGTCGTAGACGGATGCCTGCTTGCGATGTACGACGCCGAAGCCGTCGCTGACGAACGCCTCGGCGAGAGCCGCCAGCCGGTCGGCGAAGGCGGCACGCTCCGCGTCGTCCTTGCTGGTCTCGCCCGGGTTGAAGCGGACGTTCTCCAGCAATGCGACCTCGCCGTCCTGCAGCGCGCCGACGGTCGCCTGCGCAGCCGCGCCGACGGTGTCGGTCGCGAAGGCGACCTCGTGGCCGAGCAGCTCACCGAGCCGCTCGGCCACGGGCGCAAGAGTGAACCTGGGATCGGGAGCACCGTCCGGCCGGCCCAGATGGGCCACGACGATCACCCGTGCCCCCAGCCCGGTGAGCTTTAGGATCGTCGGAAGGCTCGCCCTGATCCGGCCGTCGTCGGTGATCGTGCCGCCGTCCAGCGGGACGTTCAGGTCGGACCGGACCAGAACCCGCTTGCCTCGGAGGTCTGACAGCTCAGCGCCGAGGTCGTCAATCGTCTTCACGGGGTCAGAGGCTAGCGCCCACGTGAACGACCAGATCAGCCAGGCGGTTGGAGTAGCCCCACTCGTTGTCGTACCAGCCGACGACCTTGACCTGGTTGCCGATCACCTTGGTCAGTGGTGCGTCGAAGATGCAGGAGGCGGGGTCGCTGACGATGTCGGAGGAGACGATCGGGTCCTCGTTGTACCTGAGGTACCCCTTGAGCGCGCCCTCGGAGGCGGCCTTCACGATCGCGTTGACCTCCTCGACGGTGGTCTCACGGGCGGCCTCGAACGACAGGTCGGTGACAGAGCCGGTCGGGATCGGCACGCGCAGCGCGTAGCCGTCGAGCTTGCCCTTGAGCTCGGGCATCACCAGGCCGATCGCCTTGGCCGCGCCGGTCGAGGTCGGGATTACGTTGATGGCCGCGGCGCGGGCCCGGCGCAGGTCCTTGTGGATGTTGTCCTGGAGGTTCTGGTCTGCCGTGTACGCGTGGATGGTCGTCATCAGGCCCTTGACGATGCCGAGCTCGTCGTTCAGGGCCTTGGCCATCGGAGCCAGACAGTTCGTCGTGCACGAGGCGTTGGAGATCACGTGGTGGGCTCCGGCGTCGTACAGGTCGTGGTTGACCCCCATCACGATGGTGACGTCCTCGTTGCTGGCGGGCGCGGAGATGATCACCTTCTTGGCACCTGCGTCGATGTGTCCGCGGGCCTTGGTGGCATCGGTGAAGAAGCCGGTGGACTCGATGACCACGTCAGCGCCTACCTCGCTCCAAGGCAGCTTGGCGGGGTCGCGCTCGGCGAAGGCACGGAACGTCTGGTCCCCGACCGTGATGTCCTTGTCGGTCGACGAGACGGTCGCGTCGAGCGGGCCGAGGATCGAGTCGTACTTGAGCAGATGTGCGAGAACTGCGTTGTCGGTCAGGTCGTTGACGCCAACGATCTCGATGTCGGCCCCGGAGGCGCGCACGGCCCGGAAGAAGTTGCGGCCGATGCGGCCGAAGCCGTTGATACCCACACGAACGGTCACGGGATGGAGCTCCTCATTCAGGCATGGACTTGGTCGTGGCTCACGGTTGGCGAGCCAGATCCCGACCCTACCCGCGGTACATGGCCAAGATCAGATCGTTCCGGGGTACGGATCAGTAACCAGGGTGCCACCCCTGGGTCAAGCGTTCTCGGCGAGCATCTCCGGGGTGAGGCTGGACTCGGTGTCAGGAACCCCGAGGTCTTGGGCCTTCTTGTCAGCCATCGCCAGCAGACGGCGTATCCGGCCGGCTATCGCATCCTTGGTCAGCACCGGGTCGTGTAGCTGCCCGAGCTCCTCCAGGGAGGCCTGCTTGTGCTTGAGCCTCAGCTCGCCCGCGAGGCGGAGATGGTCGGGAACCTCCTCGGCCAGAATCTCCAGTGCGCGTTCGACGCGGGCGCCGGCCGCCACCGCTGCACGCGCCGAGCGACGGAGGTTCGCATCGTCGAAGTTGGCCAGGCGGTTCGCGGTGGCCCGCACCTCGCGGCGCATCCGGCGCTCCTCCCAGGCCATCAGCGACTCGTGGGCGCCCAGCCGGGTCAGGAGTGCGCCGATCGCGTCTCCGTCGCGGATGACCACCCGGTCGATGCCGCGCACCTCGCGTGCCTTCGCCTGGATTCCGAGCCGTCGGGCTGCGCCTACCAGTGCCAGTGCCGCTTCAGGACCAGGGCAGGTCACCTCGAGCGCGCTAGACCGTCCCGGCTCGGTCAGCGAGCCGTGGGCAAGGAACGCTCCCCGCCAGGCGGCGACGGCGTCGCAGCCCGCCCCGGTGACGACCTGGGGCGGTAGTCCGCGAACCGGACGACCCCGTCCGTCGAGAAGCCCCGTCTGGCGGGCCAGCTGCTCGCCATCCCTCACCACCCGGACGACGTACCGGCTGCCCTTGCGGATGCCGTTCCCGGAGACCATCACGATGTCGGAGGTGTGACCGTAGACCTCTGCGATGTCACGCCTGAGGCGTCGCGCGGCCGCTCCGGTGTCCAGCTCCGCCTCGACGACGATCCGGCCGCTGACGATGTGTAGACCCCCGGCAAAACGAAGCATCGACGAGACCTCGGCCTTGCGGCAGCAGGACTTGGTCACCTTCGTGCTGGCCAGCTCTGCCTTAACCTGCGCGGTCATCGCCATTGGTCCGATCCTGACACCACTGTCCACACCCCTTCCAAGGCCGCCGAGACGGCCCGGGGGATCGTTCGTCGGGGGCGTCAGCGAGCGGATTGCCCAACCCTACGTCGCGCCGATGATCTGCGCATAGGCGCGGGCCAACTTCGTCGGATCATGACGAGGTGTGCCGTCGTCCGCGGCGAGGTTTGCGACGAAGAGCTCGCCCCCCAGCCCGATCACCGTCGCCCGAAGCTGGTCCTCGTCGACGATCGAGGCCGAGTCCACCAGCACCGCGTCCAGCCGCAGCTCCGGCGCATGCTCGGCGAGCACGTCGAGATGGTTCTCCGGAGTGAACCCGTCGGTCTCCCCCTGCTGCGGCTCGAGGTTGAGAGTGACGATCTTCCTCGCGTCGCTGGTCACCAGCGCCTTTCGCAGGTCGGGCACCAGCAGGTGCGGGATGACGCTGGTGAACCACGAGCCCGGCCCCAGGACCACCCAGTCCGCAGCGGTGATCGCATCCACCGCCTCCGGGCTGGCAGGCGGGTCCCGCGGGTCGAGCCGGACCGAGAGCACCCGGCCCCGGGTCATGGCGACCTCCACCTGCCCGCGGACGATGGTCCGCGCCGCGGGGTCGTCGACGTCGAGCCCCAGCACTGAGGCGACGATGTCGATGGGGGTCTGGGCCATCGGCAGCACCCGCCCCTGCGCGCCGAGCAGTCGGCCCACCCAGTCCAGCCCGTCGACCGTGTCGTCCAGCAGCTCCCACAGTGCCACGATCAGCAGGTTGCCAACGGCGTGCTGGTCCATCTCGCCGTCGCTGGCGAAGCGATGCTGCAGGACCCGTGCCCAGGTACGTCCCCAGTCGTCGTCCCCACACAGGGCCGCGAGCGCCTGGCGCAGGTCCCCGGGCGGGAGACAGCCGAACTCGCGCCGCAGCCTGCCCGACGATCCGCCGTTGTCGGCGACGGTGACCACGGCCGTGAGGTGACGCACCACATGGCGAAGGGCCAGCAGGGTCGCCGAGAGCCCGTGACCGCCGCCAAGGGCGACGACCTTGCGGTCGGCCAGCTCGGTCATGCTCACTCTCGCCCCAGGTCACGGTGGACGGGCTTGGAGTCCAACCCCGCGACCCGAAGCCGCGCCACGATCTCCTCGGTCATGGCCACCGAGCGATGCTTGCCTCCGGTGCAGCCGATCGCCACGGTCATGAAGCGCTTGCCTTCGCGAAGGTAGCCCTCGGCGACCCCGGCGAGCAGCGGGACGTAGTGCTCGAGGAAGGCCTCCGCCCCGGGCCGGAGCTTGACGTAGTCGGCGACCTCCGCGTCACGGCCGGACTGGTGGCGCAGCTCTGGGATCCAGTACGGGTTCGGCAGGAAACGCATGTCGGCCACGAAGTCCGCGTCCACCGGGATGCCGTACTTGAAGCCGAAGCTCACCACCGTCGCCTTCAGGCTGGTCCGTGCCTTGCTACCGAAGGCCTCCGCAACCTTGTCGGTCAGTTGATGGATGTTCAGGTTGGACGTGTCGATGACGACATCGGCGTCACCGCGCACGCCGGCCATCACGATCCGCTCCCGGCGTAGCCCGTCGAGAAGCCGACCGCCCTCCTGGAGTGGATGGGGCCGCCGGGCCGCCTCCTGACGCCGGACCAGGACGTCATCGTTCGCCTCGAGATAGAGCAGCGTGGTCCTGCGACCCGTCGTACCGTGCGCCAGAACCTCCTGGAGCCCCTCGAAGAAGGACCCGGAGCGTACGTCGACCACCACCGCGATGGGTTGCTCGCGCCCTCGCGACTCGTCGACGAGCCGCACCACGTCAGGGAGCAACCGCGGAGGCAGGTTGTCGACCACGTAGTAGCCGAGGTCCTCGAGCTCCTTGGCGGCGCTGCTGCGCCCGGCGCCGGTCATACCGGTGACCACCACGAGCTCTCCGGGCTCGAGGTCATGCGGGTCGGTGGTCATCAGGACTCCTCGATCTCACCTGTGGCTGTGTTGACAGTGACCGTCTTGCGCGACTGCTGGGACGCGAGTGCGGCCATGATCGCGTCGGCGGTCTTGCCCCCGATCCCGGGAACCTCGGCGATCTCCTCCACGGTGGCAGCGTTGAGCTTGCGGAGCGAGCCGAAACGCTTGAGCAGCGCCTTGCGTCTGACCTCCCCGAGCCCGGGCACGTCGTCCAGCAGGCTCTCGACCATCGACTTCGACCGCCGGGAGCGGTGGTGGGTGATGGCGAAGCGGTGGGCCTCGTCACGGACACGCTGGAGCAGGTAGAGCCCCTCGCTGCTGCGCGGCAGGATGACGGGATCCGCCTGACCGGGGACCCAGACCTCCTCGAGGCGCTTGGCCAGACCGACGACGGGGATGTCGTCGATGCCTAGCTCGTCCAGTGCCCTCTGGGCGGCTGCGACCTGAGGAGGACCCCCATCGACCACGACCAGCCCCGGCGCGTAGACGAACTTGCGGGGCCGACCCGTGTCGGGGTCGATCAGCAGAGGCCTGCCGTCCTCCCCCGCCATCGCGGCGGGTGAGTCCGCCCGCTCCTCGAGCATCCGGCGGAAACGCCTGGTGATCACCTCGTGCATGCTGGCGACGTCGTTCTGCCCGTCGACGCCGCGGACGACGAAGCGGCGGTACTCGCTCTTGCGGGAGAGCCCGTCCTCGAAGACGACCATCGAGCCGACGACCTCGGTGCCCTGCAGGTTGGAGATGTCGTAGCACTCGATGCGCAGCGGAGCCTCCGGCAGGTCCAGCGCCTCCTGGAGCTCCTCGAGCGCCTGGTTGCGCGCGGTGAGGTCGGTACCACGCCTGGTCTTGTGCAGGGCCAGGGACTGGGAGGCGTTGCGAGCCACCGTCTCCTGGAGCGCCCTCTTGTCGCCCCGCTGCGGCACCCGCAGCTGCACCCGGCTCCCCCGCAGGTCGCTGAGCCACTCCTCGATGATCAGCGGGTCCTCGGGCAGAGCCGGGACGAGGATCTCCCGCGGGACCCCCTCGCCCTCTTCGCCGTCGTAGAGCTGGAGCAGGAAACGTTCCACCATGTCGCCGGTCGTCGCGTCGTCGGTGACATCGGCGACCCAGCCGCGCTGGCCCCGGATGCGACCGCCCCGGACGTAGAAGATCTGCACCGCGATCTCGAGCGGGTCCTCTGCGAAGGCGACGACGTCGGCGTCGGTCCCGTCGCCCAGCACGACGGCCTGCTTCTCCAGGGCTCGGTTCAGGGCGGCGAGATCGTCACGCAGCCGCGCTGCCCGCTCGAAGTCCTGCGCGTCGCTGGCCGCGTACATCTGCTTCTCGATACGTCTGACGAAGGCAGTGGTGCTGCCGGCCATGAAGTCGCAGAAGTCGTCGACGATCGCCCGGTGCTCCTCGGCGGTGACCCGGCCCACGCAGGGAGCCGCACATTTGCCGATGTACCCCAGGAGACAGGGCCGGCCGATCTGGCCGCTGCGGGTGAACACACCGCTGCTGCACGATCGCATCGGGAAGACCCTGAGCAGCTGGTCGACGGTGTCGCGGATCGCCCAGGCGTGGCCGTAGGGACCGAAGTACCGGGTGCCCTTCTTCTTCGCCCCGCGCCCGACCATGACGCGGGGGTACTCCTCACCCACGGTGACTGCCAGCCACGGGTAGGACTTGTCGTCGCGGTACTTGACGTTGAACCGAGGGTCGAACTCCTTGATCCAGGAGTACTCCAGCTGGAGGGCCTCGACCTCGTTGTTGACCACGGTCCACTCAACTCCGGCGGCACTGGTCACCATCGTGGCGGTGCGTGGGTGCAGGCCGGCTAAGTCCTGGAAGTACGACGTGAGCCTGGCGCGGAGGTTCTTGGCCTTGCCCACGTAGATGACCCGGCCCCGGGCGTCGCGGAACCGGTAGACGCCTGCCGATGTGGGGATCGTCCCGGGAGCAGGACGGTAGGTCATCGGGTCGGCCATGGCACAACCCTACGAGGCTGGCCCGACAGTCAGGTCGGCCTTCGACGATCGGTCTGCCGAAGTCAGCTCGTGAGGATCTCGTCGCCCTGGACGGTGATGGGGATCATCGTCAACGGCGACGGGGCCGGCCCGCCGACGTTCTCGCCAGTGGCCGGGTCGTAGAGGCTGTCGTGGCAGTCGCAGTGGATCTTGCCGTCCTGCAGGTCGGTGACGGGACACTGCCTATGGGTGCAGGTGCGGTCGAAGGCATGGAACTCGCCCGCCGTTGGCTGGGTGACCACGATGCCGGAGTCGAGGAACACCGCACCACCCTCGGCGATATCGGAGGTCTTCGCCAGCACTGCACCGCTGGTCGGAGCGCCCCCCGTCGGCTTCGCGCCATCGGGAGAGGCGTCGCTGCCGCCACAGGCGGAGATCACCGGGACCGCTACCACGCTCAGGCCCGCCGCCCGGAGCATGCTGCGTCGCGTTGGCTCCAGCACGGTGTCGTCGCTCGCCATGAATGCCTCCTCGAGGTGACAGGTCAGCCCAGCCTAGCCAGCCCACCCCGGGTACACCTAGGAGCACGCTGAGGCTCTCCTGCTATCCGGCCTTCTTCGCCGTGGCTCGGCGGGGGGCCGGCTCCTGACGCGGGACCTTCGGGGCTGCCCTCTTCGAGAGGGCCTTCTTCGGGACGGCCTTCTGCGAGACGGCCTTCTTGGCCGCGGCCCGCCGGGGCGCGACCCCCTGGCCAACCCGATCGCCGAGCAGGGGCTTGAGGAAGGCCCCGGTGTGGCTTTCCTTGTTGACGGCGACTTCCTCCGGCGTGCCCTCGGCGATGACCAGGCCACCCCGGTTGCCTCCTTCGGGCCCCATGTCGACGATCCAGTCGGCGGTCTTGATGACGTCGAGGTTGTGCTCGATGACCAGGACGGTGTTGCCCTGGTCGACCAGCCGGCCGAGCACCAGGAGCAGCTTGCGGATGTCCTCGAAGTGCAGGCCGGTCGTCGGCTCGTCCAGAACGTAGACCGTCCGGCCGGTGGACCGCTTCTGCAGCTCCGCGGAGAGCTTGACCCGCTGGGCCTCGCCGCCGCTGAGAGTCGGGGCGGGCTGCCCGAGCCGGACGTAGCCGAGCCCGACGTCGACCAGCGTCTTGAGATGCCTGGAGATCGCCGGGATCGCTTCGAAGAAGTCCACCGCCTCCTCGATCGGCATGTCCAGCACCTCGGCGATGGTCTTGCCCTTGAAGTGCACCTCGAGGGTCTCGCGGTTGTACCGGGCGCCGTGGCAGACCTCGCAGGGCACGTACACGTCCGGGAGGAAGTTCATCTCGATCTTGATCGTGCCGTCTCCTGCGCAGGCCTCACAGCGACCGCCCTTGACGTTGAAGCTGAAGCGTCCCTGCAGGTAGCCCCGCATCTTGGCTTCCGGCGTCGAGGCGAAGAGCTTACGGACGTGGTCGAAGACGCCGGTGTAGGTCGCGGGGTTCGACCGTGGCGTACGCCCGATCGGCGACTGGTCGACGTGGATCACCTTGTCGACCTGCTCGGTCCCCTCGATCTTGCGATGCCGGCCGGGCACGGTCCGGGCGTTGTAGATCTGCTTGGCCAGCGAGGTGTAGAGGATGTCGTTGACCAGCGTCGACTTCCCCGAGCCCGACACGCCGGTCACCGCCACGAACATGCCCAGGGGGAAGGTGACGTCGATGTCGCGCAGGTTGTGCTCTCGCGCGCCCAGGATCGTCAGCTCGCGGCCGGGTGTGCGCGGCCGGCGTACGTCGGGGACGGGGATCGACCTGCGGCCGGAGAGATACTGGCCGGTCAGCGAGTCGGGGTGCTCGAACAGGTCCTGCACCGTGCCGGAGACGACGATCTGGCCGCCGTGCTCGCCCGCGCCCGGGCCGATGTCCACCACCCAGTCGGCCACCTTGATGGTGTCCTCGTCGTGCTCGACCACGATCAACGTGTTCCCCAGGTCGCGCAGGCGCACCAGCGTCTCGATGAGCCGGTGGTTGTCTCGCTGGTGCAGGCCGATGGACGGCTCGTCGAGGACGTAGAGCACCCCGACCAGTCCCGCACCGATCTGGGTCGCCAGCCGGATCCGCTGTGCCTCGCCACCCGACAGCGACCCCGCGGGCCGGTTGAGCGAGAGATAGTCCAGGCCCACATCCAGCAGGAAGTTCAGGCGCTCCTGGATCTCCTTGAGCACCCGCTCGGCGATCTGACGCTCGCGGGGGCTCAGCACGACGTCACGGAGGAAGTCCGCCGTCTCCGCGATGGAGAGGGCACACACCTCGGCGATGTTCTTCCCGCCGATGGTCACGCTCACCGAGACGGGCTTGAGGCGCGTGCCGTTGCAGGACGGACAGGGCACCTCCCGCATGAAGCCCTCGTAGCGCTCACGGCTGGTGTCCGACTCCGCCTCGCGGTGGCGACGCTCCACATAGGTGCGGACGCCCTCGAAGTTGGTGTAGTAGGCGCGCTCCCGTCCGTAGCGGTTGGTGTGCCTGACGTGGACCTTGGTCGGGTGTCCGTCGAGGATCGAGCGCTGCGCCTTCACCGGGAGGTCCTGCCAGGGCGTGTCGAGGTCGAAGCCGAGCTCCTCACCCAGGGCGGCGAGCAGCCGGTGGAAGAAGTCAGCCACGTGAGCGCCTGACCAGGGCGAGATGATGCCGTCGGAGATCGACCCGCTCGGGTCCGTGATGACCAGCTCCGGGTCGACCTCCATCCGGGTCCCCAGCCCATGACACTGGGCGCAGGCACCGAACGGGGAGTTGAAGGAGAACGACCGCGGCTCCAGCTCGTCGGTGTCGATCGGATGCTGGTTGGGGCAAGCCATCTTCTCCGAGAAGCGCTGGAACCGGCCCGGATCCTTCTCGGCGAGGTCGACGAGCTCGAAGATGACCAGCCCACCGGCCAGGCCGAGCGCAGTCTCCACGGAGTCGGTCAGCCGGCGCTTGGAGCTCGCCTTGACCGCCAGCCGGTCGATGACGACCTCGATGTCGTGCTTGCGCTTCTTGTCCAACGCCGGCGGCTCGGCCAGCGAGTGGGTCTCCCCGTCGACCCTGGCGCGGCTGAAGCCCTGGGCCTGGAGCTGTCGGAAGAGCTCGACGTACTCGCCCTTGCGCCCCGAGATGACCGGGGCGAGCACCTGGAAGCGAGTGCCCTCCTCCAGCTGCATGATGCGGTCCACGATCTGCTGGGGGGTCTGCCGCTCGATGGGCGCGCCACAGGTCGGGCAGTGCGGTCTCCCCGCCCGGGCGTACAGCAGGCGCAGGTAGTCGTAGACCTCGGTGATCGTGCCGACGGTGGAGCGCGGGTTCTTCGAGGTCGACTTCTGGTCGATCGACACGGCGGGCGAGAGCCCCTCGATGAAGTCGACGTCGGGCTTGTCCATCTGGCCCAGGAACTGGCGGGCGTACGCCGACAGCGACTCCACGTAGCGGCGCTGGCCCTCGGCGAAGATGGTGTCGAAGGCCAGGCTCGACTTGCCGGAGCCGGACAGCCCGGTGAACACGATGAGGGAGTCCCTGGGGAGGTCGAGGGAGACGTCCTTCAGGTTGTGCTCCCGCGCCCCGCGGATGATCAGCTGGTCAGCCACTGCAGTCCCTCGTCGTCGTCATGGTGTTCGGGTGCGTTCGAACACATGTTCGCCATAATAGTCCCCCCGGGCAACCCGCCACTCCGGACTTCAAGGGTGTTGGATTGACCCATGAAGCTGCCGCAGCTGCACGAGACGCTCCTGGCCACTACACGCTATCTGGAGGCTCTGACAGATCTCACCGACCAGGACTGCCGGCAGCCTTCTGCCCTCCCGGGATGGACCCGGGGGCATGTGATCACCCACCTGTGTCGTAACGCCGACGCCCTGTCCAACCTGCTGCACTGGGGTCAGACCGGAGTGGAGACGCCGATGTATCCGTCCCAGGAGGATCGTGACGCCGGCATCGAGGCCGGCGCGGGACGTACGGCCGACGAGCTCCGGGAGGACGCCGCGGCCTCCAGCGGGCGGTTCCTCCAGGCCGCCAACGAGCTGCACACGAGCCGGTTCGACACCCAGGTCTCCCGCACGCCGGGGTCATCCCCCTTCCTGGTGACCAAGGTCGGCGGGATGCGGCGTACCGAGGTCGAGGTACACCATGCGGACCTGCTCATCGGGTACACGCCGTACGACTGGCCCAGCGACTTCACCAACCATCTCCTCCAGCGCCGCCAGCGCGAGCTCGCCGACCGCCCGATGACCTGGCGCCTGACTGACACCGGGGAGACCGTGGTGCTGGGTGAGGGTGGCCCCGAGATCAGTGGCCACTCGGCGGAGCTGCTCTGGTGGCTGATCGGCCGTGGCGCGGGTGAAGGGCTGATGTCCTCCACCGGTTCACTGCCCGACCTCGGCCGGTGGCGCTAGGAGAGCTCGTCGGCCGGCACCGTGAAGAGCCCGACCGTGGTCACCGCGACCAGACACTGCTTCTTCGACCTCACCACGTCAGGCTCGGCCTCGAGCCGACCGCTGTCGCCGTGGACCACCCGGACCCCGGTGGGCGTCTCGCAGCCGATATAGGCCACGCCGGCGGCCAGCGCGTCGCCCTCGGCGACCTGCGCCGAGCTCGCCCGTGCCTTGATCCGAGCCGAGAGTGGCGGATTGAAATAGCCGGCGAACTTGTCGATCTCCGCTGGGGTGCTCAGCCTGGTCAGGGCTGCGGGGACGCCCACGCCCCCACCGTTGGACACCGTCAGCACGGCGACCTGGGTGAACTCCGCGGGGCCGGTGGTCGCCTCAGTCGGCGTCCCACCGGCTGGCGCGGGTCCCGACGCACTGTCCCTGTCGCCGCAGGCGGCCAGGGTGAGGGCAGCAACCGCGGTGATGATCCCGAGTGATCTGCGCATGGCTCTGTGACGCGTCCTTTCCCGTGAGCGTTGCACTGGTCTAATGGGCAGCATGAGCTACCACGGCAAGGTCAAGCCTGGCGGTCCGTCCGACGTACGCGAGCTCGCTGAGCTCATCGTCACCAAGATGTCAGTCGGCGACTTCGACAACAACGCCTACCTTCTTCGCTGCCGACGTACCGACGAGCAGCTCCTCGTCGACGCCGCGGCCGAACCTACCCGGCTCCTCAGGCTCATCGGGAACGACGGCCTCGTGCGCGTCGTCACCACCCACCAGCACGGGGACCACTGGGGAGCGCTGGCCGACGTCGTGAAGGCGACGGGGGCCCAGACCGTCGCCGGCGCCCAGGACACCGAGGGCATCCCGGTGCCGACCGAAGTAGCCGTCCGCGACGGTGACACCGTGACGGTCGGCCAGGCCTCGCTCCAGGTCATCCACCTGGTCGGCCATACGCCGGGCTCGATCGCCCTGCTGTACGACGACCCGGAGGGCACGCCACACCTGTTCACCGGCGACTCGCTTTTCCCTGGCGGGGTCGGGAACACCTGGGGCGATGCCGATGCCTTCCGCTCCCTGCTGCACGACGTCAGGACCAAGCTGTTCGACCGGCTTCCCGACGAGACGTGGTTCTACCCCGGCCACGGGGACGACTCCACGCTCGGGGCCGAGCGACCGCACCTGGCCGAGTGGGAGGCGCGCGGGTGGTGAGCCGGTGCCGCGGAGGCGGGCCACGATGACGCGTCCCCGGATCGGCCGAATGCTCGAGGTCCCCGCTGGCAGGGTGCACGTGCGCGAGGACGGGCCGCTGGAGGCGCCCGTCATCGTGCTGCTGCACGGGTTCATGTGCTCGCTGCGCTGGTTCGACCAGGTCACCCCGCTGCTGGCCGACACCCATCGGGTGCTCCGCCTCGACCTGCTCGGGCACGGGTTCACCGAGGCCGCGACGCAGACCGGGCTCGACGCGCCCGACCAGATCGCCATGGTCGAGCAGGTCCTCACCGCGCTCGAGGTGGACGAGGCGGTCGTCGTGGGTCACTCGTTCGGTGCCGACGCCGCCGCCGGCCTGGCCGTTGCCTCGGCGCGGGTACGCCAGGTGGTGATCCTCGCCCAGGCTCCGGACTACAGCTATGCCACTCTGCCCTCCGCGGGCCTGGTGATGGCGGTCCCGGTGCTGGGCCGCGTCCTGCACGCCGTGATGCCACCCTCGGTGCGTCGAGCCGTGATCCGCCCCGGCTTCGCCCCTGGCTTCCAGCCGCCCGCGGAGCTGCTCGACCAAGCCGTCCGGGACCAGCGGGCGATGGACCCGCGGATGTACGGCGTGGTCCAGGTCCAGCGCCGCAAGCGACTGGACGCGCAGCCGCTGGACGCCTTGGTGCGCGACGGCGGGCAACCGGCTCTCGCTGTCCTCGGCCGGTACGACTGCTTCTACGACCCGGAGCAGACCCGAGCCCGCTACCAGGCCGTCGGGGCAGCGGTGGAGGTCCTCCAGGACGCCGGCCACGGCCTCATCGTCGAGCAGCCCGGCCGGGTGGCCGAGCTCGTCCGGCGGTTCGTGGCTAGCCCGAGTAGGTGATCTTCAGCGAGTCGCTGACCGGCAGGGACTGACACACCAGCCGGATGCCGTCTGCGAGGTCGTCGTCGTCGAGCACGTCGTTGTTCTTCATCTGGACCTCCCCTTCCAGCACGCGGCAAGCACAGGCACTGCACTCACCGAGCCGGCAGGAGTACGGCGCCTGGACGCCCTTGACCAGCAGGAAGTCCAGCAGCGGCTGGTTGGCCGGCCAGTCGTCGAAGGCGAAGGCGACGCCGTCGAGGTCGCCAGAGACCGACGCGGGCGCGGTCCTGACCGGCTCGTCGGCCTCGGCGCCAGGGTCGCCGATGTCCAGGGCCGCGTCGCCGAACGGGTTGCCCCCCAGCGAGACGAACCGCTCCTGGTGACGGCGCTCGCGCGGGAAGCCCAGTTCCTTGAGCGCACCCACGACGCCCGACATGAACGGCGCGGGTCCGCAGACGAAGGCGTCGTAGCTGGAGAAGTGCTGGGCGAAGAGCCGGAAGGCCGCAGTCGTGGGTAGTCCCTGCAGGCTCTCCAGCCAGTGCACGAAGACGAAGCGGTCGGCGTACTTCTCGGCCAGCTCGGTCAGGTCGCGGGCGAAGATCACCGACCGGTCGTCGCGGTTGGCGTAGAGCAGGACGACCTTGCCCGTTCCCTGGGCGAGCGCTGACTTGGCGATCGAGATCACCGGGGTGATGCCGCTGCCGGCGGCGTACAACAGCAGGTCGGCATCGAGGTCGGCCGGGGTGAAGATCCCGCTCGGCGGCAGGACGGTGAGCGTCTGGCCGGCCTCGACGTTGTCGCACAGCCAGTTCGAGGCGTACCCGTCCACGGTCCGCTTCACCGTGATCCGCAGCAGGTCGGTCTCGTGCGGTGCTGAGGACAGCGAGTAGCAGCGGGCGGCGACGCCGGTCTCGGTCGACGGTACGGCGACGGTCAGGAACTGCCCGGGCTTGTAGGGCATCGGGCTTGGAGGCTCCAGGACGAAGGACTTGGCGTCGCCGGTCTCCTCGACGACCTCGACGACCCGGACCTGGACGGCGTCAGTCAACGCCTCCTCCTACTTCCAGCACACCGTCGCGTACGGCTCTGTCGATGCTCGCCTTGAGCCGTGGGCACGACTCGGCCACCGGCCGCTGCGGGCCCTGGCGCGCGAACTCCGTGCAGTGAGCCACCGCGTCCCTGGTCCACTGGATGCTCGTGTGCGGCTCGCTGTGCTTGCGCACCCGCACCTTCGCCAGGCAGTCCAGGCACGCGACCTCGACGAGATGACCTTCGAGGTACCGCTGCTGGTCCTCGAGGGTCTCCTCCCGGGTCGGCGCGAACGAGACCACTAGGACGACGCCTTCTCGGACTCCGCAGCCTGCTGGGCCGACTCCTCTGTGGCGCGGGCGATGTTCTCCGCGACCTCCCTCTCCCAGTTGACCAGGGCGTGCGAGGTGTCCACTTCGAACTCGAACCGCTCGGTCATCTCCTCGGTGACGTCGGCGGCGTCGACGTAGAACTGCTCGTACCAGCGGCGCAGCTGGTAGACGGGACCGTCCTCCTCGGTCAGCAGCGGGTTCTGGATCGCTGACTTGTTCTTCCAGATCTCCACGTCCTGGAGGAAGCCCTCGCCGAAGAGCTTGGAGAACTTGGCGGCGACCTTCGCCGAGGCCTCGTCGTCCAGGCCCTCGATCTTCTGCACGATCAGCCCGTACTGCAGCTTGAAGCTGTTGAAGCTGGTCGGGTAGTGACAGTTGATCAGGATGACCTTGATCTCGAAGCCCTTGAAGCTCGTGGTGAGCGGGTTGATCATGTACGACGGCCCGAAGTACGACGCCTCGGACTCCAGGAGCGTGTCGCCACCGGAGTAGCCACCCGCCTTGTCGCTGCGGCCGCGGGAGTTCATGTACTGCGTGGCGACATGTCCCTCGAAGACGTTCTTGAAGTACGTCGGGAAGGCGAAGTGCACGTAGAAGAAGTGCGCCATGTCCACGACGTTGTCGATGATCTCGCGGCAGTTGGCGTTGGGGATGTCCAGGACCTCCCACGTCCACTCCGTCCAGTCGTCGGAGAACGCCTCCGGGATCTCGGGGATCAGCGCCGCCGGGTCCGGCGGGTTGCCTTCGGGGTCGTTCCAGACGAAGAGCTGCTTGTTCCGCTCCATCGCGTGCCAGCTGCGGGTGCGGGCGCGCAGCGGGACCCGCTTGGCGTACGGGATCTGCTTGCACTTGCCGTCGCCGCCCCACCGCCAGTCGTGGAACGGGCAGGCGATCTCGTCGCCTTTGACCGAGCCCTGCGTGAGGTCGCCACCCATGTGCCGGCAGTAGCCGTCGAGCACGTTGAGCTCGCCCTGGGAGTCCTGCCAGACGACGAGCTTGGTGCCGAAGGCCTCGATGCGGTGCGGCTGGCCGTCCTTGTAGGTCTCGGCCAGTCCGAGGCAGTGCCACCCGCGGGCGTAGCGCTGCGGAGGCGTGCCCGGGTCGATGACTCGTGGGTCGACCTTGTGGTCCACGGATGTCACGGTCTCACTCGTCCTTCCAAGCAGGGCTTCGATACTGGAACAGGTTACAGTTTTGCCACCTCGTTGACCAGCATCCAGGCTGCCACTAGGCTCATTATTGAAACACGTTCCAGTTTTTCCCACTCAGCGGAGAGCCCATGCACATCGCACTGTCACCGGAGCAAGAGGCGCTGCGGGCCGAGCTTCGCGAGTACTTCGCAGGCCTGGTCACCCCCGAGATCCGCACCGCGCTCTCGATGAGCTCGGGCGAGTTCGGCGACGCCGAGGTCTACAAGAGCATCATCCGGCAGATCGGACACGACGGCTGGCTCGGGATCGGCTGGCCCGAGGAGTACGGCGGGCAGAACCGCTCCATGGTCGACCAGCTGATCTTCTCCGATGCGGCGGCCGTCGCCGGCGTACCGATCCCGTACCTGACCCTCAACACCGTCGGCCCGACGATCATGCGCTTCGGCACCGACGAGCAGAAGACCGAGCTGCTGCCCAAGATCCTCAAGGGCGAGCTGCACTTCTCGATCGGCTACTCCGAGCCGGGGTCGGGCACCGACCTCGCCTCCCTGACCACCCGGGCCCGACGCGAGGACGACGAGTGGGTGATCACCGGCCAGAAGATGTGGACGTCGCTCATCCAGTACGCCGACTGGATCTGGCTGGCGTGCCGGACGGACGCCGACCTCCCCCGGCACAAGGGCCTTTCGATCATCCTGGTCCCGGCCGATGCCAAGGGCTTCTCCTACACCCCGGTCCAGACGGTCGCCGGCGTCGGCACCTCGGCCACCTACTACGAGGACGTCCGAGTCCCGGTCTCCAACCTGGTCGGCGAGCTCAACGGCGGCTGGTCGCTGATGACCAACCAGCTCAACCACGAACGGGTCGCCCTCACCAGCGCGGCGCCCCACATCGAAGCGATCCGTCAGGTGCGCGAGTGGGCCCAGTCCACCAAGAACCCCGACGGCGCGCGCGTGATCGACCAGGAGTGGGTGCAGGTGCTACTCGGCCGGGCTCACGCCCGTGTCGAGATGCTCTCCCTGCTGAACTGGCGCATCGCCTCCTCGACGGAGCGGCTCTCCCCCGCCGAGGCGTCGGCGACCAAGGTGTACGGCAGCGAGATGGCCACCGAGCTCTACCGGGCGCTGATGGAGATCGTGGGACCGAACGCCACGGTGCGGCGGGACTCCCCCGCCGCCGTTCTGCTCGGCCGCCTCGAGCGCTACCACCGGTCCTCCCTGGTGATGACCTTCGGCGGCGGGACCAACGAGATCCAGCGCGACATCATCGGCATGGTCGGCCTCGGCCTGCCGGCAGGGAAGAGGTAGACCCGTGGACTTCGACCTGACCCCCGAGCAGACCGAGGCCGCGGCGCTGGCCCGCAGCATCCTGGCGGACCTGGTGACCCCCGAACGTCAGCGGGCAGCCGAAGCCGCAGGAGTCCGGCACGACGCCGCTCTCTTCGCCGCCCTCGGCGAGGCAGGCCTGCTCGGGCTCGCGCTGGCCGAGGAGTACGGCGGCGCCGGCCTGACCCTGCAGGAGCTCACCGCCGTCATCACCGAGACCGGTCGGGTAGTCGCACCGTTGCCGCTCGCCTGGCACGGCCCGACCGCCCTGGCCGTGGCCGAGTTCGGCTCGACCGCGCAGAAGCAGGAGTGGCTGCCAGCCGCAGCGGCCGGCACCGTGGTCCTGACCAGCGCCCTGTCCGAGGACCGTGCCGACGTACCTGAGCAGCCGGGCACGACCGCCGTCCGCTCGGGCGACGACTGGGTCCTGACCGGGAGCAAGGCCGTGGTACCCGCCGGGACCGTAGCCGGGCTCTTCGTCGTCCCCGCCTCCACCGACGAGGGCGTCACTGTCTTCGTGGTCCAGCCAGACGATGTCGGCGTCACCGTCGCCGGACAGGCCCTCAGCGACGGCGACCAGGCCGCCCACCTCGACCTGGAGAGCGCGACCCTTCCGGCCGACCGGGTCCTCGGCTCGGTCGGAGCGGGCGCCGAGATCGTCACCTGGCTCGTCGAGCGGCTGACCACCGCGCTGTGCGCCCTCCAGCTCGGCATCACCGAAGGGGCACTGGAGCTCACCTCGACCTACGCCAAGGAGCGCCAGCAGTTCGGGCGCCCCATCGGCTCGTTCCAGGCGGTGTCCCAGCGACTCGCGGACGGCTTCATCGACGTCCTCGGGCTCCGGCTTACCACCTGGCAGGCTGCCTGGCGCCTCGCCGAGGGGCTTCCCGCCTCGGTCGAGGTGGCAACCGCGAAGTTCTGGGCAGCCGAGACCGGGCACAAGGTCGCGCACACCGCTGTCCATGTGCACGGCGGCGTGGGCATCGACCTGGACGGCGAGGCTCACCGGTACTTCACCGGAGCCAAGCGCATCGAGCTGATGCTCGGCGGCGCGACCGCGCAGTCCCGGGCGATCGGGAAGGTGCTGGCCTCCGAGCCGGTCTGAGCGTGGCGGCAACCGTCCGGGACCAGCTGCTCGCTCAGTCCTCGTCCCAGCGTTCCGCTCTGCTCTTCGAGGACCGGAGCTGGAGCTGGCGCGAGGTGGTCCAGCACAGCTGCGACCTGCACGCTGCACTGCAGTCCGTCCGGGACCCCGGTCGCCCGTTCCACGTGGGTGCGCTGCTCGACAACGTCCCGGAGATGTCCTTCCTGCTCGGCGCCGCCGCACTCGGCGGTTCCGTGCTGGTAGGGCTGAACACCACCCGTCGCGGCGAGGGGCTGCTGTCCGACGTGCGCCGCTCCGACTGCCAGGTAGTGGTCACCGAGCCCGCGTACCTCGACCTGCTGGCCGGCGTCGACGTCCCGGTGCTGGTGGTCGGCTCGTCGCTGGACGAGCTGGTCTCGTCGTACGCCGGGTCGCCGGTGCCCGACCACGAGCCAGACGCCGGGGACCTGCTCATGCTGATCTTCACCTCGGGAACCTCCGGCGAGCCGAAAGCCTGCCGGATCACCCACGAGAAGGTTGCCTTCCCGGGGGCCATGCTGGCCGACCGGTTCGGTTTGACCGCGGACGACGTCTGCTACGTCTCGATGCCGCTGTTCCACTCCAACGCGGTGATGGCTGGCTGGGCTCCAGCGCTGGCCGCCGGCGCCACGGTTGCGCTGGCCAGGCGCTTCTCCGCGTCCGGCTTCCTTGCCGACGTACGCCGGTTCGGTGCGACGTACGCCAACTACGTGGGCAAGCCCCTTACCTACGTGCTGGCCACGCCGGAGCAGCCTGACGACCCGACGAACCCGCTCCGCGTCATCTTCGGCAACGAGGCCGCCGAACGCGACATCGACCGCTTCGGCGAACGGTTCGGCTGCGTGGTGGTCGACTCCTACTCCTCCACCGAGAACGCCGTCATCGTGCAGCGTCTCCCGGGGATGCCTGCCGGCTCGCTCGGGCAGCCTCTCCCCGGGGTCGCCGTCCTGGCGCCGGACGGTGCCGAGGTCCCGGACGCGGTCCTCTCACCCGACGGCGCCCTGCTCAACGCCGACGCGGCCATCGGCGAGCTGGTCAACACGACGGGGGCCGGCTTCTTCGCCGGGTACTACAACGATGCCGAGGCGGACGCCGAGCGGATGCGCGGCGGGATGTACTGGAGCGGTGACCTCGCCTATCGGGACGCCGAGGGCTTCGTCTACTTCGCCGGGCGCTCCTCGGAGTGGCTCCGCGTAGACGGCGAGAACCTGGCAACGGCCCCGATCGAGCGCGTCCTGATGCGCTTCGCTCCGGTCGTCCACGCCGCGGTGTACGGCGTACCCGCCCAGGACGGGGTCGGCGACGCAGTCGTGGCGGCGCTGGTGCTGTCCGAGCCGTTCGACGCCGGGGTGTTCGCGGCTTTCCTTGCCGAGCAGCCCGACCTCGGCACGAAGTCGTGGCCGTCGTACGTCCGGCTGTGCGACTCGCTGCCGCAGACGGCGACCAACAAGGTGCTCAAGCGCCAGCTGCAGGCCGAGGGCACGGCAGGCGCACGCCCACTCCGGCGCTGACCGAACTCCTCCCGTCCTTGCGAAATGGTTAACCTAATGGTTAACCTTTCTGTAGAAGGGAGCGCAGCCCATGGCCATACTCGGCGACGAAGAGACCCTCGACGCTGTCCTGGACGCCCTCGCGAACAGGCATCGGCGGGAGATCGTGCGCACCCTGGGCCTCTACCCCTGCTCCCTGAGCCATCTGGCTGATCTGCGCGAGCTGTCCCTGCCGGCGCTGCACAAGCACGTGAAGGTCCTCGAGCGGGCCGAGCTCGTGGTCCGGCGTAAGCAGGGCCGAACCAACTTCCTGACTCTCAACCCCCGCCCGCTGGGCTCGCTGCAGGAGTGGCTCGGCGGGTTCCACCCGTACTGGAGCGGTCCGCAGGCAACCCTGGAGAACTACGCCGGCTTCCTGGACCGATCATCCGGCACCCACACCGACGGCCCCGGCAACAGCCCGAGCAGCAACCCAACCAACTAGGAGATGCGATGAAGAAGTTCGTCTTTCTGTACCACGGCTACAGCGAACCGCTCCCCGAGGTGATGAAGGCCTGGACCGACTGGTTCGACTCCATCGGGGAGCACCTGGTCGACCCGGGCAACCCGTTCGGGCCCGGGCGAGAGGTCACGCCGAAGGGAGCAAGCGACGTTGCGGGCGGGAGCCCGATCTCGGGCTACACCATCGTCAACGCCGAGAGCATCGAGGCAGCCGAGAAGCTCCTTGACGGTCTACCCATCGTGGACAGCGTTCGCATCTACGAAGCGATGGCGATGTAGCGCACACCGGGACAGGAGTACGGTCGGCTCGATGAGCGAGTCCGGCCCGTACGGGCACCTGAGCTTCAACGCCCCTCTGTCCGACGGCCGGTGCGACGCGATCGTGGCGAGGCTAGCCGCCGCTCGCCCCGCCAGCGTCCTCGACCTCGGCTGCGGTTGGGGCGAGCTCCTGCTCCGCCTGGCGGCGGCTCTCCCCGAGGCGCGATGTCGCGGTGTCGACACCGACGACACCCTGCTCGCGCGCGCCCGCGACCAGATGGCGCGGCGTGGACTGGAGGCTGCGTTCGAGAACCTGGCCGCGGGTGAGGTCACCGAGCCGGCCGACCTCGTCGTCTGCGTCGGCTCGTCCCACGCCCTCGGCACCTCCCCCGCCGAGGCGCTCCCCCGCTTGCGAGAGCTGGTGCGACCCGGGGGGCGGCTGCTGTACGGGGATGGCACCTGGGAGGAGAACGGACCGGTGCGGCCCGAGCTGGTCTGGGCCGACCTGAGAGCCCTACCCTCGGTCGCCGGACTCGTCGACCTCGCCGTCGACGCGGGATTCCGGCCGGTGTGGACCGAGGTCGCGAACCAGGACGAGCTCTTCGCGTTCGAGTCGGGCTTCCTGGCTGCCAGTGAGGAACGGCTGCTGCAGGCCGAGGACGAGGAGCTGCGCACTCGCACCGACGAGCACCGCAACCGGTGGCTGCACGGCTACCGGAACGGGTTCGGGTTCGCCTACCTGACGCTGGCCAGGTCGTCGGAGTAGCTACCCGCGAATGTCGTCGAGCCGCTTGACGGCCTGCTCGAAGCCGCCGACCAGCTCGGCCATCACCTCGGCCACGGGGCGTACGGCGTTCATGGAGCCGACGATCTGGCCGACCGGCATCGCCAGGACCTCGGGGTCACCATGGGCGTTCATCCGGTTGTGGGCGTCGGAGACCAGCAGGTTCTGCAGCGGCATAGGCAGCGGGGCCGGGGCTCCCTCCTCCACCCAGGCCTGCGTCCACTTCGTCTTGAGCAGCCGGGCTGGCTTGCCCGTGTAGACCCGGGAGCGCACCGTGTCGGAGGACCCCGCACGCAGGAACGCCTCGGTCATCCCCTTGTTGCTGTTGAGCTCCTGGTACTCCTCGGTGGTCAGCCACACCGAGCCGGTCCACACACCCTGTGCGCCCAAGGCCAGCGAGGCAGCGACCTGGCGGCCGGTGCCGATGCCCCCGGCTCCCAGCACCGGGACGTTGGGGCCCACCGCGTCGACGATCTCGGGGGTGAGCACCATCGAGGCGATCTCTCCGGTGTGACCGCCGGCCTCGTAGCCCTGGGCCACGATGATGTCCACGCCGTTGTTGACGTGGGAGAGTGCGTGCTTGGCGGCTCCGGCGAGTGCGGCCACCTTGACCCCGGCAGCATGCGCCTGCTCGATCACGTCGAGCGGCGGCGACCCGAGCGCGTTGGCGATCAGGACCGGACGGTGCTTGAGGGCGACGTCGACATGGCTCCGCGCGACCGAGTGCAGCCAGCCCAGGACCCCGGCCCGGCCCTCGCCGCCCAGGGGCGGTACGCCGAGCTTGCGAAGCGTGTCCTCGACGAAGTCCTTGTGTGCCGAGGGGATCATCGCGTCGATGTCCACGGCGGTGCCCTCGGTCGGCACCTTCATCGGCATGACGACATCGACGCCGTACGGCTTGCCGTCAGAGTTCTCGTCCAGCCAGGTCAGCGCACTGTCGAGGTCGTCGGCGTCGTTGAACCGCACTGCGCCGAGCACGCCCAGGCCACCGGCCCGGCTCACCGCAGCCGCAACGTGCTCCGAGGGCGTGAAGGCGAAGATCGGGTACTCGATCCCGAACAGGTCGCACAGGTCGGTTCGCATCAGCTCTGGCCACCCAGGTCCTTCAGAGCCAGCTCCTTGGCCTTGGGGTAGTTCGCCTTGCCGGTGGCATGCCGCGGGATCTGCGGTACGACGATCAGCGCCCGCGGGATCTTGTAGCCCGACAGCAGCGGGCGCAGGTGCGCGTCGAGGCTCTCCAACGTGGGTGAGGTTCCCTCCCTGGCCTCGACGACCGCGGTGACCTGCGAGCCGAAGCGCTCGTTGGGGGTGCCCACGACGAGGGCGTCGAAGACCTCGGGGTGGCTCTTGAGCGCCATCTCGACCTCTTCGGGGTACACCTTCTCGCCACCGGTGTTGATGCAGTTGGAGCCGCGACCCAGCAGGGTGACGATGTTGCCCTCCTCGATCCGGGCGAAGTCACCGGGGACCGAGTAGCGGACGCCGTCGATGTCCAGGAAGGTCGCAGCGGACTTCTCCGGGTCCTTGTAGTAGCCCAGTGGCACGCTTCGCCCGCGGGCCAGCCGGCCGACCACGCCGACGTTCGTGGCGGGGTCGAGGATCTTGTTGTCCTCGTCCAGCACGACGACCTCGGGGCCGAGCGTGCAGACCGCGCCCTGTGCCTTGGCATTGTTCCGGTCCACCATGCCCAGGCCCTGGAAACCGGTCTCCGAGGCGCCGATCGAGTCGGTGAAGAACGTGTTCGGGAACGCGTCCATCCAGCGCTCCTTGACCGGGCGCGAGAAGACCGCGGCACTGCTGGCGACGGCGATCAGGCTGTCACCCTTGTAGCGCCCCGACTCGTACTCCTCGATCAGCGGCCGAGCCATCGCATCGCCGGTCATGAAGATCAGCTGGACACCGTGCCGGTCGATCGTCTCCCAGACCTCCTTGGCGTCGAAGCCCGGCGCAAGGATCGTGGTGTGGCCCGCGAAGAGGTGCATCAGCATGCCCCACTGCGCACCGCCGTGCATGATCGGGCTGAGCGGGAACGTCATCATCGGCGTGCCGTCGACGGCCTTCTTCGACTGGTCGTACTCCTCCAGCCGCTCGCCGGTGGTGAAGTCGATTCCGCCACCGAGCGTCCGCCAGACGTCCTCGTGGCGCCACATGACGCCCTTGGGGTAGCCGGTGGTACCACCGGTGTAGACGATGTAGAGGTCGTCGCTGCTGCGCTCGTCGAAGTCACGCGCATCGCTCTGGCCGCCCAGGGCCTCAGCCCACGGGACCGCGCCGTACGTCGAGGCGTCGTGGTCGGTGCCGTCCTCGATCACCACGACGTGGCGAAGCTTGTCGTGCTTCGGAGCCACCTTGGCGACCAAGGGCGTGTAGGTCCGCTCGTGAAGCAGCGCGACGAGGTCGGCATTGTCGAAGATGTAGTCGAGCTCGCCCTCGACGTACCGGTAGTTGATGTTGATGGCGACAGCACGGAGCTTGTAGATGGCCAGCAGGGCCGCCACGTGCTCGATGCCGTTCTTGGCGAGGATCCCCACATGGTCGCCCAGCCCGACGCCGTGCCGGGCCAGATGATGGGCGACCTGGTTGGCTTGCGCCTCCAGCTCTGCATAGGTGACCTGGCGGTCACCGACGATCAGTGCGGTGCGCTCAGGGACGACGTCGACGGCGTGCTCGAAGAGATCTGCGATGTTCAGGGCCACAGGCCAAGACTAGAACACGTTCTCGTTTGTGGCTAGAGTCGGGTCCATGAATGACGCACCCCATGCCCTGGTAGAGCTGGTCGGCCACACCCTGGTGGTCACCATGAACCGCCCCGAGAAGCGCAACGCACTGTCAGGCGAGATGCTCGAGCTGATGAGCCAGGCGTGGGATCGCGTCAACGACGACACCGACGTCCGCGCCTGCATCCTGACCGGCGCGGGCGGGGCCTTCTGCGCCGGCGCCGACCTGACCGCGATGACTCAGTCGCACCCCTCCGAGCGCTTCGCCGAGGGCTCCTTCGACCCGTCGGTGATCAAGTCGCTGCTCAAGGGTTTCCGGCTCACCAAGCCGCTGATCGCCGCCGTCGAGGGACCGGCCATCGCGGGTGGCACGGAGATCCTGCAGGCGACCGACATCCGCGTCGCCGGTGAGTCCGCACGCTTCGGCGTGTCCGAGCCGAAGTGGGGTCTGTACCCGCTAGGCGGGTCTGCCGTACGGCTTCCCCGGCAGCTGCCGTACACGGTCGCAGCGGACCTGCTGCTCACCGGCCGCCACATCAAGGCGCCTGAAGCCAAGGAGATCGGGCTGATCGGTCATGTCGTCCCGGATGGCGAAGCGCTGACCAAGGCCCACGAGATCGCCGACCTGATCGCAGCCAACGGACCCCTGGCTGTCCAGGCCGTGCTCAAGACCATGCGCGACTCCGAGGGCAAGCACGAGAACGACTGCTGGAAGGACGACGCCCTGGTCGGAGCGGCCGTCTTCGCCAGCGAGGACGCCAAGGAAGGCCCGCGAGCCTTCGCTGAGAGACGACCTCCGCGTTTCCAGGGTCGCTAGGCGACCGGATCCGGGTTCCTGGCCGGGAGAGGGCTGTTGCTTCGGGCGGCGCACCCCTACCGTTTGAGTATGCAACTGCTCGAGAGAGCGTCGTTCCTGAAGGCCCTTGACGGATACGCCGACGAGGCCGCGCACGGCAACGGCCGTTTCGTCATGGTCACCGGTGAGGCAGGGATCGGGAAGACGTCCCTCCTGGAGGCCTTCCGCGACGCGCATCCCGAGCTGCGCTGGCTCTGGGGCGCCTGCGACGGCACCTCCACCCCGCACCCGCTGGGTCCGGTCCACGAGATCGCACTCTCGGTCGGCGGGAAGCTGGTCGAGCTCTTCGGCGGCGACGTGGACAGGCGGCTGCTGTTCGCCGCGTTCCTGACTGACCTTGACCAGGCAGACCGCCCGACCGCCGTCGTGATCGAGGACCTGCACTGGGCCGATGAGGCGACGCTCGACTGGCTGCTCTTCCTCGCTCGGAGGATCTCGAAGACGCCGACGTTGATCCTGGTGAGCTACCGCGACGACGAGCTGGCCAACGATGCCGCGCTGCGGGGGGTTGCCGGACAGATCGCGACGCACCGTTCCACCAGCCGGCTCTCCCTGCCTCCCCTGTCCTCCGAAGCGGTCCACCAGCTCGCCGGGACGGCGGCCGATGCCGACCAGGTGTTCCGGCTCACCGAGGGCAACCCCTTCTACGTGCACGAGCTCCTCGATGCGGGTCTCGCCAGCGTCCCGGACTCGGTGGCCGACGTAGTCACGGCGCGTGCCGCCCGGCTCGGCGAGGACGCCCGACAGCTGGTTTTCGCCGCTGCAGTCCTCGGGCGCCCGGAGCGTGCGACGGTGCTGGCCGAGGTGGCCGGGGTCGAACCCGCTCATCTGGACGAGTGCCTGTCGTCCGGGGTCCTGGTCGCAGAGGACGGCCTCTTCCAGTTCCGGCACGAGCTCACCCGGCTAGCAGTCGAGCAAGCCGTCCCGCAGTACCGGCGTTCGCAGCTGCATGCGGCCGCGCTCGCCGCCTTGAGAGCCGCCCCGGGCACCCCCGACGAGGCCCGGCTCGCCCACCACGCCGACGCGGCCGGAGACACCGAGGCCGCGCTGCGCCACGCAGCGGCCGCTGCCCAGGAGGCAGCGACACTGCTCTCCAACCGCGAGGCCGTCACGCAGTACACGCGTGCCCTTCGGTACGCCGACCACGCACCTAGCCAGGTACGTGCAGAGCTGCATGAAGGGATCTCTGCAGCCCTCTCGCTGATGGACCGGTGGGAGGAGTCCCTGATCCACCGCGAAGAGGCGGTGGCCCTGCGAAGGTCGCTCAACGACCCGATAGCGCTGAGCCGCAGCCTGCGGGCGTACTCGCAGGGCTTGTGGAGGCTGTGCCGCGGCGAGGGCCAGGTCAAGGTCGCCGAGGAGTTCTACTCCCTCATGAAAGACGCTCCGGACTCGCTCGAGAGGGGCTACGTCCTGTACAACTACGCGGCGGCCGGCCACGCCGGACCGGGCGAGGCCGATCATCTTTACGCCGAGGCGGGTCGGCTGTCTGAGCTGTTCGACGACGACGCGCTGCGCGCGAAGGTGATCGCCGGGCAGGCCTTCGAGGCGTTGCTTCGTGGTGACGACGGCTTGCCTGGGCTGCAGCGCTCGATCGAGCTGTCGCGAGCCTCGGGCGACGACCTCAACGCCGCCGTCCAGTACACGAACCTCTACCAGATTGCCGTCGACCGGCTGCGTTTCGCCGAGTACGACTGGGCCTACGTCGAGGGTCTGTCGTTCATCGGCGACCGGGAGATCGCCACCTATGACGTCTGTCTTCAGGGCAGCCGGATGACTGCCCTGCTGCGTCAGGGCCTGCTGGAGGAGACCGTCGGGACAACCTTGGGCATCCTCGAGCGGGACATCTCGCCGGTGAACCGACTGCACCTGCTCATTCCCTTCACGACCGCGAAGCTGAGACAAGGGGCCGATGACGCGTACGGGTGGCTAGCCGAGCTCCGTGAGCTCGCCCGCGGGAACGGGGAGCCGGAGTGGCAGGTCCAGGTCGCCGCGGTGTGCGCACAGGGCTCCTGGCTCGCCGACGACCCGGAGCTGGTTGACGACGAGGTGATGGAGATCGCCGCCGTGGCCCATCTCGCTGACCCGTGGTACCACGGGGAGCTCGCGTCTTGGCTCCACCGGCTGGGCCGGCCCCTCACGATCACGCGAGCGTTGCCCGCGCCGTACGCGCTGGAGCTGAACGACGACAACGTCGCGGCAGCCGGAATCTGGAAGGACCGAGGCTGCCACTTCGAGGAGGCTGCCGCCCTGTACTTCGCGGGCGATGCGGACTCCCTGCTCCGTGCCCACGAACTCTTCGCCTCCCTCGGGGCCCAGCCTTCGGCGGCACTGGCCAGGAGGGCCCTGCGTGCGGCGGGCGTGCATTCGGTGCCGCGGGGACCCCGAGCGCACTCTCGCGCTCATCCTCAAGGGCTGACCCGCCGCGAGGCCGAGGTCCTCGAGCTTCTGACCAGCGGTCTGTCGAACTCAGCCATAGCGCGAAAGCTCTTCATCTCCCAGC
Source organism: uncultured Actinomycetota bacterium (assembly GCA_963769585.1). Lineage (GTDB taxonomy): Bacteria > Actinomycetota > Actinomycetes > Propionibacteriales > Nocardioidaceae > SSC3. Next base: position 1,482,030 of record CAVYMJ010000006.1, read on the forward strand.
GCACCGTCGACCATCACGTCTCGTCGGTGCTTGCCAAGCTCGGTGTCGAGTCACGGACCGCGCTCCAGCAGGACGGCCTGACCACCTCGGCCTAGCCAGACGTGGCCCGAAAGCAGGCCAAAAGTAGGCCCAAAGTAGGTAGGACGACGCCAACCTAGGTAGTGCTTCCCGATTTCCCAGCGTCGCGATTCGGATTTCCTTGAGGGGTCGGCCCCACCCGGGGGCCGCCCAGTGAGGAGGAGCGATGCCGCTCTTTATGGATGTCCACACGATCGACGGTGGCGTGGGGATCGCCGACGTGGCCAAGGCGCACATGGCGGACCTGCAGACGCAGGCCGAACACGACGTGCAGTACCTGCGGTACTGGGTAGACGAGGCCGACGGCAAGATCTTCTGCCTGGTCGACGCTCCTTCCGCCGACGCTGCGTCGCTGGTCCACAAGGAGGCACATGGCCTGGTCGCGGACGAGATCTACCCGGTGCAGGAGGGGGCCTAGCCTTGCTCCGCCTCTCGTGGCGCCCGGCGTGGGGGGCGCCGGCAGTCGTTGGTGGTGGGCCCGCTCGGGTCCACCACCACGATGGTCAGACCGACCGGCTGTGGCCCTCCCAGAACGGCGCCCGCAAGGTCTTCTTGTCCGGTTTGCCCAGGCCGGTCAGCGGGATGGAGTCGGCGAAGACGACCTGCTTGGGGGTGTGCACCCCGCCCTTGCGCTCCTTGACGCTGGCCCGGATCTCCTCGGCCACGGTGTCCTGGTCGACGTCGACCTCCGGCCGGAGCACGACGACCGCGGTGACCGCTTCGCCCCACTTCTCGTCGGGAACACCGATCACCGCGACTTGGGCGACGGCAGGATGCTCGGCCACCACGTCCTCAACCTCGCGGGGGAAGACGTTGAACCCACCGGTGACGATCATGTCCTTGGTCCGGTCCACGATGTACCAGAAGCCGTCCTCGTCTTCGCGCGCGACGTCGCCGGTGTGCAGCCAGCCGTCCCGGAAGGCCGCCGCGGTCTCCTCCGGCAGGTTCCAGTAGCCGGCTGCCAGGAGCGGGCCGGCCACGCAGATCTCTCCCGGCTCCCCCTGCCGGACGCGGTTGCCCTCCTCGTCGAGCAGGGCCGTGCGCAGGAAGGCGCTCGGACGGCCGCAGCTGGCCAGCTTGTCCTTGCGGAGGTGGTCCTCCTTGGCGAGGTAGGTGATCACCATCGGCGCCTCGGACTGCCCGTAGTACTGCGCAAAGATCGGGCCGAACCGGTCCACGGCCTCGGCCAGCCGCACCGGGTTGATCGCGGCAGCGCCGTAGTAGATGGTCGCCAGGCTGGACAGCTCGCGGGTGGCCGAGTCCGGGTGGTCCATCAGCGCGTAGAGCATGCTCGGCACCACCATCGTGGCAGTGATCTGGTGACGTTCGATGGTCTCCAGCACCTCGGCGGGGTCGAATCGCGGCAGCACGTACATCGAACCGCCTGCCATCAGGGTGGGGAGGAAGAACGCCGCCCCGGCGTGGCTCAGGGGCGTGCACATCAGGAAGCGCGGCGCCTCGGGCCACTCCCACTCCGCCAGCTGGATCTGGGTCATCGTCGCGATCGAGCCCGCTGTGCCAATGACGCCCTTGGGTTTGCCGGTGGTCCCACCGGTGTAGGTGATGCCGATGACCGTCTCGGGTCCGAAGTCGATGGGCTCCAGCGGTGCCGGCGTCTGCTCGGCGCACAGCGCCAGGATGTCCGTGCCGAGGTCGGCGGGACCGAAGGTGAGCACCTGCTTGAGGCAGTCCACCCGCTCGAGGAGCTCGCGTCCCCGTTCCGCGAAGTACGGGTCGATGATCAGCGTCTCGACACCTGCGTCCGCCAGCACGTAGGCGTGGTCGTCGACCGAGCCGAGCGGGTGCAACGCCGTACGCCGGAGGCCAAGCAACTGTCCGGCGCCGATGCTGTCCAGCACCTCGGGCCGGTTCAGCGCGAGGAGTCCGACCGCCGAACCGGTCGAGACCCCGACCTCGCGGAGCGCGGAGCTGAAGCAGCTGATCCGGTCGGCCAGCTGGGCTCCGGTCAGGGTCTGGTCGCCGATGAAGAGCACCGGCTTGTCCGCATGCTTCTTCAGGGCGTGAACCAGGAGGTGTCCGTTGTGGGGTCCGGTCATGATGTCGGCCATGCCCCGACACTAGAACGTGTTTCAGAAATGATCAATCAGCCGAGCGCTACGCCCGCGATCTGGCGGATCTCCTCCGCGCTCCGGCAGGAGAGCAACAGCGTGGTGACCCCCGAGGCCTCCCACTCCTGCATCCGGTCCCTGACCTTGGCCGCATCGCCGATGATGTGCAGCTCGTCGACCAGCTTGTCGGGGATCAGCGCAGCAGCCTCGTCCCGCTTCCCCGCCAAGAACAGCTCCTGGACCCGGTCGGTGACGTCGGCGTACCCCATCCGCTCGAACACGTTCTTGTGGAAGTTCTGCTCCTTGGCGCCCATCCCGCCCATGTAGAGCGCGGTGACCGGCTTGAGGGAGTCGATCACGCTCTGCGAGTCGTCGGTGACCTGCACCTGGCAGGTCGCCGCGATCTCGAAGGTCTCCCGAGTACGCCGGGCCGCCGGACGTGCGAAGCCCTCGTCCAGCCAGGGCTGGTACATCCCGGCCGAAGCCGGCGAGAAGAAGATGGGGATCCAGCCGTCGGCGATCTCGGCGGTCTGGGCGACGTTCTTCGGGCCTTCGGCGCCCAGCCAGATCGGCAGATCCGCCCGCAGTGGGTGCACGATCGACTTGAGTGGCTTGCCCAGGCCGACACCCCCGGGGCCGGTGTAGGGCAGCGGGTAGTGCGGTCCGTCATTGGTGACCGGCGCCTCACGCGCCAGGACCTTGCGGATGATGTCGACGACCTCGCGGGTACGCGCCAGCGGCTTGGAGAAGGGCTGCCCGTACCAGCCCTCCACGACCTGGGGTCCGCTCACTCCCATGCCCAGGACCATCCGGCCACCCGAGAGGTGGTCGAGGGTCAGAGCGTGCATGGCGATGGAGGTCGGCGTGCGACCCGACATCTGCACGATCGAGGTGCCCAGACGCAACCGGCTCGTCTCGCGGCCCCACCAGGCCAGCGGCGTGAAGGCATCCGAGCCCCACGCCTCGGCTGTGAAGACCGCGTCGAAACCCGAACTCTCTGCCTCCAAGACCAGCTCCGAGGCGTTCGCAGGAGGCTGGGCGCCCCAGTAGCCGAGCTGCAGACCGAGCTTCATCTGGACCTCTCCTTGCATTCTGAAAGTAGAACGTGTTTCATTTTACGCATGTCACGGGTATTGAGCGCGCCCCTAGCGGTGTCATTCGACTACACCCGTTCGCTGGGCCCGGTCCTGTCTGAGTTCATGACCGGTCTGCGCGAACGTACCGTCCTCGGCGTACGCACCTCGGACGGCAGGGTAGTGGTGCCGCCCGTCGAGTTCGACCCGGTGACCCATGACGCCGTGTCCGAGCTCGTGCCGGTGGCCACCACCGGAACGGTCCAGTCCTGGACCTGGGTGAGCAAGCCGGTCAAGGACCAGCCGTTCGACCGGCCGTTCGCCTTCGCGCTGGTGCTGCTCGACGGCGCAGACACACCCATGCTGCACGCTGTCGACGCGGCGTACGAGAAGATGCGGACGGGCATGCGGGTACAGACCCGCTGGGTGGCCGAGCCTCAGGGACACATCACCGACATCGCCTGCTTCGAGCCTCTCGGGGCAGCCTCGGCTCCGGCTGAGCCAGTCTCTGAGCCGCGCGACGACATCACCGAGATCATCACTCCGGTCAACCTCGACTACCTCTACGAGGCTTCGCCGGAGGAGTCGGCCTTCTTCCGCGGCCTCGCCGAGGGCAGGATCCTCGGCCAGCGCTGCCCCCAGTGCCACAAGGTCTACGTTCCCCCGCGCGGCGCCTGCCCGGTGGACGGCGTGCCGACCACCGACGAGGTCGAGCTCCCGGACCGGGGCATCGTCACGACGTTCTGCATCGTGAACGTGCCGTTCCTCGGCCAGAAGATCACGCCGCCGTACGTCTCGGCGTACATCCTCCTCGAGGGTGCGGACATCGCGTTCCTCCACCTGATCCTCGGGGTGGACGCCGCGGACGTCCGGATGGGCATGCGCGTCGAGGCGGTCTGGAAGCCCCGCGACCAGTGGGGCACCACCGTGGAGAACATCGAGTACTTCAAGCCGACCGGCGAGCCCGACGCGCCGTACGAGACGTTTGCGAGCCACCTATGAGAGACGTTGCCGTCGTGGGCTATGCCCAGCGGACCATGCCGCAGTTCGACGGCTCCCCCACCATGGTGGAGCTCCTGGTGCCGCTCTTCGCCGACCTGTGGGAGCAGACCGGCTGGAACAAGAGCGACATCGGCTTCTGGTGCAGCGGGTCCTCGGACTACCTGGCCGGCAGGTCCTTCTCTTTCGTCTCCGCGGTCGACGCCATCGGCACGCTGCCGCCGGTCAACGAGTCGCACGTCGAGATGGACGCGGCCTGGGCGCTGTACGAGGCCTGGGTGAAGATCCAGACCGGCGAGGTCGACACCGCGCTCGTCTACGGGTTCGGCAAGTCCAGTGCCGGGGTGCTCCGTCGGGTGCTCTCACTGCAGCTCGACCCCTACCTGCTCACGCCGCTCTGGCCGGACTCGGTGAGCATCGCGGCGCTGCAGGCCCGGCTGGGCCTGGACCGCGGTCTGTGGGACGAGAAGGCGATGGCCTCGGTCGTCGCGGCGTACAGCGACAAGAGCGTCGCCGACCTGCTGGCCGAGCCGATGTTCGCCGACCCGCTCCGCAAGCACGACTGCGCACCGGTCACCGACGGCGTCGCGGGGATCGTCATCGCCGCTGGCGACAGGGCCAGGGAGGTCCGGGACCGGCCTGCATGGATCACCGGCTACCAGCACCGCGTCGACACCCAGAACCTTGGCCTGCGTGACCTGACCACGTCCCCCAGCACGAAAGGGGCTGCCGCGGCCCTCGACCTGACCGGGGTCGAGGTGGCTGAGCTGCATGCCCCGTTCAGCCACCAGGAGCTGATCCTGCGCAGCGAGCTCGGGCTGGGCGGCGACGTGAGCGTCAACCCCTCAGGTGGGTCACTGACCAGCAACCCGATGTTCGGCGCCGGCCTGATCCGCATCGGGGAGGCAGCCCTGCGCGTCTGGGACGGTACGGCGACCAAGACGCTGGCCCACGCCACGTCGGGACCAGCCCTTCAACAGAACCTGCTCTGCACCCTGTCGTCGAAGGAGGCTGGCCAGTGAGCAAGCAGGCCGCAGCAGTCATCGGGGTCGGCCAGACCCATCACCGCGCCAAGCGCGGCGACGTCTCGCTGGCGGGGCTCTGTCGCGAGGCGGTGGACCGGGCCCTGGCAGACGCGAACCTCGGCTTCGACGACATCGACGCCGTCGTGGTGGGCAAGGCTCCCGACCTGTTCGAGGGGGTGATGATGCCCGAGCTCATGCTGGCCGAGGCACTGGGCGCTGTTGGCAAGCCGCTGCTGCGCGTGCACACCGCCGGGTCGGTCGGTGGCTCGACCGCGATCGTCGCCGCCTCGTTGGTGCAGGCGGGCGTCCACCGCCGCGTCCTGGCCGTGACGTTCGAGAAGCAGTCAGAGTCCAACGCAATGTGGGCACTGTCGGTGCCGGTCCCCTTCATCATGCCGGTGCACGCGGGAGCGGGCGGCTACTTCGCACCGCATGTGCGCTCCTACATCCGGCGCTCGCAGGCACCCACCCACATCGGTGCCATGGTGGCCGCGAAGGACCGGCGCAACGCGGTGAAGAACCCGTACGCCCACCTGCACCAGCCCGACATCACCGTCGAGTCGGTGATGGCCTCGCAGATGCTCTGGGACCCGATCAGGTACGACGAGACCTGCCCGTCCTCGGACGGGGCCTGCGCGGTGGTCATCGGCGACGCCGACACCGCCGCGGCGTACCCGAACCCGGCCTGGATCCACGCCACCGCGATGCGCACCGAGCCGACCACTGCCGCCGAGCGCGACCAGGTCAACCCGCAGGCCGGCCGCGAGGCCGCTGCGGCGCTGTGGAGACAGGCCGGGATCACCTCGCCGATCGACGAGATCGACTGCGCGGAGATCTACGTGCCGTTCTCCTGGTTCGAGCCGATGTGGCTGGAGAACCTCGGCTTCGCGGCGCCGGGCGACGGCTGGAAGCTCACCGAGGCGGGCGAGACCGAGATCGGCGGCCGGCTCCCGGTCAACATGTCGGGTGGCGTGCTCTCCTCGAACCCGATCGGGGCGTCCGGAATGCTGCGCTTCGCCGAAGCCGCCCTGCAGGTCCGCGGCGAGGCTGGCGAGCACCAGGTCGAGGGAGCCCGCAAGGCTCTCGGCCATGCGTACGGCGGCGGCTCCCAGTTCTTCGCGATGTGGGTCGTCGGAGCCGACCGGCCCGCATGAGCGTGGTGCTCGTCGACAGGCCACGGCAGCACACGGCGGTCGTCACGCTGAACCGCCCCGAGCGGATGAACTCGATGGCCCTGGACGTGATGCTCCCGCTACGCGACACGCTGCGGGAGCTGAGCGACGACAACGAGGTGCGAGTGATCGTACTGACCGGCGCGGGTCGCGGGTTCTGCTCAGGGGCCGACCAAAGTGGGGAACCCGGCAGGATGCCGAACACCGGTGGCCTGACCCGGCCCACCGTCGCTCTGCGGGCCATGGAGCTTCTCGACGACATCGTGCTGACCCTGCGCCGGCTGCACCAGCCGGTGATCGCCGCCGTGAACGGCGCAGCCATCGGCGGCGGCCTGTGTCTCGCGCTGGCCAGCGACATCCGGGTAGCCGCGGAGCCGGCGTACTTCCGCGCTGCGGGCATCAACAACGGTCTGACCGCCAGCGAGCTCGGCCTCAGCTACCTCCTGCCGCGGGCGATCGGCTCGTCGAGAGCCTTCGAGATCATGCTCACCGGGCGTGATGTCGCCAGCGAGGAGGCGGCCCGGATCGGGCTCGTCTCCCAGGTCGTCTCGTCCGAGCAACTGCTCGACACCTGCCTGGACCTGGCGGACGGCATCGCCGCCTGGAGCCGTCCCGGGGTCGAGCTGACCAAGCGGACGCTGTGGTCCTCCCTCGACGCCGGCAGCCTCGAGCAGCACATGAACCAGGAAGGCCTGGGCCAGCTCTTCGTCCGGTTGATGACCGGCAACTTCGAGGAGGCGGTGGCGGCGCGCAAGGAGCACCGCCCGCCCCACTTCAAGGACTGAACCACTCAGCCTGGTCGCGGTCGGGACGAAACCGTCGCGCGACCAGGTTGAGCTGCAGGCTCGACTACACCGGGTTGACGATCTTGTCGTGCAGATGGATCTCGCCACTGTCGATGTAGCTGTCCGGCGTACGGGCGGCGGTGCTGTACGAGCAGCCGCTCACGCACTCAACGGCGAAGTAGTCGTACGGCGCCGCCTTGTTCTTCCCGTTGTCGATGCCGCAGGCGAAGAAGGACGCGGCGTGCTTCTCGCCGTTCCGCTCGTAGGTGCCCTCAGCGGTGAAGACGAACGAGTTCACGCCGTCGAGGACCACACCGTCACAGCTGACACCCTTGCCCGTGGTCAGGCTGGTGATCTTCCTGGCGTCGATCTTGGCACCGAGTCCCTTGTCGTCGACCTTGAGCTTGCCCTTGTAGGCGCCCTTCTTGTAGCTCTTGGCCTCGAACTCGAACCTGATGTCGTCGTACTTCTCGCCGCTGTTGCGCGCCAGCTTGCCGGAGCCGTGGACCTTGCCCTGGCCGGCGGTGCAGACCGGGGCTTCCGGGTTCGTCTCGGGGTCTCCCAGCTTGACCGCGCCGTACTGCTCACCCTCGACCAGCGGGGCAGAGCAGTCGGTTGCGATCTGGACCGTCTCCAGCAGGGTGACACCGTCGGCGGCGTAGAGGTGGATGAAGACCTTCGAGCCGAAGTCCTTCTCGCCCGCGTTGGCTGCCATCAGGGTGAAGGACTCACCTTCGCTTACAGGGCCACCGCTGTAGAAGACCTTGGCGCTGGAGTCGGACGCGTTCTCCTTGTTGGTCGCCTTGATGTAGACGTCACCGCTCACCTCACCGGCGTAGTCGGTGCACTCGGACTTCGAACCCTGGCTGTCATTCGCGTCCGAGCAGTCTCCGCCCGTATAGGTCAACGTCAACTCGTCGGGCTTGACCTTGTTGGCGCACAGGTCGTTGCGGCACGCGTCGGGGTTCGCCTCGATGGTGATCGCGACTGTGGCGGTGTCGTAGGCACCCAGCGGGTCGGTGACGCGGTAGGTGAACGAGTCGCCCGTGGCGCTGTCGCCGTTGTGGGTATAGACGACCTCACCTTCTGGAGTGACTCCCGCGGTGCCGTGACCCGGATCGGTCTCGATCGTGACGGTCAACTGGGAGTTGGCGTGGTTCGGGTCGCTGTCGTTGTCCTTGACCGGGATCGTCGCCGACCCGCCCTGGCTGACGGTCGCGGTGTCGTCACCCGCGACCGGAGCCTGGTTGTTCGGGTGGCGGACGCTGATCGCCACCGTGGCGACGTCGAAGTTCCCCTCCGGGTCGGTGATCCGGTACTGGAAGGAGTCCGAGATGGTCGGCGATCCATCGTGGGTGTAGGTGACCGTGCCATCCGGCTGAACCGCGGTGGTGCCGCGGCCGGCCGGTGTCTCGATGGTGACCGTCAGGTCAGCCTTGGCCGTGTCCGGGTCGCTGTCGTTCTCCTTGACATCGATGTTCACCGAGTTGCCGGCGTCGACGGTGGCGCCGTCGTTGGCCGCGCTCGGCGGTGCGGTGCAGTACTCGAAGAGGTCACTGAACGCGACATCGTCGATCCACCAGCCAGGACCTCCGGAGTTCTGGTCCTGGCCGAGCCGGAACCGGACCTGGATGGTCTTCCCGACGAGCCCGCCGAGATCCACGTCAACAGTGGTCATACCTAGCGGCCAGCCGTCCGAGTCACCCGTCCAAGCCTTCCGGCCACCGAGGGCGTAGCCTCCGGACAGCGTGCCGTCGTAACCGTCGGCGATGAACACGCCGCCCGCGGCCTCGACGTCCTTCCAGGGGCCGTCATCGACCCGGATTTCGAGCACACCACCGTCGTACCCGGCTTCTGTGCTGTAGCGGTGCTCGAAGCTCAGGTGGGTGTCACCCGAGACCAACTGCGCCGGGGACACCAACCGGACGTCCTTGGCGGTGTCCGCGAGAGCGTCGTTGGCCAAGGCGTCGGTGAACCAGCCGTTTGACATCGTCGCCGGGTCGGTCTGGAGCGTCCACGGCTGCGACGGTGCTGCCAGCACCGCCGACTCGGTGGTCCAGCCGGGCGCACCCGACTCGAAGTCGTCGGAGTAGTCGCCTCCGGGGCTGAAGCACGAGTCAGAGATGGTGATGGAGACCGTCGCGAAGTCGGTAAGGCCCTGGTTGTCGGTGATCTTGTACTGGAACGAGTCCGACGTGGTCGCCGAACCGTCATGGGTGTAGCTGATCGTCTTGTCGAAGTTGACCGTCGCCGTGCCATGCGCCGGGGCTGCACTCACCTCAACCACCAACGGGCCGTCTTCGGGGTCGGAGTCGTTGGCCAGCACATCGATGTTGGTGCTGCCACCTGCAAGGACGAACGCGTTGTCGTCCTTGGCGATCGGGGCCTGGGGGCCGCGGACGACGGGCATGGTGATCCGCGAGTCACAGGGACCGCTACTGGCGCCAGGGCAGTCCAGCTGGGAGTCGTAGTAGATGAACGAGCCCTGCTGGGAGTCGATGTAGACCGGGTCGATCTGGACGACATAGCTCGTCTCGGCCGTCACCGCCGGCACCTGGACGGTGCTCGAGAGCAGCTGCGGCACGTTCGGTGTCGCAAGGTTGTGGTTCACCTGCTGGGTGACCACCTCCACACCGTCGGCGAACAGAGTGATGTCGTAGGCGAAGTTGAAGACAGGGTTCGCCCCCGGACCGCCGGCCCACCACTGGACGACCATCGGTCCCTTGAGCTTGGTCTGCTCGGTGAGATTCCAGATCCAGTTGGGGTCGTAGAGGTTCTGCGGAGCAGTTCCGCTCAAGGCCGGTGACAACGGACCCCAGCGTGCGGCCGGAGCGGTGTCCAGCTCGGGGTCAGGCGACATGAACGGGTCACAACCGCTGACCAGATCGGCCCGGCCGTCGCCGCTGTACGGGAGTCCATCGCAGTCGTCATGGGTGTTGCCGTGCAGGTGGAGCACTTCACCTGGAGCCACCGCCCCCTTGGGGATCACGGCCACCGGGAAGTGGGTGTCCGGAACTCCGTCGGTGTTCGGGTCGAACCGCACCTCCGCGAAGGTCCACACGTTCTTGGGGGTCACGGCGGCCACGTCGGCGGTCACCGTGATGACCTGCGACTGGTTCGGCGCAAGGGTGAACGACGCCGGGCTGACCGTCAGGTTCATCCCCGTCGGCGCCGTGGTCGACGCCGTCCACGTGCCCGCAACGGTGGCCTGCACCGTACGGGTCCACGAGCAAGTCTTCTCGCACTCGTCCTCACCCATGCTCGCGATGTTCAGCGTGCTGGGCTCGCCACCGGTGCCGGGGTTGGCGGCGTCGTACGCCGCAGCACCCACGTTCATGATCAGGCCAGCCTTGGTCGCCTGACGCAGGTCGACGCGACCGCCGCCCATGTCGAACGGGTCGGCCGGGGTGGTGCCGTCCTCCTTGAGGACGCCGTGCACTTCGCCGTCCACCGCCGGGAGCTTGGTGAACGCGGTCGACATGAGCGCAGACTTCACCTGGTCAGGCGTCCACGAGGGCTTCGCCCCCAGGACCAGCGCGCCGGCGCCGGCAGTGTGCGGACTGGACATCGACGTGCCGGAGATGACGCCGTACTCGGGAGCGTCACCGGGCAGGCCACCCAGCGGGGTGTTGAACGCCGCCAGGATGTCGACACCGGGTGCGGTGACGTCCGGCTTGACCAGGTCCGGCACGGCGGGGTTCTGACCGCGCGAGCTGAAGCCCGCCATGACATCGGCCCCGCCGGCGTCTTCAGCCGCTTCACTTCCCCGGATCACGCCGGTGCCTTGGGTGGTCTTGCCGCCCTGGGAGGCGATCCAGGCCTTGAGGACCTCGCCGTCGTCATAGCTGATGTGCACGGCGGGGAGCACGTGCGGGTCCCCGATCAGGGAGTTCCCGTTGGCGGCGTCGTTGGCCAGCACCATGCCGCCAGCACCTGCTCGCCGTACGTACTCGCCCTTGAAGACGCGGCCGTACTCACCGCGCTCACAGACCACGATCTCGCCGTTGAAGGTGCCGGCGGGCCAAGGGTCCTCGGTGCCCTCGCCTGTGGCGGCATTGCCCACACCTGCTCCACAGCGCCTTGCGTTCGCCGGATCCGCTGACTCATCGGCGTAGTCGCCGGCGTAGACCACGCGAGCGCGCGGCAGCGGGGCGGTGAGGCTCTTGCCGAAGATGTCGTTGATGCCGGCAGTGCCATCGCCGTTCTCGATGTCGACAAGTCCATTGCTGAGCGCACGGTCGTGGGTGCTCGCGCCGACCGCGGTCACCCAGGGTGCGTCAGCCGGGGAGCCCAGGGTTGCGGCACCGGGTCCCTCGTTGCCCGCAGAGGTCGCCACGAAGATGCCGGCCGTATAGGCGTCGAAGAACGCCTGGGCGTCGTCGTCGACCCAGGGGTTCCCCGATCCGCCGCCGATCGAGTAGTTGATCACATCGACCATGTCCAGGGTGGCTTGGTTGATCGAGGCCAGCAGCGGAGCCAGGAGCGGGAAGCAGCCGAAGGTCCCTGACGGCTCCGCACCACAGGCCTTGTAGGCGATGATGTTGGCGTGCGGCGCCACCCCGGAGATCCGTCGCTCGAAGGTCGTGGTCGGAGCGGTGAGCTCCACGTCCACGACGTTGCCGCCGGCGGTGGAGGCGGTGTGGCTCCCGTGACCGTTCAGGTCGTCCGGGCCACCGGGCTCAGCGGTGAAGTCCCAGTAGCCGATGAGCTTGTCGTTGCAGAACGGAGCGCCGGTGATCGGGTCGCAGAGACCCTTGAAGCCCGGCCCACCCATGACCACCGAGGCGGACGGGTAGCCGTACCCGTCGACGGGGCCGGGGTCGGCGAAGGACGGGTGGTCGTGGTTGATACCGGTGTCGATAACGCCGATCACGACGCCCTCGCCGCAGCTGCCGACGCACGCGGCCGCGCCCGGGTCATCCTGGCCCCAGACAGCGTCGGCGCCGATCCAGCGCGGTCCGTTGTCGGTGAGGAGCTTGCGCGGCGCGTTGCGGTCGACCTTTCGGACCCCGTTCAGGGCGGCCACCTTGAGGGCCTCGTCCTTGTTCATCCGCACCGCCACGCCGTTGAGCACAGCGTCGTACCGGTACTGGGCAGTCACCGAACGACCCAGCGCGCGGCCGATGTCCGCCAGGAGCTTGTCCTGCTGCGTCTTGAGGTAGCCCAGGTACGCGACGCTGGCGGCACTCTTGACGTCGAGCCGGGTCTTGCCCGTCACCGACGGCGTGGTGGCGGCCAGGCCAGCCACCTGCCCGGCGTACTGGGCCAGCGACGGCGCCTGGTGAAGGACGATGTAGAGGTCCTTGCCGGCGGCGCCGGTCTCGTGGCCCACGACTCCGGGACCGGGCTTGGAGAACTGGTCTGCCGGGCCCACCGGCGCTGCGCTGGCCGCCGGTGGACTGACCGCCGGTGCGTCGACCCCTGGGACGCCTGCCGCGTTCGCGGCGGGGGAAAGTGAGGCGATCATCGCGAGGACCGCGATGAGGGCGTAGAGCCCGTGCTTGGTCGATCGCATGCGGATCGCGCTCCTTGAGTCCGAGTGTCTTGAGGAGTGACGCCAGTTCACTTGTGACGAAGGCGGCAAGCGCCGTCGTTGGTGGGCTCAACGTCGAAACGTGAGATCTGTCACGGGCCAACATGGGCTTTTCTGAAACTTTGCCGAGCGCTGCTCCGCATCCGGCCTGCTCTGACCTGGTTTGGTCCGGTTCGCGGCTATCCGACGACGGCGAGGACCCGGGTGCAGGCTTCGTCCAGGCTCAGGGTCGTGCCCCGGCGATGGGCCCTCTGGAGTGCCCCCTCATCCAGCTTGGCCTGTACCGAGGCCCGGGTCGCCTCCAGCCCCGGGAGCTCGCACGGGGGGACCGGGGTCCCGAGGTCGCTACGGACCCGCTCGGCCACCCTGAGCAACACAGCGGCGTCGTCGTACTGCTCGCGCTGGATCAAGGCGCCCGCGACCGCCTCGAGCACCGAGCCGAGACGCCACCGGTCGCCGAGCTCTCGGTGCAGCCGTAGCGAGGTGGTCAGAGCAGCCAGTGCCTGGTCGTGGTGACCGGCTGCGGCCTCCACAACACCGAGCAGGTTGAGCGCCCAGGCCACCCCTTCCTTGAACCCGAGCCCCTCGAACGAGGCCAGAGCGTTGGTCAGCTGCCGGTGCGCCTCCTCGTCGTCTCCGTCGAGATAGTGCGAGATCGCAGCAAGATCGACTCGGCACCAGCCGACGCGTTCCTCGTCCCCGACGTCACGCGCTGCGGTCAGGGCTCGTCCGCACAGGGCCCAGGCAGCCTCGAAGTCGGCATTGAGCCACGACGCGAGGCAGGCCAGCTCGAGCGAAGTCGCGACCCCCCACTCGTCTCCCAGCGTGTGGCACAGCTGCTCAGCCTCCTGATGGAGTGCGAGCGCGCTGGCGTAGGCCCCCTGTTCTCGGGCAATTCCGCCCAGCAGGGTGAGGACGCCTGCCCTGCCTTGCTGCTCGCCGAGCTCGCCGTAGGTCTGCAGCGCCGCGGTCAGGTGGGCTGACGCCACTTCGTAGTCACACTGGTACAGCGCGAGTGCCCCGGCTCCGTGAAGGGCCCGAACCCTGATCACTGGCTCGACCTCCTCATGTTTCAAGGCCGCCTCGAGCCAGCCCCGGCACATCGAGTAGTGGCCGGACAAGTAGCTCGGCCGCCACAGCGCGGCGGTCAGCCGGCACTCGCTCGCCGCGTCCCCACCCGCGACGAAGAACTGGAGCGCCGCACGCATGTTGTCGTCCTCGCGCCGGATCGCAGCGAGCCAGGTTCGCTGGTCAGCCGACTTCAGGTGAGGCTCCGCCTCTTCGGCGAGCGCCAGGTAGTACTGGGCGTGCAGAGTCTGCCAGGAGTCAGTCCCGCCGTCCGAGTCAAGCGACTCCCCGGCGTACGCCCGCACCGTCTCCAACAGCCTGTAGCGCTTGTCCCCGAGCCAGTCCTCCGCAGAGACCAGGGACTTGCGAACCAGACGGGTCAGGACAGGCAGTGCGCCGGCTCCGCAGACTACTTCCGCGGCTGCCAGAGTGAAGCCCCCGGCGAAGACTGATAGTCCTTGTAGGACCCGACGCTCGTCCTCGTCGAGCAGCGCAAAACTCCAGTCCACGATGTCGCGCAGCGTCCGATGTCGCGAGCTGGGCGTCCTGAAGTCACCGCCCAGAAGGTTGAGCTGGTCGTCGAGTCGGTTGGCGATCTCCGCCGGCGACATCGCGCGAACCAGGGAAGCCGCGAGCTCCAGGGCCAACGGCAGGCCGTCGAGCCGATGCACGATCTGCTCGACGTGGCTTACCGAGTCGCCGTCGAGAGACCGTGCTGGCGTCACGGCAGCAGCCCGGTGGGAGAAAAGCTGAATGGCCGAGGAGACGCCGAGCGGCCCTACGGCGTACACATGCTCCTCCGGGATGGCGAGTGCCTCGCGGCTGGTGACCAGGAAGCGGGCCCGCGCGCAGTCCCCGAGCAGTTGGCTGACCGCCGAAGCCACCTGGGCGACCAAGGGATCCGCATTGTCGAGCAACAGCAGCACCTCACGGTCACGGATGGCCGTAGCGACACTGCGATGCAAGTCGCCGGTGATGCCTTCCGGCTCCCCCAGCGACGCCGCAATCGCCGCCAGGAGCTCGTTGGAGCTACGGAGCTCGGTGACGTCGACCAGCTGGACAGCCTCGAACCTGTCAACGAACACTCGGGCGACCTCGACGGCGAGGCGGCTCTTGCCCGAGCCACCGGGCCCGGTCAGGGTTACTAGCCGCCCGTCGCCCAGCAGCCCGATGAGCGCAGCCAGATCGTCGCCCCGTCCGACGAAGCTGGTCGAGGATGACGGGAGGTTATGCGGGCTGCGCAGTCGCGGCACCCAACGCAACGACTCGTCCTGGTTGAGAACGCGCTGGTGCATCTCGCGCAGCTCCACCGACGGCTCCAGGCCGAGGTCGACGTCAAGGTAGGTGCGGACGCGGTGGAACACCTCGAGGGCATCCGCCTGCCGTCCCGAGCGGTAGAACGCCAGCATCAGCAGCGCCGCCACCGACTCCCTGGTCGGGTGGTACGCGAGCAGCGCCTCGAGCTCACCGGTCACCTCGGCATGTCTGCCCAACGCCAGGTCAGCATCGATCCGTGCTTCCAGGGTGGAGAGCCGCATGTCCTCCAGGCGCCCGATCTCGGCCGCGGCGAACCGTTCGAACTCGAAGTCAGCGAATGCTTGGCCACGCCACAGCGCCAGCGCCTGGCCGAGCAGCTCACCTGCCCGTTGAGAGTCACCCGAGTCCTGCGCACGCCGGCCCTGCGCCACCAGGTTCTCGAACTGGCGACTGTCCAGCCCGTCGGGGTCGAGCTCCAGTGAGTAGCCGCCGGAGGTGGTGGTGATTCCCCTTCGCGTGGCGCCGGAGTCGTCGACGTACTCAAGCGCCTTGCGGAGCTGGGAGACGTAGACCTGAACCACCTTGGCCGCACTGGTCGGCGGGCGCTCACCCCAGAGCAGGTCGATGATGGTGTCGGTGCTGACGGGGTGCTCCGCGTGCAGTAGGAGGATGGCCAGGAGCGCACGCTGCTTAGCGCCACCGAGTGGCAGGCTTCTGCCTTCGTGCAGCGCTTCCAACGGACCCAGCACACGGAACAGCACTGAATCCCCCCTTCGCCCTGACAAGGTACCGCGCAACGCCCCGGATGCGCCCTGGTTTACCGGGCCTTTACCGCGGTGCCGCAGAGTTGACGAGTTACCGGAGCGGGGGGCGCGTCCGGCAGCTGCGATTCAGTGACGTGCGACCGCAAGCCACTGGTTCAGACGGGTCGGCGTACAGCTACGTGGGGGGCCATTGTGGCTGCACGCCTGCCCGTCCGTGACAACTTCATAACCCTTCGCAAATGGGACTGAGGGCCCGGACCGTCTTCACGGTCCGGGCCCTCAGTGTGCGCGCTTGTGGTGCGGGTCAGGCGTACTTGACCTGCATCTCCTTGATGCCGTTGATCCACGCGTGCCGAAGCCGACGCGGCTCGCCGGCCTGGGTGATGTCGGGAGCGAAGTCCGCGATGGCGTTGAAGATCAGCCCGACCTCCATCCGAGCCAGGTTGGCACCGATGCAGTAGTGCGCCCCATGGCCACCGAAGGACAGGTGCGGGTTCGGGTCACGCAGGATGTCGAACTTGTCGGGGCCGTCGAACACTTCGGTGTCGTAGTTCGCCGACGCGTAGAAGAGGGCGACCCGCTCTCCCTGCTTGAACAGCTGCCCACCGACCTCGACGTCGTTGAGAACAGTGCGCTGGAAGACTGTTACTGGGGTGGCCCAGCGGATGATCTCGTCGACCGCACTCTCCGGGCGGTCACGCTTGTAGAGCTCCCACTGGTCCGGGTTCTGGAAGAAGGCGTGCATCCCGTGTGTGATCGCGTTCCGTGTCGTCTCGTTGCCGGCCACTGCGAGGATGATCACGAAGTACCCGAACTCGTCCGGGGTGAGCAGATGGCCGTCGACGTCGGCCGTCACGAGCTTGGTGACGATGTCGTCCTGCGGGTTCGCCTTGCGCTCCTCGGCCATCGCCATGAAGTAGCTCAAGATCTCCAGCGAGGCCTGCTCCGGGTCGACGTCGTACTCGGGATCGTCGTAGGACATCATCGAGTTGGACCATTCGAAGATCTTGCGACGGTCCTCCTGGGGTACGCCGAGCAGGTCGGCGATGGCCATCAACGGGAGCTCGGCGGCGAGGTCGTAGACGAAGTCGCCCTGGCCCTTCGCGACACACTCCTGGACGATCCGCTCCGCGCGGGCCTTGAGGTCGTCGTGCAGCGCGCCGATACTGCGCGGCGTGAACCCGCGCGAGATGGTCTGCCGCAGCTTGGTGTGGTCCGGCGGGTCCTGGTTGATGAGCATGACGCGCTGCAGCTCGACCTGGTCGCGCGTCATGTCCGGTCCGAACCGGATCACGGCCGTGTTCTCGGCGGTTGAGAAGTCCTTGTTGTTCTTGGACACCTCAAGCACGTGCTCGTGCTTGGTGATCGCCCAGTACCCGTCGGGGCCGCTCATGCCCGCCTTGGACTCAGGCGGCTGGGCCACCCAGTGGATGGGTGCCGTGAGCCGCGCAGCCGCGAACTCCTCAAAGGGCGTGCCGGCCTGGTTGAGATCCGGGTCGGTGAAGTCGAAACTCGAGGGTACGGACGTGGTGCTCAACGGGGAGACCTCCAGTAAGAATGGAACACGTTCTATTTCATCTTGTCATACGTCCAGTCGTGACGGAAGTCCCGGACTGACCTAGGATCAGAACACGTTCTACTTTTTTGGAGGAGTCTGGCCGTGGGTAACCCCGTCATTGTCGAGGCAGTGCGTACGCCGATGGGTCGTCGCAAGGGAGCGCTGTCCGGCGTACACCCGCAGCACCTGCTCCGAGCCGTCTACCTGGCACTCGTCGAGCAGTCCGGCATCGACCCCGTGCTCGTGGAGCAGGTCATCGGTGGCTGCGTCACCCAGGCCGGCGAGCAGGCCGGAGCGATGAACCGTCGGGCCTGGCTGGGCGCGGGGCTACCCGAGTCCACAGGGGCCACCACCATCGACGCCCAGTGCGGGTCGGGCCAGCAGTCGGCCCACCTTGTCGCCGCCCTGGTCCAAGCCGACGCGATCGACGTCGGCATCGCCTGCGGAGTGGAGGCCATGACACGGATCCCCCTCGGCGCCAACATGCCCGAGGGGCTCGGCTCCCTACGTCCCGACGACTGGGACATCGACCTTCCCGACCAGTTCACCGGAGCGGACCGGATCGCCGCTCGACGTGGGCTCACCCGGGCAGACCTGGACGCGTTCGGCGTGGAGTCGCAGCACAAGGCACGCACCGCCATGGACGAGGGGCGCTTCAAGCGCGAGATCGTCCCCGTGGCCGGGGTGGACGCCGACGAGGGCCTTCGCGATACCACTCTCGAGGGGCTAGCGGCCCTGAAGTCGGTCCTTCCCGATGGGCTGCACACCGCAGGCACCTCGTCGCAGATCTCCGACGGCGCCTCCGGCGTACTCATCATGGACGAGTCCCGGGCCCGCGAGCTCGGGCTCACCCCGCGGGCGAGGATCGTGGCCCAGGCCCTGGTCGGCTCGGAGCCGTACTACCACCTCGACGGTCCGGTCCAGGCGACAGCCCGGCTGCTGTCCAGGTCGGGCCGCTCGATCAGCGACTTCGACCTCTTCGAGGTGAACGAGGCGTTCGCCGCCGTACCGCTGTCCTGGGCCCAGGTCACCGGAGCCGACGTCACCAAGCTCAACGTCAACGGCGGCGCGATCGCGCTGGGGCACCCCGTCGGCTCGACCGGTACCCGGCTCATCACCACCGCCCTGCACGAGCTCGAGCGGCGAGGCGAGTCCAGCGCCCTGATCAGCATGTGTGCCGGTGGTGCCATGGCGACGGGGACCATCCTTGAGCGGGTCTGACGCTGCCGGATGATTCCCACGGGACCGTGTGAATCATCCGCTCCCCCAACGTCGCGACACAGGGGAAGCGGATGACACGCGCGGGAAGCTCGCTCCGTACCCCACCGAGCCGGTTGTCCACAGGTCACGCGGGTGGGACTGCCGAGGTTGCGGGACGGGCCGCATCGTTTGGACATGTTCGAAGAACCACTCCGTCGGATCGTGTCAGAACACGGCGTCTTCCTGCGCCGAGAGGCGAACGCTTTCGGCTTCGACGACAAAGCCGTTCAGCGTGCCTACCGTGCCGGAGCATGGATCCGCGTCCATCATGGTGCTTACACCTTCAAGGACATCTGGGACCGCTCCGACGAGATCGATCGGCACAAGATTCGATCCAGGGCGGTCCTGAGAACTCATAGTCCCGGCGTTGTCCTGAGCCATGTCAGCTCGATCGCGGAGCACGGCCTGGACGTGTGGGGCATAGACCTGTCGAAGACCCACGTGACGCGTACCGACGGTGCGTCTGGAAGGTGCACCTCTCGCGTCGTACATCACGAGGGGCGGTGCGGCCCCGACGACCTCGAGGAGATCACAGGTGTGCCCGTAACCGCGCTGGCGCGGGCTGTGATGGAGACCGCGGCAGTGACCTCGGTCGAGTCCGGACTAGTCCTTGCCGACTCAGCGCTTCATCGGAAGCTGGTCACGCCGGACGATCTGAGACGTAGCTACCTTGACCTCCGCGACTGGCCCGGAGCTCGACGCGCAGACCTCGTGCTGCGCCTCAGTGATGAGCGGGCCGAGTCGGTCGGCGAGTCCCGCAGCCGGTTTCTCATGTGGTCTCAGGGAGTTCCGCTACCGGAACTGCAGTACGAAGTGCGCGACGCGCACGGCCACCTGATCGGTACGACTGACTTCGCGTGGCCCAGGTCAGGCCTTCTCGGCGAGTTCGACGGCAGAGTGAAGTACGGGCGGCTGCTTCGTCCGGGCGAAGATGCGAGCGACGTCGTCGTACGAGAGAAGCGCCGCGAGGAGCGCCTGTGTGAGCGGACCGGCTGGCGCATGATCCGGCTTGCCTGGCCCGATCTCTACACCGCTGCCGCGACTGCTCACCGCATCCAACGGATGCTCCGACTCGCCGCGTGACACGGCACATCCCCCGCGATTCATCCGCTCCCCCAACGTCGTGACACTCGGGAAGCGGATGAATCCCACGGGACCGTGGGATTCATCCAGCAGCGTCAGGACCCGTAGACGGGCTCCGGTACGGCGGCCTTGGCGAGCAGGTCGCGGACGGCACCGCCGACATCTGCCGGGTTCCATCGGCTGCTGATGTCGACCGTGGGGCCGTGGCGCCAGCCTTCTTCGACGCAGATCTTGCCGCCCTCGACCTCGAGGATCCGTCCGGTGACTCCAGCCGAGTCCTTCGAGGCCAGCCAGGCGACCACGGGTGCCACGTTGGTCGGGTCCATCGCGTCGAACCCGGTGCCAGGGGCGGCCATGGTGTCGGCGAAGGCAGCCTCGGTCATCCTGGTGCGCGCGGCTGGTGCCAGGGCGTTCACCGTGACGCCATACCGGGCCAGCTCCGCTGCCGCCACCAGCGTCAGACCGGCGATGCCCGCCTTGGCTGCCGAGTAGGCGCCCTGTCCGATCGAGCCTTGGAGGCCCGCCCCGGAGGAGGTGTTGATAATCCGAGCCTCACGCGTTCGCCCAGCCTTGGCCTCGTCACGCCAGTACGCCGCGGCGTGACGCAGTGGCGCGAAGTGCCCCTTCAGGTGGACCCGGATGACGGCGTCCCACTCGTCCTCGGTGGCGTTGACGAGCATACGGTCGCGCAGGAACCCGGCGTTGTTGACGAGAGCGTCCAGCCCACCGAACGTCTCGATGGCCCGGCGTACCAGGCTCGACGCCCCCGCGAAGTCAGCGATGTCTGAGGCGTCGGCAACCGCCTCCCCACCCAGCGCCAGAATCTCGTCGACGACCTCCTGGGCCGGCCCCGACGAGGCGCCCTCTCCCGCTCCGGACGTCCCCAGGTCGTTGACCACGACGCGGGCGCCTTGCCGGGCCAGCTCCAGAGCGTGCTCGCGACCCAGTCCCCGGCCGGCTCCGGTGACGATGGCGATGCGGCCCTCACAGATCACGACTGCTCCAATGCGGTCAGGAAGGCAGGGGTCTCTCCCCCGCCGTGGACTTCGATCGTCGAGCCGCTCACGTACGCGGCGAGGTCCGAGGCGAGGAACGCCGCCACGTTGCCTACGTCGCGCGGGGTGCCCAGGCGCCCCGCCGGGATCGTTCGCTCGATGGCCTCGACTCCGTCTGTCCCGCCGTAGTGCAGTTCGGTCTGCTCCGTCTGGACCAACCCGACGTTGAGCGCGTTGACCCGCACCCTGGGCGCCCACTCGACGGCAAGGGTCCGCGTCAGGGAGTCGAGTCCGGCCTTCGCCGCGCCGTACGCCGCCGTGCCAGGCGACGGGCGCAGGGCTGAGACCGACGAGACGTTCACGATGGCGCCGCCGGTGGCCTGCCGTTGCATCACCGCGTTCGCCGCCTGGGAGAGCAACAGGGGGGCGAGCAGGTTCAGGGAGACGACTTTCTCGTGGAAGTTGGGTGACGCCTCCGCGGCCAGCGCGTACGGCGCGCCGCCGGCGTTGTTGACCAGGACGTCGAGCCGGCCGTGCCGTTCGACGACTCCGT
Source organism: uncultured Actinomycetota bacterium (assembly GCA_963769585.1). GTDB lineage: Bacteria > Actinomycetota > Actinomycetes > Propionibacteriales > Nocardioidaceae > SSC3. Next base: position 1,503,302 of record CAVYMJ010000006.1, read on the forward strand.
CCACGAGGGCCTCGACCTCGGCCGCGGAGCGTACGTCGCACACGACGTGGTCCCCCGGGGCCTCGTGCCGGGAGCAAGTGACGACGGTGGCGCCCGCCTCGCGGAACACCTCGGCAATGCCGAGACCGACTCCCCGCGTGCCGCCCGTGACGAGCACGACCCGACCGGCGAGATCCACGAGCACTCCATCCTGACGGAAAACCAAGCAAGTGTTAGGCTACCAAACAAATGCTTGGTTAGGAAGGAAGCCCATGGCTGTCACGTCCACGCTGAGGGACGACCACATCAGGGTCGTCACGATGGACTACCCGCCGGTCAACGCCCTCCCCGTCCAGGGCTGGTACGACGTCGCAGCGGCCCTGGACGAGGCGAGCCGGGACCTGCAGAGCCACGTCGTGATCCTCCGCGCCGAGGGTAAGGGCTACAACGCGGGCGTCGACATCAAGGAGATGCAGCGGACCACCGGGTTCGACGCGCTGATCGGGGCGAACAAGGGCTGCTTCGCGGCCTTCAAGGCCGTCTACGAGTGTGCCGTGCCCGTCATCGCAGCGGTGAACGGGTTCTGCCTGGGAGGCGGCGTGGGCCTGGTCGGCAACGCCGACTGCATCGTGGCCTCGGACGACGCGTACTTCGGGGTGCCCGAGGTGGACCGGGGCGCCCTGGGGGCGGCCACTCACCTGGCCAGGATGGTGCCACCGCATCTGATGCGCACCCTCTACTTCACCGGCCGGACCATCACCGCCCAGGAGCTCGTCCCGCACGGCTCGGTCCTCGAGGTGGTCCCCCGTGCCGACCTGGACGAGGCGGCCCTGCGCGTCGGGGCCGAGATCGCCAGCAAGGACACCCGGGTGATCCGCGCCGCGAAGGAAGCGATCAACGGCATCGACCCCGTGGACGTCAACAAGAGCTACCGCTTCGAGCAGGGCTTCACCATGGAGCTGAACCTCGCCGGCGTCAGCGACGAGCATCGCGATGCGTTCGCGGGCACCAACAAGGCAGGAGCAGAGTGAGCACGCCACGTGACAAGCGGATGACGATCGACGAGGTCGTCGCGCAACTCGAGGACGGGATGACGATCGGCATCGGTGGCTGGGGTCCGCGACGTAAACCGATGGCACTGGTGCGGGCCATCCTGCGCTCCGACCTCAAGGACCTCACCGTGGTCTCCTGGGGAGGCGCCGACGTCGGGCTGCTCTGCCAGGCCGGCAAGGTCAAGCGGCTGGTCTACGCGTTCGTCTCACTGGACTCCATCCCGCTCGAGCCGCACTTCCAGCAGGCCCGGCAGAACGGCACCATCCCCGAGGTCGTCGAGCTCGACGAAGGCATGTTCATGACGGGTCTGCGGGCGGCGGCGCAACGCCTGCCCTTCCTGCCGATGCGCGCGGGCCTGGGCTCCGACGTACTGGTGAACCAGCCGTGGATCAAGACCGTCACCAGCCCGTACGACGACCAGGACGGCCACCGGGAGGACCTGGTCGCCGTACCTGCACTGCGCCTCGATGTCGCGCTGGTCCATCTCAACCGGGCGGACAAGCACGGCAACGCGACCTACCTGGGACCGGACCCCTACTTCGACGACCTGTTCTGTATGGCGGCAGAGCGGTCCTTCGTGAGCTGCGAGCAGATCGTGGACACCGCAGGCCTCACGGTGGACACACCGGTTCAGCGTCTCCTGCTGAACCGGATGATGGTCAGCGGCGTGGTCGAGACGCCCAACGGTGCGCACTTCACCACCTGCACCCCGGACTACGAACGCGACGAGAAGTTCCAGAAGGCGTACGCGACCGCTGCCGCTGATCCCGAGACCTGGCGTGACTTCCAGCGGCGGTTCCTCCAGGGGGACGAGCAGGCCTACCAAGAGGCGGTCCGGTCGTTCCACGAGGAGGCGAGCTGATGGAGGCCAGGCGAGCCGAGGTCTGCGCGACAGCCATCGCAGACTGCTGGGCCCAGGACGGCGAGATCTTCGGCAGCCCGATGGGCCTGCTGCCGACCCTGGGAGCCCGGCTGTGCAAGCTCACCACCAACCCCGACCTGGTGCTCTCCGACGGAGAGGCTCTGTGGCTCGGTGGCGTGCCGCCGCTCGGGGCCAGCGCCGACGTCGTCGAGGGGTGGATCCCCTTCCGCAAGGTCTTCGACGTGATCGCCTACGGCAAGCGCCACGTGATGATGGGCGCCACCCAGGTGGACCGGCACGGCAACCAGAACATCTCCGCCATCGGTGACTTCGCCAAGCCCAAGCGCCAGCTCCTCGGAAGCCGGGGCGGCCCGAGCAACACGGTCAACAACCGCACGTCGTACTGGGTCCCCCGGCACAGCCCCAAGGTCTTCGTCGAGCGGGTCGACATCGTCTCGGGCGTCGGTCCCAAACGCGCGAAGGAAGCCGGAGCGGACAAGTACAACGACATCCACCGCGTGGTTACCAACCTGGCCGTGCTGGACCTGGGTGGACCCGACGACACCGTGCGGCTGCTGAGCACGCATCCCGGAGTCTCTGTCGACGAAGTGGTCGAGAGCACAGGCTTCGCCCTGCACATCGATGACCCGGGCCAGACCCGGACGCCGACGCTCGAGGAGCTCGTCCTGATCAGGGAGATGCTCGACCCGCGGGACCTGCGTAGTCGCGAGGTCCCCCAGTGAGGACCGCGACGTGATCGACCAGCTCATCAAGACCGCGCTCACCGACCTGGTCGGAGTACGCCACCCGGTCGTCCAGACCGGGATGGGCTGGGTCTCCGGGCCCCGCCTGGTCACCGGCACCGCCAACGCCGGTGGACTGGGCATCCTGGCCAGCGCCACCATGTCCTACGACGAGCTCGAAGTGGCCATCACCAAGGTCAAGAGCCGAACCGACCAGCCCTTCGGGGTTAACCTGCGCGCCGACGCCGGTGACGCCCTGGACCGGATCGACCTGCTGATCCGCGAAGGAGTGAAGGTCGCCTCGTTCGCCCTTGCCCCCAAGGCAGACATGATCGCCCGGCTCAAGGACGCCGACGTCGTGGTGATCCCGAGCGTCGGAGCGGCCAAGCACGCCGTCAAGGTTGCCGGCTGGGGTGCGGATGCGGTGATGATCCAAGGCGGCGAAGGGGGCGGGCACACGGGGAACGTACCGACCACGCTGCTGCTGCCCACGGTTCTCGACGCGGTCGACATCCCGGTCATCGCGGCGGGCGGCTTCTACGACGGCCGTGGCCTTGCCGCGGCGCTCGGCTACGGCGCGGCTGGCATCGGGATGGGAACGCGGTTCCTGCTCACCCAGGACAGTGCGGTGCCCCAAGCGGTCAAGGACCTCTACCTGTCTCACGACCTCAACGGCACTGTCGTCACCGACAAGGTCGACGGCATGCCGCACCGCATGCTGCGCACCGAGCTGGTCGAGGAGCTCCAGCAGTCGCGTTCGGTGAGGCGGCTCGGCTCGACCGCGCGACGCACTCTGGAGTTCAAGCGGCTCAGCGGACTGACCTGGCGCGACCTGGTCAAGGACGGTCGCTCGATGAAGCACGGCTCCGAGCGCTCCTGGGCGCAGATGATCCTCGCCGCGAACACGCCGATGATGCTCCGCTCGGGCCTCGTCGACGGAGACACCGACGCGGGCGTGCTGGCCTCCGGTCAGGTGGTCGGCCTCCTGGACGACCTGCCTACCTGCGATGAGCTGGTCAGCCGCATCGTCACCGAGGCCGCTGCCCAGCTCAGGCGCGGAGCAGCGCTGCTGATCTAACTTCCAGGTACGGGACCTCTGAGCCCTGAGACGGCGTGGGCTCAGGTCATGTAGCGGTTGGTCTCGGCGTACGGCATCCCGCTTCCGGCGAACGTGAACGTGCCTTGGCCCTGGATCTCCTCGACGGCCCGCTTGAACGCACCCATGGCAGCGCCGTACAGCGCCGAGCCCAGGCTGATCCGGGTGACCCCGGCGGCGAGCAGTGCCGCCACACTGAAGGGCCCGGCCAAAGCGTTCACTGGCCGGTCGACCGCCTTGCAGACCGCGCGGACGCTCGCCAGGTCGGGCAGGCCGGGAGCGTAGAGGACGTCGGCGCCGGCCAGCTGGTACGCCTGCAGTCGTCGGATGGTGTCGCCCAGGTCACCAGAGCCGTACAGGTGGTTCTCGCAGCGGGCCGTCACCACGAAACCGGTACGACGTGCCTCGGTGACCGCGGCGGCCACCCTCTCCACGGCCTCGGCAAGCGGGTAGGTCCCTGCTCCGGACCAGTCCTCGATCGAGCCACCGGCCAGTCCCTCGTCCGCGGCCATCCGCACCGTTGCAGCCGGGTCGTCGTACCCGTTCTGGAGGTCGGCCGAGACCGGGACGTCGACGGCTGCGGTGATCCGGGCGGCGTTGGCCAGCACCACCTGCAGCGTGGCCTTGGCATCGCCGAGGCCGGCGCTGTTGGCCGCCCCGGCGCTGGTGGTCGCCAGCGCCGGGTAACCCCAGGCGACGAGCATCTTCGCGGTGCCCTCGTCCCAGGGGTTCGGAAGCACGAACGGAGCCCGGTGCAGCTCACGGAAGATCTCGGATCGGCCCATGCGCCTGATCCTGCACCCGGCGCGTGCGGGCTGCTAGCGCCAATCCGACATCACTGGCCTGCTTCGGCCAGGCTCGTGCGGGGCTGGGCCCGCGTTACACGAGCTCCGGCACGTGCAGGTGGGCGTAGGTCAGCTCGAACTCGCGGACTTCGATGATCTGCGTCCCGGCCTGCTCCGAGGCGCTCGCCCGGATCTGGTCGGCGCTTGCCCGGCTGGCCTCCAGAGCGTCGCGGCCGTCGTACGTGGTGGTGACGCAGCCGATCCCGGTGGAACGGTTGACCAGCACGCTGGCACTGCAGAAACCGGGGATCTGCTCGATCGCGGGCAGCGCGTTGAACTTGAAGACGTCCAGCAGGGCATCCATGTCGCCCTGCACCCAGGTGACCCGGCACGCCGAGCCGTGGTCCGTCCGGTGCATCGCCCCGATCTCCCACTCGTCGACCTGCATCGAACCACCGAAGATCTCGCGACCGCGCTCCCGTACGCCGCGGAGCTGGTCGTCGCTGGCGCGCATCGCCTCTTCGCTCTGCCAGGAGCTCGTCACGATCGCCTGGCCGCTTTCGCGGTCAACCAGACACGAGAGGCCCAGGCAGCCCTCGATTCGGTCCATGATCGGCCGGACCTCGTTCTCAACGAACCGCAGGCCTGCATCGATGTTTTCGGTCTTGCCATGAAGCGTGGTGGATCGCGCGTACACGGCGCCCACCTCCTTGTCGGTCAGGGCGGGCCCACCGGCACCGCCGGTGCTCCTACCTTGCTCCTGTCCCAGGGCGACCGCAACGCCGCACCAGACCAGCCCCCTCGGTAGGCGTTGGTCAGCTCGGTGCGTGCGCAGGATCGGTCGAGTGGCCGGGGAAGAGATGGGCCGAGGGGTCGATGATCACCGCCGCGTTGTTGACCGCCGTCGCAGCCTCCCCGAACCCGACGGCGATCAGCTTGACCTTGCCCTCGTAGTCGACGATGTCCCCGGCCGCGAAGACCCGCGGGACGCTGGTGCGCATCGCGGAGTCGACGACGATGTGGCGCTTGCGCTGCTCCAGCCCCCAGGTGGTGAAAGGCCCGAGGTCCGCGGTGAAGCCCAGGGCGGCGACGATCGCCTGCACCTCGAGGTGCTCCATCACGCCGTGGTCCCGGTTGTCGAAGACGTCGACCGCCTCGACCGTGTCCCCGCCGTATACCTTGGCCACCTCGTACGGCGTGAGCACCCGCACCGACGACGACCTGACCTGACTGACGGTGGCCGCATGGGCGCGGAAGGCGTCCCTGCGGTGCACGAGCGTCACCGACCTGCAGAGCGGTTCGAGACTGGTCGCCCAGTCCAGAGCGGAGTCTCCGCCTCCGACGATCAGCACATCGAGCCCGGCAAGGTCGTCCAGGTGTGGCACGAAGTAGTAGAGGCCGTGCCGCTCGTACCCGTCGCCGGCTGCCATGGCTTTCGGACTGAACACCCCCATGCCTCCGGTGATCAGCACGGTCTTGGCCTGGACCGCCTCACCACGATGGGTGACGACGGTGACGTGCTCCTCACCAGGAGTGAGGTGCTCGGCCCGCTGGCCGAGGTAGTACGTCGGATTTGCGGTTGCGGCCTGCTGCGCGAGCGCCTCGACCAGACTCTGCCCCTTGATCGCGGGCAGCCCGGCGACGTCGAAGATCAGCTTCTCCGGGTACAGCGCCGAGACCTGCCCGCCGAGCTCGGGCAGCGAGTCCATCACACCGACCGCCATCCCCCGGAACCCGGCGTAGTAGGCGGCGTAGAGACCTGCCGGCCCCGCGCCCACGATGAGCATGTCCAGCATGCTCACCATTGAACCCCTGCTTCTCCGATTACGCGAGGCTCTCGATGATCGTGACGTTGGCCTGGCCGCCGCCTTCGCACATTGTCTGCAGGCCGTAGCGCCCGCCGGTGCGCTCGAGCTCGTTGAGCATCGTGGTGAGCAATCGGGTGCCGGTCGCGCCGATCGGGTGGCCGAGCGCGATCCCGCCACCGTTCACGTTGGTCCGCTCCAGCGGCGCTCCGGTCTCCTTGGCCCACGCCAGCGGGACCGAGGCGAACGCCTCGTTGCACTCGAACAGGTCGATGTCGTCGATCCTCATCCCGGCCTTGGCCAGGGCGTGCTCGGTGGCGGCGATCGGGCCGGTAAGCATCCAGACCGGGTCGTCACCCCGCACCGACAGATGGTGGATGCGGGCTCGCGGCGTGAGCCCGTGCTCGCGCACGGCCCGCTCCCCCGCCACCAGGACGGCCGTGGCTGCGTCGCTGATCTGCGAGGCGACGGCTGCGGTGATCCGGCCGCCGGGCGCCAGCGGCTCCAGACCTGCCATCTTCTCCAGTGAGGTGTCACTCCGGGGTGTCTCGTCGGTCGTGAAGTCGCCGAACGGCACGATCTCGGAGGCGAAGCGGCCCTCGGCGATGGCGCGGAGAGCGCGCTGGTGGGACTCGTAGGCGAAGGCCTCCATCTCCTCACGGCTGATGTCCCAGCGCTCAGCGATCATCTCTGCGCTCTTGAACTGGCTGATCTCCTGGTCGCCGTAGCGCTTGACCCAACCGGGAGACTCCGCGAACGGCGTGGAGAACCCGTACTGCTGCGCGACCAGCATCGCCGAGGAGATCGGGATGGCCGACATGTTCTGCAGGCCGCCGGCCACGACGAGGTCCTGGGTGCCCGACATCACCCCCTGGGCCGCGAAATGCACGGCCTGCTGCGAGGAGCCGCACTGGCGGTCGATGGTCACCCCTGGCACATGGTCGGGAAGCCCGGCCACCAGCCACGCCGTACGGGCGACGTCGCCGGCCTGTGATCCGATCGTGTCGCAGCAGCCCATCACCACGTCGTCCACCGCGCCAGGGTCGATGCCGGTCCGGTCCATCAGGGCACCTAAGACGTGCGCCCCCAGGTCGGCCGAGTGGACCTGTGACAGCGCGCCTCCGCGCCGGCCGACCGGAGTGCGGACCGCGTCGATGATGAAGGCTTCAGCCATGGTTGGTTCCAATCCCTTCCAGGAGGATCGCCAGGTACTGGTCGGCGACGTGCTCGATGTCCATGGGACCGTCGGGGCGGTACCAGCGCACCGCCACCCAGACGGTGTCGCGGATGAAGCGGTAGACAAGCTCGACGTCGAGGTCCTTGTTCAGTGCTCCGGCCCGGACCCCTTGACGCAGCAGCTCGAACCACACCTCGCGGAACTGGTCGTTGCGGTCCTTGAGGTAGGCGAAACGCTCGAAGCCCATCAGGTACGCCGCGTCGTTCTGGTAGATGGCGACCTCCCAGTGGTGCTTGTCCAGAGCTTCGAAGGAGGCTCGTACGACGGCCTCCACCTTTGCCCGGGCGTCGAGGTCGGACGCCATGATCTCGGCCCAGGTGCCGAAGAGCTCCTCCTGGAAGGTGGACAGGATCTCGTCGACCATCGACTCCTTGGAGTCGAAGTGGTGGTACAGCGAACCGCTGAGGATGCCGGCGGCGTCGGCTATGTCGCGCACCGTGGTGTTCTTGAAGCCGTGCTCGGCGAAGAGCGAGGCAGCGATCCGCAGCAGCTCCTCGCGTCTGGTCAGGATCGTCTCAGGCATGCTGGCTGCTCACACTCACGACCTCACCGGTCAGGTAGGACGAGTAGTCGCTGGCGAGGAAGACCATCACGTTGGCGACCTCCCAGGGTTCGGCGGCCCGGTTGAAGGCCTCGCGCGCCTTGAGCTCCTCGAGCAGCTCGGGTGAGGTCACCTTCTCCAGGAACGGGTGCATGGCCAGGCTGGGAGAAACGGCGTTGACCCGGATGCCGTGCGGTGCCACGTCCATCGCGGCGCAGCGGGTCAGCGCCATCACCCCCGCTTTGGCGGCCGCGTAGTGGGCCTGTCCCTCCTGTGCGCGCCAGCCGATCACGCTCGCGTTGTTGACGATCACGCCCGGCTTGCCGGCGGCGATCATCCGCTGGCTTGCGGCCCGGACACAGCGCATCGTGCCGGTCAGCGTGATGTCCAGGACGAGCGACCACTGCTCGTCGGTCATCTCCAGGATGCTCGCCGTACCGCCCAGGCCGGCGTTGTTGATCATCACGTCGACGCCGCCGAAGGGCTCTGCCGCATCGAGCAGCGCCTGTACCGCGGCCTCGTCGGTGACGTTGCAGACGATGGCGGCGACCCGGTCCGCTCCGAACTCCTTGGCCAGCGACTCCTCGGCCTCAGCCAGCCGGCGCTCGTGGGTGTCGCTGACCACCACGGCCCTGGCGCCCTCCTCCAGGGCGCGCTTGGCCACCGCGGCGCCGATCCCGGCCCCGGCAGCGGCGGTCACCACGACGACCTTGCCGTTGAGCAGGTCGTGTCCCTCGACGTACTTGATCCCGGTGCTCACCCTCGGGGCTCCCTCGGTAGGCCGAGCACGCGCTCGGCGATGATGTTGCGCTGGACCTCGTCGGAGCCGCCGTAGATGGTGTCCGCACGGCTGAACAGGAAGAGTGACTGGAGCCGGTCCAACCGGTAGGGGTCGTCCGACTCGGCGAGCAGGCCGGCCGGTCCCGCAACAGCCATCGCCAGCTCGCCCAGCGCCCGGTGCCAGCCGGCCCAGACCAGCTTGGAGACACTCGCGTCGCCCGGGCCGGGACTTGGGGCCGACAGGGTGCGAAGCGCGTTGGCCCGCATCACGTCCAGGCCGATCTGAGCTCGGACGAGGCGGTCACGCAACACCGGGTCGTCGTACGAGCCGTTGCTCTTGGCCAGCTCGACGACGACGTCGAGCTCGCGCTCGAAGCCGACCTGTTGACCCATCGTGGACACCCCGCGCTCGAAGCCCAGCAGCCCCATCGCGACCGACCACCCGTCGCCCGGTGCGCCTACCACCAGGGACTTGTCGGTTCGAGCGCCGGTGAAGAAGACCTCGTTGAACTCCGAACCGCCGGTCAGCTGCTCAATGGGCCGGACCTCGATCCCGTCCTGAGCCATCGGGACCAGCAGGAACGAGAGCCCCTTGTGCCGCTGCGACCCCGGCTCGCTGCGGACAATGACGAAGCACCAGTGCGCGAACTGCGCCAGGGAGGTCCAGATCTTCTGGCCGTCCACCACCCACTCGTCGCCGTCCAGCCGCGCCTTGGTGGAGACGGCGGCCAGGTCCGACCCGGCACCCGGCTCGGAGTAGCCCTGGCACCAGAGCTCCTCGACGGCCACGATCCGGGGCAGGAAGCGGGCTTTCTGGGAGTCGCTGCCGAAGGCGATCAGCGTCGGGCCGAGGAGCTCCTCACCCAGGTGGTTGACCCGGGCGGGAGCGTTGGCCTTGGCGTACTCCTCATGGAAGATCACCTGCTCGAAGAGGGTCAGCCCCCTCCCGCCGTACTCCTTGGGCCAGCCGATGCAGGTCCAGCCATGAGCAGCCAGATGCCGGTCCCAGGCCAGCCGCTCGTCGTGGGCCTCGTGTTCACGGCCCGGTCCGCCCAGCCCCCTGAGCGCGGCGAAGTCGCCGTTGAGATGGTCGCCGAGCCACTGGCGCACCTGGCTTCTGAACGCCTCGTCCTCGACGCTGTAGGTCAGATCCACAGTGCTAGGGTAACCTACCAAGCAACTGTTTGGTTGGCCGAGGAGAGAGTGTGATCCGGACGATCCCTGCCGCGCTCCATGCGGCTGCCGCATCGTGGCCCGACCGTGCGTCGGTGGTCGACGCGGACGTGTCCCTCTCGTTTGCCGACCTGCTCGACCGCGTCCGCAGGGTCGCCCAGGGCTACGTCGCCCTCGGCCTCAGCAAGGGCGACCGGGTCTGCCTGTGGGCACCCAACTCCTGGCAGTGGGAGGTGGCCGCCCTCGCCGTCACCTACGCGGGCGGCGTGGTCGTGCCGATCAACACCCGCTACACCGGTCACGAAGCCGTGGACCTGATCTCGCGGGTCGACGCCGGCATCGTCGTGGTGCACGAAGGCTTCCTCGGCCGCAACCAGATCGAGGAGCTTTCCGCAGCAGCCGCCGAGGCAGGAGTGACCCTTCCTCAGCTCGTGCTCACCAGCGACCTGCCCGACGATCCCTCGGACGCCGCCGCGGACGAGGTGGAGGCCCGTGCCCACGCCGTCGACCCCGACGACCTGGCCGACATCCTCTTCACCTCCGGCACCACCGGGCGTTCCAAAGGCGCGATGTCGGCCCATCGCCAGTCGATCGAGGCTGCCCGCATCTGGGGCGAGCTCGGTGAGCTCTCGGTCGATGACCGCTACCTCGTCGTGAACCCGTTCTTCCACTCCTTCGGCTACAAGGCCGGGATCCTGGTCTCCCTGCTGTACGGCGCCACGCTGTACCCACACGCGGTCTTCGACGTGGAGACCGTCCTGGACACGATCGAACGCGAACGGATCAGCGTCCTGCCCGGTGCCCCGGCGATCTTCAACGCGCTGCTCGAGGCACCCCGCGACACACGCGACCTGTCCAGCCTGAGGTTCGCCGTGACCGGAGCAGCGATGGTCCCGGTAGCGCTGGTGGAACGGATGCAGAGCGAGCTCTCCTTCGACCTGGTCCTCACCGCGTTCGGGATGACCGAGTGCGTGGTGGGCACGATGGGTAGGCGCGGCGACCCGCCGGAGCTGGTGGCGAGCACGACCGGCCGCGTCGTACCCGGCCTGGAGCTGCGGATCGACGCGCCCTCCGGACAGGACGGTGAGCTGCTCTTCCGCGGCGACCTGGTGATGCAGGGCTACCTCGACGACCCCGCTGCGACCGCAGCGGCGATCGACCCCGACGGGTGGCTGCACACCGGTGACATCGGCCGGGTGGACGCCGAGGGCAACCTCAAGATCACCGACCGGCTCAAGGACGTCTACATCGTCGGAGGCTTCAACGTGTACCCCGCCGAGGTCGAGCAGGTGATCGCCCGGATCGAGGGTGTGGTCGAGTCCGCGGTGGTCGGCGTCCCGGACGGACGGCTCGGCGAGGTCGGCAAGGCCTACGTCGTACGGCGGACGGGCGCAACCGTGTCCCCCGACGACGTGATCGCCCGGTGCAGGGAGCGACTGGCCAACTTCAAGGTCCCCCGGTCGGTGGAGATCATCGATGCGCTGCCCCGCAACGTGTCCGGCAAGGTCCTCAAGACGGAGCTGCGCAACCTATGAACCTCGACCTCACCGACGACGAGCTCGCCTTCCAGGCCGAGGCCCGCGCGTGGCTGATCGCCAACGTGCCGGCGCAGCCGCTGCCGAGCATGGACACCGCGGCGGGCTTCGCTGCCCATCAGGCATGGGAGAGACGCCTGTCCGACGCGCGCTGGTCGACCGTCTCCTGGCCGGCCGAGCTCGGCGGGCGTGACGCCAGCCTGGTCGAGTGGGTGATCTTCGAGGAGGAGTACTACCGAGCCGGCGCTCCCGGGCGTGTCTCCCAGAACGGCATCTTCCTACTCGCGCCACTGATGTTCGACCACGCCACCGCGGAGCAGCAGGAACGGTTCCTGCCGACCATGTCGTCGGGTGAGCGGGTCTGGGCACAGGCCTGGTCCGAGCCTGAAGCCGGTTCCGACCTGGCCTCGCTCCGCTCGACGGCGGTACGCACCGACGGTGGTTGGCTGCTCAACGGCCAGAAGACCTGGTCGTCGCGTGCGACGTACGCGCACTGGGGCTTCGGGCTGTTCCGCTCCGATCCCCAGTCGCAGCGCCACCATGGACTGACCTACTTCCTCTTCCCCCTCGACGCGGAAGGGGTCACCGTCCGTCCGATCGCCCAGCTCGACGGTGAGGCCGGGTTTGCGGAGATCTTCTTCGAGGACGTCTTCGTTCCCGATGCCGACGTCCTGGGTGCCCCCGGCGACGGGTGGCAGATCGCGATGGGGACGGCCGGCAACGAGCGCGGCCTCTCGCTGCGCTCCCCCGGGCGCTTCTGCGCAGCCGCCGACCGCCTGGTGCAGCTGTGGTGCGACCGTCCGGACCCCGCGCTGCGCGACCGGGTGGTGGATGCGTGGATCGGGGCCGAGGCCTACCGGCTCTACACCTGGGGCACAGTGACGCGGCTGGCCGCCGGTGGAGACCTGGGCGCCGACGGGTCGGTCAACAAGCTCTTCTGGTCCGAGCTCGACGTAGCCCTGCACGAGACGGCCCTGGACCTGCTCGGGGACGAAGGCGAGCTCGAGTCCTCGTGGACCGATGGGTATCTCTTCTCACTGGCCGGGCCCATCTACGCAGGCACCAACGAGGTCCAGCGCAACATCGTCTCCGAGCGCCTGCTCGGGCTGCCTCGGGAGGTGCGCCGATGAGGTTCGCTCTCACCGACGAGCAGGCCGGTTTCGCCCGGTCGCTGGACGACCTGCTCGTGGCGGCGCAGACACCGGCGGTGGCGCGAGCCTGGGCCGCAGGGGACTCCGCGCCGGGGCTCGCGCTGTGGACTCGACTGGCCGACCTCGGCGTGACCGGGCTCGCCGAACCCGGACTCGGGTGCCACTGGCTCGGACGTCGTGGTCGCCTTCGAGCAGCTGGGTCGCCATGCCGTCCCTGGTCCCTGGGTCGAGTCGGGGGTGCTCGCGCCGACCCTGCTGGGCACGGCCGTCGACGGCGTCGTCACTGTCGGAGTCCCGCTGGCTCTTGACGCCGACGTGGCGGACACGACGTACGCCGTGGTGGACGGCCATCTGTGCACGGCCTCGGTGGGGCAGCTGCAGCGGTCCGTCGACCCGGCCCGGCGCCTCTTCTCGGTGACCTCGGCCGAGGCGGTGGCCGAGGTCGCCCCTGAGGTCGTCGACCGGGCTCACGATCTCGCCACCCTCGCGGTCGCTGCGCAGCTCGTGGGCGCCGGCTACCGGGTGCTGGAGGACTCGGTCGAGTACGCCAAGTCCCGGAGCCAGTTCGGAAGGCCGATCGGCTCGTTCCAGGCCGTCAAGCACCAGCTCGCCGACGCCAAGGTCAGGCTCGACTTCGCCCGGCCGCTGGTCTGGGGTGCCTCGCTGACCCAGACCCCACGCGACATCTCGTCGGCCAAGGTCGCGGCGGGCGAGGCTGCCTATGCCGCCGCTCGGGTCGCTCTCCAGGCCCATGGCGCGATCGGCTACACCGCGGAGCACGACCTCAGTCTCTGGCTGCTCAAGATCCGTGCGCTGCGTGGCGCCTGGGGCAGTCCCTCCTACCACCGCGGCCGGGTCCTGGCCGCACTCGTGGGGGCCTGATGCACTTCGCGCTCTCCCAGGAGCAGGAGGAGCTCGCTGGCACCGTGCGTTCGGTGCTGGCCAAGCAGCCCGACGGAGCCTGGACGGTGCTCGTCGAGCAGGTCGGCGCCACCGCGTTGGCGATCCCCGAGGAGTACGACGGGGCCGGGGCCACGCTCTTCGAGACGTCCTTGGTCCTCACCGAGCTCGGCGCCACGCTCACCCCGAACCCGCTGCTCGCCACCGCGATCGCAACGCAGGCCCTGCGCATCGCGGGCCACACCTCCCACCTGAGCGAGCTCGCCGCCGGGCGCTCGGCCTCGGTGGTGCTCGACGACCCGACCTTGGCCGGTGACCTGCTCCTGGTCGTGCGCGACGGCCTGCTGCACGAGGTGACCGCTGCCCGGCGTACGCCCCGGCCGGGCATGGACCTCACGCTGGACTACGTGCAGGTCGACATCCAGGAGTCGACCCCGCTCGGCCCGGTGGACGAGCAACAGGTGCGCGACACGGCCGCGGCCCTGGTCACCGCCCTCCAGGTTGGCGCGATGCAGCGCTGCCTGGAGCTCACCGTGAGCTACAGCCTGGAGCGCGTCCAGTTCGGCCGCCAGATCGGCTCGTTCCAGGCACTCAAGCACCGGATGGCGGACCTGTACGTCGAGCTGGAGACCAGCCGCTCGATCTCCTGGGCAGCCTGCTGGGCGGCTGCGAACCTGGACGACGACTTGGGTCGGAAGGCCTCAACAGCCAAGTCGTGGTGCGGCGATGCGCTCAGCCACATCGCCTCCGAGATGGTCCAGCTGCATGGCGGCATCGCCATCACCTGGGAGCACCCGGCTCACCTGTACTTCAAACGCGCCCACGCTCTCAACCAGCTCTTCGGCCAGCCCCACGAGCACCGGGCTCGGCTCGCGCGTTGACGCTCAGTGCTCGATCTCCGCGGCCGCATGCGCGAGACTCGGGGCCAGACGTCGACAAGGGGTATGCGAACCATGGCTCAGGTGCTCAAGATCAACGACTCCGGCTGGCTGCTCGCGGAGACCCGCGCCACCCCTATGCAGGTCGGCCTGCTCGCGACGTTCTCGCTTCCGCCTGACGCGGAGCCCTCCTACCTGGCCGACCTTGCCGAGCGCTGGCGTACGACCCTGACGTTCGAGGCACCCTTCAACTACCTGCTCAAAGGCAAGGCGGTCTCGCGCTGGGAGACCCTGCCGGACTCCGAGATCGACCTCGACTACCACCTGCGGCACTCTGCGCTCCCGGCCCCGGGAGGCGAGCGCGAGCTCGGCGTGCTGGTCTCGCGGCTGCACTCGGCCAAGATGGACCGGCGCTACCCGCTGTGGGAGTGCCACATCATCGAGGGACTCGCCGGGGACCGCTGGTCGCTGTACCTCAAGGTGCACCACTCGCAGATCGACGGCGTCGGCGGCATCCGGCTGCTCCGGCGTACGTTCTCCGCGGACCCTGCTGCCCGAGGGATGCTGCCGCCGTGGGCTGTCGGAACCACCGGCCCGGACCAGTCCGGCACCGCGCAGTCCGACCGGACTCCTGAGCCCAAGCCCGAGAGCGCGCATCGGGTCCGTTCAGGGCTCCGCTCCACCGGTGCGGTGACCCGCTCGCTGGGCAAAACCTACCGGGAGAGCTTCTTCGGCACCGACCAGCCGCTGCGCGCCGCGCCGTACCGGGCGCCCAAGACGATCTTCAACGGGCGGATCAACGCCCCCCGCCGGTTCGCGACCCAGCACTACTCCCTGGACCGGCTCAAGAAGGTGGCCAGCGCCGCCGACGCCAGCCTCAACGACGTCTTCCTCGCCCTGTGCGGAGCGGCGATCCGCCGGTATCTGGACGAGGTCGGCGCCCTCCCGGAACAGAGCCTGACTGCCAACGTCCCCGTCTCGGTCCGCGAAGCGGTGGGAGCCAGCGTCGGCAACGCGATCACCTTCCTGTACTGCAGCCTGGGCACCGACCTCGCCGACCCCCTCGAGCGGATCCAGGCGATCCGCGCCTCGACCACGTTGGGGAAGGAGCGGATGCCGCGGGCAGGGCGAGGGGCGATGGATGTCTACACCGCCGCGCTGATGGGGCCGTTCCTGAGCCAGGCCATGCTGGGCTTCGGCGGGCACGGGCGTCCGGCTTCCAACCTGGTCGTCTCGAACGTGCCGGGCCCGGCGGAGCCGCGGTTCATGGATGGCTCCAGACTCGAGGAGCTCTATCCGATCAGCCTGTTGTTCAACGGACAGGCCCTCAACATCACCGCAGTCAGCTATGCCGGTGAGTTCAACATCGGGTACACGGGCTGCCGGGACAGCGTGCCCCACCTGCAGCGGATCGCGGTGTACTCCGGTGAGGCGTTGGAGGAGCTGGAGAAGGCGCTGGGTCTCTGACGAGGCCTACTCCGCGGAACCAGCTGGACCCAGCTGCGCCAGCACCGCTGCGGCCAGCCGGTCCGGAGCCTCCAGGGAGGGCCAATGGCCGACTCCGGGCAGGGTCACCACTGTCGTGGCGGGCCGCAGTGTTGCCAGCTTCTCGGTCATGGCCAGGACGGCGATGGGGTCCTGTTCGCCCCAGATGGCACTGAGCGGTCCGTCGTACTCGACGAGCCCCGCGGTCCAACGCTCCTGGTGGACGCGACGCTCCTCGATGTAGCGGATCAGTACCGGCATCAGCCGGTCCCCGCGGTTGAGGCGGAGCTGCGCGATGAGGGCGTCGACCGCCCCCGGCGGCGGCGGGCAGTCGCGGGTGAAGCTCTCCAGCAGCGACCGGCGCATCACCCAGGTCGGCAGCGAGAACCAGGAGGGTCGGTCGGGAAGCCGCAACGTCAGCTTCTGACCACGGGTCAGCTGGGCCATCTCGATGAAGATCGAGCCGTTCGTCAGGACGATCCCCTCGACGGCGAAGCCCAACGCACCCGCGTTGCTCCGCGCCGCCAGCTCAGCGGCGACGGTGTCTCCCATGTCATGGGCGAGCAGGACACAGCGTTCCACTGCCAGGTGGTCCATCAGCGCCTCGACCACGGACGCCTGGTCGAAGAGCGAGTACGACGTGCCGGGGTCCTTGGACGAGCGGCCGTAGCCCGGAAGGTCGAAGGTGACCACCTGCCGGTCGACAGCTAGGGCCGCCGCAACGACAGACCAGTCCGCCGACGAACCCGGGAAGCCGTGCAGGACCACGATCGGGACGTCTGACCTTGCTCCGTAGCTCCGCACGAAGACAGAGCGGTCGAGCAGGTCGACGAGCATGCTCAGCCCTGGTCGGTGCGGTGGTATGCGCCCTTGTAGAACAACAGGGGGTGCGGAGCGTCGGAGACTCCGAGATCCTGCACCTGCCCGAGCACGACGTAGTGGTCGCCCGCCTCGTGCACGGCGTACACCGTGCAGTCGACCCAGCCGAGCACGCCGTCCAGCAACGGAGCGCCGGTCGAGGCCGGCTTCCAACCGATCCCGGCGAACTTCTCGGTGCCGCGGCGGGCGAACTGGTTGGAGATCTCGTCCTGCCCCTCGGACAGAAGGTTCACACAGAAGAACCCGGCGCGCTGCATCGATGGCCACGCCTGGGAGGTCTTGGCGGGACAGAAGAGCACGAGCGGTGGGTGAAGCGAGACCGAGGTGAAGGACTGCGCGGTCATCCCGACCGGCTCCCCGTTGGATAGCGAGGTCACCACGGTGACCCCGGACGCGAACCGGCCCAGGACGTCGCGGAAGTGCCGCTGGGACTCCGGTGAGGCGCCCTCCTCCTCCGACGGCGGCAGCCCGTCCTCGAAGTCGAACTGGTCGAGGAAGGACTCGATGAGCTGCTGGCTGGGCCAGTTGACCCGGCCTTCTGCGTCATGGGCGAGGACGGGGTCAGCCACCGAAGTTATGACCCCAGTACGACACGGCGGTGGACTCGCGCGCCACCCACTTGTCGTCCTCGACGGTGAGGCCCTCGCAGCCGTACTCCACGTCGAAACCTCCAGGTGACTTCACGTAGAACGACACCATCTGGTCGTTCATGTGCCGCCCCAGGGTAGCGCTGAGCGGTGCCTTGTACTTGCGCACCCGCTCCAGCGCCCGGCCGACATGGTCGAGCTTGTCGACCTCGATCATGATGTGCACGCACTTGCTCGGGTTCGGCATCGGCAGGAAGGCAAGGCTGTGGTGTCTGGGGTTGCAGCCGAGGAAGCGCAGCCACACCGTCGAGCCGGGCTCCTTGCCCACGAACTCCCCCGGCATCCGCATGGAGTCGCGGAGGCGGAACCCGAGGACGTCGTTGTAGAAGCGCAGCGCCTCCACGTCGTCGGAGACGGGAACCACGATGTGGCCCATGCCCTGCTCGCCGGTCACGAAGGTCTGCGCGTACGGCGTCACCACAGGGCGGCTCTCGTAGGTCGCGCCGTGGTAAAGCTCGAAAACGTTGTCGAACGGGTCGGTGAACCGGACCAGCTCCTGGACCCGCCG
Organism: uncultured Actinomycetota bacterium; assembly: GCA_963769585.1. Lineage (GTDB taxonomy): Bacteria > Actinomycetota > Actinomycetes > Propionibacteriales > Nocardioidaceae > SSC3. The sequence goes on from CAVYMJ010000006.1 coordinate 1,521,339, forward strand.
CTCGGCAAGCTCCTCGGCGCTCGCTGACTCGACCGCGACCCCGTGGTCCTTGAGGTGGTCGGTCGCCTGCGCCAGTGCCTTGTGGTCGGCGACCTCCCAGCCCATGCAGGACAGCTCGTTCTTGTCGCCAGGAAAGACCACGATGCGTGCGGAGAGCTCGTCCATACGGAAGTAGAGGTTCTCCGGCGTCGGGCCGCGCCCCTCGGCCAGGCCCAGGACCTTGCTGCCGAAGGTGCGCCACTCGTCCAGGTCGGTACTCTCCACTCGGACGTAGCCGAGCGACTTGATGTCGATCGTCATGACCTCGCCCTCTCCGTGTGCGCCGCCAGGAAGTCCCGGGTGACCGTATGGAACTCCGCCGCCGCCTCGATCTGCGCCCAGTGTCCGCAGTTGGGGAAGACGTGCAGTCTGGCCTTGGGGATCAGCTTCAACGCGAGCAACGCGCCGTCGAGCGGGTTGACGCGGTCCTCTCGTCCCCAGGTGAGCAGGGTGTGCTGGCGGAGCTTGTAGGCCTCCCGCCAGAGCATGCCGTCCTCGTAGGTCTCCGGCTTCACGAACGAGGCCCCCATGGAGGCCATCGCCTCGCGGGTGCCGGGCAGGGTGGCGTTGGCGAGCCGCTCCGCGACGAGCTCAGGGGTGCACAGCGACTGGTCGTGCAGCATCACCTTGATGAAGGCCTCCATCGCCTCCGCCGAAGGGTTACCGGCGAAGTCGTAGAGCCGCTTGATCCCCTCGGTCGGGTCCGGCGAGAAGATGTTCTGTGCCAGGCCCCCCGGGCCCATCAGGACCAGCCTCGCCACGCGCTGGGGGTACTTCAGCGCGAACCGCGTCGCCGTGCCGCCGCCAAGGGAGTTGCCGAGCAGGTGGATCCGTTCGATCCCCAGCTCGTCGAGCAGAGCCGCGAGGGCATCTGCGGCGAAGGTGAAGTAGTGCCCCTCGACCTCAGGCTTGTCGGAGTCGCCGAACCCCGGCTGGTCGACGAGCAGCACTCGGAAGTCCTCGGCGAACCGAGGCAGGCAAGCTCCGAAGTTGCTCCACGCCGAGGCTCCCGGGCCCCCACCGTGGAGCATGACGAGCGGCAGCCCGCCACCGAGACCGGTCGGAGAGCCGGCCTCGTGGTAGTTCAGGGAGAACGCGCCGGCCTTCGCCGACCGCGCCGTGTCCTGCTTGGAGAGAGTCATCGACCTAGTACATCCCCGGGTCGATCTTCTGGCCGAACTCGACCGCACCGAACATCCGCAGCGCACGTTCAGGGTCGTTCGCGGCATGCACTCGGCCGGCGTGTGCGTCACGCCAGGCTCGCTGCAGGTAGGTGCCCTTGGCGAGCGCACGTCCGCCCGAGTTCTCGAAGAGCTGGTCGATCGCGGAGATCGCCCGCTCCGTGCCGAGCACCTGGTCGCGGCGGACCTTCAGGCGCAGCTGCAGCGGGATCGTCTCACCACGTTCGACGTACGCCTGCTCCTCGCGGATGTTGTTCATCAGCAACGCCCAGGCAGCGTCGATGTCACTGGAGGCTCGCGCGATGCGTACGTTGGCGAACGGGTCGTCGACCGCCTTCTCGCCGATGTACGCCGCCCGCACGCGCTTGCGCTGCATCTCGACGTGCTCCTCGTACGCGCCGTAGGCCATCCCGATGATCGGCGTGGTGATCGTCGAGGTGAAGATCGAGTGGAACGGCAGCTTGTAGAGGTTGGAGGTGTTGACCTCCTGGCCGGGGCCCTTGCAGGCACCGGTCTCTCCCATGGACAGAGTGAACGCGTCGGGCACAAAGACGTCGTCGACGACGATGTCGTTGGAGCCGGTGCCGGCCAGGCCGACGACGTTCCACACGTCCTCGATGGTGTAGTCGCTGCGCGGGACCATGAAGGTCTTGAAGTCGACGACCTGCCCCTCGGCGTTCCAGACCAGGCCGCCCAGCAGGACCCAGGTGGCATGGTCGCAGCCGGAGGAGAAGGACCACTTGCCGCTGAGCCGGTAGCCACCCTCGACCAGGGTCGCCTTGCCGGTGGGCGCGTACGAGCTGGACAGCCGTGTGGTCGTGTCGTTGCCCCACACCGCCTGCTGCGCCTCGTCGGCGAAGAGCGCTACCTGCCACGGGTGCACGCCGAGCACGCTGGAGACCCAGCCCGTGGCCCCGTCTGCACCGGCGATGACCTTGACCGCGGTGAAGAAGTCGACCGGGTCGGACTCGAGCCCGTCGTACCGTTTGGGCTGGAGCATCCGGAAGAAGCCGGCACCCTCGAGGTCCTTGATCGAGGCCTCGGGGACAACCCGTAGGCGCTCGCCCTCCTCGGCACGCTCACGCAGCTGTGGCAAGAGGTCGCGGACGGCGTCCAGAACTGCCTGCGTCATGGGGTCTCCTCGAAGTGTCAGTGTTCCCTGTCAATACTAGAACACGTTCTCGTTTTGGGCCAGTGGGCCCTTCGCGACCCGCCGAGACGTCGGAACTGAACCCGACCTGTCGGCGGCAGCGGAGTCAGGGGTTGGCGTCCTGCTTGGCCTTGAGCTGGAGCGCGATGTCGATGAGCTGGTCCTCCTGACCGCCGATCAGCTTGCGGGCGCCTGCCTCCAGGAGGATCTGGGCGCCGCTCACGCCGTATCGCTCCGCCTGACGCTCCGCGTGCTTGAGGAACGACGAGTAGACCCCGGCGTACCCCATCATCAGCGTCATCCGGTTCAGCGTGCACTCCGACGGCATGGTCGGGAGTACGACGTCCTCGGCCGCATCGACGATCTTCAGGAAGTCCACACCCGTCCGCCAGCCGAGCTTGTCGCAGACCCCGACGAACGCCTCGAGAGGCGTGTTCCCCGCGCCCGCTCCGTAGCGGCGTACCGACCCGTCGATCTGGGTCGCCCCGTTGCGAGCCGCGATGATGGTGTTGGCCACGCCGAGCCCGAGGTTCTCGTGGCCATGGAAGCCGACGCTGGCCTCGGATCCGATCTCAGCGACCAACGCGGCCACCCGGTCTCCGGTCGCCTCCATGATCAGGGCGCCGGCCGAGTCGACCACGTAGACGCACTGGCACCCCGCGTCGACCATGATCCTGGCCTGCTTGGCGAGCATCTCTGGGGGCTGGGTGTGGCTCATCATCAGGAAGCCGACCGTCTCAAGGCCCAGCTCCCGGGCCAGCCTGAAGTGCTGCTCGGAGGTGTCCGCCTCGGTGCAGTGGGTGGCGATCCGGCAGATCACCCCACCGTTGTCCTGGGCCGCCCGGATGTCGTCCTTGGTCCCGACGCCGGGCAGCATCAGGAAGGCGATCCTGGCCCGCTTCGCGGTCTCGGCCGCGATCTTGATCAGCTCCTGCTCCGGCGTACGGGAGAAGCCGTAGTTGAACGACGACCCGCCGAGCCCGTCCCCATGGGTGACTTCCAGGACCGGCACGCCGGACTCGTCCAGGGCTGCGACGATGTCGCGCACCTCGGTAGCGGTGAACTGGTGCCGCTTGTGATGTGAGCCGTCGCGCAGCGAGGTGTCGGTCAGCCGCAGGTCGAGGGTGTCGTCGAAGGTGACGGGCAGCTGGTTCTCCGGTCGCGTGCTCATGCCATCGCTCCTGCGATCTTCTCGCCGACCTGGGTGGCGGCTGCGGTCATGATGTCGAGGTTCCCCGAGTACGGCGGCAGGAAGTCACCCGCGCCCTCCACCTCGACGAAGACCGAGACCAGCGTGCGGCCCTTGGTGTAGTCGGACGGCGGATCGATCTGCGGGTCCTGCAGCAGCCGGTAGCCCGGCACGTAACGCTGTACGTCGGCGACCATCTGGTGCACCGACTCCTTGATGGCGTCCTGCGACTCCTCGTACGCCGAGGGGTCGACCGCGCAGAAGATCGTGTCCCTCATGATCATCGGCGGCTCGGCGGGGTTGAGGATGATGATCGCCTTCCCGACCTCGGCGCCACCGATGGTCTCGACGCCCCGGCTCGTGGTGCGGGTGAACTCGTCGATGTTCTGACGCGTGCCGGGGCCGGCGCTCACCGAGGACACCGAGGCGACGATCTCGGCGTACGAGACCGGGACCACACGCGAGACCGCCGCCACCATCGGGATGGTCGCCTGGCCGCCGCAGGTGATCATGTTGACGTTCATCTTGTCGAGGTGCTCGTCGCCGTTGACCGGGGGGATGACGGCGGGACCGACCGCGGCCGGCGTCAGGTCCACCGCACGGATTCCGGCCTCCTGGTAGCGGGGCGCGTACTCGCGGTGGACGTACGCCGAGGTCGCCTCGAAGACCAGGTCGGGAAGCTGGTCCTGCTTGAGCAGCCAGTCGACGCCCTCGTGGGTGGCGACCAGGCCCAGGTCGGCGGCCCGCTTGAGGCCCTCGCTGTCGGGGTCCACGCCGACCATCCAGCGCGGCTCGATGCGGTCGCTGCGCAGTAGCTTGTACATCAGGTCGGTGCCGATGTTCCCCGACCCGACGATGGCTGCGGTCTTCTTGGTCATCTGTGTCCTCACTTGAACGAGAGCTCGACGGTGCCGAGGCCGTCGAAGACGGCGCGGAAGTCGTCGCCAGCAGCTGCGTCGATCGCCTTGTGCACCGAGCCAGGCAGGATGACGTGCCCGGCCTGGAGCCTGACGCCGAAGGACGCCACTTTGCGCGCCAGCCAGGCGACCGCGGTCACCGGATTGCCCAGCACGGCGTCGGACCGCCCGGAGGCAACCTCGTCGCCGTTCTTGTACAGCCGCGCCTGGATCTTCAGCAGGTCGAGGTCCGCCGGCTTGACCCGCTCGTGGCCCAACACGAACCCGGCAGACGAGGCGTTGTCGGCGATCGTGTCCACGATGCCGATCTTCCAGTCCCGGATGCGGCTGTCGATCAGCTCGATGCTCGGTGCCACAGCCTCGGTGGCCCGCAGCACGTCCTGCTCGGTGCAGTTCTGACCCGGCAGCGCGTCCCCCAGGATGAAGGCCACCTCGACCTCGACACGGGGGTAGCAGTAGCGGTCCGCCGCGACCGGCACCTCGGGGAAGCACTCCATGTCCGAGAGCAGGTGACCGTAGTCGGGTTCGTCGACCCCCATCATCTCCTGCATCGCCTGCGAGGAGAGCCCCACCTTGTGGCCGCGGACGGTCGCTCCGGCCTCGATCCTGCGACGGATGTTGATGAGCTGGACCTGGTAGGCGTCGACGACGTCCATGCCAGGAAAGGTGTCGACGATCTTGGGGAGCGGGACCCGGTCCCGCTCCGCTCCGGCGAGCGCGTCGGCGACCTCGAGACGTACGTCGTCAGTCAGCATGACGAAACTATAACCTGTTACAGTTTTACGGTGCTACCAGAGGAGACCACCACCGTTGACGTCCTCGTTGTCGGGAGCGGCGCTGCAGGGATGACCGCAGCGCTGACTGCCGCCAAACAGGGCCTCGAGACACTGCTGGTGGAGAAGAGCGAGTACTTCGGCGGCTCGACTGCCAGGTCCGGTGGCGGCGTCTGGGTCCCCGGCAACTACGCCCTGCGGGCGGCGGGTGTCCAGGACACCCTCGAAGCCCAGAAGCAGTACCTGGACAGCATCGTCGGCGACGTCGTCCCGAAGGTCCGCCGCGACACCTTCATCGAGCGCGGGCCGGAGATGATGGACTTCGTCCGGGAGACCACGCCGGTGCGGTTCTGCTGGGTCCCGGACTACGCGGACTACCACCCGGAGCAGCCGGGCGGTCGGGCCGGGGGCCGGAGCGTCGAGCCGGTTCCTCTCGACGGACGCATCATCGGGGACGAGCTGAGCCACCTCCACCCGCCGTACACCAAGGCGCCGGTGAACATGGTGGTCACCCAGGCCAACTTCCGCTGGATCAGCCTCGGCCTGCGCACGCTGCGCGGCCCCATCACCATGTTCAAGGTCTTCCTGCGCCGAATGCTGGCGATCCTCCTCGGCCGCAAGATGTACGGAATGGGCAACGCGCTGGCGATCGGACTGCGCAAGGGTCTGCAGGATGCGGGCGTCCCGGTCTGGTACGAGGCGCAGCTGACCGACCTGTGGATCGAGAACGGCCGGGTGGTCGGTGCCGTCGTCTCCCGCCAAGGAGCGCCTACCCGGATCCGCGCCCGGCGCGGCGTCGTCCTGGGCAGCGGGGGCTACGAGAAGAACCTCGAGATGCGCGAGAAGTACCAGCCGCGTCCCACCTCGGTCGAGTGGACCACCGGGGCTGCCAGCAACGAGGGCGACGGCATCCTCGCCGGGATCGCCGCCGGAGCTGACATCGCCCTGATGGACGACGCTTGGTGGGGACCGACCATCCCGCTCCCCCGTGGCCCGTGGTTCTGCCTGGCCGAGCGGAACCTTCCGGGCTCCATCATGGTCAACGCTGCCGCCAAGCGCTTCATGAACGAGGCCCTGCCGTACGTCGAGGCCGGCCACGCCATCTACGCCGGCGAGGCGACCGGAGTCCAGCATGTCCCGTGCTGGATGATCCTCGACCAGCGCTACCGCAACCGGTATCTCTTCGCCGGGCTGGGACCACGCCAGCCCTTCCCGGGCCGCTGGTACAAGCACGGAACGATCTTCAAGGCGGACACCCTCGAGGCTCTGGCCGAGCAGATCGGTCTGCCGACCGGTGCCCTCAGCGACACCGTTGACCGCTTCAACGGGTTCGCGCACTCCGGCGTCGACGAGGACTTCCACCGGGGCGAGAGCGCCTACGACCGGTACTACTCCGACCCCACGGTGAAGCCGAACCCGTCCCTGCACTCGATCGACCAGGGACCCTTCTACGCGGTCAAGGTGGTTCCGGGCGACCTCGGCACCAAGGGCGGCCTGGTCACCGACGAGCGCGCCCGCGTCCTGCGTCACGACGGCTCGGTCATCGACGGACTCTACGCGGCGGGAAATACCTCGGCTGCGGTCATGGGCCGCACCTATGCCGGGCCCGGAGCGACCATCGGGCCGGCCATGGTGTTCGGCTACCTGGCCGCGCTGGACCTGGCAGGAGACTGAGCATGCCTATCGACCCGCACAAGGCCATCGGCGCGGACCTCGGGCCGATCCCGGTCAGCTGGGACTTCTCCCAGGTGCTGCTCTACCACCTCGCGATCGGGGCCGGCTCCAACCCGGGTGACCAGCTCGACCCGAAGGCGCTGCGCTACACCCTGGAGAACGATCTGGGGGTGCTCCCCACCTTCGCGGTCATCGCACCGACCTTCTCCGAGACCGACGCACCTTCGCTCGACCTCCCCGGCTGCGACATCAACCTGGCCCAGGTCGTCCACGGGGCCCAGGAGGTGCACCTTGCCAAACCGCTGCCGACCTCGGCTGAGGGGCTCACCCTGAGCCGACGCATCAGCGATGTGTGGGACAAGGGCAAGGCTGCGGTGATTTGGCAGGAGCACGAGGCGCACGACGCCGCAGGCGAGCTGGTCTACCGCACCAGGTCGTCGATCTTCGTCAAGGGTGAGGGTGGCTTCGGCGGCTCCCGCGGTACGTCGCAGGCGGTCACCCTCCCCGAGCGTGCACCCGACGCCACCTCGTCGTACGCGACCACGCCCAACCAGGCACTGCTCTACCGCCTGTGCGGTGACCGCAACCCGCTGCATTCAGACCCTGAGTTCGCCGCGTCGGCCGGCTTCCCGGCGCCGATCCTGCACGGGCTGTGCACCTATGGCATCACCGCCAGGCTCGTGGTCGACGCGCTGCTCGACTCAGACGTGACCAGAGTTGGCGGCTTCGCTGCCCGGTTCGCCGGAGTCGTCTTCCCGGGCGAGACGATCAACGTCGCCGCATGGGACGAGGGCGACCGGATCCTGATCAACGCGACCGTCGGAACCGACGACCGGCCCGCGCTCGCGGACTGTGTGCTGACCAAGCTCTAGCCGGAAGGACAAATGTTCCCCGGCGGGGGGCAGATTCTTCGGCGCAGCCTGCACAATCCAGGGATGGACCAGTTCGACCGGACGCTGTTGCGCGTGTCTTGCGCCGTCTGGCTGATCTTCGTGGGCGCTGTCATCTACTGGATCTCCAGTGCGTACCTGGCCGACGACTCGGCATGTGACCTGCTGAGCGGGAGGATCACCGGGACGCTCTCGGTGGGCTGGTTCCCTCCCGGCAGGATCTGCGACTACAACGACGGGGCGTTCGTCGACTCTCCCAGTTACCTGCGCCTGGTGGTGATGGCGGGCGCCGTCGCCGGCCCCCCGTTCATCTTGGTGATGGCCCGGTCACTGCGTGGCGGAACCAAAACGGGGCCGTGACGGCCCGTCACTGGGTCCGTCACTGGGTCCGTCACTGGGTCCGTCACTGGGTCCGTCACTGGGTCCCGAGGATCAGACCGCTGGTCGGTACGCCGGTCCCGGCCGTCACCAGTACGTGCTGGGCTCCCGGCACCTGGTTGACCGAGGTGCCCCGCAGCTGCCGGACCGCCTCGGCGATCCCGTTCATTCCGTGGATGTAGGCCTCTCCCAGCTGACCACCGTGCGGGTTCAGCGGCAGTCGGCCGCCCAGCTCGATCGCCCCGTCAGCGATGAAGTCAGGTGCTTCTCCGCGGCCGCAGAAGCCAAGCTCCTCAAGCTGCATCAGGACGTACGGCGTGAAGTGGTCGTAGAGCACAGCGGTGTCGATGTCCTGCGGGGTCAGTCCAGCCTGGGTCCACAGTGTGGCGCCGACCACCCCCATCTCGGGGATCCCGATGTCGCTGCGGTAGTACGACGTCATCACGAACTGGTCCGGCGCACTTCCCTGGGCCGCAGCCAGGATCGGAACGGACGCGCCACTCAGGTCCGCGGCGCGGGAGGCGGAGGTCACCACGATCGCCACGGCTCCGTCGCTCTCCTGGCAGCAGTCCAGCAGCCGCAACGGGTCGGCGATCATCCGGGAGGCCTGGTGCTCCGCGAGGGTGATCGGTCGCCCGTAGAAGAACGCGTTCGGGTTGGTGGCGGCATGCCTGCGATCGGCCACAGCCACCCGACCGAAGTCCTCGCTGGTGGCGCCGTACTCGTGCATGTAGCGCCGTGCCTGCAGGGCTACCGTCGCGGCCGGTGTGGAGAGCCCGGCGGGATAGGTCCAGGCGTTGTCCAGCCCGTTGGTGTTGACCTGGGCCGCGGCCCACGACGACACCTGCCCGAAGCGCTGGCCGGACCGCTCGTTGAAGCCCCGGTAGCAGACCACCACGTCGGCGACGCCGGTCGCGACTGCCATCGCTGCCTGCAGCACCGTGCCGCAGGCAGCACCACCTCCGTAGTTCACCCGGCTGAAGTACCGCAGGTCCCCCAGACCGAGCTCACGGGCGAGAGCGATCTCCGAGCTGTTGTCCATGGTGAACGTGACCAGGCCGTCGACGTCCGCGGGCTTCAGCCCCGCGTCCTCGAGCGCAGCCAGCGTCGCCTCCGCCGAGAGCTGGAGCTCGGAACGACCGGACTCCTTGGAGAACTCGGTGGCGCCGATCCCGACGATGGAGGCCGCCCCGGACAGCGGGATCATCCGGTCACCACGGTGACGCGGGCGGTGACGTGGTCCCCGAGCGAGACCCTCCCGACGACGTCGACCACGACCCCGTCCGAGGTCGGCGTCGCTACTCCGGTGAAGACCAGCGTGTCGCCCGGGTGCGCCGGCGCGCCGAGCCGCAGCTCGCAGGCTTTGATCCGTGCCTGCGGTCCGTAGTGGTCGGTGACGTAGCGCTGGACGAACCCGGTCGTGGAGAGGATGTTGAGGAAGATGTCCTTCGACCCGGCTCGGACCGCGAGGTCCCGATCGTGATGGACGTCTTGGAAGTCGCGGGTGGCCAGGGCCGCGGAGACCACCAGCGTCGGGGTCAGGGGCAGCTCCCAGGTCGGTAGCGTCGTCATGCTCGCCTCCACGAGGCCAGAGTCAGCTGGTCATCGACGGTATCGAAGACGACCACCACCGAGTCGCCGATGTCGGCCGGCTCGCGCAGCTCGCCCACCATCCGCACGCCCTCCTCGAGCTCGACGACGGCAAGCGTGAGCGGAAGCTGCTTGCCGGGGATCTGCGGTGCGTGGTGAACCGTGTACGAGAAGACCTTGCCTCGACCGCAGGCCACCACGAAGGAACGCTTGGTCTCGTGGCAGGAGGGACACATCGGTCCCGGGGGGTGCCTGAGCACGCCGCACGCCTCACACTTCTGGATCCGCAGCTCACCCGCCGCCGTTCCCTGCCAGAAGAACTCCGTGTCCCGGTTGACGACAGGACGGATCGTTGCGTCTCGGCTGGGGCGCCCGCTCGCCTCGACAGGCTTGTGCGCATCCGACTTCGGTTTGAACTTCAGGACCCGGAACAGCATCGTGGCGACCTGCTCGTCCCCGACGTACCAGGTGCTGAGGGTGGTGACGAAGTACCCCTCGCCCACTCCGGTCTGCTTCGGACCCACCACCGACTCGAGCTGGGTACTGACCGCGACCTGCTCACCCGGCCTCAGGTAGCGCTCGTAGGTCTGGTCGCAGTTGGTCCCGAGCACCGACGTGTATCCGGCCTCGTCGAAGACCTCCATCATGTTGTGCAGCGGCTCGAACTCGGGCCGGTTCGGCCTCAGCCCGTACATCGTCCAGACCTGAGCCATGGCGGTCGGAGCAACCGGCCCGCCGTGCAGCTTCCTCGCCTCCGGGGTGTCCCGGTAGATCGGGTTGTCGTCGCCGATGGCGTCCAGCCAGGTGTGCACAGTCGGCTGGTTCACCGGGTCTCGGCCGGGGCGGGGCTGGGTCTCACCGCGCGCCATCAGCTCCGCAGTGCGTGCCATGATCCACTCGTGCGAGCCGTGCACGACGCTCATCGCGGCACCTTCGGCAGCCCGAGCCCGAACATCGCGATCAGCTCGCGCTGCACCTCGTTGACCCCACCACCGAAGGTGAGGACGAGGAACCGCTTGGCCTGGACGTCGAGGTAGCGCATCAGGAATGCCGTCTCCGGGTCGGCCGGGTCGGCGTACCGCCCGACCATCTCCTCCAGCTCACGCACCAGCGACTGCATCCGGTCCGCGGCGAACACCTTGCTCGCCGAGGAGTCCGCGACAGCGTCGAGGCCCGCGCCCGAGGCGACCTCCCAGTTGAGCAACTCGTTGACCCGGAAGGTGGCCGTCAGCCGGGCAAGCACTGCGCGTACGTCGGGAGCGTCGACGACGCCCTGCCGGGCCGCCCATTCGTGGACCAGGTCGCGCAGCCCCTCGAAGCGGCCGGCCGGAGCGAGCATCACCCGCTCGTGGTTGAGCTGGGTGGTGATCAGCTGCCAGCCGCGGTTCTCTTCTCCCACGAGCATGTCCACCGGCACCCGGACATCCTGGAAGTACGTCGCGTTCACGTGGTGCGACCCATCGGCGGTGATGATCGGCGTCCAGCTGTAGCCCGGGTCCTTGGTGTCGACGATCAGCACCGAGATCCCGCGATGCTTGGGCGCCTCCGGGTCGGTTCGCACCGCGAGCCAGATGTAGTCGGCCGCATGACCACCGGTGGTGAAGGTCTTCTGCCCGTTGACCAGGAAGTACTCCTCCCCGTCGTCGCCAGTGACCCGGCGGGCGGTCGTGCTCAGCGAAGCCAGATCCGTACCCGCGTCGGGCTCGCTGTAGCCGATCGCAAAGTGCACCTCGCCCTTGAGGATGTCGTTGAGGAACAGGTCCTTCTGCCTCTCGGTGCCGAAGGCCTGGAGCGTCGGGCCGACGGTCTGCAAGGTCACCGAGGGCAGGTGTACATCGGAGCGGGCAGCCTCGTTGACGAAGATCTGCTGCTCGATCTCGCCGAGCCCGTGACCGCCGTACTGCTTGGGCCAGCCCACGCCCATCCAGCCGTCGCGACCCAGCCGCCTGACTACCTCGTGGTAGGTGTCGCCGTGCCTGTCCGCCATCATGTCCAGCACCTCGTCACGGGTGACCAGATGCTCGAAGTAGTCGCGGACCTGCGCCTTGAAGGCGCGCTGATCCTGGGTCAGCTCCAGGTTCTTGCCGGCGGTCTCCTGGACCGGAACCGCGTCGAGCGTCTGGGCCACGCCACCAAGGAGCCTGGCGATGTCCTTGGCCCAGGAGTAGTAGCGGTGCAAGGGATAGGTGAGGTCCAGTCCCATTCCCCCGTGTAGGTGGTGACAGGTCTGGATCGCTGCCGGCACCTCGTCGCAGAACCAGTGCGCTGCAACGGCGAGGTCGTCAGAGGCCGGCAGGCCAGAGGCCACGCGCGCGGTGGCCGAGGCGGCGACGATGCCCATCGTCCGTGAGGTGATGTAGACGTCGGCGATCTGCATCGCAACAGCCTGGAACTCGGCCAGGGCCCGCCCGAACTGCACCCGTTCCTTGATGTAGCCGGCCGTCAGATCTCGGGCTCCTGTGGCCAGGCCGTCGCCGAGAGCGCACAGCCCGGCCGTCGCATAGCCGCGGAGTGCCTCCCAGGCCGAGGCGTCCAGCACCTCCAGCGGTGCCACATCGGACATGACCAGCGTGGCCTCGGCTTCCCCACGCGAAGAGACTGTCGGCTCGAGAGTGACCCCAGGCGCACCGGGCTCGATGACCGCGACGACGACAAGGCCGTCCTCGCGGAGCACGGGGACCAGGATCGCCTGCGCGTCCGGTGACCCGACCCCGACCTTGCGTCCGTTGAGAAGACCTTTGGCCATCGTCGAGGCAGGCCTCGCCGGGAAGGCGCTCCCCGGCTCGTTCAGAGCCGCGGTCAGCCTCGTGTCGCCGGTGACGACACCGGGCAGCAGTCGCTCCTGGAGCTGGGCAGAACCCGCCGCGACCAACGGGAGTACGCCGCAGCAGACCGTCTCCCAGACGGGCAGGTACGTCGCGGCGCGGCCGAGCTCCCGAAGGACGACGGCTGTCTCTGCGAGGCCCAGCCCGTCGCCACCGTGCTGCTCGGGAACGGCAAGGCCGAGCAGGCCGGCACCTGCGAGCGCGGACCATGTCGGATCGGCCTTCTCGAGTACGTCGTTGATGACGCCGAGGACCGCTTGCTCGGTCTCGGTGGGCGCGAAGTCCACTCAGTCCTCCCTGGAAACTGGAACGTGTTCTAGTCTAACCTGACACGAACCCCTTGGACAGCACCCCCAGGAGCCTTGATGATCCCACCACGCGAGAGCCGCCGCGCACGGACGACCCTTTGATCCCCACTCCCGGAAGTCTCCTGCGCAAGGCGGTCCCGATCCCCGACACCGAGATTCCGCCGGGGTTCACCCTGGACCTGCCCGGGCGCGGCTCGACCTACGTCACCGACGTGCCCGGGCCGTCTCCGGACTCGCCGACGGTGCTCCTGCTGCACGCCTTCGCCTGCACGGGGATGCTCTGCTGGTTCCCTACCGTTCCCGCCCTGGCCGAGCACTTCCGCGTGGTCACCTTCGACCAGCGCTGGCACGGTCGTGGTTTCACCGAAGGCGACTTCACCCTGCAGGACTGTGCGCACGACGCCGCTGCCGTGGTGGCGGCCCTCGAGCTGGAGTCGGTGATCGTCGCGGGCTTCTCGATGGGTTCCATCGTCGCGCAGCGGATGTGGCGCCAGCATCCGCACGCGGTCTCCGGTCTGGTCCTGGGAGCGACGACCGACCGGTTCGCCAACAGCCCCTCCGAGCGCGTCTTCCACACCGGCATGTGGCTGGCCACCGGAGCCTTGGGGCAGCTCAACAAGTCCAGGATCGCCCGGACAGCCGGGCGTGGCGCCGCTGCCGCCTTCGACCTGGAGAGCGAGGACATCCACCGCTGGGCGCTCCGCGAGTTCCGGTCGGTCAGCCCGTGGATGCTCGGGCCCGTCCTGGCAGCGATCGGGAGGCACCACTCCACACCCTGGCTGCACCAGGTCGACGTACCCACCGCGGTGGTGCTGACCGCCCATGACAAGGTGGTGAGCAGGGAGCGACAGCAAGGCGTGGCGGACCTGATCCCGGGCGCCACCGTGCACGTCGTGGACGGCGGTCACGCCAGCGTCGTCCTGGAGGCGGACCGTTTCGTCCCCGTCTTCGTCCAGGCGTGCCGCACCACAGCATCGCGCATCGGACAACGCAGTTGACCGGGCATCGAGAGGAGACAGCCTGATGGGCATGTCGTACGTCGCACGGCAAGCCGTGACCGCGGCTCTGACCGCCAACGCGATCAAGCCGTCCCGCAACTACTTCGCCGGGGCCTCCGGGTTCTTCCCCGGCTGGCTCGCGGGCGAACTGGCGCCTCACCTGCTCACCCTGACCGTCGCAGATGCGCTCCGTGAGCTCTCCCACGGCAGAAAGGCGAACCGGTTCGGGCTCGCCCTCGGCGCAGTCTCCACCGCCGGCCTGACCGGCGTCATCCTGGAGTCACGTCGGGCCGCACACGTGGTCGAGCAGACGCTGACCGAAGGTCTGGGCGACTCCTACCGCAAGGAGCTGGAGGAGACGCACGGGAACCTCGACCCGATCACCCCCTGGCGCCAGCTGGTCTGGCCGTTCCGGATGCGGAACCCGGACGTCAAGGTGATCCGCGACGTCCGGTACGCCGAGCACGGCAAGCGCGGCCTGCTCGATGTCTACCTGCCCCGGGAACCGCTCTCCGACCAGGCACCGGTCCTGCTCCAGGTGCACGGTGGCGGATGGCACATCGGCAACAAGCACGAGCAGGGCGTGCCGCTGATGCTCCAGATGGCCGCCGCAGGCTGGGTCTGTGTGGCGATCAACTACCGCCTCTCCCCCCGCGCCAAGTGGCCCGACCACCTGGTCGACGTGAAGGCCGCCATCGCGTGGATCCGCGAGCACGGTCAGGAGTACGGAGCCGACCCGTCCTTCCTGGCCATCACCGGCGGCTCCGCCGGTGGCCACCTCGCTGCACTGGCTGCGCTGACGCCCAACGACCGGGAGTACCAGCCCGGCTTCGAGGACGCCGACACCACGGTCCAGGCCTGCGTCCCGCACTACGGCATCTACGACCTCGCGGGCGAGACCGGCCGTCGCGCCGCCATCCAGATGCGGGACCGCTTCCTGGCGCCACGGGTGCTGCGCAAGGACCCTGCGACAGACCTCGACGAGTTCCGCCGGGCTTCGCCGTACGTGCGCGTGAATCGGGACTCCCCGCCCTTCTTCGTCCTGCACGGCGCCAACGACACGCTGGTCAGCGTCGACCAGGCACGCGACTTCGTCGCGGCTCTACGCGGGGTCTCCCAGCAGCCGGTGCTCTACACGGAGCTGAAGGGGACCCAACACGCCTTCGACGTGTTCCCCTCGATCCGCAGCCAGCACGTCATGAGAGCGGTCGACCGCTTCCTGCGCTGGTCGTACGCCGACGCTCGGAAGACCTAGTCGGGTGAGCCGGGCGATCCTGGTCACCGGCGCTGGTGGCGGCCTGGGGGGCGCAACGACGCGACTGTTCGCCGAGCGTGGCTGGACGGTCTTCGCGGCCGACCTCAAGCCGCCTACCGCCGACGACCTTGTCGTGCCGGTGCAGATGGACGTGACCAGCACCGCAAGCGTGACTGCGGCCCTGACCCTGGTCGAGGCCGCGGCCCCCGAGGGGCTCGGGGCGGTCGTGAACTTCGCCGGGATCCTGGCGGTCGGCCCGCTCGTCGAGATCGACGAAGCACGGCTTCAACGGGTACTCGACATCAACGTGATGGGCACCTACCGCGTCAACAAGGCCGCGTTCGCCCTGGTACGTGCCGGCGCCGGCCGCATCGTCAACATCAGCTCCGAGACGGGCTGGCAGCGAGCGATGATGCTCAACGGTCCGTACGCGATGAGCAAGCACGCCATCGAGGCCTACTCCGACGCACTCCGCCGAGAGCTCATGTTCGTCGGAGTTCCCGTGGTCGTGGTCCAGCCTGGACCGTTCCGCACCGAGATGACCGCCGGCATCGGGCAACAGTTCACCGATGTCGTCCCGGACGGCTCCCCCTTCGCGCGCCTGATGCGCAAGGTTGCTCGAGCCGCCGCACGCGAAGGCGACCACGCTCACGACCCGGCCGAACTGGCCGAGACGATCTGGACTGCAGTCACCACGGCTCGTCCGAAGCTGCGCTACTCGGTGCGCCCCGACCGCCAGCGGGTCTTCCTGGACCGACTGCCCACCCGGCTCGCCGACCGGCTGCTCCTGCGCACCCTGCGGTAGGCGACTCAGTCGCGTGGCAGCCCGAGGATCCGCTCGGCCGCCACGTTGCGCAGGACCTGCGTCGTACCGCCTGCGATGGACAGGCACCGGGTCACCAGCGCCTCCTGGATCACGCCTGCGGCTCGACTGCCCCCCAAAAGAACCTCCTGCTCGAGCAGGGTGAAGGCCAGCTCGGACGAGTTCTGTCGCTCCGCGACCCCGACCAGCTTCTGCACGCTGGACTCGGCCCCGGGACCTTGGCCGGTCACCGCGCGCAGCGTCGACCGCAGGCCCAGCGCCTTGGACGTGGCGGCCGCCGCGACCGCCTGACCCAGGCGCAGGCGCTGGGACTCGCTCGCGTCGGCTGCGGTCAGGGTCACCGCGAGCTCGACCGAGGCCCCGAAGGACGAACCGCTGATCGCGACCCGCTCGTTGGCCAGCGTGGTGCGGGCCAGGGCCCAACCGCCGTCCACCTCGCCGACTACGCAGTCGTCTGGAACGAAGGCGTCGTCGAGGAAGATCTCGTTGAACAAGGCCTCGCCGGTCAGCTCTCGCAGCGGCCGGATGTCGATGCCGGGCGACTTCATGTCGAGCAGGAAGTAGGTGATGCCCTTGTGCGGCGGGGCCTCTGGGTTGGTGCGTGCCAGGCAGATGCCCCAGTCGGCCTGCTGGCCCAGCGAGGTCCAGACCTTCTGACCACTGAGCCGCCACCCGTCGCCGTCTCGTACTGCCCTGGTGCGCAGTGAGGCCAGGTCGCTCCCGGCTCCCGGCTCGCTGAACAGCTGACACCAGATGAGCTCGCCGCGCAGCGTGGGCATGATGAACCGCTCCCGCTGCGCCTGGCTGCCGTGCTTGAGGATCGTGGGAAGCGCCCAGGCACCGATCCCGATCTCGGGGCGGCGGATCCCGGCGGCTTGGAGCTCTTCGTCGATCGCCAGCTGCTCGACCGGGCCGGCGTCGCTGCCGTAGGGCGGTGGCCAGTGCGGCGCCATCAGCCCCGCCTCCGCCAGCTTCTTCTGGTCGCTCCCCGTCTCGGCTAGCCGGACTCGTACGTCGGCTCTGGTGGCGTCCGCCTCGTCGGTTCGGATCCGCGCCTGTCGCCGGACGCCGGCTCGGGCCTGGTCCGCCAGGGAGAGCAGCCACGGCTCAGAACCGCCCAGGAGCTGACGCAGCGCCATCGCCCGGCGCAGGTACAGGTGTGCGTGGTGTTCCCAGGTGAAGCCGATGCCCCCCAGGACCTGGATGCAGGACTGCGTGTTCTGTACGGCGGCATCGAGCGCGGTCGCAGCAGCGATGGTCGCCGCCAGGCGGAACTGCTCGGGCTCGTCGTCGTACGCCGAGGCCGCGTCCCAGGCGACGGCGGTTGCCGACTCGGCTCGCTCAAGCATCTCGGCGCACAGGTGCTTGATGGACTGGAAGGAGCCGATGGTCCGGCCGAACTGCTGGCGGACCTTCGCATAGGCGACCGCGGTGTCCAGCGCCCAGCGGGCGATCCCGGCCGCCTCCGCGGCGGCCAGCGCCGCCGCAACGTCCATGGTCCGTCGGTCGACCGGGACGAACGACGAGGGCGCCACCCGGTTGGACAGGTCGAACACCGGCGCGTACTCGCCCATCCTCGGCTCAAGACCGTTTGCGGTGAGCACGTGGGTGGCAGCACCCCACACGATCCCGTTCGGGAGAGCCAGCGCGACCGTGACCGAGCCATCCTCGATCCCAGGCTCCGGCGCGACGAAGCCAGCCAGGACCGAGGTCAGCACCGGACCTGGCACCATGCCCCGACCACAGGCTTCTACGGCCACGGCCGCGTCGAGGAACGAGCCGCCTGCGGCGGAGATGCTCGTGACGCCGAGCTCGACCAGCTGCTTCCAGGCCGGCTCGAAGACTGCCGGGCCCTGCTCCTCGGACGCCTTGACCACCTCGGCAAGCGCGGCCGAGTCCGCCCAGTCGCCGATGGCCTTGGCGAGCGCCCGCTGGTCGTCGTTCAGCCCGATGGACACGTCTGGCTCCTCATCCGCCGCATGAATCCCACGGTCCCGTGGGATTCATGCATTTCTAGAACGTGTTCCAATTGTGCCATGGATAGGCTCGCACCGTGATCCCCCCCGACCTGCGAACCCATGCGCTGGACGCCAAGGGCTTCATGCCGCCTGACGAGGGGCTCTTCCTCTACGAACGCGCAGTCGAGCAGCTCCAGCACGGCCCCGCGCTCGAGGTCGGGACGTACTGCGGCAAGTCCGCTGTCTACCTCGGCGCCGCCGCAAGGCAGACGGACGGCACCGTCTTCACCGTGGACCACCACCGCGGTTCGGAGGAGAACCAGTCCGGCTGGGAGCATCACGACCCGTCCCTGGTCGACCCTGAGTTCGGGCTGATGGACACGCTGCCCACCTTCCGAAGGACGATCCTGCGCGCAGGCCTGCAGGACCAGGTGGTCGCGATCGTCGGCCGGTCGAGAACCGTGTCGCGGTGGTGGCGCACCCCGCTGGCGCTGCTGTTCATCGACGGCGGTCACGGTGAGGAGCCGGCCCACGACGACTACGACGGGTGGACCCCCTGGGTGATGCCGGGCGGCTTGCTCGTCATCCACGATGTGTTCCCCGACCCTGCCGACGGCGGCAGACCTCCGTACGAGATCTACCTGCGCGCCCTGAAGGACGGTTTCGAGGAAGCCGGGAGCTGTGGGTCCATGCGGGCGCTACGAAAGCAACCGAGCCTCTGAGCAGCCGCACTCCAGCGCGATCTCCTCGAAGTCGGCCGGCAGTGTCGTGCCACGGAAGATCGCGGAACCAGGCGTCGTGTCCGACAGCGCGTCGACGGCCAGGATGAGCGCCGCAGCGGTGTACGTCGTCTGCTCGACGGGCCAGTACACCTCGTCGGGCAGCACGTATCCCGTCCAGTACGAGCCGTCCTCGTGGCGCGTGTGCTGGATGGCCTTGACCAGCTCGATGGCCCGTCGTCGATCCCCGAGCGCGTCGAGGGCCAGGGCCAGCTCGCAGGTCTCCGCGCCCGTGAGCCAGCGGTTCTCGAGCACGCAGCGGATGCCGTACCCCGGCTCCACGAACTCTGCCCAGCGCTGCGCCAGGAGGTCGAGCCCGTCGTCGCCACGTACGGGGCCGCCCAGGACCGGGTAGTACCAGTCCATCGAGAAGCTCGACTTGTCCAGGAACCGGTCCCGGTGCTCCCGTACGGCGTGCCCGAGCCGTCCGGCAACGATCTCCCACTCTGGCTGGGGCCGGTCCATCAACTCACTGAGGGCCACGCCTGCCCGGAAGGAGTGGTAGATGCTGGAGCTCCCGGCCAGCAGACCCTCCTCGTTGACGCGTCCGGCATTGCCCGCCGCGTCGTGCTCCTGCGACCAGGCGATGCCACCGAACGGCAGCTGGAGTGAGGCGACGTAGTCCAGAGCCCGGCGTACGACGGGCCAGAAGCGCTGCACGAACACCTCGTCGCGGCGTACCAGCCAGTGGTGCCAGACGCCTACAGCGACGTACGCCGACATGTTCGTGTCCGCGCTCGTATCCTCGATCTCGCCGTCGGTGACTCGCATCGGCCACGATCCGTTGACCCGCTGGTTGCTCAGGCACCACTCGTAGGCCCGCTCTGCGGCCTCCACCTCCCCGGCCGCCAGCAGCGCCATCGCCGCCTCGACGTGGTTCCAGGGGTCGATGTGGTGGTCGTTGGAAGCCCAGGGGATGCCGCCGTCCGGGCGCTGCACGCGGACGATGGACGCCGCTGTGGCAGCGATGTCGTGGACGCTGAGCACTCCATCGAGAGCTGGCGTATTCAGGTTGCGGTGAGGAGCCATGATCAGAGCGCAGCCTCCGGCTTGCGGAGGTAGAGCACCATGCTCTTGCCGACCAGCGGGTTGAGTACGCGTTCCGCAAAACGGGTGGCCACGCTGAGTCGTGGCGTCCGCATGATGTCCCACACCAGGACCTGGTGGTACGCCTTGACCAGCGGGTGCTTGTCGTTGTCGACGCCGACCGCGCACTTGAGCCACCAGTACGGCGAGTGCAGCCCATGCGAATGGTCCTTGCCGTCGTACACCAACCCGGCCCGCTCGAGCTTGCCGACCAGCTCACCACAGGTGTAGATGCGGACATGCCCGCCCTCCACCTCGTGGTACTGGTCCGACAGAGCCCAGCAGATCTTCTCCGGCAGCCAACGCGGCACCGTGACGGCGATGGTGCCACCGGGCCTCAGCACGCGAACCAGCTCGGCGATCGCTGCCTCGTCGTCAGGAATGTGCTCGAGAACTTCGGAGGCGACCACGCGGTCGAACTCCTCGTCCGGGAACGGCAGGTTGAGAGCGTCGCCCTGCTTGACGTCGGCTTCCGCCCCTACCGGCACCTCGCCGGCCTCGCGCATCGCGGCGAACAGCTCGCTCACGCCGGCCAGCTCGTCGGCATCCATGTCCAGGGCGATCACGTCCGCACCGCGGCGGTACATCTCGAAGGCGTGCCGCCCGGCGCCACAGCCCATGTCGAGAACCCTCTCACCTGTCGAAAGCCCCAGGCGGTCGAAGTCAACGGTCAGCATCTAGCGAGGTTTCCTTCCGGACTGTGCAAGAACTTCTTCATAGGCCGTCGCGGTCGCGACTGCGACCGCGTGCCAGCTGAACTTCTCCAGCGCACGCTCCCGGCCGGCAGCTCCGTACGCGGCCCGGCGCTCGGGGTCGTCCAGCAGCGCCGCGATCGCGTGCGCAAGCTCTCCGACGTCGCCGGGAGTGACCAGGTCTGCGCAGAGTCCGTCCGGCCCCACGACCTCGGGGATCGCACCGGCACGGCTGACCACCAGTGGCGTGGCACAGGCCATCAGCTCGGCAGTTGGTAGCGAGAATCCCTCGTACAGCGACGGGACGCAGGCGATCTCGGCGGAGCCCATCACCTTGACCAACTCCTCGTCGGAGATGCCGTTGACGAAGCTCACGTGGTCGGCCACGCCGAGACGGTCGATCAGCTTCTCGGTCCGTCCGCCCGGCGTCGGTTTGGTGACCAGCAGCAGCTCCAGCTCCCGTTCGGTCAGCAGCTTGGCGAAGGCCTCGAGCAAGGTGGCGATGCCCTTCATCGGCGCGTCTGCGCTGGCCATCGCCACGATGCGACCGGGCACCCGGGGCTGGGTCGGAGGGCCGAAGGCCTTGTCGACGCCCAGCGGGATCACCTGGATCCGGTCGGGCTCCACCCCGAAGTCCTTGGTGATGTCGGCGGCAGAGCTCTCCGAGACGGTGAGAATCTTCCCGATCCGGCGAGCGACGCGACCCTGCATCTTCACGAAGCCGTACCAGCGGCGCAGGCTCAGGCTGGCCTTGACCCGGCGGTAGCCCCGCAGCTCCTTGGTCGCGGCCAGGTCGATGCGTCGGTCGAAGGTGATCGGGTGATGGATCGAGGTGATGAACGGGAAGCCCATCTCCTTGATCTCGAGCATGCCCATGCCCAGGGTCTGGTTGTCGTGGACGATGTCGAAGTCGTCGAGGCGGTCCCGCAGCAGCCGCGCAACTCGCTTGCTGAACGTGCGGGGCTCAGGGAAGCCGGCCGTCCACATCGTTGCCACTTCCTGGACGTCGATGAGGTCGCGGTACTCCCGGGGCCACGGCGTGCGGAAGGGGTCGGGTTCGCGGTAGAGGTCCAGGCTCGGCACCTTCGTGAGCGCCACGCCCGGATCGAGCTCGGGATAGGGCTGCCCGGAGAAGACCTCGACCTCGTGTCCGAGAGCGACGAGCTCGCGACTCAGGTGGCGCAGGTAGATTCCCTGGCCACCGCAGTGTGGTTTGCTGCGATAGGACAGCAGAGCGATGCGCACGCGCGACCTCCGTGGATCGTTCGGCCGACCGGCCAGATGAGTTGGGTTTGCCTATACTAGAACGTGTTGCTGTTCTAGGTGCCGCCGGTGATAGCCTACGTGCAGTCTGTGTACGGGTGTTACTCGTGGTACCACATACGTCCCGACGAAGGGAGCAAGCCCATGACGACGCTGAACTCCCTGAGCTATGAGGACCTCGGCTCGGCCGCCCAGCGGGACCGCCGCAAGCGCATCCTCGACGCGACGATCGCACTGGCCAGCAAGGGCGGCTTCGACGCGGTCCAGATGCGTGCCGTGGCCGAACGCGCCGACGTGGCGCTCGGCACCCTCTACCGCTACTTCCCTTCGAAGATCCATCTGCTGGTCTCTGCCCTGGCGCGCGAGTTCGAGCAGGCGAACGGCAACTTCGACCGTCGTACTCTTCCCGGCGACACCCCGCACGAGCGAGTCATGTACGTGCTCGGACGCACCACCCGCAGCCTGCAGCGGGACCCGAGCCTGACCGAAGCCCTGACCCGCGCGTTCATGTTCGCCGACGCGTCCGTGGCAAACGAGATCCACGTCGTCGGCATGCACGTCACCCGGCTGCTGATCCGAGCGATGAACGACCAGGACGTCCCCCTCGAGGAGATCGTCCCCAACGACGAAGACATCGCCATCGCCAAGGTGATCGGCGACGTCTGGCTCTCCTCGCTGGTCCAGTGGGTTACCGGCCGCGCCTCGGCCCAGGACGTCGCCAAGTCCATGGATGTAGCGGTCCGGCTCCTCCTGCGCTAGGACGCAGGCTCTGCCCCGCACCAGAGACTGTCCGGCCAACCGCTTCCACCGCCGCCGATGATCAATGGTCCGGCGCCTCCTGCGTGAGGACGCAGGCTCTGCCACTCTCCCGCTCGAGCGCCAGCCATGCGCTCTGGCACAGTGAACGCATGGCTCGGACCCTCTACCGCGACGCCGCACTCGCCGACGGCGCCGGACCCGACCTGCAGCTCGGCGTAAGCGTGCTCGTCGACGACGACACCATCGACTGGATCCGCCCCTCCGACGCCGAGCCTGATCCCGGACCTGAGACTGCGGTGGTAGACGCCTCCGGTTGCACGATCGTGCCGGGCATGGTCGACAGCCACAGCCACCTGACACTCCCAGGCGGCGCGCACTGGATTGAGCGCGGGTACGACGATCCCGCGGAGCTTCTCGACGTAGCCGAACACAACGCCCGGCTACAGCGTGCCTCCGGTGTCCGCTGGGCGCGCGATGTCGGGTCCTCGGTTCGGGTCGACCCGGTCGACGGCCAGAGCAGGGCCCTCGCGCTCGGCGTACGAGATCGCTGGCGGGGACGGCGTGAGTATCCCTACGTCCGGGCAGCCGGCGCCTGGGTGACCCGCGCCGGCGGGCTTCCGCACGGCCTGGGCGTGGAGGTCGACAGCGGGGACGCCCTGCTGGACGCGGCAATGGGCCAGCTCGACGACGGTGCCGACTTCATCAAGCTCTACCTGGACGGACCGGATGCGGAGATCGCACCCTTCACGGTCAGCGAGATCAGCAGGGTCGTCGAAGCGGCGCACGCGAGAGGCGCCAAGGTCACCGCGCATTCGGGCCTCTTGGCCGGTGCCCGCGTCGGCGCGGAAGCAGCCGTCGACTCACTCGAGCACGGGTTCCAGCTCGACAGCGAGGTCGTGGGGACGATGTCTGCCAGAGGTGTCGCGCTGGTCTCCACGCTCGCAGTGCTGGAGTCCTGGGGGACCTTCGGGGCCACCACAACCCTTCCGCGCTTCGCGTCACCGGAAGGTCGTGCCCAGGTGGCTGCCCGTCGGGAGTGGGCACATGAGTCCGTCCGGCTCGCGGCCGGGGCCGGTGTCCTCATCGCAGCAGGCACCGACTTCGGCGGCGGCTCGCTCCGCGCCAACCAACTGGCCTGGGAGATCCAGTGCCTGGTAGCAGCAGGGCTGGAGCCCTGGCAGGCGCTCGCCGCCGCGACCCGCAACGGCGGATCGCTGCTCGGGGAGCCGGAAGCCGGGCGGATCCGGGAGGGCGGACCAGCCGACTTCTTCCTGGTACACGGCGACCCGCTCTCCGACCCCGCCGCCATGTGGCGCGTCTGGCGGGTCTCCTGATGGCGCCGTCAGCAACCTCACCCGACGGCGTCTCCATCAGCTACGCCATCCACGGAAGCGGCTCCCCGGCGCTGGTGCTCGTGCACGGCTGGTCCTGCGACCGCACCTACTGGCGGGAGCAGATCGCCCCGTTCGCCCGTAGCCACACCGTGGTCACTGTGGATCTTTGCGGCCACGGAGAGTCGGGGCTGGACCGGACCCAATGGACCCTCGCGGGGTTCGGAGGCGACGTCGCAGCCGTAGTCGAGGCCCTCGATCTGAGGGAAGTCGTACTGGTGGGCCACTCGCTGGGCGGCGACGTCGTCACCGACGCTGCGTTCCGGCTCGGTGACCGGATCCGCGGGCTGGTCTGGGCCGACACATACCGCTCCTTAGGCGACCGCCGTGGTCCGGACGAGTCCTTCTTGCGGCGGTTCCAGGATGACTTCGTTACGACGACCGAAGCGTTCGTACGGAGGATGTTCCCTGAGTCGGCGCCCAGCGAGCTCGTGGACGAGATCGCCGCTGACATGGCATCGGCACCGCCCCACGTCGGCGCTGCGACGCTGCGGGTGGGGCTCACGGCCGAGCCGCTGGTGCTCGACCTCCTGCCCGCGCTCGAGGTACCGGTGTTCGCGATCAACGCTGACTATCGGCCCACCGACCTGGAGAGCCTGCGTAGTCACGGCGTCCACGCTCGGGTGCTGCCCAACGTCGGGCACTTCCTGATGCTGGAGGATCCGGACGCATTCAACCGCGCGCTCTCCGAAGTCGTCCGCGAGCTAGAAGGCAGCCGCCCGTCGTAAGGCGTCCAGGCTCCGGCGTACGTCGTCGTCGGTCGTCGACCAGTTGCTCACCGCGATGCGCAGCACCGCGCGCCCGTGCCAGCGCGAGCCAGTCATCCAGGCCGTGCCGTCCTCCAGCATCCGGCGTACCACCTCCTGGGTCCGCTCGTCGCTGCCGAAGCTGACACAGACCTGGGTGAACTGCACGTCGTTGAGCACCTCCGCCCCGTCGATCGACCGCACGCCCTCGGCGAAGGTCTGGGCGTGGCGGCAGAAGCGGTCGACCAGGTCCTCGAGCCCGGAACGGCCCAGCGCCCGCAGCACCGCCCAGACCGGGAGCGCCCGCCCCCGACGTGACATCTCGGGGACCTTCGCAAAGGAGTCGACTCCCCCGTCCTGGATCATGTAGTCCCCGTGGACCCCCATCGACGCGGTGAGGGCAGCCTGGTCGGCCACGATCGCCAGGCCGCAGTCGTAGGGCACGTTCAAGGTCTTGTGTGCGTCAGTGGCCCAGGAGTCGGCCGCCTCGTAGCCACTGACCAGGGAGCGGTAGCGGTCCGAGGCTGCGGCGAAGAGCCCGAAGGCCCCGTCAACGTGGACCCAGGCTCCGTGCTGACGGGCCGAGTCGATCGCCTCGGGAAAGGCGTCGAACGCACCCGAGTGCACGTTCCCCGCCTGGAGGAGAAGGATGGCCGGGCGGCCCTCCCCATGCTCGAGGGTGGTCCGCAGGGCTTTCACGTCGATCCGGCCCTGGTCATCTGCCGCGACTGTCTCGGAGCCGCCGAGCCCGAGGTAGCGGAGCGCGATTTCCACGCTCTCATGTCGCTCCGCTCCGCCCAGTACCCGCAGGCGCGGTGCACCGGTCAGCCCGTCGCGCGAGACGTCCCAGCCCGCGCGTCGCAGCACCTCGTCACGTGCCGCCGCGAGACAGGCGAAGTTGGCCATCGTCGCGCCGGTCGTGAAGCCGACACCGCAACTGTCGGGGAGTCGCAGCAAGTCGAGCAGCCACGCCGTCGTCACGTCCTCCACAGCGCTGTGCGCCGGCGTGACCGGCCGCATCGCTGCGTTCTGGTCCCACGCACTGGTCAGCCAGTCGGCCGCCAGCGCAGCGGGATGGGTGCCGCCGATGACCATCCCGAAGAACCTCCCCGACGGCATGGCGGTCAGCCCCGGCTCGCACGCGGCCGCCAGCAGATCCACCACAGTTGCAGGGTCCGAGGGGCCGGCGGGCAGCTCGCTGCCGAGCTTGGCCACGATCTCCTCCACGGTCGCCTGCGGGGGGACCTTCCGGGTGGCCAAGGACTCGAGCCACGCCGAGGCGTGCAGGTGGGCGCTCCTCAGAGCGGCTTCACCGTCACCTGCGTCAGGTCCGAAGCTTGTCGCCACCCGTTGATCGTGCACTCCCGACTCGACGGCTGTCGAGTCACATGCCCCCGAAGGCGTGGGTCGAGGTCACGCCGCCGTCGACGACGAACTCGGCCCCGGTGGCGTACGAGGACTCGTCGCTGGCCAGGTAGACGTAGACGCCGGCGAGGTCCTCGGGCAGGCCAACCCGGCGAAGCGGGATCTTGCCACCCACGAACTCGTAGCCTGCCTCGCCACCCACGTGGCCCTCGATCATCGGCGTACGGATCATCCCGGGGTGCACCGAGTTCACCCGGATGCCGCTAGGCCCGAGCTCCATCGCCGCTGCCTTGCTCATCCCGCGGATGGCGAACTTGGTGCCGGTGTACGCGACCAGAGTGGGCATCCCGCCGAGTCCCTCGATCGAGGAGGTGTTGACGATCGAGCCGCCACCGTTCTCCACCATGATCGGTGCGACCGTGCGCATGCCGAGGAAGCAGCCGAGCTGGTTGATCCGGAAGAGCCGCTCGAAGTCGGAGAGCTTCGTGTCCACCAGGTCGGCGAACATCAGCACACCCGCGTTGTTGACCAGTACGTTCACCGGCCCGAAGGTCGCGACCGTCTCGCCGACGATCGCGTCCCAGGACGCCTCGTCCGACACGTCGTGATGTACGAAGTGGGCGGACTCACCCAACTCGGTGGCGAGGGCCTTGCCCTTGTCGTCTGCGATGTCGGCGATCACGATCTTGGCGCCTTCGGCGACGAAGGCACGGGCGATCGCCTCGCCCTGACCCTGCGCGCCGCCGGTGATGATCGCGACCTTGCCGTCGAGTCGTGCCATGTCCTGGTCTCTCCTATGCCTGGAGCTTCATCACGCCGTCGGCGGCGAAGCAGATCGAGGGGTCGCGGTCGCTGAAGTAGGAGCCGAGCTGCTTGTCGAGGTCGGCGAGGTCCCAAAGGTCCCCGGCCTTGTCGAACCGCTGCTCGACGACGGGCGCGGCGAGCAGAGCGACCATTCCGCCGTACACCACGAAGACCTGTCCGTTGATCCGGTCGGCCGCCGGGGAGGCGAGGTAGGCCACGACCGGTGCGACGTGCTCCGGGGACAGCGGGTCGACCCCCTCGCCGGACTCGTCGTCCTCGCCGAACACACCGGCGGTCATCGCCGTACGGGCGCGCGGGGCGATCGCGTTCGCCCGTACGCCGATCCGGCCCAGTCCGCGGGCGGTCGACAGGGTCAGCGCGGTGATGCCGGCCTTGGCTGCCGCATAGTTGGCCTGGCCCGGCGAGCCGCCGAGCCCCGCCTCCGAGGTGGTGTTCACGATGCGGCCGTACACCGGCTGCTCGGTGGTCTTGAAGACCGCCCGCCAGTGGACTGCGGCGTTCCGCGACAGCAGGAAGTGGCCCCTGAGATGGACCTTCAGCACCAGGTCCCACTCGTCGTCGCTGAGGTTGAACAACATCCGGTCGCGGGTGATACCGGCATTGTTGACCACGATGTCCAGACGCCCGAGGTCCTCAGCTGTGGCCTTGAGCAGGTCGTCTGCGGTGGCGCGCTCTCCGATGTCCCCGGCCACGACCGTGGCACGCCCACCCTGCGAGCGGATCGCATCGGCTGCCCCGTCAGCTGCCCCGGGAAGGTCGTTGAGGACCACGTGCGCGCCAGCCTCGGCCAGCGCCAGTGCCTCGGCACGGCCCAGCCCCGCGCCGGCACCGGTGACGATGGCGACGCGGCCGTCCAGGGACACGGAGTCGTTCATCGTGCGCTCAGTCCTCAACGATCATCAGGGCCGCCTTGGGGCAGGCCGAGACGGCCTGTCGGATCGCCCCCTCGTTCGCCGGTGTGACCTCCTCGGTAAGGAGCTGCAGGTTGTCGTCGTCATCAAGCTGGAACACGTCCGGTGCGAACGCCTCGCACAAGGCGTTGGACTCGCACAGGTCGTAGTCGGCCTTGACCTTCACAGGTGAACTCCCATCTCTGTCGGCTCAGCCCGTGCCCGTTGCAGGCGGGCTGACCATCTTGCGGTGGTCCCAGCTGGCCACCTTGGTCGGTGTCACGACCACGCCGTACCGCTTCTTGACCTGCTTCTCCACGACCTCGCGGCCGAAGTCCCCGAGGTCGACGCCGTTGGCCATCACGGCTGCCACGGCAGTCCCGATCGCGCGGATGCCGTCCTCGTCGGTGACCAGTTCGGCTGTGCCGTGGATGCTGACTCCGCGCAGCTCGAAGTAGTCGTCGCCGTCCTCGACCAGCAGGGTGATCCGCGGGTCGCGCTGGAGGTTCTTGATCTTCTGCGAGGAGGCGTACGTCCAGAACGCGACCTTTCCTCCCTGGAGCACGTAGAACAGCGTGGTCAGGTGTGGCGTCCCGTCGGGCCCGATCGTGGCCACCTGGACCTTCTCCGAGCCGGCGAGGAACTCCGAGGTCTCCTGCTCGCTCATACGCACGGCAGAACGGCCAGAGCTCATCTGGTTCCTCCGATCGAGAACAACTGGAACGTGTTCTACTTTAGCAGTGTCCTCAGGAACGCGGGAAGGTGATGTCGTCGATCAGCCACGAGCCACCGGACTTGACCAGATCGACCTTGATCCGGTTGTTCATCAACCTCGAGCGCGTCTCGCCCTCCTTGCTCGAGAGCGTGTTGACGAACAGTAGGGCCGAGACGCGGTCAGGAGACTGCGAGATCACCGACGAGGCGACCACGTCCGCGGTCTGGCTGAGTTTCTGCTCGGTCGCGCTGGCCCGCAGAGCGTCGACCGTGGGCTCGTACTCCTTGCGGAACGCCGGAGTCATCGCCTCGGTCGCTGCCGCGAGATCCTTGTCGAACGAGGCGTACTTGTAGCTCAACAAGGCCTCGACCTGTGCGGGGACCGTGGCCCGCACTGTGTTGCCTGCCTCGACAGCAGCGTCGAGCTCGGAGGTCTTGCGCCACTGGACCAGGCCCAGCACGGCGAAGAGGACCATCACCGCCACCGACGCAGCGACCGCCCGGGCGAACCAGGCTGGCCAGCCACGCGGTGCGGCGGTCGCCTGGTCCTCCCCCGGCAGGGCTGCTTCCGGGTCGGTCTGGTCGGGACGCGCTTCCTCAGGGGCTGTCAGGGGGTCGCTCGGCGAAGCGGGCGGCTGCGCCGCGCCACCACCCAGCGGGGCGGCAAGCTCGCTCCCGCAGTACCGGCACTTGATCGCCGCGGCCTTGATCGTCTCGGCGCAGAACGGGCAGATCTTCTCGCCCTGCTCGGCTTCGCCGCTCATGAGACCAGCTCCAGGTTGTTCGTCAGCCATCTGCCGTCCACCCTCACCAACGT
The DNA here is from genome assembly GCA_963769585.1 of uncultured Actinomycetota bacterium. Classification (GTDB taxonomy): domain Bacteria; phylum Actinomycetota; class Actinomycetes; order Propionibacteriales; family Nocardioidaceae; genus SSC3. Next base: position 1,550,614 of record CAVYMJ010000006.1, read on the forward strand.
GAGCTGCAGGCGGTACTGACGTGGTTGGGGGCTCTTGGAGGAGGTGTTGGAGACACTTGCGTCCAGCGCCACCACGACACGTGCGGTGTCGCCGCGACGTTCGAGCAGGCCGGCCCCGTCCTTGGGGATCGTCGGGACTTGGATGGACTTGTTCTCGGCAAGCAGCGAGCGCAGCGGCTTCTCGCTCTGCTTGAACTCCTCGAGGAACTTCCCGGTGGCACCCTTCTCCACCGACACGAAGTAGTCGTCGATCTTGCGATAGTCGACCGAAGCCCAGGCGAGCACCTCGGCCGTGGCAGCCTTGACCGCCGCGCGATCGGCGTCACGTGCGGCGACCGCACTGCCGTGCTCGTTGTTCTGCCAGGCCCACAGCGCGACCCCGGAGACAGCAGGCAGTAACACGGCAAGGAGCGCCAGTGCAGTGCGAACGACGCCAGGGGCGCGGGGGGAGGGTGCTGTCATCGCTCCATCGTGGGGCCGATCAGCATCCACTTCCATGCGTCCTCTCCGTAGATGTCGACGAGACCCGGGTCGTCGATGACCACCGTCTGGTCACCCAGACTCACCGTACCCGTGGCGGGGTCGTACGGCGCGACGCGCGCAGCGGCGCCACTCGGCTTCGGTGCGTACCTCGAGCCACGCATGTCGTACGGCGGGGGCGAGGCGCAATGCGCCTTGAGGTACGGCGTGCCATCGGACAAGTCAGAGCCCGGGCGCCACTGGCTTCTCGGAAGGTAACCCTCGGTGCAGGGCGGCGGCTGGTCGGTGAACTCAAGGTGGACGTGCCCGTACCCGTCCGCTGTCGTACCTGTGAAGCCACCACCGATGAGGGCGGGGTAGGTCACCAGAAGCTGCTCCAGAGCGGGCAGCCGCAGCGTGACGACCTGGTTCGCGGTGACCAGGTTGCTCAGGAAGACAGGCAGCGTGGGCTGCAGTCCCTTGAGCAGAAGGCGGACCTGCTCAAGGGTGGCAGGGCCGCCCTGCAGCAGTGTGCGGACGTTCCGGTCGCTGTCGGCGAGCGCCTTGGTGAAGGTGTTGATTCCCGAGGCGAAGGCCTTGATGTTGCCCTCGTTTGCCTTCTGGGTACGCAGCACCGTCCGGCCACGCTTGAGGAGGGCGATGGTCTGCTTCTTGTTGGCGCTGGCATCGTCGATGAAGCTGTTCGCTCCGTCGATGAGGTCCTGCATCGGCTGGCCGGTGTTGTAGAACATCTGGCCGAGCTCACCGATCACGGTCTTCAGGTTGTCGGTGTTCACCGAGCGGACGAACCGGTCCATGGTGATGATCAGGTCGCCCTCGTCCACCGGCAGCGAGTCGGCGTTCGCCTTGAGGACCGAGCCTTCCTTGACGTAGGGGCCGTCGTCGGAGACCGGCTCGAAGTCGAGGTACTGCTCACCCACAGCTGAGCCGTTGTGGACGTACATCGGAGCGCCCACGGGGAGCTTGGTTCCCTCCTCGAGGTCCAGGCGTACGTCGATGCCGGCCTCCCCGGGGTCGATCGAGCCGACCTTGCCGATCTTGACTCCGCGGTAGGTGACCTCGCCTCCCTCGTACAGGCCGCCGGTTCCGGGTAGCTGCGCGGTGACATGGAAGCCTCGCCCGAGCGCCAAGTCCACCAGCCCCAGGTAGTTAGCGCTGATGTAGAGCACCCCGGCTGCGCTGAGCACCAGGAAGCTCAGCAGGCGTGCCTTGACTCCGCGGGTCATCGGCCGCCTCCCAGCAGGGTGGAGAGGTCGTCGGCGTGAGCAGGCGCGGCGCGGCCGACCAGTCCGGGCAGCCCCGGTAGCCCGGGAAGGCCGGGCAGTCCCGGGAGTCCCGGCAGGCCGGGAGGCCCTGGCTGACCCGGGAGACCCGGGATCGGCGGCAGCCCTGGGATCGGGCCAGATCCGCCGGCAGGCATGTTCTGGAAGTTCACGTTGAAGAAGATCGACGTGTTCGCGTAGTCGCCGTACACGATGTTGTTGGACTCGATCGGGAACGGGAAGCTGATCATGAGACTCAGCGCCGTAGGCAGCTTCTCTCCCGCGCGGGCGAGCTCGGTCAGCACCGGGCGGAGGTGGCGCAGGTCCGCGAGGATGTCGTCCTTGGCGGCATTGACGACCCTCGTTCCAACCTTGCCCAGCCGGTCGAGCCCGCGGAGCATCGCCATCAGCTGTTGGTGCTGGTCGGCCAGGATCTTCACTGCGGGACCGAAGCTGTCCAGGGCGGCCGTCACCGTCGTCTTCTCACGATTGAGGGTCCGTGCCAGGCCATTGAGCGACTTCATCGCGTTGATGATGTCGCCCTTCTGCTTGTCCAGACCTGCGACCAGGGTGCTCAGCTCACCCAAGACATGCTTGATGCGGTCCTGGCGCCCGTCGAAGACGGCGTTGAGCTCCGTCGTGATCGTCTTGAGCTGCCCGACGCCACCACCGTTGAGCAGGAAGGAGAGCGCCCCAAGGACCTCCTCGAGCTCGGGGTTACGCCCGGTGGCGGCCAAGGGGATGTTGTCCCCCTGGCCGAGCTGGCCCTCGGCCGGCTCGGGGCCGGGCTCCAGGGAGACGTACTTCTCGCCCAGCAAGCTGGTCTGCTGGATCGCGGCGACGGCGTTCCCCGGAAGTCGCACGGAGTTCTTGATGCGCATAGTCACCCCGGCATGCCAGCCGATCCGCCGCAGGTCGGTCACCTCGCCGACCGTCACGTCGTTGACCTTGACCGGCGAGCGCGGCACGAGGTTGAGCACGTCGTTGAACTCGGCAGTGACCTCGAACGAGTTGCCCTCGTTGACCGGGCTCCCGGGGATAGGCAAGTCGTAGGCCTCGCACCCTGTGAGGGCGATACCGGACAACAACGCCGCTCCGAGGGCCAGCGCGGTGGGCCTGCGGATCATGAGGCACCTCCGAGCAGGTCGCTCAGGTCGGTCGCGGCAGTGCCGGTGCCGTACCGGGCCAGCGTCGACGCCTGCGTCGGCCCGCTGCTCGGAGCCGCGTCCCGCCCGCTGCGTGCCGGACCGAGCAGGGACTTGAACAGCGCGCAGGCGGTGGCAGCGGCCGGAAGCTTGGCCTGCTTCACCGCGGCACAGAGCAGGTCGTCCATGGTCACGACGTTGTTCTCGAAGCCGATCCGCGAGCCGATCGAGCCGGTCACGGGGTCGAAGGCGGTCACCAGGTTGCCCATGGCCAGCGGACCCACATCCAGCACTGTTGCCAGCGCGGACTGCTCGGCCGCGATGGTGCGCAGGATCGTTGCGAGGTCACGGACGTTGGAGGTGAGCAGCCCCCGATTGCTCTTGACGAAGCGCTCCACCTTGCCCAGCACGTCAGCGAGGTTCTTCAGGGCGCCGTACAGGGCGTCCTTCTCCCCAGCCAGCTGTTGGCTGACAGCTCCGAGGTTGTCCATGAAGCTCGCCACCGCCCGGTCATTGGCGGCCAGGGCCCCGGTGAACTGGTTCAACGCGTTCACGGTGCCGAAGAGCTCGCCGCTGCCGTCGCCGAAGGTCTTCATAGCCCGGGAGAGGTTCACGATGGTCGTGTTCGCCTTGCGACCCTCTCCGTCGAGGAACTTCGCCCCGGCGCTGAGGAAGTGATCCAGAGTGCCGTCCTTGTTCACCCCGTTGGGGCCCAGCGCCTCGGTCAGCACCGAGAGGCTCTTGTAGATCCGGTCGAGCTCGACGGGCGTTCCCGTGTCCTTGACCTCGATCTGGGCGTCGTCGGCGAGCTTGGGCCCCGCGGTGTACGCCGGCGACAGCTGCACGAAGCGGTCCGCGGTAAGCGTCGGAGTGATGATGACCGCCTGCGCGTCGGCCGGTACCGGGTACTCGGCGTCGTAGACCATCTCCACGCGTACCGTGTTGCCCTCAGGCACGACGGACTTCACCTCGCCGACCTTCACGCCCAGGATGCGCACCTCGCTGCTCGGGTAGATCGCGACGGCACGACTGAAGTGGGCAGTGACGGTCCGCTGCTCGGGACCCGACCGCACCACGGCGAAGAGGCCGACGGCGAGGACCGCGGCCAGTGCGATGAGCAGCGGCCGGGGAAGACTCTTGAGCTTCTCGAACATCGGCTAGTCCCCCTCCGGCACGAACTCGCCCGTGCCCAGGGCGAAGAGGTTGACCGGGTAAGCGTCGAACCAGGGGCCGGTGCCGATGATGTTCGACAGGATGCTCACGTATGGCCCGAGGTTGTGCAGCGACGCCCGAAGCGCCTTCTCCCGATTGACCAGGATCCGGTTGACCTCCGAGAGCTGCTGCAGCATCGGCTTGAGCTGGGCCTGGTTGTCGTCGACCAACCCCCCGAGCTGATCCGCCAGGATTCCGGTGTTGAGCAGCAGTGTGTGGATGGCTTCCCGACGCGTCCGGAGCTCAGCCAGGATCAGGTCACCCTGCTTGACCAGGGCCACGACGTCGCCCTTGCGCGAGGCGAGCAGCTTGGCCACCGAGTTGGCGTGCTTGAGCAGGGACTGTAGCTCCGCGTCCCTGGAGGCGATCGTCTCCGACAGCCTGGCAAGCCCGTCAAAGGCTCCCTTCGCCTCGTCGCTGGTGCGGTTCATGGTTCCGGAGACCGTTGTCAGCGCCTTCTGCAGCTGCGGGATGTCTATCCCCTCGGTGGTGTCGGTCAGCTCGCCGAACACCTTGACGATGTCGTAGCTGGCCGTGGTGCGGTCCAACGGAATGGTCGTGCCGCCCTTGGCGCTTCCCGAGCCAGCGGGCAGCAGGTTGAGGAACTTCTCACCCAGCAGGTTGAGCACCTCAACGGCCGCTCCGGTCTCGTCGCCGAAGTGCACACCCGAGTCGATGGTGAAGTGCGCCACGACATGATCCCCGGCAAGGTCGAGCTTGCTGACCCGGCCGACGCGCACTCCGGCGATCTGGACCATGTTGCCCTTGTGAAGCCCGCTCGCGTCGCTTAACTCAGCCTGGTAGGCGACCCCGCGGAAACCCGGGAACTTCTGCAGGTTGAGCGCCGCGGCCATGGCGAGCAGTGAGACCAGCACGGCCACGATGCCGAACCGGACGACCTGCTTGTCGCTGTAGCGCCTCACCGGTTACACCTCGCCGCCGTCGACTTGATGCCGAACTTGCGCATCTGCTGGGTAAGGATGTCGATCCCCGGAATGTCCAGGCCCTTCGGCAAGGTGATCTCGAACTTGGCCCCGCAGACGTAGTAGTTGTACCAGGAGCCGTAGGTGCCGGTGCGCGTCTGGTCTTCGAGCATCTCCGGAAGGTTGGTCAGGATCTTGCGCAGCACTCTCTTGCCCTTGGGCCCAGCGAGAATGCCGGTCAGGTTCCGAAGCTGGGCGATGTCGTCCTTGAGCAGCGGGCGTCCCTCGGTGAGCAGCTCAGCGAGCAGCCTGGTCAGGCTCGACAGGTTCGCCACCGAGTTGCCGATCTGGACGCGGTCCTTGGCCAGACCTCCGACCCAGCGGCGCAACTCGATGATCAGCTGGGTCAGCTGTTGATGCCTGCTGTCGACGGTCGTCAGCAGCCCGTCCAGGTTGGTGATCACCTGGCCGACCAGCCGGTCCCGGTCTGCGATCGCGGTCGTCAGGGAGGCGGTGTGGGCGAGCAGTCCCTCGATGGTGCCGCCCTCACCCTGGAGCACCTTGACCAGGTTCAGCGAGAGTTCGTTCACGTCCTTGGGCGTCAACGCGGCGAAGAGTGGCGCGAACCCGTTGTACAGCGCAGTGAGGTTCAGGGCGGGCGTCGTCTGTTCGACCGGTACCGTTCCCCCGGGCTGCAGCCGGGGTGCCCCCGGGTCGCCCTCGAGCACGGTGACGTAGCGGTCGCCGACGAGGTTGAGGAAACGGATCTCCACCCGGCTGTTCGTGGTGAGCGACATCTCCTTCTTCACGGTGAACTTCACCTTGGCGCGGTTCGCCTGGTAGATGCTCACGTCGCTGACCTTGCCCATCACTACGCCGGCGACCCGGACGTCATCGCCCTTCTGCACCATGCTGGCGTTGGCGAACACGGCCGAGTACTCGTGCGTGGCACCGGTGCCGAACTTGCCCATGATCATCACCAGCGTGCCCGTGACGATCACCGACACCAGGCTGAAGATCGTCAGCTTCACGACCGCGCCGAGCGTCTTCCGGCTCTGGACACCCCGGACCTTGGGCGCCGGTGTGGGCAGTTCAGTGGTTGTCACCTCCGGGGCGCTCATCCAGCACCCCCGGCAGAGTCCGCCATCGCGCCGTACAGCAGCGCGGACAGCCCGGGGATGTCTGCCGCCGGCCGGCCGGTCCTGGCAGCGAGGCGAGCCGTGGCGGCACGCTGCCCCCAGGGCGTGAGGCTGGCGTCCGCGGCCGAGTACGCCGTCGGGCCGCCCAGGACCCCGCCGTAGGCGTCGCTGAAGCTCATCGCCCGGGCGCCACCGGGCGAGTAGGAGTTGCCCCGCCCCGAGGCGGAGTCGAGGTTCGTGCCGTTGGCGGTGTCGTACCCCGGCCACGGGTCCGCCGGGTTGTTCGGCAGACCGAGGCAGCGAGGCCCGCGCTTGTCGGCGTAGACCGGCTTGTCGCGCTGGTCGTACCCGCGGACCTGGGGCGAGGGGAACTCGACGTACTGCTTGACCACGCCACCGGAGAAGGTCTTCCGTAGCACCGGCTTGTACCGCGCGATTCCCCGCAGCAGGCAGTCGTACTCCGGGGCGTACTTGTCCAGCAGCGCCAGCGTCGGGACGGACACCTCGCCGGCGCGGATGATGTTGACCTCGTTGCGCTCCATGATCTCTGCACCGAGAATCGAGACCTTGGTGAGGTCCTTGAAGAGACCGTTGATGCCGGCCTTCTTCGCGCGGATCGTCTTGGAGGTCACCGTGAGGTTTCCCAGCGCGGCGACCAGGTCGGGGGCAGCGACGTTGTAGGCGGCGGAGACCGACGCCAGCAGCCGCAGGTCCTCTCGAAGCGTCGGGAGGTGAACGTTGATGGTGGTCAGGTAGGCGTCGAGCTTGTCGAGACTCTCGCCGATCGCCTCTCCCCGGCCGTTGAGGGCGGTAGCCAGCGCCCCCAGGGTGGTGCTCAGATCCGCCGGACGCACGGCGCGGAGCAATGGAAACAGCCGACTGAGGACCTTGTTCAGCTCGACGGCGGTGTGCACCCTGCTGGATGGGAGGACGGTCCCGTCCTTGATCCCGACGGCCCCGCCAGGAGTCGCCACCAGGGCGACGTATTTCTGCCCGAAGAGGGTGGTGGGCAGGATGTTCGCCTCAACGTCGACGGGGATCCTCCGGGCGTCGTCGGGGTTGAGGCCGAGGCGGATCACCGCCTGGTTGCCGGACTGCGAGATCCCGCGCACCTGGCCGACCAGCACGCCGTTGTAGCGGACGTCGCCGTACTTGGGGAGCTGGAGACCCGCCTGGTCCGCCTGCAGCGTCAGAGTCGTGACCCGGGTGAACGTCTTGTTGTAGATGCCGATCGAGAGCGCGATCAGCACGGCGATGGTGGCGATGAAGGCGATGCCGGCCAGAAACAGCCTGAAGTGTTCCTTCGGGTCGTTGTCCCGGTTTACAGTCACGAACATCTGGTCACCCCGTGATCCTGACCGTGGTGTTGGAGCCCCAGATGGCAAAGCTCAGGAAGAAGTCGGCCACGACGATGGTCACGATGGAGGTTCGGATCGCCTTGCCGACGGCCAGCCCGACCCCGGCCGGTCCGCCGCTGGCGCTGTAGCCGTAGTAGCAGTGGATCAGGATGACCGCCACAGCCAGGAAGATGAGCTTCAGGAAGCTGTAGACCATGTCGATGGGTGGCAGGAAGACCAGGAAGTAGTGGTCATAGGTACCTGCGGACTGGCCGTAGATCATCGTGGTGATCAGGCGCGGAGACAGGTACGACGCGAAGAGCGCCACGATGTAGAGCGGAATCACCGCGAGGAAGGCGGCGATCATCCGGGTGGTGACCAGGAACGGCAGGGACGGCACCGCCATCACCTCGAGCGCGTCGATCTCCTCGCTGATCCGCATCGCGCCCAAGCGCGCGGTGTAGCCGCAGCCCACGGTGGCTGCCAAGGCGATCGCTGCGACCAGCGGAGCCACCTCTCGGGTGTTGAAGTAGGCGGAGATGAACGCGGTGAACTTCGAGACGCCGATCTGGCTCAGCGAGGCGTAGCCCTGCATGCCGACCTCGGTACCGGCGAAGAACGACAGGAAGGCGATGACTCCGACCGTGCCGGCGATCATGGTGAGGGCACCGGCGCCGAAGGCGACCTCGGCCAGGGTGTTGAGGATCTCGCGCTTGTAACGCCGGATGGCGCGTGGCGTCCAGGCCAGCGCCTTGACGTAGAAGATCAGCTGGTCGCCGTACGTCTCGAACTGCTTGCGTCGGGCCTTGATGACGTCGAACCCGATCGACTGGAGGGTAGCCATCACAACCCCGGCTGTGGGACGACTTGGAAGTAGACGGCTGTCATCAGCGCGTTCAGGAAGAACAGCAGCATGAAGGCGATGATCACGGCTTCGTTCACTGCTCGGCCGACCCCGCTCGGGCCACCGCCCGCAGTCAGGCCCTTGTAGGAGCCGACGATCGCGGCGAGCCAGCCGAAGATCACTGCCTTGACCATGCCGATGATCAGGTCGCCGAGACTCGAGAGTGCGGTGAAGTTGGCCAGGAAGGCACCTGCTGAACCGCCCTGTACCACCACGGTGAAGAAGTAGCCACCGGCGATGCCTGCGGTCATCACGATGCCGATGATCATGAACGAGACGAACATGGCGGCCAGGACGCGTGGCACCACCAGCCGGTACAGCGGGTCGACGCCCAGGACCTCCATGGCGTCGATCTCTTCGCGGATCTTTCGTGCCCCCAGGTCGGAGCAGATGGCCGAGCCGGCTGCTCCCGCGATGATGAGCGCTGCGGCGATCGGGGCGGCCTCACGGACCACGGCAAGTACCGCGGTGGCGCCGGCGAAGGACTGGGCGCCGAGCTGACCGGTGAGGTTACCGACCTGAAGCGAGATGACGGCCCCGAACGGGATCGAGACCAGGATGGTGGGCATCAAGGTGACGCTCGTGATGAACCAGGCCTGCTCTGCGAACTCCGCCCACTGGAACGGACGCTTGAACATGCGCCGGCTGACTTCGACCACCATCACGGCGATCTCACCGGGCCCCCGGAACACGGAGGCGACAGTCAGTGCCACCACTCACCTCCCTCGTCGCTCCAGGGCCACAGAGGTGACCGCGCTCACATATTAGAACGTGTTCTCGTTTGGGATGCAATGCGCCGCCCCCGGAGCCGACTCGTGGACTACAACGAAACGCGCACCTTGTGAGTCACGCCACCATGCCACAGCCGATGGCCTGAAGCGGGGCTCTCGGGGTCAGTGACCGCGGGGCCCGGTACGAGCGTCGAGCTCCTCGGGCGTCTCGCCGCGCGAGACGGCCAGGCTCGCCACCGTGGTCACCACAAGCGTGGCCAGGATGACTCCCAGCGACCAGAAGATCGAGATCTCCGGCGCCCAGGTGATGTGCTCACCGCCGTTGATGAAGGGCAGCTCGTTGTCGTGCATGGCGTGGAGGATCAGCTTCAAGCCGATGAAGCCGAGCAGGAACGCCAGGCCGTAGGAGAGGAAGACCAGCCGCTCCAGCAGCCCACCGATCAGGAAGTACAGCTGTCGCAGGCCCATGAGGGCGAAGATGTTGGCGGTGAGGACGAGGTAGGGCTCCTCGGTCAGCCCGTAGATGGCCGGGATCGAGTCGAGGGCGAAAAGCAGGTCCGTGGAGCCGAGCGCAATCATCACGATCAACATCGGGGTGAACAGCCGCTTGCCGTTCACTCTCACCCACAGCCGAGCGCCGTGGTAGTCAGGGGTGGACGGCAGGAAGCGCCGGGCCAGCCTGGTCAGGCGCCCCTCGACGTACTCATCCTCGTCCGCAGGCCCCTCCTTGGCGAGCTTGGCGCCCGTCCAGACGAGGAAGGCTCCGAAGAGGTAGAAGACCCAGCTGAAGTTGCTGATCGCGGCGGCGCCCAGCGCGATGAAGATGCCACGGAACACAAGCGCCAGGACGATGCCGACCAACAGGGCCGTCTGCTGGTACTGCCGGGGCACTCCGAAGCGGCTCAGGATGATGATGAAGATGAAGAGGTTGTCGACAGAGAGCGAGTACTCCGTCAACCAGCCAGCGAAGAACTCGGTCCCGTAGCGGTGACCCGCGGTCACCCAGACCGCGATCCCGAAGGCGATCGCCAGGCTGATGTAGATGCTGAGCGCAACGGTGACCTCGCGGCGAGAGGGCTCGTGCGGGCGTCTGCCGATGATGAAGACGTCGACGGTGAGCACCGCGACGGCAATGCCGATCGTGACCCACCACAGCCAGGGTTGAACATCCATGGTTCTTGATCCTCCGGATCATCGAGGGCCTGGGGCGTCCCAGGCACGCGGGAATTCTCCGGAGGTCTCTCCCACCCGGACCTTGACGGGCCGGGCCAACGGCACCGGGGCCCAAGGACCCGTGATGACGACACCGCTGCGAAGGAATACTCCCCTCCAACCCGGACAGTCTCCCAGACGTTCGGCGGTTGCCAAAACCGGCCGGCTCAGTCCAGGCAGAACTCGTTCCCTTCGGGGTCCTGCATGATGATGTGCCCAGCGCCGACACCCCCGGGCTCGTGCCGCTGGACTCGGGTTGCTCCCAGGGCCGTCAGCCGATCGGCCTCCTGCTCCAGAGCGGTCATCCGCTCGTCACCCTCGGCTCCCGGGGCGACCCGTACGTCGAGATGGAGGCGGTTTTTCGCTGTCTTCCCCTCGGGCACCTTCTGGAAGAAGAGGCGCGGCCCGACCTGGGCGGGGTCGCTCACCGCCGAGTAGTCGTTGCGGTTCTGCTCGGGCACCCCCCAGGCCCCCAGGGCCTCCTCCCACGACGCATACGGCGCCGGAGGGGTCTCTTCGGCATACCCGAGGACCTCTGCCCAGAACACGCTGAGTGCGGCCGGGTCACCGCAGTCGAACGTCACCTGCACCTGTCTGGCTGTCATGCGTCCCACCCCTGCGGCCGATGCCTCTTGGGCAGCCTGGAGACGACCAGCTCGTAGGACTCGTCGACCGCGGCTCGGAGCTCCTCGCTCGGGATCGACCCCTCGATCCGCAGGTTGTTCCACCCCGACCGGCCGACGTAGGCCATCACAGCGGCGTCGTCGGGGTAGCGCAGGAGCCACTCGTCGGCCTCCTCCCGGCTGGCGCCAGACTTCACCCCGACCACGTCCTGCCCGAGGAAGGCGAAGATCTTCTCGTGGACCTTCGCGACACGGTCTCCGTCCCATGGCCGATCAGGCCAGGCACCGGGCTTGGCCAAGGCGTAGTCGTGGAGCTCCAGCGGCCTCACCTGGCGCCTGCCTCCATCATCTGGCGGAGCTCCTTCTTGAGCTCGGAGATCTCGTCCCGGAGCCGCGCGGCCACCTCGAACTGGAGCTCGGCCGCAGCATGATGCATCTGCTCGGTGAGCTGCTGAACCAGATCGGCCAGATCGGTCGACGGCAGGCCGGCCAGATCGGGCATCGAGTCGGTGGAGCGAAGCCGCGGCGTGGGCGACCTCTTCTTGCCGTCGGCCTTCGACAGGGTGCTGAGCAGCGCCTCGGTGGTCTCGTCCTCCCGGGCGAGCATCTCGGTGATGTCGGCGATCTTCTTCCGCAGTGGCTGCGGGTCGACGCCCATAGCCTCGTTGTAGGCGACCTGCTTGGCTCGGCGCCGATTGGTCTCGTCGATCGCGGACTCCATCGACGCGGTGACCTTGTCGGCGTACATCACGACCTGGCCGGAGACGTTGCGGGCCGCGCGGCCGATCGTCTGGATCAGCGACTTGTCCGAACGCAGGAAGCCCTCCTTGTCGGCATCCAGGATTGCCACGAGGGAGACCTCCGGCAGGTCGAGCCCCTCACGCAGCAGGTTGATCCCGACCAGTACGTCGAACTCGCCGAGCCGAAGCTCGCGCAACAGCTCGATCCGGCGCAGGGTGTCGACCTCGCTGTGCAGGTACTGCGTACGGATCCCTGCCTCGAGCAGGTAGTCGGTCAGGTCCTCGGCCATCTTCTTGGTCAACGTGGTGACCAGGACGCGCTCGTTGCGGTCGGCTCGCAGCCGGATCTCGTGGATCAGGTCATCGATCTGTCCCTTGGTCTGGCGCACCAGCACCTCGGGGTCGACCAACCCGGTGGGACGGATGATCTGCTCCACCGCGCGATCGACTCCGCCGATCTTGTCCAGCTCGTAGGGACCCGGCGTGGCCGACAGGTAGATCGTCTGGCCGATCCGGTCGAGGAACTCCTCCCAGCGCAGCGGCCGGTTGTCCATGGCGCTGGGCAGACGAAAGCCATGGTCGACCAGGTTGCGCTTGCGGGACATGTCGCCTTCGTACATCCCACCGATCTGGGGGACCGTCACGTGGGACTCGTCCACCACGAGGAGGAAGTCCTCGGGGAAGTAGTCGAGCAGGCAGTTCGGTGCCGATCCGCGCTCGCGGCCGTCGATGTGCATCGAGTAGTTCTCGATGCCTGAGCACGAGCCCACCTGTCTCATCATCTCGACGTCGTAGGACGTGCGCATCCGGAGCCGCTGGGCCTCCAGCAGCTTGCCCTGCCGCTCGAAGAGCGCAATCTGCTCCTCCAGCTCACGCTCGATCCCCGCGATGGCTCGCTCCATCCGCTCCGGTCCGGCGACGTAGTGGGTGGCCGGGAAGATGTAGAGCTCCTGATCCTCGGTCACCACCTCCCCGGTCAGCGGGTGGAGCGTCATCAGTCTCTCGATCTCGTCCCCGAAGAACTCGATCCTGACCGCGTGCTCCTCGTATACCGGGAAGACCTCCAGGGTGTCGCCCCGGACCCGGAAGGTGCCTCGGCTGAACGCCAGGTCGTTGCGGGTGTACTGGATCTCGACAAGCCGCCGCAGGAGCTGGTCGCGGTCGTGCTCGCCGCCCACGCGCAACCGGACCATCCGGTCGACGTACTCCTGTGGGGTCCCCAGCCCGTAGATACAGGAGACCGAGGCCACGACGATGGCGTCGCGGCGGGTGAGCAGGGAGTTGGTCGCCGAGTGCCGCAACCGCTCGACCTCGTCGTTGATCGACGAGTCCTTCTCGATGTAGGTGTCGGTCTGGGGGATGTACGCCTCGGGTTGGTAGTAGTCGTAGTACGAGACGAAGTACTCCACGGCGTTGTTGGGCAGCAGTTGGCGAAGCTCGTTGGCGAACTGGGCGGCCAGGGTCTTGTTCGGCTGGATGACCAGGGTCGGCCGCTGGAGCTGCTCGACGGCCCACGCCACGGTGGCGGTCTTGCCGGTGCCGGTCGCGCCGAGCAGCACGATGTCGGGCTCGCCGGCGTTGATGCGCGCAGTGATGTCCTTGATCGCCGTGGGCTGGTCCCCTGCCGGCTGGTAGTCCGATATGACCTCGAACGGCGCGATCCGGCGGGCGAGATCGGTCACTGGCCTCATGCATCGAGCCTAGACGGCTTCGCCGACACTTCTACCGCCCCAGGGTCTGGCGTCCCCGCGTGAGGGAGTCACTGGATAGATTGCCCCTCGTGAGTACCCACACGGCGCGAACGCGTATCAGCAGCACGCTGCGCCGTATCCTTCTCCGGATCTTCGGTCTCCAGCTGCTGGTGGCGCTGACTCTGACCCTGGTGGACTCCTATCGGCGGCGGGGCAAGAAGCCCAAACCGTTCCCGGTGACTCCTCCGACCGAGGTATCGGTCGGTGAGGGCACAGTGACCAGCTACACCTACGGCGAGGACCTGTACGCCGACATGCTGGATGCGATCGAGGGGTCCCAGAGCCAGATCCTCTTCGAGACCTACATCTGGAAGGGCGACGAGGTCGGCGAGCGGTTCAAGCAGGCGCTGACCGACGCGGCGGCACGTGGCGTGGACGTCTACGCCATCTACGACGGTTTCGCGAACCTGGTCGTGAGCCCTCGGTTCAAACGCTTCGGACCTCGGATGAAGGTGCTCGAGTACCCGCTCTACGCCGCTGGGTGGCGCTTCTTCGACCTGCGGCGGTACGGCCGCGACCACCGCAAGATCCTGGTCGTCGACGACGCGGTCGGCTTCGTCGGCGGGTACAACATCGGCTCGGCGTACGCCACGGAGTGGCGCGACACGCACGTGCGGGTCACCGGGCAGGGCGTCTGGGACCTCAAGCGCAGCTTCGCCGACTTCTGGAACCTGCACCGTCGTACCGCCCACGGCGGCCCTCTGCTGTTGGAGACCCCCTCGGACTGGGAGCCTCGGATCCGGTTGCACCGCAACGTGCCCCGCCTGTGGATGTTCCCGATCCGGGCGATGTACCTGGAGGCGATCAACCGGGCCACCCGCAACATCTGGATCACCTCCGCCTACTTCATCCCCGACTCCGACTTCATCGGGGCCTTGGTCTCGGCGGCTCGGCGCGGCGTCGACGTGCGGATCCTGGTGCCCGCCACGTCCAACCACGTGGTGGTCGACTGGCTCTCGCGCGGCTACTACGGCGAGCTGCTCGGCGCCGGCGTACGCATCTTCCTCTTCCAGGACGCCATGGTGCACGCCAAGACCGCCACGATCGACGGCCAGTGGTCCACGGTCGGCACGGCCAACCTCGACCGGATGTCGATGAGCGGCAACTACGAGATCAACGTCGAGCTCATCGACGCAGGCTTCGCCGATGAGATGGAGCGCATCTTCACCACCGACTGCGGGAACGCCGTGGAGCTGACCGGCGCGGAGTGGGCCTCTCGGGGGATCCACAAGAAGTTCACCGAGCTCCTCCTGGCGCCGCTGCGACCGTTGCTGTGACCGTGCCGCCCCGTCTGGAGCTACCGAGCCAGCGGAACAGACCCGGGCGCTGCTCATCACCCGGACGGGTCGGCCCGCGACGAACCTGGCGCGTCGGACATCTGCGCCAGACCAGTCAGAGAAGCTCGATCGCGTCGACAAGCCAGCGGCCGTTCTCCTTGACCAGCGTCAGGCTGATCCGCCACCGCTGAAGCTGGTCGCCCGCCCTCGCCGGCTCGGTGATCGTCTGGTCCGCTGCTACCAGCACGGTGGCGTGGTGGTCGTCCTCCAGGTGCACCCCGGAGCCCCGGATCTCTACCTCGGAGTGCGCCGAGGTCGCTATCGCCAGCTCTCGCACGTCATCCACGGTCCCCTGGAAGGTCTGTGCGAACAGGCGCGTGCCGTCCCGGGCGACCCAGGCGAAGTCCTCGTCCAAGGTGGCGTGGTCGTAGGTCATCATGTGGCTCACGACAGCCCGACCGGCCAGCTCCGCCTCCGGCGCGGCCTCCGCGAGACGGTGCTTGGTCTGGAGCTGCCAGCCGAGAAGCCCCGTCGCCAGGACGAGGCCCAGCACGAGCCCCAGCGGTGCGAGCAACGGTCGCCGGCTGGTGGGGCGCGCTCCAGGCTCCGCCTCCAGACTGTCGTCCAGATCGCTCATCGAGTCGGGCCGGGGGCGTGCTTGGCTCCTCGCACGACCCGGTTGCTCGGTGCGTCGCACTGGCCGTGAGGGTAGACCGGGTAGGTAGTGAGGTCGGTCGGCTTGTGCTTGCGAACGCCGGCGTACTCACACTGGTAGTCCTGCTGGAAGATGTACTGACCGCGAACGGCGCCGTTGTAGACGGCCCCTGCCAGGGAGGCGATGCCGAGCGGGTACGCACGGAGCAGCTCTCGGAAGTGCGGGTCGCGGGCCACCAGGATGTTGGTCACCCTGATCGTCCGGTCAAGGAACTTCGGGATCACCTCGTCCACGGCAGCGATCACCGCACTCACCTGCTTGAACTGGCCCGGACCGAGCTCGAGCAGGCGCCTGAGCGTGGGGTCGAACTCTCGCAGGAAAGCAGCGACCTGGGCGCTCGACCGGGCGATCGTCCGGATGTTCTCGGCGTTGGCCGCACCAAGCTCGAGCAGGGTCCCGCCGTTGCGCAGCAGCCGGCGAACCGTCGGCCAGTTCTGGTCCAGGGTCTGCAGGAGGGCGTAGCCCTGATCCGCAAGCCTTCCGATGTCGTCACCGGTGCCGTCCAGGGCGGCTCCGATGCCCTTGAGCGTGGTACGCAAATCCCGCTTGTCGAGCTGGTCGAGCAGCTTGTTGACGTTGATCACCGTTGAGGCCAGAGTCCGAGGCAGGTCGGTGACGGTCGCCGTCACCCGGCTGCCGTTCCCCAGGTAGGGCCCGCGGTCGTCGGAAGGCTGGAAGTCCAGGTACTGCTCCCCCACCGGCGACAGACCTCGGACCTTGACCGCGGAGTCCGCAGGGATCCGAACCGGGCTGGTGATGGTCGCGACGGCCTCGACGGTCCCGGCGGAGGTCAACCGGATGTCGGTGACCTTCCCGATCTTCACTCCCCGGTAGGTCACGGCGGAGCCTTCGAACAGCGACCCGGTCGAGGGCATCGCCACCACGACCTTGTCGGGCCGGTTGAGCAGCGGCGTGTCCAGCGTCTGGCTGATCAGGTACGAGACCGCAAGGCAGAACACGGCAATCACCCCGACCAGGCTCAGGTACAGGCGGTTGCTCAGGACCTGCCTCAGCCTGACGCGGAAGGGCTTCTTCATCGCGCCACCCCCAGTACGGCGCCCGGTGTGGAACGCCCGAGAATGCCCGGGAGCAGCGGCGGGATCGGGGGGAGACCTGGGAGCTGAGGAAGCTCGATCGGCGGCAGACCGGGTGGCTGGCCAGGCGGCCCACCCGGCGGGTTGCCTCCGCCATCGCCGGGTCCCGGCAGGCTCTCGCCGAGGTCGACCGAGAGGAGCACCGGACCCCAGTCACCCGGAATCACCCCCCGCACGGCGATGCTCGCCCTGCGCAGCGCCCGGAGCCCTGAGCCGAAACGGGCTCGAAGGGAGTAGAAGGAGTCGAGAATCGGACCCAGCTGGCCGATCGTGCTGAGCAGGTCCTCTCGGGAGGCGCCCACCAGTGAGTTGGCTTTCCTGGCGAGCCTGACCAGCTGCTCGAGCAGGGCGACCATCTGGTCGGTGTTCTGTCGCAGCACCTTCGCTGCCGGGGCGATCTCCTGGACCGCCCGGTTGATGACGTCCTCCCGGTCATGAAGAACCTTGGAGGCGCCGGCCAGGGCGACCAGCGCACGGTCGATCTCCGCAGTGGTCGAGTTCGCCTCGGACAGGAAGGTCGTCGTCCGGCCCAGGAGCTGGCGAATGGTCGGACCTCGGTCCCCGGCAGCGGTCTGCAGCTCCTCGGTGATGGTCTGCAGCTGCTCAAGCCCCCCGCCGTTGATCAGCAGCGAGGCGGAGGCCAGGGCGTCCTCCACCGTCGGCGCCGTAGAGGTCGACGGCGGCATCATCGCGTCGCCCTCCTTCAGGACGACCCCCGTCGGAGGCGACTGGATGTCGACGAAGAGCTCACCGAGCGGTGTGTTGTAACGCAGCCGAGCCGTCGCACCTCGGTGGATGTTGGCATCCTGCTTGACGCGCAGCACGGCCACAGCATGGAAGTCGGCCGTCGTGACCTCCTTGACCCGTCCCACGTCGATGCCGTTGACCTTGACCTTCGCGCCGACTGCCAGGTTGAGGGCGTCCTCGAACTCCGCGGTCAGCTGGAAGCTCTTACCGGGAACGTTCGTTCCGGGGAGAGGAAGGTCGCTTGCGTCAGGGCCACAGCCGGTGAGCAGGGCTGAGGCGAGCAGCGCAAGGGTCACAGCGAAGGCTGGAAGTCTCATCACGGCTGGCTGCCCCCCGGTCC
Organism: uncultured Actinomycetota bacterium; assembly: GCA_963769585.1. Lineage (GTDB taxonomy): Bacteria > Actinomycetota > Actinomycetes > Propionibacteriales > Nocardioidaceae > SSC3. The sequence continues at coordinate 1,568,246 of CAVYMJ010000006.1, forward strand.
GATCAGCTGCTCGATGAGGTCGACCAGTGGGCCGGTCGGATCCACGCCGACGAACTGGCACACGTCGACCGGCAGCTGCTTGCAGAGCGCGTTGAGTGAGTCCCCGCCGAGGATGTCCGCCAGCGGGGCCCTGATCAGGACACCGCTGGGAACCCTGATCCTGACCAGGTTCTGCGCCACCAGAGGCATGAGCTCGATGAACTCCTCCACCTGCTTCCTGCGAGCCAGGAGGATGTCCGAGACGTCGGCCACATCGGCCACGGTGCCCTTGAGCTTCGCCTTGTTCTCCTGGGCGAACGTCGCCACGACCTCGACGGTCCTGCTGAGCTTGACCAATGCCCGGCGGAAGTTGGCTCGCTCGGAAGCCAGCAGCGCGGTCGTTGCAGCCACCGAGTCGAGGAAGCTCTGCACGACCGCGCGGTTCTGCACCAGCTCGGTGGCCAGCTCGTCCAGCGAGGACATCGTCCCGACGATGTCCTCCCGTTGCTCAGAGATCCCGTTGACCGCGTCCCCGAGGCTGGTGATGGCGCGGTTCATGTCCTGACCGTGCGGGCCGAAGGTCTTCGCGCTGATCTTGAGGAAGCGTCTGACAGCCTCGGCGGTGCCCTTCGAGCCCGCGATGCCGACGCTGAACTCGTTCAGCGCGGTGAGCACCTGGTCGAAGTCGACCGGCGTCTCGGTGCGCTCCAGCGGGATCGTCGCCCCTGACTGCATCTGCGCACCGGTGGTGTACGTCGGGGTCAGCTCGATGTACCGATCTGTCGCAACCGAGCGAGAGACGATCAGGGCCCGCGCGCCGGCTGGGACCTTCACGTCGTCCTCACTGACCACCATGCTGACCTTGACGCCCGCGCCCTGCGGCTCGATCTTGGTCACTTTGCCGACCCGGACCCCGAGGATGCCCACGTCGTTGCCAACGAAGAGGCCCGCGCTGTCCTTGAAGACGGCCGAGATCTCCAACGATCCGCCGCCCAGCAGTCCGCACCCACTCAGCGGGCCGAGCAGCATCGCTACTGCCACCGCGAACCCGGTCAGTCTCCTCACCTTGCCGACGCTCATCAGCAGGTCCCCTGTCCCTTGCAGACCATGCCGTCGGGGGCCAGCGAGTCGGTCGTCGCGTCGATCCAGGGCCCCCCGCCGGTCGCGTTGGCGAGATAGCGAGCTGAGGGAGCCATCACCGCCAGGGCGTCGCGCAGGGTCTTGTCCTGGCCCTTGAGCATCCGCAGCACGGTCCGGGTGTTCTTGAGCGCGACGTCGAGGTCCCCCCGGGTTGTCGTCACGATGGAGCTCAGCGCATCCGCCAGAGCCGAGGTCTTGACCAACAGGGAGTGGATCGCCGCCCGACGGGTCTGGATTTCGTCGAGAACGGCGGTAGTCGTCCTCATCAGCTGAAGGATGTCGGTGCTGCTGTCCGACAGCTGGTCGGAGACTGCGCGAGCGGCCGCGAGCAGGTCCCCGGCCTGGCCACTGCGCGTGGCGATCACCTCGGAGACGCGGGCGATCCCCTTCAGTGCGGGCCCGAACTCTTCCTGCGTCGCCTCGGCGGTCTGGCTCATGGTGGTCAGTGCCTTGGCCAGAAGCGCAGGGTCGAGATCGGTCAGAGCCTTGGTTCCCCTGTCGATGACGTCCTGCAAGTTGTAGGGCACATCGGTCTGCGCAAGCGGGATCGAGTTCCCGGAGAGAGTGCCCTCGCCCTGCGGATCGACCGCGAGGTAGTGCGTGCCGAGCAGGGTCGCCACCTTGACCTCGGCCGTGGTGTCCCTGCCAAGCTCCATGCTCTTGGTCACCCTGAAGCTGACCAGAACGTCGTTCCCGTCCAAGGCGATGCCGGTCACCTCACCGACGTGCACGCCCGCCACCTGGACGTCCTCGCCCACCCGGAGACCGGCCGTGTGCTCCAGGTGCGCCGTGTACGTCCTGGTGCCGAAGGACACCGCACTGATCACCACGACGAAGACGGAGACCAGCGCGGCCACGCCGACGGCGACCAGACCGATCTTGTACGGGTCCCGGTTGACGATCCCCTTCATCCTCCGCACACCTTCGAGTAGGGGCTATCGCCAGCAGGAGAGTCGATGTTCACGCCCGAGGCCCTCAGCCGCGTCTTGCAGATGTAGACGTTGACCGAGTTCTGGTACGACGTGACTCGACCCAACGCCGCCACGATCTGCGGGAAGCCCTGGACCGCACCTCGGACGGCGTCGAGGTTGGCGACGAACATTCCGGTCGTCGCCCGGAGGCTGCGGATCAACCGGATGGACGGCGTACGTGCCTCAACCAGGAAGTCCGCGGTCTGGTTGATCAGCTGCGAGATCTGCTCGATGGACGCGCCGATGGTCCCTCGCTGTCTGGCCAGGCCCGCCATCAGGCGGTTGAGCTCGTCCACCGTGGTGTTGATCGCGTCGCCTTGCCCGTTGAGGTTCTCCAGTACCGGCGTCAGGTTGGTGACGACCTGACCGAAGACCTCGTCGCGGTCGGCAAGGAAGTTCGTCAGCTTCGTCGTCTCGGCGAGCAGCTGGGCGACCGTCCCGCCCTCGCCCTGCAGGACCCGGACGATGGTGCGAGCAAGCTGGTTGACGTCCTCGGGCTTGAGGACGGCGAACAGGGGACGGAAGCCGTTCAGGAGCGCGGTGAGGTCGAAGCCCGGGTCCGTCCGCGTGATCGGGACCGTCGACCCAGCAGGAACAACGACACCGCGCTTCGGTCCCTGGACCAGGGAGAGGTACCGCTGGCCGAGCAGGTTCTGGTAGCGCATCACCAGCCGCGTCGTATCGAGCAGCGGTTGCTTCTTGAGCAGCGAGAAGCCGACCATGGCCTGCCGGTCCTTGACCTCGATGCTCTTGACCTTGCCGACCTGGACCCCGGCCACCCGAAGGTTGTCACCGACCCGTAGGCCGCTCACATCACTGAAGACGGCGTCGTACTCGACTACGTCTCCGTTCACGCTGTCCTGCATCGTGTTGTAGATCAGCATGAACGCCATCAGTGAGACGACGCCGAAGATGCCGAACTTCGCCGCGGTGATCCTGAGCCTTCTGACCATCCCGTGCCCCCTAGCAGCTTCCGCGCAGTGAGCCGTAGGTCGGGCAGTCCTTGGCGGTGTAGTACGGCGGTACCGACTGGCGGCCGCCGCCCTCGATGTAGACCTGGCCGTCATGGATCGCAGTCGGCAGCCGGTTGGAGACGAGCGTGTTCGCGTCGAAGGCCGCGACGATGCCGGACTGCCGGTTGTCGTACGTCGCGTCGACGACGTCCTGGGCCTGCTTGATCGCCCTCACCAAGGCGGCTCCTCGCTGGTCGATGAACTGCTCGGCATCCTTGGCCAGCGCCATGCCGCCGGTCAGGAGCGCGGTGATCTGTCCCTGCTGCTCGACGACCGTCCTGGCGACCACGAGGCCGTCGGAGATCGCCTGGAGCAGCTCGGGAGCGTTGCGCCGCACGATCTCCATATTGGTGGCGAACAGCGAGAGGTCCCGTCGGATCGTCGGCATCTGGTTCTGGGCCCGGGCGACCAGGCTGTTGGCCAGGTCGATGGTCTTGCCGAGCTGCTCCCCGCGCCCGTCGAGTGCCTGGGCGATCGCGCTCAGGGCGGTGTTCAGCTCTGCGGGCCCGAGCGCCTTGACCAGGCCGTCGATGTCGTCGAGCGCCTGCTGGAACTCGAGAGTCTCCTGGGTCTTGTCCTGCCGGACCACGTCACCGGACCGGAGCCGCGCTGGCGTCGCCGGCCCGTGCACTGTCAGATCGACGAACGACGTACCGAAGACCGTGGCAGGGAGCACCCGCGCGACCACGTTCTTCGGGATGCCCTTCAGCTGATGTTCCTGCAGGGTGAGCTCCAGGTTGGCGCCGCCCTCGCGAGCTTCGAACCCGGTGACCCGGCCGACGATCACGCCCTTGACCTTGACGTCGGCACCTGTGTAGATCGAGGCCCCCACGTTGTCCAGCTCAGCCGTGACGCGAGGTGCGCCGGAGAAGGCTCCTCGCGCGTTCATGGTCAGCAGCACCAGGACGAGGGCGACGAAGCCGAGGCCGACCAGCCCCCTGAGCGCCAGATCGCGGCGGGTCTGCTCTTTTCGCGGAGCCTTCGCGTTGAAGATGCCCATGGTCAGCCCGATATCCTGAATCCCGGGTCTCCGCCCCACATCACGATCGTCATGACCATGTCGAGGACGACGACCGAGACGATGCTGGCCCGGATTGCTTTCCCCGTCGCCTCACCCACGGCCTGCGGGCCGCCGCCGACCCGGAACCCGTACCAGGTGTGGATCAGCGCTACGACGAGGCCGAAGATCACCACCTTGATCAGCGAGTAGAAGACATCCCGACCTTGGATGAACGTCGAGAAGTAGTGGTCGAACTGCCCGGGAGACTGGTGGAAGAGCGCGACCACGGTCAGCTGGGAGGCGATGTAGGAACCGATCAGGCCCACCAGGTAGAGCGGAACGATCGCGACCATGGTGGCGACGATCCGGGTGCTGACCAGGTACTTCATCGGCGGGACCGCCATCACCTCCAGGGCGTCGACCTCCTCGTGGATCTTCATCGAGCCGATCTGGGCGGTGAAACGGCAGCCGACCTGCGAAGCCAGGGCAAGCGCGGCGACCAGCGGGCCGAGCTCTCGGGTGTTGGCGGTGGCGGAGATGAAGCCGACCAGCGGTGAGAGGCCGACGAGCTCGAGGCCGTTGAAGCCCTCGATACCGAGCGAGGTACCGACCGAGATCGCCAGCAGGACCATGACCCCGATGGTGCCGCCGCCGACGATCAGCGCCCCCGTGCCCCAGGCGATGTCGGAGAGCTGGCGGAGACACTCGTTGCGGTAGCGCTTGATGGTCGACGGGATCGCCCCGACCGCGGCTGCGGAGAACGACGCGAACGACCCGAACGACGCCAGCAGCGTCAGGGTCCAGTCGACGAGTCCGACGATCGCGTCGCTGACCGCGGAGCCGGGACGGCTGGATACCTGGACGTCAACCTCTGCCTGCGCGGTCATCAGACGAGATCCTGCGGGACGAGCATGATGTAGGCCTGGGTGAGCGCGACGTTGACGAAGGCCAGCAGGATCACGCTGAGAACGACGGCTTGGTTGACCGCGTCGGCCACGCCTTTGGGCCCGCCCGACGCGGTCAGGCCCTTGTGGGCCGCGACGATCGTGGCGATGAACCCGAAGAGCACAGCCTTGAACTCGGCGAGCCACAGGTCGGAGGTCTGGCTGAAGGCCACGAAGGAGCCCAGGTACGAGCCCGAGCTGATGGTCCCCTGGCCGACGTTCATCATGAAGCCGGTGGCCATGGCGGTGATCGCCACCACCACGTTGAGGAAGAGCGCCACCACGATCGTGGCCGCGATGCGTGGTGCCACCAGCCGCTGGATGGGGTTGATCCCCATCACCTTCATCGCGTCGATCTCCTCGCGCACGTTGCGCGCCCCGAGGTCGGAGCAGATCGCCGAACCCACGGCACCCGCGATGATCAGTGAGGTCACCAGCGGCGCCGCCTGACGCAGCACCCCGATGCCGTTGACCGCACCACTGAACGAGGTGGCGCCGATCGAGTTCGCGACCGCACCGATCTGGACGGAGGTGATCACGCCGAACGGGATGGCCACCAGGATCGTGGGCAGCAGCGAGACCTGGGTCATGAACCAGGCCTGGAGCAGGAACTCCGACCAGGAGAAGCGCCGCGCGAAGATGTCGGCGACCATGTGCCTGACGGACTCGACCGCGAGCACGACGAGCTTTCCGCTGGTCGTGATGCCGGCGTCAAACCGGCTCTTCAGGTCCAGGTAGACGTCCTTGCCGGCAGTCGCAACCGCACTCACCCGACCAACGGCGGGAGACGCAGTTTCTGCGCTCACGAGACTCCCTTCCCGTTCCTGTAACGCGCGTCACAGGCCTATCGGACATGTAACTATGGCGCAGGCCGAGAGTTACGGGCGGTAACACTAATCTGTTTCACACCCTGGACGGATGTGACGCTGGCTCAGAATCCGACTGCTCAGGCCAGACGCCCACCGGGATAGTGGGTGGGCAACGACAGCCGCGGCCCCCGGCGCGGCCGACCCAGGCCCGCCATGCCAACCAGCACCTGAACCCGGAGCCGGTGCGGTCGGAAGGGCTCGAGGAGTACGGCGAGCCCGGCATCGTCCACGGCCTCGCCAGTGAGGGCCCAGCCGACGTCCTTGGCGACGTGGTAGTCCCCGAAGCTCACCGCATCGGCATCACCATGTGCCCTCGAACGGACCTCCGCGGAGGTCCACACGCCGACTCCGGGCAGCGACCGCAGCCGCCGGTCGGCCTCGTCGACCGCGAGGCCGACGGTCCGCTCAAGTGCGGCGGCCGACCGTGAGGCGGTGACGACCGTGCGTGAACGGGCCGGGTCGACGTGGAGCTTGAGCCACTCCCAGGAGGGGATGCCGCGCAAGGTCTCGGGCGACGGCATGACCCGCAGGTTGCGCTCCCCGCCCGGACCGGGAGCGGGCTCACCGTACCGATAGACGAGCCTGCGCCAGCCCGAGGCGGCCTCCTTGCCCGTCACCTTCTGCTCGATGACCGCCGGAACGAGGGACTCCATCACCAGCCCTGACTTGGGGACGCGCCAGTGCGGATGCCGACGCCAGAGCTGGGCCACGAGCTGATGGTGGTGAGCCTCGAACCCGGTCGGGTCGTCCTCCGCGCCAAGCATGGCCGGGAGCTGCTGCAGTGCCCAGTCGGCACCGTCTCCCCAGGCCTCCCCCACGACGTCGGCGTCGGTCGGCCGGGGCGTGATCCGCAGCGTCGCCGTACCGACCGGGGTGCGCAGCCCTCGCCAGATGACGCCACCCGGGTCGGTCCGGTACGTCGGGTCGCCGCCTCCGTGGCGCATGGTCGCCGCGATCTGTCCTACCGGGCACGGCCAGTCCGGTCGCCAGACGCGTTGCTGCATGACCAGAGCGTAAGTCGTCGGTGCCGCCGAGCATGATGAGGGCATGTTGCTGACCGATCTGGTGCGGACCTCCTCCCAGGTCGCGGCCACCCGCTCGCGGCTGGCCAAGACCGCGGCCATCGCCGACGCACTCCGGGCGGCCGAGCCTGCTGAGGTGGAGGTCGTCGCCGCCTATCTCGCCGGCGCACCGAGACAGCGTCGTACCGGCCTGGGGTGGCGCGGGTTGGCCGAGCTGCCGCCACCGGCGGTGACCCCGTCACTGACCGTCGCCGAGGTCGACGCCGCGCTGGAGGAGATCAGCCGCCTGGCCGGGGCGGGATCGCAGGCGCACCGTGCGGCAGCCGTGGGCGCGCTCTTCGCCCGCGCGACCAGTGACGAGCAGCGTTTCCTGCGGGCCTTGATCTTCGAGAACCTCCGCCAGGGCGCCCTGGACTCCCTGCTGCTCGACGCGATCGCGAAGGCTGCCGACGTCCCCACCTCCGCGGTTAGGCGGGCTGCGATGTTCAGCGCCCTGTCGGGCCCGATCGCAGCCGCGGCTCTGTCCGGCGGTCAAGACGCTCTGCTCGCCTTCTCGCTCGCGGTGGGTCGCCCGGTCCGCCCGATGCTCGCCTCCCCGGCGACCTCGATGGAGGAGGCGGCGAGCAAGCTCAGCGGGCCCTATGCCGTCGACGCCAAGCTCGACGGCATTCGCATCCAGGTGCACAAGGACGGAGACGAGGTCACCGTCTTCACCAGGAGTCTCGACGACATCACCGACCGACTTCCCGAGGTGGTCGAGTCGGTCCGAGCGCTGCGGTGCGCGACCGTGGTCCTCGACGGGGAGGCCCTTGCCCTGCGACCCGACGGAGGGCCACGCCCGTTCCAGGAGACTGCCTCACGGACGGGCAGCAGCGCGGATGTTCAGGCGCTGCGGACGACAGCGCCGGTCACCCCGTTCTTCTTCGACGTACTCCACGCCGATGGCGAGGACCTGATCGACGCCCCGGCGACGGAGCGGTTCGCCCGGCTGTCGCAGCTGCTCCCCGGGCCACTGATCGTGCCGCGACTCGTGACCGACGACGTCGCCATCGCTGCTTCGTTCTTCACCGACACGGTGGCGGGTGGCCATGAGGGTGTGGTGGTCAAGGACCTCTCCTCGCCGTACGACGCGGGTCGGCGGGGCTCGGCCTGGCTCAAGGTGAAGCCGCGCCACACCCTCGACCTCGTCGTGCTGGCCGTCGAGTGGGGCAGTGGACGCCGCGAGGGCTGGCTGTCCAACATCCACCTCGGTGCCCGCGACGCGTCCGGCGGCTTTGTGATGCTCGGGAAGACGTTCAAGGGCATGACCGACGAGATGCTCGCCTGGCAGACCGAGAGGTTCCTGTCGCTGGAGGCGCGGCGCAGCGGGCACGTCGTACACCTGCGGCCGGAGCAGGTCGTCGAGATCGCCTTCGACGGCGTTCAGCGTTCCAGTCGGTACCCAGGCGGCTTGGCGCTGCGCTTCGCCCGGGTGCTGCGCTACCGCGACGACAAGCCCGCTGCCGAGGCCGACACCATCGAGACGGTGCGGTCCTACGACGCGCACTGAGGGCGACAAGGGTTCGAACGAGCCACGCCGCGTGCCGGGCTCTGCTCGCGATCCTGAGTGCGGCATGGGCCTACTAGCGTCATCCAGCTGCCCGTGGAGACAACCAGGTCAACCGACGTGCCTGGCATCCAGCTCCACGACGAGCCGGCGCGGCGCCACGCTCCGGTAGGTCTGGTGAAGGATCTGGCCGATCTCGGACCAGTCGACAGCGGGCCCAGGGACGTCGATGAAGACCCCCAACCAAGTCGAGAACGTGCCAGAGGCCGAGGGCTGCGGGCGGAAGAACCGGTCCGGCTCAGCGGTCACCAGCTCTTCCTGCACGGACTCCGACGACGGAAACCACAGCGACACCCGCCCGTCTCCGCGGTGGTTGTCATGGAGGTAGCAGAGCGGCCGGTCGAGGACGTAGAAGCCCACCGCCCCGTGAGTGTCCCGTTCGCTCACCCCCGGCAGGGCCAGAGCGATCCGCCGGACCTGTTCGAGCAGCGAGCCCGCCATCACCCAAGTCTCCCCCCAACTGCGTCCCGGTGGTGCCTGGCGCGGGGCCGATCGGCGCCTGTGTCTGCCGAAGGACAGTTCGGCGCCGAGTTGTTGTAACCCTGTGTCACACAAGTCGTACAGTGAGCCCATGACCACCCAGGCCACCCGCACCGGGCCGGACGACGGACGGCGGGTCGCTGCCGCGGCTCGACGACGCAAGCGCGAGGCGGAGATCCTGGCTGCGACCCGTTCGCTCTTCGACGAACGCGGGGTTCGCGACGCCCAGATCGACGACGTGGCCAAGGCCGTCGGGATCAACCGCGCGATCATCTACCGCCACTTCAGCGGCAAGGAGGATCTCTTCGCGCTGACTGTGGTCGACTACCTCACCGAGCTTGAGCAGCGGCTCGCTGCGTGCGACGAGGAGGCTGCGGACGTCGAGGAACGCCTCAAGGCGATGGTCCGGACCTTCTTCGACTACGGGATGGAGTTCCCGGCCTTCGTCGACTGTGCCCAAGCCCTGATGCGCAAGTCCGGAGCAGAGCTCTTCGCCGAGGTCAGCGAAGGCACAATGCTCAAGCTCGGTCGCAGTCTGTCGGCCTGCCTCAAGCGGCTGTCGGCCGTAGTCGCGGAGGGGAACAGCACGGGTGTCTTCAACAGCCCCAACAACGACCTGACCGCCAACATGCTCTATGCCTCAGGCCTCGGCACGCTCCAGCTGGCGCGAGTCGGCCTCGTGGTGCATGAAGCGGCGCCCGGCGTACCCAAGGTCCAGCGGATCGCCCCCGAGCTGGTCCGCGAGCAGATGGTCAGGGCGGCGGTCAGCATGATCCGCGTACGCCACTGACTCGACCGGCACGGACCTCAGAAGAGAGCCGAGAGGCCAGGAGAGAAGAACTGACCTCTCGGCGTGAGGGCTCTACTTCTCCAGGATCATGGTGACGCCCTGGCCGCCGGCAGCGCAGATGGAGATGACGCCCCTTCCGGAGCCCTTCTCGTCCAGCAGCTTCGCCAGGTTGGCGATGATCCGGCCGCCGGTCGCGGCGAACGGGTGACCCGCTGCCAGCGACGACCCGTTGACGTTGAGCTTGGAGCGGTCGACCGCGCCCAGCGGCTGGTCGAGTCCGAGGCGCTCCTTGCACACCACCTCGTCCTCCCAGAAGGCGAGGGTGGCCAGCACCTGCGAGGCGAACGCCTCGTGGATCTCGTAGAAGTCGAAGTCCTGGAGCGAGTCGCCTGAGCGCTGCAGCATCCGGGCCATCGCGTACGCCGGAGCCATCAGGAGGCCCTCGCCGCCATGCACGTAGTCCACGGCTGCGGTCTCGTACTCGGTGATGTAGGCGAGCGGCTTCCAGCCCCTGGCTTCGGCGTACTCCTCCGAGCAGAGCAGTACGACAGACGCACCATCGGTCAGCGGCGTGGAGTTCGCGGCCGTCATCGTCGCGGCCTCACCCTTACCGAAGACCGGCTTGAGGGTGGCGAGCTTCTCCAGGCTGGAGTCGCCCCGCAGATTCTGGTCCCGCTCGAGCCCCCGGAACGGAGTGATCAGGTCGTCCTGGAAGCCGCGGTCATAGGAGGCGGCCAGGTGGTGGTGCGAGTTGACGGCCAGGACGTCCTGGTCCTCACGCGAGACGTTCCACTCGAGCGCGGTCAGCGCGGCCGACTCGCCCATGGACAGGCCGGTCCGGGGCTCACTGTTCTGCGGGATCGCCGGCGCCAGGTGCTGGGGCCGGATCTTGGCCAACGCCTTGAGGCGACCCTGGGTGCTCTTGGCGCGGTTCGCCTCGAGGAGGATCTTGCGTAGCCGCTCGTTGACCGCGATGGGGGCGTCGGAGGTGGTGTCAGCGCCACCCGCGATGCCGACCTCGATCTGGCCCAGGGCGATCTTGTTGGCGACCGCGATGGCGGCCTGGATGCCGGTGTCGCACGCCTGCTGGATGTCGTACGCCGCGGTGGTGGGCGCCAGCTTGGAGCCGAGCACCGACTCCCGGGTCAGGTTGAAGTCGCGCGAGTGCTTGAGCACCGCTCCGGCGACGACCTCGTCGACCTGCACGCCCTCCAGACCGAAGCGGGTGACCAGGCCGTCGATGGCGGCAGTCAGCATGTCCTGGTTGGAGGCGTCGGCGTAGACGCTGTTCGACCGGGCGAACGGGATGCGGTTGCCGCCGATGACGGCGACGCGGCGGGTCTTGGCCTGCATGTGGGTTCCAGCTCCTGTGAGGACGGACTACGTTGGATTGCACGTGATCTGCTGGTTCCATCCTTGCCAGAACCCGCACCCCATGGGAACGCATTGAGGGCCAGATCACGAAATGTGGACATAGAGTTACAACATCAGTTACACATGTCAGTGTTCCCAGACCGGGACCTCCCTAGACCAGTTGTAGACCATCCGCTGAGAGAGCAAGGAAGAACCGCCATGAGCGACCGCTACTCGAGCCTGATCCACACCCCTGTCGGCCAGCTCCTGGCCAAGCAGCTCGGCTTGCCGAACCCAGTCGAGCTCGACCGCTACCAGGAGGGTGACCCACTGGTCGAAGGCACCGTGCTCCTCGGCGGGGAGGGTCGCCTCGGCGCAGCTCTGGCCGGCTCCCTGGACGAGCTCGGCATCAAGCACGTCGACGGCCACGCGGAAGGCGCGTCGTACAAGGGCCTGGTCTTCGACGCCACTGGCATCGCCGGCTCGGACCAGCTCGTCGAGCTGCAGAGGTTCTTCACCCCCGTCCTGCGCAGCCTCGGGCCGTGCGCCCGGCTGGTGGTGGTCGGCACGCAGCCCGAGCTGGTCAAGACCCCGGGCGAGCGTGTCGCTCAGCGCGCCCTGGAAGGCTTCACCCGTTCGCTGGGCAAGGAGGTCACCAGGGGCAGCACCGTCCAGCTGGTGTACGTCGCGCCCAAGGCCGAGACCGGCATCGCCTCGACCCTCGGCTTCCTGCTCTCGCCCAAGTCGGCGTACGTGTCCGGGCAGGTGATCCGGATCGGGTCGCACGGCGCGAAGCCGTCCCAGGGCTCGATCGACTGGGCCAAGCCCCTGGCCGGTAAGACCGCCATCGTCACCGGCGCCAGCCGCGGCATCGGCGAGCAGATCGCCCGAGTGCTGCACCGCGACGGTGCGAACATCCTCGGCATCGACGTTCCCCAGGCGGCGAGCGAGCTGAAGACCGTGATGAACGAGCTCGGCGGCGACATGCTCACCCTGGACATCACCGCCAAGGACGCACCCGCCCGCATCGCGCAGCACGTGAAGCAGAAGGGCGGGGTCGACATCGTGGTGCACAACGCCGGGATCACCCGCGACAAGAAGCTGGCCAACATGAAGGAGGACACCTTCGCCTCCGCCATCTCGGTCAACCTCACCGCACCGGAGCGGATCACTTCCGCGCTGCTCGAGGTCGACGCGATCAACGCCAACGGCCGCATCATCGGCGTCGCTTCCATCGCCGGCATCGCGGGGAACCTCGGCCAGACCAACTACGCCGCGTCGAAGGCCGGCGTCATCGGGTTCGTCGACTCTCTGGCCGACTCCCTCAAGGACGGCATCACCATCAACGCCGTTGCCCCCGGCTTCATCGAGACCAAGATGACCGCCGCCGTACCGTTCATGACACGCGAGGTGGGCCGACGACTCAACTCGCTGCAGCAGGGCGGTCAGCCCGTCGACGTCGCCGAGACGATCGCGTGGTACGCCTCCCCTGCCTCTACCGCGGTCAACGGCAACGTGGTCCGGGTGTGCGGCCAGATGATGCTGGGTGCCTGACGTGACCGAGACCCGCGTCCTGGAAGGTGCACCGAGCTCACTGGGCTTCCTGGCCAAGGCAGCCTTGCCCGCGATCCCCGGCGTCTCGCTGATCCCCGGGCTGAAGCGGTCTGGTGGCGACCTGCCCGACCTCGTCCTGGTCCGCCGGGGCGTCGCGATCGAGGCCTCGCATGTTGCCGCCTACGCCGAGGTGTGCGGCTTCCCGATCAAGGACACCGTTCCGCTGCCCTATCCGCACATGCTTGCCTTCCCCCTGCACATGGCGCTGATGACTGATGCGAAGTTCCCCTTCCCGGCCATCGGCACTGTGCACCTGGAGAACGTCATCACCCAGCATCGTCCGATCTCCACGACCGAAGCCGTGGACGTCAAGGTGTGGGCGGAGAACCTGCGCGGCCACGCCAAGGGCAGGGTCTACGACCTGCGCACCGAGGTGGCCGTAGCGTCCTCCCAGGGGCCCGCCGAGGTCGTCTGGGAGGAGCGCTCCACGTTCCTGGTCCGGGGCAAGGGCGACAAGGCGGCGCCCGCCGGGCTGGAGATCGAGCAGGCTGCCCCTTCGGGGCTGACCTGGAGACTGCCTGGGGACCTCGGTCGCCGGTACGGCGCGGTGTCGGGCGACCGCAATCCGATCCACCTGTACGCCGTGACGGCCAAGGCCTTCGGCTTCCCCCGTCAGATCGCCCACGGGATGTGGAGCCTGGCCCGGTGCGTGGCCACCCTGGAGAACAGGGTGGACGACAAGGTGACCGTCCAGGTCGCCTTCAAGACCCCGATCCTGCTGCCGGGAACCGTCGCGTTCGGTTCCAGCATCGTCGGTAGGGGTGCTGTCTTCTCACTGAGTAACCCCAAGACCGGTGCACCCCATCTGGTCGGCCGGGCCTCCTAGCCGAAGTCCGACCCCGGAATCCGACCCGGCCCAAGTCGGGGGGCCCGCGGCCCAGGTACCTGCATCTGCGAAACTGAACGACCCCACGCGCTAGGAGCAGGATGAGCACCGTCACCGCCGTCATCGCCCTCGTTCTGGCACTGCTGGTCAGCGTCGGCTGCGTTGTCCTCCTGGGCCGGGTGCAGGCGATGCGCCGCACTGCGCTCGCCCTCCAGGCGAAGGTGGACGCGCTGGTTCCCGGAGCACCACTTCCCCCGGACCTGGTCGCCAGCCTCGGCTCCGGCCCGCGCAAGGTGCTCGTGGTGGAGATCCTCAACCCGATCCAGCTCGCTACGAGCCGGACCAGGGCTGCCTCGCTGCTCGCCGCAGTGCGGCCCTCCCTGCTGACCAAGGTGGTCTACGAGCAGGCGAGCAAGAACGTCGTGGGCCGGCTCGAGGAGGAGGGCGTCCTCGCCGACGTACAGGTCCATGCTGCTCGCTAGCCTGGCGCTCCTCGCGGTAGCCGTAGCCGGGAGCCTCCTGGCCTTCACCACCCGCCAGTGGCTGCAAGCCGCCCGTGAGCTGGAGGGTCTGCGCAGCAAGGAGCTTCGAGCCCGCGCCTGGTCCGCCGAGCAGGCACGGTTCCTACAACTGCGCAGTTCCCTGGCCGACGTCGCCCAGACCACCTCCGAGGCGGTCCAGCGCGGGTCACGGGTGACCCAGGCAAGCCATCGGGTGATCGCGGCACTCCCGTTCGGCATCCTCGACGCGATCCCGGCCACCAGCTCGGGGAGCCGGCGGGCGAGGAGCCTGCATGACGGGATCGCCGGCGCGGTCTATGGGACCCTGACCGGCGTCGGCGGAGGGATCGCCGGGCGGTCGCGGCGCCGGCTGTCAGCCGAGCGGCTGGCTGGTGACCCGCCTATCGCGCCGGGCGCTGACGAATCAGGCCCTCCTGGGCCATCGACGCCACCAGCCGACCATCCTGAGTGAACAGTCTGCCTAACGACAGCCCTCGGGCGCCCGACGCGGACGGGGACATCTGGTCGTAGAGCAGCCACTGGTCGGCTCGGAACGGCCGATGGAACCAGATCGCGTGGTCGAGGGAGGCGGCCTGCAGCCCCGGCTGGCCGATGAAGGCGTGATGCGGGATGAGCGACGCTCCGAGCAGGGTCAGGTCGCTCAGGTACGTCAGCGCAGCGTGCTGGATGACGGTGTCGTCGGGCAGGGCACCGCTGACCTTGATCCAGAAGCGTGAGAGCGCAGGTTGATGGTCGTTGACCAGTGCACCGCCTTCGCGCGAGTCACCGGCGTGCCTCAGGTCGAGCGCTGCCCAGTCCCTGCTCCACTCGTCTGCCCGCGAGTCGCCCTTGGCTCGGAACATCTCCCCCAGGTCGAGGCAGTCCAGTGGTGCGGGTACGTCGGGCATCCGGTCTTGGTGCTCGAACCCGTCCTCGACCACCTGGAAGCTCGCGGTCATCGCGAAGATGGGGCGGCCGTGCTGACGGGCCAGGACGCGGCGAGTGGCGAAGCTGGTGCCATCACGGAGCGGGTCCACGTCGTACACGATCGGGACCGCCGGGTCCCCGGGCCGCAGGAAGTAGGAGTGCAGCGAGTGGGTCACCAGCTCGGCGGGGGCGGTCCGCCAGGCTGCCACGAGCGACTGCCCGGCGACCTGGCCGCCGAAGACGCGCTGAAGCGTGGTGTCGGGCTGCTGGCCACGGAAGAGGTTCTTGTCGATCGTCTCGAGGTCGAGGAGCCTCACCAGCTCCTCGGCAGAGGTCGGCACGCAGTCTCCCTACTCGTCGGGCCGGTCGAGGCCGGCCAGGAAGCGCTCGAACTCCTCGCCGAGCTCCTCGGCCGTCGGAAGGTTGCGCTCGTTGGCCAGCGGCAGCGTCTCGTCGTCGGTGTGGAAGGCGTCGTACTGCTGCTCCAGTCCGGTGACCACCTCACGGACCTCGTCGGAGTCTGCGATCTGACCGGCGATCTCGGTTGCGGACGACTCGGCCAGCACCTGGAGCGCGGCCAGCTCCCACTGGAGCCCGGTCACCACCTCGGCCGACTCCAGCAGCCGAAGCGACGCCGCCGGGTAGTCCAGGTTGGCGAGGTAGTGCGGGACGTGCGCGACGAACCCCATCGCGTCGTGCCCCCACTCCCCCAGGCGCAGCTCGAGCATGGACATGGCACTCGCAGGAATGCGGATCTCGCCCCTCCAGATGTTCTCCTGGATGAGCAGGTCGGGGTCGGTCGCGTGGTTGGTCACCATGACGGGTCTCGTATGCGGTACTGCCATGGGTACCGCACCGAGCGAGACAGTCAGCCGGACGTTGAGCTTCTCGACCACTTCCCGTACGGCGCGCGCGAATGCCTCCCAGTGGGTGTCAGGCTCCGGGCCGTGCATGAACAGGAACGGGGAACCGATGCTGTCGTGGCACAGCCGTACGACGAGCCGGGGGGCGTCGTAGTCCCGGTAGCGGTTCTCCGCGAACGTCATACCCGGGCGTCTCGCCCGGTAGTCGTAGAAGGCATCCAGGTCGAAGCTCGCGACGACGCGGCCCTGATCCTGGGCGAGCAGGTGTGTGGTGGCGATCCGGGTGGCTCCGCCAGCGTCCAGGAACCCGTCGAGGGCGAACAGCAGCACCGGCCCACTGGCTTCGTCCCACAAGGGCGAAAGCTCGGGCACATCGTCGACGATGTGCACGAACCGACCGGACTTCGCCATGGTGCGCCTTTCTGGTAGCCGGGCCTTGCTGGGTCAACGCGGGCTGCTTGCTCACTATGCCCGAACCGACCGGATCGCCGTGCGCCTGACGGATCGAGACCTTCGTCACCGGCCAGCCGGTCGTGCAACCGACCAACCGACGGGGCTGCGCGGCCGGTGGGCTCAGTCGACGTCGACGAGGTTCTCCCCGCGGTCGAGCGCGGTGACGTCCTCGACGATGCTGCGTGCCAACGACTGGGCCGAGAGCCCGATGCTCTCCAGGATCTTCGCGCGCTTGGCATGGGCGAGGAAGTGTTGCGGAATGCCGTGCAGCCGGACGGGAGTGTCCACCCTCGCCTCGTTGAGCGTTTGGAGCAGCACTGCTCCGCAGCCACCCACGATGCCGCTGTCCTCGACGGAGACAACGAGACGGTGTGCGCGCGCCAGGTCGACGAGAGCGGGGTCGACCGGCTTCACCCAGCGCGGGTCCACCACGGTCACGCCGATCCCCTGGTCCACCAGCCGCTGGGCGACCTCGACGCTGACCGAGGCCATGGCTCCGACGCCGACGATGAGCACGTCCTTGGCTCCTGTGCGGACCAGCACATCGCAGCCCCCTGCCCGGTCGACCGCTTCGAGGTCCGCGATGGGCGGGCCCTTGGGGAAGCGCAGCACGGTCGGGGCATCGCTGACCTGCACCGCTTCTCGAAGCAGCTCGCGCAGCCGGGCTCCGTCGCGGGGCGCCGCGAGCCGAAGCCCGGGAACCACCTGAAGGATGGACATGTCCCACATGCCGTTGTGCGAGGCTCCGTCGTCGCCGGTCACCCCGGCGCGGTCCAGGACGAAGGTCACGCCGCACCCGTGCAGCGCTACGTCCATCAGCACCTGGTCGAAGGCCCGGTTGAGGAAGGTGGAGTACACCGCGACGACAGGGTGCAGCCCACCCATCGCCAGACCGGCTGCGCTCGTGGCGGCATGCTGCTCGGCGATGCCCACGTCGAAGGTGCGTTCAGGGAAGCGCGCCGCGAACCGATCGAGGCCGACCGGGTGCAACATCGCGGCGGTGATGCCGACCAGGTCGCTGCGCTCGTCGCCCAGGCTGACCATCTCGTCGGCGAAGATGTCAGTCCAGATCGTGCCCTTGGGAACCTCCAAGCCCGTCTCCACGTCGAACGGCCCCGGCGAGTGGAACTGGTCCGCCTCGTGCCGCTCGGCCGCGTCGTACCCGAAGCCCTTCTTGGTCAGCACGTGCACGATCACCGGGCCGCCGAACCGCTTGGCGTTGGCCAGGGCGTCCTCGAGAGCATGCTGGTCGTGGCCGTCGATGGGGCCGACGTACTTCAGACCGAGATCCTCGAAGAGCCCCTGGGGGGCGAAGGCGTCCTTCACGCCCTTCTTCATCGCGTGTAGGGCGTCGTAGACCGCCGGTCCGACCCCCGGCACGCCGTTGAGCCTGCGCTTGACCGCGTCGAGCATGGGTTCGTAGCGAGGGCTGGTGCGGAGCCGGGTGAGCGCGGTGGCCAGGCCCCCGATGGTCGGCGTGTACGAGCGGCCGTTGTCGTTGACCACCATGACCAGCTTGCGAGCCGGGCCGCCGCGGTCCTGGTCGGCGATGTTGTTGAGCGCCTCCCAGGCCATGCCGCCGGTCAGGGCGCCGTCACCGATCACCGCCACGACGTGTCGGTCCTCGCCCCGGATGGCGTAGGCCTTGGACAGGCCGTCGGCATAGGAGAGCGCCGTCGAGGCGTGGGAGTTCTCCACCAGGTCGTGCTCGGACTCGGCCTGGCTGGGGTAGCCGGAGAGGCCGCCCTCGGTACGGAGCGTGTCGAAGCGACCCGCGCGGCCGGTGAGCATCTTGTGGACATAGGCCTGGTGACCGGTGTCGAAGACGACACGGTCTGTCGGGGAGTCGAAGACCCGGTGGATCGCCAGCGTCAGCTCGACCACGCCAAGGTTCGGTCCGAGGTGGCCCCCTCGGGGGGAGCAGGTGGTGACCAGGCGGTCACGGATCTCGCTGGCCAGCGCAGCCAGCTGGGCGTCATCCAACCCCCGGAGGTCACGGGGACCCGTGATCGACTCGAGATGACCCATCAGACCTCTTCCGACCTCACACAGTGGACCAGTCGAGTCTAGGCGGTCGGGAGCGTGAGACCAGCCGGTACCCGCGTCAGTGCACGTCGAAGACCGCCACCGCGGCCTCCTCCAGGCTGCCCAGCCAGACCCTGCCGTGATGCTCCCGCACACCGGTCACCAAGTGGAACTCACCGGCGGCGAGGTCCCGGTCGTGGACCAGCCGGCCGTCGTCGTCGAACGCCAGGACCCGTGCGGTGCGCTGCGGCTGGGGCTGGAGCTTCTGCGGCAGCCGGAGGGCCTGCTTGCGGAGGCCTCGGGGGATCTTGCTCAGCAGGAGCTCGAGAGTCGGATCCACTGGGGAGCCGATCGTCACCCAGATCAAGCCGTCGCTGCCCCGAGCGATGTTGTCCGGGTAGCCCGGCAGATCGGTCACCAGATGGTCCACGCGGCCACGCCTGGCTCCGGTGAGCCACCGTCGTACGACGGTGCGGCCGGTGGTCTCGGCGACTGCGACGAACGACTCGTCGGCTGACAGGGCCACCCCGTTGGCGAACCGCAGGCCCTCAACCAGGACGGTGACCGTGCCGTCAGGGTCGCGCTGCAGCAGCCGTCCGGAGTGGGTGTCCTCGACCATGTCGTGCTTCCACTGCTCGATGGAGAAGCGCCTGGAGGAGTCCGAGAAGTAGATGACACCCTCGCTGTGCACAGCCGCGTTGTTGCAGAACACCATTCTGCGCCCGCCCACCGACTCGACCAGCACCTCGAGGCTCCCCGTGGCTCGATCCACCGCGAGCAGGCCCCGGTGCGCGTCACAGACCAGGATCCGGCCGTCGGGGAGCCACTCCAGCCCGAGTGGCCGGCCGCCGGTGCGTCCGATCAGGACGGCCTCGCCGGTTGCAGGGTCGAGCTCGTAGAGCGAGCCGTCCTCGGTGCCGGTGAAGACGTGGCCGTCGTCGCCGACCAGCACGTCCTCGGCTCCGAAGGAGGGCACCGGGAAGACCTTGAGGGGCTCGTTGACCGACCGTGTCGTGGGCATGTGCGGAGGCTATCGCTCACAAGCGCGCGACGAAGCGTCGTCCGCGGATCGCCTCCTCCACCAGACCGACCGCTCGGCGCTCAGCCATCAGCCGGGCAGCCTCTGCCTGCCAGGTCTGCACCGCTGCGTCGACGGTGTCGGGATCTGCCACCTCCCGCAGCGCCCCGCGAGCCTCACTGATGCCCCGGCGTACGGCGGCCTGGCAGGCCTCGACGTGGAGCACCGCGAAACGAGCCAGGACCACCTCGTGGCGGCGCAAGGTCGGGTAGGTGCGGTACTCCGGCGGGCAGATGTCCAGCAGCCAGTTCCTCGCGGTGTGCTCCCAGCCCGGAGCCCCTGGTGGGTGGACCTGACGTGGCCAACCCGGAGGCGCAACCGACTGACTCATGCGAGCATCATACGACGTCGATCGAACAGGTGTTCGACTGGCCTAGAACAGCCCTCTTGACCTCAAGTGGACTTGAAGTTGCACGCTTTCCTGCATGACAAAGAACTCCCCTGTCGCGGTCGTCACCGGCGCCTCCCGAGGTCTGGGGGCCGCCCTGGCTCACGCACTCAGTTCCGACGGCTGGCGTCTGGTCCTCGACGCCCGCGACCATCACGTCCTCGAACGCAGCGCTCCCGCCGACGCGTGCCTGGTCCCCGGTGACGTCACCGACCCTGGCCACCGGACCAGGCTGGCAGAGGTCGCCGCGGGCCTTGGCGGCGCCGACCTCTTGGTCAACAACGCCAGCACCATCGGAGCCAGCCCGCTCCCGGCCCTGGCTGACCTCCCGGTCGAGGTGCTCGACGACATCCTGTTCACCAACGTCGTCGCTCCGGTCGCGCTGACCCAGGCACTGCTCCCCCAGCTCCTGGCGGCGGGCGGCACGGTACTCAACATCACCTCGGACGCGGGCGTCGAGGCGTACGAGACCTGGGGCGGGTACGGCGCCAGCAAGGCGGCCCTCGACCTGGTGAGCCGGGTGCTCGCTGTCGAGAACCCCACCCTGAAGGTGTACGCCGTCGACCCCGGTGACCTGCGCACCAAGCTGCATCAGGATGCCTACCCCGGCCAGGACATCTCCGACCGTCCCGAACCCGAGACCGCCGTACCGGCCCTGCTGAGGCTGGTCTCCGGTGACCTGCCCAGTGGCCGCTACCGCGCCGTGGACCTCTCGTTGCAGGCTGTCCGATGAGCATCTCCTGGATCCAGCCCGCAGCCGAGGCGACCTCCACACCGGAGTCCCGAGGGCTGCGGCGCGACCAGGTCCGCATGCTCGTCGCCACCCCCAGCGGGGTCACGCACGCGTCGGCCTCCGACCTGCCCGACCACCTCGACCCCGGCGACCTGCTGGTGGTGAACACCAGCGCAACGCTGCCCGCGGCGGTGGGGCTGCGGCACCGGCGGCAGGGCCAGGCCCTGCACGTCTCCGCCCAGCTCGACGACGGCACGTGGGTGGTCGAGCTGCGCCGCCACGACAACGGCGGGCCAGCGAGCGACGTACGAACGGGCGAGCTGCTCCGGCTGCCCGGGCACCAGTTGCTGCGCGTGCTCGAGCCCCACCCGGCCGGCCAGACCCGGCTGTGGCGCGGGAGCCCGCTCCCTGGCCGGGACTCCGCCGACTACCTCTCCGAGCACGGCTACCCGATCCGGTACAGCTACCTGGACGGTCCGGTCGAACTGGAGGACCTGCAGACGGTCTACGCCACGCATCCCGGAAGTGCCGAGATGCCCAGCGCCGGCCGACCCCTGTCCGAGAGCACCCTCGTGCGCCTGGTGGCCAAGGGTGTCGTGGTCGCGCCCGTGGTTCTGCACACGGGGGTCTCCAGCGCCGAGGTCGATGAACCTCCGCAGCCCGAGCGCTTCACCGTCCCGGATGTCACCGCGCGCCTGGTCAACGAGACCCGGCGAGTCCGGCGCCGCGTCGTCGCGGTCGGTACGACGACGGTGCGCGCACTGGAGTCAGCGGCGGTCGGGAGCCGAGTGCACGCCGCCACCGGATGGACGAGCCTGGTCCTGGCCTCCGACCGGCCCTCACGGGTGGTCGACGGCATCCTCACCGGCCTACACGACCCGCAGTCGAGCCACCTGCACCTGCTCGAGGCCGTGGTGGGGCGGCCGCTGCTCCGGCGGGCGTACGACGAGGTGGCCACCGGTCCGCACGCCTATCTGTGGCATGAGCTGGGCGACACGATGCTGCTGGTCTCGTAGCAGGCTCGGGCGCCCGCTAGCCTGCCCGGATGAACAGACTGGGTGACCTCGCCGAGCTCCTCGGCGTCTCCGAGACGGGGCTGGCCATGCTGGACGGTGTGGCGCCGACCGACCTGGATCGGCTTCGCGACGCGATCAAAACTGCTATGGCCAAGCAGGACAAGGCCATCGCCGACGGCGTGGAGAAGAGCCTGCACGCGATCCCGCGTCCGCTGCGCGGCAGAGCACGGGCAATGATCTTCCCGGGAGGACGCGCATGAGCGACCTGATGGCGCGGATCGAGCTGCAGAAGCTGGCCGGAGTGATCGACCTCCAAGAGGCGGACCTGGCCTATCTCGCTCACCTCGGCGCCGACCAGCTGCGCGCTCTGCGCGAGACCGTCTCGACTGCCCTCTACTCCCGGCACGAGTCACGCTTCAGCCGGATGGCCGCGGTGAGCAAGCTGGTGCCTGCGGCCATCAGCGCTAAGGCGTCCGGCCTGGTCGGCCCTGCCCTGAGCGCGCAGATCGCTGGGGCGCTCGACCCCCAGCACGCGGTCAAGCTCGCGAGGGCGATGAAGCCTGAGTTCCTGGCCGACGTGACGACGTACCTCGACCCCGGGCGTGTCACCGAGATCGTCAAGGCGATGCCGCCGAGCGTCGTCGTTCCCGTCGGGCAGACCCTGCTCGAGCGCAGGGAGTTCCTCACTCTGGGACGGTTCACCTCCGTGGTCGACCCTGACACCGCCCTCGCGGCCGCCGAAGGTGCCGACGGCATGAGCCTGCTTCACCTCGCGCTCTTCACCGAGGACCGGACCGCTCTGGACGCGATCGTCAGCAGGATTGACGACGCGCGGCTCGGATCGGCGACCGCTGCGGCTGCGGCGAGCGGCGAGTTCGAGGAGGCGCTGGCCCTGATGTCGGTCCTGTCGGTCCCCAACCGGGCGCGGGTCATCGAGGAGGCGGCCCGGCTGAACGACCAGCAGCGCAACGACCTCATCGAAGCCGTCATCCGGAGCGACGCCTGGGCCATGCTCCTCGAGCCACTGGACCGCGTCTCCCACGATGCCCTCCAGCGGGTGGTGAACGTGCCGGCGACCGAGACGACGGAGGTCCTCGACGTCGTGATCGAGAAGGCGATGAGGGCTGGACGATCCGATGTCTTCGAGCCCCTCCTCCTCGCGTTCGACGCCGCCCACCTCAAGGCACTGGCGGCTTCCCCGGTGCTGGCCCGCAAGGACTTCAAGGACTGGGTGTCCAAGACTCCCGGGCAGACCGAGCGACTCGCTGGTGTGCTGGCCAAGGTCTGACTCTCTCCGCACAGCAGCACGGGCCCGCGTCCCCAGCAGGGGTCGCGGGCCCGCAGTGCGGCTTCCGGCTTCAGGCCTTCAGCAGGTTGCGCAGGACGTACTGCATGATCCCGCCGTGGCGGTAGTAGTCCGCCTCGCCAGGCGTGTCGATCCGCACGACCGCGTCGAAGGTGGTGTCCCCGGCGGTGACCTTCACGGTCTTCGGGGTGCTGCCGTCGTTCAGGGCGGTGACCCCTTCGACCGAGAAGGTCTCCTCTCCGGTCAGCCCCAGGGAGTCGGCGCTCTGACCGGCGGGGAACTGCAGGGGCAGGACGCCCATGCCGATCAGGTTCGACCGGTGGATCCGCTCGTAGGACTCGGCGATCACCGCCTTCACCCCGAGCAGGGCCGTCCCCTTGGCCGCCCAGTCGCGCGACGAGCCCGAGCCATACTCCTTGCCGGCGAGAACCACCAGCGGTGTGCCCTGGGCGATGTAGCTGACCGAGGCGTCGTAGACGGTGGTCACCGGCGCATCGGGCTGGGTGAAGTCCCGGGAGAAGCCGCCTTCGGTGCCGGGCGCGATCTGGTTACGCAGCCGGATGTTGGCGAAGGTGCCGCGGATCATCACTTCGTGGTTGCCGCGGCGCGAGCCGTAGGAGTTGAAGTCACGGGGCTCAACGCCGTTCTCGGAGAGGTACTTGCCCGCAGGCGAGTCCCTCTTGATCGCACCGGCCGGGGAGATGTGGTCGGTCGTCACCGAGTCGCCGAGCTTGAGCAGGACTCGCGCTCCCGAGATGTCGGTGACCGGCGTCGGGTTCTCGGGCATGCCGTCGAAGTAGGGAGGGCGGCGAACGTAGGTCGACGTGGGATCCCAGTCGAACGTGTTGCCCTCGGGCGTGGCCAGCGAGCGCCAGCGCTCGTCCCCGGCGAAAACGTCGTCGTAGGAAGAGAAGCCCTCTGCTGAGATCGACTCACCGATCACCTGCTCGATCTCGGCGAGAGTCGGCCAGATGTCCTTCATGAAGACGTCGTTGCCGTCCTGGTCCTGACCGAGCGGATCCTTGAACAGGTCCACGTCCATCGACCCGGCCAGCGCGTAGGCCACCACGAGGGGGGGCGAGGCGAGGTAGTTCATCTTGATGTCGGGGTTGATCCGGCCCTCGAAGTTGCGGTTGCCCGACAGCACGGAGACGACCGCCAGGTCGTTCTCGTTGACCGCGGCGGAGACCTCGGGGATGAGCGGGCCGGAGTTGCCGATGCAGGTGGTGCAGCCGTAGCCGACCAGGTTGAAGCCCAGCTTGTCGAGGTACGGCGTGAGACCGGACTTGTCGTAGTAGTCAGAGACCACCTTGGAGCCAGGTGCCAGCGTGGTCTTGACCCACGGCTTGCGCTGCAGGCCCTTCTCCACAGCCTTCTTGGCCAGCAGGGCGGCGCCGATCATCACCGACGGGTTGGAGGTATTGGTGCACGAGGTGATCGCCGCGATCGTCACCGCACCGTGGTCGAGGGTGAACGTCTGGCCGTCGGCAAGGGTCACCTCGATCGGGTCGCTCGCCCGCCCGCCGTCGGCGGGAGCAGCCGACAGGTGGTCGGTGGGAGCGGTCGAGCCGTTGTCTCCGTGGTAGGCCGGGGCGTCGGACGCCGGAAAGGACTCGGCCGAAGCTTCGTCGTACCCAAGCTCCCCGCCGGTGACGGTCGCCGTGGTCACGTAGTCGGCCAGCGCGCCGCGGAACGCCTGCTTGGCGTCGGAGAGGCTGACCCGGTCCTGGGGCCGCTTCGGGCCTGCCAGCGACGGGACGACGGTGGACAGGTCGAGCTCGAGCCGCTCGGAGTAGCGGGGCTCGGCCTCCGGGTCGTGCCAGAGGCCCTGCTCCTTGGCGTACGCCTCGACCAACGCAAGCTGCTCGGCCGGCCGGCCGGTCAGCTTGAGGTAGGTGATCGTCTCCTCGTCGATCGGGAAGACCGCGATCGTCGAGCCGTACTCAGGCGACATGTTGCCGATGGTGGCGCGGTTGGCCAGCGGGAGCACCGAGACTCCAGGGCCATAGAACTCCACGAACTTGCCGACGACCCCGTGCTTGCGGAGCATCTCGGTGATGGTCAGCGCCAGGTCTGTAGCGGTGGAGCCCTCCGGCAGGTCGCCGGACAGCTTGAACCCGACGACTCGCGGGATCAGCATCGAGACCGGCTGGCCGAGCATCGCGGCCTCGGCCTCGATTCCCCCGACTCCCCAGCCGACCACACCGATCCCGTTGACCATGGTGGTGTGCGAGTCGGTGCCGACACAGGTGTCCGGGTAGGCCTGGAGCTCACCGTCGACCACGCGGGTGAAGACGGTGCGGGCGAGATGCTCGATGTTGACCTGGTGCACGATGCCCGTGCCCGGCGGGACGACCTTGAAGTCGTCGAAGGCGCCCTGGCCCCAGCGCAGGAACTGGTACCGCTCCCGGTTGCGCTCGTACTCGATCTCGACGTTCTTCTCGAAGGCGCCCGGGGTGCCGAAAACGTCGGCGATCACGGAGTGGTCGATGACCATCTCGGCGGGGGCGAGCGGGTTGATCTTGGTGGCGTCGCCGCCCAGTTCGGCCATGGCTTCGCGCATGGTGGCCAGGTCGACCACGCACGGCACCCCGGTGAAGTCCTGCATGATCACCCGGGCGGGCGTGAACTGGATCTCCTTGCTCGGGTCCGCGTCCGCGTCCCAGCCGGCCAACGCCTTGATGTCGTCGGCGGTGATGTTCGCGCCGTCCTCGGTGCGGAGCAGGTTCTCCAGCAGCACCTTGAGGGAGTACGGCAGCGACGCGACGTCCCGGTCCTCACCCGCTGCGGCGTCAAGCCGGAAGATCTCGTAGCTCTTGCCGTCTACGTCCAGCGTGCCCTTGGCACCGAAGCTGTCGACGCTCGCCATCAGCGGTCTCTCCTCGTTCTAGGTGTCCTCGCGGGACCCATCTTGCCGAAGCCGTCAACGCCCGGCGACGGGGGTCCGCCCTGCGTTCCAAACTATCTTGATATCAAGATACACGACTCACAGTAGTCCGCCTCGTTTGGTCATCGAAGCGTCACCGGCGGGGAGAACACCGCCACGCACTCGACGTGGTGCGTCATCGGGAACAGGTCGATGGGCCTGAGCGTGAGTGCGATCGTTTGCGACTGGCCGCCCACATCGGACCAAACTGGCCGCTGACCTGCGACGATGCCGCTGTTTCGCCTTGACATCGACAGAACGCCTTTGCGGGAGGTTGCGAATCAAACCGAGCCCAATCCGAGCCCTCCGGTCATCGGGCGCCGACAGTCGCAAACGACAGCTTCTTCAGACTCCCCCGAGCGCGGGCCTCGAGGTACCGATCCATGACCGCCGACGGGATTCGGCCGCGGCCGGAGACGACGATGTCGTTCGCGAACGCCCAGCGACGTACGTCAACGGGCGCGGGCGGCGCTGGCGCGAGCGCAGGCGCCGCTTCGAGGGCTCGTACGGCGAGGTCGCCGATCATCTCCTCCGAGTAACGACCGCAGCAAGATTGTCCACGGAGGAACCTTCGATCAGGCGGCGATCGCGGACAAGGCTAATCGAGCGGTTGAGTTGGCGCGTCTTTGCCTGCGGGCACTATCCGCAGACAAATCTGAGATCCTGGCCCTGTCTGGATCGGCGCGGAGTCTGGCGCTGATCTTGGATGCACAAGATTGAGGCGCCACACGCCTCGTGAAGTGCCGTGAGGAGTGCTCCACGGTGCGCGTCCCATAAGACGAACCATGCGGTCGCGTCGCCAACGCCCAGCTTCCCGAATGCGGATCGTCACGCGGAGCGTGACCAGTGCGGGATCCGCCTACGGTTCCAGCGCCTCGCCATCCCCATCCTGCACGGCCGAACCCGAGCACTGGGCGAGTTGCTCCTGCACGCGCCACCCCCGGTCTTCACCGGCATGCTCGGGGATACCCCGGCCGTGCCGAGGCCATCGCCGCCGAAGCCGGCGCCACCTGGAAGCACTACCGCTGGCGACGACTCCCGAAGCCGTTCTCCCAGTTGGCCAGTAGGCCTGCGTCTCTGTCCGACCCCAGCAGATCCCATGAAAGGGCTCGGGTTCGACGGGCCCGGTCTGGGTAGCTCTACCGATGCGCGGTTCCACTGCGGGCGGGGATGCTGGTCCCATGGCCACATCAACGAACAGCGCCTTCCCGGTAGAGAATCGGCCGGGCCGGTCGTCGACGGTGTCGAGCGACGGCACGAGGATCGGCTGGATCACCAAGGGCAGAGGCAAGTCATTGGTGATGGTCCACGGCGGCGCTGCGGACCACACCCGCCTGGAGCCCTTTGCGGAGGCTCTCTCAGGCCGGTTCGCTGTCCACCTCGTGGATCGACGTGGCCGAGGCATGAGTGGGGACAAAGACACGTACGACGTCGAGCTTGAGTACGACGATATCGCCGCTGTTGCGCGGGCGATCGGCCACGAGGTGACGGTGCTGGGTCACTCCTACGGCGGACCGATCGCGATCGGCGCGGCGACTCGGACCGATGCCATTGCCCGCGTCATCGCCTATGAAGGCTGGCCCTCCCTGTCGGGCTCGCCACCGTCTTATGAGATCGGTGATGCCGCCGAGCGAGTCCAAGCGCTCCTCGACTCCGATGATCGGAACGGCGCCGTAACCCTGGTCTTCCGCGACGTGGTGGGCCTTGATGAGGCGCAGCTCGCGGAGATGCGAACACAGCCGTCCTGGCAAGCCCGGCTCGCTGCAGCAGCGACATTGCCGAGGGAACTGCGGACCGATCCAACCATCCAGATGGCACCGGCCGACCTGGCAGCCATCGCGGCGCCGGTTCTGCTGGTGATCGGCGGCCAGAACGAGTCGGCTCTTCGCCCTGAGGCGGACCAGTTGTGCTCCCACCTCCGGGATGCCCGGGTCCACGTCCTGGTTGGCCAGGGACACATGGCCTTCGACACCGCTCCCGATCTACTCGCGGCTGCCATCACGGACTTCGTCGAAGCAACCACTCCCAGCGTCGGCCCGTGACCTCGCGGGTCAGACGCCCGCCGGACCCATTCGCCACGAAATGGTCACGCCGTAGCGCCAGTGAGTTATCCCCCCTTGGTTCGGGGCCGGTCTGCGAACGCATGCGTGCGTCGTATCGGTCGTCGGCATCGGCCATAGACTCGGCCATGTGGCGGTGGGACTGGCCGACCTGTTGGTCGGAATGTCGCGGCTTGCTGACCTGGGGTTCGGGCTACCCGCCGGTGCAGCGCTCCGGTCCTGCGCCCTTGGCACGCGTCTGGCCCGTACGCTCGACCTGCCCGACGAGGACGTGCAGGCGACCTTCTACACAGCCCTGATGCACCACGTCGGCTGTGCCGGCTACGCGCACGAGACAGCACAGCTGTTCGGCAACGAGCTGGTCGCGAACATGGCGGCAGCTCGCACCGATCCCGCTTCCCTCAGGGACCTGGTCGCGACGTTCCTGCCCACTCTGACGCAGGGCAGGGCACCTATTGACCGCGCGCGACTCACGCTTACCGCGCTCACGAAGGGCGACCGGTGGGGCAGCGAGTTCACCACGACGTCCTGCGAGGTGGGCCGCGATACTGCTCGACGACTACTGCTCTCGCAGGAGGTCCAGTCGAGCCTGTTCCATGTGTTCGACATGTGGCGCCGCAAGGGCGGGGCCGACAGCCTCAACGGCGCCGACATCCCCATCGCGGCACGCATCGCGCGACTGACCGGGATTGCGGTCCTGTTCGAGTCGATCGCCGGAACCGACGGCGCCGTGCAAGCGGTACGGCGCCGTGCAGGAGGCATGCTCGACCCGCACCTCGTGGCCTGTTTCACCGACCACGCAGCCGCGTGGCTGGGCGAGCTGGCCGAGAGTGACGTACGCACGCTCGTGCTCGATGCGGAACCCCATCCGCGCGTGACCGTGCCGAATCCGCACCTCGTCGCCGAGGTCTTCGCAGACCTGGCCGACCTCAAGAGCCCCTATCTGCACGGCCATTCGCGCGCTGTCGCAGCGTTGGCCAGCGGCGCCGCCGCCCATCTTCGCCTACGCGAGGCAACGAGGGACGACCTGGAGATCGCCGGGCTGCTGCACGACGTCGGACGGGTCGCGATCTCCAACGCGGTGTGGGACAAACCCGGGCAACTGAC
This sequence comes from uncultured Actinomycetota bacterium, assembly GCA_963769585.1. GTDB lineage: Bacteria > Actinomycetota > Actinomycetes > Propionibacteriales > Nocardioidaceae > SSC3. The sequence continues at coordinate 1,597,235 of CAVYMJ010000006.1, forward strand.
TGCCGAGGAGTGGGAACTGGTGCGGCTGCACGCCTATCACTCAGAACGCATCCTGGCCGGTTCCGCCCAGCTCGAACGGATCGTGCCTCTGGTCGGCAGACATCACGAGCGGTTGGACGGGACCGGCTACCACCGCGGCTCGCACAGCGAGGACCTCTCCATGGCGGCTCGCATCCTCGCGGCGGCCGACATGTACCGGACCCTGACCGAACACCGGCCGCACCGGGCCGCCCTGGCACCGGAAAAGGCACAGCGACGAGTGCTGGACGAGGCGGAGAGGAAGACTGGACACGGACGCGGTCGACGCCGTGCTCGCGGCCGCGGGGCGTCCAGCGGACGCGCGACGTCGACCTTTCACGGGGCTCTCCGAGCGCGAAGTGGAGGTGCTGGCGCTGGTGACGCAGGGTTGCAGCAACCTGGAGATCGCTGCCCGCCTCGTCATCTCACGCCGCACAGCGGAGCATCACGTGCAGCACATCTACTCAAAGATCGGCGTCTCCAGCCGCGCCGCCGCGACCCTCTTCGCGATCGAGCACCATCTGCTGGACCGGGATGGGTAGGTCTGCCGATGCGCGCATGACCGATGCGGGTCGAGTCTGATGTTCTCTCGAAATCTGAAGGAGCATCCGATGAACCTCGCAGGAAGCGCTGACATGGGACACGCCACCGAAACGGTCCGAAGCCGCGAGATCAGGAGAACTGTTGGAGAGCGCATTCGGGTGACCGGCCAGCACCGGCACACGCTCGTGCCCCGCGTCGTGGCCGGAGTGCCTCTGCTGGGGATCGGGCTCGCACACGTCATGGTCCCCGAGGCACCGATGCGTCCACTGCTGGAAGCCGCCGGGCTCCCGCTCGCCGGGCTCATCTCGCCGATCGCTGTCGCCATCGAGATCGTCGCCGGGATCTCGCTCATCCTGGGCCTGTGGGCCCGAGTGGGCGGGCTGCTCGCCATTCCGACGATGCTCGGGGCGCTCTATGCGCACGTCGTCATCGACGTGTGGCCGAACGGACCGGACAACGAGCCTCCGATCGCGCTGCCTCTAGCGGTCATGGCCTGTGCCGCATACGTGCTGTGGCGCGGTGCCGGCCGCTGGAGCCTCGACCACCACCGCAACCCTGAGCTCTGACCCAGCTGGTTGCCGCGACGACGCCGGCCTGCGGGGCTCGTGCTCACGAGCCCCGATCACATCACCGCAGGCCGGAGTCGCTTTTCACAAGAAGCGCGACGCACTCCACATGGGAAGTCATCGGGAGGCCGTCAGTGGTCCTGAGCGTGTGCGCGAGCCTCTGCGGTCGGCTGCGCTCAGAAGGCAAAACCGGCGTGTGACCTGCGGCGATGCCGTGCTCGGGGATTGCGGGCGCCGGAGCGAGGTTGCGGGCCTTTGCGAACCAAAGCGAGCCCATTCCGAGCCCTCCTGTCATCGGGCTCCAGCGATCGCAACCGACTGCGGCCAACCACCTGCACCGCGAACCACAGTGACCGCTCGACGCCAGGTTGATCTCCGCTCGACATATAGTCCCGAACCTGCGGCCAGACCCCCAGAGCAGCAGCGGGCTGGGTCAGCAGTAAGGGAGCAGCCACGCACTCATCGCGGCATGATCGGGCGGAGCCCTCGAGGCGGCAGTAGCGAGCGTTTCATCGCACCGTGGCCTAGCGAACCGCGAGCAACCGCCACGTCCCGGGAACGCCCTTGAGTTCGTGATGTCCGCGGTCGTCGAACTCTAATCCCGAGCCAGCCACGAGATCGCGAACAGTCGAGGACGTCAAGATCTCGTCGACCCCGGCGAGCCCGGAGATTCGAGCGGCGATGTGAACGGCCAGGCCGCCGATGTCATCACCGATCTGCTCCACCTCGCCCGTATGGACGCCGGCCCGGATTGGGAGCCCGATCGGCTCCAACGCTGCGCCGAGCGTCCTCATGCATCTGACCGCACGCGCTGGGCCGTCGAAGGTCGCCACGAGCCCGTCACCGGTGAATTTGATGAGCCGTCCGCTAGCCAAGTCCACCTCGCGTTTGGCGATCGACTCGTGGGTCTCTAGAAGTCTGTGCCACCGGCGGTCGCCGATCTGGGCAGCCAGCTTGGTTGAACCGATGATGTCGGTGAATGCGACGGTCATAAGCGAGCGAGTACTGGACGGCGCAGGCTTCACGCCGGTCACGAACTCCTCAATGGCGTCCATCGTGGCGTCGGCTTGCGCGGAGGCCATGGGCGAGTGATCTGCACCGGGCAGTTCGAACAGCTCGGCTCCTGCAATGCTCTCCGCAAGGAAACGTCCGTGCCCGGCCAGTGCATACCTGTCGTCGCGGTTTTGGATCACGAGTGTTGGCGCGACGATCGATGACAACACATCACGAACGTCGATATCGAAGACCCACTGTTGACGTGCAACCGCTCGTCGCGGCCCATTCGAGGCCCGTTCGAGTCGCGCGAGCCAATCGAGCGCACGCGGCCCCTCGGTCATCCCGGGGTTGAACGACCCTAGGACCCGGCCAGTTCCCCAGCTCTCCTTCATGAACGCGAGGACCGCAGCCTCGGCGTCGGGTGGATAACCCCACGGATAGTCATCAGCCCGACGCAGACGAGCGAAGCCGTTGATGGTTACCAGTGCGGCGGTGAGGTCTGGGTGTGTAGCGGCGAACAGAAGACACAGCTGAGCGCCAGCGCCATGTCCCACGAGGACCGCTCGCTCGGATCCCACCGCGGCCATAACGGCGCGGACGTCATCGGCCCACGCCTCAAGCGTCGGCAGGTGTTCGATGGGATCAGAGAGTCCCACTCCGCGCATGTCGAACACGATGAGCCGGCTGAACTCGGCGAATCGCCGCATGTTGGCCTGGTGCCGTGGATGCTCGTGAAGCAGGTCGAGATTGCTGCCCGACTCCCAGGCGGTAATGATGTCCGGCGAACCGTCACCGACGACCTCGTAAGCAATCTGAAGTTCACCGCTGTCGACGTACTTGACGGTGCGCTCCATGACCCGACTCTAAAGGGCGACACGCTAGACGCGCGGACTACACACGGCAGTGATCGGTGGCTCAGCGCCAGCGCTAGACGGGGAGCAGAAGCGCTGTACTCGGCATGACCGACCGCTTCGCGGCAGATCCGCGCGCGCTGACGCGCACACTATGCGGCAGTAGCGGACGCTATGCCGCCATCCGCTCAGCGGCTATGAAGCGTGCACTCCAGCCTGCGTCATACCGCCCTGACCGCACTCCCCCAGGAGGCTGGGTAGCGGCCCGGTGGAGCGCCCGCTCCACGGCTTCAAAGCGAGCCATAAGGGCTCAAAGTGAGCCTTAAGACCAGACTTCGGCATTCGACCTGCTGCGCGGGAATCGCATTACCGCAGGTCAGGACCGGTTCTGGTGAGCAGAGCGACGCACTCGACGTGGTGCGTCATCGGGAAGAGGTCGAAGGCCCGGAGGTCGGCGAGTTCGTACCCGTGCTCGGCGAAGATCGCGGTGTCCCTGGCGAGCGCAGCAGGGTCGCAGGCCACGTAGGCCACCCTGCGCGGGCCGAGACCCGAAACCGCCTCCACCACGCGGCGTTTGGCGCCCTCTCGGGGTGGGTCGAGCACGACGAGGTCAGCATGCTCGATGCCGGCGAGCGCCTGGTCGACCCGCCCCAACTCGGCTACCGCCCAGGGGTACGCCGCGAGGTTGGCCGCAGCGTGCTCGGTGGCATCCCGGCTGCCCTCCACCGCGAGCACGTGCCCGGTCACCCCGACCGCCTCGGCGAGGAAGACCGAGAAGAGCCCCACGCCGGCGTACAGGTCCAGGGCTCGGTCGCCCGGTTGTGGGTCGAGCCCCTCCAGGACCGCTTGCACCAGCACCTCGGGTGCCCCCGGGTGCACCTGCCAGAAGCCGTCGGCCTCGACGTCGAACTGGTGGCCGCGGACCTCCTCGGTGACCACCCCCGGATCATCGGTGTCACGAGCGCCCGGCGCGGCGATCACACAGTCGTCGACCGGCACCACGTCGTGTGAGCGGTGCTTGCGCAGCCCCCGGTGCCCATCGGGCGTCCTGGCCCACTGGATGCGGGTCCGCCACCGAAGTCCGGCCAGGTCACCTGGGACCTCCTCGACTACGACAGTCAGGTCCAGCTTCGCCAGGCGCTGCAGCTGCTCGCGGACCACCGCCGCCTTCAGGTCGCGCTGAGCCGGGAGCGAGACGTGCTGGAAGTCGCAGCCACCGCAGAGCCCAGGGCCGGCATAGGGGCAGGGAGGCGTGACCCTGTCTGCCGAGGCTTCAAGGATCTCCACGGCGTCGGCACGTAGGAAACGGTCCTGCTCAGTGCCCTCGGTGACCTCGACGACAACGAGCTCCCCCGGAAGCGCGTGGCGCACGAAGAGGACTCGTCCCTCGTGCCTGGCGACGAAGTGCCCGCCATGAGCAACCGGCCCAACCTGGACGGTGTACCGCTCCCCTGCCAGTGAACGACCGCGGGGTGGACGCGCCCGCACTGCTCGACGCATCACTCGGAGGGCCCCGTCTCGTCGGTGAATGACTCATGGTCGATGACATAGCGTCCGCTGCGGACATCGCCAGCCTTGATGGCCTGCTGCTCACGCTCGAGCCGCTCGCGCAGCTGCTGGGAAGAGCGCAACTGGTACGGGACGGAGGTGACCATGATGCCGGGGGTGAAGAGCAGCCGGCCCTTGAGGCGCAGGGCAGTCTGGTTGTGCAGGATCTGCTCCCACCAGCGGCCCACGACGTACTCGGGGATGTACACGGCGACGACGCCGCGCGGGTTCGCGTCGCGGATCTCCAAGGCGTACTGCACGATCGGGCGAATGATCTCTCGGTAGGGTGAGTGCAGTACCTTCAGCGGCACATCGATGCCGCGCTGGTCCCACTCCTCCAGCATCCGGTCACGCTGCTTGTCGTCGGTGGAGACCATCACCGCCTCCAGAATGTTGGGCCGGCCAGCCTTGGCGTACGCCAGCGCCCGCATCGTCGGCTTGTGCACCTTGGAGACAAGCACCACGGCATGCACCCGGGTCGGCAGGACCTGGTCGGTCTCCTCGATGGCCAGTTCCACCCCGACCTTGTCGTAGTGGCTCCGAATCGACTTCATGATCAGGAAGAACGTGCCCATCGCCAGGATGGCGATCCATGCTCCCTCGAGGAACTTCGTGATCAGGACGACCACCAGCACTGCTGCCGTCATCGCGAGACCGAACGCGTTGACCGCCCGCGAACGGACCATTCTGCGGCGCACCGCCGGATCGCGCTCGGTCTTCAGGTGCCGGTTCCAGTGTCGGATCATGCCCAGCTGGCTCAGGTTGAACGAGACGAAGACGCCGACGATGTAGAGCTGGATCAGCCTGGTCACCTGAGCGTCGAAAGCCACGATCAGCGTCATCGCCATGACGGCCAGGATCAGGATGCCGTTGCTGTAGGCGAGCCGGTCACCACGTGACGCGAGCTGGCGGGGGAGGAACCCGTCTTCGGCGAGGATCGAGCCCAGGACAGGGAAGCCGTTGAAGGCGGTGTTGGCCGCCAGCACCAGGATCACACCGGTCATCGCGATCACGAAGTAGAAGCCCACGTCGAAGTTGCTGAACACCGCCCTTGCGATCTGGGAGATGACGGTGTGCTGGCTGTAGTCCTCAGGCAGGGGGCTGCCGTCGGGGAGCCTCAGCCGGTCCAGGTGGTGCGGGTCGACGTACTTGATGCCCATCTCACGGGCCATCACGATGATGGTCATCATCATCGCGATGGCGAATGTCCCGAGCATGAGCAGGGTGGTGGCGGCATTGCGACTCTTCGGCTTCCTGAAGGCCGGGACACCGTTGGAGATCGCCTCGACCCCGGTCAGCGCAGCGCAGCCGGAGGAGAAGGCTCGCGCCAGCAGGAAGATCAACGCGATGGTGGTGATCGGACCCTCGTACCCCGGCGCCTCCTCGATCAGCAGGTGGGCACTCTCAACTTCTGGCAGCTCCCCGGTGGCGTTGCGCAGCAGTCCCCACAGAGCCATGCCGAGGATGCCGATCATGAACCCATACGTGGGGATGGAGAAGAGCGTTCCCGACTCCTTGACGCCTCGTAGGTTGATGGCGGCCAGACCACCCACAACGATGCAGGCCCAAAGCACCTCATGGCCGTCGACGAAGGGCAGCGCCGACCCGGCGCTGTCCATTGCCGAGGACACCGAGACCGCGACGGTGAGCACGTAGTCGACCAGGAGCGCGCTGGCTACGGTGACGCCGGCGGACTGGCCGAGGTTGACCGTAGCCACCTCGTAGTCGCCGCCACCGCTGGGGTAGGCGTGCACGTTCTGCCGGTACGACGCGACGACGGTCAACATCACCAGCGCAACCGCGATGCCGACCTTCCAGGAGAAGGCGTACGCCGAGACTCCCGCGAGCGACAGCATGATGAAGACCTCGTCGGGGGCATAGGCCACCGACGAGAGTGCATCGCTGGCGAAGACGGGTAGCGCAATGCGCTTGGGAAGAAGCGTCTCTCCCAGTTGCTCGCTGCGCAGCTTGCGCCCGAGGATGAGCCGTTTGGATACGTCGCCTAGTCCCACATCTCGAAAGGCTAGACCACGGCCGTAGCAACGATGCGGCGGATGTCCGCTAACGTTTTGCGCGTGCACGTCGTGATCATGGGCTGCGGCCGAGTCGGGAGCACTCTGGCCCGTGGCCTCGAGGACCGCAGCCACACCGTTTCCATCATCGATATCAGCCCCGATGCGTTCAGGCGTCTGGGGCCGTCGTTCAACGGCACGAAGGTGACCGGGATCGGCTTCGACCAGGACGTCCTGTTGAAGGCGGGGATCGAGAAGGCTGACGCGTTCTGTGCCGTATCCAGCGGGGACAACTCCAACATCATCGCCGCGCGGGTGGCCCGCGAGACGTTCGGGATCCAACAGGTCGTGGCCAGGATCTACGACCCGGGGCGTGCCGAGGTCTACCAGCGGCTCGGCATCACCACCGTCGCGACCGTCAGGTGGACCGCCGACCAGGTGCTGCGCCGGATCCTGCCAGCCGGCGCCGAGCCGGACTTCCGTGACCCGTCGGGAACCGTCCGGGTCGACGCGATCATGGTGACCGAGCCGTGGGTGGGGATCCGCACGATCAAGCTTCAGGAGCAGTCGGGATCCCGCATCGCGTGGATCGACCGGCTCGGTGAGGGCACCCTGCCCACCCGCGAGTCTGTGATGCAGGAAGGCGACATGCTGCACCTGGTGATGAGGGAGGAGAACGCCGAGACGGTGTACTCCATCCTGGAGCGCGGACCGGAGGCCGACTGATGCGCGTCGCGATCGCAGGAGCAGGCGCCGTGGGACGCTCGATCGCGCGGGAGCTGATCGAGAACGGCCACAAGGTGCTGCTCATCGACAAGGATCCCCTTGCGATCCGCCCCGAGCTCGCGCCAGATGCCGAGTGGCTGCTGGCGGACTCGTGTGAACTCTCCTCGCTGGAGGAGGCCGGACTCGAGTCGTGTGACGTGGTCATCGCCGCCACGGGTGACGACAAGGCCAACCTCGTCACGTCGTTGCTGGCCAAGACCGAGTTCGCTGTTCCCCGCACGGTCGGCCGGGTCAATCATCCCAACAACGAGTGGCTCTTCACCGAGGCCTGGGGCGTGGACGTGAGCGTCTCGACCCCGAGGATCATGAGCGCGCTCGTCGAAGAGGCGGTCACCGTGGGTGACGTCGTACGCCTGTTCACGTTCCGCCAGGGCAACGCCAACCTGGTCGAGATGACCCTGCCCGCCGAGTCACCGTTCGTGGGCAAGCCCGCCGGCTTGATCCCCTGGCCGGAGAACTGCTCCCTGGTCACCATCCTGCGCGACGGCCAGGTCTACCCGCCTACCGCGGAACAGCCCCTCGAGGTAGGGGACGAGCTGCTCTTCGTGGCTGCTCCCGAGGCCGAGTCCGGGATCGAGCATCTCCTCTCCCCGGGCACCCACCCCAACTGACGCGCTCCGCTGAGCTGTCGGCGGGGCAGGCAGTGGGAGTCGGCTCAGGCGGGCTCGGGGTCCAGCTGGGTCTTGTTGCGGCCCAGGAGCCAGACCATGGCACCGAACGCCGCCAGCTGCAACGGCCAGCCCATCGCGAGCTTGGAGATGCCGAGCGCGGCGACATAAGGCCCGGCATCGTCGGCTCCACGCCCGCCGAGGTAGATCGGGAGCTGGACAGCTACCCGGATCAGGCAGGGGACGACCAGGCACCAGGTGAGGTTGCGACACAACCGGACGACCTGCGGATCCCGGTGCCACTCAAGCGGGTCCCCGGCGACGCTTCCGACCATGAAGCCGACGACCGGCCAACGAGTGGCGATGCTGACCAGCATGAGCAGCGAGTAGCCGGCGTTGTAGATCAAGCCCGGCGCGAAGTACGCCAGGGACTGGTCGTCCGCGTCGCCGCCGTTGCGGGCAGCCAGCCAGACGAAGAAGCACCCGATGCCGATGCCGATGAGGCTGTTGACCACGAACTGGACGGTCGAGCGCTGGTAGAGCCGCAGCGCCAGAAGCACGACGGCGATGGAGAGACTGACCCCCAGCGCCAGCTGGACGTTCCTGGTGGTGATGTAGGAGACCGTGAACGTGATCGTGGGCGCCGCGGCCTCGAGCATGCCGCGCCGCCCTCCGAGCGCCCGGGACATCTGGCTTCGCACCACAGCCTCGACCGTCTCGGTTCCGACGTGCTGGTGCTCCACGGTTGCCTCTGAGGGGCTGACCTCGCGCTGGGACAAGGTCTCAGTACTTCAGCTCGTAGCGAGGGTTGAACATGAGGCGTTGGCCGTCCTGGATCCCGATCCGACCGAGCACCTTCACCTGACGACCGGGCTTGATGCCGGCGATCCGGCGGCGGCCCAACCAGACGATGGTGATGACACCGGTCCCGTCGTACAGCTCGGCCTCCAGGGCCGGTACGCCCCCGCGGGGGCGGAGCGTGACGGTGCGCAGACTGCCCTGCAGCTCGACGCGCTGGCGGTCCTTGGCATCCTCGACCAGACAGCAGCCCGACTTCTCGGTCGTGTCGCGAAGCTCCTGGGCCTCCATGCTCGCGCTGCTGGCCCACCTGTTGACGGCGCTGCGCAGCTTGTCTGTCACGTGTGCCATAACACCAGGGTAACTGCCGACCCAGGCACCTTGTTCCCCGTCACTCGAGCCGCTGGGCGCTGGCCGGCAGCTGCAGGGGCAGGAACTCTCCCGGCGCCATCGCCTCGGTCCCGCGGACGACGATGACGTCGCGCAACGCCTGCTCCAGGCGGTGGTCGGGGTCAGGTTCGACGGCAGGCTTGCCGAAGAACGTCGCGCGCAGCATCCACCGCGGTCCGCTGATCCCGGCGATCCGCGACGGCTGGGTGACGGTCTGGCCGGTCTCATCGACGCCGGTGACCATCAGATGAAGCTCCGGTCCCCAGGGGCCGTCGACCTCGGTCGCGGTACCTCCCTGGCGTGCAGCTTCGGCCCGGATCGTCTTGCGCACGTCGTCCCAGATGCCCCCGCCACGGGGAGCGGCGAACGCGCGTAGCTCGACGGCGCCGTCCGGGTCCACCAGGAGCGCGGCGGCGACGGCCCCGCTGCCCTCGTCGACCTGCAGCCTCAGCTCCACCCCGGGTCGGCCGGTGATCACCAGCGACCCGAGGTTGATCTTGCTGTCGTCGTCCTCGTCGTAGCCGACCTCGACACTGTCGTGCGGACCCAAGGAGCCCGACGCGGTGGGGGCCTGGCCGTCCTCCAGGGTGGTCTGCTCGACCTCGTCCCCCTCGGGCGCGCCCGAGCCGGTCCTCTTGCCTCCGAACCTCACGACACCTTCTCCTCAGACTTGGGGAGTGGCAACGAAGCCACCTGTCGAACCGTAACCCCCGTCGCCGCGAACCGACTCAGGCAGGGTGTCCACTTCGACATAGGACGCGCGGGCGAACTCTTGGATCACGAGCTGTGCGATCCGGTCCCCTCGTCGCAGGACCACTGGCTCGCGCGGGTCGAGGTTGATCAGCATCACCTTGATCTCGCCCCGGTAGCCGGCGTCGACCGTCCCGGGAGCGTTGACGATGGAGACCCCGAACTTCGCGGCCAGGCCCGACCGTGGGTGTACCAGGGCAACGTACCCCTCGGGCAGGGCGATGCTGATCCCGGTGCCGACCAGTGCCCGCTCCCCCGGCTTCAGCTCAAGGTCGACGGTCGTGGTCAGGTCTGCGCCGGCGTCTCCCGGGTGCGCGTACGACGGCAGTGGGACGCCGGGGTCCAGCCGCTTGATGAGGATCTCCACCATGGGCGGCACCCTAACGCGGATGGCTGGGAGCCGGATGGAAGGATTGCCCGTCGTGAGCGCCCCATCCGGTTACGACGAGCGTCTCGGCGTCCCCCTGCGATGGTGGGCGGTGGCCACGATGTTCCTGGCGTCGGTCCTCCTCGCCTTCCTGGTAGCGCTGCCACCCGCCCTGGCCTACGGCTCGGTCAGCCTCATGGTCGCCGGGGTGGCGGCCCTCTTCGTCTCCTACGGCGCAGCACAGCTTCACGTCCGGGACGGGGAGTTCGTCGCCGGTGCGGCGCGGATCCCGGTGACTCTGCTCGCCGATCCCACGGCGCTGGACGCCGACGCCACCAGGCGCGCGATCGGGGTCGAGGCGGATGCGAGGGCATTCCTGCTGATCCGCCCGTACCTGAAGTCCTCGGTCAAAGTGGTGGTCGCCGACCCCGCCGACCCCACGCCGTACTGGCTCGTGTCCACGCGGAACCCACAGCGCCTCGCCCTCGCACTGACCGACGCGATCGGCTCGCCCCGGTCGCGCTAGCCTGGTTCAAGACATCGACGAGGAGGCTTCTGTGGCCGGCAAGGCATCGAACGTGATCGGTCTGGTGACCGCTCTTGGCGCTACCGCAGTGGCGAAGAAGGCCGTCGACGCGACCTGGAAGCTCGGGGCCGGCAAGAAGCCGCCGACCGATCCGACCGACCCCGACGTCAGGGTGCGCGAGGCGATGCTCTGGGCGGTGCTGAGCGGCGCCGCCGTGGGTGTGGCAAGGATGTGGGCGACCCGCCGCCTGGCCCAGGCGGCGCGGCACGACCAGCGAGTGCTCGCTGCGGCGAAGGCGGCCAACGGCTGACCCAGGGCTGAGATGCCACGAGGCCGGCCCCGACGGGGCTCGGCCTCGTTCATCTTGCTGCACCCGAGGGTCAGGCGCAGTCCTTGCAGATCATCTTCTTCGCGTTCGCGAGCTGGCTTCGGTGGTGCACGAGGAAGCAGCTCATACAGGTGAACTCGTCGTCCTGTCGGGGACGAACCTCCACGGCGAGCTCTTCGTGGGACAGGTCGGCGCCGGGAAGCTCGAACGACTCGGCTGCCTCAGCCTCGTCCTCGTCGACCTTGCCGGAGTTCTTGTCGTGCCGCCGGGCCTTGAGCTCCTCGATGCTCTCTTCGCCGGCGTCTTCCTCGGTCTTCCGAGGTGCGTCGTAGTCAGTTGCCATCTCTTGTTATCTCCTGCTTGCGTTTCCAGCAGCTTCGTCTCAGGGTGCGATTCGCGCGATCAAGTGGCGCGCCGCGAATCATGCACGATACGAGGCCGAAAAGCACGGCCATTCAACCAGTTGTCAGCAGACTCACAGACTCCTGACAACGCGCCCCTTCAACGGTCGGGGCCTGAAGGGTATTCCCTGGACACCCGACCGAGAAATCCGGCCCCCTCCACGAGGGCCGCAAAGTCGTCGAAACCGTCCGCGGGGGCACAGACCACGCAGTCCAGCCCTGACGCGCCCGGTCGCACCTCGAGCCGGGCACCCGCCTCTTGGGCGACCAGCCCCCCGGCAGCGAAGTCCCAGGGCGCCGGGCCCTCCTCGACGTACCCGTCTGACCGCCCGGCTGCTATCGAGCACAGGTCCAGCGCACACGACCCCGCCCGTCTGATGTCACGCACCTGGGGCAGCAGGCGTGCCACAGCCTGAGCCTGTACCTCGCGCACCTTCTTGACGTACCAGAAGCCTGTGGAGACCAGCCGTTCCTCCAGCGCCGGCACGGGCCGAACCCGCAGCGGCTGCCCGTCCAGCATGGCTCCGCTGCCCAGGGCCGCGGCGAAGACCTCGCCGGTGGCTACGTTCACCACTGCTCCCGCCACCACCTGCTCGGAGGTGCGAGCGGCAATCGAGACGGCGTACTGGGGAATCCCGTAGAGGAAGTTGACGGTCCCGTCGATCGGGTCCACGACCCAGGTGATCCCGCTGGTCGACCTCTCGCTCGCTCCCTCCTCGCCGAGGAAGCCGTCCTCGGGTCGCGCCGCCATCAGCTGCTGGTGGATGAACGCCTCGGACTCACGGTCCGTCTTGGTCACGATGTCGATCGAGCTGCTCTTGGTCGCCACCACCTGGACACCTGCCACGCGACGGGACCGGACCAGGTCTGCGGCCTCGGTCGCCACCCGGACCGCCAGGTCGCGCAGCTGGTCGAACTCCCCCATCAGTCCAAGCCACCGAGTGCCGGACGCGAACCCGACGGGTTGTCGCAGCAGTTGCGGGGACAGACGTCCCAGGAGGGCTGGAGTGCCCCCACGGTTGCTCGAACCGCATCGACGCCCGAGGCCGCCTTGGCCCGCTCGACGAGCAGGTCACGCACCATCGCGACAAAGCGCGGGTCGACCCCGGCCGTGGCCGCACGGGCGAAGTCGATGCCGAGCTTCTCGGCAGCGGCTGCGGCGTCCGTGTCCAGGTCGTAGACGACCTCCATGTGGTCGGAGACGAAGCCGATGGGCACGACGACCACCCCGCGCACCCCCGCGGCGGCCTGCTCCTCGAGCCGGTCCACGATGTCCGGCTCGAGCCAGGGGATATGGGGCGAGCCGGAGCGGGAGCAGTACACCAGCTCGTGCGGGTAGCGGTGGCCGGTCTCCTGCCGCACCCGCTCCGAGATCTCCTCGGCCACGTCGAGGTGCTGGGCGACGTACGCACCGCCCAGCCCCATGACGTTGCGCGGCCCGCTGGCGTCGTTCATGGCGACCGGTATCGAGTGCGTGACGAAGAGCAGCCGGGCCTCGTGCCTGGTCGACTCCTTCAGGTCGGCCAGGGCAGCCAGCGTCGAGTCCACCACCGGCTCCACGAAGCCAGGGTGGTTGAAGTAGTGGCGGAGCTTGTCCAACCTCGGCACCGGTCGACCCTCGGCTGCGACCTCGGCTACGGCGTCGTACAGGTTCTCGCGGTACTGCCTGCACCCGGAGTACGACGAGTAGGCGCTGGTCACCAGACAGGCCGCCCGGGTCACCCCGTCGTCGCGCATCTGGCGGATCGTGTCCGCCAGGTACGGCGTCCAGTTGCGGTTACCCCAGTACACCGGGAGGTCGATGCCGTTCCCCCGGAAGTCCTCCTGGACGGCCGCCACGAAGGCTCGGTTCTGGTCGTTGATCGGGCTCCTGCCACCGAAGCGGAGGTAGTGCTCCGCGACCTCCTCCAGCCGCTCCCGCGGGATGGGCCGGCCGCGGGTGACGTTCTCCAGGAACGGGACGACGTCCTCCGGCGACTCGGGTCCTCCGAAGGAGACAACCAGGAGAGCGTCGTAGGGCGCCGGGTCGAGGGACATGGGGCAATCCTAGGGACCGACCCCTACCCGGCGAGGCTGGCCGGGTGAGGTGGGCCGGGTGAGGAACACCGGAGGCGCCGGCATGCTTGGCCGAAAACGGTTCGATCCCGGTTGGTGTACACAAATAGACTCGCTCGGTGATCACGACGTACCGGCGGGTGCTCGGTCTTCCGGGTGCGCTCGCCTTCTCGATGGCAGGTCTGGTGGCTCGCCTGCCCATCTCCATGATCGCCCTGGGGCTGGTGGTCCTGATCTCGGGTGAGACCGGGTCCTACTCCCTGGCGGGCATGGTCTCCGCCTCCTACATCGTGGCGAGCGCGGTCTTCTCCATCTTCATGGCACGTCTGATGGACCAGCTCGGTCAGGGCCGCGTGCTTCTCGCGGGACTCACCGTCTCGATGGCCTCCCTGGTGCTCACCATGGTCGCGATCGAGGCACGCTGGGCCACGCCGGCTCCCCACCTGCTGGCAGCGCTGAGCGGTGCGACCCTGCCCCTGATGGGCTCCGCCGTACGGACCCGCTGGACGAACCTGGTCCCCGACAAGCGCCTCCTGCAGACGGCCTTCGCATTCGAGGGGGTGGTGGACGAGGTCGTCTTCGTGGTCGGCCCCACGCTCGTCACTCTCCTGGCAACGACCGTGCACCCGCTCGCCGGTCTCGTCACCGCGATCGTGGCCGCGGTCGTGGGTACGACGGTCTTCGTCTCGTTGAAGCACACCGAACCGCCCCCAGGAGGCCGACGTCCCCGAGGCAGCTCTGCTGAGCCGATGGGTTGGAGGGTTCTCGGTCCCCTCGCCCTGTCCGCGGTCTGCCTGGGCGCGGTCTTCGGTAGCTGCGAGGTGGCTACCGTCGCCTTCGGCGACGAGCGCGGCAACACTGCGGTGACCGGACCGCTGCTGGCCGTGTGGTCGCTCGGCAGCCTGTTGTCCGGCCTCGTGGTGGGGATGATCCACTGGAAGACGGGCCACGCGACCCGGTTCCGCCGAGCACTGCTCGCGCTGGGTGTCCTGCTGCTGCCGCTTCCGTTCGTCACGACGTTCGCCGTCCTCGCAGGCTGCCTCTTCGTCGCCGGCTGGGCGATCTCACCGGCCCTGATCGCGGCGATCTCGTGGATCGAGGAGACCGTCCCTGCGGCGCGGCTCACTGAAGGAATGGCGGTCTTCTCGACCGGCTTGATGGCCGGGGTCGCCCCAGGGGCGGCCGTCGTCGGCTGGGTCGTCGACCACTACGGCGCTTCGGCGGGCTACCTGGTGCCGACCGGAGCCGGCTTTCTGGGCGCGGCCATCGGCTACACGACCGTCGCCCTTCGCGGATCACGCCCGGGGGTCGAACCCGATCGTGAAGCCGTAGACGTCCAGGCCGTGAGGCAGCGGCTGCCCGGGGTCGAGTGACCCTCCCTCGAGGGTCGGGGTGGAGAAAGCCAACAACTGGGCAAGGAACCCCTGTCCGAGGAAGACCGCGAGCCCGGCGCCCGGGCAGCCCTGCGGGCCGTGGCTGAAGAAGTTGAACAGCCAGTTCGACGCGGCCGCGCCCGACGTCCACTCGCCAGGGGCGAACCGGTCGGCGAAAGGCACCAGGTCCTTGTTGCGATGGTTGAAGACGTTGTAGATCAGCACCTGGGTACCGGACTTCAGCACCTGGCCTCCGGGGAAGGTCACGTCGCGGGTGGCAACCCGACCGAACAACGGAGTCGTCGGCCACAGCCGCATCGCCTCCATGAGACAGCCGCCCAGATAGTCCAGGCGCGCGACGTGGTCCACATCGTCGATGTCGCCGCGGGCGAGCTCGGCGCGCACCTCGTGGAGCTGCTCGGGGTGCGAGGCGAGCAGGGCCAGGGTGCGCATCAGGTTGAGCGCCAGCGTGTCACCCATGGCGAACAGCCAGTGAACCACCTGGCCGCTGACCCGCGTCCGGTCGTCGTACGGCGCCTCGGCGAAGCGACCCACCAGGCTCGCCGGATCCGGATTGTCGAGGTAGCCCTGGACGTGCGCCAAGAAGCCCTCGTAGCCGGGAGCCGGCTTTCCCGGAGTGCTGTTGCCGGCGGACAGCAGGCTCGCGAGCTCGGCCGTCAGCTCGCGATCTGCCGCCGCGCGCTCGCCGAAGACGACGCGCCTGGTGATCCGCTGGAAGGCGTCGTTGAGGTCGTCGAAGGTGATCGACTCGCTCCGCGCGTGCTCGGCGATCTCCTGCGCGGCCTCGGCGCAGACGGCGAGGAAGGTTGCCGCCAACGGGTGCAGCGGCTCACCGGTGGCGAGCACCGACTCGGCGAACGTACGCCGGTTACGCCACAGGTCTCCCCGGGAGAGCGTCAGCGCATCGGGCTGGAAGGCGGACATGCCCTTCTTCTTGGTCTCCGGGTCCGAGGCGAACGGGTCCGGAGACCCGGACAGGACGAACTCGAGGTCCTCGGGGGCATGCAGCAGCAGCGCCTCCTCGGTGGCGACCCGAACCAGGAAGGGGCCTGGTCCCAACCGGCGCACGAGCCCTTCGACGAAGTGGTAGCCGAGCGCCTCCGCTTTGGTCAGCGACGCGATCCGGGTCGGGAGCACCCGCTTCTTGAACAAGCCCTGGACGACGTTCGGGACGCCTATCTGCGCGGTGAACCGCACGCCGTCGACCACCGACGCCCGACGGAACTGGGCTACCACGGCATGTAGCCCTTGACGGTGTCGGCCAACCGGGAGATCGGGTTCTTGCCGTCCGGCATCGGGGAGCCGAGCTCCGGCCACGGAGCGAAGACGCGGTCCACATCACCGATCACCGGCTGCAGTTCGGGGTAGTGACGCAGCAGCACGTCCTTCATCGAGGTGTCGTTCACCCAGTCGAAGCCGACCTGCGTGTAGACCTCCGGCCTGAAGTCGGCGGTGAAGAACCGGTCGCTCTTGAGACGCCGCGAGGCCATCAGGATGAAGATCCGGAAGGCCGTGTCGGAGAAGCCGAAGCCCTTGGGTGGCTTCTCGGCGTACATCCCGACCTGGAGGTCGACGCTGTCGATGTCGCCCTTGTAAACCTCCGCGATCTCCTTGGCCCAGTGCTTGTTGGGCGTCAGCTGGTCGAAGGACTTGCGCCTGGGCATGCGCAGCGCCTCACGGAAGTCGTTGTACCGGGGTATCCCCCGCTCCCGGTCCCGGAGGATGTCGAGCGTTGCCAGGTCGGTGACCTGTCCATCCAGCCTGACCAGCTTGCGCAGCGCGTTGGGGTAGTTGTGCAGGCAGACCGCACCGGCGCTGGCCAGCCCGAAGGAGTACCACAGGTCACCCATCTCGTAGTCGTCCATGAAGTCGCGGGTGAAGCGACCCTGGATGTCGGTGAAGTCCTTGGTCTCGACGAGCCGGCCGGTCTCCAGCGAGTGGAAGTTCCACTCATCGGGGATCAGGGGATGCATGCGGTACACCGAGACGAACTCCTCGGTCAGCGAGAACGGCGCGGAGTGGTGGTCCTTCGGCGATCCGACGATCCCGCTGATCGCCTCACTGTCGCTCACCCGGCCGACGCGGTCCTTGAACCGCTCCCCTAGGGCGCCGTACCAGTTCGCGTTCATGCCGATCTGCAGTGCTGGGTGGCGCAGCACGCAGGTCGTCCACTCCACTGTGTGGATCTTCGCGATCAGCGCCGCGACGACCAGCCAGGCCACCTCGAACAGCCGCTGGTCGTCGAAGCTGGGATAGGACTTCTTCAGCGCGTCACAGACCGCGTTGTGCTCCCGGGCGAACAGGGTGTGTAGCAGCCCCATGCCGACCCACCAGTTCTCCCTCATGCCGGTGATGTCGAGGCCGGGCTCGGCCGGGTTGACGCTGGGTGGCAGCCGCCCGTCGTCCTGGACCTTGACCTTGCCGTCGGTGAAGGTGCGCACCTCCGCCTGCCGGTCCGGGCCGCTGCCGTAGATCTGCGAGGCATCCCACCAGTGCGTCTCGACGTTCGCGTAGAGGGGTGCTCGGTCCCGAGGGTTGAGCGGGGATCCGGGCATCGGTTGGGTCGCCCGGATCCGCATCGGGCGCTCGGGCCAGTCGTCGCCGTCACGTAACGGCACCTCGATGACGTCGTCGGGCAGGCCGTTCCCGTGGAAGAACCAGTTGTGGTTCTCGAACTGCAGCCAGGCCGCCGCAAGGGCGTTGATGATGCCGGCCGGCTTGAAGGTGTCCCGGGCCAGCAGCTTCTCGCTGATCTCCCGCGGACTCGGCTCCAGCAGCCGCTTGCGGTCCGGCCGGGTCATCGACAGCGGCACGTTACGACCGAAGCCGGTGCCCTTGGCGCCCATCATCGGCTCCTCGAGGTCGTTCCATGAGCCGTCGGTCGTGCGAGCTCGCAGCGCCTCGGCCGGGGGCTTCCCAGAGACCTTCGGTCGCATCTTGGGGGCCTCGTGGAGGTTCTCCTCGCGCAACTCTCCCCGGAGCCGGGCCAGACTCGCGGTTTGCAGGACCAACGATGGGAACTCGTACCACTGCGGACTCACTGGGCACCACCGATCTCGTCTTTGCTGGCGGTTCCGAAGGTATCGCCGCCGCCGTGGCTTGGCTACGGTTTCGAGTTGTGGGACCAACTTGGCGCAACTGGGCGGACCTGGCCAGAGCGCGGCCCGCACGGACGCTGTGGCCACGAACCGCGGACGAGGTGGCCCAGGCAGTGACCCAGGCGCGGCGCGACGGGCTCAGGGTCAAGATGGTCGGTAGCGGCCACTCTTTCACGCCCATCGCCGTGACCGACGGCGTCCTGCTCGACCCGTCCGGACTGACCGGGATCCTCGCCCACGACCCCGTGACGATGACTGTCGAAGTCGCGGCCGGTACCCCACTGCACGCCCTCAACACGGCACTGGACACGCTCGGGCTGAGCCTGCACAACATGGGCGACGTCGACCGGCAGACCGTCGCCGGTGCCATCTCCACAGGCACCCATGGCACCGGCGGGCTCCTGGCCTCGCTCTCCGCCCAGCTCACCGCCCTCAGCCTGGTCACCGGCTCCGGGGAGCAGGTCACCTGCTCGGCGACGACGAGACCCGGGCTGTTCCGGGCCGCCGGAGTCGGCCTCGGTGCGCTGGGCATAGCCACCTCGTTGACCTTCCGGGTGGAGCCACGGTTCCTGCTCGAGGCCGTCGAGGAGCCGATGTCCTGGGACGAGACCCTCGGCAGGTTCGACGAGCTGGTGGCCGAGAACGACCACTTCGAGTTCTACTGGTTCCCGCACACCAACCGCTGCCTGACCAAGCGGAACAACCGCACGGTACACAGTGCGCCGTTGTCCCGGCTGCGCCACCTGATGGACGACGAGCTGCTCGCCAACGGTGTCTTCGGCCTGCTGGCCGGGACGGGTCGTCTGCTGCCTGCGCTGGTGCCCGGCATCAACAAGGTCTCCTCCTCGGCCCTGACGGCGCGCCGGTACAGCGACACCGGACCCAACGTCTTCGTCTCCCAGCGCCGGGTCCGGTTCCGGGAGATGGAGTACGCCGTCCCCCGCGACCGAGCCAGCGAGGCGTTGGCCGCGGTGCGGTCGCTGGTCGACTCCGCCGGCCTCCGGGTCGGGTTCCCCATCGAGGTTCGCCATACCCTGGCGGACGAGTCCTGGCTCTCCACGTCGTATGGGCGTGACTCGGTCTACCTGGCGTTCCATGTCCCGCGGCGGACCGACCACACCAGCTACTTCGGACAGATGGAGCGGCTGCTCTTCGAGGAGTTCGACGGTCGACCGCACTGGGGCAAGCTGCATACGCGCACCGCAGCCGACTTGGCGCCGTCGTACCCGCGCTGGGACGACTTCGCTGCGGTGCGTGAGGAGGTCGACCCGGACCGGATCTTCACCAATGCCTACCTCGACCTCGTGCTAGGTGGAGGCTGACCCTGTCGGCATCGGCGCGGTCCACCCGCGCCGAACCGCAAGCAGGCGCCAGACGATGGTGAGGGCCGCAGCGGGGAGGGCGACGGTGGACGCGGCGATGCCGAGCTCGTACCCGGTCACCGCGACCGCTGCGCCGGCCAGCGCCGGGATCGCGTAGAGCTCGCCCTTGCGCAGGATCACCGGGACCCGGCCCGCAAGCAGGTCGCGGAGCATCCCGCCGCCGACGCCGGTGACCATGCCGAGGAGAGCGGCCGGCAGCGGACCCAACCCGTACTCGCTGGCCTTGAGCGCCCCCGCCACGCAGAACAGCCCCAGTCCGGCCGCGTCGAAGACGTTCACCACCCGCTCCATCTTGCCGAGGGTGGGATGGAACCAGAAGGTGATCAGCCCGGCAGCGAGGGGAACCAGCAGGTACCGCCAGTCCGCCAGCGCGGCCGGTGGGATGTCGCCGATGAGGACGTCACGGATGAAGCCACCACCCAGCCCCGTGGTGGCCGCCAGCACGAGCACCCCCACCAGGTCGAGCTCCTTGCGTACGGCGACGAGGCCGCCGGAGATGGCGAAGACGAAGATGCCGACCAGGTCGAGCGTGAGGAGCATGGGTGGATTCTGGCAGTCTCTCTGCGACTGACCCAGCTCGGCCCGATACCGTCCGGTGCGGGGGTCCCATGATCGCTGCCCGGACCGCAGAATCAGGAGCCGCGACCCGCGCGAGCGCCTCCGCAATCACGCCTGGCTGCTGGGTTAGGCTCGGCGCACGGACGACATGGAGGAGCGCGTGGCGAAGACTGAGCTCACCTTGGTGGGGCTGAACGAGGACCAGAGCGCTCTGCTCCTCGTCAGCGACACGGGGCAAGAGTTCTCGGTGGCCGCCGACGCCAACCTCCGGGCCGCCCTCCGAGGTGTCACCGCCCGACCCGGCCAGTTGGAGATCCCGATGGAAAGCGCCCTGCGTCCCCGCGACATCCAGGCTCGAATCCGGGCCGGCGAGACCCCAGAGGTGGTTGCGGCCGCGGCACAGACCAGCGTCGACAGGGTGATGACCTTTGCCATGCCGGTCCTGGCCGAGCGGGCGCACGTTGCTGAGCGCGCGCAGCGAGCCTCGGTTCGACGCCGCACCGGCGAGGGGCCCGGAGGGGTCTTGGGCGACGCGGTCGCAGAGCGCCTTCGCGCCCGCAACGTGGATCCCGGGACTGTCGAGTGGGACGCCTGGCGTCGCGAGGACGGCCGTTGGAGCCTGACGGCGGCGTACTCGGTCGGCGAGGGCGACCGGCGGGCCACCTTCGTCTACGACGCGGCCGGTCGCTACGTCGTGGCCGAGGACGACGAGTCACGGTGGCTGGTCGGCGAGCTTGCGCCCGACCAAGGTCGGGAGCCAGCAGGAGCCGCGCCCCGGCGCCTCGCCACGGTCGGCGTTGAGTCTGAGCTACCACTGGGCGAGGACGCCATCGAGCTGGTCCGGGAGCACACCGCAGACCTGACCGAGACGGCCCGAGCACTGCGGGCTGTGCCGGCGGAGGACCTTCCGATCACGGCCGACCATGCCGATGCTGACTGGATGGTGACCCAGGCTTCCGAGCGCCCCACCGGTCGCGCTCCCGCTGCCGACCCGGCGCCCACCGACCCGGACGCGGACGCAGACCCGCAGAAGCCGGCGAAGAAAGGCAAGGGGCGTGCCTCGGTCCCGAGCTGGGACGAGATCATGTTCGGCTCGGCCGGCCGCGAGTAGCCTCGCACGCTGAACGTCGTTCATCACAGTGACAACTCTCTCGCCCACTGGACGCATGAAGTTACTAGCGGGTAATATCTCTCGCACGACCTCCTGACGCGCCCAGACGGAGGATTACGCTGACGTTCCCTCCTCGATCCCGGAGAACACAATGACCTACTTCGTCACCGGCGCCACCGGCTTCATCGGTCGCTTTCTCGTCCAGGAGCTCCTCGACAACCGCGAGGGCGAGATCTATGTCCTGGTCCGCGACGGCTCCCAGTCCAAGCTGGACAAGCTTGTCGCCCAGTGGGGCCACCCCGCACGCGTGACGCCTGTCGTGGGCGACCTCAGCGCACCGGCGTTGGGGGTCGACCCGGCCTGGGTCGAGGCGCACCGCGGCAAGATCGACCACTTCCTGCACCTGGCTGCGATCTACGACATCACCGCTGGTGACGAGGTAAACGACCGGCTCAACATCGGGGGCACCCGCAACGCGCTGGCGCTCGCCGGCGACCTCGACGCCGGCGTCTTCCACCAGGTCTCGTCCATCGCCGCCTCGGGGGACTACCGAGGCACCTGGGACGAGACCCAGTTCGACGTCGGGCAGGGCTTCCCCTCTCCGTACCACCGGACGAAGTTCGAGTCCGAGAAGATCGTGCGGGAGGAGTGCCCGGTGCCCTGGCGGGTCTACCGTCCGTCCATCGTGATCGGCCACTCGCAGACCGGCGCGATGGACAAGATCGACGGCCCCTACTACTTCTTCCCCGCGCTGAAGGCACTGCGCGACCTGATCCCCGGATGGGTCCCGATCATCGGGCTCGACCTGGGCGACACGAACCTGGTGCCGATCGACTATGTCGCGAAGGCGATGGACCACCTGGCCCACGTTCCGGGCCTCGACGGTCAGACGTTCCACCTCGTCAACCCCGAGCCACAGCGCACGATCGACATGATCAACACCTTCGCCGAGGCGGCCAAGGCTCCGCGCTTCGCCGTACCGGTCGACCGGCGGGTCCTTCCCACCGACGCGCTGCCTCGGGCCTTGCAGCCCGCGAACCTCGTGGGCCGGTTCGTCTCCTCCGCTCTCGGCCACGCCGCCTTGCGGCAGACCATCGGGCGCCTCGGCCTTCCGCCCGAGGCCGTCGAGCACGCCGGGATGCCCACCAGGTACGCGTCGGCCCACACGGAGAAGGCGCTCGCGGGCTCTGGGATCGCGGTCCCCGTGCTGGAGAGCTACGCCAGCGTGCTCTGGCACTACTGGGAGGAGCAGCTCGACACCTCGACCGGCGACAACCGCAAGAACCGCGCAGCGCTTGCGGGCAAGACGGTGGTCATCACCGGTGCCTCGTCCGGCATCGGTGCCGTGACTGCGTTCAAGGTTGCCCAGGCCGGCGGCATTCCGGTGCTCGTCGCCCGAGGCAAGGACAAGCTCGAGGAGGTCAAGTCGCAGATCGAGGCACGCGGCGGCAAGGCGTACGTCTACCCGTGCGACCTCTCCGACCTCGACGCCATCGACGGTCTCACCCAGCGGCTTGCCACCGAGCTGGAGACGATCGACTTCGTGGTGAACAACGCCGGCCGCTCGATCCGTCGCTCGATCAAGCTGTCGCAGGACCGGTTCCACGACTTCGAGCGGACGATGCAGCTCAACTACTTCGGGGCCATCCGGCTGGTGATGGGCCTCCTGCCCACCATGCGGCAGCAGCGCAGCGGGCACATCGTGAACATCAGCTCGATCGGTGTGCAAACCTCGCCGCCGCGCTTCTCGGCGTACGTCGCCTCCAAGGCAGCGCTCGACGCCTGGTCGAACGTAGTCAGCTCCGAGCTGGTCGGCGACGGGGTCAGCTTCACCTCGATCCACATGCCGCTGGTCAAGACGCCGATGATCGCGCCTACCAAGATCTACGACAAGTTCCCGACGATCAGCCCGGCGCAGGCAGCGGACAAGGTCATCGCAGCCCTGGTCGACAAGCCGCACGAGATCAACACCATGATGGGCAACCTCGGTGCCGTCACCCACACTGTGGCGCCCAAGCTGGCCTTCCGGGTGCTGAACCTGGCCTACAAGGTCTTCCCCGACTCTGCCGCGGCGCGCGGCGACTCGGCAGCCCAGGACCTGACCCAGCAGCAGGTCACGCTGGCGAGGGTGCTGAAGGGGACCCACTGGTAGTCCGACCAGCGCAGGTTTCCCACGGTCCCGTGGGAAACCTGCCGTCCGGGGGTATCTGGCAGAACCGCTCGCGCTCCTCGTAGGCATGTGCCACCCTGGTCCCATCATGAACACCCTGTGTTGTCGCTGTCGCTGACCCAGCCACTCCGGCTGGTAGCCCGCCGCGCCCAGCCACAAGCCGACCCTCAGGACCTCATGATGACCACCCCTTTGACGCTCTCCGCATGGACCGCCGCACTGGCGGCGCGCGGCCTCACCGTGCTGCCCTGCTCGTACGTCGTGCCCGTCGACCTGTGGCTCCGCGCCGAGAACGACGTCCTTCACCTGCGGGCGCGTGGCACCCGGGTCACGCTGCGCCGGTACGCCCCGACGTCGCTGACCGGCCTGATCCTGCGCTCGGAGTGCGACTGCGCAGAGCATCGCGCGGCAGGCGCACGCACGCGTACTGCGCTGGCCCCCGGAGTGCTA
Source organism: uncultured Actinomycetota bacterium (assembly GCA_963769585.1). Taxonomy (GTDB): domain Bacteria; phylum Actinomycetota; class Actinomycetes; order Propionibacteriales; family Nocardioidaceae; genus SSC3. The sequence goes on from CAVYMJ010000006.1 coordinate 1,620,941, forward strand.
CCGCTGGCCGAGGCAGTCTTCGACGGCGCGGCCGAACGGGGCTGGGTGGGATACGAAGCGGGCCTGCTCGGGATAGGGGACGCAGCGGCGCTCCTCGACCTGCTGCTCCCCCAGGTGCCGCACCTGCATCGCACCCAGGTCGCCTGATCCCTTGGCTCGATCTGACATCTTTGTCCCATGTCACAGGTGAAGCGCCGCCCTCGCCCTCAGCGCGTGGCCCTGGAGGTCGTCGGCTGGCTACTGGTGCTCGCGGGGCTCGCTGCCCTCGTACTGCCGGGACCTGGGCTGGTCCTGCTCGCGCTGGGGCTGTGGGTGCACTCCCACAGCTACGAGTGGGCTGATCGCATGCTCGACCCGGTGAAGCGCCAGGCCTACAAGTCTGCCGCCGACAGCGTGGAGACCTGGCCCCGGATCGTGATGTCGAGTCTGGCTGCGCTGGCTATCGCGGTCGCAGGCGTCGTGTGGGGCCTGGCCCCTGCCTCTCCGTCATGGTGGCCGATCGACGACAAGTGGTGGCTGCTCGGCGGCTGGGGTACCGGAGCGGTCCTGATCGCCTCGGGACTCGTGGCCCTCGGGATGATCGCGTGGAGCTACCGGACGTTCCGGGTCCAGCACGACACCATCGAGCACGTCCTGGATGAGAAGGGCCTGGACGGCGACTGAGCGCTACCCCCCGGTGGCGACCCCGCGGTCCGGATCCGACACCCAGTGGCTCCAGGAGCCGGGGTACAGGGCCGCCTCGACCCCGAGCAGCTCCAGGGCCAGGACGTCGAGCGCGGCGGTGACACCCGAGCCGCAGTAGACACCGACCTCGCCGCCGGACGGGTACAGCTCGGCCAGCTCCCGCACCGACTTCAGTCGGCCGTCCGCGAGGTTGGCCACGTGCGGGACGTTGATCGCGCCCGGGATGTGGCCCGCCACGGGGTCGACGGGCTCGGCCTCGCCCCGGAACCTCTCGGGAGCCCGGGCGTCGATCAAGGTTCCCTCCGCGGCCACGCGTTCGGCGCCGGCAGCATCGAGAGTCCGCAGGTGGCCCGGCGAGCCCTCGAAGTCACCCTGGGCACTGAGCACGGGACCCTCCTCGACAGGTCCCTCCCAGGCGGCCAGCCCGCCGTCGAGCACAGCCACCGATGGGTGGCCGAAGTAGCGCAGCAGCCACCAGGCCCGCGCTGCCGCATCGCCGGGCCCTGCGTCGTACACCACGACCGGCCGGCTCGCGGACACTCCGTGTGCGCGCATGGCGGAGGAGAAGCGCTCGGTCGAGGGCAGCGGGTGGCGCCCCCCAGTGCCGGTGTGGGGTGGGTCCGCCAGCTCGCTCGGCAGGTCGACGTACGCCGCCCCGGGCAGGTGTCCGGCCAGGAACTTCTCGTGCCCGTCGGTGCGTCCGAGCTTCCAGCGCACATCCAGCAGCGTGACCGAACCGAGCAGCGGCAGCAGGGATGCGGCCGAGACCAGAGGCGACATGCGGCCGACGGTACCGCCTCGCCAGGCGCTCAGGTGAACGGCAGGGGCTCGCCGATCTGCGAGACCGCCTGCGCGCGTGATGCGGTGAGGCGGCGACGGTGGTGCTGTCGGCAGAGCACCTCGTAGCCGACCTCGGGCGCCGGCTCGTCGGCGGTCTCCACGTCACCGACGACGATCACCTCTCCCTCGGTGACCATCTCGCCGTTCTCGGTGCGTGCGTTGTGCGTGGCGCGCTTCCCGCACCAGCACAGCGCCTCGACCTGCAGGGTCGAGGTGCGGTCGGCCAGCTCCACGAGCCGCGCGGAGCCCTCGAAGAGTGCCGTGCGGAAGTCGGTGAGGATGCCGAAGCAGAACACGTCCACCTGAAGCTCGTCGACGACTCGGGCCAGCTGGTCGACCTGACGCGCGGTGTAGAACTGTGCCTCGTCGCAGATCAGGTAGTCGACGCGGCCGCCGTGGGTGAGCTCGTAGACGACGTACGCCCAGAAGTCGAAGTCCTGCGGCACCTCGATCGCGTCGTGGGTCAGCCCGAGGCGGCTGCTCAGCTTTGCGGTCCCGGCGCGGTCATGGCTGGTGAAGATCCTGCCGACCCGACCCCGGGCGGCATGGTTGTGGTTCGTCTGCAGGGCGAGCGTCGACTTCCCGCTGTCCATGGTGCCGGTGTAGAAGTGCAGTTCAGCCACCGGAGCAACCTAGTCGACCAGGACGGGGATCAGCATCTCCGCCCGCGTGAGCGAGCCGTGCATGCCCACGAGCGAGCTCTCGTAGGGGAAGTCGGTCGTGCTGAGGATCGCCGCGTCGCCGCGACAGGCGACCATCACGTCCCCGAGGCGGGGACGCACCGTCGCGATCAGCTCGCCGAACCAGCCTCGCTCCAGCGCCTCGTCCCTGGTCAGCACCAGCGCCCGGTCGCCGAGGAGCTCACGCCAGGTCGCCTGTACGTCGTCGACGGCCCCACCACGGCAGTAGAGATGCCGGAAGCGAGCCTCTCCCCCTAGGAGGCTGACCCCATCGCGGAGCACAGCATGCTCGTCCACGTCGACCCTGGACTCCGGTGGCGTGTCGACCATGCCGTGGTCGGCCACCACGACGATCCGTACCTGCGACGGCATCACCTCGCGCAGATGCTCGGCGGCGGCATCGATCTCCTCGAGCTGGGCGCGCCACTGGGCAGAGTCGACGCCGTAGCGGTGGCCAGTCCAGTCCAGATCCCCGTCGTACAGGTAGGTCAGGGACGGGGTCCGGCCTGCCGCAGCAAGGACGGCCACGGTCCGCTCACCGAGCTTGTCGGCTCCGACGTACTCAGCGCCGCGGGTTCCCGCGAGCGTCAGTCCCGACCCGGCGAACTCGCGCTTGTTGACCACGGTGGTGTGTACGCCGGCGCTGCTCAGCCGGTTGAACGCCGTCGGGTGGGGCTGCCACTCGGTGGGATCGACGTTCTTGCTCCACGTCAGGGCGTTGAGCAGGTCGTTGGTGCCCGGTATCCGCGACGTGAACCCGACGACCCCGTGGGTACCCGGAGTCAGGGCCGTCCCGAACGAGGTGAGCGAGGTCGCGGTCGTCGACGGGACACCGACCGTGGCGGGAGCGCTGCCGTCGAGCAGCGACGCGAGGTAGGGCGCCTGGTCACTGTGTTGCTGCAGCAGGTCGTAGCCGAGGCCGTCGACCAGGAACACGACGTAGGCCTGGGCGTCGGGGAAGTCCAGTGAGGAGGGCGGCAGCCCCGCGTCGACACCCAGCGCGGCCGCGACCGCCGGGAGAACGTCACCCAGCGAGCGGTCGTGGTACGCCGGCGCGACGAGCTCGGTCACCTCTGAGGCGCGGCCGTGACGGTGCGGGCCGACAGTGCGTCGGCGAACGCCAGCAGGTCAGACACCGCGCTCGGGCCCTCCGCCGCCGCGCTGACCCGCAGGGAGAAGTCGTCACCGGACAGTACGCCGGTGTAGCCGTGGTCGGCTTCGCAGCCGGGGTCGCCGCAGGCTGCCGGCTCCAGGTCGATGCGACCGACCGCACCCCAGCCGATGGTGAGCACGGCTTCGCTCGCCGTCGAGCCGGCGTACTCTGCCGGGTTGGCCACCATCCGGCTCACGACCACCGTCTTGACCGAGCTGAGCAGCACCGCCTCGGACGTCGACGACGTGTACGGCGCGGGCAGCAGGTCGTCGGGGGCGTGCTCGTCGGTGTGACCAAGGATCAGCCTGGAGGGAGTCAACGTCAGCACCGTCACGTGACGGCGCACCTCGTCGCGCTCGTCGATCGTCGGCTCGTGGTGCACGAGGAAGGCCTCCACCGGCTCCCCCGCCACAGCCGCGAAGACCGCGTCGGCTACCACCTCGGGGTAGTACCCGGAGGCCTCGATGGAGGCCCGGAGGTCGGATGATCGGTCGCTCACGTCGTACATGCGGTCAGTCTTTCACCCCCAGCTGGGTTCAGCTGACGAAGGTGTCCCCTGCCTGGGCGTTGAGCCGACGCACGAACCAGTCGGAGCGGGCGTCGGCCACGGGCTCGACCCGCGCTGTCGCGGTCAAGACCGTCGCGTTGACCGCCCCCGCGAGCACGAGTGAGAGGTCGAGCTCGCGCACCTGCGGGAGGTCGTTCTTGAGCTGTGCCACCCGGACGAGGAGATCCTCGAGGTGGTCGATGGCAACCAGCTCGCTGCCGCGGTACCCGAAGAGCAAGGGTGCCGCTTTGATCTCGCGGACCATCGAGGCCGCGTCGCCGCTGTGCAGCGGCGGGATGCGATGCGAGCGGTCTCCGAGAAGCTCGGTGGCCGCACCGGAGACCCCGAACGAGACGACCGGGCCGAACAGGGGGTCCTCGACGCCGCGTAGCGTCACCGGAACCCCCGAAGGCGCGTTGCGCTGCACCACGAAACCGGCGTTCTCGGGGAGGTCGATCAGCACGTTCATCGCCTGCCAGGCGGCACGCATCTGTTCGGCGTTGTCGATGTTGCGCCACACGTGGGCCAGGTCGGGGCGCTGGCGAAGGTGCTCGGCCGTCGCCTTGAGCACGACGTCCCAGCCGAGCTGCTCGCCGGCCGCGATCGCCTCCGCCTCGGAGCTGACCGGGATACGCCCCCACAAGGTGACGCCGTACGCCGCGAGGAGGTCCTCGAGCTCTCCGGGGGCCAGGTCGCGCCCGGTCGTCGACTCGGCCAGGACCTGCTCGATGCGACGCTGGGCACGCTCGACGTCGACGTCGGCAGGCAGGACCAGCTCGCCGGCAGGCTCGTTGCGCCAGGCGGCGTACTCGCAGGCTCGCGCCAGCGCGCGCACCGCAGCCTCCGGCGACTGGTACGACGGGACCGAGCCGCGCCCGGCCGACGACCCGGCCACATCCGGCACCCGGAGCAGCTCCGGGATGCCCTCGGCGGCGAGGAACGTCGAGATGACGGGCTTGTCGGACTGCTCGCCGATGGCCGCGATGACATCGGCGACCTCCCTGCTGGTGGCCTGCAACGGCGGGATGTACACCACGATCACCGCGTCGGAGTCCTTGTGGTCGATCGCCCGGTCCAGGGCCTTCTCGAAGTCCTCGGCCGAGGCCTCCGCACCGAGCGAGACCGAGTGAGTCACTGTGAGCCCTACCGCGGCGGCGGCGTCCGCCGCGAGCAGGCCCAGGGCGTCGGAGTTCCCGACAACGGCGACCCGGTTCCCCGCTGGCAGCGGCTGGTGCGCGAGCAGCTGTGCGACGTCGAACATGTCGTCCAGGGTGTCGACCTGGATCACGCCCGCCTGCCTGAACATCGCGTCGACCGCGGCCTGGCCGATGGTGGACTCACGCACCGCATGGCCCATCGGGACGCCCTGCGTCGCCCGCCCGGACTTCACCGCGATCACGGGCTTCTTGCGCGAGACCCGCCGCGCGATCCGGCTGAACTTGCGTGGGTTGCCGATCGACTCGAGGTAGAGCAGAACGACCTCGGTGGTCTCGTCCTCCTCCCAGTACTGGAGCAGGTCGTTGCCCGACACGTCGGCCCGGTTCCCCGCGGAGACGAAGGTGGACAGGCCGAGGCCGCGACGGGTGACGTTCTCCAGGATCGCTACGCCGAGCGCACCTGACTGGCAGAAGAAGCCGGCGCGCCCGCGGGGCGGCATCACCGGCGCCAGTGACGCGTTGAGGCTGACATCGGCGGCCGTGTTGACGATCCCCAGGGCGTTGGGGCCGACCAGCCGCAGGCCGTACCCGCGGGCAAGGCCGACCAGCCTGCGCTGCTTACGGCGCCCCTCCTCGCCGGTCTCGGCGAAGCCCGCGGAGACCACCACGATGCCGTGCACGCCCTTGTTGGCGCAGTCGATGACCACCTCGGGCACATGCTCGGCCGGTACGGCGACCACGGCGATGTCCACCGGGTCGGGGATGTCGCTCACGGCGGCGTACGCCGGCATGCCGGCCACCGAGGTCGCCGAGCTGTTCACGGCGTACACCCGGCCCTGGAAGTCCCCCAGGACGAGGTTGCGGACCAGCGTCCGGCCGATCGTCTCGACCCGACGCGAGGCCCCGACCACGGCCACGCTCCTGGCATGGAAGAACCGCTGGATCGAAGTTGCCTCGGCGCGATGCTCGCGAGCCTGCATCACGTCGATCGAGGTCTGAGTCGAGTCGACCGGGAACTCGAGCCGCATCACTCCGTCCGCGAAGGTCTGGGCCACCGTGTAGCCGGCGTCGGTGAAGACCCCGATCATCGCCTGGTTGCCGGGGAGGATCTCGGCCACGAACATCTCGATGTCACGCTCGCGGGCGGCCTGCGCCAGATGTTCGAGCAGCAGCTGGCCGATGCCCCGACCCTGGTGGGCGTCCTGCACCAGGAACGCGACCTCAGCCTCGACCTGGTCGCTCTTGGTCGCGTCCTGGGGGAGCCGCTCGTACTGGCCGAAGGCGATGATGTTGCCGCCCACGGTCATCACGAAGCCGACCCGGTCCGTGTGGTCGACGTTGGTGAACCTCGACACGTCGCGCGCTGCGAGGCGTGGCATCGGGGCGAAGAAGCGTAGGTACCGCGACTCGTCGGAGACGCCGCCGTAGAACTCCACGAGCGCCTCGGCGTCGGAGGGCAGGATCGGTCTGAGGTGGGCGACCCTGCCGTCGCGGAGCAGAACGTCAGCCTCCCAGTGTCTGGGGTAGTCGGCCGGCTCGTGCACGAGCAGAATCTACCGGGTCGGGGTGCCGGGCAGGCGCGGGCACTGCTCGAGCGGACGACGAGGCGCCTGCGGTGGAGGAGCATCCGAGCCGCTACCGGCGTGCCCCCGGCAGATGCTGTGAGCCGCTCGGCGACAATGGCCGCATGGCCCGCCGTAGCACCCGCACCGCAGTTCCTGACGACTTCGAAGAGCACATCGTCGACATCGACGTAGGCGACGAGATGCGAACCAGCTTCCTGGAGTATGCCTACTCCGTCATCTACAGTCGCGCGCTCCCGGACGCCCGGGACGGCCTGAAGCCCGTTCAGCGGCGCATCCTCTACACGATGGCCGAGATGGGGCTTCGGCCCGACAGGGGCCACGTCAAGAGCGCGCGGGTGGTCGGCGAGGTCATGGGTCGGCTGCATCCTCACGGCGACGGAGCGATCTACGACGCCCTGGTACGTCAGGTCCAACCCTGGTCCATGCGCGTCCCGCTTATCGACGGCCACGGCAACTTCGGCTCCCCCGACTCCGGCCCGGCAGCGATGCGCTACACCGAGTGCCGGATGGCCGCACCGGCCTCGGCGATGACGACCTCGATCGACGAGGACACCGTCGACTTCAAGCCGAACTACGACAGTCGCGAGCAGGAGCCCACGGTGCTGCCGGCAGCGATGCCGAACCTGCTGGTCAACGGCGCAGCGGGAATCGCGGTCGGGATGGCCACCAACATGGCCCCGCACAACCTCGTCGAGGTGGTGCAGGCGCTCAAGCACCTGATCAGCCATCCCCAGGCCGACCTCGACGCGATCATGCGGTTCATCCCCGGCCCCGACCTCCCCACCGGCGGCAAGATCGTCGGTCTCGACGGGATCCGTGACGCCTACGAGACCGGGCGCGGAACGTTCAAGATGCGCGCGACCACGCGCGTGGAGAGCGTGACCCCGCGCCGCAAGGGCATCGTCGTCACCGAGCTTCCGTACGGCGTGGGCCCGGAGAAGGTCATCGAGCGCATCAAGGTGCTGGTCCAGGGCAAGAAGCTCCAGGGCATCGCCGACGTCAAGGACCTCACCGATCTCGAGAAGGGCCTGCGCCTGGTTATCGAGATCAAGAACGGCTTCCATCCCGAGGCGGTCCTCGAGCAGCTCTTCAAGGTGACGCCGATGGAGGACTCGTTCGGCATCAACGCCGTGGCCCTGGTCGACGGGCAGCCACGCACTCTCGGACTCAAGCAGATGCTGGAGGTCTTCCTGGGCCACCGGTACGACGTGGTGCGCCGCCGTACGACGCATCGCCGGACCAAGGCCCTGGACCGGCTCCATCTCGTTGAGGGCCTGCTCGTTGCGATCCTCGACATCGACGAGGTGATCCAGCTGATCCGGGCTAGCGACAACGCCTCCGAAGCCAAGGAGCGGCTCATCTCGGTCTTCGACCTCAGCGAAGCCCAGGCGGAGTACATCCTGGACATGGCCCTGCGCCGGCTCACCAAGTTCTCCCGGATCGAGCTGGAGAAGGAGCAGTCGGAGCTGCAGCGGACGATCGCCGAGCTGGACGAGATCCTCAACGACGAGGCTCGGCTGCGCCGGGTGGTCTCCGACGAGCTCGGCGAGGTCGCCAAGGCCTACGGCACCCCCCGCCGTACCGTTCTGCTCGAGGCGGCCGGCCAGGCGGTGACCAGCGCGGTGCCGCTGGAGGTCGCCGACGACCCCTGCTTCGTGTACCTGTCCTCCAGCAACCTGCTGGCCCGTACGGCGGACACCGAACCGCCCGGCGAGGGGGGTAACCGCGCCAAGCACGACGTGATCGTCTCCGCCGTCCGCGCCACCGCGCGCGGCCAGGTCGGAGTCGTGACCAACCGTGGTCGGCTGGTCAAGCTCGACGTGCTCGACCTGCCGACGGTCCCGGCCACCGCCAACGCCCCCCACCTGCAGGGCGGCGCGCCGACCAGCGAGTTCCTGTCGCTGGAGCACGGCGAGCTGGCCCTGGCACTGTGCACACTCGAGGCCGACTCCCCCGGCCTCGCCCTGGGCACCCGCGACGGGGTCGTCAAGCGGGTCAACCCGGAGGTGCTCGGTCGCGACTCGTGGGACGTGATCAGCCTCAAGGAGGGCGACGAGGTCGTCGGGGCGGTCGAGCTGCGCACGGGAGACGAAGAGCTGTGTTTCATCTCCTCCGACGCGCAGCTGCTGCGCTTCCCGGCCTCCGGCGTACGGCCCCAGGGCCGTTCCGGCGGCGGCATGGCAGGCATCCGTCTGGCGCCGGCACAGCGGGTCGTCTCCTTCGGTGCCTTCACCGTCGCCGAGGACGCGGCAGTCGTCACGGTGAGCGGCGCCGCCACCGCACTGCCGGGCACCGAGCCCGGTGCGGTGAAGGTCACCCCCTTCTCGGAGTACCCAGGGAAGGGCCGCGGCACCGGAGGCGTGCGCTGCCACCGGTTGCGCAGCGGGGAGGACACGCTCGTGTTCGCCTGGGCCGGTCGCGGGCCGGCCCATGCGGCTGCAGCCAGCGGTGCCGCCGTTGAGCTTCCGGCCGAGGCCGGGCGCCGAGACGGGTCCGGGGTCCCCGGGAGCCAGCCCATCATTGCGGTCGCCGGACCGGTCCGTGAAAGGCTGGGCTCATGACCCGCCTCCGAAGCCGCTCGCGCCTGCTCGCAGCGGCCCTGGTCCCGCTTGTCGTCGGGCTCACCGCCTGCTCAGGCGGGGGCAAGGGGGACGGCACCCCCGACGACGTACTGAGCATCGCGAAGCAGACCCTGGACGCCACCTCCGGCGTGCACCTGCTGCTCGAGACCCCCGAGATGCCCAAGGGCGTCTCGGGCGTGACCAAGGCAGAGGGGATCGCCACCCACCAGCCGGCGTTCGAGGGCAGCATCGAGATCGTCTATGCGGGCTTCCGGGGCAAGATCCCAGTGACCGCTGTGGGCGGAGCCGTCTATGCCGTGCTTCCCTTCGACCCGCGGACCAAGTACAGCGAGATCGACCCCAAGGACTACAACGCCCCCGACCCAGCCGCTCTGATGGATCCGACGGGTGGCATCTCGTCGTGGCTGACCAAGGCCACCGACGTGCAGAAGGGCGACCAGGTCCGCGACGGCGCCGACATCCTGACCAGCTACGACGGGCGACTGGAGGGCGCGGCCGTGGTCTCGGCCATTCCTTCCGCTGACGACACAGCGCAGTTCAAGGCCACCTTCACGATCGACGAGGACGGCACGCTGCGGACGGCCTCGGTTACCGGCCCGTTCTACAAGGGGAAGGCCGAGCTGACCTACAACGTGACGCTCACCGAGTACGGCACCGAGAAGGACATCACCAAGCCGTGACCGAGCGGACGCCCCGGCTCCTGCTGGGGCTGGCCGCCGTCGCGGTCTGCTTCGCGGCCGCTGACACCTACGTCGTCGTTCTCGCCTTGCCGGACATGATGGCCGGGGCTGGCGTACCCATCGACGAGCTACAGCGGGCAGCACCCATCGTGTCGGGCTTCCTGCTCGGGTACGTCGCCGTGCTGCCGCTGGTCGGCAGGATCGCCGACCTGCGGGGACGGCTTCCCGTTCTTGTCGGGTCGCTGGTCGTCTTTGCCGTCGGCTCCCTGGTCACCGCCGCCGCCTACGACCTGCCGTCGATGGTCACCGGTCGGTTCCTCCAGGGGGCGGGGGGTGGCGGGCTGGTCCCGGCCACCCTCGCCCTGGTGGCCGACATCTACCCTCCCGAACGGCGCGGAGTGCCGCTGGGCATGGTCGGCGCGGTCCAGGAGCTGGGTAGCGTCCTTGGCCCCCTGTACGGGGCTGTGGTCCTGGCCGTCGCCGACTGGCAGGACATCTTCTGGATCAACCTGGCGGTGGGCCTGGTGCTGGCCGCGGCTCTGCTCAAGCTGCGACCCGCAGGCGCGAGCCGCCTACCGGAGTCGCGCACCGACCCGTGGCTCCTCGGGCTCGCGGTGAGCAGCGCGGTGGCGGTCGCGCTGGTCATGATCCAGCCGGGGTGGCTGGTGACCTCGGTGTCCCTGGGCGGGCCGTTCGTCCCCTTCAGCGGAGACCACCGCTGGTTCTCCTGGGCAGGACTGGTGGCGCTCCTCCTGGTGCTGCTCCTCCTCGGTCGCCTGGACCCGCGTCGCTGGGTGGACCTGGCCCGCAGCACCGACGTCTTCGGTGCCTTGCTGCTCGGGCTCGCCCTGGCCGGGGTGATCCTCGCGTTCGCTACCGCGGACCCGGAGGTCCAGGTCTTCTCGCCGCTCGGGCCGTGGCTGCTGGCCGGATCGCTGCTGGCCGGGGTCGCCTTCGTCCTGCACAACCGCAGGGCCAGCCAGCCGCTGGTTCCCCAGGGTGGCTTTCGGGCCGCCCCGGCGTGGGGGTCGCTGGTAGTGAGCTTCTTCGTCGGTGCGGCCCTGATCGCTGCTCTGGTCGACATCCCGATCGCCGCGCGGATCACGGTCTACCCCGACTCGCAGCTGCTGTCGGCGATGGTCCTGCTGCGGTTCCTCGCCGCGCTTCCGGTCGGTGCTCTGGTGGGTGGCTGGCTCACCCATCGACTGCCGTCGGGGGTAGTCACCCTGGGCGGCATGGTGCTCGCCGCGGCCGGGTTCGTCTGGATGTCCCAGTGGACGCTCACGTCGCTGGAGCACGGAATCGCGACCGTTCCGCTGGTCCTCGGCGGGTTTGGCTTCGGCCTCGCGCTCGCACCGGTCAACGCCGCGCTGCTTGCCGCGACGGCCGACGACATCCACGGGGTGGCCAGCGCTCTCCTGGTCGTTGCTCGGATGGTCGGCATGCTGGTCGGGATCAGCGCACTCACCACGATCGGGCTGCGCAGGTTCTATGCGGTGTCTGCGGGCCTGCCGTCGCCCCGGGAGGTCTGCGGTGACAGCACCCGTTGCACCGAGTACACCGACCTGCTCAGGACCGCCGGGCTCGCCCAGCTCGAGGCGGTCTTCCTCGGCGCAGCAGGCTGCGCCCTGCTCGCCGGGGCCGTCGCGCTCGTCGTGTTCGCCCGGGCGCGCACGCGCGGGCTGTCCACCGCAGAGCTGCTGAGATCCGCCGGATGACCTGCAGCGCAGAGTCCGAGCGCCTCGGCGAGGCTACGGCGGGAAGCGCGCCGTACGCCGTCGCCTGGGTGGCTCTTGAACAGGACGGTCCCTGGGGAGCCAAGGCCTTCACCTCCTCACATCTCGACCCGGCGCTGGGCAAGGAGATCGAGGCCCGCGCAGCGGCCGTCAGCATCCGGCCGAGCCTGATCCGGAGCCCCGGGAGGCACGCCGACCTCGACGGGTCCGGACCGAGACGGCTCCTGGTCGGCTACACGCTGCCCGGGCGCTCGTGGCTGGCGGAAGGGACGGTCGACTCCCCGGCGGACGTCCTGGATCTGGACTGGGCCGCGCTGGCACGCGGAGACGCCTCGGCGTTCGGCTTCCTGGACCGGACCGACCGCCCGCACTTGCTGGTCTGCACCAACGGGACGCGCGACCGGTGCTGCGCTTTGCGGGGCCGCCCCGTCGCTGCCGTGGTGGCGCAGTCGTACCCCGAGCAGGTTTGGGAGGCCACCCACACCTCCGGGCACCGGTTCGCGCCTACCGCGGCCCTGCTGCCCTACGGGACGCTTCACGGTCGGCTGAGCGCAGAGTCTGCGACGGCGCTGCTGGCCGCCGCGCACCGGGGCGAGACCGTGCTGGACGGCGCCCGGGGACGCTCGACCTGGCCAGCCGCGGGTCAGGTCGCCGAGCTCGCCGTACGGGAGCAGATCGGGGAGCTCGCTCTGTCGGCACTGACGGTGGCCGGCGACCAGGACGCGTGGACGGTCCGGCACCGCGACGGCCGCCGCTGGCAGGTCCGCACCGTTCGGAGGGAGGCGGGCACCGAGCGGGCCGAGTCGTGCAGCAAGGATCCGGTGCCGATGACCCAGATCACAGTGGACATCCAGGAAGCGACCGGCGGGTAGGGGTTACCGTCGCTCCCATGGGTGACTTCGACGATCTACTGGAGGCCAACCGCAACTATGCGGCCTCCTTCTCGATGGGTGACTTCGACGGCGTGGCTCACGCGGGCGTGGCGATCGTGACCTGCATGGACAGCCGCATCGACCCACTGAGCCTGCTCGGGCTCAAACCCGGGGACGCCAAGATCTTCCGCAACCCGGGTGGGCGCGTGACGAGCCAGGCGCTCGAAGCATTGGTGCTCGGCGTCCACCTGCTCGGCGTGAAGCGTGTCCTGGTCATCCCACACACGAAGTGTGCGATGGCCTCCTTCACCGAGCACGAGCTCCGGGTGAAGATCGGCCGCTCCGCCGAGCGCGACGCCAGCTGGCAGAGCTTCGGGGTGGTCGGGGACCAGATGGCAGCCCTCTTCGAGGACGTGCAGAAAGTCCGGTCCCATCCGCTCATCCCCGACACCGTCGCCGTCGGCGGTTTCATGTACTACGTCGACACCGGTCTCATCGACCAGAAGGTCTGACCCACCGGCTCGCGCTGAGTACCGGTCGGGTTGCGGCCTGGCCCGCGACGAGGGCGAGCCGCCGCGCTGCAGTCACGAGTCGTCCTTTGCGGTGAGGAGTCGAACCCGAACCTTGTGCAGCTGCGGCATCAGCCCGTAGATGACGATCGGCACGGCAATGGTGGCGAGAACGAAGGTGCGCAGCACCGGGAGCATCGGCCGCAGCACATCCGACAGAGCCAGGTTGATGACGGTCAAGGTGGGGAAAACGCACAGCCAGATCATCAGCGCGAGCTGGTGCTTGGTCGGCGGTCCCACGGGACGGGTGTTCTGGTTGCGCACGTCGGTCTCTCCTTCGTGGTTCTTCGATCGTGGTTGTTGCGGTGTCAGGCCGGTGGCCGGGCACGAGACGCGCTGACCGCGTTCCGGACGTCTTCCTCGGTGAGGTCGTTGTTGATGTCGATGGCCGCGGCGGACCCCTCGCCGGCGGCCGTGATGACCTGGGCACGAGGGTTCACCGCGTTTCCGGCCGCCCAGACTCCAGGCGCCGACGTCCGTCCGGTGGGGTCGACAAGGGGCCAGCCTTGGGCGTCGGTTCCCACGCCCAGACCCAGGAGCAGCTCGTTGTTGCCGGCGAACGTCGGACGCACGAAGACTGCGCTGCGGGGCACGAGCCGGCCATCGGACAGCTCGACGCCGGCCAGACGGTCGTTCTCGACGACCAGCCGAGCGACCTCGCCCTCGACGATGCCGATGGCGCACGCCGTCAGCCGCTCGCGGTCCTCCTCGGTCAGCTCTGTGTGGTGGGCGAAGAACACGACGTCGCCGCTCCACCCCCGGACCAGCAGCGCGTGCTGGACCGCCAGCGGACTGCCGCCCAGGACGCCAAGGCTCTGGTCGCGAACCTCGTACCCGTGGCAGTACGGGCAGTGCAGCACGTCCCTGCCCCAACGTTCGGCAACCCCGGCGACCTCGACGACCTGGTCATGCAGACCGGTCGCCACCAGGACCCGCCGAGCGACGACCGCCGTTCCCGAGACCAAGGTCAGGCCGAGAGTGCCGTTCCCATGCCGGGCGATGCCGGCAACCGTGTCGCTGAGGACCTCGCCGCCGTAACGGGCGACCTCCTGGCGGCCCACTTCCAGCAGCTCGGCCGGGGGAATGCCGTCGCGGGACAGGAACCCCTGCAGGTGAGCGGCCGCGGCGTTCCTGGGCTGGCCCCCGTCGATGACTGCGACCCGACGGCGTGCTCGGGTGAGGACCAGGGCGGCGGACAGGCCCGCGGGGCCACCACCGATGACTGCAACGTCGTAGTTGGACATGGACACGAGAATGCGCGTGCGTCCCGATACCGACAACTAATGTTGCGGAATCTGGGAATTGTCCCGACCATGGGGCTATGACCATCGGCGAAGAAGCCATCGCGGTCGCGCTCGACCAGGTCGGCCCACGGCTCAGACGCCTCCGTGAGGAACGCGGACTGACTCTCACCGCGGTCGCCGGAGTTACCGGGATCTCCAAGAGCACCCTCTCCAGGCTGGAGAACGGAGAACGGCGCCCCAGCCTTGAGCTTCTTCTCCCGCTGGCTCAGGCATACCGGGTTCCCCTGGACGACCTGGTCGGCGCTCCGGAGGTCGGCGACCCTCGAATCCGCCTCAAGCCCAAGCGCGTCAACGGACGAACCGTTGTCCCGCTCACCCGTCACCCCGGGGGGATGCAGGCGTGGAAGATCCTCATCCCGACCTCGAAGAGCGTCCCCGAGCTACGCAGCCACGACGGCTACGAATGGCTGTACGTCATCGCCGGCAGGATGCGCCTGGTGCTCGGCGACCACGACCTCGTCCTCGACCCCGGCGAGGTCGCTGAGTTCGATACCAAGGAGCCCCACTGGTTCGGCAGCACCGGCGACGAACCTGCTGAAGTGCTGAGCCTGTTCGGCCGCCACGGTGAGCGCATGCACGTTCGAGCCAGCACCTCTGGCTGATCGCGCAGCTCGCAGGCGGACGCACGACGCACCCGGGCTCGTCTAAGCGTCTATGGCGTCCGCGTCGACCTCGTAGGCTCCCTGCACGATGAACTCCTTGCGAGGGGCGACGTCGGTGCCCATGAGCAGCTCGAAGACCGCAGCCGCATCAGCGGCGTCGTCGACCGTGATCCGCCGCAGGGTTCGGTGACGCGGGTCCATCGTGGTCTCGGCCAGCTGGTCGGCATCCATCTCCCCAAGGCCCTTGTACCGCTGGACCGGGTCCTTCCAGCGCACACCCTTCTTGGTGAGCTCGGCCAGCCGACGCTGCAGGTCCTGGTCGGAGTAGGTGTAGAGGTACTTCTCCATCCCCTTCTTGGGGTTCGTCAGCTCGATCCGGTGCAGCGGCGGAACGGCCGTGTAGATGCGGCGCGCGGTGATCAGGTCGGGCATGTACTTGAAGAACAGGGTGGCCAGCAGGCACCGGATGTGGGCCCCGTCGGAGTCCGCGTCAGCCATGAAGATGATCTTCCCGTAACGCGCCTGCTCGAGGTCGAACGTGCGGCCTGAGCCTGCACCGACCACCTGAATGATGGAGGCGCACTCGGTGTTCTTCAGCATGTCGCCCACGGAGGCCTTCTGGACGTTGAGGATCTTCCCCCGGATGGGCAAGAGGGCCTGGAACTCCGAGTTGCGGGCCAGCTTGGCCGTCCCCAGAGCGGAGTCGCCCTCCACGATGAACAGCTCGGACCGGTCGGTGTCGGTGGTCCGGCAGTCGGCCAGCTTTGCCGGGAGCGAGCTGGACTCCAGCGCCGTCTTGCGGCGCTGGGTCTCGCGGTGCTGGCGGGCGGCGATCCGGGCTCGCGAGGCGTTGGCGGTCTTCTCCAGCACCAGCTTCGCCTGGGCCTTGTCGGCCCGCTTGGTCGAGGTGAGGAACTTCTTCAGCTCGGCGGAGACCACCCGGCGCACGATGGTCCGGGCAGCCGGGGTGCCCAGGACCTCCTTTGTCTGGCCCTCGAACTGAGGCTCGGCCAGCCGGACGGTCACCACCGCGGTGAGGCCCTCCAGGACGTCGTCCTTGATGATGTCGGGCTCGGCGACCTTGAGGGTCTTGGACTCCCGGAGTACGTCGTTGAAGGTCTTGGTCATCGCCGACTCGAACCCGGCGACATGCGTGCCGCCCTTGGGCGTTGCGATCACATTGACGTAGGAGCGGACCTCGGTGTCGTAGCCGGTCCCCCAACGCAACGCCACGTCGACGTGCAGGTCGCGCTCGACGTCCTGCGGGGTCATATGGCCCTGCTCGTCGAGCAAGGGCACGGTCTCGGTGAACTTCTCGGCTCCCCGCAGCCGATGCACCTCGGTGACCGGCTCGTCGCCAGCGAGGAACTCGCAGTACTCGCTGATCCCACCCTCGTGCTTGAAGCGTTCCTCGAGCGGCTCAGCGCCCCGTACGTCGCGAATGATGAGCTCGAGCCCGGGCACGATGAACGAGGTCTGCCGAGCCCTGGTGACGAGCTCGTCGAAGACGAAGCGGGCGTCCTTGGTGAAGATCTGGCGGTCCGGCCAGAACCGGACCCGGGTCCCGGTGACCGCCTTGGTGACCCGTTTGCCCTTGCGCATGCCGCTGCCGGGAGTGAAGGGTGCGGCCGGCCCCTCACCCTCGAAGACACCAGGTGCGCCGCGGTGGAAGGACATGTGCTGGGTAGCCGGCGAACGGTCCACCTCGACGTCGAGCCGGGCCGACAACGCGTTCACGACCGACGAGCCGACGCCGTGCAACCCGCCCGTGGCAACGTAGGAGCCGCCGCCGAACTTGCCGCCCGCATGGAGCTTGGTGAAGACGACCTCGACGCCCGAGAGTCCGGTCTTCGGCTCCTTGTCCACCGGGATGCCGCGGCCGTTGTCGTGCACCTCGGCGGAACCGTCCGGGTGCAGCGTGACGTCGATCGTCGTACAGACGCCGGCCAGAGCCTCGTCGACCGAGTTGTCGATGATCTCCCACAGGCAGTGCATCAGGCCCCGCGTGTCGGTCGAACCGACGTACATGCCCGGTCGCTTGCGGACCGCCTCGAGCCCCTCGAGGACCAGCAGGTGCTGGGCGTTGTACGCGTTGTCGATGGTGCTGCCTCCGGACGGACGTGCTGACACGGGACTCCTTGATGGTGCTCATGAGATCAGCCTCAATCTACCTGCGCTAGACCGGCCAATCCGGTCGCCACGCATGTGCGAACTAGCCACGCCGAGGTTGCGTTGCCCACGTCACGATGCTGCATCAGCAGGCATGGACTTTGTCTCATCGGCAACCAATCGGGTCGTTACGGCGTCACACTTAGCAGAAGGCGTCGTTATTCGATGCAAGGGGATGTGACCCAGGCAACACGCGGGTCTCACCACAGGGGAATATCACCCGAGCGACGGACTCGGCGTGTTTGGATTGTTGGGTCATGCAGGATCGAGCCGGGGAACATATCCAGTCCACGGACCGTTCTCGCTAGGCACCCACAAGAAAGGCAGGCTCTCGTGACCACTGCAGTTGCCACTAGCGCACTGACCGCGACGGACCGTTGTGACCGTTGCGGCGCCCAGGCCTACCTCCGCGTCGAGCTCGCCACCGGAGGCGAGCTGCTGTTCTGCGCGCACCACGCCCGCGAGCACGGCGACAAACTTCGAGCCATCGCAGTCTCCGTCCACGACGAAACCGAGAAGCTGACCACGCCCCCGGGCTCAGCGTCGGACCAAGAGGGCTGACCGACACGCCACTAGCCAGCCATCAGGCCCCGGGTGTCCCCGGGGCCTGATGCTTTGGCAGGGTTGCCCCGTGACCGCCACCGACGCCCTGGCAGGCCTGGCCATCCTGGTCGGCCTGGCTGGCATCGTCGTCCCGCTGCTGCCGGGCGGGTTCCTCATCCTCGCGGCAGTGCTGGCCTGGGCTGCGCTCGTCGGAGGATCGACCGCCTGGTCAGTCGCCGCGGTTGCAGGCGTTCTGGTAGCCCTGGGCACGGCGCTCAAGTACGCCGTGCCCGGCAAGCGCCTGAGGGCGGCCGGCGTGCCAGCCCGCTCCATCGCCGCAGGCGGGCTGCTGGGCATCGTCGGTTTCTTCGTGATCCCCCTCGTGGGCCTCTTCGTCGGGTTCGTTGCCGGGGTCTACCTGGCCGAGCTTCGTCGCGTCGGAAGCGCCCAGGCGTGGCCCTCTACCTGGGCCGCAGTCCGGGCCTCGGGACTGTCGATCCTCATCGAGCTGGCCTTCGGGCTCCTGGCTGCGACCGCCTTCGTCGTGGGCGTGGTGCTGACCTGATGGCGGTCCTGCTGGCCACTCTGGCAGCCCTCGCGTACGGGCTGGCCGACTTCGTCGGCGGCCTCGTCTCGCGGCGCGCCGAGGCGTGGTCGGTGGCCTTCCTGGCGCAGGCCGCCTCCGCAGGCTGCACGGTAGGAGTGGCCCTGTTCCGTGGCGGCGACCCGACCGCGGCACACTTCGCCTGGGCGTTGCTAGCGGGGGTGGGCGCCGGCGTCGGGACCGGCTACTTGTACCGGGGGTTGGCCAGCGGGCGGATGGGGGTCGTGGCGCCGGTCAGTGCGGTCGGCGCAGCCGTCGTACCCGTCGTGGTCGGAGGCTTCACCGGTGAGCGGCCCTCAGCACTGGTGTGGTTCGGCATCGCCGTCGCCCTCCCGGGCATCTGGCTCGTCTCCACCGAGCCGTCGTCGGCGGGCGCGAAGGGCCCCGTCGCGCAGGGACTGGTCGACGGAGTCGTGGCAGGACTCGGGTTCGGCGTGATGTTCGCCGCGCTCGGCCAGGTTCCTGAGGCCGCGGGCCTGTGGCCGCTGGCCTTCGCGCTAGCCGTCTCGGTCGCCGTCGTGGTTGCAGTGGCTCTCGGGCTGCGGGCCAGATGGTTCCCTGCGAGCCGGTTCGCTCTCTGGGGCATGTTGGCTGGTCCCCTCGGCGCTGCCGCCGCGGTGCTCTTCCTCTTGGCCAGCCAGCGCGGCTTCCTGACGGTGGCTGGAGTCGTCACCTCGCTCTACCCTGCCGCGACCGTGCTGCTCGCGGCGACCGTCCTTCGGGAGCGGATCCACCTGGCCCAGGCGATCGGACTAGGGCTGTGCGCCGCCGCCATCACGCTCGTGGCGGCCGGCTGAGCAGGATCGGACGCAGGGGGGCGGTCAGCCCTGGTCCACCCAGGCGCTGAAGTGGCGGCGGGAGCGCAGCCAGTCGGTCACGACGGTGCCGTTCGGTCGCTGCCCGGCGACCTTGACCGCGACCCGTACTGCGGACGGACTGCCCAGGCACCGGCGACCGAACCACATGTAGGTGCGGTCGGCCTCGTAGTCGAGGCGCAGCGAGTGGTTGCAACTCAGCGGCTCCCCGACCGGCTTCCAGCCTTGAGTACGGGACAACTGGTAGTCCGAGCCCTTGAAGAGACCAGCGCCCAGGACGAACTCCGGGCCGGGCCTGCCCGGGTCTGTGTCGAGGTAGAGCGAGAGCCCGCCGCCCCGTCGAAAGCCCCGGACCAGGTTGTCGTGCTGCAGCATCACCCGCACCCGCTTCGCGTTGGTCACCTTGACGCGCCACAGGTCGACGCCGTGGTTGACGTCGCCGTGCGCGTCCCGGAACGAACGGACCTCGGCCATCGCCGGGGAGGGTGCCACCAGTGTGGCGACAATCGCTGCTGCTGCCAGGGTCCGAAACTTCATGATTCCCCTTCGGGAGCGACGGTCGGTTACGTGGGTCAGCCGCGAGCAGCGGCTCAGTCGAGGTAGTCCCTCAGCACCTGAGAGCGGCTCGGGTGGCGCAGCTTGGACATGGTCTTGGACTCGATCTGCCGGATCCGCTCGCGGGTCACGCCGTACACCTTGCCGATCTCGTCCAGCGTCTTGGGCTGGCCGTCGGTGAGTCCGAAGCGCATGGAGACGACGCCCGCCTCGCGCTCGGAGAGCGTGTCGAGTACGGCGTGCAGCTGCTCCTGGAGCAGCGTGAACGAGACCGCGTCAGCCGGGACGATCGCCTCGGAGTCCTCGATCAGGTCACCGAACTCGCTGTCACCGTCCTCACCGAGCGGGGTGTGCAGGGAGATCGGCTCGCGGCCGTACTTCTGCACCTCGATGACCTTCTCCGGGGTCATGTCGAGCTCCTTGGCGAGCTCCTCCGGAGTGGGCTCACGTCCGAGGTCCTGCAGCATCTGCCGCTGGACGCGGGCGAGCTTGTTGATCACCTCGACCATGTGAACCGGGATGCGGATGGTCCGGGCCTGGTCGGCCATGGCCCGGGTGATCGCCTGACGGATCCACCAGGTGGCGTACGTCGAGAACTTGTAGCCCTTGGTGTAGTCGAACTTCTCCACCGCACGAATCAGACCGAGGTTGCCCTCCTGGATCAGGTCCAGGAACAGCATGCCGCGGCCGGTGTAGCGCTTGGCGAGGCTCACCACCAGGCGCAGGTTGGCCTCGAGCAGGTGGTTCTTGGCGCGCCGGCCGTCCTCAGAGATCCACTCGAGCTCCTCGTGCACCTTGGCGGAGACCTTCCCGCCCTTGGCGAGCTTCTCCTCCGAGAAGAGACCGGCCTCGATCCGCTTGGCGAGCTCGACCTCCATCTCGGCGTTGAGGAGGGGGACCTTGCCGATCTGCTTGAGGTAGTCCTTGACCGGGTCGGCGGTCGCGCCGGCCACCATGACCTGCTGAACGGGCTCGTCGGTCTCGTCGGCCGAGGAGATGACGAAGCCCTTCGACTCGTCCTCCTCCTCCTTGAGGGTGGGGTCCGCGACGAGATCCTTCTCGAACTCGGCGTCGGGGATGTCGGGCAGGACCCGCTTGCCGTCCGGCCCGATCACGATCTCGGGTTGGGCTCCGTTGACCTCGACGGTGACCTCGGCGCCAGCGGCCTGCGCCTTCTTGGCAGGGGCCTTCTTGGCTGCGGCCTTGGCTGGAGCCGCCTTCTTGGCGGGGGTCTTCTGGGCTGGAGCCGCCTTCTTGGCAGCCGGCTTGTCCGCGGCCTTGGCCGCAGGCGCGGCCTTCTTCGCGGGAGCGGCCTTCTTGGCCGTCGATGCCTTCACCGTCGCCCGAGTCGCGGCGGCAGCCACGACCTTCTTACGTGAGGAGGACTCTGCGGCCGACACAGCCACGGTGACACCTTCTTCCGACAGCAGTTTGAGGAGCGCCCGGAACTGCTGGGGCGTGATGCCGGCCGACTCGCTGGTAGCGCGCACAGCATCGGACGTGACCTGCCCGGACTTCTTGCCGAGGGTGACGAGGGAAACGACATCAGGATGGGCAAGAGCCTCAGCGGAGAGCTTGCGGGACGTGCTCGAGGACACGAATACCTCTCGTAGAACCGGGTGTCGGGCGCGGCAAAGCCCGTTCACGTCAAGAGCCGCGCCTCATATTGTGGCACGTCTGTGGTGGGAACCAAGCCAGACCCCAGCGTGTCGGACAGTCAGGCCCTCGCGGCGGCCTTCTTCTCCTTCTTGAAGGCGCGCACCTTCTCCAGGGATGCGGCGTCGACCACGTCCGCAACGGAGCGGTACGAGCCGGGCTCCGAGTAGTCGCCGGCGGCCTTCTCCCAGCCTGGGGGACGGACGCCGAGCTGCTTGGCGACCAGCGCGGTGAAGATCTGTGCCTTCTGCTTCCCGAAGCCGGGCAACGACTGCAGTCGGCCGAGCAGGTCGGCACCACTGGCCGCCTCGGTCCACAGTCGCTCCGCCTGCCCGTCGTACTCCTCCAGGACCGTCCGGGCCAGCGCCTGGATTCGCTGCGCCATGGAGCCCGGGTACCGGTGGACTGCAGGAGGGGTGGCACACAGGGCAGCGAACGCATCGGGGTCCGCCTCCGCGATGGTCCGCGGGTCGATCGAGCCGAACCTCTCCACGATCTTTCCCGGTCCGCGGAAGGCGTGCTCCATCGGGTACTGCTGGTCGAGCAGCATGCCGACCAGGAGCGCGAACGCACTCTCGTTGAGCACCCTGTCGGCCGTCGGCTCCTGAGCGATCTGGATTCCAGCCATGCGACAAGCATGCCCGATGCCCCGCTACCGCAGCGCGCTGCAGGTTCCTGTGGATGGCCGCATGCAGGGACCTGCGAGGGCGGGCAGCCTTGGGCCCGTGAACTCCCCCGACCTGCCGACGCGCCTGCGCACCGAGGTCGGACGCTTCCGTCAGGGTCAGCAGCGACGCAGGTTCGACCTCGCGCTCCACGTCGGTACGCCGGACGGCGCGCGGTCCTCGGTGGAGATCCCCGCCAAAGAGCTGGGGTACCTCGACCGGCAGACCCGGACCGAGCTCTTCTCGGCGCTGGTGGAGATCGCCCCTGCCGGGACGGACTCTGCCTGGCTCACCCGCCCGGGAGGCGCCGACGCGATGGCCGCCGACGTCGCCTGGATGGTCGCAGCCGCAGCGGCCTTCGGGTCCGCGGGGGCGGAGCTCACCGGCTTCTTCGCCATCACCCGGTGGGGCTGGGTAGAAGTGCGCACCGGTGAGAGCCGGGTGTGGAGGCGGCTGCGGCTGCGCTAGGTCCAGGTGTGGACCGGCTCGTTGGAGTGCATCCGCTCGCGATACTCCTTGAGCACCGTGGCGAGCGCCGGGAAGCGGTCCCCGCCCACGGCGTTGACCCGATCCACGAACCAGCTCGCTCCGGTAGTGCCCTGCAGGCAGCGCCCCTCGATGATGCCGAGCAGGCGCGCTGAGTCCTCGGCTGGGACACCCCAGCTCTCGAGCCCCTGGGCGGCCAGCGGCAGCAACCGTCGTACGACGAGCTCGCCGACCGGGACCTGCCCGACGCCCGGCCAGTACACCTGCGCGTCCAGGCCGTTTCGTGCACAGACGTGGAAGTTCTCCTCGGCCGCGCTGAACGACAGCTGCGACCACAGCGGCCGGTCCTGGTCGGCCAGCGCGCGGACCAGACCGAAGTAGAAGGCGGCGTTGGCCATCGTGTCGACCACGGTCGGGCCGGCGGGGAGGACCCGGTTCTCGACACGGACGTGCGGCACGCCCCCGACCACGTCGTACACCGGCCGGTTCCACCGGTAGACCGTGCCGTTGTGCAGCCGCAGCTCAGCAAGCTTGGGGGTGCCGCCCAGGTCGAGGACCGCGGCGGGGTCCTCGTCGTCCAAGATGGGAAGCAGCGCCGGGAAGTAGCGGACGTTCTCCTCGAACAGGTCGAAGATCGAGGTCACCCACCGCTCGCCGAACCACACCCGTGGCCGAACCCCTTGGGCCTTGAGCTCCTCGGCCCTGGTGTCGGTGGCCTGCTCGAACAACGCGATGCGCGTCTCACGCCACAGCTCCTTGCCGAGCAGGTACGGCGAGTTGGCCGCAAGGGCCAGCTGGACCCCTGAGACGGCCTGCGAGGCGTTCCAGTACGCCGCGAAGTCCTCCGGGCTCACCTGCACATGCAGCTGGGTGCTGGTGCAGGCAGCCTCCGGTGCGATGGAGTCGGCGGTGACGCGCAGCCGTTCGGCGCCCCTGATGTCCAGCACGATGTCCTCACCTCGGGCAGCCAGGATCTGGTCACTGAGGAGCTGGTAGCGCGGGTTGGGGCTGAGGTTCTCTCGCCGGAGATGCTCCTGCGTGAGGGTTGGCAGGATTCCGATCATCACCATGTGGGCGCCGACCTCGGCTGCCTTGGCCTCGGCCGCGTTGAGGCTCGCTCTGACCCCCTCCTCGAAGGCAGAGACCCCGCCCTCCCGGAGCAGTCGCGGAGGGACGTTGATCTCGACGTTGAACTGGCCGAGCTCGGTCTGGAAGTCCGGGTTCGCGATCGCCTCGAGCACCTCGATGTTGCGCAGAGCCGGGCCCTCGTCCTCACCGACCAGGTTCAGTTCGATCTCGAGCCCGGTCATCGGGAACTCTGCGTCGAAGCGCGCCTCGTGCAGCATCCGCTCCAGAACGTCGAGGCAGGCGCGCACCTTCTCCCGGTAGCGCGTGCGGTCCTCGCGGGTGAACTCCTGTTGCGCTACCTCCTCGCCCATCTGCACAGCCTACGGACATCGACGTGTCGTGCGTCGCATGCGTTCTACGACCCACCGAAGCGTGCCGCAGCCGGGTGACCGGGCTCAGCCCGCGAAGAGGGTCAGCGACTCGGGGTCGATCGGCTTCCAACGGCTCGGTGGCATGGCAGCCTGCAGGGCTGCCGCGATCAGGGCCGCCATGGAGTAGCCGGGGTCGGAGGCGCGGCAACGGTCCAGGGCACACCAGGCGAGGGCACCCTCGCCCGCCATCCACGCTGCGAAAGCCAGCAGGGCCGCCGGAGGCGCGGCGAACTCCAGGGGAGCCCGCCGCACCAGGTCGGCCCAGAAGGCCACCTGCTGTCGAGCCCCCCGGCGCTCGATCTCGGCCCAGAGGACGTCGCGGATCTCGGCCGACACCAGCGCAGCCAGCAGGCGGGCGGCTTCAGTGTCGTCGAGGACCGTGCTACCGCGGATCGCGCTGCGCAGTCGGTCGCGCGCCCACAGCCCCTCCGCGACCAGGGTCGAGCGAAGCAGACCCGGCAGCGGCGGGCCCAACGGATGTCGACCCGACCCCACCAACCTGAGCGCGGCCGCGTCGCAGAGCTCACCGAGGACCTCGACGGCCTGCTGGTCGGCACAGGCCAGGGAGTCGCTCAGCTGCTGGCGGGTCTGGTAGGTGACTCGGCCGTCGAACACCGACTGTGCGGCCAGCGGGTGCCCCTGCACGTCGTACGTCGAAGCGGCACGCTCCGGATGGTCGAGGTCCACGTAGCAGCCGTCGTCTGCCCGCAGCGCCACCGGTGTATCCACGCCGATCTGGCGCAGTCCCCGGCGCAGCTCGACCAGCGCATCGAGAGCCAGCTCCGCATCTGCGGTGTACAGCACCACGATGGCCTGGCGCGCACCGTTGCGAACAGCCGCTTCGACCAGGGGCTCGACGACAAGGTAAAGATCGTCGGGGTCGTCAGGGAGGTCGATCCGGGCATGGAACGGCTCCCCCTGGTCGCCGGCGGTCAGTAGGACCAGTGAGTCCTCGGGAAGGAAGCCGAGCACGTAGGGCACCAGAGCCAGGATGTCCTCAGGGCTGCGGACGGTCAGCATCTTGGGTTCGGTCATGAGCCCAACCCTGGGACGCAAGGCAGCCAACCCACTGGCGCGTGGCCGTCCACTGGGGACCGGCGGCCCTGTGCGCGGGCAGCGGCCCGAGGTGGCCCGAGGTGGCCGGGCATGATGGGACCGTGCGAGCCGAGTCGACCGTCCTCCACGTCGACCTTGACGCGTTCTTCGCGGCCGTCGAACAGCGGGACAAGCCCTCACTGCGCGGCAAGCCGGTCGTCGTCGGTGGCGTCGGGGGTCGAGGAGTGGTCGCCACCGCGTCGTACGAGGCCAGGGCGTACGGCGTGCGCTCGGCCATGTCGATGAGCGAGGCGCGGGCGCGCTGCCCGCACGCGGCGTTCCTGGTGGGCCGGTTCCACGCCTACCGCGACACGAGCCACGCGGTGATGAGCCTGCTTCGCGAGCTCTCACCCCTGGTCGAGCCGCTCTCCCTGGACGAGGCGTTCGTCGACCTGGTGGCGTCCCAGGAGCAGGACCTGAGCGTGGCGGGGGTGACCGCCATCGCGGCGCGGCTCAAGGCCGACGTACACGAGGTGACTGGAGGTCTGACCGGTTCGGTGGGGGTTGCCAGCTCCAAGCTGCTGGCCAAGATCGCCAGCGACCTGCAGAAGCCGGACGGCCTCGTGGTGGTGCCACCGGGCACCGAGCGCGACCTGATCGCGCCGCTGCCGGCGACTGTGATCCCCGGCATCGGCCCCGCTACGGCGGAGCGGCTCCGGCGGGTCGGCGTCACCTTGGTGGGAGACCTCGTCGAAGTGTCCCAGGACGAGCTGGTGCGGCTGGTCGGGCAGGCGCACGGTACGTCGCTGTACCGGCTGTGCCGCGCCGACGACGACCGCCCGGTGGTCGCCGAGCGCGAGGCCAAGTCGATCAGCATCGAGGACACCTATGAGGTCGACCTGGTGGACCGGCGACTCCTCGAAGGGCTCATCGACCGTCAGGCGGGAAAGGTGGCCGAACGCCTGCGCAAGGCGCGGCTGTCGGGTCGGACGGTGACCGTCAAGGTGCGTCTGCACGACTTCACCACCCACACCAGGTCCTCGACCCTGCGGGCCCCGACCGACAACCCCGGCACGGTGATCCGGCTCGCTCGCAGCCTCCTCGCCGATCTGGACACCTCCGGTGGGGTGCGGCTGCTGGGGGTGGGCGTCTCGGGGCTGGCGGACTGGATCCAGGAGGACCTCTTCGGCGACGAGCCCGACGAGCCCGAACCGGTCCCCGAGCACGACCTGGTCGACCGGATGAGCCGCGGGCGCACCTGGGCTCCCGGTATGGACGTCGAGCACTCGACGCTGGGCCGCGGCTGGGTGTGGGGCTCGGGGCTGGGCCGGGTGACAGTCAGGTTCGAGACAGCCGAGACGGGCCCTGGTCCGGTCCGCACCCTGGCGGCCGACGACCCCGACCTGGCGCCCTGGCGGCCCCCGGTCAGCGCAGACGAAACCTGACGCGCGCGCCAGGAAGCAGCTGCGCGCACCGGTGCAGGTCCTGGGGGAGGACGACGCCGGCTACCGGGTAGCCGCCCGTGGTCGGGTGGTCGTTGAGGAAGACCAGGGGCTGCCCGTCGGCCGGAACCTGGATCGCGCCCAGCACGATGCCCTCGCTGGCCAGCTCGCCGTCGCGCGTGCGAACCAGCGCGGGACCCTCCAGCCGGAGCCCGATCCGGTTCGACTGGGCCAGCACCACGTACTCCCCCGTCAAAGCCGAGGTGAACCAGTCCGCGCGTGGGCCTGGCTCATAGCGCAGTACGGCGGGCTCGTGCTCGGGCTGCGGAAGGGCCGCCGCACCCTCGGGCTCCCGCTCAGCAGGCCCGACAGGCAGCCAGCTGCCGGCCTGTAGCGGCGGCGGCCCGACGTACGCGAGGGTGTCGGTGCTGCGCGACCCGAGCACCTCAGGTACGTCGATCCCGCCGGCCACCGCGACGTAGGAGCGCACGCCACCGACGGCCGGCCCGACGACGACCCGTGCACCCGCGGTCAAGGACAGTGCCTCACCCCAGGCCGCCGCGCGACCGTCCACGCGGACCTCGCAGCCCGCTCCGGTCACCGCCAGCGTCATCGCGGACTCCACGACGAAGGTGACCCCACCGATCGTCGTCTCCAGGACGGCCGCCGACGCTCCGTTGCCCACCAGCCGGTTCGCCAGGTCCGCGGCCGGCGCATCGAGCGCTCCGGCGCGCGGGACGCCGAGGTGGGCGTAGCCGAACCGGCCGCGGTCCTGCACGGTGGTCAGCGGCCCGGCGTCGACGATCGCGAGGCCCCTGCGGTCCGGGCTCATCGGGCCACGAACCGCAGCGTCGTACCGGGGGCGAGCAGGGCCGGGTCCTGGCGCGCCACGTCCCAGAGCACCAGGTCGGTGCGGCCGATGAGGCGCCAGCCCCCGGGTGAGGCCGTCGGGTAGACGCCGGTGAACTCGCCGGCCAGACCGACCGACCCGGGCTCTACCCGGGCGCGGGGCGAGGAGAGTCGGGGCACCGACCGTCCGAGGCCGACGCAGTACGCGAAGCCCGGGGAGAAGCCGCAGAAGGCCACCGTGAACACGGTCCCCGTGTGCAGGTGCACCAGCTCGTCCTCGGTGAGGCCGAGCAGGGACGCGGTCTCGGCGAGGTCGGGACCGTCGTACGTCGTCGGCACCTCGACGGTCTCCCTGCCCGGACGATCCTTGGCCGGCACGTCGCTCTGCGCCGGGCTCGCCGGCAGGGCGAAGCCGGCTCCGATCCCGTCGAAGAGCACCGTCCGCGCAGCCGGGACGATCTCCCGGGCTGCCACGCCCTCGCGCCGGGCGGCGTCGTAGAGGGCCAGCGCCTCCTGGGTGGAGCCGACCTCGACGAGCACCGCGTCGGTACCCACCGGGAGGACCCTCACGTGAAGCTCCGCAGCGTGTAGCCGGCTGACTCCAGCGCGCTCCGGCAGGCGTTCGCGGCCGCGACCGCACCGGGAGAGTCACCGTGCACACAGATCGAGTCGACCCCGTCGGCAAGCCGTACGGCGTTGGCAGCGACCTCGTCGACGGCCTCGACCAGCGCCCCTGGCTGGTCACGCGGGACCAGCCTTCCGTCGGCGGCGTAGCCGCGGTCGGGGAAGCCCTCGCGGAAGGTAGCCCGCGGGCGCGCCAGGCTGAGGATTACCGCACCCGGCAGTCCGAGAACCGGCAGGTCCCCCGACCCGTCCAGCACCGCCTGAGCCTGCTCCTGGTCGTCGGTCACACGGTGGTAGAGCGCGCCATGGGGCTTGACGTAAGCCACCCGGGTGCCCGCCTGAGTCGCGATGGCGGCCAGCACCGTCACCTGGTCGGCGACCTGGTCCCGGAGCACGTGGTACGGGACGTCCAGTGCGGCCCTGCCGAAGTTGGGCCTGTCGTCGTACGACACCTGCGCGCCGACCGCGACCCCTCTTCGGGCAGCTTCCGAGCACACCGCGCGCATGGTCGCGGCATCACCCGCGTGGTAGCCGCAGGCAACGTTCGCACTGGTCACCACGGCCAGCAGACCCTGGTCGTCGGTGACCCCCTCACCGAGGTCAGCGTTGAGGTCGATGTACTGCACGCGGACGATTCTGCCCGACCAACCGGCTGGCATAGGGTTCACCGCATGGCAGACGTGACTCCCCCCAAGGCCGCCAAGGTCCCGATCGAACGAGTCCACCACGGCGACACCTTCTCCGACGACTACGAATGGCTTCGGGACAAGGAGTCACCGGAGACGATCGCCTACCTGGAGGCCGAGAACAGCTACACCCGGGCCAGGACCGAGCACCTCGAAGGGCTCCGCGAGACCCTGTTCCAGGAGATCAAGTCGCGGACCAAGGAGACCGACCTGTCGGTGCCCGCCCGCCTGGGCAGCCACTGGTACTACGGCCGCAGCGTCGAGGGCAAGCAGTACGGCATAAGCTGCCGGTGCCCGGTCGCGGGGCCGGACGACTGGACTCCCCCGACGCTGGAGGCGGAGGCAGAGGTTCCGGGCGAGCAGATCCTGCTCGACTCCAACGTGCTGGCCGAAGGGCATGAGTTCTTCTCGCTCGGTGCCAGCTCGGTCAGCCCGGACGGCCACCTCCTCGCCTTCAGCACCGACACCAGCGGTGACGAGCGTTTCCTGCTGCAGATCATGGACCTGCGTACCGGTGAGCTGCTGCCGGACCAGATCCCCGGGACGTCGTACGGCGCAACCTGGGACCTCGCCGGCGAGCACCTGTTCTACAGCACAGTCGACGCGTCGTGGCGAACCGACAAGGTCTGGCGCCACACCGTCGGCAGCCAGGAGCCGGACGTCCTGGTGCACGAGGAGGTCGACGAGAGGTTCTGGGTGTCGATCGGCCGCACCCGCAGCGACCGCTACCTCGTCCTGGGAGCCGGCTCCAAGGTCACCTCGGAGTACCGCATCATCGAGGCGGACAACCCCACCGGCGAGTTCCGCGTGGTGGCGCCGCGCCGCCAAGGCGTCGAGTACGGCGTCGAGCATGCCGTCATCGCAGGACAGGACCGGCTGCTGGTGCTGCACAACTCGGGCGCCGAGAACTTCGAGCTTGCCGAAGCCCCGGTCGACGCCACCAGCCACGAGCAGTGGGTCCCGCTGGTCCAGCACGACCCTGCCGTCCGGCTGGAGGACGTGGACGCGTTCGCCGGCCATGTCGTGATCAGCCAGCGCAGTGACGGGCTCACCCAGCTCCGGGTGCTCACCTTGAACCACGCCGGGGTCTCCGACGACTACCTGATGGAGTTCCCACACCCGCTGTACACCGTCGGGATCGGCGGCAACCCCGAGTTCACCCAGCCCACCCTGCGCCTGGGCTACACCACGATGACGACCCCGAGCGGCGTCTACGACTACGACGTACGCACCCGGGAGCTGACCCTGCTCAAGCAGACCCCCGTGCTCGGCGACTTCGACGAGGGCCGCTACGAGCAGTTCCGGGAGTGGGCCACCGCCCCGGACGGCACGAAGGTCCCGCTGTCCATCGTGGCGCCCAAGGGCGTCCCGCGAGACGGCAGCACTCCGTTCGTGATCTACGGCTACGGCTCATACGAGACCTCCATCGACCCGTACTTCACGATCTCCCGCCTGTCGCTACTCGACCGGGGCATGGGCTTCGCCATCGCCCACGTCCGTGGAGGCGGCGAGCTCGGCCGGCGCTGGTACGACGAGGGGAAGATCCTCAACAAGCGCAACACGTTCACCGACTTCGTCGCGTGCGCGCAGCACCTGGCCGAGTCGGGCTGGACCTCGCCGGACCGGTTGGTGGCCGAGGGCGGCAGCGCCGGGGGGCTGCTCGTGGGTGCGGTGGCCAACCTGGCGCCGGAGGCGTTCGCCGGGATCGTGGCCGACGTGGCCTTCGTGGACGCCCTGAACACGATCCTGGACCCGTCGCTGCCCCTGACGGTGATCGAGTGGGAGGAATGGGGCAATCCGCTCCACGATCCCGAGGCCTACGCGTACATGAAGTCCTACTCGCCTTACGAGAACGTGGAGGCCAAGCAATATCCGGCCATTCTGGCCGAAACCTCCCTAAATGACGCTCGGGTCCTGTACGTCGAGCCCGCCAAGTGGATAGCAAAGCTGCGCGACACAGCCACCAACCCGGACGACTTCCTGCTCAAGACCGAGATGTCCGCCGGTCACGGGGGCGTCAGCGGCCGCTACAACGCCTGGCGCGACCGGGCCTTCTCCTACGCCTGGATCCTTGACCGGGTGGGTCTCGCCTAGACGGCTGACCCGGCCCACTCCCTAAGAACTCCCTGAAAACCTGCTCCCAGGGCAACTATTTGGTTT
This sequence comes from uncultured Actinomycetota bacterium, assembly GCA_963769585.1. Lineage (GTDB taxonomy): Bacteria > Actinomycetota > Actinomycetes > Propionibacteriales > Nocardioidaceae > SSC3. The sequence goes on from CAVYMJ010000006.1 coordinate 1,651,721, forward strand.
GGCCGTGCGTCGATTTGAGTAGAACACCAGTTCGGGAATTCCGGCGGCGAGTCGTCCGTTTGGAATAACAGGGGCAGGGACGGGTACGTCGCCCCCGACTGTAGGGAGGCGCACAGAAGTGGCTATTGCTCGCACGCACCGGCGCGACACCGAGGGACGCGACAGCGTCGGCATGTACCTCGACGAGATCGCTCGCACCCCGCTGCTCGATGCGATCACCGAAGTGGAGCTCGCGAAGACCATCGAGGCAGGTCTTCTCGCCGAACAGCTCCTTGCTGAGGGTCGTGTCGGACGCCGTCAAGGCGGCGCACCCAAGTACGCCAACCAGGAAGAGCTCGAGTGGCTGGCTGAGCAGGGCCGAGAGGCCGTGCAGCAGTTCGTCACGGCCAACCTACGGCTGGTCGTCTCCATCGCCCGCAAGTACGGCCGCTCCCAGATGCCGATGCTCGACCTCGTCCAGGAGGGCAACACCGGGCTGATCCGGGCGGTCGAGAAGTTCGACTACACCAAGGGCTTCAAGTTCTCGACGTACGCGACGTGGTGGGTCCGCCAGGCGATCACCCGCGGCATCGCCCAGCAGGCCCGCGTCGTACGCCTCCCGGTGCATGTCGTGGAGGAGATCAACCAGGTCAACTCTGCCCGCCGTACCCTCGAGCGACAGCTGGGCCGTGACCCTGAGCCGGAGGAGATCGCCGACGAGCTGGACCTGGACATCGAGCGAGTGCTCGACCTCCTGACCTGGGCGCGCGACCACGTCAGCCTCGACACCCCGGTGGACGAGGACGGCGACACCTCGCTCGGCGACCTGATCGCCCAGGAGACAGCCCCCGGGCCCGACTCGACGTTCATCGACGTGGAGTCCCGCGACCGGCTCAGCCACCTGGTCGAGGCGCTCGACGACCGGTCTGCCGACATCATCCGATCGCGCTACGGCCTGGTCGACGGCAGAGTCCACAAGCTGGCCGACATCGGGGCCAAGCACGGGATCTCCGCGGAGCGCGTGCGTCAGCTCGAGCGCGAGGCCCTGCAGAAGCTCCGTACCATCGCCGATCCCGACATGGCGGCCTGACCTTCCGAGCACGGCGCCCTTCCCGGTTCGGGAGGGGCGTCAGCTTGTCAGGTCATGGAAGACCTGCTCGACCTGCTCGCGGAGCTGCTCGAGCGTCCCGCTGTTGTCGATGACCCGAGTCGCGAGGGCGAGCCTCTCCTCACGGGTGGCCTGGGCAGCCACCCGAGCCAGGGCGTCCTCCACGGTCCAGCCCCGGTCATGCACCATCCGACGTACTGCCTCCTCCACGGGTACGTCGACGACGATCACGTGATCGAAGAGGCCGGCCAGCCCGGCCTCCGCGAGCAGCGGGATGTCGTTGACCACCAGGTGCCCCTCGGCCTTGGCCGCCTCCTCCAGCACCCGGCTGGCTGCGCCGATGAGCGGGTGCAGGATGCGCTCGAGCTGTCTTCTCCGGTCCTCGTCGCCGAACACGATCGCGGCCATCTTCGGCCGGTCGAGCTCGCCGTCCTCGGTGAGCAGGTCCTCTCCGAACGCCTCCACCACCTGCGCCAGCCCCGGCGTACCTTTGGCGACGACGTCGCGAGCAAGTTGGTCGGCGTCGATCACCACCGCTCCGAGCTCCTGCAGGATGGCCGCCACGGTGCTCTTGCCGGAGGCGATCCCACCGGTCAGGCCAACTCTCACGCGCACTCCCTCAGAACTGTCGGTGGTGGCTGGAAGTATGCCAACCATGACGACGACATACCTGGTCGCCTCTTCGTTGGACGGCTTCATCGCCGACGAGCAGGACAATCTGGACTGGCTCACCTCGTTGCCCGGCGGCTTCGACGAGGCGAGCCCCTATGAGGCCTTCATCGCAGATGTCGGCGCGGTTGCCATGGGCGCCACCACCTACGAGTGGGTCCTCGCACACGACAGCGGCCCCTGGCCCTATGAGCAGCCCAGCTGGGTCTTCACCCACCGCACCCTCGAGGCACGACCTGGCGTGAGGTTCACCGCCGCGCCGGTCCCCCAGGTGCACGCCGAGATGGTGGCGGCCGCCGGCGGGAAGGGCATCTGGATCGTGGGCGGTGGGGACCTCGTCGGCCAGTTCCTCGACGCGGGCCTGCTCGACGAGCTGATCGTCAGCATCACCCCCGTGACGCTTGGCCGAGGGCGGCCCCTGCTCCCCCGCCGACACACCCGTCCCTTCCGGCTCCTGTCAGCCACTCCTTCCCCCGCCCAGACCTTCGTCCACCTGCGGTACCAGGTTGAGCCGGGCATGTTGGTTGGTTGAGCCGGGCATGTTGGTTGGTTGAGCCGGGCATGTTGGTTGGTTGAGCCGGGCATGTTGGTTGGTTGAGCCGGGCATGTTGGTTGGCCGTCAGCCTGAGAGCATGACGGCGTGGACCTGTCTGATCTGCGTGCCGGCGACCGGGTCGCCCTGCTGACACCCGGCTCGGTGGAGTACGTCGAGCTGGTGATCACGCTGCTTGGCGCCGGTGTCATCCCCGTTCCGCTGGATCCGAACCTCACTCGGGTCGAACGCGAGCGCCTCCTCTCCTACGTCGACCCCGTACTGGTCATCGGCGACCCAGAAGCACTCCAACACGCCCGGCTCGACCGACCAACACGCCCGACTCAACCAACCAACACGCCCGGCTCGACCGACCAACACGCCCGGCTCAACGTGCCGAGGGGGCGGCCGATGCACCTGACGTCCGGCACGACGGGGTCGCCGAAGGGGGTGTACAGCGGCGTGCTCGGTGAGGACGCGGCGGCTGCTCTGCTCGAGGAGGAGCGCGAGCTGTGGGGTTTCACGAGCGACGACGTGAACCTCGTCCTCAGCCCGCTGCACCACTCGGCGCCGCTGAGGTTCGCCATGGGAACCGCGCTGGCCGGCGGCCGGGTAATAGTGCCGGGAGCCTTCGAGGTCGAGCGGGTCACCGAGGCGATTCGGACGGAGCGGGTCACCACGATGTTCTGCGTGCCGACCCACCTGCACCGGCTGTTCGCGTACTGGGACCAGACCGGGCTACCGGACCTGTCTGGCTTCAGGCTGGTCGCCCACGCCGGTGCAGCCTGCCCGCCGGACTTGAAGAGGCGGCTCGTCGAGACGTTCCCGACAGGCACCACCTGGGAGTTCTATGGCTCGACCGAGGGTCAGTTCACTGCGTGCCGCAGCGAGGAGTGGCTCACGCGCCCGGGCACTGTCGGGCGAGCCCGCCCGGGGCGGACCATCACCGTGGACCCGGACGGGACCATCTGGTGCGCGGTGCCCGAGCACGCAAGGTTCACCTACTGGCGGGCACCGGAGAAGACCGCGGCAGCGTGGCGCGACGACGCCTTCACCGTCGGGGACCTCGGCAAAATCGACGAGGAGGGCTACCTCTTCCTCGACGGACGCCGCGAAGACCTGGTCATCTCCGGTGGAGTCAACGTCTACCCCGTCGAGGTGGAACACGTCCTGGGGGCGCACCCGCAGGTGCGCGAGATCGCGGTCTTCGGCGAACCCGACGACGAGTGGGGGCAGCGGGTCTGCGCCGCAGTGGTCGGCGACGTGGACTTCGACGAGCTGCGTCGCAAGGCTCGCGATGAGCTCGCACCGGCCAAACGCCCCAAGGAGTACGTGCGCATGGAGGCCCTTCCGCATACGCCGACCGGCAAGGTCCAGCGGCTGCTGCTCACGACGCGGCTTCCTCCGCGGGCGAGTACATCCGGCGGTACTGCTGCGGGCTGACCCCACGAGCCCGGGTGAAGTGATGGCGCAGGGCTGCCGCGTTGCCGAAACCGACGTCGTCGGCAATGCGGTCGACGGGACGCGAGGTCCGTTCCAGGAGCTCTTCGGCACGCAGCACCCGCTGGCTGGTGATCCAGGCATGCGGCGTCGTCCCGGTCTCGGCACGGAAGCGACGGGCGAACGTCCGAGCGGACATGTTCGACTCGCGCGCGAGGTAGTCCACCGACAGCGGCTCGGCGAGGTTCTCGGTGATCCACAGCAGCAGCGGACCAAGCGTCTCCACGTCACAGTCCGGTACGGCGCTGCGGATGAACTGCGCCTGGCCCCCGTCCCGTTGCGGCGGGACCACCATGCGGCGGGCGACCATCGAGGCGACGCTCGCGCCGTACTCCTTGCGCCACAGGTGCAGGCAGGCATCCAACCCCGCGGCTGACCCAGCCGCCGTGATCACGGGGTCCTCGTCGACGTAGAGGACCTCGGGGATAACCGACGCCCTCGGGAAGCGCGCCTGGAGCTCGTCGGTGTACATCCAGTGCGTCGTGCAGTCATGTCCGTCCAGCAGACCGGCCTCGCCCAGGACGAAGGCTCCGCTGCAGACCGACAGCACCCTGGCGCCTCTTTCGATGGTGCCGCGCAAGACCTCCAACACGGCCCGGGGCATCGGCCCGTCGCGCCGCTGGGCCGGGACACAGACCAGGTCCGCCTGGTCGGCTCGGTCGAGACCTTCCTCGACCATCAAGCCGAAACCCATGGTCGTGGACACATACCCCACCGTCGGACCACAGACGGCGAAGTCGAGCGTGGGCACGCCGTGCTCGCTTCGGTCCACCCCGAAGGCTTCGCAGAGCACCCCCAGCTCGAAGGGGGCAACTCCTTCGTAGGTGATCACAGCCACGTTCTTGAGCATTCCTGCAGGATGCCACAGATGTGGCAGAAAATCGACTAGGAGTGACTTTCCTGCCACTCGTGGCAGAAAAGCGAGCCAGGCACAATTACTGCCATGAGCATCCTCGTCTCGATCCTCGCCCTAGTAACCCTGGTACTGGGGCTGGTCGCGCTCGCCGGCTTCGTACGGCGTGACCAGTTCGCCGGGCCAGCGAACCGCGCCATCAGGTACGGCGAACTGGGCCCGCTGGCCTACCGCCGACGACCCATCTGATCACCCAGCTGACCGAGCGGCCGCCTGGCCGATCAGCCGCCTGCTCGGTCGAACCCGTCCGGCCGGCGCATCGCCGGCCCGCAGGACGCACGAAGGGCGCCCACCGTCACGGTGGGCGCCCTTCGAGGTCGAGCTAGCGGTTACTGACCTCCGGTCAGCTTCTCCCGCAGAGCCTGCAGTGCCTCGTCGCTCGCGAGCGAACCCTCGGTGGCTGGAACCTCCGAGGAGTACGACGCGGCCTCGCCGGCCTCGGCGTCGGCCTTCTTGGCCTCGGACTGCTGCTTGACGTGAGCCTCCCAGCGCGCGTGCGCCTTGGCGTACTGGTCCTCCCAGGCCGCGCGCTGCTCGTCGAAACCGTCGAGCCACTCGCCCGTCTCCGGGTCGAAGCCGTCGGGGTAGATGTAGTTGCCCTGGTCGTCGTAGGTCGCGGTCATGCCGTACAGGGTCGGGTCGAACTCCTCCGCCTCGCCTGTGGTGGCAGTCTCGTTGGCCTGCTTGAGCGACAGCGAGATCCGACGACGCTCGAGGTCGATGTCGATGATCTTGACCATGACGTCGTCGTTGACCTGGACGACCTGCTCCGGGATCTCGACGTGACGCTCGGCGAGCTCGGAGATGTGCACCAGGCCCTCGATGCCCTCCTCGACACGGACGAACGAACCGAAGGGCACCAGCTTGGTGACCTTGCCCGGGACGATCTGGCCGATCTGGTGGGTGCGAGCGAAGTGCTGCCAGGGATCCTCCTGCGTCGCCTTCAGGGACAGCGAGACACGCTCCCGGTCCATGTCCACGTCGAGCACCTCGACGGTGACCTCGTCGCCGACCGCGACCACCTCGGACGGGTGGTCGATGTGCTTCCAGGACAGCTCCGAGACGTGGACGAGACCGTCGACGCCGCCGAGGTCCACGAACGCACCGAAGTTGACGATGGAGGACACGACGCCCTTACGGATCTGGCCCTTCTGCAACTGCGTCAGGAAGCCCTGGCGGACCTCGGACTGGGTCTGCTCGAGCCAGGCACGACGAGAGAGCACAACGTTGTTGCGGTTCTTGTCGAGCTCGATGATCTTGGCCTCGAGCTCCTGGCCGACGTACGGCTGGAGGTCGCGGACCCGGCGCATCTCGACCAGCGAGGCGGGAAGGAAGCCGCGCAGCCCGATGTCGAGGATGAGGCCGCCCTTGACGACCTCGATGACCGTGCCGGTGACGACACCGTCCTCTTCCTTGACCTGCTCGATGGTGCCCCAGGCGCGCTCGTACTGGGCGCGCTTCTTGGACAGGATCAGGCGGCCTTCCTTGTCCTCCTTCTGGAGGACGAGAGCCTCGACCTTGTCGCCGACCGCGACGACCTCGGACGGGTCGACATCGTGCTTGATGGAAAGCTCACGGGAGGGGATGACACCCTCGGTCTTGTAGCCGATGTCGAGAAGAACCTCGTCGCGGTCCACCTTGACGATGGTCCCCTCGACGATGTCTCCGTCGTTGAAGTACTTGATCGTCTCGTCGATAGCGGCGAGGAAGTCCTCTTCGGAGCCGATGTCGTTGACCGCGATCTGCGGGGCGTCCGCAAGAGTAGAGAAGCTGCTCATATGGGAAGTGATTCCTTGGATGGATGGGGTCGTGCGGACGCGCAGGAAGTCCTTGGATCACTACCGGTGAAAAAATGTCGCTGATAGCGAGCGAGAGGCTGCTCCGTCTGAGACTCAGGCAGACTCCAAGCGCAGCCGTCAGGATACCCGGCTCCGCAGGCTGGCGTCCAACCGGGCAAAGCAGCACGACCGCCCGAAATATGACCCGAAAGTGCTATTCGCCCCACGGATTGACTAGGTGTCTAGTTTTTACATCGGCTCAGGAGACGGGGACAGCCCGACCAGACTGTCACCGGCTCGCTCGCCTGTGTCGTCCGCAGCGCCCCTCCCCGGCCGCGAAGGGGCACCGTGTCACCCCGAGCGCGTTGCCGGCGGCCCCCCTGGCCGAGCGTCGCCGAACCCCCCAGCGACGGCAGATACCCCCCGAGCCAGGCAGACCGAGGTCGTCGGCAGCGCCCGTGGCTTGTAGCCGTAGGCTCACTCCATGTCGCAGCTGCTGCCGGACTCGTCCGACACCGCGAACGTCCGCCCGGAACGTTTCCCCGTCAGCGAGCAGCAGACCCTCGACGCCAACCGCCGCGACTGGGACGCCTACGCCGACACCTACCAGGCCACGCACGGGGAGTTCCTGCGCGACATCGGGTTCATCTGGGGCCCCGAGGGACACACCGAGGCCGACCTGGGGGTGCTCGGGGACGTCGCCGGCAAGCGGGTTCTCGAGGTGGGCTGCGGCGCGTCACAGTGCGCGCGGTGGCTGGCCACCCAAGGCGCGAGCGTCGTCGGCCTGGATGTGTCGCTCCGACAGCTCCAGCACAGCCGCCGGATCGACGAGGCGACGGGCGTCCGCGTTCGCACGGTGGGTGCGACCGGAGCCTCCCTCCCGTTCGCCTCCGACTCCTTCGACATCGTGTTCTCCTCGTTCGGTGCCATGCAGTTCGTCTCTGACGCCACGTCTGCGGTGACCGAGGCGGCCCGGGTGCTTCGGCCCGGAGGTCGGTTCGCCTTCTCGATCACCCATCCGGTCCGGTGGGCCATGCCTGACGACCCGGGCGAGGATGGGCTGGTGGTCAGCAACAGCTACTTCGACCGCACGCCGTATGTCGAGGTCGACGAGGCCGAGCGAGTCCGGTACGTCGAGCACCACCGCACGCTGGGCGACTGGGTGCGGGCTCTGGCCTCACAACGCTTCGTCCTGGTCGACCTCGTCGAGCCCGAGTGGCCGGCAGGGCACGAGCGGGTGTGGGGAGGGTGGGGACCGGTCCGAGGAGCCCTCATCCCGGGAACCGCGATCTACGTCGCGGACCTCGACGCGAACGCCCGATTCACGACCCCGCCGCCGCGACAGGCAGAATCGGGCGCATGACCCTCTCCGAGGCCGGCCCCGAGCGGTACAGCGTTGCGACCGCGACGTCGCTGACCGCTGCCGGCATGATGGCGATGAACATCCTGGTGTACATCTTCACCCTGGCTGCCTCGCACCTGCTCGGCCCGGAGCACTTCGGTGGCGTGAGCGCCTTCCTCGGCATCCTGCTCGTGGCCAATGTCGGCGCGCTCGCCCTGCAGGCCACTGCGGCTCGTCGCATCGCCACCAGCAGCCCCGAGACGCGCGACGAGGTCGCCCACGACGTCATCGTCAGCACCTGGCACGTGGGGCTCGGGCTTGCGTTGCTGTTCACGCTGGCAACCCCGCTCTTCATGGTCACGCTGCATACCCCCCTCACGGCCGCGCTGATGGTCGGGCTCACGGTCGGGCCGCTGACCATGATCGGCGGGTATGTCGGAGTACTCCAGGGATCGGAGCGGTGGCGCTCGCTCGCGCTCACCTTCATCGCACTCGGCGTGGGCCGGGCTGGCTTCGGCATCCTGGGCATCATCGTGGACCGGTCGGTGACCGGTGCCATGGTCGGGGTCTTCCTCGGCTCACTGGTACCCGCCCTCGTCGGCTGGTGGGGGTGCCGCCACGTTCCTCATGCTGCCGCCGGAAAGCACCACGGGGTACTCAAGGAGGTCTGGCACAACGGGCACAGCCTGCTGGCCTTCTTCGTGCTGACCAACCTCGACGTTCTCGTTGCTCGCAACCAGTTCGCGCACATCGATGCCGGTGTCTACGCAGCTGGCTCGATCCTCACCAAGACCTGTCTCTTCCTCCCCCAGTTCGTGATCATCGTGGCGTTCCCGAAGATGGCCCAGGACCAGGCCGTCAACGACCAGGACCGGGCCTGGCTCAAGCCCCTCTACGTCGTCATTGCGCTGGGCGGCTGCGCGGTCGTGGGCAGCGCAGTCCTACGGGACCTTGCGGTCACCTTCGTCGGCGGCTCGGAGTACGCGGCCCTTGCGTCGTACGCGTGGCTGTTCACCCTCGAGGGGACCGTCTTCGCCGTGCTCCAGATGGTGGTCTACCGTCAGATCGCCCGTCAGGCTCACGTCGCGATCTACCTGTGGGCGGCTGCGATCGTCCTAGGCGTGATCGGCGTCGTCGTCGTCAACACCAACACCGCACTGGTCGTGCTGGTGATCGTGGTAGCGCTGGTCGCCGCCCTGCCCGTCACCTTGGCGCGGGCATCGGGTCGCGCGGCGGCGCGAGCGCTCGAAGCGTCCTGACAGCCCGGCTCTCGGCTAGTGGGCTGCCTCATGCCAGCTTCGACCGGTGCCGACGCTGACGTCCAACGGCACTGTCAGGTCTGCGGCGGCAGCCATCTCGGACCGCACCAGCTGCTCGAGCGCCTCCGTCTCTCCCCCTGCCACCTCGAACACCAGCTCGTCATGCACCTGCAGGAGCATCCGTGAAGAGAGGCCGGAGGTCTTCAGGGCACGGTCCACGCGCAACATCGCCACCTTGATGACATCGGCGGCCGAGCCCTGGATCGGCGCGTTGAGGGCCATCCGCTCCGCCATCTCTCGACGCTGCCGGTTGTCGCTGGTGAGGTCGGGGAGGTACCGCCGGCGGCCGAGGATCGTCTCGGTGAAGCCGGTCCGCCGTGCCTCGTCGACGATGCCGCCGAGGTAGTCGCGGACCCCTCCGAACGTCAGGAAGTACTCGTCCATGAGCCCACGGGCCTCACCCGGGTCGATGCCGAGCTGCTGCGAGAGCCCGTACGCCGACAAGCCGTAGGCCAGCCCGTAGTTCATCGCCTTGATCTTGGCTCTCATCGCCGCGGTCACGTCACCGGGGTCGACGCCGAAGACCCTGGCCGCGGTGACCGAGTGGAAGTCCATCCCGGAGCGGAATGCCTCGATGATGCCCGCGTCCTCGGACATGTGCGCCATGATCCGCATCTCGATCTGGCTGTAGTCGGCCGTCATCAGGGTCTGGTAGCCGGGCCCGACCACGAAGGCCTCGCGGATGGTCCGTCCCTCCTCGGTGCGGACCGGGATGTTCTGCAGGTTCGGGTCGGTGCTGGAGAGCCGGCCGGTGGCCGCGATGAGCTGGTTGAAGGTGGTGTGGATGCGCCCGTCCGGCTGGACGGTCTTGAGCAGCCCCTCGACGGTCTGTCGCAGTCGGGAGACGTCCCGGTGTCGCAGGAGCGCAATCAGGAACGGGTCGTCCGGCACCTTCTCCAAGAGGCCCTGCAGGGCGTCCGCATCCGTCGTGTAGCCGGTCTTGGTGCGCTTGGTCTTGGGCAGTCCACGCTCCTCGAAGAGCACCACCTGGAGCTGCTTGGGAGAGCCGAGGTTGATCTCCTTGCCGATGGCCGTGTAGGCATCGTCGGCGGCAAGCTTCACCTCGGAGGCGAAGCGCTGCTCGAGGGCCTCCAGCCTGTCGAGGTCGACCGCGACGCCCAGCTTCTCCATCTCGGCGAGCACCTCGACCAGAGGCAGCTCGACGTCGTGGAGCAGCGCGGTGCCACCGCGGTCGCTCAGCTCCTGGTCGAGCGCGTCGGCGAGGTCGAGCACCGCTCGTGCCTGCAGCATCGGGGTGTCCCCCGCGGACTCGTCGCCGACGCTGTCGAAGCTGAGCTGCCCCTCGTCACTGGCTCGCTCTGCCTTGAGCTCGCGCTTGAGGTAGCGCAGCGTCAGGTCGGCGAGGTCGTAGCTGCGCTGGTCGGGTCTGGCCAGGTACGCCGAGAGTGCCGTGTCCGCGTCCAGCCCGCGCAGGGTCCAGCCGCGTGCCGCCAGCGCCAGGATCGGGCCCTTGGCGTCGTGGAGGACCTTGTGGGCGTTGGGATCCGCCAGCCAGTCGGCCAGCGCCTGGTCGTCGGCGGGGCTGAGCTGCTCGGTGTCGATGAAGGCGGCGGTGTCATCGGAGGACGCCAGCGCGACCGAGTGCACGTCGCCCGCCCCGGAACCCCAGTGCCCCAGCACCTGCAGCCCCACGCGCGGACCGGCCATCGCATGCTCAGCCAGCCAGGCGCCGACCTCCCCCGCCCCGAGGCGGGCCCCGGCAAGGGCGAACCCCGAGTCGTCGATCTCCTCCTCCGAGGAGAGGTACTCAAAGAGGCGGTCGCGCAGCACCCGGAACTCCAGGCCGTCGAAAAGCTTGTGCACCTCTTGGCGGTCCCACGGCCGGGCCGCGAGGTCCGGGGGCGCGACCGGCAGGTCGAGGTCGCACACCAGCGCGTTGAGCCGCCGGTTGCGGATCACGTCCCCGAGATGCTCGCGCAGGCTCTCCCCGGCCTTGCCGGTGATCTGGTCCGCGTTCGCGATGACGCTGTCCAGGCCGTCGTACTGCGTGATCCACTTGGCCGCGGTTTTGGGGCCGACCCCCGGCACCCCTGGCAGGTTGTCGGAGTCCTCTCCGACCAGCGCTGCGATCTCGGGGTAACGCCCCGGAGGGACGCCGTACTTTGCCTGGACCGCCTCCGGCGTCATCCGCGCCAGCTCGGAGACGCCACGCATCGGGTAGAGCACAGTCGCATCCGAGCTGACCAACTGCAGTGAGTCGCGGTCACCGGTGAGGATGAGCACCTCGTACCCCGCGGCCACCGCCTGGGTCACCAACGTGGCGATGATGTCGTCGGCCTCGTAGCCCTCCAGCTCGAGGTGGCTGATCCGCAACGCGTCCAGCACCTCCTGGATGAGCGGCAGCTGGCCCTTGAACTCGTCGGGGGTCTTGTTGCGCTTGGCCTTGTACTCCGGGTACTCGGCGAGCCGGAACGTCTGCCTCGACTTGTCGAAGGCCACACCGACGTGGGTGGGCGCCTCGTCGCGAAGCACGTTGATCAGCATCGAGGTGAAGCCGTAGACGGCGTTGGTGGGCTGGCCGGTGGTTGTGGAGAAGTTCTCGACGGGGAGCGCGAAGAACGCCCGGTAGGCCAGCGAGTGACCATCCAGGAGCAGCAGTCTGGGGCGCGTAGCGGTCACTGGCGAGTCGGTCACACGGCGACTCTAACCGCCCGTTCCGACACTCCCGGAGGGCCCTAGACCGAGTCCACCTTGGCCCGGCGCTGCGACCGGCGCAGCGCCAGCATCTGGCCAACGGTCCGGCTGGTGCGTACGTCGGTTCTGGCGCAGGCGGGTGGCTCGACGGGGAGCGAGCCGGCCCGCAGCGACGCGACCGATACGGCACGGACGACGGCAAGAGAGGCGAACCCGAGGCGGGCGAGGTAACGGTTGGCTTCGCGGTCCTGGGCGGCCGCCGCGGCCATCACGGTGCTAGCGCCCTTCTCCTCAGCCCACGCGACCGCTGCTTCGATGAGAGCCTTGCCCGCGCCGTGTCTGCGGGCGTGCGGACTGACCTGGAGGTGACTGATGTGCACGGCGTCGTCACCGTGTAGCGGGCTCAGTGGCGCCCTGGCGAGGAAGGCCGCACCGATGACCTCGCCGTCGAGGACGGCCACCAGGAGTCGCTGGCTGGGATCGGCTGCGATCCGGGCGACGGCGGCGAAGGCCTCGTTCAAGGGCGGGTGGCCCGCCCGATCGGAGCCACGACGGAGCAGGTCCGCCCAGACGACAAGCAGGTCGGGCGCGTCGGTGGGTTCGGCGTCGCGAACCACGATCGGTGAACGTGACAAGGTGGTGCCCCTCCCAAGGGCGCTGTTGCCATCGCAGGACGAGATATGCGTCGCACATCCCGGCCGACTTCAGGTGCCCCGTCCACCAGAATCAGCCGAGATGAGAGATTACGCCTGGAAGGCTCCATAGCGATAGGGGAAGAGCAGTGTTTCCGGGAATCGGCACCCTGGTGAACGTCGCAACCGTCCTGGTCGGTTCGGCCGTCGGCGTACTCGCTGGGCATCGCCTGACCCAGCGGACCCGCGACGTGGTCCTGGACGCACTGGGGCTGGTCGCCCTCCTTGTCGCTGCCCTATCGGCCGCCTCCATCACAGACCGAGCCTGGGTCGCCGAGGTCGGCAACCAGGCACCGGTGCTGATCGTCCTCGGCTCCTTGGTGATCGGCGGCATCGTGGGCAGCATCCTCGGGCTCGAGGACCGGTTGGAGCGTTTCGGTGGGTGGCTGCAGGCCAAGCTCGTGGCGCGGGGCGCCGCGAGTCGCGAGCGCTTCATCGAGGGGTTCGTCTCGGCGTCCCTGGTGTTCTGCGTAGGCCCGCTGACCATCCTGGGCGCGCTCAACGAGGGTCTAGGGAACGGTCCCGACCAGCTCCTACTCAAGGCCGCCCTGGACGGCTTCGCGTCCATCGCCTTCGCAGCCTCCCTCGGTTGGGGAGTCGCCGCGAGTGTCGTGTCGATCCTGACGGTGCAGGGGTCCCTGACCCTGCTCGGTCTCTTCCTGGGCGATGTCCTCCCCGACGCCGAACTGGCCGCCATCACGACGACCGGTGGGATGCTCCTCGTTGGCGTGAGCCTCAGGCTGCTGCGGATCCGTCAGCTCCCGGTGGGCGATCTACTGCCTGCCCTGCTGGTGGCCCCCGCCCTCACCTGGCTCGTAGCGCTCGCCCGCTAGACGTCGCCGCCCAGGTAGGACGCCCGAACCGCGGGGTCGCCGGCCAGCTCAGAGCCCGCTCCGGACCGGACGATCTCACCGGTCTCCAGGATGTGGGCCATGTGCGCCCGCTTGAGTGCCTGGGCCGCGTTCTGCTCGACGAGCAGCACCGTCGTCCCCTGCTCGTTGATCTCGGTGATGATCGAGAAGATCTGCTGGATCAGCTTGGGCGCGAGCCCCATCGACGGCTCGTCCAGCAGCACCAGCTTTGGTCGAGCCATCAAGGCGCGGCCCATCGCCAGCATCTGCTGCTCCCCGCCCGACATGGTTCCGGCCTGCTGGCTGATGCGCTCCTTAAGGCGCGGGAAGAGCTCGAGCACCCTGTCGAGGTCCTGCTGGTACGCCGGCGTCCGACGGTCGGTGCGTACGTACGCTCCCATGTCGAGGTTCTCGCGCACCGTCATCCCCGGAAAGACCCCTCGCCCCTCGGGTGACTGACTGATCCCCATCTTCACGCGCTCGTACGGCGGCAAGGTCGTGATGTCCTTGCCAAGGAAGGTCACCGTGCCCTCCCGCGCCTTGCGAAGTCCCGACAGGGTCTTCAGGGTCGTCGACTTGCCGGCGCCGTTGGCCCCGATGAGAGTCGTGATCGAGCCCTCTTCGACACCGAAGCTGATGTTGCGGATCGCCTCGATGTGCCCGTAGTTGACACACAGGCCTTTGACCTCAAGAAGCATCTTCTTCGTCCACTCCCAAGTAGGCGGCGATGACCGCCGGGTTGTCGCGGATCTCGGCCGGCGGGCCTTCCGCGATCTTGCGGCCGAACTCGAGTACTACGATCCTGTCGGTTACCCCCATCACCAGCTTCATGTCGTGTTCGATCAGGAGCACCGTGAAGCCACGGTCCCGGACCTTCTTGATCAGGTCCATGAGCTTCTGCTTCTCAGCAGGATTGAAGCCGGCAGCCGGCTCGTCCAGGCAGAGCAGCCTCGGCTTGGTAGCCATCGCTCGGGCGATCTCCAGCCTGCGCTGGTCGCCATAGGAGAGGTTCGCGGCAAGCTCGTCCGCCTTGTTCTCCAGACCCATGAACCTGAGCAGGTCCATCGCGTCCTCGTGAGCCTGGGTCTCCTCGTCCCGCTGTCGCGGAAGCCGGAACAGCGCAGAGATCAGCCCGGTTTTGGACTGCGCGTCGGCGCCCACGAGCACGTTCTCCAGTGCCGTCATGACGTTGAACAGGCGAATGTTCTGGAACGTACGGGCGATTCCCAGCCGAGTGATCTGGTACTTCTTCCGACCCGTCAGGGACCGACCCTCGAATCGAACCTCACCAGAGGTCGCCTGGTAGACCCCGGTGGTGACGTTGAAGCAGGTCGTCTTGCCGGCGCCGTTCGGCCCGATCAGGCCAAGGATCTCGCCCTCGTTGATGTGGAAGGAGACCTCGTCCAGCGCTGTCACGCCACCGAACCTCAATGTGACGTTGTCGACCTCGAGCACGCGCTTTGCCTCAGCCATGAGACGCACCTCCCTCAGCACCCTGTTCGAGGGCTTCGATCTCGGCCTCTGACTTTCGCGCCCGCATCGTACGCCGCGGCGGCAGCACTCCCTGCGGCCGGAAGACCGCAAGAAGCATCAGCGCGATGCCGAAGACCAGCACCCGCCAGTCCTCGAACCCGCGGAACCGCTCGGGCAGGTAGGCGACGAGACCGGCGCCGAGCATGACACCCCACCGGTTGCCCGAGCCTCCAACGACCACTGCCGCAACGAAGAGGATCGAAAGGATCAGCATGAACGACTCGGGGTTGATGAAGCCTTGCTTGCTGGCGAACAAGGCCCCCGACAAGCCACCCACGAAGGCGCCCATGGCGAACGCGAGCAGCTTGAACTTGAACGTCGGAACGCCCATCAGCTCGGCCGCGTCCTCGTCCTCGCGCGTTGCCTCCCAGGCGCGGCCGACCCGGCTGTCCTTGATGAGCCGGTCGCTGATCAGGATCACGATGATCACGGTGAGCGCCAGCCAGTAGTACGGGATCTGATCGACGATGCCGAACTTGAGGAAGGTGGTCTTGTCGTCGACGTCGATCAGCGGCGCTCCGGTGTCCCAGTTCAGGTGCGGGATGTCGATGATCTCGATGTTCGGTGGCCGACCCACCTGACTGATGCCGGCGGCGGCGCCCAGCCAATCGGCATTCTTCGCCACGAGCCGGATGATCTCGCCGAAACCGAGGGTGACGATCGCAAGGTAGTCGCCGCGCACCCGAAGCGTCGGGGCACCCAGCAGCACCCCGGAGAGCATCGCCATCAGCACCGCGATCGGGATCACCAGCAGGAACGGCAAGTGTGCGTGCGCTGAGGTGAGCACCGCGACCGTGTAAGCGCCGACCGCATAGAAGCCGACGTATCCCAGGTCCAGGAGTCCGGCGTACCCGATCACGATGTTGAGGCCGAGCGCCACCAACGCGTACGTCGCCACGGTGAACATCACGGCACCGAAGTCGGAGCCCTTGGTGGAGATGAAGGGCGGCTCCAGGATCGGCAACACGTAGAAGAACAGAGCGATCACGACGATGGCGATGATCTTGACCGGTCGGGGCAGAGCGGCGACCCGCTGGCCGAACTCGAGTGACTTCATGCGCGTGCCTTTCCGAGTGCCTCACCCAAGAGTCCGGTGGGGCGGAACATCAGGATGACAACCAGCAGCACGAACGCCACCACATCCTTCCATTCGGTCCCGAAGAGAGCCGACCCGTAGTTCTCGGCGACGCCGAGCACCAGCCCGCCGAGAAGAGCCCCACGAAGGTTGCCGATCCCGCCCAGGACGGCCGCGGTGAAGGCCTTGACTCCCAGGATGAACCCGACGTCGTACTTGGTGGCACCGATTCGGATGATGTACAAGAATGCCGCTGCGCCGGCCATCAGCCCGCCGATCGCGAACGTCACCTGGACGACCCGGGTGGAGTTGACCCCCATGAGCGCCGCGGACTCTGGGTCCTGAGCCACCGAGCGGATCCCTCGGCCCAGCCGCGACCTCCGGACGAACTGGTCGACGCCCACCATCATGACCACAGCGCACCCAACGACCAGCAGGTCGATCGAGGTGACGGCGTAGTCCCCGATCGTGAACAGCCGCGTAGGACTCACCAACTGGGGGAAGGCCAGCGCGTTCCGGGACCGGGCGACGTAGTTGCCCAGGTCGTCGTCGAGGCCGACCACCTTGGAGATCTTGTCCCGAAGACCCATGGCTTCCGCCAGCACGAACGACATACCGATCGCGGAGATCAGCGCGATCAACCGGGGAGATCCACGTTTGAGGAGGGGCCGGTACGCGACCCGCTCCACCAGGAGCGCCACCCCGGCCGAGGTAAGCATCGCCACTACCAGAGCCAAGCCGAGCATCAGCACTGCCGTCGTCGTCGACGTCGATGCGTCGCCGCCAATGGCGATCACCGTCCACGCGGCCGCGAACGTCCCATACATGAAGACCTCGGAGTGCGCGAAGTTGATGAGCTGCAGGACGCCGTAGACCATCGTGTAGCCGAGGGCGATCAGGGCGTAGACCGACCCAAGGACCAGCCCGGTGATGGTCAGCGCAAAGAAGTTGTTGATCAGAAAGTCGAAATCCACAGGGTGCTCCCGGGGCTCAGGTCATGGCTGCGGCCGGGAGCGAATACCCCCGGCCGCAGCTGATCACGGTGGACCTCAGCCCGTCAGACGAGCTGCTCGAGCGCGACGTACTCGCCGTTCTCGACCTTGTAGGCCCAGATCGGGATCTCCTTGCTCTCGCCGTTCTCGTCGAAGGCGATGTGCTTGCTGATGCCTTCGCCGTCGTACTCGGACACGAACTTGTTCATCGCCTCACGGTCGGTGATCCCGCTGGCGATGCCCTCGAGGAACACGTTGGCCGCGTCGTACGCCTCGGGCCCGTAGGTGCCGGGCTGCGAGTTGAACTTGGCCTCGTACGCCTTTGCGAACTCGGCGATCGTCTCGCCGGGAACACACGGGCAGGTCACGATCGTGCCCTCGGCTGCGGGGCCGGCGACCTTGATGTACTCAGGGTCCTTGACGCCGTCCGGGACGACGAAGGTGCCCTTCCAGCCGCCGGCGCGGACCTGCTTGATGAACAGCTCAGCCTCGGGGTAGTAGCCGGCGAAGAACACCGCGTCGGCTCCGGAAGCCTTCACCGCTGTCACGGTGCTCTGGAAGTCGGTCTGACCAGTCGAGACCGTGTCCTCGCCGATGAGCGCCGAGCCAAGACCCTCCTTGGTGATGTCGGCCAGGCCCTTGCCGTACTCAGTGCCGTCGTCGATGACGAAGGGCTTCTTGGACTTGGCGATGTCGTTGAGCACCTTCGCGACCTGGGGGCCTTGGGTGGCGTCGTTACCCAGCAGGCGGTGGAAGTAGGTCCAGCCATTCTGGGCCAGCTTGGGGTCGGTCGCAGAGGCAGTGATCATCGGGAGACCCGCGTCGTTGAACAATGGGTCGGCTGCCTTCGACTCACCCGAGAAGAGCGGGCCAACAAGGCCGATGACCTTCTCGTCGTCGATGATGCTCTTGGCGACACCGGGCGCCTGGTTCGGGTCGGACTGCGAGTCGTTCTTGACGAACTCCACCTTGCAGTCGGGGTTCTCTTCGTTGTACTCAGCGACAGCCAGGTCAGCGCCGTTCACCGCGGCGATCCCCAGACCCGCCGCTGGCCCCGTCAGGGCCCCCATGAAGGCGATCTTCAGGTCGCAAGCGGGCTTGCCATCAGAGTTGTCGGTGGTGCTGTCGTCGGTGGTGCCACAGGCGGACAACGCGAGGGCGGCCGTCGCCGTCACCGCCAGTGCGCGCCACTTGGTTGAGCGGATCATCGAGCCTCCGTCTTGCATCGTTTCGGCCAGCCGACTAGGCGGCTAGTCCTTGGTGGCGCTGAAACTAGCATCTAAACAGGGTCGAGAACGATGCCCGAGGGGGCTGTTGACGCCACCTCGTTGCGCATTCGTGACCTCGCACCGGCCGAGGGCCATCTGTGAGTGCCGGCCGTTCGGCCGCTCGGCCGGAATCCGGACAGTCACTCCTGGTCATCCTGGGGGGTCAGGTCCGGCCCGTGCGTGATGACCCCTTCTGCCACCTGCTTCATGGACAGCCGCAGGTCCATCGCGGTCTTCTGGATCCAGCGGAAGGCGTCCGGCTCGCTCAGCTCGAGCCGGGCCTGCAGCACCCCCTTGGCGCGGTCGACCAGCTTGCGTGTGTCGAGGCGCTCGGTCAGGTCGGCCACCTCCGCCTCGAGCATCTGCAGCTCGGCGAAGCGGCTCACGGCCATCTCGATCGAGGGCATCAGGTCGTTCTTGGTGAAGGGCTTCACGAGATAGGCCATCGCGCCCGCGTCCCTCGCCCGCTCGACGAGCTCGCGCTGGCTGAACGCTGTCAGGATCACGACCGGAGCGATGCGTTGCTCGGCGATCCGCTGCGCCGCTGAGAGCCCGTCCAGTTTGGGCATCTTGACATCCAGGACGACCAGGTCGGGGCGGTGCTGCTCGGCAAGGGCGATCGCGGTCTCGCCGTCGCCGGCTTGGCCGACGACGTCGTACCCCTCCTCGGCCAGCATCTCGGCGAGATCGAGCCTGATGAGTGCCTCGTCCTCGGCAATGACGACTCTGCGTCTCGGGCTGCTCACCTGCTGTTCGTCCACTCTCCGACCCTAGTGGCAGGGTCGGCGCTCAGGCAGAGCGGGAGGCCCGGCGCCGGGCGACCTGTGCGAGGAACGCCTCCACCTCGCAGCGCTCCACGCGCGCCTTGGCCAGCCGCGTGGTCGCTGCGCGGGCGTTGGCGATGGCTCCGTCCTGACCGATCAGCCGGCGAAGCAGCTTCGTCATGTCCATCCCACACACCTCCCGAGCATCCGATCGCGTAAGCGCCTGAATCTACTGACTCTGGTCGGGAATTGCCAACATTGCCAGCCGGAGTCCCAGCCACTGGATGTCCTGAGGCGACCGCCCGCCCGGTCACTGCCAACCCAGCCACATCGGCTACGGTTGTCGTCGCCTGAGCCGGGTTGGTGGAATGGCAGACACGGCGGTCTCAAACACCGCTGCCCGAAAGGGCGTGTGGGTTCGACTCCCACACCCGGCACCCTGAGCTTCTGTCCCGCCGGCTATCGCCCGCGCCGGTACGCCGGAGCCACCTCGTTGATCGCGTCGCCCATCCGGTGGATGCGCATCGCGTTCGTGGAGCCGGGGATGCCCGGCGGGCTGCCGGCGATGATCACCACGAAGTCGCCCTCCTTGACGCGGCCGATCTTCAGCAGGGCCTCGTCGACCTGGCGCACCATCTCGTCGGTGTGCTCCACATAGGCGCCGATGAAGGTCTCGACCCCCCACGACAAGGAGAGCTGCGAACGGACCGCCGGGACCGGCGTGAACGCAAGGACCGGAATCTCGGTCCGGTAGCGGGAGAGGCGACGCGCCGAGTCGCCACTGGAGGTGAACGCGACCAGGTACTTGGCGCCGACCCGTTCAGCCACCTCGGCGGCCGCCTTGGCGATCACCCCGCCCTTGGTCTTCGGCTGCCAGTCGATCGCCGCCATTCTGGCCAGGAAGTGGTTCTCGGTGGAGGAGATGATGCGCGCCATCGTCTGCACCGTCTCGATGGGGTACTCCCCCACGCTCGTCTCTCCGGAGAGCATCACCGCGTCTGCTCCGTCGAGGACCGCGTTGGCCACGTCGCTCGCCTCGGCGCGGGTGGGACGGGGAGCCGAGATCATCGACTCCAGCATCTGCGTGGCTACGATGACCGGCTTCGCGTTGCGGCGCGCCTTCTCGATGACCTGCTTCTGCAGGAAGGGCACGTCCTCCAGGGGACACTCCACGCCGAGGTCCCCCCGCGCGACCATGAACCCGTCGAACGCCTGGATGATCTCGTCGATGTTGTCGATCGCCTGCGGCTTCTCGATCTTGGCGATGACGGGGAGGAAGACGCCCTCCTCGCGCATGATGGCGCGCACGTCCTCGACGTCCTTGGCCGAGCGGACGAAGGAGAGGGCGATCATGTCGACGCTGAGGCGCAACGCGAAGCGTAGATCGTCTCGGTCCTTGTCCGACATCGCCGGCACGGAGACGGCGACACCCGGAAGGTTGATGCCCTTGTTGTTGCTGATCGGCCCGCCGACGACGACGACGGTCTCCACCTCTGTGCCGCGGACAGCAGTGACCTCGAGGGCGACGCGACCGTCGTCGATGAGGATCCGCTCGCCAGGAGCGACGTCACCCGGCAGGCCCTTGTACGTCGTGGAGCACAGCTGCGCGTTGCCCGGGACGTCACGGGTGGTGATCGTGAAGGCCTGACCCTCCGCAAGCGGGAGCGGCCCACCCTCGACCTTCCCGAGCCGGATCTTGGGCCCTTGCAGGTCGGCGAGAATCCCCACGCCGTGGCCGGTGGCGTCAGAGGCCTCCCGCACCAGGCGGTAGACCTTCTCGTGGTCGGCATGACTGCCGTGGCTCATGTTCAGCCGGGCGAAGTCCATGCCGGCGTCCACGAGCTCGCCGACCCTCTCGGGCGTCGAGGTCGCGGGACCCATGGTGCAGACGATCTTGGCTCTACGCACCCTGCCAACCTATCGTCTCTTGGATCGATCCAACAACGCGGGCGCGGCACCTGAGACAAGGAGAAGGCCTCTCCCGCCGGGGAGAGGCCTTCCCGGCCGTGGTGTCAGACGACCAGCGGACGTTCGGTCGGAGGGATCGGCGCGGGAAGCGTGGTCGACCCGGTCAAGAACTTGTCCACCGCGGC
This sequence comes from uncultured Actinomycetota bacterium, assembly GCA_963769585.1. Taxonomy (GTDB): domain Bacteria; phylum Actinomycetota; class Actinomycetes; order Propionibacteriales; family Nocardioidaceae; genus SSC3. Next base: position 1,672,784 of record CAVYMJ010000006.1, read on the forward strand.
TGCTGCGGCGCGGCCCTCGGCGATGGCCCAGACGATGAGCGACTGACCGCGACCGGCGTCGCCCGCCACGAAGATGGTGTCAACCGAGGACTTGTAGTCCTTGTCGCGTGCGACGTTGCCACGCTCGTCGAGGTCGACCTCGAGCTGTTCGACGAGGCCCTCCTTCTCCGGGCCAAGGAAGCCCATTGCGAGGAGAACCAGCTCCGCCGGGAGCTCCCGCGCAGTGCCCGGGATCTCCTGGAACTTCTCGTCGACCTCGACCAGGCTCAGTGCGCGGACGTTGCCGTCGGCGTCACCCAGGAACTCCTTGGTCGACACCGAGTACACGCGCGCCCCGCCCTCCTCGTGGGCCGAGGAGACCCGGAAGAGCGTCGGGTACGTCGGCCAGGGCTGGTTGGCCGGACGGTCGAGCCCCGGCTCGGGCATGATCTCCAGCTGCGTCACCGAGGCAGCGCCCTGACGGTGCGAGGTGCCCAGGCAGTCGGCACCGGTGTCGCCACCTCCGATGATCACCACGTGCTTGCCGGTGGCGACGATCTGGTCCTCGACGCTGTCGCCGAGCGAGACCCGGTTCGACTGCGGCAGGAACTCCATCGCCTGGTGGATGCCGTTGAGCTCCCTGCCCGGGATCGGCAGGTCCCGAGCTTCGCAGGCACCGATGGCGAGCACGACCGCGTCGAAGCGGTCCACCAGCTGAGGTCCGGTGATGTCCACCCCGACATTGATGCCGGCGCGGAAGACGGTGCCCTCGCGCTCCATCTGGCGCAGCCGGCGGTCGAGGAACTTCTTCTCCATCTTGAACTCGGGAATGCCGTAGCGCATCAGCCCGCCGACCTTGTCGGCGCGCTCGTACACAGCGACCGTGTGACCCGCCCGCGTCAGCTGCTGAGCCACTGCCAGCCCAGCCGGGCCGGAGCCGACGACCGCGACCGTCCTGCCCGATAGCCACTCGGGCGCCTGGGGCCGGACGAAGCCGGACTCCCAGCCCTTGTCGATGATCGCGACCTCGACGTTCTTGATGGTCACCGGGTCCTGGTTGATGCCCAGCACGCAGGACGTCTCGCAGGGCGCCGGACACAGCCTCCCGGTGAACTCGGGGAAGTTGTTGGTCGCATGCAGCCGCTCCAGCGCGCCCTCCCAGTCGTCACGCCAGACCAGGTCGTTCCACTCCGGGATGATGTTGCCCAACGGGCAGCCCTGATGGCAGAACGGGATGCCGCAGTCCATGCACCGGCCCGCCTGCTCGGTGATGATCGGTAGTAGGGCCTTGCCGGCACCGCCGGGGTAGACCTCGTTCCAGTCCCCGACCCGCTCCGCCACCGGGCGGCGCTCGGCGACCTCGCGGCCCTTCTTCATGAACCCCTTGGGATCAGCCATGAAGCACCTCCATGATGCGGGCAGCCGCCTCTTCGTCGTTCAGACCCTCTTCGAGCGCTTCGGCGCGCGCCTCGAGGACCCGCTTGAAGTCACTCGGCAGGACCTGGGTGAACCGGCCAAGGGCGGCCGGCCAGTCTGCGAGCAGCTCGTCGGCGACTGTCGACTCGGTCTCCTCGAAGTGCCGGCGAACCAACGTCTCGAGCTCGTCCGCGATCTGGCCCTCGACCTTGCTGAGCTCGACGAGCTCGGTGTTGACCCTGCCCTCGTCGAGATCGAGCACGAAGGCGTAGCCACCGGACATACCGGCCGCGAAGTTGCGCCCGGTGGGTCCGAGGACCACGACCCGCCCGCCCGTCATGTACTCGCAGCCGTGGTCGCCCACTCCCTCCACCACGGCCGAGACGCCGGAGTTGCGCACGCAGAAGCGCTCGCCCGCCTGGCCGCGCAAGAAGATCTCACCAGCCGTCGCGCCGTAGGCGATCGTGTTGCCGGCGATGATCTGCTGGGAGGCGTCGAACGTGGCTGCCCGGTCAGGGCGTACGACGAGCCTCCCGCCCGAGAGCCCCTTGCCGACGTAGTCGTTGGCGTCCCCCTCCAGGCGCAGCGTGATCCCCCGAGGCAGGAACGCCCCGAAGGACTGCCCCGCCGAACCGGTGAACGTGAAGTCGATCGTCCCGTCGGGAAGCCCCTCGCCCTTGTAGCGCTTGGTGACCTCGTGGCCGAGGATCGTGCCAACCGTGCGGTTGACGTTGCGCACCTTGAGCTGCGCGCGCACCGGCTCGCCCGTCTCCAACGCGTCCTTGGCCAGGGCCACGAGCTCGTTGTCGAGCGCCTTGTCCAAGCCGTGGTCCTGGCCGGTGGTGTTGTGGCGCGGCGCCCCCTCGGGCAGGGCGGGCACGTGCAGCACCGGGGTCAGGTCAAGACCGGAGGCCTTCCAGTGGTCCACCGCCTCGACGACGTCGAGCGCCTCGGCATGGCCGATCGCCTCCTCGAGCGTGCGGAAGCCCAGCTCGGCGAGGTACTCACGCACCTCCTCGGCGATGTACTCGAAGAAGTTGACCACGAACTCCGGGCGCCCGTTGAAGCGCTCCCGCAGGACCGGGTTCTGGGTGGCGACGCCGACCGGGCAGGTGTCGAGGTGACACACGCGCATCATGATGCAGCCCGACACGACCAGCGGAGCGGTCGCGAAACCGAACTCTTCGGCGCCGAGCAGGGCGGCGATGATCACGTCACGGCCGGTCTTGAGCTGGCCGTCGGCCTGGACCACGATCCGGTCCCTGAGCCCGTTGAGCAGCAGCGTCTGCTGGGTCTCGGCCAAGCCGAGCTCCCACGGGCCACCAGCGTGCTTGAGGGAGGTCAGCGGCGAAGCGCCGGTGCCACCGTCGTGGCCCGAGATCAGGACCACGTCCGCGTGCGCCTTGGAGACGCCCGCGGCGACGGTACCGACCCCGACCTCGGCCACCAGCTTCACGTGGATCCGTGCAGCAGGGTTGGCGTTCTTCAGGTCGTGGATCAGCTGAGCCAGGTCCTCGATCGAGTAGATGTCGTGGTGCGGCGGCGGCGAGATGAGCCCCACCCCCGGCGTGCTGTGCCGTGTCTTGGCCACCCACGGGTAGACCTTGTGACCGGGCAGCTGACCACCCTCGCCGGGCTTCGCCCCCTGCGCCATCTTGATCTGGATGTCGTCGGAGTTGGTGAGGTACTCCGAGGTGACACCGAAGCGACCGGACGCCACCTGCTTGATCGACGAGCGTCGCTCGGGGTCGTAGAGACGGTCCGCGTCCTCCCCACCCTCACCGGTGTTCGACTTGCCGCCGAGGCGGTTCATCGCAATGGCGAGGGTCTCGTGCGCCTCCTGGGAGATCGACCCGTACGACATCGCGCCGGTGGAGAACCGCTTCACGATGCTCGAGACCGGCTCGACCTCGTCGAGAGGGATCGGCTCCCGATCCGCCTTGAACCGGAACAGGCCGCGCAGCGTCATCAGCCGCTCGGACTGCTCGTCGACGCGAGCCGTGTACTGCTTGAAGACGTCGTAGCGTCCAGCGCGCGTGGCGTGCTGGAGGCGGAACACCGTCTCGGGGTCGAACAGGTGAGGCTCACCCTCTCGGCGCCACTGATACTCGCCGCCGATCTCAAGGGCGCGGTGCGCGGGAGGGAGCCCGTCGACTGGGTAGGCGTTGCGGTGCCGGCGCGCCACCTCCTCCGCGATCGTGTCGAGGTCGATACCGCCGAGCTTGCTCGTGGTGCCGGTGAAGTACTTGTCCACCAGCGGCTGGGAGAGTCCGACTGCCTCGAAGATCTGGGCTCCGGTGTAGGACGCGACTGTGGAGACGCCCATCTTGCTCATCACCTTCACGACGCCCTTGCCGAGCGCGGTGACCAGGTTCGTCACGGCCTTCTCGGGCGCGACGTCGACGAAGTGACCGTCGCGGGCAAGGTCCTCGACGGACTCCATGGCCAGGTACGGGTTGACCGCGGCTGCGCCGTACCCGATCAGCAGCGCGACGTGGTGCACCTCCCGTACGTCGCCAGCCTCGATGATCATGCCGACCTGGGTGCGGGTCTTCTCGCGAACCAGGTGGTGGTGCACCGCTCCGGTGAGCAGCAGGGATGGGATCGGCGCGAGGTCCGCCGTCGAGTGCCGGTCGGACAACACGATGACCCGGGCGCCGCCGGCGATCGCGGCCGAGACCTCTGCGCAGATCTCGTCCAACCGGGCCGCGAGTGCCTCACCGCCGCCGTTGACGTCGTACAGGCCGCGCGAGACGTGCGTGATGAAGCCCGGCATGTCGCCGTCGCGGTTGATGTGCCGGATCTGCACCAGCTCATCGTTGGTGATGACCGGGAACGGGAGCACCACCTGACGGCACGACGCGGGGGTCGGGTCGAGCAGGTTCGCCTCAGGCCCGATGGTCCCGCTGAGGCTGGTCACCAGCTCCTCGCGGATCGCGTCCAGGGGCGGGTTGGTGACCTGCGCGAACAGCTGGCTGAAGTAGTCGAACAGCAGCCGCGGGCGGTCGGACAGCGCCGCGATCGGAGTGTCGGTACCCATCGAGCCGAGGGGCTCGTAGCCGGTCTTGGCCATCGGCGAGAGCAGGACGCGCTTCTCCTCCTCGGTGTAGCCGAAGACCTGCTGGCGACGGGTCACCGACGCGTGCGTGTGTACGACGTGCTCGCGGACCGGCAGGTCACCGAGCTTGATCAGGCCGGCGTGCAGCCACTCCTGGTACGGGTGCTCCGCGGCGAGCTCGCCCTTGGTCTCGTCGTCCTCGATGATCCGGTGCTCGGCGGTGTCGATGAGGAACATCCGCCCCGGCTGCAGCCGCCCCTTGCGGACCACCGTTGACGGGTCGATGTCGAGCACACCGACCTCCGACGCCAGGACCACGAGCCCGTCCTGTGTCACCCAGTAGCGGCTGGGCCTCAGGCCGTTGCGGTCCAGAACGGCGCCGACCTGGGTGCCGTCGGTGAAGACGACGCAGGCAGGACCGTCCCAAGGCTCCATCACCGCCGAGTGGAACTCGTAGAACGCCTTCCGGGACGGGTCCATCTCAGCGTGGTTCTCCCACGCCTCGGGGATCATCATCAGGACTGCGTGGGGCAGTGAGCGTCCACCCAGATGAAGCAGCTCGAGCACCTCGTCGAACGAGGCGGAGTCCGAGGCTCCCGGCGCACAGATCGGGAACAGCCGCTCGAGGTCCCCCCCGATCACGTCACTGGCCAGGAGCGCTTCGCGGGCGCGCATCCAGTTCCGGTTGCCCATCACCGTGTTGATCTCGCCGTTGTGCGCGATGAAGCGGAACGGGTGAGCCAGCGGCCAGCTCGGGAAGGTGTTGGTCGAGAAGCGCGAGTGGACCACGGCGACGGCGGACTCGACCCGCTCGTCGACCAGATCCGGGAAGAACGTGTCGAGCTGGTCGGTGGTGAGCATGCCCTTGTAGGCGATCGTCCGGCTCGACAGCGAGGGGAAGTAGACGTCGGTCTCGTGCTCGGCACGCTTGCGCAGACAGAACGCCTTGCGCTCCAGGGCCATCCCCATCTCGCCTTCGCCCCTGACGAAGAGCTGAGCGAAGGTCGGCATCACGCCGCGGGCGGTTGCGCCCAGCAGGTCCGGGTTCACCGGCACGTCGCGCCAGCCCAGGACGGTCAGTCCCTCTTCGGCGGCGATCTCCTCGATGCCCTGGCGGGTCTTGGCCACCTGGTCGGAGTCCCCCGGCACGAACGCCGTACCCACGGCGTACGCGTGCGGGCCCGGCAGCTCGAAGTCCACGACCTCACGGAAGAAGCGGTCCGGAACCTGGAGCAGGATGCCTGCGCCGTCGCCGGAGTCGGGCTCAGCGCCTACCGCACCTCGGTGCTCGAGGTTGCGCAGTGCGGTGATGGCCTTGGCCACGATGTCGTGGCTGGCTACGCCGGTCAGGGTTGCGACAAAGGCGACACCACACGCGTCGTGCTCGTGTGCGCCGTCGTAGAGCCCCTGGGGCGGCGGGAATGCTTGCATTGAAGGGCACCCTTTCCCGTCGTCGTGGCACCCCAAACCGCCGACGAACGGGCGGACGTGGGGGGTGCGGTCCATCGAGTGAAACGACAAGGGACGACATTGGCCCAGGCGGAAGTGAAATCCTACAACAGAGTCGCGGTCGGTCCCGATTCGTTTATCCCAGGCCGGACGAGCCGACCAGCACACCGAAGCCATAGGTCAGCGCGGCTGCGACCCCGCCCAGCATCGTCTGGCGCAGTCCTCCGTACCACCAGGGGCGCACAGTGAGCCGTGTGACCAGTGCGCCACATGCGAACAAAGCGATCAGTGTGACCACGAGGCCCGGCAGCAGGCTGCTGCCGCCCAGGACATAGGGCAACACCGGCAGCAACGCCCCCAGCGCGAACGCCCCGAAGGACGTGACCGCTGCCAGCATCGGGGAGGCGAGGTCATGCCGGTCGACCCCCAGCTCCTCCAACGCATGCACGGTCACCGCGTTCTCCACGTCACGGTGCACCTGCTCGGCCATCACCGCGGCAACGTCGTCGTCGATGCCCTTCTGGGCGAACATCTCCGCCAGCTCCTGCATCTCGGCGACCGGGTTGGCGATGATCTCGCGCCGCTCCTTGGCGATCTCGTGCTCGGCCAGCTCTGACTGGCTGGCGACCGAGGTGTACTCCCCCGCCGCCATCGAGAAGGCTCCGGCGGCGAGCCCGGCCAGCCCCGCGATGACGACCGCCTTGGAGTCGCCGGCGTCCCTGGTGCCACCCGCGACGCCGGCGACCAGCGCAAGGTTGGACACCAGGCCGTCCATCGCGCCGAAGACCGCCGGACGCAGCCAGCCGCCGGTGACGTCAGGGTGCTCGTGCCCGATCTCGGAAGTGTCTGTAGTCACGCCCAGGACGGTACCTAGCAAGGAGCCCGCGCGCATCGAAGGTGAGGCTGCCCTACCCGTGAGAAGCCTCACCCGAGGCCCGGACGGTGAGGGCTGGGTGACTAGGGCTGTGGCCCGTTCGACTCCTCGTCGGCTGCCTGTGCCGGAGCGGGGGCGAGGGTGGCGCCCTCGGCAGCGGCGGCGGGCGCGGCGGAAGCAGCGGCGTTCGCTGCGGGCTCACGGCCCTCGCGCCACACCGAGTCCTCGCGGCCGGGACGCTTACGGCCGACGATGACGAAGTAGGCCAGGGCCAGGACGAACAGCACGATCGAGGTCCAGACGTTGAGCCGGAGCCCGAAGACGTCATCGGCCTGAACCGGGTCGATGCGCAGGTACTCGATCCAGCCGCGGCCGGCGCAGTACGCCATCACGTACAGGGCGAAGACTCTGCCGAACCCGAGCTTGAATCGCCGGTCGGCCCAGACCACCAGTCCGGCGGCGCCGAGGTTCCACAGGCATTCGTAGAGGAAGGTCGGGTGGAAGGTGGCGTACTCGCCGTACCCGTCCGGGCGGTGCGCCTGGTCGATCTCGAGGGCCCAGAACCTGTCGAGGGGCTTGCCGAAGAGCTCCTGGTTGAACCAGTTTCCCCAGCGCCCGATGGCCTGCGCCACCAGGAGCCCAGGTGCGAGCGCGTCCGCGATGGGCGCGAAGAGTAGGCCGTGGGAGCGCGCGTACAGGTACGCGCCGACACCACCAAGTGCGATAGCACCCCAGATGCCCAGCCCGCCCTGCCAGACATACAGCGCCGAGATGGCGCTCTTGCCCTCACCGAAGTAGCGGCCGTTGTCGGTGGCCACGTGGTACAGCCGGCCGCCTACCACGCCGAACGGCACTGCCCAGATCGCCATGTCCCCGATCTGGCCCGGCCGTCCCCCGCGCGCGATCCAGCGTCGCTCCCCGAGCCAGACGGCGACCAGGACTCCGGCGATGATGCACAGCGCGTAGGCGCGGAGGGGGATGGAGCCGAGGTACCACACGCCCTGGTCCGGGCTCGGGATGTACTGGAGGATCACCCTGCCGAACCTACCTTGGGGATCCCGTCGCGCAGCGCCTTGGTCAGGTCGTCGGCCATGTCGGCCGAGCTGGTGCCCGCGGTCCACACGACCGGGGCCGTCCCGTCCGCCAGGACGCCGACGACCTGGCTGCCGTGCGCCACGGCGTACCCGCCCGAGGGGAGCTTGTCGCCCTTGTCGATCACGACACCCAGCGCGCGGCCTACCCGGGCGATCGTGGCGAGCGGGCCGGTAAGTCCCTCGAAGGTCGGGTCGAACCGGTCGAGGTAGCGGCGCAGGGTCGCCGGATCATCCCGCGCGGGGTCGCTGGTGATGAACAGCATCCCGAGCTGCTCGCGGTCAGCAGACTCCAGCCGGGCCAGCGCGGCGGTGAGGTCGGCCATCACGACCTGGCAGATGTCGGGGCAGTGCGTGTAGCCGAAGAAGACCAGGGTGATCGGCTTGGTGGTGTCGGTCTGCACCTCGTACCGCTGGCCGTGGCTGTCGGTCAGCGTGGCAGTGGGCAGCTGGTAGGGCTTGGGCAGCACAGCGCCGTGCAGGCCGTCTGGGTTGCGCTCCCGGAAGCCCGTGACCGGCTCCTCGCCACCGCCCGCGCAGGCGGTGACCAGCAACAGCGCGGCGACCGCGAGGAATCTAGTCACGCCGAACCCCGGCGGCCAGGTCCTCGGTCAGCGCAGTCAGGGCTTTGAGCCCCGCCACCCGGTCGTCGGGATGGTCCAGAAGAACCCGGACGAACGCGGAACCCACGATCACGCCGTCGGCGAAGGCGGCGACCTGGGCCGCCTGAGCTCCGTTGGAGACGCCAAGACCGACCCCGACGGGCAGATCCGTCACTGCCCTGGTCCGCGCGACCAACGGGCTGGCAAGGTCACTGCTGGTCTCGCGCGCGCCGGTCACACCCATGACCGCCGTGGCGTACACGAAGCCGCTGCAGTGCTCGACCGTCATCTTCAGCCGTGCATCGGTGGAGCTCGGGGCCACCAGGAAGATGCGGTCCAGCCCGTGCTGCTGTGACGCGGCGAGCCAAGGGGCCGCTTCGTCTGGGATCAGGTCCGGAGTGATCAGGCCGCTCCCGCCGGCGCTGGCCAGGTCGGCGGCGAACCTGTCGACGCCGTACCGCTCGACGGGGTTCCAGTAGGTCATCACCACCGTCTTGACTCCGGTGGACGCGACCGCCTCGACGGTGCGCAGCACGTCGGCCGTACGGACCCCCCGCTCCAGGGCCTGCTGCGCCGCGGCCTGGATGGTGGGACCGTCCATCACGGGGTCGCTGTAGGGCAGGCCGACCTCGATGACGTCGCACCCGGCCGCCACCATGGCCTTGAGGGCGTCGATGCCTCCGGCGACGTCGGGGAACCCGGCCGGCAGGTAGCCGACCAACGCGGCGCGCTGCTGTGCCTGCGCCGTCCGGAACGCCTCCTCGACACTCATCGCGACTCGCCCGTCCCCGCGCCCAGGCCGAACCAGTCCATTGCGGTCTCCATGTCCTTGTCCCCCCGGCCGGAGAGGTTCACCAGGATCGTGGAGCCCGGGACCTCCTTGGCCAGGACCAGCGTCCCGGCCAGGGCATGGGCCGACTCGATCGCCGGGATGATCCCCTCGGTGCGAGCCAGCAACGCCATAGCCGACATCGCATCGGCGTCGGTGACCGGCCGGTACTGGGCACGTCCGGTCTCCGCCAGCCAGGCGTGCTCGGGTCCGACCCCGGGATAGTCCAGGCCCGCGGAGATGGAGTGCGACTCGATGGTCTGGCCATCCTCGTTCTGCAGTACGTAGGTGCGAGCGCCGTGCAGGACCCCGACCTCTCCCGCGGTGATGGTTGCCGCGTGCCGGCCCGTCTCGTAGCCCTGACCACCGGCCTCGAAGCCGACCAGTCGTACCGACAGGTCGTCGATGAACGCCGCGAAGAGGCCGATCGCGTTCGAGCCACCGCCGACACAGGCGGTCGCGATGTCGGGCAGGGATCCGGTGAGCTCGAGGCACTGCGCCCTGGCCTCGTCGCCGATACCTCGGACGAAGTCGCGGACCATCGAGGGGAAGGGATGCGACCCGGCGGCCGTGCCCAGCAGGTAGTGGGTGTTGTCGACGCTGGCGACCCAGTCGCGCAGCGCCTCGTTGATGGCGTCCTTGAGAGTGCGGCTGCCCGAGGTGACTGGAACCACCTCGGCTCCCAGCAGCTTCATCCGTGCCACGTTGAGGGCCTGCCGCTGCGTGTCCACCTCGCCCATGTAGACCACGCACTCCAGGCCCAGGTACGCGCACGCCGTCGCGGTCGCCACCCCATGCTGGCCTGCTCCGGTCTCGGCGATCACCCGGGTCTTGCCCATCCGCTTGGTGAGCAGCGCCTGGCCCAGCACGTTGCGAACCTTGTGCGCGCCGGTGTGGTTGAGGTCCTCGCGCTTGAGCAGAAGCCGCGCCCCGGCCTGCTCGCTGAGCTTGGTGGCGTCGAAGAGCAGGGAAGGGGTCCCGGCGTACTCCCGAAGGAGCCGCCCGAACTCGCCGGTGAACTCCGGGTCGGCCATGGCGCTCTGCCACGCCTCGGTGAGCTCGTCATGCGCGGCGATGAGCGCTTCAGGCATGAAACGACCACCGAAGCGGCCGAAGTGGCCGGCCTGGTCTGGCAGCACCATGAGGGCCTTCCTGGGGTGGGGTTACTCGGTACGACGTGAAGTGGCCGGGTGCGCGCCGGCCGCGACGAGATCCGCCACCGCGACCCGCGGGTCCTCGCCCTTGACGAGCGTCTCGCCGACGAGGACGACATCGGCACCCAGCTGTGCGTACTCGATCACATCGTGGGGACCGCGCACTCCCGACTCGGCAACAGTGACGATCCCAGCAGGGATGAGCGGGCGGACCCGGCCGAACGTGGCGCGGTCGACCTCGAGGGTCTTCAGGTTGCGCGCGTTGACCCCGATCAGCTCGGCCCCGGCATCGACTGCTCGGCGAGCCTCCTCCTCGTCATGGACCTCGACGAGCGTGGTGAGGCCGATGCTGGTGGCACGCTCGAGCAGACCGACCAGCTCGTTCTGGTCCAGAGCCGCCACGATCAGCAGGGCCAGGTCAGCGCCGGCCGCCCGGGCCTCGAAGAGCTGGTACGACGTGACGATGAAGTCCTTGCGCAGCACCGGCACCCCGACGGTGGCACGGACCGCCCGTAGGTCCTGCAGGCTTCCACCGAAGCGACGCTGCTCGGTGAGCACGCTGATCGCAGCGGCACCGCCGGCGGCGTACTCGCCTGCCAGCCGCGCCGGGTCCGGGATGGCGGCCAGAGCGCCCTTGCTCGGGCTGGACCGCTTCACCTCGGCGATGACGCTGACCCCCGGAGCCCGGAAGACCGGCATCGGGTCGAGCGCATCGGGGGCGCGCAGCGCGGCGGCCTTGACGTCGTCCAGGGGCGCGACCGCCTCGCGCTCGGCGAGGTCGAGGCGCACGCCCTCGATGATCTCGTCGAGGACAGACATGGCGACACCTTCCCGGGCTGCAACACGTTGGTGTCCTAGGTTCTCACGAACGACCGGCGCTTCCGCCGACAGGTCCGGCGTCGCAACCGGTACCGTCGCCGTTGCATGCAGCAGGACCCGGACGAGCAGACAGACGAGGGAGCACAGATGTCCGACTACCCACCGCCGCCGCCACCTGACGGTGGGGGCACCCCGCCGCCGCCGCCGCCCGACGGGGGTAGCTACCTTCCGCCGCCGCCTCCCCTGCCAGGTGCCGGCTACCCCGGGGGGCCACCGCCGGGGTACCCCGGCGGCCCTCAGGGTGCGGCGCCGCAGTCGAGCCAGAAGGCGCTGTGGTCCATGATCCTGGGAATCGCGTCGATCCCCCTCGCCTGCTGCTGTCTCGGTCTGGTGGCAGGCATCGTCGCGGTGGTCCTGGGTAAGCAGGCCAGCAAGGAGATCGCCGCAAGCGGTGGCTGGCGGACGGGCGAAGGCCAGGCCAAGGCCGGCACGATCTGCGGCTGGATCGGCATAGCGCTCTCCGCCGTGATCATCGTGGTCAACGTCGTCGGGCTGATCCTGGGGGACGGCACGTTCACCTACAACTTCGGCACCGCCACCTGATCGTCGTAGCGCAGCACGAGGCCCGGTCCGTTCGGACCGGGCCTCGTTCGTCGTCGTGCAACGCATGGGTCGCTCAGGGCGCCAGCCAGGAGCCGAACGGCAGGTTGCGCACCACGGAGAACACCAGGAAGAGCGCCAGCACGACGGCGCTGAAGACATAGGGGCTGCGCAGGTCCCCGACCTGCTTCCCACGCCACCGCGCGCGGAGCCAGCGGACCCAGGCGAAGAGCAGTACCGGGATGGCGAGCACGAAGAGCAGGTTGCTCGACGCGGCAGCCAGCAGGTCGCCGTTGGTCAGGTCGTTGACAGCTCGTAGGCCTCCGCAGCCCGGGCAGTACACCCCGGTGGCGGCGAGAAGCGGGCACAGCCCCCAGCTGCCGGAGTCGTGGGGGTCGCGCAGATGCAGGGCGAGGGTAGCCGCGGCCACGCCACCGGCAAGCAGCAGCGGGCCACGGACGCGGCGGGCACGTCCGGGCTCACGGGCGGCTAGGTCCGTGGAGGCGGCCTCAACGACTGGCGGGCTCAGCACCCAGTCCCATCCTCGACATGACCAACCCGGCGACACCGCCGATCGGACCGAGGGCCACGCCCACCCAGAACAGCGGCATGTTGTCGATCACGAGGGCGAGCCCACCGAGGACGAAGCCGACAAGAACGATGGTCACAGCGGTCCAGGCAGCGGGCGTGTTGCCGTGGTGAGCAGACATACGGAAGGCACTCCTCGTCGGGTCTGTTGCAGTGCGCTCATCCTAGAGCGTCCGACCGGGCCGAGGCGTCGTCGGTCACAGAGTCGGGTCGTGACCTTCGTCCAACGACTTCCACAGGTCGGTCGGGTCCGACGCCCGCTCCGGTCCCCCGGGTGCGTCGTAGCGCGTGGCCATCTCCGGCCAGGCCCCAAGCTTCGCCAGCGCGAAGCCCGAGGCGATCAAGGCAGCTGCCGCTCCCACCAGCGTGGCGGCGAACCAGCCGGTGAGGCTTGCAGCGGACCCTGTCTGGCCGGCCAGCCCGGCCACCGCGTCGTCCTTGGCCAGCGTCGCCCCCGTTGCCGTGGCGACCAGCACTCCCACCGCGGCCAGCAGCCCGAGCCCGGCTACCACCCGCCGAGCCCGCCGCCGTACGACGAGGATCGCGCCCCAGGCAGCCAGCGCGACCAGCGCGAGAGCCAGCGCGAGCGGAACCGCCTCCGAGCCCCTTCCCGCCGCCCGCGAGGTCACACCCGCGACCTGGGCCGAGGCCGTTGCCCAGTCACGGCTCGCCGAGACCGAGGCGATCGCCGACCCGGCGGCACCGACCAGCACCGTGGGCCAGAAGGTCTTCCGGTCATTCACCGAGCAGGCCCTCGTCGAAGCAGGTGCGGGCGCCGGTGTGGCAGGCCGGCCCCTCCTGGGCGACCTTGACCAGGAGCGTGTCGCCGTCGCAGTCCAGGCGCACCTCCTTGACGTGTTGGCGGTGACCCGAGGTCTCCCCCTTGACCCAGTACTCCTGGCGAGACCGGCTCCAGAAGGTCGTGCGCCCGGTGGTCAGCGTGCGGTGCAGCGCCTCGTCGTCCATCCAGCCGACCATCAGCACCTCACCGGTGTCGTGCTGCTGGACCACGGCGGGCACCAGGCCCTGGTCGTCGCGCTTGAGCCTGTCGGCGATGGCCGGGTCGAGGGAGTTCACGGTCTCATTGTCCCGGACTCAGCCAAGCGTCTGCTGTGACATCCAGGATGCGTGCAGGCGTCCGTACACGCCTCCCTCGGCCAGCAGGGTGGCGTGGGGGCCACGCTGCACGACGCGGCCGTCGTCGACCACCACCACCTCGTCGGCCTGCTCGGCCGTGCTCATCCGGTGGGCGATGGTCACCGACGTACGGCCCGTGGTGAGCCGCTCCAACGCTGCCCCGATCCGCATCTCCAGGGCCGGGTCCACTGCGCTGGTGGCCTCATCGAGGACTAGGAGGTCCGGGTCTGCCAGGTGGGCGCGCATCAGAGCCACGAGCTGACGCTCCCCGGCCGACAGGGACTCTCCTCGCTGGCCGACCTGGGTGTCCAGGCCGCGCGGCAGGGTGGCCAGCCAGTCGGAGAGGCCGAGCTCGGCGGCGGCGGCGACCACGTCGGAGTCGGTGGCGTCGAGCCGTCCGTACCGGGTGTTGGCTCGCAGAGTGTCGTCGAAGAGGAACCCCTCCTGCGGGACCAGCACGACCCGGTCGCGTAGCGAGTCGAACGGGACGTCACGCAGGTCGATGCCATCGAGCCGCACGGACCCTGTGGACGGGTCCATCAACCGGGTCAGCAGCTTGGCCAGGGTGGTCTTGCCCGATCCGGTCTCACCCACGATGGCAACCCGAGTGTTCGGCTCGATGCTGAGGTCGACCTGGTGCAGAACCGGCGTGCCGCCAGGGTAGGCGAAGCCGACCTGATCGAAGTCGATCCGGACCGGCCCGCGCGGAAGCCTGGTCCCCGTCTCGCCAGGGTCGACGACATCGGCAGGCGTGTCCAGGATGCCGATGACCCGTCGCCAGCCGGCGAACGCGTTCTGGGCGTCGGTGAGCACCTGGGTTCCCATCTGGACCGGCCCGACGAAGAGGTTGACCAGGAACGCGAAGGCAAGCACCTTGCCGGCGGTGATGTCGCCCTGGATCCCCATCAGGACCCCGACGATCACCACGCCCGCGTTGGCCAGGCCGGCCGAGATCCCGCCCAGGGAGAAGGAGAAGGCGGTGAGGCCCTGTGCCTTGACCGACGCACGCATATTCGCCTCGATGGCCCGGTCGATCCGTGCTTGGGTCCGAGCCTCGACGGCGTACGAGCGCACTGTTGCCGCACCGACGACCGGCTCGGAGATCGCGCTGAGCATGACGCCGATCTGACGGCGAGCGTAGCCGTAGGCCGCGGAGAGCCGGCGCTGGAAGTAGCGCAGGCTCAGGAACAGCGGCAGGAAGCACAGCCACACCACGATGGTCAGCTGCCAGGAGTAGACAGCCATCACCACGGTGGCGACCAGGATCTGCCCGACGCTGACGACCGCGATCATGCCGCCGAAGACGAGGAACTGTGAGACCTGGTCGACATCACTGGTCACCCGCGAGACCAAGGAGCCCCTTCGCTCGGTGTTCTGGGTGAGCACGGGCAGGTCATGGACGTGCCGGAAGGCCTTGATCCGCAACGTGGCGAGACCGCGCTCGGCGGAGCTGAAGAGCCGGGCGGTCATCAGGTAGGACGCGCCGGAGGCGATGAGCAGTGCGGCCAGCGCAAGCACTGCCGTCCATGCAGTGAACCCCGCGTCCGGACCACCGGGAGCGTTGATGCCGTGGTCGAGGGTCTGCTGGACCGCGATCGGCACGACGATGCGGCCCAACGTGCTCACCGCGGCGAGGCCGAGCGTGCCCCAGAAGCCGTCCTTGAGCTCGGGCGACAGCTCGACGCCGCGACGCATCGTCGCCCAGGCGGAGATCTCGTCGCCCGTGTCGACGGTGGTGCTCATGCGGACACCTCCTCGTCGTCGTGGGCCTGGAGCTCGTAGGCGTTGACAAGGTCGGCGTAGCCCTCGTTGCGCGCGATCAGCTCCGCGTGAGTTCCCTGGTCGGCGATGCGGCCACCAGCGAGGTACACGACCTCGTCGGCCAGAGCGATGGTGGCCTTGCGGTACGCGACCACCAGCACAGTGGCACCGCGCCGGGCTCGCAGCCCGGCCAGGATGCGGGCCTCGACCTCGGGGTCGACCGCGCTGGTCGCGTCGTCCATCACCAGCAGCCGCGGGTTGCGCACCAGGGCCCTGGCCAGGGAGAGCCTCTGGCGCTGGCCACCGGAGAGCGTGGTACCGCGCTCCCCCAGCTTGCTGTCGAGGCCGTCGGGCAGCGCGGCCACGAAGCCGTCTGCCTGAGCCGTACGCAGCGCCTCCCACACCTCGTCGTCGGTGACGCTAAGGCCCAGAGTGACGTTGTCGCGGATCGTGTCGTCGAAGAGGAACGCCTGCTGGGGCACCAGCGCGACGTGCTCGGCAAGCGCGCCTCGCTTCAGCCAGCGAAGGTTCGTCCCGTCCAGGTCGACCTCGCCACCAAGAGGGTCCACCAGCCGAAGGACCAGGCTGGTCAGCGTGCTCTTGCCGGAGGCGGTCGCCCCCACCACCGCGACCGTCCTGCCCGGCTCGACCGAGAAGGTCACTTCCTCCAGCAGGGGCTGATCCTCGGCATAGCGGTACGAGAGGCGATCGACGTCGAGCCGGGCGCCGTCCTCGGCGGAGGGGATCACCTGATCGCCGTACGACATGTCGGCCTGGACCCGGAGCACCGCCCGGACTCGGTCGAAGCCGACCACGCTGCGGGGGAACTCGCCGATCAGCCAGCCGAGCGATCGGATGTAGAAGGCCACGATGCTGAGCAGGAAGGCGACCTGTACGACGTCGCCCGCCTCGCTGGAGCCGCCGCGCACGCGGAGCACCCCGACCCAGAGAACGGCCAGGACGCCCAGACCCGGCAAGGCCTCGAGCACCGGGTCGAAGACGGCGCGGACCCTGCCCACCTGGATGTTGACCTGCTGCAGGTGGCGGGCCTTGGTCGCGAACCGCTGGGTCTCCTCGGCCTCGCGACCCAGCGTCTTGACCACCATCGCACCGTCGAAGGACTCGTGAGCCACCTCGCTCACCTCGGCCCTCAGAGCCTGGGCACGCGTCATCAGCGGCGACTGGATCCGTTGGTAGACCACGTTCGCCACGACCACCAGCGGGAAGACCAGAATGCCGACAGAGGCGATCACCACGTCGGTCAGGAACATCCCGGCTATGGCGATCACCATCATGGCCACGGTCCCCAGAGCCATCGGCAGCGGCGCAATCGGCGCCCAGGTCGCCTCGGTGTCGCTGTTGGCCACGGAGAGAAGCTGCCCCGTCGGGTGCTGCTGGTGCCAGGACATGGGCAGGTCGAGGTACTGCCGCGTGACCGCACGACGGTCCCGGGCCATCAGGCGGTACTGCATGATACCCGCGCCCACCCGCCTGGCGATGATCGCCGCCGCCCTGACCAGGGCCACCGAGACGAACAGCGCCGCGACCGTCACCAGCCCGCCCGCTGTGGTGGCCTTCGTGTCGAACGCCGGCAGGATGACGTGGTCGGTGGCCCAGCCGAGCACCCAAGCGTCGGCGACGGTGAGAGCGCCGAAGACGACGCTCCCCACGGTGGCGACGACGAAGACCCGCGGCTCGGTGCGGATGCCGACAGCGAGTACGGCGAAGCCGTCGCGCAGCGAGCTGGTGGTTCGCGCGGCGAACGTCACGTCACGGGCCTTTCTCTGTTCGGTCCTGTCCACCCTACGATCGAGCGGTGACATACCTCGCCGCAGCCGAGCGCGCCGCCCTGTGTGACCTCGCCCTCGAGGTCGGTCCCGATGCCGCCACCCTGTGCGGCGGCTGGGATGTGCGCTCCCTGGTGGCCCACCTGGTGCTGCGGGACGGGAGCCTGGCGGCGGTCGGCATCGTCGTACCGCCACTGGCGGGGCTGACCGACCGCGGGATAGCCAGGCTCGCCCGGGGCGACTTCGAGCGGCTGGTCCGCCGACTTCGCCAGGGACCTCCGTTGCACTCCCCGTTCCGGCTCTCCGAGGTCGACCGGCGATTGAACGCAATGGAGTACTTCGTGCATCACGAGGACATCCGGCGAGCCCAGCCGGAGTGGGCGGCCCGTGAGCTCACGCCACGAGTCCAGGGCGCCGTCTGGCGGGGTGTCCGGTCGACGGGCCGCGCCCTGGTGCGCAAGGCGAAGGTGGGCGTGGTCGTCTCTCGCTCGGACGCGGAGGAGACCGCGGTGCTGAAGTCCGCCGATGCGTCAGTCACCATCCACGGTCTCCCCGCGGAGGTCGCGCTGTTCATCTATGGCCGCAAGGTGGTGGCCGACGTCGAGCTTCGCGGGACGGCGCAGGATGTCGCGGCGCTCGCCGACACCGGGCTCGGGATCTGAGCCCCAGCAGCTGCCGGCTCACCTGGGCTTCGACGCGGCAACCAGGACGACCTGTGACGGGAGCAGGTAGCCGTCGGTGATGGCGAACGGCTCCATCAGCGCCGTAAGCGTGGCCCGGATCGCCTGCACCCGGTCGGCGTCGAGCGAGGCGAGGATCATCGCGAGCTGGCCAGCGACCTCGCTCTGCACCGACCAGTAGGCGTCGACGCTGGTGAAGTGGGTCCCGGAGACCAACTGCTGCACGGCCATCTCCTCCAGGCCCGCGTCGCCGACGAGCCTGCGGTTCCGCTCGGGGTCTGCCAACGAGAAGGGGCCGACCAGCAGCGGGGCGGGCGGTGGAAGCTGGATCCCCGAGCCTTCGACAGCGGCCCGCGGCAGGGTGAGGCCCGGGTTCTGCTCGGGGTCACCCCAGACGGCATACGCCACTCGTCCGCCGGGCCGCAGCACCCGTCGGGCCTCGCGGAGCACCTGGGCAGGGTCCTCCATCAGCATCAGCCCGAACCGGCTGAGCACCCCGTCGACACTGCTGTCTTCCAGGTCGAGACGGTGGGCGTCCATCACCCGGCACTCGACGTTGGCCAAACCGCGTTCCTCGGCGCCCCGTCGCGCGGCGTCGACCATGCCTTGCCCCAGGTCGGTCGAGATGAGCCGTCCCCCGGCGCCGACCCTGGCTGCGGCCAGGAAGCCGGTCTCCCCCGGTCCGGCGCCGAGCTCGAGGACGGTCTCTCCGGGCTGAGGCCGCAGCTGGTCGACCAGCCACTCGGAGATCTCGCGGTAGGTCTCGAAGAGCACCCGCCGGTGACGCTCCCAAGGGGCCGCCATCGCCTCGGAGACCTGCACGCCCCAGACGCGAGGTGTTTCGGCCATGAACTGAGCGTAGCGGTGACGGACCCGGCGCCGCCCCGAACGCTCGGCCTTCGCCCGGGCTTAGGCTGCGCTCATGCCCGCCTCCACTGACTCAGCCAAGCTCGCCGTCCTGATCGACGCTGACAACGCGTCGCCCAGCAGGAGCGATGCCCTGGTCGCCGAGATCGCCAAGTACGGCGTCGCCTCGGTCAAGCGGATCTACGGCGACTGGACGACGGAGAACCTGCGTGGCTGGAAGGAGGCCGTCAACGTCCACGCCATTCAGCCGATCCAGCAGTTCGCCTACACCGTGGGCAAGAACGCCACGGACAGCGCGATGATCATCGACGCGATGGACCTGCTCTACACCGAGCGCTTCGACGGCTTCTGCATCGTCTCCTCCGACAGCGACTTCACTCGGCTGGCGTCGCGACTTCGCGAGTCGGGCGTGGTCGTCTACGGGTTCGGGGAGCGCAAGACCCCCCAGGCTTTCGTGACCGCCTGCGACCGGTTCATCTACATGGACGTCCTCAGCACCGCGACCGACGAGACCCAGCAGCCTGCCACGCAGCAGCGACGGTCGGCCCGCGAGCTCAAGGGCGATGCCGCCCTGGTCCGTCACCTGCGCGCAGGGGTGGAGGCCGCCTCCGACGAGGAGGGCTGGGCCAACCTCGGTGCGGTCGGCTCGGTGATCGCCAAGCAGGCGCCTGACTTCGACCCCCGCAACTGGGGCTACGCCAAGCTCGCCGACCTGGTCACCACCATCGGGATCTTCGAGGTCGACCGGCAGCCCGGCGGGAACGGCCGTGGCTCGGTCATCCTGCTCAGAGACCGACGAAAGCGCGCCTGAGCCTCAGCGGACCGCACACCCAGCGGCCGCCAAGGACCGCTTCACGTCGCCCACCCGTAGCGTCCCGAAGTGGAAGACGCTCGCTGCGAGCACCGCATCCGCCCCGGCCTCGATGGCTGGCGGGAAGTGCTCCGCTGTCCCCGCACCACCCGAGGCGATCACCGGGATGTCGACCACGCGTCGTACCGCCCGCAGCATCACCAGGTCGAAGCCGTCACGGGTCCCATCGGCGTCCATCGAGTTGAGCAGGATCTCGCCGGCGCCCAGCTCGGCTCCACGAGCGGCCCACTCGACGGCATCGACCCCGGCGGAGCGGCGGCCGCCGTGGGTGGTGACCTCGTACCCGCTCGGGGTCCCAGGAGCCCGACGCGCGTCGACCGACAGCACCAGGACCTGGTTGCCGAAGCGAGCAGCGATCTCCCGGATCAGGGCGGGGCGGCGCAGCGCCGCGGTGTTGACCGCGATCTTGTCGGCCCCCGCGCGCAGCATCCGGTCGACGTCCTCCACCGAGCCGATCCCACCGCCGACCGTCAAGGGGATGAAGACCTGCTCCGCGGTCCTGGACACGATCTCCAGCGTCGTCGAGCGACCTTCGTGACTGGCAGAGATGTCGAGGAAGGTCAGCTCGTCGGCTCCCTCGGCGTCGTACACCTTCGCCAGCTCGACCGGGTCGCCGGCATCACGGAGCTCGGTGAAGTTGACCCCCTTGACCACCCGCCCGGCGTCGACGTCGAGGCACGGGATCACCCGGATCGCGAGCGTCATGCGGACTGGGTGAGGGCAAGGCCCTCTTCGAGACTGAACCGGCCCTCGTAGAGCGCGGTGCCGATGATGGCGCCCTCCACACCCTGGTCGACCATCGTCATCAGGGCGCGCAGGTCGTCGAGCGTGGTGATCCCACCACTGGCCACCACAGGGCGGTCGGTGGCGCGACAGACACCGGCGAGCAGCTCGAGGTTCGGGCCTTGCAGCATCCCGTCCTTGTTGACGTCGGTGACCACGTAACGGGCACAGCCTTCGGCGTCGAGGCGGGTAAGAACCTCGTACAGGTCGCCCCCCTCGCTGGTCCAGCCACGAGCCGCCAGCGTCCGACCTCGTACGTCGAGCCCTACGGCCACCCGGTCGCCGTACGCCGCGATGGCCTTGGCACACCACTCCGGCTGCTCCAAGGCCGCCGTACCGATGTTGACCCGGCGGCACCCCGTCGCCAACGCAGCCTCCAGGGTCTCGTCGTCCCGGATCCCCCCGCTCAGCTCGACGTCGATGTCGAGGCGGCCGACGATCTGCTCCAGCAGCGCCCGGTTGCTGCCGCGGCCGAAGGCGGCGTCGAGGTCGACGAGGTGGATCCACTCGGCGCCGGCACGTTGCCAGCCCAGCGCGGCCTCGACCGGGTCACCGAACGTCTTCTCCGAGCCGGCGACTCCCTGGACCAGCTGCACGGCGCGACCGTCTTGGACGTCGACGGCAGGCAGCAGCTCGAGGTAGGGGCTCATGAGCGGAACTCTATGTTGGCCTCAGCGCGGGAAGATCAGCGTCTTGAGCACCGGGAAGACCAGGACGCACACGATCAGCGCCCCGACCCGGACCCCCCAGTCGGCACTGACGAACCAGATCACCACGTTGAGGACCAGCAGCAGGTCCACGAGCACGAAGTTCTGGATGCGCCGCTTGCGCGCCAGGACTCCGGTATGGCGCCCGACTGGCCTGAGCCTGGGCAGCCGGTCCAGGGAGCGCGCCTTCAGCGCCTTGGTGCGCGCGGCCCGGCGCTCGCGACGCTCCGCCTCCGCGGCTCGCGCGGCAGCCTTGATCGCCGCCTCGCGCTCGCGCTCGGCCCGCCGCAGGGCGCGCTCCTTGGCCATCAGAGCGCCGAGACCCAGTTCTTGAGCAGCCGTGCGCCGGCGTCGCCCGACTTCTCCGGGTGGAACTGGGTGGCACACAGCGGGCCGTTCTCCACCGCCGCCACGAACCTGTCCTCACCGTGCGTGGTCCAGGTGACCAGCGGGTCCAGGGTCCGGCCGTGGGTGACCAGCTCCCACCGGCGTACGCCGTAGGAGTGCACGAAGTAGAAGCGCTCGCCCTCGACGCCCTCGAACAACGCCGAGCCCGGCGGTACGTCGACGGTGTTCCATCCCATGTGCGGGATCACCGGAGCCTCCAGCCGCTCGACCACGCCGGGCCACTCGTCCAGGCCCGCGGCGTCGACTCCATGCTCGACCCCGTGGCTGAACAGCACCTGCATGCCCACGCAGATGCCGAGCACGGGGCGGCCACCGGCGAGGCGACGTCCGATGATCTGGTCACCGTGCGCCGTGCGCAGCGCATCGGCGCAGGCTCGGAACGCACCTACCCCGGGAACCACCAGCCCGTCCGCTTCCTCGGCCGCGCGCCGGTCCCGGGTGAGCTTCACTGACGCGCCTGCGCGCTCCAGGGCACGCACAGCAGAGCGGATGTTGCCCGAGCCGTAGTCGAAGACGACTACAGAGCTCACAGGCTGCCCTTGGTGGACGGCACACCGGTCTCGCGCGGGTCGATCGCGACGGCATCGCGCAGGGCGCGGGCGACCGCCTTGAACTGGGTCTCGACGATGTGGTGTGGGTCGCGCCCGGCCAGCACGCGAACGTGCAGCGCAAGGTGGGCGTGGAACGCAAGCGTCTCGAAGACGTGCCGGGTCAGCGAGCCCAGGTACTGGTCGCCGATCATCACGAACTGCTGCCCCTCGGGCTCTCCGGTGTGCACGCAGTAGGGGCGTCCCGAAACGTCCACCACGGCCTGGACAAGGGCCTCGTCGAGCGGGACGGTGGCGTCACCGAACCGGCGGATGCCCGCCTTGTCGCCCAGGGCCTCGCGCAGGGCCTGGCCCAGGGCGATCGCGGTGTCCTCGACGGTGTGGTGCGCGTCGATGTGCAGGTCGCCCTCGGCCTGGACCGTCAGGTCGATCAGGGAGTGGCGCGCGAGTGCGGTCAGCATGTGGTCGTAGAACCCGACGCCCGTGCTGATGTCGTGGCGGCCGGTGCCGTCCAGGTCGACCTCGACCAACAGCTTGGACTCGCTGGTCTGGCGCTCGATACGCGCAGTCCTGCTCATGACACAACCTCCAGCAACGCGGCACGGAACGCCGCCATCTCCTCCGCGGTGCCGATCGACACGCGCAGCCAACCATCGGGACCAGTCTCCCGGATCAGGACGCCTCTATCCAGCAAACCCTGCCAAACCGCGTGGCGGTCCTCGAACCTCCCGAAGAGCACGAAGTTCGCGTCGCTCGGCGCTACCTGCAGGTCCTGGGAGCGCAGCCAGTCAACCGTCGCATCGCGCTCCTTGCGCAGGTCGTCCACCCGGGCGAGCAGCTCGTCGGCGTGCTCGAGCGCGACCTGGGCCACGGCCTGGGTCACCGCGGACAGGTGGTAGGGCAGCCGGACGACGCGCAGAGCGTCGCAGACCTCCTGGCTCGCCGCCAGGTACCCCAGCCGCGCACCAGCCAGGGCGAAGGCCTTGCTCATCGTCCTGGTCACCACGAGGTTCGGCGTCGTGGACAGCAGCTCCAGTGCGCTGGGGGTGCCCTCCCTGCGGAACTCGGCGTACGCCTCGTCGATCACCAGGACGCACCCACCCTCGACCGCGGCCGCTGCCGCTGCGACCGAGGTCACCGTGTCGAGCGGCAGGGCCGTCCCGGTGGGGTTGTTCGGCGACGGCAGCAGTACCACGGAGGGCTGCTCGGCCGCGATGAGGGCTGCCGCGTGCTCGACGTCGAGGGAGAAGTCGCTCTCCCGCTGACCGACCATCCAGCGGGTGTGGGTGTCGCGCGCATACTCCGGGTACATCGAGTACGTCGGCGCGAACGAGACCGCCGTTCGGCCCGGCCCGCCGAAGGCCTGCAGCAGATGCAGCATCACCTCGTTGGACCCGTTGCCCGCCCAGATGTGCTCGGCCGTGACCCCGTGGCCCACATAGGACGCCAGCGCACTCCGCAGGGCGCTGAACTCACGGTCGGGATAGCGGTTGAGGTCGCCGCTGACAGATCTCACTGCCTCGGCAAGGTCCCGGGCCACAGCCTCGGACGGGCCGTACGGGTTCTCGTTGACATTGAGCTGAACAGGGACGTCCAGCTGAGGTGCGCCGTAGGGTGCGATCCCGTGGAGCTCCTCGCGAAGGGGGAGCCTCACTCGTCGAACCTCACCGTCACTGCAGCGGCGTGGCCCGGCAGGTCCTCGGCGAGCGCCAGCGTCTGGACGTGCGGGGCGACCTCGCGTAGGGCGTCCACGGTGTAGTCGATGACGTGGACCGCCTTGCGGAAAGCCCGCACCGAGAGTCCGGACGAGTGGCACGCACAGCCCCCGGTGGGCAGCACGTGGTTGGAGCCCGCGCAGTAGTCGCCCAAGGAGACCGGCGCGAAGGCGCCGACGAAGACGGCTCCCGCGTTGGTTACCCGCGCTGCCACTTCGGCCGCGTCGCGGGTCTGGATCTCCAGGTGCTCGGCCGCATAGCCGTTCACCACGTCCAGACCCTGGTCCACCCCGTCGACAAGAACGATGGCGGACTGCTGTCCGGACAGGGCAGTCCGGATCCGGTCGACGTGTCGGGTCGCCGAGACCTGCTTGTCCAGCTCGGCCTCCACGTCGTCTGCCAGCGCCACGGAGTCGGTGACCAGCACGGAGGCTGCCAGGGGGTCGTGCTCGGCCTGGGAGATCAGGTCGGCGGCGACGTACGCCGGGTTCGCGGTCTCGTCGGCGAGAATCGCGATCTCGGTGGGCCCCGCCTCCGAGTCGATGCCGACGGTGCCCTTCACGAGCCGCTTGGCGGAGACGGTGTAGATGTTGCCCGGCCCGGTGACCAGGTCGACCGGTGCGCACGGCCCGGCACCGTAGGCGAACATCGCGATCGCTTGCGCTCCGCCCACGGCGTACACCTCGGTTACCCCGAGCAGCGCGCAGGCGGCCAGGATCGTCGGGTGCGGCAGCCCGCCGTTGGCTTCCTGCGGGCTGGAGGTCAGTGCGATGGACCGCACGCCTGCGACCTGGGCCGGGACGACGTTCATCACGACGCTGGAGACCAGCGGCGCCACCCCACCGGGGACGTAGAGCCCGACCCTGTCGATCGGGACCATCCGCTGGGTGACCGTTCCGCCGGGGACCACCGCGGTCACCACGTCTGCCTCGAGCTCTGCCTCGCAGGTGGCCCTGAGCCGGCGGATCGACTCCTCCAACCCTGCTCGTACGGCGGGATCCAGGACCTCCAGGGCGCCACGCAGTGCATCCTCGGGTACCGCGATGTCGGTCTGCTGCACTCCGTCGAACCGGGCTGTGTACTCGATGACCGCCTCGACCCCACGCTGCCGGACCGCGTCACAGATCGGGCGCACCACCTCGAGGGTGGCCGCCACGTCGACCTCGGCGCGGGGCACCACGGTCCGGTAGTTCGCGTCCTGTCCACGGACGTCGATCCGGCGAATCATGGGCTCAGTCTATTTGGCTGCGGCCGCCGCGCCGCCGCACTGGTCAGCGGGCGGACCCGGCTAGGCTCGGTGAGTGCCGGAGCAGCTCCCGATCTTCCCGCTGAACAGCGTGGTGTTCCCGGGCGTGACGCTGCCGCTGCACGTCTTCGAGGAGCGCTACCGGGCCATGGTCAGGCACCTGCTCGCAGTCGAGGACGAGAGCCTTCGCCTGTTCGGCATCGTCGCGATCCGTGAGGGCTACGAGGTCGGCAGCCACGAGGCGCGGTCGATGTACCGCACCGGCTGCGTGGTCCAGCTGACCGGTGTGACGCCGTACGACGACGGCAGGTTCGACGTCGAGCTCGTGGGGCGCCACCGGATGCGGGTCGTCGGCCTGGACGCCAGTGGACCGTTCGTGGTGGCCGAGGTGACCGAGCTGACCGACCAGCGCGGCCCGGACATCTCCGAGGACGACGTGCTCGACGCTGCCGGAAGGGCACTGGCGGCGTTCGACGTGTACCGGAACCTGCTCAGCGAGCTCCGTGGCGGTGAGGTCCTGGTGGGCAGGATGCCCCGCGACCCGGAGCTCTTGTCGTACTCCCTGGCCGCAACCACCCTGCTGTCGCTGCGCGAGCGACAGTCGCTGCTGGAGGCACCGACCACCCACGAGCGCCTGGTCATGCTGCGCCACACCTTGAAGGAGGAGACTCGGGTCATGCGCGCCGTACCGTCCCTGCCGGCGACCGAGGTGGCCCGCACCTCATGGAGTCCCAACTAGGAAGGTCAGCGGGAGGGACCCCGGCCACCGTGGCTCTTGGGCGCGCCGGAGTCGACTTCGAGCTGCACCGCTACGAACACGACCCGGCCTCCACCTCCTACGGCGATGAGGCCGCGGAGCGTCTCGGGCTCGACCCCACCCGGGTTCTCAAGACGCTGCTGGCCTCCGTCGACGGCAGGCTCGTCGTCGGTGTCGTGCCGGTCGCCGCGCAGCTGGACCTCAAGGCCCTCGCCTCCGCCGTCGGAGGCAAGAAGGCCGTCATGGCAGACCCGGCCGAAGCCGAGCGCGCCACCGGGTACGTCGTGGGCGGGATCTCCCCGGTCGGCCAGCGCAAGTCCCACCCGACCGTCGTCGACGAGTCGGCGCTGACCCACCCGACGGTCTTCGTCTCCGCAGGCAGACGGGGACTGGACCTGGAGCTGTTGCCGCAGGACCTGGTCAGGGCCGCGCGGGCCACGACCGCACCGATCAGTCGGTGGAGAACCTGAGCAGGAGGTGAGTGACGTCGCCCTCCCCCCACGCGCTGGCACCCAGCGCGTCGAAGGGCCGGGCGTTCGCGACAGCAGCCCCGTCCTGGTCGGTCATCTGAGCGACGAGCCTCTCCAGCCAGCCGTCGGCCGCATCGAAGTCGACGAAGAGAGCCGCGCTCGCTTTGTCGGCCTCGGGTACGGCGGCGCGGAAGGTGTCGGCGCTGCTGAGATCTCCCCCGGCGAGCAGCTTGTCGAGGTAGCCGTCGTCGAAGCCCACCGCCACCTGGCCACCTGCCGCGCGCACCTTGACGATCTCGCCAGGAGGCATTCCAGCGGCCCTCACGATGGTCTCGATGATCCTGCGAACCTCGCTCTCGTCGCCGTCGATGCGCAGGCCCACCTTGAGGTCGCCCGGAGTCTGCGACGAGGGGAGCGAGTCCCAGTCCGTGGCTCCGTCGACAGCCAGGACGATGCCAGTCCCGAGCAGCGTCTCGATGTCCTCGGGCAGGTTGAGGCCGGTGCTGGCCTCGGCCTGAGCCAGGGTTGCGTCGTACAGGGCAGCACCGCGGCCCTCCTTGAGAACCGTCTCGAGCCTGGTCACCCATCCCGCGGGCAGTGAGATCCCCAGCGCACCGATCGTGGTGTCGGGGAGGTCCCCGATGGTGGTCGGCTGCGCCTCAGCATCCGCGCCGCTGAGGCCCTCTCCGGCGACGGCGAGCTCGATGCCACCGTCGTGGAACCGGACCGTCGCAGCTCCACCCTTGAAGTTCGCCAGAGCCTTGGCGAAGCCCTGGGCGCCGTCCTCCCGGTCCCGGCTGTTCAGGTCGTCACAGAGCTCGGGGAGGTCGTCCGGGGCGGCGCCACCGGTCGCCTCGCAGGTGCTTCCCAGGCCCATCAAGCTGCCCACGGTTGCGTCGTACAGGGCCCGGGGGCCCTCTTCGGCGACGTAGACCGTGACGACTCCCAGATCTCCGACCCTCGCCAGGGCGTTGTTGAACTGCGGGTCGTCGGCCAGAGAGGCCTTCTTTGCTCCGGCCGCCGCGGCTGTGGCGATGCCTTCCGTCTCGGCGACCAGCACATAGCCATCCAGGAAGGCGACCCCGTGGGTCTCGTCCTCCGAGCACTTCTGGAAGATCCGCGCGATGCCCTCGCGCGCCGTGCTCTCGTCGCTCACCTGGAGGGCGAAGAGCACGTCTGCGGTGTGCTCGGCGTTGGGAACCGCAGCCAGTGCGGCCTTGTCACCGATCCAGGGCGCGATGTCGCCGTCGTAGTCCAGGCCGTCGCAGTCCCCGTCCTGCTTGAGCCTGTTCACGAACCACTCACGTAGGTCGTCGCGGGTGCCCAGGTTGAGCTCGCCGGCGATCACCGGGAACTTCCTCAGCGTCTTGATGGCCTCGATCTTCTGGCTCGCCGAAGGGTCGAGGTCGACCGACGCGTAGGCCAGGGTGGTGTCGGGGAGCACGGCGGCTGGTCCCGGGCCACCGCCGGTCAGCTGGGCCACCCCCCAGGCACCCACGGCAACCGCACCGGCCGCGAGGACGCCTACGGAGGCGAGCAGGACGGGCTTGGTCCGGCTCCTTCGAGCCGGGCCGGCGTCGCCCTGGGTGAGGAACTCTGGCTGACCAGCCGGCTCGGACGGGGTGCTGCTGGACACGAGGGCCCCCTTGTGACGGTGGATCGGGAGTCAACGGTATCGGGAGTACCGAAGACCGTGCAGACGTATCAGTCTGCTCGGCTGAGCAGGGGGACCAGGAGTCCCGCCAGCGCCATCGTCGGCCAGGCAAGGAAGATCGGCCACTCGGGTCTGCCCAGCGGCGCAGCGGCACGGGTACCGATGGGAGCCTCCTGCAACATGGCCGCCGGATCAGCAGGCCCGAAGAGCTCACCGGTCCACCACATCAGCAGCGCCGCCGCTGCGCAGCCCATCAGCACCAGCACGAGGGTGACGAGCAGGTTGCGGGTGCGCCAGAAGCCGAAGACCAGACCCGAACCGAGCGCAGCCGCGGCAGCGATGGCCGCATACCAGCCGTCAGGGTTGAAGTCGCGGGAGAGCGCTAGCTCGTCCTGCCCGATCGAGGTGGCGAAGCGGACGAACTGAGCCGGCTCGGCGACACGGGACCAGATGAGCCCACAGACGACCCCGAGCACTGCCATGCCGCCGACGACAACGGCGACCTCCCGTAGGAGGGCTGCCGGTGTGGACCGGTGCGTCTCGCCGACATCGTCGGGCTCCAGAGGAGCGGCGGAAGGCAGGCTGGTCACGCGTCCGAGCTCCGCTGGGAGGATCGGTGGAACGACGGCTGGGACACGGCAGCACGTGGCCTCATCACACCCCACCGAGGCAGTTGGGTCCGAGGAGCTGCTTCAGGTCCGCGAAGAGTGCACCGGACGAGGTGACCCGGAGCTGGTCGGGGAGGCGCATCGTGGTCGTCTTGTCCTTGCTCATCAACCGCAACCGTACTTCGGTGACCCCGGGGTGGGTCCGCAGCACGTCCTTGAGCTGGCCGATCACCGGCGGTGTGCACCGGGTGGACGGTAGCGAGATCAGCACCGGACCGGCCGGGCCGTCGTTGAGGTCGGGCGCGCTGACCTCCTGGCCGTGCAGCTCGGGCACATCCTTGGAGCGCGACAGCCGACCCTTGATTGTGACGATGCCGTCCTCGACAAGCATGGTGCTGGCCAGCTGGTAGGCGCTGGGGAAGAGCAGCACCTCGATCGCACCCTCGAGATCCTCCAGGGTGACCATCGCCCACGCATCGCCGCGCTTGGTGATCTTGCGCGAGACCCCGGTGATCAGCCCGGAGACGGTTACCGGCGACCCGTCGGTCCGCTCCTCGTCCAGGAGCAGCTGACCGATGGTGCAGTCGCTCTGACCGGCCAGCACGTGCTCCAGTCCCATCAGCGGATGGTCGGAGACGTAGAGACCCAGCATGTCGCGCTCGTGCGCGAGCAGGGTCGTCTTGTCCCACTCGTCGATGTGGTCGGGCACGGAGACATCCATGTCGAAGAAGGCGTCCTCGGACTCTCCGAGCCCGTCGAACAGCGAGTCCTGGCCGCCGACCTGCTCCTTCTTCATGCCCGCGTAGCGCTCGGCCGCCTCCTCGTGGATGCTCACCAAGGCCCTGCGCTTGTGCGGAACCGAGTCGAACGCCCCCGCCTTGGCCAACGACTCGATGATCCGCTTGTTGCAGACGACGGCGTCGACCTTGCTCATGAAGTCGTTGAAGTGCGCGAACCGACCCTGCTCGCGACGGGCCCGGACAACCGCGTCGACCACGTTGCCGCCCACGTTGCGGATCGCCGTCAGGCCGAACCTGATGTCGTTGCCGACCGGGGTGAAGTTCGCGTCGGACTCGTTGACGTCCGGAGGCAGGACCCTGATCTTCATCCGGCGGCATTCATTGAGGTAGACCGCCATCTTGTCCTTGTCGTCCTTGACCGACGTGAGGAGGGCCGCCATGTACTCCTGCGCGTAGTGCGCCTTGAGGTAGGCAGTCCAGTAGGAGATCAGGCCGTACGACGCCGTGTGCGCCTTGTTGAAGGCGTAGTCGGAGAAGGGGACCAGGACTTCCCACAGGGCCTTGATGGCGGCATCGCCGTACCCGTTGGCCCTCATGCCCTCGGAGAAGGGGACGTACTCGGCGGCGAGGATCTCCTTCTTCTTCTTGCCCATCGCCCGGCGGAGCAGGTCCGCCTGTCCGAGCGTGTAGCCGGCGAGCTTCTGGGCCACGGCCATGACCTGCTCCTGGTACACGATCAGGCCGTACGTCGTCCCGAGGATCTCGGCGAGGGGCTCCTCGAGCTCGGGGTGGATCGGCTTGATCTCCTGCTTGCCGCTCTTGCGCAGCGCGTAGTTGGTGTGGCTGTCGACCCCCATCGGGCCGGGACGGTACAGCGCCAGCACAGCCGAGATGTCCTCGAAGTTGTCTGGCCGCATCAGCCGAAGCAGGCCGCGCATCGGCCCGCCGTCCAGCTGGAAGACCCCCAGCGTGTCGCCGCGACCGAGCAGCTCGTAGCTCGCCTTGTCGTCCAGCTCGAGATCCTCGAGCACGATCTTCTCGCCACGGTTCGACTCGATGTTGCGCAGCGCGTCGTCCAGGACGGTGAGGTTGCGAAGCCCCAGGAAGTCCATCTTGATCAGGCCGAGCTTCTCGCAGGTGGGGTAGTCGAACTGCGTGATGATCGCGCCGTCGGACTCGCGTCGCATCACGGGGATGACGTTCTGGATCGGCTCGCTCGACATGATGATGCCGGCGGCGTGAACCCCCCACTGTCGCTTGAGCCCCTCGATGCCGATCGCGGTGTCGATGACCGTCTTGACGTCGGGCTCCGACTCGTACAGGGCGCGGAACTCGCCGCCCTCACCGAACCGCTCGTGCTCCTTGTCGAAGATCTTCTTCAGCGGCACGTCCTTGCCCATCACCGCAGCAGGCATCGCCTTGGTGATCCGGTCCCCCATCGCGAACGGGTAGCCCAGGATGCGTGAGGAGTCCTTGACCGCCTGCTTGGCCTTGATGGTGCCGTAGGTGACGATCATGGAGACGCGGTCGGTGCCGTACTTCTCCGTGACGTACCTGATCACCTCCCCACGCCGACGCTCGTCGAAGTCGATGTCGAAGTCGGGCATGGACACTCGGTCGGGGTTGAGGAAGCGCTCGAAGATCAGGCCGTGCTTGAGCGGGTCAAGGTCGGTGATGCGCATAGCGTAGGCCGCCATCGAGCCCGCGCCCGAGCCTCGGCCCGGGCCTACCCGGATCCCGTTGTCCTTAGCCCAGTTGATGAAGTCGGCCACGACGAGGAAGTAGCCCGGGAAGCCCATCTCGGTGATGACACCGATCTCGAAGTCCGCCCGCCGGCGGACCTCTTCGGGAATGCCCTCGGGGTATCGGACATGGAGACCCTTCTCCACCTCCTTGACGAACCAGCTGTCTTCGGTCTCCCCCTCCGGGACCGGGTACCGGGGCATGAAGTTGGCCCGCTCGTCGAACTCGACGTTGCACCGCTCCGCTATCAGCAGGGTGTTGTCGCAGGCCTCGGGAAGCCCGAAGGTATCCGCCCAGAGGGCACGCATCTCCGCGGGCGACTTGATGTAGTAGCCGTCCCCCTGGAAGGCGAACCGCTTGCCCGGTCCTGAACCCGCAGGGACGAGCATGGTGCTGCCCGAGTTGATGCACAGCAGGTGCTCCTGAGCGGCGTGGTCCTCCTTGTGGGTGTAGTGCGAGTCGTTGGTCGCGACCAGCGGAAGCCCCAGGTCCTTGCCGAGCCTGAGCAGATCGGAGCGGACCCGGGTCTCGATGTCGAGACCGTGGTCCATGAGCTCGAGAAAGAAGCTGTCCTTGCCGAAGATGTCCTGGAAGTCGCCCGCCGACTCGCGTGCCTTGGCGTAGTCGCCGATCCGCAGCCAGGTCTGCACCTCCCCGGAGGGACAGCCGGTGGTGGCGATCAGGCCGTCGGCGTACTCGGCCATCAGCTCACGGTCGATCCGCGGCTTGTAGAAGTAGCCTTCCGTGCTCGCGCGCGAAGACATCTTGAACAGGTTGTGCATCCCGGCGGTCGTCTCGGCCAGCAGGGTCATATGCGTGAAGGCGCCACCGCCGGAGACGTCGTCGTCCCCCCCGTCGTTCCAGCGCACCCGCTTGCGCTCGAAGCGCGAGGTGTTGGGAGTGGCGTAGGCCTCCATCCCGATGATCGGCTTGACCCCGTGCGCCTTGGCCTTGGCCCAGAACTCGTAGGCACCGAAAACGTTGCCATGGTCGGTCATGGCGATAGCCCCCATGCCCAGCTCGGCGGTGCGCGCGAACATCTCGTCGAGCCGCGCGGCTCCGTCGAGCATGGAGTACTCGGTGTGCACGTGCAGGTGCACGAACGAGTCAGACGACCCACCCGACATCGACCAGGGGCCCCTTCCAGAGAGTCAGCCATGTGGTGCTTCAGAACCGACGCGCAGGCCGGTGTCCGGGGGAAGGAACCACACACTACGCGACTTGTGAAGCGACCTTAGGCAGGCCCACCGACAATCTGGCCGATCGCCTCCGGCGAGCTTTGGGGGTCACCGGAGCTGGTGCATTCCGATGCCGGTCTCAGGGCTGCAGGCGGTGCGCGACCAGAGCCGAGTACGGGTCGGCCGGAGACTGTGGATCGGGCCTGACCTCCAGGTGCAGATGGGGCCCGGTGACGTTCCCTGTCGAGCCGACCGAGCCGATGACGGCTCCGGGCATGACCTTCTGACCGACCCGGACGACGATGTCAGCCTGGTGGCAGTACCAGATCTGGGTACCGTCCGCGAGGCGGACGATCGTGCGCTCGCCGTACGCGCCGGCCCATCCTGCCTCCAGCACGACTCCCGCAGCAATCGCTCGGATCGGCGTTCCCGCCGGGGCTGCGAAGTCCAGGCCGGTGTGGTTCCTGGACCACAGACCGCTGCTGGCGCCGAACTTTGCGGTCAGGCGGTAGCCGGCCACCGGGAGGACCCAGCGGGCTGCCAGCGGGACCGGCTTCTCCTTCAACCGGGTCACCGGCTCGGCCTTGGGAACCGCCGGCGTCAGAGCAGGCGCCGACGAGGCCTGGTAGGCGGCCGTCTCCGGCATGGCGAAGCTCAGGGTCGCGAAGAGCGCGGTGATCAGGACGGGGGTCCCTAGGAGGTGACGCACCCGGACGCGTTGCTTCAGGGTCACAGACATGGTTGGGGTTCCTTCCCACGCCTGTGAGATGAGCTGTCGGGTTAGGGCGAGAAAGGTGCCCTGCCGAAGGCCCGTGCGGGCTTGCGGCTTCACCCCGAGCGCTCGCACCCTCGAATCGAGGGAGGCGAGTGCAACTTCGTGGGTCTCCCACTCCTACCCGATCGGTTGGTCGCTGATGGCTTCTGGCTTGGTGCACGGGCCGGTCGTGGCTGGGTAGGACTCGGCGTACCCACGCTCGGCTGTTGAGTTGTGACCGACGCTTGCTATTGCAAGCACCGGAGCAGCCAGTACGCCAGATGCGAAGGACCGGTTCCAAACCCGGATGTGTGCGCCGTCACGTGGCGCCGACAGTCGTCAGCCTGCGACGCAACCAAATGGCGACCCAGCCCACACCGTGCGGTCTAGACGGACTGCGCCGTCTACGCCTGCGGGCCGGCGGCGTCCAGGCTCTCGGTGATGACCACATCGACGATCCTCTGCAGCCGGTCTGCCCCGAGCCGCGGCGCGTGTTCGGCCATCTGCTCGGCGATCTGCCGCTCCCGCTCCAGGTCACGGCCGCCGGGGCCGCCCACCTGCTTGTAGCCCTGGATGGCCCAGGTGAGGGCGGCCCGACGCTCGAGAACGTCAGCCAGCTCGGCGTCGAGCTCGTCGACCAGCCTGCGCAGGAAGTCGAGAGGCTGCTCACCAGGCCAGGCCACCTTGAGGTCCGGTGTCCCTTCCTGGTTCCCCGCACCATCGGTGCGCTGAAGCTCGATCAGGCCGTGCCGCGCGTAGAAGGCCCGGGCAGGCGCGTTCATCTCGAAGACCCACAGGCAGAACCCGTCCGGACGAAGGGACTTCACCAGGTCCAGCATCGAGCTCCCGATGCCCGCACGCGCCCGCGACGGAGTGACGTAGAGGTCGTCGAGCCAGTCGCCGGCCAGCCTCAGGAAGGCGACCACCAACCCGCCCTCTTCAGCCACCCACGTCTCGTCGTACCCCTGAAGCTTCTGCCGGACCCACAGACGCACCGCGTCCTCATCCTGGGCGAGCGGCGGCATCGTCGGGGTTGTCCTGGCCGCGAGATAGACCTCCGCGATGGGGTCCGCATCGTCCTGCGTGGCTCGACGAAGCAGGACCTCGTCAGTGGCTGTCACGAATCACGTCCAGGGCTGACTGGAGGTCGGCTGGGTACTCCGACTCGTACTCGACGTGCTCGTTGTCCTCAGGATGCTCGAAGCCCAGGCGTACGGCGTGCAACCACTGCCTCTCCAGCCCCAGACGCGAGGCGAGCACCGGGTCCGCGCCATAGGTCAGGTCTCCGACGCAGGGGTGCTTCAGCGCCGCCAGGTGCACCCGGATCTGGTGCGTGCGGCCGGTCTCCAGCTGGACCTCCAGCAACGAGGCGAAGCGGTGGGCCTCGATGGTCTCGTAGTGCGTGACGCTGTGCTTGCCGTCGTCACGGACCGCGAACTTGTAGTCGTACTTGGGGTTACGGCCGATCGGGGCGTCGATCGTGCCCTGAAGCGGGTCGGGATGTCCCTGGACAAGCGCGTGGTAGGTCTTGTCCACGGTCCGGTGACGGAAGGCGTTCTTCAGCTTGGAGTACGCGTACTCCGACTTGCAGATCACCATGACCCCTGAAGTGCCCACGTCCAGGCGCTGCACGATGCCCTGACGCTCGGACGCGCCGCTGGTCGCGATCCGGAAGCCCGCGGCCGCTAGGTGGCCGACAACCGTAGGTCCCTTCCACCCAGGGCTGGGATGGACGGCCACGCCCACGGGCTTGTCGATGACCACGAGCGCGTCGTCGTCATGGATGATCTTGATGCCCTCGACGATCTCCGGCACCACGGCCACCGGGTCGACCGGGTCGGGGATGTCGACCTCGAGCGTGGCGCCGGGCAGTACCCGCTCGGACTTGGCGACGTGCTGGCCGTCGAGGGTCACGTTCCCGGCAGCGATGAGCTCGGCTGCGCGCGACCGGGAGAACCCGAACATCCGGGCCATGGCCGCGTCGATCCTCTCGCCGGCGAGACCCTCAGGCACGCTGACCGTACGCCGCTCACTCACGAGTCGGAGCTCTCCGGCTCTGTCGAGCGGCTCTCCCGGCCGCCGGCGATGCTGACTCCCCGTACGGCTTGAAGGATGATCACTCCGGCGGCGACGTTGATGCAGATGTCCGCGACGTTGAAGATCGGCCAGTGCGGTAGCTGGATGAAGTCGATGACATGCCCGCGCATGAAGCCCGGCTCCCGGAAGACTCGGTCCGTGAGGTTCCCGAGCACCCCGCCGAGCAGGCACCCGAGACCCACCGCCCACAGTGGGCTGGCGAGCCGACGCGAGTACCAAAGCACGAGCGCCACCGCCCCGACCGCAATGCAGGACAGCACGACGGTGTACGACGTACCGGTGCTGAACGCGGCGCCGGGGTTGCGGGCCAGGTTGAACTGAAGCGCCGAGCCAAGGACCTGGACGGGTGGTTGGCCGGTGAGCGAGCTGACGGCGACAACCTTGGTGACCAGGTCGAGAGCGTAGGCAAAGAGAGCCACCACCACGAACAGGATCAGGGGACGCCGAGAGTCAGGGGCTCGTGGGGGTGCTGCGTCGCTGGTGGTCAGCGACGCTCCTCGCGCTGCTTGCATGACAGGCACAGTGTCGCACGGGGAAACGCCATCAGCCTCATCTTGCCGATGGGCTGACCGCAGCTCTCGCATACGCCGTAAGTGGCGTCCTCGATGCGGTCCAGAGCGTGCTCGGTCTGCGTGAGCATGTCTCGGGCGTTGTTGGCCAGGCTCATCTCGTGGTCACGCTCGAAGGTCGTCGAGCCGACGTCGGCCTGGTCGTTGCCCGCTCCGTCGCCGGCGTCACGCATCAGGTCAGCCAGCTCGTGCTCAGCCAGGTTGAGCTCGGTGCGCAACCTGTCGCGGTCGGCGGTGAGCTCGGTACGCACCTCGGAGAGCTCCTTGGCGGTCCACGGCTTCTCGTCGGCCTTGACCGCCAGCCGCTGCGAGCCGGCCCGACGGGCTGCCGAGAACGCCGCCGCCGGCTTGCTGGCTGGGGCCTTCTTCACCGCGACAGCCTTCTTCGCGACAGGCTTCGTTTTGGCGGTGGTCGTGGTCTTGGTCGGCGTGGTCTTGGCTGCCGTCTTCTTGGCTGCCGTCTTCTTGGCTGCCGTCTTCTTGGCCGGGGCCTTCTTGGCCGGGGCCGCCTTCGCCGGGACCTTCTTGGCGGGAGCCTTCTTCGCGGGAGCCTTCTTGGCGGGAGCCTTCTTGGCGGGAGCCTTCTTGGCGGGAGCCTTCTTGGCGGGAGCCTTCTTGGCGGGAGCCTTCTTGGCCGGAGCCTTCTTGGCGGGAGCCTTCTTCGCCGCAGCCGCCTTGGCGGGAGCCTTCTTCGCCGCAGCCGCCTTGGCGGGAGCCTTCTTCGCCGCAGCCTTCTTTACCGCAGCCGCCTTGGCCGGAGCCTTCTTGGCAGGAGACTTCTTCGCTGCCGAGACTTTCGAGGCGGCTTTCTTCGTCGTGGGGGTAGAACGGCGGGACACGCTCGCCGTCACCCGCTTCGCCGCGGCTGTCAGCCTGCCACCAGTCGTTCGTGCCATCGAGCTTGAGTCCCCTTCAGCTGGGTCGTCCTGCGTGGCCAGACGGAAATGTGCCCTAGGCCACACGCGTGCCGCGAGAATATGCCGCCTGCCCCTCGCAGACAACTGACCACGCCCAACGTCCACCCGTTGACCTAAGACCGGCTGCCGCGCCACGCTCGCCCGGCGGAGTCGAACGGGGAAACCAGGGTGAACCACGGCGGGGTCGTCTGGCAGACTTGGACCGTCCGCAAGGCGTGGATGGGACGAGTAGCTCCGAGCACAGGCCGCAGCGACCCGGGGACGGTGAGAGCCCGGGGGTGCTGTCCGGAGCGAAGATCACCCCTGAGCCGCCGGAAGAGACCCTGCCGAGCCAGCACGGACCGGCGCAAAGGGACGGTAGAACCGGCCGCGGCGACGTACAGAGTGGGTGGCTGCAGGCTTGGCCGCCAAGAAGGGTGGTACCGCGGGGCCGCGAGGTCTCGTCCCTTCGTCAGGACAGCAGACCGACGAAGGGCAGCCGTGAACGAGTACACCCCCGTGGCACCTCAGGTGGACCTCCCCACCCTCGAGCACCAGATCCTCCAGCTGTGGGAGGACCAGGGCACCTTCGCCGCGTCGCTGTCCAAGAACGCCGGAGCCAAGCACTGGACCTTCTACGAAGGCCCTCCAACCGCCAACGGGCTCCCCGGCACGCACCATGTCGAGGCACGCGTCTTCAAGGACGTGTTCCCGCGCTTCAAGACGATGCAGGGCTTCATGGTGGAGCGAAAGGCGGGCTGGGACTGCCACGGGCTCCCGGTCGAGCTCGCCGTCGAGAAGGAGCTCGGCTTCTCCGGCAAGGGGGACATCGAGGCGTACGGCGTTGCCGAGTTCAACGCCAAGTGCCGGGAGTCCGTGCTGCGCAACGTGGACCGGTTCCGGGAGATGACCGAGCGGATGGGCTACTGGGTCGACCTGGACCACCCGTACCGGACGATGGACACCGACTACGTCCAGTCGGTCTGGTGGGCCCTGAAGCAGATCTACGACAAGGGGCTGCTGGTCGAGGACTACCGGGTGGCGCCGTACTGCCCGCGGTGCGGCACCGGGCTCTCGGACCACGAGCTGGCGCAGGGCTACGAGACGGTCACCGACCCCTCGGTCTACGTCCGCTTCCCGCTGACCGGCGGCCCGTACGCCGCGCGAGCCTCGCTGCTGGTCTGGACGACGACCCCCTGGACGCTCGTCTCCAACACGGCGGTCGCGGCGCATCCGGACGTCACCTACGTCGTCGCAACGGATGGGACCGAGACGCTCGTGGTCGCGGAGGCGCTCTTCGATGCGGTGCTGGGAGAAGGCTGGGAGGTCACCGACCGCTTCGACGGCGCGGCGATGGAGCGGTGGAACTATCAGCGGCCCTTCGCGCTGGTCGAGTTCGGTGCGCCGGCGCACTACGTGGTCAACGCGACGTACGTGACCACCGAGGACGGCACCGGACTGGTGCACCAGTCCCCTGCCTTCGGCGAGGACGACATGCAGGTCAGCCGTGCCTACGACCTGCCCGTGGTGAACCCGGTCGGTCCGGACGGGCGCTTCCTTGCTGACGTGGAGCTGGTGGGCGGCCAGTTCTTCAAGCACGCGGACACCGACCTGGTCAAAGACCTGGAAACCCGTGGCCTTCTGTTCCGGCATGTCGCCTACGAGCACTCGTACCCGCACTGCTGGCGCTGCCACACGGCGCTGCTGTACTACGCCCAACCGTCCTGGTACATCCGCACCACAGCCCGCAAGGCCGAGCTGCTGCGCGAGAACGAGAACACCAACTGGCACCCGGCCACCGTCAAGCACGGCCGGTACGGCGACTGGCTGGAGAACAACATCGACTGGGCGCTCTCCCGCCGTCGGTACTGGGGGACTCCCCTGCCGATCTGGCGCTGCGAGAACGACCACCGGGTGTGCGTGGGTTCGCTGAGCGAGCTCTCCGACCTGACCGGCGCTGACCAGTCGGACCTCGACCCACACCGGCCCTTCGTCGACGACATCACCTTCGACTGCCCGCAGTGCGGCGAGACCTCGACCCGGGTCGCGGACGTGATCGACGCCTGGTTCGACAGCGGGTCGATGCCCTTCGCGCAGTGGGGCTACCCCTACGTCGAGGGCTCCGCAGAGCGCTTCGCCGAGGCCTACCCGGCCGACTTCATCTGTGAGGCGATCGACCAGACGCGCGGCTGGTTCTACACGCTGATGGCGGTCGGCACCCTGGTGTTCGACCAGTCGTCGTACAAGAACGTGGTGTGCCTTGGCCACATCCTGGCCGAGGACGGTCGGAAGATGTCCAAGCATCTGGGCAACATCCTCGAGCCGATCCCGCTGATGGACGAGCACGGTGCGGATGCGGTCCGCTGGTTCATGGCTGCGTCCGGCTCACCGTGGATGGCACGCCGGGTGGGCCACGCCTCCATCCAGGAGACCGTGCGCAAAGTGCTGCTGACCTACTGGAACACGGTTGCCTTCCACGTGCTCTATGCCCGTACGGCGGGCTGGACCCCCGGCTCGGCTCCGGCTCCCGTACTGGCGGAACGACCGGTGCTGGATCGCTGGCTCGCTGCCGAGACGGCTCGGCTCGTGGGCGGAGTCACCCGGGCGTTGGAGAGCTTCGACACCCAGCGGGTCGGCACCCTGATGGCGCAGTTCGTCGACGACCTGTCCAACTGGTACGTGCGCCGTTCCCGCCGTCGGTTCTGGGACGGCGACCCGGCTGCTCTGGAGACCCTGCACGCGACCCTGGAGACGCTGACCCGACTGCTCGCCCCGCTGACCCCTTTCATCACCGAGCGCGTCTGGCAGGACACCGTTCGTCCGGTCGTGGCGGATGCCCCGGCGTCGGTGCACCTGGCCGACTGGCCCGCCTTCGACCCGGCGGCGGTCGACGAGGAGCTCTCCCAGGGCGTCTCGCTGGCCCGCCGACTGGTGGAGCT
The DNA here is from genome assembly GCA_963769585.1 of uncultured Actinomycetota bacterium. GTDB lineage: Bacteria > Actinomycetota > Actinomycetes > Propionibacteriales > Nocardioidaceae > SSC3. Next base: position 1,712,158 of record CAVYMJ010000006.1, read on the forward strand.
CGGCCGCTCGGCTCGCGCCGACGCCAAGGTCAAGACGCGGCAGCCGCTGCGCCGGGCCTTGATCGCGTCAACCGCCCATGCCCTTCTCTCAGACGAGCTCCGGGTCGAGGTGGCCGACGAGCTCAACGTCGGCACGATCGAGCCGTTCTCCTCCGCCGGTGAGCTGGTGGACCACGACGCCAAGGGGAACTTCCGCGCCCTCGGCAAGAGGTTCGGGAAGCGCACCCCCGTGGTCGCGGCTGCCATCGCTGCTGCGGATGCTGCCCAGCTCTACGACGACCTCACCACCCGCGGCCGCGCCACGGTGAGCGTCGAGGGCGAGGACACCGAGGTTCTCGCCGAGGACGTGATCATCTCCGAACGTCCCCGTGAGGGCTGGTCGGTCGTGAACGAACAGGGCGAGACCGTGGCCCTCGACCTTGAGCTCACGCCGGACCTGGTCCGCGCCGGCCTCGCGCGTGAAGTGGTCAGGCTGGTCCAGGAGGCCCGCAAGAACAGCGGCTTCGAGGTGACCGACCGGATCGTCCTCGAGTGGGCAGCCTCCGGCGAGCTCGCCCAGGCGCTACGCGAACACGCCACCGCCGTGGCCGACGAGGTCCTCGCCGTACAACTCGACGAGGGAGCGCCTTCGGGAACGGTCATCGCCGACGACGCCCTGGGACTCACCTTCTCGGTGCGCAAAGCCTGACTGACGGTTGAGCCGGGCATGTCGGACCGTTGAGCCGGGCATGTCGGACCGTTGAGCCGGGCATGTCGGACCGTTGAGCCGGGCATGTCGGGACCAACACGCCCGGCTCAACAAACCAACACGCCCGGCTCAACAAACCAACACGCCCGGCTCAACGCAGAGCGGCCGGTCCCCATACAGGTGGGGGCCGGCCGCTGCGGCGTGGGTGGTGAGGTGGTGTCGTGGTCGGTGGGCTCAGCCTTGGGCTTCGTCGCCGAGGAGCGACTTCAGGCGCTTGGGGGCGTGGTCGTCGCCGCCTCCGAGGCCTGCCGAGTCGGAGTTGCCCTCGAGGGACTCGAGCTGCTGGCGGAAGTAGCTCTTCAGGCGAGAGCGGTACTCACGCTCGAAGGAGCGAAGGTTCTCCACCTCGGCGTTGAGCTTGTCCCGTTCCCTCTCGAGGTCTCCGAAGAGCTGCTGACGGCGCTCGGCGGTCTCGGCGTCAAGCATCTGGGCACGCGTCCGCGCGTCGGACTCGAGCCGCTCGGCCTTCGTCTTGGACTCCGACTCGAGCCGCTCGGCCTTGGTGCGGGCCTCGCCGATGATCTTGTCGGCATCGTTCTTGGCGCTGGTCTCGAGCTCGTCGGCGTTCTTCGTGGCGATCTCCAGGAGCCGTGCGGCCGCGCTGGAGGCGTCGGCGACGGTTGCGACCTGGATCCTCTCGACCGGGATCGGGGCGACCTCAGGCTCCTTGACGACCTCGGGCTCCACGACCGGCTCGGGCTGCTTCTCCGCGAACGCCGGGGCGGCGACGACGCCACCCTGCTGGACCGTGCTGAGCTTCGTACGCAGGTCTTCGTTCTCGCGGGTCAGCCGGGCCAGCTCAGCCTCCACCTCATCGAGGAACTGGTCGACCTCGCCCATGTCGTAGCCCTCGCGCAGGCGCACTGGAGTAAAGCGCTTGTTGCTCACGTCCTCAGGCGTCAGCGGCATGACCTCACCCTTTGCTGTAGTCGTTCCTGGTTGGCGCGACGTCCCTCGGGTAGAAGGAGTCGCTGCCCAAAGCCACCGTACTCCCAAACCGAGCGGCTCGGAGCGACGGGGGTCGTGGGACATGAAGCCGGTTGAAGGATAACGGATTTCGTCACATGCGTCACAAGAGTGTCGGCATGGAAGATTGTTCTGATTCCTGGCCGCTGGCCGCTCAGGCGAAGAAGATCGCCCGGTTCAGCGCTTGCAGCACGTAGACGAAGATCAGGACGATCAGGAACGCCACATCGATTGCGATCCCGCCGAGCCGCAACGGCGGCACGAACCTGCGCACGAAGTTGATGGGCGGGTCGGTCAGGGTGTACACGACCTCCAGGACCACCAGCAGCGGCCCTTTGGGTGTCCACGAGCGGGCAAAGGCCTGCACCCACTCCACCACGAGGCGAGCCAGGAGCAGCCCGATGTAGAGGAAGAGAGTGAATCCGATGATCGCGCCGATTGTTTCCACGCACGCATCCTAGGAGCGGAGGCAAAGCCGGCCCCTGTCAGGACTGGTTGAAGAACCCCTGCTCGGCGATCCGGGCTTTGTCCTCGACCGCCACGGCGACGTTCGGCGGGGAGAGCAGGAAGACTTTGCTGGTCACGCGCTCGATGCTGCCGCGGGTCGCGAAGACGAGACCGGCAGCGAAGTCGACAAGTCGCTTGGCGTCGGTGTCGTCCATCTCCGAGAGGTTCATGATCACCGGGATGCCATCTCGGAAGTTCTCCCCGATGTTGCGAGCCTCGTTGTAGGTGCGCGGGTGCAGAGTGGTGATCCGGGAGAGCTCGAACGGCTGCGGGGCAGCTTGGGGCCTGCGGCGCTCGGCCAACTGGGCGACCGGCGCTGGACGCTGCGCGGGGGCACGCTCGGGCTGCTCGTCGTATCCGTCGTAGTCGGCGTACTCGTCGTCGTAGCGATCGGTGTCCTCGAGCAGGCCAAGGTAGACACCCATCTTGCGCATTGCGCCGCTCATGACATTGCCCTTCCGCTGAAGTCCCCCGGTGCAGGGACCGGTTTCCACGTTGACATTACCGGCCGGGAACCCTCGATCCGAGGACCGCGGACCCGACACGCACGTGTGTCGCGCCAGCCGCAATCGCCGCCTCCAGGTCGCCGCTCATCCCTGCGGAGACCCAGGTGGCCTCCGGGGCGACCGCTTGTACGGCGCGCGCGACCTTCGCCAGCCTGGCGAAGGCCTGATGCGCGTCCGCGCCCAGCGGCGCGACGGCCATCACCCCGAGTAGCCGCAGGCCCTCGGTCGTCAACACCTGCTCGGCAAGCGAGGGTACGTCGGCGGGCCGGGCGCCACCGCGGCCTTCGCGTGACACGTCGTCGAGGTCCACCTGCACGAGTACGTCGAGCACCCGGCCTCGTTCCTGTGCACCGCGTGACAGGCCGGGCAGCAGCTTGGCCCGGTCGAGCGAGTGCAGCACGTCCACGTACGACGCCACGGCGGTGGCCTTGTTGGTCTGCAGGTTGCCGATGAAGTGCCAGGTCAGGTCGAGACCGGCCAGGGCCGCCGACTTGTCGAGCGCCTCGGGATGGCGGCTCTCCCCGACATCACGCAGGCCCAGCGAGTGGAGCAGTTCCACGTCGGTGAACGGGAAGTACTTGGTGACCACGACCAGCGTGACCTCGTCGTGGTCCCGCCCCGCCCGGTCGCAGGCCTCGGCAATGCGCTGGCGGGTGGCGGCCAGTCCCGCGGCCACCTCCTCGCGGCGCGTCATGGCCGGAGCCGGATCAGGCCGGCAAGACGACCGGCGCCGTCACCGTCGCGCCGGAAGGAGTGCAGGTCCGCGCTCTCGCGGGTGCAGGGCCCGACCAGGACGACCTCGACTCCGTCCGCGTGCAGCTGGGCTACGACTCCCGCGCCCAGGTCGATCGACGCCGTGCCCCACGAGGTCTCCCCGTGAGCCTGTGGGACCAGCCGCGCCACCTCGTCCCGCATCACGTCAGGGACCTCGTAGCAAAGCCCACAGATGTGCGGCCCGAGCCAGGCGCGAATCGAGACTGCGCCACGAAGGCGGAGCGCGGCGAGGGTGCGGGGGACGACGCCGGCCACGAGCCCCTTGCGCCCGGCATGGGCGGCAGCAATGACACCGCGCTCCGAATCGGCGAGCAGGACGGGGACGCAGTCGGCGGCCCGCACCATGAGGGCGACGCCGACCTGGTCGGTGACGAGTCCGTCGCAGACGGCTGCGGGACCGGCGTCCGGGCCGTCGACGACGAGGACGTCAGCGCCGTGCACCTGTCGCATGCCGTACAACGGCCCGCCGTCGCTGAACGCTGCGGAGACCCTGCGGAGGTTCTCCGCCACGGCCTGCGGATCGTCCTCTCCCTCCAGGGCGAGGTTGAGCGTGCCGTAGGTGCCTGTGCTCACGCCGCCGTGCCGGTCGGTGAAAGCCACCTCCACGGCACGGTCGACGTCCTGGTAGCCGAACAGGCCGGTGTTCCTCTCAGCTCTGACTGCTGCTCCTGGCGCTGCTACTTCAAGAAGTCGGGTACGTCGAGCTCGTCGTCCTCGAACTGAACCTGACGTGGCGGCTGCGCGGGCGCTGCCTGCTGCGGGACCGGCCTGCTGGCCTGCTGTGCGGGGGCGGGGCTCGCCTGCTTGGGCGGGGCTCCGTTGCCACCGGCACGCTCGGCGGCCAGTGCCTGCGCCGCCGCGCGTACCTCTTCCTGGGTCTGCTGCTTGGCTGGCTCGCGTCTCAGCCCGCTGCCCGAGTCGCGTCGCTTGGGAGCACCACCGTCGAAACCGGCCGCGATCACCGTGACTCGGACCTCGTCGCCGAGCGCATCGTCGATCACGGCTCCGAAGATGATGTTCGCCTCCGCGTGGGCGGACTGGGAGACCAGCGCCGCAGCCTCGTTGATCTCGAAGAGCCCGAGGTCCGAGCCCCCGGCGATGGAGAGCAGTACGCCGTGCGCGCCGTCGATCGAGGCCTCGAGCAGGGGGCTGGAGACGGCCATCTCGGCAGCAGCCACGGCGCGGTCCTCGCCGCGAGCCGAACCGATCCCCATCAGCGCGGAGCCGGCGTTGCTCATCACCGACTTGACGTCGGCGAAGTCCAGGTTGATCAGGCCGGGGGTGGTGATCAGGTCGGTGATCCCCGAGACACCTTGCAGCAGCACCTGGTCGGCCTGCTTGAAGGCGTCGAGGATCGACACGTTGCGGTCACTGATCGACAGCAGCCGGTCGTTGGGAATGACAATGAGGGTGTCGACCTCGTCGCGGAGCTGGGCGATGCCTTCCTCGGCCTGGTTCGCACGACGGCGCCCCTCGAACGAGAACGGCCGGGTAACCACGCCGATCGTGAGCGCCCCGAGCGAGCGGGCGATCCGCGCCACCACGGGCGCACCCCCGGTGCCCGTCCCGCCACCCTCGCCAGCGGTCACGAAGACCATGTCGGCGCCCTTGATGACCTCTTCGATCTCCTCGGCATGGTCCTCGGCCGCCTTGCCACCCACGTCCGGGTTGGCGCCGGCCCCGAGGCCGCGGGTGAGCTCGCGGCCGATGTCGAGCTTCACGTCGGCGTCGCTCATCAGCAGCGCCTGGGCATCGGTGTTGATCGCGATGAACTCGACACCCTTGAGTCCGACCTCGATCATCCGGTTGACGGCGTTGACGCCACCTCCACCGATACCTACGACCTTGATCACGGCCAGGTAGTTCTGCGGTGCTGCCACGGCAGGTCCCTCTCGCTGATAGCTGCTGAAATTCTGGTTCGGGGAAGTGGCGCTCCGCCGGCCGAACTCTAACCTTGAAGTAGAGGGTTATAGTTATGTCAACCTCGCGCCTGACAACGAAGTTAGGTCACACACATCAGGGGCTGCGGCAGACACGCCGTACTGACGGTCAGTTTGTGCCGGGCCGGTCGATCCGGCTGCGCCGCGGCCTTCAGCGGAGGGTGACAGTCGGTTTGCCCGGCACCGCGACGTTGTAGCGCAAGGCGTCGGGCTTGGCCTTCAGCAGTGGCTCCAGCACTCGGACCTTGTTCGCGGACTCGTCGGCACTCCCCCAGATCACGGTCGCACCGCCGCGCAACCTCAACGAGATCTCGTCGACAGTGTTGACGTCGAGGTAGTCGACACGCTTGGCCAACGAAGCCGGGAGCGCCGACACGATCGTGGCGGCCTGTGCCAACGCGTCGGTGGAGGTGGTGGCCTGCATCCGGACCAGCGGCATGCCGGCGGGCCGCGTCGCGTACTCGCGGAACAGGATCCCGGTGTCGTCCAGACCCAGGAGCCGGCCCTCCTTGTCCACGACCGCGACGGCCTCACGTTCAGTGACGTCGATACACACCTCGTGCGGCCAGCAGCGTGAGACCTCGACCTCCTTGACAGCCACGAGGTCCTCGATGCGCGCCTGGATCGCGTCAGTGTCGATCTTGGCCAAGGGGTCCCCCAGCGGCACTTTGGCCAGTTCGCGCACCTTGGCCGGGCTGACCACGGAGGTGCCCGTCACCTGCACACTGCGGACCTCGAGAACCGAGGAGAAGAAGAACAGCCAGACCAGGCCGGCCACCGACGCGATGACCGCGAGGGTGAGGAGCAGGGGTCGCAGAGCAAGGAGCCGGCGAACCCTGCGGCGGCGGGCGAACCTCTTGCGGGCGATCTGGATGGTCTCCTCCTCCGGAGACCTCGCGGGAGCGGACCGCAGCTTCATAGGCCGGCCTGTTCACGCTCGGCAAGAAGCTCGAGCACCTCCGGGCCGACCAGCGTGATGTCTCCCGCCCCGAGCGTGATCACCAGGTCGCCGGGCTGCACGCGCTCGACCAGGCGCATCGGCGCCCGCGACCAGGACGGCTCGAAGCAGACCCGGTCCGCAGCAAGCGGGACGTTCTGCGCGACCAGATTGCCGTTGACCCCCGGCTCGGGATCCTCACGGGCGACGTACACGTCCATCACCACGACCTCGTCGGCCGCCCCGAGCTCGCGACCCATCGCCGCCCCGAAGAGCTTGGTCCGAGACACCAGGTGCGGCTGGAACGCGACGACGACACGACCCCGACCAGCCAGCGAGCGCGCGGCCTGTAGGTCGCCCTTGATCTCGTTGGGCATGTGCGCATAGCTGTCGTAGACCCGGACCCCGGCCGCCTCGCCCTTGTACTCCATCCGGCGCCGGGTGCCCGTGTAGGCCTGCAGCCCCCGCTTCAGGTCGGTGAACGAGAAGCCGAGCTCGAGCCCGGCAGCGAGCGCGGCCATGGCGTCCAGGACGTAATGGCGACCGGGGATCTGCAAGGTGATGTCGCCCAGCCGACGGCCACGCTCGACCACGGTGAACTGAGAGGCCGAACCGGCGAAGACCAGCCCGTCGCAACGAAGGTCCGCCTCCTCGGCCTCGCCCACGCCGATGACCCTCAGCCCCTTCGCCCGCGCCTGCTCCGCCAGGTCCGCGGCTCCGTCGTCGTCGACACAGCAGACCAGGAAGCCATCGGCGGCGATCCTGTCCAGGAACGTGGTGAAGGCAGCCCGGTACGCCTCCTCGGTGCCGTAGAGGTCGAGGTGGTCGGCCTCCACGTTGGTCACCAGGGCGCCGTACGGCGAGTAGACCAGGAACGCGCCGTCGGACTCGTCCGCCTCAGCCACGAAGATGTCGCCGCTTCCGTCATGAGCGTTGGAGCCCGACTCGTTGAGCTCGCCGCCGATCGCGAACGACGGGTCCGCGGCGCAGTGCTGCAGGGCCACGGTGAGCAGGGAGGTCGTGGTCGTCTTGCCGTGCGTACCCGCGACGGCTACAACGCGCCGGCCCTGCATCACCGAGTCGAGGGCGGCGCTGCGGGGCAGCAGGCGCAGTCCTTGGGCGATCGCCTCGACGACCTCAGGGTTGTCCTCACGCACCGCAGTGGAGACCACCACCGAGTCCACGTCACGCACCTGCTCGGCCTTGTGGCCGACGTGGACCCGTGCTCCCAGCGCCCTGAGGGCCTCGACCGCGCGGGACTCCTTGGCATCGGAGCCGCTCACAGCGATACCGCGTGCCAGCATGATCCGGGCGATCCCGGACAGTCCGGCCCCACCGATTCCGACGAAGTGCACCCGACCCAACGCGGCCGCCGGAAGCAGGTCATCGGGGACCGGGACGATCATCTGGCCGCCGCCAGGATCATCCGGGCGAGCTTCTCGTCCGCATCACGCGGGATCAGGCTCGCCGCGGCGGCCCCCATCTTCAGCAGGCGGTCGGCATCGGCGACCAGGTCTGGCACGGTCGCGGCGATCCACTGGGCGGTCAGCGCGCTGTCGTCGACCAGGAGACCTCCGCCCGCGTCCACCACGGGGCGGGCGTTGAGCGCCTGTTCACCGTTCCCGATCGGTAGCGGCACGAAGATGGCGGGTAGCCCGACCGCGGCTGCCTCGGTCACGCTGCTTGCTCCGGCGCGGCACAGCACCAGGTCAGCGGCGGCGTACGCGAGATCCATCCGGTCGATGTACGGCAGCACGACGTACGGCGGCAGGCCGCTTGACCGTTGCACCGGCGCCTCGCCCTTGGGCCCCACCACGTGCAGTACCTGCACGCCGGCCTCGGCCAGGGCGGCCTCGGCACCGGAGACGCACTGGTTCAGTCGGCGCGCGCCCTGCGAGCCTCCCGTCACCAACAGCGTGGGCAGGTGGGGGTCGAGCCCGAACTGGGCACGTGCCTCGGCGCGGAGCAGATCTCGGTCAAGTGTGGAGATCATCCGGCGGATGGGGAGGCCGACGTAGGTGGCGTTGCGAAGCGGTGTCGACGGGAACGAGGTGGCCACGTGCTTGGTGACCCGGGCACCGAGCCTGTTCCCGATCCCGGGAAGGGCGTTCTGCTCGTGGACGACCAGGGGCAGCCGCCGACGCCTCGCCCCGAAGTACGCCGGCACCGAGACGTAGCCGCCGTACCCGACGATGACGTCGGGCTGTAAGCGGTCGACGATCTCCAGGGTGGCCTTCACGGCCCCGCGGAGCCTGCCGGGGACCCGGAGCAGCTCGACGGATGGCCTGCGCGGCAGCGGAACGGGCGGGATCAGCTCCAGCGGATAGCCGGCCTCGGGGACGACCCGGGTCTCGAGCCCACGCGCGGTGCCCAGACAGGTGATCTGGGTCGTCGGCTCGAGTCGGCGCAGCGCGTCCGCGGTCGCCAGCAGCGGGGAGGTGTGACCAGCCGTCCCACCTCCAGCCATCAGAACCTTCACAGAGGACAGCCTCTCACCGACGCCCGCCCCAGCCGCCACCGGTGATGCCGGCCGGGCGCCGCCGCCGGCGAGCCTGCAGAGCCGCTTTGGCACCCGGCTCGGAGCGGGCGAAGGAGATCAGCAGGCCCAGCGCCACCAGGGACGGCAACAGCGCCGAGCCGCCGTAGGAGACCAGGGGGAGCGGGATCCCGATGACCGGCAGCAGTGCGAGCACCATGCCGATGTTCACCATCATCTGGACGGTGAGCCAGACGGTGATGCCTGCGGCCATGTAGCGCACGAAGGGGTCCTGGGTGCGGATCGCCACCCGGACGCCTGCGTAGGCGATCGTCAGGAAGAGCGCCAGCACGAGCAGGGTGCCGACCATGCCCAGCTCCTCGCCCAGAACCGCGAAGATGAAGTCGGTATGCGCGGCGGGGAGGTCACCCCACTTCTGCTGCGAGGCACCGATGCCCTTGCCGAAGATGCCGCCGGTGGACATCGCGAAGATGCCGTGAGCGGCCTGCCATCCCGCGTCGCCGAAGTCCTTGAACGGGTCTGCGAAGCTGGTCAGCCGGTCACGGCGCTCGGCATTGGTGGCTGCCAGGAAGAACGCCACGGTCCCGACGACGGCCAGTGCCCCGGCGAAGAGCCGGCTCGGGGCACCGACGACCCACAGCATGCCCAGGACGATGCCCATCAGCACGAGGCCGGTCCCGAGGTCGTGGCCGAGCACCACCAGGACGACGACGCTGGTGGCGACGGGGACGACGGGGAAGAGGGTGTGCCGCCAGTCGCCAAGCAGCCGCTCCTTCTTGGCGTACACGTCGGCGCACCACAGGATCACCGCAAGCTTGGCGATCTCGGAGGGCTGGATGAGCAACGGCCCCAGGGAGAGCCAGTTCTGGTTGCCGTTGACCGAAACACCCATCGAGGTCTGGGTCAGCGTCAGCAGCACGATGGCCACCAGGAGTGCGGGCCAGGCGAACGCCCTGACCACCTTGTGCGGCAGCCGGGAGGCGAGGAACGCGGCCGGAGCGGCCAGCACCACCCAGGTCAGCTGCTTGAGGAAGATCGCGTAGCTGTCGCCGTCGTTGAACCGGTAGGAGTAGACGCTCGATGCGCTGAGCACCATCATCAGCCCGATGGTCAGCAGCAGGCCAGCCGCACCTAGGAGCAGGTAGTACGACGCCAGCGGCCGGTCGAGGGTCGTCCTGATCGAGGCGACCCAGCCCGCCAGAGCCCCGCCGCGGCCGCCGGTCGGGCGACGCTGCTGGGTTGCCGTGGCCGTCACGTCGAGTCTCCCCTGCCAGTCCGGCTACTCCTACGAGGGCGTCTCCCCCAGCCGGCGTACCGACTCGGCGAAGGCGTCCCCGCGGGCGCCGTAGTTCGCGAACATGTCCATGGAGGCACAGCCCGGAGCCAGCAGCACCGTGTCGCCAGGCTCGGCGAAGTCGGCAGCAGCCCGGACCACACGGTCCATGACAGAAGTCTCGCTGCCCTCGATCGCGATCACCGGGACCTCGGGCGCGTGTCGCGCAAGAGCGTCGGCGATGACGGCGCGGTCCTGTCCGAGCAGGACCACCGCACGCAGCCTGCCGCGCGTCGCCTTCACCAGCGCGTCGAAGCTGGCGCCCTTGGCCAGACCGCCGGCGATCCAGACCACCGGCGAGTACGCCGACAGCGACGACTGCGCGGCGTGGGGGTTGGTGGCCTTGCTGTCGTCGACGAAGCGGACGCCCTTCAAGGTGGTGACCTCGGCGATGCGATGCCCGTCTGGCTCGAAGGACCTGAGCCCGTCACGAACTGCCGTCGTCGGTACGCCCAGGGACCTGGCCAGCGCCGCCGCAGCCAGTGCGTTCGCGATGAAGTGCGGTGCCGGCGACGCAAGGTCCGCGACATTGCACAGCTCGGCTGCGTTGTGCTCACGCATCTCGACGAACGCCCGGTCCGCCAGGATGTCGTCCACCACCCCCACCATGCCGACCGCTGGCATGCCGAGGGTGAACCCGATCGCCCGAGCGCCCTCCATCACATCGGCCTCACGGACCAGATACTCGGTGGTCTCGTCCTGGACGTTGTAGACGCAGGCGTGCCGGACACCCTCGTAGATCCGGCCCTTGTCTGCGGCGTACTCCTGCATGCCCGGGTACCAGTCGAGGTGGTCCTCTGCCACGTTGAGGACGGCCGCGGAGTCACAGGCCATGGAGGAGGTGTAGTGCAACTGGTAGCTGGACAGCTCGACGGCGTACACGTCGTACGGCTGGGGGTCCATCACTGCCTCGACGATCGGCAGCCCCACGTTTCCGCAGGCGACGCTGCGCAGCCCGGCGGCTCTGAGGATCGAGTCCAGCATCTGCACCGTGGTGGTCTTGCCGTTGGTGCCGGTGACGCCGAGCCACGGCGCGGAGTGGTTCGGGTCGCGCAGCCGCCAGGCAAGCTCGACCTCACCCCAGATGGGAATGCCGCGGTCCGCGGCCTGCTGCAACAGCGGTGAGGTGGGTTTCCAGCCCGGCGAGGTCACGACCACGTCCACGTCGTCAGGCAACGTCAGGGTCGTGCCAGGACCGAGACGTACGTCGGCCCCCAGGATCTGGAGGATCGTGGCCTTCTCGGCACGGTCCCCCGCGTCTGACTCGTCCAACGCCACCACGTGCGCGCCGACGTGGGTGAGGTTGTCTGCGGCGGCGAAGCCGGAGACGCCCATGCCTGCTACCACGGCCCGAACGCCGTCCCACGAGTCGTGGCGGCCGAGCTCGCCAAGGCTCCTGCTCACGTGCCCGCGACCCACTCCGCGTAGAAGACTCCCAGTCCGGTCGCGACGCAGAGCCCGGTGATGATCCAGAACCGAATGACCACCGTGATCTCGTCCCAGCCCTTCAGCTCGAAGTGGTGGTGCAACGGGGCCATCCGGAACATCCGCTTTCCCTTGGTGGCCTTGAAGTACCCGACCTGAAGGATCACCGAGAGGGTCTGGGTGACGAAGAGACCACCGAGGATGACCAGCAGGAACTCCGTGCGGGTCAGGATGGCCAGGCCCGCGAGTGCACCCCCGAGCGAGAGTGACCCGGTGTCTCCCATGAAGATCTTCGCCGGTGAGGCGTTCCACCAGAGGAACCCGAAGCACGCGCCGGTCAGCGCGGCGCAGACGATCGCCAGGTCGAGGGGGTCGCGCACCTCATAACACTTGGCATAGGTGATGTCGCTCTGGCCGCACCACTGGTTGTTCTGCCAGATGTTGACCAGCGTGTAGGCGCCGAAGACCATCGTCGACGCGCCCGTCGCCAGGCCGTCCAGGCCGTCGGACAGGTTCACCGCGTTCGACGTACCAGCGATGATCAGGACGATCAGCAAGATGACCAGGATCGTCGGCAGGGTCCAGGTCTCCAGGTCGCGGGTGAAGGAGATCGCTCGGGACGCCGGGCTCTTGCCACGCTCGTCGGGGAAGTTCAGAGCCAGCACGGCGAAGATCACAGCGACCAGCGTCTGACCCAGCATCTTGGCCTTGCTGCGCAGGCCCAGGCTGCGCTGCTTGGAGACCTTGATGTAGTCGTCGATGAAACCGACGAGCCCGAGCCCGCAGAACAGGAAGAGCAGCAGCATCGCCGACACTGTCGGCTCTCGCCAGGTGATCAGCTTGGCCAGGAAGTAGGCCAGCACCACCGAGATGATGATGACCCCGCCACCCATCGTGGGCGTACCGCGCTTGGTGTGGTGAGTGGTCGGACCGTCGTCGCGGATCAGCTGGCCGTAGCCCTTGGCCACCAGGAAGCGGATAGCGACCCTGGTCCCGAGCAGCGTGAAGATGAGGGACAGGCCTCCGGCCAGCAGGATCGCTCTCACTGGGCATCCCCGAGCAGGCCAGCGGCCACCTCGTCGAGCCGCGCCCCGCGGGACGCCTTGACGAGTACGACGTCGCCGGGCCCGAGGTGCTCGCGCAGCCACGCCAGCGCCTCATCGTTGTCCCGCACGAACACCGACTCCTCTCCCCATGAACCTTCCAGGTACGCGCCCAGGTGCATGGGCCGGGCCGGCTCTCCGACCACTACCAGCTGGTGGATGTCGAGTCGCACGGCAAGTCTGCCAATCGCGTCGTGCTCCTCACGACTCGACTCGCCCAGCTCGCGCATCTCGCCCAACACCGCGACCGTCCGGGCTTGGGGTCCGCGGGCCCGTCCGATCGCGGCGAGGGCCTTCAGTCCGGCCTTCATCGAGTCGGGGTTGGCGTTGTAGGCGTCGTTGATCACGGTGACTCCGTCCCCCCGGTCGTGCACCTCCATGCGCCACTTGGACAGGCCGGCCACCTCGCTGAGGCTGGAGGCTACGGCGGCCAGCGGCAGTCCGAGCGCAACGGCGACGGCCGCGGCCGCGGCCGCGTTGCCCGCCTGGTGCTCACCCACCAGCCGCAAGTCCACCCGCGCAGTCACTCCCCCGGAGGCGAGCGTGAACGACGGACGGCCGAAGTCGTCGAGCTCGACCTCGCGCAGCTGTACGTCGGCGTCCGACTCGCCGAAGGTGAACACCCGCCCCTTGGTGCGGTCGGCCATCGCGGCGACGTAGGGGTCGTCGCGGTTGAGCACGGCGACGCCCTCGCTGGTGAGTGCCTCGACGAGCTCGCCCTTGGCCCTGGCGATGTCCGCCTGGCTGCCGAACTCCCCCAGGTGCGCCTTGCCGACGTTGAGCACCAACGACACGTCGGGCCTGGCGATCGTGCAGAGCTCGGCGAGATGACCCACGCCGCGCGCCCCCATCTCGAGGACGAGGAACTCCGTGTCGGGGTCGGCACGCAGCACGGTCAGCGGGAGGCCCAGCTCGTTGTTGAAGGAGCCGTGCGTTGCGACGGTCGACCCGGCCTCGGCCAGGACGGCGGCCAGGAGGTCCTTGGTGCTGGTCTTGCCCTGCGAGCCGGTGACTGCGATGACTGTGAGGGCGCCTGCCTCGCGGAGCCTGCCCAGCACGTGGGCCGAGAGCAGCTGGAGAGCAAACTGCGGATCGGGCACGACCACCGTCGGATGCTCGGTGGCGCGCGAGCCGAGCACGGCCACCGCGCCGTTCTCTACCGCCTGCCCGGCGTACGTATGGCCGTCGACCTGCTCACCCACGAACGCGGCGAACAGTCCTCCGGGCTCGGCCAGCCGGCTGTCCACGACGGGCGGGCCGGACACCGTCACGTCGAGGCCGTGCAGCTCTCCCCCGACGACGGTGGCGAGCTCGGACAGGCTCATCGAGATCAAGCTCGGCTCAGCTCCTCACGCAGGACCTCGCGGTCATCGAACGGTGTCACCACGCCGCCGACCTCCTGGCCGGCCTCGTGGCCCTTTCCGGCCACCACCACGACGTCGCCGTCGCCCGCCAGCGACACCGCGAGTCGGATGGCCTCACGGCGGTCACCGACCTCGTGTACCTCGGCGGCACCGGTCGCACCGGCACGGACCGCGGCCCGGATGGCCGCCGGATCCTCGGTTCGAGGGTTGTCGTCGGTGACTACCAGCACGTCAGCCAGCCGTGAGGCTACCTCGCCCATGATCGGACGCTTCCCCTGGTCACGATCGCCGCCCGCCCCGAGCACGATGATCAGCCGACCGGTCGTCCGCGGCCGGAGAGCGCTGAGCACAGCCGTCACCGCGTCCGGCTTGTGGGCGTAGTCCACGACCGCCAGGAAGGGCTGCCCCGCGTCGACCCGCTCGAGTCGTCCGGGCACGCCCCCCGCGGCGCCCATCGCTGCTGCTACCGCGGCAGGGTCGAACCCCGCCTCACCGAGCGTGGCGATGGCGCACAGCGCGTTGGCGACGTTGAAGTCACCCGCAAGCGGGACCTCGGCACGTCCGAGCTCCACCCCGCCGCGCACGACCGTGAAGGACGAGGACGCGGCTGTCGCCTCGACTGCCACCGCCTGCCAGTCCGCCTCCGCGAGGGTGGAGTAGGTGCGCATCGGGATGCTCGCCTCGTCGATGAGCCGGCGTCCGTGGGCGTCGTCGAGGTTGGTGAGCCCGACGCGCGCGCGGCCGGGAGAGAAGAGCCTGGCCTTGGCCTGGAAGTAGTCCTCCACGTCGGCGTGGAAGTCGAGATGGTCCCGGCCAAGGTTGGTGAAGGCTGCGACGTCGAAGACGACGCCGTCGACGCGCCCCATGACCAGTGCGTGACTAGAGACCTCCATCGCACAGCCGTGCACGCCCTGCTCGCGCATCACGGCGAAGAGCGCATGCAGGTCCGTGGCCTCGGGTGTGGTCAGCGACGTCTCCAAGTCCTGCCCGTCGATCCTGGTACCGACGGTGCCGATCACGGCCGCCCGCTGGCCCGAGGCCTGCAGGGCTCCCTCGGCGAGCCGGGTAGTGGTGGTCTTGCCCTGCGTCCCGGTCACCGCGACCAGCCTGAGGTCCAGCGCCGGTTCCCCATAGATCCTGGCGGCAACAGAGCCCAGGACGGCGCGAGGCGAGGCGACCACCAGCACCGGCACCGGTACGTCGCCGATGAGGCTGACCCCGGCGCCGTCGGTCAGGATCGCGACAGCACCCGCCGCGACTGCCTCCGCTGCGAAGGTGGCGCCGTGCACCTTGGAACCGGGCGGGGCGGCGAAGACGTCACCGGGCTCGACGGCTCTGCTGTTCAGGGTGACACCGGTGACCACCACCCCGGTGGGATCGCCGACGACCTGGATCAGGTCGTCCACCAAGTACGCCTGGACCGTGGGAAGCGGCGTCCGAAGTGGGACTTTCGGACGTGGAGCCATGCGGGCCAATCTAGTGGTCGAGCTCGTGGCGGTGGCGGTGGTCACCACTTGACGGGGAGTCTGCGGCCCTCGACGCCGGTGGGCGGTACGGCGTACTTGCTCAGCAGGTAGCCCATGATCTTGTGGAACGCCGGGCCCCCGATCGTGCCACCGCCGCCGCCCTTGGGCGCGTGGACCACGACGTAGACCAGGAACCGCGGCGCATCCGCCGGAGCGAACCCGGCGAACGACATGGTGAAGTGGCCGTCCGCGTAGCACCGGCAGGCGCCACCGACCTCCTGGGCGGTGCCGGTCTTGCCGGCGACGCGGTAGCCGGCGATCGCCGCTGAGGGGGCAGTGCCCCGGTCCGGGTCGGTGACGACCTCCATCATCTGAGCCGTCTGCCGGGCAGCCCGGGTGGACAGGACGCGTCGCGACTTCGCGACCCCCGACCCGACCACGGTGCCGTCATTGGTGGTCGCCGCGCCCTTCACGATGCTGGGCTGGACGTAGACGCCGCCGTTGGCGATGGTGTTGATCGCCGCAGCCATCTGGACCACGTTGACAGCCAGTCCCTGGCCGAAGGCGATGTTGTCCTTGTTGATCTCCCGCCAGCCCGACCAGTGCGGCAGCACCCCGGCCGACTCACCCTTCATGCCCATGCCGGTGCGGGAGCCGAGACCGAAGGCCCGGAGCCGGTCGTAGAGCTCGGCAGAGGCGAACTCGCGTGCGGCGAGGACCGTGCCGATGTTGGAGGACAGGGCGAGCACACCCGTCAGGGTCAGGTGGATCCGGCCGTGGACGAACCAGTCCTTGATCAGCCGGTCACTGGACTTGAGGCGCTCGGGGACGTCGATGCGCGTGCGTGGCGTCACCTTGCCGGCGTCCAGTAGAGACGACAGGGTCAGCACCTTCTGCACCGACCCCGGCTCGTAGACGTCGCGGACCGAGCGGGCTCCGAGGTCGGCCTCGGGCGACTCCGTAGAGCGGTTCGAGTCGAACGTCGGGTAGTCAGCGAGACCGAGGAGCTCCCCGCTGCGGACGTCCATGACTACCGCCGAGCCGGTCCTGGCCCCGGAGCGCAACACCGTGTCGCGCAGCACACGCTGGGTGTACCACTGCACGTCCTGGTCGATCGTGAGTGCGACGTTCTTCCCTTGGGTGGGCGGCACTACGGAGTTGTCACCGAGCGGGATCCGGTTGCCGCCCCCGACCTCGAAGGTGGCCGAGCCGTCCCTGCCGGACAGCAGCCTGTCGAACATCAGCTCGGCGCCCTCGCCGGCCTGCCCCTCGGCATTGGTGAAGCCCACGAGGTTCGCGCCGACGTCGTGACCCGGGTAGGTCCGGACCGGGTCGAGCCGCGTGTCGATGCCCTTGTACTGCTTGTTCTCGAGCTCCTTGACCACCGCCCTGGCCTTGGTGGACGGCACCCGGCGTGCGAGGTACTGGAAGTGGGTGTCGGGCTTGCGCAGGGCGGTCAGGAGCTTGAAGTAGTCGACGCCGAGCCGCTCGGCGATGATCCTGGCGATCTCCGGGGCGTGCTTGGCCGTCTTGGTCGGGTCCGCCACGATCATCAGCCCGTCCAGAGACTCGGCCAGGGGCGTCCCATTGCGGTCGGTGATGGTTCCCCGGGTCGCGGGCAGCACCTCGTTGACGACCCCCACGGCTCGCGCCTTCGCGGCGTACGTCGCGGCGTCGACGCCCTGCAGCTGCAGGAGGCGTACGGCGAAGAGCGAGACCACCATCGCGATCACGATGAACCCGAGACGAAGCCGGGCCAACGACATCGCCCGGATGGCTGTGGTCGAGGTACGACGAGACCGGGGCCGGCGCCCCCGGGTCGGCCGCGTGGAGGCACGTGCCGGACGACGGGTCGGCTGCGAGCGCGGTCGCCTCGCCTGGGTCACCCTGCTCCCCTGTCGTCAGTCGCGGTCGTTGCTATTTCTACCCGCGCGGTCGCCCCGAACCCGGGTTGCCGCGCCGTCGCGGTCCGGGTCGAGCACGATGACCTTGCGTGGGAGGACCAGGGGCGCCGGGTCGAGCGAGGCCGGCTTGGCTGCCAGCGGCGCCTGGACCTTGAAGTCGTCAAGGCTGGTCGTCGGCCTGGCTTCTCCGATGATCCTGCCCGTGGACAGGTCCAGGAACGAGGGCGAGTCCGGCGGGCGCATTCCGTGGGTCTTGGCCCACACCGCGAGGCTCTGCGGGTCCCTGAGGTTGTCGAGCTCCATGCGCAGCTGCTGCTCTCGGGCATGCAGCTCGGTGGCGCGCGCCTGAAGGGCCGTCGCAGCGAACGAGTTCTTCTGCATGTGGGTGTTGAAGAAGAGCAGGCCTGCTACGCCGCCGAGCAGCACCAACCCGACCAGGATCGCGAACGGCACCCGCGGGGCCGACGCGCGACGCTGACGCGGGACGACTGCCAGTCGAGCCCGCTCGACGGCGTCCTCGGCGAACCGGGGAACCCGAAGGTTGCGGGCCTGGTTCATCCAGGTGCTCATCGCTGGGTCCCTACAGCTGTGCGGGTTCGGTTCATGCGACTGCCCCTCGGCGTACTCGTTCCACTGCCCGCAGGCGCACCGATGCGGCGCGGGGGTTCTCCTCGATCTCGGCTGCCGACGCCTTCTCGGCACCGCGGGTCAACAGGCGCAGCACCGGCTCGTGCCCCTCCGGGACAACGGGCATGTCCGGCGGCACGTCCGTGGTGGACCCGGCAGCGAAGGCATGCTTGGCCAGCCGGTCCTCAAGCGAGTGGTAGCTCATGACGACGACCCGTCCACCGATCCCGATCGCGTTGATGGCGGCGGGGAGTGCCCGGCGCAAGGTCGACAGCTCGTCGTTGACCTCGATCCGCAGCGCCTGGAAGGTCCGCTTGGCAGGGTGGCCGCCGGTCCGACGGGCTGGTGCCGGGATCGCCTCGCGGATCAGGTCGACCAGGCGCGCGCTGTGGGTGAACGGCCTCCGGGTGCGCTCGCGCACCACGGTCTCGGCGATCCGCTTGGCGAACCGCTCCTCGCCGTACCACTTCAGGATGCGAGCCAGCTCCTTCGCCGGGTAGGTGTTGAGTACGTCGGCCGCGGTGGGTCCTGTGGTGTCGTCCATGCGCATGTCCAGCGGCGCGTCCTCGGCGTAGGCGAAGCCGCGTTCGCGGACGTCGAGCTGCATGCTGGAGACCCCGAGGTCGAAGAGCACCCCGTCGACACTGGGGCGTCCGAGCTCGTCCAGGACGTCAGCGATCTGGTCGTAGACCGCGTGCACGAACGTCACCCGCTCGGCGAAGTGCTCCAGCCGGCGGCGGCTCCGCTCGAGCGCCTGGGAGTCCCGGTCGATACCGATGACATGCGCCTGGGGGCAGCGCGTGAGCACCGCCTCGGTGTGACCGCCGAGCCCGAGGGTCGCGTCGATGAGGACCGAGCCGGGCTGCTCCAGGGGCGGTGCGACGAGGGCAACGACCCGGTCGAGAAGCACCGGGACGTGGGCGGGCGTGTTCATCGCTCAGGCGTGCTGACCGACGAGACTGACAAGAAGGAGAAGGGTCAGGGCCACGGCCACCGACGCTCCTGCCGAGAAGCAGGCGACGGCAACAGCGTCCCTGACCTCTTGCCGGACCCGCCGCACCGGGAGCGGCTGCTCGGAGGCGGCTCGCCTGAGCCGGTCAAGTGCGCAGGCGGTGCCTGCGTCCTGCCCGACCAGCCCCGCCGTCCAGATGCTCATGACCTCGACCCCTCGATGTGGATGTGCTGGAACTGTCCGCTGAGTTCGCCGGGCCAGGTCCCCGCCCGCTCACTCCCCGGGTGTGGCCTTCTGGCACCGGGGAAGGTGTGACAGACGACCTGGGAGGTACCCGAGGGAGCGGGCGCGAGACCTCGCCCTGCGACTCTGTTGACTTGTCAGTACGGCGCGGGGAAGACGTCTTCCGAGAGCTCGGAGAACGCCTGCTCCTGTGATGCCTCGTAGTCGGCCCACGAGGCTGCATCCCAGATCTCCACCCGGTTCATGGTTCCGATGACTACGCAGTCCTTCTGCAGGCCGGCGTAGGAACGGAGCATGGGCGGAATGGTGATCCGGCCTTGCTTGTCGGGCGTCTCGTCGGAGGCGCCGGCGAAGAGCATCCGGACGTAGTCACGTCCAGCCTTGTTCGCCACCGGCATCGCCCTGAGCCGCTCGGTGAACCTGCCGAACTCCTCGTTCGACCAGACGTTGAGGCATCGCTCCTGCCCTCTGGTCACTACGAGTCCCTCCGCAAGCTCGTCCCTGAACTTCGCTGGGAGGAAAAGCCGGCCCTTGTCATCGAGCTTGGGCGTGTGGGTGCCGAAGAACATTCCGACACCTCACTTTCCTCCACTTCGCTCCACCATACTCCACTCTCCCCCACCGTCAATCACTTTCGGCAATTTTTCGGCGGCTATTAGCGGGAGAGGCGCGAGTCGACCGGCAGTGACCTCGGGCCAAGGAAGGCACCTGCGCCCGCGGAGCGAGCCGTACTGAAGGGATCGTGGGGCGAAGTGGAGGGAACCGTGGGGCGAGGTGGAGGGTCGAACCGGGGTGGTCACTGTTTGATGACAACCGCTCGCGGGTGTTTGCTGGCCGGTAGGCATGTTGTTGACTACCCGGGTCACGTGAGCACGACGGGATCTGCGTGAGCATCGGTTAGCGCAGACTCGAACATGGGCAGAAGAGGGGAACGGTGTGACGTCACTGCATGAGGACCTGCCCGGTAACACGGCGGGCTTGGGCGAGCCTGGTCGACATGCAGCAGCGGGCGCCGACCTGGAGACCCTGGCGCGGGTCACGAACCGGATCCGCGATGGGATCGAGAAGGTCATCGAGGGGAAGCCGGAGGTCACCAAGCTCGCCCTCGTCGTCCTCCTGGCGGAGGGTCACCTGCTCATCGAGGACGTCCCAGGCGTCGGCAAGACCATGCTCAGCAAAGCCCTCGCACGGACGATCGACTGCACCGTCCGGCGCATCCAGTTCACACCGGACCTGCTGCCTTCCGACGTCACCGGCGTCTCGGTCTTCAACCAGGAGTCCCGCGAGTTCGAGTTCCGGCCGGGTGGCATCTTCGCCAACATCGTGGTCGGCGACGAGATCAACCGGGCCTCCCCCAAGACCCAGTCGGCCCTGCTCGAGTGCATGGAAGAGCGTCAGGTCACCGTCGACGGCACGACGTACCACCTCGAGCCGCCGTTCATGGTGATCGCGACCCAGAACCCGATCGAGATGGAGGGCACCTACGCGCTTCCCGAGGCGCAGCGCGACCGCTTCATGGCACGCCTGTCCATGGGCTACCCGGTCGAGAGCGCCGAGATCGCCATGCTGGCGTCGCACACCGCGCACAACCCCCTCGACGACCTTGAGCCGGTAACCGACGCTGCGGAGGTGGCCAAGCTGGTCGACATCGTGCATGCGGTGCACGTCTCGGAGGCGGTCCAGCGGTACGCCGTGGCTGTCACGACCGCCACCCGTCGTTCGCCCGAGCTCACGCTGGGAGCGTCGCCGCGTGCGACCCTCCACCTGGTCCGGGCAGCGAAGGCCGCGGCGGCACTCGGCGGGCGAGACTACGTGATCCCCGACGACGTGCAGGAGTACGCCGTACCGGTGCTGGCGCACCGACTGCTGCCGACCGTCGAGGCTTCGATGAGCGGCCGCACCACCGACGCCACGCTGCGCAACATCCTCAGCGCCGTTCGGCTACCCGAGTCGCGCTGACCGCGCGCGACGGGTTCCTGACCATGCGCGAGGCTCTCGCCTCACTGACCAACCGGGGGCGGGCCTTCCTCGCCGCGGGAGGAGCCGCGGTCCTGTGCGCGATCGCGCTCGGCTACCCGGCACTGACCCGGGTGGGCGCTCTGCTCGTCCTGCTCCCGGTGGTGACAGCCTTCTTCGTCGGCCGCGGTCGCTACCGGCTCGGCCTGGTTCGCAGCCTCTCCCCTGGGCTGGTGTCCGCCGGCCAGCAGGCCAAGGTGCAGCTCGACCTCAGCAACGACGGGCGGATGCCGACCGGGCTGCTCCTCCTGGAGGAGCAGATCCCCTACGTGCTGGGCACGCGGCCACGGTTCGTGGTCAACAGGATGGGTCCGCACTGGAAGCGCACCATCGAGTACGCCGTGCGCTCGGACGTGCGGGGCAAGTTCATCGTCGGGCCGATGACGGTACGACTGTCTGACCCGTTCGGCCTGGTCGAGCTTGACCGCACCTTCATCGCGACCTCCTCGCTGGTCGTCACCCCGAAGGTCACGCCGCTGCCCACGATCCCGCTCACCGGCGCCTGGACAGGCGCTGGCGACAACCGTCCCAGGGCTTTTGCCACGGGCAGCGCAGAGGACGTCACCGTCCGCGAGTACCGCCGGGGAGACGATCTGCGCCGCGTCCACTGGCGTAGCAGCGCGAGGGCCGGCGAGCTGATGGTGCGCCGCGAGGAGCAGCCGTGGCAGTCCAGGGCGACGCTCTTCATCGACAACCGCAAGGTGTCCCACCGAGGCAGCGGAGCTGCCTCGTCGCTGGAGTACGCAGTTGCCCTGACCGCGTCCATCGCCGTGCACCTGGTGCAGCGGGGCTTCCGGGTACGGCTGGTCACCGCCCACGGCGAGGAGCCCGGTGGCTCCTGGCACGAGCATGGAGCCCAGACCGCTGAGACCGCGCCGCTGCTGGAGAGCCTGGCGGTCATCACCGAGATCCACCAGCCCAACCTCGACGTCCGCTGGTTGCACGAGGCCAGCCACTCCGGCCTGCTCGTCGCGGTCTTCGGCGCCGTCCAGGAGCACGACCGCGCAGCCGTCACCAGGATGAAGCACTCGTCGGCGACGGCCCTGGCAATCGCTCTGGACGTGGGGGGCTGGGTGCGGGGGGCCCCCGAGATGACGGGCCAGGACAATCTGGCCGCGGCCTGGCTCGGATCTCACGGCTTCCGGACCGTTGCTTGCGGCCCGCGCGACCCGATGGTCAGCGTCTGGCAAGGCCTGGGCCGCACGGCGGTCGGACGCCCCCGCGACACCACACCCCTGGGTCCCGTGCCCACCGGGTGGGAACCAGTCCCATGAGGAGCCTCAGTCTTCCAGGCACCGCACTGGTCTCCGCGCTGGCCGCCACCACTACGTGGCTCACGGTGAGCAGCTGGTCGGGCTTCTCGGCGAAGCCGTCGACCTACCTGGTCCCCGTCCTGGTCGGATGTGGCCTGGTCGCGATGAGTGGGGCTCTGCTGCGCTCGGCCCGGCTCCACCCGGCCGTCGTCGCGCTCGCCCAGACTGCCCTGGTCGCGGTCTGGCTCAACCACCGGTTCGCCTCCGATTCGGCCATGCTCGGCTGGCTGCCCACGCCGACGTCGCTGCGAGACTCTCTGGATGTGCTGGCCGCGTCGGTCGACGCAGCCAAGTCGTACGCCGCGCCCGTCCCTGAGTCCGTCACAGCCTTGCCACCGGTCCTGATCATGATCGGGTCCCTGGCCGCCGTGGTCGTCGACCTGCTCGCCTGCGGCTTGCGCCGAGTCCCCCTGGCCGGGCTCCCGCTGCTGGCGATGTACACCGCCCCGGTCAGCGTGCTCGGCGGCGGCGTCACCTGGTGGACGTTTGCGCTGATCGCGGTGGGTTTCCTCTCGCTGCTCGCCGCCGAGGAGGCCAGTCGGCTGGCGCACTGGGGGCGCGGCCTGGCGCAGTTCCCCGGCGGCGACCACCGGCCACGGGGCATCAACCAGACAGTGTGGCCGTCTGCCCGCAAGATCGGCTTCACCGCCACCGCGATGGCGGTCGTGCTGCCGGTCTTCGTCCCGACCTTCAGCAGCGGCATCCTCTCCGGTTCGGGCATCGGCGACGGGCCCGGTGCCGGTGGAGTGCGAATCAGCAACCCGATCCTCAACCTGAAGCGGGACCTGGAGCGCGGCCAAGACGTCCCGCTGCTAACAGTGACCACCTCCGACCCGGCACCTTCCTACCTTCGCGTCGCCGTCCTCGACGTCTTCGATGGGGCCCGCTGGAAGCCTGGACGCCGCGACATCCCCGTCCAGCAGCGGGTGGAGGACGGGATTCCTGCTCCCCCTGGTCTGAGCTCCGGTGTCTCGGGCACCCCGCAGAACTACCAGATCGCTGCAGCGACAGGGTTCAAGTCGGGGTGGCTCCCCACGCCCTACCCCTACATCGACGTCAGCGTCGGCGGTGACTGGCGTTACGACGCCAGCACGCTCGACATCGTCAGCGCCGCCAAGGGCAAGACGACCAGCGGCCTGGACTACCAGGTGCTCGGCGTGGACCTGAAGCCGACCGCGGCCCAGCTCGAGTCGGCCGGCCCAACGCCCTCGAAGCTGTTCAGCCGCTACACCGACGTCGCCTCCGAGGTTCCAGACGACGTGGGCGAGCTCGCCAAGAGGGTCACAGCGGCGGGCACGAACCGCGCGGAGCGGGCAGCACTGCTGCAGGACTGGTTCGCCAAACCGCACGCGGACGAGGCCAGAGACCCCAGCTTCACCTACGACCTCAACCAAGCACGCGACGGCAGCAGCATCGGGGCTCTGACCGACTTCCTGACGACCAGCCGCACAGGCTACTGCGAACAGTTCGCCGGGGCGATGGCGCTGATGGCCCGGACCCTGTCGATCCCGGCGCGCGTCGCGGTCGGCTTCCTGCGGCCGGAACGTACCGGGCGACCGGGTGGCTGGGTCTTCAGCTCCCACGACCTGCACGCCTGGCCCGAGCTGTACTTCGAGGGAGTCGGCTGGGTGCTCTTCGAGCCGACACCTGCAGGTCGGGTCGGCGCGACGTCCCCCTCGTACACGCCCGGGCTGCTACCCAGCGACCAGCCCACCTCCACTGCCTCACCGACGACGCCCACTCCGACCGCGACGAGCAGCGTCCGGCCAAGCCCGCCCGTGCTGCCCCCCGAGCCAGGTGGCCCCTCGGAGTCGGCAGGCGGGGGTTCCGGCGTCCGCTGGCCACTGCTGATCCTGCTCGCGCTGCCCGTGCTGCTCCTGCTCGGTGCACTGCCGCGGCTGGCCCGGATCTTCGTACGCCGGCGGCGGTGGGCGCTGGCCAGCACCCCGTCCGACCTTGCAGAGGCCGCCTGGGCTGAGTTGCGGGACTCGATGATCGACCTTCGACTGCCGTGGGATGACCGGGTTACCGTCCGCGTCCGCGCCCGGGACATCGGTCCGCTGTTCAGCCGGCGCCCCGGCAAGGGTGAGGAGCACCTGGCCCGGGTGGTCAGATCCAACCCAGAGGCGCAGGCGGCTCTGGACCGGATCGTGCTGCTGATCGAACGCGCGCGCTACGCCCGCACCACGCCTGCGATCGCAGACCTCAAGGGCGATGTGCGGCTCTGTGTGGACTCGCTGAGGGTCGGCGTCGAACGCGGGGTCCGTCGCCGGGCGGACTGGCTACCCGTCTCGATGTACACCCGCTCGCGACCCCGGACTAGGGGCGACGCGGGAATCGCGCTCTCAGAGCCGTCACTCATGGAGCCGTCGCTGCCGGGGTCCTCCTGAAGCCGCGTTGACCAGGGCCTCCGTCGCAGCTCCGAGCCCGTGCCGAAGGAGCAGAACGGGCGGACAGTCCGTGGGGACGCCGCCCGTCGCGGGGAAGTCAGGTGTGCTCAGTAACCCTGGTCTCGGTCGCGGCGGCGACGCCACCGCTCCTCGAACCGGTCCATCATCGAGCCGTGAGACTTGGCGGGACGCTGACGTCGGGACTTCTTCCCCCCGTGGACCACGGTCAGGCCGCCACCGAAGTCCTGTCCGGTCATAGATCGCTGCTCGAACGTCGCTGACGCTGGACTTTGCCCCCTCCACGCAGTGAGGCCGAGGTATGCCGAGCCGAGCATGAGAACGAAGCCGACGATGCCGACCGCGGTCACCTGGAGCACGGCGCCTGCCATCAGCACGCCGATGCCAAGGACGAAGGAGGCAATGGCGACCATGAGCTGGCGACGGGCATGCCGGCGCATGGTGGTTCCTCGAAGCGTGGAGGCCAGCTTGGGATCCTCCTCCACAAGCGCGCGCTCCATCTGCTCCAGCAGACGCAACTCTTCTTCCGAGAGCGGCACGATTTCCTCCAGCTCAAATGGTCTTACGCCTTCAGTCTAGGCAGGTGTTCCCGTACGTGGTACCCGGGCGACCAAATTGGAATCGTCGAACTGAGCCTGGAACGTCGACGACCGGGTCACGGGGCCGGATGGCCGGGGTCGGCCACCAGGTCGAGCTCATTGCCCTCCGGGTCGACCATGAGCTGCCACCAGATACCCAGCTCAGCCAGGAGCGCGGTGGTGGGTCCGCCCTTGCGCCTGCCGCCGAGGGCCTCGAGCCGCTCGACGAGGGCCGGAACCCCTAGCTCCAGGGGCGGATGGACATCCAGGTGCATCCGGTTCTTGCCGTTCTTGGGCTCGGTCACCTTCTGCAGGATGAAGACCGGTCCGGTCCCGTCCTTCCCGGGGGCCAGCACCTCGTAGTCGGGCAGGCTGCCTGCCGGCTCGTAACCCAGCGCGGCACACCAGAACCCGACCAGGGCCGTGGGGTCCTCGCAGTCCAGGACGACGGAGAGTCTCACGCTCGCGAGCCTATCGGGACGGTCAGGGTCGACCCTCCCCCAGGAGGGTCGCCGGCTGCACTGCCCTACCGCCGAACCTGAGCAGGGCCTTGTCGACCGCCCGGTCGGCCTCGGGCCAGCTGCGC
Organism: uncultured Actinomycetota bacterium; assembly: GCA_963769585.1. Classification (GTDB taxonomy): domain Bacteria; phylum Actinomycetota; class Actinomycetes; order Propionibacteriales; family Nocardioidaceae; genus SSC3. Next base: position 1,738,351 of record CAVYMJ010000006.1, read on the forward strand.
TCGCGGCCGCCGAGCACGAGCTGGCGGTAGGACGAAGCTCGCGGAGCGAGCCCCTCCACCCGCACGCCGACCAGCCGGACCCGCGCCCGCTGCAACCCGAGCGCCTCGAACAGGTCCACCGCGGTCTGGTAGATCTCCTGGGTCACGTCGGTCGTCTCCCTTCGGGTCTTGGAGCGAGTGATCGTGGTGAAGTCAGCGAACCGCACCCGCAACGTGACGGTCCGGCCCACCACCTGAGCACTGCGCATTCGCACCGCCACCTTCGAGGACAGCCGCAGCAGCTCGCGCCGGATCACAGCCGGGTCGTCGGTGTCGCGGCCGAAGGTCTCGTCATGACCCATGCTCTTCTCGGGCTCGGCGCCGAAGAACCCGCCTCGGCGCGCGTGGACCACCCGGTCGTCGATGCCCCAGGCCAACTGGTGCAGCTGGCTGCCCATGGCCGGGCCGAGTGCCCGGTGCAGGATCGGCAAGGGCGTATGCGCGAGGTTGCCGACGGTCATCAGACCCAGGCGGTGCAGCGCCGCTGCGGTCTTCTCCCCGACTCCCCACAGCTCCTCGACGGCGAGCGGGTGCAGGAACGAGGTCACCTCTGCAGGAGGTACGACGAGCACGCCGTCCGGCTTCGCACGACGACTGGCCAGCTTGGCCATGCCGACAGTGCTGGCCACTCCCACCGAGCAGGTGACCCCCTGCTCGTCGTACACACGGGCGCGCAGGTCCTCGGCGATGACCCGGGGGGAACCCAGCCTTCTCGTCGAGCCGGACACATCGAGGAACGCCTCGTCCATCGACAAGGTCTCCACCAGCGGGGTGACCTGACGAAACATCTCCATCACCGAGGACGACACCGCCGTGAACAGGTCGTAGTCGGGCTGGAGGACCACCGCCTGCGGACAGGCTCGCCGGGCGCGGGTGGAGGGCATGGCCGAATGCACCCCATAGGCACGGGCCGGATAGTTCGCTGCCAGCACCACCCCCCGGTCGCCACCGCCGACGTACACCGGGACGTCCTGCAGCTCTGGCCGGTCGCGGGTCATCACCGATGCGTAGAAGGCGTCCATGTCGACGTGCAGGAGGTGGCACCCCCAGGAGCCGTCGACCCTCATCGGGTCCGCCGCTCAGCGTCTGGTGGACAGTGCGTGCAGCTGGGTGCCCAGGGTGAGGTACTCGGGTCGCTGAGCCACGGCTCGCTCGAGCTCGACCAGTGCGTCGGCCGCGCCTGGCTCCAGGTCGACCAGCGTGCTCGGGACCAGGTCGACGAAGACCCGTACCGCATGCAGGGTCGGGACGTCGAAACCGGCTTTGTCCAGAAGCGCAGTGATCTCTTCCGCGGTGAACCGTCGGCCCGTCGTGCTGGGCTCGGTTGAGTCGAGCAGGGTCTTGGCCTGGCCGAAGTGACCGGCCATCGCCCGGGCGAGGACCGCAGCATGTCTCTGGTTGACCAGCAGGCTGAGCGTGCCCCCGGGGCGCAGCACCGCCGCGATAGCGGTGAGAGCAGCGGCCGGCTCCACGATCTCCAGGACGCCGTGGCAGAGCACCACGTCCGCGGAACCGGCGGGGACGAGGTCCAGCACCCCGGCCAGGTCGCCTTGGAGACCCGTGATCCGGTCTGCCACCCCGCTCTCCTCGGCGCGGCGACCGAGGATGGCCAGAGCATCAGGGCTGGGGTCGACGACGGTGACCCGATGGCCGAGCTCGGCGACGCGGACCGCCAGCCCCCCGGTGCCTCCTCCGATGTCGACCACCGACGCTCCGGCTGGAGTCTGGGACAACGGCGCCAGCACGCCCTGCACGGCGTCCCAGACCACGGCCGTACGCGCCATGCTGCGCCGCTGCGAGCTGTTCTGAGCCATGACAGGAAGGGTACTGTCATCCGCCCGAGCTTCCCGGGGAGGAGTGCCACAGCTTTCTCGGCGCCTTGCTCGCCTCTCTGCTCGGAGCGGACTTGGTGTCGTCACCGGCCGGCTTGATGTCGGAGTACGGCGACATCTGGAACCCGCTCGAGTGCACCAGCACGCGGCGTCGCCCCATCCCCCGGCGCCCCGGCAGACGGCTGGGCAGGTGGCTGGGCAGTGACCGGCCTGGTCGATCTGCTCATCGCTGCCCCCTGGACGGCTTCGATGTCGGGCACGGTCCCGAACCCCTCCGGAACCCGGGCCAGCTCGGTTCGTACCGCTTCGAGCCCTCCGGACTGCCACAGCCCGTGCAGCACCGGGAGCTCCCAGCAGCCGGTCGCCCGCAGCGAGACCCCTCGCCGCCCGGTGCGACGCAGCTCTCCCCTGACCAGCAGCAGCCAGGAGTGGAAGACGGTGGCGGCGTAGGGCCCCTGTGCGTCCTCGAAGAACGTCGCATCCACCGGTCCGGTCGAGTCGTCCAACGTCAGGAAGATGACGCGCCGGCCCGAGCGGATCGGGGGGGTCTGCGTAGCCACCTTCACCCCGGCCACCAGCAGGTCGGCCTTGCTGCGGCGCTGGAGGAGCTCGGTCGCACGAGTCACTCCCAACTGGTCGAGGAAAGGTGCGTAGAAGTGCATGACATGCCTGCTCACGTCGAGCCCGAGGATCTCCAGCTCAGCCCTGACCCGTTCGGTGGAGGTCATCTCCGGCAGCCCGCTGACCTCTCCGTCCGCCGGAGCGTCGCCGAGGTCCAGGACGAGCTGCACCGACGTCACCGGAGGCGGCTTCTTGGTCGCCTTCGACTGGGCGGCTGCCTGTGCCCAGACCCCCTCCCTGACCTGGACCTCGCTGCTGGTCCGGGCCGCGGCCTCGCCGGCTCGCGCGTCGGCCGCCTTCGGAGTAGGACGGCCGGACAGTCCGCGTCCTCTCGCCTTGGACGCACGGTCCACCGAACGGGTGTAGCGGTCCAGGTCGGCCACCTGCAGCAGCAGGTCGCGCCGGGTCACCTTGCCCCGGAGCCGGACCGTCGCCGGAGAGCCGATGTCGTAGACGGAGTCCAAGCCACCAGCCAGTACCAGCCGTTCCAGCACGGGCCTGCTCACCTGTGCCCGGTGCCAGACATCGGTGAGCGAGTGGAAGGGCCGCGCCGCGACGAGCCGATCCACCTCCGCCGCGGAGATGCCCTTCACCTCCGACAGCGCCAACCGGATGCCGTACCCGTCGGCCGACCCGGGCTCCGTCGCAGGGACCCTCTCCACGACGTACTCCTTCTCGCTGTGGTTCACGTCGAGCCCGAGCACCACGATGCCGAGCTGGCGGGCGTCGTCCAGGATCAGCCGTTTGGGATACATGCCCGGGTCATGGGTCAGCACCCCGGCCAGGAAGTGGGCGGGCCAGTGCGCCTTGAGCCAGGCCGACTGGTACGTCGGAAGCGCGAACGCCGCGGCATGGGCCTTGCAGAAACCGAACGAGGCGAAGGCGGCGATGACCTTCCAGAGCCGCTCGACCACCGGAAGGGGGTAGCCACGCCCCAGGGCCCGGGGGAAGAACCAGATCTTCATCTGGGCCATCCCCTCGACGTCACCCAGGGCCCGCCGGGCCTCGTCAGCCTGGGCGAGGTCACAGCCGGTGAGCTGGGCGATCATCTCGATGACCTGCTCATGGAAGACCACCACACCGCGGGTCTGCTCCAGGATCGGGACAAGGTCCTCGTGGATGTAGTCCGGCAAGCTCCAGCCCTGCTTGGCGTTGAGGTACGGCGTGACCATGTCGCTCTTGACCGGCCCGGGCCGGAACAGCGAGATGTCGGTGATGATGTCGGAGAAGGACTCGATCCCCGACTTGCCGACCAGCTCACGTTGCCCTGGTGACTCGATCTGGAAGACGCCCAGGGTCTTGGCCTGGCTGATCAAGGAGTAGGTCAGCTCGTCGTCGAAAGGCACCTGCTCCTCGTCGTCGAGGTCGACCTCCACGCCGTCGACCCGCTTGATCTCCGCGACCGCATGAGCCATCGAGGACTGCATCCTGATGCCGAGTACGTCGAGCTTGAGCAGGCCGAGGTCCTCGACGTCCTCCTTGTCGAACTGGCTCATCGGGAAGCCGGCGAAGCTGGCCTCCACCGGAGTGCGGTCGAGCAGGGTCGAGTCGGAGAGCAGCACACCGCAGGGGTGGACGGCGATGTGACGGGGCAGCCCGTCGAGCCGCTCGGCCAACCGGAACAGCAGGTCCAGTCGCTCCTCCCCCAGCCCGGACGCCCGCAGCTCCGGTAGCTCCCGCAGCGCCAGCCGCGCGTCACGAGCCCGGATGTGCGGGAACGCCTTGGCGATCGAGTCGATCTCACCCAGCGGCATACCGAGTGCTGCACCGACATCACGGACGGCGTGGCGGACGCGGTAGGTGTCCATCATCGAGACGCAGGCACACCGCTCGCCGCCGAAGCGGTCCAGGATCGCTTCGTAGACCTGGAGCCGGCGGGCCGACTCGACGTCGATGTCGATGTCGGGCAGTGCCTGACGCAGCGGTGAGAGGAACCGCTCCATCAGCAGCCCGTGGCGCAGCGGGTCGACCCCGGAGACGTCGAGCAGGTAGTTGACCAGGCTGCCCGCTCCGGAGCCACGCGCAGCCGACCGCACCCCCATCTCCTGGATGAGGTCGGAGACGTCGGCGACGGTGAGGAAGTACGCCGCATAGCCCATCTGGCCGATGATCTGCAGCTCCTTGTCGAGCCGGGTCCAGATCTTCATCCGCGGCGCCGCACCGTAGCGCCGGCCGATCCCTGCCTCACACCGCTGTCGCAGCAGCCGGTCGGCCTCCTCCCGCGAGGAGCCGAACTCGGGGAAGTGGACCTCGCCCAGCCCCAGGTCCTCCCGCGGGTCCACCGCACACCGGTCGGCCACTACCCGGGTGCGGGCCAGCAGGTCACGTGCGGAGCGGTCTCCGAGACCGGCGTACCGGCTGACCTCCTCGGCGACCTCGGCCATCTCCTTGCCGGACTTGAGGAAGCCCTCGGCGTTGCCGCGGTCGATGTGACGCAGGTCCAGCGGGACGAGGCGTCGCGCGGCGTCGAGCACGTCCACGGTGGTGGCATCGGTCCGGTCGGCGTACCGGACCGCGTTGGAGAGCACCGCCCCGAGCCCCTCCTGCCGGGCGAGGCCGGCCATCCGTGCCGCATGGGGCGAGCTGCCCGGACCCGAGCCAGCCCGCCGGTGAGAGACCACCTCGACCAGGAGGTCTGCACGGTCGAGGACCTCGAACCAGGGTCGGAGCACGGCTTGCGCGAGGTCGTCCCTGCGAAGCGTCGCCGCCCGGCCCAGCTCGGAGCCTGGACCAAGCAGCACCAGGACGTCCTTCCCGCTGACGTGCTCGGCCACCTGCTCGAGGCTGCACACCGGGTCGCCGCGCTCACCGGCGAGATGGGTCGCCGAGACCAACCGGCACACCGCGGCCCATCCCGCCTTGCTGGCGGCGAGGAAGGTGGCCCGGGGCAGTCTCGGATCCCGGAACGACCCGCCGCGCACCGGGTTGCGCCCAGCTGACGGTGCCGCCTCACGAAGAGAGACCGGGATGGCTCCGGTAGGCGCCAGCGCCAGGTCGACACCCAGGACCGGGCGCACCCCAGCTCTCATACAGGCCTTGGCGAAGCGGACTGCGCCGTAGGTACCGTCACGGTCGGTCAACGCCAAGGTGTCCATCTCCTGCTCGGCCGCCCGCTCCACCAGGACATGGGGATGGGAGGCGCCGTACTGGAGGGAGTACCCCGACGCCACGTGCAGGTGGACGAAGGGATCCACGTCAGCTCGCAAAGGTGATGTGCTCTTGGACCGGCAGATGGCGTCTGAGACCCAGAGACTCCTCGACCAGCCCGAGGAACCGATCGGCGTCGCGGACCAGGTCGTCGGCCTCCCGCTCGGTCACCGCACGGCTCGAACCGGCCTCCGCTGCTGCCCGCTTGGCGGCACCGGCGGAGAAGAAGGCTGCCCACTCGGCGAACTCGGGAGCGAGCTCGGCCAGCAGGGTCCACGCGTTGCGTTGCTGGGTGCGGCTCCGCTTGGGCACGGTCGGAGTGGCGCGTGCTGCGAGCAGCGCAGCGGTCGCCCGCAGCGCAGCCACATGAGCATGGGCGTAGCGCATGCCTACGTCCTGGTCGATGATCGCCTCGCGCAAGGAGGCAGCAGAGCGCTCGAGGTAGGAGTACGTGGCTGCGGGAAGGTCGAAGCTCATCATCTGCTCCCTCAGTCCACGCAACGGGCTAGACGCCAGTCGCCCCTGGCCCAGTCGAAGGACAGGTCGAAGACGCCCTTCCCCAAGGCGTCCCGGTCGAGTGCTCCGCGGCCGGCCTCCACCCGCCACACCTCGCGCTCTGCCAGGGGGTCACGCAGCCCCACCGGCGCGGTCGTCTCCGCGCCCAGGACCGCCTGCGCATCTGCCGACTGCCACCACGGGCCGGTCTCCACCCAGTGCGCCACCACGGCGTACACCTTCCAGAGCCGTCCTCGCCACAGGAACTGCTCCGGGCCCTCCGCTACCTCTCCGACCGGTCCTCTACGGACCTCCACGGGGTCGTCGTACCGTCGCATCTGCCAGCCTTCCAGCGTTGTGAACGAATCGACCCCGGACCGACCCCGGAAGAACTGCTGAGCCTCCTGAGAGGCTTGGCGGGGGTGGGGGTCGAGGTCACCCCCGCCAAGATCGTTCGAACACCTGTTCGAACACCTCCAAGGTACACCCCCTTTCCGACAGTCCGTCAACCCGTTGGGCGCGAACCTTTTGCCGCGAACCCTGCGCGGTCGCCGGGGACCCGACCGACGGACCCACCTGCGCTCGACGGACCCGGCCCCTGGCTAGGGTCGGGGCATGTCCGAACACCCTTCGATCTCGAGCTTCCGAGAGGCGCTGTCCCAGCAGGGCGGCACCGGTCGCATCGTGGTACTCCCCGACTCCGTGCACACCGCCGCGCTGGCCGCGCAGGCGCTGGGCTGCGAGGTCGGAGCGATCGCCAACAGCCTGGTCTTCGAGGCCGAGGGCTCCCCGGTGCTCATCCTGACCAGCGGCGGCCACCGGGTCGACACCGCCAAGGTCGCCGCGGAGCTCGGCGTGGGCAGGCTCAACCGGGCGTCGCCGGAGTTCGTCCGCGAGCACACCGGCCACGTGATCGGCGGCGTCTCCCCCATCGACCACCCCCGTCCCGTACCGACGTACCTGGACCGGGCCTTGGCCGAGTACGACGAGATCTGGGCGGCAGCGGGCCACCCCGCAGCGGTCTTCTCCTCGACGTACGCCGAGCTGCTCGCGATGACCGGGGCAACCGAGCTCGACGTCAGCTAAGAGGTAACCCGGTTCACCCCACGGGCCCGGACCGGGCCGCCGAGCTCGACGCAGCCAGCCTCCGCCTATGCTCCGACCATGGCACGGGTGGTGGTGGTCGGCGGTGGTCTCGCCGGGACGGCAAGCGCGGCGAGGCTTGCCAAGCAGGGTCACGAGGTGACCCTGGTCGAGCAGCGACCCACCCTCGGTGGCGCTCTCGGCTATGTCGAGGAGGAAGGCTTCCGCTGGGACGCCGGACCCTCCACGACGACGCTTCCGGCGGCGCTGCGCGACCTGTTCCGCAAGTCCGGACGCCCCCTGGAGCGCGAGCTCGACCTGGTCGAGCTGCCGCTGCTGAGGGAGCACCGCTTCGAGGACGGCTCACGGGTCGCCTTGCCGTCGATGAGCCGTACCGCGCAGCGGGACGCGATCGACCAAGGGCTCGGCGCCGGGCTCGGCGACGCCTGGCTCGAGTGGACCGCGGGCTTCGCCGACGTCTGGGAGCTGCTGCGCAAGGAGTACCTCGAGCGTCCCTACTCCCCCGACCACGCACCCAAGCAGATGGTGGCGCTGGTGCGCGACCGGCCGAACCTGAGCCGCGCGGTCAACAAGCTGCGTGACCCGAGGCTGAAGGCGATGGCGCTGCACCACGCGGTGACCGGGGGCCACGACCCGCGCAACGTCCCCTGGTGGATGGGCTTCCTCGACCACGTCGAGCAGACCTTCGGGAGCTGGACGGTGCCCGGTGGGCTCGGAGCGCTCGCCGCGCTGCTGGAGAAGCGGCTCGAGGAGCGCGGCGTGACCGTACTGACCCGCACGGTGGCTACCGACCTCCTCCCGGCGGGCTCGACCGGGATCCGCACGGCGGAGGGCGAGATCGCCGCCGACCTCGTGGTCTGCGCCATCGACCCCCGTCGGCTCCCCAGGCTCGCACCGTACGTCGAGAAGACCATGCCGGCCATCCCGCCGACCGTCTGCCACGTCGGTCTCTCCGGCGATCTTCCGGAGATGCCGCACGAGGTCGTCGTGCACGGCGACGCCACCCTGACGATCACCACCACCGGGTCGGCTCCTCCTGGCAAGGCAGCCTGGACGATCTCGGCTCGCGGCCGGCTCAGCGAGGACGTCCTGCGTGCCCTGGCCCGGCAGAAGATCGACCTACGCGGCAACCTCGAGCATCGCGTGGACCGCTCCCCACGCCAGCAGGTCGAGGAGTACCGCGGATCGCCGTACGGCGTGTTGTGGCAGGGCCGCGCCACCATCACCGGCCAGCTGCTGACCCGTACGCCGCTGGAGAACGTGTACGCCGTCGGCGCGCACACCACGGTCTCGGCGCTCACGCCGTTCGTCGCTCTCACCTCGGCGCTGGTCGCCGAAGAGGTCGGCCCGGCCTAGCCCGAACCGACCGACGAACCGACCGGCGACCCGACCGGCGACCCGCCCAGCGACCAGGTCACCGTCAGGCTCGCCGTGACCGACTGCGAGCCGCCTTCGAACGACATCGCGTCGGCCTTGCCTGACATCAACCTGGCCTCGGTCGGCTCGTGGGAGACGCCGCCCTCGGTGACCGTGACGACCCCGCCCAGGGCGACCCCAGCCAGGCCGGCCAGCTCGTCGGCCTTGCGCAGGGCGTCGGCCCAGGCCCGTTCGCGCGCGACGACTGCCAGTGGCCGTGGGTCGGCGATGACCGGCTCGACGCCCTCGATGAGCACCCGCCCCTCGAGCTCCCCCAACGCGGTGACCAGCTCGCCCGCGTTGGCCAGCTCCAAGCAGTAGACCGACAGCGTGTGCCTTGCCTCGTACCCGACCTGGCGGCCGTCGTTGTCGTGCTGTGGCCAGACGTGCAAGCCGATGCTGGCGATGCGCTCGTCGGTGGTGAAGCGACGGGCGACCTCACCCACAGCCTTCACCCCGCTCGCCGTACCGGCCAGGGCGTCGGAGACCGAGCGAGCTCGGACCACCACCGCCACACTGAGCTTCATCGCGTCCGGAGTGCCCGCGGCGGCGCCGGTGCCACGGGTGGTCAACGTCTTGTCCATGGCACGAAGCGTACGACTCACACGGGGGCGCGCAGGCCCTCGAAGATCTCGCGCGTCGCCTTGGAGCGGTTCAGCGTGTAGAAGTGCAGGCCCGGAGCGTCTCCGTCGAGCAGTACGTCGCACAGCTCGGTGGCGATCGCGATGCCTTCGGCGCGCACGGCCTTCGGGTCTGCCTCGAAGCGGGAGACCCGCGCGACGATCTCGGCGGGGACCTCGTTGCCCGACAGCTCGGCCATCCGCTGGATCTGGCCGAGGTTGGTGATCGGCATGATGCCCGGGATCACCGGGATCACGACCCCGAGGGCTCTGACCCGCTCGACCAGGTCGAAGTAGTCCGAGGCGCGGAAGAACATGTCGGTGATCGCGAACTCCGCCCCTGCCTCCTGCTTGGCCAGCAGCACCTGGGCGTCGTGCTTGAAACCGGTGGAGGCACGGTGCCCGGCCGGGAACGCAGCAACACCGACTGCGAAGTCGCCCAGAGACCGGGTGAGCCGGACAAGCTCCTCGGCGTAGGTGAAGCCGTGCTCGGTGGGAGTCCACGGCACCGAGGGGCCGCCCGGAGGGTCGCCGCGGAGCGCGAGGACGTTGCGCACGCCGGCAGCGGCGAGCGAGCCGATCACCCCACGCAGGTCGTCCTCGGTGTGGCCGACGCAGGTCAGATGGGCCATCGGGGTCATCGAGGTCTGCAGCGCGATGCGTTCGGTGATGGCGATGGTGCGATCCCGCGTGGTGCCACCGGCCCCGTAGGTCACCGAGACGAAGGTCGGCTGCAGCGGCTCCAGCTCACGCAGGGTGCGCCACAGCAGCGCCTCGCCCTCCGCGTCCTTGGGTGGGAAGAACTCGAACGAGAACGAGCGCTGCCCCGAGCCGAAGAGCTCCGGGATCCGCACAGCCTGACCTGCCATGCCTCAAGGATAGGTGGGAGCACCGGGAGACCTGGTGATTGTCCAAAGTAGGCTCGGCCCGTGACGGGCTGGGACATCGACGACTTCCGCGCCGGCGTGCAGCGCACCTTGGACGCGTTCGTGGACGAGCAGGGCCAGCGGCTCGAGCTTCTCGGGGACGACGCGGCGCGGCTGGTGGACTCGGCACGTGACTCGGTCCGCGGAGGAAAGCGGTTCCGCGCCGCCTTCTGCTACTGGGGTTTCCGCGCGGTCGCGGAGCCAGCCGACGAGCAGTCGCTGGTGCGGGCCGCCTCGGCGCTGGAGCTCCTGCACGCCAGCGCACTGGTCCACGACGACGTGATGGACGCCTCCGACACCCGGCGTGGGCGCCCCTCGACCCACCGGGCGTTCGAGACCCTGCACCGCGACAAGGCCTGGACCGGAGACCCCGTGCAGTACGGCGCCGCTGCCGCGATCCTGCTGGGTGACCTGCTGCTGTCCTGGGCGGACGAGCTGCTGCGCACCAGCGGCCTGCCCAGCGAGCGGGTGCTGGAGGCACTTGGCTACTTCGACACCACCCGGAGTGAGGTGATCGTCGGCCAGTTCCTGGACGTGTCCGTGCAGGCTCGAGGCTCCAGTGATGTCGAGCAGGCGATGCGAGTGCTCAGGTACAAGTCGGCGAAGTACTCGGTGGAGCGGCCACTGCATGTCGGTGCGGCTCTGGCCGGCGGTGGGCCTGAGGTGATCGAGGCGCTGACGGCGTACGGCATCCCGCTAGGCGAGGCCTTCCAGCTACGCGACGACCTCCTCGGCGTGTTCGGCGACCCCGCTCTCACGGGAAAACCCGCCGGTGACGACCTGGTCGAGGGCAAACGCACGGTCCTGGTCGCGTTGGCCATCGCCGCCGCTCCGGCGCAGGACGCCAGGCTGCTCGACGACGGTCTCGGCACGAAGCTCTCCCCCGAGGAGGTCTCGGTGCTCCGCTCCGTGATCGAGCGCTCCGGGGCCCACCAGGATGTGGAGCGCCGCATCGAGGCGCTGACCACCCAGTCCCTGGAGGCGCTCGCAGCGGCGCCCGTTGCCGAGTCTGCGCGCGGCGTGCTCAGGCAGCTGGCCGAGGCCGCCACCCAGCGCAGCCTGTGATGCCGGCTAGTGCTTGTGGGGCAGTTCGGGCACGTCGATGGGTGGGCCCTCGCCGCGGAGCACCACCGCGAACTTGCCGCCCTTCTGGTCGTTGACCCGGCCACCGAGCACCGAGAGCGCCACCGCGAACGCCTGCTCGTCGTGGCGTGCCAGCGGGCTCCAGCCGTCCCACATGAGTACGACGCCGTTGCTGTCGCCGGAGGTCACGTCCGACAGGCAGTCCGACATGGCGTCGAAGTTCTGCCCGAAGGGCTCGGGAAACTCCAGAGTCTTGGCCGTCGCGTCGAGGAAGGCTTGCTTGTCCTCGATGGTCCAGCCATCGATGTAGGCGAACTTCCAACCGGCGTGCTCGACGGCGTGCTGGACGTCGGCGACGTGCGCTGCGCTGTGCCACTGGTAGATGTCCGGCGGGTTGTGCCCCGCCAGAAGTGCTGCAAGACCGCTCATCTATGAACCCTTCGGGTAACGAGTCGTAGTGCTGTCATCCTGGAACAGAAGAAGCCCCCGAGCAGGCGACACGCGCCAGCCTCGAGGGCGTCCCCATCACAGGAGCGGAGACCCCGGGAAGCAGGGTTGTCCGGTCCGCACCGGGCCTGGCTTCCTCGAGCCTCCGCTCTCTTTTCATGCTCCGACCATAGTCCCGAGCAGCGGCATCCGGCAGAGGTCGGGCGGGGGGAACTTGGGCAGAGTCAGAAAGCCATGATCTGGGCACGACGCTTGACCTCGGCACCGCGGTTCTCCCGCAGCGCGTCGATCGGCCGGCCGGGCAGGGTGGCGTCCTGGGTGAAGAGCCAGACGATGGCCTGCCGGTCGTCGTAGCCGCCGTCGTGCAGCAGCGTCAGCACACCCGGGACACCTTTGACGATCTCACCGTCCATCACCAGCTCAGCGGGCACCCGCTGGCCCTGGCCCTCGGCCGGGACCGCGCCGGCGAGCTGGTGGTCGCGGATGTACTGCCGGACCTTGCTCACCGAGACGCCGAGCGCCTCCGCGGCCTCGGCCCAGTCCCACCACTGCTCCACCAGAGCCCTCAGGTCCCCTGCGTCGTCCACGGGGCAACTCTGCCATCCGCAGGCGCAGGGGTTGACGGGGGCCCCAGTCTGCGACCACTCTCGAAACACCCGTATCAGTTTCACCATGCGTCACACCGGGTAGAAGCAGGACTACCCCACCCGAGGAGGGTCTGTGCGTACAGCCACCCGCCTGGTCACCAACCTGACCTGCGGTGCGATCGCGGCCGGCCTGGTCGTTGCGGGCTCGACCGAGCCCGTCCCCACGGTCGAGGCGACCTCCGCCACCGAGCTGCAGCTGGTCGCCTCCCGGCCCGGGAAGCTGGTCGGCCACGGCAAGGACCGGCGGCGGATGGTGCGGTACGTCGTCCGGCCCGGTGACACCGCGACCGGGCTGGCAGTGCGGTTCCATGCCTGGACCTCGGAGCTGCTCGCCGTCAACCGCCTCACCTACAGCTCGACGCTCTACGCCGGGCAACGGCTGCGCATCCCCGTCGTACCGAAGCGGCTGCGGGACGGCTCCTCCGCCGCGCCCACGCACAAGACCAAGACCCAGCCCAAGAAGAAGCACCAGCCCAAGAAGAAGCACCAGCACGCCATCGCCTGGAAGCATCCCGACCCCAGCCGAGCCAAGGTTGCCCGGGTCATCTCGCGCACCGCACGCCGGTACGGCGTGGACCGCCAGCTCGCCCTGGCGGTCTCCTGGCAGGAGGCCGGCTGGCAGATGCATCACGTGTCCAGTGCCGGCGCGATCGGCGCGATGCAGGTGCTGCCGACGACCGGAGCCTGGATGAGCCTGTACGTCGGCCGACCCCTGCGCCTGTACCGGCTGCGCGACAACGCGGCAGCCGGGGTGATGCTGCTACGAGTCCTGCGGCAGCACACCGACACCCGGCGCCAGAAGATCGGTGCGTACTACCAGGGCCTGGGGGCCGTGCAGAGGCACGGGCTCTACGAGGAGACGAAGCGGTATGTCAGGAACGTGCTGGCCATCAAAAGCGCCCTCGAGGAGGGTCGTCCGCCCGGCTGACCGAGGCGCACCACTGGTGACCCTCGCCACGCCGACCGCCGGACCGCACCACCTGCGCGGCCCATGAGAACCTAGAATCGCCTCTTGAGCCGGGCTGCCTTCCCCTCGCCCGGCCCGGAACGCGTGAGGACACATCCGTGGACAGGACTGCCGCCGACCCGATGATCGGGCGGGTGCTCGACGGTCGCTACCGCGTCGGTCCGCGCATCGCCCGCGGGGGGATGGCGACCGTCTACGAAGCCGTCGACGAGCGCCTCGACCGCCCCTGCGCCGTCAAGATCATGCACCAGGGCATGGGCGACGACGACGACTTCGCCCAGCGGTTCGTCCGCGAGGCGCGCGCCGCCGCCAAGCTGTCCCACGCGAACGTCGTCTCCGTCTTCGACCAGGGCGACGACAACGGGACGCTCTTCCTGGTGATGGAGTACATCCCCGGGCACACCCTGCGTGACGTGATCCGCAAGGAGGCGCCGATGAAGCCGGGCAAGGCCCTGGCCCTCGTCGAGCCGATCCTGTCCGCGCTCGCGGCCGCGCACCAGTCGCGGATGATCCACCGCGACGTCAAGCCCGAGAACGTCCTGCTCGCCCCCGACGGACGTATCAAGGTCGCCGACTTCGGGCTGGCCAGGGCGATCAGTGCCGAGACCCAGCACACGGCCACCGGTGGCGTCCTCATCGGCACGGTCTCCTACCTCGCGCCAGAGCTGGTCGTCGACGGCCGCGCGGACGCGCGCTCGGACGTCTACTCCGCCGGGGTGCTCATCTACGAGATGCTCACGGGCCGCAAGCCCCACGAGGGTGACACCGCCATCCACGTCGCCTACAAGCACGTGCACGAAGACGTGCCACCTCCTTCGGCGATCGTGGAGACCATCCCGCCGTACGTCGACGCGCTCGTGGCACGGGCGACTGCCCGTGACCGCGACCTGCGCCCCTCCGACGCGCACGCGCTCCAACAGCTCGTACGCCGGGTCAAGGCTGCTGTGGACGCGGGGCTGACCGACGACCCTGAGCTGACCGCGGACCTGCTGCCCCGCCGGGTCAGCACCGACACGACCGACATCGACTACGTCAGCGACGAGCCGACCCGCTTCGCCCCTCCCGGCGACCTCGACGTGGACGGGACCAGCGTCATCGGCCTGGTCCCTGCGGGCGCATCCGCCGCGCCGCGGGTACCCAGCCGGCCCAGTCCGGCTCCCCCACGCCGGCCGTCCGGGCCACCGAACCGGCCCACCACCGAGAGCCCCGGCGGCTACCGGCCCAGCAAGCGCGGCCCGATTCTGCTCATCGCCGTCGTCATGCTCGCGGTGCTGGCCGCCGGGACGGGCTGGTACTTCGGGATCGGGCGCTACACCACCACGCCCGGCGTGATCGACCTGCCCCAGGCTCAGGCGCAGGTGAAGATCGAGGATGCCGGACTGAGGTTCGAGGTCGTCGACCAGGCCTACTCCGAGACCGTGACCAAGGGCGCGGTGATCAGCACCGACCCCGCTGCCGGTGACCGGATCCTCAAGGACGGCACCGTCAGCGCCGTGGTCTCGCTCGGCCCCGAGCGGCACGCCGTACCCATCCTGCGCGGGCTCAACGTCGATGCTGCAGCGGAAGCCCTGGAGCGGGCCAATCTGAACGTCGGCACCATCAAGCAGGTCTTCAGCGAGACCGTCGCCGACGGGATCGTGATCCGGTCGACGCCAGCTGCCAAGACGCAGCTCCCGCGCGACACCGCGGTCGGTCTCGTGGTCAGCCGAGGTCCCCGGCCCATCCGGCTCGACGACTACACGAACAAGAGGGCCTCTGCAGCCGAGAAGAGCCTGGAGCGGCTCGGACTCAAGGTCACCCTGCTGGAGGGCTACAGCGAGGAGATCAAGAAGGGTCGGGTCATGTCGCAGGACCCCAGGCCGGGCAAGATCGTGCACCGGGGCGACACGGTCAGCCTTACGGTCTCCCAGGGGCCACCGCTGATCGAGGTGCCGGACACGGTCTCCAAGGGCGTCGACTCCGCCACAGCCGAGCTGGAGGCTGCCGGCTTCGTCGTGCAGGTCGAGAAGTCCTCGACCTACATCGGCCTCGGCTACGTACTGTCCCAGGACCCCGACGGCGGCACCATGCTGCAAAAGGGCTCCACCGTAACGATCTACCTCGTCTGACCCGGGAGCCGGCGGCCCCGTAGTTTGTTCCGCATGCGTAACCCCATCGGCACCCACGTCAACGTCGGCAAGGGGCTGCACTCCGGGGCGTACGCCGAGGCCGTCCGAATCGGTGCGGAGGCGATCCAGGTCTTCGCGGGGAACCCCCGCGGATGGGCGCTGTCCCCCGGTGACCCCGCCCAGGACACCTGCTTCAGGACGGCGTGTACGGAGTCCAACCTTCGGGTCTTCATCCACGCTCCGTACCTGGTGAACCTCGGGTCACCGACTCCGGCGACCTACCAGAGGTCGCTGGCTGTCCTGGCGCACAACCTCGCCAGGGCCGCCGAGATCGGGGCCGAGGGTGTCGTCGTGCATACCGGGTCCTTCGTGGAGCAGGGCTCTCATGAGGCTGCGATGCAGCAGGTCCGCGAGGGCCTGCTGCCGTTGCTCGACACGCTGGCGGACGACCAGGCGCCCTGGCTGCTACTCGAGCCGACCGCCGGGCAGGGACGGTCGCTGTGCGCCGGGGTGGACGACCTCGACAGCTACCTGGCCGCCGTGGACTTCCATCCCAAGGCAGGGATCTGCCTGGACACCTGCCATGTGTTCGCGGCCGGCGCACCGCTGGACGAGCCTGGCGGAACCACGGCAACCGTGGACCGGGTCGTGGAGATCGGGGGCGAGGGTCGGCTCCGGCTGGTGCATGCGAACGACTCGATGGATGTCCGCGGAGCCCTCAAGGACCGGCACGAGAAGATCGGCGACGGCTATATCGGCCTCGGCGCCTTCGAGGAGCTGTTCGCGCACCCCGCGACCGCCGGGGTGCCGTTCATCCTGGAGACCCCAGGGTCCCGGGAGGCCGACGACCCGAGCGCCGCGCTGCTGAGGAAGCTCCGCGGATGAGCAGCGAACGCAGCAAGGGCTTCCTGGCCACGCTGGCACTGCTGGCGATGACGGCCTGCTGGGGCTCTACGTTCTTCCTGATCAAGGACCTGCTGGAAAGGGTTCCCGTCGCCGACTTCCTCGCGGTCCGGTTCGGCATCGCCACAGTCGCACTCTTCCTGCTCTTCCCCCGGGCGGTCAGCGCACTGACGGCCGAGACCCGCAAGCGAGCGGTGGTCCTCGGAGCCCTGTACGGCGCGGCGCAGATCCTGCAGACGACGGGCCTGGCGCACACCCCGGCCAGCGTCTCCGGATTCATCACCGGGATGTACGTCGTGCTCACCCCGGTCTTCGCAGCCGCCATCCTGGGCACGCGGATCGGATGGCCCACCTGGAGCGCGGTGCTCCTGGCGGTCACCGGACTCGGCGTCCTCACCCTGAGCGGCTTCTCGGTGGGGTACGGCGAGGCGCTCACGCTGGTCGCTGCTGCCCTCTATGCCCTGCACATCGTCGGTCTCGGCAGCTGGAGCACCCCTTCCGACGCGATGGGGATGTCTGTCGTGCAGCTTGCGGTGATCACGCTCGTCTGCCTGGTTGGCGCCCTTCCGCACGGCATCGAGCTGCCGGCCACCACTGGTGACTGGCTCTCCCTGCTCTACATGGCGCTGTTCGCTGGAGCGGCCGCGATGGCCGGCCAGACCTGGGCGCAGGCGCACCTGCCTCCGACCCGCACGGCCATCATCATGAGCATGGAGCCGGTCTTCGCGGCCTTCTTCGCCGTACTCCTGGGCGGCGAGAGCCTGACCGCGAAGATGTTCCTGGGGGGTGGACTGGTCCTGACTGCGATGCTGGTCGTCGAGCTGCTACCCAGGCGCAAGATCGAGGCCGAGGTGCACCACATCGCGGTGTGAGCCTGCGGGTGCTTGTCCGGCCGGGCCCGCAGGCACCATGATGGTGAAAGAGGGCACTGCGTTCGGAAGAAGGCATTCCATGACCGGACACGTCATCCATCTCGACCGGCAGATCTACGCGACCCCTGAACAGGTCTGGAAGATCCTGACCGACATCGAGCAGAGCGCCGAGACGATCCGCAGCGTGACCAACGTCCAGGTGCTCGACGGCGCCGAGTCCTTCGGGGTCGGAACGCGCTGGCGCGAGGACCGCGCGCTGATGGGCCATCGCGGAACCGAGGAGCTCGAGGTCACCGAGGCCCACGAGCCCAGCCATTTCGCCGTTCGCACCACCCGCGACAAGGACGTCGTGACGATGACCTACACCCTGACCCCGCTCGGTCAGGGCACCCGCCTCTCCTTGACCCTGGTCGATGACATGAGCGCTCGCGGCGTGCCCTCCGTGCTGGCCTGGACGCTCTGGGGCGAGGTGAGCATGCACTCCACCCGGCGGATGCTGATGCACGACCTTGACGACGTCGCGCAGGCCGCGGAGCGCGTAGCCATGCAGGACCAGTGAGCAAAGCTCGTCGGCCCGGTCGGTGTCCCGGTCCTTGACCCTGTCCGGATGCCGAACCGCCTGCGGGGCGCGGTGGACGGGCCAGCTAGGCTTCTCGGCATGCAGCAGCGCTATCTCTTTGGTCACCTGCCGGGGGTTCCCGAGCAGCTGGTCGACTGAGTCGCGCCTTCTGCACCGAACCAACGCCCCTGGCCTCGCTGCCAAGGGGCGTTTTTCACGCCTGATGCCGGCGTGGCCCGAACGAGTAGAGGAACCATCATGGTCGTCGTCATGTCCCCGGACGCCACCGAAGAAGAGATCGCGCACGTCGTAGACCGAGTCGCGAGCGTGGGCGGCGAAGCCTTCGTGAGCAAGGGCGTCGTCCGGACCATCATCGGTCTGGTCGGTGACATCGACTCCTTCCACGGCCTGAACCTGCGCACCCTTCCCGGGGTCGGCGACGTGCACCGGATCAGTGACCCGTTCAAGCTGGTCAGCAGACAGCACCACGCCGAGCGCTCGACCGTATGGGTTCGAGGAGTGCCCATCGGCCCCGACACCTTCACGTTCATCGCCGGTCCGTGTGCGGTCGAGTCGGCCCAGCAGACCCTCGAAGCCGTGGAGATGGCCAAGGCGGCCGGGGCCACGATCATGCGCGGCGGCGCCTACAAGCCGCGCACGTCGCCGTACGCCTTCCAGGGTTTGGGTGAGAAGGGTCTGCGGATCCTGGCGGACGTGCGCGAGGTGACCGGGCTTCCGGTCGTCACCGAGGTTGTGGACGCGCGCGACGTGGCCGTCGTCGCCCAGTACGCCGACATGCTCCAGATCGGCACGCGCAACGCGGCCAACTTCGGGCTGCTGCAGGCGGTCGGCGAGTCCGGTCGGCCGGTGCTCCTCAAGCGAGGGATGACCGCGACCATCGAGGAGTGGCTGATGGCGGCCGAGTACATCGCCCAACGCGGGAACCTGGACATCGTCCTGTGCGAGCGGGGCATCCGTACGTTCGAGCCGGCCACGCGCAACACCTTGGACATCTCGGCGGTGCCCGTCATCCAGGCCAAGAGCCATCTGCCCATCATCGTGGACCCGTCCCATGCGGCTGGGGTCAAGGAGCTGGTCGTCCCGCTGTCCAGGGCAGCGATCGCGGTCGGTGCGGACGGCATCATCGTCGACGTACACCCCAAGCCGGAGGAGGCGCTCTGCGACGGCCCCCAGGCCCTGCTCGGCACAGAGCTGCGGGCCCTGGCCCAGGCCGTGCGCCAGCTCCCGCCGGTGGTGGGTCGCGTCGACGCGTCCGAGCGGGTGCGCGGCTAGGCCGCGACGGTCAGTTCCTGGGCCACCATTAGGTGCAGCCGGTAGAGCCGGTCAGCCTGGTCCTGCGCGCGATCGAGCAGGAGGTCGATCGTCTCCTTGTCCAGTCGCTCGTCCTGGACAGCGACGGCGCGCAGGACCTGGAAGCCGTTGATCTTCGCGGCCACGGCAATCCGCAGACCCTCGATCTCGACAAGGTCGGTCAGTGGTGTGCGTGACAACAGGCTGCCGTTGGGCTTGAGCCGGCCCACCCGCTCCCCCGCGAGCGCCACGACCTGCTTGAGGCGGCTCTGCTCGATCTCGAGGTCGGCTGCGAGCGCTTGCAGAGTGTCACGATCCGCGTTCACCTCTGCTGCGAGCGCAGTGAGCTGTTCCCGCCATTCGGGACGGGAGACACCGGCCGCGGCTCGCTGGAACAGGGCCACGCCTCCGGCGGCCGCCGCGAGATGGTCGGTCAGGTACGAGGCAAGCAAACGTACGGGCATCATGCGGGCCCGGTACCCCGCACCGCCCGGCTCACACGCCTAGAACCTTCGCGAGAACGCCGGCCGCCACCTCGGCCTGGTCGCGCGAGATGTCGAGGTGGGTCACGAGTCTCAGCGCCTTGGGCCCGACCGCGCTCACCACGACGTCGTGCTCCCGCGCGGCAGCGACCACGGCCGGAGCATCTGGCACCTGCACCACGACGATGTTGGTCTGGGGAGCCGGGGCTCCGATTGCCGAGGCGATGAGCCGGGCGTTCTCGTGGTCCTCGGCGAGCCGGTCGAGGTGATGGTCCAGCGCGTAGAGCCCTGCCGCTGCCAGCACACCCACCTGCCGCATCCCCCCACCAAGCCGCTTGCGCCAGACGCGGGCCTGGCTGATCGCTTCCGCCGTGCCGACGACCAGCGAGCCGATGGGTGCACCCAGGCCCTTGCTGAGGCAGACCGCGAGAGCGTCCGCGGTAGCGCCGTACTCGGCGAGCGGGGTTCCGGTGGCGGCGTGGGCGTTCCAGAGCCTGGCGCCGTCGAGGTGGATCCCTACTCCCCGCTCGTCCGCGAAGCGACGCAGGGCCTTGAGCTCATCGATCCCGATCACCGCCCCGCCACCGAAGTTGTGGGTGTTCTCCACCGAGATCGCCCGGGTCGGCACGAAGAACGGACCCATGTCCGGGGCGAACATCGAGTCGATCATCACCAGGTCGAGCGGCTTCCCGACCCAGGTACGCATGGTCAGCCCGGTGACGACCGCGTGAACGCCGAGCTCAGCGCGGGCGATGTGGGCGCTGGCTTCGCACAGCACTTCCTGGCCCTGTCCGACCAACGACCGAACCGCCAGCACGTTGGCCATCGACCCGGTCGCGGTGAACAGCGCCGCCTCCTTGCCGAACAGCCCGGCAACTCGCTCCTCGAGTGCCCGAACGGTCGGGTCCTCGCCGTAGACATCGTCGCCGACCTCGGCCTCGGCCATGGCCTGCCGCATCTGGCGCGACGGTTGGGTGACGGTGTCGGAGCGAAGGTCGATCACGCTCCGACCCTAGGGCACGTCGCTGGGCTGCCCGCGGCTAACCCAGGAGCTCCGGCGTCTCCCAGTCCTTGCCCAGGACATGGTGTCCGGCGAAGGCCAGGACCGTCTCGTACCAGACCTTGACGTGCTGGGGCGTGAGGATCCAGTGGTTCTCGTCGGGGAAGTAGAGGAACTTGTGCGCCATCGTGCCGTCACGCTCCTGAGTGGTCCGAGCCAGCTCGAACCACATCCGCAACGCCTCCCCGATCGGGACGCGGTAGTCCTTGTCGCCGTGGATGAGCAGCATGGGGGTCCGGATCGAGTCGACGTGAAGATGCGGCGAGTTGGCGGACAGCATCATGGGCGTGACCTCACGGGTCCAGTAGTGCGCCGCGTCTGTGGTGGGGCCGAACTGGTCGAGCGCCCACAGGCTCGCATGGGTCACGATGCAGCGGAACCGGTCCGTGTGCCCGGCCACCCAGTTGGCCATGTAGCCACCGAACGAACCGCCCATCGCGGCGGTCCGCGACGGGTCGATGTCGTCGCGAGCCTCGGCGGCGTCGGTGATCGCGAGCAGGTCGGTGTACGGCGCCTGGCCCCACGATCCCCAGCCACGCCGGACGAAGTCCAGTCCGTACCCGGTCGACAGCGAGGGGTCAGGCAGCAGCACGGCGTAGCCCTGCGCCACGGCGAGCCAGGGGTTCCACCGCCAGGACCACGCGTTCCATGACCCGAGCGGACCACCGTGGATCCACAGCAGCAGCGGCGCTGGGTTGTCCGGGGAGGCGCCATCAGGCAGGGCGAGCCATCCGCGGATGCGGATGCCGTCCTCGCCCTTGGCCTCGACCTCGTCGAGGCGACCGGGCAACTTCGGAGGTATCGATGGGCCGCCGAGAGGAACCGAGTCCTGGTCACGGGTCCGTGCGTCCAGGCGTACCGGGGCCGCCGGCTCGAGGAACGACGAGCGCAGGGCGTAGACGGTGGAGCCGTCCGGCGCGAGGCAGACGTCGGAGTAGACGAAGTCGTCGCCGGTGAGCCTGGTGACCTCGCCCGAGGTGACCTCGATCCGGAACACCGGCGCTCGCCCGTCCTCGTCGGCGACCACGACCAGCGCGGAACCGTCAGGCGTCCAGGTGAGCGGGCCTGCCGGCCAGCGGTCCCAGTCCGCCGAGACCTCGCGCAGCTCACCACCGGCCACGTCGAGGACCGCGATCCGCAGGTCGGGAGGCTCGCCCGGTGAGGAGCGGTGCATCCTGACCAGCGCCACCTGGGCGCCGTCCGGGCTGAAGCGCGGGCCCTGGTACTCGAACTCGTCGTCACTGGCCACCACACGCCGGTCCCCGGTGGCTACGTCGACGACTGCCAGGGCAGCGCGCTGGCCCCCTGGCTCGCCGACCAGCCACTGCGTGACGACCCGGTCGCCCTCGGGGCTGACGTCGTAGGCGGCCTCGACCAGGTGGCGACCCGCATCCGGCGTCAGGTCGCTCAGCGCGAGGTCGGGCTCGTCGCCATCACCGAGCCGTCCGAGGAAGAGCCGGGGCGCAGCCGGGCCGAGGTCGTGGTCCCAGTAGCGCACCGGGTACTGCTCGTGAAGGATCGCGGAGACCTTCTTCTCCTTGCGCTGCTCGCGCTTCTTCGTCTCCGACTCAGTGTCCGTCGACGACGGGAAGGTCTGCGACGCGAGCAGGACCGCCCCCGACCTGCTCACCCGCACACCGCCGAGCCCGCCTGCCCGCTTGGCTACCACCCGTGCCTCGCCGCCCCCGGGCGGGAGGAGCCACAACAGGGGTACCTCGTCGTCGTCCGCGGTGTCCGGGTCGGTGCGCGCGGAGCAGAACAGCAGCGATCCGTCCGGGAGGAAGGCTGCGCCGGACTCCCCTTCCGCGCTCCGGGTCAGTCGCCTGGCGGGCTCCTGTCCGGCGGGGTCGACCTCCCACAGGGCGCTGACGTACTTCGTGCTCTCTGGGTTGAGCGTCGCCAGCGTGGTCACCAGACGGCGGCCGTCGGGGGACAGCGCAAGCTCACCGGTGCGCGGCAGGGCGAGGTAGGCGTCGAGGTCGTGAAACGGGGTGGCGGTGCTCGCCGAGATGGGTTCGGTCACTCTCCCTGCCTACCACCAGGCCGGAGGAAACCAAGATCGGTTTTCCGTCTCGGTCCTAAGATTCGGGTCGGGTCAGTCGGTTCCGACCGCCTCGGCGACCTGGACCTCACGAAGCATCTCCGCGACCAGGAACGCGAGCTCGAGCGACTGGACGCGGTTGAGTCGGGGGTCGCACACGGACTCGTAACGCTCACTGAGGTGGTGGTCGCGCAGGTCCTCTCCCCCTCCGAGACATTCCGTGACGTTGTCACCGGTGAGCTCGACGTGGAGCCCGCCGGGCCAGGTGCCCAACGAGCGATGTACGTCGAAGAAGCCCTGGACCTCGTGCATGACGTCCTCGAAGCGACGGGTCTTGTACCCCGTGGCCGTCTCGAACGTGTTGCCGTGCATCGGGTCGCAGACCCAGGCGATCGACAGGCCGGCGGCGGTGACCTTCTCGACCAGGTTCGGAAGGCCCTCGCGGATCCTGGCCGCCCCGAAGCGGGTGATGAACGTGAGCCGCCCGGGCTCGTTGTCCGGGTTGAGCTTGTTGGCCAGGGCGATGGCGTCGTCGGGGCTGGTGGTCGGGCCGAGCTTGACGCCGATGGGGTTCTTGATGTGGCTGAGCAGCTCGACGTGCGCCCCGTCGATCTGGCGGGTCCGCTCACCGATCCAGACGAAGTGGCTGGACACGTCGTAGGGCTCCTGGGTACGGCTGTCGATGCGGGTCATCGCGTGCTCGTACTCCAGTAGCAGCGCCTCGTGGCTGGAGTGGAAGTCGACCCGATGGAACTCGTCCGGGTCGGCGCCGATCGCCTTCATGAAGGTCAAGGCCCGCTCGATCTCGCCGGCCAGCTTCTCGTAGCGAGCGCCCACCGACGACGAGCGCACGAAGTCGGTGTTCCAGGTGTGCACCTGGCGCAGGTCGGCGTACCCACCGGTGACGAAGGCGCGCACCAGGTTCAGGGTCGCCGCCGAGCTGTTGTACACCTCGACCAGCCGCTGCGGGTCGGGGACCCTCGACTCGGGGGTGAACGCGAACCCGTTGACGGCGTCGCCCCGGTAAGCGGGAAGGGTCACGCCCTCGCGCGTCTCGGTGTCCGACGATCGCGGCTTGGCGTACTGCCCCGCCAGCCGACCCACCTTCACCACGGGGACCGACGCGGCGTAGGTCAGCACGACGGCCATCTGCAGCAGGACTCGCAGCTTGGCGCGGACGTTGTCCGCGGTGACTCCCTCGAAGGTCTCGGCGCAGTCCCCGCCCTGGAGCAGGAAGGCCTCGCCGCGAGCCACCTGGGCCAGCTTGCCCTTCAGCTCGTCGCACTCACCCGCGAACACCAGCGGCGGCACCGTGCGCAGCTTGGCAACTGCTCGGTCCATCGCGCCGGCATCAGGCCAGCTCGGCTGCTGGGCCGCGCCGAGGGCATGCAGGCTTGCAAGGTCGGGAATCGTCACTGCCCCAGCCTACGACCAGCCCGCACTGGGGTCGGTGCGAACCCAGTCACGGCCGTCGGTGCAGCAGCAGCGGGAGTACGGCGCTCGCTCCCGCGTCCCGCAGTTGGGCAGCCGCCACCGTAACCGGCCACAGCGAGGACGTCGCGTCCACCACGAGCAGCACCACGCGTCCAGAGACACGCTCGGGGTCGGGCACCCTGAGCCCGTCTCGCCAGAAGGCTGCCTCGTCCGCCGAGCTGAGCCCACGGAGGTCCCGCGGGGGGGCCGGCGCCTCGAGCGCGGTCCGGTCCAGCCGGCCGACCTCGGCCAGGTGGTCGGCGACCGAAGCGACGACGGCCGCGAAACCACCGGCCGCCAGCGCAACTACCACGTCGGGTCGGGCGACCCACGACGCCCGCCACTGCGCCAGCATCCGCACAGCCGCGTCCAGCACCTCCGATGGAGCCGGCTCGTCGGCAGCGAACATTCGCTGCACCGTCTCGCGCCACTCGGGTGCGTCTGCGAAGACCAGGGTGCGCCCGACCTCGGGAAGCTGGTCGGCGCCGATCCGGCCACGCGTGCCGAAGGCGCCCCCCGGCCACATCTTCCGCGGCTCGAGCTGGTGCACCTCGCCCCGGAGCACCTTGGTGACCGCCGCGACCGTCTCGGCCGAAGGACCCGGGACCAGTCCGGCGGGCAGCCCGCCGCGGCACACCGAGCAGCGGCCGCACGGCTCGGCCGAGGGATCGTCGAGCGAGGTCTGCAACAGCTCCATCAGGCAGCGCTCACCGCGGGTGTATGCCCGCATGATGTCGGCCTCGCGCCGGCGCACCCGGACCACCCCCTCGTAGTGGGGTGCGTCGTAGTGCCAGGCACGATCGGTGCTGACCCACCCCGCCTCGAGCCTGTCGGTGACTCCGTCGACGGCGAGCTGCTTGAGCAGCAGCTCCACGCGCCCCCGGCGTACGCCGGACTCGGCCTCGATCGCTGCGACCGACCGCGGCTCCGCGGAGAGCACCGAGAGCACCTTGGCGACCTGCTCGGGCAGCGGGATGGTGGCGGTGGCGAAGTAGTCCCACACTCCGGCGTCGGCCTCCGACGGCAGCAGCACCGCGTGGGCGTGGTCGATCGCCCGCCCTGCCCGGCCGACCTGCTGGTAGTAGGACACCGGCGAGGGCGGCGCGCCGACATGCACGACGAACCCCAGGTCCGGCTTGTCGTACCCCATCCCCAGCGCCGAGGTGGCCACCAGCGCCTTGAGCCGGTTCTCCCTTAGTGCGTCCTCGAGCTCGTGCCTGCTCGACGCGTCGAGCTGCCCCGAGTACGCCGCCACGGGGACCGCCGGACCGTGCACCGTGGTGATCGCCTCGGTGAGCCGCGCCGCGTCGGCGACGGTCAGGACGTAGACGATGCCCGAGCCCGGCAGGCTCGGCAGCTGGTCCACGACCCAGGCGTAGCGCTCGATCGGGCTGAGGTGGTCGACCACGGAGAGCTCCAGGGACGACCGGGCGAGCGGGCCGCGCAGCACCAGCGCGGCATCGCCGAGCTGTCGTGCGACGTCGTCGGTCACCCTCTGGTTGGCGGTCGCAGTCGTGGCCAGGACGGGCGTCGCCGGGTTGAGCTGCTGGAGGACGTCGGAGACCCGGCGGTAGTCGGGGCGGAAGTCGTGACCCCAGTCCGACACCGCGTGCGCCTCGTCGATCACCAGCAGTCCCAGCCTCCCCGCCAGGGCGTCCAGCACGCGGCGGCCGAACCCGGGGTTGGCCAGCCGCTCGGGCGAGACCAGCAGGACGTCGAGCTCACCGCTGGTCAGGTCCCGCTCGATGCTGTCCCAGTCATCGAAGTTGGACGAGTTGAGGGTCGCCGCTCGAAGGCCGGCCTTGGACGCCGCAGCCACCTGGTCGCGCATCAGCGAGAGCAGCGGTGAGACGACCAGCGTCGGACCGGCATTTTCAGAGCGCCGGATCGCGGTGGCCGCCCAGTAGACAGCCGACTTGCCCCAACCGGTGGCCTGCACGACCAGGACCCTGGCGCCCTCCTCGCAGAGCGCCGCGACCGCGGTGGTCTGGTCCTCGCGCAGCCTGGCCTCGGGACCCGCCATCGCGGTGATCACGCGGGCGGCGACGTCGGCGCGGGCGGAGGCGAGCTGCATGCGTGTCACCGTAGGCGACGTCCCAGGCGCACCCTCGGGCGGCGTCGGTCAGCCGAAGAAGACCTCGGCCTCGGCGTACTCCTCGGGCGAGACGAGCTTGAGCTCTGCGGTGCCCTCGGACAGCGGGACGCGGACGATGTCCTTGCCGCGCAGTGCGACCATCTTCCCGAAGTCGCCGTCGGCAACAGCGCTGATCGCGTGCAGCCCGAACCGCGTCGCCAGCCAGCGGTCGAACGCCGTGGGGGTGCCCCCGCGCTGCACGTGACCCAGTACGACGGCCCGGGCCTCCTTGCCGGTCCGCTTCTCGATCTCCTTGGCGAGCCGGTCCCCGATCCCGCCGAGCCGCACGTGCCCGAACGCGTCGAGCTCGTCGGACTGGAGCGTCATGTCCTCGCCCGAAGTCGGGACGGCGCCCTCGGAGACGACCACGATCGGGGAGTAGTTGGTGCGGAACCGCTCCTCGACGTAAGCGCAAACCGCCTCGATGTCGAAGGGGCGCTCCGGGATCAGGATGATGTTGGCGCCACCTGCGAGGCCGGAGTGGAGCGCGATCCAGCCCGCGTGTCGGCCCATCACCTCCACGACCAGTACCCGGTGGTGCGACTCGGCCGTGGTGTGCAACCGGTCGATGGCCTCCATGGCGATGTTGACGGCGGTGTCGAAGCCGAACGTGAAGTCGGTGCCGGACAGGTCGTTGTCGATCGTCTTGGGCACTCCGACGACGTTGACACCGAGATCCGCAAGCTTGGTAGCGACCCCGAGAGTGTCCTCCCCGCCGATGGCGACGAGGGCATCGACACCGTTGGCCGCGAGGTTCTCCTTGATGCGCTCGACACCGCCTTCGACCTTGAACGGATTGGTACGCGAGGACTTCAGGATCGTGCCGCCCCGAGGAAGGATTCCGCGGACCTGTTCGACTCCGAGCGGCGTCGTCAGGTTCTCCAGAGGACCCCGCCAGCCGTCTCGGAAGCCAATGAACTCGAAGCCGTGGTCCTTGGCGCCTTTACGGACCACCGCACGGATCACCGCGTTCAGCCCTGGACAGTCGCCGCCACCGGTCAGCACCCCAACTCTCATGCCACGACCCTAGCCAGTCTTGGATCGATCCAACAAGCCTCGGACCGCCCACGCCCTGGCAGTGAGCCGGATGGAGCCGTCCGCATCAGCCGGCACGAGGCCTCGCAGCCGGTCCCGGAGTCGGTCACGGTCCGGCCACGCCAGGGTCGCCAGGTATGCCGGGGCCACACCCTGACCACCCAGAAACGGTGACCACAGGTCCTCGAAGTCGGCAAACACCGTAGGCACCTCGATGGGCCGACTCTCCACCTCCTCCAGTCCGGCATCCTCGAAGAGCCGTTCCAGGGAATCGGGTCGGCAGATCTGGAAGCGCGTGCCCTGGTCCAGCGCGGCCGCGGCTGGGTCCAGGGCCGCGGCAGCCTCCCAGAAGTACTTGATCAGCCGCATTCCCTCGGCGTAGTCCCACACGTACAGCGCCACGGTGCTGCCGGGGCGCACGACCCGGCACATCTCGGCCAGCATGCTTGTCGGCCCAGGTACGAAGTTGAGGACCAGTCCCGAAACCACGGAGTCGAACTGCGCGTCCGCGAAGGGCAGTGCCAGCGCGTCCCCCACCGCCAGCCTCACCCCGGGCACCTTCAGGGCAGCGAAGGCCACGAAGCGCGCCGACGGGTCGACTCCAAAGGACTCGGCCACCCCTGCGAGCCGAGAGGTCAGGGCGCCAGTCCCACAGCCCACGTCCAGGCTGCGGCTGCCGGGCCGCAGGTCCAACCAGCTCACGAACTCGTCCGCGACCAGCCGGCTCCACCTGCCGACGTACGACTCGTAGGACTCGCCCGTCGTCCACGACTCAGCCACCGGATCAGCGTAGTGCCGGCCTTCGCTGCGCCCAGGGGCGCGCCTGCTCGAGCTGCCCGGCAAGTCGGAAGAGCACGTCCTCGCGGCCGTACTTGGCCATGAAGTGCGACCCCACCGGCAGTCCGGTCTCGCTCGTCCCCAGCGGCACAGACATGGCCGGGCACCCGGTGATGTTCGCGGTGACCAGCGGGAAGGAGACCAGGTCTGCGGCGATCTCGTTACCCCGGAACGGCTCCTGCTCGGTGTCGGTCATCGAGCCGAGGAGCGGCGGCAAGGTGCCCAGCGTCGGCGAGAGCCAGACGTCGAAGCCCGTCATCGCCTCGGCGACCCGTCGGGTGAAGGACTGCAGGGTGGTGACGCTCATCAGGTACTCACCGCCCGTGACCGCCTTGCCGTGCTCCCAGATCGCGCGCGTGAACGGCTCCAGTTCGTCGTCTTCGGGGCCCCGACCGAGCTCGCGTGTCCAGTACGTCAGGTACCAGTCCACCGCCGAGCCGTACATGGTGCCGATGGCCTCCCCCACCTCCGGGGTGAGCTCGTCCAGGTCTCGCTCGAAGACCTCGTGCCCCAGCTCCTCACACAGGCTCGCGGTCCGGATCACGGCCTCGACGGCCTCGGGGTCTGGGTGTCGGCCGTCCGCCGGCGTGGAGGTGAACGCGATGCGCAGCCTCCCCGGCGGGACCCCGACCTCCTGTGCGTACGGGCGTCGCGGCGGTGGCGCGGCGTACGGGTCGCCCAGGTCGGGTCCCTGGGTCGCGTCGAGCAGGGCAGCACTGTCCCGCACGCTACGCGTGAGAGCGTGCTCGGCGCAGACGCCCCCGAAGACGTCCCCGTAGTGGGGCCCATAGGGGTTGCGCGCGCGCGTCGGCTTGAGCCCGAAGACGCCACACGCCGAGGCCGGGATCCGGATCGAACCGCCCGCGTCGTTGCCCCCGGCCATCGGCACCATCGCGCTCGCGACGGCCGCGGCCGATCCCCCGCTGGAGCCGCCTGTGGTCCGAGTCAGGTCCCAGGGGTTGCGCGTCGCGCCGTGGACGCGCGTCTCCACGGTCGGCTTCATGCCGAACTCGCAGGCGCCGGTACGTCCGGCCAACACGAGGCCGGCCGCACGGAGCCGGGTCACGAGCGTGCTGTCCCGGGCGGAGACATAGCCCCTCAGGTACCTCGAACCCTCATGGAGCGGCATGCCCTTGGCCTCGATTCCGAGATCCTTGAGCAGGTAGGGCACCCCGGTGAACGGTCCGGCCGGGAGCCCGTCGGCGACCGCCTTGCGGGCAGCGTCGTACGCCGTGATCACGACGGCATTCAGCGCTGGGTCGAGCCGCTCGATGCGGTCGATGGCCGCCTCGAGCAGGTCCGCGGCGCTCAGCTCCCCTGCCCGCACCAGGCCGGCCTGCGCCGTAGCGTCGAGTCCGGTGATGCGGTCCGCATCACCGGCCGTGAGGGTCGTCATCCCCCCAGTGTGTCCGCCCCGGTCCGTGGGCGCTGCGCCCCAAGATGACCAATCCCTTACTGTCTGCATCATGACTGTGCTCGCCATCGACGCAGGTACCACGGGTGTCACCGCGCTGGTCGTCTCGGCGGAAGGGACCATCGCAGCCAAGGGGTACCAGGAGTTCGCGCAGCACTTTCCCCAGCCCGGGTGGGTGGAGCACTCTCCCGAGGAGATCTGGCAGGCCACCTTGGAGGCCACCCGCGCCTGCCTGGCGGCCTGGCCGGGCCACGCGGCGGACCTGCGGGCGGTCGGGATCACCAACCAGCGCGAGACGATCACCCTGTGGGACCGCGACACCCTCGGCTCGCCGCGCCGCGCGATCGTGTGGCAGGACCGGCGGACCGCTGACCTGTGCACCGC
The DNA here is from genome assembly GCA_963769585.1 of uncultured Actinomycetota bacterium. Taxonomy (GTDB): domain Bacteria; phylum Actinomycetota; class Actinomycetes; order Propionibacteriales; family Nocardioidaceae; genus SSC3. Next base: position 1,768,308 of record CAVYMJ010000006.1, read on the forward strand.
CCTGCGCGAAGCCGGCCACGAGCCGCGGGTGGCCGAGCTGACCGGGCTGCGCCTGGACCCCTACTTCTCCGGCACGAAGCTCAGCTGGCTCGCCGAGAACGAACCGAACATGTGGTCCCTGGTCGAGTCCGGCCGGTACGCGATCGGCACGGTCGACTCCTACCTGATCGCGAGGATGACCCGAGGGACCTGGCACATCACCGATGTCTCCAACGCCTCGCGCACCCTGCTCTTCGACCTCGTCTCGGGTCAGTGGTCCGAGGAGCTCTGCTCACTCTTCGGCGTACCCACCTCGGCTCTGCCCGAGATCGTGCCCTCCTGGGGCCACCTGGCCACCACCGATCCGGCGTCGTTCCTCGGCTTGGAGCTCCCGATCGCAGGAATCGCCGGCGACCAGCAGTCAGCCCTGTTCGGCCAGTCCTGCTTCGCGGTCGGCGAGACCAAGTGCACCTACGGCACCGGGTCCTTCATCCTGACCAACACCGGCTCCGAGGTGGTCCGCTCCGACGCCGGGCTGCTCTCGACGGCCGCGTGGAGGTCACCGGAGGGAGAGACGACCTACGCAGTCGAGGGAGCCATCTTCGTCACCGGTGCGGCCGTGCAATGGCTGCGCGACGGTCTGCAGATCGTCGGGTCGGCCGCAGAGACCGCCGCTATCGCCTCGACCGTCCCCTCCAGCGAGGGCGTGGTGTTCGTCCCGGCGCTGACCGGTCTGGGCGCACCGGACTGGGATCCGCGCGCCCGAGGACTGATCATCGGGATCACCCGCGGCACCACGCGCGCGCATCTGGTCCGGGCCACCCTGGAGGCGATCACCTTCGAGGTCCGCGACGTGCTCGAGACGATGCCGGTGCTGACCTCGCTGGCCGTCGACGGTGGTGCCAGTGCCAACAACCTCCTGTGCCAGCTCCAGGCCGACCAGCTCGGTGTCGCGGTCGAGCGCCCCACGATCGTCGAGACGACCGGTCTGGGCGCGGCGTTCCTTGCCGGCCTGGGCACCGGCGTCTGGAAGTCGACCGACGAGCTGCGGGAGACCTGGGCCCTCGACCATCGCTTCGAGCCACAGGGCGACCGGGCCAGCGCCGACGCCGCCCACGCCAAGTGGCGCGAGGCGGTCGAACGCTCCAAGGGCTGGGCGTAGGACGGCTGCAGCGGGCAGGCTGGTCCCATGGACGTTGCTGACGTGATCGCCCGGCTGCGGGCAATAGACAATGAGCTTCCGGCGGCCGACGGTGTCGCGGTGTTCAACCGGATGTACCTCACGGTCACCGAACGGGTTGCGACCGCGTTGGCAGGCGCGCAGGTCTTCTCCGACCCCGAGTTCATGGCCGAGCTCGACGTACGGTTCGCGCGCCTGTACCTGGACGCCTACGACGCTGGTCACGGGGGCTGGCCCAAGGCCTGGGCTCCGCTGTTCGAGGGCCGGCAGCGCCGGGGGGTGCTGCCCATCCAGTTCGCGCTCTCCGGCATGAACACCCACATCGAGCACGATCTCCCGCTCGCCGTCGTCAGTACGTGCCAGGCCATGGGGCTCTCGCCCCGCCAACGCTCGGTACGGCGGGACTACGACACGGTCAACGACCTGCTGTCCGACGTCGAGTCGGACGTCCGCCGGTCGTTCCTCAGCGAGATCGGGTCCCGAGTCGACGACGAGGTGGGACCGATCGTGCACCTGGTCTCCTCGTGGAACATCGACAAGGCGCGCGACGTGGCCTGGGCGACGGCTGAGACGCTCTGGTCCTTGCGCGACACGACGATCCTCAAGCGCTTCTTCTCCGACAGCCTGGCCGGGAGCGTCGGGATGGCGAGCCGGCTGCTGCTCACCCCTTGCTAGCGACGATTTTCGCGGCCTCGACCGCGGCGCGCTTCGCGTCCTCGCGTAGCGCCAACGCCCGGGCGTGTCTCTCCTCGGCCTCCTCCAGCTCGTCAGCAGCCTCGTCCACCGCATGCTCGAGCTCGGCGGCTCGCCGGCGTACCTCGTCGAGCTCCGCCTGCAGCTGAAGTGTCCTGGCCTCTCGCTTGGCCCTCCGCTTGGCGGCCTTCTCGAGCCGTGCCTCCGCGTCGGCCAGCAGGGCCGAGGCCTGCTCGAGCAGCTCCGCCGCGCGGTCGCGCTGGTCCTCGGCGGACTCCGGAACCACCCGTAGCCGGCCCGGGACCACACCGACCACGGACCCGAGGGACAGTGAGCCGACGCCCGTGGAGGCGAGCGCCTCGGTCAGCATCCCCGAGTGCACCGCTGCCGCCGCGGCCTCGTCGACCATGGCGGCCGAGAGAGTGTCCTCGATCTGGCGCGAGACGGTCTCGGTCAGCGTGACGCCGGCTGAGGTTGCCAGGGCTCGCACGTCGCCGACGACCGCTGTGACGAGCTGGCGCCGCTGCTTGCTCAGGGCGCGCAACTGGTCACCTTGCAGGCCTGCCTGGGCCTGACGCAGGGAGACACCCAGGGCCAGTACCTCGTCCAGCAGGGACGGCCGCGACCTCACCAGGAGGTTGACCGCCCAGGCCGCCACGGACGGCTTCCGGAGCGCCTTGATCTCGTCCGCGAGGCCGCGGTCGTCCGCGCGCGAGGTCCGGGCCGCTGCATCACGCGCCTTGGTGAACTCCCCCGGCGGCAGGCCGTAGAGCTGGTAGGCGACGTCGGCGAGGCTCACAGCTCCTCGTCGAGGCCCTGTTCGATGGCGTACCGGACGAGCTGCACCCGGTTGTGCAGCTGCAGCTTGCCCAGCGTGTTCTGGACGTGGTTCTGCACGGTGCGGTGTGACAGCACCAGTCGCTCGGCGATCTGCTTGTAGGAGAGCCCCTTGGCGACCAGCCGAAGCACCTCGGTCTCGCGCTCGGTGAGCCGTGGAAGGTCCCGGTCCCCGGTCCCAGAGGGCTCGTCCGACAGCCGGCGGTACTCTCCCAGGACCAACCCGGCGAGACCGGGCGTGAAGACCGTGTCCCCCGCCGCCACCCGGCGTACGGCGTCGGTCAGCTCGTCACGCGAGGCCGACTTCACCAGGTAGCCCGTCGCCCCCGCCTTGACCGCCTCGAGCACGTCGATCTGCTCACCGGACGCGGAGAGCACCAGCACGCGCGGCTGTTGGTCCTCCGACATCAGCGCTGCGGTCACCTCGACCCCACTCGGGGGCGGGATGTTCAGGTCGAGGACCACGACGTCCGGGCGGGTCGCCCGGGCGCGGGTAATGGCCTCGGTTCCCGTCGCCGCCGTCGCGACCACGTCGAACCCCGAGTCAGCCAGGTCGCGGGCCACCGCATCGCGCCACATCGGGTGGTCGTCGACCACCATGACGGTGACGGGTGCCGGGTCACTCATGGGGCCAGACGCTACCCGAGTGAGTGGCTAGCCGAGCCCGCTTCGCGGCCAGGTCGTCCCACCGCGGGGGCGGTCGGCCGGTCACGACCGCTCGTAGCGGCCGCGGCGGTGGAGCAGCGGCTCGGACTCGTCCCCCACGGTCAGCGTCTGGACCGTCCCGGTGACCAACCACGACCATCCGACGTCGGAGCTCCGTGGGGACCGCGAGGCGTCCAGGCTCAGCCCTGCCCACACGCCGGCGTCGGCCAGGACCGGACCCCAGCGGGTCTGGCTCCAGCTGGTCTGGCTGAACGCCCCACCAGGGGCCGGGGTGAGGCCGGCGAACATGTCGGCCAGGTCGCGGTGTCGCCAGTCCAGCAGCTGAACGACGGCGTGGCCGGTCTCGTCGAGGACCGCGGCCAGGTCCGAGTCGGGGTCGAGCAGGGCCACCACCTCGGCGGGGTCTCCTGCCGCAACCAGCATCGAGGAGACGGTCAGGCCGGCACGGTTCTGGCCGTCGCCTGCGGTCCACAGGGTGACCCGACCGCCCAGCCGGCCCCGGAACCGGCGCACCGGGTCGAGGTCAGGATCGGCAAAGGGGTGCTCCCCGTGGATCGTCACACCAGGATCGTAGGGGTCATCGAGGGACGGTGAGCTCCCACTCGGCGCCACGTCCCGGTCCGGTCACCAGCCGAGCGGTCCCGCCGAGGTCGGCCATCCGACCCTGGATGGACTCAACGACGCCGAGCCGGCCCTGCGAGGCTGCCTCCTCGAGGCGCCCGCCCGGAATCCCAGGGCCCTCGTCGCGCACAGTGACCACCACACGGTCCGAGAGATCCTCGATCAGCACCCAGGCCGGGGCTCCCTCGCCGACGTGGCGCACGATGTTGTCCAGGCAGGCCCGGACCACCGCGGTCAGCTCGTCAACTTGATGAACCGGGAGCTCCACCGGCGAACCCGGGGCTGCGAAGGTCACCGACCCGGAGTGCAGGACCTCCAGCGAGGCGACCACGTCCTTGCGCCCACGTTGCGGCTGCGCCCGCGCTGACCGCTGGACCAGGGAGCGCAGAGCGGCTTCCTGTTCGCTCGCCATCCTGGCCAGCTCGGCGAAGTCACCGCCTGCCTCGAGCCCACGGCGCTGCACCAGGGCCAGTACCTGAAGCGTGCCGTCGTGGACCACCCGGGCAAGCCGAGAGCGTTCCGCGGTGGCGGCTGCCTGGCGCTCGGCGTCGGCGCGTAGCTCTGCGGCGTCACGCAGCATCGAGGCGGTGTAGCCGACCATCCCCGCAGCAAGCAGGAGCAGGAAGATGTTGCCCCCGGTGGTGCTGTTGACCGACTCCTTGACGGACACGTCGGCCAGCGAGACCACCCCTGCTGCGACCATCCCCTCGGCCCAGCCGCGACCCACCGCCCAGGCGAGCACAGCAGCCATCACCCAGAAGCTCGGCAGATGCGAGGCGAACCGGTCCTGCATCTCGGGGCTGTTGATGTACGGCGTGGTGAGCACCAGCCCGGTCGCCACGGCCAGGTCGACGGCGTACAACGGGAGGCGGCGCCGTCTGGGCTCGTCGTAGGCCCAGGTCATCAGTGCGGTCCAGCCGATGATGACCCCGGCAACGCTCCAGGCAGCCCAGGGCCGTTCGTACTGGTCACTGCGATCGACGATCTTGACCACCGCGTAGGTCATCACCACGATGCGCAGCACCGCGAGCGCCCGGAACAGCGCGGTGGTGACCAGGTCCGAAGCGGCCCGCGGCGGGAGCCACCGCGGCCGTTCGAGCTCTCTCACCGTGGCGTCACGAAGCCTGGCGGTCGGGCGCCGCTTCGTCCTGGGTCTCGCGCTCCTTCTCCCGCTCCTTGTCCAGGGCCTTCGCGCGGGCGGCGTACTGGTCGACGTACTCCTGGCCGGAGAGCTGCATGATCTCGTACATGATCTCGTCGGTGATTGACCGCAGGATGTAGCGGTCGTCCTCGAGGCCCTCGTAGCGGGCGAAGTCGAGCGGCTTGCCGAAGCGCACCTTGGGACGTGTGAACGAGCCGAACTTCTTCCCCGGCGGCGCCACCACGTCGGTGCCGATGACCGCTACCGGGATGACCGGGACCCGGGTCTCCAGGGCCAGCCTGGCCACGCCGGTCTTGCCCCGGTACAGCTTGCCGTCGTGGGAGCGGGTGCCTTCGGGGTAGATACCGAAGAGCTCGCCCTTGTCGAGCACCCGCTTGGCCGAGATGAGCGCCCCCTGGGCGGCATCGGCTCCGGACCTGTCGATCGGGATCTGGCCCGACCCGGAGAAGAACGTCTTCTGCAGCCACCCCTTGATCCCCGGGGTCGTGAAGTACTCCGCCTTGGCCACGAAGCTGACCCGTCGCGGGAGCGTGAGCGGCATGAAGAGCCAGTCGGCGTACGAGAGGTGGTTGCTCGCGAGGATCGCCGGGCCGTCGGTGGGAACGTTCTCCAGTCCCTCCGCCTGCGGCCGGAACACCAGCCTCAGGATCGGCCCGAGGGCGATCAGCTTGAGGAACCAGTAGAACAACTGAGAACTTCCTGTCCGTGGGGGCCGACGCGTGGCCCAACCCTAGCCGCGCTTGGTGACTCGTGCGACGATTCAGGGGCCGCATCTCGCAGCCATTCAACCACCCGCGCCAGCCAGGAGTGCCCGTGCAGATCGACCAGCACGACGAACCCTTTCACGCGCCGGCCGAGCCGCTCGCCGACGGCCAGCGTGTGGGCGTCCTGCTGTCCCATGGCTTCACCGGCAGCACGGCGTCCATGCGACCGTGGGGCGAGTTCCTCGCCGGCCATGGCTACGGAGTCTCGGTGCCGCTCCTTCCCGGCCACGGAACTCGCTGGCAGGACCTCAACACCCGGCGCTGGCAGGACTGGTGCGCCGAGATCGGGCTCGCCTTCGACAAGCTCCGCGCCGAGTGCGACCAGGTGGTCGTGGCCGGGCTCTCCATGGGCGGCGGACTGGTGCTGAAACTGGCGGCCGAGCGTGGCCGCGAAATCGCGGGCGTGATGGTGGTCAACCCCGCGGTCACCATCGCCCGACTCGACGTCAAACTGGTCCCGGTCCTCAAGTACGTCATCCCGGCCATGCCCGGGATCGCCAGCGACATCAAGAAGCCAGGTGTCGACGAGCACGGCTACTCGCGTACGCCGCTGAAGGCGCTGCACTCGATGCTGCAGGGCTACAAGAGCCTCCGCACGGACCTGCCCGACGTCACCCAGCCGCTTCTGATGATGACCTCGACGGTCGACCACGTGGTCGACCCCTCGTCCGCGCAGGTCATCCGCAGCACCGTCTCCTCGCGTGACCTGACCGAGGTACGCCTGGAGAACAGCTACCACGTCGCGACCCTCGACAACGACCAGCAGCGCATCTTCGACGAGTCGCTCGCCTTCCTCGCCAGGGTCACCGCCACATGACCGAGGACCCCGACAAGATCCCGCGCGACAGCGAGGACGAGCCCGGCGAGGGTCCTGCTTTGGACGTCGAGACCGAGTTCGCGAAGATCGTCGAGGCGTACGGCGACCGGCCGGCCGAGATCACCCCGCCCCCGACCCCCGAGGGGCTGGCCGAGCGCTTCCAGGCTCGGGGCTGGAGCGGGGTCTCCGACGACCCCCTGCAGACCGAGGCAACCTGGGACGACGAGGGCCACTTCGTCCCGCCCGAACCACCACCGCTGGACGTACCGGAGCCGACCCGCCTGCTCGCCTGGGGCGGGCTGCTCGGCGCGCCGGTGGTGATGCTGCTGCTGGTGCTCTTCTCGCTGACCCCTCCCGACTGGTTGGCCTTCCTGATGGTGGTGGGTTTCGTCGGCGGCTTCGTCTACCTGGTGGCGACCATGCGCCGCGACGACGACCACTGGCCCGGAGACGACGGAGCAGTTCTGTAGGGTCGCCCTACCCAGCGTCACGAGAGGGAGTGCGGTGCAGACGAGCGAGACGGTCGAGATCTCCGGCCATCTGATGGACAGCGGCATCCTGTCGCGGGTCCTGGACGACATCCGTGAGTACGGCGGCGACTACGTCATCGACAAGTTCGACGTCGGCCATGACTCACAGGACCCCTCGCAGGCGACCATCACCGTCACCGCCGACGACGACGAGGCTCTGCAGCGGCTTCTGATGCGGCTGCAGACCCGGGGAGTCAACCAGGTCGACCCCGGTGAGGCCACCACCGCCGAGGTCGAGGTCGACGGCGTCTTCCCCGACGGCTTCTACTCCACCACCAACCTCGAGACACGGGTGAGGCTGGCGGGGAAGTGGGTCACCGTCGACAACCCCGAGATGGACTGCGGCCTGGTGGTGGAGGGCAACCGCGTCTACACCCTGCCGATGGCCGACGTGAAGGCCGGCATGACCGTCGTGACCGGAGCCTCCGGGATCAAGGTGATCGTGCCGCTCCCGGACAAGAGCTCCGGCTCGTTCGGCTTCATGGAGTCCGACGTCTCCAGCGAGAAGCCCCAGGCTGTCCTGGTCCGTCAGGTGGCCGACGGGATGCGCGAAGCGAAGGCGGCGGGGCTCAAGGTCCTCTGGGTGGGCGGCCCCGGGGTGGTGCACACCGGTGCCGCGCCGGCGATGGTGGCCCTGGTCAAGGCTGGGTACGTCGACGTGCTCTTCGCCGGCAACGCCCTGGCGACCCATGACATCGAGTCCGCGTTGTACGGCACCTCGCTGGGCATCGACCTGGCTATGGGGCGGGGTGTCGAGCACGGTCACGAGCACCACATCCGGGCCATCAACACGATCCGCAAGGCTGGCTCGATCGGTGCCGCGGTGGAGCAGGGGGTCCTCACCAGCGGGATCATGCATGCCCTGGTCACGCACGGGAAGCAGTTCGTGCTGGTCGGGTCCGTACGCGACGACGGGCCCCTGCCCGACGTACACACCGACGTGATCGACGGTCAGCGGGCGATGCGCGGCCAGATCGCCGGTGTCGGCTTCTGCCTCATGGTCGCGACCATGCTGCACTCGGTCGCGACCGGCAACATCCTGCCGGCCTCGGTCCCCCTGGTCTGCGTGGATATCAACCCGGCCACGGTGACCAAGCTGGCCGACCGCGGGTCCTCGCAGGCACGCGGGATCGTCACCGACGTCGGGCTGTTCCTGGAGCAGCTCGCCGTCGAGCTGGTGCCGGGCTACCGCAGCTAGGCGCTCACTCGATCAGGCGTACCGGGTCACCGGAGATAGTCGCCGTCCATGTTGTCGCGTCCGTCACCGCGCTGCCGGCGGGGAAGGCGACCTGGACCCGGAACCAGCACCCGCCAGGGCTGCTGTAGTTGCAGCTGTAGTTGTTCGGCACCGGCACGATGATCGACTCGCTCTGGCCGTTCCAGCCCGAGCTGCTCCGGATCCCGGAGATGGAACAGTTAGCGAGCGTGGCGGTGAGGAAGCCGCTGGCCCTGCAGTTGCTCAAGTTGTCGCCGGTGGCCTCGGTGGGCCTCAACACCGACACCGTCGCTCCCGAGCCCGCGGCCGCGTCCCCCACGTCGAAGAAGTTGAAGATGATCGACTTGCCGCGGGCACCCGGCAAGACTCTGATCAGGTTGAACAGCGTCGTGCTCTGGTCGGAGTTGGCGAACATCGGCATCCGGCCGTACGCCGAGACCGAGACCGAGGCGGCTGGAGCCCCGGTCACCCGCACCGAGAACCGGTTGCTGCCATTGCCCAGGACCGACGCGTTGTCTCCGGTCTGCTGGGTGACCGGGCTGGTCGTGACGTCGGCGGGCGCGTAGCTGCCGCTGCAGGCCCCCGGAGAGGCGCCGGTACCGCAGGTGCTGTTCAGGCTGCCGCCCAGGGCCACATTCGTGCGCACCTGGAGGTAGTAGTCCCCCGCGACACTCGGGGTGAAGGTGCAGAGCGGAACCCACTGGTGAAAGACCCGCGCGAGGTTCGGGAGGTAGCTGGGGTCGGTACCGGTGAGGTTCCCGACGGTGACGGTTGCATACCCGGGCCACTGGCGCGTGCAGCCCGGGATGGGCGCCGCCGTGGACGGGTTGAGGTCCGGGCTCGGCGCGCGCAGCGCGAAGGAGGTCACCGTCGCGGTCTCACTGCCGCGCCGGTTGCCTGAGTTCCGGTCGTCGCCGGTGCAGTAGCGGACGGTCTGTCCGCTGACCACGACCGGGTTGTAGTGGCGCGCGTACCGGCGCTGCGCATCGACCGAGTCGGTCCACGGATTGGTGATGGTCGCGAGACTGTCACCCGTCGGCGTCGGCGCGGCGCTGCAGTTCGACTGCGTCTGGACGTAAGCAGGGTCGTAGAGCTGGACCGTCAGTGGCGTCCCCACGCTCGCGGGAAGCACCCGGACCATCATGAAGTAGCCCTCCGGTCGGGCCTCGTCGTTCGTGGTTCCGGCACAGCCGGACTCGGCACCGCCGCAGACCCTGGGCATGTACTGGTCGCCCTGGGTCTTGTACACCTCAGGTCCGTGGATGGTGAACCAGAAGTCCGGCGTGCGGGGGCAGGTGGCACCAGGCGGCACGCTCAGCACGCTTCCGGGCGGTCCGGCGTCCCCCGAACCGTAGCCAGGGGGCTCGTTACCGTAGGTGTTGCACGGGCTTCCCATCGGCTGGGGACCGGTGTAGTCGGCGACGGCGGACCGGGTGATGGTGATCTGCCCCTGGCCGAAGAACTTGCCGAACAGGTTGGGAATGGTGCTCGCGACCGTCACCTTGAGCTCGCTGGGCCTGGTACCGCGCGCGGCGTTGACGCTAACCGCTCCACCGTTCGTGTAGCCGTTGCGCGCGCTGACGTCGCGCGCGGTGCTGGTCGCAGTGGTCAGGTCCTGGGGCATCCAGGTCACCCCGGCCAGGGCGGCCGCGTCCGCCGCGTTCTGCACGCGCTGCATCTCGGCATACCACCTGGCCACGTCGACGGAGATGGCAGCGAGACCGAAGCAGAGGGCGGACATGAAGACGGCAGTGATCACCGCGACGTAGCCCCGCTCGTCGCGGTGACTGTCGGCGCTCGGGCCGCGGAGCCTCACGAGTGCGCCGCTGGACGTCCGGGCTTACAGGTGTCGTCCTGTAGCGGCTCGAACTTCATCACGGTGCGGTCCCTGACATCCATCCCGTCACCGAAGACTCCAGTGAGGAACTTGTGCCGCGCCTTCATGTAGACCCCGAGGGCGTCGGACTCGTTCACGCACGCGTTGATGCTCTTGGAGTCCCAGGCACCTTCGGCGTAGCGGAACGCCTGGGCGCTGTCGCGCCAGACGAAGCGCACGCAACTGGCGATGCCGCTGCAGGAGGTCGGCATCGCCGAAACCCCGTTGGCCCCCGGGTAGCCCTTGTCGTTGGCCTTGTAGACGAGGATGAACTCGATCGAGTTCTTCGGCATCGCGGAGCCCTCGCGCTGGATCGAGTCCGCGGCCGCCTGCGCGAGCGCCGGCGAGCTGGTCGGAGTGCACGGCGGCGCTTCGGGACCGGTCTCGCAGACACCCGGTCCTGCGTCCGCGGCGGCGGAGGCGATCCGCGCCCCCGCACGGACAGCAGAGCTCACCGCGACGTGGTCGCGTAGCAAGAGCGTCATCTCCACGATCCCGAGCAGGAGCATGATCAGCATGGGCGTGACCAGCGCAGCCTCCACCGCCACGGCCCCTCGCTGTGAGCCCCCTCGCTTCCAGGCCATCATGACCAGTGAGCGTAATGGGTGAAATCGGTCATGTACGGCAAACTCGGGTAAAACAATCTCGACACTCAAGGCCCCTGAGTGCCTTGGTGTCGGTCATTTGGTTCAACCGCCCGTCGCGGCAAGATCGGCCGCCCCGAGGAAGCCCGCGTCAGCGCCGAGCTTCGCCGGGAGAATCTCGGGCAGTCGCCGATAGCGCGCGCCGGTGAGCGTCGCGGCAAAGACCTCGCGGGCCGTGCCCAGGTACAGGTCGCTGACCTCCACCAGTCCCCCGCCGACCACGATCAGCTCTGGGTCGAGGGCTGAGGCAAGAGTGGACAACCCGGAACCGAGCCAAACCCCGAGAGTGGTGAACACCGCGAGGGCCCCTGGGTCCCCGGTCAGTGCAGCCTCACTGACCATCGGGCCAGTCACCCGGTCGGCGTCGCCCTCGGCGAGGTCGAACAGCATCCCCGCGGCGCGACCCTTGGTGGCGACCGCCTCACGCCCGTACCTGGCAAGCGCCGTCCCACTGGCGTACTGCTCGAAGCAACCGCGCAGCCCGCAGTTGCACCTGCGGCCGTCCGGCACGACGCGGATGTGGCCGAACTCTCCACCCATTCCGTTGGCGCCTCGGTGGAGGTGACCGCCGACGATCAGCGCGCCGCCGACGCCGGTGCCGAGCGTGACCCCGACCACCTCCTTCGCCCCCCGGGCCACGCCGAAGCGCAGCTCGGCCCAGGTCGCCGCGTTGGCGTCGTTCTCGATGACGACCGGGAGGCCGATGCGCTCGTGGAGCAGCGCGGCGAGCCGGAAGTCGCGAAAGGGCAGGTGTGGCGCGAACATCGCCTTGGACCGGTCCGCGTTGACATACGCCGCGACCCCGACGCCGACCCCGACCAGGTTCACACCGTCGGCTACCCGCGTGACCGCGGCGGCGATCGCCTCGCAGAGCCCCTCGGGGGTCGCGCCATCGTGGCGTTGCGACCCGCGTTCGTGCCACCACCGTGCCGTCAGCGCCGACCGCACCGCAGAGGATCTTCGTTCCCCCGACGTCGACCCCGGCGACAAAGCTCACCAGCTCATCATGCCGGAGAGCACCCGGAGCGGCCGTCCCGACCGACCGCGTTACCCGGCGCTCCTTCAGTCAACGAGCAGCAGGATCTTCGGCCCGGTCCCGGTGTACTCCTCGGGAGTGCCACCCCCGACGTTCGGTGGCAGCGCATCAGGATGGATGAACGCGACCCGGAAGGACTCGACCTGCACATTGTTGCCGTGACCGCTCAGCACCAGTCCGTTGGTCTCGGCATCGTCGGCGTAGTAGGCCGCGATGCTCGGATGGCCCTTGTACGCGATGCCGCTCTCCCCGGTGAGGAAGGCCGCCCGGAAGTCCACGATCGGGAAGGACTTCTTGCCGTTCTGGGGCTGGCTGTTGATCACCGGAACGTAGAAGAAGCGTGGTGAGCTGTAGATCGCCGGAGAGATCACCACGCCACCGCCGTACGACTGGTTGCCTACCTGCGAGACGGTCGTCGCGGAGTCGGTGAAGTAGCAGGACAGGATCTCGTTGTTGAGCGTGTAGTTCCCGTAGTTACGCAGCGGCGGGGCGCCGTTCGCACCGCCACAGCCGGAGCTCTTGGCGGCCGGGCTGGTGAGACGTCCTGGCGCGCCCGGCGACCCGGTCACCCCGGTGACGAAGCCGGCGGATGCCGGGTTCTGCGGGAATCCGGTGTCGGTGACCACGCAGTTCACGTGGACTCCGGAGGACGGATCGTCGGACTGGAAGGCGGCGCTGTCACCGTTGCCGCAGGTGTTGGCGTTGATCGGCTGCGTGTACTTGTTCAGCAGGACACTCGGCGCGTCCAGGCCTCGTGCAATGTTGAGCGGCAGCCAGCCGTTGTTCGCGGCGTTGTTGCTGTCGGTGCGGAAGATCGTCAGCGAGCCGAAGTTTCCTGCGCTCTTGTCGTCGTTGCAGAAGAGCGTCGCACTGCCGATCCGGAGGTACGGAAGGTTCACCGACACCGCGGACCAGCGCTTCTGCCAGTCGAACTGCGGTCCGGGTTTCTCGTCGACCCACGTCGCGACTCGGAGGTAGTAGGTGACCCCGTCGTTCGCGGCGACCGCCGCAGGCAGAGTGACCTGGATCCGGCTGTCGTTGCTGCCTGCCAGGAAGGAGCCTGGCGCGACCTCGATCGGCGGGATCCCGGGCGACTGGAAGAAGCCGACTGAGATGATGCCCGGCTTGGTCGGGTCGGCAGGCGCCGGGGACTTGGCCAGGCCCGAGCCGTAGAGGTCGATCACCGTCGAGGTGTCGTTGAGCGCCACCTGGTTCGGACTGGCGTTAGGAGCGGCTGTGGTGGGGGCGTTCAGCACTACGCCGTTGTTGTCGGTCGGCGCGAACAGCACGGGTGCGGTCGCGTTCGCGGTTCCGTGGCTGATCACCTGCTGCCCCCAGTCACAACCGCTGTAGGCGTAGAAGGGCAGCGTCGCACCCACTGTCCCGATCGACCTGACCGCGGCGGTGGCCCGAGCGCTCACCCTGGTCGACTTGGCTCCCAGCACCGTTGCCAGCCCGAAGTTGACCTGCGAGGTCGGCGACGTGACGGTGACGTAGTTCTTGCTCGGCACCAAAGTGCCCGCCGCATCGAAGTAGCCGTAGTACACGTGCCCGTACGCCGCGATGTCACTCGGCGCGTTCGACACAAGCTTCTGGGCCAGGACGCTCTTGCTCGGCAGCGTGGCGCCTGTGTCAGTCGAGACCCTGTTGGAGATGAGGTACTGCGCAACGGCCTGGACGATGTCGTCGTCCGCTGGCCGGCACGGTGCTCGGGGCGGGCAGCGCTCCGCCGCCGGCGAGCGCGGCAAGGTCGGCATCGGTCTGCACCTGCTTCTTGCGGTTCATCGCGTTGCCCAGGTCGACACCCAGAGCGGCAAGCCCGAAGAGCATCACGGTGCACAGCGCGAAGATGATGGCGACGGCGCCGCGCTCGGACGACCTTCGCCGCTTCACAGCTTGCACCCCTCGTCGAACTTGTCCTCGACCCGTGCGTCAGCCGTGCGGGACACCCGTGCGTCCTTGACGAACGGCAGCAGCGGGAAGTGAAGGTTGATGGACTCGAAGGTGAGCGTCAGCTTGACGTTGCCCCCGACGGTCACGTTCTGGGACTGCGGTGCCGCCGGCGTGCTGCCGTCCACGTTCTGGTAGGTGGTGCTGACCACCGTGGTCCCGCTCTTGGCCGCGGCTCCGAGCTCCTGCTCGACGTAGGACTTCAGCGTGTTCGCGTCCTGGCAGTTGCCGACCGACAGCTGGCGAACGGCCGCGTTCGCCGTATGTGACCCCGTCTGGGCAGAGTAGTAGTAGATGCCGTACTGGATGAGCCCGAAGATCATCACCAAGAACGGCACGAGAATGAGTGCGAACTCGACGGCCGCGGCACCTGACTCGGTGCGACGATTCCGGCGGATCCCCCCCGAGATTTGTGCTCGCGAACAGACGTGCGAAATGAAGTGCAGCATGGCCCCCCGACCTTCTGCTCGGTTTCCCCTCCCCGGCAGTGTCTCGAAGGTACCGGGCGAGAGGCCGCACCGGTATGGCCCGAGCGGACCATCACGATTTGACCCCTAATAGCCCGTAACTTCCACGTACATCGCTCTCCGTCGCCGAAGAAGCGGGTCTTATCGGGACAAATGGAGCGCATTCGGTGGTACCTGGACGTTTTGGTTCTGGGCGTATGCCGACTGGAGACATGACGGATTGCCGTTCATCTCCAGTTCCTTGACCACGATCAACGCGTGGTACGTGGCAGCACAGCCGTTGCCGTTCATCTGCAGCTTGCCCTCGGCAAGGTAGACGGTTCCGGTGAAGCTGTCCGAGCCGTTGCCTGTCATCCGGAGCATCGAGGTGCTCTTGCGGTCGTAGGCGATCGCAAGTCCCTGGAGCGGACCCGTGGTCGGGGCCTGGATGCTGAGGAAGCCGTTGCCAGAGGAGTCCAGGTTGGCGCCCTGCTCGCCACTAGCACAGGCACGCGGTGCTGCCGGCGTGCCGCAGGTAAAATAGAGGGTCACCCCGGTCCCGGAGAGGCGCGTGTTCGCGTTTCCGGCGAGATCCCAGGTGGTGCCCCCTCCGCCAGCAATGACGTAGAGACCGGGCTGAAGCACGCAGGCCTGGTTTCGCAGGTTCACCGCTCCATAGATGCCCGGGCCATGGGCACCCCCGCTTCCGCACGGGTCGGACTTCACTGTGAGGCCGGCCATCGACGGAGGCAGTGTTAGAGACCTCAAAGGGTCCGAGATCGGCGGCTGGTGGGTCTTCGGGTCAGGGACGTAGTTCGCGTAGGGACCCGAGGCGGTCCCTTCCACCGTGATCTGGCCGTCCGTCGCCACCAGGCCATTGGGGCCGACGTTCACGTTGCCGTTGAAGTGGATGTCCGCGCCATGGACGGTCGCGTCGCCGTTCTGCAGGTCATGGGTGACTCCGCGCCCGATGACGCAGAGGCCGCAGCGGGAGGCGCCCCCCGGATCGAGGGTGGCGTGTGCCAGCGATCCCACGCCCACCTGACGGACCCCGAGCGCGGTGGCGAACGGCGTGTTCACCTTGCGTACAGGAACCACGACTCTGACTGTCGTGGGCTTAGTCAGGTTCGGCGCGAATGAGATGCACTGTGACCCACCGGGAGGGACCGAAAGATGGCCTGGGTCGCTGCACGTGTCCCAGTCGGCCGCGGTCACGTTGTAGTTCGACTGTGCGTACCCCTTCGCAGCCGCCACAGCCCCGGCGATGTTGGGGGTCTGCCCCGCAAGGTACAACGTGTTCCCGGCGGCGAGGGCAGACGCGTCGGAGGCATTCTGGGACTGACGCCGCACATCTCGCGCCTGAGCCAGGTCCACGACCATGGCCGCGAACGCCATCGCCACCACCGCGAAGACCGCGACAACGATCGCGACCGCCCCGCGCTGGTTCCGGCTCGTCATGAGCACCACGACCAGTCATCGCCGAAGCCCACGGGGAGGGAGTCCGAGCTTGCCTGGACTCCGGTGCCACTAGCCCCCGACGGCTTCGTGCCGTCCTCCTCGATCGACATCTGCGTCTTGCTGTAGATGATGCGCTTCTTCGGCAGCGGGACCATTCCCGTGACCCCGGTCGACTTGATCATGCTGCAGGCGATGAGGGGCTCACCCTTGACCCAGCCGGAAGCCGACGTCTTGACCATCACATAGGTCTTGCCCGAGATCGCACCAACCTCGGCCTTGGTCTGGCAACGCATCTTGTCCAGGGCGCTGGCGTAGGAACTGTCACCTGCGCAGGCCGGCGACGGGGCGGCTTGCACGACGGACCGGCGAACCCCTTCGCGCACGCCCGACCGAGAGTTGATCGAGTCGCTGAACCACAACCCGTAGTCGAGCAGCCCGAAGAGAATCGGGAACATCACCACGCTGACGAGGGCGAACTCGACCGCCGCAGCCCCCCGGGACGACCGAGTCCCGCGAAGGAGTCGGCGCATGGCAGACCTCCTCCGTGCTCGTCTTCGCGGCCAGTAGGCAGGTCGCGCGGTTCGCTATGACAGTCTCAGCCTACGCCCGAGAAGGGGTCATATGGCCGTTCTAAGATGGATAGGTCGTTTTGGCCAGACTGGACTGGCCTTACGGCTACTTCTCGTCGTCCCAGGGCTCGTCGTCGAGGTCGATCTTCTCGACCGGCCCGGAACGGCGCCCGCGACCGGGGTCGGGAACCTGGGTGGCGAGCATCCCTTGCACAGCCTGCAAGAGCGAGCTCGCGGCCACGGCCAGGTGCTCCCTGACCTCGGGGCTGGTCTCGCGAACGACGTTGATCACTTGGCAGACCGGGCAGAACTTGCAGTCGGGCCCATGACCGAGGTGGTCGTTGATGCTCTTCACCGAGTCCGCGAGGCCGGTAGCGGCCTGCGTGGCCGCCGAGGCGTTCTCCTGACCAGCGTCCTTGGCCCAGTCCTGAAGGGCGGACAGCAGCTTCGCGGTCTCCTCCGCCACTGAACCCACCCCACCCGGCGGGTCGCCGGCGTTTCCTTCAGTCATCGGTCTCCTCCGAGCGGAAGCGCACCTTCAAGACGCCCTCCTCGATCTTGGCTCCGGCGATCTCGTGTGCGCGCAGGGCGGCGGGCAGCGCCAGCAACCGTCGGTACGAGCCGACGGTCACCACGAGCTCGTCTCCATGCCGAGCCAGGTCGACGTCGGACCTGACTGCAAACGGTAGTGCGATCCGCAGGGTGGCCCCGCGCGGTGTTCGCGTGATGGTCATCGGCCCCACTCCGGGCGGCGGCGCCAGCGGGTCGTCGTCGCCGTAGGCCGCTGCGGCGAACGAGGCCAGCTCCTCGACCCCGACCGGCTCCTTGGCACGGTACGAGGAGCGCCAGATCGGCAGACCCACGAAGGAGTGCTCCACCTCGCGAAGGACCTCCGCCTGTGCCGAGACCCACTGCTGTCTCCACTCGTCCGAGCCCCCGTCGGGGAAGACCCGGTTGGCCACCACCCCATCGACCGTGAAGCCGAAGAGGCAGAGTGTCGTCAGAGCCCGGCGCGCCTCAGCCACGACGACGGTCTCCGGGGTCAGCACGAGCCGGACGCTGGAGTCCTTCCCGGTGAGGATCTGGTGGACCTCCTGGAGGTCCGCATGCAGTCGCTCGACCGCATCGAAGACGCTGTCGTGTGGCAGCGGCACGCCAGTGGCCTTCTTGAGCACGGGGCTGATCGCCTTGAGCAGACGTCCGCGCATCGGGAAGACGCGCTCCATGTACCACCCGAGCGCTTCAGGCAGCGCTAGGAGCCGAAGGGTCTCTGCCGTAGGAGCGCAGTCCACGACCAGGACGTCCCACTGGCCCGACAACGCGTGGGTGCGGACCTCGAGCAGGGCCAGTACCTCCTCGGCAACCGGGATCACCGTCAGCTCCTCCGCAGTGATCCGGTCCACCCCGGCGGCGTCGAGGACGGTCAGCAAGTACCGTTGCACCTCGACCCAGGACTGCTCGAAGCGGCGCTGCGCGTCCACCTGCTGTACGAACAGGTTCGGTGCGACCTCGGTGGGCTCGGCGCCGATGGGCCTGCCGAAGGCGTCGGCGAGAGAGTGGGCGGCGTCGGTGGACAGGACCAGGGTTCTGTTGCCCGAGGCCGCCGACGCCGTCGCCGTACCGGCCGCTGCCGTGGTCTTGCCGACGCCGCCTTTGCCGGTGAAGAGGATGGTTCGCAAGCCGTCAGAGGCTTTCGACGCGCTTCTTGAGGCCCTTGAGGGCCGCGTCGATGATGACCTTCTCCGCCTTGCGGCGGAGCATGCCGATCATCGGGATCGCCAGGTCGACCGCGAGCGAGTAGGTCACCTCGGTGGCGCCGTCCCCGCGCTCGTCGAGCTCGTAGACCCCGTCGATCGCCTTCATCATCTTGCCCTCGGCCAGAGACCAGGTGACCGAGGTGTTCCCATGCCAGACGTACGCGAGCGTGTACGAGTCCCGGATAGGGGTCGCGTCGATCTCGAAGTACACCTGCCGAGCTCGCTCCTCGCCCGGGCCCGGTTCCACGACGCTGGCGACACTGACCCCCTGGGCCCAGATCGGGTATGCCGGGAAGTCGGCGATCACAGCCATGACCGAGGCGGCGTCGGCGTCGATGACGATGCTCGAGCTGGTCTGGTCGGCCATCTCGCCTCCTGCCTCCTGCTGCGGTGGGGATCGCAGGTCGCGAGCCTACCCAACGCGAGGACAGCGTCTGGCGGCAGGACCACGCCGGCGAGCCAGCCAGCAGGTGCCAGGACCCTTTAAGAAGGATTGTCGCTTTCGCCAGCATTGGGCCGATATCCTTACTACTGTTGGCAAGGCCAAGCGCGGGAGGGGTCCCACACACGAGCTTGGAAGGCATCAGGAAAGAGAGAGCCCATGTGCCGCCCCGACCGCAGGCATGCCCATCAGCAGCGCTCTTCCGATGGCGCGGTCGCCGTCGAGTTCGCCTTGATCCTTCCGGTGCTGCTGATGCTCCTGTTCGGGATCACGACTGCCGGAATCTCGTTCACCCATGCGATCGGCCTCTCCAACGCGGTGCGTGAAGGCAGCCGCTTCGGCGCGACAGACCATCCCGGCGGAGCGCCCTTCCCCTTCACCGCGGCCCAGTGGGACACGTGGGGAACCGACACCATCGCACGCGTCCGGGGGACCCAGTTCGACGACACATCGGTGACCACAGCGGTGTGCGTTGACATGCTGAAGGTCGGGAACGGCACTCTCGCCGGCAGTTTCAAGTGCCATCAGGGCAACGGATCGGTCCAGCCCCCGCTCGACGCCAGCCGGGCTCCTGCGGTCAGCACGGCCGACATTGCCGCGGGCACCTGCGTCGTCCGGGTCTGGTCGGCCAGGCCGTTCGAGATCAACCTCGTCGTGGTACCGGTGAGAGCCGGCTATGTCAGACGGAACGCTGTGGCTCGGTTCGAGCTCCGCAACACGGAGACGTGCCCATGAGCCGCCGCGACGAACGCGGTCTCGCCGCGATCATCCTCAGCCTCTGCATGGTGGCACTGCTCGTCATCGCGGGAATGGTTCTCGACTTCGGCATGGCTCGGTACGACCGCCAGATCAACAAGGCGGTGGCCGACAGCGCGGTTTCCGCAGGAATGCGCGGCTTCGACCGCGACGACGGGCAGGTCTATGCCTACAAGGGCGTCTGCGACGCTCTCGGCTATCTGCGCACGAACGAGCCGGCCCTGGCCGGACTTCCGACGTACACCGCGTGCTCCAACGTCTCCCTGCTGGCCAAGACCTGCGTCACCACCGACTCCTCGACGTTCTCGTCGTACAGCCAGTCGACACCGGATGGGCGTTACACGGTCACCGTGAAGGCTCCCTACTCACTGCCGGATGCCGCGTTCCCCGAGGACAGTTACGCAGGCCTGGTCACCGACACCGCGGACATGTGTCTGCAGCTCAGCGTGGTCATCGCGCAGCGCCGCGCGCCCGGGCTCGGCAGCGCCGCCACCAAGTCGAAGATCACCACGACCATCCGCTCGGTCGGCCGGGTTCAAGGGGGCCCCGGGAACCGGGCTCCCGCACTGCTCCTCCTGGACCGCACCGAGTGCAACGTGCTCTCGGTCGGCTCAGCCGGTACGACGAGCAGCTATATCCGCGTCTACGGTGCGGGCACCACACCACCGCTCGTGCAGCCCGGAACCATCCACGCGGACAGCGACGGATCCGGATGCAAGACGAACGAGACGATCTACTCGGGCAAGTCCAACGACGCGATCGTGGCGTACGCCGCACCCAACCTGAGCCAGCACGGCATCCTCTCGTCGTACGCGGCGCGTCTGGGTGTCGCGGCCGGGGTCCTGAGCGACGGAGTCTCGCGCGTCTACGGCAGCGCCGCTGCCGACCCTGCAGGTGCCGGGGGTGCCGCCAAACATCCCGTCGCGCCGCTGGGCCTGATCACCCGCCAGCTGGTCGACGACCGCTACCTGGCAGGGGTTCGCGGCGTCGTTGCCGGCGCCAATGCCGTCTTCCAGAACCTGACCAGCGCCGCTGCCGCCACCTCCGCCGGGTGGGCCATTCTCGGCGCCTGCACGGGCAATAACCAGGCAGCCATCAGCGCGCTCCCCGCCGACAAGCCGGTCTACGTCGACTGCTCCAGCTACAAGGGGACCGGGAGCATCCCGGCGAAGACGGTCTTCTTCAGCGGAAACGTCGGCTCGCAGGCGACCACCAACCTGCCCGAGACCACCAGGGCGTACATCGTTGGCTCGAGCGGTGACGCGCTCGACGTCAGCGGAGGGTTCCGGATGCATCACCGCGGCGCCTCGACGTGTCCCAACTCCCCACAGAGCCAGGGCGCCAAGCTGTTCCTGCGCGCTGGCAGCATCAAGAACAACAACGGCACGTTCCAGGCGTGCAACACCGTGCTCGTGATGATGGGCGGCAAGGCGGACGCGTGCCTGCCGGCAGCGGGCGTCGTGCAGCCGCCGACGACCACCCCCTGCGCGGGCTCGACCGGCACCGGCCAGCTCAGCATGGGCGGAGGCGGTAGTGGCGCCACTGTCGTCGACTGGACGGCACCGAACAAGTACGACGTAGATATCTCGGGCCTGACTCCGGCTCAGAAGCAGGCCGCCTGGGACGACCAGGAGGACCTGGCCTTCTGGAGCGAGAGCTGGGGCGGCAACGCCAGCCCGAGCTACAGCATGGCCGGTGGGTCCGGGCTCCACCTGGTAGGTGTCTTCATGACGCCGAACGCGGCGCCGTTCACCGTCACCGGCGGTGGCGGGCAGACGCTGAACAACGCGCAGTACATCGCCACGTCGTTCCAGGTCAACGGCGGCGCCTCGCTCAGCATGGTCGTGGACCCGAACAACACGGTCACACTGCCCAAGCTGACCTACTTCGACCTGATCCGGTAACGCGCGCGCGACCTTGGCCGGTAACGTCCTGCCCACGGATGGACGGCGACCGGAGGAGGCTCGAGGCGTGCGCGAGTTCAGCAGCCCGCTTGGCGTCGAGCTGCCCACGACGGGCAGCCTGACCGACGACCTCCTGACCAACGCCGGCCAGGCCCCAGAGGCGGTCGCCTTCAGCCGCAAGACGACCCAGGGCTGGCGCGACGTGACTGCGGCGGAGTTCCTCGGCCAGGTCCGTGGGGTCGGCAAAGGGCTGCTGGCAGTCGGGGTCGGCGAAGGCGACCGCGTCGCTCTGCTGTCACGGACGCGATACGAATGGACGCTGGTCGACTACGCGATCTGGTACGTCGGCGCCGCGACAGTGCCGATCTACGAGACCTCGTCGCAGGATCAGCTGGAGTGGATCCTGTCGGACTCCGGTGCCCGGGCCATCGTCGTGGAAGGCTCCGCCCATCTCAGCAAGGTCAACGCGGTACGCCAGAATCTCCCCGAGCTGACCCACACCTGGTCCATCGACGACAACGCCGTCGACGTTCTCACAGCGCTCGGTGCCGATGTGTCCGACGAGACCCTCGAGGAACGCCGGGAAGCGGTCGCGCCGGAGTCGGCGGCCACGATCATCTACACCTCCGGCACCACCGGCAAGCCCAAGGGTTGTCTGCTCACGCACGGGAACTTCCTGACCGAGCTCGGAGTCGCGGTACATGAGCTGGACGAGCTCTTCACCGATGGCGCCTCGACCCTGTTGATCCTCCCGCTGGCCCACGTGTTCGCGAGGATCCTGCAGGTTGGGGCGGTCAAAGCGAGGGTCCGGCTCGGCCACACCGCGGGCGTCAAGAACCTTCTGGACGACCTTGCCGACTTCAAGCCGACCTTTCTGCTCGGGGTCCCGCGCGTCTTCGAGAAGGTCTTCAACACTGCGTCGCAGCGAGCGGCCTCTGACGGCCGCGGAGCGATCTTCGACCGGGCGACGACCACCGCCATCACTTACAGCAGAGCCCTCGACAAGGGCCGTCCCGGACCTCTGCTCAGGGGCCAGCACGCGATCTTCGACCGGCTCGTCTACGCCCGCCTGCGCGAGGCGCTCGGCGGCCAGTGCCGGTTCGCGATCTCCGGAGGAGCACCGCTCGGGGAGCGCCTGGGGCACTTCTATCGTGGCATCGGGATCACCGTGCTCGAAGGCTATGGGCTGACTGAGACAACGGCTGCCATTACGGTGAACCTTCCGACGGCCAACAAGATCGGGACAGTCGGGCGACCCCTGCAGGGTGTCACCGTGCGCATAGCCGAGGACGGCGAGCTCCTCGTCCGTGGCGGCCAGGTGCTCTCCGGCTACTGGAACGACGCGGTCGCGACTGCCGAGGTCCTGCGGAACGGCTGGTTCCACACCGGAGACATCGGCGAGATCGACGACGAGGGCTTCGTTCGGATCACCGGGCGCAAGAAGGAGATCCTGGTCACCGCCGGCGGCAAGAACGTCGCCCCGGCCGTACTCGAGGACAGGATCCGGGCAAACTACCTGGTCAGCCAGTGCATGGTCGTCGGCGACGGCCAGCCCTTCGTCGCCGCGCTGGTGACGATCGACCCCGAGGCCTTCGTCAGCTGGCGTGAGCTCCACACCAAGAAGGGCAGCATCGCTGACCTGGTCGCCGACCCAGACTTGGTTGCCGAGGTCCAGGCAGCCGTCGACGAGGCCAACAAGGTCGTGTCCCAGGCCGAGTCGGTCCGCAAGTTCTCGATCCTTCCACTGGACTGGACCGAAGAGGGCGGCCATCTCACCCCAAGCCTCAAGCTCAAGCGCTCCGTCGTGGCTCGGGAGTTCCGAGCCGAGGTCGAGGCCCTGTTCGGCCTTTGAGGGCTCCGGGGGGCTCCGAGGGGGCCAGGTTCTGGACCGCTCGGCGCATACGGTAGGAGCATGGCAAACGCCCGGCATCGTCCGAATGGCCGATTCGCGAGGTAAATCGCGCATTCGTGAGACGCAAGTGTCCGCTTTGAGCCAATGTTAACTCGGCTGGCCGGGGGATGGATCCGGCTAAGCCATGGAGCGGGGCATACGAGTCCCGTCCGCTCGCACAACTAGGGAGAAGCGGGACCTCGCATGGGACGCAGAACAGTTCTGTTGGTCGTCGCGGCACTGATCGCAGTAGCGGGCACCTCGATGGTGGTCTTGTACGTGCGCGCCGCTGACAACCGGGCGATCGAGAAGCAAGAGCCCGTACAGGTGCTCAAGGCCACCGGGCAGATCGACCCCGGCGAGACGGCGAACGCCGCCATGCAGGCCGGCAAGCTGCACCTCGAGGATGTGCCGCGCTCCCAGGTGCTCATCGGAGCGGTGAACACCGTGAGCAACATCGGCGCCCAGGTAGCCCTGTCGCCGATCTACCCCGGCGAGCAGATCATCGCCAGCAAGTTCGGGTCCCCCGGCGACCAGTCCCTGCTGACCATCCCGGACAAGCAGATCGCCATGTCGATCAGCCTGTCCGACACCGGCCGGGTCTCGGGCTTCGTCTCGCCCGGGAGCGACGTCGCGGTCTTCGCCACGTGCGACTCTGCGACGTACACCCTGTTCCCGAAGCTGGCTGTCATCGCGGTCGGGGCGACCACGGTCACCAACACCACGACCACCGACCAGTCGGGCGCCTCGACCACCGAGCAGCTGCCCAAGACCCTGTTCACGCTCGCCGTCGACCAGGACCAGGGCCAGAAGCTCCTGCAAGCCGCATCCTCGTGCGAGCTGGCCTACGGCCTACGTACCAAGACCTCTGTCGTGCGAGCACCCTTCCCGCCTGCCCAACTCGACAACCTGTTCCGGTGAACTGATGCCGATCATTGTCGAGAGCAACCCCGCGAACGCGGAGCTCTTCACCTCGGTCACGGGACCGGACTCCGAAGTCGTGGGCAGCCTCGACGAGCTGAAGCGGAACCTGGTCGACAAGGGCGAGGAGTACGCCGTCGTGCTCGGCCCGGGCGTCGACCTGGAGGCAGCCGCCGCACTGGCCGACACCCTGAGGGTTACCCGACCCGCGACGAGTGTGATCCTGCTGCGTCGTCGCGTGGACACGAGTGTCCTTGCCGAGGCGCTCCGCTCGGGCATGCGCGAGGTGGTCGAGGAGCGCGATCTCACCGGCCTGGGCGACGCTGTCAAGCGCGCCCGGCAGGTGTGGCGCGCCCTCTCCGGCGCGGCGGGCGGCGCCACGTCCGGCGGGAGCACCGGCAAGCTGATCACCGTCTTCTCCCCCAAGGGCGGAGTGGGCAAGACCACCCTTGCCGTCAACCTCGGCATCGCGCTCGCTGCCAGGGACCAGCGCAAGGTCTGCCTGGTCGACCTCGACCTGGGCTTCGGCGACATCGCGATCACGTTGCAGCTTTTCCCCGCACGCACGATCGCTGACGCGGTGGGCCTCGAGCTGGACCTCGACTTCCAGTCACTCGAGCCGCTGCTGACGCCTCATCGCGACGGCATCGTCGCTCTGGTCGCCCCGGTCCAGCCAGATGCGAAGGACTCCATCGCGCCGTCGCTGGTGTCGCGGATCCTGGTGATCCTCAAGCAGCACTTCGACTACGTCATCGTGGACACGTCGCCCGCGTTCGACGAGCACGTGCTCCAGGCGTTCGACGAGACCGACGACCTGTTGCTCGTCGCGACCCTGGACGTGCCCACGCTCAAGAACGTCAAGATCGCGGCCGAGACCCTCGACCTGCTCAACTTCCCGAAGTCGCGACGACGGCTCATCCTCAACCGCGCAGACGACAAGGTCGGACTGTCGCCGGAGAAGGTCGAGAGCACGTTGGACATGAAGATCCAGGCATCGATCCCGACCTCTCCGGAGGTCGCGAACGCCACCAACTCCGGAGAGCCGATCATGTCCTCGAACCCGAGGCACCCGGTGAGCCTGGCTGTCGAGCTGCTCGCCAACGAGCTCGGCGGTTCGGCTGCCGAGGGCATCCACGCTGGCTCCCCGCCACGGTCCACGAACCCGCCCAAGCGTGGCCTCCTGCGCAGGCAAGGTAGGTAGAAATGAGCAGTCTCGCCGATCGTCTTGCAGCCGCGTCTCGCGACCGGGCCAACGTCGTCACGACCAATGACGCGATCACCAACCCCGGTGACCGAAACAAGAAGGTCAAGCCGGCCGACGCGTTCCGCGACCTCAAGGCCAAGGTGCACAACCGGCTGCTCCAGCAGCTCGGACCCAAGCTGTACGACGCGGACCTGACCCAGTCCGAGCTGGAGCGGATGGTTCGTAGTGCCCTCCAGGAAGCGATGTCGGAGGACGAGACTCTCCTGACGCCCGCTGACCGGACCCGCATCGCCCAGGAGATCGCCGACGACATCCTCGGCTACGGCCCGATCGAGCCGTTCCTGCGTGACCCGGACCTCACCGAGGTCATGGTCAACGGAGCCGATGACATCTGGATCGAACGCGCGGGCCGGCTGCTGAAGGTCGAGGGACGGTTCAACGACGAGGCGCATCTGCGCCGTACGATCGACAAGATCGTCTCCCGGATCGGCCGCCGCGTCGACGAGTCCAGCCCCATGGTGGACGCCCGTCTCCCCGACGGTTCCCGTGTCAACGCGGTGATCCCCCCGCTGGCCATCGACGGCTCGATGCTCACCATCCGTAAGTTCTCCGCCGACCCGTATACCAGCGATGACCTGGTGGCGTTCGGCAGCTACTCGCAGCGGACGGCGGACTTCCTCGGTGCCTGTGTGCGCGGGAAGCTCAACATCATCGTCTCCGGCAGCACCGGCGCGGGTAAGACCACGACCCTCAACGTGCTCTCGTCCTTCATCCCCAGCGACGAGCGGATCATCACCATCGAGGACGCAGCCGAGCTCCAGCTGCACCAGGACCACGTACTCAGGCTGGAGTCTCGCCCTCCCAACATCGAGGGCAAGGGCGCCGTCGACATCCGGGACCTGGTGAAGAACTCGCTGCGCATGCGCCCCGATCGCATCGTCGTCGGTGAGGTCCGTGACTCCGCGGCCCTGGACATGCTGCAGGCCATGAACACCGGCCACGACGGCTCGATCTGTACGGTCCACTCCAACGGGCCCCGCGACACGCTGGCTCGTATCGAGACGATGGTGCTGATGGCAGGCATGGACCTGCCGATCCGCGCCATTCGCGAACAGGTGGCCTCAGCCGTCGACCTGATCGTGCACCAGTCGCGTCTCAAGGACGGCTCACGCCGCATCACCCACGTGACCGAGGTGGAACGGATGGAGGGCGACGTCATCACCCTTCAGGACATCTTCCTCTTCGACCACACCATGGGGTTCGACGAGAACGGCCGCAACCTGGGCAGCCTCAAGGCCACCGGCCTGCGACCCAAGTTCCTGGAGAAGCTCGCCCATGCGAACGTCCACGTCGACCCGATGCTGTTTGCAAGGGATGGTGGCTGAGACCAATGCGTCGCACATCGCGTCCGGCACGGGCGCTCGGCAGGCTGGCCGCCTCAGGGCTCGCGGTCGCGGCCCTGGCGCTTGCCGCCCCGGCACAGGCTGCCGAGGGCAGTATCGACCACGTGCAGGAGACGGACGGCAAGCTCCAGATCCTGTACTCGTTGCCCGGCGGGGTCACTCCCGACCTGGGCACAGTGGCGGTGTCGTTCGGCAAGACCACGCTGCAGGCCTCCGCCGAGTCCGCAACCGACGCCAGCGAGCAGGTGCGTCGTACCACGGTGCTCGCGGTCGACGTCTCCAACAGCATGGCCGGCGCCCGGTTCGCGGCGGCCAAGGCGGCCGCGAACACCTTCTTGGACGACGCTCCTGACGGCCTGTACGTGGGCCTGGTCACCTTCGCCGGATCAGTACAGACCCCGGTACCACCGACCCAGGACCATGCCAGCATCAAGAAGGTCGTCAACAACCTCGAGCTTGCCCGAGGCACCCAGCTCTACAACGGCGTCAAGCAGGCGGTCGCTGCCACCGGCACCGAAGGGGCCCGCAGCGTCGTGGTCCTCTCCGACGGTGCCGACAGCACCCGCACCCCCATCGCCGCGGCTCTCACGGCGATCAACTCCTCGGGGCGCGATGCCAACAAGGTGAAGGTCGACGTCGTCGCGATCTCACAGGGCGCCACCGCGCGGGCCAAGCTCGCCCGGCTGGCGACCGCGGGCGACGGTGCGGTCCTGGACGCCGATGACCCGGCACAGCTCGAAGGGCTCTTCGAGGACGAGGCAGCCCAGCTCGCCCAGCAGGTGCTGATCACCGCGATCCCGCCGGAAGAGCTGCTCGGCGAGGACGGCGAGATCGCGGTCACGATCAACGCCGGTGCGCAGACGTTCACCGACACCACGTTCGTGAGCTTCGCCGACGCCCCCGAGGCTCCGGCCGTCCCCAAGGCCCTCGCTCCCGTCGAGACTGGTTTCGCCATCTCCAAGTCGGTCATGTTCCTGGGGCTGGGCGGCGCAGCGGTCGCGGTCCTGTTCCTCATCGTGGTCGCCGGCGGCGGCCTCAAGGGCACGCAGACGCAGGACGCCGTCGAGCGAAGCATCGAGGCCTACACCCGCCAGGGCGCCAAGCGCCTCGCCGCCGCGTCGAGCTCCGACCCCCAGCAGTCTGTGACCCAGCAGGCCGTCGGCGCGGCCGCCAGCCTTCTGGCCAGCAACAAGGGAATCGAGGCCGCGCTCGGCGAGCGGCTCGAGGCCGCAGGGATGCAGATCAAGCCCGCGGAGTGGCTGCTGCTCCATGCTGGCATCCTGGTCGGCCTGGGCACCACCGGTCTCCTGATCGGCTCGGGTTCCGTCGTCTGGATGATCATCGGGCTCATCCTGGGCAGCATCGGCCCTTGGTTCTATCTCGGGTTCAAGCGGACGCGCCGGGTCAAAGCCTTCAACCGTCAGCTGGCGGACACCCTCCAGCTGATGGCTGGCTCGCTGTCAGCCGGTCTCTCGCTTGCTCAGTCGACCGACACCGTGGTCCGCGAGGGCTCGGACCCGATCTCCAACGAGTTCCGTCGAGCCCTGGTCGAGGCCAGGCTCGGCGTCGAGATCGAGGACGCGCTCTCGGGGATCGCGTCGCGCATGGAGTCGAAGGACTTCGAGTGGGTCGTCATGGCGATCCGGATCCAGCGGGAGGTCGGCGGGAACCTGGCTGAGCTTCTGAACAAGGTCGCCGAGACCATCCGCGAACGCGAGTATCTCGAACGTCAGGTCCTGACCCTGTCCGCTGAAGGACGGCTGTCGGTCTGGATCCTCGGAGGACTCCCGCCGGCCTTCATCGCCTATCTGGTCGTTGCCAACCCGACCTACCTCAAGCCGCTGTACACCGAGCGGATCGGCTGGGCCATGCTCTTCGTCATGGTCTGCCTGGAGATCACCGGCGTGCTGTGGATGAAGAAGCTCGTGAAGGTGGACGTCTGATGCAGACAATCATGCTTGTGCTCGGAGTCGGTGGCATCTTCGGAGCCATCTTCCTGACGCTGACCGCAGTGGGGGTTTTCACCACCGAGTCCCGTGGGGTCAGCAAGTCGCTGGCCGTCATCGAGGCGTTCTCCGCGGCACCGGCCGAGCTGCGCCGTGAGCTGGAACCGTCGTTCAACGAGCGGGTCCTGGGCCCTGCCGTCGACCGCTTCCTGAACTTCGGGAAGAAGCTGACCCCTACCGACCACGCGATCCGGGTCAGACACCGCCTCGAGGTTGCCGGTAACCCTCCAGGCTGGACGATCGACCGAGTCACCTCGCTGAAGTTCGTCGGCTTCGCGATCGGCCTGGCGCTGAGCCTGCTCTTCGCAGTGCTGCTCGGTTTTGGGCTCGCGCCGATGCTCGTCATCTGTGTTGCGGCTGCAGTGGTCGGCTACATGAGCCCGAACCTGTACCTGTACCAGCTCGGGTATGACCGCACGGACAAGATGCGCCGGGCCCTGCCCGACGCACTCGACCTGCTGACCATCTCGGTGGAGTCCGGCCTCGGCTTCGACGCGGCGCTGGCCCAGGTGGCCCGCAACACCGAGGGTCCGCTCGCCGACGAGTTCGCCCGCGTTCTGCAGGAGATGCAGATCGGGCTCGGTCGTGCCGCCGCGATGCGCGCTCTGGGCGACCGGACCCACGTCCCCGAGCTCAGGGGCTTCGTGTCGTCGATGGTCCAAGCGGACGCGCTCGGCATCCCGATCGCCCAGGTGCTCCGCGTCCAGTCCCGTGAGATCAGGACAAAGCGTCGCCAGCGGGCCGAGGAGCAGGCCCAAAAGGTCGCGGTCAAGATCCTTATCCCCCTGATCTTCTGTATCCTGCCTTGTCTCTTCATTGCCGTTCTCGGCCCGGCGGGGATCGGAATCATGCAAGCGTTCAACGGTCGCATCTGAGAGGGGGCCTGCAGGGTATGGGCAGGCTGTCACTCGCGACCCGGGTCTTCTGCCTTGCCGCAATCCTTGGCCTCAGCCTTGCTCTGCGCGAGACGCTGCGCGACACCCAGTCACTGCAAGCGACCATCCTGCTCGCCGCGATCAGCGCGACCGCGGTCGCCGCGGACCTCACCTCGAGGCTTCCCGAGGGATGGATCGCGCTGACCGAGGCTGCTCTGGTCTCGCTGGTGATCGCCTTCGCGCTGCCCAACGGCTTCGTCCTGCTCCCCTACCTGGTCATCCCGGCCTTCATCGCCGGGGTGAGCGCTGGCATCTGGCCCGTGGTTGCTGTGGTGGCAACCGAGATCTCGGCGATGAGCCTGCTGCTCGTGCTCTCCGGCGGGTTCGCCGAGCTCTCCGCGCAGTCGGGAGACATCGCGCCCTGGCTGATGACCAGTCTCGGGGTCGGCGCACTGGGCGCTTGGGCTCGTCAGGTCCGCTATCCGGGGAGCCCCGAGGTCGACCCGAACTACGAGTCCGCCCGGCGGCTGCTGACCCAGCTGCGAACGGTTGCCCGGCGGCTCTCGTCCGGCCTCGACACGGTCTCGATGTGCTCCCAGTTGCTCGTGGTCGTCCACCAGCACCTGCAGGACACCCACGCGGCGGTCTTCATCCGGACCGAAGGCGGGGTACTCGCACCGTTGGGCTACCGAGGTGCCAGCGCCAAGGAGGCCCTGATGCCCGACGGGCCCGTAGTCGACGCGTGCTGGGCGGAGATGGAGCCCACGCACGCCGTACAGGCGTCCGGCCTGGCCAGCCGCAGGCACCGGTTCGCCCTGCCTCTGCGCGTCGGCAATCGGATGATCGGGCTGGTCCTTGCCGACGCCCCGGAGATCGCGGCTCCCAAGGCGATGCAGGCGCTCATGCGCGAGCTGGACGACCATGCTCTGCGCATCGACACTGCCCTCACCTTCGACGAGGTGCGCTCGCTGGCCACGATGGAGGAGCGTCAGCGCCTCGCTCGGGAGATCCACGACGGCGTGGCCCAGGAGATCGCCTCCTTGGGGTACGTCGTGGACGACCTCGCCTCCACCGCGATGGAGGAGGGCCAGCGGCTGAAGCTCGACAAGCTACGGGCGGAGATCAGCCGAGTGGTCAACGAGCTGCGCCTGTCCATCTTCGACCTCCGTTCGGAGATCAGCCCCTCCGCGGGACTGGGCGCGGCGCTGTCAGACTATGTCCGTTCCATCGGTGCCCGGTCCGGGATGACGGTCCACCTCACTCTCGACGAAGCACCCACGCGGTTGCGCAGCGAGGTCGAGACGGAGCTGTTGCGCATCGCGCAGGAGGCGATCACCAATGCGCGCAAACACTCGGCCGCTCGCAACCTCTGGGTCGACTGCCGGGTCCACCCGCCCTACGCCGCGATCACCGTGAAGGACGATGGAGCCGGTCTGGGCACAGGCCGGGCCGACTCCTACGGCCTGAAGATCATGCGCGAACGGGCCGAGCGCATCAGCGCGTCGCTCGACATCCGCGGCCATGAGAGCAATGGACGTCCCACAGGGACTACAGTCGCGGTGACAGTCGGCGGCACTCCGCCCGCGGGACCCTGAACGTCCGGAGAGAGCGTGTATGTCTGAGGGCAAGGTCAACACCGTACTTCTGGTCGACGACCACGACCTGATCCGCCAGGGCCTGGCCCGAGCCTTCGGCCGCCACGAGGACTTCTCCGTGGTCGGTGAAGCCGGCTCGGTCAAGGAAGGCCTTGACCTCGCGATCTCCCTGAAGCCCGCCGTGGTAG
Organism: uncultured Actinomycetota bacterium; assembly: GCA_963769585.1. GTDB lineage: Bacteria > Actinomycetota > Actinomycetes > Propionibacteriales > Nocardioidaceae > SSC3. Next base: position 1,799,694 of record CAVYMJ010000006.1, read on the forward strand.
TCACCGACATCCGGCTGCCTGACGGCACCGGCCTCGACCTGGTCCGGACGCTCCGAGCCTCCGACGGAGAAGTGGGCATCGTGGTCCTGACGATGTACGCCGGGGACGAGCAGCTCTTCGGTGCGCTGGAGGCCGGCGCGTCGGCCTTCGTCGCCAAGGACGCCCCCGCAGACGACGTGGTCGCTGCGGCCCGGCATGCCACCGTCTCCCCCCGCTCCTTCACCGCGGCCGACCTGGCCGACGCGATGCGGCGGAAGATGTCCCCGACCGGTCCACAGCTCTCCCCACGCGAGACCGAGGTGCTCGGGCTGCTCGCGGAGGGCCTGGGCGTGTCGGCGATCGCGCGGCAGCTGTTCGTCAGCGAGTCCACCGCCAAGACGCACATCTCGAAGATCTATGAGAAGCTCGGCGCCGCCAACCGCGCGCAGGCGATCATGATCGCCATCCGCAGTGGCCTTCTATCAGGTGAGCAGCCCCTCTGACTCGGAAACGCCCAGGAATGACCCGGACGGCCTACATGAGCGACGCCCGTGGTCAACCGATCGGTCAGCTTAGTTCCGACGTTCTTCCGATGTGCCCCATATGTGACGTGCCGCAGGATTGGCAACACTACGGGGATCACTGCGAGCCCCAACGACACATTGGGAGAAAACACCATGCTTCAGCTCATGCAGCGCCTGGTGAACCGCAAGGACGAGAAGGGCGCCTCCGCAGTGGAGTACGGCCTGCTCGTAGCTGCGATCGCCGCGGTCATCGTCATCATCGTCTTCGCCCTCGGCAAGCTCGTGAACGGCGCGTTCACCAAGACCTGTTCCGCGATCAACAGCGGCGGCAACAGCTCCAGCACCACCACCTGCTCCTGATCCTGGAGATCTCGTGGAAGTACGCCGAGGGCGTCACACTGACGCCCTCGGCGTAGCCACAGCCAACGATGGGAGCCCGGCCATGGCACGCAAACGCAGCGAGATCGGCGCCTCCGCCGTGGAGTACGGCCTGCTCATCGCAGCGATCGCTGCGGTGATCGTGATCATGGTCTTCACCCTGGGCGGTCCGACGATCGGCATGTTCAAGGGTGCGTGCGACCAGTGGACCGACCAGCAGACCTCAGGGTCTGCCTGCCCATAATTCTCGGAGCCAATCCCGCCAGAGTGGCGAACCAACCAACGGAGTATGCACATGCTCAAGCTCATGCAACGCCTCGTCAACCGCAAGAACGAGAAGGGCGCCTCCGCCGTGGAGTATGGCCTGCTCGTGGCCGCGATCGCCGCGGTCATCGTCATCATCGTGTTCGCCCTCGGCAAGCTGATCAACGGCGCGTTCACCAAGACCTGTTCCGCGATCAACAGCGGCGGCAACAGCTCCAGCACCACTGACTGCAGCTGACCACAAGCAGTACAAGCAGGGCGTCGGGTCTCCCGGCGCCTTGCTTCGCGTCCTGGCTCACCCCGGATCGATCGCCAGTACGGCGAACCCGCCGTTGACCAGGACCACCTGCACTCCCCTGGTGGCACCGAGCCCCTCGAGGTCGACGCCCTCACTCAGGTCAGCGAGCATCCACCGGACCCCGTAGAGCCGCGCGAAGCCGGACGCCGCCTCAGCAGACGGGGCGGTGAACAGCGCGTCGTTGCTGTCCAGCAGCGCGGGGTCGGTGTCGTAGGGAGCGAACTGCTCCCACCCGTCACCTTCGACGTAGCCCCACCCTTCGAGGAGGAACCGCCGCTCGCTCAACGCTGACATCCAGAAGTGCCGGTTGTCGCAGCGCTCAACCCCGGCCTTGAGGACCGGAAGACAGTGCGCGTTCGTGATCACGACGTCGTCGGTGCCGGTATGGTCGCGGAGCCAGGCGGCTGCCTCGACGCCGCCCGGTGGGACCGTGGTCTGCGGCGGGACCGCGGCTGGGTGGTCTCCGGCTGCGAAGGCGATCGAGCGAGCCAGGCCAAGGCCCACGAGGGTGACGACCAGGGCTCGGGGGAACTGTGGCGGCCGGGCCGGGTCCCGCCTGACCGCAGCCACAGCCAGGAAGCAGAGCACCAGGGCCAGGACGATGGGTACGTCGAGCACCCCGGGCAGGCCCGACCGCACCTCCACCTCCCCTGCTGCCGTCATACGCACCGCGCTATGCGGCTCGGCGACGAGCCGGACGGCGAACAGGCCCAGGCCCGCGACGACGGCGTAGCCGAGGTTCCTGCGGTAGTCCGATCGCCGCTCCCCCGGCGGGAAGAGCACGCTCAGACCCCACGCGGAGGCGACGGCCAGGAACCAGGCCGACGAGTAAAGGAAGTACCGCTGGCTCATCCCGGGGTGCCCGAGCAGAGTGAGCGCGGCCAGCCCTGACGCCCCGGTACCGACCAGCAGCCACACCCGCGGGTCCGAGCGCACCCGCGCGACGAGCAGCCCTGCCAGGCCCGCCACGGGCACCAAGACCCCGACGATCACCGAGAGCACCACATAAGCCCGCGTGAACCAGCCGGAGGTTCCTAGCTGGTAGTAGCCGGCGTAGTGGACGGCGACGTCGAGCGGGTCGAAGGCCAGGCCGCGGCTCTGCCCCCGGTACAGGACTGCCAGACAGACGACGAGCGCGGCAAGGCAGACCCCCGTCGCGCTCGCGGCGACCCGGGCCTGACGCCGCTCTCCCGCCAGCACCAGCAGGATCGCCGTTGCGGCCAGCCCTGCCAGGAGCATCGGAACGAAGGTGACCTTGACGCCCGTCATCACCACCGCCAGCACGAAGAACGTCACCCAGCCCGAGACCGGCAGCCTCCCCCCGGGTCGGACCGCTTCCAGCGCCAGCAGCGCCAGCGGCGTGACCAGCGCGAAAGCCATCGCTTGCGTGGGTGCATGCACCAGCAGGTTGGACAGCAGCCGGTCCTCGACCCCCGCCTGCCCCCGGAAGAGCCCGCTGACGTCGAAGCTGCCCACCAGCGTCAGCGTCACTGCGGCCAGCACCCCCGCCCACGGCCTGCCGGTCAGCCGCCGGGCGACGCAGGCCGCACCGCCGACCGCCAGCAGCGTGAAGACCAGCGGGTCGAAGCGCGCCATCACCTCCAGCGGCGACAGTCCCGTCGCCCAGGTGCTGGCAGCCGCGTGCAGGTGGTAGAAGAACTGGTACGCCAGGGGCTCGTCGGGGACGTAGGGGTAGGTTCCCGGGAAGTGATGACGGAGCTCACCGACCAGGGCGAGCTGGAACGAGTCGTCGACATCGGGGAACACGCCGCCGGGCCGCAGCGGCATCGCCGAGAGAACCCGGACCCCGAGCCAGACCACGGCATAGGAGAGAGCAGCGCCGAGGACCCAGGACGGCCCCGTCCCCCAGCCGGGCCGCACCGACAGTCGCGATCTCCACGGGCGGGCCAGAGCGAGCCAGGCCACGACGACTGCCCCGGGAACGACGAGGTAGGCGACCGGCAGGTCGAGCGACCGCGCGACCGCGTAGGAACCCAGCTCGAGGGTGTAGCCGAGGCTGGCGCCGCAGACCAGGTCCTCCAACCTCGAACGGCGCGAGGCGTCGTGTCCGCCGGCACGTTCGACGCGGCTCATCACCAGGTTCCACACGATGGTGCCCGGCAGCAGTACCGCGAGCCCGAGGTAGGTCGCATAGCCCAGCACCGCGGTCACGCTCGCCTGGTTGAGGACGAGGGTTCCCGCACAGACCGCAGCGAGCAGCACTGCGGCGTACCAGGACCGGGATGGGCGCACCGCGTGATTGTGTCAAGAAGCATGGCTCGGGACCGGGAAACGCGCCCCAGGCAGCGCTGGGCACGCGATACTCCTGGCCATGACCGAGCTGGTACGCAAGTGGCTCCCCCTGGTGGTGCTCAGCGTCATCCTGCTTCGACTCACCCTTGCCGCGGCCCTCCCGCTGGAGGACCCCGACGTGTGGTGGCATCTGCGCCTGGGGAACGAGTTCCGGCACGGCTGGTCCCTCCTGCACCCCGACCAGCTCTCGACCTTCGCCACCGTGCGCTGGGCGCCGACGCAATGGCTACCTGAGGTTGCCGCCAGCTGGGTCGAGCAGCACGTCGGCCTGCCCGGCGTCGCATGGCTGTACGGCGCTGGGCTGGTCGGCTTCGTGCTCAGCGTGTTCGTCGTCTGCCGCCGACGAGCCTCCCTCCTGCCCGCCGTACTGGCGACCGGGCTGGCGGTGGGGGTGGCGACCGCCAGTCTCTCGCCTCGCCCGCAGATCATCAGCTTCGCGCTCCTCGCGCTCACGGTCGGCGCCTGGCTGAACTCCGCCGAGAGCGGACGTCCCCCGTGGCTGCTGGTCCCGCTGACGTGGGTCTGGGCGATGTGTCACGGGATGTGGTTCACCGCCGTGCTGGTCGGCATCGGTGTCGTCCTGGCCATGGCCTTGGAGCGCAGCCATCCCGTCTCGGCCATCGTCAGGGCGGCCCTCGTGCCGGTGGCCAGCCTGCTCGTCGCGGCTCTGACCCCGGCTGGGCCGCGGCTGCTCGGAGCGCCGTTCGCCGTCGGAGTGCGGCGCTCGATGATCACCGAGTGGCAGCAGGCCTCGTGGCAAGACGGGCCGGTGCTGATCGCGATCGCCCTGCTCGCCTTTCTCGCCGTGATGTTCCTGCGCCGCCGCCCGACCTGGGTAGAGCTCGCCCTGGTGGCGATGGCTGCGGTCTGGCTGGTCGCCTCTGCCCGGACGGTGGCGCTGGCCGGAGTGCTGCTGGCTCCGGTGCTCGCCAGCCGCCTGCAAGAGCTTCTGGGCGACCGGGCACCTGTGATCCGAACGGAGCGACTCTGGGTGGCCACGACCGTCACGGGGTGTCTCGCGGTCCTGGCCGGCATCGTCGGGACCACGGCCGACGAGCCGGCGAACGTGCCCCTTGCGTTAGACCCGCAGCTGACGGCGCTCCCCGACGGCACCGCGATCCTGAACACCTGGACCCTCGGTGGCTGGTTGGAGTGGCGACATCCCAGGCTGGAGCCGGTCGTGGACGGCCTCGCGGAGGCCTACCGGGTCGAACATCTGCGCGCCTATATCCAGACCTTGGAGCTGCGCCCCGGCTGGCAGAAGTTCGTCACGGACACCGGCGTCACGGCGGCTCTGCTCGCCGTGGATGACCGGCGGCTGGCTGAGGCGCTGCAGGGCGAGCTCGGCTGGCGTCAGCTCGGCGAGGACGAGGGGACCGTGCTGCTCGTCGCACCGTAGCTGCGACGGGCCAGGGCCACCGCCTCAGGCGCCCCGCCACTGGCTCCACCTACGACCGGCAGCCCGACCGCGGCTGCCTCGAGATAGACGATGCCGAACGCCTCGGCCTCAAGCCCCCACCGGCGGCTGCGGCACGGCATCGCGAACACATCGCCCGCATCGAGGTACGCCGGGACGTCAGCGGGGTCCACCGAGCCGGCGAAGACGACCTGCCCGGCGAGCTGCCGGCGACGCACCAGCCGCTCCAGCCGGGTGCGGTCGGGCCCGTCACCGACCAATAGCAGGATCGCGCCCGGATGCTCGGACTGTACGTCGGGCCAGGCTCGTACCAAGGTGTCCTGCCCCTTGCGTCGTACCATCCTGGCCACGCACACGACCACCGGCGCGTCGGCCGCGATGCCGAGCCGCTGCCTGACCAGGGGGCCACCGGCTCCCGGCCGGAACCGGTGACGGTCCACGGTCGGGACCAGCGGACGGAGCTTGGCTCTGCCTTCGACGGAAAGCGCCTTCGCGATCCGCTCCCGGCACCACTGGCTGACATAGGTCACGTCGTCGACATCGTCGGCGATGCGGCGCAGCAGCTGGCGTGAGCCGGGGATCCTGGCCCACCAGACCTCATGACCGTGGGTGATCGCGGTGAGCCGTCCGGCACCGGCCGCGCGCAGTGAGCGGGCGAGCAGGCCCAGCGGTGCCGCTGCCCCGAAGACCACCCGGTCGCAGCCCTCCTCGACCAGCACCCGGCGTACCCGCCGCGCCACCGCAGGCGTGGGGAGCAGCATGGTGGTCGGGTCGCGGTGCACCCGGAAGGGCTGTGCGGCGTCGTACGCGCGGTCTCCTGGCATCGACGAGGTGTACACGACCACCTCGTCGGCTGGCAGCTCGTCGCACAGCGAGCGGACGAAGGTCTCGATCCCGCCACGTCGTGGCGGGAAGTCGTTGGTGACGAAGAGCGTCCTCACCGTCGCATCGCCTCTGCCAGCCCGATTCGCTGCAGTGTCGTCGGATGACTGCCGAACCAGAGGTGGGTGAGCCGCGGCGGCGTCGGGTCCGAGAGCGAGGTCAGGGCCAGCTCGCGATGCAGCGACACGAACGTCTCGACGTCCTCGGTGGCGGCGAGCGACTCCCGGTCGGCCCGAGCCTCGACCGCACGGCTAGCGGCGTTCTGGACAGGAGCTGCCACCAAAGCTCCGAGCACGAACAGGGCGAGCGCGAGCGGAGCGACTCGAGGATCCGAGGCGCCGTCGACACCGGCCCGGCGGCGCAGCGCCTTGAGCTCGAGCAGGAGGGCGAGCAGCGACACACCGACCAGCGACCCCACCGCGCCCATCGCCGTCCCGACCAGGACGTCGTGGTGTTTGGCGTGCCCGAGCTCGTGCGCCACGACGACCCGGACCTGGTCCGGGGTGAGGTCGGCGAGCAGGTTGTCGTAGAGGACCACGCGGCGGGTGTGTCCGAAGCCGGAGACGTAGGCGTTCAGGGTCGTCGTACGGCGGGACGCGTCCGCGACCAGGACGTCGTCGACGGGCACCCCTTCCCGCTCGGCCAGTTCGAGAATGGACTGCTTGAGCGGTCCGGCTTGCATCGAGCTGAAGCTGTTGAACAGCGGCTCCACGACGACCGGGTACAGGAAGCTCAGGGCGAAGGTGAGGACCGCAGCTGCTGTGCCTGCCCAGGCGAACCACCACCGCGGCGTACGGCGGGCCAGCCAGACCAGCAGAGCCAGTCCGAGGGTGGTGGCCACCCACGAGACCAGCAACGCCGTGACGTCGTCGCGGACCCATCCGCCGATCGACTGCCGGGTGAGCCCGTACCGGAGGTTCTGGCGCCGGATCAGCAGGCCGAAGGGGAGCGTCACCAGCTGGCCGATCACCAGCAGGGCCAGCACGCCCAGCGGGAGTCTCAGCCGGGGCGGGAGCCCGCCGACGAGCCGTGCCCCCAGCCTGGTGAAGCCGAGCAGGCAGGCGACCAGCAGGGAGATCCCGTAGCTCGCCCAGGCCAACCGGCGGACCAGCCAGGCGTAGTCCTCCGCCCGGTCGATCTGCGCAGTCGTGAAGACCTCCCCGGCGGGCACGTCCCTCAGGGAGCCGCCGGGCAGCCAGTCCCAGGGGACCAGAACCGTGTACAGCACCACGAAGGCAGCCGCGGAGAGCACCAGCATCGCTACTGCTGGGCGGCGAGCCAGTCCTGTCACGAGCCCGAGGCTAGCCCGGCCAGGTAAGACTTCCATGAGCGGGTGAAGGCCGCCTCGGTCGTACCCAGGACGCGACGGAACGCCGTGCGCGTGCCGCTGTCCTGGTCGGCCCGGTCGTAGAACGCCACCAGGCGCTGCTCGCCGTACGTCTGGGCGAGGAGGCGGCAAGCCAGCCAGGCCGACTCGTACGACGCTCCGAGCGCCGTGTTCTCCCCCGAGAAGTCCGCCGAGGTGGGCAGCTTCTTCGGGGCGCCGCTCTTGCGCACCTCGGCGAGGATCTGGCCGGCCGAGACCGAGACGGGCAGGTCGAGGTCGCGCAGTGCCACGTAGTCTGCGAAGCCCTCCGAGAGCCATTGCGGCATCGCCGAGACGGCAGCGTCGGTGGCTACGTGGGTCGCCTCATGGCTCACTACGATCTGCGAGGCCCGCGGACCGAGGCTGCCGAACACGTCGGGGTTGAGCAGGACGTGGGTCGCTCCCCCGCGCGCCACCGAACCGTCGACGGTCGTGGTGACGCCCGCCAGCTGCTCGGTGGTTGCCTCGTTCGACCCGAGTGCGAGATCAAGCACCTGCTGGCTCGAAGGCACCTCGACCACCAGGGAGCCAGTCCACTCGGGAAGCACCTTCTGCACGGTCGGGACGGCGACCTTGGCCAGCCGGTCGAGCTCCGGCAGCTGCGAGCGGTCGGTGGCAAGGATCAGGGTGCGGGCGCTCCTGCGAACCGACAGCCGCTCGAGCAGCCAGAGCGGAACCCGGTCGTCGGGTTGCGCCCTTGAGATGCCGTCGAACCTGGCCCGGGAGCCGTCGTCCACCACGATGATCGGCACCTCGAGGGAGGAGGCGGCGGCGTCGTACTTCCGGAACCGCCAGATGACCTGCACCGCAGCCACCCAGGTGTCGGCACTGGCCAGCTGCGGCCCGGTCTGCTCGGCCGGGGCGACGTACCGAAGCTCCAGCGAGCTGAACCCGATACGCGCGATGTTGCCGTCGATCTTCTTCAACTGGTCGGCACCGGCGGGGGCGGCGAGCTCCTCGATGCTGCCCTGCCCGAGCTCGTCGCTGAGCCGGTCCAGCAAAAGCACCAGGCGCTCCTCGCGTTGCGCCTGCGAGTCGGTGGCGGCTCCGTCTGAAGGGAGCTTCGCCTCCTGGGCCCCGTCGTAGAGGACCAGCCAGGCCGCAACCGCCGCAACACATGCAACGAGGCCGGCCACCCACCAACGTGGGCGACCGGCCTTCGCAGAGGTCGGAAGATCAGCCAGGGCGACTGGCCCCGACGAACGGCATGGAGTACAGCGGGTCGATACGGACTCCGGCACCAGGACGCGCCGCATGCACGATCATGCCGTTGCCGATGTACATGCCGACGTGGCTGATCGGGCTGTAGTAGAAGACCAGGTCCCCTGGCTGAAGGTTGGAGGCCGGGACAGGTACGCCGTACCCGCGCTGGGCGCCCGAGGAGTGCGGCAGTCCGACCCCAGCCTGAGCCCAGGCCATCATCGTCAGGCCGGAGCAGTCGTAGGCGTTCGGACCGGTCCCGCCCCAGGAGTACGCGTCGCCGACCTGTGCCAGCGCGTAGGCGACCGCGGCCCGAGCCCGGCCGGAGGCGGGTACGTCGGAAAGCGGGACGCGCATTCCGGCGCGGCTGGCTGCGAGCATCCGTTCACGCTGGTCGGCCTCGAGCTCTCCGAGCAGGGCCTTGGCTTCAGCCGCCTTCTTGTCGATCACAGCCTGGTCTGCCGCCAGGGCCTTCTCGATCTTGGCGATGGCGTCGACCTCGCGCTGGGCGGCCTGGTTGCGCAGATCCAGGCGCTTTGCCTGCGTACCGAAGCTGTTCAGAACCTCGCCCTGGCGCTGGTTGTACGCCGACACGGTCTGCAGCTGCGAGAGGAAGCTGTCCGGGTCGTTGGAGAGCAGCACCTGGCCGGTGGTAGACAGCCCCTGGCTCTGGTACTGGGCGACATAGGTTGCCGCGACCTGGTCGCGCACCTCGTCGAAGGCACGCTGCTCGCGGCCAAGGTCGGCCCGCAGTGCAGCCAGTCGGGCCTTGACTGCCCTCAGCTGGATCTGGGCGTCGTTGGAACGCTCGGACGCCTGCTCGGCCTCGTGGTAGAGCCGGTCGACCTTGGTGCGGACGTCGCTGATGCTCGGGGCCGCGTTCGAGGGCGACGCGACGAGTACGGAGCCGCCGAGGGCAGTAAGGCACAGGGCGGTCAGTGCTGCGGCAACCCGGTTCAGGCCGGCAATCACGAGCGGTGATGCTCCTTTGTCTCAACGTCGACCGGGTGAGCTGACGGGTTCGGGCGGCAAAGTAACCCTACGCATGCTCACCGGCAGCGAGTGGCTGCCAGCAGGCGGGCGATTCACCCCAAGGAGTGGTTCCCCGGTTCCTCACCTGAGGCCCCCCGCTTTCGGGTCGAGAGGCAGCCGGTTCGGATTAGACGCCGGTATCCGAGCAGACCCTCCCGGTCAGCTGGAACGGACACCGAAGTCACCAAGGCTAAAGAAACCTGTGCCAAGGCGCAAAAGTTCGCGCGGCGATTCACGAGGCATCTTGCGATGTGGGGAGAAATCTCGCCCCAGAGGTAACAAGAGTCACACGAGTCACACGACTCCCTCGCCCCGCTCAGGCAGAGGCGACGTCCGGACCGTCCACCGCCTCCACCATTCGCAGCGGAGGGACCAGACCGGAGTCGGCCAGGACCGACAACGCGCGTGCCTCCTCGTCGTCGAAACCCAGCTCCGGCGGTGGGCCGAGCAGCACGGTTACCACGCAGTCGTGGCAGGCGAGGCCTCTCACCACGCAGGTGTCGCAGTCGATGGTCACGCTCATGTTTCACCTCCACATCGGTTAGAAGTGACTCTCGCAGCGATCACCGACAGTTTGGCCGGGCCGGGGCCGAACCGGCCTCAGACGCGGGCGATGAGCCGGCTCAGACCGGCGGACCCCACGACGCGGGCGCCGGCCGCCTCGACGTCCCGAACGACCTCCTGGTCGCTGGTCACCACCAGCAGTGGACGGCCCCGTGGCTCGACCGCGACGAGGTCCCGGATGACGTCGTCGGCGATGACGCCAGCCGGGCTGAAGAGCACTCGGACCCCGCGTGGGGTCTTCACCAGGGGCCGGTCCGTGGTGTCGGCGGCGTCGAAGACGACTGTCACCTCGGCTCCGGTACGCGCGGCGAGCGGGCCCAGCCCCGACAGGAGCACGTCACGCTGCTTCTCCAAGGACAGGCTTGGCCAGGCGCTCTTGGTGACGTTGTAACCGTCGATGATCAGATGAGTGCGCGGAAGCTGGACGAGCTGGTCGAGCATCGCCGGGTCGTCGACCGGCAGCGAGCCGTGGCCAGACGGCGTGCGCTCTCCCCTCTCGGCCACGTCGGCGGCAACCTCGTCAGCCGGCAGCCCCTCGACCGTCGGTAGGGCCAGCTCGCGGCGAAGACCCTGGGCCGCGTCGATCACGGTGTCGAGCAGAAGCCGGGTCCGGCGCACCTCGGAGTCGCGGCCCGCTCGCTCAGTGCGGCGCGCACCCGACGTCTCCTTCTCCAGCTGCTCGATCCGCGACCTCAGCCTGCGCGCCTCGGAGTCGGCGGCAGCTGCCAGCTGGTCGCCCTGGGCCTCAGCGGCGGCCACCCGGTCGGCGCCGGTGGCCGCGGCCTCCTGGGCTCCCCTGAGCTGGTTGCGCGCGTCACCCAGCTTGCGGCGAAGGTCTGCGTTCTCGGCCTTGAGGGACGCCACCTGGTCGCGAAGCCTGGTCCGGGTCTGCTCGAGCTCGCTGTTGGACTCGGCGAGCTGCCGCTGCAGACGGTCCAGCTCCTGGCTGACCTTCTTGCCTGTAGCGGTCGCCTGCTCGGCGTCCACGGCATCCACCGCGGCCGCCACCCGGTCCAGCCAGCCGGTGGTGCGGAGCAGGTACGCGGCCGCAGCCAGCTCGACCGGGTCGGCCGCGGGTGGGGTGGTGCCGGCCGCAAGCGCGTCGGCCAGGGCCTCGTGGTGCGCCCGTACCTGGAGGGCAACGCGGTCACGGAACCCCTCGTCGGTCTCGAGCACCGCCGCGATCTGGTTGCCTGCCAGCCGAGCCCTGCGTGTCGGCGCGAACGACGCGACCTTCTTCAGCGACGGCGGCAGGTCGTCCTGGGCGATGCGCGCCACTGCTTCCGCGGCGAGCGCGATGACACGCGTCCGAACGGCGTCAGGCAGCGGACCCGCAGGCTCTGCGGGCTCGGCGGCTGCCTGCTCGCTGGCCGTCACGACGTGGCCGCGTCTGCTTCCGCTCGCGACACGAGCTCGATCGCGTCGCTCCGGCCGCACCAGCGGCAGGTGACGGTCTCGACGTTGTCGTAGTCGGCGACAGTCTCCTCGACCCGGTAGTCACCAGCCAGGTCGAAGTGCCAGTACTCGGTGGCACGCGTGCTGCGGGTGACGTCGAACCGGGTCAGGTTGCCGCAACCGCCACACCGCCAGCGGGTGGATGCCTCGGGCAGAGAGTGGGCCACGGCAACTCCTCGATCAAGACTTGGTGCGGATCAACGCTCGGCGCGGCGCTGGTCACGCCTCACTCCAGACTATCCGCGCGTGGCGCAACGGATCTGTCGGTGCCCACATCTAGCGTCACAAGCATGAGCAGTACGAGGACCACCGGCCCGCACTGGGAGGAGCAGCGCAGCTTCGACGAGCTGGGCCGGTCGCTCAGCGACGTGTCGTTCTGCGTCGTCGACCTCGAGACCACCGGGGGGTCCGCTCAGGCCGGGTCGATGATCACCGAGATCGGAGCCGTGAAGGTCCGTGGCGGCGAGGTCCTCGGCGAGTTCCAGACGCTGGTCAACCCGCACCAGTCCATCCCGGCCTTCATCGCCGTCCTCACCGGAATCACCGACTCGATGGTTGCCGGGGCTCCACCGATCGAGCAGGTCCTCCCCCAGTTCCTCGAGTTCGCGGCCGGGAGCGTGCTGGTCGCCCACAACGCGCCGTTCGACATCGGGTTCCTCAAGCACTTCGCGCAGCAGCAACAGCGACCCTGGCCCGCCTTCGAAGTGATCGACACGGCCCTGCTCGCCCGCCGGCTGGTCACCCGGGACGAGTCGCCGAACTGCAAGCTCAGCTCACTGGCCGTGGTCTTCCGCTCCAGGACCACCCCCAACCACCGTGCCCTGGAGGATGCCCGCGCGACCGTCGACGTGCTGCACGGGCTGATCGAGCGCGTCGGCAACGTCGGAGTGCACACGCTGGAGGAGTTGCGGACCTATACGTCCCGAGTCACCACCGCCCAGCGCAAGAAGCGACACCTGGCCGAAGCGCTGCCGCACGCCCCTGGTGTCTACCTCTTCCTCGATGACCAGGGCAGGGCGCTGTACATCGGCACCTCGCGTGACCTGCGTACGAGGGTCCGTAGCTACTTCACCGCCTCGGAGACCCGGTCCCGGATGGGTGAGATGGTCGGACTGGCCCGGTCCGTGACAGGCATCGAGTGCGCGACACCACTCGAGGCCGAGGTGCGCGAGCTGCGGCTCATCGCCGAGCACAAGCCCCGGTACAACCGGCGGTCGCGGTTTCCCGAGCGGGTGCACTTCGTGAAGCTGACCGTGGAGCCCTGGGCCCGTCTCTCGCTGGTCAAGAAGGTGCTCGATGACGGCGCCGAGTACGTCGGACCGTTCAGCTCCAAGCGTGCCGCCGAGCGGGCGATGGCGGCCCTGCACGACACCTTCCCGATCCGCCAGTGCACCGGCCGCATGCCCCGGCTCCCGCAGCAGTCCGCCTGCGTGCTGGCCGAGATGGGCCGCTGCCTCTCGCCCTGCAACCAGAGCGTGTCGCACGAGGCGTACGTCGACGTCGTGGATTCACTGCGCGAGACACTCGTCGCCTCGCCCGATCCGGTGATCGGATCGATCACCCGGCGGATGACCGCGTTGGCGCTGACGGAGCGCTTCGAGGAGGCCGGGTCCATCCGGGACAGGCTCGCCTCGTTCCTGCGCGGCGCGGCTCGGACCCAGCGACTCAAGGCCCTGACCCGCTGCACGGAGGTGGTTGCCGCCCGCAAGGAGGACGACTCTTGGGCAGTCCACGTCGTGCGCCACGGGCGGCTGGCCGCGGCGGGTCGCATCCCTGCGGGCGCTGATGCCGGCCAGTGGGTTACCCAGCTCAGGGCGAGCGCCGAAACCGTCGTCGCGCAGCCCGGCCCTACCCCTGCCGCGACCGCTGAGGAGACCGAGCGCATCCTGCGCTGGCTCGAGGCCGATGGCGTCCGCTTGGTGCACGTCGAGGGCGAGTGGAGCTGCCCCGTGGCAGGTGCGCACAAGCACCTCAAGCTTCACGACGCGGTCAACGAGTCCCGTGCGTCCCTGGTGCCGTTCGACGAGCGCAGGTCCTCACCCACAGTGCACCAGCCCGGTCGATGAGCTATGGGGCTCCCGGAGCCCTCAGTAGAACCCGGTGGGGGTCTTGAGCGGTGACTGTCCAGCCACCGAGCTCCAACGCCTGGCCGAGAGGGTGGTCCTTCTCGAGCAGGGCATAGCTGGCGTCCGTACGCCGCAGGAAGTCCTGCCATCCCGGCCTGAGCTCTCCCGAGGAAAAGTAGTCGAGGTGCCAGTCGGTGGAGTACTGGTCACTGAGCCCGTCCTCGACGATGCGAAGGCCCGGGTGGCGCCAGGTCAGGTACCCCCCGTCGCTCAGCTCGTTGTAGAGCACGGCTGCGGCCGGGAGCTGGGCGAGCTGGGCGTCGAAGGCAACCGGCAGCTTGCTGCTCGGCTCATTCGCGGTCGAGGGCACGGCCAGCCCGACAGCGACCAGCGCGGCGACCGCGCCACCATAGACCAGCGCCCGTTCAACGACCTTCGGCACGCTCAGGTCGACCCGCCGGACCCAAGCATCGACGGCCTGGGCGAACAGCGGCGTCACGATGACTACGCCGATGGTGATCGTCCGCTGCATCTGGACGGCGAAGCCGGCCGCCACCACCAAGAGCGCGACGTGCACCCACTCCGGCCGGGCCGTTCGGACCCAGGTCAGCAAGGTCAGGCCGAGCATGGCCAGGGTCAGCGCGTAGTACAGCGAGGCCACGGTCGGCGGCTGGTACTCCTGGATGTACTCGGCGATGGCCAGGCTCGTCCCCAGGGGCCGCTGCAGGAGGTAGCCCCCGTTCGGGGTCAAGGCCACGGCCACCAGGGTTGCTCCGAGGAGGCCGAGGAGCCGCGCAGCCTGACGTCGGTCCAGCCGACGGTCTAACAGCAGCCCCACCAGGACAACGCCTTGGAGCAGCGGACTGAGGAACCACATTCCGTGGGCGCACGCCCAGATCCCGGTGAGGAGTGCTAGCCACCAGCGTGGCTTCAGGTCGGAGGCGGTGCTCAGCAAGGCGCCGACGGTCACCGCCAGGAGCACGAAGCTGGCCAGCTGCGGGCGCGGGGTGAGGCTGGTCATCGACGCGACCAGGCAGACCGCCGTGGCGACGGTTGCCGCGAGGTAGGACGTCCTGGCGCGGCAGACGCGGTAGACGACGAGCACGAACACGACCAGGCCGAGTCCGTAGAGCCAGGCGACGCCCGCGAGCCCGAACCAGGCCTCGAGCTGGGCCGCAGCGGTCTGGGTGAGCCAGTCGCGCGGCCTCCAGTCCTCGGTCCCGAAGTACGACAGCGGGCCAGGGTGGCGCAGCGACGTCCCGTCCAGGAACCGCTGACCTATCGCGAGGTGCCACCAGGTGTCCGGGTCGGAGATCGGCAGCGCCGCCCGTACGGCGGCAAGCGCGTAGGTGGCCGCGCCGAGCAGCACGAGCATGCCCGCGCTCATCCACCTGAACATCCGAACGACGCCCGGATCGTCCATCAGGCCACGAGCGGAGGCAAGGGGGCCGTCCAAGGCTGCGGCGGAGTCGGGTTCTGTCGTTCTGAGCGGCACGGTCCCAGTGTCGCCGGACCAGGCTCAGCACACCCGGCTTTTGCCGCATTCGGCGCGGTGGCACCAGCGGGCTTCCGGTAGGTTGCGCTCATGATCACCGCCATCGTCTTCGTCAAGGCCGACGTCGCGAGCATCCCCGAGGTCGCCGAGGCCATCGCCGCGCTCGACGGCGTGAGCGAGGTGTACTCGGTCACCGGGCAGATCGACCTGATCGCACTGGTGCGCGTCAAGGAGCACGACGACGTGGCTGCGGTCGTGGCCGACCAGCTGAACAAGGTTCCCGGGGTTCGGGAGACCGAGACGCACATCGCCTTCCGTACCTACTCCCGGCACGACCTCGAGGCCGCCTTCAGCCTGGGCCTGGAGTAGTCCCGCCGTGGACTGGCTCGACGCCCTTGGTTGGGCCGGCTCGGCGCTGCTCATCTTCTCGCTGCTGCAGACGCGGGTGCTGAGGTTCCGGCTGGTCAACCTCATCGCCTCAGTCGTCCTCACCACCTTCAACGCCCTGCTCCAGATCTGGCCGATGGTCGCCATGAACGTCGCACTGGCTTTCATCAACCTCTACTTCCTGCGCAGGCTGCTCTCCCAGAGACACGACGAGAGGGCCTTCGAAGTGGTCGAGGTGGGACCCGCCGATGCGTACTTGGGTCATGTCCTGAAGGTTCACGCCGGCGACATCTCGAAGTTCCAGCCTGACTTCGCCTGGGACCCCGCGCTCGCCGAGCAGAACGCCTACCTGGTGCTGCACGGCGACGAGACGGTCGGCGTGGTGCTGGTCCGCAACGCCGGAGACGGCGTCGCGCGGGTCGTGCTCGACTACGTGACCCCACGCTTCCGGGACTTCTCCCCCGGCGAGTTCGTCTGGCGCAGGAGCGGGCTGCTGCGCGACTGCGGCTTCACCAAGGTGGTCACCCCGCCAGGGATGGTGTCGCCCTACTACGAGGACGTCGGTTTCCACCGCGAGGGCGACGCCTTCGCCCTGGAGCTGTGAAGGGACCCGACCACCGGCAGGCTAGATGGTGGACGAGACCTCGACCCAGCGCTCCAGAGCGCTCCTCGCCGATCCGTCGTCGATCGCGGCACCGGCTCGCGTGATGCCCTCGGCGAGCCGCTCTAGCAGGGTGCCCTCACCCGCAGCGTGGACCGCGAGGGCGGCTCCTGCGTTGAGCACCACTGCATCGCGCACCGGCCCAGACGCCCCTGCGACGAGGTCGCGCACCACCTGCGCGTTGTGGACGGCGTCCCCTCCGCGGAGACCCTGCGTGGTGCCGACCCGCACACCGAGCGCGACGGGGTCGAGGGTGAAGGACTCCACCGCACCTCCCGAGACGGCCCACACCGACGACGTGGTCGTGGTGGTCAGCTCGTCGAGCCCGTCGTCTCCCCTGAAGACCCAAGCGTCGACCCCTCGGCGAGCGAAGACGCTGGCCATCAGCGGAGCCATCCGTGCATCCGCGCAGCCGATTGCCTGGGCCGCGGGCTTGCCCGGGTGCGCCAAGGGTCCGAGGAAGTTGAACGTGGTGCCGATGCCGAGCTCGCGACGCGGAACCGCGGTGTGCCGCAGTGCCGGGTGGAACGCCGGAGCGAAACAGAAGGTGATCCCGGCCTTGTCGCCGACCTCGGCGACCTGGGCGGCGGTCAAGTCCAGCCGTACGCCGAGCACCTCGAGTACGTCGGCCGCCCCGGCCTTGGAGGAGGCCGACCGGTTCCCGTGCTTCATCACCGGCGCGCCCGCCCCGGCGGCCACGATCGCGGCCATCGTCGAGATGTTGACCGACATCGACCGGTCGCCGCCGGTGCCCACCACGTCGAGCCACCGTCCGGTCAACGGCAGCGGCTCAGCGTGCTCATACATCGCGTTGACGAGCCCTTCGAGCTCGTCGAGCGTCTCCCCCTTCGCCCGCAGGGAGACCGCGAAGGCGGCGATCTGCGAGGGCGTGGCTTCACCGGCGAGGATCTCGCGCATGGCCCAGGCCGTCTGGTCGGGCGACAGGTCGGTCCGGGAGACCAGGGCCGTGAGCAGCTCCGGCCAGGTGTGCGACATCAGCGGCGGGCGGGGATGCGCGACCGCAGCAGCCTGATCACCGCGTCGGCGAGCAGCATCGGGTCGATCGGGTGCGATACGGCTGCTTCGGCCCGGGACCACGTCGCCAGCCAGTCGTCCTGCGGGCGGCCGGTCAGCACCAGGATCGGTGGGCAGTCGAAGATCTCGTCCTTGAGCTGCTTGGCGATGCCCATGCCGCCTGCGGGTACTGCCTCGCCGTCCAGGATCGCCAGGTCGACCAGGCCACCATCCATCTGCTGGATGACCACTGGCTCGGTCGCCACCTCGACGTACTCGACCGTCGGCAGGTCCGGATGCGGCCGCCTTCCCAGCGCCAGCATCACCTGGCTACGCGTGTTCGGGTCGTCGCTGTAGACCAGGACGGTGAGCGGCTTCGCGGAGGTGTCGTGCGTCACGGAGCCGATCCTACTGTTGGGACTCCTGCTGGGACTCCAGCAGGTCCAGCCGCCGGTCCTCGCGAGCCGCCTCCTTGAAGGAGGACCGCGCCCACTGGACGAACAGCACGGCGAAGAAGCTCAGCCCGATCAGGTCGCCCGTGCCCCACAGGATCCCGCCGGCCAGGTGCTGGTCGTCCGCGGGATCGGGCAGCCAGGTCTCCTCCAGACCGCGGTACCAGCTCCCAGCCAGGAGCTCCTCCTGGCCCATGAGGGTGACGCCGAGAAACGCGTGGAACGGCAGGGTCAACGTCAGGAGCAGCAGCCGGAACGGGTACGCGACCCGCCCCGGAACGGGGTCGACTCCGACCAGCGGCCAGAAGAACAACGCGCCCACCACCACCAGGTGGAGATGCATCGTCTCGTGGAGGTAGGTCGAGCGCAGGGACGCCTCGTACCAGCCGGAGAAGTACAGCACCCACGGGCTGAGGACGAACAGGCCGAACGTGAGCGGCGGGAAGCCCAGAACCTTTGCCGTGCGCGAGTGAAGCGCGCCCAGCAGCCACGTACGGGGTCGTCGCGGCAGCGTGCGCAGCGCGAGGGTGGCCGGGGCTCCCAGGGCCAACAGCAGCGGGACCACCATCGACAAGAGCATGTGCTGGACCATGTGCACACTGAGCAGAGTCGTGTCGTACGCCGCAAGGCCCGACGTGGTCGCGACATAGAAGACCACGACCCCACCGACGAAAGCCACGGTCCGGCCGAGGGGCCACGTGTCCCCACGGGACGAGAGTGTTCGGACTCCGACCAGGTACGCCCCCAGCAGCCAGACCGTGAGGATCGTCGGGACAGGCTCGACCCCCCACTCGGTGACGAGGCGGGACGCCCCGAAAGGCGGGAGCAGGCCCGGCCCGCTGACAGCTTGGATCACACCCACGCCTCTCACGGTAGGCGCCTTTGACACGGTTTCCGGCACGCCGATCAGCCATTGTGAAGAAGATGACTCTCCGAGGAGGGGGGTCGGGATGCCCTCGGGCGTAGTTACCGACATAATGACCCCGTGGCGACTACAGCATCGGTGATCCCTGCCTCCCGTCTGCACGGACACCACGACCGGCCGAGCATGGTCAGCGTCGGGACGATCGTCTGGCTCTCCTCGGAGCTGATGTTCTTCGCGGCGCTGTTCGCGTGTTACTTCACGATCCGATCCCAGGCTCCCGACCTATGGATCCAGGAGACGGCGAAGCTCAACGTTCCGTTCTCCGCGCAGAACACGCTGATCCTGGTGCTGTCGTCCTTCACCTGCCAGATGGGGGTCTTCGCGGCTGAGCGCGGCCAGGTGGGTCGCACCGGAAGCGTGCTGAACGTCAAGGGCTGGGGCCTGCGCGAGTGGTTCATCCTGACCTACATCATGGGCGCCTACTTCATCGGCGGGCAGGCCCTGGAGTACACCGAGCTCATCCACGAGGGTGTGACCATTCCGTCCTCCGGCTACGGGTCGGTCTTCTACCTGACCACCGGCTTCCACGGGCTGCACGTCACCGGGGGCTTGGTCGCCTTCCTCTTCGTTCTCGGCCGCACGTACATGGCCAAGAAGTTCACCCATGAGCAGGCGGTCACCGCCATCGTCGTGTCGTACTACTGGCACTTCGTCGATGTCGTGTGGATCGGCCTGTTCGCGACGATCTACCTGCTTCAGTAGTCCAGCCTCGAACGACGAATAGGGACTCTCGTGCGACTTCTCTCCGCTCGGCTCTCAACCAAGAGACGCAGCCCCCTAGCCGGGTTCGTCGTCCTCATGCTCGGGCTCTTGATGACCGGTGGCCTGTACGCGGTCTTCTCGCCGGCCCAGGCTCAGGACCAGGCCGCGTCCACCGACGACATAGCCAAGGGCCGCGCCCTCTTCCTGGTCGGCTGTTCCTCCTGCCACGGCCAGAACGGCGAAGGCGTCGTCACCGCAGGCGGCACGCAGTACGGACCCACGCTCATCGGCGTGGGAGCAGCCGCCGTCGACTTCCAGGTCGGCACCGGCCGGATGCCCATGGCGCAGCCAGGTGCCCAGGCCCCGAAGAAGAAGATCCTCTACACCGACGAGCAGATCGGCCAGCTCGCGGCCTACGTAGCCTCGCTCGGCAGCGGCCCGGCCATCCCGACCGAGGAGCAGTACGACCCCAACGCCATCCCGGAGGACGAGCGTGAAGAGGCGATCGTGCGCGGTGGCGCGTTCTTCCGCACCAACTGCACCGCCTGCCACAACTTCGCGGGCACCGGTGGCGCGCTCAGCCACGGGAAGTTCGCTCCTCCGCTGGGCGGCGTGACGCCCAAGCACATCTACGAGGCGATGCTCACCGGTCCGCAGGCGATGGACGTCTTCTCCGACGCCAACCTTTCCCCCGACGAGAAGCGCGAGATCATCGCCTACCTCAAGAGCGTCGAGGAGCAGCCCAACTACGCGGGCTTCACCCTCGGCTCGTACGGCCCGGTCTCGGAGGGCATGTACGCCTGGCTCGTCGGAGTCGGCTCGTGCGTCGGCTTCGGAATCTGGATCGCCGCGCACAGCGCCCGTTCGACCAAGAAGAAGGGAAGCCACGCGTGAGTGACGACACGCTTGTCCCGCAGGCCCCCAGTGACGCCCTCGACGCGGTCGCCGAGCCGATCGCGGACCCGGGCCTGTTGGAGCACCTGCCGCGGCCGACCGACGTTGACCCCAAGGCCGAGAAGCGTGCCGAGCGCCAGGTAGCCGCGCTCTTCGCGCTGTCCAGCATCTCCGCGATCCTCTTCTGTGTCGCGTACTTCTCCCTCGACGTCGGCAACGACATCGACCTCATCGCCGGGTACGGCGCCTCGAATGTCGCGCTCGGCGTGACCATGGGCATCGCGTTCCTGGCGATCGGCATCGGCATCGTCCAGTGGGCCCGCAAGCTCATGGTCGACAACGAGATCATCGAGATGCGCCACCCCGTTGCCTCGAGCGACGAGGACCGCGAAGTGGCCGTCTCCGCGTTCCAGACCGGGGTCGAGGAGTCGGGCATCATGCGCCGGCCGCTGATCCGCAACACCCTGCTCGGCGCGATGGGCACCGCACTGCTCCCCGTGATTGTGGCACTGCGCGACCTCGGGCCGCTGCCGGGCGACAAGCTCTACCACACGGTGTGGAAGCCCGGCATGCGTGTGGTTCGCGACGTGTCCGGCTCGCCGATCAAGGTTGCGGCCATGGAGATCGGCGAGTTGATCAACGCCGAGCCCGAGGTGTTCTTCGATGCCGAGCGGTACGGCTCCGCACCCATCGAGGGTCATGCGCTTCAGGCCGCCAAGTCCAAGGCTCCGGTCATCGTCGTACGGATGGCTCCGCAGGAGATCACCCCCTGGGCGGGGCGCGAGAACTGGTCCTACGAGGGGATCATCGTCTACTCCAAGATCTGCACCCACGTGGGCTGCCCGATCTCGCTGATGGAGCAGCAGAACCATCACCTGCTGTGCCCCTGCCACCAGTCCACCTTCGACCTGGCCGACAACGGCAAGGTCGTCTTCGGGCCGGCCGGTCGGTCGCTACCTCAGCTGCCCATCGAGGTCGACGACGAGGGGTACCTCGTCGCCCAGCGCGACTTCACCGAACCTGTCGGACCAAGCTTCTGGGAACGGGATAACACCAAATGAGTGACAAGAAGCCCGCGAAGGTGACCAAGCCGTCCAAGGCTGGAGCCGCTGCCGAGTGGGTGGACGACCGCGTAGGTCTCGCCACCATGTCGAAGAAGCAGATCCGCAAGGTCTTCCCCGAGCACTGGTCGTTCATGCTCGGCGAGATCGCGCTGTGGAGCTTCGTTGTCCTGTTGCTGACCGGCGTGTTCCTCACCCTGTGGTTCAAGCCGAGCATGGCTGAGGTCGTCTACGAGGGCTCCTACGCCCAGTTGCGTGGCCTGCACATGTCAGAGGCCTACGCCTCCACGCTCGAGATCTCGTTCGACGTACGCGGCGGTCTGCTGATGCGTCAGATGCATCACTGGTCCGCGATGCTCTTCGTCGGCGCGATGTTCGTGCACATGATGCGCGTCTTCTTCACCGGCGCGTTCCGCAAGCCTCGCGAGCTCAACTGGGTGGTCGGCGGCACGCTGCTCATGCTGGGCATCCTCGAAGGCTTCGCCGGCTACTCGCTGCCCGACGACCTGCTGTCCGGCACAGGACTGCGGATCGCGGACGGCTTGATGAAGTCGATCCCGGTGGTCGGGAGCTACGTCTCGTTCTTCCTGTTCGGCGGCGAGTTCCCAGGGGACGACATCGTCCCACGCCTGTACGCCGCCCACGTGCTGCTGCTCCCTGGCCTGATCCTGGCCTTGATCGGCGCCCATATGGTGCTGCTGGTCTACCAGAAGCACACCCAGTGGCCCGGCCCTGGTCGCACCAACGACAACGTCGTCGGCTACCCGATGCTGCCGGTGTACGCGGCCAAGGCCGGCGGCTTCTTCTTCATCGTCTTCGGCATCACCGCGCTGATGGGCGGCCTGCTGTCGATCAACCCGGTGTGGCGGTTCGGGCCGTACAACCCCTCCGAGGTGACGGCGGGCTCTCAGCCCGACTGGTACATGGGCGTCGCCGAAGGCCTGCTACGCGTCATGCCCGGCTGGGAGACCCATCTGTGGGGGATCACTCTGTCGTGGAACGTCCTGATCCCGGGCGTCGTCGCGCCGGGGGTCATCTTCACCGCTGTGATGGCCTACCCCTTCATCGAGCAGTGGATCACCGGTGACAAGCGCGATCACCACCTGCTCCAGCGTCCGCGCAACGCCCCGAACCGCACCGCGTTCCTGGTCGCGGCGATGACCCTGTTCGGTCTGCTCTGGGCAGCGGGCGGAAACGACATCCTTGCTGTGGTGTTCCACCTGAGCCTGAACCACATCACGTACTTCATGCGTGGAGCGGTCTTCGTCGGCCCCGTGCTGGCGTTCATCATCACCAAGCGCTGGTGCATCTCCCTCCAGCGCCAGGACGAGGCCCGACTGCTGCACGGATACGAGACCGGAATCATCATGCGGTCCCCCGAGGGCGGCTTCTCCGAACGGCACCTGCCGATCTCGACCGAGTCGGCGTACTTCCTGACTGCGCGTGACCGGGAAGTCGTGCTGCCCGAGCCGAGGGAGGCCGACGGCAACGGCGTGGCCGCTCGCCAGCTCAAGGTCCAGAAGCTCCGTGCCATGCTGAGCAAGTCGTGGTTCGGCTACAACATCCAGAAGCCGACCCAGCAGGAGCTCGAGGACGCCCGCCACCACGCCGAGCACGAGCTCGCCCGGACGGTTCACGGCCACCAGAACCTCCCCGCCGGCGACTACACAGGCGACCACGAGCTCGACGGTCACCCTGCCGACGGCCACCAGTTCGACGGCCGACACCCCGTCGAAGGCGAAGAACTCCGCAAGGGCAACTGACCTCTGGTTGAGCCGGGCATGTTGGTTGGTTGAGCCGGGCATGTTGGTTGGTTGAGCCGGGCATGTTGGTTGGTTGAGCCGGGCATGTTGGTTGGTTGAGCCGGGCATGTTGGTTGGTTGAGCCGGGCATGTTGGTTGGTTGAGCCGGGCATGTTGGCTGGTTGAGGCCAGTTTGGTGTCTCAGTTGCCCACTGAGCTGGCTGGTCCCGATCCTCGGCGACGGTGGTGTTTTCACCGCTGTCTTCGCTGCCACAGTCACGGACCATGGATCTGCCAGACCTGCCAACCGGTCCGTTCACTCGCTACGTCGCCGACCGCCTGTTCACAGGCAATGAGTTTCGTAGCCTGCTCAGCCACGGGCTCGTACGACGGGTACTCAGCGGCGTCTTCGTCGATGCTGGCCTCGAGGACACCATCGAGCTCAGGTGCCAAGCCGCAGCGCTGGTCATCAGCCCTCATGCGGTTCTCTGCGACCGAACGGCAGCCTGGCTGCTCGGCATCGACGTACTGCGGTTCCGGGAACTCGAGGTGCTTCCACCGATCGAGGCTTTTGTGCTTAGAGGCAGACAGCGAGTCCAGCGGCCAGAGGTGGCCGGTGGCGAACGCGACCTCTCGCCCGATGACGTCACTGAGCTCTTCGGAGTGAGAGTGACCACTCCCCTGCGAACGGCCCTCGACCTGGCGTGCAGGCTGCCGCGCTATCCGGCGATGGCCGCCGTCGATGCCTTCATGCGGCAGTACAGCCTCACTACAGACCAACTCTGGGACGAGCTCAGACGGTATCGCCGCAGGCGCGGCGTCGTTCAAGCGCGCGAGCTGGTATGCAAGGCCAGCCCCTTGGCGGAGTCCGCGCGAGAGTCTTGGGTGAGACTGGCCATCCTCGACTCGGGGCTCCCCGAGCCCATCCCCCAGTACTGGGTCAAGGAGCACGGCATCAACCGCTGCCGGCTCGACCATGCGTACCCCAAGTCAAAGATCGCGGTGGAGTACGACGGGGAGCTGTACCACGACTACACAGACGTCCAGCGGGATGCCGACGAGCGACGCCGGGCTTGGCTGCGCCGACATGGGTGGACCTGCATCGTCGTGACTAAGGCGGGTTTCACGGATGAAGGTCGGCAGGTGTGGCTCAACGAGCTCCGACTCGCGCTGCGGACTGCTGCCTGACAACATGCGCCCAACCAACACGCCCGGCTCAACCAACCAACACGCCCGGCTCAACCAACCAACACGCCCGGCTCAACCAACCAACACGCCCGGCTCAACCAACCAACACGCCCGGCTCAACCTTGGTGGGAGAGGGCCGATCCCATCCGGTACTCGGCGAAGGGCTGGTTCCAGTCGCCGTAGCCGTTCTCGAGGGTCATCTGACGGTCGGTGCCGCGGACGTCGACGACGTCGCCGCGCTTGGTGAGGCCGTAGAGCCAGGCGGCGTTCGAGGTGCTCATCCCGACGCACCCGTGGCTGACGTTGGCACTGCCCTGCGAGCCGGCCGACCATGGAGCAGCGTGCAGGAACTCGCCGGAGTAGGTGACGCGCTGGGCATACTCGACCTTTTCGATGTTGTAGTACTCAGGGTCACTCTCGTCGATGCCAGTCGTGGCGGCGTCCATCCGCTTCACGCGGAACTTCTCGATGATCACCTTGATGCCAGAGCGGGTGGTGAAGCCAGGCTTGCCGGCGCTGATCGGGATGGTCCGCAGTAGCTGCCCGTTGTTGCGGACCCTCATCACGTGCGAGGCGACATCGATGTCCATGACGACCGCGTCGCCCACGTGGAAGCTCGTGGTACGGCTCAGCTGCCCATAGATGCCGGCGCCCGCAGGGACGCTGTTGATGTCGGCATGCACGGTCACGTCCGTGCCGGCCTTCCAGTACTTCTTGGGCCGCCAGTGCACCTCGTGGTCGCTGAACCAGTGCCAGGCACCGACCTGCTTCGGTGACGACTCGACCCTCAGGTGCCTCTCAATGGCGGCCTTGTCGGTCACCGGTACGTCGAACTGGACGATCACTGGCATGCCCACCCCGACGGTCTCGCCGTCCATCGGCGCAATGCTCGGATAGGTCTGCTGGGACAACGAGAGCGTCTGGGTGGTGAAGGTCCGCCTGGTACGACGGGTAAGACCGTTGTCGTCCACGGCCACCGACCGCACCGTGTAGGTCGTGCCGGGCTCGAGCAGCTCGGTCGCCGTCCAGGTGGACCGGTCCGCGGAGAGAGAGCCGGCGATCCGGGTCTTGCCAGCGGTGACTGTCACGGACCGGAACCCCCCGTCGTGGGCGGTGAGCCGAAGGATCCTGTTGACCGGGACGTCAGCCGCCTTGGGAGCGACGTTGCTGGCCACCGTCACCACCGGGGTGGTGGGCTGCTCCACCTCGGGCGAGCCGGTACGGCCGTCCGGACCAGAAGCGCTGGCCGTGCATCCCGAGACCGCGAGCCCGAGGGCGACCAGGGCGCCGGCCAGCGGCCTACGGCTCCGGGCAGCGCGCAGTCGGGTCGATGGACGGTGCGACATCGGTGGGGTCCCCTCGGGTCAGGTCAGGTACCGATCCAGGGTAACAACGCCTGGGGACCTCTCACGCCACACGCCTAGTGAGCGTGCTCTCCTCGGTAGTACTCGAAAACCCAGCCGATCGTGGCCATAGTGCCGAGCCCGAAACCGATCACCATCAGCCACCAGGCCTGAAGTGCACCGGCGAAAACGATGACGGCCAGGCAGGCGCCGCACCACAGCGGCCACCAGCTGTACGGCGGGAAGAAGCCGAGCTCCCCCGCACCGTCGGCGATCTCCGCGTCCTTGCGGTCCTCCGGACGGGGCTCCATACGGCGGGCGTGGAACCCGAGGTAGAAAGTGGTCAGCATTCCCAGAAGCGCGGTCATGACCAGTGCCGAGGTGCCCGTCGGGTCCTCGGCGATGAGCCAGTACGCCGGGGCGACAAGCACGAAAAAGATCGTGCACGCGCCCATGGTCCAGGTTTCGGCCTTCATCAGTGAGCTCCTACCTCAACGTCTTCGCCGGCCTCGAGGGCGGCCACCTCAGGGTGGTGCAGGTCGAACGCTGGGGACTCCGAACGGATCCGCGGGATCGACACGAAGTTGTGGCGCGGCGGCGGGGACGAGGTGGCCCACTCCAGCGACCGCCCCCATCCCCAGGGGTCGTCCACGCCCACCATCGGCGAGCTCGCCGACTTGTAGACGTTGTAGAGGAATGGAAGCGTCGAGGCGCCTAGCAGGAAGGCTCCCACCGTGGAGACCTGGTTGAGCGTGGTGAAGCCGTCACCCGGCAGGTAGTCGGCGTACCGACGCGGCATCCCCTCGACGCCCAGCCAGTGCTGAACCAAGAAGGTCGTGTGGAAGCCCACGAAGAGCAGCCAGAAGTGGATCTTGCCCAGCCGCTCGTCGAGCATCCTGCCCGTCATCTTCGGCCACCAGAAGTAGAAGCCGGCGAACATCGCGAAGACCACGGTGCCGAAGACGACGTAGTGGAAGTGCGCGACCACGAAGTAGGAGTCGGAGACGTGGAAGTCCAGCGGCGGCGAGGCCAGGATGATGCCGGTCAGGCCACCGAACAGGAAGGTCGTGAGGAAGCCGACGGCCCACAGCATGGGGGTGTCGAAGGACAGAGATCCCCCCCACATCGTGCCTATCCAGTTGAAGAACTTCACACCCGTGGGTACGGCGATCAGGAAGGTCATCCCGGAGAAGAACGGCAGGTCGACCGCACCGGTGACGAACATGTGGTGCGCCCAGACGGCGACCGAGAGGATCGCGATGCTCAGTGTCGCGGCCACTAGGCCCACGTAGCCGAAGATCGGCTTGCGGCTGAACACCGGGAGGATCTCGGTAATGATGCCGAAGAACGGCAGCGCGATGATGTAGACCTCGGGGTGGCCGAAGAACCAGAACAGGTGTTGCCACAGGATCGCGCCGTGCGTCGCTGTGTCGAACACGTGTGCGCCCAGCGCCCGGTCAGCCTCCAGCGAGAGCAGCGCGCCACCGAGGATCGGGAACGCGATGAGCACCAGCAGGCTGGTGACCAGCGTGTTCCAGACGAAGATCGGCATCCGGAACATCGTCATGCCCGGTGCACGCATGCAGAAGATGGTGGTGATGAAGTTGACGGCGCCCAGGATCGTGCCCAGGCCGGCCATCCACAGGCCCATGATCCACAGGTCGCCTCCGACGCCCGGCGACCGGACGGCGTCCGAAAGCGGGGTGTAGGCGAACCACCCGAAGTCCGCAGCGCCGGAGGGCGTCAGGAACCCGGCGGCGGCGATCAGCCCACCGAAGAGGAACAGCCAGTAGCTGAACATGTTGAGCCGGGGGAACGCCACGTCGGGGGACCCGATCTGCAACGGCATGATCACGTTGGAGAAGCCGAAGAACAGCGGCGTCGCGAAGAGCAGCAGCATGATCGTGCCGTGCATCGTGAACAGCTGGTTGTAGAGCTCGTCGTTGACGACCTGCTGACCTGGGAAGGCCAGCTCGGAACGGATCAGCATGGCCATGATGCCGGCCGCCAGGAACCAGAAGAACGACGTACCCAGGTACAGCTTGCCGATCACCTTGTGGTCGGTCGTGGTGAGGATGCGGACGACCTGCTGCCCGAGCGTGGGACCCCCCGACCCAGCACCCTGACCGTGACCGGCTCCGGCGTGGACGTCTGTCGTGGCGCTCACTTGCACACTCCGTTCTCGGGGTCGCTGTCCGGCAGCTGACGCGGCTCGTCGAGACCTTCGACCGTGTCCTGGACCGTGGGCCCACATGCCGGACCGATGTTGCCCAGCGCCTGGAGCTCCTTGAGCTTCGCGGCGAAAGTGGCTCGGTCCACGACCTCGACCTTGAAGAGCATCCTCGAGTGGTACACGCCGCAGAGCTCGGCGCACTTTCCGGCGTACGTGCCCTCACGGGTCGGAATCAGGTCGAAGCTGTTGGTGATACCGGGCATGACGTCGAGCTTCTGCAGGAAACCCGGGACCCAGAAGTCGTGGATCACGTCGGGCGAGTGCAGGTTGAAGCGCACCGACTCGTCTTTGACCAGGTAGAGCGTCGGCGGCTGGTTGGTGGACCCGGGCTGGAAGACGGTGGTCCGCCCGTCCAGCGCATCGTCCTCGACGTAGTTGAACGTCCACGACCACTGCTGGCCGACCACCTCGACGACATGGTCGGGGTTGTCGATCTTCTCGTCCAGGTTGTTCTGCTGCTCGATGGTGAAGAAGAAGAAGACGAGCACCATGACGACCGGTGCAAGGGTGTAGAGGATCTCCAGCGGCAGGTTGTAGCGCGTCTGCACGGGGACCTCGTCAGGGCTGCGGCGGCGGTACTTCACCACCACGTAGCCAATGAGCCCCCAGACGACGACCCCGGTGACCATGGCCGCAACCCAGGCCCACAGCCACAGGTCGTACTGACCGTCGGTGTGGTTGGTCGCGCCCTTGGAGATGACGGGCTGGCCGAGGCGTTTGAGTTCCTCGCTGTCGACCGAGCAGCCGCTCATCGCCAGAAGCGTGGCTGAGGTGGCAAGTGCCAGGCCGGCCCGGCGCCAGTACGGCCCCGTGAGCAGGGGCATTCGCTTGGGGAGTTGCAGACCCACGAACGAGCCTCTCTCTTCAAAACGACGGTCATCCGAACCCTACTACTGAGAGGCCCCAGGATGTCGCTCAGGGCACCGCTGGGGCACGCCTGCGTTGTCATCGTCACGTTCCCGGTAGTTTCAGGCATGTGAGCTACCTGGACGCCGTGTCCACCGAACCGCTGCATCCGGCGGCCAGAGACACGCTGCTCGCCGCCCTGGACACCGGGTACGCCGACCCGCTGCGCCTGCATGGCCCCGGCCGCAACGCCCGGCTGCTGCTGGACAATGCTCGGGAGGTGGTTGCCTCGTGCCTGGCCGTCAGGCCCGACGAGGTCACGTTCACCACCTCCGGTACGGCGGCCGTGCACCTCGGACTCCTGGGGCTTGCCATCGGCCGCCGGCGGGTCTCGCAGCGCATCGCACACTCGGCGGTCGAGCACTCCGCGGTCTTCCAGGCGGCCCGCTGGTGGGAGTCGGTCCACGGCGGAACGTCGCAGGTGGTCGGCGTGGACGCCTTGGGGCACGTGCAGGCGCTTCCCGAGGGGGCCGCCGTGGTCGCCGTACAGCACGCCAACCCGGAGGTCGGCACCGTGCAGTCGGTCGAGCCGGGCGAGGCTCCCTGGTTCATGGACGCGTGCGCCACGGCTGGCCGGCTGCCGCTCCCGCAGGGGTGGTCCGCCGCAGCAGCCTCGGCCCACAAGTGGGGAGGGCCCGCTGGGGTAGGCGTGCTCCTGGTCAAGAAGGGCGCCCGCTGGCGCGCACCCTTCCCCACCGACGACCGGACCGATCCTCGGGTGAGCGGGTTCGAGAACGTTCCCGCGATCCTTGCTGCTGCCGCCGCCCTCCAGGCCGTCGTCGAGGAGGACGTGGCACCTCAGCAGCACGAGCTCACCGCCCGGATCCGGACGGCTGTGGCCGCGCTCGCCGACATCGACGTGGTCGGCGACCCCGAGCAGCGGCTGCCCCACGTGGTCTCGTTCTCAGCGCTCTACGTCGAGGGCGAGGCACTGGTGACCGAGCTGGACCGGCGGGGCTTCTCGGTGGCCTCCGGCTCAGCGTGTACGGCGAGCGCCTTGGAGCCGTCCCACGTCCTGGCCGCGATGGGCGCGCTGACCCATGGCAACGTCCGGGTCTCGCTCACGCGGACCAGCAGCGCCCAGGACGTCGACAGGTTCCTGGAGGCGCTCCCCCAGGTCATCGAGGAGCTGCGTCGTGGACAGTGAGCTCGAGCTGGACTGTCGCGGTCTGCGCTGTCCGCTGCCGATCATCGAGCTGGCGCGCCACCTGGCCGAGGTCGACGTCGGTGCGGTGATCGCGATGGTCTCCGAGGATCCCGCAGCCCGCCCGGACGTCCAGGCGTGGTGCCGCATGCGCGGCCACGAGTACGTCGGCGAGGACCTCGCGGGCGACGGCGTACCGCGCTACCTGGTGAGGCGGCTCGCTTAGCAAGGGGCCGCGGCTACGGCCGGGCTGTCTTGACGTGCTTGGCGATCTCTGAGGCCGGCTCCTGGCCGTAGGCGTCGGCGAAGCGCTTGATGAAGGCCTCCTGGTGCAGCGTGTACTCCTGGGTCCCCACTCGCTCGACCACGTAGACCGCCAGCAGGCAGCCGAGCTGCGCCGCACGCTCGTAGGACAGCTTCCACTGCAGCGCGGCGAGGAACCCGGCACGGAACGCGTCACCGACGCCGGTGGGTTCGACCTTCTCGATCTCCGGTACGGCGGGCACCACGATGGACTCCTCACCCTTCCGGTCGATTCGTACGCCGGCGGCGCCGAGGGTGACCACCCAGGTCCCGACCCGGTCCAGCACGTCCTCGGCGGTCCACCCCGTCTTCTGGGTGATCAAGGAGGCTTCGTACTCGTTGGAAAAGAGGATCTCGGCGCCGTCGATGAGGTCGCGGATCATCTCGCCGTCGCCCCAGGCGAGCTGTTGGGAGGGGTCGGCCACGAAGGTGTAGCCACGGTCGCGGCACTCCTGGGTGTGGCGCAGCATTCCCTCCGGGTCGTTCGGGCCGACCAGCACCCAGTCGACCCCGTCGAGCCGGTCCACTACCGGCTTGAGCTCGATCTCACGGGCCTCGGACATCGCGCCGGCGTAGAAGGACGCGATCTGGGCCATTGTCGAGTCGTTGGTGCACACGAAGCGGGCGGTGTGCTTGCTGCTGGAGACGTGCACCGAGTCGCAGTCGACGTTGTGCCGCTCGAGCCAGCTGCGGTACTCCACGAAGTCCTCACCGACCGCCCCGACCAGGGTGGGGCGGAGCCCGAGGCTGCCGAGCCCGAAGCAGATGTTGGCCGCGCAGCCGCCGCGACGTACCTCCAGGTCCTCCACCAGGAACGACAGGGCGATCTTGTCGAGCTGGTCGACGACCAGGGAGTCGGCGAACCGACCGGGGAAGGACATGAGGTGATCGGTAGCGATGGAGCCAGTGACGAGCAGCGACACGGTGGGTTCCTGACGTACGGAGAAGGACGCGCGAAGAATACCCGTCAGTATCGTGGAACTACCCTTCGGTAGCGTAGATCGACCCTGATTGCCGCCCTACCTTGGAGACATGTCCCACGCTCGGCTGCCGTACGACGACGCCTCCACGCCCACCCAGATGGCCTCGGACTGTCAGGCCGTGAACGTCGCCCTGCACCTGCCCCGCCAGTTCACCAGGGTCGCCCGCTCTGCCTTCGAGGCGATCCCGGACGGCCTGGTCCCGCAGCCTCCCGCTCCGGTCAAGCGAGCCTCGCTGGCGGTCAGCGAGGCAGCTGCCAAGCTGGCTGGCCGGTTCCTCGACTGACGCCGAGCGCCCGAGTCTCGAGAAGCCCAGCCCGGAGGCTGGGCTTCTGCTGTGTCCGCGCTCAGGAAGCCCACAGCCATGGGGAACCTGGACGCGGCCGATAGCGTCGAACCGTTATGACACGTTCACGCCTGCTGCTTCCGTTGGCAGCAGCCCTCGCCGTCCTCGTGGTCCTGGGGGGTGTCTGGTGGGCGAGCTCCGGCTCAGGAGACCCTGACGAGGCCGCGCCGGGAGCGGGTGCGCCGGCTGCGCCCCCCAGTGACGGTGGGGCGTCCGGCGACCCGGGTGACCCCGGCGCCGTCGAGCCGGTCCCCACCCCACCCGACCTGCCGATGCCGAGCACTCCAGCTGCGGTCGGCGTGGACAGCTACTTCCCGCGCAGCGACTACGTCGTGGCGCTCAACTACGCGATCGGGATCCCCGAGTGCTACGGGAAGCTGGGAGCACCGGTGGTCCGGGAGAAGGCAGGCGCGGTCGTGGTGACCCTGGAGCGCATCGTGCCCAAGCAGTCGGGAGACGTCGCCTGCATCGAGATCGCGCTGATGAAGAGCATCGACATCCGGCTCGACAGCCCCCTCGGCGACCGCGTGGTGCGGGACGGGTCGTACGGCGGGAAGTCCGTGCCGAAGGCGGATGCACCGTACGACAACGCCGACCACTGAGCCCGACCCAGCTCCGCACATGCCGAACGGCCCCGCCTCAGCGGGGCCGTTCGGCTGATGGTCAGTGGAACGAGTCGCCGCAGGCGCAGGACCCGCCGGCGTTCGGGTTCTCGATCGTGAACCCCTGCTTCTCGATGGTGTCGACGAAGTCGATCACGGCGCCGTTGAGGTACGGGAGGCTCATCCGGTCGACCACGACGCCGACGCCGTCGAAGTCGGTGACCACGTCACCGTCCAGCGAGCGCTCGTCGAAGAAGAGCTGGTAACGCAGGCCGGAGCAGCCACCCGGCTGGACGGCGATGCGCAGTGCGAGGTCGTCGCGACCCTCCTGCTCGAGCAGGGCCTTCACCTTGCTGGCGGCACCGGCAGACAGGTTGATGCTGTCGGCGCGGGCCTCGGTCTGAGTCTCGACCTGCTCGGTCATGGGGCCTCCGTGGCTTTGTCGGTGCGGTACTACGAGTTCAATGGTCGCACATCCAATGATATTCCCAATATCTCGTTGGTCACCTGTTCGGTCACACGACAATGACCTGCCTGCTCAGCGCGACCAGGTCCTGGCAACCCGCTCCGCCAGTGCAGCCAGGCTGCCTGAGGGGTCGCCGAGGCTGCGCTCCTCGCCCACCAGGTCGACACAGGCGTAGGCGGACTCGATCCCCAGCGCTCGCGTCTCCCGGGAGCCGACCAGCACCCGCCCGGCAAGGGCGATACAGGGCCGCACCGCCGTGGCAGCGATCTCCGCGACGCCATAGGGCACCTTGCCCGACCGGGACGAGAAGTCGAACGCACCCTCGCCGGTCACCACCAGATCCGCTGCCCTGGCCCGTTCCGCGAGCCCGACTGCCTCCCCGACCAGGCCGACGCCGGGACGCCGCTGCGCCCCGAGAGCCAGCAGCGCGAACCCCAGTCCCCCGGCCGCTCCCGCACCCTTGGCCAGCGCCAGCTTCTTGCCTTCGACCCCGCGACAGGAGGCGGCGAGCCGTTCCAACATGCTGTCCACGGTCAGCTTCTGTTCCTCCGCGAGGCCCTTCTGGGCGCCGTAGACGTTGGTCGCGCCGATCAGGCCGAGCAGTGGGTTGTCCACATCGGTGGCTGCCACCAGGCGCGCCTCGAGCGTGGGCAGCTGCAGCGCGGTCAGCTCCGCCAGAGCCAGTGGCCCCCGGTCCAGCGGCGCGTCCGCGGTCGCTCCGAGTGCAGCGAGGAGCCCTGCACCTGCGTCGTTCGTGCCCGACCCCCCGAGTCCCACGACGACGGTCTTCGCCCCCGCCTCGACCGCGACCCTGACGAGCTCGCCGACGCCGTACGTCGTGGCGCGCTCGGGGTTGCGTTGGTCCGGCGGAGTGAGGTGGAGGCCGCAGGCCTGGGCGGCCTCGACGTACGCCGTGCTGCCGACCCTCAGGACCGCAGCCGGGACCTGATCGCCGTACGGTCCGGAGACGGTCACCGAGAGCAGGTCTCCGCCCAACGATGCATGCAACACGTCGACGAAGCCCGGCCCGCCGTCAGCCATCGGGGCCAGGTCGAGTACGTCCGACGGTGCGTGGCGACGCCACCCCACGGCAATGGCCTCGGCAGCCTCCACCGCGGTGAGGGTGCCGGCGAACTTGTCCGGCGCGACCAGGACGCGCATGCACCCATCCTGGTCCGCAGCGGCGTGACGCACTCCACCGGGGCATTTCTTGTAACTGTGTGAAAAGATAGGGCCGTGACCACGACAGACCTTCCCCTGCTGGTGCTAGGCCGGGGCGTCGACCCCGATTCGGAGCGAGGCGTGGACTGCCCCGGGGCACTTCCAGCCGCGTCCGACCCGAATCTGGTGGCGCGCGCCCGAGCGGCCAGGGAGACGCTCGGAGACCGCGTCTTCGTCCTGGGCCACCACTACCAGCGCGACGAGGTCATCCAGTTCGCCGACGTCACCGGAGACTCCTTCAAGCTCGCCCGCGACGCGGCCGCCCGGCCGGAGGCGGAGTACATCGTCTTCTGCGGTGTCCACTTCATGGCCGAGTCGGCCGACATCCTCACCGCCGAGCACCAGAAGGTGATCCTTCCCGACATGGCCGCCGGCTGCTCGATGGCCGACATGGCACGCATCGCGCAGGTGGAGGACGCCTGGGACGCGATGGTCGACGCGGGGGTCGCGGACTCCGTCGTTCCGGTGACCTACATGAACTCCAGCGCCGACATCAAGGCGTTCTGCGGGAAGCACGGCGGCGCAGTCTGCACGTCGAGCAACGCCCAGACAGCCTTGGAGTGGGCGTTCGAGCAGAAGGGTGAGGACGCCAAGGTCATCTTCTTCCCCGACCAGCACCTGGGCCGCAACACTGCAGTCCTGCAAATGGGTCTCTCTCTCGACGACTGCGTCCTGTGGAACCCGCTGCTGCCCAACGGGGGGCTCACCCAGCAGCAGCTCCGCGACGCGAAGATGATCCTGTGGAAGGGCCACTGCTCGGTACACGGCCGGTTCACGGCGCAGTGCGTTGACGACGTACGGGCGAAGGTCCCCGGCGTGAACGTTCTGGTGCACCCGGAGTGCACGCACGAGGTGGTGCTCAAGGCCGACCTGGTGGGATCCACCGAGTTCATCATCAAGACGATCGAGGCGGCGCCGTCCGGGTCGTCCTGGGCCATCGGCACCGAGCTGAACCTCGTCCAGCGCCTGGCCACCGCCCACCCGGACAAGAACATCGTCTTCCTGGACAAGACCGTCTGCTACTGCGCGACCATGAACCGCATCGACCTGCCCCACTTCGTGTGGGCCCTGGAGAGCCTGGTCGCCGGCCAGGAGGTCAACGTGATCGAGGTCGACCCGGAGACGAAGCGCTGGGCGAAGGTGGCCCTGCAGCGGATGCTCGACCTGCCCGGCAAGTCCCACAAGGACTGAGCAGGTCCCACCAGGAACGACCCGGAGCCATCACAGGCCCGGTGCACCCCACAGCGCCAGCCACGAGGACAGTTCCGGCTCGATCGGCAGGTCGCTCCTCAGCAGCTCCTTGACCTGAAGCTCGAGCAGGTTGTCGCGCTGCCTGCCCTCCTTGGGTGCGAACGGGTAGAAGGTCCCCTTCTTGTACAGGTACACCAGCCCCAGCGAGCGGCCGGTGTTGTCCACCAGGGTGACCAAGGAACAGAGCAGCGCGTCGGAGAAGCCCTGCGCCTCCAGCGAGGTGTTGACCGCGTGCAGGTCGGTGACCAGAGCGGACATGTCGTCCTGCTGGGCGGTCAGCCAGGTGAAGCCGTACTCGTCCCTGGTCAGCTCGACGTCGGGGTCGTCGTCGTTGTCGAGCAGGGCCACGACGTCGTTCATGGTCTGGGCGAACGCCGGCCCGTCCGCTGCCCGGTAGCAGACCGAGCCCTTGCCGGTGAGGGTGAAGCTCAGCGAGGTCTGCAGGGTCAGCGAGGCGTTCGGGAGCGCGAAGAGCGCGTCGAGGTTCGAGTGCGCCCGCCTGCTCCGGCCCAGGATCGCATCGAGGATCCCCATCGGTCTCAGGCCTGGGGCGGCAGGAAACCGCCGTCCATCGGCCGGCCGAGCTCCGCGGCGACCTTGGAAAGCTGCTCGAGGCGCTGCTCCAGGGACGGGTGGGTCGCGGTGAGGGTCCTCAGGTTGACGCCGGCGATTGCGGGCGCGATGAAGAACGCATTCATGGCCGAGACCTCGCGCAGGTCCTTCTGGGGGATGGCCGCGGTCTCACCCGTGATCTTCACCAGGGCGTTGGCCAGAGCGTGCGGCTTCCCGGTGAGGAAGGCCCCAGCACGGTCGGCACTCAGCTCGCGGTACCGAGAGAGCAGCCTGGTCGCAAGGAAGCTGATCGCGTATGTGACCAGGCTGACCAGGAGGATGACCAGCCAGATCGGCGGACCTCCGCCCTCCCGGCTGCCACGACGTCCACCGAACATGCCGCCGTACTGCGCTCCCCTGGCGAGCATCCCCGCCACGATCCCCGCCGATGCGGCCACGGTCATCACCAGCACGTCGCGATGTGCCACGTGGGCGAGCTCGTGGGCCAGGACCCCTTCGAGCTCTTCGGAGGTGAGCTTGTCCAGGATGCCGGTGGTGACGCACACGGCTGCCCGGGACGGCGAACGGCCGGTGGCGAAGGCGTTGGGCAGGTCGGTGTAGGCGATGGCCACCACCGGCTTGGGCATACCGCCCAAGGCGCAGAGCCGGTCGATCATCGCGTGCAGCTCGGGCGCCTCCTGATCGGTAACGACCCTGGCGCGCATCGCCTTGAGCGCGACGGTGTCGGAGTTCCACCACTGCCACCAGGCGATACCGAGGCCGATGACACCGATGACCGCTGCGAGGCCCGGCTGCACCAAGCTCATGAGTACGGCGATCAGCGCAACGAACAGCCCGCCGAGCAGGAACATCGTGGTGGTCATCCGGACAGTGAGCCCGGTGTCCTTGATGAAACGGGTGTGAGCCATCAGCCCGGGAGGACGCCCCTACCGAGGAGCGTCTCCCGCACCTCCTCGAGTGTCGCTTGGTCTGGCCGTACGCCGGTTGGTCCCGACCGTCACGTCGTGGCCTCGTTGGAGCGCTCCTGCACCGGCTCGGCCACGGGCTCCGCTGTCGCGTCGATGGCTTTGGGCTCTTCTGCCGTCGGCAGCGTGCCGCCGCCACCCGCAGCCTTGAGCGCGGCGAGCTCTGCCTCGACCTCCGACTGCTTGGACATCGACTCGAGCTCGCGGGTGATGTCGTCGCCGCCACCGAGCGCACTGGCGTCGTCAAGCGCGCCGGAGGCGATGAGCTCGTCGATCGCGCCGGCGCGGGCCTGCATCTGCGCTGTCTTGTCCTCGGCGCGCTGGACCGCGAGGCCGACGTCGCCCATCTCGTCGGAGATGCCGGAGAAGGCCTCGTTGATCCGAGTCTGCGCCTCAGCCGCGGTGTAGGTGGCCTTGATGGTCTCCTTCTTGGTGCGGAACGCCTCGACCTTCGCCTGCAGCCGCTGCGAGGCAGTGGTGAGCTTCTCCTCCTCGCCCAAGAGCTGGTCATGCTGGACCTGGAGGTCGGAGATCTGGGCCGTCAGCCCGGACTTGCGGGTCAGCGCCTCCCGAGCCAGGTCCTCGCGGCCCATGCCGAGGGCCTTCTGGGCCTGGTCGGTCAGCTTGGCCGCCGACTGCTCGAGCTGCTTGACCTGCAGCTCCACCCGCTTGCGGCTGGTCGCGACGTCAGCGACACCCTTGCGGACCTTCTGCAGGAGATCCAGCTGGCGCTGGTAGCTGTAGTCGAGGGTTTCGCGGGGGTCCTCGGCGCGGTCGAGCGCTTTGTTCGCCTTGGAACGGAAGATCAGCATGAAGCGCTTCCAAAGACTCATGGTCTGCGCGCCCTTCTATGTCGTGAGTGTGCGGTGCCGTCGACTCCACACTACGAGGGAACGGTTCAGGTGAGTAGGAGGTTCCCAGGTAGCCTTGGCCGCGTAGCCACCCCTTCTGACAAAAAGGCCCCGTGTTGTTCCGTCGTACCAAGAACGAAACGCCGCTCGAGACGTCCCCCACCGTCCCCGACGGCACAAAAGGACGCCCCACGCGCACGCGCAAGGAGGCAGAGGCAGCGGCAAAGGCTCGGGCGAAGGCCGCACTGGACCCCAAGGCCACTCGTGGCGCAGCCAAGAACGCGGCCAAGAGTGCAGCCCGTGAGCAGCGCATGACGAGCAGCCGCGCTATTCGCGAAGGCATCAAGAACGGCGACGAGAGGTACCTCGGCCGTCGCGACAAGGGCCCCATGCGCCGGTTCGTGCGCGACTACGTCGACGTGCGCCTCAACGTCGCGGAGTTCACGATCCCGCTGCTCTTCGCCAGCCTGGCGCTCTCGGCAGCCGGCCAGTCGACTGCCGGCAACGGCATCCTCAACGCGACCTTGATCGTGGTCACCCTCGACTCGCTGTGGATGGTCTTCCGGCTGCGCCGCGAGACCAAGCGCCGGTTCCCCGGCGAGTCACTCAAGGGTGTGACGTTCTACTCGCTGACCCGTGCCCTCCAGTTGCGCTTCATGCGGATCCCGAAGTCACAGGTCAAGCTGGGCCAGAAGCTCCCCGAGTACTACGCCTGACGCGGTCCCGTGGGGCCCGCTCCCAGCACCGTCGTAGGGTCGCCCCATGAAGACGCGCAACCTCGGGGCCAGTGGCCTCAAGATCTCCGAGATCTCCTACGGCAACTGGATCACCCACGGCTCCCAGGTCGAGGAGGACGCGGCCCTTGCCTGCGTGCGCCGAGCCCTCGACGAGGGCATCACCACCTTCGACACGGCTGACGTCTACGCCAACACGAAGGCGGAGAGCGTGCTCGGCCGGGCCTTGAAGGGAGAGCGCCGCGAGGGGCTGGAGATCTTCACCAAGGCGTACTGGCCGACCGGTCCCGGAAAGCACAACGACCACGGCCTGTCGCGCAAGCACATCATGGAGTCGATCAACGGCTCGCTCCAGCGCCTCGGGACCGACTACGTCGACCTCTACCAGGCGCATCGCTTCGACAACGAGACACCGCTCGAGGAGACGATGGAGGCCTTCGCGGACGTCGTCCGCTCGGGTAAGGCGCTCTACATCGGGGTCTCGGAGTGGCGTGCCGAGGAGATCGCCCGCGGCCATGCCCTCGCCCGTGACCTGCGAATCCCGTTCGTCTCGAACCAGCCGCAGTACAACATGGCCTGGCGGGTGATCGAGTCCGAGGTCGTGCCGCTCTCGGAGAAGCTCGGCATCGGGCAGATCGTCTGGTCGCCGATCGCCCAGGGCGCGTTGACCGGCAAGTACCTTCCCGGCCAGGCCCCGCCGGCTGGCTCGAGGGCAACGCACGAGGGCGGCGCCGGGATGATCAGTCGCTGGCTCAACGACGACCTGCTGACCCGGGTGCAGGAGCTTCGGCCCCTCGCCGAGAAGCTGGATCTCACCCTCGCTCAGCTCGCAGTCGCCTGGGTGCTGCAGAACCCCAACGTCTCCTCGGCGATCATCGGCGCCTCCCGGCCCGAGCAGGTCAGCGAGAACGTCAAGGCCTCGGGTGTCGTGATCGACTCCGAGATCCTGACCGCCATCGACGAGATCCTTGGAGACTCGGTCGTCCGTGACCCCGCCCTGACCACCTCACCTGCCAAGCGCGACTTCTAGGCACCCCTGCCCGCTCGGACGGTCCCCGGAAGGTCGCGGTCGGCTCGGGCTACCTGATTTCGGGTATTGCGGACCGGCCTGGCCGCCGCCATCGTGCCACCATGCGAACACGCGTCATCAAGGCGGGCGAGGGCGAGGTTCTCGGCTCCCCGAAAGGCTGCAGGGACCGGTTCCTGGTGGACTCCAAGGACTGGGGTGGGCACCTGGCTGTCGTCGAGCACCTGCTGGCGCCCTGGTCCATCGCTGCGCCCCTGCACCGCCATACCAAGGAAGACGAGTTCAGCCTGATCCTCGAGGGTCGCGTCTGGTTCCAGGCGGACGGCGAGGAGTACGTCGCCGACGTAGGTGACCTGGTCTTCAAGCCTCGCGGCGAGTGGCACACGTTCTGGAACGCCGACGACGCGCCGGCCCGACTCCTGGAGCTGATCTCTCCGGGCGGGCTCGAGGAGGCCTTCCGGATCATCGATACCGCAGCGGAGGATGTGGACCTTGGACCTCTGGTGGCGTCGTACGGCTGTGATAGCGATCTGGATGCGACGCTGCCGATCATCGAGCGTTATGGCCTGACGTTCGGCTGATCAGGACCGTCCGCGGCTGGCGACCCAGGTGGCGAAGAGCGGGTCCACGTAGCGGTAGGGGCCCGAGGCGCCATCCCTGGTCACGTGCTGGCCCTCCTTGCCGAGCTCACGCAGCGCGCTCTGCAAGGTGGCCCGCGACATTTCCAAGCGGCGAGCCGCGATCGTCCCGGTCGGCGAGTCGCCTTCGGCCAATGCCGCCAACACGGCCTTCTTCCCCGCGGGCAGGTTGTCCCACACGGCTTGGTGGGCCTCGTTGGTCACCTCCAGCCCCCGGCGTACGACGGCGTCGGCGAGCGCCGGTCCCTCGACGTCGACCCCCTCGACCAGCGTGCTGGTGCCGAGCGCGCGAGCGGAGAGCTCGCGATGCAGCAGGTGAGCCAGCAGCATGGTGCGCTGTGGGTGGCCGGCCGCCGCGGCCACGAGCGGGCCCAGGGCAGCGCCGGGGTCCTCGTCCAGCTCGTCGAAGCGCTCGGCGAGTTCCACCAGCACCTCGTCCAGCGGCAGCGGGCCCAGCTCGAGCGGCTCGGCCTGACCGTACAGCGGCCGTTCCCGATCGGCGAACAGCTTGCGCATCAGCGACGGGTGGCTGCCGGCGTACACGTAGACCGCTGCCTCTGCGTGGTACTGGACGTGGGAGCGGACCAGCCCGTCCAACGACGGTCCGGCGCTGAGCAGATCCTGGAACTCGTCGAAGACGACCAGGGTCGGGATCCGGTCGCGCTCGTAGAGGCGCAGCGGGAGGTCCAGCAGCTCGGCCGCGGCGCTTTGGCCGGCGTCCTGAGGGGGCCGGTGCTGGCGGGGATGCAGGGAGATCCCCGGACCGCTCGCGGTGAGCGAGAAGCCGAGCCTTGCTCCCAGGGTGTCGAGGTGGTTGCGGAGCTTGTTGTCGCGCAGTCTGGAGTACGAGGTGGCGATCCGCACACAGACCTCCGCGAGCGAGGTGACGCCGTACAGGTCGACGTGAACGGTCCGCCAGCCAGCCCCGGACAGCCCCGCAGCGTGCGCCAGCAGCAGCGAAGTCTTGCCGAACCGCCGTGGACCTGCCAGCCGGACATGGACCCGCTCGACGGCAGCCTGGTGGAGGCGAGCCAGCTCGGCGCGCCGGTCGATGAGTCCCTCGGGCGCGATGGGAGTCTCGAAAGGAAAGGGTCGGACGAGCGCCATGGGACCAGACTAGCGGCTTCGTATCTCAATTGCCATACAGACTTGCATGGTTTTTGAAATACGCGAATGCATGGGACTAACCATGCAGATCAAGTGGCGTGCAGGCTCATCGGTCCATAGACCTCACGGTCCCCTTCAAAGAGGGTCACCGCATCGACACCGTCCTCGGCCAGCTCGCGCCAGACCTCTCCGACCCAGGACTCCGCGTCGCTCTGCGAGGGGAAGGTGGACTGACCGGCCACCGAGCTCTCCACCTCGTCACCGGCGGCGTTCTCCAGGCGCCACCGCCATACCGAGCGCGGACTCGAGGGCTCTGGCGGGAATCCGGAGGGTTCGAGCGAGTTCGTCATGCACCGAACGTTAGAACGTCTGGCGCCCGGGCGGGCGCAGGGGTGGCGCGGAGCATGCACGGGGCGATGCCCTAGTCTCCCCGCATGCTGATGCCAGGCAGTCTCCCCCAACCCGCTGCTCGTCAGGCCGACCGAGCATGAACGCGCTGCGTCTGGCGTTCGGCACTCTGTCGATCTACCCGGTCCGGCCGCCGAGCGAGGTCAACCGGCGTATGGCCGGGTGGGCCATGGCGCTGGGCCCGCTCGTCGCCGCGACCCTGGCTCTCCCGCTGT
Organism: uncultured Actinomycetota bacterium; assembly: GCA_963769585.1. Taxonomy (GTDB): domain Bacteria; phylum Actinomycetota; class Actinomycetes; order Propionibacteriales; family Nocardioidaceae; genus SSC3. The sequence goes on from CAVYMJ010000006.1 coordinate 1,841,266, forward strand.
GGGGACTCGCCAGACTGACGCAGTACCACTGGTCACCCCTCGTGGTCGCCGCGCTCTGGGTGGCAGGGCTCGGCCTCCTCACCCGTGCGATGCACCTGGACGGCCTCGCCGACACAGCTGACGGCCTGGGCTCGCGACAGCCAGCTGAGACGGCCCTCGCCGTGATGCGCAAGAGCGACGTCGGCCCGTTCGGAGTCGCCACCCTCGTGCTGGTACTGCTCGTCCAGGTCGCGGCGTCCGCCCAGCTGCTCGCCGGACCCGCTGGCCCGGTCGCCGTCGTGACTGCCGTTGTGCTGAGCCGGCTCATCCTGCCGCTGGCCTGCCTGTACGTCGTCCCGGCCGGCAGACCCGGCGGTCTCGGCGCGACGGTAGCCGGGTCCGTCGGCAGGGGTCAGCTCCTGGCCTCCCTGGCCCTGACCGGACTGCTCGTGGCCGCAGCTGCCCTTGTTGCCGGCGACTCTGCCTGGCTCCTGCTCCGAGCCAGTGGGGGCCTGCTGGCCGGGGGCGCCTTCTGCTGGTGGTGCGTACGTCGGCTGGGGGGCATCACCGGTGACGTGCTCGGAGCCTGCGTCGAGGTGACCTTCACCGCGGCTCTGCTGATGCTGCTCTAGCCCTCCCGCACGTCGGTCTGCACGAACGGTGGCCGCGTGACGGTGAAGATCTCCCGTCGGCCGCGTACGTCGACGCCGACCTCGGCGCCCTCCTGGATCTGGGATGCGATCAGAGCCAGCCCGAGGCCCTTCTTCAGCGTCGGCGAGAACGTCCCCGAGGTGACCTCGCCCACCGGCACGTCGCGGGTGAGCGACACGCTCATGTGCGGCCGGGGAATGCCGCGGCCGGTCGCGACGAGCCCCCGCAGGGTGCGCCGTGCCCCCTCTGCCTTCTGCGCTACCAGCGCCTCCTTGCCCCAGAACGCCGGCTTCCCCCAGCCAACCGCCCAGCCCAGCCTCGCCTCGACCGGCGTCACGTCAGGGCTGATGTCCTGGCCGTGCAGCGGATAGCCCATCTCGGTGCGCAGCGTGTCCCGCGAGCCCAGACCGCAGGGCAGCATCGCCTGCGAGGCGCCGGCCGTGACCAGGAGGTCCCACACCAGTCCGGCGGAAGCCGAAGGAACGACGAGCTCATAACCACGCTCACCGGTGTAGCCGGTGCGGCAGACAGTGACCGGGACCCCCTCGACGTCCGCAGAGACCCACGACATGTACGCGTGTGCGGTCGGCAGCCCTCCCGACTCGAGCACCTCGTCGGACCGAGGCCCCTGGACGGCGATGATCGCGAAGTCGTCGTGCTGGTCGGTCACGGTCACGCCCGCGGGGGCCGCTTCGGCGAGCCGACGTACGACCTCGGCGGTGTTGGCAGCGTTCGGTACCAGGAAGACGTTGTCGTCGCCGTGCAGGTAGACGATGAGGTCGTCGACGATGCCACCGCTGGTGGCGTCGCAACAGAGCGTGTACTGCGCCTGGCCCGGCTCGATCCGGCCCAGGTCGTTGGTCAGGGTCCCGTTCACATGGGCCGCGGCACCGGCCCCGGTGACGGAGGCCTTTCCGAGATGGCTGACGTCGAAGATCCCCACGGCCTCCCGCACCGCCTGGTGCTCCTTGAGCGTGCCTGCCGGGTACTCCACCGGCATCTCCCACCCGCCGAACTCGGCGAACTTCGCGCCCAGAGCGAGATGCCTGTCGTGCAGTGGCGAGTGCTTCAAAACCATGGCGCCGAACCTACCGCAGCCTTGCCTGGCCTAGCATTTCGAGACGAGCCGCACGAATGTGCGACCAGATGGAGGATGGACTACGTGACCACGTACACCTTGCGCAAGGGTTCGGCGGAGAAGACCGGCACCGATGTGGTGGTGGTCGGTGTCCGCAAGACGGCCAAGGCAGCGGTCGTGGCGACCGGCGGTGAGGCAGTCGTAACGGCGTACGGGCGCAAGCTCGCTCCTCTCATGCAGACCCTCGGGTTCACCGGCAAAGCAGGCGAGGTCGCCAAGCTGCCGACCAACGGCATGATCAAGTCCCCGCTGCTGCTCCTGGTCGGCCTGGGCGAGGAGACCACCACCGAGTCGGTACGCCGCGCTGCCGGGGTTGCCGCGCGCTCGGTCAGCAACGCGGCCTCGGTTGCCCTCGCGCTCCCGGCCGACTCACCCGAACTGGTCCGCGCCGTCACCGAGGGCTGGATCCTGGGTTCCTACTCGTTCGACACCTACAAGACCGACTCGAAGGACGACCGTCCCGTCGACGTGGTCGTGCTGAGCGAGCTTGCTCGCCAGGCCGAGGCGGCCGCCGCGATCGAGACGGCGCAGGTCGTCGCGCGCGCCAGGAGCCTGGTCCGTGACTGGGTCAACAACCCACCCGGCGACTTCGGCCCGGCGACGTTCGCCGATGCTGCCATCGCGACCAACAAGATGCGCGAGGGCGCCCGCGTCCAGATCAAGGTGTACGACGACGCCGCTCTTCGCGAGGGCGGCTTCGGCGGGATCATCGGCGTGGGCCGTGCCTCCTCGAGCCCCCCGCGCCTGGTCAAGCTGTCCTACAAGCCGGCGGGAGCCAAAGTGCACCTGGCCCTGGTCGGCAAGGGCATCACCTACGACTCGGGCGGCCTCTCCATCAAGCCGGCCGCGTCGATGTCGACGATGAAGCTGGACATGGCCGGTGCCGCCGCGGTCATCGCCGCCACGCTGGCCATCGCCGACCTCGGGCTGCCCGTCCAGGTCACCACCTACGCCCCGATGGCAGAGAACATGATCTCCGGGGACGCGACCCGACCCGGTGACGTCCTGACGATGTACGGCGGCAAGACCGTCGAGGTGCTCAACACCGACGCGGAGGGCCGGCTGATCCTGGCCGACGCGCTGGTGAAAGCGACCGAGTCCAAGCCTGACCTACTCGTCGACGTGGCCACCCTGACCGGCGCGTGCGTGGTCGCCCTCGGCGACCGCGTCGGTGGCCTGATGGGCAACGACGAGGAACTGGTCGAGCAGGTGCGGGCTGCGGCCGGTCGGGTCGGCGAGAACCTCTGGCCGTTGCCGATCCCCGACGAGATGCGCGAGAAGGTCCGGAACAACAGCAAGATCGCCGACCTGGCCCAGCACAACATGGAGAAGTGGGGCGGGGCGCTCTACGCTGCCGCCTTCCTGCGCGAGTTCGTCGGCGACCACCGCTGGGTGCACCTGGACATCGCGGGACCGGCGTTCAACGACAAGCCCGCCTACGGCTACACCGCCCGCGGAGGCACCGGGATGGCGGTCGCGACCCTGGTCGAGCTCGCCACCGAGCTGGCCGCAGGCTGAGGCTCGCCTCAGGTGCCCCGCTGTTCCTTCTGCCGCTTGTTGTACTCGCGCCACCTGGTCGGGTAGCCGACCACGGCGGCGTCGTACGACGGGATGCCGTGGCCGTTGGCGAAGGTGTGGGCCCACTCCACCGAAGGCACCCGCCGCCGGGTCCACTCGCCGTCGAAGGCGACCAGCATCAGCGTCACGTCCGTGACCGCCGTACGCGGCTCGACGAATCCCTCGACTCCACGACGCGACGTGGCGAATGCCGTCAGATGTTCGAGGTCGGCTGAGTCAGACGGCCGCACCGTCGTCGGCCCGCGCCCTTTGGGCCGCGGCAGTCTGTCGCCGCGGCCAGCGCGGAACCGGTTGAAAAGTCCCATGCCCCAAGTGTGACCTACGGGCCAACCAGGCGTGGGAACTCCCTACCTGCGGGTACGTGGCCCGGATATGGACACTCGCCCTCGAGGTGCGAAGATGCAGTCGACCGCCTCGTCAACGACGACGAGGCTCCGTGCGAGTGGAGGATGTCGTGTCGGCCGCCAAAAACTTTGACCTGGTCGTCCTCGGTGCCGGGAGCGGCGGGTACGCCTGCGCCCTGCGTGCGACCCAGCTCGGCCTCTCGGTGGCGCTGGTCGAGAAGGACAAGGTGGGCGGTACCTGCCTGCATGTCGGCTGCATCCCCACCAAGGCGCTCCTGCACGCAGCCGAGATCGCCGACTCGGCACGCGAGTCCGAGAAGTTCGGCGTGAACGCGACCCTCGACGGGATCGACATGGGCGGCGTCAACAAGTACAAGGACGGCGTCGTCAGCCGCCTCTACAAGGGGCTCAGCGGGCTCATCAAGGGACGTGGCATCGACGTCATCGAGGGCGAGGGCCGCCTCACCGGCCCCACCACGGTGACCGTCAACGGCCAGGAGTACGTCGGCCGACACGTCGTACTCGCGACCGGGTCGTACTCCAAGTCCATCCCCGGCCTCGACGTCGATGGGGAGCGGGTCCTGACCTCCGAGCAGGCGCTCACCCTGGACCGGGTGCCGAAGTCGGTCGTGGTCCTGGGCGGCGGTGTGATCGGGGTGGAGTTCGCGTCGGTCTGGAAGTCGTTCGGCGCCGAGGTCACCATCATCGAGGCTCTCCCCCGGCTGCTGGCCGCCGAGGACGAGTCCTCCTCCAAGCTCCTGGAGCGCGCGTTCCGCAAGCGCGGCATAACCTTCCACGTCGACACCCCGTTCGTCGGACTGGAGAAGACCGACCTGGCTGACGGGACACCGGGAGTCCGGGTCACCGCCGGGTCCGGGGATGCCCCCAAGACCATCGACGCAGAGCTGCTCCTGGTGGCGGTGGGTCGTGGCCCGTCCACCTCCGGGCTCGGATTCGACGAGGCCGGAGTAGCGCTGGACCGGGGCTTCGTCGTCGCCGACGAGCGGCTGCGGACCAACCTCCCCAACGTCTACGCGGTCGGTGACATCGTCCCGGGGCTGCAGCTGGCCCACCGCGGCTTCCAGCAGGGCATCTTCGTCGCGGAGGACATCGCCGGGCTGGACCCGACCCCCATCGACGAGGCGGGCGTGCCGAGGGTGACGTACTGCGACCCCGAGGTGGCCTCTGTAGGGCTGGGCGAGTCGGCCGCCCGCGAGAAGTACGGCGACGACGGGATCCAGACGCTCGTCTACGACCTCGGTGGCAACGGCAAGAGCCAGATCCTGGCCACGTCAGGCTCAGTGAAGCTGGTGCAGGCCAAGGACGGTCCTGTCGTCGGCGTCCACATCGTCGGCGCGAGGGCTGGCGAGCTGATCGGTGAGGCCCAGCTGATCTACAACTGGGAAGGACACCCGGAAGACGTCGCCCCGTTGGTCCACGCGCACCCGACCCAGAACGAAGCACTCGGTGAAGCGCATCTCGCGCTAGCCGGCAAGCCCCTCCACGCACACACGTAGTCCCTAGACTGCGAGTTGCATCAGCCAGCCCTAAGGAGCGAAGGAACGCATGGCGACCTCAGTCACCCTCCCCGCACTCGGCGAGTCCGTCACCGAAGGCACCGTTACCCGCTGGCTGAAGCAGCCCGGCGACACCGTCGCGGTCGACGAACCCCTGCTCGAGGTCTCCACCGACAAGGTCGACACCGAGATCCCCTCACCGGTCGCAGGCACGCTGCTGGAGATCAAGGTGAACGAGGACGAGACCGTCGACGTGGGCACCGAGCTCGCCATCATCGGGGACGCGAACGAGTCGTCCGGCTCGGCCGCCCCAGCCCCCGAAGCCCAGGAGCAGGCACCCGCAGAGCAGGACCCTGCGCCTGCAGAGGCTCCCCCGGCTGAGCAGGCCGCTCCCGCCGAGCAGGCCGCTCCCGCCGAGCAGGCCGCCCCCGCCGAGCAGGCCGCCCCCGCCGAGCAGGCCGCCCCCGCCGAGCAGGCCGCCCCCGCCGAGCAGGCCGCCCCCGCCGAGCAGGCCGCCCCCGCCGAGCAGGCCGCCCCTGCTGAAGCCGCCCCTGCCCAGGAGCCGGCGGCACCCGCCGCCGAGGGAGCTGGCGGTGAGGGTACGCCGGTGACCCTCCCGGCTCTGGGCGAGTCGGTCACCGAAGGCACCGTTACTCGCTGGCTCAAGGCCGTCGGCGACCAGGTAGCCGTCGACGAGCCTCTGCTGGAGGTCTCCACGGACAAGGTCGACACCGAGATCCCGTCGCCTGTCGCAGGCACCTTGCTCGAGATCACGGTCAACGAGGACGAGACCGTCGAGGTCGGTGCCCAGCTGGGCGTCATCGGCAGCGGCACGCCGGCAGCGGCCTCTGCCCCTGCCGCTGAGCCGGCGCCAGCAGCGCAAGAGCCCGCGCCGGCCCCGACCCCGGAGCCAACCCCGGAGCCAACCCCGGAGCCAGCAGCAGAGCCCGCGTCCGCCCCGGCCCCAGCGCCTGAGCCCGCGCCCGCCCCGGCCCCCGCCCCGGCCCCCGCAGCGGCCCCCGCACAGGCACAGGCACCGGCACCGGCACCCGCGGCTGCGCAGACTCCGGCCGCGCCCCCGGCCACCGCTCCGTCCCAGGACAGCGGTGGGTACGTCACACCCTTGGTCCGGAAGATGGCTGCCGAGCACGGCATCGACCTTGCCTCGGTCACCGGTACCGGCGTCGGCGGTCGGATCCGCAAGCAGGACGTCCTCGACGCGGTGGCGGCCAAGTCGGCACCGGCGGCACCGGCCGCACCGAGCGCACCCGCTTCGGCCGCACCGGCTGCAACCTCGAGTGCACCCAGCCCGCTCCGCGGGAAGACCGAGCCGATGAGCCGACTCCGCAAGGTGATCGCGAGCCGGATGCTCGAGTCCCTGCAGACCTCGGCCCAGCTGACCCAGGTGGTCGAGGTGGACGTCACCGTGATCGGGCGGTTGCGCGACTCGACCAAGGCCGACTTCCTGGCCCGCGAGGGAGTGAAGCTGTCCTACTTCCCGTTCTTCGCCAAGGCCACGATCGACGCCCTCAAGGCGCACCCCACGCTGAACGCCTGGATCGACAGCGAGAAGGGCGAGGTCACCTACTACGACCACGAGCACCTGTCCATCGCCGTCGACACCCCGCGTGGGCTGCTCAGCCCGGTGATCAAGAACGCTGGTGACCTCAACGTGGCCGGGCTGGCCCGCAAGATCGCCGACCTCGCCGACCGGACCCGCAACAACAAGATCAGCCCGGACGAGCTCTCCGGAGGGACGTTCACGCTGACCAACACCGGCAGCGTCGGGGCCCTCTTCGACACGCCGATCATCAACCAGCCGCAGGTCGCCATCCTGGGCACCGGCACCGTGGTCAAGCGCCCGGTGGTCATCGACGACCCCAACCTGGGCGAGACCATCGCCGTACGCCAGATGGTCTACCTGGCCCTCACCTACGACCACCGCCTGGTCGACGGCGCGGACGCAGCCCGCTTCCTCACCGACGTGAAGGCGCGGCTAGAAGCCGGACAGTTCGAGGTCTGACCGCACCCGAGGGCGCCTACCGCGACGGTGGGCGCCCTCGTGCGTGCAAGGCTGGTCGACATGAAGCTCGTCCTTGCCGGTGCCTCCGGCTTCCTGGGTACGGCGCTGACCGCGCACCTGCAAGCCGCCGGGCATGAGGTGACCCGGCTGGTACGCCGGCCCGCTCGCGACGGCGAGTCGCAGTGGGACCCGTACGCCGGCACGCTCGACACGGCGCTCATCGAGGAGACCGACGTGGTGGTGAACCTCGCCGGCGCCTCGCTGGCGCACTTCCCGTGGACCGCCTCCTACCGCAGAACGTTCAGCCAGAGCCGGCTCTCCACCACGAGCACGATCGCCGCCGCGATCGCGCGCAGCGAGCGCAAGCCTGCCTTCCTGGCGCAGAACGGCATCGCCGGGTACGGCGACCGCGGCGACGACGTCGTGACCGAGTCCGACCCGACCGATGCAGACAGCTTCCTCGGGTCGCTGACCGAGGACTGGGCGGCCGCGGCGGCTCCAGCGGCCGAGGCGGGCGCCCGTGTCGTCTTCCTGCGGACTGCGGTAGTCGTGGACCGCAGTGGTGGCGTCCTGAAGTCGACGCTCCCGTTGTTCCGGCTCGGGTTAGGCGGCCCGATCGGCACCGGAGGCCAGTATTTCCCCACGATCTCCCTGGATGACTGGCTGCGGTCGGTGACCTATCTGGCCGAGACCGACTCAGCCCACGGCGCCTACAACCTCACCGGCCCGGCGCCGTCCACCAACGCGGAGTACACCAAGTCGTTGGCCCGGCGGCTGCGGCGGCCCGCATTCCTCCGCGTGCCGGCCTGGCCGCTGAGGCTCCTCGCCCGTCCGGTGGCACCCGAGCTGCTCAACTCGGTGCGTCTCGAGCCCAAGCGCCTGCTCGACGAGGGCTTCGCCTTCCACCACGCCACCCTGGACTCGCGGCTCGACGCCGCACTCAGCCGCTGACCGAGGCGACCTTCCACTCCCCCTCGACGCGCCGCAGCCTGACCACGCGCGTCGTCGGCCTGTCCCGAGGCAGCGGCACGACCCGCGACCCGTCCAGCGCCTCGGCTCCCCACAGCCGGTCAGTCACCCGCAGGCGCAGCGCCGCCGACGTCGACCGCAGCACGTCCAGGGACAGGACCTGCATCCGCATCCCCCGCACCACCAGGTTGCGGTCGACGTACCTGAGCAGCAGGCGTACGTCGGCGGCCCCCGCGGCCGAACCCTCTGCGTACAGGGCGCTGAGGCCGTCGACGTCACCGGTGGCATAGGCGGCGGCGCGTCGCTGGTCCCACTCCCTGAGAACCACGGCAGCCTGCGGCTCCGCCGGCGGTGGCCGCTCTGCTCGGGGTGCGGAGGCGGCGCTCCCGGCGCACCCACCAAGCGCCAGCGCAGCAAGCAGGGTCAGCGCGGACACCGGGCCGGGCGGACGTTCTTGAGTCATGGAAGTCAGCCTCACCCACAGGTCGGGCCCGCCGCCGTGGTTGTCCACAGGCCAAGGCCCGGAACCGGTGTGTGGAGGAGTGTCCTAGGCTCGGAGGGTGACCCAGTTCCGAGTCGTCGGCATCGGCGACGACGCCGTCGACTACCAGAGCGCGTGGGACCTTCAGCGCGAGATCCATGCCGAGGTGGTAGCCGGAGCGGAGAACCAGGTCCTCCTCCTGGAGCACCCACCGGTCTACACGGCCGGCAAGCGCACCGAGCCGCACGAGCGGCCGCTGGACGGCACCCCCGTGATCGACGTGGACCGGGGCGGCAAGATCACCTTCCACGGGCCCGGCCAGCTGGTCGGCTACCCGATCGTCCGGCTTCCGGACCACGTCAAAGTCGTCGACTACATCCGAAGGCTCGAAGAGTCGCTCATCGCCACCTGTGCCGACTTCGGCCTCGCTGCTGCCCGGGTCCCCGGCCGCAGCGGTGTCTGGCTCCCCCAGGACGGGACGAGGCAGGAGCGCAAGCTCGCGGCCATCGGCGTACGGGTCAGCCGCGGGGTGGCTATGCACGGCTTCGCGCTCAACTGCGACGTCGACCTGGCCTGGTATGACCGCTTCGTGCCGTGTGGCATCGCCGACGCCGGTGTCAGCACGCTGTCGGTGGAGCTGGGGCGTGACGTCACAGTGGCCGAGGTCGCCCCGGTGGTCCAGCGACACCTGGACAGACTCCTGCGGTGGGAGCCGTACGAGCGGACCCCGGACCTCCCCGCGCATCCGGAGCCTGGCCGACAGCTCCGTGTCCCGGTGTTGCACCCGCTCGGGTAGAACTTCTCAGTCGAGGCTGCGGACCGTTTCCGGCGTCACCGCAGGGCTGCCCGGCAGCGCCGCTCCAGGTCGCGCTGTCTGCGCCAGCGGGCCAGGACGCCCAGGGGCGGAGGAAGGCCGACCCGCTCCGGCACTTGCGTGGCCTCGAAGCCGACCCCGTCCCACGCCCCGTGCCACGACCACTGCGACCAACGCTCCAGGTCGGGGAACGAGAGGTCCTGGCCGAAGAGGACCGCGGGACCAGGCGCAAGCGTCCCCTCGACCACATCCACCTCGAGCGGGTCGGTACGGCGCACCCGCGCGATCGCGGTGCCCAGGCCTGCACCGGAACCGACGACCAGCAGGTGCTGGTCGGGCAGGGAGCGTGGCGCGTGGCTCGACGTCCCGGTGACGGTGAGGTCGACGATCATCCGTGGAAGCCACCACCAGTGCTCGCGGCGGAGCAGCGGCGAGTCCGCGAGGGTGCGCGAAGGCGGGTACTTCCGCAGCTCCTGGTCCAGGAGGTCCGCCGCGAAGCGGTCCCCCTGCCGGTCCTCGGACAGGGCGGGGGTGCAGCGCAGCATCAGCGACTCGAACGCCGTACCGGTCGACCGTGGCTCGGTCAACGTCAGCAGCACCTCGGGCGCTGCCGCTATGGAACGGGCGACGCCGGCGTCGGAGTAGGGGAAGGCCAGCACGGGACCGGCCGGCGAGACCAGCGGCACCGCGCCGCGAACCCGGAGCCGCCCGGAGGTCTCCTGCCAGGCGACCTCGCAGACGCTCGCTGAGCGTACGGCGGCCAGGACGTCGGGCATGCGGACCAGGGTAGGTGCCGCGGCCCTCGTCGGGCCGCGAAGCGAGCGAATGACCGTTCGTCGCGCAAGACCGACCGCTCATCGCGCCATGAGCGTTGTGTCCGTTGTCACAGGCCGACAGCGGGAGCATCATGGGCGCCGGCGCGTCGGGTCCAGCTGACCTCTGCTCGGGCTGTGTGGGCGCGCCGTGAGGAGCGCCACATGCCTGCCATCGTCATCGCAGCGATCGCCGGATGCTTGTTCTTCGCTGGCTATCGCTACTACTCGGCCTACCTACAGACGCGTGTCTACGGCTGCGACCCCGCGTATGTCACGCCTGCCCACCAGTTCACCGACGGTGTCGACTTCGTCCCGACCAACAAGCATGTCGTCTTCGGGCACCACTTCACCTCGGTTGCCGGCGCTGCGCCGATCGTCGGACCCGCGATCGCGGCGTTCTGGGGTTGGGGCCCGGCCCTGGCCTGGATCCTGATCGGAACCATCTTTGCCGCCGGCGTTCACGACATGGGCGCGCTCGCCGTGTCGGTGCGTCACCGGGCGCGCAACATCGGGACGATCGCGCACGACGTGATCAGCAAGCGTGCCCGGGCCCTCTTCCTGCTGATCATCTTCTTCCTGCTGACCTTGGTGAACGCCGTCTTCGCCGTGGTGATCGGAAACCTCTTCGTCGCCAACCCCGGTGCAGTGATCCCCATCTTCGTCGAGATCCCGCTCGCCATCGGGATCGGGCAGTACATCTACCGGACCAGGTCCGCCGCTCTCGTTCCGTCGATCCTGGGCGTGATCGGTCTCTACCTGCTGATCTGGGTAGGCCAGCAGGTTCCGATCGACCTCACTGACTTCGCTGACTCGATCGGGGTGGACAACCCGCGCAACGTCTGGGTCGTGATCATGTTCGCCTACGCGTTCATCGCGTCGAGGCTCCCGGTGTGGATGCTGCTGCAGCCTCGTGACTACATCAACTCCCACCAGCTGTTCATCGCCCTGGGCGTGATCAGTCTGGGCATGCTCGTCGGCTGGAACACCATCGTTGCTCCTGCGGTGAACGACGTACCTGAGGGCTCCCCGTCGATCTTCCCGTTCCTGTTCATCACGATCGCCTGCGGGGCGATCTCCGGCTTCCACTCCCTGGTGGCGTCCGGAACGACCGCCAAACAGATCGACAAGGAGGAGGACGTCCGTTTCGTCGGCTACCTCGGGGCCGTCGGCGAAGGCAGCCTGGCCGTCGGTGCGCTGCTCGCGGTGACCGCGGGTGTCGCCGCGACGAAGGCCGACTGGAGCGGCCTCTACCCGGACTTCGCGACGGCATCCGGTGGTGCGGTCGGCAACTTCGTCCAGGGTGTCGGCGTCTTCGCCAACAATCTGGGAATCCCGCTGGATCTGGCGGTGATCTTCGCCGCAGTCGTCGTGATCTCCTTCGCGGCGACCACGATGGACACCGGCGTACGGCTCCAGCGCTACGTCGTGCAGGAGATCGCCGAGATCGCCGGTTGGCACAAGCTCTCCCGCAACCTCACGCTCGCGGGACTTGTCGCGGTTGCCGTGCCGCTGATGATGGCGCTGCTGCCCGGTGGCGGCAAGGCGGGCTACACCTTCGGTGTGCTCTGGCAGCTCTTCGGCACCACCAACCAGCTCACCGCAGGTCTCGCCCTTGCCGTCGTGGCGGTGTGGGTGACCCAGCAGGGCCGTAACCCCATCGCGGTCCTGGTGCCGCTGACGTTCCTGCTGGTGATGACGTCCTGGGCGCTCATCGTCAACCTGAAGAACTTCATCAAGGCCGACGAGTGGGTGCTCGCCCCGCTGGACGCGATCATCTTCGTGCTGGCCGTCTGGCTGATGGTCGAAGCCTTCCTCGCACTGCGCAAGTCGTGGGGCTCGGGCACGCCAGCAGCGGCCGTGACCCCGTCCCAGGACGCAGGCGCAGCCAAGCCGGGGAACGACTGAGACGGACGCGATGATCCGCGTTGTCCTGATCAGGCCGTGGACCGACGCCCGAGCCGGCGGCGGCTGCTGCGGAGGCGAGGTGCGTGACGGGGTCTGCCTCGACGGCACCCACGCCCCAGCAGCGGTCGTCGCCGACCCGGTGGGCGAGGCCTATCGCCGGCTGCGCGAGCGGCTGCCCGGAGTCGACGTTCAGATCGTCGACGCCGGCAACACGACCTGGCTACTGCCCTGGACGTTCCGGGCCGTGTCCCGCCGCGAGGGAGTGGCTGCCGGCATGCGGGCAGCCGCCCGCTCAACCACGGCGGGGGCGGTTCTGGTCGACGGAGCCCAGATCGGCAACGTCGCGGACCTCGATTCGGAGGCGGTGGTGGAGGCCGTCCGGGAGGCGCTCCTGGTCACAGGCTGACGGTGGTGCGGGCCTGAACCGGTGACCGGAACGGGGGCGTGTCCCGGTGCTGAACCCGCTTGTCCAGCCCTAGGCTCGGAGCCACCGATTCCACGGGGGTGCCAATGAGCGACCTGGTCATCGAGACCACCAAGCTCCGCAAGGAGTTCCGTACCCGACGAGGCAAGCACGTCGTCGCGGTCGACGGGCTCGACCTCGCCGTCCCTGCGGGCGGCGTTCACGGCTTCCTCGGACCGAACGGCTCCGGCAAGACCACGACCATCCGGATGCTGCTCGGGCTCGCGAGCGCCACCCGCGGGGAGATGCGGATCTTCGGCCAGAGCGTGCCTGACCGGCTCCCCCAGGTCATCGGCCGGATCGGGGCGGTCGTCGAGCAGCCGAAGTTCACCCCGACGTTCAGCGGCCGCAAGAACCTGATGCTCCTGGCCTCCGGCATCGGCGTCTCCCGGGCCACCGTGGACGCTGCGATCGGCCAGGTCGGGCTGACCGGCCGCGACAAGGAGAAGTACCGCGGCTACTCGCTCGGGATGAAGCAGCGCCTGGCCATAGCCGCCACGTTGCTGAAGTCGCCGGACCTGCTGATCCTCGACGAGCCCACCAACGGCTTGGACCCCGCCGGGATCCGAGAGATCCGCGACATGATCCGGGCCCTGGGTGACAGCGGCGTCACCGTGCTGCTCAGCTCGCACATCCTCGCCGAGGTCCAGCAGGTCTGCGACTCGGTGTCGATCATCGGCAACGGCCGCCTGCTCACCCACGGTCGCGTCGATGACCTGGTCGGCAGCGACGGCCGGCACGGGTACCGCGTCGGCGTCTCGGACCCCGATGCGGCCGCCGGGCATCTCGAGCGAGCCGGGCTCGTCGTACGCCGGGAGGGCGACCTGCTGTACGTCGAGGGCGTCGTGGATGCCGCCGACATCACCCGGCTGCTCGCTCGTCACGACCTGTTCGTCCGCGAGCTCGGACCCGACCAGCCCGACCTGGAGTCGGTGTTCCTCAGACTCACCCGGGACGACACGCTTGGCGGCAGAGCATGAGACAACTCCTGGTCGAGCTCAACCGCTTCCGCTCCCGCCGAGCCATCGCCTTGATGCTGCTCGGAGGCGTGCTCCTCGTCGGCTGGATGACGGTCGACACGATCTGGCAGTCGCGCCCAGTGTCGGCGACCGAGGTCGCTGCAGCCAAGGAGCAGGCCGACGAGGAGCGCGTCTTCGTCCAGCGGGACTACGAGCGCTGCCTGGCGGATCCGGAGAGCTACTTCGGCACCACCGAGCTCACCGCGGAGGACTGCGACCGCTACGAGCCCGACTACACCAACTACCTTCCTCGCCGGCCGCTGAGCCTGGAGGAGGAGCGCATCGACACTGGCAAGGCCGCTCTTGTCGTCCTGACCGGGATCGCGATCATCGCCGGCGCGACCTTCGCCGGCGCCGACTGGTCGACGGGCTCGATGAGCAACCAGCTGCTCTTCCGCCCGCGGCGGACGCAGCTCTGGGTCGGCAAGGCAGTCGCGGTCGGCCTGGGCGTGACCGCCCTCGCGGCTGCCGTGGTGGCTGCCCAGTGGGGCGCGTACTACCTGACCGTCGAAGCTGAGAGGGCTCGGGTACCCGCCGGGCTTCACCAGGACGCTGCTGGAGAACCTGGGTCGCGGCCTCGCGCTGGTCGCCGGCGGCGGAGTCGGTGGCTTCGCGTTGACGATGCTGCTGCGCAGCACGGTGGGCACCCTCGCACTGCTGTTCTTCTACAGCGTCGGGGGCGAGGCGCTGGTGGCCAACCTGCCGGTCGACCGGGTGTCGCAGTGGAGTCTGGCGAACAACGTCTTCGCGTGGCTGGACAACGGCATCCAGCTGTACGACGAGTCGATCACCTGCACCGGGCCCCAGATCCAGGGCTGCGACCAGTCCTACACCCTGGGCCTGGAGCACGGCGCGACGTACCTGGGCGTGATGCTGGTCGCCGCGCTGGTGGTCTCGCTTCTGATGTTCCGGCGCCGAGACGTGCCGTAGGTGCTCGGACGCGAGCGAAGAGCCTCACCGACCGCGGCGTAGCATGGCGGGCGTGACTCACGCTCCCACCCAGAGCCCTTCCCAGGCCGAGCCGGCGACCCCGGCGGGCCGCAAGCTCCTTCGCCTCGAGGTCCGCAACGCCGAGACCCCGATCGAGCGCAAGCCCGAATGGATCAAGACACGAGCGCGGATGGGGCCCGAGTACACGGCCCTGCAGAGCCTGGTCAAGTCCGAGGGGCTACACACGGTCTGTCAGGAAGCCGGCTGTCCCAACATCTTCGAGTGCTGGGAGGACCGCGAGGCGACCTTCCTGATCGGCGGAGACCAGTGCACCCGCCGCTGCGACTTCTGCCAGATCGACACCGGCAAGCCGGAGCCGCTGGACCGTGACGAGCCGCGCCGCGTCGCCGAGTCGGTGCAGAAGATGGGGCTGCGCTACGCCACCATCACCGGCGTCGCTCGCGACGACCTACCCGACGGCGGTGCGTGGCTGTACGCCGAGACGGTCCGCCAGATCCACGAGCACAACCCGGGCACCGGCGTGGAGAACCTCATCCCCGACTTCAACGGCGAGCCTGACCTGCTGCGCGAGGTCTTCGAGTCGCGCCCCGAGGTGCTGGCCCACAACGTCGAGACCGTCCCCCGCATCTTCAAGCGGATCCGGCCGGCGTTCCGCTACGAGCGCTCGCTGGACGTGATCACCCAGGCTCGGACCTTCGGCCTTATCACCAAGTCGAACCTGATCCTGGGCATGGGCGAGACCCGCGAGGAGATCTCGGTGGCCCTGCAGGACCTGCACGACGCCGGCTGTGAGCTGGTCACGATCACTCAGTACCTGAGGCCGAGCGTCCGCCACCACCCGGTCGAGCGGTGGGTCAAGCCCGAGGAGTTCGTCGAGCTCAAGGACGAGGCCGACCAGATCGGCTTCGCCGGCGTGATGTCCGGTCCGCTGGTGCGCTCCTCCTACCGAGCCGGCCGGCTGTACCAGCAGGCCATCGAGCGTCGGAAGACCCTGGCGCCCGCCGGCGCGGACGTCTGAGACAATCGACCGCTCGCACACCCAGCACGAACGAGGACCAGATGGCTGACGACGACAAGCCCGGAATGATCAAGGGCATCCGGATGAACTACCGGATGACCAAGCAGGTGGACCGGATGATCCCGTTGATCCTGCTGGGCAGCTTCGTGCTGGCGGCGGTGGTCGGGTTCGCGCTGTTCTACCTGCTGCCGGGAAACAACATCATCTTCGGCTCGGTGGGCGCGCTCCTCTTCGGACTCATCGGGCTGCTCGTCGTACTGGCTCGGCGAAGCCAGAAGGCGATGTACAAGCAGATCGAGGGCACCGTCGGGGCCGCGGGCAGGGCCTTGCAGATGTTGCGCCGCGGCTGGAAGGTCGAGGTCCCGGTCGCCTTCAACAAGAACCAGGACCTGGTCCACCGGGTGGTGGGTAGGCCCGGGATCATCCTGGTCGGAGAGGGCAACTCGAACCGGGTCAAGCCGCTGATGTCCTCCGAGCGCCGCAAGCACGAGCGGGTCGTCTCCGAGGTGCCGGTCCACGAGATCCTCGTCGGGTACGGCGAGGGCGAGGTGCCGCTGAACAAGCTCGTGCGCCACATCATGAAGATGAAGAAGACCATCAAGCCGGCCGAGATCACCGGCATCCTGGCTCGTCTCCGGGCGCTGGACGCCCAGGGTCGCAACATGCCGATCCCCAAGGGTCCGGTCCCGACCAGCATGAAAGGCCAGCGCGGCAACCTGCGCGGACGCTGACGCCCGCTGCCGCAGTCCGGAGATCCGCGGTCAGAACCCCGGGGGAAGTTTCACGATGTCCGCCGGGGCGGGAGCGGCGACCTTCACTGGCTTGCCCCAGTCGGTGTAGTCGACCTGGGTCGAGAACGTGTCGGTGCTCATCAGCACCCGACGCATCAGGTGGTCCTTGGTGACCCACATGTCGTACGTGAGGGTGGCGGGGAGCGTCGGGGACGCGGCCCCTCCCGGTACGTCCATCTGGTCGAGAAGCTCCATCGACGCCTTGGTGTCGACTACGACGACGTAGTGGGTCGTCTCGTCCTTGCCGATCTTCTCGTCACCCACGTCGGTCATCTTCTTCAGCGACTTGGCGATCATCTCGGTCGCCGCCTCCGGCGTCAGGCTCTTCAACGGCTCCACGATCGAGCCCAGGGTCTTGTTCGACGGGTCGATCTTGAAGAACTTCCCCGGCCGCGTCAGCGGCGGCATGCTCATGTACATCACTCCGCCGACGTACCGCATCTCGACATCGCCCATCGCGCCGCCCGCTGAGCTCATGTCCATCGTCAGCGCCAGTTCCGGCTCGCCGGCGCCGTAAGCCAGAACGCCCGAGGCGGTCCCGACACCGATGTCCATGGCGACCCTCGCGGTCTTGGCGGCCCGCATCGCCTCCTGCATCTGGTCGAAGATGCGCGCCGGGTCGGCCACCTCGGTGCCGTCGGGGGTCTCGGTGGAGGTTCCGGTGGGTTCGTCTGTGGGCTCGGTCGCCGTCTCGGTAGGCGTCGTGCCAGAGGAGGCGGGGGCTGCGTCGTCGCTGCAGGCATTGACGCCGAGCAGCAGCAGCGGCGTGACGAGAGCGACCGCGACGGCGCACTGGCGAGACGGTAGGCGCATGTGGGTGGATCTCCCGTTGTGAGTGAGGTTCATTTCAGACTGTACGGCAGGGCTTGGAGCGCTACCGGCGTACGACGACGCTGCCCACAGCCAGGTCGTGGAGCCCCCGGCTGTCGCGGTTGAAGACCAGTGGCGGCACCACCAGGCAGATCAGCAGTGACCGCAGGAGGGCCTGGAGCAGGCTGAGCGGCCTCCCGTCCACGCGTACGACGGCCAGGCGGAACAGGATCTGGCCGAACGAGCCACGGGCCAGGGCGGTGAAGACGGTCAGCTCGACCAGGAAGACGGCGGTCACCGGCCACTTGGCGGCCTCGGAGGACCACATCGACTGGCCGGCGAGCACACTGGCGACCAGCATCGAGGCCAGCCAGTCGACGACGAGGGCGCCCAGCCGTGCCGCCCACGAGGCCACCGAACCCGGGCCGTCCTGGGGCAGCCCGAGCCGCTGGCCGGGGTAGCTTGTCGCCTGATCCACGCCTGAACGGTATCCCGTCCGCGATTCGAGCCCAGGAACGCATCTGTTACATCGACGAAACAAACGAGATACCGTGCGGAAACTGCCCCCGCCTAGGTTGCGGGGCAGAGATGCAGCGCCGCATCACGTACACCCAGACATCTCGGCCGCGGTCGCGGCCAAGGAGGACGAATGTTCGCAAACAGCGACGAGCTGTTGAAGTACATCAAGGACGAGGGCGTCGAGATGGTCGACGTTCGCTTCTGCGACCTTCCCGGCATCATGCAGCACTTCACCGTCCCCGTGTCGTCCTTCGACCAGTCGGTGTTCAACGATGGTCTGAGCTTCGACGGGTCCTCGATCCGCGGCTTCCAGGCCATCCACGAGTCGGACATGCAGCTGTTCCCGGACCCGACCACGGCGTACCTCGACCCGTTCCGGGTTGCGAAGACGCTGGTGGTGAACTTCTTCATCCACGACCCGCTCACCGGCGAGGCGTACTCCCGCGACCCGCGCAACATCGCCCGCAAGGCGATGGCGTACCTGGCAAGCACCGGCATCGGCGACACCGCCTACTTCGCCCCCGAGGCGGAGTTCTACGTCTTCGACTCGGTGCGCTTCGAGACCAGCCAGAACGCCGGTTTCTACCACATCGACTCCGAGGCAGGCGCTTGGAACACCGGCTCGGAGGAGAACAACCGCGGCTACAAGGTCAAGTACAAGGGCGGCTACTTCCCGGTCGCGCCGTACGACCACTTCGGTGAGCTCCGCGACGAGATGGTCATCGAGATGGAGAAGTCCGGTCTCCACGTCGAGCGTGCCCACCACGAGGTCGGCACCGCGGGTCAGGCGGAGATCAACTACAAGTTCGACGAGCTGCTCAAGGCCGCCGACGACGTGATGAAGTTCAAGTACATCGTCAAGAACGTCGCGTGGCGCAACAACAAGACCGCGACGTTCATGCCGAAGCCGATCTTCGGCGACAACGGCTCGGGCATGCACTGCCACCAGTCGATCTGGAACAACGGCGAGCCGTTGTTCTACGACGAGACCGGCTACGGCGGCCTGTCGGACATGGCGCGCTACTACATCGGCGGGCTGCTCAAGCACGCTCCGTCGCTGCTGGCCTTCACTAACCCGACGGTGAACTCCTACCACCGCCTGGTGCCCGGCTTCGAGGCCCCGATCTCGCTGGTCTACAGCCAGCGGAACCGCTCGGCCTGCGTGCGCATCCCGATCACGGGCTCGAACCCGAAGGCCAAGCGCATCGAGTTCCGCTGCCCCGACCCGTCGGCCAACCCGTACCTCGCCTTCTCGGCGCTGCTGCTGGCCGGCCTGGACGGCATCAAGAACAAGATCGAGCCGCCGGCTCCGGTCGACAAGGACATCTACGAGCTTCCGCCGGACGAGATGGCCGAGATCAACCAGGTCCCGACCTCGCTCGGTGCCGTGCTGGACAACCTCGAGGGCGACCACGAGTTCCTCACCGAGGGCAATGTGTTCACGCCCGACCTGATCGAGACCTGGATCGACTTCAAGCGTCAGAACGAGATCCTGCCCGTGCAGCTTCGGCCGCACCCGCACGAGTTCGAGCTCTATTACGACATCTAGTCACTTGTGCACGTAGAGCTCGAATCAGAGGTCTGAACACGAAGGCCCCGAGCCTCACGCTCGGGGTCTTCGCACTTGTAAAGCTGCGTCCCCACCGCGCTTTGCGACGCAAACAGGGCCACAACAGCCTCCCCCGCTGCCTATCCACCTGTCACCCGGACATGCAGCAGACCCTTCGGGGTTTCTACGCGCCGATCACGCCCAATCGCTGTGAACGATCCGGTCAATGGGACTCGGTCAACAACGCTTGCGCAGTCCAGAAGGGGGTCAGCTAGTGCACTGCGTCAGCTGTGGCCGAGCCCTGCGTCCCTGGCCTTGACGATTGCCTGGGGGCGGTCGGCCACCCGCAGCTTGGCGAAGACGTTGGAGACGTGGTTGCGGACGGTCTTGAGGCTGAGGACGAGCTCGTCAGCGATCGCCTGGTTGTTCTTGCCCGACGCCACGAGCTCGAGCACCTCCCGTTCCCGCTCCGTCAGGTCGGGAAAGGTGGTCGCCGGGGGCGCCGCGAAGTAGCCGAGCAGGCGTGTGGCGACGGCCGCCCCGAACACGGCCTCGCCGGCAGCGACGCTGCGGATGGCCCGTTCCACGTCGTCCTGGCCCGCGCCCTTGAGCAGGTAGCCGCGGGCGCCGGCACGCATTGCGGTGAACACACTGTCGTCGTCCTCGAACATCGTGAGGACCAGGACTCCGACACCCGGGGCGCGGGCGGTGATCTCCCGGGTGGCGTCGATGCCACTCATTCCGGGCATCGAGAGATCCATCAGCACTACGTCGGGCTGCAGCTCGAGCGTAAGCGTGACCGCAGCCTGTCCGTCCGGCGCCTCACCCACGAGCGTGATGTCCGCAGCACCGGCAAGCGAGTTGACGATTCCTTGACGGAACAGGGGGTGGTCGTCGGCCACGACGACGCGAATCCCGGTCATGACGCGCCCACCGGCAGCCGAGCCACGACGCTGGTGCCGCCACCGGCCCGGTCACCCACCGTCAAGGTGCCTCCCAGCTCGCGCGCCCGTTCCCGCATCGACTGCATGCCCACGCCCGAGTGACTGTTCGGCGACACCCCCCGGCCGTCGTCCGCGATCTCCAGCTCCACGGCATCGCAGAACTCGAACTGCACCGTGCAGCGCCGGGCGTGCGCATGGCGTTCGACGTTGTTGATCGCTTCCATCGCAATGCGGTACGCCGCGACCTCGACGGCGGCCGGCAGGGCCGGAAACGGGGCGATGGCCTCGACAGCCACCTTGAGCGTCCCGTCAGCGGCCGAGACCCGAGCGGCGTGCTCGCTCAGCGCCCCCACCAGGCCGAACTCGTCGAGGGCCGGCGGTCGCAGGTCGTAGACGAGTCGGCGGACGTCGGTGATCGCGTGCTGCATCTGGGTGCGCAGCTCGAAGAGCAGCTGCTCGGCCTGCTCTGGATCCACGGACACAGCGCGCCGGGAGGCGTCGAGACTCAGCACGGCGGCGGCCAGCGTGGGTCCGAGCCCGTCGTGGAGGTCGCGGCGAACCCTCCGACGCTCTTCCTCGCGGGCAGTGACTAGTCGCTCACGAGAGTGCTGAAGGTCGGCCGTCAGTCGGACCGCGTGCACCACCACCCCAGCCTGGGCCGCAAGGTCGTCGAGGAGGTGCTCGTCGGCAGACGAGAGGTCGCGGCCCGGCGGCACGCCGATCACGAGCTCGGCCACGTGCGCCCCCCGGTAGAGCAGCGGCCGGACTTCAGGACGTGCTCGGTCGAGGTTGCCGTGCGTCGCGGCGGTCTGCGCTGCGCCCTCGCGGGTGAAATTGACCGCGACGTACGGGACGCGCAACGCCTCGGCCACCGAGACGACGACGGTCTGCAGCACCTGGCCGGGCGCGAGGGTGGCGTGCACGCGGTCACCCAGCAGGCGCAGCGCTTGGTAAGGGTCGGACCGATAGCCGTAGATCCACCGGTCGACACGGCGCTGAAGCCGCTCGCGCAGGGGCTGGACGGCCACCGCGACCGTCCCAGCCGCGATCACGCCCGCCCAGCCGCGAGACCCGAGCAGCACGTCAAGCCCAGCCACCAAGGCCACGTAGCCGGCAACCACGACCAGTGTCAGCACGCCGTAGACCAGGGTGCGGTTGACCACGACGTCGATGTCATAGAGGCGGTAGCGCAGCACCGAGATCGCGATCGCGCAGCAGAAGGCGACGATGGCCAGCCCCAGCAAGAGCTGGGTGACGACGGCTGGCGATCCAGAGATCAGTGCGCTCTCGATCGCCCAGGACGCGAGCGCGACCGGAAACAGCACGGCAGCGTAGGCGATCCACTTGAGCTGGCTCCGCACCTCCCGCGTGGCATGGCGGAACCGGATCACCATGGACCCGACGATCAGACCCAGCACCACGATCATGCCGGTGACGCCGACGGCGAGCATCACCTCGGTGACTCTCGGTGCGAGTACGCCGAACGGCTCGATCGCCTCCAAAGCCTCGAGACGCTGCTCGTCTCCGAGAAGGCCGCCGAACAGTGACAGCGCGACCGTGACAACACCCATGACGGCCACCGGCCGCCACCGCCGCGATGGGAGCCTGCCATCCGGCAGGAGGAAGAGAATCGCACCCAGGAGGGCGAACCACAGCGGCCACCACGAGTTCTCCCACGCCGCGGCGAAGCGAACGCCAGGCAGGTCGGCCCCGTGGTGGAGCGAGTACCCGGCGTAGGCACCGGCAAGACCGTCGAGCCCCATCGCGGCAGCCACGCCCAGCAGCAGCCAGCCGATGGGATTCACCGGGACCTTCACCGCCAGGACCATCCCGACGATGAGGAGCATGGTCAGCGCGCCGAAGTTCCAGGCGAGCTCCACCGCTTCATAGCCGTACGCCCCGAGCGACTCGAGGAGGAGGATGCCGGGGACGGAGAGAGCGATCACCGATCCGCTGCACCAGGCCACGGCCCGCGAGCTGGGAGCGAGCTGGGAGGCCGTCATGGCCGCGATTGTCCTCGCCCGACAGGCCCGTGTCTCTACGCATCGTCATCTTCCCGGCAGGCCGGGACCAAAGTTCCCGAGACGGCCGGGACGAGGTGACCTTGTGGCGTGGGACGGCTGATGTCGACCATCAGGAGCGGGGGGCAAGACAGGTGGGAAAGCCTTGAAGCGAAGCCACAACCGCGAGGTCTCGGGCGAGGAACTCGCCAGACGAAAAGGACTGTTCTTCGTCCTGGCGGCAGTGCTTGCCGTCGGCGGTCTCGTTGGTTGCGGGTCCGACGAGAGCGGGGAGCCGCGGGCCACGCTCTCGGAGTCGAGTCCTGCCTCCGAGACGAGCGACTCCCCCACCGAGGACACCGACGACTCGCTGCTCGACCCCAACCCGTTCGGCGGCGACGAGTCCTGGATTGCCTACCAGTCGAGCCGCACCGGCATGGGTGTCTGGCTCATCCACCCCGACGGCACCGAAGACCATCAGATCTCGTTCGGCCTCCCGGACGGTAAGCTTCCCCAACTTCCGGACTGGTCTCCCGACGGCACCAGCCTCGTCATCACGTCGCGGGGGGACTTCACGTCGCCCGATCCGGTGTTCGAGTACGACCTGGCCACCGGGACCTCTCGCGAGCTCTTCGAGTGCGAGTTGCCGTGCCTGGGGGACGACGAGCCGGTGTACTCGCCCGACGGGACGCAGGTGGCGTTCATCCGAGCGCTGGCGCCAATCAAGAACGACCTGCCGTCGGACTGCTCGTTGTGGATCGGGGACGTCGCCACCACCAAGGTCCACCGGGTAACTCACAACACCAAGACTGCGTGCGATCGCGAGTACAACCCGCGATGGTCACCGGACGGCACCCAACTGACGTACTGGCGGCAGCCGTCCATGGACGGCAAGTCATCGATCACCGCGGTCTTCGTCATGAGCGCCGAAGGCACCGGAGAGCGCCGACTCACCGACCCCGCGATGGAGGCCGGTGAGTCAGTCTGGTCGCGCGATGGGGAGTGGATCACCTTCGCCACCCACCCACTCGCTCAGTTCGACTCGGGGGAGTCGCATCTGTACCGCATGCATCCCGACGGCACTGGGCTCGAGAAACTCACCGACTTCAGCAGCGCGGAGTTGCGGGCCACGCAACCGCAGTACACCCCCGACGGCAGGTGGATCGTGTTCACCGCGGTGACCCCGACCACGCGAAGCCTGTGGGCGATCCCAGCGAACGGCGGAAACCCCGTTGAGATCGCTGCGGACGGCATCTACACCCACGGCACCTGGCAACCGACTTCGTAGCGCATCTCGGACGGGCCACGTGTGATGAGACCTGACACTCGACCTCTGAGGAGACTAGCATGAACATCAAATCAGTCGTGACCGCTCTGGCTGGGGTGATGGTGTGCGTGGCCGGGTGCAACTCGTCGGACGACGGGGCGAAGGACGACGCCCCGCCGTCGTCGGCGAGCGTCGAGACCGAGGCCCCAGCGCTGAACGGACGGCTCATGTTCTCCCGCTTCGACGAGGCCACCCACGAGTTCGTCAGCACCCACCTGGCCCGACCGGACGGCACGGACGAGGTCGAGCTTGTGCTGCCCGGCCCCGAGGGGGCGGCCGGTTCTCTCACAGCGGCGCCGAGATCGCGGTGATGACGATCCGGGAGGACGAACGCATCGGCACCGCGGTCATCGCCCCGGACGGCACCCTCGATCGCGTGCTGGAGATCTCCGACCCGACACTGAATCTGGTGTGCACGACCTGGTCACCCGACGACACGCGTCTGGCGTGCGAGGGCTGGGACGACACCGACGAGTCGCGTCGAGGGATCTACTCGGTCAGCGCCGCCGACGGCAGCGACCTCCAACGGCTCACGTCCTCGCCCGAGGGGCTCGTCGACTACCCAGGTGACTACTCGCCCGACGGCACGCTGTTCAGCTTCCTGCGTACCGAGGACGAGGAGGAAGGTGCGCTCATGATCGTCGACCCGTCCGGGGGCGAGCCTCGTGGGCTGGCAGCCGGCCCGTTCGAGGACCCGGGCCGCTTCTCGCCGGACGGGACCTCGGTGCTCACCGCTGGAGGCGGCGTGATCGCGACCCTCGATCTCGACGGCGAGATCATCGACCAGGTCAAGGACAGCGGGGCCCACCTCTTCGGTGGCGTGTGGTCGCCCGACGGCCAGTGGATCGCCTACTCGCGAAGCGTCGGCGGCCCGTTCGCCGACCTGTACCTCAGCCGCCCCGACGGCAGCGACCGCCGGCAGTTGACCGACACTCCGGACAACGAAGCCCAGCTCGACTGGGGCGCTGGGAGCCCAGCCAGCATCGAGTCCTTGCCATCCGAGAGCGACTGAGTGGCAGCCATGTGGAACATCACGGAGCTCACCAGCGAAGAACTCGGCACACTGCGCAACCGATACGAACCACTCACGCAATCGATTCGCGAGCTGATCGACGCTGCAGTCAGGACCGAGGTCGATGACGATCTTGTGCAGTCGGTCAAGCTCGGGGTCGACGCCGCAGTGGCGAAGCTGCGCACTCGTCAGAGCCCCGGCAGTCTGCCCGTGTGCGTCACGCCCGAGGGCGAGATCGTCAACTGGGGCAACGCCGGAGACGGAACCCGCAACCCGCTCGCGCCCCCGCTGGTCATCCGCACCGAGAGCCCGACCCGGGCTCATGTCGACGTCGACCTCGCTGCTCCGTACGAAGGAGCTCCGGATCATCTCCACGGGGGCTACGGCGCCCTGGTCCTCGATCACCTCCTCGGTTTCGTCGCGAGCCAGGGCAGTCCTGAGACGGTCGCGGCGACCGGAACGATCACCCTGCGTTACGTGCGGCCCACACGACTGGGTCGCCTCCACGCTCTCGCCGAGATCGAGCGCACCGAGGGTCGCAAGATCTTCCTGACCGGTCAGCTCGCCGACGCCGACGGAACCACGGTCACTGCCGAAGCTGTCTACATCGCACTGCGACAAGGGGCGTGAGCTCCGCTCCTATCCCCCACCCGAAAGAGGACCGATATGAGTACTGCCCATCGGGCGTCAGGCGTGGCGCGTCGTTCTCCTGCCCTGGTCGCCGCGACAGCGCTGCTCCTGCTCGGAGCATGCGGTGACGACGCCGACGAGCGCTCTGACGACCCGACGACCGCGGCGGCGCCGGCTGGACCGACGTACAGCACGACAGCGTTCGTCATGCCCTTCGACGTCACAGTGCCCGAGTGGCTGCCGTCCGATGTCACCACTGACGCAACCAACTTCGTCACCTGGGACCCCCAGCTGGGGAAGGAACCGGCTGTGCGGTTCCTCGTCCCCGTGGATGTCTACCAACCCGGAGACACGGACCCCGTGCCTCCCCCGGCGGACTACCTCGCCTACCTCCTGTCGCAGAGCGAACACGGCGCGACCTTCACCGACCGCACCGAGACGACCGTCGGCGGCGAGCCGGCCACACTGGTGACAGCCTCGGCCGCTGACGCGTTGGACGGCTCGCTGGGCTGCCCGGCCGAGGGCCTCGAGGCAGCGGACTGTTACGGCGTGCAGCCGGAGCTCGCTCTGCGAATCGCGGTCGTGGACCTTGGCGACACCACTCTCCTCGTCTGGCTCCGCCACAGCGGGGCGCCCGACACCGACGACGCTGCCCAGGAGTTCGCGGCGTTCGAGGAGATGCTCGGGACCGTCACTTTCCGGGACAAGCCAGCACCGTCGACGGACCAGACGGAAGCAGCGTCCGCGGCCCTTGACGGGACCTGGACGACGAGCATCACCGAGGACGAGCTGGCAAGCTCTCCGCTCCTCTACGACCCCGACGAGGTCAACGACCAGAACTGGGGAGCCTTCACCTTCACGCTCGGCAACGGCGAGTTCACGTTCAGCCAGGCGAACCCGCGGGACGAGTACTCGATATCGGGCACGTTCGTCGCCGAGGATGAGACCTTACGCCTCACCCTCGACAACGGCGAGGCGTTCGCGATGCGTTACTCGATCGACGGCAACAAGCTCGTGCTCGAGCGCGACGATTCGCTCGGGGTGTCCCCGACACCCTTCGTGCTCAATCCCTGGGCGAAGATCGGCTGAGGGACGGACACGACAATGACCCGATCCTTGGTTGCCGTGCCCCTGCTGATCGTGCTCGCAGCGGCCCTCGGTTCCTGTGCAGACGACGACGGTGAGCCGACGGCCGCCGATCCGAGCTTCCACTCCGCCTCCCCCTCGATCGCCGTCGATCCAGCGTCGGAGCCTTCGCTAGAGGGCAAATTTCCGGTCGACGGAGACAGGAAGCTGGCACTGGTCTGCTGGGGCGAGGGGTCGCCGACCGTGCTTCTGGAGACCGGTGGGGTCAACATCGACGAGTGGACGGGCTCTGGGGTGGTCGGAGCACTCGCCAGCGGCACTCGGGTGTGCACCTACGACCGCGCAGGCACCGGCCGGAGCGACCCCGCGCCCACCGAGCGGCGGGACGCTGATGACGTGGTCACGGAGGCGGACGCGCTGCTCCGAGCGGCCGACCTCACAGGACCACTCGTTCTCGTCGGCCGGTCGTTCGGCGGAATGATCGTGACGCACTACGCGGAGGCGATCCCCGAGGACGTGATCGGCGTCGTCGTGCTCGACACCCCGGCCCCCTCGGCGGAGTTCACGCCCGAGAGCGAGCCCGAGCTCGTCTGGGACTTCCCCGGCAACACCGAGCGCCTCGACGTCGTGGGTGGCTTCGAGAACCGGTTCGCGAAGGACCCGCCGCAGTTCGACGCCCCGCTGCTGCTCGTCACGCCGAGCGACGGGGAAAGCACAGCCGAGAACCAGAGCTTTTGGTTGCCGAGCAGCGCCGACTCACGCCAGGTGACCTGCCCCGGGGAGCCCGATGTGCCTGGGCCATGCGCCGACGAGATCGCGGCGTTCGTCACGGGCCTGGACAGCTCGCAGTAGAAACGTCGACGCTGCGACCCGCGCTAGTCCCCAGCACTTGGGACGACCTCCAGCCAAGACGAACACCGGCCAGGTCAGGGATCCGAGAAGAAGGCCGCATTCCGTTACATGCGTGGCACAAATCGCGAAAGTCCTCGAGAGTTTGCGCAGGTCAGCATGGGTGAGTCAGTCACTATTACGACATCTGACAGACCTCGCAGCGCCGAAAGGGCCTCTGACCTGCATGTTTGCAGCGTCGGGGGCCCTTTCGCTTGACCTGATCCGGGCTAATCACCGCAGTGATACCGCAGTAGATCCCGCTCAGCCCAGTGCGACGCACTGCTGAAAGCGTCGGTAGCCACCGGTGCCGGCGACGCGGTTCCGCACCGGAATCTGCTGGCCGGTCGGGTAATCGTCGTGGTCGTGGTAGACGTCCGGGTCGGACGGGTTGCCCGAGTGGTCGCGGCGACCTTCATGGCACGCTCCTGCTGGGTGAACGGACCGCCGAACTGGCGACCCGCTTCGGAGGCTACGGCGATGCCCCGGCAGATCCGGCCGTTCAGGTTGGGACGAGCGTCAGCCCCGGGATCTGTACACGGCCGCGACTGCGGCGCGGGAGATGTCGTCCCGGTCCGGCCAGAGGTGGCCGTAGGTGTCGAGAGTCCGTCTTGGCTGACGCGTGCCGCAGCAGCGCCTGGACCATCCGACTCCGGCGCTGGCATACCGAGTGAATGCCCTGGCGACCCGGGCCCGATCGTGCCTTCGACCCACTCCGCCGCGGTGCACAGACTCAGGGCGGACCGGCGCTCGGTCTGTAAGCGAGCAGGGTCTGACGTCTCCGCGGATACCGGCCATGCACGCGACAGGGATGCGGTCCCCGATTCGCCATTGACCCAACCCGCGTCGGAGGTCGCCGCTACCGTGACTTCGTGATCGCTCAGAAGACTTCGACGGGCATCGACTTCGACGTGGCCCTCGACGGGTTCGTGGACGCGATCATGCCGCTCCTGCCGATCATCATCCCGATCATCCTGCTGATCATGATCCTCGTGCTCCCCCTGCCCGGGCGTGGTCCGGGTGTCCAGAAACGTGACGTGTGGCGCGGCTTCAAGTTCGAGGCCCGCCGCATGGTGCTCACCCGTGCAGCCAATCAGTGCGAGGCACCCCTCCTCTTCGGCTGGGGCCGCTGCCGCCGCGTCGCGGACGAGGTCGACCACATCTACCCCTGGTCCAAGGGCGGCGCCACCATCGTCAGCAACGGCCAGGCCCTCTGCAAGCTCCACAACCGCAAGAAGTCCAACCTCACGCCGCCGTGGTGGTACGTCGTGGGTCTGGAACGGCGCCGTCGGACCTACTACCCGACAGGCACGTCTGTGCGTATTTCCGCCAAGATGGGCCTCGACGACAGAGCAGGTCGCGCTCGGTGGAACGAGCGACGAACAACCTCCTGACCACATCTATACTTGGAATGTATCTTTTTGAGCGATACACTCCAAGTATGAAGTCGAAGGATGCCCTCCGCGCTCTGGCCGAGGTCACCGCCTATCAGTGGGGCATGGTGACGTCGGCACAAGCCAGCATGCACGGCATCAGTCGGCTCGACCTGTCCCGTCTCGCCGCTGAGGGCCATCTGGAGCGCGTCGCCCACGGCGTCTACAAGGACGCCGGCGCCCCCGGCGACGAGTTCGATAATCTGCGTGCCGCTTGGCTGAGCACCGAACCCGCGCGGCCCGGACACGAGCGCATCAAGGATCTCGCTGGTGGTGTGGTCGTTGCTGGTGAGTCGGCGACGCTGCTGCACCGGATCGGCAACTTCAGGGCACTCAAGCACGAGTTCGTATCCCCTGTCCGTCGACAGAGCCAACGCCAAGAGATCCGCTACCGGCAGCGTGCCATCGATCCGAGGGACGTCACACTTATGGAAGGGCTCCCGGTGATGACCCGGGAACGGACAATCGCCGACCTCGTGGAAGACGTGGCCGACCTCAGTCTCGTCGCCGACGCCCTGCGCGATGCATCCTGGCAGACTCGCCTCGATCTGGGGCACCTTGAGGAACTCCTCGCTCCCCTGGCGGCACGCAACGGGTGCGCCCGCGGGGACGGCGCCGCTCTCCTGAGTCGGCTCATGCAGATCGCGGGCCTCGACGTCGAATCGCTGTCCCGACTGATCGAGGCATCGCCAACGCTGGGGACACTGGCGCAGGTCGCACGACGGGTCTCGAACGTTGGCTGAGCACGAGCCCTACTCCACTCCGCGAGGCGTCGAGAACGCGATCAAGGACGCCGCGAGGCGGGCAGCTGCTGCCGATCCGTCACTCGACATCAACAAGCGGATCCAGCTGGAGTACTTCAACCGCTTCCTGAGCCGCGTGTTCTCCGAGGCCGAGGACTCCGAGTGGGTGCTGAAGGGCGGCACGGGCATGCTCGCCCGAGTGCCCTCGACCCGCGCCACTCGGGACATCGACCTGTACCGCCGCGGCTTCACTCTCACCCAAGCTCTCGACGACCTGATCCGGCTGGCAGCGATCGACCTTGGCGACCACTTCCGGTTCCAGTACGTCAGCCACACCCAGTCGATCGGCAACGACACCCAGCCCTACACCGACGGCTACCAGGTCAGGTTCGAGATCCTCATCGGGCTCAGCACCAAGGGCTCGCTGCAGGTGGACCTCGCCGTCGGCACCGGGATTACCGGAGAGGTCACCACGACCGACCCGGCGAACGCACTGGAGCTGCCGCGCCTCGTCAGCCACCAGTACCGCCTCTACCCCGTCGTCGACCAGATCGCTGACAAGGTCTGCGCGACCATGACCGAGTACAACGAACGCACGTCGAGCCGCGAGAAGGACCTCGTCGACCTTGTCGTGTTCGCGACCACGCAGGACATCGACGGCACCGCGCTGCGAGTTGCCACCGTCACCGAGTCACGCCGACGCCAGATGGAGCCGTTCGACAGCTTCGCGGTGCCCTCCGCGTGGGGAGCCGGCTACGCCAAACTCAGCAGGCCTGTCCCCCACTGCGCCGATTACCGCACCGTGGGCCTCGCCGCCGATCTTGCGAAGCGCCTCATTGACCCCGCGCTCTCCGGCGATGCCGATGGCAAGACGTGGTCGCACGAGACGCTGTCCTGGGCTTAAGGCCAGTCGTCAGAGCGCCAGCCCGCCTCGGCGGGCGACCTCCCCCGCCGGTCGAGCGCATCGGCGGCCGTGACATTCACGACGCTTCCCCCACTGGTGCCCGACGATTGTTTGTCACTCGTATGCATTGCAGATCAAGGACGGTCGCTGCCCTCAAGAACGACTATGGCGCCCCGGCTCCTGCGGTCCTCTCCGCAGTCGGTTTACGAGTCCGGCTATACAGAAGCCCCCGAGTATGGCGCCTGCGACGACGCCGCGAACGGCGCGCCAACGGCCCAATACGGCGCCTCAGGAGGCGGGGGATTCAAGAGCCCCCAGACTCCGGCTCCCAAGCACACGGCGCCGATGACCCCGGCGCCTATGAGTGCCATCAACTCACCTCGACGACTGCGCTTGTTAGGACCCGACATCGATCAGTCTCCGAACCGGGAAGTGCAACTCACTCTGAACCTGACCATTAGGAGCGAACGAGCTGCGCGACGGCGTAACTCACCTAGTGGAAGGCCGTAGGCTTGCCCAGAAGTGCCGGCCACCGTGCATCATCCTGTCGCGAGTTTCGGCGAGACCGGCATGTCACGAACGACGCCCGACGCGTTCCGCGAAGGCGTCGAGCGCGTGAATGACGCCTTGGGCGATCCACGCCCGGTTACGCTGCCCGCCGCCCGCACGTTTGAGGATGCCCGCTTCCTCGAGTTGCTCGACGGCACGTTGGGCCGCAGACAAGGCGACGCCCATGGCGATGCGGCCCTGTGCCGGCGCGGTAGCGCGCTGCAGCTCGCGGTGCTGTCGCCGGTCAGCGGGGTGAGGTGATGAGCTCCCGCAGCTGCTGAAGGCGGGTCGCCGTGACGGCGTGCCCACCCCTGACCGCAATCGCGAGTGCCTCCTCGATGAGGCCTCCCGCGTCGTGGTCACCGCCCCGTACCGCGAGCTCGCAGCGCGCGAGGCGGGATTCGTAACGGGACAGTTCCGGGCCTGCCGCGAGGGCCCTGTCGATGTGGATTGCAGCCTCGTCCAGACGGCCCTGCTCGAGCAGGACCTGCGCCAGCCTGGCTTGACCCCAGCACCGGAACATCACGAAGTGCTCGCCGCTGATGCGCAGGCTCTCCTGGAACGCGGCGATGGCGGCTGCATGGTCGCCCAGGGCGGCATGGGCAACGCCCACCGCAAGCGACGTGGTGGCCATCGAACCGCGGTGTCCGATACGCCGGCCCAGGGCCAGCCCGGCCTCGGCGACCTCGAGGGCTTCGTTTGCGCGTCCGCACCCGACCAGCACCTCGGCATGGTGCCAGCACGTCATCGCTTCGCCCTCGGCGTACGCGAGGCGGCGCGAGAGCTCGAGAGCCGCACTGGTCTCCACGAGTCCCTCCGTCGGACGACCGGCGAAATGGAGGCCGTGCCCCCCGGTGGACCGCGGCCACACCGCGCGGAGCAGGTTGCCACTGTCGGTAAACAGCCTGGCGGCGCGGTCGAACTGCTCGATGCCCCCGGTGATGTCCCCGCTGCCGAAGGTGGTCATCGCCCGGGCCTCGACGATGTCGGCCATGCCCGCGGCGTCACCCACGGAGGTGAACAGGGCGAGCGCCTCGTCGAAACGCGCGTCGGCGAGTGCGTTCCGGTCGAGGTTCAGGTCGACGAGCGCGCGGACGTACATGGCACGTGCCCGCGCACCGAGGTCGTCACCGGCCTCGGCGAGCGCCAAGTCCGCCAGCTCCGAGGCACGCAGCAGGTCCTCGGCGCCGAAGGTGAGCTGGGCCAGCCGGGTCAACAAGCGAGAGCGCACAGGGCCCGACTTCGCCGTGGCGAGCGCGGCACGCAGGTCGTCGCGGGCCGCTTCCAGCTCACCCTTGCGGGCGAGCGTCTCCGCACGAACTTCCAGCAGGGAGGTGCGGACGCTGAGGGTGGGTTGGAGCGCAAGCCCCTCGGAGGCCAGTTGTTCGGCCTCGTGGTCCGCGAAACGATTCATCCGGGCCCTCGCCGCCGTCGCGTACGCCGCAGCGGCGGCCGCGGAGTCCCCGGCACCGGCCAGGTGCCGCGCCCGCTCGTCCACCGGTCCCTCATCACCGGCGAGCGTGTCGGCGAGGCGTTGGTGCAGCCCTGCCCGCTCCACCGGATCGAGACGATCACCGATGGTCTCGCCCACGAGGTCGTGGTTGACGCGGAAGCCCTCGATGTCATGGTGCACGAGGTGGTTCCGGGACAAGTCGCGCAGCATCCTGATCGCGTCGTCGACCGACACGGCGCAGGCAGCCGACAGCAGCCGGGCGGGCACAGGACGCGCCAGCAGGGACAAGGCGGCCAGCAGTCGCCGCGCATCGCGCGGGAGGCGCTCGAACTGGCGCCACACTGCGTCCCGCTGGCCCGCGCGGGCCAGGTCGCGCACCCGGTCCGGTTCCGGCTCCTCGACCACGTCCCAGCCGCCGGCCGCGTTGCGCTGCAGCAGGCCCTCGGCCTCGAGCTTGCGCGCGACCTGCAGCACCGCGAACGGCGTCCCGTCGGTGTGTTCGCCGAGCGCGGCGGCGACGGCCGACGAGGAGACCAGGCGGCGAACGGCATCGATGCCGAGCGGGCCGAGCGGTACGTCGACCGGCTGGCTCTCCCCGACGTCTGTCAGGAACCGGGCGACCGGCGAGTCCTCGGCGACCTCCTCGGGACGGTAGGCGAACACCATTGCCACGTCGGGGCTCCGTCCTGCGAGCAGCGCCAGGAGTTCGAGGCTGCTCGAGTCGGCCCACTGGAGGTCGTCTACGACAAGCAGCGAGGGTGCGGTCGCCTCGACGATCCTAAGGAGACCCTGCTTGACCAGCGCGCGCCGTGATTGCGGGTCGACAGGCGGTCCCGTCTCCTCGAGGTCGGGCACCATGTCGGCGAGGGCGGCGAGCGTGGTGGCACCGAGCAGCCGGTGCAGGTCGAGCGCGGCCGTCGGTGGGCTCTGCACTAGTGACCGCGCCAGGCCCCACGGCTCCTCGCGTTCCGGAAGGACCGCACGGGCGAATAGCACGGGCCGCGACGCCTGAGCGCATAGCGCGTCGAGAAGGCGTGACTTGCCCAAGCCGGAGCGACCTGAGACGACCGCGGTCCGCTGGCGGGCGCCTAGTTCGAGCAGTTCGCTGAGCTCGCGATCACGGCCCACCAGTGGGGGTTCGTCGGAGCGTGGGGATCGTGGCCGCGGAGGCACCGTGCGGGCCGGCAGCGTCCCGCGCAGCAGCTGCTCGTAGATGGACACCGCGTCCGGCGAGGGATCGATGCCGAGCTCGTCGGCCAGCATCCGCCGCAGGTCGAGGTACGTCGCGACCGCTGCGGCCTGGTCGCCCTCGGCGGCATACGCTCGTACGAGGAGCAGATACGCCGCCTCCCGTAGCGGCTGGCGTCCCACCGCCTGCGCAGCGAGAGCGACGGCCTCTCGGGCGTTTCCCGAGCCGAGCAGTCCGTCCGCGCCGATCTCCAGCGCGTCCTGGTGGAGCCGCTCGAGCCGGTCGCGGTGCGGTTGAGCCCAGTCGGCGTACGCGTCCTCGGCAAGGGGTTCGTCCCACAGCTTCAGGGCCGCCTGCGCCGCTCGGGCCGCTGTGAGGTCGTCTCCCCGCGCCCGGGATGCTCGGGCCTTCCCGACGAGCTCCTCGAAGCGTTCGATGTCCACGCGGACCTCGGCCCCGTCCTGGAGCACGTAGCCATTACTGGCGGTCTGGATTACGTCGGACTGTCCGAGCGCGCGGCGGGCCCGGTTGACGACCACGTTGAGGTTGGTTGCGGGATCGGCCGGCAGCTGGTCCCCCCACAGCGCTTCGATCAGGCCGTCCCGGGACACCACCCGCCCGCGCTCGGCGGCGAGGATCCGGACCAGCTGGCGCACGCGCCGCCCGCCGAACTCCGCAGCCTCGACCGCGCGGCCGCCCCGGCGTACCGCAAACCTGCCCAGCAGGTCGATCTCCACCTGACCATCGTGCCTGCTCCGGCTATCCGGCCGCTACGACACGGCTATCCCGTCCCGGAATGGTGGGCGTTGCGCTCGACACACCACCTGAAGGAGTCCTCGCATGACCATCAACGAAGACCGGCTCCGCGAGTTCGTCGGCCGGTTCGCCAGCGACCTCGGAGCGGTGCTCCACGCCTCGACCGTCCTCGTCGGCGACCGGCTCGGGCTGTACGTCGCGATGGGCGACAGCCAGCCCGTGACCCCAGC
Organism: uncultured Actinomycetota bacterium; assembly: GCA_963769585.1. Classification (GTDB taxonomy): domain Bacteria; phylum Actinomycetota; class Actinomycetes; order Propionibacteriales; family Nocardioidaceae; genus SSC3. The sequence goes on from CAVYMJ010000006.1 coordinate 1,875,744, forward strand.
GCGGCTTGCGGAGAAGACGGGCTACCCGGAGCGTTACGTGGCCGAGTGGCTAGCCGCACAGGCGGCCAGCGGCTATGCGGAGTACGACGCGGCGACGCAGCAGTTCTGGCTCACTGAGGAGCAGGCGTTCGCGTTGACCAGCCCCGACAACCCGCTCTTCGCGCCCGGCGGCCTCCAGGTCGCCGCCTCGACGATCGCGGACGTCGACCTGATCGCCGAGGCGTTCCGCACCGGCCGGGGGGTCGGCTGGGGCGAGCACAACCACAACCTCTTCGAGGGCACCGACCGGTTCTTCCGACCGAACTACATCGGCAACCTGGTCGACCACTGGCTCCCGGCCCTGGACGGTGTCGTCGCCGAACTCGAGACCGGTGGCCGCGTCGCCGACGTCGGCTGCGGCTACGGCGCCTCGACGATCCTGATGGCGAAGGCCTTCCCGAACGCGACCTTCGTCGGCAGCGACATCCACGCCCCGTCCATCGAGGCAGCCCGCAAGGCGGCTGCGGATGCCGGCGTGGCCGACCGGTGCACCTTCGAGGTGGAGACCGCGACCAGCTATTCGGGCACGGGCTACGACCTGGTGACGCTCTTCGACTGCCTCCACGACATGGGCGACCCGGTCGGCGTGGCGTCCCACGTCTGCTCAACCCTGGCCGACGACGGGACGTGGCTCCTCGTCGAGCCGAACGCCGCCGACCGCATGGAGGACAACTTCAACCCGGTCGGCCGCATCTTCTACTCGGCCTCCACGATGATCTGCGTGCCCAACTCGCACAGCCAGGAGGTCGGGCTCGCGCTCGGCGCCCAGGCCGGCGAGGCCCGGACCAGGGAGGTCACGGAGCACGGCGGCTTCACCCGGTTCCGCCGGGCGGCAGAGACGCCGTTCAACGCCGTCTACGAGGTTCGGCCCTAACTGCAACCACCCACCCACCTGCCACAGGAGTCAACATGACCAATCAAATCGACACTTCCGATGCTCCGACCGCAGTCCTCGCGGACATCTCCGGCCATTACAGCATCGACCCCGCACACACCCGTCTCGGGTTCGTCGCCCGGCACGCGATGGTGACCAAGGTCCGCGGCTCGTTCACCGAGTTCTCCGGCACCGCCCACGTCGACACCGCAGACCCGAGCAAGTCCTTCGTCTCGATCACGATCGTCGCGAGCAGCATCGCCACCGGTCAGCAGCAGCGCGACGACCACCTTCGCTCGGGGGACTTCTTCGACATCGAACGGCATCCGGAGATCACCTTCCTCTCGACCTCGGTCGGCCGCAACGGTGACGAGTGGACGATCACCGGCGACCTGACCATCAAGGGCGTCACCCGGCCGGTCCGCGTGCCGTTCGAGTACACCGGCTCTGCCAAGGACCCTTACGGCAACGTAAGGATCGGCCTCGAGGGCGGTGCGGCCATCAACCGCAAGGACTGGGGTCTTACCTGGAGCGCCCCGCTCGAGACAGGCGGCGTCCTCGTGTCGGACAAGGTCGAACTCGAGTTCGACGTCTCCGCGATCAAAGGCGACTGAGCGTTCGCAGGCATCGCCCGACCTCCGCGCACTGGCCCGCCCGTGACGGGCGGGTCAGTCGTCTCTGGGGACCGCCCGTCGCCCCAGTTCCGTCGACGGGAAGATGGCGCAACGAGGCTCCGGTTGACGCAGTCCCCAGGCAAGGGGTGGCCGATTCTCTCGAAGCCAGCCGTGTTCGGCACGCACGAACTGGTGACTATCGTGGAGCCGAGGAGGCAGCATGACCAATCCCATCCAGTCCGTGGTCGTGCTGTCCCGGGCCATCGATCAGGCGGTCGACGTCCTGGCGGCCATCCGCGCGGACCAGCTCTCGCTGCCCACCCCTTGCGCGGAGTGGGATGTGAAGCGGCTGATCGAACATCTGGTGGCAACGCCCGGCATGGCCATCGTGATGGCCCGCGGAAACACCCCTGACTGGTCGGCCGAGCCTGCGCCGCTCGGCTCCGATTGGGCCGCGACCTTCCGGTCGGCGGCCGACGACCTGATGGGCGTGTGGCACCAGGCCGGACACTCGGCCGACCCCCGGAAGGTTGACTGGCAGATCGCCGAGTTCGCCGTGCACACCTGGGATCTCGCCATCGCCACCGGCCAGTCCACCGACCTGGATCCTGAGGTGGCGCTGCGCGGACTGGCCTTCATGTCAAGGGCGCTGTCGACACCCGAGGCTCGCGGCCACTACTTCGGGCCCGAGGTGCCGGTGCCCAACGACGCCTCGCCGTATGACCGGATCGCGGCGTTCGCCGGTCGAGACCCGAGCTCGCAGCCCCCTCCGCGGTGACGGCATGCTGACGGGGGTGGTGCGCCCTGGGTGATCTGCGTGCGCCGCAAAGCGCGTTCGCCGCAGCGCGTGTGCCACGTTCGAACCCGATCATGTCCCTGCCACGCAACGTCCCGCTTGATCATCGCAATGGCGCCCACAGAGTCGAATCCAGCAATCCGCTGCCCCAGGCGGCCCAACGCGTCAGGTTCGGCGAACCCACTATGTGCGGGGTTGCAGCGTGCCGGTGCTGCCTCAAGCGACTCCGAAACTGACCGGGATCGTGTGCAGGAGTCCGTCGACGCGGAGTTGCACGAAGCAGACGTACTCGCCGGACCTTTCGAACTGTGAGCTGCTTGATGCGTCCGGCGGTCAGCTGACACCTGGCTCAGACTCCACCGCTCTGCTTGGCATCGACTTCGAACGGGTGAACCCGGTGACCGGGCCTCTGCTGGTGGGTGGAGCGGAGCCCGGCGACGCCATCGCAGTTTCCATCCTGGAGCTCGACCTGGACGCGTGGGGCTGGGCCGGGCTGATCCCCCATTTCGGGTTGCTAGCCGACGACTTCCCTGACCCCGTCCTGGTATCCGCCACAACATCGGCGGGCCTGGTGGAGCTCGACTTCGGGATCACCCTCCCGTCACGTCCCATGATCGGCACGATGGGCTTGGCGCTCCCGAACCCGGGCCGCACCCGTTGAGGGGTGTCGGCTCAGGCTGCGGGAGGCATCGTTGCCAGCTTTCGGTGCGGGTGGGCAAGCGCGTCGACCGTCAATGCCCGTAGGCCTTCAACCTCGAGTGGAGCTTCGGCCAGCGACCGAGGCGGCGAAGTTTCTCGGGAGGTCGCGGCGCACGTTGATGCGGAAGATCGAGCGCAGGGGTGGCTACTTCCGCATGGTGGGCAGCACCGCCGCATCCCCGCCTCGTCGATCCAGAAGTTCGTGAACTCTTCAAGGGGACTGCATGTCTGTCGTGGCAGAACTGGCTGACAAGGACGGCAACGTCGACTGAGTCTGTCGGTCACGCTCGCCGTGACGTTCCGCTGAACGATCGGAGGCAGCCGTTCGACCGCCGGGTGGTCCTCAGTGCTGGCACTGTTGTGAGCCGGTGCACAGCAGGAGGATCATGACCGCCATGAAGCCGCGCCAGGTGTTCGCGGGAACGTGCGCGCTCGCAATCCTCGCCTCCCTGCCTGCGATGGCCGTGCTGGAGCACTCCGGCGGCTGGACTCCTCCCCATCGATGGGAGGTTCTCGCCTATTTGCCGGTCGTCATACCCACCACCCTCGTTGGTTGGCTGTTGGCACATCGGGTCCCCCGAAATGTCATCGGGTGGCTGCTGCTCGCCAGCGGCCTCGTTCTCGTGACGGGTGGTTTGGTCGCCGACTACGCGGGATACGGCGGGGCTCGTGGCCTGGCCGGTGCCCGCGCGGCCGCCATCTGGGAGACACATGGCTGGCCCGCCCTCTTCGCGCCGTTGGTGGCGCTCTCGTTCGTCGTACCGGACGGGCGACTGCCGTCGAAGCGCTGGCGATACGTCGTTCCCTTTGGGGTCGCCTCCTTCGTCGTCACTTTGGCAGGCGGTATCACCAGCAACGAGACCCTCGACCCGCCGTTTCAGGAGGTGCCGCCGGCCGGGTTGCTTCCGGACACCATCGCCCTGTCCATGCAGTTCATTGGCCTCCTCGGGATGATCGTCACGCTCGGGCTGGGTGCGACCTCGCTGATCATCCGGTTCCGCCGGTCGGTCGATGTCGAGCGGCAGCAGCTGAAATGGATCGCTCTGGCCGGGGTCATGCTCCCCGTGACGATCACCGCATCGTCGATCGAGGGAGCATTAGTCGAGGGCAGCGGCTGGGTGACCGATGTGACCTTCGCGCTCACGATGGTGGCAATCCCGACCGCGGTCGGCATGGCAGTGCTGCGTTATCGGCTCTACGACATCGAGCGCGTGATCTCCGCGACGGTCGCCTATTCCGTGATCACGACGGTGCTGGCGGCCGTCTTCGTGGCCGTGATCGTCTTCAGTGGCGTGCTGATCGGCGGGGGCAGTCCAGTCACGACGGCTGCAGGCACTCTGGCCGTGGCGGTCGCGTTCCGACCCGTGCGTGCGGTCGTCCAGCGACGCGTGGAACGGACGTTCAACCCGACCCGGTTCCGCGGCCGCCAGCGAGTCGACATGTTCCTGGCGGACCTGCGGTCGGGACGGGCTGAACCGGAGGCCGTCGGTCCCGCCATCGCCGATGCGGTTCAGGACGAGACGTTGCGCTTGTTCTTCTGGCTGCCAGAGCTTGCTTCGCACGCCGGCGCCGACGGCATACCCGTGCCCGAGCTGCCCACCGAACCGGTCGGTCGGACGGTGGTACGTCGCGGCGACCTTCAGTTGGGCACGGTTCTCCATCGCGATGATCCAGCGCTGCGACGTGAGCTTGACCCGATCCTTGTTCGCGCCGGCCTGGCAGTTGAGATCGCTCGTTTGCGCGTCGAGGTGCGGCGCCAGCTTGCCGAGGTCGAAAGCTCACGCACGCGAATCGTGACGGCAGCATTGGACGAGCGCAGCCGCCTGCAGCGCGATCTGCACGACGGCGCCCAGCAACAGCTCGTCTCGATCGGGCTCGACCTGCGTCATCTACAGAACCAGCTCGGCGGGGACTCGCCAGTCCACTCGCAGCTGGACGACTCGGTCAACCGCCTCGCCGGGGCGATTCGTGAGCTGCGCTCTCTGGCGCACGGCGTGCGCCCGTCGAGCCTTGACGGTGGCCTACGACCCGCGCTTTCCGACCTTGCCGCCAAAGCGCCGGTACACACGTTGCTGGAGGTGACGCGGGAGCGATTCGCTTCGGAGACCGAGACGGCCGCCTACTTCGTGGTCAGTGAAGCAATCACCAATGCGCTCAAGCACGGCTCTCCGGACAACATCGAGGTGCACGCCGCCCGGCTGGGAGGCCACCTCGTGGTGACGATCAACGACGACGGCTCGGGAGGAGCGATCATCAGGCCCGGCAACGGACTCGCTGGCATGAGCGATCGAGTGGCGGCGCTGAATGGCGCCCTGACGATCCATAGCCCGCCGAGCGGCGGCACGCGTGTGCGAGTCGAGCTGCCATGCGCGTAGTCATCGCCGAAGACCAGGCGCTCCTCCGTGAAGGACTCGTGCGGCTTTTCAGGGATGGCGGACACGACGTCGTGGGCACCGCCAACGACGGGGTCTCGCTGGTCAAGGTGGTTGCCGAGTGCACACCAGACCTCGTCGTTACGGACATTCGCATGCCACCCACGTTCACCACCGAGGGGATCGAGGCAGCTCGGCAGATCCGACAGCGCCATCCGCAGGTCGGCATGCTCGTGCTCTCGCAGCACGTTCACGCCGTGGGCATCGTGGACCTCGCGACCCAACCCGGCTTCGGCTACCTGCTGAAGGACCGCGTGCTCGACGTAGGCGACTTCCTCGACGCCGCCCGTCGTGTTGCGGCTGGGGGCTCGGCTCTGGACCCCGCCATCGTTGCGGGGTTGGTCGACCAGCACGCCGACGGGGTTGGCACCTTGTCCACGCGCGAGAAGCAGGTGCTCGGGTTGATGGCCGAGGGCCTGACGAACGCAGGAATCGCGGATCGGATGGTACTCACCGAGCGCACGGTCGAGAGCCACATCCGCAGCGTCTTCATCGTAGCTCGGACTGCACGCCGCCAGGACGGCGACGGGCACCGCAGGGTACTTGCCGTGTTGTCGTACCTCGCCGCACCCACGTAGCCGACTCAGTGCTAGCACCAAGTCCACATCTGGTGCTGACCTACGTGGCTGAGTACACCGCGCGCCGACCATGAAGGGACCACTCACTCACTCACCGGAGGTACCGATGTCCAACACCACCCGCTCAGTCAACATTCAGCCGGATGTCACCAGCCACATCTCCGTCGCTGCGCTGGTGCTGGGCATCTTGTCGTTGCCCGGCTCGCTGTTCGCCTGGGACGCACTGCCCGGCGGGCGATCGTCTGGGGTCTGCCGGTCGCAATCGCGGCGGTGTTCGCAGGGGTCGTGGCACTGCGCCGAGGAGCCCCCGGCCGAGCCGCGTCGATCACCGGCCTCGTTCTCGGCGGCGCCATGATCACGATGATGGTCGTCTGGACGGCCGTCGGGGCTGGCTGAGCCCGACAGCCGCGGGTGATCTCAACAGGGGTCACTCCATCGACATCTGAAGACGGGGTGGCGTCTGACCTGCGGAGAACGTGGGTCAGGCGCCAAGACATCGCCCGGGTTCGCGCCGAGACTGTGCCGCATCAAGAGCTCGCGGCGATGACTTCGCGCACCGCCTCGGCGATCATCGTCGGGGACCACCGGCTCCATGAAGTGCGGGGCGCTCACCCGGATCAGCTCCCAGGTACAAAGCGGTCCACGTAAGCCGCCTGCATCTTGAGGATGTGCCTGTCGTACTCCGGAATTCCGTAGTCGTTGTCCTCGTAGCCCTCGGTGTCCGATGCGAGGTAGGTGCCAGGGATCCTGGGTCCTTGCCGATGAACTTCTGGCCGGCAGTGATGCACTTGAAGTGGCTGATCCGCTCCAGCCCCTCGGCTCGTCGGTCTTGTCGGACGCCTCGTAGCGGTCCGCCCGCGCGAACAGGTGCTTCAGCGACTGCTCGTCGGGCACCGAGGCCGTGGCGACGAAGCGTGGCCTCCATTTTCCTTGCGTGAGATGGGTTCGGTTTGCCAGACGCCTCCAAAAGAGACGGGACTGGTGCCTGTTAGGTACCCGCGCGTCCGAGGCCGTGGGGGTGGTGGCCCGGTCGTCCGGGGACGACCGGTGCCGCGTCGTCCGATCCACAGGCGGACAACGGTGTTGCGGCAGGGCTAGGACGGCGACAAGTGCAACGAAGTCATGTTCTCTCCTCGAGTGACCCGTGTCTGACGCTCGGGGGGCCCGCCAACCGGCGGCGCGTCTCCGGCGCGAATTCGGCCTACGCCGAGCCGTCGGTCTTGCCGAGACTTGTGACAACCGCGGCCGTGATGTGCCGTCCCCGTCTGGCCAGAGGTGTCCGTTCGAGGTGTTCACCGAGACCCGCCCGCAGGCTGGTGTGGACCTGGTGCTCGTGACGAAGCCCAGCCGCCGGGACCGTTGACCCCACAACCTCGTCATCGTTACCATCAAAGGTCGCCATTTCCCGGGCGTCTTCTCGGTCAGGAGGTCTCGGATGGCCGTACTCCTCTCAGCAGCTCCACACGCCGCAGAATCGTCGTCCTAGCCAGAGTCCTGGGCTGGACGAGTGCCATGCTGACCGTCGTGACCCTGGTGTCACGTGAGTGGATCGAACTCCTCTTCGGGGTCGATCCCGACCAGGGCAGCGGCGCTCTCGAATGGCTGCTCGTCGGCGTCCTGGCCCTCCTGGCTGTGGGCCTACTGGCCTTCGCCCGTGCCGAGGACCGGCGCCTGGTCGCCGCCACCACGCCCTAGGGGCATCGCCATGGTGTTCCTGACCGACGTCAGCCCGACTAGCGCCAACACCAACGCCTCAGCCGACGAGCACTGCGTCACTGGGCGGATGCTCTCGGTGGCCTGCACCCCCAACGGACAACACGTCTTCCTGGGCTCCTACTCCAACGTCTGGAAGTCCACGGACGCCGGTCGGACCTTCGACCAGCTGACCTGGGACCAGCCGGCCCAGGACCAGTACGACGCCCCCGGCTCGCTCGGGGGTTGGTGCACCGTCGACCTCGCCGCCGCGGCCGGCTGGACGGCCGACCATCCGAGGGCGCTGGCGCGGCTGACGAGCCAGCCGAGCCTGGACATCGTGGGCTTCGGCGAATGCGGAGTCTGGACCGCGCTGGGTGACGGCAACGGTGGCTTCGCCCCTCCCCGGGTGGTACTCGACGCCTTCGGGCCGCAGGCGGGCGGCTGGCATGCCGACCGCCATCCGCGGGTCGCCGCCGACCTGACGGGTGACGGCCGCGCGGACCTGATCGGCTTCGGCGACGCCGGCGTCTGGACCGCCCTCGGCCGAGGGGACGGCACGTTCGAAGACCCGCGCTTCGTGTTGGCCGACCTCGGCACCCAACAGGGCTGGCGCGTCGACGCCCACCCCCGCTTCGTCACCGACCTCACCGGCGACGGCCGCGCCGACCTGATCGGCTTCGGCGACGCCGGCGTCTGGACCGCCCTCGGCAACGGCGACGGCACCTTCACCGGCCCCACCTTCGTCCTCGCCGACCTCGGCACCCAACAGGGCTGGCGCGTCGACGCCCACCCCCGCTTCGTCACCGACCTCACCGGCGACGGCCGCGCCGACCTGATCGGCTTCGGCGACGCCGGCGTCTGGACCGCCCTCGGCAACGGCGACGGCACCTTCACCGGCCCCACCTTCGTCCTCGCCGACCTCGGCACCCAACAGGGCTGGCGCGTCGACGCCCACCCCCGCTTCGTCACCGACCTCACCGGCGACGGCCGCGCCGACCTGATCGGCTTCGGCGACGCCGGCGTCTGGACCGCCCTCGGCAACGGCGACGGCACCTTCACCGGCCCCACCTTCGTCCTCGCCGACCTCGGCACCCAACAGGGCTGGCGCGTCGACGCCCACCCCCGCTTCGTCGTACCCCTCACGTCCCAGCCACGCGCTGACCTCATCGGCTTCGGCGACGCCGGGGTCTGGACCGCGGTCGGCCGCGGCGACGGCACCTTCGACAACCCGCGACTCGTGCTGGCCAACCTGGGCACCGCGCAGGGCTGGCGGGTTGAACGTCACCCGCGTCTGATGGGGAGCCTGGCCGGCAGCGGCGGGTGCGACATCGTCGGCTTCGGCGACGCCGGCGTCTGGATGGCGCGGGGTGACGACGCGGGCCGCTTCCCGACCGCGCGCTTCGTGCTCGCCAGCCTCGGCGCCGGCGAGACCGTGCTGGCGCTCAACGTGAACGACCGGGTCGTGAACAGCCGGGGCCTGTGGCGATCGACCGACGGGGGTGGCAACTGGAGTCAGGTACACCGGTTCCCGCCCGGCGAGACCGCCGGCCAGATCGAGTGGGCGCTCGGCAGCGACCACCTCGTCTACGCCGCTGGCGGGAGCTCGCTGGCCATCAGCGAGGACGGCGGGCTCACCTGGCGCGACGTCCTCCCGTGGGGCAGCGGACCCGCCCAGCGTGTCAACCACGTCGCGGTCTGGCAGAACGAGCCATCCGACCCGGCGCCGGCGGTGATCTACGCCCTCGGCAACGGCACGATGTTCCTCTCCTTCGACGGCGGCGACACCTGGCAGCGCGACCAGGGCACTCTGCCGCCCAACGTCGGCGGACCGGTCAGCTCGGTGGCCAACTCCAACACGCCGCGGGTGATGGCGATCTCCCCGCGGTTCCCACTGGAGGTCTACCTCGCCGCCAACGGCACCTCGGCGGGGCGGGCGGCGGCGCTGCACCGTGGCGACTACTCGTCCTTCCCGCTCGGGGCGCAGACCTCCACCTGGGATTCGCTGCCGCTCCCCGTCGAGCTCACCGAGATCCGCCCGGGGCTGAACAAGCAGGACAGCGGCAACGTCTTCCTCGTGGCGACCCAGCGCGGCCAGGGTGACCTGCTGTTCTTCGGAGGGCAGCGCCGGCGCTCGTTCGTGGGCCCGCTCTTCCCCGAGAGCGGCGACGACTGGGCTTCCCTGGACGGCAGCGTGCACCGCGACCTGCACGGGCTGCTGCTCTCCCCCGACTTCTCAGCGTCCTGGGCCGACGGAGCCTACGACGTCCGCGCCGGCACCGTGTGGCTGCTCACCGACGGCGGCAGCTACCACAGCGCGGACGGTGGCAGGCATTTCGCGCGTGCCCACGGCGTCCGCAGCCTGTCGGTGGTCAACCTGGCCGGGGTGTCCCGGCCGGGCGCCGGCCCGGCGCTGTCGCTCAACACCGGCGACAACGACGGCTTCTGGTCCAGCGACGGCGGCGCCCACTGGTCCTACCAGCAGTACGGCGGCGGCGACAACGACTGCTCGTACGCCGACCAGGGCCGGCCGCAGGAGGTCATGGTCGCAACCCCGCGGTGGGACCTCGAGGGCGACTCGGTGGCGGCCCGCGAGGGCTCGACCGTGTCGATCTACACCGCCGGCTCAGGCGGCCTCGCCAACGCCTCGAGCTCCAGCCCGAGTTCGCGGCACATCACCGGGCCACCGCTGCTTCCGGCCGGCACGCCGTCGCGGTCGGTGTGGAACGCCTCCAGCAACTTCTTCCTGCGCGGGTCCCGGCCGGTCGTCCTCGGGCTGCCGGGTGAGGCCGCCCCGAGCCAGGGCGACTACGTCTTCGTGCTCGACCCGACTCGGCAGCCGGTGGTCGTGCGCACGCAGCAGATCCGCGACATCGACTCACGTTCGGAGTGGGCGACGACCGCCACCGGTCCCGGTCAGGGTCAGCGGGTGTTCCAGCAGGGCCCCCCGCTCCCTCAGGTCAATCTGGGCGTCCTGCAGGCCGGTGGCGGGCATGCGAGCCCGGTCTACTTTGTCGGAGGCGATGGCACCCTGTGGTCGTGGACCGATGGGCAGCCGGTGTGGCAGAAGCTGGTCCCTACGACCGGCGTGGGCGCCGCCGTACGCTTCTTCGTCCACCCCTACCGTCCGACGGTGGTCTACCTGCTCGACGGAGTCGCGATTCGGCGCTCCGACGACGGCGGACTCACCTGGGTGCTCGACGGCGAGCTCCAGCGCGAGGTGACCTGGAACGGGCAGCTGGCGATCAAGGCCAACGGCGACTCGAGCGGTCTGGGCGAGCAGCTGGACCTCGTTCTCACCGACATGGCCTTCGACCCTGACGACCCACTCACCCGGTTCGCCGCCGGCGAGGGAGGAGTGTTCGCGACCTTCGACGGCGGGACTACCTGGCGCCGTCTGCTCCACACAGGCGCACTCTGCGGTCGCCCCGCGAACCTCTACTACGACAAGGTGTCCGACCCGTTCGTGCCCGCGCTGTACGTCGGCTTCGCCGGGCGCAGCGTCGTCCGGATCACCGAACTGCGGCCGGTCATCCTGCTGTAGGACCCGACACGCACACGGGCTCGAAGACCGCGAATGCGGTCTCCACCGGGCGGCGGACGGCGTACTCATCGATACGTCGGTCGACCACGGACTACTACACCCACAGCCGGTCGCGTTCCTCGGCGGCGGCGGCATGTCGCTCTTCGTACCGACGCCGCGCTGGTTCGAGACGGCCCCAGCGTCGCCACCAAACGCATGACCGGCTACCGGGCCCCGACCGTGCCTGGGCGCCGGCTAGTCGTTCTGGAGTGCGGTCAATTCGTCCAGTCGGGCCGAGGGCGGAGTGCGTCGGGGGTGCAGCCCTCGGACTCGAGGCGGCACTGTCTGCGGCCGAATGGGTGCTCCGGCGCCCAATCGGCCGTAAGGTTGCGTGGTGAGCGTTCCTGACCAGCACGAGGCAGGTGGCCACACCGTGCTGTTCGCCGAGAGCGACGCCGAGCTCGGCGAACTCGCCGGTGACTTGCTGGCCAGGCATCTGGCTGTCGAAGGTGCGGCAATCGTGATGGCCACCGCCGACCACCGCCATCAGTTCGACGACCGGATGCGAGCAGCCGGACTCAACCCTGACCAAGCTCGTCGCGAGGGTTCTCTGATCGCGCTCGATGCGGCTGAGACCCTAGAACGCCTCACACCCGGTGGGGTGTTCGACCGGACCGTCTTCGATGACTTCGTCGGGGCAACCGTACGATCCGCCACTGCCCGGGGGCCGGTTCACGCCTTCGGTGAGATGGTCGGCCTGCTCTGGGACCAGGACCGGGTGCCGGAGGCAATCGAACTCGAGGTGGCCTGGAACGAGCTCCTCGAGGAGACCGGTGCCTCACTGGTGTGCGCTTACTCCAGCATGCTCGTCGACGCGGAGAGCGCCGCAGACCTGCTGGCCGTCTGCGCGCTGCACTCCTCAGCGCTCGACAGCGTTCCCTTCGAGCGCGACTGGCACTTTCCCGCCGAGGTCACCACGGTCTCCGAGGCACGACGACTGGCGATCACAGCGCTGCGAGCGCGTGGGCTCTCCGGCGCCACGCTCGATGACACCGAGGTCACGATCGCAGAGCTCGTGGCGAACGCCGTCCAGCACGGACGTTCTCCATTCACCGTCAGGGTGCGGCTAGACGGAAAGCGCGTTCGCGTGGAGGTGGCTGATGAGACCTCCGCCGCACCGGTCATCAGAGTCTTGGACCAGGACGCGACCTCAGGGCGGGGACTTCACCTGCTCAACGCACTCACGGACCGCTGGGGCGTCGACGGGGCACCCAGAGGCAAGGTCGTGTGGACGGAACTGGCCCGATGAGCGTAGGGCCTGAGCCCGACCGGGCCGGCCCAGGCAGCGATGGCCACGCCTGCCTGGTGTTCGACGACGAACGCGCGTACGCCCAGCTTGCCGCGGCCTTCCTGTCCGAGGGCGAGGCCCGCCACGAGAAGACCGTGATGTTCGGCCCGCAGAACTCCCGTGTGCATCAAGAGCTGCGACAGCATGCCGCCGTTGCGGCCGATCCGTATGTCGACGTTCTCGGTTGCGCTGAGCTCGAGCCCGAGCGCATGTTTGCGATGTTCCGCCAGGAAGCGGCGATGGCTCGCGAGGAAGGCTACGATCGCCTGCGGGTGGCCGCCGACATGGATTGGCTTCTTCCCGCCATCCGCAGCTTCGACGAAGCCCTTCGGTTCGAGATTCTGTTGGACCGCTTCGTCTCCGAGATCGACGCCACGGTGCTGTGCGCCTACCGCCGCTCATCTTTCGGGCCCGACACCATCCTCGGGGTGCTCTGCACACATCCGGTGACGGCAGGCCACAGTCAGCAGGCGCCTTTCAAGCTGATCGCTGGAGGCGAGGGGTGTTGGGTCCTCTCCGGCGAGCTTGATGTCGCATGCGCAGCCGTGCTCGTGCCCGCATTGAAAGCCACTGCGGGCACCCCGTGGGTGGTCGATGCCTCCGGACTCGCCTTCGCCGACGTATGCGGGATGCGGGCCATAGCAACGGCTGCCCACGACGCCGCCCAGACGCTGCATCTGCGCGGCGCATCCGACCGGCTGCAGCGGTACTGGCGGCTCGCTGAATTCGACGGCACCGGTGCGTGCGTCGTCTTCGACTGCTGAGCGGAGCATGGCGCGGCCCGAGGCGTCCGGCCGTCGCTGCCGGTCGTCCCGAGTAGCGGACTGCCGCAGAGCAGTGGCACACGACGCTAGGTGGCAGCAAGGTAGACGGTCGCGGTGGACTCGCCACGGGTCAGCGGGTTGGGAAAGGTCACTACCTGGGCCGTCGACCTGAGAAACGTCTCGTCCAGCGCCGCGACGAAGGCCGCGTCCGGCGCATCGTCCGACCAGAGCCCAAAGACCCCCTGCGGCCTGAGGTGTCTCCGGAGCTGCCTCAGTCCGTCCACCGTGTAGAACGCAGCGTGGCTGGGGTGAAGCACGTGGCGAGGCGTGTGGTCGATATCCAGCAGGATCGCGTGGAACCGGTCCGGGGTCGACTCACCGAACTGTGCGGAGCCGCGCATCAGCGCGAAGAAGTCCCCCTCGACCAGCGTCGCGCGCGCGTCGGAGTTCAGGACCGCGGCGTCGGGGAGTAGGCCGCGCCGGTGCCAGCCGATCACCTCGGCCAGCGCGTCGACCACCGTCAAGGACTGCACACGACCGTCCTCCAGCGCAGTCACCGCGGTGTAGCCGAGCCCGAGACCTCCGACGAGCACGTCAAGGCTGTCTCCAGCGACCTCGCCCAGTCCGAGCCTGGCCAGTTCCCTCTCCGCCACCGTGAAGAGGCTGGACATCAAGAACTCCTCGCCGAGCTTCACCTCGTAGATCTCGACCTCGAGCAGGGGGTCGATGCGACGGCGCAGGCTGATCGGACCGAGCCTGGTCTCCTGCCAGTCGAGCTCCTCGAACCGTCTACTGATGATGCGCCTCCAAGAGCGACTGCGTGGTCGGCCAGTGCGGTGCCGGAAGTCCCCAGTGTTGCCCATCGCCGGAGCGACAGGAGAGCTGGGATGACCGATGCAGCATCTGCCGACAGTCGGTTACAGCGCGATCGAGCTGCCTGGCTGGTCAGACGTCCGCCGTGGTGTGCGCAGGCGCAGGCCCTCGAGCAGGAGTACAAGGTGGTCGGCTAAGGCGTCCACCCGAGTCGCAGCAGCGCCCGCGCCTCCGGGAACTGACGTCGGAAGATTCGGTGGATGATCGGCATCTCGCGAGTCGCCGGTCCTCCGTTGCTGCTCATCGCATGTCGGCCTTCCAGAGCGCGTACCCGAGGGCGGCGAAGACCAGCATCCAGGCCGTGATCGCAAGTCGCGCGAGAACGAAAGGTCCCATCAGTGCAGGCATCATCGGCACGAACACGAAGATGCCAGCGACCAGGACCACAAGCCCGCGCCAACCGGTCCACCGTCCACTGCGGCGGACCGCGATGCCGGCCAGGATCATGCCCACACCGACCATGAGACTGGAGACGCCGTAGAGCACGTCGAGACGCGCAGTTCCGTCGCTGGGGTAGGTCGAGTTGCGTGCCGTGATCGCGATCAGTTCAGTGACGGCGAGCAAGGCCATGCCCGACGCCGCGAGCCCGATGCCCCAGCGGGCGCTCCGGCCCTCCGCCATCGCCTCGGCGCGGGTGAGCGCGACGATGCCGGCGAGCAGCCCGAGGTGGTGGACGAAGAACCAGATCTGGATCAGGGTGAACCCACGCGCTGTCAGCGGATAGCTGAACATGTGCTCGGACACCTGGGCCGGGAACACAGCCAAGAAGATGCCGCTGACCGCCCCGAGAAGGCCTGCCGCCAGGCAGACCACACCAGCGCGGCTCACCCAGACGGGAACAGAAGTTGCAGACAGCGTGCCCGCGCCTACCTGCGCCATGGTCAACACTCCCTCGCTCCGAGTGCATCGTGCCTGCCCGTTGCCGGCAGATACTCAGGTAACCTGAATACTCTCGCGACCCGGAGTTGTCAATGGAGAAGCCCGTGAACACGATCTCGATGCTGGGCCAGGCCTATAGCCTGCTCGGCTTCCAGATCGTCGAGGGCGTGGTCGGTGCCGGATATCCGCAGAAGCCCAAGCACTCCGCCGTCTTCGCCCAGATCTCTCCCGACGGCTCACGGCTCACCGAGCTCGCGCGCAGGGCCAACATGACCCCTCAGGCCATGGGCGAGCTCGTCGACGAGCTCGTGGATATGGGCTACCTCGTGCGTCGTCCAGACCCACACGACGGCCGGGCGAAGCTCATCGTGCTCACCAAGCGAGGCCGGGACGCCGTGGCGGCCGGACTTCAGACCATCGAGGGCATCGAGGAGCAGGTCACCGAGCTCCTGGGCTCGCGCGGGCACCAGGAGCTCCGGCGACTGCTCTCGAAGCTTCTCGACACAGCGGACACCTGAGGCGGCGTCAGACCCCCCGACGCACAGAACCTCACCGCTCCCCGTGCCGCGAGACCGCAGCAGACGCTTCATCGGCGCTCTTCCCAGATGAAGAGTGCGTACCGCACGTTGCGGGGGTCGTTCCTGGTGACAGTGACCGTCACGTCGTGGGCATCCCCCGGCGGCAGGACTACCTGTCCCTGGACGAAGGAGAAGTCGTGCTTCTGCCTCAGCGGTAGCTCGCCGTCAATCCGCAACTCGAGGTCAGTGAGGCACCGTCGGTCGAACTCTTCCATTTGCGCGCGCTCCTCGTCCGCGCTGGTGGGCACTGGGTGCCCCAGCGCCGCGGCACAGTCCTCCGTCGCCGGTGTTTCACGCGACAGGTATCCGACGACTCGTCGGCGGTCCGTCGCCGGCAGCCGTACGACGAGGCGAGGCGCACCATCGGCGGAGACCACCGCACGGTCGATGAGGTACTCCACGCCGTCGCCAATGCTCAACGCCTCGAACCTGGCAAAGCCGCTGACGTCCAGGACGATCGGCCCTCGCTTGGGCTCGTAGACGCCGAAGCCGAAGGTCGCGTCGGTCTGGGCAAGCGGCGATAGCCCAAGCGAGGCAGGGCAGGAGGCGGCACCCGTGGTGCCGAGGCACCGCTGCGCGACCGCGGAAAGGGGGCCGGTGACGAACATCCGGAGCGGAGTCACCGTAGGGCCCTCGCGACGCCGACCAGGCTCGATGGCCGCGGTTGGGATCGGTACCGCTGTGGGCCCGTCCTGGCTGCATGTCCCGAAAGTGCCTCGCGAGCCGTCCGCCATGGAGCCGTCCGGGTTGCGCCCGCCGTCAACGCCGCCGAGGTCGATCGTCATCACCCACCAGGTGTTCGGGTCGCCGTGGCAGAAGGCCGGCATCGGTGAGAAGCCCGTGAACGAGGGGGTTTCCACCGTGAGAGTCAGCTCCGTGGCCTGCTCGAAGCCCGGCTGCAGGTTGGTGCGACTCGCCTTCAGTTCCCAACCCCCGATGTCACCGGGGGCGATTTCGGCGATGACGGTCTTCTGGCCGGCGGGTTCTTCGACCGTCGAGGTTTTCGCGGGAGGACTCGGCGTGTTCTGTTCGACCGGCTCAAGGGTCCGATCCGTCTTGCCGCTGAGCGCCGCTCCCCCAGCCACGAGTGCGATGATGACAGTGGCCGCGGTGACAGCGCCCACGGTGGCCCGTCGGCGGCGCGCCGTACGAATCCGGCCGTGCAGCTCGGTGAGCCGATCTGCCTGTCGGCCTTCGACCCCCTCGGCCCGCGCGGCGAGCAGCCGCAGGTCGTCGGTGTTCATGACCGGCTCCTCTCGTCTGGTACGGACTCAAGGGCCGGGTCGACCCTGAGTTTGGCCATCGCCTTCGCGCACTGGCTCTTGACGGTCCCGACCGAACAGTCGAGCAGTCGAGCAGTCTCGACTTCGGTGCGGTCCTCGAGATACCGCAACACGACCACTGCTCGCTGCCGTGGCGGCAGGTGCCCGAGCGCCTCCCACAGATCCTGGTCGGTCTCATTGCCGTCGGGACTCGGCCGCTCGGGCAGCGTCTCCGTTGGTGTTTCGCGGGTCCAACGGCGCCGCCACCAGGAGGCCGACGTCGTGACCAGCACGCGGCGCACATACGGCTCTGGTGGTCCGTCGATGCGGCGCCAGGCGAACCAGGACTTGGTGAGCGCTGTCTGCAGCAGGTCCTCGGCCAGGCCCTCGTTCTGGGTAAGGAGGTACGCCGTCCGCAGCAGCGCCGGGGACCGCGCTACAACGAACGCGTCGAACTCCGCTTCGTCCGCCATGTCTCCACGATCCTCTCCGGACCTGCGCCGCACATCTGCATGTTCGTGCCATTCCTGATGACGCGCTGGGGGCGCCCAAAGGTTGCCCGCCTGCGGACCCACGGTCGCAAGCCGAAGCCGCAGAGTTCTGAGCGGGATCGCAACGGCCACTCGATGAGTCGAGCGCCGGTCGTCGTAGGGCGACAACGGGTCACCCCCGCTGGGGCCAGCCCGGGTTCGTAGGCGCGGGTTGCGCACCAGGAGGCCGCACGGCCGTGAGCGGGAGCCGTGACGACCCGACCGCCAAAGCAGAGCTCACAGGCTGTCTGACCACCCTGCGCGGGTTCGAGAGGACTACCGTCGCGCTCTCGAACTCACGTGTCAGCCGTCCTGCAGGGCCATCGGCTGAGCCTGCCGGCTCCTGCGCAGGAACCCAACCCGGCCCCTGCGCAAGAGCCGACCACCCCCGAACCAACCCCCGGCAGGGTCAGCGTCTGGTCACTCGCCGATGTAGCTCATCACGTGCTTGATGCGGGTGTAGTCCTCGAGTCCGTACATCGACAGGTCCTTGCCGTAGCCGGAGTGCTTGAAGCCACCGTGCGGCATCTCCGCGACGATCGGGATGTGCGTGTTGATCCAGACCGCGCCGAAGTCCAGCCGCCTGGCCATCCGCATCGCCCGTGCGTGATCCCTGGTCCACACGCTCGAGGCCAGGCCGTACTGGACACCGTTCGCCCAGGCGAGCGCCTCGGCCTCGTCGGAGAACTTCTGCACGGTGATCACCGGCCCGAAGATCTCGTCCTGGATCTGCTCGTCGTCCTGGCGCAGCCCGGAGAGCACGGTCGGCTCGAAGAAGTACCCGGAGTCGCCCTGACGCTTGCCCCCGGCCTCGAGCGTCGCGTGGTCCGGCAGCCGGTCGACCATTCCCGACACCCGGGCAAGCTGGTTCTCGTTGTTCAGCGCGCCGTAGAGGACCTCCTCGTCGTCGGGCATCCCCGTTCGGATGCCGCGCGCCTGTTCGGTGAGGGCAGCCACGAAGTCGGTGTGGATGCCCGGGCCCGCCAGCACCCGGGTGGCAGCGGTGCAGTCCTGCCCGGCGTTGAAGTAGCCGGCTTCCGCGATGCCGGCGGCCGCCTTCTCCAGGTCGGCGTCGTCGAAGACGATGACGGGAGCCTTTCCGCCAAGCTCGAGGTGTGCCCGCTTGAGGTCGGCGGCCGCCGAGGAGGCCACCTCCATCCCGGCGCGCACCGAGCCGGTGATGGAGACCAGCTGCGGGATCTTGTGCTCCACCACGAGCCGGCCCGTGTCCCGATCGCCGGTGACGAGGTTCAGCACACCGGGCGGCAGGAACTCCTGGCACAGCTCGGCAAGCAGGGCGGACGATGCCGGGGTGGTGTCGCTCGGTTTGAGTACGACGGTGTTGCCCGCGGCCAGCGCCGGGGCGATCTTCCACACCATCATCATCAGCGGGTAGTTCCAGGGGGTGACCTGGCCGACCACGCCGATCGGCTCGCGCCGGATGAACGAGGTGTGGTCCCTCATGTACTCCCCCGCGGACCGGCCCTCCAGCACGCGGGCGGCACCGGCGAAGAAGCGGATCTGGTCCACCGCCGGCGCCAGTTCCTCCGACGCGGTGAGACCCAGCGGCTTGCCGGTGTCCTTCGACTCGACCCGGACGAACTCGTCGGTGCGCTTCTCCACGGCATCGGCGATCTTGAGCAGGGCCCGCTGCCGCTCGGAAGGCGTGGTCTCACCCCATCCGGCGAACGCAGCCTCGGCGGCCCGGTAGGCCCGGTCGACGTCCTCGGCACCCGACATCGGGGCGCGGCCGTAGACCTCACCGGTGGTCGGGTCTATGACGTCGTAGGTCTCTCCCGACGCCGCGCTGACGAGCTCGCCGTTGATGACATTCTGGATCGTCTGGTCAGCCATGGTCGTGCGTTGCCTCCCGGTTTGGTTCACGTGAGGGTGAGCCTAGCGACGAAACAACGAAATCTGTAGGCCTGGGCGTGATTTTGTGACTGATTCCGTCAGTCAAAGCCAGTTGCGCTTCGAAGACCGGCGGGAGAACTGCCTCGGCCCACTCCCGGACCCCGGTCACTCCCCGCGCCCCTCTAGCAGCGGCCCCGCCGGGTCGTGGGCGATCCCGACCCGGCGTGCGGCCAGCCCGGAGAGCGCCTCCAGGCACACCCTGTTGGCCAGGTACGCCGTGATCTCGGCATGGTCGTACGGCGGAGACACCTCGACCACGTCGATGCCGGCCACCGGCAGCTCGAGGCAGATCCGGCGTACGGCGTCGAGCAGCTCGCGGGCGGTCAGCCCGCCGGGCTCCGGCGTACCGGTGCCGGGAGCGTGCCCAGGGTCGCAGACGTCGATGTCGACCGAGAGGAACACCGCGTCGCAGTCGTCGAGCGCTATCTCGAACGCCTCGTCCAGGCACTCGGTGAGCCCGCGCGCGCCGATCTCGGTCATCTCGTACGAGCGCATCCTCTGCTCGGCCATCCAGTCGAGGGTTGCGGGCTCGGGCCAGTAGCCGCGCAGCCCCAGCTGCAGGAACCGGTCGCCCCGGAGGGCGCCGGACTCGATCAGCCTTCTCATCGGCTGGCCGTGACCGTAGAGCGAGCCGAACGCGATGTCGCCGGTGTCGGCGTGGGCGTCGAAGTGGATCATCGAGACTCGACCGAAGCCGAGGTGCCGGGCTACGCCAGTCGCGTCGGCCTGGGCGATCGAGTGGTCCCCGCCGAGCACGAGAGGGATCGCCCCCGCCGCGGCCACGGCGAAGACCGCGTCCTCCAGGGCACCCAGCGCCCGCTCGATCTCACCGGGCGGCATCTCCACGTCACCGGCGTCGAGCACCCGGAGGTCCTGCAGCGCGTCGACCCGCAGCGCCAGGTGTGGCCGCGACCCGTCCTGGGGCAGGTAACAGGCCTGCCGGATCGCGCCGGGTCCGAACCGGGTCCCCGGACGGTGCGAGGTGCCGCCGTCGAAGGGGGCCCCGACCACGACCACGTCCGCGGAAGCCAGCGTGGCGGCGTCGGCCAGGTCTACGCGGTCCACGCCCAGGAAGGTGAGGTCCGGCCCGAACTGGGCACCGTATCGGGTCATGGGGACTTCCTATCAGGTCAGCAGCCTGAACCGCTACACGCAACGAAATCAGTGCTGTTCTCGCAGTATGACCACGGAATCACTTGCGAAGTACGACGCCAGCGTTCACGATGGTGAAATGCAACTCGACTACGACCACCTTCAGCGGGCCGCCAAGGACCACCTGTGGATGCACTTCACCCGGCACTCGACGTACGACACCTCGGACGTGCCGATCATCGTGCGGGGCGAGGGCCCCTACATCTACGACGCCCAGGGCAAGCGCTACCTCGACGCCCTGGCGGGCCTCTTCGTGAGCCAGCTCGGACATGGTCGTGAGGAGCTCGCCGAGGCGGCCTCGCGGCAGGCGCGCGAGCTGGCCTTCATGCCGCTGTGGTCCTACGCGCACCCCGGTGCGATCGAGCTCGCCGAGCGGGTGGCGAACTACGCACCCGGCGACCTGAACCGGGTGTTCTTCACCACCGGTGGGGGCGAGGCCGTCGAGTCCGCGTGGAAGCTGGCCAAGAACTACTTCAAGCTCACCGGCAAGCACACCAAGCACAAGGTGATCAGCCGAGCCATCGCCTACCACGGCACCCCGCAGGGCGCGCTGTCGATCACCGGCCTGCCGGCGATGAAGGCGCCCTTCGAGCCGCTGGTCCCCTCCACGTTCCGCGTACCGAACACCAACTTCTACCGGGCTGCCGAGCACGGCGCCGGCGAAGCGGCGCTCAACGAGGAGGCGTTCGGCCAGTGGGCGGCGAACCGGATCGCAGAGGCGATCGAGTTCGAGGGGCCCGACACGGTGGCGGCGGTCTTCCTCGAGCCCGTGCAGAACTCCGGCGGCTGCTTCCCGCCGCCGCCCGGCTACTTCGAGCGAGTCCGTGAGATCTGCGACGAGTACGACGTGCTGCTGGTCTCCGATGAGGTGATCTGCGCCTTCGGCCGGCTCGGGCACATGTTCGGCGCGGAGCGCTACGGCTACCAGCCCGACATCATCACCTGCGCCAAGGGGCTGACCTCCGGCTACTCCCCGCTCGGCGCGATGATCGCCACGGACCGGCTGATGGAGCCGTTCCTGCAGGGCCACGAGTCGTTCGCGCACGGCTACACCTTCGGCGGCCACCCGGTCTCGACCGCGGTAGCCCTGGCCAACCTCGACATCTTCGAGAACGAGAAGATCAACGAGCACGTCCGCGACACCGAGGACGCCTTCCGGGCCACCCTGGAGAAGCTGACCGATCTGCCGATCGTCGGCGACGTTCGCGGCGCCGGCTACTTCTACGGCATCGAGCTGGTCAAGGACAAAGCCACCAAGGAGACCTTCAACGACGCCGAAGCCGAGAAGCTGCTGCGCGGGTTCCTGTCCAAGGCACTCTTCGACGAGGGCCTGTACTGCCGGGCCGACGACCGCGGCGACCCGGTCGTCCAGCTCGCTCCGCCGCTGATCTGCGACCAGGAGCACTTTGACGAGATAGAGCAGATCCTGCGGGTGGTGCTGGACAAGGCCTCCACCCTGATCTGACTCCGAGCGGAGGTCAGGTCAGCGAAGGGCCTTGGCGCGGCGACGGCTACCGAGCTCCCCGGTGAGCACCAGCGCGAGGGCAAGGACGAACATCACCGTCCCGACGACGTTGATCTGAGGCGGGATCGAGCGTTGGGCGGCGCCCCAGACGTACATGGGGAACGTCACCTCCTGCCCTGCGTTGAGGTTCGTGATGATGAAGTCGTCGAAGGACAACGAGAAGCTCAGCAGCGCGGCCGACAGAATCCCGGGGAAGACCAGCGGGAAGGTGACCTTCCAGAAGGTCTGCCACTCGTTCGCATAGAGGTCCATCGCTGCCTGCTCGAGCCGTGGGTCCAGCCCGGCTAGCCGCGCCTTGACCGTGACCACGACGAAGCTCAGGCAGAACATGATGTGAGCCACCAGGATCGTCCAGAAACCGAGCGCCCCGGCGAAGCCGGCCGAGACGAAGAGCGCCAGCAGCGACGAGCCCATCACGATCTCGGGCGAGGCCATCGGCAGGAACGTGAAGACGTTCGCCACCGTCCGGCCCCGGAACCGGTGCCGGACCAGGGCGAAGGCCATCAGCGAGCCCAGGATGGTGGCCCCGACCGTGGCCAGGAAGCCGATCTGGATCGAGAGCACCACTGAGTCGCACATCCCCAACGGGTCGCAGGGATGCAGCCAGTTGTCGAGAGTGAAGCCGTCGAACTGGTAGCTGTTGCGCGCCACCGGGTCGTTGAACGACATCAGGATCACGACGAAGATCGGCACCGACATGTACAGCAGCACCAGGAGTCCGACCCCGAGCACGAGGTGGTCGCTGACCCACTTTCCGACGCGAGTCATCAGAGCAGCTCCTCGGTTCCGGCCCGCCGAACGTAGACCAGCACCAGCACCACGATCACCAGCATCAGCGTGACCGACAGCGCGGCGGCCTCCGGGTACGAGCCGCCGTCGAAGAGCTTCTGGATCACGTTGCCGATCATTTGGGTCCGGGTGTTCCCGAGCAGCTGGGCGTTGATGTAGTCGCCAGCCGCCGGGATGAAGGTCAGCAGCGTGCCGCCGACCAGGCCTGGCATCGAGAGCGGGAGCGTCACCTTGCGGAACGTCGTGAACGGCGACGCGTAGAGGTCAGCGCCCGCCTCGAGGAGTCGGGGGTCGATCTTCTCCAGAGAGGCGTACAGCGGCAGCACCATGAAGGGCAGGAAGTTGTAGGTCAGCCCGGTGACGACGGCCAGCGGCGTCGCGAGCAGCCGGCCCTCCGGTCCGAGCAGTTGCAGGAACTGCAGCGCGTCGACGAGCCAGCCCTGGTCGGCCAGCAGAAGCTGCCAGGACAGGGTGCGGATCAGGAACGAGGTGAAGAACGGCGCGATCACCGCGACGAGCATCAGGTTCCGCCAGCGGCCACCCTTGAACGCGATCGCATACGCCAGTGGGTAGCCGAGCAGGATGCAGGCGACGGTGGCGATGCCGGCGTACGCCATCGAGCGCAGGAACTGGTCGGAGTAGTCCTGCATCACCGAGACGTAGTTCTGCACGTGTCCGGTCATCTCGTAGCCGAACTCCAAGGTCCCGCTGGGGTCGTAGAGCGACGTACTGACCAGACTGAACAACGGAACGATGAAGAAGAGCGTCAGCCAGATCCCGGCGGGAGTCAGCAGGACGTAGCCCGCACGCCCCGACCGCCGCTCCTCGGTCTCGGCCTTCTGGCTCACGAGGCGTCCTCGCGCTCCACGCCGGCTCGGGCATCCTGGCTGGCATCGAGTAGGAACGTATGGTCGGCGGTCCAGTGCAGGTCCACCTGGTCCCCCACGCGGAAGTTCTGTCGCGCGCCGGTGTTCTGCTCGAACACCATGAGCTCCTGACCCCACGGCATCCGGACCAGGTACTGCGTGCTCACCCCGATGAAGCTGACGTCGGAGACGACACCTGCACGCAGCGCGTTGGAGCCGTCCCCGGTCTCCGTCCCGGCGGCAGCCAGGAAGACCTTCTCGGGGCGGATTCCCATCCACACCTCACCGACGGAGTCCTGCCCCACGCCCGCCGGGGCTCGAAGCCGGCTGCCTTCGACGTCCACGCCGACGCCGTCGCCGTCCCGACCGGTGACCTTGCCACGGATTAGGTTCGACTGACCGAGGAAGTTCGCGACGAAGGTGGTCCGGGGGTGCTCGTAGAGGTCCATTGGCTGGCCCATCTGCTCGATCAGGCCGTTGCTCATGACAGCCACGGTGTCGGCCATCGTCATGGCCTCCTCCTGGTCGTGGGTGACATGCACGAAGGTGATGCCCACCTCCGTCTGGATCCGCTTGAGCTCGATCTGCATCTGCCGACGCAGCTTGAGGTCGAGGGCACCCAGCGGCTCGTCGAGCAGCAGCACCTGCGGACGGTTGATCAGGGCGCGGGCCAGGGCCACGCGCTGCTGTTGGCCCCCTGAGAGCTGGGTCGGCTTGCGGGCGGCGTACTCGCCGAGCTCGACCAACTCGAGGATCTCGCCGACCTGGGCCTTGACGTCCTTCACCCCGGTACGCCGCAGCCCGAAGGCGACGTTCTCGAAGATCGTCATGTGTGGGAAGAGCGCGTAGCTCTGGAACACGGTGTTGACGGGTCGTCGGTAGGGCTTCAGCCGGGAGATGTCCTGCCCGCCCAGCATGATGGTCCCGCTGGAGGGCTCCTCCAGACCGGCCACCATCCGCAGCGTCGTGGTCTTGCCGCATCCCGACGGACCCAGCAGTGCGAAGAATGACCCCGCCGGGACCTCGAGGTCGAGGTCGTCCACGGCCAGGAAAGAGCCGAAACGCTTGGTGACACCGCGAAGAACCAGGTCGGCACCAGCGGCGCTCGCCTCGGAGACCCCCTCAGCCATCAGGCTCCTATCACCTGGTTGAACGCCTTGTCGTACTGCTCGCGAGTCTTCGTGTCGAGCGACTTCATCGCAAAGGTCGTCGCGAGGTCTTCGGCCTTGGGGAAGATCAGCGGGTTGCCCACGAGGGACTCGTCGACCTCGGCCATGGCCTCCTCGGCACCGTTGACCGGGCAGATGAAGTTCACCCACGCCGCGAGCCGGGCGGCGACCTCGGGGTCGTAGTAGTAGTTCATCAGCTGCTCAGCGTTGCCGAGGTGGTCAGCCTTGTTCGGAACAAGCATGTTGTCGCTCCACAGCGACATCCCCTCCGTGGGCTGCACGAACTTGATGTTGGGGTCGTCGAACTGGGCCGCGATGACGTCGCCTGACCAGGCCTCGCAGGCCACCAGGTTGCCGTTGGCCAGGCCGCGGATGTACTCGTTGCCGGTGAACGCACGCACCTGACCCGAGGCAACGGTCTGGGACAACCGGTCGAGAGCGGCGTTCCACTCGTCGTCGTCGAAGTCCGCCGGGTCCGCCCCCTCGAGCTTGAGGAAGAAGCCCATCGTGTCGTTCATCTCGGAGAGCAGGCTGATCTTGCCCTTCAGGTCCGGCCGGGTGATGAGCTCCTCGAAGGATGAGACCTCGCCGGTGTACTTGGCGTTGTAGGCAATGCCGGTCAGACCGCTCTGCCACGGCACGGAGTGCTTGCGGCCCGGGTCCCACTGGGGGTCGCGCAGCGAGTCCGCCAGGTTGGCCTCGACGTTCGGCATCTTCGCCATGTCCAGCTCCTGGAGCCAGCCGAGGCCGACCATCCGTGCAGCCATCCAGTCGGTGAGCACGAAGATGTCTCGCCCGGTGGGCTCGCACGCGCCGAGCTGGTTGCGCACTTTGGCGAAGAACTGGTTGTTGTCGTTGACGTCGATGTTGTAGGTGACGTCGATTCCGCTTTCCTTCTCGAACTTGTCCAGCGTCGGCGTGCGTTTGCCCTTGACGTCGATGTACTCGGGCCAGTTGGAGAAGACCAGCTTCTTCTCGGTCTCGCTCAGATCGGTCGAGGTGCACGTGTTGGCGGTCTGCTTGGTCCCCTCGGTACCGCAGGCAGCAAGGAGCCCACCCGAGGAGAACGCCACCGCCGAAGCCCCGGCGAGGCGCAGGACCCCCCGCCGGGAGACCGTCCTGCCGCGCATCTGCTGTGCCAGTTCCCGGGCCAACCGGTCCACGGCCGAGTCACCGGTGTTCCGCCAACGTCCAGACATCGCGTTGCCTCCTCGAGCAGTTGCCCTCTGGATTCGGATCCTGTCATGGCAAAGACTCTGCGACAAGCGATTCCGTCGAGACACGGCGAACTTGCGACGGAATCGTGACTACTGTGGGATGTTTACGGTGGCCTTCGACTGACAGGATGACTGCTGATGACCAAGAACCCTGAGCGCCCCCCAGCTCTCGATGACGTGTCCAAGGCGATCATCGAGCAGTTGCAGCAGGACGGGCGTCGTTCGTATGCCGCCATCGGCAAGGTCGTCGGTCTCTCCGAGGCAGCGGTACGTCAACGGGTCCAGCGACTGACCGACTCCGGTGTGATGCAGGTGGTCGCGGTCACCGACCCCCTCCAGTTGGGCTTCGCTCGCCAGGCGATGGTCGGCGTGCGCGTGCACGGCTCGATCGGACCGGTGGCCGACGCTATCGCCGCGCTGGACGAGGTCGACTACGTCGTGGTGACCGCGGGGGCGTACGACCTGCTCGTCGAGGTCGTCTGTGAGAGCGACGAACATCTGCTCGAGGTGATCTCGGGGCGGATCCGCGCGATCGACGACGTCACGGCGACCGAGACCTTCATGTACCTCCAGCTGAAGAAACAGACCTACTCCTGGGGCGTGCGCTGAGCATGGACCCAGCCAGGCTCTCGTTCTGGCACGAGACGACCGAAACCGACTGGTCCCCGCGAGAGTCGGCACCGGACCGGCTCGAGGTCGACGTAGCCATTGTCGGGGCCGGGTTCACCGGCCTCTGGACCGCCTACTACCTCGCCGAGGCTCAGCCGGACCTCCGGATCGCGGTGCTGGAGGCGGAAGTCGCCGGGTTCGGAGCCTCAGGGCGCAACGGGGGCTGGTGTTCGGCACTGTTCCCGGCCTCGCTGCCGACCCTGGCCGCAATGGCTGACCGGTCGGCAGCCTTGGCCCAGCACGCGGCTATGCGGGCCTCCGTGGACGAGGTCGCCCGGGTTGTGACCGCCGAGCACATCGACGCCCAGTTGGTGAAGGGCGGCACGGTCGCTCTGGCCCGCAACCCGGCCCAGTGGTCGCGCGCCCTGGCTGAGGTCGAAGCTGCCAGAGCCTGGGGACGCGGCGAGGACGACTTGCGCCTGCTGAACGCCCCCGAGGCGGGCGCGATCGTGCGCGGCAGCCACACCGTGGGTGGCACGTTCACCCCTGACTGCGCCGCACTGCACCCGGCACGACTGGTCCGCGGCCTCGCCGAGGCGGTCGAGCGGCGCGGAGTCTCGCTCTACGAGAGAACCAGGGCCAGCGCGATCCATCCCGGTTCCGTGCTGACCGGGGCCGGCGGCCGGGTCCGAGCGGGCACGGTGATCCGGGCGACGGAGGGCTACACCGCCAGCCTGGCCGGGCACGCGCGCACGATGGTCCCCGTCTACTCCCTGGTGATCGCCACCGAACCCCTCGCGCCCGAGGTCTGGGACGAGATCGGACTGGCCCACCGCGAGACCTTCACCGACTACCGCCACCTGATCGTCTACGGCCAGCGCACCGCCGACGACCGGCTGGTCTTCGGCGGTCGCGGCGCGCCCTACCACGCCGGCTCCAGGACCAGGCCGGCCTTCGACCACAAGCCTGCGGTCTTCGCAAAGCTGTACGCCGCCCTCCTCGAACTGTTCCCGGTCCTGACCGGCACCCGGGTGACCCACGCCTGGGGCGGTGCTCTTGGCATCGCCCGCGACTGGTGTGCGTCCGTCGGTCTGGATCCGGAGACCGGACTGGGCTGGGCGGGCGGGTACGTCGGCGACGGAGTGAGCACCACCAACCTCGCGGGCCGCACGCTGCGAGACCTGGTGCTGGGTCACGAGACCGACCTGACCCGGCTGCCGTGGGTGGGGCACCGCTCCGCACAGTGGGAGCCCGAGCCGTTGCGGTGGCTCGGCATCAACGCCGGGCTGCGCGCAATGACGCTGGCCGATGTCGAGGAGTCGCTGACTCGGCGCCCCAGCCTGATCGCCCGGGCCATCGCCCCCCTGCTCGGCTGAGCGGCGTGGGCTGGTCTCGGTCCGCCGGGCCAGCACCGATGTAGGAAGCCACCGGCAGATCAACGGGTGAGGTGTGCCCCGTCGCGCCTCCGATGACGTCCGTCGCCGCCCGGAGGCGGGTTCGGACTACCCGGTGCTGGCCCAACGGCCGATACCAACGGTGAGTCAGGAGAACGGGAGGGACCCTGCTGCACCGTCGTCTTCGGTCGTCGTGCGATGCGCGCAGCGGGGTCTAGGCTGCGATGGTGTCGCCGGAGGCTGCTCCACTGACGGCTCGGGCCAGTCCCCCCGCGACTGACCCAAGTTTCCGGGGATCGCAAGTCTTTTGTCCAGTTTCTCGGGTGTGTGACCGCTCTGGATTAGCCCGGTCCTCACGGCACCCAGCGGCGGCAGTCCAGTCGTTAGAGTGGTCACTGTGAGGCGTCTACGGGGCGTCACTGCAGTCGACGCGTCCGAGTTCAGTCCACCGGCGGTTCCTCGTTCTCCGGCGGTGCTACCGCGACGAGCGCTCCGCCTCCGGGTAGGTTCGCCGTACGGCCGAAGCCACCCGGGCCGAGACGGTGCGATGCGAGCCCAGGTGAGGACAGTGAACGACCAAGACTCGGCCGAGTTGGGCCTTGGGCGTGGGTCGTCGTGGCGCAAGGGGCGCGGAGCCGACCGCGTGGCCGAACTCTGCACGTCGTGCCTGCGGGACTCCAAGGTCGATGGCGGAGGCGTGTCGGTCAACTCCTCCGATGGCACGGGCGTGGCGATGTACGCCACCGACGCGATCTCGGCGGCCATCGAGGACCTTCAGCTGACGCTCGGTCAGGGCCCGTGCGTCGATGCACTCACGCACGGCTCCCCCGTGCTGGTGAGCGACTTGGCTGACCCGGCGGAAGGGGTAGGCGGGCGGTGGCCTGTCTTCTTGGACGAGGCGACCGCGTTGGGCGTGCGGGCGATCTTCGCCTTCCCTATCCGGATCGGCGCGATCGCATTGGGCACGTTGGACTTGTTCCGGCTACAGCCTGGGGCTCTCCAACCTCGCGAGCTGGCCAGCGCCCTGCTGGTGGTTGACGCCCTGGGCCATGCTCTCTTGGACTTCGACGCCTACCGAGACGGTGAGGATCTGCTGAGTCCGAGGATGGTGGTTCACCAAGCCGCCGGGATCCTCACGGTCCAGCTGGAGACGACCATCGAGCTCGCCATGCTGCGCCTGCGAGCCACGGCCTACGCCGAAGGCGTACCGATCAACGAAATCGCTGCCGACGTCGTGAGCGGGCGCCGACACTTCTTTGAGGAGCAACGATGAGCCCTAGCCGAAGCCCCCAAGCCGGGCAGCCTCGAGTGTTGAAGCAGAGCGAGCTTCTGGCCGAGACGTTCGTCGCACTCGCGGACACCCTCGTAGACGACTACGACGTGGTCGAAGTTCTCAACAACCTGGTGCACTCGTGCGTCCGGCTGCTCGACGTCGCTGAGGCTGGTCTCCTCCTCATCGACCAGCGCGGGAACCTGCAGCTGGTGGCCTCGTCCAGCGAACCGATGCGGCTGCTCGAGCTCTTCCAGCTCCAGGCCGAAGAAGGGCCCTGCGTCGACTCGGTCAACCGCGGCGAGCCCGTCATGGTTGCCGACCTGGAGACCTCACGCGCACGTTGGCCACGGTTCGCCGAGGAGGCGCTGCGCGTCGGGTTCCGGTCCGTCCACGCCGTCCCGCTGAGACTTCGCGCCGAGACCATCGGAGGCCTGAACCTCTTCAGCGACCAGACCCTCGAGCTGTCGGAGAGCGACCGCCGGATCGCCCAGGCACTGGCGGACGTGGCGACCATCGGCATCCTGCAGCAGCGTTCTGTGCACCGGGCCTCCCTGGTCGCCGAACAGCTCCAGACGGCGCTGACCTCGCGCGTGGTCATCGAGCAGGCCAAGGGTGTGCTGCACGGCAGGGCGGGCGTGACCATGGACGAGGCCTTCGCCGGGCTCAGGGCCCACGCCCGCACCAACAACCTCAAGCTCTCCGCGGTCGCGGAGTCCGTGGTGCACGGGAGGATTCTGGCCGACGACGTCTTCCCGGCCGCCCCGCAGGCGTAGGCAACCGGAGTGCGCCGTGACACCATCCCGGAGGTGAGCAGCACACCCTCCGCGCCGCAGCGGTACAGCGACCTCGAGCGGCTGCGTCGGGTGCGAGACCGGATCGACCGGGAGTTCGCGCAGCCGCTGGACGTCGAGGCCCTCGCTCGCGGAGCGAACATGTCGGCCGGGCACCTCAGCCGCCAGTTCAAGCTGGCGTACGGCGAGGCGCCGTACGGCTATCTGATGACGCGGCGGATCGAGCGTGCGATGGCACTGCTGCGTCGTGGTGACCTCAGCGTCACCGAGGTCTGCTTCGCGGTCGGCTGCTCGTCGCTCGGCACCTTCAGCAGCCGCTTCACCGAGCTCGTCGGCGTACCACCCAGCACCTACCGGCGCGATGCCGTGCGCGCGACGGCTGGGCTGCCGTCATGCGTTGCCAAGCAGGTCACCAAGCCCATCAGGAATCGAGAAGCGACGCCGACCGAACGCACCTAGGGTGACTGCAGGCCGCCTCGCGGCCGCGTCGCAGCCAGCTAGTCAGAGGGAGACACGATGAGCAGGGCTCCGAGCCCCCAGCCACCAAAAACCGCTCGGCTCGCTGCCGACGACCACGACGTCATCCGGGTCCACGGTGCGCGGGTGAACAACCTCAAGGCCGTCAGCATCGAGATCCCGAAGCGCCGGCTGACGGTCTTCACCGGCGTGTCCGGCTCAGGAAAGAGCTCGCTGGTGTTCGGCACGATCGCCGCGGAGTCGCAGCGGCTCATCAACGAGACTTACAGCGCCTTCGTGCAGGGCTTCATGCCCACGCTGGCTAGGCCCGAGGTCGACCTCCTGGAGGGGCTGACGACAGCGATCATCGTCGACCAGGAGCGGATGGGCTCCAACCCCCGCTCGACCGTCGGCACGGCAACCGACGCCAACGCGATGCTGCGCATCCTCTTCAGCCGGCTCGGCAAACCGCACATCGGTCCGCCCACCGCGTTCTCGTTCAACGTCCCCACCCGGACGGCGAGCGGAGCGATGACCGTCGACAAGGGCAAGGGTGAGCGCATCGTCGTGCGCAAGGCCGTCTACCAGGGCGGCATGTGTGCCCGCTGCGAGGGCATGGGCGCGGTCACCGACTTCGACCTCAGTGCGCTCTACGACGACAGCCTTTCGCTCAGCGAGGGTGCGCTGACGGTCCCCGGCTACAGCATGGACGGCTGGTACGGGCGGATCTTCAGCGGCTCGGGCTACTTCGACATGGACAAGCCGATCAAGAAGTTCACGAAGAAGGAACTCCAGGACCTGCTCCACCGGGAGCCGACCAAGATCAAGGTGGAGGGGATCAACCTCACCTACGAGGGCCTCATCCCCAAGATCCAGAAGTCGATGCTCTCCAAGGACGTCGACGCCATGCAGCCGCATGTGCGCTCCTTCGTGGAACGGGCGGTGACGTTCACGACCTGCCCCGACTGTGACGGGACGCGGCTGACCAAGGATGCGCTGTCGTCGAAGATCAACGGGAAGAACATCGCCGACCTCTGCTCGATGCAGCTGAGCGACCTTGCCGACTGGGTCCGTGACCTCGACAAGCCTTCGGTCGCGCCACTGATCACCGGGCTGCAGCACCTCCTCGACTCGTTCGTGGACATCGGTCTGGGCTATCTCTCGCTCGAGCGGCCGTCGGGGACGCTGTCGGGTGGCGAGGCGCAGCGCACCAAGATGATCCGCCACCTGGGCTCCTCGCTCACCGACGTCACCTATGTCTTCGACGAGCCGACGATCGGCCTGCACCCGCACGACATCGAGCGGATGAACGACCTGTTGCTGCGGCTGCGGGACAAGGGAAACACCGTGCTCGTCGTGGAGCACAAGCCGGAGACCATTGCGATCGCCGACCACGCCGTCGACCTCGGCCCGGGCGCAGGTGCCCAGGGCGGCAGAGTCTGCTTCGAAGGCACCGTTTCAGGACTACGGGAGAGCGACACCACAACAGGTCGACACCTCGATGACCGGGTGACCCTCAAGAAGTCGGTGCGCTCGGCTGCCGGTGCGTTGGAGGTTCGAGGGGCGTCGACGCACAACCTGCAAGGCGTGGATGTGGACCTCCCGCTCGGGGTGCTCTGTGTGATCACCGGTGTCGCCGGCTCCGGCAAGAGCTCACTGGTCCAGGGCTCGGTCGCCGGACGTGACGGGGTGGTGGTGATCGACCAGGGCGCGATCCGAGGTTCGCGCCGGAGCAACCCCGCGACGTACACCGGGCTGCTCGAGCCGATCCGCAAGGCCTTCGGCAAGGCCAACGGCGTGAAGCCGGCGCTGTTCAGCTCCAACTCCGAAGGCGCCTGCCCTACATGCAACGGCGCCGGCGTCATCTTCACCGACCTGGGCGTGATGGCCACGGTCGAGTCCACCTGCGAGGAGTGCGAGGGCAAGAGGTTCCAGGCCCAGGTCTTGGAGTACTCGTTCGGCGGCAAGAACATCAGCGAAGTACTCGCGTTGTCGGTGACCGCCGCCGCGGAGTTCTTCGGTGACGGTGAGGCGAAGACGCCGGCTGCACACAAGATCCTCGACCGGCTCGGGGACGTGGGCCTCGGCTACCTCAGCCTCGGCCAGCCCCTGACCACCCTCTCCGGCGGCGAACGGCAACGACTCAAGCTGGCCACCCGGATGGCCGAGAAGGGTGGGGTCTACGTCCTCGACGAGCCGACCACCGGCCTGCACCTCGCCGACGTCGAGCAGCTGCTCGCCCTTCTCGACCGGCTCGTCGACTCCGGGAAGTCGGTCATCGTCATCGAGCACCACCAGGCGGTCATGGCCCACGCCGACTGGATCATCGACATCGGTCCCGGCGCCGGTCACGACGGCGGCCGAATCGTCTTCGAGGGCACCCCCGCCGACCTCGTCGCGGCCGGCTCCACGCTCACCGGCCAGCACCTCGCGGCGTACGTCGGCGGCTGATCCGGCCCGCCGCGGAACCGTTACTCCGGGATGAGGCCAAGCTGCTGCATCCAGGTCAGCTGGTTCATGCTGAGCCAGTGTTGGACGATCCTGCCATCGTGGACGCGCATGATGTCCACGTACTGCAGTGACACGCCCCGGCCAGTCGCTGGCACGCCACCGAACTCGCCCGTGTTGGTTCCGGTGAACGTCTTCTTGGTCACCACCTGGTCGCCCTCCGCGATCATGTCGTCGATCGTGAAGCGTGCATCCGGGTACGCCGCGGCGAAGGCCTGGAGGAAGACCTTTCCGCCTGCGCGGTCAGCGGGGAACCCCGGGGTGGCGCTGAGGTTGACGAAGTCCTCTGCGTTCAGCTCGTCGTACGCGTCGAAGTCCTTGTTGTTCTGCACTTCCTCGACGAAGCGTCTGATGACGGCCTTGTTCCGTTCGGTGTCGCCGGCTTGAGAGTTCACTGGATCCTCCGATCGCGATAGCGCCTCGTCCGAGGGGCTCACAACGATCGTCGCCCGTGCCGATTCCCGACCTCCAGGGTCACACTTCCTGCTTCCCCGGGAGACTGAGGGGCGGAACCGGGAGTCTTGCGCTACGCGGACAGGTGGGCCTACGGTTCGACAAAAGTAGAACGTGTTCCATTGGAGGGTGCATGGCCGAGCACGACGCCACCGCTGAGACCACGGTGACCACCCATCAGCGAGACCTCGGCCAGGTCGGCCGCTCGCTCGAGGGGTGGCTCACCGAGACGCTGCACGCCGACGGTCCGGTGAAGATCACCGAGCTGCGCACCCCGAGCGGCTCCGGAATGTCCAGCGTGACGATCCTGTTCCGCGCCGCCTGGAGCGTCGGCGGCCAGGCGCACGAGCGCGACTTGGTGGCCAGGCTGGCCCCGGACGACGACTCCTTCCCGGTCTTCCCCACCTACGACTTCCGGCTCCAGTACGACGTGATGGCTGCCATGGCCGCCCACAGCACGGTCCCGGTCCCGGTGCTGGTCGGCATCGAGGAGAGCGGGTCACTGCTGGGGAGCCCGATGATCGTGATGGAGGCGGTCCACGGCCGCGCACCCAGCGACAACCCGCCGTACGTCTTCGGCGGGTGGCTGTACGACGCGACCCCGGCCGAGCGTCAGCGCGTTCAGGACGCCACCGCAGAGGTGATCGCCCGGGTCCACGAAGTGCCGGTGAGCGCCGTACCGTCGTTCCGGGAAGCAGGACCCGACGCTCTTCGGCGCCACTTCCAGGGGCAGCGGGACTTCTACGCCTGGTCGTACGCCGACGACGGCGTACGCGTGCCGGTGATCGAGCGCGCCTTCGCCTGGCTGGAGGCGAACTGGCCGGCCGACCCCGGAGACCCGGTGCTGTGCTGGGGAGATGCCCGGCCGGGAAACATCCTCTTCGATGGTTTCGAGCCGGCCGCAGTGCTCGACTGGGAGATGGCCACGGTGGCGCCTCGCGGTCTGGACGTGGCGTGGTTCCCGTTGATCCACGGGTTCTTCCAAGACGTCGCCGAGGTCTTCGAACTGCCGGGGCTCCCCGACTTCGGCGACGCGGAGGAGTTCGCCGCGGCCTACGAGCGGCACTCGGGCCATCCCGTCAAAGACCTGCACTGGTACCTGGTCTACAACGCGCTGCGCTACGGCATCGTGATGGCGCGCGTCAGGCGACGCCAGGTGCACTTCGGCGAGGAGGAGCGGCCCGCCGACCCCGACGACTACACGATGAACCGCGGCCAGCTGGAGAGGTTGCTGGCCCAGTGAAACCCATCCCCCTCGACGAGTACCCGATCCACCAGGCGCCGCTGTCCATGGCTCGGGTGGCCAGCAGCGACAAGAACTTCTACGACCGCTGCTACCTCAACGCACACGACCGCACCGGTGAGGTCTTCCTGGTCACCGGCTTCGGGATCTACCCCAACCTCGGGGTTCGTGACGCCTACGCGACCGTCCGAGTCGGGGACACCCAGCACACCCTGCGCCTCTCCGACGTCCTGGAGCCACGGTCGACCGACCAGCGAGTCGGGCCCTACCGCATCGAGGTGACCAAGCCGCTGCAGCAGCTACGGGTGATCTGCGAGCACGACGACCTCGGCTTCGACCTCACCTGGGACGGGTCCTTCCCGGCGATCCTCGAGCAGCGACACCTGCTGCTCAGCGGTGACAAGCCCACCTTGGACGCGCAGCGCTTCGCCCAGGTCGGTTCGTGGAACGGTTCTCTCCACGTCGCCGGGACGTCGTACGAGGTGACCCCTGACGTGTGGCTGGGTACGCGGGACCGCAGCTGGGGGATCCGGCCCTCGGGTGACCCGGACCCGGCCGGCCGGCCCGGATCGCTCGACGGCTTCTGGTGGCTCTATGTGCCACTGCGGTTCGACGACTTCGCGGTGGTGGTCATCATCCAGGAGTCGCCCGACGGGTATCGCACCCTCAACGACTGCTCGCGAGTCTTCGCCGACGGCCGGACCGAACAGCTCGGCTGGCCGCGGGTGGAGGTGGACTACGTCCCGGGCTCCCGCCAGCCGCGTGGTGCTCGGCTGCACTGCACCACCCCGACGGGAGAGCCGCTGCTCATCGAGGTCGAGTCCCTCGGCTTCGTGCCGCTGCACGTGGGCTGCGGGTACGGCGGCGACCCGGAGTGGACACACGGCCAGTGGAAGGGCGAGGGCTGGTCGCAGTACTCGACGTACGACTTGGCCTCGCAGGAGATCATCGCCAGGCTGCCCTGGGGGGTCTCGGACCACGTCGGCCGGGCCACCTGCAACGGGCAGGTGGGCTGGGGGCTCTTCGAGCACGCGTCGATGGGGCGCCACGACCCTAGTGGCTTCGCGGGCTGGGAGTCGGTCTGAAAGAGGCCGACTTCTGCACAGGTGGGTCCACAGGGCTAGACCTTCGGCTGTGGACGGCCCGTGGCGGGCCTGGGGATGAACCCGAGAGATCTGTGGATGCACCTGTGGGTTTCGCGTCAGGCCTTGTGGGTGGGTCGCGGGTCCCGTAGAAATCTCTTACGCAGTCCCGCAAGGGAAGGCGGGGTCGGACGAAGATCAGGATCCATCTGGTGGGGCAACCCACCACGGCAGCCCGGTGACGGGGTGGTCGGGATCCTGGGAGGCGATCGATCGACTGGAGGCGTCGCACAACTTCGGTCACCTGAGGGGCCCGTGGAACTCATACTTCCGCCGGGCCCCTCTCCATGTTCCGAGGCGAGCGGGCGCGACCCCTCGCAGGCCCGGTCGGCGAGCGCAACCTCATCTGGTGGCCAGCTGAGCGGCGACTGTGCCCGAGATCGCTGCGTGTCACCGTGAGCAGTCGAAGACCTCACTCCCCCGGTGCGACTTGACCATCCAGGATCGCCCTGACACGGCGAACTGCTGGGGGAGGTAACCTCCCGGACATACCTAAGGCGAGAGGACACGACCAGGATGGCTGACGTGGAGAAGGCGCTCGACGCCGCGGGGCTGAAGAACCCGGCGGTCCGCGAGTACGTCCGGTACTGGGCTGACCTGACCGGGGCGGACCGCGTCGAGGTCGTGAGCGCCGAGGACGACAGCCGGCTCATCAAGGAGTCCCTGGACGCCGGCGAGCTCCTGCCTGCCGGTGAGGGTCGGTACTACTCGCGCAGCTACTACAAGGACACCGCCCGCTCCGAGGAGCGGACAATCGTCGCGACCAACAACCCCGGCGACGCAGGGGTCTACAACAACTGGCGTCCGGCGTCAGAGATGCGGCCCCTGCTGGAGGAGCGGATGCGGGGCGCCTCCGCCGGCAAGACCATGTACGTCGTCCCGTACCTGATGGCGCCCCCGGGCTCCCCGCTCGAGGCGTACGCCGCGGGTGTCGAGCTCACCGACCACCGAACGGTCGCGCTGCACATGATCCGGATGGCCCGCGTCGGCGTCGCGTTCGTGGAGAACCTCGCCGAGCCGGACAGCTTCGTGCGCGCCGTACACGTCACCGGTGACCTGGAGAACCTCGGCCAGGGCACCCCGGACGACCAGCGCTACTTCGTCACCGTGGCCGATGAGCGCACGATCCTGCACTTCGGCTCGTCGTACGGCGGCAACGCGCTGCTGGGCAAGATCGCCCACGGGCTCCGCCAGGCCGCCTACGACGGCTGGGCGTCGGGCAGGTTCCTCTCCGAGCAGTTCATGCTCATCGGGATCACCGACAAGGAGACTGGACGCACGTACCACATCTGCGGTGGCTTCCCGAGCGCCTCGGGCAAGACCAATCTCGCGATGATGCTGGCACCTGATGCGCTGGGCGACCGGTACCACGTCTCGTTCTACGGCGACGACATCGCCTGGCTCTGGGTGGATCCGGAGGACGGCAAGCTCTACGGGATGAACCCGGAGTTCGGCGTCTTCGGGGTCGCCAAGGACACCAACGAGACGACCAACCCCACCGCGCTGCGCTCGGTCGGATCCGGTTCCGAGGCGATCTTCACCAACATCGCGTACAACGAGAGCACCCACGAGGTGTGGTGGGAGGGCAGGACCCCGCAGCCGCCGGCGGACGTCACCGGGTGGCGCGATTGGAGGGGCAACCTGATCTCGGACCGTGCCGAGCCGAACAGCGAGCCCTGGGCTCATCCCAACAGCCGCTTCACCACCACGCTGGCGAACGTGCCCAACATGGCTGCCGACTTCGAGGACCCCCGCGGCGTACCCATCGACGGCATCATCTTCGGCGGCCGGACCAGGGACCGCGAGCCGCTCATCCGCGCGATCACCGACCTCGCGGAGGGCGTGTACGACGGCCTCACTCTCGGCGCCGAGGCCACCTTCGCGGCCGAGGGCGTCGACGGCCAGCTCCGCTACGACCCGATGTCGATGCGCCCGTTCATGGCCTACCCCGAGGGCGCGTACGCCGCACACTGGCTCGAGATCGTCGGCCAGGCAACGGAGCAGCCCATCTTCGCCCACGTCAACTGGTTCCAGCGTGACCCGGAGGACGGTCACTTCCTGTGGCCGGGCTACCGCGACAACCTGCGGCCGCTCCTGTGGCTGATGCAGCTGAAGGACGGCGAGGTCACCGGTCGCAGTACACCGGTCGGCATCCTGCCCACCGAGGAGGAGCTCAACCTCGAGGGCGTCAAGGTCACCAGCGAGGACCTCGAGCGCATCCTGTCCATCGATGTCGACCGGTGGCAGCAGGAGATGGCCAACCGCGAGAAGCATCTGGCCCTCTTCGACGGGCTGCCGGAGGAGATCTGGGCAGCGCACCGCCGCGTCGCCGGAGCCCTGGACGGTTGGCAGGAAGAGCCGAAGGCCTGACTGACGGCGAGGCCCCCGCGACGTGTCGCGGGGGCCTCGTTGCGTTGCTGGGTACTGGTCAGCCGGTGGTGATGGAGACGCCGTACCTGGACTGGATGCGGCTCCACTTCTCCGCGTAGCCAGTGCCGCCACCCGTGGCGATGTTGATGCCCCGAGCCCAGACGCTGCTGCTGTCCTTGACGTAGAACGGCGAACCGGAGTCACCGCCCTGGATCATGTTGCCGCCGGTGTAGGCGATCACCGGAGACTTGCAACCGCTCTGGGTGCAGACCTGCGCGGTGACGCTGTTGGCCGTGTGGCCGCAGTGCTCGCCGGTGGTCCGGCCGCTGTGGCAGTAGTTCGCGTAACCCACGACCGGGTCCCCGGCGCCCACGACGGGCATGCCCGTCGAGCTGTCCACGCCACCGGTGTAGATGTAGCCCCAGTACGAGCTGCCACCGATGAGCTCCATGTCGTGCTTGTTCGCGTCGGAGAGCCCGTTCCCGCTGACCGAGCCCATCCAGCTTCCGGAGTTCTCGGTGTAGACGTTCGTCCCGTTGCTGAAACAGTGGCCGGCGGTCACCTGGAAGCGGGTGCCGGAGCCGTTCTGGACCGTGAACCCGGTGGAGCACCACGGCGTACCCACGCTGGCGGTGACGCCGGCGCCACCCCAGTACGAGGGGATGTCGCTCTTGCGGCTCCAGCTGTCCTTGATCTTGACCTTCTTGACGACGACCTGCTGAGCCTTGCCCTCGGCGCCGAGCACCGAGTCGACGACCCGGTCGGACGCGTCGGTCTGGATCACGATCTTGTTGGTCGTCGCGTCGACGTAGCTGCCGAACGTGTGCTTGTACCCCGTCTTGGCCTCGTGCCGCGCGATCCGCGCGTTGATCTTGGCCATGTCCTTCTCCAGCGAGGCGTCCGCCTGCTTGGCCGCCGCCTTCTCGACGCGCAGCACCCGCTGGTCGACGCTCCCGGCGTGCCCGGTGGGCTTCGCGCTGTCGGCGGCGAAGCCCATCGCGGGCGTCGCGGCCACGGAGAGGACGACAGCCGAGGCCGCCACCCAACCCATCGCAGTGTTCCTGAGTCGCATGAGGTGTTTCCTTTCGAGTTCCCGAGAGCACGAGTCGCACCGGGGTGGTTGGTCAGACGGAAGGAGAGGAGGACGCAGCGGTAGCCCTGATACGTGCGAATTTCACCCCAGGTTTTTACCTAGGCCGCCGTGTGGTCGCCGAGCCACTGGGTACTACCGCCCCATGATCGCGATGCTGCTGCTCACCGGAGGAGTGCCATCGATGATCCTTGCCCTACTGCTGGCCCTGGACCGCTTGGAAGAGGGGCTGCGCAACGCCGGCCAGTCCGGCTTGCCGACGGCCCGCATGCCCCGGAACTGACCGTTCCGGACCCCGGTGGACGCCGCGAGCTACGCGACCCTCACTCCCAGAAGACCCTGTCGACCACCTGGCGTGCCCGCCTGGTGGCGCGCAGGTAGTCGTTGACCAGCTCGTCGCTCTCCCCGGAGCGGTAGCCCAGCACGTGTGCGACAGCGGCGCGCTCGCGGGCGTCCCGCGGCAGCGAGTCGCCCGGACGTCCGCGGACCTGGGTGATCGCGTTACGGATCCGGCTGGCCAGCCGCCAGGCCTCGGCCAGCGCCACGGCGTCCTCGTCGGTGAGGAGATCGGCCCTGCTCGCTTCGGTGAGCGCATCCAACGTCCGGGTGGTCCTCAGGCCGGGAACCTGGCCGGCGTACCGCATCTGCAGCAGTTGTGCGGTCCACTCGATGTCGGCCAAGCCACCACGGCCGAGCTTGAGGTGCGTGTTCGGGTCTGCTCCCCGGGGTAGGCGCTCGCTGTCGACGCGGCCCTTGATCCTGCGCACCTCGCGCACATCGGAGTCGGCGAGGCCCGCCGCTGGGAAGCGCAGTGGGTCCACCAGCTCGGTGAAGGCCTGGCAGACCGCCTCGTCCCCGATGTTCGCCTCTGCCCGCAGCAGGGCTTGGGCCTCCCAGACCGCGGACCACTTCGCGTAGTACGCGGCGTACGAGTCGAGGGACCGGACCAGCGGGCCCTGCTTGCCCTCGGGGCGAAGACCGGCGTCGACCTCGAGAGCGGGATCCGTCCCGGGGAGCGCGAGCAGCCGGCGTAGCTCGTTGGCGACGTCGTGGGCCGCGCGCGACGCGTCCTGCTGCTCGGCCTTCGGGTGAGGCCGGAAGACGAACATGACGTCCGCGTCGCTGGCGTAGCCGAGCTCGTGCCCTCCGAAGCGGCCCATGGAGATGATCGCCATGTCCATCGGGAGCTCCGTACGCCGCTCGGCGGCGATCGCCTGCCGGGCGATCGAAAGAGCCGACTCCAGCGTCGCGGCGGTGACTCCAGTCAGAGCCTCACCGACCTGGTCGACGTCCGCCAGCCCCAGCACGTCCGCCGAGGCGATCCGGAACAGCTCCCGGCGCCGGATGGCACGGGCGGCGGTAATCCCCGCCACCGGGTCGTCATGCCTGAGCCCGGCTGACAGCATCTCCTTCTGTGTCGCCTCCCTGGTGAGGGGCACCAAGGCGTCGTCGGCACCGAGCAGCGCCACGCCGTCCGGCGCCCGCAGCAGCAGGTCCGTCGCGTAGCGGCTCGACGCCAGCATGGTGGCCATCCGCTGCGCGACCTGCCCCTCGTCGCGCAGCAGACGCAGGTACCAGTGCGTGCTGCCCAGGGCGTCGGAGATCTGCCTGAAGCCGAGCAGCCCGAGGTCCGGGTTGGGAGCGGTCGCGAACCACTCGAGCATCGCCGGGAGGAGAGTGCGCTGAATCGCGGCAGTTCGCGACAGGCCGCTGGTCAACGCCTCGAGGTGGCGCAGCGCTGCGACCGGGTCGTCGTACCCGAGGGCGCGTAGGCGGAGCTCGGCGGCCTTCGGGGAGAGTCGCACCTCGTCGCCGGGGAGCTTCGCGACGGCCTCGAGAAGCGGACGGTAGAAGATCTTCTCGTGCAGGCGGCGCACCTCGCGGCTGTGCTGTCTCCAGCGCTTGTCCAGCTGGGCGACCGAGTCCTTCATCAGCCCCATCGAACGGCCGATGCGGCGCAGCGCCGGCTCGTCGGACGGCACGATGTGCGTGCGACGCAGCTGGAAGAGCTGCATGCGATGCTCCATGGCGCGCAGGAAGCGGTACGCCTCGTCCAGGGCCCCGCCGTCCTTCCGCCCGACGTACCCGCCCTGGGTGAGGTAGGTCAGCGCGCTGAGGGTGGCCCCAGCCCGGAGCGTCTGGTCGGCGCGACCATGCACGAGCTGGAGCAGCTGTACGGCGAACTCGACGTCTCGCAGCCCCCCGGCACCCAGCTTGAGCTGCCGGTCGGCCTTCTCCGGCGGGAGGTGGTCGATGACTCTCCGCCGCATCGCCTGGACGTCGACCACGAAGCCATCGCGCTCCGCCGCGGACCAGACCATGGGCGCGAGCTGCTCGCAGTACGCCTTCCCCAAGGCGAGGTCCCCCGCGACCGGTCTCGCCTTGAGCAATGCCTGGAACTCCCAGGTCTTGGCCCAGCGCTCGTAGTAGCCGAGGTGGCTGGCCAGGGTCCGCACCAGTGGCCCGGACCTGCCCTCAGGGCGCAGGGCGGCGTCGACCGGCCAGATCGTGCCCTCGGAAGTGTGGTCTGAGCAGACCTTCATCATGTTCGAGGCGACGGTGGTGCCGGCCCTGATGGCAGCCGCCTCGTCGTACCCCTCAGCGGCCTCGACGACGAAGACGACGTCCACGTCGCTGACGTAGTTGAGCTCGTGCCCTCCGCACTTGCCCATCGCGATCACGCTGAGCCGGGCAGCCTTGGCTGACTCTCCCACCCTCTTGCGGGCGATGGCCAGGGCTGCCTCCAGGGTCGCGCCGGCCAGGTCGGAGAGCTCGGCCGCCACATCGTCCACCCCGAGCCCATGGGCCAGGTCGCGGGCGACCAGACGGAGCAGGAGCCGGCGGTACTCCACCCGTAGCGCGTTGACCGCCTCCGCGTCGGGCTCGGTGGCGTACGGCGTCTGCTCGGCCGGGTCAGCACCCACCGCCCTGAGCAGGTCGGCTCGAAGGAAGTGGGCGGCCGGGCGGGTGGAGCCCAGGGACGAGTCGGCAAGCTCGCGCCAGTGCTCCGGATGGCGCAGCAGGTGGTCGCCCAGAGCCACGCTCGCGCCGAGCACGCAGAGCAGCCGCATCGCTGTGCCCTCGTCATCGACCAGAGCCGGCACCAGCTCCGGATCGAGTGCTGCCAGCTCAGCGAGGTAGCGGGCGGCAAGGTCAGGGTCGGCCACAGCGGCCAGCAGGTGGACCAGGGGGTCGGCGGCCTCACCGAGCTGAGCGACGTACGCCGACGAGGTGTCGGCATCCTGGAACCCGAGCCTCGCAAGCTTGCCAGCGGTGGTGGCGACGCGCGAGATCCTCACATCGTGGAGGCTAACGGTTCACAGCAGCGGGAGCATCCGGTCCCGCTCGTAGGTGTGCACCTTGACGCGGTAGTCCTCCCATTCCGAACGCTTGTTGCGCAGGAAGAAGTCGAAGACGTGCTCGCCCAAGGTCTCGGCGAGAAGCTCGCTCTGCTCAGCGATGTTGATCGCGTCGTACAGGCTCCGCGGCAGCGGGTCGATGCCTAGTGACTTGCGCTCGCGGTCGTTGAGGGACCAGACGTTGTCCTCGGCCTCGGGTGGCAGCTCGTAGCCCTCCTCGATGCCCTTCATGCCCGCGGCCAGGGTTACGGCGAACGCAAGGTAGGGGTTGCAGGCCGAGTCGATCGTGCGCAGCTCGACGCGGGTCGAGGCGCCCTTGTTCGGCTTGTACATCGGCACCCGGATCATCGCGGAGCGGTTGTTGTGACCCCAGCAGATGTACGACGGCGCCTCTCCGCCGCCGACGAGCCGCTTGTAGGAGTTGACCCACTGGTTGGTGACGACCGCGATCTCCGAGGCGTGCTTGAGCACCCCGGCGATGAACTGGCGCCCGGTCTTGGACAGCGAGTACTCCGAGCCTGCCTCGTAGAAGGCGTTGCGGTCGCCTTCGAAGAGGGACACGTGTGTGTGCATGCCGGAGCCTGGGTGCTCGGTGAACGGCTTGGGCATGAAGGTCGCCCAGATGCCCTGGCCCAGAGCCACCTCACGCACGACGGTGCGGAAGGTCATCACGTTGTCCGCGGTGGACAGCGCGTCGGCGTACCTGAGGTCGATCTCCTGCTGGCCGGGACCGCCTTCGTGGTGGCTGAACTCCACCGAGATCCCCATCTGCTCCAGGATCGTGATCGCCTCACGACGGAAGTCCGAGCCGGCGCTCTGGGCGGTGTGGTCGAAGTAGCCGCTCTGGTCGACGGGCTGTGGCGGGACGCCCGCCTCTGGGTGGTCCTTGAAGAGGTAGAACTCGATCTCCGGGTGCGTGTAGAAGGTGAAGCCCTTCTCCGCGGCCCGGGACAGGGTCCGCTTCAGCACGAACCTCGGGTCGGCGTACGACGGGGAGCCGTCCGGCATCACGATGTCGCAGAACATCCGAGCGGTCGCGGGACCCTCACCACGCCACGGAAGGATCTGGAAGGTCGACGGGTCCGGTTTCGCGAGCATGTCCGACTCGGTTACGCGAGCGAAGCCCTCGATCGCCGAACCGTCGAAGCCGATCCCCTCGGCGAACGCCCCCTCGAGCTCGGCCGGGGCGATCGCCACCGACTTCAGGTAGCCCAGAACGTCGGTGAACCACAACCGTACAAAGCGGACGTCGCGCTCTTCGAGAGCGCGGAGTACGAAGTCTTCCTGCTTGCCCATGAGGCCACTATGGCGCATCCCATGTTTCAGCCGTGTGACAGCCCGTTCTCCGGCGCGAGGTCGGCCAGGAGCCGGTGTAGGGGCGGTTAGCCCCGAGGGACACGCTCCAGGTCCTTGAGCCAGACCACGGCGTTGGAGTCGGACGGCATGCGCCAGTCTCCACGCGGGGACAGCGAGCCGCCGGCGACGACCTTCGGTCCGTTCGGCATGGCGGAGCGCTTGAACTGGCTGAAGGCGAAGAAGCGCTGGATGAAGACCTCGAGCCACTGCCGGATCGCGCCAAGGTCGTACTCGTTGCGGCGGTCGTCGGGGAACCCCGGTGGCCAGTCACCCTGCTTCGCGTCGGACCAGGCGTGCAGCGCGAGGAAGGCGACCTTGCTCGGCAGGTAGCCGCGGCGCAGGAAGTGGTAGAGGTTGAAGTCCTGCAAGGGGTAGGGCCCGATGGTGTCTTCGGTGGACTGCGGTTTCCCGCCCGCGG
Organism: uncultured Actinomycetota bacterium; assembly: GCA_963769585.1. Taxonomy (GTDB): domain Bacteria; phylum Actinomycetota; class Actinomycetes; order Propionibacteriales; family Nocardioidaceae; genus SSC3. Next base: position 1,920,319 of record CAVYMJ010000006.1, read on the forward strand.
AGGTCGGGACCAGCTCGGGGGTGATCTCCTGGTCCACGATCAGCTGGAGCATCTCGTTGACCTCGTCATCGAAGAGCCCGTGGCTGACGACCCAGCGGATCAGGTGCTGGATGAGGGTCTTGGGTACGCCGGAGTTGACGGTGTAGTGCGACATCTGGTCACCCACGCCGTAGGTGCACCAGCCCAGAGCGAGCTCGGACAGGTCGCCGGTGCCCAGGACGATGCCCCCCAGGTGGTTGGCGAAGCGGAAGAGGTAGTCGGTCCGCAGACCCGCTTGGACGTTCTCGAAGGTCACGTCGTACACCGGCTCGCCGTCGCTGAACGGATGGTCGAGGTCTTCGAGCATCTGCCGTGCGGCCGGCCTGATGTCGACCTCGGCGAACGTGACGCCGAGCGCCTTGGACAGCTGCGTCGCGTTGGTCTTGGTGAACTCGCTCGTTGCGAACCCCGGCAGCGTGTAGGCGAGGATGTCGCTGCGCGGGCGTCCGAGCCGATCCATGGCCCGCGCCGCGACGATCAGCGCATGGGTGGAGTCCAGTCCTCCCGAGACCCCGATGACGACCTTGGGCTGACCGATCGCGCGCAGTCGCTGCTCGAGCCCGGAGACCTGGATGTTGTACGCCTCGTAGCAGTCGAGCTCGAGCCGCTCGGGGTCGTCCGGGACGAACGGGAACCGGTCCACCTTGCGTCGCAACCCGATGTCGCCGGCCGGAGGCTTCACCTCGAAGCCGACGGTACGGAACCCCTTCACCCGGTCGGCGACCGTACGTCGGTTGTCGTCGAAGGTGCCCTGCCGCAGCCGCTCTTGCCGCAGCCGGTCCAGGTCCACGTCCGCGACCGCACGGCGCGCACCTTCGGGGAACCGCTCGCTCTCGGCGAGCAGCTCACCGCACTCGTAGATCATCGTCTGCCCGTCCCAGGACAGGTCGGTGCTGGACTCTCCCTCCCCCGCCGCGGCGTAGAGGTAGGCAGCGTTGCAGCGGGCGCTTGCCGATCTCACCAGCAACCGCCGGTCCTCAGCACGCGAGACGGTGATCGGGGAGCCGGACAGGTTCAGCAGTACCGTCGCGCCGGCGAGCGCCGCCTCCGCGGACGGCGGGACGGGAACCCACATGTCCTCGCAGACCTCGACGTACACATCGAGCCCTGGCACGTCGCTGGCCCGGAAGATCAGGTCCGGCCCGAACGGGACCGAGACGCCGTTGAGGGTGATGGTGGCACCGCGCTGGTCGTCCCCGGGGCCGAAGTGGCGACGCTCGTAGAACTCGCGATAGTTCGGCAGGTAGGACTTGGGGGCAACACCCAGCACGACACCGTGGTGGATCACCACCGCGCAGTTGTAGACCCGGCTGCCGTTGACCAGCGGAGCACCCACCACGATCAGCGGGCGCAGCTCACGTGACGCCTCCACGATCGTGTCGATGGCCTCGAGAACTGCGCTCAGGACCGAGTCCTGCAGCAGGAGATCGTCGATCGCGTACCCGGAGAGTCCCAGCTCGGGGAAGAGCGCTACGGCGACGCCCTCCTCGTGGCAGGCGCGTACCTCGGCCAGCGTGGTCGATGCATTGGTCGCGGGGTCGGCGATGGCGACCGGCACGGTGCACGCAGCCACGCGGGCGAACCCGTGGGCGTAGGCGGAGGTGAAGTCCACACCCACGATCCTCCCATGACTGCTGTGACGGACAAGACAGTTCCCAGCAGCCCGGTGCCGACCTAGTGTGGACAGTGGTCCGGGGACCTCAGCAGGAGGCCTCGAGAGTCCAACGGAGGACAGCCATGAGCGAGCAGCCTGCGCCGTATGGCCAGGGGACCCCACCGAGCCCCGAGGCGAGCAGGAAGCGGGTCCGGATCCCGCACCTTCACGAGCTGAAGGAGCGCGGCGAGAAGTGGGCGATGCTCACGGCGTACGACATGTACTCCGCGGCGACGTTCGACGAGGCCGGAATCCCGGTGCTGCTCGTCGGCGACTCGGCGTCCAACAACGTTTACGGCAACGAGACCTCCCTACCCGTCACGGTCGACGAGCTGATCCCCTTGGTGCGGGCGGTCACCCGCTCGGTCAAGTACGCGCTCGTGGTCGCCGACCTCCCCTTCGGCTCCTACCAGGCCTCGCCCGAACAGGCGTTCCACACCGCAGCCCGGTTCATGAAGGAAGCAAACGCTCACTGCGTGAAGCTCGAGGGCGGCGCGGAGATGTCCGGCCAGGTCGAACTGCTCAGCAAGGGTGGCATCCCGGTGATGGCACACATCGGCTTCACCCCGCAAAGCGAGCACACCCTCGGCGGCTACCGCGTGCAAGGACGCGGCGGGACAGCCGACAAGCTGATGGCAGACGCGAAGGCGCTCGAGGCCTCAGGGGCGTTCGCCGTCGTGATGGAGATGGTTCCGGGCGATGTCGCCGCCGAGATCACCAAGACGTTGACAATCCCCACCATCGGCATCGGAGCAGGCCACCAGTGCGACGCCCAGGTGCTCGTGTGGCAGGACATGGCCGGACTTCGGGTGGGCCGGATGCCGCGCTTCGTCAAGCAGTACGCCGACGTCCACGCGGTGCTTCTGAAGGCTGCGCAGGACTACGCCGCCGACGTCGCAGCGGGGTCGTTCCCAGGACCCGAGCACACCTTCTAGCTACGCGCTCCAGTCGAGGAAGACCTCACCGGCCGCGATCGCGCCGAACCAGATCACGGCCAACGAGATGGGCAGCACGAAGACCCTGATCGGGTACGTCATGAACCACTTCATACCGAGCACGAGGTGCGCCAGCCAGATGAGGTTCAGCACCACCACCGCCCACAGCGGTGCGACGAGTCCGGAGAAGAAGTAGAGGAACGCCATCACCGCGATGCCACCGACGCCGATGAAACTTCCTGACTGTCTCAGATTTGGTTTCACGACGTCACACCCCTACATCTGGAGAATCGCGGTCGAGAATCCCCAGTAAAACAAGGGGATCCCGAGCATTTCGTACGAGGCGCACTATCGCGCCTGCGATCGAGGTGCAACGCGACACGCAACATGGTTTCTCGGATTTCGTTTACCTTGCGCCTCGATGTTGCCAAGATCATACGCACGGGCCGCAGTAACCAGCCCACGAGATGGAGCACCGACAAGCAAGGTCGGCGCCACGACCCAGGAGGCATACGTGCCTGCAGCTAAGAAAGCAGCAGCGAAGAAGGCTGTTGCGAAGAAGGCCCCGGCTAAGAAGGCGGCCGCTAAGAAGGCGCCCGCCAAGAAGGCCGCCGCCAAGAAGGTAACTGCGGCGAAGAAGACCGCAGCGAAGAAGACGGTCGCCAAGAAGACCGCCGCCAAGAAGGCACCCGCCAAGAAGACCGCCGCCAAGAAGAGCGCGGCAAAGAAGACGGTCGCCAAGAAGACCGCCGCCAAGAAGGCACCCGCCAAGAAGGCACCCGCCAAGAAGAGCGCGGCAAAGAAGACGGTCGCCAAGAAGACCGCCGCCAAGAAGACTGTCGCGAAGAAGACAGCTAAGAAGGCACCCGCCAAGAAGGCACCGGCCAAGAAGGCACCGGCCAAGAAGGCACCGGCCAAGAAGGCCGCCAAGAAGGCACCTGCGAAGAAGGCCGCCAGGAAGGCACCAGCCAAGAAGGCTGCCAGAAGGTAGGCGTCACTCTTCCCCAAACATCGGCGAAGCCCCCGCGACAAATCGCGGGGGCTTCGCTGTCTGCTCTAGTCCTCGAGCTCGTCGTCGTTCCAGTTCGGGTCGCTGTCCCACTCCTCGTTCCGCTCCTCGACCCGGTCCAGCGCCCGAGCAGCCTCGGCCTCGGTGGCGTAGGGCCCGAGACGGTCCTGGTTGCGGCAGCCGTCCTTGCCCTCGACCCTGTGATGAGTGAGGCAGAACCAGAACATTCCTTCGTCGGACATGCGCTCCTCCTTGCCGTCGAGTCGTTCCGATGTCACAAACTACACTCGGGGACGTGACCCCGATCGTTGCCGCAGACATCTCCCCCAGGCGTCCCGTGCCCGAGCACATCCCTCGCCCCGAGTACGTCGACAAGCCCGCTCCGACGCCGTACACAGGCGCGGAGGTGAAGGATGCCGAGACGATCGAAATGATGCGGATCGCTGGGCGACTGGCCGCTCAGGCCCTGCAGCTGGTAGGCAAGCACGTCGCCCCGGGAGTCACCACCGACGAGCTGGATCGGATCGGCCACGAGTTCCTCGTCGAGAACGACGCCTACCCCTCGACCCTCGGCTATCGCAGCTTCCCCAAGTCGCTGTGCACCAGTGTCAACGAGGTGATCTGCCACGGCATCCCGGACAGCCGGGTGATCGAGGACGGCGACATCGTCAACGTCGACATCACGGCGTACCTCGGCGGGGTCCACGGTGACACCAATGCCACCTTCCTGGCCGGCGACGTCGACCAGGAGACCCGACTGCTTGTCGAGCGCACCGAGGAGGCGCTGCGACGCGCGATCAACGCCACCCGCCCCGGGCGCCGAGTCAACGTCCTCGGCAAGGTGATCGAGGCCTACGCCAAGCGCTTCGGGTATGGCGTCGTACGCGAGTTCACCGGTCACGGGATCGGTACAGCGTTCCACTCCGGCCTGATCATCCCGCACTTCGACGACCCGTACTACGACGACGAGATCAAGGCGGGGATGACGTTCACCATCGAGCCGATGCTCTGCCTGGGAACGGCCGAGTGGGACATGTGGGACGACGACTGGACCGTCACCACCAAGGACAAGCGGCCCAGCGCGCAGTTCGAGCACACCCTGCTGGTCACCGAGGACGGCGCGGAGATCCTGACTCTGCCTTGAGTCAAGTGAGGTCGTCGTAGGACAGCGCGCCGGTCTCGGCGAGCTTGCGCTCACATCGCAGCACCCCGGCCTCGTGCTCGGGGTCGCCGCTCATCGCTGCGGCGATGCGAAGGTGCGGGAGCGCCTCGGCGTGGCGCGACTGCCTCTCGATGACGCGGCCCAGGGCGAACCGAGCCCACACGTCGGTGGGGCTCTCCTCGACCAGGGTCTGCAGCTCAGCCTCGGCCTTGTGGAGCTGGGCGCTCTGGAAGTAGGCCCAGGCCCGCAGGGTACGCAGGCTCGCCGAGCCTGGCTCGACCTCGAGCGCGGGTGCGAGAATCTCCAGCGCCTTCTTCGGAGAAGACGCCTGAAGAAGGTCCCACGCCTGCTGGTAGGCGTCGGCGGGGTGCTTGGACCCCGGTCCGGGCAGTTCGAAGGGTGGCAGCATCACGGTTCTCCAACGCTCCGTGCCGCAGGGAGATTCCCGAAGTGCAGCGGGCCGGAGCCCGAGGCGCTAGTTTGCCGAGCATGGAGTTCACTGTCTTCACGATCGCGGGCGGCTTCAGGGAGTTCCCCGGCGACTCGAGCTACACCATCGGTGAACACAACGGGGTCCTGCACGTGTGGGACGGTGCGACCTCGCAGGTCATCACCTACGGAGCCTCCGCCTGGGCCTCGGTCCAGGAGCGGGACCGCGACGAGAAGCCCGGGGCAGGCAAGCGCAGACTGGTTTCGGAGGAGTCCCCGGCCGAGACCGCAGGCTGACCAAGCGATGCGGATGAGCTGGCCTGTAGGCCGGGTTCTGTCTCCGTGGGCCTTGCGGCGTCACGGTCGGCGACCATCCATCTAGGACGACCGTTACCGGCCGCCTCGTGCGGTCTACCCGTGAACTCGGGCGGGCAGCCCTCGAACGTCCACGCGCACGCCTTGCGGCGTACTTCTTGACCTTGCTGCAGGTGGGGTTTACCTAGCCGGTCCGGTCACCCGGACCGCTGGTGGTCTCTTACACCACCGTTTCACCCTTACCGCCCTGACGGACGGCGGTCTGTTCTCTGTGGCACTGTCCCGCGGGTCACCCCGGGTGGGAGTTGCCCACCACCTTGCCCTGTGCAGCCCGGACCTTCCTCGAGGAGCTGCCTCCCCGCGGTCGCCCGGCCAGCTCATCCGCGACCCCAGTCTAGGGCCCGGTCGTCCTAGGCCAGCTCGAACGAGACAAGCCGAGCACGCAGGTCAGCGGTCACCAGCCGCACCCGGACCTCCTCACCCAGCGGCAGCGCGGTCGGGCCGACACACTCGGCCTCGATGGCTGGGTCCTGGATCATCACCCGGCCCTCGTGCGGGTCGCGGTCGTCCAGGGCGGTGATGACCCCGTCGAAGACGGCGCCCACGTGCTCCTGGAGTACGGCAGCCTCGACGAGGTCGAGGAGCGACCTCTCGTACTGCCCCGCACGGCCGGCCGACTCGCGCATCACCCCGGGGATGACATCGAGCTTCTCCAGTACCCAGATCGGCACCTGCTCCCCGGCACACAGCGAGAGACAGATCTCACCGGCGAATCGGTCGACCAATCGGCGAATCGGCGCGGTGACATGCGCGTACTCCCCCGCCAAGGCCGCGTGCAGCGGCTGCTCGGGCAGCGTCCCGTTGAAGCCGACGTACGACGCGCCGCGCAAGGTGCGCGTGGACGCCACCAGCACGGCCGCTCCCGATGGCGTGCTGGGGTCGACCGAGCGGATGAAGTCGGGGTAGCTCATCCCCTTCGGCCAGTCCACGTGCAGCGCCTTCGCCGTACGCCGGAGCCGGTCCAGGTCGCGAGAGTCGGCCGGCGGCAAGGTGCGCAGCAGCCCGACCCGGTGCTTGGTCATCAGAGAGGCGGCCGCCATCCCGGTGAGCAACGAGATCTGTGCGTTCCACAGCTCGACGGGAAGCTGGGTGCGGTACTCCAGCACCCAGTGGCCATCCGCGTCCACGCGGATCTCCTGAGAGGGCAGCGGAAGAGTGACTCCACCCCGGAGCGCCTCGCGAGCCAGCCGTAGCTCACCGACCTCCTTGAGCAGGGAGAGCATCGACGAGACGGTGCCGTCGTCGAACTGCTGCTGGACATCGACATAGTTGAGCTTGGCGGTGCTCCTGACCAGGGCGCGCTCCACGTGAACACCAGTGCCTTCACCTGACCCGTCCACCTCGATCGTCCAGAGCACCGCGGGCCGCACCTGACCGGGAAGCAGTGATGCCGCGTCCTCAGACAGCACCTTCGGATGCAGCGGAATCTTCGACTCCGCCCCGTAGAGCGTCTCGCCGCGCGCCAGGGACTCGAGGTCGACGGCATCGCCGGGCGCCACGAACGCGCCGACGTCGGCGATGGCGTAGTGGACGACGTAGCCCTGACCGTCGCGCTCGAGATGAAGCGCCTGGTCAAGGTCCATCGAAGAGGCGGGGTCGATGGTGACGAACGGGAGGTCGGTCCGGTCCAGAGCCGGGAGACGGGGCGCGGCCGCCGCTGCTGCCGCCGTCCGCTCGACCTCGGCGGGAAACTCGGCTGGGAGCTCCATCTCGTCCTTCACCCTCGCGACGCCGGCCGCCAACAGCGCTCCGTCCGCCTCCCACGCCTCGCTGGCCAGATGTACGACCCGATGAGGCACCGCGACCACTCCCCTGTTCTCTGGACGCGTCCCTGAAGACCTGAACTGCCACCCTAGAGTGACCCCCGTGCTGATCCTGCTGCCGCCGTCCGAGGGCAAGACCCCGCCACGGCGCGGGAGCACCCTTCAGCTGGAGAAGCTCGCGTTCCCCGCCCTTCTGAGGCACCGCGAGGCGGTCCTCGACGCGCTCGTCGCGCTGTGTACGACGGGCGGCCCGCCCGAGTCCGAGGCTGACCGCCGAGTGGCCGCGCAGACCCTCGGGCTAGGAAGCACCCAGACGGACGAGCTCGACCGGAACGCCGCCCTGCGCACGGCTCGCGTGGCTCGGGCGGATCGGGTCTACAGCGGCGTCCTCTACGAGGCTCTCGACCTGGGCTCCCTGGAGGGAGCCGCCAAGCGACGAGCCGGCCAGTGGGTGGCGATCACCTCCGCACTCTTCGGCCTGGTGCGGCCCAACGACCACATCCCGGCATACCGGCTCGCGGGGAACGTCGCGCTGCCGGGCATCGGCGTCGTGTCGACGTACTGGAACCGCCACCTGGACGCGAGCGTCTCCCAGGCGGCCGGCCAGGGGCTCGTGGTCGACCTGCGCTCGTCGACGTACGCCGGATTCTGGAGACCGTCTCGCGAGCTGTCGCCTCGGGTCGTCTCCGTGCGGGTGCTGCACGAGCACAACGGCGCCCGCAAGGTGGTGTCGCACTTCAACAAGGCGACCAAGGGCAGGATCGTCCGCGACGTCCTGCTCGACGCAGGCACCGCCTCGTCGGCGCGGGCGTTCGCTGAGCAGTTGGCCGACCTCGGCTGGCACGTCGAGGAGGGCCCCAAGCGCAACCTGCTCGACGTGGTGGTCTCCGCGCTCTAGCCGGCGACCCTCAGACCGAGAGGCCGCTGACCACCAGGTCGACCGGTCTGCCGTTGAAGAGCCGCAGCACCGGCCGGCCGTCGGGGAACCACGAGATGACGGTCACGCTCGCCGGCGCCAGCTCGGTCTTGAAGATCGACTGCGTCGGCATGTCGAGCGCCACCTTGACCAGCAGCTTGATGGGCGTCACGTGTGACGTGGCGAGGATCGTCTTGCCCGGATGCCTGGCGAGGAGTCTCTCGAGTGCCGCCCGGACCCGCTTCTCCACGTCGTTGAGCGACTCGCCGGTCCCGCCGGCCGGCAGGTCCAGCGAGCCGAGCCAGGTGTCGAACCCCCCAGGGTCGAGCTCCCGGGCGTCAGCGAACGTCCGGCCTTCCCACATCCCGAACGCCGCCTCCGCCAGGCCGTCTTCGACCGTGACAGTCTGGTCGAAGACGGACGCGATGATCTCCGCGGACTCGCGGGTACGGCGCAGCGGCGAGGTCACGATCGCGTCCACCGACTCGGCCAGAGGAGCCAGCCACTCGGCGGTGGCGCGCACCTGGGCTCGCCCGTCGTCGTTCAGCCCCGGGTCCTCGCCTCCCAGGCCGCTGAACTTCCGGTCCCGGGTGTGGTCGGTCTCGCCGTGACGCACCAGGATGAGCGTGGTCGGGGGTCCCTGCTCCCAGGGCGGCTTCGGCCGCTCTTCCTGGGCTTGGACCAGGGTGTCGTCCGTGGCCCCCGGCTCGCCCTGCGGCACAGGCTGACCATCGAGCGCCTCGTTGAGGATGCGGTCGGCGTACTTGTTCTGCTCCCGGGGGATCCAGGTGTACGTCGTGCCCTCCGGGGCCAGCCGGCGAGCCTGCAGAGCCAGCGCACGCATGTCCGGGTGCTTGATCGCCCAGGCCCCCGACATCTGCTGCACCACCAGCTTGGAGTCCATCCGAACCTCAAGGTCGGCCCCGTCCGCGTACTCGCGGTAGAGCTCGAGCCCTGCGATCAGACCCCGGTACTCGGCCACATTGTTGCTCGCGACACCGATCGCCGCGGCCTTCTCGGCGATCACAGTCCGGGTCTCGGCGTCGAACAGGACCGCGCCGTACGCGGCAGGCCCGGGGTTGCCTCGGGCCCCACCGTCTGTCTCGATCTGGACGGACCGATAGGTCACAGTCCGGACTCCGAGGTCCGCACCAGGATGCGGCTGCACTCCTCACACCGCACGACCTCGTCGGAAGGCTTGGCCTTGATGATTCCCAGGTCCGACGGGTTCAGCTGCATCGAACAGCCCTCGCAGCGTCGCTGCCTCAACGGCGCCGCACCAACGCCGTCCTTCTGCTCGCGCAGCTTGACGTAGAGCGCAACGAGGTCGTCAGGGAGCCCGGCCACGGACGCCGTACGCTCCGCGGTCGCCGCGGCGATCTCGGCGTGGATCTCGGCCGCGCGCTTGTCGCGGCTCTGCGTCAGCGCGGCGCCCTTGTCATCGATGGCCTCGAGCTGGGAACGCAGCCCGGACAGGTCGCTCTGGGCCGTCTCCAACGCCTCCATCACGTCGAGCTCGGCATCCTCGAGCTCACTGATCCGCCGGTCGAGGGAGACCAGCTCGTGGGAGAGGTGCTCCAGGTCCTTCGGGTTGGTGACGAGTCCCTGGTCCATCCGCTCCTGGTCGCGTCTGCGACGAGCCTTGACCTGCTCGACATCCGCGTCGGCCTTCTTCTGCTCGCGAACGAGGTCGTCGACCTTGACCCCGAGGTCCTTCGCGTCGTTGTCGATCGTCTGCCGCGAGGCGGAGAGCGCCTTGAGCTCGGCGTGCTCCGGCAGGGAGGCGAGCTGGTGCTTGAGTAGGTCGATGCGCGAGTCGAGGTCTTGGACGTCGAGCAACTTGAGCTGGGCGAACGGATCGGCTTTCAGCGGATTCTCCTGGTCAACGGAACGCGGATAGGTCAGCGCGGAAGGTCCACGGGTCGGTGACCAGCGTGCTCACCCGGGTCTCCACCGTATAGCCCTGGTCACCCAGGCCCGCCAGCACTGCCTGCTGTGCCACGGGCAGCCAGGTCCACTCCGCCGACCAGTGGGCGACATCGACCAGGGCCGGTCCGTCCTGCTCGAGGAACTCGCCGGCTCGGTGGTGGCGCAGGTCGCTGGTCAGGTAGACGTCCGCCCCGCTGCCTGAGACGAGCTCAAGGAGGGCGTCGCCTGCACCGGCACCCACCGCGACCGTGCTGACCATCCGGTCGGGCTGGCCTGCCACACGGACGCCGTGTGCCGTGGCCGGGAGGGCATCGAAGACGCGCTCGCCGAACTGCTTGAGGCTGACCGGCTCGGCCAGCTCCCCGATGCGGCCATGGCCCCGAGTGGCGGGTGCCGAGCCCGCACCCAGCTCGACCACGTCGTACGCCGGCTCCTCGTAGGGGTGGGCGCCGAGCAGCGCGGCAACCACCTCGGCGCGCCGGGCCCGCGGGTAGACCGACTCGATCCGGGACTCCGGAACCACCTCGACGGTGCCCACTGTGCCGATCGTGGGGCGCGCGCCCTCCAGCGGCCGGAAGCGGCCCTCCCCGGTGGTCGTGAACGTGCAGGCGTCGTACGCCCCGAGGCGCCCGGCCCCAGCGCGGGTGACGGCCTCGCGCACCGCGTCGGCCGCTGAGTGCGGGACGAAGGTGACCAGCTTGTCCAGGCCGGTCTCGTCCGTGGGAAGCAGCACCCGCGGTTCGACGATGCCGATTGCCCGGGCCAACGAGTCGTTGACGCCGTACGCCGGGGTGTCGGCGTTGGTGTGCGCGGTGAGCAGCGCGATGTCGTGCTTGAGGAGAGCATGGACGACCCTGCCCTTGGGCGTGGTGGCCGCCACGGAGCTCACCGGGGTCAGGAGAAGCGGATGATGCACCACGAGCAGGTCGGCGCCGTACTCGACCGCCTCCTCGACGACCGCTGCCGTGGGGTCGATCGCGAACAGGACTCGCTCGACCCGCTGCGACGGGTCGCCGCAGACCAGGCCGACCTCATCCCAGTCGTCGGCCCAGCCGGGGTCGTAGAGGTGGTCGAGGACGCCCTGGACGTCGCGCAGCCGGGGAGCGGTCATGGCCCGAGCCTATTGGCTTGCGTGGGCTACAGAACGAGAACAGGTTCCTGTCTTCTGGGAAGATGGCTGCATGCTCACGCTCATCGACCCCGACGGTCAGGCTCATCGGCTCCCGCGGGTCGGGCTGAAGGTCGACGCCGCCGCGCTGGCTGACGCCACGGGCTGGACGCTCAAGCCGCAGGGCCTCTGCAAGGCGGACGTCTGCGTGCCCCTGCTGGGTCGCAGCATCGCCGCCGGGGACGGTCGGATCGACCTGGTCGAGTGGGCGGCCGCGCTCGGCCTCCCCCTGGCCTACGACGAGGACGTCGCGGCCGTGGCGAGCGCGGCCTCCGCGCGGCGCCTCGATGTCGCCCCGGACCTCCACCTCCCCGACCTCGACGGCACCCTGCAGCACTTCAGCCGTGGCACGGGCCGTAAGCGGGCGCTGACCACCTGGGCGTCCTGGTGTGGTTGCCGGCACGAGCTTCCGGCCTGGCAGGCGCTGTACGAGGAGCTGGCTCCGCTCGGCCTCGACCTGTACGCCGTCGCACTCGACGACGTGGAGGCGGCGCGGCCCTGGATCGAGAAGGCCGGCCTGACGTTCCCTGCGGTCGTGGACCCCCATCACGTGACCGCGGACCGCTACGGCATCACGAACGTCCCGTCGGTGGTCTGGGTCGACGAGGACGACCGCATCGTGAAGCCGCCCACCATCGCTCCCGGCGACGACCGGTTCGTCGAGTTCACCAAGGTGGCATCCGGGCGCCACCACGAGGCGCTCCGCCGCTGGGTCCGCTCAGGTGAAGTCCCCGACGTACCCGAGGTCGCGGGGCGCACCTGGAACGAGCAACTGGCCCTCGCCCACCGACGTCTGGCCGCTCACCTTCGAAGCGAGCGCCGTCCGTTCCTGCACCAGCTCGAACGTGCGGTAGCGCTCTCCCCCAACGACTGGACCGTACGCCGCGGTGGGATCGCGCTGAAGGGCGAGGACCCGTTCCTGGGCGAGGAGTTCCTTGCCCTGTGGACGGAGTGGGACGCAGCGGGCAGACCCGGCTACGTCGCGACTCCCTGACCCAGGCAGCGCGCCCGCAGCTTCCGCACCGCCTCGGCAAGGAGCTCCTCCGTGCGGGCCGCGACCCGCTCCTCCCGGGCGACGAGCACGTCGACCAGGTCGGACCGCGGAACCTCGGCGAGCCGCTGCCTGGCGACGACCGAGTCCTGGTGGTCGCCCAGAACGCCCTGGACGCTTCTCAGTGCCTTGTCGATGCCATCGCGCCGACCGCGCACCGACCGGACCCGCTTCACCGACTTGCGCAGGGCGTGGAGCTCCTCGTCCGACGCGCGGCGCGCCCGCTGCAGGTTGCGCACGACCAGTCCCAGGTCCGGTGGAGCCAGCGTGGTGGTCTCGGCCCCCACCGCGACGAGGGGACCGAGCCGGGCTTCGTCCAGCATCGCAACAAGCGCTGCGAACCTGTCGGTGGCCAGGGCCCGCCGAGCATCGGCGAAGGCTCGGGTGGATGCCCGATCGAAGTGCGCGAGCAGGTCGCGACCACCGGTCCGGCCAGCACCTGCCTTCTGCACCGCCGTCCGCATCCGCTCGCTGACCACTTGGGCATCGCGGGCAGGGCCAAGGACGCCGGCCAGCCAGGACAGCTCGCGACGAAGGGGCCTCGCGGTCTCGGCCACCGTGTTGGGGGAAGCGAGCTCAAGGGTGCTGCGTAGCGCACGCAGGGCGACTCGTACATCGTGGACCAGCCGCTCGGGATCGATGCTGAGCTCGCGCAGTGCCGCGGCTACTCCGAGGACCTGGTCCGCGAGGAGCTCGGCCAGCGGCGGTCCCGTGGCCGCAGCAGGTGGCAATGCACCCCCCTGGTCAGGCAATCAGACGCGCCAGCCTGTCGTGCGCGGACTTCTCGACCATGAGCGGCACGAAGTCACGGATCGGGGCGCCGTCGAACTCTCGGTAGGTCGCGTCCACGACCTCGGAGACCCGTTGTGCGGGCATCTGGGCGAACCGTGCCGACAGCCGGTCGACGACCTCTTCGAGTGCCTGGACCTCTTCGTTGCTGGCCATAGTCCATGGTCAGGGTCACCGGGGTGCGCGGCAAGTGAACGCTTGGCGAACAAGTCCTGGCGCCGGAGGCGGTGCGACGGGACGGTTTCGAACCGCCGACCGCTCGGGTGTAAACCGAGTGCTCTACCGCTGAGCTACCGTCGCCTGTGCAGTCGCAGAGACTACGCGAGCCGCGGCCGAGCCGACAAAACCGGCCACAGACGCGCGTAGGACCGCTGGCGTCTCGGGTCACCAGCGGTCCTAGCAAGATCTATTCAACCTCGTCCGAGGCCCTGCTGTCCCTAGGTTTCTCATATTCCGGATGTTTCTTTGCCAGAAAGATTCGGACGAACCGGGTCAGAGTGGACTTAGTGCCGCGGCGTACTGCTCAAGATCCCGAGGATGGCCGATCTGGTGATGCACCGCCCAGGCGATCTCGCCGCCGCGGTCCACGATGAAGCTGGAGCGGTTGGACACTCCCGTGATCTCGTTGAACACCCCAAAAGCCTTCGAGGCTGCCCCGTGCGGCCAGTGGTCCGACAGCAGCGGAAACCCGAGGTTGTCGGTGTCGGAGAGCGCGCGCAGGGAGAACATCGGGTCGCACGAGATCGCCACCAGCGCGACCTGGTCGTTCTGGAACCGCGGGAGCGCGTCCCGGAGCGCGCGCAGCTCGCCGTCGCAGACCCGGCTGAACGCCCAGGGGTAGAAGACGACCACCACGGCCTTGCGGCCGCGGTACGACGACAGCTCGACCGTCTGGCCGTGCTGGTCGCGCAGCCGGAAGTCTGGCGCCGCAGCGCCGACCTCGAGCGCCATCAGCTCTCCGCGAGCTCGCGCTTGAGGACCTTGCCCGTCGCGTTGCGCGGCAGCTCGGCGATAAAGACGATCTCGCGCGGAACCTTGTAGCGCGCCAAGTGCGACTTCACGTGCTCCTTGAGCCCGTCCTCGTTGACGGCGTCGTCAGCCACTCGTACGACGAAGGCCCGCAGCCGCTGCCCGAACTCCGGGTCGTCGACACCCACAGCCGCGGCCTCGACCACACCGGGATGGCGGGCTAGGCAGTCTTCGACCTCCTGGGGAAAGACGTTCTCGCCGCCGGAGACGATCATGTCGTCGTCTCGGCCTTCGACGAAGAGTCTCCCGGCCGCGTCGAAGCGCCCGATGTCGCCCGACGACATGAGCCCGTCGATGACCTGCTTGCCGCCACCGCCGGTGTACCCCTCGAACAACATGCCGTTGCCAACGAAGATGCGGCCCGGCTCGCCGGGGCTAGCGGGCCTGCCTGCGTCGTCGTACAGGCGGACGACCGTGCCCAACGGCGGCTTGCCGGCTGTACCGGGTGCCTCCCGGAGGTCGCCCGGCGTTGCGATCGTGGCGTACGCGACCTCGGTCGAGCCGTAGGTGTTGTACAGGTTGTCGCCGAACTGGTCCATCCATTCGACCCCGAGATCCCCGGCGAGCGCCGAGCCGGACGAGGCGACGACCTTGACCTGCGACAGGTCGTAGCGCGCCTTCACCTCCTCAGGGAGCCGCAGGATGCGCTGGAGCATCACCGGGATGACCACGACCTCGTCGACCTGGTGCTTCGTCGCGACCTTGAGGCACTCCTCGGGGTCGAATCTGCGGGTCAGCACCGAGCTGGTCTCCATCAGCATCGCCAGCAGCAGATGAGCAAGTCCCCAGGTGTGGAACAGGGGCGCGGCGATGTGCACCCGCCATCCTCGCCTGAGCGGAATGCGGGAGAGGAGGGCCACGGCTGCATCCAAGCCGGCCTCCGAGCGAGGAGCGCCCTTCGGAGTGCCCGTCGTACCGGAGGTGAGGATGATGATGCGGCCAGGCTTCGGTGGCGGCTTCGGCCTCTGGGACGAGCCGGCCGCAATCAGTCCTTCGACGGTGGGGACGTCGCCCGTCGGGTCATCGACCCAGGCGAGCACTCGGGTCACACCGTGTACCGCTGAGAGCAGGCCCTCGAACTCCTGGTCGTAGACGAGCACGGTCGGCTTCTCCCGGGTGACCACCTCGACCAGCTGCGGGCCGGCGAACGCCGTGTTGAGGAAGAGCGTGTCCGCGCCGAGCTTGGCCGCAGCCAGGCTCGCGTCGACGAAGCCACGATGGTTGCGGCACATGATCGCCACACCGTCACCGGCTCCCAGCCCAAGCTTGCGCAGGGAGTCGGCCAGAGCGTTCCCGCGTTCGTCGATCTCGCGGAAGGTGAGGGATCCGAGCTCGTCGACCAGCCCCTCGGCGTCGGGGGAACGTGCGGCCAGGGCGGAGAAGCCGCCGGCAAGGCCCAGGCCCCAGCCCTTGATCGCCTCGAGCGTACGGAAGAGCTTCACCGGGCCGATCGGCCGGACCAGCCCAGCCTCCGCGAGGATCCGGACCGACGCGGCCTTACTCACCGGGTCGCTGACTTGGGAGCGACCAGCCGGGTCGCGGCCCAGTCCTTGCTCACGCCCGCCGTGATGGTGGTCGCCAAGCCGGCGATCTCGGCTGCCTCGGCGACATCGGCTGGCTCAACTGAACGCGGCCGGCCGACCTTGGGAGTCATCAGCCAGATGAAGCCGCCCTCCACCAGGTCGGTCAACGAGTCGACCAGACCGTCAACCAGGTCACCGTCGTCGTCACGCCACCAGAGAAGAACAGCCTCGACCACGTTGCCGTAGTCGCCATCGACCATGTCACCGTCGATGGCGTTCTCGATCTGGACCCGAAGCTCGTCGTCGGCGTCTTCGTCCCAACCGAGCTCCTGGACGACCATCTGGGCCTTGAGGCCGAGCCGTACTCCTGCGTCCTGGACCTCCGCGCCACCTGGGGTGGGGCTCAACTCTGGTTCCTCCAACTCGTTCGACAACCTGACCTTGCGCGTAGTCCATCGGGTTTACGCCGGGTGCGCAAGCGTTTCCACCGACCTGGTCACAGGTCGGCGACCCAGGATGTCATGGCGGGAGGGTCCGCGCGCGGGCGGTCGGGCGGCTGAGCGCTACCGCCCAGTAGATTTGCTCCCCCCTCCGAGCGTGCGACGATGCGTGGGTGGCTGACTCATACGAACGCCCTTCCGTGATCCACGAGGGCCTCCCCACCCAGCTTCCCGACATCGACACCGACGAGACCCGTGAGTGGCTCGAGTCGCTGGACAGGCTGATTGACGACCGCGGCCGTTCGCGTGCCCGCTTCGTGATGCTCAAGCTCCTCGAGCGGGCTCGCGAGAAGCAGGTAGGCGTTCCAGGACTGCGCAGCACCGACTACATCAACACGATCCCACCCGAGCTCGAGCCCTGGTTCCCGGGAGACGAGGAGATCGAGCGCCGGATCCGGGCGTTCATCAGGTGGAACGCCGCAGTGATGGTCTCCGGCGCGAACCGCAAGGGGCTCGAGGTCGGTGGGCACATCGCTACCTACCAGTCCTCGGCGTCGCTCTACGAGGTCGGGTTCAACCACTTCTTCAAGGGCCACGACGCCCCTGGAGGAGGAGACCAGGTCTTCATCCAGGGCCACGCGTCACCCGGGATCTACGCCCGCGCGTTCCTGGAAGGACGACTCACCGACACCCAGCTCTCCCGGTTCCGCCAGGAGGTGCAGCACGGTGTCGGTCAGGGACTCTCGTCGTACCCGCACCCGCGGCTGATGCCGGACTTCTGGGAGTTCCCGACCGTGTCGATGGGCCTGACCGCCCTGAACTCGATCTACCAGGCACGCTTCAACCGGTACCTGAGCAACCGTGGCATCAAGGACACCTCCCAGCAGCACGTCTGGGCGTTCCTGGGTGACGGCGAGATGGGCGAGCCCGAGTCGCTCGGCGCCATCTCGCTGGCGGCACGCGAGGAGCTGGACAACCTCACCTTCGTCGTCAACTGCAACCTGCAGCAGCTCGACGGCCCGGTCCGCGGCAACGGCAAGATCATCCAGGAGCTCGAGTCGGTCTTCCGCGGTGCGGGCTGGAACGTCATCAAGGTCGTCTGGGGACGCGAGTGGGACGAGCTCCTGGCCCGCGACGTCGACGGCGTACTCGTGAACCGGATGAACACCACCCCGGACGGGCAGTTCCAGACCTACTCAGTGGAGTCGGGCGAGTACATCCGCGAGTCCTTCTTCGGCGGTGACCCGCGGCTCAAGTCCCTGGTTGCCCACATGAGCGACGACCAGATCCGCAAGCTCCCCCGTGGCGGCCATGACTACCGCAAGGTCTTCGCCGCCTTCGACGCCGCCTCGAAGCATGTCGGGCAGCCGACCGTCATCCTTGCCAAGACCATCAAGGGCTGGACAGTCGACTCCCTGGAGGGCAAGAACGCCACGCACCAGATGAAGAAGCTGACGGTCACCGACCTGAAGCGCTTCCGGGACCGGCTCTACCTTCCGATGAGCGACCGCGACATCGACGAGGCCTACGAGCGCACCGGGGCGGCGCCGTTCTTCCACCCCGGCCCGAAGGCCCCCGAGATCGAGTACATGATGGAACGGCGCAAGCAGCTCGGCGGCTCGCTGCCCAAGCGGGTCGTGAACGCCAAGGACCTCAAACTGCCCGGCGACGAGATGTACGCCGAGCTCAAGCAGGGCTCGGGCAAGCAGGCGATCGCCAGCACCATGGCCGTCGTACGGCTGCTCAAGGACTGGATGAAGGACCCCGAGATCGGTCAGCGCCTCGTCCCGATCGCGCCCGACGAGTTCCGCACCTTCGGCATGGACTCGATGTTCTCCACCGCGAAGCTGTACAACCCGCACGGCCAGACCTACGAGGCGGTGGACCGCAAGCTGCTCCTCGCGTACAAGGAGTCCGCCCAGGGTCAGATGCTGCACGAAGGGATCTCCGAGGCGGGCTCGATGGCCTCGGCGACGGCCGCAGGCTCGGCGTACTCGACGCACGGCGAGCACATGATCCCCTTCTACATCTTCTACTCGATGTTCGGGTTCCAGCGGACCGGCGACTCGATCTGGGCGATGGCCGACCAGCTCGCCCGAGGGTTCCTGATCGGAGCCACGGCGGGCCGAACCACCCTGACCGGAGAGGGCCTGCAGCACGCCGACGGTCACTCGCCGCTTCTGGCCGCGACCAACCCGGCGGTCGTGCACTACGACCCCGCGATGGCCTACGAGATCAGCCACATCATGCAGGACGGCCTGCGCCGGATGTACGGCGAGAACGCCGAGAACGTCATCTACTACCTGACCGTCTACAACGAGCCGAACGTGCAGCCCGCCGAACCGGCCGACCTCGACGTCGCGGGACTGCTCAAGGGGATCTACAAGGTCTCGACCGCTCCGTCGACCGAGAGCCCACGGGTCCAGTTGCTCGCCTCAGGAGTCGGCTTCCCCTGGATCACCGAGGCCGCCCGACTGCTGGCCGAGGAGTGGGGCGTCGCGGCGGACACCTGGTCGGTGACGTCGTGGAACGAGCTCGCCCGTGACGCCGTCGAGGCGGAGAGGCACAACCTCCTCAACCCGTCGGCCGAGGCTCACGTTCCCTACGTCACCTCCAAGCTGGCCGAGGCCAACGGCCCGTTCGTGGCCGTCAGCGACTACATGCGTGCGGTCCCGAACCAGATCGCCAAGTGGGTGCCCGGCGACTTCCACGCGCTAGGTACCGACGGGTTCGGCCTGGCCGACACGCGACCGGCCGCCCGCCGGTACTTCCAGGTCGACGCCCAGTCGGTCGTCGTACAGGCTCTCGCCGCGCTCGCTGCCCGAGGCGAGGTCAAACAGGAGAGCGTGCAGGAGGCCCTCGACCGGTACCGCATCGACGACCCCACTGCGGTGGCAGGCGTGATGCAGGAGGGCGGCGACGCCTAGCCTGCTGCGGTGGGGATGAATCCCACGGTCCCGTGGGAATCATCCGCTCCCCCATTGTCGCGACACACGGGAACCGGATGGATCCCACGGTCCCGTGGGAATCATCCGCTCCCCCACTGTCGCGACATGCGGGAACCGGATGGATCGCGGGGGAAGCGTGTCCCCCGGTGGCGTGTCAGGCCGTGACGGCAACCGCGTCGACTGTTGCGGCCTTGTCGCCCGACGCCGGTACGGCGGTCTGGGCACCTCGCGTGAGGGCGGTGCGCCACCTCGCGCGCTTGTGTACGGCGGGCTCGGAGCTGCGAACGAAGTCGTTGATGATCTTCACGAACCGCTCCGGGTGGTCCCGATGCGGGAAGTGGCCAGCGTTGGCGATCACTTCGACGGTCGCCGACGGGGCGAACTGGGCCGCGAACTCGGCGTGGAGCACGGGAATGACCGGGTCCTGGGCACCCCAGATCACGCACATGGGCATGAACTCGGTCAGGTAGGCGCGGTCACGCATCGTCACTACCTGACCTTTGAGGTCGACGACTCCACGGACCAGATGGCGGATCGCGCGGCGGGTGGCCGGGTCCTTCCAGGACTCGAAGATCTCCGCGACCTCGTCGAGATCCCGCGCCGCCGACGGGCCCGAGCGCGCCAGCTGGCGCAGCACGGCCTTCACCACGTGTCGTACGCCGGGAAGGGTCATCACACCGATCGCCTGGTGGAACCCGGGCAGGGTCACCGCGCGGATCGCGACGGTCACCTCCTGCCCCAGACCGCCGGACCCCACGAGCACCATGCGTTCGGTGCGCTCGGGGAACTGGTAGGCGAACTGCATCGCGACGCCTCCGCCGAAGCTGTGCCCCACGACGGTGGCCTTGTCGATCCCCAGGATCGTGAGCAGGTCACGCATGCCGTTGGCGTAGCCGCCGAGGCTGTAGTCGGCGCGCGGCTTGTCGGACTCCCCGTGCCCCAGGAAGTCCGGGGCGATGACGGTGTAGCGCTTGGCGAGAGACTGGATGACCGGATCCCACGTCGTGTGGTCGCAGCCCAGTCCATGAAGCAACAGCAGCGCAGGGCCGGAACCGACCTTGACGAAGGCGCGCCGGTGCCCGTGGACGGTTACGAACTGAACCTCAGCTGGCTTGGGCACGGTGCGGATGCCTCCCAGATCCGTTGACTTTCAAGGATTCTGACACCTGTCCAGGTTTGCGGCGAGCGTTTGGGTCCACCAATTGGTGTTTCCGACGTGGATCTCGGCGCGTCGTACGGCGTGTCGCGAGCGTCGCCACGGCCTAGGCTGACTCCATGGCGCCCACAGACAAGCGAGCGCGGGCGCGCCTGGCCGCCCAGATCACCAAGGCCGCGGGAAAGCTCACCACCGCTGCGATGGCCAGGATGGATGCCGAAATGCCCTGGTTCCGGGAGCTCTCGGCTGAGTCCCGCTCGTTCGTGAGTCTGATCGTCCAGAGAGGCATCTCGTCGTTCGCCGACTGGCTGCGCGACCCGATGCCGCACCTGCTGACCCACGTCGGGCCCTTCGAGGTCGCGCCGAAGGACATGGCCGGGATTGTCAACCTCCACCAAACCGTGTCCCTGGTCAAGCTCACCTTCGTGGTGGTCGAGGAGCGCATCTTCGAGATCGCCGACGACGCGGACACGCACCTGATGCACGAGGCCCTGCTCGAGTACGCACGGGAGGTTGCCTTCGCGACCGCCGAGGTCTACGCGCGGGCCGCTGAGATGCGCGGAGCCTGGGACGCGCGGCTGGAGGCACTGCTGGTCGACTCGGTGATGCGGGCAGAGGCAGACGAGACGGTGCGGACCAGGGCGAGTGCGCTCGGCTGGGCGTCGCGCGGCGACGTCGTGGTGGTCCTCGGGCGGCTCCCGCAGGGCGCCACCACCGGTCACGCGCAGGAGTCGGTGATCGACGACGTACGCCGGTCGGCCAACGACGCCGGCCTCGACGCGCTCGTCGCCGTACAGGGCGACCGTCTCGTCGCCGTCCTGGGCGGCGTCGGCGACCCGGACAAGGCGGGCGCCAGCGTGGCTGGCCACTTCGGGGACGGGCCCATCGTTGTGGGGCCGCTGGTCGGCGACCTCCTCGAGGCACACATCTCGGCGCGCGCGGCGGTCGCCGGGCTTCGGGCTGCTCCGGGATGGCCGGAGGCCCCACGCCCAGTCACCAGCGACGACCTTCTGCCCGAACGCGCGCTCGCGGGTGACGGTCACGCGCGCCGCCAGCTGGTCCGCGAGGTCTATGCCCCCCTCGTTGACGCGGGCATGCTGGACACGGTTGCCACGTTCCTCGCCAACGGCAGCTCGATCGAGGCCACCGCACGAGCGCTGTTCGTGCACGCCAACACGGTTCGCTACCGGCTCAGGCGCGCGGCCGAGATCACCGGCCTGTCCCCCAACGACGCGCGGCACTCCTACACCTTCCGCGTCGCACTCACGTTGGGCAGACTTCAGGTGCCGGAAACACCACGGCAACAAACTTTGTAGGAACCCTACAAAAAGCCTGCCTCAATCTTCGTTCACGCTGGAGGCGAGATCCAACCGCCCGGGTGGGCACAGTAGGGGTGTGCTCATCATCGTTGCCCCCGGACAAGGCGCTCAGACGCCGGGCTTCCTCACGCCGTGGCTGGAGGACCCCGCTTTCGAGAGCCGGATGCACTGGATGTCGACGGTTGCCGGGACCGACCTGATCCACTACGGCACCGAGGCCGACGCCGACACGATCCGCGACACCGCCATCGCCCAGCCTCTTCTGGTCGCAACGGGCGCGGTGGCCGCGCTCTCGCTCTTCCCGCACGCGGCCGACGGCCTCACCGACGGCCTTACCGGGGTCCGCGCCGTCGCCGGGCACAGCGTCGGCGAGATCACCGCGGCAGTCGGGGCCGGAACCATCACCGGTGAGCAGGGCATGGTCTTGGTCCGCGAGCGAGGCAAGGCGATGGCAGCAGCGTCCGCGGTCACCCCCACGGGGATGACCGCGGTCCTCGGAGGCGACCGCGAGGAGGTGCTCGCCCGGCTTACGCAGCTCGGGCTCACCGCAGCCAACGAGAACGGTCCTGGCCAGATCGTCGCTGCCGGCACTCTCGACCAGCTCACGCAGCTGGCCGAGAACCCGCCGGAGAAGGCCCGACTTGCGCCGCTGTCGGTGGCGGGCGCGTTCCACACCGAGCACATGGACTCGGCCGTCGACGTGCTGGCACGCCTGGCTGGCTCAGTCTCGGTCCGCGACCCCGGTACGCCGGTGATCTCCAACCGTGACGGCAAGGTCATCCAGGACGGAGGCGAGGTGCTCAGCCGCATCGTCAGCCAGGTCCGCAACCCGGTCCGCTGGGACCTGTGCATCCAGACCATGCTCGACCTGGGCGTGACCGGCGTACTCGAGCTGCCGCCCGCTGGTGTGCTGACCGGGATCGCCAAGCGTGCCATGAAAGGCGTGGAGACCTTCGCGCTCAAGTCCCCGGACCAACTCGACGATGCGAGAGCGTTCATCGACAAGCACGGCGACCGGACGCCGATCGACGCCGCCCCCACAGGTCGCACGCTCGTCGCACCGTCCAAGGGGACCTTTCGCCAAGCCCCCGGCCTGGGCGAGGGCGGCACCGTCGCCGTCAACGCCCCGATCGGCGCGGTCGCCGGCCTCAGTGACGAGACCGAGGTGGTCGCTCCCCACGGCGGGACGATCGTCGAGTGGCTCGTGCACGACGGTGACCTCGTATCCCCCGGCCAGCCCCTGATCCGCCTGCACCCCGAAGGGGTCTCCGTATGACAGCCATCGGCACCACGACCGGCGCCCAGCACGCCGCGATTCTCGGCATCGGCGTCTACCGTCCGACCCGGCTGGTCGCCAACGACGAGATCGTCGACGCGATCGACTCCAGCGACGAGTGGATCCAACAGCGGTCCGGCATCAAGACCCGGCGGTTCGCCTCCGAGGAGGAGACCATCCAGATGATGTCGGTCGCGGCTTCGCGACAGGCCCTGGAGCGGGCCGGGGTCGAGCCCGGCCAGGTCGACGGCGTCATCGTGGCCACGGTCTCCCATCTGCTGCAGACCCCGGCCATAGCCACCGCAATCGCCCATGAGCTAGGCACCAACCGGCCCGCAGCCTTCGACATCTCCGCGGCCTGCGCCGGCTTCTGTCACGCAGTGGCCCTCGCCGCGGACATGATCCGTGGCGGCAGCGCCAAGCACGTCCTGGTGATCGGCGTCGAGCGCCTCACCGACATCACCTCAGCCACCGACCGCGGCACGGCGTTCATCTTCGCGGACGGTGCCGGCGCGGTGGTGGTCGGTCCTTCCGACGAGCCGGGCATCGGGCCGGTCGTCTGGGGCTCCGACGGAGAACAGTTCGACTACATCCGCCAGACCGAAGACTGGCGGGATGTCGTCGCCGCCGACCGGCCCTTCATGCCGCACCTGGTCATGCAGGGGAACCAGGTCTTCCGGTGGGCGTCGTTCGAGATGGCCAAGGTCGCCCAGGCCACCCTGGACGCAGCCGGCCTCACCGTCGACGATCTCGACGTCTTCGTGCCGCACCAGGCGAACAACCGCATCACCGACGCGATGGCGCGCTCGATGAAGCTGCCCGAGCGGGTGAAGATCGCTCGCGACATCATCGACCAGGGGAACACCTCGGCGGCGTCGATCCCTCTTGCCCTGGACCGGATGATCGCCGATGGCGACGCCAAGAGCGGCGACCTCGCCCTGCTGATCGCGTTCGGTGCCGGTCTGGCCTACGCCGCGCAGGTCGTCCGAGTCCCCTAACCCACAAGCCCCCGTCGTACGCCGGCGGGAAACCGTAACCGCAACAGAAGGAGAGCCCCATGGCTGCCACCGACGTTCGTGCCGACCTGGCCGAGATCGTCAACGAGGTCGCCGGCGTAGACGCCGACGACGTACAACTGGAGAAGTCGTTCGTCGACGACCTGGACATCGACTCGCTGTCGATGGTCGAGATCGTCGTCGCCGCCGAGGAGAAGTTCGGCGTTCGCATCCCCGACGAAGAGGTCAAGAACCTCAAGACCGTCGGCGACGCCGTCTCCTTCATCGAGCGCGCCGCAAGCTGATCCACCTCTCCGGCGCCGTCTCCTCGGCGCCGGAGAGCTCCCCAACTTTCTGCAGAGGTGAACAGATGAGCAGCACTCGAGTCGTTATCACCGGGCTCGGGGCCACGTCCCCCGTCGGCGGCGACGTCCCCACGACCTGGGAGGCCCTGCTCGCCGGCCGGTCCGGGGTGCGTCCGTTGAAGCACGAGTGGGCCGAGGAGCTCAGCACCCAGATCGCGGCCGAGGTCGCGGTCGAGCCGGGCGAGGTGCTGGATCGGATCAAGGCGCGACGCCTGGACCGTTCCGGCCAGCTCGCGCTGGTCGCTGCCCTCGAGGCCTGGCAGGACGCCGGCCTCAACGACGTCGAGGTAGACCCGGAGCGCCTCGCGGTAGCGGTCGCCTCCGGTATCGGTGGCGTGACAACCCTGCTCTCGAACTACGACACCCTGAAGGAGAAGGGCCCCCGCCGGGTCTCTCCTCTCGCCATCCCGATGCTCATGCCGAACGGCCCCGCTGCGGCGATCGGACTCACCTTCGGAGCCAAGGCCGGCGTCCACACCCCCGTGTCGGCCTGCGCCTCCGGCAACGAGGCCATCTCCTTGGGCATCGACATGATCCGCCTCGGTCGTGCCGACGTCGTCGTGGTGGGTGGCACCGAGGCCGCCGTACACGCGCTGCCGATGGCCGCGTTCGGCCAGATGATGGCGCTCTCCAAGCGCAACGACGAGCCCGAGAA
Source organism: uncultured Actinomycetota bacterium (assembly GCA_963769585.1). Classification (GTDB taxonomy): domain Bacteria; phylum Actinomycetota; class Actinomycetes; order Propionibacteriales; family Nocardioidaceae; genus SSC3. The sequence continues at coordinate 1,945,244 of CAVYMJ010000006.1, forward strand.
GGCCTCGCGTCCATGGGACAAGGGCCGGGACGGCTTCGTCCTCGGCGAGGGCGCGGCCGTGCTCGTGCTCGAGTCCGAGGAGCACGCGGCCAAGCGCGGCGCCAGGGTGTACGCCGAGGCAGCCGGAGCCGGCATCACGGCCGACTCTCATGACATCGCGCAGCCCGACCCGTCCGGCGCCGGCGCTACGCGCGCGATGAAGGCAGCCATCAAGGACGCCGGCCTGGTGCCGACCGACATAGTGCACATCAACGCGCACGCCACCTCCACCCCACAGGGTGACCTGGCCGAGGCCTCCGCGATCCGGCAGGCTCTCGGGGAAGAGGCGGCGAGCAAGGTGATCCTGACCGGGACCAAGTCGATGACCGGCCACCTGCTCGGTGCCGCCGGCGCCCTGGAGTCCGTGGCGACCGTGCTCGCGCTCTACCACCGGGTGATCCCCCCGACGATCAACCTCGACGACCCCGAGGACATCGGGCTCGACATCGCGACGTCCCAGCGCGAGCTTCCCGAGGGACCCCTCGCCGCGTTGAACAACTCTTTCGGCTTCGGTGGTCACAACATCGCCATCGCCTTCAAGACCGTCTGAGCCGACCGCCGCGGCGGCAGAAACCAGCTGACCCGTCGGCGGGCTCTGCTTGGGTGGACCTGTGGAGTTCACTACGCAGGCGCGTCGGGCTCGGCTGGTCGCCCGTCACCACCTCGGCGGCACGGCTGCCGACCCGGTGCAGGTGGCTACCGACCTCGTCGTGCTGCACGCCACCGACCCGGCCACCGTCTATCTGTCCGTGCTGGCGCGGTGCCCATCGGCTTCGCTGAAGGACATCGCCCGGGTCATGTACGACGACCGCTCGCTGGTGCGGATGCTCGCGATGCGCCGCACGTTGTTCATCGTCCCGCAGACCCACGTCGGCATCATCCACCACGCCGCCTCACTCGACATCGCCGCACAGCAGCGCAGACGACTGCTCAGCCAGCTCACTTCGCTCCCCACGGAGCCACCGGTGCCCGCTGATGCGGCGGCCTGGCTGGACGGCGTGGCGAGTGCGGTCGAGCGTGCCCTCGCCGAGCGCGGCACTGCGCTGGCCGCGGAGCTGTCGGCGGACGAGCCGCGCCTGCGGACGGCGTTGCTGCCGACGACGGACAAGAAGTGGGACGTCAGGCGCACGGTCACTCCGCAGGTGCTGGTGCTGATGGCGGCCGAGGGTCGCATCGTGCGCGCCGAGCCACGAGGCTCCTGGGTGTCGCGCCAGCACCGCTGGCAGCCGGCCTCCGCCTGGTGGCCGGAAGGGATCCCCGAGGTGCCCGACGCGAAGAGCCGGCTGCTCGAGCTGTACCTGCGGCGCTTCGGGCCGGTGACGCTGACCGATCTGCAGTGGTGGACGGGCTGGACTCTGGGCACCACTCGCGCAGCGCTGGCCGGCTTGGAGACGGTCGACGTGGGCTGCGGCCTCGTGATGGTCGATGACACGGACGCCGACCCGGACGCCGACCCGCTGGCCGAGCCCGCGGCCGCGCTGCTCCCAGCGCTGGACGCGACGCCGATGGGCTGGAAGGACCGGGACTGGTTCCTTCCGGCGGACCGGGGCCCGCTCTACGACCGCAACGGCAACATCGGCCCGACCGTGTGGTGGGGTGGCGAGATCGTCGGCGGCTGGTCGGTCCGCCCGGATGGCGCGGTCGCGACCCGGCTGCTGGTCGACCGCGGGAGCCAGGCAAAGCAGGCGGTAGCCCAGGCTGCCGCGGCGCTCGAGCCAAGGTTGGACGGCGCCGCCGTCGTACCGTCGTTTCCGACGCCCCTGGACAAAGAGCTACGCAGCGGCGCGTAGGAACGCCTCCAGGATGGGGCCGGCCGTCCGGGAGCCCGACTCGCCGATGTCGACGAAGACCGCCACGGCGAGGTCGCCCTGGACGGCGATCATCCAGGCATGGGTCTGCGGGGGCGACTGGTCGCCGAACTCGGCCGTCCCGGTCTTGGCGAGCACCGGCGCACCGGGCAGGTCGCGGAGGAAGGCTCCGCTGCCGGAGGTGACCACTCCGCGCATGAGCCCGCGCAGGTCCGCCGCCTCGGCCTTGGTCAGCGGACGCGACGGGTCGGCGGTGACCTTCTCCGCGTCCGAGACCAGCACCGGTACGACGGTGGTACCGCTGGCCACGGAGGCGGCCACGCTGGCCATTGCGACCGGCGAGGCGAGCACCTTCCCCTGGCCGATCATCGAGGCGGCATGCTCGGTCTGGGACCCGGCCCTGGCCGGCACCGAGCCCAGATAGACCGGATACCCGAGGTCGTGGTCCACGCCGAGGCCGAGCGAGGCGGCGGCATCGGCCAGCTCCCGCTGGGTGACCGTGCCGCGCTCACCGATGAAGGCGGTGTTGCAGGAGTTCGCGACCGCCCTGGCCAGGTCGATGCGGCCGAGCTGGGACGGCGGGTAGTCGGAGTAGTTCTTGAAGGACTTCCCGTCCACAACCGTGGTGGCGGGACACGACATCGGGCTGGTGGCGGTCAGCCCATCACGCAGTATCGCGAGGCTGCTGACCACCTTCATCGTCGACCCGGGCGCGAACCGCCCCACGGTGGCGGTCGAAAGGCCGTTGCCGCCAGGCCCGCTCGCGGCGGCGAGCACCGCGCCCGAGGAGGGCCGCAGGGCGACCAGCGCGCTCGCAGGCTCAACAGCGGCGAGGAGGCGCTCGGCCTCGGCCTGGAGCCGAAGATCCAGGGTGGTCCGCAATGGCTCTCCTGGCTCGGGCGCCGCCTCCCACAGGACTCGGCTACCGCCGGCCGCGGCCACGGCGAGAACCTGCGCACCGGGACTGCCTCGCAGTCGCTCGTCGTACCGGGCCTGTAGCCCGGAGAGGCCGGCCTCATCACCGGCCTGGTAGACACCGTCGCTCTTCTCGACGATTTCCGCCGTCACTGCCCCCACCGACCCGAGGATCGGCCTGGCGAACTCACGCGTGGGGGCTAGCGGCAGCGCGTCATCGACAACCACCGCGCCTGCGATCGCCTGGACTCCGCGCCCGATCGCCGGGGTGACGTCGGAAGCCCGCAGCACGATCGCCTCGACGAAGGCCTTGGGTCCTGCGGCCCGGACCTGCTTGAGGAAGCCGGCGGTGTCGACGTCGACCAGCCGGGCCAGCGCACGCGCCGACGCCGCCTGGGCGCGCGCGGCCGCGACCTTGGTCTTGTCGATGCCGATCCGTAGGACGGCACGCTCGGTCACCAGCTTGGTTCCTCCGGCGCCGAGGAGGTCGGCGCGTGGAGCCCACCGCCTGCTCGCCGAGAGGCGCTCGCCCTCCCGTAGGTCCGGCGCTACCAGCGAGGGGTCCGCCTCGAACGTCCACATGCCATCGGCCTTGGTGAGCCGGGCCGTCGTGGCGTAGCTCCAGACCGGCCCGGGCGACAGCTCCCACCGGTAGCCGAGCCGCGCCAAGGCGGAGTCGTCACCCTCGTCGCTGACCTCTTCCACGGCCACGGTCAGGTCAGCGCCGAGACCGTCGGTCGCGTCGTCCCACCACTTCTGTGGGTCAGCCACGCCTGCCAAGGAGACCCCGGCCAGCCGGTCACTCGCGAGCGCGTCTGCCAGCTGCTCGGCGGCGTCGGCGGCGGTTGGACCGTCCTCTCCGAACAACGAGCAAGCCGAGAGCGGGATCGAAAGTACGAGTACGGCGAGAAGGGTGCGTCTGCTCACCAGGCGATCCTGGCATGGCGGTTCAAGAGGGGCGAACCGCCGACCACACGGCGGCACCCGCCCAGCGGTGGGTCAGACGACCTGGTGCAGCCAACGAACAGGTGCCCCGTCCCCGGCGTGCCGGAACGTCTCGAGCTCGTCGTCCCACGGCTTGCCGAGCAGCTTGTCGATCTCGGTGACCAGGGTGGTCTCCCCTTGAGCGGACTTGACCACTGCTGCCTTCAGCCGGTCCTCGGGGATCATGATGTCGCCGTGGATCCCGGTCACGGCATGGAAGACACCGAGGTCGGGGGTGCAGGCGTAGCGCGATCCCTCGGTCGAGGTGGTGGGGTCCTCGGTGATCTCGAAGCGGAGGTGGTTCCAGCCGCGCAGGGCGGAGGCGATGGTGGCAGCCGTTCCTGCGTCACCGCCCCAGGAGAACTCAGCGCGGTAGCTGCCGGGGTGGGCCGGTTGGGGCGTCCAGTCGAGGTTGACCGCAACGCCAAGAACGCCGCCCACTGCCCACTCGATGTGCGGGCACAGTGCAGACGGCGCCGAGTGGACGTAGAGAACGCCCCTGGTCGCGTGACGAGTGGTCATGTCGGCCTCCTGGTGATCCGGCGTCGAGATACGCCTTCCCCAGCGGTCTCTCGTGGATCAGGAAGCCTGGACCTATGCGGTTGTACGTCCCATTGTGAAGCACTTTGGGCTCAGAAACCACACAGACACCAAAATTCTCTTGCGTACCTTTAGTTGAACATGCAACCGGGCGTCGCCTCTCGCCTCGTGGGGCCCCTAGGTGGAGCGCCTCCGCGGCTTGAGCCTGGTCGTGGGCAGGGCCGGCGCCAGCAGGCGGTTCTCCGGGAAGTCCTCGACGCTGCCGAAGCGCTCCGGCCGGCCCTCGAACCCTCCCTCGTTCCAGGCGTCGCGCTGCTCGACGATCTCCTCGTGGCTGCGGCCGATGAAGTTCCACCACATCACGATCTCCTCCTCGAACGGCTCGCCGCCGAGGATGACGGCCAAGCCGCCCTCGGGTGCGCTGATCTCCAGCGACGAACGGCCGCAGCCCAGGTAGGACATCTGGTGGCGGGCCGTGGTCACGCCGTCGACCGTCAGGTCCGCCGAGACCGCCAGCACGCCGTACTCGAAGGCCTCATCCAGCGGAAGCGTTACCGAGGTCCCTGGGTCGAGCCGTAGCTCTGCGCCGACGAGCGGGCTGAAGACCGGTGCCTGCGACGACAGCCCCGCCAGCTCTCCCACGAAGACCGTCAGCTCAGCACCCGGCTCCCGGTGGATCGGGAGCTCCGGCAGATGCGCGAACGCGGGTGGCGTCGTGTCACGCACCTCGTCGGGCAGGCACACCCACAGCTGTACGCCGTGCAGCGTGCTCGGGGCATCCGCGGGCGACACCTCCGCGTGACAGATCCCGTGGCCGGCGGTCATCACGTTGAGCTGGCCGGGGCGGATGAGCTGAGAGGAGCCCAGGCTGTCGGTGTGCCGGCCAAGGCCCTCGAAGAGCCAGGTCACGGTCTGGAGCCCGGTGTGCGGGTGCGGTGGAACCCACATCCCTCCGGTAACCGTGATGTCGTCGGGCCCGTAGTGGTCCAGGAAGCACCAGGCTCCGATCATCCGACGGGTCTTGTTCGGCAGCACCCGGCGTACGTGTGTCGTTCGGCCAAGGATGACGTCCCGCGCCTCGAGCGGTTCATGGACGGTCTCGAAAGTGCTCATGGGTCCCATCCTGCAGGGCTCCCGAGCTCCGCGAAACCTGCTCTTCCTCAGTCCTGGGACCTGAGCCGCCCCTTCACGCAGCACTGGCCCTCTTCCGGCTCGAGGCAGGCCTCGACTTCGGTGCAGCCCAGTCCGTCTGCGACTCCTTGCACGAAGACCTGGTTGAGCCCACAGACAAGGGCCGTGTGCTGCTTGGCCAACGAGTCGAAGGGGCAGTTGGCCAGTACGAGCACCTCACCCTCGGGCCGGGGCTCGTAGCCGTGCAGAGCCAGCACGTCGCTGACCCGGTCGAGGTCAGCCTGGCCTTGGTCGCTGGTACCCAACGGAGCCGCTCCCTGGGCGGCCGCTCGGCCCGCACCTGCAGCAGAGTCCCGGATCGCCCCGTCGAGGTCGACACCCTCTCCCGCCTTGGTGAAGGCCGTCGCCAAGATCTCGCCGACCAGGTCGTAGCGCCGAGTGGGAAGGGAGACCTCGAACTCCTGAGCCGACCGGCGGTAGAGCTTCGACGGCCGTCCGGCGCCGGGGCCCTGGCGCCCACCAAGCCTGCGGAACTCCACGTCCAGCAGGCCTTCCTCGACGAGCTTCTCCAAGTGGAACTTCGCCGTGTGTACGGGAACGCCCACTCCCCGGGCGGCCTCTTCTCTGCCGACCGCGTCAGGCTGCGCCACGACGTACCCGTAGAGGTCCCTGCGCACGGGCTCTGCGAGCGCGCCGATCCCGGCAGCGCGGCGGCTGAGGTCGTCCATCGGAGGCTCCTCTTCTAACAGATAGTGTGGTTGACTTTAGAGCGCCTGGAAGACTTAAAGTTGAGAATACTCTCTTTTAGAAACCAGGAGGAACCCATGCCCCAGACTGACCTCCCCCGACACGGCACCAGAGCTGTCGGGGTGCTGTTGACCAGCGCGGAGGGACAGGCGTTCCTCCTGCTCCGGACGGTCTTCACCATCGCACCGATCGCCTTCGGGCTCGACAAGTTCACCAACATCCTGACCGACTGGGAGAAGTACCTCGCCCCTTGGATCAACGACCTGGTTCCTGGCTCGGCGCACACGGCCATGGTTCTGGTGGGGGTCGTCGAGATCCTGGCCGGCCTGGCCGTCGCGGTCGCCCCGCGCTTTGGCGGCTACCTTGTGGCGGCCTGGCTGCTGGGGATCATTGTCAACCTGCTCAGTCTCGGGGACCTCTACTACGACGTCGCACTTCGTGACTTCGGCCTCATGGTCGCGGCCCTGGCGCTGGCGCGACTGTCGGTCAGCGCGCGCCTCGGTGCGACTCGATGACCGACCTGTCGCTGGCCTCCCTCCCCACCGGCTCCCGTCCGCGCATCATGCCTGGGCGGGCGGGAGTCGACCGGTTGGCTGCCACCGAGGCGGCGGCTAAGTTTCTCGCGTCCCTCGGACTCGACCTCGACGACGAGTCGACGATCGAGACGCCCCGGCGGATGGCGGCAGCGTACGTCGAGATGCTCACGGTGCCCGAGTTCAACCTCACCACATTCCCCAATGACGACGAGTACGACGAGCTGGTGCTCGTGCACGACATTCCGGTGCAGTCGCTGTGCGAGCACCACATGCTGCCGTTCTTCGGAGTGGCCCACGTCGGGTACCTCCCGAACGACCGGATCCTGGGCCTGTCGAAGTTCGCGCGGACCGTCGACTTCTTCGCCAAACGGACCCAGACTCAAGAGCGGCTCACCAAGCAGATCGCCGACCATCTCCGGCATGGCCTGTCGCCTCGCGGGGTAGGGGTGGTGATCGAGGCAACGCACACCTGCATGAGCCTGCGCGGAGCCAAGGTCGCAGGGGCACGGACCGTCACATCGGCGCTCCAGGGTGACCTGCGGAGCAACTCTGCGCTCCGGGCGGAGTTCCTCTCCCTGGCCCGTCGAACGAAGGAGATTCAATGACATTCGTGGTGGTCGGCGGTGGACTCGCCGGCGCGAAAGCGATCGAGCAGCTCCGAGACTCGGGCTACTCCGGGCGGCTCGTCCTGTACGGCGCCGAGCAGCACCTCCCCTACGAACGACCGCCGCTGTCCAAGGGCTACCTGTTGGGCAACGACCCGCTCGAGTCGGCGTTCGTCCACGGCGCCGACTGGTACGCCGAGAACGACGTGGACCTCCGGCTCGGTCAGACCGTCATCGGCCTCGACCTTGGCCGCAACGTGGCCCTGACCCCGCAGGGCGAACTCCGCTACGAGCGACTGCTCCTGGCAACCGGGGCCTCGCCGCGGCGCCTCGAGCTGGCGGACGAGAGCGGAGCCGCGGTGGCGTACCTGCGCACGATGGACGACAGTCAACGGCTGCGCGAGTCGTTCGGCGACGGCCGGGACATCGTGGTCGTCGGAGGAGGCTGGATCGGTCTGGAGGTCGCTGCTGCCGCACGCCTGGCTGGTTCGAACGTCACCGTCATCGAGTCCGCCGCACTGCCACTGCTGCGCGTCCTCGGCGAAGAGGTGGCAACGGTCTTCGCCGACCTACACCGCCGACATGGCGTCGACCTCCGGCTCGACACGGACGTCCAAGGGATCGACCGTGGCGGCACGGTTCGGCTCAGCGACGGATCCACTCTGCCCTCGGACCTCATCGTCGTCGGGGTCGGAGTCGCCCCGAACGTCGACGTTGCCCAGGCAAGCGGGCTCGACGTGGACAACGGCGTGCTCGTCGACGCGAGGCTGCAGACATCGAATCCGTCGGTCTACGCCGCTGGCGATGTGGCCAACCACGACCACCCGGCGCTGGGCCGGCGACTCCGAGTGGAGCACTGGGACACCGCAATCGAGCAGGGCAAGGCGGCGGCGCTGAACATGCTCGACGCCGAGGTCGACTACGACCGCCTTCCGTACTTCTTCACCGACCAGTACGACCTGGGCATGGAGTACGTCGGCAGCGTCGGCCCGGACGGCTACGACCGCGTCGTCATCCAAGGCGACCCGGCGTCGGCTTTCCGAGCGTTCTGGGTCAAGGACGACATCGTGCTGGCCGGCATGCACGTCAACGACTGGGACGCGACGGACGAGATCCGCGAGCGCGTCGGAGGTCCGGTGGACCAGCTCTAGTCGTGGGCCCGCAGGACCTCGTCGACGAGCTCCTGCGCCGGAACGATCCCGCCGATGATGTCGGTGGCGAAGCCGAGTCCACCCAGGTGCGCGTGGCCGTCGAGCGGGATCAGCTCCGCGTTCGGGAGGCGTCCCACCACGTGTTCGCCGTGCCGGAAGGGCACGATGTGGTCTGCGTTGCCGTGCCACCAGCGAACCGGCTGGTGCACGTCGGCCAGACGGAACCCCCAGTCACGGGCGAAGAGCAGGACGTCCGACAACGCCGCGGAGAACTGCTCCCTGCCGCCGTTCACGAGGTCGTCGATGAACATCGCCCGGAAGGCCGACTCCCCCAACAGCTGGCGGTCGCCCTTCGGCTGTAGGGCCCGGTAGGCGTCGATCGCGTGCGGTGCCACTGGCGAAGCGAGCCTGATCAGGCCACTGAGCGCCGCGCCCAAGGGCCGTCTGGCCAGCCTGATGGCAGGGGCGAGCGGCTTGGCCACGGCGACCAGGCCACCACCGACCGCGTCCGGTCCCACCGTGGGCGCCACCCCGCCGATGACGCCGAGGCTGGTGACGCGGTCCGGCATCGCAGCACCTGCGCCGAGCGTGTACGGCCCACCACCGGAGAGTCCCACCACGTGCATCGTGTCGACGCTGAGGTGGTCGGCGAGGTACTCGAGGTCTGCGGCGAAGCCCAGCACGTCCTGGTAGACGTGAGCCGTCGACCAGCCGATGCCCGGGCGGTCGACGCCGACGACCCGAACGTGTGCCTGCTCGGCGTACGCGCGCGCGTCGAGCGGAATCTGCCGGCGTGCCCCCGGGGTCCCGTGCAGCCAGAAGATCGTCTCGGCCGCTGCCGCGTCGCCGAAAGAGGCGAACCCGAGGTCACGGCCATCGGGGAGTGCGACGGTGCCTTCGTATGCCGGCTTGTCCACAGACGTCATGGGATATGGTCGCAGGCTTGGAGTTGTCGAGTGCAGGTGCCTCACGAAGCCGGTCTCCCCGGAGGCCCCGCTCCGCGCTGCTGTCCGGCCGACGGCGCTCGGAGATGACCCCGGGAGCGACCAATCCGGCGGCGCGCCGAGTCCGAACCCCTCCCATGACGAGACGACGGATAGCCGTGGTGGGCGGCGGCGTGTCCGGGCTGACGGCGGCCTACCTGTTGCAGCGCGAGGCCGACGTGACCGTCTACGAGTCCGACCCGCGGCTCGGCGGGCACGCCCACACCCACGAGCTTGCCGACTCGCGCGGAGCCACCGTCAACGTGGACACCGGCTTCCTGGTCCACAACGAGCGCACCTACCCCAACCTCATCCGGCTCTTCCGCGAGCTCGAGGTCGCCACGCAGCCATCCGAGATGAGCATGTCGGTCAGCTGCCGAGGCTGCGGCCTGGAGTACGCCGGCGCGCTCGGCCTGTCCGGAGTCTTCCCGAGCTGGCGCAACGCCACCCGGGGCCGCTACCTCAGGCTGCTGGTCGACGTACCGCGCTTCCACCGTCAGGCCCGGACCCTTCTCGCCGGCGACGAGGACGACCTCGAGCCACTGGACGCGTTCTTGGACCGCGGCCGGTTCAGCGACTACTTCCGCACCCACTTCGTGGCGCCACTGGTCGCGTGCGTGTGGTCCTGCGGGCCCGATGTGGCCGGACAGTACCCGGCCCGGTACCTCTTCGAGTTCCTCGCCAACCACGGGATGCTCTCGGTGACCGGGTCGCCCGAGTGGCGCACTGTCGTGGGCGGTTCCCAAAGCTACGTCGAGCGCGCCGCCAAGAACCTCACCGCCGTTCAGACCGCGACACCGGTTCGCTCGGCACGCCGCGTCACTGGTGGTGTCGAGATCACCGACGACTCGGGCGAGACCAGAGCCTTCGAGGCAGCCGTCATCGCCACCCACCCGGACCAGGCCCTCGCCCTGCTGGCCTCCCCGAGCCACGTTGAGCAGGAGGTGCTGAGTGCCTTCGAGTACTCGGTGAACGCCACGCTGCTGCACGACGACGTGCGGGTCCTGCCGGGCGCTGCAAAAGCCCGCGCATCGTGGAACTACTTGATGCGCAGCTGCGCGGCGACGTCCTCGTCGGTGGAGGTCAGCTACGACCTCAACCGGCTGCAGCGGCTCGACACGCCTGACGCGTTCCTGGTCACGCTGAACGACCCCGGCACCGTTCCCGAGGCGAACGTGCTCGAGCGGATGAGCTACCGGCACCCGATCTTCACCCCCCGCTCGGTGGCAGCTCAGAAGCGGCTACCCGAGCTGAACGACGGTGTGCTGGCCTTCGCAGGCGCGTACCACGGCTGGGGGTTCCACGAGGACGGCTGCCGCTCAGGAGTCCAAGCTGCCGAGAGCCTGGGGGTGTCCTGGTGACGCTGACCCCCGCCCTGTACGACGTGGAGATAGCCCACCAGCGACGCGAGCCGGTCGAGCACCAGGTCCGGCACCGGATGACCACCTGGTTGGTCGACTTCGACGACCTGCCCACCCTGCACGGGTGGCGACACCGGCTCTGCCGGTTCGACAAGGCTGACCATGTCGACGTCCGAGCCTTCCTGACCGAGAACGGCGTCCGCCCCCCGGACCGCATCCTCATGCTCGGTCAGCCGCGCGTCTACGGGTACGTCTTCAACCCGCTGACCGTCTTCTACTGTCTGGCCGAGGACGGCAGCCTCACTCAGCTCGTCGCCGAGGTTCGCAACACCTACGGCGGCAGCCACACCTACCTGATGACCCCGGACGAGCTCCGCACGGACAAGGCGTTCTACGTCTCGCCCTTCTACCCCGTCGACGGCGAGTACACGATGCGCCTGCCACTGCCCGACGACCAGCTCCTCGTGTCAATCACGCTGCATCGCGAGGGGGAACGCCCCTTTGTCGCGGCGATGACCGGCACCCGGCGCTCCGCCGCCCGCCTGGAGGACACCCTGCGGCGGCCGGTCGAGACCCGAGCGGTCATGGCCGGCATCAAGCGGCACGGCATCACCCTCTTCCTCAAGGGACTGCGTCCCCTCCCGAGACCGACCCACTCACCAGAAGGCAGCCACGATGACCAGCACCCTCTCGACGCCCGTAGTTGACGCCGACCGATGGCCCGATGTGGCTCGCGTCCCGAACCGCCCGGTCCGGGCGGCCGTCGCCCGCAGGCTCACCCGGCACGCCGTACGACGGCTTCCGCTGCGTGTCCTGCTGCCCGACGGCAGCATCTGGGGCAGCGGCCACGCCGACGACCCGACGCTGAACCTGGTCCGGCCCGACGACTTCTTCCAGCGGCTCGGTGCCGGCGGGTTGATCGGCTTCGGTGAGGCCTACCAGGCAGGTGACTGGGAGACCGACGACCTGGCGGGGCTGCTCACCGTCATGGCTGGGCAGCTCGCCACCCTGGTGCCGAACAGCCTGCAGCGGCTGCGAAGGGCCGCCCTGCACGCCCGTCCCTCGCACCAGGACAACACCCTGGAGGGAGCACGCGCGAACATCCACCGACACTACGACCTGTCCAACGAGCTCTTCGCCCTGTTCCTCGACGAGTCGCTCAGCTACTCCTCCGCCTTGTTCGCCGGAGACCCTGCGCTCGGACGGCCTGAGGACCTGAGCTCGGCTCAGCAGCGCAAGATCGACCGGCTCCTCGACATCACCGAAGTCCGGGCCGGCACACGACTGCTCGAGATCGGCACCGGCTGGGGAGAGCTCGCCATCCGTGCCGCGGGTCGCGGCGCCCACGTCACCACCGTCACGATCTCAGAGGAGCAGGCCAGTCTGGCTCGCGCGAGGGTCGCCGAGGCAGGTGTGACCGACCTCGTCGACATCCGGCTTCAGGACTACCGCGAGGTCACCGGGCTGTACGACGCGATCGTCAGCGTCGAGATGATCGAGGCAGTCGGCGTGAACCACTGGCCGACGTACTTCTCAGCGCTCGACGCACTGCTGGCCCCCGGAGGCAAGGCCGCGCTGCAGGCGATCACCATGCCGCACGACCGGATGCTCGCAACCCAGGACACCTACACCTGGATCGTGAAGTACATCTTCCCTGGAGGTCATCTGCCCTCAGCCCAGGCCGTGCACGAGCACGTCGCCGGCACCTCCCTGACCATCACCGACGAGTTGCGCTTCGGTCAGCACTACGCCGAGACGCTCAAGCAGTGGCGCCGTCGCTTCCTGGACCAGGCCGCCAGCGTCGAGGACCTCGGTTTCGACGAGGTCTTCCGACGCATGTGGTCGCTCTACCTCGCCTACTCCGAAGCGGGGTTCAGATCCGGGTACCTTGACGTGGTGCAGTTCGCCCTGGCCAAGCCGCTCGATCAGACCGTGAGCCGGCGGCGGTGATCGCAGCCGAGCTCGCGGCCCTGGCTGCGGTCGTCGGCGTCCTGCTGGTGACCTACGTCGGCGGGAGGGTCGCCGGCAGGCACAGCGTCATCGACACTGCCTGGGGGGCGATGTTCGCGGTGGTCGCGCTGGTGGCGCTGGTTGCGTCGTACGGCGAGGGCGACACCGCTCGCAGGTGGCTGCTCTTCGTGCTCGTTGCCGCCTGGGGCATGCGGCTCGCCGTCCACATCGGTTGGCGGTCGCACGGCAAGGCCGAGGATCCTCGCTACGCGAAGATGCTGGAGGGCCGCAGCGCCGTACACGCTGCGTTCAAGGTCTACGGCTTGCAAGGCCTCTTGGTTCTGGTGATTTCACAGCCGGTCGTCGTCGGGTCGTTCACCGACGGCGATCTCACCGCCCTGGCCTATCTCGGCGTTGCGTTCTGGGCTGTGGGGGTCTTCTTCGAGGCGGTCGGCGACTGGCAGTTGGAGCGGTACAAGAAGGATCCGAACCGTGGCCCGGTGATGAATCGCGGCCTGTGGCGCTACACGCGTCACCCGAACTATTTCGGTGACGCGTGCGTGTGGCTGGGGATCTATTTGGTCGCCGCTGAGCGCTGGCCAGGCGTGCTGACGCTGCCGTCGCTGTTGGTGATGGTGTACCTGCTGGCCTTCGGCTCCGGGAAGCGGGTGCTCGAGCGGCACATGGCTGACCGGCCCGGGTACGAGGAGTACCGACGACGGACCTCGGGGTTCATTCCGCTGCCGCCCAGGTAAGAGGGATTAGACGTCGGGAGGGCGCAGAGGGCGGCTGAACTGGGGAAGAACCAGCTCAGCCGCCTCATCTGCCGACCGGAGAGCACCGCTCGAGCGGGAGGGGTTCGAGCCGTGGGCTGCGGTCATCTGGGGAGCGGGACGGGTCGTCCCGAAGTCATGCCGCGAGGCCTGTGCAGCCGGCGACGTCGGGATCACGGTGGAACCGACGGTGGAGCCAGGTGGGCTGCTCTGGCGTGGGTCGGGCCGCGCGCCGTCGCCTGCGCGCCTCCGCATGGTCAAGGAAGTCGCGTTCGCGCTCCTTGGCGATCAACTGTGCGAAGTAGAGATTCGTCGTCATGCTGCAACCCTGCGCCTAAGGCAGGGTCGCGGACATCGGGAGAGTTCCCAGTCCTGTGCGCTGAGTACCTCAGACACTCGCGTCAGCGGTGTTAACTTCTGAATAGCTCCTCGTCAGAGCGCCTCGCTTGGTTCGATACCGTCGGTATGGGCTCGTACCGTTGAGGTACGCATCTACGGATCATCGGAGCATCCCATGTCAGCAGAGATCCTCCACCGGCGAGCCGACGTCCTCCAGTCGGTCATCGAGGCGGCCGAGCAACGACGAGACGGCGTCCTGCCCCTTGACGTCCCCGGAGTCGAGGCAGTCTTCGTCGAAGCCCTGCTGCTGCGTTGGCACGCGAGGCTCTCGGCGCAGCTCGAGGGTGCTCTCTTCGACCAACCCGACGACCTTGAAGCCGCCGTGATCCGCGGGTGGTGTGCCACCTGCGACCAGTTGGCTGGGGTGCGCCAGGTGATCGACAGGCTCACCGCGGAGCGGCTCAGCCCGGCCATGGCCCGGAAGCTTGCGGCCACCGCGCACAAGGACTGGACGATGATGGCGCTCATGGCGGGCCTTGGCGGCTTCCAGGACGACGCAGCGATCGCCGTTGGCCTACGCCTCGAAAACTAGGCGAGGCAGGCGGCGAGGTGTGCCGGGCCGGTCGCTGCGGTGCCCGCAGAGGGGCGCTCCCTGCTTGCCCGGCTGCGCAGGGCGCTGGCAGCGTAGATGCGGACGAGCTCAGCCGGGCTCAGGGCGTTCGAGGCTCGCGTCCTGATCCATCCGCTCCTGCACTGCGCGGTCCACCTTGTCGTGGATGCTCGGTGAGTCCCGCAACAGCAGCCGGAAGGCACGGTCGGTAACCACCAAGGCACGCACCACCGACGTCGCCACCACCGTCGCCGTGCGAGCCTCGCCGGTCACCAGTGCGATCTCTCCGACGAAGTCCCCGGCTCCGAGGGTGCGCACAACCTCCCCGTCGCGCCTGACCTCGGCGGTGCCTTCGACGAGCACGATGAGCTCGCGGCCCTGGGATCCCTGTTGGGTGAGCTCGTCTCCCTCGGGGAGGTAGATCTCGTCGGCGAGCATCGCGACCTCGGCCACCTCCCGTTTGGAGCACTCGGCGAAGAGCGGCACCTGCTTGATCAGCTCGGTCTTGGCGTCCTTGTTGAGTCTCATCCCTGAAACGTAACGACTCCGCGGCCCTCAGGACTAGGTCTCGCGTCCACCGATCCGGCGTCTCGTCCGCGCGCATTGTCGTGGCCAACCTGGGTCGACTCTGCGTGCCGGGGATCGCCAGCATGGCGCGGCTCGTCCTTAGTCCACCGCTGTCACCGACTTCCCCCACTGACTCAAGGGGGCAGCAGAGCGGGAGGCGACGGCCGCCGAGGTGTTGAGGTCTCTCGGCGTCGTCGACCTGCCGCTCCTTACCGCGTCGTGGGCTACTGGGGGAAGCTGACGCGGGCGTCTCCGACAGAGAGCCAGACCACATTCCAGATGCCGCTGGTCTCGCGGAAGCTGTTGGCGTAGTCGGTGCAGAACGTCTGGCCGGAGCCGACTACTCCCTTGCTCTTGCACGCGGGTGAGAGGCCAAGCGCCCCGTCAGCGCTCAGGCTCGCGATGAGCTTGAGGTTCGTCACGCCGTACCCGTGGCCGCCGCCTTTGCTGCCGCCGTTGTGGCCGCCACCGGTGGTGTTGTCGTGGTTGTCACCGCTCGCGAGCGCGTCACAGACGCTGGGGTGGCAGCGCATCACGATCTTCATCGGGTAGGAGCGGTTGTAAACCGCCGGGCTGAGCTTGACCAGCGCCTGGACGTAGTCGTCGGTCAGACATTCGGCGACGAGGCAGTCGCCGACCGAACCGAGCTGGTCGCTGAGCACGCCAGCGGGCTTGCCGAGGACCAGGTTGCCGCAGACGGGTTCGAGCACGGTGGGGGTGCAGGAGGTGTTGGTGCCCTGGCCTCCGCCCCCGCCGACGCCGGTCGGGTTGGAGTTGAACGGTGCCACCACACTGGTCTGCTGCACGTCGAACGAGTCCGAGTCACCCTCGATGCCGGAGAAGAACGGGTACGTGCCCGGCCGGGCCTCCATGTGCAGGCGCACGTCGTTCCCGGCGTCGATCAGGCCGGCGGGGACGTCGAAGGTCACCCCGGTGGCGCTGGACGACACCTGCTGGGTGCCCAGGAGCTCCCGCGTCCCGTCGGCGTAGTCGGCGTACAGGTCGACCGTGACGGGGAAGATCAACAGATCCAGGGCGAGCGGCCGCGGAGTACCGGTGTCGTCCTGGAACTCAGCGGTCGCCCGGAACGGCTTGTCGTTCGTCACGAAGTAGTTGGGCGTCCCCGGGGTGCTGGGGACGTTCACGCCCGGCGTGGTGATCGACGTGAACACGATCTGGGTAGCGGCCGGATCGTACGGCGCTGCAGTTGCTGACGGTGCGAACGCGGCGACCAGACAGGCCACGCTGAGCAGGCCGAATGCTCTCAGCCCTCGGGCTGGACGACTCATTGCTTTCCCCTTCGACAGATGCTCTCTCCCCACGTTCGACCATAAGTACCTGCAGCCACCAACGGAATGACACCTTCGTGTCGTCCGAGAAGCGGCATATCACCGAATCGCCGGGAATAATCCTTCAGGGCGAGCGCGATCGTGGAGCCGCTGCCCGCGTACTGCACGGACTGCGGGGCCGCCCGCGCAGTGCGGACGGCCCCGAAGTGTCGAGCTGTGGCTGCTGCCGGAGCCGTGGGTGGATCAGTAGCGAATCACCACGATCGCCCGGCGGTTCTGGGCGCGCCCCCGCGCGGTGCCGTTGCTCGCCACTGGAGCGCTCTCACCACGGCTGAAGACGTCGGTCTTAATGCGCCTATGGCCCTGCGCGAGTATCGCCCTGACGGCTTTGGCCCGGTCGAGCCCGAGCTTGAAGTTGTCAGCAGGCGTGCCGTCGTTGTCGGTGTGACCGGTGATCCGGATCAACCTCACGTATGCGAGGCGCTTGCTGATCCTGGTGAGGTAGGCCCGGTACGGCTTGTCGACTCGAGCAGACGACACGTCAAACAGGACCGGGTCCAGTCGCACCTGACGGGGAAGCAGCCGGATGCGGTCGGTTCGGGTGACCGGGCCCGACGAGTCGGCAGCACGGATCACGCCGGTGACCTTGACGTTCACGCCACCGAGGCGGTGGACCAAGGCCCTGCCGCGACGGTTGAGCGGAACCCGGACGACAGCACGACGTACGTCCGCGGCAGCGAAGTTGCCGGTCTTCCGGCCGATCACCACGCTCTTGCCACCCTTGCGGGCGGTCAGGGTGAGCTTGCAGCGGTCCAGGTCAGCACCCCGCGTGCGACAAGTGACGGGCACCCGGTGGGCGCCACCGATCACCATCCGTGCGCGAGTGTGCACCGAGCCCACCGTCGGCTGTGCGGGAGGCACTGGGGCCGCTTCGTCCTCGTTGAGGACATAGCTGACCCGGAAGTTGCGCGAGGCTCCAGGTGCAAGGTTCGCCGTGTCGACAGAGACCCGAATGAGGTCATCGCCGAACGTCCGTGTGCCCTTGGGCTCCGCAGTCGCGCAACTGGCACCCTCCGCACAGCGCCTGGCTGTCCTGCCTACCGCCCAGTCCTTGACAATGGCTTCCGATCCAGCGGCGGTGGTTCGAAGGTCGAAGTAGGAGCCGTCCGTCTGGTCGGCTGACACGATGCTGGCTGGGTCACCGTCTGCCTTCTGCCCCACGATCGTGTTCCAGGTCGCATATGAGCCCGGGCCGTCGGCCACCCCGTCGCCGTCGTGGTCGCAAACATCCTCGGTGCGCATCCGACAGTTGTCGGGGTCCACCTCGCGGATGTAGCGGACGTTCCCCAAGGCGTTGGCCGTCGTGTTGGTCAGCGTGACGTCTACGTGGACGAGTCGTGACCCAGCAGGAATCGTGACGACCTGACTAACGCTCACGCCGTCAACCGGGGCGTCCGAAGACCACGTCACCGAAGTGCCCGATGACCCAGACGCGGGTCCGGAGTGGCTACCAGGGATCGCAGTGCCGAAGCTGTCGTTGCTGCGGAACGAATTTTCGTCGACCCGGATGGCCCACCTCTCCAGCGGAGTTCCGGGAGTGAAGAAGTCGCCGTCGTCGACACCCACTCCCCAGCCGTCCTTGTCGCGATCGGCGCGGAAGCCCAGAATGTCGCCGCTTTCAGACAACGGGTGATAACCCGCGGGAGCATCGACATCGGAGCCGAACGACCCATTCGGCCTCGAACCGAGCTCGACGTACCCGTTGGACATGAATGCGTTGCCCTCCACGATCTGCGAGTCGTGGGTCGGGGCGGCGGTGGCGGCCAACGGCACGAGGGCGCCCGTGGCACCGACACACAAGCCGGTCAGTGAGATGAGCAAGGGCTTCAGGTGTGGGCGCTGGGGATGTTTCACGTGCACGGATTCCCTCCAGGGCGTGCTAGGACAAAAGGTTCTAAGCGACCGTACTTCAGATATGAGATATCCACCTCTGATCAGCCCAATCCGACCCACGGCGAGTCCCACTCGAACCTCCAGCGCCCGTGGAGGCTCTTGGGGCAACCGCGGGACCACACCGCACAAATTCTCATTTCCGGACTATTGACCCGGACCCGTGCGAGCCCTTGGATGATCAGGATGTTGCTCGACTGGTTGCAAGACTTGGAGAGAAGGGGCCTCGACAATGACGGAGTCGTCTGCAGCGGGCAAGGGCTGGATCGCCTTCGCCGTCATCAACGCACTGATCATCTTCTTCGGACTGAGCTACATCTTCTTCCCGATGGGAACCGTGGTGGAGGACGGGAACCAGACCACCGGGCTGCTCGACGTGCCGCGCGAAATCTGGGGCACCTACCTGGTGATCTCGGCCGTAGCGATGCTGGCCATCACGCTGGTCCCCTATCGCCAAGGTCTCCAGTGGGCCTGGACCGCGCTCCTGTACGAGTTCGCGTTCCTGGCTGCCGTGGCGTTTATCGAACCGGACTTCGCGGTCCCGACGCTGTTCGCCATTATTCTCGCCGTCGTCATGGTGCGCTCCCGGCGGCGTTTCTTCCCTGGTACCAGCGTGGGAAGTTCCGCTTCCGAGGAGGCTGCCGGGAGCCGACCGCCGTCCTGACGAGTTCGGGCGCGGCGTTACTTCGAGAGGTGCCGCGCCCGCGCCAGGCAGAACAGGCCGTAGCAACCGAGGCCGAGCGCGATGGCACCGAGCAGGAGCGGACCGAAGGGCTGCTCGAGAACCGTGCGCAGAGCCTCGTCGAGACCGCCGGACTTCTTGGGCTCGTGGCTGGCTGCGGCGTACACGAAGAGGCCGCCCACGATGCCGATCGCGACGCCCTTCGCCACGTGGCCGACCTTGCCCAACCACAGGTACGCCGTACCGATCTCGCCTGACTTGCCCTCTGCGGTCAGATGCTCCTCGAAAGCATCGGTCAGCCCGCGGCGGACCAGGTTGGCTCCGTAGCCGACGATTCCGGCGCCGACAAGCCCAACGAGCCACTGTCCGGCCGGCAGATCCATAAGCTCGGCGACGGCGGAGCGCTCGCTGCCGCTGGAGCCGGCACCGACCGCGACCTTGATGGCGCTGCTGCCGACGGCGGCATAGACGACTGCCTTACCGAGCGAGCCGGCGCGGTTGAGCCAGCGCTTCTTCTCGTCCTTCTCATCACGATGGCCTACCACCGCTTCGAGCAG
Source organism: uncultured Actinomycetota bacterium (assembly GCA_963769585.1). Lineage (GTDB taxonomy): Bacteria > Actinomycetota > Actinomycetes > Propionibacteriales > Nocardioidaceae > SSC3. The sequence goes on from CAVYMJ010000006.1 coordinate 1,964,761, forward strand.
CCGCCACAGGACGAGACAGAACATCCCGACCGCGATCGCCCAGATCAGCACCTCGCCGAACGACTCGCGGGCGAGCCGGTGCATGGCTCCCTGATTGGAGGGCGCGCCCTGGTTGTCACCAAGAGCGAGCTGGAAGGCGAGCCAGGCGATCAGCAGGTGCACCACCCCGTAGGCCACGAGACCAACGCGGATGGCAGCATCAAGCCCGTCACTGCTCGCAACTCGCCGGGCGATCGACTTGGCAGCGTCTCTCGTGCGGTCAGACGTCTCCCCCATGCCGGCCAATCTACGGGGAACATGGCTGGGTCGCCGGAAGGAAGATGTCTTCGGGAACCAACCGGATAGGCGCAGCGGTCGTCTTCCCTAGTAAAGGCAGAGGAGGACTGGATGAGCAGGCAGCCCACGGACGCGGAGTTCTCCGAGTTCGTCGCGGCGGCGTGGGGGCCGCTCTACCGTACGGCGTACCTGATGGTCGGCAACCGGGCGCTCGCCGAGGATCTGGTGCAGACGGCTCTGACCAACACCTACGCGTCGTGGCACCGGGTCCGTGCGCTGGAAGCCGCCCACGCCTACGCCCGGACCGCGGTGGCGCGCACGGCGGCCTCGTGGTTCCGTTCGAGGGTCCGGCTCTCAGAGCAGGTCACCGAGCATCTCCCCGAGACGCCGTACTCACCTGACCCCTCGACCCGGCCGGCGCTCCTCGACGCGCTCCGGCAGCTCCCGCCGCGCCAGCGCGCCGTAGTGGTGCTGCGCTTCTACGAGGACCTGAGCGTCGCCCAGGCGGCGCAGACGCTCGGATGCAGCGAGGGCACCGTCAAAAGCCAAACCTCCGCGGCCCTGGGCAAGCTCCGGCTCCTTCTCGGCGACACCGTGATCCCCAGCATCGAAGGAATCCAGTCATGAGCGACCAGCTACGGCACCTGCTGCGGGAAGAGGCCGAGTACGTCGACGTCCCGGCACCTCAGATCGACGTGATCCTGGGGAGTGGTCGGCGGCTTCGGCGCGGCCGGCGGACACGGGGTCTGGTCGCGGTGGCCGCCTCAGTGGCGGTGGTCGCGGCCGGGCTCGTCGGGGTGACCAGGCTCCTGGCGGACGACTCGCGCAGCACCGCGCCTGACCCTGCCGGTGTCCCCTCCAGTCCCTCGACCCCGGCCGCTGGCGCCCTGACCGTGTCCGGGTCCAGCGTCGGATCGCAGCCCTTCGGCACAAAGGCCGAGGAGGTTGTGGCCGCCGTCACCGCCCGCTTCGGGGATCCGGACGTCGACTTGGGGCCGCAGCGCTACTTCCGGATCCCGGGCAGCGCTGGCTGGTTCGAGGACCCCGACGACCCGCTCTCGCCGCAGTGGCGTTACCCGGTCACCTCTGTCACGTGCTGGGGCAGGCTGTGCCTGACCTTCGGTGGCGACGAGGCTGACGCCGTGCAGCTGCGAGGCTGGGCGCTCGGGCAGTACCAGCTCTGGTCACAGCCCGACGAGCTCACCGACCCGCGGTCGCCTGACGTACGACTGGCCGGCTCTGGGATCGGGCTGGGCGACAGCTGGCAACGGCTGCACGCCGCCTATCCGGGAACCGTCGTCCGCGGCGCCGAGGGGGCGTCGCTGGCCATCGACAAGACTCCTTGGGCCGGGATCTCCGACGGGGTCGCCGGCTGGCGTCTCTCTGGTCTCTGGGACTCCTCGAACCCTGCCAAGGTGCCACCCGGAGCGGTGGTGACCCGGCTGTCGGGTGGCGAAGGGCCGGAACCAGGCTGCTGCTGAGCGAGGCGCGGCCGAACGAACTCGGCCCAGAACATGGTAGGGCGGGTGGGACTCGAACCCACGACCCAAGGATTATGAGTCCTCTGCTCTAACCGACTGAGCTACCGCCCCTCAACGAGAGGCGAGCCTATCTGGAGCCTCCGGTAGAACGTACGGCAGGTTTTTTTCTGGCCCCTCGGCGGCGGGAGGTCAGCGGGCCGGACCGACGAAGGGCAGGACCACCATGCACGGGATCTTCTGCTGGCGTCGCCGGTCGAGGGTGTTGAGGACGATGACCGTGGCGACCGGGTCGGAGGCGATCTCGAAGTGCTCGGAGTAGTCGGTGGCGCAGAAGTTCTGCACCACGAAGTTGCGCATGCCCTTCTGGATCCCACTGGTGTACGGCACGACGAGTTGGTCGTGCTTGGTGACGATGTTGGTGTACCGGACACCCTTCACCTTGGGAGTGCCACCGGAACGCATGTGCTTGATGAACTTCGAGCCCCCCGCCATCTGCGAGCAGGCAGGACAGTACGGCGTCTGCTCCTCGTCGTACCCGAAGACGCTAGCGGGTCCCGCAGTCAGGTCGCCGCTCGCGGTCCCGTGCCACAGCGGAGCCAGGGAGACGTAGTTCCGCACGAAGCGGGCGCCGCGCAAGAACTTCACGTAGTAGTTGGGCATCAAGGTGCCCTGTGAGTGGCCGACCAGGTCGACCTTTCTCGCACCAGTAGCCCGGCGGACCTTGCGGACGAAGGAGCCGAACACCTTGGCGCTCTCCTTGATGTTGTTCATCCCACCGACCTGGTCGGCGACCGGCCCGGCGTTGGGCGGGACGCCGTAGGTCAGCGCAAACACGCAGTAGCCGTTGTTCTTCAGCAGCGGAGCGTAGGTGCGCCAGTTGGTGTTCTTGTTCCCGCCGGTCCCGTGCACGAGGATCACCGGCCGCGGGTGCCGCCTGGTTGGCCTGCAGGACCAGTCGTTCGCACCGGGTGGGTCGGCGTCGACCTCGGGGCCGGCCGCGACGGCGCTGACCAGGAAGTTGTAGGTGACTGGGAGTTTCGAGGTGGCCTGGGAGGGGGTGGTCAGGAGCGCCCCTACGAGTGACAAAGCACAGGCCAGAGCAGCAGCGATACGACGCAACGGATCTCCCTCGATAGAACATGTTCTATCGAGGCTAACGAGCGCGGGGCGAATTCGTGACGCCCGGGGCCGGGACCCACCCTCACGTGCCATGCTCGCCCTATGAACGAACCGTCACCCCTCAAGGCTCTTCCTGAGGACTGGACCCGCGCCCTCGCGATCGTGGCTCACCCCGACGACATCGAGTACGGCGCCGCGGCGGCCATCGCGCGGTGGACCGGCCAGGGCAAGCAGATCGGCTACGTCATGGTCACCAGCGGCGAAGCCGGCATCGATGGCCTGCACCCCGACGAGTGCCGCCGCCTCCGCGAGGCCGAGGAGATCGAGTCGGCCCAGATCGTCGGAGTGACCCAGGTGGACTTCCTCGGGTTCGAAGACGGCGTCGTCGAGTACAACCTCGAGCTACGCGCGGCGGTCGCGCTCGCTGTGCGCAAGTACAGGCCCGAGTTCGTCATCACCGGGAACTTCCGTGACACTTTCGGGCCGGGTGCGCTGAACCAGGCGGACCACATAGCCGTTGGCCGTGCCGTGCTCGATGGCGTGCGCGACGCAGGGAACCGGTGGATCTTCTCTGACCAGCTCACCGGAGACATCGAGCCCTGGGGCGGCGTTCGCGCCGTCTGGGCCAGCGCCTCACCCGAGGCGCGGCACGGTGTCGACACGACGGCCACCTTCGACAAGGGCGTGGAGTCTCTGGCCGCGCACAAGGCCTACATCGAGGGTCTCAGCTGGCCAGGCTGGGACGCCAGAGAGTTCCTCGAGGGCTTCGGGCGAGCCGCCGGCTCCAGGCTCGGTACGACGTTCGCGGCGCCCTTCGAGGTCTACTCTCTGGCTTGGGGTGGCGAGGACGACGAGTAGCGTGCCCGAGGCGCTGCCGGGAGACAACAAAGCGGTCTGACACCGAGAGGGAACTCCCGAAGGCCAGACCGCTTGGTGGCTCCCCCGGTTGGACTCGAACCAACAACCCTCCGGTTAACAGCCGAATGCTCTGCCAATTGAGCTACAGGGGATCGTGCAGCCCGCATAGGTTAGCAACTACCCCCGCGTGGGATGAAATCACAGTCCGACTTCGTCGCGGACCCCGCGCAGGGCCGTTCGGGCGGCCTCCTTGGTGGCCACGGAGTCCGGATCCAGCCCCCTGTCGTACTCGACGGTGAAGGAGATCTCTCCCCCGTCCGGCGGGCGGCGGGCCATCAGCGTGAAGCCGAGCTGGCCCTGGACCAGGACCCGCTTGGTGAGTACGACGCTGGCGGTCACGCGCTCGCGGACCAGCTGGAGCAGCAGGGCCGGATCGGCGAGCTCGAAGGTGAGCACCTCCGGTTCCACCAGGACGATGGTGAGCGTGTCGGCCTCGCTGTCCCACTCCGCGGTGAGGATCTCCTCCCAGCGGATCTCCCGCTCGGGAGTGGCGAGCAGGTCCCGGCGGCCGACGAGCAACTTGCCGTCCTTGGTCTGGGCGGAGGCGAGCCCGGGCTTGCGCAGTCTCACTCGTTGCCGCCGATGGCACGCTCGCGCAGCGTACGCCGATGCTGTTCCAGCGCCACGAGGTCACCGAACATCCGGTTGTACTCGCTGGCCTGCTCGACCGGGTTGGTCCGTTGCAGCTTGGACTTCAGCTCGGTGATCGCGCGCATCGCGGTGACCTCCAAGAGCCGATAGACGTGCGCGGCGACGTAGGCCCGGTCCGGCTCCTTGGTGGTGAGCAGCGGCTCCACGGTCAGTGCGTTCAGGGCCTGCGCCACCGCGGGGTCGGTGGTGTTCGAGCGCAGCGTGTCCGACCACGCCTCCGTGGCGGCCGAGACCCCTCCGGTCGCCACGACCAGCTCCCAGACGGCGGCGTATGTGGGGTGAGTGAAATCGTTCGCCCCCAGGTCGCCGGCCAGCGGTACGACCAGGTGCGGGAGCTGGACCACCAGCTTGAGCACGTCACGCTCGAGGGAGAACCGAGGGTCGCGCAGGTCCGGCAGGTCCTGGCCGATCCCCTGCGCCGCGTCCATCACGGTGGGGGGACGCTGTCCGCGGGACGCCGCCCGGCGTACCTCCGCGCGAGCCTCGTCGATCTCGACTCCGACCATCCCGGCCAGCTCGCGCGAGAACGCTTCGACCTTGGACCGGTCCCGGATCGACGACACCAGCTTGGCGGCCTCGCGGAGCGCGTCGATGCGGCCATCGGCCCGGTCGAGGTCATAACGTGCCGCGACGTTTGTGAGCACGAAGCGGTACAGCGGGATCCGACGCGCCACGAGCTCGCGCACCGCGGCGTCCCCCTTCTGCAGGCGGAGGTCACACGGGTCCAGACCGTCCGGCTCGATCGCGACGTAGGTCTGCGAGACGAACTGCTGGTCGCCGCCGAACGCCCGCAGCGCGGCCTTCTGGCCCGCCTCGTCCCCGTCGAAGGTGAAGATGACCTCTCCGCGGAACTCCTCGTGGTCGTGCAGCAGCCGGCGGAGCACCCGCCCGTGGTCCTCTCCGAACGCCGTCCCGCACGTTGCGACAGCCGTCGGTACGCCGGACAGGTGGCAGGCCATCACGTCGGTGTACCCCTCGACGACGACCGCCTGGGAGGACCGGGCGATGTCGCGGCGGGCCAGGTCGATGCCGTAAAGCACGTGGGACTTCTTGTAGAGCGGAGTCTCTGGCGTGTTGAGGTACTTCGCCTCGATGCGGTCGTCGTCGAACAACCGCCTGGCGCCGAACCCGATGGTCTCCCCCGAGGTGTCCCGGATCGGCCAGAGCAGACGTCCGCGGAAGCGGTCGTAGTGGCCGCGCTGTCCCTGGGCACACAGACCGGCGGCGACCAGCTCGGCGTCGGTGAACTCCGCCTGACGCAGGTGCTTGTACAGGTCCTCGCCGCCCCGCGGTGCGAACCCGATCCCGAACAGCTCCGCGGCGTCCTTGTCGAAGCCGCGCTCGGTCAGGAACTGCCGGCCCACCTTGGCTTCGGGCGTCTGTAGCTGGTCGACGTAGTACTCGGCGGCCGCCCGGTTCGCTGCGGTGAGGCGCTGCCGCTGGTTCCCGTCGCGCTTGGGCCGGTCCTCGCCGCCCTCGGTGTACCGCAGCTGTACGCCGTACTTGTCAGCGAGGTACTGAACGGCGTCGGCGAACCCCAGCCCGTCGTGCTTCATCAGGAAGCTGATGACGTCGCCACCCTCGCCGCAGCCGAAGCAGTGGTAGCCCTTGCCGGGCCGGACGTGGAAGGACGGGGACTTCTCGTCATGGAAGGGACACAGTCCCTTCAGCGCGCCGCCGCCCGCGGGCTTGAGCGTGACGTACTGGCCGATGACCTCTTCGATCCGCGCCTTGTCACGCACGTCTGCGATGTCGTCCTCGCGGATCAGCCCTGCCACGGGGGGAGTCTACGTCGCCGCTATCAGCTCAGCCGCTGGTGCCATAGCACGGCGGACACGTCCGTCAGGGAGGCCACCTGGTCGATGACCACCCGCAGCCTCTCGGCGTCGCTGCCGGCTGCCGCGAAGTCGGCTTGGAACTCGGGGTCGAGCTCGCCCGGGCCGCGGAGCCGGAGCGTCGAGACGAGCTCCGCCATGAGGTCGCGCTGCCTGGCTTGGGCTCCGACCCGGTCCTGGGCCTGCATCACGAAGTGGGCCGCGACACCCTTGAGCGCAGCGATCCCGACCTGGGTCCCTGCCGGGACGATGAGGTCGGCGGCGTACCGGGCGAACGGGCCTTCGCCGTACTTGTCGCGGGTGGCCTGCTCAGCGGCAGCACAGAACCGCCCGATCAGGTCGGAGGTCAGGTCCTTCAAGGCCGCCAGGGCCGCCCGCGACCCGTCGTACGGCGTCGTGGGCCACGAGCCGAGTGACCACAGCCACGCCAGCGCCTCCTCGAGCTCGGTGTCGTCCACGTCGGGGAGGTACCAGGAGCGCACGGTGGCCCAGACGTCGCGACGTCGACCGGGGTCGGCCAGGTCGGTCAGGGCGATGCGACCGGCCACGATGCCGTCCTCGAGGTCGTGGACCGAGTACGCGACATCGTCGGCGAGGTCCATGACCTGGGCCTCCAGGCAACGCTCACGCTCGGGCGCTCCCTCGCGAAGCCAGCCGAAGACCGGCAGGTCGTCGGGGTAGACCCCGTACTTGCGCGGGTCGAGCTCGGTACGACGCCACGGGTACTTGGTGGCGGCGTCCAGAGTGGCCCGGGTGAGGTTCAGGCCGGCACCCTCACGCTTGGCCTCGAGCCGGGTCAGGACGCGCAGCGTCTGGGCGTTGCCCTCGAACCCACCACAGGCGGCACTGAGCTCGTCGAGCACCCGCTCGCCGTTGTGGCCGAAGGGCGGGTGTCCGAGATCGTGGGCCAGGGCCGCGGTCTCGACGACGTCGGCGTCACAGCCCAGCCGCCTGGCCAGGTCTCGCGCGACCTGGGCGACCTCGAGGGTGTGGGTGAGCCGGTTCCGGATGAAGTCGTCCGTGTCAGGCCCCAGCACCTGGGTCTTGGCAGCGAGCCGGCGTAACGCCGCCGAGTGGACGACCCGGGCCCGGTCACGCTCGAACTCCGAACGTGGGGACGCCTTCGCCGGCTCGGCCACCCAGCGTGCCCGAGCGCTCTCGTCGTACAGATCGATCGACCCCATCGGTGCTGACACTAGCGGCGAGCACCGACAGTGCCTCGGTCGCGTCGGCCCGCAAGCTGTCCAGCGCCGCGGCTAGCCTGGCGATCATGAGCCGCCTCGTCGTCATCTCCGGACTCCCTGGAGTCGGCAAGACCGCGGTCGCCTCGCTCGTCGCGTCTCGGCTGTGGGCTACGCACCTCTCGGTCGACGCGATCGAGGAGGGGCTGCTGGCCGCCGGGCTGACACCCGGCTGGGAGACCGGAGTAGCGGCGTACGAGGCGGTCCGAGCGGCTGCAGAGCTCAACCTGTCCGGCGCCCGAGACGTCGTCGTCGACGCGGTCAACGACAGCGAGCCGGCCAGGGAGACCTGGCGAGGTGCCGCTCGCGTCTGCGACGCCGAGCTGACCCAGGTGGTGCTGGTCTGCTCCGACGAGGCTGAGCATCAGACCCGCCTCCAGGAGCGTCAGCGAGGCTTCCGCCACGTCCCGGAGCCCACGTGGGAGGAGGTCGTCTCACGTAGCTATCGGACGTGGAGCCAAGATCACTTGGAGATCGACACGGCTGGCATCGGCGTCGGTGCGGTCGTCGAACTGGTGCTGGCAGAGGCGGAGACACGATGAAGGTCGACTTCAAGAGGTCACTCGACACCTACCGGGCCAAGCACCTGGAGTTCCGGGTGCTGGACGTGCCGTCACTCCAGTACCTGATGGTCGACGGTCACGGAGACCCGAACACTGCGTCGGAGTACGCCGACGCGATCGGGGCGCTATACCCGATCGCCTACAAGCTCAAGTTCGCCAGCAAGCAGGAACTGGGGCGCGACTACGTGGTCCCACCGCTGGAAGCGCTTTGGTGGGCGTCTGACATGGACGTGTTCACCGGCGCCAGGGACAAGTCCCAGTGGGACTGGACCGCCATGATCATGGTCCCGGACTGGATCACCTCCGACATGGTCGACGATGCTGTCGCCAAAGCAGCCGCGAAGAGTCGGCTCACCAGCCTGGACAAGGTCCGCTTCGACAGGCTCGACGAGGGCTGCTGCGTTCAGACGCTGCACATCGGGCCGTATGACGCCGAAGCCGAGGTGCTCGCTGAACTGCAGCACGAGTTCATTCCGAACGCAGGGTTGCGGATGACCGGCAAGCATCACGAGATCTACCTGAGCGACGCCCGGAAGGTCGAGGCTTCGAAGCTGCGGACGATTCTGCGGCAGCCGGTGGAGTCGACGTAGGAAACGTGCGGCGTTGTGCCGGCGGAGTCGGATGATCGAACTAACGGAATTTCCTGGCGGTAGGCGCTCAACTGCCGGCGGCGGCTCGCTTTCGGAACGGCCGACTGTCTGCGCTCGACATCCTCAGCAAGTTCGTATCGGACGATCTCGCCTGTTACCACGAGATCGAACGGGGTGAGGCAATGCTTGGCGGTCGCACCGAGCCCGAGTCGTTTGCGCTTCGGGTGACTTCCATCTATCGGCTCGAGGATGAACAGTGGCGCATTGTGCTCAGACACGCGGACCCGATCCTGGACCCGCGACCAGTCGATGCGACGCTGACGGCTAAGCCCACCTGACCGCGCGCCCCGCCGCCGCTCAGCCAGCGACCAGCCGGCCGCCGACGCGACTCGTGTAACTTCCGACAGAATTAGTTGACCGAGGCGTGCACGTGGTCGTAGTGGTTGGCGGTTGCCGAGCCACGGTTTGACATCATGCGCCAACCCTCGCCGCCACGCTCCTGGGTGTAGATGCGCTGCGCCCAGATCACGTTGTAGAGGTTGAGCTCGGCCGCATGCGCCCGCAGCCACTCCGCCAGCGCTTGACCCAGCGCCGCGTTACTCACCATGAAGTCGATGGCCTTGCCGCTGCGGTGCTCGCCGTGGTTGTCCCAACCGCCGTACGTCGTCAGCGCGGGAAAGGCTGCACAGGCAGCCCTGAAGAGCCGGACCGCGCCTGCGGTGAGGCCGCTCTCGGTGCCCGAGCCGTCAGCACAGGGTGCGCCGACGATGCCGTTGGTCGCGGCGAGGCCCTCCGGCTTGTCGGCGGAGAGGTACTCGGCGTTGACGTAGCGGACCTTGCCCTTGAGCATGATCTCCGCCCAGCCGTCGACCACCTGACCGGTGACGGCGACCTTGCCGCCGCTCTCGATGGTGCCAACCTGCTTGGAACGTTCCGAAGCGCGGGTCCAGACGTTGAGCTCGGCGGTGGCGAACTTCTTGGCCACGGCCTCGGGCTCGAGGCGGACCCGCGGCGCCGTACGGGAGACGCTGAGCCTGCGTTCGCCGAGCTCCTCGACGCTGATCTTCATCGGCGCGCTTGCCGAGGCGATGTCGAAGCCCTCGGAGTCGCCGCCGGTGGTAGTCAGGCCGACGGCTACGACCAGGCCGGTGACCACGGTTGCCAGGGCTGCGGGGACGGCGATCCGGCCAGCACGCGCACGGAGCCGCGGAGCGGCTGCGCGGTGGCTGGAGGGGCTCATCAAAACTCACCTGGACCTGTAGACAATGGTGGACAACAGGTTCGAGTAGAGCACAACGTATTTGCCGAAGTCATATCCCCGCGCCCGACTGTGTGGGCGCTCACATGCCGCGATCCGATCGTCAAGACGGTTGATCTCCGCCTGAATCGGCCCGGTCCCAGCGACCCAGGAGGCACCAAGGGGGCGGTCTAGAGCGTCACAGCCAGCCATACTCGGTGGCGATCCGGGCGGCTTCGGCCCGCGTGGAGGCCCCCGTCTTGCCGATGGCGCTGGACAGGTGGTTGCGCACGGTCCCCTCCGAGAGCACCAACTGCTCGGCGATGGCGGCCACCGTGTCGCCCCGCCTTGAGGCCCGCAGTACGTCGGTCTCGCGGGCAGTCAGCGGGGTGGTTCCCGTGGCCAGGCTGTCGGCTGCCAGCGCTGGGTCTACGACCCGGAGGCCGGCATGCACCCGCCGGACGGCGTCGGCCAGCTGTTTGGCCGGCGTGTCCTTGACCAGGAACCCGTCCGCCCCCGACTGGAGCGCTCGGCGCAGGTAGCCGGGTCGACCGAACGTCGTCACGATCAGCACGTGGGTGTCCGGCAGGTGCTTCTTGATCTGGGTCGTCACGTCGATCCCATCCAGACCCGGCATCTCGACGTCGAGCACTGCCACGTCGGCCTTGTTGTCGCGGCAGGCATCGATCACCTCATCCCCCCTGCCCACCTCGGCCACGACCTCCAGGTCGCTCTCCAGGTTGAGCAGAGCGGCGAGCGCCCCTCGCACGAGGGCCTGGTCGTCGGCCAGCACCAGCCTGATCATCTTTTCTCTCCTACGACCTCGAGGGCGAAGCCTTGTGGCTTGATTGTGCTGGTCCGGACGGCTGCTCCGACGGAGTGGGCCCGCTCGGCGAGTCCGCTGAGCCCGTTGCCCTTGGAATCCTCGTTGGTCGGGCCACGGCCGTCGTCGAAGATCACCACTCGGTCTGCATAGAGCTCGACGGTGCAAGTGTCCGCTGCGCTGTGGCGGATCACGTTGGTGACCCCCTCGCGGATGGTCCACGCGAAGAGCTCCCGCAGCGGACCTTCGACATGGTCGGCCGACTTGGGCAGTACGGCGGTGATCCCCGCGGTGTCCAGAGCCTGCTTGGCTCGGGCGATCTCCCCCGGGAGCGAGAGGTCCTTGTAGCCGTGTACCGCCCGCCGTACGTCGGCCAGCGCATCGCGGGAGAGCCGCTCGAGGTCGTCGATCTCGGCCCGGGCACGCTCGAGGTCGATGTCCAGCAGCCGGCTGGCCAGCTCGGCCTTGACTGTGATGACGGTCAGCGAGTGTCCCAGGATGTCGTGCAGGTCCTGGGCGAACCGGTTGCGCTCCTGGGAGAGGATCAGCGACTCGTTCGCCTCGCGCATGGAGACCAGGTCGATGTTGCGGATCAGGATCTGCTTCACGCCCCACATGACGAAGCCGCCGGACAGGACGATGGCAGGCGTCACCCAGTCGGGCTCGAACTCGTCTACCTGGAACGTCGAGTAGAACAGCACTGCGGCCAGCGACGGGATGAACACCAGTGCGTGCACCGAGGGGAGGACCATCGCCGCGGTGACGGCGATGTAGATAGCCGAGCCGATCCCGTCCTGTCCGAAGCCGTAGATCATCGCTCCGTCCAGCAGGACCAGGACGATCACGAACGTCCAGCCGGTGCCCGGCGCGAGGTCGGCCTGCAGCCGTCCCCGGCGGCGGCGCAGCAGCTCGAAGGCGGCGAGATAGACCACGACGAAGACGACCATGGCGGCGAACCCGACCAGGACCCGCGGCTCGTCGCGGCTGCCCCAGTGCTGGCTCACCGGGAGCGCGAGGAAGAGCAGCCACACGGCAGGCAGAGCGAGGCCGGCGGGGCCGACATGCACCTCCGCCGTACCTTGAGCGCGCAGCCGGGCCATGGAAGGAAACTTAGCCGTCCGACAGGCAGAACGAAGCAAGGTCCACGGAAAGGGGTGAAACGCAGGCGAGGGACTCCGCCACCCCCCGGTCACGAAGTCCCTCACCACAAGCGTCGTACACCTGCGCAGCAGTCCCCAGTTGCCCCAGGTCCCCCGTCGCCTCGTCCCCACCGATCGAGGCGGCTAAAGCAGATCAGAATGCGAAACCTTGAATCCTGGCATGCACGACTGGTACAAGACTGGTCGGAGCGGCACAAGTTGCCTATGACAGATGTCACGGATTCGCCCGAACTATGTTGACGGATGTCAACCGCCGGTGGTCTCTGTGGCGTCCTCACGGGGCAGGAGACCGGCACCGTCGCGGTCGTCGAGCCAGCCGTCGGGGAGGGCCACGCGACGCGGGCTCCCCTGCCGGCCGCGCGGCGCACCGAGCTCAGACTTGGGGAAGACCTCGTCCGGGTCCAACTCCGCCAGAAGCGTGTCCAGTTCGGTCAGCGTAGAGACCAGCGCCAGCCCATGGCGCAGGTTGCCGCCGGCGCGGAACCCCTTGAGATACCAGGACACGTGCTTGCGGAACTCCTTGCACCCCCGCTCCTCACCCAGGTGGCCGCAGAGCAACTGTGCGTGACGACGCATCATGCGGGCCACCTCGCCCAGGGTCGGCAGCGTCGCCAACTGCTGGCCGGCGAAGCCTGCCGCCAGGTCTCGGAAGAGCCAGGGACGCCCGAGACAGCCGCGTCCCACCACGACGCCCGCGGCTCCGGTCTCCTCGACCATCCGGAGCGCGTCGGCTGCCTCCCAGATGTCGCCGTTGCCCAGGACCGGGATGTCCACGTGCTCGACGAGCCGGGCGATCGCCTCCCAGTCGGCCTGGCCGGAGTAGGCCTGGCTGACCGTGCGCCCGTGCAGGGCGATCGCCGCACAGCCGGCCTCTTGGGCGATCCACCCGGCGTCGAGGTAGGTCAGGTGGTCGTCGTCGATGCCCTTGCGGGTCTTCATCGTGACCGGTACGTCGTAGGGCGCAGTGGCTGCGACAGCGGCCTCCAGGATCTCGCCGAGCAGAGCCCGCTTCCAGGGCAACGCCCCGCCGCCACCCTTGCGGGTCACCTTCGGGACCGGGCAGCCGAAGTTCAGGTCGACGTGCGCCACGCCGTACTCCGCGCAGAGGATCTCGGCTGCCTTCCCGACGTAGACGGGATCGGTTCCGTACAGCTGGACCGAGCGGATGTCCTCAAGCTCGTCGAAGACCAGCATCGACAAGGTCATGGCGTCGCGCTCCACGATCCCTCGTGAGGTGATCATCTCGGAGACGTAGAGCCCTGCCCCCTGCTCCCGGCAGAGTCGGCGGTACGCCGCGTTGGTGATGCCCGCCATGGGCGCGAGCACGACAGGCGTGTCGATGCGCAGGTTGCCCAGGGTCAAGGGGGCGGCGGCGGCAGACATGAGTCGTATTGTCCCCGGTCGCGCCGCTGCGACCAAAGCGTGGCCGCCAGGAGGCGGCCGGTGCAGACGCCTAGCCCTGCTGCTGCTTCTTCTTCTTCTTAGGTGGCTCGGGGGTCGCGATGTCGCCCACCCAGGTCACAGGCTGGCTCGAACCGTCAGTCACCGTGCTGACCGCGGTCAGCGGACCCTGGTCAGGGGAGAGGAAGACCAAGCAGGTGGCGAACTTCTGGCCTTGACCGAAGACCTTCGGCAAAGGCTTGCCCTGGCACTTGTTGAACGCCGACTGGAAGACGACCGGCGGTAGCAGCGTCTCCTGGTCGTTGACACCGTTGAGCAGCAAGTCGCGACCGCCGAGGTCGTCGTCGTCAAGGTTCTCGATGGTCACGTTGACGTAGTAGTAGTTCGCGTTCTTCTTGTAGTCGGTGTCCAGGTCGAAGCCCTTGAGATCCTTGGTCGACCCCAGCCGCGCGCGCTTCACGGTGAGCGCCACGATGCTGCTCAGCGTCTGCGTCGGCGCGTAGACCACGGTGGCGGTTTCACCGAAGGCCAGCTCCGTTCCTGGCTCGGTCAGCACCACTCCGGGCGGCAGGGTCACCGTCGAGGTCGGCGTCGGCGTACCAGTGCCGTCCGCCTTCGCGTCGTCCTTGCTGTCGCCTCCGCAGGAGGTGAGCAGCAGCGACCCGGCAAGGGCGAGAGCAGCGGCAGTCCTCACAGTGTTATCCACCCGGTCATTCTGCCCGACGTGCTGTCAACAGCCGAGGAGGCGCTGCGCGAAGTACGCCGTGACCTGGTCCAGCGAGACGCGCTCCTGCTGCATCGAGTCGCGCTCTCGCACGGTGACGGCGTTGTCCTCCAGCGTGTCGAAGTCCACGGTGACGCAGAAGGGAGTCCCGATCTCGTCCTGGCGCCGGTAACGACGGCCGATCGCTCCTGCGTCGTCGAAGTCGACGTTCCAGCTCTGCCGAAGCTCGGTAGCCAGGTCCTTGGCCTTTGGCGAGAGGTCGGCGTTGCGCGACAGCGGGAGCACGGCGACCTTGACGGGCGCGAGCCTCGAGTCGAGCCGCAGGACGGTGCGCTTGTCGACGCCGCCCTTGGTGTTTGGCGCCTCGTCCTCCTCGTAGGCGTCGACCAGGAAGGTCATCAGCGAGCGGGAGAGCCCCGCCGCGGGCTCGATGACATAGGGCACGAAGCGTTCGTCGTTCGCCTGGTCGAAGTACGACAGGTCGGTCCCGGAGTGCTTGCTGTGCGTGGTCAGGTCGAAGTCGGTGCGGTTGGCGATGCCCTCCAGCTCCCCCCACTCCGCGCCGGCGAAGTTGAAGCGGTACTCGATGTCGACGGTCCGCTTGGAGTAGTGCGAGAGCTTCTCCAGCGGGTGCTCGAGATGGCGCAGGTTGTCCGGGTCGATGCCGAGGTCGACGTACCAGCTGGTGCGCTGGTCGATCCAGTACTGGTGCCACTCCTCGTCGGTCCCCGGTACGACGAAGAACTCCATCTCCATCTGCTCGAACTCGCGGGTGCGGAAGATGAAGTTGCCCGGCGTGATCTCGTTGCGGAACGACTTGCCGATCTGGGCGATGCCGAAAGGCGGCTTCTTGCGTGCACTGGTGACGACGTTGGCGAAGTTCAAGAAGATGCCCTGGGCGGTCTCCGGGCGCAGGTAGTGCAGCCCGGACTCGTCCTCGATCACACCGAGGTAGGTCTTGAGCAGCCCCGAGAACTGACGCGGCTCGGTCCAGGCGCCGCGCGTCCCGCAGTTGGGACAGGCCAGATCTGCCAGATCGACGTCGTCGGGGTTGTCCAGGCCCTTCTTCTCCGCGAAGGCCTCCTGGAGGTGGTCGGCACGGAAGCGGCGGTGGCACGACTGGCACTCGGTGAGGGGGTCGGTGAACGTGTCGACGTGGCCCGAGGCCTCCCAGGTCTGGCGGGGCAGGATCACCGAGGAGTCCAGGCCCACGACGTCCTCACGGGACTGCACCATCGAGCGCCACCACTGACGCTTGATGTTCTCCTTCAGCTCCACCCCCAGCGGGCCGTAGTCCCACGCCGACCGGGTGCCGCCGTAGATCTCGCCGCAGGGGTAGACGAAGCCTCGGCGCTTGGCGAGAGAGACGACGCTGTCGATGACTGATGAGGGCTTGGCGGCCACGGGGCAAGGCTCCTGAATCGGCTGTCACCGGCTGGCTGTCGGCGAGCGAGTGCTAAGAGTATCTGCCTTCTTGCTAGCTGGTTTCGCGCGGTTGTACGTCGTTGAGAGGCTCCCCGGGCTCGACGATCTCGAACGCCGAAGGTTCTTCGATCGCACGGCTGAGCAGCGACCAGGCCTCCAGCTTCACGTCGTACGCCGACAGTGCGCGTCGGTAGGCACCCGGGCCCTCCCAGGTGGTCTGCAGGATCCACAGCTCCGGGTCGTCGACGTTGCGTCCGATCCGTCCTGCGACGTACCCGGTCTGCCGGGCCAGCACCTCCAGGGCCCGCTCCAGCGCGGGCCGGAAGTCCGACACCTCAGCGCGTTCGACACGGAAGCGGTTCACCACGAGCACGCGTGACTCTAACCCCGACGGTCCAGGCTGGCTGCAAATTGACAACGGTTGTCATTTCAGTTGAGAATCGTTGTCATGACGGAGACCCCCCGACTCGGCGCGGTTGCGGCGACCCTCCTGGCACCGCTGCTCCTTGCTGGTTGTGGCGCCACCACGTCTGCAGGTTCTGGTCCTCGCATCGAGGCCTCGTTCTACCCGTTGCAGTACGTCGCCGAACGGGTGGCCGGCCGCGCGTTCACTGTCGCGAACCTGACCAAGCCCGGCCAGGAGCCGCACGATGCGGAGCTCTCCATCAAGGAGACCGCTGCGCTCGGCGACGCGACGGCTGTGCTCTACGCGAAGGGTCTCGCCGGCAACATCGACGACGCCCTGAGGTCCGTTGAGCCTGACCATGTCGTCGACGCAGCCGCCGCCGCGGACCTGGTCGACGAGGACCCGCACTTCTGGCTCGACCCGGTCAGGCTTTCGACAGTCGCCGCGGCGTTCGCCAAGGAGCTAGCCCTCGCCGAGCCAGACCGCGCCGACGAGTTCGCCGCCAACCTCGGCGCCCTCCAGGCGGACCTCGAGGCCCTGGACAGCGAGCTGAAGGCGGGCCTTGCCACCTGCGCGATCAGGACCGTGGTGGTCAGCCACGACGCGTTCGGGTACTTCGGCCGCCGCTACGGGTTGCAGATGGTCGCCATCAACGGCTTGTCCCCCGATGCCGAGCCGTCGCCGGCGCACATCAAGGAGCTGCACGAACTGGTCGAACATGACCACATCACCACCGTCTTCAGCGAGGAGCTCGCCAGCGCCGACCTGGCCGCGGCTCTGGCCGACGACCTAGGTCTGGACACCGCCGTCCTTGATCCGATCGAGGGGCTCTCGGACCGGACGGCCGACCAGGACTACCTTTCGCTGATGCGCGCCAACCTTGCCGCGCTGAGGAGGGCGAACACATGCACCTGAACGTCGTCACGGTCACCGACGGCGCGGTCGAGCTGGGCGGCCGACCCATCCTGCGTGGCATCGACCTGGCCGTACACAGCGGTGAGGTGGTCGCTGTACTGGGGGCCAACGGCTCCGGGAAGTCGACCCTGGTCCGCGCGATGATGGGGCTGATCCCCACAGTGCGGGGGGCGGTCGAGCTCTTCGGCACGCCCCTGGACCGGTTCAAGGAGCACCACCGGGTGGGCTTCGTGCCACAGCGCGCGACCGCCGCGGCCGGCGTACCGGCGAGTGTCCACGAGGTGGTCGCCTCCGGTCGGCTCTCTCGTCGGCGCCTCGCAGCGCCGCTCCGCCGCGAGGACCGCGAGGCGATCCGGATGGCGATCGCCTCCGTGGAGCTCACCGACCGAACCCACGACAGCGTCTCGACGCTCTCTGGTGGTCAGCAGCAGCGCGTGCTCATTGCCCGCGCCTTGGCCGGCCAGCCCGAGCTCCTGGTGCTCGACGAGCCCACGGCGGGCGTCGACCTGCTGAGCCAGCAGACGTTCGCCGGCGTACTGCGGCGGCTCGTCGAGCACGGCATCACGATCGTCCTTGTCGCCCACGAGATGGGTCCCATCGAGCCCCTGGTGAGCAGGACCGTGGTGATGCGTGACGGCCGGATCGCGTACGACGGCACGCCGCTGGCCAGCTTCCACGAGGCTCAGCACCATCACGGCCACCACCACCCTGAGCTGGAGCGCGCCGTCGACTACACGCCTGGGGTCAGCTCCCCGATGGACGGGGGCAGGGGATGAGCATCCTGCGCTACGAGTTCGTCGTCCTGGCGATGATCGCCGCCGCCGTGACCGGGCTGGCCGCTCCCGCGGTCGGCACCTACCTCGTCCAGCGACGCTTGTCGCTGATGGGGGACGGCATCGGGCACGTAGCCGTGACCGGGGTAGCGGTGGGGTTGCTCACCGGAACCTCCCCCACCATCACCGCGATCATCGTGGCGATCGCAGCCGGCATCCTGATCGAGGTCATCCGCGACGCAGGCAAGACCAGCGGGGACGTGGCGCTGGCGCTGCTGTTCTACGGGGGCATCGCGGGGGGCGTCCTGATCACGGGCCTGGCGGGCCAGAGTGCGGCGACCCTGAACCGCTACCTCTTCGGTTCCATCGCCACGGTCCAGACGGCGGACGTGTGGGTCACCTGCGGGCTGGCCGCTGTGGTGATCGCGGTAGCGGTCGGGCTCTCGCCGCAGCTTTTCGCGGTCGCCCAGGACGCCGAGTTCGCCAAGGTGGCCGGACTCAACGTCCGGTTCTACAACCTGCTCGTGTCCGTGATGGCCGCCGTGACCGTCACGGTGGCGATGCGGACCGTTGGCCTGCTGCTGGTCTCCGCGCTGATGGTGGTCCCGGTCGCCACCGCGCAGCAGCTCACGCGAACCTTCCGGACCACGCTGCTCACCGCGATGGCGCTCGGAACGGCTGCCTCGCTCGGGGGCGTGGTGATCTCCGCGTACGTCGACGTCCCGCCGGGGGCCACCATCGTCCTGCTCGCCCTGGGCTGCTTCGTGCTCGCCTGGCCCGTCGGCATGCTGGTCCGCCGGCGACGCAGGCTGGCCGTGCCCTTCCTCGAGCCCGAGAACGACCTGCTCCCGGTCTCGGCCGGCCATACGGAGGTGCCCGAGACCCACCCACACGAGCACGGCCCGGACTGTGGGCACGCCGCCGTACGTCATGGCGACCACATCGACTACGTCCACGACGGCCACCGGCACGCGTCGCACGGGGGTCACTATGACGAACACTGAGCCGCTGCGCCCGACCCGCCAGCGCAAGGCCGTCGCGGCGTGCCTGAGCAGCTTCGACGACTTCCGCAGCGCGCAGGACATCCACGACCTGCTTCGGCAGAACGGCGAGAACGTGGGCCTCTCCACCGTCTACCGCACCCTGCAGGCCCTGGCCGAGGGCGGTGAGGTTGACGTTCTTCGCGGCGAGGACGGGGAGGCGCGCTATCGCAGGTGCAGCACCGCACACCACCACCATCTGGTCTGCCGTTCTTGCGGACGAACCGTCGAGGTCGAGGGGCCGACCGTGGAGCGCTGGGCGGACGGAGTCGCCGCTGAACACGGCTTCTCTGAGGTGAGCCACACTCTGGAGGTCTTCGGGACCTGCCCGAACTGCGTGTAGATGGCCCAAAAGGGTCAGGTTCTCTCTCAAGGACGGCACAAAGGGGTCATTCTCTTGGTGGTCCCATCCAACTAGGGTCGTGGGCTTGGGGAGGGGAAACTCTCAAAGGGGAATCCGATGACTCGTTCAGCCTTGGGGCTGAAGGCGTTCGGTCTGTTCAGCGTGGCCTGTCTGGTCGCAGTGTTCGCACCGTCAGCAACTGCAGCGCCGTACGATCCGGCCGCTACCCAGATCGTGTTCACGTCGATCACCACGCCGGGCGTGAACGTCCCCAGCACCCCGGGGACGCCCAACTACTTCGTGACGAACGACAAGCCGTTCCGGGCGACCGCTGAGTTCCAGGACGACACCGGTACTCCGCGGCCGCTCGCCCTGGATCTGCTGGTCTTCCCCGTCACGGTCGACCTGTACGCCGACTACGCCGACGGGACCCGGGAGTTACTGGCAACCAAGCAGGTGTCGTCCAGCTCCACCGGGGTGACCTTCGACGTCCCGGCGGGTCTGATCGACGCCGGGAACGACGTGCGCCTGCACATGGAGGCCCGGCCGGGTACCTACCCGTTCTTCGCCGGTATCCAGGGTGACTCGGACTCGTTCGACGTGCAGCAGACCAGCGTGGTGGCTCCGTTCAACTCCAACCCGACCGGCGTCGGAGGGGGCGGAGGCCAGGGCACCAACACCTCCTGCACCCCCACCGTGCTCGAACCCGTCTGCGGCAACCTGGTGCTCGGCAAGCCCGCTGGGGTGCTCAGCGACCAGCTCGGTTCGGTCGGCGACTGCCTCGTCGCCGAATGCCTGACCGACGACTACGTCCAGGCGCTGGTCAAGCTCAGCCCGGCGGTTTACAACCGCTCCTACCCGATGAAGATCGTGATGCGCTGCCACCCCAGCGTCTGTGACGCCCTTGCGGGATCCGACGGCCATGACAACACCACCGGTGGGGGCCACAACGGCGGCAGCAACGGCGGTGGTCACGGGTACGGCGTGACGAACCTCAAGCTCATCGCGAGCCTGAGCGCCGACGGGGCGCTGGGCCTCTCACCCGCGTGCAAGAGCAAGGGAGTAGTCGGCTCCGGCCAGACGTTCTGCACCGACTACGCCAACAGCTTCCGCGAGACCAACGGCATCTGGAATGTGGTCTGGCTCTCGTCGGAGACGCCCGCGTCAGCTTCCCCCAGTAGCCCACGACGCGGTAAGGAGCGGCAGGTCGACGACCCCGAGAGAGCTCAACACCTCGGCGGCCGTCGCCTCCCGCTGCGTTGCGTCGACCGACCCCGCCCGAGCCAAACCGAGACAGCTCAAGGCATACGCGTAACGGTTGCCCTCCCGCTCGGCCTCGACCACTCCCGCCTCGAACTCGGCTACAGCTCCGTCGACCGAGTCCTCGGACAGCAGCGCGAACCCACGAACCCAGTGCAGGTCCGGGGCCAGCCCGTCGACGTTGCTGGCCAGGAGCCGTTCGGTGAGACTCAGCGCGGTGGCCCGGTTGCCGGCGAGCAGCATCGCTTCCGCCTCGATCGCCTCGACGCCTGCGACCTCATCCGGCTCGCCGATGCTCAGGAACACCACCCGCGCCTCGGCGAGCGCCGTCAGGCCCCCGGTGAACTCCCCGGCACGGCACAGGCAGCGGCCGAGCTGACGCAGCGCCAGCGCAACCAGCTCGTCGTCCGAGACCGACCTGGCACCGGTGAGGACCTGCTGCAACAAGGGCTCGGCCTCGGCCAGCCGTCCCTGGTTCACCAACACCTCAGCCTGGTTGCACAGCGCATTGGCCTCGCTCGCGGTGTCACCGATCCGGCGGAAGATGGTCGCTGCCCGGCCAAACATCCGCTCGGCCTCGACCCACCGGGCATGGTCAAGCGCGTCGACGGCCAGGTTGTTCGTGCAGTGCGCCTGGCCAGGCAGCTCCTCCAGCTCGACGTACGTGCGCAGGGCCAGGTCGCCGTACGGCTGCGGACTGGGTCGCCCGATCGCCACGTAGATCCCATGCAGCGTCGCGTAGGCGCGGGCGATCACCGCGCGGTCTTCGGCGATCACCGCCTCGTCGGCGGCGCGGACCGCCCACTCGATGGCACTGTCGATCTGTCCCTGGCCGAGCCGGACCTGTGCGTAGCCAAGGCAGAGTCGGCAGCGCGCCGCACTGGCCTCCTGTCCGTTCACACCCTCCAGTGCACGCAGACCCCTGCCCAGGCGGCCCAGGGACTGCGCGAACTTCCGCAACCTCAGGTCGACGGCTGCCTGCTTGCTGACCAGAGCCGCCACCGCGACGTCGTCGCCCGCGACCAGCTTCTTGGCGCGCTGGTAGGCCTGGGCAGCGGGGAGGTTCAGCCCAATCGTGAACCAACAGTCGCCGAGGTCACGGAGCACGCCCGCGAGCTGCTCGGGCGCAACCATGCCCTTGGTGCCCCGGCGCTCCGACTCCACCGCCCGGGACAGCAGTTCCACGGCTTCTGTGTAGGCGTACTTCGCCTTGGCCAGCTCCCCCGCCCAACGTGCGTACTGCCAGGCCTTGGGAAAGTTCCGGGCGTGGAAGGTGTGCAGGGCGAGAAGCTCGGGACTCTCCGCGTCGGGCCCGAAGCCCTGCTCGAGCTGTTCGGCGATCCTCGCGTGCAGTTGCTGACGTCTCTTGAAGGACAGGCCCTCGTAGGCGACGTCGCGAACCAGGTTGTGCTTGAAGCGCAGCGTGCGAGGACCGTCGGAAACGAGGAAATCGCCGAGTCGGTCCAGGGTCTCGCCCTCGGGCGGGTGGTCGAAGAGGCCGGCGAGGTACTCGGTGTCGAACCGTACGCCGAGCACGGACGCGTGCCGGAGCACCGACCGATCCCCAGCGGGAAGGGCGTCGATCTGCGTGGTAACGACCTCGGCGATGGTCTCGGGCAGGTCGTCGACCCGTCCAGTCGGGCCAGCCATCTGCACCAGTGACTGCAGGAACAGCGGGTTGCCGCCTGCGCGCTCGGCCAGGACCTCTGCCACCGAGGTCGGGAGCGGATGGTCGCCGGTGGTGAGCTGGACGAGCGCGACCGACTCCTTGTTCGACAGCCGCTCGGGAGTCAACGTGGTGACCTGCGCCTCCGCGGCCGGTTGCCAGCCGTCGTCCACCGGTCGCCTGGTGACCAGGACGAGCCAGGGTTCGTCGCTGGAGCGCTCCACGAGCCCGTTGAGGACGTCGCAGGAGGCCCCGTCCATGAGGTGCGCGTCTTCCACTACCAGCAGACTCGGCTGGGGCAGCAGAGCACTCAACAGGTCGAGGGTGACCTCCCGCACCTTGCGCCGACGGAACTGCTCGTCGAGACCAGCCGTGTCGTCGGTGTCGGTGATCGGCAGGTCCAGCAGGTCCCCGAGCAGCGGGAGCCACGGGTCGAGCTCCGGGGCGCGCTCGTGGACGACGTCAGAGAGCCGCTCGATCCTGGTCTGGCGGTCAGCGCGGGCCGAGATCTCGGCGAGGTCGGAGACCAGCTGCTGGAACGGGAAGTAGGGCGTCGAGGACTCGTACTCGTTGCACTGGACCGAGCGCGGCTGGACCGTCTTGGCCAGCGCCGCCGCCTCGGCCACCAGTCTCGACTTCCCGATGCCCGGCTCGCCGACGATCTCGACCACCCGGCCGCGGCCGGTGAGCAGCTCATCGACGGCGGTCCGCAGCTCAGTGACCTCGCTCTGCCGACCCACGAGCGGGCCGCGGTCGTCGTAGGTCAGGCGGGTCTCCGAGATCTCCCCGACGACCACCGCATTGATCGGCTGCGCCTTGCCCTTCACCGTGAAGGGGGGCAGTGCCGTCGCGTCGAACTCGGTCGCGGAGTGCTCGATCAGGTACTGGGTGGCGACGAGCTCCCCGGGAGCCGCCTTGCCCATCACTCGGGCGGCGAGGTTGATCGGGTCACCCTTGATCGAGTAGGTACGCCGGAACGCGGGACCGAAGTCACCGGAGAAGACGTGCCCGTAGTTCGCGCCGATCTTCAGGGGCAGCCGGCCGGCGTTGTCGAGGATCTTGCGGCAGGCCCGCAGGAGGCGCTCACCATCGTGACCCGGCACTTGTCGGAACCCCGGCCGCGAGCATGATCTTGCCGCCGTCCGCGTCGATGTCGGTCTCGAAGAACGTCACACCGTGGGCGGCGGTTGCGTGCGAGACGTTCACGATGACCTCGTCCAGGGCTACCGCGACCGCCTCCGGCCCCTCTGTCTGAGCCAGGTTGTCCGTGCCGGAGAACTTCACGAACGCGACGGCGATGTCGCGGTGCTCGGGCTCGAGGTCGGCGTACAGGAGGTGGTTGCGGATCTCCGCCGGCAGGAGTCCCCCCAGCTCCTGGTCGCTCTGGGCCTGATAGGCGGCCGGCATCGGTGGAGTGGGGCATCCCTTCAGCAGCGCACCCCCCTCGATCGGACGACCGCCGTACGACTTCCCGATGGCAGCCAGGGTGTGGTCGCTGACGGCGATCTCGCCGGCGTTCGCCAGGCCCTCGAGTCGGGCGCAGGTGCTGACAGAGGGACCGCTGACCAGCAGCTCGCGGTGATGCAGCGGGTCTCCGACGAGGTAGCTGTCGAACTCCCCGGTGTGCACCCCGATCGACATCCGCAGCCGCACCGAGCCCGCGCTGGTGGTCAGTGCGCCGAAAGAGCGCATCCGGGCCCGCATCGCGAAGGCAGCCCGGCAGGCGCGACCGGCGTGGTGCTCGCCGGTGAAGAGCAGGAGTACGGCGTCGCCGCCCCACTTGACCAGGTCGGCCCCATCGTCGTTGGCAGGCTCGAGGATGTCGGCGAAGACCGCGTTCAGCGCGTCGCTCATCTCCTCCGCGCCCACCTTGCCCTTGCGAGCGAGCCGTTCGGTCAGGGCGGTGAAGCCGGAGATGTCGGCGAAGACGAGCGAGCCGGGGATGCAGCGGTACGACTCGTCAGGAGCTGTCCGATGCCACTGCGCGTGTAAGCGCGCGACGTACGGATGCAACCCTCGCGGTTCTCGTGGTCCTGGCATGAACCCCCTGCTCGCAGGTGACCCGACGGGCCTGTTGACCCTAGAGGGAGTCTAAGGGCCCATCAGGCGTTGGGGAGGGCACCGCCGTACCGCCTGTCGCGCCGGGCGTACTCGTCGATCGCCGCCCACAGATGGGTGCGGTTCACGTCGGGCCACAGGACATCGCTGAACACGAACTCGGCGTACGCGGCCTGCCACGTCATGAAGTTGGACAGCCGCTGCTCCCCCGACGTGCGCCACACCATGTCGGCATCGGACCACTCGGGCACGTACAGGTAGCGCGCGAAGATCTTCTCGGTGACCTTGTCGGGTCGCACCCGCCCTGCGGCCACGTCGTGCGCCAGCTTCTGCGCGGCATCGGCGATCTCGCTGCGGCCCCCGTAGTTCACGCACATGGTGAGCGTGCAGACATCGTTGTCCTTGGTGAGCTCCTCGGCGACCTTGAGCTCGTTGACCACCGACCTCCACAGGCGGGGGGCGCGCCCGGCCCACCGGACCCGCACCCCGAGCTCGTGCATCTCGTCGCGGCGACGCCGGATCACGTCACGGTTGAAGCCCATCAGGAAGCGGACCTCCTCGGGCGAGCGCGACCAGTTCTCCGTGGAGAAGGCGTACGCCGAGACGGCCTTCACGCCGATCTCGATGGCTCCCTCCACCACGTCGAAGAGCGAGTGCTCGCCCCGCTCGTGCCCCGCGGTACGAGGAAGGCCTCGCTCCTTTGCCCAGCGACCGTTGCCGTCCATGACGATGGCGACATGCCTGGGGACCAGCTCGGGCGGGATCTCAGGGGGCTTCGCGCCACTCGGATGAGGGGTCGGGCGGCGCAACGGGCCTCTCACCACGGGCTGTCGTCCTCGCGCCACTGCTCTCCCTTCGATACGGTCCCGCCCACGGGTGGGAGTGAACTTAGACTAGGCCCGAGACGAAGGATCACCATGAGCGGACCGAACGCCCAGATCGAGCAGCAGCTGACCATGCTGCTGCGCCGCGTGCAGAGCATCCACGTTTCGACCTCCTCGGGCGGGGTCGATCTGGACCGTTCGGCGTACGGCATCATGTGTCGCCTCGCAGACGAGGGCCCCCAGCGGCTGGGCTCCCTCGCCCAGGCCTTCGGACTCGACCCGTCCACCATCACCCGTCAGGTGCAGGCCCTCGAGACCGCCGGTCTCGCCCAGCGGACCACCGACACCGCGGACAGGCGGGCGTCGATCCTCGACCTGTCGGTTGAGGGCCGCGAGGTGCTCACCCAGACCAGGGAGCACCGACGAGCGCGCTTCGAGGCCGCGCTGCGCGACTGGGCGCCTGAGGAGCGAGCCGAGTTCGCCCGACTCCTGGAGAAGTTCAACGTCTCCGTCGAGCAGCTCTCGGACCGCCCCGTCTCCTGACGGCGAGCCGGCTGGACCACAGGTGACCAAGCGCGACGCACCCTCGTCTCGGTCGCCAACGACAGCTTCATCGCCTGCCACCGCACCGTTGCCGACGGCCTGACCTCGGGGGTCTAGCGTTCGACGTGCGCCAGGGACTTGAGGCCGCGCTCGAGGTGCCAGGCGAGGTACGCCGACACGAGGCCGGTCGCCTCCTTGCGATGGCGCGGCTCGGTGAGCTCGACGATGTCCCACTCGCCTGCCAACAGTGCCCCCAGCAGCCGTACCGTCTCGGGTGCGGGCCTGACGGAGCCAGGGAGTCTGCAGTCAGTGCAGAGCATGCCGCCAGCTGCCGCGTTGAACGCCAGGTGCGGACCTTCGACGCCGCAGCGGGCGCAGGCCTCGAAGGTCGGCGCGTAGCCGGCTACGGACAGTGACCTGAGCAGGAAGGCGTCCAGCACCTGGCCTGGTGGCCGCTGCTGGTCGCAGATCGCCCGGAGGGCGCCGACCAGCAGCAGGAAGTGCTGGAGGGCGGGCTCCTTGTCCTCGACCACAAGTCGCTCAGCGGTCTCGAGCATCGCCGTACCGGCGGTGTAGCGCTCGTAGTCGGCCCCCATCAACGCACCGTACGGCGACAGCGTCTCGGCTTGGGTCACGATGTCGAGGCTGCGCCCCTCGGCGATCTGGAGGTCGACGTGGGTGAACGGCTCGAGGCGGGAGCCGAAGCGGGAGGTGGTCCGGCGTACCCCCTTGGCAACCGCGCGCACCCGGCCGTTGCGGCGGGTCAGAAGCGTGATGATTCGGTCCGCCTCACCCAGCTTCTGGGTGCGCAGCACGATCGCTTCGTCACGGTAGAGGGCCACGCCCCATTGTCACTCAGCGAGCAACAGAACGGCGGCGCCGAGCCGGACGTGAGGCCCAGGCGACGTTGACCAGCTTCGCGGCCGCTGCGTCGAGCCGCTCCGGGGAGATCCGCCACTCGAACGGACTGGTCGCCTCGACGTACGTCGCTCCTGTGACTTCGCTGGCCACCATCCGGGCGTCGTGGACCGAGTGCAGCGGGTCGCGCTGGTGCCCCACGACGAGCGTGGGCACGGTGACCTCTCGCCGCACCAGGCTCGGCGGCGCCAGTCGACCGAAGAAGGATCCCTGGAGGGCTGCCGCCATCGGCCTCGGACGCTGGTTGAGGGCGTCGAGCACCACGGTCGCCCAGTACGGTACGACGCCTCGCGGCACCAGCCGGGTGGCCAGACGCACGGCGTCGACCGCCACCGGGAAGACGCGGGCGGTGAGCATCAGCGGTGTGTAGACCAGGAGCCCGGCGGTCAGGCTGTTGTCGAGCACGGGCATCTCGAGGATGAGCCCACGGACCCGTCCAGGCGCCGAAGCAGCAACCTCGAGGGCGACGTTGGCACCGGCCGACGTCCCGCCGATGACGGCCTGTTCGGCCCCGAGGTGGTCGAGCAGGGCGACGACCTGTGACCCGAACTCCGTCATCGAGTAACGCCGGGGGTCGGTCGGCCGATCCGAGCGTCCGTGGCCCAGCAGGTCAACGGCCACCACGTGGGCGCCGTCACCGGCAAGGGCACGGGCCACTCGCTGGTGCATCGCACGCGGCATCAGCTGCCCGGGCACGAGTACGACCCACCGGTCACCGCTGCCGTACTCGGTGTACTCCAGCCGGTCGTCGTCGATGAAGAACTGACCAACGCGCTCGGAAACCAACAAGGCCACGTTTCCGATTCCTCTCGTGTGGACCATGTGCGATGACACACCGTAGACCCTGTGCAGCCGGCGCGGGTGCTGTCTCACTCCGGTCCCCAGAGGCGGCGCCGCCGCCGAGACGCGACCGCAGACTCTCGACGGCCTGGACCTCACGCGGGCGGGACGGCGTCCTGGCCGCGGTAGGTGCCGAAGCTCCACCTGTTGCCCTCGGGGTCGGCCACCGAGCACTCCCGCCCGCCGTAGTCCGGGGTGTTCGGCGGTCGAACCGAGGTGCCACCGTGGGCGAGCGTGCGCTCGTGGACGGCGTCGACCTCCTCATCAGCCAGGAGCACGCAGTACGCCGAGGATTGGCCGCGTTCGCTGACCGGGGACCCGTCCCGGACGCTGCCCAGCATCACCCCGCCACCGGGGGGCCAGGTCAGCTCGGCGTGGTGGACGATGGTGGGGTCCTGTTCGTCGGCGTACACCGCCTGAGCGACGAAGCCGAACGCCTTCACCAGGAAGTCGATGCCGGCAAGGGCGTCGCGGTAGCTGAGCACGGTCCATACGGTCGGCGCTTGAGCAGTCATGGGTTCAGACTCTCAGCCGGTCACGGCCTGGTCTTGAAGGAATGGGAACTCCGAGCGCAGCCACTCCCCCGGCGTGCAGCCGGCAAGGTCCCGCCAGTCCCGACTCAGATGAGCCTGGTCGGCGAACCCGGTCTCCGCAGCGACCTCGGCGAAGCTCCGGCCGGAAGCGAGCAGGTCCCGCGCGTTGCGGAAGCGAACCAGGCGAGCCACCTGCTTGGGGCCAAGCCCGAACTCGGTGGCGAAGGTCGCGGCCAGATGCCGACGGCTCCAGCCGAGGTCACCCGCGAGGTCACCCACCCGCCGTCCGGGCTCGTCGTGCAACCGTGCCCAGGCCCAGGTCAGCTCCGGCCGGATGCCGGCTCCCGCCGAGGCCAGGGTGCGCAGCGCAAGATCGAGGACGTCGAACCTCGAGGGCCAGTCCGCGGCGGTCGCCAGCTCGTCGTACAGGCGGTCGACCGGGAGTACGTCGGCGAGCGGGACCAGCTCCGCGCGCAGCGCCGCCGCCGGCAAGCCGAGCAGCTGGCGCGCTCCGGCGGGGGTCAACCCGAACTGGATACCGTGCTGGAAGCCGTCATGGTGGATCAGCGCTGGGGCGTCGTGGAGGCCGGAGGTCAGCGCCCAGGTCTTGGTGCGGCTGGTCGCGTCCTGAGCCCACTGCACGTCCAGCGGCTCGTCGAAGGCGATCACGACGGTCAGGCTGGTACCCGGCAGCCCGTGGTGGACCCCGGGCTCGAGGCCGTCGAAGTGGTAGCCGTAGTAGTCCGTGACGAACCCCTGCAGCAAGGGGTGCGGAGCTCTGACGAGGGTCGCCATACCTCCAGGCTACGCGGCTCGGCGGAGTCTAGGGAGTCATCGTGTAAGCGTCGGCAAGGCCGACGACCTGGTGCCAGACGCGGTCGAACCGACCTCGGTCCACGGCGGGCTTGCGGACAGCGCCCACCGCCCACTCCTGCTGCGCCGGGGTTGACGCGGTCCGGCCGTGCATCGCGACCGCCGCTGCCGAGAAGTCACGAACCAGGAACTCGAAGATCGCGTCGACGACGTCGCTCTCGAGGTCGACCAGCCGCGCCTGCTCGAGGATCAGCTGGCCGTAGACGATCAGGGTGAAGATGTCGCCGAGCGAGAGCAGGAAGTCCAGGTCCTTCTGCTGCTCCTCGTCAGGCGCAGCGGTGAGGAGCAGCTCGGTGAACGCCTCCGCCTGCTCGGTGAAGAGCGCGACGTTCGGGATGCCCTTCGCCTGCTCGTAGGCCACCTTCCAGTCATGGAAGCGGACCTTGGAAAGCCCCCGGGTCGGTCCCTGCCGGAACAGGAACTCGTCGTCGGCGGCGTCCTGGCGCGTCGGTACGTCGGGCAGCTCCTCGGGCATGAAGAGATAGGCCGGCATGAACTTCAGGACCAGCCCGAGGTTCACCGCGACCGTGCCTTCCAGACGTGGCAGGCAGGTGGTGTCGTACTTGGCGATCGTGACGAAGTTGTCCTTCTCGAAGCCCTTCGCGGCCACGATGTCGCCGAGCTGGATCATCACCTTCTCGCCCTCGGTGGTCACCTTCATCTTGGTGACGGGATTGAAGAGCAGGTAGCGGCGGTCGTCCGGGGTCGCGGTGCGGAAGTAGTCGACGGCACGGTCGCTGAACAGCTTCATGGCGACCAGCCGGGCGTAGGAGTCGACGAAGGCGGCGCGGATGTGCGTCATCTCGGTAACCGGCTTGCCGTACAGCACCCGGTGGTGCGCATGCCGGATCGACTCGTAGAAGCCGTGGGTCGTCAGCCCGACCGCTCCGAAGCACAGGTTGAACTTGCCTACGTTGACAGTGTTCAGCGCGGCGCTGAACGCCTCGTCGCCGGTATGCAGGATGTCCTGCTCGGTGACCGGGTAGTCCTCGAGCCGGAACTGGGAGACGTAGTTCTGGTTCGGTACGACGTTCTGCACCAGGTGGTAGCTGGGGTGGCTGCTGTCGGCGTAGAAGAAGACGTACTGGTCCTGTCCCTCGACGCCCTCGATCCGGCCGAAGACCGAGACGGTCGAGGCGATGTTGCCGTTGCCGATGTAGTACTTCTCGCCCGTCGCCAGGTACCCACCCTTCCCGTCAGCGCGCAGCACCAGGTCGGTGGAGTAGATGTCGGCTCCGTGCTCACGCTCGGAGAGCCCGAAGGCTGCGACCCCACCGGCCTCCAGAGCCGCCGCAGCACGCTCCCGCGCAGCTGCGTTCTCGCTCTGCCAGACCGGTCCAAGGCCCAGCGCAGTGACCTGCCACGGGTACCAGTACGAAAGGCCGTAGAAGCCCAGCACCTCCGACATCGCGGCCACCCGAGCGGTATCCCAGCGCCGGTCCTTGTCCCCTGCTGCGTCGCGCGCCGGGGTCAGGAAGGTCGCGAAGACCTTCTCCTTGGCGACGAAGTCCAGGAAGTCTGCGTACCAGACCTTGTCGTGGTAGTCCGACGTCAACTGCTGCAGTCCCCGGCCCTCGAAGTAGTCGATGGTCGCCCTCAGGACGCGTCGCGACTCGTCATCGAGCTGCGACGGGTCGTAGGTGCGCGGGTTGAGCAGCAGATCCTGGGCAGAGGTGGGCACGAGAACTCCAAACGATCAGTTACTAGGTGGTGGTTGATGCTAGTCCGTGGCGTCCCCCGACTGTCTCCGCCCACCCGCGGGTAGCCGATATGAGCTACTTCGATCATGTGTGCCGCGAAACTGCGGTAGGTTCTCCAAGATCCGCACTCTTGATTCGTTGGAAACTCCAGGAGCAGGCATGTCTCGAAAGATCGGTCTCCCCTCACGAAACACCGGCGCCCTCGCTGTCTCGTTTGTCGCACTGCTGGTCGCGCTGAGTTCGACCGGCGTCGCGCAGGCCGCCTACGGAAAGATCACGAGCAAGCAAATAGCCAGGAACGCCATTACCACTCCGAAGATCAAGAACGGTGCGGTTACCTCTGCGAAAGTACGTGATCGCTCCCTTCGTGCCCGGGACATCCGAGCAGGCGTGTTGCCACCCTCGTCGCTGAAATTCGCCAGTGCCACCGGCAACCGGGCGTTCGGTGCCACACAGGGTGCGCCGCTCGTCGTCACGTCTCTCACCCTGCCAGCTGGAAAGTGGCACCTACTCGGCTCGACCGGGGTCACAAACATTTCCGGCGGGACAATCAGCGCATACTGCAGCTTTGGCGACGGCGCGACGGACTACCCCATCAGTAGAGGGATGGATGTCGCAGCCGATAGGTCCAGCTTCATCACCGTGCAAGGCGCGGTGAACCTGGCCACCGCCACCACCGTGAACTTCGAGTGCTGGGGCGGTTCCGGCGCTTGGGTGCCCTCGGCGGACGAGCCGACCATGAGTGCGGCCAAGTACGCCTCGCTCACCGTCGACTAGTCACCTTCACCTCAGCAGGGAGAACCTCACGCACGGTTGACCGCGCTCAGCACGGCCCGCAGCGATGCAGTGACGATGTTCGCGTCCAGGCCCACGCCCCAAAGGATCTGGTCACCAACTGCACACTCGACATACGCCGCCGCGATGGCGTCTCCTCCGGAGGAGAGCGCGTGCTCGGAGTAGTCGAGCACCCGCACGTCGTAGCCGATGGTGCCCAGCGCGTCGACGAACGCCGCAATCGGTCCGTTGCCGTTGCCTTCCAGCGTGCGTGCCTCGCCGTGCTCGTAGACCCTGACGGTGAGCTGGTCCTTCTCACCGGCGGCGCTCGAGGTGTGCACGGAGTTGAGCTGCAAAGGAGCCAGTCGGTCGAGATACTCGGCTTGGAAGGCGGCCCAGATCTCTTCGGGCATGACCTCGCCGCCGGCCTCGTCGGTGTGGGCCTGGATGACGCGAGAGAACTCGATCTGGAGCCGCCGCGGGAGATCCAGCTTGCGCTCGGCCTTCATCACGTACGCCACGCCACCCTTGCCGGACTGACTGTTGACCCGGATCACGGCCTCGTAGGTGCGACCGACGTCCTTCGGGTCGATCGGGAGGTACGGCACCGCCCAGGGGTACTCCTGCAGCGGAACTCCCGCGGCCGCCGCGTCGCGCTCCAATGCCTCGAAGCCCTTCTTGATCGCATCCTGGTGAGAGCCGGAGAACGCGGTGTAGACCAGGTCGCCACCGTAGGGGTGGCGCTCGGCGACGGGTAGCTGGTTGCAGTACTCCACCGTCCTGCGGATCTCGTCGATGTCGCTGAAGTCGATCTGCGGGTCGATGCCCTGGGTGAACAGGTTGAGGCCCAGGGTCACCAGGCAGACGTTGCCGGTGCGTTCACCGTTCCCGAACAGGCAGCCCTCGATCCGGTCGGCGCCGGCCAGGTAGCCCAGCTCGGCCGCGGCCACCGCCGTGCCGCGGTCGTTGTGCGGGTGCAGGCTCAGCACGACATGCTCGCGGTGGGCGAGGTTGCGGTGCATCCACTCGATCGAGTCGGCGTACACGTTGGGGGTGGCCATCTCGACCGTGGCCGGCAGGTTGATGATCACCGGCTTGTCGGCAGTCGGCTCGAACACTTCGAGGACCTCGTTGCAGACCCGGACTGCGAACTCGAGCTCTGTGCCGGTGTAGGACTCCGGTGAGTACTCGTAGAACACGTTGGTCTCAGGGATTCGCTCCTCGAACTTCCGGCACAGCCGTGCGCCCTGTACGGCGATGTCGGCGATACCGTCCATGTCCAGGCCGAAGACAACCCGCCGCTGCAGCGTCGATGTCGAGTTGTACAGGTGCACAATCGCCTGCTTGGCACCACGGATCGACTCGTACGTGCGCTCGATGAGCTCCTCACGCGCCTGGGTCAGCACCTGGATGACGACGTCATCGGGGATCAGATCTTCCTCGATGAGCATCCGCACGAAGTCGAAGTCGGTCTGGCTCGCGCTCGGGAAGCCGACCTCGATCTCCTTGTAGCCCATTCTGACCAGGAGCTCGAACATCTTCTTCTTCCGCGCTGGCGACATCGGGTCGATCAGGGCCTGGTTGCCGTCGCGGAGGTCGACCGCGCACCAGCGCGGGGCCTTGGTGATGGACCTGTCCGGCCAGGTGCGGTCATCGAGCCTGATCGGGATGAACGGAACGTAGCGCTCATGGGGCATGCCGGAGGGCTGTTGGGGATTGCTGCTGTTGCTGGTCACGATTTCCTCGCTGAACTGGTTCGGGCCCGGAGGGGCAACGCGGAACTCCGCAGCGAGGGGGTCCGGTTAGCGAACCTCGCTGCGGCAGCGAAGAAGGAGGCTGCGCATCATGATGGGACAAGCCTAGCAGCCTCGCCTCGCACGGCAGAGCCTCCCGCACCCCCAACGGGTGCGGGAGGCTCTCCGCCCAGGTCGACCCTCAGACCGCCATGACGGGGTGCCGGTGGCTGGGTGCATGCGTGTGGATCAGCAGCGACCTGACCGAGATCTCGACGTCTCGGCCGATGAGGAACGACGGGGCACGAACGCCAGCCGCCGCACGGTCGAGCACGCCGGCGGCTTCGACGAGGAGTACGCCGTCCCCCTCCTCGACCAGGTGCACGGTCAGGGTCAGCGGCGCCTGGTGTTCGCCGACGTGCAGCTTGCCTGTGGCAGTCCAGCCGTCCGACTCGGGGCTCACAGAGTTGCTGGCGAAGCGCATTGTCGGATACGTCTCCACATGGAGGAACTTCTTCGAGGTGATGTCGGCGTCTCGCTTGGCGTTGCCGGAGCGGAAGCTCACCGCATCCAGCTCGGCCTCCACGGCCTTGGGCTGGCCGCTCGCGTCCACGAGCACGCTGGCCGAGACGACGTCAATCGCGCCGCTGACCCGGTTGAAGACGAAGTTGCTGACCGAGAAGGCGGCGGCCGTCGCTGTCGTGTCCGCGGTCCAGGTCCCTGAAGTGATGTTCATCGTTCTCTCCTCCGGAGGGTTGCTGTGGATGTCTTGGACCACCGTGGCGCCGACGAAGAAGAAAGGAATCCGTAGCAGTACTGAACCCCGGTACTGACCTGGGATGCTGGCGGCGTGCACTCCACGCAGCCGTTCGTGGGCCGGGCAGCGGAGCTCAGCGCGCTCACCGGCCACCTAGCCGCTCTCGCCGAAGGGCGCGGCCACGTGGTCCTGCTCCGCGGACCGGCGGGGATCGGCAAGACGCGCCTGGTCGAGGAGTCCGTGGCCCAGGTCGGCGCCAGGGTCGGCCGGGGGTACGCCGTGGACGACGCCGGTGCGCCGCCGCTGTGGCCGTGGAGGCAGGCCTGCGCCGCTGCCGGCCTGGTCGAGGTCGTACCGCTGTTGGAGCAGGCCCCTGCAGCCGACGGTACCGAGGCGGAGACGGCGGCCTCGCGGTTCCGGTGGCTCGCCGACATCGCGGACGCGATCACCGCCCACGAGGATCCTGTGGTGCTGGTGATCGAGGACGTGCACTGGGCGGACCGGGGCAGCCTGGACCTGCTCCGCGTGGTCGCCAGCTCGGTGGCGCAAGCGCCGCTGGCGGTCTTCGCCACCACACGGCCAGCTGACGCCGAGCACGAGACCCAGTTCGGCCTGCTCGCCCGCTTCCCTGCAGTCGAGTCACTGGAGGTCTCACCCTTGACGGTGGCGGACGTCGCGCTCTTGCTCGGCGCCGACGCTGCGGCGGCCCCACACGTTCACGCGGAGACCCGCGGACTTCCGCTCCTGCTAGCCGCGGGACGGGGCCAGGCGTACGACCTGCGCGGCGTGGCGCTCTCGCTGATAGCCCAGGCCCGGGATGATCTCCGCCCAGCCATTGAGGCAGCCGCCGTCCTGGGAGAGCAGGTCGATGAGGAACTGCTGACCGCGGTTTTGGACGACCCGCCGGATCTGGCTTCCCTGGCCAGGGCAGGTCTGGTCTCCGAGGACCGAACTCGTTTCATCCATGCCTTGATCCGGGAAGCGGTCCTGGAACTGGTCACTACAGAACGAAAGGCCGAGGTCCACCGACAGGCCGCCGACCATCTGATTCTGACGCCTGGGGTACCAGCCGCACGGGTAGCGGTGCACCTGCAGGCGGCCGGGGATGCCCGGACAGCCACCTGGGCGCTCCGAGCTGCCGACGAGGCGGCCGCGGCTCTTGCGTACGACGACGCCTTCGGCTTCTTGCGCAGCGTCGAGTCGGCTCAGCTAGCGTCGGGTGTCCCTGCCCAGGAGATCGCCGCCACGCGTCTCGCCATGGCCAACGCCTCCTACCTGGCTGGACGCCCGGTACCCGCGCTCGAGCTCTGTCGGCAGGTTGCCGCCGCCTCGGAGGACAGCCAGCTGCTCGCTTCCGCGGCGCTCGTCGTACGCGGGATGTCGTTCCCGGACGCGGACCAGACCAACGTCGCCCTCGCCGTGCGGGCGCTCGAGCACGAGCAGCCTGACTCGGTACGCAGCCGGCTGCTCGCCCAGTTGGCCACCTCGCAGGCAAACATGGGCCTGATGGCCGAGGCGGTCGCGACCACGGGCGAGGCCTGGGAGGTCGCGGAGAGGTCGGGAGACGTCGAGGCTCTGCTCGCAGCAGCGCAGGCACGGGAGATCACTTTGCTCGACCTGACGGATGAGCCTGAGCGCTTGCGCGTGGCGAGTGCGGCGGCCGAGTACGCCTCCCGGTTGGATCGACCGGTGGCAGGCGCGCTCGCCCAGGGTTGGCGCATGCGGGCCGCGTACGCGCTGGCTGACGTCGGGCAGGTCGGGGACAGCATCGACGCGCTCACCTCAATCGCGGCGCGGACCGGCCTGCCGCTCGTGCAGTGGCACTTGGCTCGCGCGCTCACCGCCCGAGCCACCTTGGAGGGCCGCCTCGAGGAGGCAAGGATCTCCAACGACCACGCGCGAACCCTGGCCGACGCCGCCGGAGACACCCTGGGAGCGTCGCTGTCTGACGCGCTCGAGCTGCAGTTCGCCCTCGTGCGCGGGGACCCGGCAGAGATCACGCGTGCGCCAGCCGTACTGGAGTCGGAGCGTCCCATTCCCCTCGCCCACATGATGAAGGCTCTCACCCGTCTTGTCCTCGGCGACCGGACGGGCGCGGAAGCCAGCTACCTGCAGCTGCGTGGCTTCCTCGAACAGCCGGAGGTCGACCTGCGTTGGGGCGGAGTTCTGCTCGGCCTGGTGGACCTCGCAGAGGCCTTCGGTGACGCCGAGGCAGCCGAGGAGCTCGCGCGACGCCTCGAGCCCGCCTTGGCGTCTCGCGGCGCACCCGGGATCCACACCGCGTTCTTCGTAGCCCCAGTCTCCGCACACGTCGGGCGCTGTCTGGCGTTGGTCGGCAGACGCGACGACGCTGAGCTCCTACTACGACGTGCCGTTCACGAGTGCGTCGCCCTGCGTGCGAGGCCGTACGCCGCGCAAACCCGGATCGCACTTGCGCGAGTCCTGCTGACCGCCGGCAGCGCACCGAAAGCGCGTGAGGCGCGTGGACTGCTGCGGGAGGCGGCCGACGAGGCACGCAGGCTCGACCTGCGCGACACTCTGATGGGGGCGGAGGACCTACTGCTGCTGGACGACGACCCGCTCTCGCCGCGCGAGCGCGAGATCGCGGGCCTCGTTGTGCAGGCAATGAGCAACCGTGAGATCGCAGAGCGACTGGTGATCTCCGAGCGCACTG
The DNA here is from genome assembly GCA_963769585.1 of uncultured Actinomycetota bacterium. GTDB lineage: Bacteria > Actinomycetota > Actinomycetes > Propionibacteriales > Nocardioidaceae > SSC3. Next base: position 2,000,835 of record CAVYMJ010000006.1, read on the forward strand.
TGGAGACGCACGTTCGTGCCGTGCTGGCCAAACTTGGCTGCTCGAGCAGGACCGAGCTGATCGCCCGGCGCTCGGACCTCGGGCTCTGACCCCGCCGCTCGCAGCGGCGCTCTGGCTAGGCTCAGCGCATGGCCCGCCTGCTCGTCGTACACCACTCGCCGACCCGGGGCATGCAGGCCATCACCGACGCAGTCTGTCGCGGGACGCGCGACCCGGATATCGATGGCGTCGAGGTCCTGGTGCGGCCAGCCTTGGAGGCAACCGCGGAGGAGGTGCTGGCCGCCGACGGCTACCTGCTCGGAACTCCGGCCAACTTCGGCTACATGTCCGGTGCGCTCAAGCACTTCTTCGACTCGACCTTCCTGCAGATCGGCGGCTCCTTGTCGAGCACCGGCGCGGCAGACCAGTCCTCGGGCCACACTGCGGGCAGGCCGTTCGGCCTCTACGTCCACGGTCGCTACGACACGGTCGGCGCCGTTCGGTCGGTGACGTCGATCGTGGGCGCCCTTCGCTGGCACCAGGTCGCCGGGGTGCTTGAGGTCCTGGGAGACGTCGGGGAATCGCACCTGGAGGCGGCCTATGAGCTCGGCGGTACGCTGGCCGCACTGCTCGCCGAGTCCTGAAGGTCCGTTTCGTTGTCTATCCGCACCGCCGCCACCCTGGTGTCTACCGTGCTCCTCCTCGGGACCACTGCCTGTGGCGTCGCCAAAGGCGACTCACCCTCGGACTCCCTGGCGAGGCCAGCGGTGGGCGCCTGTCGGGCACTGGTCCCCGAGGAGATCAGAAGCCCCACGAACGACACCGACCCGGTCGGTTGCGATCAGCCGCACACGGCCGAGACCTTCCTGGTCAGCACCTTCCCCAGCGAGTACGACGACGCGGACCTGGACGACGACAAGCTCGGTGCCTTCGCCTACGACGTCTGCCAGAGCGGCTTCATGGAGTTCCTCGGCGGAGACGAGAGCCTGGTGAAGAGGTCCACGCTGACCTGGGCCTGGTTCCGGCCGTCCGCCAAGGGCTGGAAGAAGGGGGCACGGTGGTTCCGCTGTGACGTGATCGGCGGCGGGGAGCAGTCCAAGCGCTTCGTCGAGCTTCCGGTCACCGCCGAGGGGGTCCTGCTCGGGCGTCCCGACGACCGCTGGATGGTCTGCGCCGAAGGTCCCACCGTGAGCGGGTCGGTCAAGGTCCCCTGCACTGAGCCCCACGACTGGCGTGCGATCGCGACCGTGGTGCTGGGCAAGCCCGGTGACGAGTACCCCGGCGACCGGGTCAGCAAGGTCAAGACGCGTGACTTCTGCTCCGACCAGGTCGGGGCATACCTGAACTATCCGGTCACGGACTACGAGTTCGGGTTCACCTGGTTCCACAAGGGTGAGTGGGACGCCGGGAACCGTCGCTCGATCTGCTGGGCGAAGACAGACCAGTGAGGCGAGCCCTCGCCGTCGTACTGCTGCTCGTGGCGGTGGCCGCCTGCTCGGGCTCGCAGTCCTCCCCCGAGCCGAGCGCCGGGCCACGCACCAGCCCGGACTCGGCTGACGTCTCCGAGCCGGGAAAGATCGCCCCCGCACCGGCGCGCGGGGCGTGCTACCGACTCAGCTTCGATCAGCTCACGGAGCCGACCAACAGCAGCCGCTCGGTCCCCTGCGCGCGGCGCCACAGCGCTCAGACCATCCATGTCGGGAAGCTCAGGCTGGTGGTCGACGGCCACGCCCTGGCCGTCGACTCCTCCCGGGTCAAGCGCCAGGTTGCCCAGGCCTGCCCGCTGCGCTTCGCGTCGTACGTCGGGGGCGAACAAGAGGACCGGGACCTCAGCCGGCTGCGCGTGGTCTGGTTCAGCCCGACGTTGGCCGAAGCGGACGCCGGAGCACGATGGTTCCGCTGTGACCTGGTGGCGTTCGACACCGACAGTCAGCTTCACCGCCAGCAGGGCGTGACCCCCCGAGGCGTGCTGGACGGGGATGACGGTCGGGACCGCTACGGCCTGTGCGGGACCGCGGCGCCAGGCGCGGAGGGCTTCAACCGGGTGCTCTGCGAGCGTCCGCACTCGTGGCGAGCCATAGCGACGATCCAGCTCGACGGCGGCGCGCGGTACCCGGGTGCGACGGCCGTCCGTGCGGCCGGGGACAGCGACTGTTTGGACCAGGCACGCGAGTTCCAGGACTTCGCGTTGACGTTCACCTACGGGTGGGAGTGGCCGGACCGCGCGCAGTGGAGGGCCGGCCAGCGATTCGGCTACTGCTGGGCCCCCAGCTAGAAACCGAGACGCCGCAGCTGCTTGGGGTCGCGCTGCCAGTCCTTGGCGATCTTCACGTGGAGGTCGAGGAAGACCGGTGTGCCGAGCATCTTCTCAATGCCCGCCCGCGCCTCGGTGCCGACGGCCTTGAGCCGGGAGCCCTTGTGCCCGATGACGATGCCCTTCTGCGACGCACGCTCGACGTAGAGGTTGGCATGGATGTCGAGCAAGGGCCGGTTCTCGGGCCGGTCGGGGCGCAGGGCCATCTCCTCGACGACCACGGCGATCGAGTGCGGGAGCTCGTCCCGCACCCCTTCAAGTGCTGCCTCACGGATCAGCTCGGCCACGATCGCCTCTTCGGGGGCGTCGGTCAGGTCGCCGTCGGGGTAGAGCGCGGGGCCCGGCGGTAGCCTCGCGACGAGCAGGTCGGCCAGCAGCTGTACCTGGTCACCGGACTTGGCCGAGACGGGGACGATCTCGGCCCACTCGGTGTTGGTCTCCTCTCCCAGCCGCGCGATGTCCAGCAGGTGCTCGCCCACTCGCTCGGGCGCGACGAGGTCTGTCTTGGTCGCCACGGCGAACTTGACGGTACGGCGTACCTTCGCGAGCTCGTTGACCAGGAACCGGTCGCCCGGTCCGACCTTCTGGTCAGACGGGAAGCAGACTGCAACGACGTCGACCTCGGCCCAAGTCGCGGTGACGAGGTCGTTGAGGCGCTCGCCGAGCAGCGTGCGTGGCCTGTGCAGGCCCGGGGTATCCACCAGGACCAGCTGGGCATCGGGCCGGTGGACTATCCCCCGGACCACCGTCCGCGTCGTCTGGGGCCGTGACGAGGTGATCACGATCTTGGTGCCGACGATGGCGTTGGTCAGCGTCGACTTCCCTGCGTTGGGACGGCCAACGAAACAGGCGAAGCCGCTGACGAAGGGCTTGCTCGGGTCAGACACTCCGCGATTGTGTCACCCGGGCGGGCAAGCCGTGACTCTCGCCGCCCACGCTCGGCCCTCACCGCTGTGCGGTCAGTGCCCTGCTGAGACCGGTCACCGCGGAGGCTATAGGCGCTTTTCGCCGGAGCCGCTGGCGCGGCCGTTCGCAGGATCGGCGGGTCGGCTCGACCCTTTCGGTGGGTACTTGCCGTTGCCAGCGCTCGGAGCCGGCGTTGACCCGGACTTGCCCTTGGCGGGAGGGTCCGACTTCCCCTTGGCGGGAGGGTCCGACTTCCCCTTGGCGGGAGGTGGGGACTTGCCTTCCTCGCCCGGTGATCCGTTGTGATTGCCGGGGTTTCCGGTCTTGCCCGCTCCCGTGCCGCCACCTACGTGCCGGCCCTCGTCGGTCCCACCAAGGTGGCCGGTACGGCTCGGTGGCACCTTGCCTGGTGCCTCACGCGGCAGGGTCGGCGAATCCAGGACGCTTTCCTCGGGCGGGGGGAACTCGAAGGGGAGGTAACGCTCGGAGAACTCGTTGAGGAACCGCTGCGCAGGCTCGGGCAGGCTGTTGGCTGCTGCGGCGGCCCCGGTCCCCACGAAGACGGTGGATGCCAGGACGGCGGACAAGAGGACGGCGCGCCGTCGAGAGCGAGCCGCCGCCAACGGGGCCGCAGCGCCAGCGGAGAGCAGCGCCACCAGGGCAGCAGACGGCTCCGGAGCCTGTTCGGGCACCAGGACGCGCAGCGCCGACAAGACGTCGACGACGGCTGTGTACTCGGCCGGGTCCAGTTCTGACTCGGTGACCATGTCCTCGATGGGATCCTTCTCCTTCATCCGGGTTCACTCGCCTGCGTCGACGATCTTGCGCAGCCTCTCCAGTCCCCTGCGTTGGAGCTGCTTCACGGCTCCGACGGACTTTTCCAGCACCTGCGCGGTCTGCTCCAGCGACAGGTCACCCAGGACCCTCAGGCTGATCACGTTGCGCTGATCCTCCCCGAGGTTGGCCAGCAGACCCACCAGGTCTGCCGAGCTGGTCGACTCGATGGCCACCGTTTCGGCGGACGGAGTCATCCTGTCGTCATACTCCTGTTCGTAGGAAGTCTGTGTCGGCCTGCGTGACCGTCGTCGCGTCTCGTCGACGTACCTCGCGTGTGCCACGGAGAACACCAGCGTCCGTAGCCCCGCCGCCCCTCCGACGAGTCCGGTCAGTCTCGGAATCACAGCCAGAAAGACCTCGTTCGTCAGACCTTCCGGATCCTCGGCTCCGCGGGCCCTGAGATAGCCCATCACCTTGGGAGCGAGCACTCGGTAGATCGTGCTGACCGCGTCGCTGCTGCCGGAACTGGCGTCCGCGACGGTCGACTCGGTCAGATCCACTAGAACATCTTGCCCTGCACACGAGGTGCAGTCAGACGAAACGAGCCGACGCGTTGCGGAGGGGGTTGCACCGCGCCGACCCGCTCGTCATGGTCACGCCAATAGGCGGCGTGAGTCTTGGGGTCAGCCCCTCTGCTTGGCCTTGCCGTGGTCGCCGCCGGCCTTGCCGTGGTCGTCGCCGGCCTGGCCCTTCTCTGCACCCCGGCCCTTCTCGCCGGCCCTGCCGTGGTCCTCGCCAGCCTCGCCGTGGTCCTCGCCAGCCTCGCCGTGGGCGGACTCAGCCTTATCGGCCTGGCCGCCTTCGCCGCAGCCTTCTCGGCCTTCTTCGCCGCCTTCGCGTCGGCCTTCTCGGCCTTCTCGACCAGCTTGGCGGCCCGCTTCTCGGCCTTGGTCGCCGACTCTGCGTCCTCGATCGCCGGCGCACCGCCGTGCTGACCGTGCTGGTCCCAACCAAGGTGCTTGCCGTTGTTGGGGTTCTCGTGGAGCTTGCTCCAGCCGGTGTGGTTGCCGTTCTCGGCCGGATCGTGGCCGGCCTGGGCGACCGCTGCGCCAACCCCCACCAGTGCGATGCCTGTACCAAGCGCTGCTCCGGCGACTGCGATTCGTGTGGAGCGCTTCCTGTCAGCCATGAGGACCTCTCGTTGGGATACCTACCGAACAGTGGTTCGGTGCCGTAATCGCACGAGGAGTCGCTCAGGTTACGCGCCGAGGCGAGAAATGCTGCGGACGCTCAGCTGAGCCAGGTCGGGCGCAGCGGGAAGTCAGCCACCCCACGCTCGTCCGTCACGACCCCGAGCACCTGGTGCAGCTGGATCTCGTTCCACTCAAAGCCGATCCGGGCGCCGGCCAGGTAGATGCCCCAAACCTTCGCTGTACCCTCCCCTACCTCGGCCACACACTCGTCCCAGTGGTCGACGAGGTTCTGGCCCCAGGCAGCACAGGTCCTGGCGTAGTGCTCACGCAGGTTCTCCGCGTGGCGCACCTCGAGTCCCGCCTCCTGCATCTCGGTGATGATCTTGCCCGAGCCCGTCAGCTCCCCGTCGGGGAATACGTACCGGTCGATGAACGCGCCGGTCTGCAGCGACCTGTTGGTCCACCGGGTGATCGAGTGGTTCAGCACGCGAGCTCCGGGCACGAGCTTGTCCTTGATGTAGCCGAAGTACGCCGGGTAGTTCTTCACCCCGATGTGCTCGGTCAGGCCGATCGAGCTCAGGGCGTCGAAGCCGGTCTCGGCGATGTCCCGGTAGTCGCCGAAGCGCACCTCGGCCACCTCGTCCAGTCCCTCGTCCTTGATCGCGGCCTCGGCCCAGAGCGCCTGCTCCTGGGAGAGCGTCACGCCGATGACGTGGACGCCATAGTGCTTGGCCGCGTAGCGGACCATCCCGCCCCAGCCGCTGCCGATATCGAGCAGGCGCTGGCCGGGCTGAAGATCGAGCTTGCGGCAGACCAGGTCGTACTTGGCGGCCTGCGCCTCCTCGAGCGTTGCCTCCGCAGTCGGGTAGACCGCGCAGGTGTAGGTCATCGACGGCCCCAGAACCAGCTCGTAGAAGCGGTTGGAGACGTCGTAGTGGTGTGAGATGACCTCGGCGTCGCGTGCTTTCGAGTGGCGGGCGCCCTCGACGATCCTGCGCCAGCGCGGCAGGTGCTCCTGCGGCGGCACCGGCGGCGGCACCAGGTGGGAGAGACCGAGGCCAGCCACGATCTTGGCCAGCTCGATGGGGCCCGGCAGCGTGAAGGTGAGGTTGTTCTTCATGTGCACGAGCGCGTCGTACGGGTCACCAGGATGGATGCCCTGGACCTCGATGTCGCCCATGACGTACGCGCGGGCCATGCCGAGGTCGCCCGGCGCGGTCAGCAGGTACGAAAGACCGCGCTCGTTCTTGAGGTGGACGTGGATGTCGGAGTCTCGCGGACCCGCGCTGCTCCCGTCGTAGGCCGTGAACCGGTAGGGGACGCCGTGGTGGGCCATCAGTCGCTCGATCGCCCCGCCGATGGTCATGCTCATCCGTGTCTCACCGCTTTCTCATACAGCCCGGTCAGCCTGCCCTCCGGGTCGAAGGATTGTTTCACCGCCGTCAGGTTGGCGGTTCCGTACAGGGAGTCGAAGGTGGCTCGGTCGTAGTACGCATCGGAGTAGAGGGACTTGTGCCCGCCCAGCTCGGTGACCTTGGCCTCCACCGCGCGGTTCTTGTCGCCGTCCTGGGCGCCGGGCTCGATGAAGACCGTGCCCCAGAACCCGACGTTGACGTACGGCGTCCCGACGTGGAGCGGGTAGGTCGGCCATGTCTTGTCGCCACGCAGCCGCAGCGGGCACAGCCAGACCGGCCGCATGCCGATCGCTTCGTCGAACCACCGCAGGAACTCGGCGAGCCGGTCGACGGGGACCTCGATGTCCTGGATGACCCGCTCACGCTCAGGCAGCTTCTTGCGCTGGTCGATGCGCCGGCCGATGCCGTAGCGCTGCTCGAGCCCGACCAGCTTGTGGTAGACGTCGCTGCGCCGGTAGCGCCGCGGCCACCACCGCCGGACTCGCGGGTTCTGGAGCCCGAAAGCTCCGCTGCACCAGAACCAGTCGGTGTCCCAGCGCCACAGGTAGTCGTACGTCGTGAGGTGGTCGGTCTCGCGCTGCTGGATCGACTGGAAGTACGGCTGCATCCCGGTGTAGTCGCTCGTCGGGGAGCGCTCGCCGGTCCAGCTGGCCAGAGTCAGGTAGCACTCGGTGGGGGCGAACGCCGTACCGTCGATGCCGTCCACCCGAACGCCGTCCCACTCCCCCGTCTCGGTCACCACAGCGATCGCCTTGGCGACACTGTCCAGGTCGTCGAAGTGGACGTGGCGTAGCGCTACGTACGGCTCGACCTGCTCCAGCTCGATGGTGAGCCTGGTCGCGTAGCCCAGCGAGCCGTAGGAGTTGGGGAAGGCGTCGAAGAGGGCATCGCCGGGCCTCGCAGTGACCAGCGAGCCGGCCCCGGTCAGGATGTCCATCTCGATGACCGACTCGTGCGGCAGACCGTTGCGGAAGGACGTGGACTCGATGCCGAGACCGGTCACGGCGCCGCCCAGAGTGATCGTGCGCAGCTGCGGTACGACGAGCGGGATCAGGCCGTACGGCAGGGTCGCATCGACAAGGTCCTCGTAGGTGCACATGCCCTGGACGTCAGCAGTACGGCCGACTACGTCGACCTCGACCACTCCGCGAAGGCCCGTGACGTCGAGCCCGGGCGCGTCGGTGGCGGTGCGAGCACGGAAGAGGTTCGAGGTCTTCTTGGCCAGGCGAATCGGAGAGCCTTGGGGAATCGCTGCGTACGACTCGACCAGGCGGCGCACCGCAGCCTCGTGGGCCCCCCAGCCGACAGTCCCGTTCACCCTTCCAACTTAGCGACTCCAGCGGGCGAACGCCTCCCCTATTCCGCCCGAGCCACCTGTGCTCAGCGTTTCTTGCTGGGGTGAAGCGTCTCGTCCACGCTGGACTTGGACGCTGCCTTGGCGTGCTTGTCAGCACGCTTCTCCTTCAGAGACTTTCCGGCCTTCTTGGACATGCTCTGGCGAGGCGACTTGTCAGCCATCGAGGGCTCCCTAGTGGGCAGCCTGAATGGCTGCATATCTGGAGACTACGCCGTCCCCCTACTCGTGCACGGACCTGACCACGCGAGCCGGGTTGCCCAATGCCACCACCGCGGCCGGCAGGTCCCTGGTCACCACCGCCCCGGCACCGACGACCGTGTCATCACCGATGGTCACACCTGGGCAGACGATGACTCCACCACCGAGCCAGACGTTGTCACCGATCGTGATCGGCTTACCCGACTCCCACTTCGTACGGCGCTGGTCGGGCTGGACAGGGTGCAGGGCTGTCAGCAGCTGGACGTTCGGGCCGAGCTGGCAGTCCCTGCCGATCACGATCGGGTTGACGTCGAGAGCCACCAGACCGAAGTTCGCGAACGTCCCAGAGCCGATGCTGATGTGCTCGCCGTAGTCGACGTGCAGGGGCGGCCTGAGATGCACCTCCTCACCGATCTGTCCGAGCAGCTCCTCCAGGAGCCTGCGCCGCTCGTCCCGCTCGTCGGCCGAGGTCTTGTTGTAGGCCTCGGTCAGCCGCATCGCCCGCCTGCTTGCCTCGACGAGCTCTGGATCGTCAGCCAGGTAGAGCTCGCCGGCGAGCATGAGCTCCTTGGCCGTCGGTCGAGTCATCTGCGCGGACCTAAGAGGTGACCTGGTCGACGACACGGCCGTTCGCCGCGACCACGAAGACGGGGACCCCCGCGCCGGCGAACTCCCGCACGATCGCCAGATCCACGTCGCTGACGACCTCGGAGCCCAGGACGGCAACGGCCTCCAGACCCGTCGCCCCGCTGGAGACCGCCATCGCCACGGCGACGCCGACCGCGGTGATCTGCAGGGACACCAAGGCGACGGTCGCTCCGGCGTACGTGCGGCCGTCGGTGTCTCGGACACAAGCTCCCTCGTGGGCGCGGGTGCGGGCGCGCGCGGACCGCGCGAGAGTGACGATCTTGACGTCCTCAGGGTTGGTCAGCTCGATGGCCATGCGCGCAAGGTTATGCCGCCGGCGGGCTGTCAGGTACGCCGGCTCCGGTCCCGGAGCATGATGACGAGTGCAGCCATCGCCGAGCCGATGAGCAAGAGCACCGACAGCGCCACTGAGACGTCGTCGCTGAAGTGGAGCAGCGAGCCGAGACCGGCCAGCAGGAGGGCGCCCACGACATAGCAGAGTACGCAGACAGCCAGCGCGGTAGCGGTGGCTACCGACTTCTCGTCGCGACTCACACCGCTCATGATGCCTCGGGGGACGCATCCTTGTCCGCATCGAAGAGCGCAGGCTCGACTTTGCTGATCAGAACCGCGCCGATTCGGTTGCGGCGACCCAGTGGAGCCTCCGCCTCGAACCTCAGCCCGTCGCACTCGACGACGGAGCCGGCAATCGGAACCCGGCCCAGATGCTTGGCCATCAGGCCCCCCACGCTGTCGACGTCGTCGTCGACGATCGCGATGCCGGTGATCTCCTCGAGATCGTCCACGGGGAACCTGGAGGAGACCCTGCAGGAGCCGTTGGAGAGCCGTTCGACCTCGACCTCCGCCTCGTCGTACTCATCGGTGATCTCGCCGACGATCTCCTCCAGCACGTCCTCGATCGTGACGAGCCCGGCGGTGCCGCCGTACTCGTCGACGACGATGGCCACGTGCTTGCGCTCCGCCTGCATCTCGCGCAGCAGGTCGTCGACCGGCTTGGAGTCGGGCACGTAGAGCACGGGCCGCATTACCGAGTCGACGTGTTCGGTCTGCTCCGCCTCGTGCTTGTCGAAGACCCGCTTGGTGAGGTCCTTGAGGTAGGTGAACCCGACGACGTCGTCGAGGTTCTCTCCCACGACAGGGATCCGCGAGTACCCGCTGCGCAGGGCGAGCGACATGGCCTGGCGGAGGGTCTTGTGCCGTTCGATGAAGACCACGTCAGTTCGCGGAACCATCACCTCACGAACGATGGTGTCGCCGAGCTCGAAGACGGAGTGGATCATCTCCCGCTCGCCGGACTCGATCACCTGGCTGGCCTCGGCGAGGTCGACCAGCTCACGCAGCTCGGCCTCGGTCGCGAACGGGCCTTCGGAGAAGCCCTTGCCGGGCGTGATGGCGTTGCCGACGAGGATGAGCATCTGGGGTAGCGGGCCGAGCACGCTGGTGATGGCGTGCACGAGCCCGGCTCCGGCCAGGGCCACCCGCTGCGAGTGCTGGCGTCCTACCGTCCGGGGTGCGACGCCGATGACCACGAAGGACACCAGCAGCATCACTCCCGCGGTGACCACCACGAAGAGCCAACGCTGGTCCAGAAGCCCGATGAAGACCTCGGCGACCAGCACGATCGCGGTGATCTCCAGGAGCATCCGGATGAGCAGTGCGGTGTTCAGGTAGCGCGCCGGGTCCTCGATGATCTCCAGGAGGCGTTTGGCGCCGCTCCTGCCTTCTGCGACGAGCTCCTCGGCCCTCACCTTGGAGAACGAAGCCAGGGCGGCGTCGATGCTGCTGAAGACTCCCGCGAGCACGACGAGGAGCGCGGCAGCCACGAGCAGCCAGGTATCTTGTCCGCTCACCTAAAGGCTTCCTGGCTCATTCGACTGGGTTTCCACGTGAGACACCTTGCCACTCCGCGAGCAGACGTGCCTGCAGGCCGAACATCTCACGGTGCTCTTCGGGCTCCCCATGGTCGTAGCCGAGCAGGTGCAGGATGCCGTGCACGGTGAGCAGGTCGATCTCGTCGGCGGCCGCATGACCGGCCTCGCTGGCCTGCCGCTCGGCGACGGCGGCACACAGCACGAGGTCGCCCAGGACGCCGTCCTCGGGGTCCTCGTTGACCAGACCCGGTCTCAGCTCGTCCATCGGAAAGGCCAGCACGTCGGTCGGGCCTTCCTTGTCCATCCACTGCTCGTTGAGCGTCGCGATGGTCGCCTCGTCGACGACCTTGATGCAGAGCTCGGCCTGCGGATGCACGCGCAGCCGATCCATCACGAACCTGCTCAGGGCCGCCAGCGCCTGCTCGTTGACCTGCGCGCCGGACTCGTTGAGCACCTCGATGCTCATACCGGGCGGCCCTTCCCGATTCCGGGGACCTCGGCGTCACGCCGCGCCTCGAACTCGTCGTACGCGGCGACGATGTGGCCCACCAGCTTGTGGCGTACGACGTCGTGGCTGGTCAGCCGGTTGAACGAGACGTCCTTGATGCCGTCCAGGATCCCCTCGACCACCCGAAGCCCGCTCTTGATGCCGGTGGGCAGGTCGACCTGGGTCACGTCGCCGGTGACCACCATCCTCGACCCGAAGCCGAGACGGGTAAGGAACATCTTCATCTGCTCGGGCGAGGTGTTCTGCGCCTCGTCCAGGATGATGAACGCGTCGTTCAGGGTGCGTCCGCGCATGTACGCCAACGGCGCGACCTCGATGGTTCCGGCCGCCAGCAGCTTCGGGATCGTCTCCGGGTCGAGCATGTCGTGCAACGCGTCGTACAAAGGACGCAGGTAGGGGTCGATCTTCTCGCTCAGGGTGCCGGGCAGGAACCCCAGCCGTTCCCCCGCCTCCACCGCTGGGCGGGTAAGGATGATCCGGTTGACGCTCTTGTTCTGCAGGGCCTGCACCGCCTTCGCCATCGCGAGGTAGGTCTTGCCCGTGCCTGCGGGGCCGATGGCGAAGATGATCGTGTGCTTGTCGATGGCGTCGACGTACCGCTTCTGGTTGAGCGTCTTGGGACGGATCGTCCGACCACGGTTGGACAGGATGTTCAGGCTGAGTACGTCGGCGGGCCGCTCGTTGGTCTCGGCGCGAAGCATGCCCACGGCTCGCTCGACGGTCTCTGGCGTGATGCCCTGGCCGGTTCGGATGATCGTGACCAGCTCGTCGAGGAGCCTCTCGGCGAGCGCGACCTCGGCGGACTCGCCGCGAAGGGTGATCTGGTTGCCGCGCACATGGACGTCGGCGGAGAAGGCCTGCTCGATCAGTGCGAGATGCTCGTCACTCGGTCCGAGCAGGGACACCATGTTGATGCTGTTGGGCACCACGATGGTGTGCAAGGGATAGTCGTCGTAGCTCATATCGGCTTGGTGGCCGGCCTCCGGTGTCTGTCGATGGGACTGGACCCCATGCTACGGGAGCGCAGGCGGCGGGCTCCCAGCAATTAGCCAGGAGGGCAGCTAGCCAGGGGGCCAGGTCATCGGCCGACCGCCCAACACATGGCAGTGCACGTGGAAGACGGTCTGACCGGCTTCGGCGCCGGTGTTGAACACGAGGCGGTAGCCGGCGCCGAGGTTCTCCTGCTCCGCCACGGCAGCGGCCGCAGTCAGAAGGTCGACTAGCACACCGGGCTCGGCTGCGGCCAGTGCCGCGGCATCGGGCTGGTGGGTCTTGGGGACCACGAGCACGTGGGTAGGCGCCTGCGGGTTGATATCGCGGAAGGCCAGCGTGGTCTCGGTCTCGTGGACGACGTCGGGGGTCAGCGCCCCCGAGACGAACTGGCAGAACAGGCAGTCGGTCACCTGACGAGGTTACCCAGAACGCTGGGTAAACCTGACGCGGAACCCGGGCGTGCAACTAGCGTGACTGCCCTGACCATCTCACTCGCTCGAAGGGACAGGCCCGTCTCCACCGCCTGGGACGCCGACAACGCAGTCGAACAGCTGTATGCCTCGCACTACCGACAGCTGGTCCGACTGTCGGTTCTGCTCGTCCGCGACCCGGAGACGGCCGAGGAGGTCGTGCAGGACTCGTTCGTCGCGATGCACGGGCGCTGGCGGTCACTGCGCGAGCCCGAGAAGGGGCTCGCCTACCTGCGGCAGACGGTGGTCAACCGCTCGCGGTCGGTACTGCGACGGCGGGGCGTGGCAAGCCGGTACGTCGCCTCGCAGCCCGATGCGGCATCGGCCCTGGCGCCCGGTGCGGACGAGAGCGCCCTGGTCAGTGAACGCCGCCAGGCGGTCCTCGGGGCCCTGGGCAAGCTCCCGTCCCGCCAACGTGAGGTGATGGTGCTGCGGTACTACCTGGACCTGGACGAGGCAACCATCGCCGAAACCCTCGGCATCTCGCGCGGCGCGGTGAAGAGCCACGCCTCAAGGGGAGCCGCAACGCTTCGCACCCTTCTGGAGGACCGGCCATGACCGACGACGACTGGGTGCGGCAGGCACTCGAGGACGCGGTCGACGATGTCGAGCCGGGACACGCCCTGACCCGGATCCAGGCGCGAACCCAGAAGCGCCCCCCCGGTCGCAGCTGGGCCTGGGGCCTGGCCGGGGCAGCGGCCGGGGTCGCCGCGACCATCACAGCCGTCGCGTGGCTCGACACGCCGGGGGCCGGACCCGATGGCGGGATCGCCGTCCCGCCCACCCCGACCCGTGTCGAGACAATCCCCCTGCCGGTGTACTTCGTCGGCGAGACCGCCGGCCGGTACGTCCTCTTCCCGGAGACCGTCCAGGTCGAGCCGCCCCACGACGTCGTGCGGCAGGCCGTCGATGCTGCGCTCTCCGGTCCCTCGGCCGACCCCGACTACCGGGCGCCCTTCGCCGACCTCGGGGCGACCGCGGACCGGGTCGACCTGGTCTCGGGAACGATCCAGCTCAGCCTGCGCGGCGACCCGGAGGCCCTCGCCTCCCGCCCCCGCGGGATGTCGCAGGGCGAAGCCGCCGCCGCGGTGGAGCAACTGATCTACACCGTCCAGGACGCGCTCGCGACCGCAAGTGGGCAGCCGGGGTCCCACCAGGCCACTCCCGTGCAGTTCCTGGTGGACGGCAACCCGGCGTACTCGCTGCTCGGCGTTGCGACCCAGGAACCGCTCGCGGCCGCGCCGAGGCTCGACACCATCGCGCCCGTCGCGATCACCGAGCCCGCGGACGGCGCCACGGTCCCCAACGGCTTCACGGTCAAAGGAGAGGCACACCACCTGTTCGAGGCCACCTACACCTGGCAGCTCACGCAGGGTGAGACCCTCGTCGAGGAGGGGTTCGGTACGCTGCCAGGCGCCTTCGACGAGTTCACTGAGTTCACCTTCGACCTACCGCAGGTGCCGCCGGGCCGCTACACCCTGGTGGTGCAGGGAAGCGACCCCAGCGGAGGCGAAGGAAACGGCCCGCCGCAGGACGACAAGCAGATCACGATCAAGTGAGGGACTGACATGGGCAACAACCGCTCCTGGCTCTGGGGCATCGTCGGCGCAGTGCTGGCGGTCGTGGTGACCTTGGGCGTCGTACGCCTGCTGGCAGACAACGACGGCGTCCCGGCTTCCGGGGACCCCACGTCCGGGACTCCGTCGGAGACCGAGACGACTCCGAGCGAGCAGAAGCCGCCTGAGGAGTCCACGTTCACCGTCGCGGCCTACTACCTGGGCGAGACGGAGCGCGGCCCGCGCTTGTTCCGGGAGTTCCTCCCGGCTCGGGGCGAGAATGTCGCCGACGCCGCGGTGAACGTCGCGATCAGCGGCGGCCTCGACGCCGACTACCAGAGTCCATGGAAGACCACGGGTGTCCGGGCGACCTCGGTAACCGGAGATGGAAGCCTGGTCACGCTCGACCTCGAGGGCGACCCCGAGAAGCTCCGGGACCGGCCGTCCAGCCTGGATCCCGCGACCGCGTCACTGGCGTTAGAACAGCTGGTGCGCACCGCGCAAGGCGCGCTCAAGGTCGGTCGGGCACCGGTGCGGTTCCTGGTGAACGGCGAGCCGGTCGAGAGCCTGCTCGGCGAGCCCGCGACCGAGCCGGTGGCCAGTTCCGAGGATGACGCCGTCCTGGCCCACGTCTGGATCAACACGCCCAGCGACGGCGCCCAGGTCTCCCAGGGCAGCGAGGTCGAGGGGCTCGCGAACTCCTTCGAGGCGAACGTGACCTGGGAGCTCCGGCAGGGAGACACGGTCGTCGAGACGGGGTTCACCACAGCAGCCGGGGCCTACACCATGGCGCCGTACTCCTTCCAGCTCCCCGACGTCCCCCCCGGCGACTACACCCTGGTGGTCAGCGAGGACGACCCCTCCGGCGGCGAAGGCAGCGGGCCGGACTTCGACACGCGCGACATCACCATCGGCTGACGCCGCTGTCGGTGGGCCGTTCTAGGTTCGAGGCGTGATCACCAGATCGGTCCTGAACCGCACCCTCCTGCAGCGCCAGCACCTGCTCGCACGGGTGGACCTGCCGCCGCTCGAGCTCGTCGACCACCTGCTCGGGTTGCAGGCCCAGGAGGTGCTGCCGCCGTACCTGTCGGTCTTCGCACGACTGCGCAGCTTCGAGCCCGCACAGCTGTCCGACGCGCTGCAGTCACGCCAAGCCGTCCGCCTGCTCGCGATGCGGGGGACGATCCACCTCCTGTCGGCCCAGGACGCTCTGCTGCTCCGACCCTTCACCCAGCCGCTACTGACGCGGCTGATCAAGTCGGCGCAGTGGGGGCGCGATCTCCCGCCCGACCGGTACGACGAACTGGCCGCCAGCACCCGCAACGCTCTGGCTGGGGGGCCGCTTCCGGTCAAGCAACTCGGCGAGCTCCTCTGCGAGGCCTTACCCGATCACTCGCCCAGCGACTGCGGCAACATCGCCAAGTCGCTCGTACCGCTGGTCCAGGTCCCGCCACGCGGGCTGTGGCAACAGTCGGGTAGACAGGTGTACGAGACTCTGGAGACCTGGCTCAGCTCGGACCTGCGAGAGCCGCACCCCGACGAGATCGTCCGCCGCTACCTGCGCGCTTTCGGCCCGGCCAACCCCGCCGACGTGACCGCGTGGTCCGGCGCCACCGGCATGCGCCGGGTCTTCGCGTCGTTGGGCGACGAGCTGGTCCGACTCTCCGATGAACAGGGCAAGGAGCTGTGGGATCTCGCCGATCTGACCCTGGCCAGCGCAGACGAACCGTCCCCGGTGCGGCTGCTCGGCCGGTATGACAACGTCTGGCTCTCCCATGCGGGGCGTGACCGGGTCACCGTGCCCCACAACCGCAAGCGGTGGATGGGCAGCAATGGTGGCGTGGGAGCAACTGTGTTCGTTGACGGCTGGCTGGAGGGCACGTGGTGGCAGACCCCCTCGGGGACAGTCGACGTTGCCCTGTTCCGCTCGCTGACGACCGGCGAGCGATCTGAGCTCGACACCGAGGTGGCGGCGGTCGAGGGCTTTCTGCGCTCCTGAGGCGGGCCGGGTCAGCGCCAGCGTGGAGTGCGGGAGAGCAGCGCGGCCGCCGCCGCGACTCCGGCGGTCGACGATCGCAGCACCGACGACCCCATCCGGACCGGCTCGGCGCCGACGCTCGCGAAGGCCGCCAGCTCGTCGTCGGAGATGCCACCCTCGGGACCGACGACGATCACGATCTCCGCCCGTCCGGGAATCGGGATATCGGCCAGCGGGCCCGAGGCCGCCTCATGCAGGACGACGGGGACACCAGCCCCGGCGAGAAGGGCCGTCACGTCCTCGGTGGTGGCCAGCTCGGTCACCTCCGGAAACCATGACCGGCGTGCCTGCTTGGCAGCCTCTCGAGCCGCCGAGCGCCACTTGGCCAGGGACTTCTCCGCCCGGTCCGGACGCCACCGGGCGACCGATCGGGAAGCCGCCCAGGGGACGATCACGTCCACCCCGACCTCGGTCAGCATCTCGACGGCCAGCTCACCGCGGTCGCCCTTCGGGATCGCCTGGACGACGACGACGCGCTGCGCCTCGGCCGGAAGGGTGCTGATCGACTCCACCGTGGCGTTCAGGGACCGCCCGGCCGCGTCGGTGACGGTGACCACGGCGGTCGTTCCCCTGCCGTCGGTGAGAGCGATCTGCTCGCCCGGCCGGATCCGGCGAACTGTCACGGCATGGTGCCCTTCAGCGCCGTCGAGAGAAACGACCTGCCCGACCTCGAGCCCGGCGACCCCGTCGTGAACGAACGTGGCAAGGCTCATCGGGGACCGAACGCGTCGCGCAGCCGGTTGAAGACCGACTTGTGCTGCGGACCGAAGGTGCCCTCGGGCTGCTCTTCGTCACGGAGCGCGGCCAGCTCGCGCAGCAGCTCCTCCTGGCGTTCGTCGAGGCGCGTAGGCGTTTCGACGATGACCTGCACGACCACGTCTCCACGACCAGTTCCGCGCAGCGACGGTACGCCGAGCCCGGGGAGGGTGATCTCGGAACCCGACTGAGTGCCGGGCCGGATGTTCAGAGGCACCGAGGCGGGCTCGGCGCCACCCTCCAGGTCGGCCTCGAGTGTCGGCAGCGAGAGGGACGTGCCTAGAGCTGCGGCCGTCATGGGGATGGTGACCGACGCGTGCAGGTTGCGCCCCTGCCTGACGTAGATGGGGTGCGCGCTGACCCCAAGCTCGACGTACAGGTCGCCGGCTGGGCCACCGCCCGGCCCGACCTCGCCCTGCTCGGAGAGCTGAACCCGGGTACCGGCGTCCACTCCGGCTGGAATCTTGACGGTCAGGGTCCGGCGGGAACGCACCCGGCCGTCGCCTGCGCACTCGCGGCAGGGCTCCGGAATGATCGAGCCGAAACCGCGGCAGGCGGCGCACGGACGCAGGGTGCGGATCTCGCCGAGGAACGACCGCTGGGTCTGGAACACCTCGCCGCGTCCATGACAGGTTTCACACTGGACCGGTCGCGAGCCGGGCGCTGCGCCGCTCCCGGTGCACACGTTGCAGAGCACGGCGGTGTCGACCTTGATCTCACGAGTGGTGCCGAAGGCCGCCTCGGCGAGCTCGATGTCCACGTGGATCAAAGCGTCCTGCCCGCGCCGTACCCGAGGGCGGGGCCCGCGCCCGGTGCCGCCGCCACCAGCGCCGCCACCGCCGCCGAAGAACGCGTCCATGATGTCTGTGAAGGAGAACCCCGCGCCGGCACCGCCGAACCCGGCGCCGCTGGCGCCGAAGGGGTCGCCGCCGAGGTCGAACAGCCGCCGCTTCTCAGGGTCGCTGAGCACCTCGTAGGCGCGCGTGACGTCCTTGAACCGCTCCTGCGTCGCAGGGTCCGGGTTCACGTCCGGGTGCAGCTGGCGGGCAAGCTTGCGGTAGGCCTTCTTGATCGTGTCCGCGTCGGCATCCCGGCTGACGCCCAGGGTCTCGTAGGGGTCCTGGCTCACGGGGTTCCTGTCATCTGAGCTGTCATCGGGTCAGGTCATCCTTCATCGAGGATCTTGGACAGGTAGCGCGCCACGGCGCGCACGCTGCCCATCGTCCCCGGGTAGTCCATGCGGGTAGGACCGACGATGCCCAGGGTCCCGAAGGACTCCTCGGCCGGCCCGTACCCGGTAGCAACGACAGAGGTGCCGCCGAGCCCCTCGTAGGGGATCTCGGATCCGATCCGGACGGTGACGGTTGACGGCGAGGTGGCCTCGCCCAGCAGCCGGAGGAGCACGACGTGCTCCTCGAGGGCCTCTAGGAGCGGCCTGATCGACACCTCGAACCCGTCGCCGAACTGGGCCAGGTTCGCGGTGCCACCGACTACGACCCGCTCGTCGGACCGATGGTCGCTGATCGCGGCGACCAGAGCAGCGACGGTCAGGGAGACGGCGGTCCGGTTGGTGTGGTCGAACGTGTCCGGCAGGGCGGCGAGTCGCTCGGCCGCGTCGATGAGGGGCTCTCCTACGACGGCGTGGTTGAGCCGCGACCGCAGGGTCGCGACGTGGTCGTCGCCGACCGGTGCGGGCAGCTCGACGATGCGCTGCTCGACTCTGCCGGTGGACAAGATGAGCACGAGAAGCAGCCGGGTGGACGAGAGCGTGACGAGCTCGACGTGGCGGACGCTCGAGCGCGACAGGACCGGGTACTGGACGATCGCGACCTGACGGGTCAGCTGTGCAAGCAGCCGGACACTGCGCTGGACCACGTCGTCGAGGTCGACCGCACCCTCGAGGAGCGTGGTGATCGCACGCTT
Source organism: uncultured Actinomycetota bacterium (assembly GCA_963769585.1). Lineage (GTDB taxonomy): Bacteria > Actinomycetota > Actinomycetes > Propionibacteriales > Nocardioidaceae > SSC3. The sequence goes on from CAVYMJ010000006.1 coordinate 2,019,737, forward strand.
CTCCGCGCTGGTCAGCGGCTTGACCTGGCTGAGCCGGTCGACGAAGAGCCGATACCCCTTCTCGGTCGGGATCCTCCCGGCGCTCGTGTGCGGCTGGGCGATCAGCCCGTCCTCCTCCAGAGCGGCCATGTCGTTGCGCACCGTGGCCGAGGAGACCCCGAGCTGGTGCCGTTCGACTAGGGTCTTGGAGCCGACGGGCTCCTGGGTGGAGACGTAGTCCTCCACGATCGCGCGCAGGACGGCGAGCTTCCGGTCCTCGACCATGTCCCCGCCTCCTTCCTGGCACTCACGTGGTTCGAGTGCCAATCGTACTAGGGTCTGGTCCGTGGATGAGGTCGCAGATCGGGTTTGGGTCGCACGTCACGAGTACCTCGACGTCAACGTCGGCGTCGTCGGCGGAGAGCTCGGCCTGCTCGTGATCGACACCTTGTGGTCGGAGGAGGCCGCCCGCACGCTCGCCGCCGGCCTCCCCGGCGAGGTCGTCGCGGTGGTGAACACCCACGACCACTGGGACCACGTTCTCGGCAACGCCACGTTCACCGCGCCGATCTATGCGCACGAGGGGGCCGCCGCTGTCATCGAGACCATGGAGCCGCGGGAAGGGTCGCGCATCGTCGTACCGGAGCGGACCTTCTCGTCAGTGGCCGCCATCGACCTTGGCGACCGGTTCGTCGAACTGCTGCACCCCGGGCGAGGCCACACAGCCGGCGACACCGTGGTGCGGGTCGCCGACGTAGACGTGCTCTTCGCGGGCGATCTGGTGGAGCAGGGCGCCCCTCCGGCGTACGGGGAGGACTCGTTCCCTCTGGAGTGGCCGGTCACGCTCGACCTGCTCGCGGACCTGCTCTCGGCAAGGTCCGTTGTGGTCCCCGGGCACGGCGACCCCGTCGACCAGTCGTACGTCGCGAGCCAGCGAGCCGACCAAGGGGTGGTCGCCGAGACCATCCGCGACCTTGCTTCACGAGGGGTGCCGCTCGCGGACGCGCTCGGCGCGGCGAACTGGCCGTACGACCTCAAGGTGCTCGAGCACGCCGTACGTCTGGGCTATGCGCACCTGCCGCGGTCGGCCAAGCAGCTTCCGCTCATTTAGGAGTGGCGGCGGCCCCAGGCACAGGCCCCGGCGAACATGCCGCTGAACCAGAGCCAGCCCAGGATCAGCCAGCCCCACCACGGCAGGGAGAGCGGCGTGAGGGCCATTACGAGGACGAAGAGCACCACCAGCGGGAACATCCGGACGCGGCGCCGACGGCGAGGACGCTCGCGGGTCGACGTCACGGCCTTGACACTCGGCTGCTGAGGGACCTGCGGCAGGTCCCGGAAGAGCGGCGCCAGGCCGGCAGCCGTCCTGGCGGCCCAGGCCGCCGACGCCCGCTCGTCGTACTCGTCTTTGGTCAGTCGACCGGCGAGGTAGTGCTCGCCCAGGCTGCTGACCGCCTGCTCGCGCTCGGCGTCGCCGATCCTGACCTCGGGTCCGGCGCCGGTGGAGTAACCAGGCCGCGTCATGACCCCGGCTCCTCGGGGTCACCGTCGGCCAGGAGGCCGTAGAGCCGCTTCCTCGTGTCGGCCATGATCTCGGCTGCTTCGGCCTGCTGCTGCCGGGTCCCCGAGACCATCACCTGCCAGACCGCGGCCATCACCTGGCCGATCACCGGTTTCAGGTCCTGGGTCTCGGCGGGGTCCTCCCCCTCGGCGAACGGACGCCAGGTGTCTGCGAGCTCGTCGGGGTGCTCCGCGACATAGCGCTCCCCGGCCTCGGTGAGCCTCAGCAGCCGGCGTCCGGAGGAGTCGGTGGTGCCCTCGACCAGCCCCTCGTCCTCCAACTGCTGGACGGTCGGGTACACCGAGCCTGGGCTCGGCTTCCAGGCTCCGCCGCTGCGCTCAGCGATCTGCTGGATCACCTGGTAGCCGTTCATCGGCTCGACCGCCAGAACGTCCAGGATCGCGGACCGGACGTCGCCCCGCCGTACCCTCGGCCCGCGGGCCGCCGCTCCTCCCGCCTGGGCGAAGCCGATCAGCCCCTGCACCCACGGGGGCGGGCTCTGCCGCCACGACTGCGAGCCATGCCCACCCCAGCTCTGGTCCCAGCCACCCCAGTGACCATGTCGCCCCATGCCGCCTCCACTCACTAGAACAGTCGCGATACGCCAACGATATATCGTTAACTATCGCCCGCCAAGCCTCCTTTCGTTGAGCCGGGCATGTTGGTTGGCCGAGCCGGGCATGTTGGTTGGCCGAGCCGGGCGTGTCGGGCGGGGACACCCGCCCGACACGCCCGGCTCAACGGACCAACATGCCCGGCTCAACCTCTAGCGTGGGGCGTCATGCCTTCGTTGAACTCCGCCGACCGGTACGGGTCGGACGTGCTGGGGACCGACTGGCGCGTGCCCAGACGGGGCCGCGCGGTGGAGGTCCAGGCCGATCTCGGGCTCGTGGTCGAGGAGGTCACGACAGACTGGTGCGGGGAGATCGTCCGGGTCGAGCGGGACCTCGGCACCGTGGTGCTGGAGGACCGCCACGGGAAGCAGAAGACGTTCGAGCTCGGCACAGGGTTCCTCCTCGAGGGCGTCCCGGTCATCCTCAAGGCGCCCACGCGTTCGGGACCGGCCGCCGCGACCCGGACTGCCAGCGGGTCGGTCGCGGTCCCCGGGACCAAGGCCCGGGTCGCGCGCGCCAGCCGCATCTTCGTGGAAGGGCGACACGACGCGGAGCTCGTCGAGAAGGTCTGGGGCGACGACCTGCGCGTCGAGGGCGTCGTCGTGGAGTACCTCGAGGGCGTCGACGACCTAGCGGCCGAGCTGCGGGACTTCCGTCCCGGCCCGGAGCGTCGCGTCGGCGTACTCGTCGACCACCTGGTCGCGGGCTCGAAGGAGAGCCGCATCGCCGAGGCAGTGAGGAAGAGCCCGGTAGGCGCACATGTCCTGATCGTCGGTCACCCGTACGTCGACATCTGGCAGGCCGTGAAGCCGCAGCGGCTCGGCAAGGACGCCTGGCCGACGGTGCCCCGCCACCTCGAGTGGAAGAAGGGTGTCTGCCAGGCCTGGGGCTGGCCGCATCGAGACCAGGCGGACATCGCCCGAGCCTGGAGGCACGTCCTAGGCGGTGTCCGCGGCTACGCGGACCTCGAACCAGAGCTGCTCGGTAGAGTTGAACAACTCATCGACTTCGTCACGGAGGGGAACGCATGACTACTCCAACGCCTGAGGACCGGCAGCCGACCGAGCCGCCGCCTCCTCCTCCGCCTCCGGGGTACCCGCCGCCGCAGCAGCCTCCGGTACCGGGCTACGGGGTCCCCCGGTACGCCCAGCCCGGATCCGCCCAGGGGTTTGCCCCCAACGCCGACGAGAAGCTCTGGTCATGGCTGTCCCATGCGAGCTTCTTCGTCGTCGGGCTGATCGGACCGCTGGTGATCATGCTCGTGAAGGGGAACGAGTCCCCGTTTATCAGGCGGCACGCCGTGGAGGCGCTCAACTTCCACATCTCGGTGCTGATCTACTCGCTGGTCTCGTTCGTGCTGATCTTCGTGATCATCGGGCTCTTCACACTGTTGGCGACCTTCGTGTTCGCAGTCGTCGTGACGATCCTCGCGATCGTCAAGGCAGCCGCCGGAGAGGACTATCGCTACCCGCTGAACATCCGCATGGTCAGCTGACCAGGTCCCGCACCACGGCGTCGGCGAGCAGCCGGCCACGGGTGGTCAGCACCACGGTCCCGGGGTGGTCCTCGATGAGTCCCTCAGCGGCCAGGTGTGGCAGCCACCCCCTGCCCTCGCCGGACAGCACGTCAGGGGCCAGTCCGTCGGCCAGCCGGGTTTCGAGCAGGATTCGCTCGACCCGCCGGGTCTGTTCGTCAAGCACCTCTCGGGCCAGCGCCGGGCTCGTCGAGCCCGAGACTCGTTCGGCGTACGCCGCGGGGTGCTTGACGTTCCACCAACGCACCCCGCCCACATGGCTGTGCGCTCCCGGTCCGACTCCCCACCAGTCGCCTCCCTGCCAGTAGAGCAGGTTGTGCCGGCACCGCTGCTCACGCGAGGTCGCCCAGTTGGACACCTCGTACCAGCTCAGCCCAGCCTTCAGAAAGGCCTGGTCGGCCACCAGGTACTTGTCGGCGAGGTCGTCGTCGTCGGTCATCGCGACCTCGCCCCGGCGTACCCGGCGGGCCAGCTGGGTACCCTCCTCGACGATGAGCGCGTACGCCGACACGTGGTCGGGCCCGCAGTTGAGCGCAGCCGCGAGGGAGGCCTCCCAGTCCGCGAGGCTCTCGCCCGGGGTGCCGTAGATCAGGTCCAGGCTGACCTTCTCGAACCCCACCTCACGGGCCCACTGCACGACCTGCGGCACGCGCTCCGGGTCGTGGGTGCGGTCGAGCACGCGCAGCACGTGGGCAACCGACGACTGCATACCGAACGAGATGCGGTTGATCCCGCCGTCTCGCAGGCGCTTCAGGTCCGCCAGGGTCACCGAGTCCGGGTTCGACTCCGTGGTCACCTCGGCGTCGGCCTCGAGCCCGAACTCCTGGTCGATCGCAGCCAGGACTCGCACCAGGTCCTCGGGCGGTAGCAGCGTCGGCGTGCCGCCGCCGAAGAAGACGGTCCGCACCGGCGTTCTGGGCAACACGCCGCGTGCGAACCGGATCTCGGCAGCCGCCGAGTCGGCGTACGACGCCCGCGAGGCGCCTCCGCCCAGCTCCGCGGCCGTGTAGGTGTTGAAGTCGCAGTAGCCGCAGCGCACCGAGCAGAACGGCACGTGCACGTAGAAGCCGAACCCCCGTTGGCCGAACGTGGTCAGCGCGGCGGGTGGCAGTGACCCGTCGGACGGCGCCGGCTCTCCATCGGGCAACGCGGAAGGCATGACGTCACTGTTTCATGCTCTGTCCCGTCCCCGACCGGTGCCGCGTCAGCCCGTGGGTCAGATTGCGATGCGACGGGACACGATGGCGTCGGCGGCGTTGCGGGCTTCCGCCTGGCCAGTGACGGCGGCAAGGAAGTCGTCACGGTCCAGGGCCAGCAGCACGGTGTCGACATCTGCGGTGATCGTTGCCGTCCTCGGTACATCGCGGAGCAGCCCGATCTCGCCGAAGAAGTCCCCGGCAAGCTGCTGCCGGATCACGTCCTCGCCGTGCGTGACCGTGACCGAACCGGACTCGATGACAAAGAACCGGTCGGAGGCCTCGCCTTCGCTGATCACGACCTCGCCAGCCGAAACCTCGACCTGCGTCAGCTTGCGCGCCAGGCGTTCGACGACGGCCGGGGACAGAGGCGCGAACAGTGGGATCGCCTGCAGCACCGGCACACCGGGAGGGACCGCCAGCGTGCGGTCGAGCCGGATCACCTGCGGGATCCAGGGAAGCACAGACAGAGCCACGGCGAGCCCGAGTACGAGGAGCGATTGGCGGAGGCCGATCAGGTCGATGAGGAACGGCATCAGCAGGGCGCCGAGCGCCATGGAGCCGATTGACGCGCCGTCGACGGTCCCGAAGACGCGGGCTAGTACGGCGTCCGGGGTGATCCGCTGCAGGATCGTCGCCATATTGACATCGACGAGGGGATTCCCGAAGCCCATCACGATCGCCGCAGCGAAGACGGTGAAGATGCTCGGGGAGATCCAGACGGCCAGCAGAGGGAGGGACCACAGCACGACGCCGACGGCCATGTCGAAGGCGAGCCGTCTCTTCGGCGCGCGGGCGATGGCCAGGACCCCGCCGAGGATCGCACCGACCCCGAACGCGGAGTCGATATAGCCCACGCCCTCGGGGCCCGTCTCCAGGATGTCCACGGCCATCACGACCAGGAAGACCGTTGAGGCGCCAGCGACGATCGTCTGGACGGAGAGCAGCACGGTGACCATCAACACGTTGCGGTCGCGAACAACCGCATCGACACCTCCGGTGAGCTGCTTGAAGAAGCCTGCCGGCTCGTGATGGTCGGCTGGGCCGACGAGAGTCGCCTCGCTCTCGGGGCGCGCCCGGATCCCCCACACCATCAGCGCGGACCACAAGAAGGTCACCGCGTTGACCATGAACACGGTCGGTACGTCGAAGAGCGTGATCAGGAGAGCACCCAGGCTCGGCCCGAAGAAGAAGGAGAGGCTCTCCAGGGTGCTCGACGTGCCGTTGGAGGCGGTGAGCTCCTCGGTACTGTCGGCCAGGGCCGGCATCCAGGCGTTCTGCGCGGGCCGGAAGGCAGAGCCGGCCAGGCTGGCGATGCCGGAGAGCACGAAGACCGGCCAAGCGGGGGTGTCCAGATACAGGCAGGTGGCCGCTGCGGCAACCAGCACGAAGCGGACCACGTCCGAGACGACCAGGACCAAGCGCCGGGACCACCGGTCGGCAAAGAGAGCCATTACCGGCGACGCGATCGCGACCAGGGCAAGGCGGATGGAGAAGTAGAGCCCGACCGCCTTCGCGCCACCAACCCCATAGGCGAACACCGCGACCGCGGTGGCGTACGCCCAGTCACCGACCAGTGAGCCAGCTAGGGCCAACTGCATCCTGCGCAGGCGTGGGTTGCGGAACACCGAGGCCAGCGAGGCGCCCGTCTCGCGCAGTGCACTGACCGCACCGCCTAGAAACCCTGTCCCTGTCGTGGCGGTGTCGGTCATGCGCTTGCTGGCCGGCTGTAGCTCATGATGCTGACCCTCCCGAGACTGGACGCTTTTGATCGGATAGTCCGTGTCGCTGGACGGTCCGCCATGGCCGATGCGACGTCAATGTCAGCGCATCTGTGCCATCGAACACTGATCTGTCCCGTATGGGAAGGGCCTGTCAGCCGTAGAGCGCGTCGATCGTCTCTTTGTTGTTCTGCTCCACGACCTTGCGCTTCACCTTCAGCGACGGAGTGAGCTCCCCGGACTCGACCGTCAGGTCGTGGTCGAGGATGACGAACTTCTTGATCGTCTCCCACCGGTTCAGCTTCGCGTTGAGCTCGTCGACGGCGTTCTGGAGCATTTCCTTGACCTCAGGTGCCTTCACCAGGTCGTCGTACGACCGGCCGGTGAGGCCCTGGTGCTTGGCCCAATCGACGATCGCCTCAGGGTCGAGGGCGATCAGCGCCACGCAGAAGTTCCGCTCCGCTCCATGCACCAGGAACTGACTGGCGTAGGGGCACAGCGTCTTGAACTGCGACTCGATCGCGGTCGGCGCGATGTACTTGCCACCCGAGGTCTTGAACAGGTCCTTCTTGCGGTCGGTGATCCGCAGCATGCCCCCCTCGGTGAACTCACCGATATCGCCGGTGTGGATCCAGCCGTCAACCAGCGTCTCCGCCGTGGCCTCGGGCTGGTTGTGGTACCCGTCCATCACGCCCGGGCCCGTGATCAGGATCTCGCCATCTTCAGCAATCTTGATCTCCGTGCCGGGGAAGGGCAGACCGACCGTACCGAAGGCGTACTGCTCGGGGTGGTTGACCGAGGAGCCGGCCGAGGTCTCGGTCATGCCGTAGCCCTCAAGGATGAGGATCCCTGCGATGTGGAACCACTCGGCCACCTCGCGGTTGAGCGCGGCGGCGCCGGAGATGAAGAAGCGGACACGTCCGCCGAAACGATCCCGGATCTTGGCGAAGACCAGCTTGTCGAACAGCGCATGCTGGACGGCGAGGTGGGGCGGGACGCTCTTATCGGCGGCCTTGAGGTCTTCCACCTGCCTGCCGACGGCGAAGGCTCGGTCGAAGATCTTCTTCTTCAGGCCGCCCTCCTGCTCCTGCATCGTCATGATCCTGCCGTGCGCCTTCTCGAAGATGCGCGGGGCAGCGCCCATGAACGTGGGCCGGATGACGGCCAGGTTGTCGATGATCTTGTCGATCCGCCCGTCGATGACCGTCGGGAAGCCACAGGCGAGCTGGGTCGAGATCAGCACCTTGCCGAAGACGTGCGCCATCGGCAGCCAGAGGAACTGCAGGTCGTCCTCGCTGAGAATGCCCTGAGCCGCGATCGCGGCACCCTCGTACGTCGAGGCAGCGTGCTGCAGCCGCACACCCTTGGGGCGTCCGGTCGTGCCCGAGGTGTAGATCAAGGTGGCGAGATCGTCACCCTTGGTGGCGTCGACCCGCTGCTTGACCGCGTCGGCGTCGCTCGAGAGCAGCTCCTCGCCCAGCTTCTCCAGGTCGCTGAAGCTGATCACCCAGTCGTCGTCGGTCGCGCCGTCGTAGGTGATGACCTTCTGCAGATGCGGCAGCTCGGCCTTCTTCTCGACGAGCTTGGCGATCTGCCCCTCGTCCTCGGCGAAGACGAAGCGGCACTCGGAGTCAGAGAGGATGTAGGCCACATCGTCGGCCATGGTGGACGGGTACACGGTCGTCGTGGCGCCGCCAGCGGCCATGATCGCCAGGTCGGAGACGATCCACTCGTAGCGGGTGGTGGACGCGATACCGGCGCGCTGTCCGGGCTCGATGCCGAGCGCGATGAGCCCGGCCGCGAGACGGCTGACCTTGGCCCCGGCCTCGCGCCAGGTGACGGACTCCCAGTGCTCGCCCACGGGATAGCGGAAGGCTTCGCGGCTGGCGCTCTTCTCCACGCGGTCGAAGAACTGGCGTCCGACCGTCAGCGGGCGCTTCTCGATCTCGGTCAGGTCATAGTTGATCGGGCTCACGAGCTACCTCTCGGTTCTGTGGTGTTGACCACAATCTATTTCACGTCGCTACTCACGGGTAGCCGAGCCCCCGGTTCGTGGACTCCGGCCTTTGCCTAGAGGCTCAGCGTGCGGCCCGCCACACACAGCAGGACCTCGTCGCACGCGGAGGCTACCGCAGAGTTGAGCTTGCCCATCTCGTCCCGGAAGCGCCGGCCGGACCAGGAGTCCGGGACGACCCCCTGCCCGACCTCGTTGGTGACCAGCACCAGGTCCCGGGTCGAGGTGCGGACCGCGTCCAGGAGCGCCGCGGTCTCCAGTTCCAGCGCGTGGTGTCCGGCGCTGGCTCCGGCTCCCTCGTCCCAGCAGCCCGCCCGGTCCATCACCCGGGTAAGCCACAACGTGAGGCAGTCCACCAGCAGCGGACCTCCCGTCGCGGTCAACGCCGTCACCAGGTCGATGCTCTCCAGCGTGGTCCACGAAGGCGGTCTCAGGGCTCGGTGTCGTGCGACACGCTGGCTCCAGTCGGGGTCGTCCGCCTCGACGTACCCGGTGGCGACGTAGGTGACCTCCGGCCGTCCGGCCAGCAGCGACTCCGCCACGGCAGTCTTCCCCGACCGGGCGCCACCGATCACCAGCGTCCTCATGCTGCGGACCGTTCGAAGATGGCGCGCGCGTCGAACCGGGCCAGCCGCGAGACCCGGCGCAGCGCGCGCAGCAGCGGCGTCCCGAGGAAGAGGACCAGCACCAGCGTGAACAGCCCCCGCGAGACGTCCCAGATCACCGAGGTGGTCAGGTAGTAGCGGCCGTAGTTGACCAGGTTGTCGCCCGTTGAGGCTCCCGGAACGAAGCTGATCGCGTCGCCGAAGCGCCCGAAGGGCCAGAACCACAGGTTCATCAGCGCGCCGTACAGCACGCCGAGGACGAAACCCAGCGCGGCAAGCGCGAGGACCTCGGCTCGCCCGCGCAGCGCGGGCAGGCACCCGGAGAGGAACCCGACCCAGCCGGCGGCCATCATCTGGAAGGGCAGCCAAGGCCCCACACCACCGGTGATCAAGGCCCCGACGAAGAGGGTCAGGCAGCCTTGGACGAAGCCGAAGCCCCTGCCGAAGACCCGGCCGCCCAGCATGATGAACACGAAGCTCGGCTCGAGCCCGGCGACACCGGGTGAGAGTGCTCGCATCGCGCCGCCGACCGAGGCCAGCATGCCGAGCAGTGCGACGGCCTTCGCGTCGATCCCCCCTGCGTTGAGCTCGGCGAGGACGATGGCCGCCAGGAGCGGCAGGATGACGACGAAGACCCAGGGCGCGTCGCTGCTGTGCGACGAGGCCTCCACCACGCCGCCCGGGTGGAAGACGAACGGCCAGCCGAAGGCAGCGAGGCTGACAAGACTGGCCAGCAGGAGCGCCGCCGCAGCCGAAGCATGGAACCGGATGACGGTCACGTCACTCACGGACCAGCTCCAGGGCCGAGACGACATCTGCTGCGGTGAGCCAGCGCTGGGGGGACATCACCTTGGAGACCTGCGGAGCGAACGCCGGTGAGAAGACCACGACCTCGGGTGCCGGACCGTCGGCGACGACCTCGCCGTCAGCGAGAACCACGACGCGGGTAGCCACCTCGGCGACGAGCTCCACATCGTGGGTGGCCAGGACGACGCCGTGGCCCTGGTCGGCCAACGAGCGCAGCAACGTGACGAGTCGACGCTTCGCCGCATAGTCCAGACCACGGGTCGGCTCGTCCAGCAGGAGCAGCCGAGGCTTCGCGGCGAGCACGACAGCCAGGGCCAGAGCCAGCTTCTCGCCTTCGGACAGGTCGCGTGGATGGCTCCCCGCGTCGATCCCGGGGTTGATCCGGTCGAGGAGCGTCCGCGTCGAGCCGACCTCGGCTGCCGCGTCACGATCCGAGGTCGAGCACTCGTCGGCCACCGTGGCGGCGTACAGCAGGTCGGAAGGGACTTGAGGCACCAGGCCCGCGGGGGCCGCGCTGACCCGCCCGGAGTCGGGCTTGTGCAGACCGACCAGCGACCGCAGCCAGGTGGACTTGCCGGCGCCGTTGCGCCCCATCAGCGCCACGACCTCGCCTTCGCGCACGGAGAGCGAGACGCCCTTCAACACGGGCTGGTGGGCATAGCCGGCGACGAGGTCGGTGGCAGTGACCAGCTCCTCGCCCAACACCCGGGCCAGGTGCGCCGGAGGCTCGACATCCTTCAGGCGGCGGCGCAGCTCGACGGAGCGGCGGCGAGCGTCGCGGACGGTCAGCGGGAGAGGCGTCCAGCCGGCGCCGCGGCCGAGCTCGATCACCGAAGGAGCTATCGGGGTCGTGGCCAAGATCTCCGCGGGCGCACCGTGTACGACGGGCGCGCCACCGCCCGGTACGTGGATCACCCGGTCGACGTACTGCACCACCCGCTCGAGCCGGTGCTCGGCCAGCACCACGGTCAGGCTCAGGTCATGGACGAGCCGCTGCAGCACCGAGAGCACCTCCTCGGCCGCCAGCGGGTCCAGCGCCGAGGTCGGCTCGTCGAGCACCAGGATCCGGGGGTGGGCGGTCAGCACCGAGCCGATGGCGACTCGCTGCTGCTGCCCGCCGGAGAGCTGGGCCAGCGGGCGGCCCCTCAGCTCGGCCAGACCGAGCACGTCAAGGATCTCCTCCACCCGCTTGCGCATGACGGCCGGCGCCACCCCGAGCGACTCCATCCCGTAAGCCAGCTCGTCCTCCACGTTGTCGGTTACGAAGCCAGACAGCGGGTCCTGCCCGACGAAGCCGACCACGTCGGCGAGGTCACGCGGCCGGTGCGTCGCGGTGTCGCGCCCGTCGACCAGGACCCTGCCTCTCAAGGTTCCTCCGGAGAAGTGCGGGACCAGGCCGTTGACCGTGCGCAGCAAGGTGGTCTTGCCGCTGCCGGTGCTACCCATGACCAGGCAGAACTCTCCCTCGGCGATGCTGAGGTCGACGTGCTCAAGGACCGGCCTGTCGGCGCCGGCATAGGTGACCGAGACGTCCTCGAAGCGGATCATCGCGCCACCTCACGGGGCAGCGGTGGGGCGAGCACAGCCGGCAGCATGGCGACGAGGATCCCGAGGCAGGCGAGAACGGGCACGGGCGGGACCATGGTCGGGCTGACCAGCACCAGCAGAGTCGGGTCCTGGTGAACCTGCCAGAACATCGCGACTGCGGCCACCGCGCCACAACCCACCACGAGCAGCTCAGGCACGGCCCAGGGGTCCGGGCGGTACCGGGTGCGGTCGGTACGCCGTCCTCCGACCCCGATCCCCACCAGGCTGACCAGCAGCCCTGCCGCGAGCGCTGGCGCGCCCATCCAGGTCTGCGAGGTGCCGCCGAGGACGCCGTACAGCCCCAGGCAGACGCCGAGCATTCCGACCAGGACCAGGGCCGAGGTGACAGCCCGGGACCGCGGGTCCGAGACCGTGGTGCGGCCATAGCCCCGTGAGTCCATCGCTGCTGCGAGGTCGACCGACCGTTCGAGCGCGCCCTCGAGGATCGGCATCATCAGCCGGCCGTAGCGCCGTACGCCGCCAGGGCTGCCGCGCAGCTGGGCCGCCATCCGGACCCGCTTGGCATCACTGACCAGCTGTGGCGTGAAGGTCAGCGCAATGACACAGGCAATGCCGATCTCGTACAGCGCCGCCGGGACGTACCGCAGGAGCTGGCGAGCAGAGCCCAGTGCGTTCGCGGCACCGATGCAGCAGAAGATGGCGGCAAGCTGCAGCGCGAAGTACAAGGCGTTGAGCACGGTCTCGAGAGTCACGTCTCCGCCCAGCTTGACGCCCGTCGACTCCGGCAGCGGGATCTCCGGCAGCGTGAAGAGCACGGTGAGGCCCTGGCCGTGCCCGGAGAGCAGCGCCTGGAAGACCAGGTGGATGGCGATCACGACCATGGCCAGCTTGAAGAAGAAGGCGTACGAGTCGGCCCACGGGGTGTTCCCGCGCCGAGCCGACACCACGAACCAGGTGACCGCCATGATCAGGAGCAGCGGGACCGGGTTCAGGGTGCGGCTCGCCGCGGCAGCCAGACCCAGTGCCCACAGCCACCAGGCCCCCGGGTGCAGGCCCCGCGGGTAGGTGACGAGGTGGCGTGGGTGCACGAGAGCTCAGCTGGTCCGCGTACGGCGGCGCTGCAGCACCAGCCCGGCGGCCACGATCGCAGCCAGTGCCGCTCCGCTCAGCCCGAGCAGCAGTCCGTTGTTGTCGTCGTCGGCGTCCTGGTCCGAGGCCTCGGTGCCGTCGGCCGGCGACTCCGACCCGGCGATGGCGAACTCCACCGGCTCGCCGTCGGCCGGCGTCCCGGTCTTCACCAAGGTGCCGAGGCAGCCGGTGGCCGGGTACCCCTGGATGCCGCACACCGAAGGCCCGAACGAGGACTTCTCCGTCCGTACGTCGGGGAAGGCCGCCTGCAGCGTCTGCAGCCCGTTCGCCTTGGTCGGTACGACCGCGCAGGCGGCTGCAGGCGCCGGAGTGGTCTCGCCGCCAGCGGCGTCCGACGCGACGCCGTAGTCGACCAGGACCGCGACGCGCTTCTGCTCCGGCTCCGCACTGGCAGCAGAGCAGACCGAGTCGAAGGTCAGGGTCTCCAGGTCCGCACGCGGGAGGTTGGGGTTGGTGAAGTCGGCGGGGGCCGCGAAGCGGTACGCCTCGATCGACCCTTCAGCGGGGGTGGTGCCACCAGGGCCCACCTGCTGGCTCACGAACGAGCCGTCCTGGACGGCGAAGTAGGCCCAGTACTTGTAGACGTCCGCAGCATGGGCGGGCGGGGCGGCCAGAACGGTCAGGGTGGCCAGACCTGCGGCGACGCCGGCGCTGAGTCGGCGGACGGAGGCGAGCTTCATCGTGAGTTCCTTCCCGCTGCAGCAGAAAGGGTGCTCGCGCACCCACTTCTGTTTCCTCGACAGCGTGGATGTCAGTCGCCGTGCAGCAGGTGTTCCGGCTCGCCACCAGCGAGTGCTGGGTGCCTACGGTTGCGGGTCAGCGCCGGGATTCGACCGGCTTCCCCTGGACTGCGCGGAGAGGGTTGTACGCCGCCCCGGTTGGGCGACGCACCAAACTAACACCACTGAGCGGAGGCGAGCGGGCTCCGGCCGGGTGAGATGCGCCGCACTGCGGCTACTTCTTGTCCTTGGGTGAGGACTCGGTGGTGGACAGCGCGGCAATGAACGCCTCCTGGGGCACTTCCACACGTCCGACCATCTTCATCCGCTTCTTGCCTTCCTTCTGCTTCTCGAGCAGCTTGCGCTTGCGGGTGATGTCACCGCCGTAGCACTTGGCGAGGACGTCCTTGCGGATCGCGCGGATGGTCTCCCGGGCGATCACCCGCGAGCCGATAGCAGCCTGGATCGGCACCTCGAACTGCTGCCGGGGGATCAGCTCCTTGAGCTTGGCGACCAGGGCGACGCCGTACTGGTACGCCGCGTCCCGGTGCACAATCGCGCTGAACGCGTCGACGGGGTCGCCGTGCAGCAGTACGTCGACCTTGACCAGCTCGGCGGCCTGCTCCGAGGTGGCCTCGTAGTCGAGTGAGGCATAGCCCTTGGTCCGCGACTTGAGGTTGTCGAAGAAGTCGAAGACGATCTCGGCCAGCGGCAGCGTGTAGCGCATCTCGACGCGGTCCTCGGAGAGGTAGTCCATCCCGAGCAGGTTGCCCCGCTTGGCCTGGCACAGCTCCATGATGGTGCCGATGTGCTCCTTGGGCGTCAGGATCGTCGCCCGTACGACGGGCTCCCTCACCTCTGCCACCTTGCCGGTCGGGAACTCGCTCGGGTTGGTCACCGTGACCACCGACCCGTCATCCATCGTGACCTGATACACCACGTTCGGAGTCGTCGAGATCAGGTCGAGGTTGAACTCACGCTCCAGCCGCTCGCGCACGATCTCCATGTGCAGCAGGCCCAGGAAGCCGCATCGGAAACCGAAGCCCAGCGCGCCCGAGGTCTCCGGCTCGTACGCCAGAGCCGCGTCGTTGAGCTGGAGCTTGTCCAGCGCCTCTCGCAGGTTCGGGTAGTCGTCGCCGTCGATGGGATAGAGACCCGCGAAGACCATCGGGTTCGGATGCTTGTAGCCGCCCAACGGCTCGGTGGCCCCGTTGATCTGGCTGGTGACCGTGTCGCCGACCCGGGACTGCCTGACTTCCTTCACCCCGGTGATCAGGTAGCCGACCTCGCCGACCCCGATCTCCCCGGCCTTGACAGGCTCCGGGCTGATCACGCCGACTTCGAGCATCTCGTGGACCGCTCCGGTGGACATCATCTTGATGCGGTCGCGATGGGTGAGCTTGCCGTCGATGACGCGGACGTAGGTGACCACGCCGCGGTAGGTGTCATAGACCGAGTCGAAGATCAGGGCCCGGGGCGGCGCAGCTGCGTCGCCGACGGGCGGCGGCGTCTGCGCCACGATGGCGTTGAGCAGCTCGGCGACTCCGGCCCCTGTCTTGGCGCTGACCCGGAGCACCTCGGACGGGTCGCACCCGATCACGTGAGCCAGCTCGGCGGCGTACTTCTCGGGCTCGGCGCCCGGAAGGTCGATCTTGTTGAGCACGGGGATGACGTGTAGGTCAGCCCCCAGGGCGAGATAGAGGTTGGCCAGTGTCTGTGCCTCGATGCCCTGGGCGGCGTCGACCAGCAGGACCGCCGCCTCGCACGCCTCCAGTGATCGCGACACCTCGTAGGTGAAGTCCACGTGACCTGGGGTGTCGATCATGTTGAGCACGAAAGTGCTGCCCTTGTCGGGCCCGTCTGTCGCCGTCCACGGCATGCGCACGGCCTGGCTCTTGATGGTGATCCCGCGCTCGCGCTCGATGTCCATCCGGTCCAGGTACTGCGCCCGCATCGCTCGGGGGTCGACGACCTCGGTCAGCTGGAGCATCCGGTCGGCCAGCGTCGACTTGCCGTGGTCGATGTGCGCGATGATGCAGAAGTTCCTGATGATCGCGGGATCGGTGTGGCCGGGCTTCGGCGCGATGGGCTTGGACACGTGCTTCTTCCGTACGGCGTAGCGGGACCCGCCATTCTCCCATGCCCTGAAGGGACTCCGGACCGGCCCGCTCGCGAGAGGGGCCGGTCCGGAGCTGCCGTCAACGCTGCTGCTTCTTGACGGCGGCCAGGTGAGCCTCGGCGGCCGAGGAGACCTCCTGGGCTGCGAGGAGCTGCATCTGGAGTCCGCTGGTGCCACGCAGACCCGTGGCGAGGCTGCCCGCCGCCACGGCGCGGCTGACCCGCTCCAGGAACGGTCCCCACGGTCCGACAGGACCACCGGGCCCGCCTCCGATCGGGATGACCCAGCCACCTCCGTCCACCTTGACGCCGCCGAAGATGATCCAGCCTTCGCGTGGCGTCTCGACGCGCGGGATCCGAACCTCGGCACGACGGAAGGTGGCGATGGCGAAGCCGCTCTCCTTCGCCCGCAGAGTGGCCTCTCGCCCTGTGGCAGGCACGCCGATCCAGTGCTCGAAGCCCTCACCGGTACTCGCGACGGAGGTGAAAGCCTCCAGGGTCTGGCCGCTCTCGGTGGGCACCCAGCCCGCGATGTTGGCCTGGGCCGTGAGCGCGGGGTTGCTGGTTACCGTCACGAAGTCGTCGTCAACGAAGTCTCCGTGTGCGACCGAGAACGCGTCGAGGAGGTAGCCGGGACCACCGTCCCCACCGGCGCCGCCGATGGGCAGGTACCAGGCGGTGAGGGTCAGGGCTGCGGCGCCGACGGGGTGGGTGATGCTGGGGTTCGTGGTGGTCTGGCCGGTCGAGCCGTCCGAGGCGCTCCAGAACACGAACCGGGTGTCGGTCACGTCGGGAGCCACTGCTGTTACCGAGCTGTCGGGCAGGGCTTCGAAGCTGCTGCCACCCGGAAGGGCCGTCCATGCAGCGTGGCTACGCGGCTGGCGGTGGTGGCCGGCGGGCTGGATTAGCCGCTGGTTGATGTCAACGTGGGTCATCGATCCCCCTGAGGTGTGGGTGGGTGGGCATGACCGAGTGGTCGCCCGAGACGGTGGAGAGGAGACCGCCGGGGTGTCCGCTGATACGTGCGGCCGCGGTACAGCACAATGCGGGAATGCAGTCCGTCGAGCAGGTCCCGCACGGTCAGACCGCGCGCCGCCTGCAATGGCCTCATCTGCCTCCCGAGGTCAGGGGGCTCGTCGAGGGCAGGCTCGGCTCCCCGGTCGTCCAGGTCGAGTCGCAGGGCTCGGGGTTCACCCCAGGCTTCGCCTCCCGCCTGGAGGGTGCGTCAGGGGCCCGGCTCTTCGTCAAGGCGGCCAGTAAGAAGGCCCAGCGTCCGTTCGCCGAGGCCTATGCCGAGGAGGCTCGCAAGCTGGAGAGCCTGCCGTCGGGGCTCCCGGCCACGCGGCTGCTGTGGGCTCACGAGGATGACGGCTGGGTGGTCCTGGGCTTCGAGGACGTCCAAGGTCACCGGCCGACGCGCCCCTGGGCCGGGGACGACCTCCGTGCCTGCCTGGCGGCGCTCGAGGTCATCGCCGCAGCCACGCCGCCCGACACGCTCGCGCCGATCCACGAGGAGCTTCCCTCGCTGGTGACCGGCTGGCAGACCGTCTGGCGCACCAGTCCCGAATGGCCCCATCTGGCTGAGGCCGCCTCCCTGGCGGCGTCGCTCCCGTCCATTCCCGGTGGCGCACTGGTCCATGGAGACGCGCGCGACGACAACTTCCTGGTCACGGCAGACCGCGGTGCGCTGCTGTGCGACTGGAACTGGCCCGTGCTCGGCCCTGTCTGGGCGGACACGGTGAGCCTCTTGATCGCGGTGCACGGTGACGGGGGTGATGCCGAGCAGTCCCTGGCCGACTCGCCGCTGACCTCCTCGGCGGACCCGGAGCAGCTCGACGCCTGGATCGCCTGCATCACGGGGTTGATGCTGGAGGCGCGGGGCCGCCCGGTGCCGCCGACCTCGCCGTTCCTGCGGGTGCATCAGAACTGGTACGCCGAAGCGGGGTGGTCCTGGCTCACCCAGCGACGCGGCTGGAGCTGAGCGGCGGCGGTCGGTGGCTCGATTTGGCTGGCTGAGGGGACCTTCGGTATCGTGGCCCTTTGTGTGTGCGTCCGGTGACGCCGCACGTCCTAGACCTAACACCCGTACCAACGCAATCGAGGCTTGCCCACCTATGGCGAACATCAAGTCCCAGATCAAGCGCAACCTGCAGAACGAGAAGGCGCACCAGCGCAACAAGTCTGTGAAGTCCGCGCTCAAGACGGCCATCCGCTCCTTCCGCGAGGCTGTCTCCGCGGGCGACGCCGAGAAGGCGAAGAAGCTGGCGGCCACTGCGAACCGCAAGCTCGACAAGGCCGCTTCTGCCGGTGTCATCCACAAGAACCAGGCTGCGAACCGCAAGTCCTCCATCTCCAAGGCCGCCAACTCGCTCTGAGGCGTGGCTGACCCAAGCGCCGCTCCCCGTCCGGGGCGGCGCTTTTGTCTTTGTTCCGGTCAGCGCGCCCGAGCTTCGCAGATGGTGAGCACCATCCGCTCCAGCGCGTAGGCCGGATCCGTCCCGGCGCCCTTCACGTCCGCGTCGGCGGACGCTACCGCCGTGACCGCCCGGGCGAGCCCACGCTCGTCCCAGCCGCGTGCCTGCTCCCGCAGGATACGGACCTTCCACGGCGGAACGCCCGATGCGTCACCCGCCTTGACCCTGGCCAGGCCACGCACCGAGGTCGCGAACGAGCCCGTGATCGCCGGCGCGTTGACTCCCGCCTCCAGGGCCCAGCGCAGCTCCTCGAGGGCCTGGCTGGTCCGGCCGTACAGCGCGTGGTCGGCGATCACGAACGACTTGACCTCGGCGCGACCGGCGAAGTAGCGCCCGACGATCTCCGTCGTCAGTGGCTGGTCAGGGAAGTCACCGGTGAGTTGGGAGACAGCTCCGGCAAGCGCGCGCAGGTCCTGGCCGACGGCCTGGACCAACAGGTCCGCTGCGTCGTCGTCGAAGCGGCCGCCGTACCTGCGCGCCTCACTGACCACGAAGCGGGGGAACTCGAACGACTTCACGGCCTCGGACTTGAGCTCGGCGACTGCCTTGGCCTTGCGGAGCTTGGTCAACAGGCCACTGCCCTTGGAGCCACCCGAGTGGACCAGCACCAGAGCGACCTCCTCCGGCGGGGCTGTCGCGTACTCGACGACCGACTCGAACGACGTTTCCAGCGTGTCCTCGAGGTTGCGCACCACCACGAACCTGATGCTGGAGAACAGCGAAGGGGCCGAGAGGTTCTCCAGCTCCGCCCCGGTCAGCTGGTCGCCAGTGGTCTCACTGCACTCGGCTTCGGAGTCCGCCGCAAGCACCGCCTGCCTCGCTGCGGCCACAGTGCGCTCACGCAAGAACTCTTCGGGCCCGGTCACCAGCGTGACGCGGCCCAGCAGGTCCTTAGAGTCAAGGTTCGCCATGATGGGCATACCCTCGCACAACCCGCCGACAGCTCAGCGCGCAGCCACGGCAGCCCAGGTTCCCTGTTCCTCCATGCCCGCCGCCCAGTACGCCGCTCCCGCCAGCCCGAGGGTCTTGGCCAGGGCGTAGCGGTCGGCCACTGCCCGGCGGTTACTGATCCAGACCGTGTGCCTCACGCCGCGTGAGCGGTACCGGAAGACCAGCTCGCGCTGGGTGCGGTCGTAGTGAGGTCGGACCGACTTGTCGCGGGCCAGCTTCAGGGCCTGCCGAGCGGTCAGCGAGGTCGAGTCGTGCCGGGTGAAGTCACGCGCGTACGTCGGGATGCCAAGCACCAGGCGTCCCGGAGGAAGCTGGCGCAGCGCATAGTCGGCGACCCGCCTGACCCACGGGAAGCCCGCCACCGGGCCAGGGCCGAACTCCCCCGCATGCTGGTCGTAGGCCATGACCCGCACCCGGTCTGCTGCCGCGCCGATCCTGGCGTAGTCGAACACCGCGGGGATGAGCTTGCCGCGCCAGACCGAGAGCCTGTCCGACGTCCGCGGCATCACCGTGATGTGGCACGCCTTCCGCCGGGTGTCCAGGGCGGCGCACAGGTCCTCGACGAACCTGCTGAAGGCAGTGCGCACCCGCTGTGCCTTCACGGGGTCGATGGTCAGTGCCAGATGCTCGTAGTCGATATCCACTCCGGCGTAGCCCGCCCGCGACGTCACCACCCGCACGACCTGGGCGACGTGTGCCGCGCGGCGCTGCGCGTTGCCGAAGCAGCGCACCGCCTCTCGCGGTGTCAGGCCTGACGCGGTGATCGTGGGAAGAACGCGTCGCCCTCGCTCCCTCAATGCGTCGATCACCTGGCGCGACCCGGCGCCGTCCGCGCCCGTGATCCGCCGGCACGACACGGCGTTGTACCAGAACGGCGAGACCACCCCGAACAGGCTGCTGCTCCGCACGCTGGCCAGGGCCTCAGCCATCGACCAGTGCGGCAGCCACACCATGGAGACGGGCTCGCTCGTGCGCTGGGTCCGGTAAGTCTCAGGGACCTGCCCAGCCTCCGCCCGGGGCGATGCAGTCAGCACGCTGGCCAGCAGCAGGGCGGCCAGCAGCAGGGGAAGCGGTGCGAGCCGGTGCGAAGCCATGCCGACGAAGGTACGTCATCGGTCGGTCTCAACCCGGAGCTTTCCGTCGCTTCCCTGGATCACCGCGATGTCCCCGTCGCGGTCGGTCCGGGTCACGCGCAGACCTGCTGCCTGCAGCAGGTCGACCGTCTGCGGCGAAGGGTGGCCGTAGTCGTTGCCCTCCCCCACCGAGATCACCGCCAACCGCGCAGCGAGGCCCGCCAGGAAGTCGTCGTCCTGGTAGCGACTCCCGTGATGCGGCACCTTGAGTACGTCGACCTGCAGAGAGCCGAGGCTGCGTTGCAGCCTTCGCTGCGCCGCTGGCTCCGCATCGCCACAGAGGAGAATCCGCACTCCTCGCACCACGGCAACTAGGACGAGGCTTGCGTTGTTGGGGGCCGAGCCGTCGCCCGCTGGCGGTGCGCCGACTGGGCCGATCACCTGCCAGGTCACGTCTCCGACCGTCCGGACCTCTCCGTACGGCGGGACCCGGACCGTCAGCCCCCGGGCCTGCCGGTCCACCTGGGCGGCTCCGTACGGCGGGTCGCGCAACGCCGTCACGTCGAGCTCAGCGGCCGTGCGCCCCTTGAGCACGCCCGACAGGCCGTCGATGTGGTCGGCGTGGAAGTGCGTGATGAGCACGACCGGGACGCGCCGAACGTGCAGCCGTCGCAGGCAGCGGTCCATTGCGGCCGGGTCCGGACCCGTGTCCACCACGACCGCGGTCCCGGGGCCGGCGTTGAGCACGAGTCCGTCCCCCTGGCCGACATCGCACGCCACCATGACCCAGCCCTCCGGTGGCCAGCCGGGGGTCTCCGGAGGCCGGATCATCAGCACGACCAGGAGCGCGGCTGCCAACAGGCTGCGCCGGGCGCTCGTAGCGAACCTGGGGGCCCCCAGCGCCACCGCTGCGCAGGCGAGGCTGAGCGCCGTCAGGGCGAGCGGCCCCGTGGCGGTCTCGAACGAGCCGGCCGGGAGAGCAGCAGCCCGGTCCGCGACGTACACGATCCAGTCCGCGCACCAACCGGCCAACCGGCCCAGCGACCGGCCGAGCCAGGGCGAAACGGGCAGCGCCAGCCCGCCGAGCAGTCCGAGCACCGTCGCTGGTCCCACCACCACGGCCACGGCCAGGTTGGCCAGCACCGCCACCAGGCTCACGGCGCCCGAGATGGCTGCGACCAGGGGTGTGCAGGCGACCTGGGCCGCGAAGGGTACGGCGACCGCTTCGGCGAGCCAGCGCGGGGCCCACCGGACGAGCGCGTCGCGCAGGGGCGGTGCGAGGAACAGGATCCCCGCCGTGGCCGAGGCTGAGAGCGCGAAGCCGACCGACCTGGCCAGCCAGGGGTCGAGGACCACCAGCAGGAACACTGCCAGCGAGAGCGCACGCACTCCTCGCCCGCGGCCAGCGGATCCCATCCCGAGCAGCGCGACCGATCCCATCACGGCGGCTCGGAGCACGCTGGGCTCCGGGCGAGCCAACAGGACGAACCCACCGACCCCCAGAGCACCAACCACGGTCAGACCTCGCCCGCGCACCCCGGCCCATCGCGCGATGACGAGCACGAAGCCCACCACCAGGGTGAGGTTCGTGCCCGAGACCGCGGTCAGGTGCGTCAGGCCGGCAACCCGGAACTCGTCCACCACGTCGGCCGGCAGCCCGGAGTCGTCGCCGGTGACCAGCCCGGGGACGAGCTCTCGGGCGACGGGACTGGCTCCGGCGACCGCCTCACGGATCGACCTGCGCGTGGCTGAGGCGGCCTCGAGGGGACGGGCGGGTGCAGCCAGTACGTCGGGAGTGCGGACCGCCGCCAGCGTGCCCGCCAGATCGGCGGAGTCGGGGGGTGACAAGGGACCGGAGACGCGGATGGAGGCGCCCAGCCGAACGTGCTGCCACGAACCCCGGCCGACCACCAGCACCGGCGCGTGCGTGTCGTGCTGGTCGCCACGCCAGGTGAGCGTCGTGACCCAGCCACGGGTGACGACGTAGCCGCCGAACCTGCCGTGACGTGGCACCGGGTCCGAGGTGACTGTCATGGTGAGCGTGACGTACGCGTGCTGGCGTGCCGCTTGGGCGAGCAGGCTGTGTTCGTGTCCAGCCGCGCGCAGGGCGGCCATCCCGGCACATGCCGCCGCAGCGGTCACGACCATGGCGAGCACTGTCGAGCGCCAGCGCCCTGCCAGCACAGCCCCACCGAGCAGCGGCACGAGCCACACCCACCAGGCCAGACCGAAGCCGGCCAGCGCACCGAGCCAAGCGGCCACCGCCGGCAGGAGCAGCCGGAGGTCGGGAGCACTGGTCACAGCGTCACAGGGTCACGGGGTCACAGGGTCACGGGGTCACAGGGTCACAGCGTCACAAGGTCACGAAGGGCACGAGCTTGGCCAGCGTCGCTTCACCGATGCCCGAGACCTCGACGAGCTCGTCGACTGCCCGGAAACCGCCGTTCTCCTCACGCCAGGTCATGATCGCCTGGGCGGTCACCGGCCCGACGCCCGGCAGTGACTCCAGGGTTGCCTGGTCCGCCGTGTTCAGGTTGACCAGGCCGGCCCCAGCCGGGGCCGGCCCCGACGACGACGCCGCTACCCCCGGCGGGGGGTCGACCCCCACAACGATCTGCTCGCCGTCGACCAGCAGCCTGGCCAGGTTGATCGACGCACTGTCCACCCCGCGGCGGACCCCACCAGCCGCCCTCAGCGCGTCGATCACCCTGGACCCGGCGGGCAGCGTGGCGATCCCCGGTCGCCTGACCAGACCGGCCACGTCGACGACGACCGTCCCAGACGGCGCAGCCGTCGAGGACGGTGTCACCAGCGGCGACGGCTGTGCACCCACCGGCGACGCAGCCGGCACCAGCACGCCTGCGTCGTCGGTGTGCAGCACCCACCACGCCGTCACCACCAGCCCCAGCGAGACGGCCAGCGCCAGCACCGCCACCTGGGCGCCCCCCAGCGCGACCCGGCCCTGCAGGGTGGGCGGCAACCGGTCGTGCAGCCAGCCCGCGAGCAGGGCTCGCCACCCCACCGAGCGCCTCGCGTGTCGCCCCACCCCGGCCGGAGAGACGACTGGCTCGGTGGCTCTGGACTGCTCCGCGAGCGGCAGCGCAGCCAGATCCGGTCGGTCCCCGGCGATCTCGGCGCTCAGCTGCTCCAGACGCCGACGCGTCACCTCGCTGAGTTGAGGGTCAGGTGTGGTTCGAGAGCGCATGCCGAGACGCTAGGAAGATCACAGCCACCGAGGCCGCTGGGACGGGGAAGCCGTCAACAACCTCCGCTGTGGACAGACCGTCTTCGGAACTGGCCCGCGTGGCCGACAGCTCGGGCTGGCCGTGGACCAGTCACGCAGGCGCCACGACGACTCCGACCAGCCCCGGCCCGGTGTGCGCACCGATCACGGCGCCCACCTCCCCGACCAGGACGTCGCGGCCCTGGAGGTTGTCCACCAGCCTGGCTCGCAGCGACTCCGCGAGCTGGTTCGCCCGGTCCTCACTGGCCAGGTGGGCCACGGCCACCTGTACCTTGCGGCCACCAGCCGAGGCCACCGCCAGCTCGGCGAGGCGTCCCAGGGCCTTGGCCGCGGTACGGACCTTCTCCACGTTGGCGATGCGCCCGTCCACCATCTGCAGCAGGGGCTTGACCGCCAGCGCCGTACCCAGCAGCGCGGCCGCCGGACCGATCCGGCCTCCGCGGCGCAGGTAGTCGAGCGTGTCGACGTAGAACAACGACGTGGACCCCGCGGCCGAGGCGCGTGCCGCGGCGGCCGCCCCCTGGCCGGTGCCGCCGGCCGCCAGTACCTCCGCGGCAGCCAGTACGGCGAAGCCGGTGGCGATCCCTACCTGCCGACTGTCCACCAGCACGACGGGCACCGGCGACTGGTCGGCGGCGAGCTGCGCCGACTCGAAGGTGGCACTCATCTCCGACGACAGGTGAACCGCCACGATCTCGGTCGCCCCGGCTCTGGCAGCCGTCTGGTAGGCCTCCAGCATCGCGGCCGGAGACGGACGCGACGTGCTCACCGGCACCCACGCCTTGAGTGCCTCGGCGATGAACGCCGGCGTGGCCTCCTCGTCGACGCCCTCGTCGTACGACTTGCCACCGACCACGACCTGCAGCGGCACCACGACGATGCCGTGCTTGTCCACCACGTCGGCTGACAGCGACGCGGTGGAGTCTGTGACCAGAGCGACCTTCGGCTTGCCCGGCATGCGCGCCAGACTATCCGGCGACGATGTTGACCACGCTCGGCTCGCGCACGATCACCTTGCGCACTGTCTTGCCTTCCAGCGCGCGCAGGACGTGCTCGTCGGCCATTGCCGCTGCCTCCAGGTCTGCCGCACTGATCGTCGGCGAGACGGAGAGCTTGGCCCGCAGCTTGCCCTGCACCTGCACGATCGCGGTGACCTGGTCCTCGACCAGGAGCGCGTCGTCCACAGCGGGCCAGCCGGCCTTGGCGACCGTCGGTTCGTGCCCGAGCCGTGCCCACATCTCCTCGGCCGTGTACGGCGCGACCAGGGACAGCAGGATCGCCACCGCCTCGACAGCCTCTCGGACGGCGGGGTCGGTCGGGCCGCACCCGGAGTCGATCGCCTTGCGGGTGGCGTTGACCAGCTCCATGATCTTGGCGACCATCACGTTGAAGCGGTGCGAGTCGATCAGCTGCGCGGCGTCGTGCACGGTCTTGTGCGTGACCTTGCGCAGCGGGGTGTCGCCTTGCGACACGTCCACCCCCGGCTCGGACCCGACGTCGCCTGACAGCCGCCAGGCGCGCTGCAGGAACTTCACCGAGCCCTGGGGCGAGAGGTCGGCCCAGTCGATGTCGTCCTCGGGTGGCCCGGCGAAGACCATCGTCAGCCGCACCGCATCCACGCCGTACAGGTCCAGCATCTCGCCCAGGTTCACGCCGTTGCCCAGCGACTTGCTCATCGCCTTGCCGGCGTTGATGACCTGGCCCTGGTTCAGCAGGGCGGTGAACGGCTCGACGAAGTCGATCATCCCCATGTCGTGCAGCACCTTGGTGAAGAAGCGGCTGTACAGCAGGTGCAGGATCGCGTGCTCGACGCCACCGACGTACTGATGCGCCGGCATCCAGTTGCGCACCGCCTCGGGGTCGAACGGGCCCTGGTCGTACTGGGGCGAGCAGAACCGCAGGAAGTACCACGACGAGTCGACGAAGGTGTCCATCGTGTCGGAGTCACGCAACGCCTTGCCGCCGCACGAGGGGCAGTCGACGTTGACCCAGTCCTCGGCCGCGGCGAGCGGTGAGGTGCCCTTCGGCTTCAGGTCGGCACCACGCAGGTCCGGCAGCTCGACGGGAAGCTGGTCGTCGGGGACATTGACCTCGCCACACGCCGGGCAGTGCACGATCGGGATCGGCGGTCCCCAGTAGCGCTGGCGGGACACCAGCCAGTCGCGGAGCCGGTAGTTGATCGTGCCCCGGCCCAGGCCCTTCTCCTGCAGCCAGGCGGTGATCGTCGACTTCGCGGTGTCGACATCCATCCCGTCCAGGGAGACCTCCGCGTTGGCCGAGTTGATCGCGGGCCCGTCGCCGAGGTACGCCTCACCCTCCCAGCCATCCGGCGGCTGCACGGTCCGCACCACGTCCAGGCCGTACGCCGTCGCGAAGTCGTAGTCGCGCTGGTCCTGCCCCGGCACGGCCATGATCGCGCCGGTGCCGTAGTCCGCGAGGACGTAGTCGGCCGCGTAGACCGGGATAGGCGCGCCGGTGACCGGGTTGGTGGCGTGCACGCCCAGGAAGACACCAGTCTTGGGCCGGTCGGTGGCCAGGCGGTCGATCTCAGTGGCCTTGCGCACCTCGCCCAGATACGCCTCGAACTCGGGCCTCCGCTCGTCGGTGACCAGCACGGCGGCCAGCTTGGCGTCCGCAGCAACCACGAAGAAGGTCGCGCCGAAGAGCGTGTCCGGGCGGGTGGTGAAGACCGTGACCGGGCCGTACCCCTCGATCTCGAAGTCGACGTGGGCTCCCTCGGACCTGCCGATCCAGTTTCGCTGCATGGCGAGCACCCGGTCGGGCCACGTGCCCTCCAGCGCCGCCATGTCGTCGAGCAGCCGCTCGGCGTACTCGGTGACCCTGAAGTACCACTGGGACAGCTCGCGCTTGGTGACCTCGGCGCCGCAGCGCTCGCACATCCCCTGCACGACCTGCTCGTTGGCCAGCACGGTCTGGTCGTTGGGGCACCAGTTGACCGGGCTGAACTTGCGGTAGGCAAGGCCGCGCTCCTTCAGCCGCAGGAACAGCCATTGGGTCCACCGGTAGTACTCCGGGTCGCTGGTGTGCAGCCGCCGCGACCAGTCGAACGAGATGCCGTAACGCCGGAAGGACTCGGCCTGCGTCTCGATGTTGGCATAGGTGTACGTCGCCGGGTGCTCATCGAGCTTGATCGCGGCGTTCTCGGCCGGCAACCCGAACGAGTCCCAGCCGATCGGGTTCATCACGTCGTACCCCTGCTGCCACCAGTAGCGGGCCAGTACGTCGTGCAGCGCCATCACCTCGGCGTGACCCATGTGCAGGTCTCCGCTCGGGTACGGGAACATGGTCAGCGCGTAGCGGCGCTCCGCCGAGCCGTCGTCGGCGGCCTGGAAGGGGTTCAGCTCCTCCCAGACCTTGCGCCACTTGTCCTGGGTCGCCGCGATGTCGTAGGTCTCGCGCTCTTCCCGTTGCTCGCTCATCTCGCTGTCTTCCCGTCGATACCTCGGTGGGTTGAGCTCCTGCCACTCGCCCCTCCTGCTTTGCGCACAAAAAAACCCCTCGGACAGGAGGGGTTGCCGCGCTGGCCGTGGTCAGCGCGGCTGGCTAAGAAGCAGGCTCATCCGCATGGACCAAGACTAGCCCAACAGCCGAGCCGTGGTCGCTCCCAGTCGCCGCCAGAGACCCGCCCGTGGCTACGATCGGTGCAGAACCGCGGGCTGCCAGACAGCGGCGCCCGCCTTCCGCAGGCGAAGCCGACCCGGCGGCCGCAACGGCAGATTCGACGCAGAGGAGCCACATGACCTGGTTGGTCACCGGCGGTGCCGGTTACATCGGGGCCCATGTGGTCCGAGCGTTCGCCGACGAGGGCCTGCCCGTGGCGGTCCTCGACGACCTGTCCAGCGGGCACGCGAGCTTCGTTCCCGACGGCGTGCCGTTCGTGAAGGGGTCGATTCTCGACGAAGGCCTGGTTGCGGCCACCATCGACGAGCATCACGTCACCGGCGTGGTCCACGTCGCCGGCTTCAAGTACGCCGGCGTCTCGGTGCAGCGGCCGCTGCACTGCTACGAGCAGAACGTTCTCGGCACGGTCTCCCTGCTCAAGGCCATGGAGCGGCACGGCGTTGACATGTGCGTGTTCTCCTCCAGCGCAGCGACGTTCGGGACACCCGAGACCGAGGTCGTCACCGAGGCCAGCCCGACAACTCCGGAGTCGCCGTACGGCGAGAGCAAGCTCATCGGCGAGTGGCTGCTGGCCGACCAGGCGATCGCGGCCGGGCTGCGGCACACGTCACTGCGCTACTTCAACGTGGTCGGCTCCGGCACGGACGAGGTCTACGACACCAGCCCGCACAACCTCTTCCCGCTGGTCATCGAGGCCCTCATCGAGGGCCGCCGCCCCCGGATGAACGGTGACGACTACCCCACCGCCGACGGCACCTGTGTCCGCGACTACGTGCATGTCGCGGACCTTGCCCTCTCCCACGTGGCGGCCGCCAAGGCGATGGCCGACGGCCGCTCCCTCGAGCCGGTGTACAACCTCGGCAGCGGCGAGGGACTCTCGGTCAGGCAGATCATGGACGCCATGGCGCGCGTGACCGGGATCGACTTCACACCCGAGGTCGGCCCGCGACGTCCCGGCGACCCGGCGAGGATCGTGGCGACCGGGGAGCTCGCAGCGCGCGACTTGGACTGGGCGATGCGGCACAGCGTGGACGAGATGGTCGCCAGTGCCTGGCAGGCGCGGAAGGCGGCCATGAGATGAGCGTGCTCGACCTGTTCCGCCTCGACGGCAGGGTGGCCGTCGTGACCGGTGCGTCGTCGGGCCTGGGGGTGGCGTTCGCCCAGGCCCTGGCCGAGGCCGGCGCTGACGTGGCTCTGGGGGCTCGCCGCGTCGAGCGGCTCGCCGACACCGCGCGGCTCGTGGAGGCCGCCGGCCGGCGTGCTCTCCCGGTAGCGACCGACGTCTCCTCCCAGCCTGACTGCCAGGCCCTGGTCGATGCGACCATCGCAGAGTTCGGCCGCGTCGACATCCTGGTCAACAACGCAGGAATCGGCACCGCCGTACCGGCCACCCGTGAGACTCCCGAGCAGTTCCGCGAGGTGATCGACCTCAACCTCAACGGCTGCTACTGGATGGCCCAGGCCTGCGGCCGGGTGATGCAGCCCGGGAGCAGCATCATCAACATCTCCTCGGTCCTGGGGCTGACCACTGCCGGGCTCCCCCAGGCCGCGTACGCCGCTTCCAAGGCGGGGCTCATCGGCCTGACCCGCGACCTTGCCCAGCAGTGGGGCGGCCGCAAGGGCATCCGGGTGAACGCGATCGCCCCCGGCTTCTTCGCCTCAGAGATGACCGACCAGTATCCCGACGGCTATCTCGACGCGATGATGATGCGGGTGCCGCTCGGCCGGAAGGGCAACGCCAGCGAGCTCGCGGCCGCTGCCGTCTTCCTGGCCTCGTCGGCCGGTGGCTACGTCACCGGACAGACCATCGCGGTCGACGGCGGCATCACCATCACCTGAGCCTCAGCGGACGGTCAGCAGCGGCGCCAGAAAGCGCTCGACCATCCGGCGTTCCTCGGCTTCGTCGGTCCCGGGCACGCTGAGGAACGACACGATCGAGCGGAGTACCCACCGGGCGAGGTCCAGGTCGGGGAAGTCCTCACGCTCTCCGACGAAGCGTGCGGTGAACGACTCGATCAGCGGCGACTCGCGGATGATCTCGTTGAGCTGGGGCGCGTTGCCCGGTCCGACCCAGGCCAGCAGGGTCGGCTTGCTTCGGACCTCGCGCAGAGCGGCCATGACTGCCTCGACCGCCCGCTCGTGCGGGTCGGCGATCGGCTCGATCTGGTTGCCGATGGTCTCCACGATGCGCAGCGCCTCGCGGTGGGCGAACGCGAACTGGAGCGCCCGGCGGTTCTCGAAGTACCGGTAGATCGTGGCTCGCGAGCAGCCGGCGGCCCGAGCGACCGCATCCATGCTGATGCCGTCGAGCCCGTTCTCGGCGTACAGCTGCTCGGCGGCCTCCAGGATTCGCTCGGCGGCGATCTCCGAGACCTCATCGGCCAGCCAGGTCTTGGGCGTGCTCATCGGACCTCCAGTGGGACGGTAGTAGGACGACGTACGTAGGATCCGGCGGCCCAGCGGACTGCGTCTGGGTCCACCGAGAAGTCGGGGATGCGTGCCAGCAGCTCCTCGAGGGCGACCCGGCCCATCATCCGAGCGGCTGCCGCCCCGAGGCAGTGGTGGGCGCCGTGGGCGAAGGTGAGGATCTGGCGTGGGTTGCGGCTGACGTCGAGCTCGTCCGCGTCCGGGCCGTAGATCTCCCGGTCGCGGTTGGCGGCGCCGTAGCAGAGCAGCACCTTGCGACCGGCCGGGATGGTCACGCCACCGACGCTGACCTCGCGCGTCGTCGTACGTGCCAGGCCCTGCACCGGGCTGGTCAGGCGCAACAGCTCCTCCACCGCACCGGCCGGGTCGGCCGCGGCTCGGGCACGCTGGTCGGGGCGTTCGCTGAGCAGCTGTACGGCGCCGCCGAGCAGCCCGGTCGAGGTGTCGTTGCCTCCGGTCACCATGGTGAAGGTGAACGCGAGGATGCGCAGCAGGCCCGCGTCATCACCGGCCTCGCCCGCGGCCACCAGATGCGAGACGGTGTCGTCGCCGGGGTTTGTACGGCGTCGCTGGACGAGCTCGGTGAAGTAGCCCATCAGCTCGAGCACCGCGTCGCCCACCTCACCGTAGGCCGCGGTGGCACTGGCCGCGACGATCGCCTCCGTCCAGCCGTCGAAGCGGTCCCGGTCCTCCTCGGGTACGCCGAGGTAGTGGGCCACCACCATGCTGGGCAGGGGCTTGAAGAGCTCGGCGACGATATCGCCACCGCCGGCGGCCACCAGCCGCTCCAGGCGCTCGACGGTGAAAGCGCGGACAGCGGGCTCCACCGACTCGACCTGCTTGGGGGTGAACCCACGCGAGACGAGTCGGCGGAACTCGGTGTGGCTCGGCGGGTCGGTCATCACCATAGGAGGGTTGTCGACCAGCCCGATCCGCTCGAGCTCGCCGTACTCGGTGGTCAGGCCGTGCGCGGAGGAGAACGTCTCGTGGTCCCGGACCGCTTCGAGCACGTCCGTATGCCGGGTCAGGACCCAGTAGTCCCCGTCCTCGACGTGATGGACCGGGTCGTGCTCGCGGAGGGCGGCGTACATCGGGAAGGGGTCGCGCCAGGTAGCGCCGGAGCGCGGGACATACCGTGCGGCAGCAGTCTGAGACAACAAAGTCGCCATGTCTCATGATTGAGACATGGCGACCTAGTTGTCAAGGGCTGTGCTACCTCACTCGGTCGGTGTCACCCCGGAGGACCTTCCATCATGCAGGCATAGGCTTCCGCCATCGTCTCCTGCGCCTTGGCGGTGCCACCGGTAAAGGTGGCGGCCACCAGGTCGTGGTAGGTGTCGCGGCTGACCTTGCCGCTGAGGCAGACCACGACCTCCTCGTCGGCGCTGGCGCCGAAGGCATCCATGAGGAAGGTGTCGATGTCGACGCACTCGGTGAACGCGTCTGCTGCACCGTCCGCGTCCTCGGCGCTCATGTTGGTCTGCTCGATGGTGTCCTCGACCTCGAGATCGTCGTCGAGCACGCCGTACTTCTTGAGGTCGGTGATGCCGACCCTCGCCACGAACTTGTCGGCGAAGCAGGCCGCGTCCGCGTCAGAGAGGGGCGAGCCACCTGCGCGCAGGCTCTTGGCGATGTTCTCGCTCGCCTTCTTCTCCTCTGCGCTCGAGCCGCCGCAGGCGGTCAGCGCCAGCAGAGTCGCAACGAGCAGTGCCACGGTCTTCTTCACTTTTCGATCCCGACTCTGGGAGGGACGTGCTCTCGGGAGCATAGCGACCCTGGGCCGGCTCAGAACCATGGCCGGTGACAGTCCACCTGGGGCAGGGCCGCCCGGTCCAGACCCCTGCGCAGGAGCACCGGGGCATCGCAGACCTCCCCCACCTCCGCATAGTTGGCCTCGAGCACGGCACGCAGCTTTCCGTCGTGGTCTATGTCCCACGAGTTGGGCGTCAACCACGCCACCACCCAGGTGGGAGCAGCGTCGCCGGTCAGGAGCGTGCGCAGGCCCTCGAGCTCCGGGTCGAGCGTGCGAGCAGGAAGGCTCCACAGGTGCTCGTACGGCGAGGACAGCCCCGAAGCCAGCACGATGTCCGCGCGACCGTACAGGACGACGATCGTGTCGCCGGGCTCCGCCGACTGCTTGACGGCCGCTCCGACGTACTCCGCCCTCGGCGTCGTGCTGCCGTCCAGGTGGCCTACCGTCCAGCCCGCGCCGTAGACCACCAGCGACGCTGCGCTCGCGGCCACGATCATGCGGGCCCCACGGCGGACCCACGCCGTGCCCGTGGACGAGGCGATGGCCACCGCGAGGATGACGCCCGGGAACAGCGCCGTCAGGTACGGCTCCCAGTAGCTCCCTCCCAGCGCCAGACCCAACAGGTCCAGCGAGACCATCACCAGCGCGGCCAGGGCCGCCTCCGGGTGAGATCTCAGTGCGCTCCGGAAGCCGGCCAGGAACCAGAGGAGCGCGACCGCGGCCCCGGTGATGACCGACAGGACCACGAGCTGCTCCAGCCGCGCCCCGGGAGCGTCCAGGTGACCCTGCCGGATCACCGAGAGGGCCTGCCCGCGGAACCCGAAGAGCGTGTCCCAGAGCGTCGGGAGCGCGACCCCCGCAGCCAGCGCCCACACGACCACGCCGACCAGCGGAAGGGCGAACCCGGCGATCGCCGAACCGGCCACCACTCTGGCCTCGGCAATGGTCAGCCGCCTGGTACGAAGCGCCACCCCGAGCAGGACCAGCCCGAAGACGGCACCGCCGATGAGGTTCTGCTTCATCCCCAAGGCCAGTGCCCCGGTCACCCCGGCGGCGAGCGCGTACAGGTTGCGCCTGCGGCCCGGCGTGGCGTGGAGGGCTTCGAGGCTCAGCCAACAGCTCACCGTCACCAACGGCACGCCCAGCGACTCGCTCTTGGCTGCCCACAGCTCCAGGTCTGGCTGTCCGGTGAGCGCTACCGCGGCCACCGCTGTCCAGCGGGCGACCCCGGTCCCTCCCAGCAGCAGACCCGTCCGATACGCGGCGTAGACCAGCAGCAGGACCAGCAGTGCAGCCGGCACCCGAGGCGCGTACTGGCCGCCGATCACGTCGGCGAGGCGGAAGAGCCCGATGAGCACGGGTGGGCGGTCCACGAAGAAGAAGCCGTACAGGCTCTCCGGCTGCGGGTGCCAGCTGCGGCTGACCAGGAGGAACCCCGACTCGTCGGGCTTGAGCGGCCACAGCAGACCCTCGAAGCGCAGCAGCAGGGCCACCCCGAGAGCGCCGAGCAGGAACCGCCGGTCCCCAGCCTGCCTACGGTCGGTCTCGGCAGCGGGCAGCACGGCCTCCGTACCGGATGTCAACAGGTCCCCCGTCCAGATCGCACGGTGCCAGCGTAGGGCCAGCGCGGGCCGTGAGAGGTCGATGCCCGGCCGTGTTGGTTGAGCCAGCACCGGGCAGACTGGCCTCATGAGCTCACCTGCCAGTGGCCCGCGTTTCCGAGCCGGCCTCGCCCTCGAGTACCCGATGTCGCTTTCCGTCTACGACAAGTACGACCAGGCGCAGCGCGCAGTGGACTACCTCTCCGACCAGGAGTTCCCGGTGCAGAACTGCATGATCGTCGGCACCGACCTCAAGCAGGTCGAACGGGTCATGGGGCGGCTCACCACCGGCCGGGTGGCGGCCGGCGGCCTGCTGTCGGGCATCTGGCTGGGCCTGTTCGTCGGGTTGGTGCTCTCGCTCTTCGGCAACGACAACGCCCTGGCTGTGATCGCCTCGACCGCTGTCTTCGGTGCCGCCTTCGGAGTGGTGTGGGCGCTCGTCGGGTACGCCGCGACCCGGGGGCAGCGAGACTTCACCTCGGTCACCCAGGTGGTCGCCACCCGGTACGAGCTCCTGTGCGAGCACAAGCACGCCGAGCAGGCCCGTGAGCTGCTCGCCCGGATGCAGCCTCTCTGAGCCGCTGGGGCTAGTCGGCGGCGTCGAGGCTGCCCACGCCCATCAGCCCGGGGTCGAGCAAGGCCTGCTCGTCGGGCCTCTCGGGCAGAACGTGAGCGACGTAGGAGGCCACAGCGTCGTCGATGGACACCTCGTGTCCGGCCTGCTCCGAGAGGTACCACCGGTGGTCGAGCACCTCATGGAAGATCTCGGCCTCCTCGAGCTTGCCGGCGAGCTCGGGTGGGACAGCGTCGACGACGGGCTGGAAGACGTCCATCAACCAGTGCCGAGCGACGGTGTCCTCGTCGACGTCGTTATCCGGCATCACGGCCCGGGCGCGGTAGGTGTCCAGGTCGTTGAGGATGCGCCGCGCCTGGTTCTCCTGCACCGCGAGACCCGTGAGCTGCTGCAGCCGGCGACGGTGGTGGCCTGCCTCGACGACCTGGGTCTGGACGAGCACCTGGGGGTTGCCGTCTACCTCGCTCACCTGGATCTGCGCCGCGTCGTACCCGAGCTGGTTGAGCCGCCGTAGCCGCTCCTCGATCAGACCCCACTCGTCGGAGTGAACCGTCTGCGGCGAGGTCAGCTCGGACCACAAGGCGTTGTACCGGTCACAGACCGAGAGTGCGGTGTCGACGGGATCGACGGTCTCGGCAAGGAGTCCCGCCATCTGCAGGTCCATCAGCTCCCCGGCGAGGTTCGTCTGGGCGAGCTCGATGTCATAGAGCCTCTGGCCCGTGGACAGGGTTGCGCGCAGCTCGCCGGTCTCCGCGTCCACCAGATACGCCGCCAGGGCCCCGGCATCCCGCCGGAACAGCGTGTTGGACAGCGAGCAGTCGCCCCAGGCGAACCCGGCCAGGTGCAGCCTGACCAACAGCTCGGCGAGGGCGTCGAGAAGCTTCGGCTCGAGGTCGGGATCCATCCGCCGCGAGAAGAGCGCGCGGTACGGGAGCGAGAACCTCAGGTGCTTGGTCACCAGCGCCGCGTCCAGGGGCCGCCCGTCGCTGGCGACTCGGTCCGCCACCACGCCCACCGCGTGGACGACCGGAAGCTGGCGGTGCCGCAGCTCGCCGAGCAGCTCGTACTCACGATCGGCCAGGTGCTGGCTGATCTCCTTGACGGCGTACACGATCCCGCCGATGCGGACGAACCGCACCACGTGCCGGGAGATGCCTCGCGGTAGCGAGACCAGGTGCTCGTGGGGCCACTCTTCCAGGGGGAGCGACCATGGAAGCGACCTCAGCTCCATCGGGTCTGGGCCGGTCGCGAAACGCATGCGCACCCTGCAAGCGTCGCACAGTGACCTGCCACGGCCACCCGGCCGCGGGCAGGACTTAGGGTGTGGCCGGTGACGACGTCTCAGAACAGCCGCCTGGAACGCTGGCTGGTTGTCGTCGGCATCGTCGTCCTGGGCTTCAACCTCCGACCCGCGGCGGTCAGCGTCGGACCGGTGCTGGACGAGCTCACCACCGATCTGGCCATGTCGCCGACCACTGCTGGCGTCCTCACCAGTCTCCCCGTCCTTGCCTTCGCGATCTTCGGCGCTTCAGCACCCGCGTTCGGCAAGCGGTGGGGCATGCACAGTACGACGCTGGTGGCGCTGCTCGCCGTCGTACTCGGGCTGGCCACACGGGCGCGCCTGGACAGCGCGCCACTTTTCCTCCTGGCCTCGCTGGTCGCTCTGGGCGGCATGGCGACCGCCAACGTGCTGCTGCCCTCGCTGGTCAAGCTGCACTTCCCCCAGCGGGTCGGGCTGATGACGTCGGTGTACACGACGTCGCTGGCCCTCGGCCTGACCTTCTCCTCCGTGCTGACCGTCCCGATCTCGCAGGGTCTCGGCTCGTGGCGCTGGGGTCTGGGCACCTGGGCGCTGACTGCCGGGCTTGCGGCCCTGCCCTGGCTCGGGCTGCTCCGACACGACAGCGCGCTGAAGGAGCGGCCCCGGGCCATCGGGCTGCGAGAGGTGGCCCGCACCAGGCTCGGGTGGGCCATGGCCCTGACCTTCGGCCTCCAGTCGACCCAGGCGTACACGATCTTCGGCTGGGCGCCGCAGGTCTTCCGCGACGCGGGGTTCTCGGCGACCACCGCCGGGGTCCTTCTCGGCGTGGTCACCGGCATTGGGATCCCGCTCTCGTTCGTCGTCCCCGCCCTGGCGGGACGCCTCCCCGACCACACCTGGCTGATGCTGGGCCTAGTGGCCTGCTACCCCCTCGGGTACGGCGGGCTCATCCTCGCTCCCAGCCAGGGCGCCTGGCTGTGGGCCGCCCTGCTCGGAGTCGGCACTGCGGTCTTTCCGCTGGTCCTGGCTCAGATCGGCCTGCGGGCCCGGACTCCGGAGGGGACAGCATCGCTCTCCGGCTTCACCCAGTCGGTCGGTTACCTGATCGCAGCCCCGGGACCGTTCGCTGTCGGGGTGCTCTACGAGGTCACCGGAGGCTGGACCTGGCCGCTGCTCGCGATGACCTTCCTCAGCCTCGTGCTGGCGCTCGTGGCACGCACGGTCGCTCGGCCTGCCTACGTCGAGGACCAGCTGCCCTGAACAGCTTGGAAGGGCCCCGGCGCGGACGCCGGGACCCCTCGTCCGCGTCGTACCCGTCGATGCGCAGGTGCGGGAAGGCCTTCGCGAGCTCGATGGCCGCCCAGCCGAGTCCACAGCCGACGTCGGCGACGCGAGCAGCCCGAGTCGGGTCTCGCAGCCGCTCGTCAACGTCGGGGATCGCCGGGATCCTTGACGTCTCACCAGAGAGTGGCGTTCAAAGTCTCGCCTGGACAGCAAGAAAGGCCGCCTCTCGGCGGCCCTCATGGGTGGAGCTGAGGGGACTCGAACCCCTGACCCCCTGCATGCCATGCAGGTGCGCTACCAGCTGCGCCACAGCCCCGCAGCCCGGGTGAAGCGCTCCGGGCAACCAGGGAATCTTAGCCAACCGGAGTCACGGATGCGAAATCGGGTCGAGCCCGTAGCCGCGCAGCCGGAGGTGTCGGTCGCTGGTGCGTTCCTCGATGATCGCGTAGTGGCAGTTGTCCAGCGCTCGGAGAGTCAGGGCCGCTGCTGGCGGCCAGCCCAGCAGGCCAGCCAGGGCGACCTTGAGGCAGGCACCGTGAGCGACGACGAGGCCTGTCTCGCCCTCGGCCAGACTGTCCAGCGCCTCCCGGCAGGCCGGGACGACCCGCGCGGCGACGTCCTGGGAGGTCTCAGCGCCGGGGACCCCGGACGGCGGGTTGCCGAGCTCCCA
The DNA here is from genome assembly GCA_963769585.1 of uncultured Actinomycetota bacterium. Taxonomy (GTDB): domain Bacteria; phylum Actinomycetota; class Actinomycetes; order Propionibacteriales; family Nocardioidaceae; genus SSC3. The sequence continues at coordinate 2,056,256 of CAVYMJ010000006.1, forward strand.
ACCGGCGCCGAGTCCCGGGAAGCGATCGCTGGCCTCGGCGACGGTGAGGCCCTGCCGCTCTCCGACGTCGTACTCGCGAAGCCGCGCGTCCGGCTTCACGGCAACCCCGGAGGCGCGGCTGATCAGCTCGGCGGTCTCGCGTGAGCGGGCGAGATCGGAGGTCCAGATCGCGTTGAGGTCGAGGCTGGCGAAGTAGGACGCAGCGGCCGAGGCCTGTGCGTGCCCGACGTCGTCCAGCGGTACGTCGGCGTGGCCCTGCGCCCGGCCGGAGTCGTTCCAGGCGGTCCGGCCGTGCCGCAGCAGGACGAGGGTCCTGGTCATCCCTTGCCGGAGGTCACGGTGTCCGGCAGCGTGATCAGCGGGCAGTCGCGCCAGAGCCGCTCGAGGGCGTAGAAGGTGCGCTCCTCCTCGTGCTGCACGTGGACGACGATGTCGGCGTAGTCGATCAGCACCCAGCGCCCGTCCCGCTCCCCCTCGCGGCGCAGCGGCTTCGCACCGAGGTCGCGCAGGCGGTCCTCGATCTCGTCGACGATCGCTTTCACCTGCCGGTCGCTGGGTGCGGAGCAGAGCACGAAGGCGTCGGTGATGACCAGCTGCTCGGAGACGTCGAAGGCCATGATGTTCTCGGCCTGCTTGTCAGAGGCAGCCTGGGCGGCAGTACGGACAAGCTCGATGGCCCGGTCGGTTGCAGTCACGCTGGGGATCCTTGGTAGAGGTTGTTCTTGGCGATGTACTGGACGACACCGTCGGGCACGAGGTACCACACCGGTTCGCCTTTGGCGGTACGGGCGCGGCATTCGGTCGAAGAGATGGCCAGCGCCGGGATCTCCACGATCGTGACCCGGTCGTGGGGGATGCCGTCTATGGTCGAACGGTCCATGTCATAGCCCGGCCTGGTGCAACCGACGAACTGCGCCAGCTCGAACAGCTGATCGGAGTGGCGCCAGCCGAGGATCTCGCCCAGAGCGTCGGCACCGGTGATGAAGTACAGCTCGGCCTCGGGCTCAAGCGCGTGCAGTTCGCGGAGCGTGTCGATCGTGTACGTCGGCCCGTCACGGTCGATGTCGACGCGCGAGACCCGGAAGACGGGGTTCGAGGCGGTGGCGATCACCGTCATCAGGTAGCGGTGCTCGGCGGCCGAGACGTCACGGTCCACCTTCTGGTAGGGCTGCCCGGTCGGCACGAAGATGACCTCGTCGAGACCGAACCAGGACTGCACCTCACTAGCCGCGACGAGGTGGCCGTGGTGGATGGGGTCGAAGGTCCCGCCCATGACACCGACCCGTCGCGGTGTGCTGGGCGAGCTCGAACCCATGATGTCGCTCAGGAGTGGTCGCGCCCGCCGCCGAAGGAGACCAGCACGAGCAGCACCACCAGGAGCAGCACGAAGATGCCGGGGCCGACGACCCAAGGGCTGACTCCTCCGCCTTCATGGCTGACACCGGACTCCGCCGTGAGGGCGACAAGGCTGTTGAACGACATGCGCGAAGCCTACCTGCTGGGAATCGGGATGCCGATCCTGACCAGCCTGATCAGCGATGCCGTCTTCATCACCAGGAGCGCGCTCGCGATCACCACGCCCAACGTGACCGCGAGGCCGGTGCCGACGTACTCGTGGGTGACCAGAAGGAGCACGGCGAACAGCGAGCTGTTGACCGCCTTGGCGGGTTTGGACCAGTTCCACAGCCAGGTCTGGCGGTCGATCACGAAGAAGTAGTTCGGGCTGCGCACGGGCCAGGCGAGGAAAGAGAGGGACAGGAAGCAGTCGATCACCATGAACTCGGCGAGATAGATCACCACAGCAGGCGCCAGCCCCGGCTCGAGCCACATCAGGCCGACGTAGAAGACCGCACAGCAGAAGCGGTCGCACAGGATGTCCAGCGAGGCCCCGATCCGGGTCTCGCAGCCTCGGACGCGAGCCACGTACCCGTCGAGCATGTCGCCCACCCAGTAGACGGCGAGCGAGGCGATGAGCAGCTCGAGCGAGGACTCCCGAGCCGCAGCGACCCCGAGCGTCACCGCGACCACCGTGCGCACGAACGTGATCACGGTCGCGGACGTGGCGATTCGTTCCTTGGCAGGGTCGCTCCAGACGTCAAGCGTCCGGGGGTCAGCGAGTGTGTCCATCGCCCGTGACGACGTACTTGGTGGAGGTCATCTCGGGCAGCCCCATCGGGCCGCGCGCGTGCAGCTTCTGGGTGGAGATGCCGATCTCGGCGCCGAAGCCGAACTCCCCACCGTCGGTAAAGCGCGTACTCGCGTTGACCATCACGGCGGCTGAGTCGACCGCCGCGGCGAACCGCCGGGCGGCCGCCTGGTCGGTGGTGACGATCGCCTCGGTGTGACCACTGGAGTAGCGGCGGATGTGCGCGATGGCCTCGTCGAGCGTCGGTACGACGGCCGCAGAGATGTCCAGCGAGAGGTACTCCATCCCGTAGTCCTCGTCGGTGACGCCGACGACGCCCTCCTGGTCAGCGAACGTCTCGTCGCCGTGAACGGTGACACCGGCAGCCTGGAGCGCCTTGGTGATGCGCGGGACGAACTCGGCGGCGACGGTCTCGTGCACCAGAAGCGACTCGGCCGCGTTGCAGACAGAGGTTCGGTGGGTCTTAGCGTTCAGCACGATGCGCTCGGCCACGTCCAGGTCTGCCGCGGCGTCGACGTACACGTGACAGTTGCCTACGCCGGTCTCGATGACGGGGACGGTCGACTCCTCGACCACGGAGCGGATCAGGCCGGCTCCCCCTCGGGGGATGAGCAGGTCGACGAGCCCGCGTGCCCGCATCAGCGCCTTGGCCGTCTCGTGCCCCTCGCTGGGGACGAGCTGGACGACATCCTCGGGTAGGCCGTTGGCTGCGGCGGCGACCCGGAGCACGGCCACGATCGCGGAGTTCGAGCGAGCGGCGCTGCCCGACCCCCGGAGCAGCACGGCGTTGCCGCTCTTGAGGCAGAGGCCCGCCGCGTCGGCGGTCACGTTGGGCCTGGCCTCGTAGATGATCCCGACGACCCCGAACGGCACCCGGACCTGGCGCAACTCAAGCCCGTTGGCCAGAGTCGATCCGCGGACCACTTCGCCGACCGGGTCTGCCAGGCGTGCGACGTCGCGCAGCCCCGCGGCCATGGCGGCCACGCGGTCCGGCGTCAGTCTCAGCCGGTCGACCAGATGGGGCGCAGTACCCGACGCCTCGGCGGCAGCGCAGTCCTCGCCGTTGGCCGCCAGGATCGTCGACGAGCGCTCCACGAGCGCATCGGCCATCGCCAGGAGCGCGGCGTCCTTGGTGGCCCGGGTTGCGAGCGCGAGCTCGGTCGACGCGACGCGGGCGCGCCCGGCGATCTCGGCGATCGTCGCTTCAGGGGTGGTCACGTTGCCTAGCCTATGTCTGCTCGCTCCTCAGAACGGCAGGGGCGTCACGTCTTGGAGGTCCACGATCACGCTGTACTCGCGGCTGCGGCTCTGGAATACGGTGCGCTCAAGGACCTCCAGGCCGACGACCTCCCAGCGCGGCAGGCCGGCGGAGTCCCGATACTCGTTCCACACCCGCAACGCCAGTGACGACGCATCGAGCAAGGAGTCGGCTTCCTCCCAGTACTGCACCTCGGCGCGATCCGCGGCGAACTTGAGCGAGTGGAGGAAGGGACGCTGCTCGCTGAGCCGTCGCAACGCGTTGCGCACGATCAACGGCTCGACCACGTCACCGGCGACGGTCAGCGAGACGTGCCACAGGCGAATATCGTCGATCACCCAGATCCTCTCGGTCCCCATTTGCTCCCAGGCAACAGTGTTCCCGAAGGGCCGGGACCGCGGCAGGGAAACGACGAAAGTCCGGATACAGGACCAGTCAGTCTCGAATCAGAGCAGTACCAGGTCGTCGCGGTGGACCACTTCACGCTCGTACGACGAGCCGAGCTCACGCGCCAGGTCGTGGGTGGAGCGGCCGGCCAGCGAGGGAAGCTCGGTCGAGTCGTAGTTGACCAGCCCGCGCGCGATCGGCGTGCCGTCAGGCGTGACCAGATCGACCGGGTCCCCCACCTCGAAGCTTCCGGTGGACCGGGTGATCCCAGCGGCCAGCAGCGATGCCTTGCGCTCCCTGACCGCCTTCACCGCTCCGTCGTCGAGGTAGATGCGTCCCTTGGGCTCGGTAGCGTGCGCGAGCCAGAGCAGCCGCGTGGGGCGACGGCGTCCGGTGGCGTGGAACATGGTGCCCACCAGCTCTCCGGCCAGCGCGGCCGTGGCATTGTCCGCGCTGGTGAGCACGACCGGGATTCCCGCTCCGGTGGCGATCGCGGCAGCTTCCACCTTGGTCTGCATGCCGCCGGTTCCGACCCCCGACGCGGGGGCCTTCCCGATATCGACGGTGGACAGGTCCTCGACGCCGTTCACGTCGCTCAGCAGCACGGCGCCAGGCCTGCCGGGGTTGCCGTCGTACAGGCCGTCGACGTCGGAGAGCAGCAGCAGCAGATCGGCGTGGACCAGGTGCGCGACCAGGGCCGCGAGGCGGTCGTTGTCGCCGAAGCGGATCTCACCGGTAGCGACGGTGTCGTTCTCGTTGACGATCGGCAGGACGCCGAGCTCGAGCAGCTTCTGGAACGTGCGGTACGCGTTGCGGTAGTGACCCCGCCGCGTCACGTCGTCCACAGTGAGCAGGACCTGCCCGACGGCGAGCTCGTGGCGGGCGAACTCATCGGTGTAGCGGTGGATCAGCAAGCCCTGGCCGACCGAGGCCGCAGCCTGCTGGGTGGCGAGGTCCTTCGGCCGCCGGGTCAGCCGCAGCGGCGTGAGGCCTGCCGCGATGGCACCCGAGGAGACCAGCACCACCTCGACACCCCGCTTGCGTACGTCGGCGAGCGTGTCGACCAGCTCCACGACACGTTCCGGGTCGATCCCCCCGCCCTTGGTCAGCGAGGACGAGCCGATCTTGACGACCACGCGCCTGGCTGAGGCGACCGCGGCTCTCATCAGGACTTCCCGGGGTCGTCGTCGTCCCAACCCCACGGGTCGTCCTCGCCGCCAACCTCGCGAAGCTCGTCGAGCTCCACGCCGTCGCCGGTCGCCAGTCGTCGGGCGACATCGGCGCGCGCCTCGTGCTCAGCCCGCTCAGGGAACTCCGCGTCGATGGACTTGCGGCGGTCCACAGCCGGCCGGTCCTCGCGGAACCGCACGTCCTGGCCGCGTCGGCTGCCGAGGATGGAGGCCCCGGCGTCAACCATGGGCTTGAAGTCGAAGACGACAGCGTTCTCCTCGGCGCCGATGATGACCGCGTCACCCTCCGCCGCGCCGAGCGCGAGCAGCTTGTCCTCGACGCCGAGCCTGTTGAGCCGGTCGGCCAGAAAGCCGACCGCCTCGTCGTTGGAGAAGTCCGTCTGACGCACCCAGCGCTCGGGCTTCTCACCGCGCACCCGCCAGCCGTCCCTGGTCTGCTCGATGGTGAAGTCCGGCGCACCCCTGCTGCTGGCCGGGCGCAACACGATGCGCGTGGCCTCGACCGCCGGCTTGGCCGTCCGGGTCTCGGAGACGAGCTCGGCCATGGCGAAGGAGAGCTGGCGTAGGCCCTCGTGGCTGGCGGCCGACACCGGGAATACCCGCAACCCCCGCGCCTGGAAGTCCTCCAGGGTGATGTCGGCGAGGTCGCGCCCGTCCGGCACGTCCACCTTGTTCAGCGCCACGATGCGCGGCCTGTCCTCCAAGCCGCCGTACTTCGCGAGCTCACGCTCGATCACGTCGAGGTCCTCGATCGGGTTCCGACCCGGCTCCATGGTCGCCATGTCGATCACGTGCACCAGCGCCGCGCACCGCTCGACGTGGCGCAGGAAGTCGTGGCCGAGCCCTCGGCCCTCGGCCGCGCCCTCGATGAGACCCGGTACGTCGGCCACGGTGAACGTGGTCTCGCCAGCGGTGACGACGCCGAGGTTGGGCACCAGCGTGGTGAAGGGGTAATCGGCGATCTTGGGGCGGGCTCGGCTCAGCGCCGCGATCAGGCTGGACTTGCCAGCACTGGGGAAGCCGACCAGGCCAATGTCGGCGACGACCTTGAGCTCGAGGGTGATCTCGCGGTCGTCACCGGGCTCACCGAGCAGGGCGAAGCCGGGAGCCTTGCGCTTAGAGCTCGCCAGTGCCGCGTTGCCCAGGCCCCCTCGGCCGCCCTCGGCCACCACCAGCTCGGTGCCGGCTCCGACGAGGTCCGCCAGCACCTTCCCGGCTGAGTCGGTGACCACCGTCCCATCAGGAACCGAGAGGACCAGGTCTGATCCGTGTCCGCCGTTCTTGTGAGCGCCGGCGCCGTGCCCGCCGTGCTCGGCTCGCCGTACGGCGTTGTGGTGGTAGTCCACCAGCGTCGTGACGTCGGGGTCCACCCGCAGGATCACGCTCCCCCCGGGACCGCCGTTCCCTCCGTCCGGGCCGCCGAGCGGCTTGAACTTCTCCCGGTGGACGGATGCGACGCCGTTGCCACCACGCCCGGCGGTGACCTGCAACACCACACGGTCGACGAACGTGGGGACTGCCACGGCGGACTCCTTAGACCTGGAAATCGAAAGAGGCGCCCCGCTCACTCAGCGGGACGCCTCTCGAAAGAAACAGCTAGCCGGCTGAGCTCACTCAGCGGTCGGCAGGATGTTGACGACGCGGCGGCCGCGCCTGGTACCGAACTCCACGTTGCCCGCAACGAGCGCGAACAGCGTGTCGTCGCCACCGCGACCGACACCGGAGCCGGGGTGGAAGTGCGTGCCGCGCTGGCGGACGATGATCTCGCCCGCGTTGACGAGCTGACCGCCGTAGCGCTTGACGCCAAGCCTCTGGGAGTTCGAGTCGCGACCGTTCTTGGTCGAGGCTGCGCCCTTCTTGTGAGCCATGATGCTGTCCTTCGTGGTTGGTGCCCGGCGGGGTTCAGGTGGCGGCCCGCGGGCCGTCCCGGATGTGGGCTAAGCCTTGATTGCGGTGACCTTTACCTGGGTGTACTTCTGTCGGTGACCCTGACGCTTGCGGTAACCGGTCTTGTTCTTGAACTTCAGGATGGTGATCTTCGGGCCCTTGGTGCCACCGAGCACCTCGACGGTCACCGACGCCTTGGCGAGCTTGTCAGCCGCCGAGGTGACCTGCTCGCCGTCGACGAGGAGAAGCACCGGAAGCGTGACGGACTCGCCGACCTGGGTCGAGATCTTGTCGATCTCGATGACGTCGCCAACAGAGACCTTCTGCTGGATGGCGCCACTGCGCACGATCGCGTACACCGCGGACTCACTCTCATTCGTCGGACTACTAAGTTCTCTTGTGCCGCAGTCGCGCCCGCGCACACGGCCCAGGTTCGGGGAGGGAGCGGGATCGTCGACACGCGACAGCGGGCGCGCAGGAGCACACCGAGGGTCAAGTCTACGGACTGCGCTCCCGCCGGTCAAAACAGCCTCAGCGCTTGCGGGCGCCCTTCTTCTTGATCGGCACGTGTGCCGGGGCCGCGGAGTCGTGCTCCTCGAGCTCGGGGATGTCGAGTGTCTGGGTCTGCGAACCGGTCTCGACCGGCTTGGGCGGGCCGGCGGCACGTCGGGCGCTGACCCGGCGAACCGAGGTAACGACCTTCGGGGCAGCCTGAACCACCGGCTCGGCGGCAGGCTCCGGCTCACGGGTCACCTCGGCCTCGGGCGTGGACTCGGGCTCGCGGGACTCGGCCTCACGCGTGGACTCGGGCTCACGGGTCACCTCGGCCTCGGGCGTGGACTCGGGCTCGCGGGACTCGGCCTCACGCGTGGACTCGGGCTCGCGGGACTCGGCCTCAGGCGTGGACTCTGGCTCGCGGGACTCGGGCTCGAAGGACTCCGCCGGCAGGTCTGCGGGCCGGGTCTCCTCCGATGGGGTCTCGACGGAGTCGCCATCCAGCTGCTCGGTCTCGGAGCTGTCCTCGTGGCGTGCCATCGCCGCGATGACTGCCGGGCTCGGCGGGCGCGGTGACCTGCCGTTGTCTCCGGGGGCTGGAGCCTCGTCGGAGCCACCCTTGCCCCGACCACGGTTCCGGCGCGAGCGGCGAGGCTCTTCGTCGGACTTCTTCTTCTGCTCCACCGGCTCGTGGTGAGTGATCAGCCCCCGACCCTGACAGTGGTCGCAGTTCTCGCTGAACGCCTCCAGCAGCCCGGTGCCGATGCGCTTGCGGGTCATCTGCACCAGCCCGAGCGACGTCACCTCGGCGACCTGGTGCCGGGTGCGGTCACGGCCCAGGCACTCGACCAGCCGGCGCAGCACCAGGTCACGGTTGCTCTCCAGGACCATGTCGATGAAGTCGACGACGATGATGCCGCCGATGTCGCGCAGCCGCAGCTGGCGGACCATCTCCTCAGCAGCCTCGAGGTTGTTCTTGGTCACCGTCTCCTCGAGGTTGCCACCCGAGCCGGTGAACTTGCCCGTGTTGACGTCGACGACCGTCATCGCCTCGGTCCGGTCGATGATCAGCGAGCCACCCGAGGGCAGCCACACCTTCCGGTCGAGGCCCTTGGCGATCTGCTCGTCGATGCGGTACGCCGAGAAGGCGTCGCCGTCCTCGTGCCTCTCGACCCGCTCGGCAAGGTCCGGCGCGATGTTCTCGACATACGCGCTGACTGTCTCCCATGCCTCGTCACCGGAGATGACGAGCTTGGCGAAGTCCTCGGTGAACAGGTCCCGGACCACCTTGAGCGTCAGGTCGGGCTCCCCGTAGAGCAGCTGCGGTGCGTTTCCGCCCTCGACCTGCTTCTCGATCTCGACCCAGCGCGCCTTGAGCCGCTCGACGTCACGGGTGAGCTCGTCCTCGGAGGCTCCCTCGGCCGCCGTACGCACGATGACGCCCGCGGTCTCGGGGACGATCTCCTTGAGCAGCGTCTTGAGACGGTTGCGCTCGGTGTCGGGAAGCTTGCGCGAGATGCCACTGGTGGTGCCGTCCGGCACGTACACCAGGAAGCGACCGGGGAGGCTGATCTGGCTGGTCAGCCGTGCGCCCTTGTGCCCCATCGGGTCCTTGCTGACCTGTACCAGGATGGACTGACCGGACTTGAGCACCGCCTCGATCTTGCGCTGCGAGCCGTCCTTGGCGCCCAGGGCGTCCCAGTTGACCTCGCCGGCGTAGAGCACCGCGTTGCGGCCCTTGCCGATGTCGATGAAGGCCGCCTCCATCGAGGGCAGCACGTTCTGGACCCGGCCGAGGTAGACGTTCCCGATCAGGGAGGTCTGCGACTCGCGGGCCACGTAGTGCTCGACGAGCACCTTGTCCTCGAGAACGGCGATCTGGGTGAGGTCCTTGCGCTGGCGGATGACCATGACCCGGTCCACGGCCTCGCGACGGGCCAGGAACTCGGCCTCGCTGATGATCGGTGCGCGGCGCCGACCGGCCTCGCGGCCCTCACGGCGGCGCTGCTTCTTGGCCTCGAGCCTGGTGGAGCCGGTGAAGCCGGCGATCTCGTCGTCGGCGCTGCGGCCCTGGCGGACACGGGTGACCGTATTGGAGGGGTCGTCCGAGGATCCCCCGCGCGACTCTCCGGCACGGGCACGAACCCGGCGGCGGCGGGTCGAGGGACCGTCGCCACCTTCCTCACCGTCGCGGGCACCCTGGGCGTCGTCATCGGACTGGTCGTCGGCGCCGTCGTCGTCGCCGTCGCCACCACCTGGCTTGCGGCGCCGGCGTCCGCCGCGACGCCTGCGGCGACGGGCAGCGCCCTCGGCCGTCTCGTCGTCAGGACCTTCGCCGTCCCCGGCGTCGGTCGGCTCATCGCTGGAGCCGTCGGCGGACTCATCCTCGCGAGTCGCACTCTTCTTGGCCGCGGTCTTCTTCGCCGCGGTTTTCTTCGCGGGAGCCTTTGCCTGCCGCTCCGCGCCGGCGGGCTCACCGGCCCGCTCACTGGTCTGCTCACCGGCCTGCTCACCGGTCTGCTTGCTGGTCTGCTTGCTGGTTGACCTGCCGGTGGACCTGGCCGCCTCGCCCGGGACGGGCTCGGGCGCCTTGAACAGGAGCATCGTCCCCGCGCCGGTGGCCCCGGCCGGGGCCTCCTGGGTCTGCTGCGAGGTGGGTTCGGCCTTGGCGCCGGCCTTCTTGGCCGGAGCCCGCTTGGCCGCGGACTTCTTCACCGGGCCGGCGGCCTGTGCGGCGGCCTCGGTGTCCGGCGCGATTGCCTCGGTCTTGGGGTCCGCGGTCTTGGCGGGGGCCTTCTTCGCGGCGGCCTTCTTGGCGGGGGCCTTCTTCGCCGCAGCCTTCTTGGCGGGCGCCTTCTTGGCCGCCGCCTTCTTGGCCGCCGGAGCCTGGGCAGCGGGCTCGGTAGTGCTTTCCGGGGTGGTATCGACGGTGGTGTCGTCGTCGAGCATGTGCTCTCCTAGGCGCCGGGTGCGCCTTCACGGCGGCACGCGGGGCGTGTCAGTCGTTCGGGCGGCGAACCGCCGAACGCAAGCTTGCGGGTGACGCTCGGCGCGGGCGCGGAGCGGCGGCGGCATCGTGAGGGAGGGTCCCCCACGGGGCAGCACCACCGGCAGAGACCGCGGTCAGCGGTGCGTCACCGTCGCTGTCACCAACAGTTACGTCGCGTCGCGGTCGCGGGCCAATGGATCGCCCACCGTGCCGAACTCTTCGTCGATCGGACCTTGTGACAACCGCTGGAACAAAGCTGCGGCGCCACCAGGAAGTCCGGCCGTTTGGCGGAGTCCGGCGAGGATGTCGTCGGGTCTCACGGACGGCGTGCCGTGCCGTAGGACCATGTCGAGTATCGCACACTCCTCGACAGCCTCGCGGTTCATCGTCACGACCATGGAGACGACTGCGGCGCGGCAGTCGAACTCACGCAGCCCTCGTTTGGTCATTCGCTCGACCTGGATCTCCTCCGCGGCCAGGAAGGCGTCCACCGGTGCCACCGCCTCGCCAGGGGGTACGTCGGGCAGTGTCACCAGCCAGCGACTGGCCTCCAGTCGCTCGGCGAGCGCGCCCCCGACGGAGGCCACGACCTCGAGCACGTCCAGCCCCTCGGGCAGCGCCTCGTCCAGCCGCTCGCGGATGAGACCTGGGTCCGCCACCTCGGCTAGGCCAATCTCGGCGTACTCGGCCTCGCTGGCCGCACCTGTCGGTGCGGCTCCGGCGTACGAGATCCGCGGGTGCGGGTTGAAGCCCGAGGAGTAGGCCATCGGAATGCGCGCGCGCACCAGCGCCCGCTCGAAGGCGCGCGAGAAGTCGCGGTGGCTGGTGAACCGGAGGCGGCCACGCTTCGCGTAGCGGATACGCAGCTTCTGCACCGGTGGCGCCTGTTGCTCGGGCTGCTCGCGCCCGGCCATCAGAGTTCTCTCATACGACGCTGAGCGGCAGGAGTGTCTTGTGCGTTGGGCCGATCTGGATCTCGGTGTCCAGCTGCGGGCAGACGCCGCAGTCGTAGCACGGCGTCCAGCGGCAGTCCTCGACCTCGACGTTGGAGTCGGGGTTGATCGCGTCCTGCCAGTCTTCCCAGAGCCAGTCCTTGTCCAGGCCGGAGTCCAGGTGGTCCCAGGGCAGCACCTCGGCGTACTCCCGCTCCCGGACCGTGTACCAGTCCAGGTCGACCGGGGTCCCGTCCAGCGTCCGCTCGGCAGCGGCCACCCAGCGGTCATAGCTGAAGTGCTCGCTCCAGCCGTCGAAACGCCCCCCGTCGCGCCAGACCTCCTCGATGATGCGTCCGACACGGCGGTCACCGCGCGAAAGCAGCCCTTCGATGATCCCGGGGCGGCCGTCGTGGTACCGGAAGCCGATCGCCTTGCCGTAACGGCGGTCCGCGCGCACGTCGTCACGCAGCTTCTTCAGCCGCTCGTCGGTGGTCTCCCAGTCGAGCTGCGAGGCCCATTGGAAGGGCGTGTGCGGCTTGGGCACGAAGCCACCGATGGAGACGGTGCAGCGGATGTCGTTGTGGCCGGAGACCTCACGGCCCTTGGCGATCACCTTCTTCGCGAGCGTCGCGATCTCCATGACGTCCTCGTCGGTCTCGGTCGGCAGTCCGCACATGAAGTAGAGCTTCACCTGCCTCCAGCCGTGCGAGTACGCCGTCGAGACGGTGCGGATCAGGTCCTCCTCGGTGACCATCTTGTTGATCACCTTGCGCATCCGCTCCGACCCACCCTCGGGAGCAAACGTCAGTCCGCTGCGCCGTCCGTTTCGGCTGAACTCGTTCGCCAAGGTGATGTTGAAGGCATCGACCCTCGTGCTCGGGAGCGACAGGGAGACGTTCGTGCCGTCGTACCGGTCCGCGAGCTGGTGCGCGATCTCGCCGATCTCGGTGTGGTCCGCCGAGCTCAGCGAGAGGAGACCGACCTCCTCGAAGCCGGACTTGCGGATGCCGTTCTCGACCATCGCACCGATCGTCTCGATCGAGCGCTCACGCACAGGACGGGTGATCATGCCGGCCTGGCAGAAGCGACAACCCCTGGTGCAGCCGCGGAAGATCTCGACCGAGAAGCGCTCGTGAACCGTCTCGGCGAGCGGTACCAACGGCTTGCGCGGGTAGGGCCAGGCATCGAGGTCCATCAGCGTGTGCTTGCTCACCCGCCACGGCACACCGGGACGGTTCGGGGCGACTCGCTGGATGCGCCCGTCCGGCAGGTAGGCGACGTCGTAGAACTTCGGTACGTAGACACCGCCGCTCACCGCCAGCCGTCGCAGCAGCTCGTCACGGCCGCCCGGGCTGCCCTCGGACTTCCACTCGGCGACCACGTCGGAGATCGCGAGCACAACCTCCTCGCCGTCGCCGAGCACGGCGGCGTCGATGAAGTCGGCGATCGGCTCGGGGTTGAACGCCGCGTGGCCGCCTGCCAGGACGATCGGGTCGTCGTCCGTTCGGTCCACGGCGTGCAGCGGGATCGCGGCCAGGTCCAGCGCGTTGAGCATGTTGGTGTAGCCGAGCTCGGTCGAGAAGGAGATCCCGAAGACGTCGAACGCCCTGACCGGGCGGTGCGAGTCGACGGTGAACTGCGGGATCTGGTTGTCCCGCAGTACCTTCTCCATGTCTGGCCACACGGAGTAGGTCCGCTCGGCCAGTACGCCTTCCCGTTCGTTGAGCACCTCGTAGAGGATCTGCACGCCCTGGTTGGGGAGGCCGACCTCGTAGGCGTCGGGATACATCAGCGCCCACCGGACCATGGGCGACGTGGTGTCGTCGCCCCAGTCCTTGATGGTGGAGTTGAGCTCGCCGCCGACGTACTGGATCGGCTTCTGCACCGTCGGCAGGAGCGGCTCCAGCCGGGGGAAGACCGATTCGGGGGAGCCCGGCGACGGGGCTGGGGTGGGCATGCGAAAACCTCACAGGGCGGGGAAGTGTCACCCAAGGGTAACCGCCGGTGCGTCAGTCGCCGAGTTCCTCAAGTTCCCTGAGCGCGGCCTTGACCACCACCAGCTGTTCCTGCGCCAGGGCGACCATGTCCTCCAGCCCGGTCACACCGAAGCGGTTGGCCGTGTGCTGGACGTACTCGACGATGACGGGATCGATCTCTCGGTCGGTCATGCGTCCGACCCTAGCGGCCCCCCCTACTCCTGCCAGTCGGCCCTTCGGCCGAAGGCAGCGAGCAGGTCGGTCTGTGGGTCGCCGGTTTCGTCCTGGTGAGCGGCGATCGCTCCGGCGGAGCGGTACATCTCCTCGTTGGCCGCGAACCACTGCGCGACGTCGGCTACCAGCTCAGCGTCCAGGTCGCGGGACTGCCCGGTACCAGCCGCGAGGTCCCAGGCGTGGATCAGGTGGTCGGCTGACAGCTGGTAGAGGTACTCAGAGCTCGGCACGTCCCCGAACGACAGGTGCACGACCTCGCCTCGGGGTCCGCGCTCGTCCGCGGCAGCAGCCGCATCGGTCGAGGCGGCTCGGCCGCGCTCGACCGGGTCGTCCCCCAGCACGTCGCCGTCGAACTGGGTACCCACGTCGGCGATCGTCCTGCCCTCGAGCAGCGGTCGGGTCCAGAGCTCCTCGCCGACGACGTGATTGACCAGCGCGCGCACGTCCCACTCCGAACAGGGCGTGCTGCTCCCCCACTGGCCGGGCTCGACCGCATCAAGCGTGCGTTGCCAGTTTTCGACGGTGCGGCGGTGCAGTTCGATCGCGTCCATGCGGCCAGCCTGCTCCCCAACGCCACGGATGCCAAGCCCCAAAGGGTGACGGCCCGCGCACCGGTCGGTGCGCGGGCCGTCAGATGAGGCGGGTCAGCCGGTGGTCAACGAGGTGTCATCGATGACGAAGCTGGTCTGCAGCGAGGAGTCCTCGGTGCCGAGGAACTTCACCGTGACCGTCTTACCGGTGTAGGCGCTGAGGTTCAGCGTCTTGAGGACGTACGTCGAGTTGGCGTCGACGTTGGAGTACGTCGCCAGCGTTGACGTCGCGCCGCCCGAGATGACCTGCACCTGTAGCCGGTCCCAGGCCGTCGTACCCGACTCTGCGGTGTCGATCCGGAGCCAGAAGGAGAGCGTCGCGCTCGCTGCTGCCGGGATCGTGACCGACTGCTGCACCGAGTCCGTGTGCGCGGATCCGTAGCCGTCGAGCCACGCCTTCCAGGTCCCACTGCGAGCCGGCCTACCGGTGGAGTTGGTGATGACCCCGGAGGTCGCCGTCCACGAGGCGCTACCGGACTCGAAGCCAGGGTTGGCCAGCAGGTTGCCACTCGGCGGAGGAGGCGGCGGCGGGGTGCCACCCGACAGCGAGTACAGCAGGCGGTTCGGTGAACCAGTGCCGGGGTTGGTCACCTTGCCGGTCGTGGCGCTGTTGACGATCGCGCTCGCGACGGTGGCCGGCGAGGCGGTTGGGGCTCCCTGCAGGTACAGCGCGGCAACACCAGCCACGTGCGGCGTTGCCATCGACGTACCGCTGATGGTGTTGGTCGCGCTGTCGCTGGAGTTCCAGGCAGACGTGATACTGGACCCTGGAGCGAACAGGTCGAGGCAGGTCCCGTAGTTGGAGAAGCTCGACCGCGCATCGCTGCTCGTCGTTGACCCGACCGTCAACGCATTGGCCACCCTGGAGGGTGAGCCGTTGCACGCGTTGGCGCTCTCGTTGCCTGCTGCCACCGCGTAGGTCACGCCGTCCGCGATCGAGTTGTTCACTGCCGTGTCCAGAGCCGACGAGACCCCGCCGCCGAGGCTCATGTTCGCCACGGCTGGGGCTCCGGCGACGTGTTGCGCTGTCACCCAGTCGACGCCGGCGATGACCCCGGAGTTGGAGCCGCTGCCGTTGCAGTCGAGGACACGGACCGGCCTGAGCGTGACGCCCTTGGCCACCCCGTGCGTGGTGCCGCCGACGGTGCCGGCGACGTGGGTGCCATGCCCATGGCAGTCATTGGTGCCCTGCCCGTCGGAGATGGACGTGTAACCGGCCTGGACGCGTCCAGCGAACTGGCTATGGGACGAACGAATTCCGGTGTCGATGATGTACGCCGTCACGCCTGAGCCCGTGGCGTTGTACGTGTAGCTGTTCGACAGCGGCAGGTCGCGCTGGTCGATCCGGTCCAGACCCCAGGTGGCCGGGGACTGCGTCGCGTCGATGCTGACCCGCTGGTCCGCCTCGATGTACGCGACGTCAGGGTTTGCCCGAAGCTTGGCGAGGGCGCGGTCGGGCAGCTTGGCCGCGAAGCCACGGAGCGCCTTGGAGTAGCTAGCCGTCACCTTGCCGCCGTTGTTCTTGGCGACCGACTTTGCCTTGGTGGTCGAGGTGGCACCCTTGGTCATGACGACGATGTAGCGGCCGTCGATGGCGGATGCGCGTTCGGTCCCGACGACGGGTGCCTTTCGCCCTTCGGCGGCACCAGCAGCCGGTACGACGGCGGCAGCCAGGAGCGCCCCGGTCGCCAGCGCTCCGACCGCGGTTCGCTTTCTGGTTGTGCGGTGGTTCAACATCTCGATCTCCTTCCAACTCTGTCCGTCGCAGCGGGTCGCGGCGACGTGTTTGTCATGAGCCGAGGTGCGGTCGGGAACACAACATTCGGAAACTAGACGGTTTCACCGCAAAAAAGTCCGCCTGGCTTGTACAGATTTGTGCAGCGCACAGACCTGCAGCCTCGCGGCCCCTACCGACCGATCAGGCTGAGGGCTTCCCGGGCGACGTCCAGCCACCAGGGCAGGGCGTCCTTCTCCCGCCTCCGGACGGCGGGGTCGGGGTTCTCCGCGATGTCCAGGGCCTTGTTCCAACCCAGCCAGACGAGCCCACTGAGCAGGCCGAGGAGGATGGCCCGCTCGTCGTAGAGGTCCCCCGCCTCGCGACGGTAGAGCGCGAGGAACTCGTCGCCGCTGAGCGCCACCACGTGCCCGCAGCCGGCCCAGAACCGTCCGATGTCCACGGTGCCAGGGGCGGCCGCCGCCAAGCCCCAGTCGATCAGGGTGAGGCGATCGCCCTCGAGGGCGCAGTTCACCGTCGCCAGGTCGCCGTGCACCAGGGTCAGTGGCAGCGCAGCGAGGGCCTCCACCAGCGGGGTGGTGTCCATCGCCAGGGCGAGCACGCGTTCGCCCAAGGGACCTGGAACGACCGATGGCCACAGTTCCCAGCCGCGCAGCGCGTAGCTCATGAGATCGATGCCGGCGAAGGGGCGGATGCGGTCCGGTTCGAAGATGCCGACGAGCGGTCTGAGCGGGGTGAGGTCCTCCGGCGGACTCCCGTAGAAGGCGCGGTGCAGGTCCGTGACCCCACGCAGCAGGACCGAGCACTGCCGGGCGGTCAACATGTCGTCCCAGGTGAGCGGAGCCTCACCTAGGTCGCGCATCACCAGAACTCCGTGGCCGTGCTCGAACCAGCCACCAAGCACCGCATGGCCAACCGTCGACGGCAGCTGGTCGAACACGCCACGCTCGAAGAGCTCCACCTCCCGCCCGCGGGTGTCGCCGGAGAGGCGCATGACGATGTCACCGCTCGGGTCGAACCGCTTGACGATGACCCGTCGGCCGTCTGCCAGCACGGCGCGCTCCAGGATCGCCCCGGACTTGCCGACATTGTCGACCAGGGGCGCGCGCTCCAGCAGCCCGTCCAGATCGGTCGCGTCCACGAGACCATGTTGCCTCCCCTGGGGCCAGCGGTGGATGGCCCGAACTGACGGTTGCCTTACGTCGCGCTGTGTACTTCTATCGACTGGTGTTCGCAGTCAGAGCGAGCCGCGCGTTCGACGGCGACACCTTCCTCGACGGGGGCGCGACCGTGCTCGTCGAGGACGGGAAGATCGCCGGCATCGAGTCCTCGACCTACGACGTACCCGAGGGGTGCCCGGTCACCGACCACGGCGACGCCACCGTGCTGCCGGGGCTCATCGAGTCCCACGCTCATCTGGTGACCGCCGGTGGACCCGGAGCCCTGGACCGTGTGGACGGTTACTCCGATGAGGAGATCGACGCGGTCGTCACCGCCGCGCTCCAGGCCCAGCTGGCAAGCGGTGTGACCACAGTTCGCGATCTGGGCGACCGTGGCTTCAACGTGGTCGACCGGCGCGACGCTCAGCGGGCCGGGCCGGACGGCCTTCCCTGGATCGTCGCCTCCGGCCCCCCGATCACGATTCCGGACGGACACTGCTGGTACATGCGCGGGGCAGTGGAAGACCGCAGTGAGATCGAAGCGGCGCTTCGCGAGCGGGTCGAGCGCGGGGTCGACGTCGTCAAGATCATGGCCAGCGGCGGGATCACGACTGAGGGAACCGACGTCGCGGCGCCCCAGTTCTCGCCCGGCGACCTGCGTCTGATGGTGGACCTCGCGCACGACGCAGGACTGCCGGTCGCCGCGCATGCCCACGCAGCAACGGCCGTCGACCTAGCCATGGCAGCTGGGGTCGAGACCATCGAGCACGCCAGCTACTTCGTCCGCGGTGATCCCACGCTCGGACCGTTCGTCGGCGCATTCATGGGCATGCGCGCCACTGACGAGCAGCTGTCCGCACTGGCAGCAAGCGGCGTCTTTGTGTGCCCGACGCTCGGCGGGTTCACCCCGGAGATGTTCGCGAACGCACCACCGCTTGTCCGGCAGCGAATGGCCGAGTCGGGCCTGACAGGCGAGCAGATCGTCAGCCTCCGCCAGGAGATCCTCAGCCGGATGCATGCTGCCGGGGTTCGGTTCGTCGGCGGCTCCGACGCTGGGATCGCTCCCCTCAAGGCCCACGGTCGCTACGCCGAGGCGATCATCGAGCTCGGGGCCTTGGTCGGAGTGGTGCCCACGCTCGTCGCGTCAACGCGCACTGCGGCCGAGGTCTGCGGGCTCGCCACGTCCAAGGGCCGCCTCAAGCGCGGCTTTGACGCCGACCTGCTCGTGGTGCCCGGCGACCTTGAGAACGATCTCGCTAGCCTGCGCCTGATCCGGCAGGTGGTGCTGCGCGGCTGCCCGGTGGCCACGTCAGTGTCCTGACGCGCTGCCTACTTGGAGGCGATCTACTGGTAGGCGATGCCGGGCCTGAACGGATGAAGGTTCTGGCGGCCAGCTACCCCCACCGGAGCCCGGCCGGGTGCGACGTACAGGATCAGAAGCGCGAGCGGACCAGCCGGGACCTGACCACTCCGAGGCCGGACCGCTCGGTGCGCAGGTGGATGTTCTGCAGCAGGCCTACGGCAATGAGCGTGGCGAACATCGACGAGCCGCCGTACGACACGAGAGGCAGAGGTACCCCGGTCACGGGCATGATGCCCAGGCACATCCCGATGTTCTGGAAGGACTGGAACCCCAGCCAGCAGGCGATCCCGGCTGCGGCGACACGGCCGAAGAGGTCCGGGGCGTTCGCGGCGATCGCCAGGGCCCGCCAGAGGATGACGCCGAGTAGCAGGATCAGCAGCCCGGCCCCGACCAGGCCGAGCTCCTCCCCCGCCACGGTGAAGATGAAGTCCGTGTGCTGCTCGGGGACGAAGCCGGACTTGGTCTGCGAACCACCCAGGATGCCCTGGCCGAAGATGCCTCCGTTGCCGATCGCGATGCGAGCCTGCTCGGTGTTGTAGCCAGCCCCCCGCGGGTCGAGCTCCGGATTGGTGAAGGCCATGAAGCGGTCGATCTGGTACTGCTTGAGCACACCGAGCCTGACAACGGTGGCGCCGAGGAGGATGGCGCCAGTGAAGAGGCCGACGAGCCACCGGCGAGGGGCTCCCGACACGGCCACCACCCCGAAGATCGTGGCTGACAGGACGAGCATCGTCCCCAGATCGGGCTGCAGCAGGATGAGTGCGGCGGGTACGGCGGCCACGGCGAGCATGCCGATCACGTCGAGGTCCTTGACCAGCCCACGTCGTCCGGCCGTCCGCTCGGCCACGACCAGCGCCATGCCTGCGATCACCGCGAGCTTGGCGAACTCGGCCGGTTGGATCGAGAGCGGACCCAACAGGATCCAGGACCGTGAACCGTTGATCGTGCTGCCCATGGTCAGGACCAACACCAGCCCCACGATCGAGCCTGCGTAGACCAGCGGCGTCAGGATCCGCACCCAGCGGTGATCGGTCGCGGCGACCAGCACCGCCAGCACGGTGCCGATCGCGATGTTGACCAGCTGCTTCCTCAGGAAGGCGCCCGCGTCGCCGCCGGTCAGCGCCACGTTGTCGTGGGTGGCCGACCAGACCAGCAACACGCCGGCCACCAGCAGCGCGCCGGTCGCGCCGGTCAGGGCCCAGTCCACCCGCGGCACCCGAGCGAGCGAGGTCTCCGGACGGGTCACCCGGGGCTTGGCGAATGTCGTGATGCTCATCCGCGGCCCTGGCTTCGGGAGTTCGGCAGGACCGGCGGCAGGATCTCGCCGTCGGCCGCGAACGTCGGAAGCCCCCGCGGCGGCCGGGTCCCCGGGATCGCCGTCTGCGCCTTGACGACGCGGTCGCCCTGCACGCCGTACAGAGCCTCGTAGATCTTGCGGAGGTAGGGCCCAGAGGTGCCGGAACCGGTGCCGCCCTGGGACACCATCATCACGACGGCGTAGTCCTTGGTGTACGAGGCCACCCACGAGGTGCTCTGCTTGCCGTACACCTCTGCCGACCCGGTCTTGGCTCGGATCGGCACCTGGTCGAGCGGGAAGCCGACCAGGCGCCAGGCCATCGTGCCCTGTCGGGAGACGCCCTGCAGCGCAGCGTCGATGAACGCCAGGTCGCGCTTGCTCACCTTCACCCTGGCTTGCACCTTCGGCTTGATCCGCTTGACCAGCCTGCCGTCTGGGTCCACGACGGCCTTGCCGACACGAGGCTCGAACAGCGTGCCACCGTTGGCGATCGCGGCATAGGCGCGCGCCAGCTGGAGTGGCGTGACGATCGTGTCCCCCTGGCCGATGGCGAAGTTGACGGCGTCACCGGCGCGGTAGGCGTAGCCCTCGACGCAGAACTCACGGGCGAACCGGTGGATGAAGTCGTTGCCCGGCTTCTTCCCGAGCTTGCAGTAGAAGTTCTTGTTGGCCTCGAAGTAGGCCCGCTTCCACTTCCGGTCGGCGATCCTGCCGGACGCCTCGCCGGGGATATCGATCCCCGTCTCCTTGCCGAAGCCGAAGGTCTGGGCCATCGACACCAAGGGGTCCTTGGCATCGACGTCGGCCACGTTGGTGCCGTACCTCTGCCAGAAGTGGTAGCCGAGACGGTAGAAGAACGTGTTGCACGAGACCTCGAGCGCCTTCGTGAAGCCGATCGAGCCGTAGGCGCCGGACTCGTAGTTCTTGAAGTCGCGGTTGCCGACCCGCAACGACGACGAGCAGTCCAGCCGGGTGTCCTGGCTGAACCCGTTCCCGAGGGCGCCAGCGGTCATGAAGGGCTTCCAGGTCGAGCCCGGCGCGAACTGCCCCTGTGTCGCGCGGGAGAGCAGCGGCGTCCCGGACTTGGTGGAGTAGAGCCGGCTCAGCTGCTTGCTGGTGATGCCGCCGACCCAGACTCCGGGGTCGTACGTCGGCTGGCTGGCCATCGCCACGATCCGTCCGGTCCTCACGTCCAGCACGACCGCGGCTCCGGAGTCGGCGACGTACTTGCGTCGGGTCACCCGGTCGGTGGTGCTGCGAGCCACCTTGATCGCCTGCTCGAGCTGTCGCTCGACGACTGCTTGCACCCGGGCGTCGATAGAGGTGACCAGGGTGTCCCCGGCCCTGCCGGTGACCTCCCCCGAGTCGCCCAGCACCCGGCCCATCGAGTCGACGGCCACACGCTTGGAGCCGGGGTAGCCCCGCAGGAACCTGTCGTACTGCTTCTCCACTCCGGCGCGTCCCACCACGGAGGCGCCGTGCACCGAGCTGTCGCTGTCACGCTCGGCCTGGTCGAGCTCTGACTCGGTGATCGGGCTGAGGTAGCCCAGCAGGTGGGCGGCGTTGATGCCGTACGGCGACGGGTAGGCGCGCACGTTCTCGGCCTGGACAAGGACAGCGGGAAAGTCCTCGCTCTGTTCCATGATCGACACCGCGGTCTGCTGGCGGATGTCCTTGGCGACCGGAACGGGCTGGTAGGGCGAGCCGTTCCAGCAGAGCCCCTGCTCGGAGCCGGGCTCACCGCACAGCAGCGAACGGGCCTTGACCCGGGCGTACGGCGTGTGCACTGCCCGGGCGAGGCGCTTGAGTAGCCGCTCCTGGACGGCCGGCTCCAGCTTGTGCAGCAAGGTGCGGTCCACGGCGACCACCCACGCCGTTCGGTTCGCGACCAGCGGGCGACCCATGTCGTCGACGATCAGACCGCGGGCAGGCTGCTGCACGATCTCGCGCACCGACTGCGACATCGCCTTCGCCTGGTAGCTGTCGCCGGCGAAGACCTGGAGGTACCACAGGCGCGCGAAGAGCGTCGCGAACAACGAGAGCACCAGTACCTGGAGCACGACCAGGCGCAGCAGGCCGCGGTTGCCACGCCGACCCCCGAGCAGCACGGTCATGCGTAGCCGACCTCATGGGGACGCGTCTGACGGAACACCCTCACTACCAGCGGCAGCACGAACGGCGTGAGCAGGACGTCATAGAGCACGTTGAGCGGTATCACCTGCAGGGCCTGCCCGACGCTGACCGACTCGTCACGGAGCAGCAGACCGCTCAGCGCGAAGAGGCTGGTGGCCACGAAGCTGGTGGCGGCCACGGTCGCGACCGTGGAGAGCACCGACTGACCGGCGCCCTGACGGACCCGCCCGGCGAGGTAGCCGGCCACGACCAGCGCAAGCGCCCAACGGCCCGCGACGTGGTCCGCCGGCGGGGCGAGGTCGATCAGCAGCCCACCAACGAAGCCGAGCGACATCGCGAGCTCCGCTCCCCGGGTGAGCGCGGCCGCGACCACCACCAGGAGAACCAGGTTGGGCACGACGCCGTCGAAGGCGAGGCGTGGGAACAGGCTCAGTTGCAGGACGAGCGCAGCCAGGAGCAGCGCGGTGTAGGTGAGCGAGCGCAGAGCCGACATCAGCGTCGCCCGCCAGGAAGCCGCCCGGCCTTGATGACGCCGCCCTGTGCATCGTTGTTGACCACTACGCCGACTACGTCCAGCGCGGAGAAGTCGACCAGCGGACGGATCACTGCCTGCTTGGCCAGCTGCCGCGGGCTGGAGTACACCGACTCGACCGTCCCGATCGGGATGCCTGCGACGTACGGCGCATTGGTCTTGCTTCCCCAGGTGGTCAGGACGTCGTTGCGCCCGGGCATAGTCGAGTTGTCCACCAGCTCGAGGTCCAGGCGGCCCCGGGAGGTGAGGTCACCGCGACCGCGCAGGAAGCCGAGCTCCAGGCTGCTTCCCAGCCTGCCCCCCACGACTGAACCCTGGTCGATGATCAGCAGCACGGTGGCGGTGCCGCGGTCCGAGCGGAGCACCCGCCCGACCAGGCCGTCGTGGTTGAGGACGGTCATGTCGGGCAGGATCCCGGAGGTACTGCCTTTGTCGATCGTGACGGTGCGTGAGAAGGACTGGGCCGGCCCCATGCCGATCACCCGTGCCGGCACCAGGGAATAGCCCGTCTCCCGGCTGGTCGCGAGCAGCCCGTCCAGCTCGGCGGCCCGGTTGCGGACCAGTGAGCCGGTAGCCAGATCGCTGCGCAGGTTGGAGGTCTCCGCCTCCAGGCGCGCGACCTCCTGCCGCAGCCGATGGTTGGTTCTGAAGAAGCCGGGGATCTCGGCGAAGGGACGTACGACGGCAGTGGTGGCCTCCTCGAAGGGCCCGACGACGTTCCCGATCGCGCTACGTACCGGCTCGAGCGGAGAGTTCTCACCGCCGCGGTAGTCCAGGGTCGCCACGGTGGCGGAGGCCAGCAGCAGCAGAGCCAGGACGCTTCGCGACGGCCGACGTTGCGAGTCCCTCATGACCATCTCAGCGGCGCCTGGGTTCGGAGACGAGGACCTGCTGGAGCGCCTCGAACTCCTCGACGCACTTGCCCGCACCCATGGCCACCGAGTGCAGGGGGTCCTCGGCGACGTGCACGGGCATCCCGGTCTCGTGCCGGATGCGCTCATCGAGACCGCGCAGCAGCGCGCCCCCGCCGGTCAGCACGAGGCCACGGTCCATGATGTCGCCGGCCAGTTCGGGAGGGGTCTGATCCAGGGTGGCGCGTACGGCGTCGACGATCGCGTGCAGCGGCTCCTCGAGAGCCTGGCGAACCTCGGCGCTGGAGACCACGATGGTCTTGGGCAGGCCGGTCACCATGTCGCGACCACGGACCTCAGCCTCGGGTTCGCTCGGGAGGGGGAAGGCCGAGCCGAGCGTCATCTTGATCTCCTCGGCGGTGCGCTCCCCCAACATCAGGGAGTACTCCTTTTTCATCCACGAGATGATCGACTGGTCGAGGTCGTCGCCCGCGGTCCGGATGGACAGCGAGGTGACGATCCCGCCGAGCGAGATGACGGCTACCTCCGTCGTACCGCCGCCGACGTCGACGACCATGTTGCCGGTCGCCTCGTGCACGGGCAGCCCGGCGCCGATCGCCGCCGCCATCGGCTCCTCGATGATGTAAACCCGGCGCGCTCCCGCCTGGTAGCCCGCCTCCTTGACGGCTCGCTGCTCCACTGGGGTGATGCCGCTGGGCACGCAGATCACCAGGCGTGGCTTGGCGAAGTAGCGGCGCCGGTGAACCTGCCGGATGAAGTAGCGCAGCATCTGCTCGGTGGAGTCGAAGTCGGCGATGACGCCGTCCTTGAGCGGCCGGATCGCGGTGATGTTGTCCGGGGTCCGGCCGATCATCCGCTTGGCCTCGTGCCCGACGGCCAGGATCTCGCCCGTCGTGGCGTTGAGCGCAACGACACTGGGCTC
This sequence comes from uncultured Actinomycetota bacterium, assembly GCA_963769585.1. GTDB lineage: Bacteria > Actinomycetota > Actinomycetes > Propionibacteriales > Nocardioidaceae > SSC3. Next base: position 2,080,357 of record CAVYMJ010000006.1, read on the forward strand.
GTCGAGCAGGACTCCCTTGCCGCGGACGTAGACGAGCGTGTTCGCCGTACCCAGGTCGACGGCCATGTCCCGACCGACGAGGTTGTTCACCATGGCTCCGCCCCAACTCCAGCCCAGCAGTCACTTCCGTCACATCTGTTACGAAAAGGTTAGGGGCGCGGGTGGGTTACTCAGCGCAGGACACGCGGCACGGGACGCCGGGTCACGTGCCCGGGTCTGGTGTGAGGTCAGCTGTTCGCTGCAGCATGGGCACGGACCACGGCGACGACCTCACGCACCGCAGCTCTGACCGGATGAGGCGCTGCCTCCCAACGGACACGACTTGCCCCCTCGACAGCCTGCCGACCCGGGATCCGGCGACTCAGCTCGACTACGGCGAAGGCGGCGGCGTCGATCAGCTCCGCGGTGGTCGGCTCGCTCGGTTCCCCCTGCGCAAGCGATTCCGGGGGCACGCCATGTGGCAGGTCAGACCTCTCCCCGATCAAGTTCACGCCAAGCTCGTCAACGGCTGCCAGGACTCCGCGGTTCCACTCGGAGCCGAAGCGGGCAACCCTGGCGCCGCCATGGACCGGTCGCTCGGACGAGCGACGCGAGGCCAGCACCTCCATCGACAGCACCTGTTTGCTCGAGGTACGGATCGCACCTCGCAGCTCCTTGCCAAGCTGGTTGTTCACCCTGCGGACGAGCTCTGCTGACGGATGCCCGAGGGACTCATTGAGCCTCGTCGGCTGCTGGATGCTCATGCCGGGGTCCAGGCCGACGACCTCGGCGAACCGCTCCCAAAGCAGTTCCGGCCGCGAGCCTCGTGGCGGCACTGTCACTACGTGCACCCGCTCGGCGGGTACGGAGGCAGTCCACGCAGCGAGCATTCGGGGGATCCCCTGCGTCCGCTGGAAACGACGCCAGGCCGGTGACTGCGGGTCAGGAGGGTTGGCGGTCAGCTCGTCGACGAACCTGCTCCAGGTGCGGACACCCCGGTTACGTGCGCCCGTCTGCCAGATCGCCGGGACAACCAGCGCCGCGTCTCGGACAGTGAGGATCACGTGTATCTCCGCCGGTGGAAGCCCCTCTACGAAGGACCGAGCGCCAGCGGCATCAACGAAGCTCATGAACTCCATGGAGACGACCGAGCTGTCGGGGTGCTCCCGGATGGGGACCATCAGCCGGTCCCAAGCGCCGGCGACATCACGACCGAGGTCGGGGACTGCGCTGCCGGCCCGGTCTCGGACCGCGTCGGACTGGAGGGCCCACCGGCCCCCAGCCGTTGGGAAGAGCACACCGGAGCCGAGCAGCACCTCCCGGTTCGCGGTCAGCAGGCGCTGCAGATAGGTGGTTCCGGTCTTCATCGCCCCGATGTGGAGGAAGACCTTCCTACGGCTAGAGATGGGGGAACCAGATCCCGATCTCGCGCTCCGCGGACTCGGGCGAGTCGGAACCGTGCACCAGGTTCTCGCGGTTGGACAGGCTCAGATCTCCCCGAATGGTGCCCGGTGCCGCCTTGCGACCGTCCGTGGCTCCGTTCAGAGCACGGACCACCTCGATGGCCTCGTCGCCCTCAAGGACGGCGGCGACCATGGGTCCGCTGGTCACGAAGGCGCGCAGCGGCGGGTAGAAGTCACGCTCGACATGTTCGGCGTAGTGCTCGTCCGCCTTGGCGCCGTCGATGTGCCGCAGCTCGAGGGCCACGATCGACAGCCCCTTGGCCTCGAAGCGGGCAAGGATGTTGCCGAGAAGGCCGCGACGGAGAGCGTCGGGCTTGAACAGGACCAGAGTGCGCTGCGACATGGCCGCAGCCTAGCCAGCGTTCTCCTGGTCGGCGTACGCGGCCTTCTCCCGGTCGATCTTGGCGCCCACCGCGTAGGCCGCCCACCACAGCGCCAGGAAGACCGCGCCGAGAGCGAACATCACCGGTACGACGAAGCCCAGCCCGATGGCCGCGAACTGGATGCCCCAACCCAACAGGTACGCCGAGGGCCGGCGCAGCAGACCCGCAGACCAGAACGCAGCCAAGCATCAGGCCGACGCCGACCGCCGTGGCGAGCTGCCAGTCGACGTCGGAGACGCTGATCATGACGGGCGTGGTCAGCCCGAGCACGACGGCCTCCAGACTCAGGATGGCCGCACACATCGACCGCTGCAGCGACCTCACGACTCTCCCCGCTTCAGCAGCACGCGAGCCTCGCCGACGGTGATCACCGATCCGGTGACGAGGACTCCGCCGGAGCCGATGGACTCTCCCAGGGCTCCGCCCGGTCTCGGCAAGCGTGACGGCGGTCTCCAGCGCGTCGTCCAGGCGGCGCTCCACGCGAACCCGATGCTCGCCGAAGATGTCGGAGGCGATCTCTGCGAGGTCCTCGGCGCGCATCGACCGCTGGGTGGAGTTCTGGGTGCAGACGATCTCGGTGAAGATCGGCTCGAGTTCGGAGAGCAGTCCCTCGACGTCTTTGTCGACCATCACACCGACGACTCCGACCAGCGGGTCGAAAGTGAAGGAGTCACGAATCGCCTCGACGAGCGCCGCGGCACCGTGCGGGTTGTGGGCCGCGTCGAGCAGGATGGTCGGCCCGCGTCGGATCACCTCGAGCCGGCCAGGACTGGTGACGCTCGCGAAGGCGTCCCGGACGAGATCGGCGTCCAGGACGTCGTCGCCGGCGAACGCCTCCACCGCAGCCAGTGCGAGTGCGGCGTTCTGGGCCTGGTGGGCGCCGTACAGGGGGAGGAAGACCTCGTCGTACTCACCACGGAGATCCGCGCAGCGTAAGCAGCTGTCCGCCCAAGGCGGGCACTCGGGTGACGACACCGAAGTCGACCCCCTCGAGTACGACGGTCGCCCCCACCTCTCCGAGCGCGCTCGGCGATGACGGCCATCACCCGCTCGGTCTGCTCTGCGACGACGACGGTCGCGCCGGGCTTTGATGATCCCGGCCTTCTCGACCGCGATCTGCTCGGGTCGCTCCACCCAGGTAGCTCGCGTGGTCCACGGCGATCGGGGTGATCACCGCGACGGTCGCGTCGACGACGTTGGTGGCATCCCAGGAGCCACCCATGCCCACCTCCACGACGGCAGCGTCGACGGGAGCCTCGGCGAAAGCGGAGTACGCCATCCCGACGACCGTCTCGAAGAAGGACAGCGGGTGGTCAGCGTCGTCGTCGACCATCTCGACGAAGGGTGCGACGTCGTTGTAGGCGCCTGACGAAAGCCTCCTCACTCAGCGGCTGTCCGTCGACCGAGATCCTCTCGGTCATCGACTCCACATGCGGGCTGGTGAAGCGCCCGGTGCGCAGTCCCCGCGCGGTCAAGAGGGCATCGATCATCCGACTGGTGGACGTCTTCCCGTTGGTCCCGGTCAGGTGCACGATCGGGTAGGACCGCTGCGGGTCGCCGAGCAGTTCGGTCAAGGCGAGGATGCGGTCCAGGCTCGGCTCGAGTCGTGACTCCGGCCAGCGAGCCAGCAGGGCAGCCTCGACCTCGGCGTAGGACGTGAGGGGGTCATCGGTCATGGCGCGGCTGAGTCTACGTGCGCGTAACGTGAGCGAAGCACCCTCATCAGGGTCCGCGTAGGGAGCACGTTCAATCCGGCGTTCCATCGACTGACCTCATGCGACGGTCTGGTGCGCGCTGGCAACTGCCTCGAACGCAAGTCTGACCTGGGCGAACCGAACCGTCGGGTGGCCGCGTACTACATCCAGAAGGACGGGAAGACGGGTGGCATGGGTGAGTTCTCGCCAGTCTCACCGCCCACATTCACGATCGCGGTGCAGGCGTACTACTCGTTCTGCAACACGGCCACTGCGACCCTGAACGAGATGGACGGCAACGAGGCGGACAACACCGACACGGTCTGCGTCGAGGTGAAGCGGGACTCCTAGTCGCTGCACTGATCTGTCGTAGCAGCACCATGGTTGGCTCGTGCGTCCCGACCCTTGAACCATGATCGGGGCCGCGCAAACAGGCCGCGAGCCTACCCGCGCGATCCGTCAGCGAAGCACCCTCATCAGGCTCTGCAAGACGTCTATCTGGCCGAAGCGGATCTCTTTGTGTTCGAGTCGCCGTGCGGTCTTCTCGATCGACTCCTCGAGTTTCGAGGCCTTGAGATCGGGCGCCACCGCAGCCAATAGGGCCACTTGGCCTGAGACCACCGGTGCCGCCATAGACGTGCCCGACCATTCGGCGAACGTTCCGCCGGGCATGGGTCCAACCAGCTCAGTGCCAAGAGCACCCACGCTGACCCAACCTCCTCGGGCCGAGAACGCAGTCAGCGTCGCTTGGGTTGCATCGAGTGCCCCGACGCTGAGCACCTGCGGCATCGAGGCGGGGAAGGTCTTGGTTTCGGTCCCGTCGTTCCCGGCGGCGCCGACGATGACGACCCCGGCCTTGCTGGCAGCCTTGATCGCGTCCTTGAGGACCCTCGAGTCCAGCTTCTCGGTCGTGCCGAAGCTCAAGTTGATCACCCCTGCGCCCTCGGCCACGGCATCATCGATCGCTTCAGCCACGGCGAATGCGGTCCCGACCCCGTCGCCGTCAAGCACGCGCAGCGGCAGGATCCGTGCGGCGGGGGCCACCAGGGAGACTGTCCCGGCCACGAAGGTGCCGTGCCCAGTGGCGACACCCACAGATTCCTCGTCAGGCTCCGCGTCGTCATCAACGTAGTCCCAACCCGGCATCAACTTCCCAGCCAAGGCGGGCTGGTTTGTGTCCACCCCGGTGTCCAGCACCGCGACAATGACTCCTTCGCCGTGGCTCAGGGTGTGCGCGGCCTCCAACCCGAGCGCGGCAGCAGCAGGCTGGTTGCGCCACGAGGCGAGCCCGGACGAGCCGGTCGCGGCTGGCCCATAGGGCCACGAGTGGAACTGGCTGTCGGCAACCTTCACAGTGTGATCGATCTCGGCCCAACGGACACAAGGATCCTTGGCTAGCTCCTTGACGACCTTGTCTGCCTCGGCGACGTCCTCCGCGTCGTTTGCGTTCGGCCGCACCAGGAAGATCCCGCGAGAACCGAGCAGCACCGTTTCGACGGCGAGCCCATGGCCCGTGAGGACGCCGTCGAGCCCGCAGCCCTCGCCGGGATCGACCTTCATCACGATTCCGGGAGCGACACTCTCCGAAGTGGCCGGCTCGCTGGCAACCGCGGGTCCATGCAGAAAGGATGGCGACAGGGCACCTGATGACACCACGGTGGCGGCGATCAGGCACGGCGTCAGGCGTTTGCTCATCACACTTCTCTCTGTTGGGCATTGGCCAGATCGTCCGCCACGTACGGCGATGCGACATGCACGAATGGGGCCCAGTAGTACGGATGAGGCTGATGCGCGGCGATGGTGAGCTGCGCGTCGCGTAGTGCTCGTCCCGGCGACAGGCCGTCGACAAGCTTCGCGTAGAAGTGCGACATCAGATCGGAGGTCACTGCGTCGTCAACGACCCACTGGCTCACCACGGCGCCGCGAGCACCCGCAGCCAAGAAGGCCCAGGCCAGGCCCACCGGTTCCGCAGAGTCCGTCGCTGGCCGACCGGACTCGCAGGCGCTGAGGGTGACCAGGGACCCGCGAAGGTCGAGGTCCAGTACCTCAGCCGAGGTGAACCAACGATCCGACAGGCGCAGCGCGGAGAACATCGCGTTCTCGGGCCGGTACATCGCGTGACACGCCAAATGCAGCAACCCGGGCCCTGCTGCCGTCGCTCTGAACGTGTCGACCGTCGCGTCCTCATCGAGATAAAGCTGTGACCCCGGGACCATCCGAGACAGCCGGCGGGCCTCATGCACCACCTGAGGACTGCGAGCATCAGGTGCCGCGAAGACCGTCAGCCGACCCGTGGGGGCAACGACGACGCGCCCCGCAGGCAGGGTGGTCGGCGCCACATCGACGACCCAGCGCTCCAGGAGAGGGCCGTCACGGTCTCTGAGCGCGTGGAAGGGCACCTGATGGAGAAGACGGTGAGGAACGATGACCAGATCGGTGGTCGCGAGGGCGTCGAGCTGCCTGCGGACCGGGTGCACGAGCACGTCGTACAGGTCCCTCAGAACCGCGTTAGCGGTCTCGGTCAGCCTCGCCTGGTGACGACGGACGAACGCCGCACCCATCGCGAACCGACTCCACTGCGAGACCAGCTGGCTGTTGAGCTCACGGACACGCGCGACGGCATCGGGCAACCGAACTGCCTCGACGGAGTCCCCAGCAACCACGAAGGCCACTACGTCGTTCCCACAGACGTGATAGGTCAGGCCGGGCCGCCGCAGCCCCCCACAACCTTCTGTCCGGCCTTGGCCCGTGGTCACACCCGCGGGCGAGCGCACGGCCGCCCCTACCCGTCGCTGCACGATCTCTGCTTGCAGCGACGTAGCGCGCGAGACCAGCGACGCCCTGCGCGCCGGGTCGCTGGTGTCATGAAGGGCCGCGTACGTCGCGCTGAGGTCCATGAGCAGATCCGCGCCGGCGGGCTGGGCAGACTTGCCAGGTGAACTTTCGAGAGCTCCTCGGGCAAGGTCGACCAGGGTTTGCGCCTTGGCCTCGTCACTGACCGCCACGGCGTGGATGAGTGATTCAGGATCAGCGCGCTCCACCAGCAGGGACACGAGGTCGTCATGGACGCTGCCCTTCTCCTCGCGGAAGGCCCTGCGCAAAGCTGGCTCGGGGAGAGCCCCTCCGAGCCGGCTGACTTCGGCTCTAGCCGTCTCAAGCACCAAGCAGGCAGGCTCGAGTTCGCCGGCCGCCCCCAGACTGCGAGCTCGGAGCACGGCGACCGCAATGTCCAGAGCAGGGATTCCCAGCGAGCGCGCTAGTGAATACGCCTCGGTCAGGGCTGCTTCCCGGTCGGCTTGGTTCACTCCGCAGGTGGCCTGGGTGACCAGACCCCATGACAGCGGGATCTCCCACCCGCCTTCGCGCAGGTCGCGGCAGGCGAGCTCGAGGGTGTCCAGCCCCTCGCGGCGATGCCCCGTACGCAGCAGCACCTCGGCGCGAGCCAGCCTTGCGCGGGCACGGAACTGCTGGTCGCCCACCCGGTCGAAGAGTCTCTCCGCCTGACGTAGCTCGCTCTCTGCCTGCATGAGACTTCCCAGCCCACCTAGAGCCGACGCGAACGCGAGCCGCGCGAAGGCCTCGTCGTGGGTCATCCCGGCTTCGCTGGTTCGTTCGATGGCGGTGAGCGCGGCAGCCTCCGCCTCCTGCCACAGGCCGGCCGCGAGGTAGGTCCTCGCGAGCTGCAGGTGAACCCTGGCCGACTCCGCGCGGGCGCCGAGCGCCGCGAGTGCGTCACGTGCGCCCTCGAGGAGGCGCAAAGCGGACACGACGTCGCCGAGCTGGGCCTGAGCCTCTGCGAGGTGTGCCTCGCACTTGGCTCCCCAAAGGGAGTCTCCTGTCGCTACGAACTCGTCGCGAGCTCCGGACAGGGCCTCCCTCGCTTCTCTCGCCCGTCCGAGGGCCAGCAGCTCGATCCCACGATTGGCTCGCTGCTGTGCGACCTGTACCTGCATGCCCAGTCTCGCGTACCGCTCCTCCGAGCTCTTGTACGCCGCCAGCGACCTGTCGTGCTCTCCGGTGAAGCTGCATGCGACACCGATGTTCCCCCACACCGCCGCGGTGAGCATGTCGACCATCTCCGAGCCCGAGGACGACAGCTCTCCGAGTTCGGCGAGCAGAGCCTCGCCCACCGCGACCGCCTCCTTGTGCCAGCCCTGGTCATCGAGGATCTGCATCCGACCAAGATCCGTCCGAGCAGCCTCAAGGGGGTGCCCCGCATCGAGAAACAAGGAACGGGCATGGGCTATCAGACTGGCCGCCAACGCCATCTCACCGCGTTCCGCCGCCACTCGCGCCAGCACATAGCTGGCCCGTGCCTGAGGAAGGGAGAGCCCCAGCTCAGCGCCGGCCACCCTCGTCAGCTCACACAATGCCTCGGCGGTGTAGGTGTCGACGTGTGCCAGCTCCTCGGCCCGCTCCACCAGCCAGACGAGGCCGTGCAGGTCGTCCAGGCCAGCCGCCCTCAATAGGCTCAGCCGCTCGTCGGTGGTCGGCGGGCCCACGAGGTCCGCGACGCTCTGACGCTCGACGACAGGCACTCACTCACCTGACCCGAGGCGTAGGCGCGGGAGCTTGAGCACGATTGTGAGCTCCCGGTTGCGGACCACAAGATCGGTCGCATCCTGCGGCAACCCGCGTAAGGAGAACCTCCCGTCGGACGTCCCATCGACGGAACGCACCCGACGACCTGGCGCGTTGGCCACCGCCTCGAACGCCCGCGGCGCCCCAGAGTCGACGCGCATAACCTGCCCGTCGATATTCACTTGGTCCGGCAGGCCAAAGGTCACGTCGAGGACGACATCGGCCACCGCGCAGCCGTAGGCAAGATGGACCGACGAGTGGTCGGAGACACCGCGGACGCCGACGACGAGGTCGTACCTGCTGTCGAAGACGAGGTCGGCAGTGAGTTCGATGGGGGTTTGGGAGATGATCCGCTTCGCCTCGTACCAGGCCTCGAAGTGGCCACGCAGGTTCTGCCGGACCACCGCGGGTGGATCGACCAGCGGCACACCGGCGGCTGCCTCGTGGAAGCTCTCGATCCAGGCCACTGCGTCCCGAGTGTGCTGGTCCCCTGATGCGACGGCCTGGGCTACCGCTGCGTGCTCGTCGGGAGCCAGCCGGCCTTCGAGCCAGTCGACCAAGGCAGTGAAGGTGGGCTCACGCCGGGTCATCGCCCCTCCTCACTGATCAGCTCACGCAGCTTCTCCAGGCACCGTCCACGCATCGGTCCGATCCCCCCGATCGACCTTCCCATTCGGCTCGCCACCTCGGCGTATGAGGGCTCGGTCGGATCGAGATAGAGACCTGCGATCAGTTCGGCGCACGGACCTCCGAGCCTCACGAGTGCGTCGTGGAGCACAGCGACGCGCTCCCAGTCGGGAATCGGATCCACGACCAGGAACTGTTCTGGGACCGTCCCCGCGCTCTCTCGTGCGCGACGCCGATTGACCCGCCAAGCCTGCCGGCGCGCCACAGTCATCAGCCATGACGCAAGCCGTCGCTCGTCACGGATCTGCGGCAAGGCTTCCAGCAGTGACTCGAAGGTCGACTGAGTCACGTCGGCGGCGTCGGCACGGTCGACCCCGTTGCGCAGCGCAACGCTGAAGATGAGCCGCTCGTAGCGAGCTACCAAACGGTCCCAGGCCTCAACATCACCGTCGTAGCAAAGCTCGAGCAGTGTCGAATCGGATGGAAGTCGTTCCGAGACCCCGAGAGATTCTACAGACGGCACGCCGGATGTGCGTGTCGTGAACACCAGCCCCCCTGGCATGTCAGATTTGCTCAATTCACGCATGTAAGGCCACCTCATGCAAGTAAAATCCCTCGGCTCGTCGGATCAATCACCGCAGCCGCAGGCCCTAGAGAGGTGGCAGGCACGCATCCGCGACCTGCCGGGGGCGGGGGGACACCCAGGCGTGGGGGAAACTCTGGGTCTCGGACCGTCCGTGTTGATGTTCGTCGAGCATCAAGGACGAAGGGATACAACCGATGCACAACCATCCAAAGCAGAGGCGAGTGGGGGGGCCACGGAAGGCGGAGAAGCCAGCACGTGCGGTGCTCGCGATACTCGTGGCCGGCTTCATGGCCGCCATGGGCGGGCTGGTTTCCGCTCCGCCGAGTGCCGCTGCAGAGACGCCACCGGCGAACCCCTGTAGCGCAGACCAGATCTACTACTGGTTCCAGTACAACGACTCCAACATGGTCGGTCTCGATACCGGCTGCTCGGAGAAGAAGGAAGTCACCAAGGAGCAAGTCCCAGACCTGGTTGCTGACGAGCTGCACATCTCGTGCTCGGACAAGATCGACGCCAACGGCGTACCCAGCAAGTCCGACCTGGGCGACCCGAACCGTCGAGTCACCGCGTACTACATCCAGAAGTCGGACGGCAAGACCTGCGGCATGAACGTGGCCGAGCCACCCAAGCCGTTCAACCCATGCCCCGAGGACCACATCTACTACCTGTTCCAGTACAACGACTCAGCCATGGTCGGCGTAGATGAGGGCTGCTCGGAGAAGAAGGAAGTCACCAAGGAGCAAGTCCCAGACCTGGTTGCTGACGAGCTTCACATCTCGTGCTCGGACAAGATCGACGCCAACGGCGTACCCAAGAAGTCCGACCTGGGCGACCCGGACCGCCGTATCACGGCGTACTACATCGAGAAGCCCGATGGGAAGACCTGTGGTTTCGGGACCCCCCCGTCTAGCTTCAAACCCGACCTCGAGCTCATCAAGACCTCCTCAGCAGACACGGTCGGCGTTGGTGAAGAGGTGACTTTCACGCTTTCGGTCAAGAACAACGGGCCGAGCAGCGCGACGGGCGTTGTCATCAGTGACCCGCTCCCGGACGGAGTCCGCTTCCTCTGGGCAGATGAGGGGTGTAACTACGACGACGCGACTCGTGTGGTCACCTGCGACGTCGGCGAACTCGCCGGATCATCAGGGAACCCTTCTAACCCATGCACCGACTCGATCTACTACAAGTTCGAGTACAACGACTCCGACGTCGTCGGGATCGACACCGGCTGCTCGGAGAAGAAGGAAGTTACCCGCGACCAGGTCCCAGACCTGGTTGCGAACGAGCTTCACATTTCCTGCTCGGACAAGATCAGCGCGGAGGGCGTGCCCACCAAGTCTGACCTGGGCGACCCGAACCGTCGGGTGGCCGCGTACTACATCCAGAAGGACGGGAAGACGTGTGGCATGGGTGAGTTCTCGCCAATCTCACCGCCCACATTCACGATCGGGGTGCAGGCGTACTACTCGTTCTGCAACACGGCCACTGCGACCCTGAACGAGATGGACGGCAACGAGGCGGACAACACCGACAGGGTCTGCGTGGAGGTGAAGCGGGACTCCTAGTCGCTGCACTGATCTGTCGTAGCAGCACCATGCTTGGCTCGTGCGTCCCGACCCTTGAACCAGGATCGGGCCGCACGAGCCTGCCGACACGTCAACGGTGACATTGGTCCCGGGGGGATACTGGGCAAAGAGCACCGTCTCGCCCTGGAGGGGAACCCATGCCACCCACAGCCAAGCTCGTCCTCGGTGTGGTCGCCGTCGCTGTCGTCCTCGGCCTCATGGGCGTGCCCTTGTGGTTCATCGTCGTGGTGGTCGTCGGTATCCCGACTGTGGGCTACCTGATGCTCGACCCGACGCAGCGGCAGCGCCTGCGCAGCAGGGGACGCGGGCAGATCGGCCGCTGACCATCAACCACGCGACTGGTTCGCGGGAGACGCTCGCGCTTCCGTAGGATTCGCGTCATGACCCAGCGCACCGAGCGCAACACCTTGCCCGACACGACGCCGGCTGCCGCCGCGCGCGTCGTCGTACCGGACAAGCCGGCGCTTGAGGGCCTGGAGGACAAGTGGTCCGAGATCTGGCGGGCTCAGGCGACGTACGCCTTCGACAGGTCCAAGAAGCGCGCCGACGTCTTCTCGATCGACACCCCTCCCCCGACCGTGAGCGGGTCGCTGCACGTCGGCCACGTCTTCTCCTACACCCACACCGACCTGGTGGCCCGCTACCAGCGGATGGCGGGCAAGGAGGTCTACTACCCGATGGGCTGGGACGACAACGGGCTTCCCACCGAACGTCGTGTCCAGAACTACTTCGGGGTGCGCTGCGACCCGTCTCTGCCCTACGAGGCCGCTTTCGAGGCTCCGGAGAAGCCCGACCCGAAGAAGCAGATCCCGGTCAGCCGGCAGAACTTCATCGAGTTGTGCGAGACGCTGGTCGAGGAGGACGAGAAAGCCTTCGAGAAGCTGTGGCGACATCTGGGGCTCTCCGTCGACTGGGACCAGACCTACACCACCGTCGGCCGCGACGCACGGGTCGCCTCGCAGCGAGCCTTCCTGCGCAACTTCGCCCGCGGCGAGGCCTATCTCTCCGAGGCGCCGACGCTGTGGGACGTGACCTTCCAGACTGCGGTAGCCCAGGCAGAACTGGAGGCACGGGAGTACCCGGGCCACTACTACCGGGTGGCCTTCCACGCCCCCGGTGGCGATCCGGTCTTCATCGAGACCACGCGGCCCGAGCTGATCCCGGCCGTGGTGGCGCTGATCGCGCATCCCGACGACGAGCGCTACCAGCCGCTGTTCGGCACCACGGTCGACCTCGCCGATCTTCGGGGTCGAGATCCCGGTCCTTGCCCACGAGGCCGCCGAGCCCGACAAGGGCGCTGGCATCGCCATGTGCTGCACCTTCGGCGACCTGACCGACGTCACCTGGTGGCGCGAGCTCGACCTGCCGGTGCGCACCGTGGTGGCCCGCGACGGCCGGCTGCACCGAGAGACCCCCGAGTGGCTCAACGGCGCCGCGGCGTACGAGGAGCTGGCTGGCAAGACCACCTTCAGCGCGCGTGAGGCCATCGTGACGCTGCTACGCGAGAGCGGCGACCTCTCCGGTGAGCCCAGTCCCACGACCCGGATGGCGAACTTCTTCGAGAAGGGCGACAAGCCGCTGGAGATCGTCTCCACCCGGCAGTGGTACATCCGCAACGGCGGGCGGGACGCCGACCTACGTGCCGACCTGATCGCCCGCGGCGGCGAGATCAACTGGGTTCCCGACCACATGCGCCACCGTTACGAGAACTGGGTCGCCGGTCTCAACGGGGACTGGCTGATCTCGCGGCAGCGGTTCTTCGGCATCCCGTTCCCGGTGTGGTATCCGCTCGACGCGGATGGGGAGCCTGACTACCTTCACCCACTCATGCCGAGCGAGGCAGAGCTCCCCGTCGACCCATCCGCGCAGGTCCCAGGGGGGTACGACGAGGACCAGCGCGGCAAGCCAGGCGGTTTCGTGGGCGACCCGGACGTGATGGACACCTGGGCCACCTCTTCGCTGACCCCGCAGATCGTCTGCGGCTGGGAGCGCGACCCGGAGCTCTTCGCAGCCACCTTCCCGATGGACCTGCGCCCGCAGGCCCACGAGATCATCCGGACCTGGCTCTTCTCCTCGGTCGTCCGCGCCCACCATGAGAACGGCGTGGTGCCGTGGGCCAACGCAGCCATCTCCGGCTTCGTGGTCGACCCGGACCGCAAGAAGATGAGCAAGTCCAAGGGCAACGTCGTCGTCCCGGACGAGATCCTGCACAGGTACGGCGCGGACGCCGTCCGCTGGCGCGCGGCAATGGCCCGTCCTGGGGTCGACTCACCGTTCGACGAGACGCAGATGAAGGTCGGCCGCCGACTGGCGATGAAGGTACTCAACGCGTCAAAGTTCGCGCTCTCGCTCGGAGCGGTCGAGACCGACCCGGCAGCCGTCATCGAGGCCGTCGACCGGGCCATGCTGGCCGGTCTCTTCGAGACGGTCGAGAAGGCGACCAGCGTCGTTCGAGGCGCTGGACTACACGACCGCCCTGGAGGCGTCGGAGAAGAACTTCTGGGAGTTCTGCGACGACTACCTGGAACTGGTCAAGGAGCGAGCGTACGGCGCCCGCGGCGAGGAGGCTGCCGACTCAGCCAAGGCGGCCCTGGCGATCGCCATCAAGGTCCAGCTGCGTCTGCTCGCGCCGTTCTTGCCCTATGTGACCGAGGAGGTCTGGTCCTGGTGGCAGGAGGGCTCGATCCACCGAGCATCGTGGCCCGTTGCGGCGGAGCTCGGCGGGCTGACCGGCGACCCGTCCGTGCTGCCAGCCGTGGCCGCGACCCTGGCCGGGATCCGTGGCGCCAAGTCGAACGCAAAGGTCTCCATGCGCACCGAGCTCACCTCGGTGACAGTGACCGGGCCGGTAGCGGCTCTGGCCCTCGCGGAGCTGGCGAGCGAGGACCTGCGCGCGGCCGGCAAGATCACCGGCGACCTGACCTTCACGCCGGGTAACTCCAGCGAGATTCAGGTGGACGCGGTGGTGGCTCCTCCGATCGAGGGCTGAGGCCTCGACCGCTCACGGGGCAGGCGAGCGACCCGGCAGGATCAGGCGGACTTCTTCTTCTTGGCCTCGGGAGCGCGCGGGACCAGCGTCGGGTTGACGTTGTCGCGGACGACCTCAGAGGTGACGACCACCTTGGCAACGTCCTCCCTGGACGGCACGTCGTACATCACGTGGAGGAGGACCTCCTCGATGATCGCGCGCAGTCCGCGGGCACCTGTCCCGCGCATCATCGCCAGGTCGGCGACCGCGTCGATGGAGTCCTCGGTGAACTCGAGCTCGACCCCGTCGAGCTCGAAGAGCTTCTGGTACTGCTTGACCAGCGCGTTGCGCGGCTCGGTCAGGATCTGGACCAGAGCCTCGCGGTTCAGCTTGTCGACGGTGGCGATCACGGGAAGCCGGCCGATGAACTCGGGGATCAGCCCGAACTTCAGCAGGTCCTCCGGCATGACCTCGGAGAAGAGCTTCTCCTCGTCCCGCTCGGTCTTGGTCTGCAGCGTGGCACCGAAGCCAAGGGTCTTCTTCCCGATGCGCTGCTCGACGATGTGCTCGAGCCCGGAGAACGCCCCACCCACGATGAACAGGATGTTCGTCGTGTCGATCTGGATGAACTCCTGGTGCGGGTGCTTGCGACCGCCCTGGGGCGGCACGGAGGCGGTCGTGCCCTCGAGGATCTTCAGCAGCGCCTGCTGCACTCCCTCCCCGGACACGTCGCGCGTGATCGAAGGGTTCTCCGCCTTGCGGGCGACCTTGTCGATCTCGTCGATGTAGATGATGCCCGTCTCGGCCTTCTTGACGTCGTAGTCGGCGGCCTGGATGAGCTTGAGGAGGATGTTCTCCACGTCCTCGCCCACGTAGCCGGCTTCGGTCAGCGCCGTGGCGTCCGCGATCGCGAAGGGGACGTTGAGCATCCGGGCCAGGGTCTGGGCGAGGTAGGTCTTGCCGCAGCCGGTCGGGCCGATCACCAGGATGTTCGACTTGGCCAGCTCGACGGCGTCCTCGGCGCGGTGCCGGTGGTTGGCCACTCCGACGCCTGCTTGGACGCGCTTGTAGTGGTTGTACACCGCCACGGCGAGCGACTTCTTGGCGTTCTCCTGGCCGATGACGTAGGAGTTGAGGAACTCGAAGATCTCGCGTGGCTTGGGGAGCTCCTCCATGCCGACGTCGGTGCCTTCGGAGAGCTCCTCCTCGATGATCTCGTTGCACAGGTCGATGCACTCGTCGCAGATGTAGACGCCGGGCCCGGCGATCAGCTTCTTGACCTGCTTCTGGCTCTTTCCGCAGAACGAGCACTTGAGCAGATCGCCTCCGTCACCGATGCGTGCCACAGGCGACGTCTCCTCACAACTCTGGGCCGGCAGTCGCCTGGTGAACGCCCGCCGACGGGTAGATCAAGCTCTCCTAGTCGAAGGTACCCCGTCATACCCCCGTTTGGGATGGGGACACGACGACTCCTCCCTGAGCGGAACCTCCCGGTCAGCCGACCGGGACCGCACCCTTGCGCGACTCGAGGATCGAGTCGATCAAGCCGTACTCGACCGCTGCGTCAGCAGTCAGGATCTTGTCGCGCTCGATGTCGCGGCTGACGTCCTCGATCGACTTGCCGGTGTGCTCGGCGATCATCCGCTCAAGCAGCTCACGCATCCGCAGGATCTCGTTGGCCTGGATCTCGATGTCCGAGGTCTGGCCGTACGAACCCTCGGTGTAGGGCTGGTGGATCAGGATCCGGCTGTTCGGGAGAGCCAGCCGCTTCCCAGGGGCACCTGCCGCGAGCAGGATGGCCGCCGCGGAAGCAGCCTGGCCTAGGCAGACGGTCTGGATGTCGGGCTTGACGAACCGCATGGTGTCGTAGATCGCGGTCAGTGCAGTGAACGACCCACCAGGCGAGTTGATGTAGATCTGGATGTCGCGGTCGGGGTCCATCGACTCCAGGCAGAGCAGCTGCGCCATCACCGCGTTGGCGATGTCGTCGCTGATCGGCGTGCCGAGGAAGATGATGCGGTCCTCGAAGAGCTTCGCGTAGGGGTCGATCCGGCGGAAGCCGTACGACGTACGCTCCTCCCACTGCGGGATGTAGTAGTTCATGCCTCAGCCCTTCTTCGCAGCGGGACGACCACTGTCGGCCACCTGGCCGGCGTTCGCCACGACCTTGTCGATGAATCCGTACTCGAGTGCCTGGTCGGCCGTGAACCAGCGGTCCCGGTCGGCGTCCCGCTCGACCTGCTCGAGTGGCTGGCCGGTGTGCTGGCTGATCAGCTCGAAGAGGACCTTCTTGATGTGCAGCGACTGCTGAGCCTGGATCTTGATGTCCGAGGCCGAGCCACCCATGCCGCCCGAGGGCTGGTGCATCATGATCCGCGCGTGCGGGAGGGCGTACCGCTTGCCCTTGGCTCCCGCGCAGAGCAGGAACTGGCCCATCGAGGCGGCCAGCCCCATCCCCACCGTGGCGACGTCGTTGGAGATGTAGTTCATCGTGTCGTAGATGGCCATGCCGGCGTCGACGGAGCCACCTGGGCTGTTGATGTAGAGGAAGATGTCCTCGACTGGGTTCTCCGCGTTGAGGAGCAGCATCTGGGCACAGATCGCGTTGGCGTTCTGGTCTCGCACCTCGGAGCCGAGGAAGACGATGCGTTCGCGCAGGAGCCGCTGGTAGACGTTGTCGTCGAGTCCGTACGCCGGCGAGCTGCCGTTCATCTGGGGGCTGGTGGTCTCGTTCACGCCCCCGACCCTAGCCGTCCGGTCAGCCGTATCCACGAGCAGTCCCGTGTTGTTCGCCCTCGGCGTACGGCAGCCCCGCTCAGCGCTCCGCCGCGGTCTTGATGCCGTCGAGCGTGCGCCGCATGCCGTCCTCGAGCTCGTCGGCGTGCTCCTCACTGCCACCGAGCAGCAGTCTGGCGAAGACGTTGCTGATGCCCGTGAGCTTCGTCGGCACCGGGCGGCGCTGCGTGAGCTTGGTGCCGGCACCATCGGGCGCGAGCTCGAAGATCCAGCGGCTGCCGCTGGTCTTGGTGTCCCAGGCCAGCGTCTTGACCGGCTCCAGGGTGGTGACGACGTTGCGAGTCGCCCAGACCACTGCCTTGCGCCGGTTCACGCCGACGTACCACTGGCCCTCACGCAGGCCTCCGGTCTTGAGCGGGAACATCGTCAGCAGCTCCGGACTCCAGTCGGACAACTTCTTGAGGTCGGTCAAGGTCGACCAGACGCGCTCGGGCGGCGCCTCGATCTTCACCTCGGCCTTGAGCTCACGGTCGGAGGTCATGCCAACCACTCCTTCAGCTTGATATGGACGTCGGGGTGGTTGAGCAACCCGAAGTGATGGGTGTTGGCCAAGTGCACCACGTCGGCGCCTGGGAAGAGGTCCTGGGTCCGCGAGCGTCCGTACGCCGACGGGCGGCGTACCAGCAGGTCACCGAGCAGCACACCGGCCACACCGCTCATCTGCGCGGAGACGAGCCGGTACCGGACGTGGTCGAGGTTGGGCAGGTCGAGCGCGGCCTCGAGGTCGACGATGCCGATGGACCGTCGGTCGATGATCCGGCCGAAGGCGGCGGACTCCGGGAAGACCTTGAGCAGCCCTCCCCCGGCCTTGGCCTG
Source organism: uncultured Actinomycetota bacterium (assembly GCA_963769585.1). Lineage (GTDB taxonomy): Bacteria > Actinomycetota > Actinomycetes > Propionibacteriales > Nocardioidaceae > SSC3. The sequence goes on from CAVYMJ010000006.1 coordinate 2,097,836, forward strand.
CCGCGCCAGCGGGGCGCCTAGGTGCGGAGTCCCGAGCATGACGGCGTCGGTGAGCCGCGAGGTCCAGTCACACCCGCTGTCCAATGCGGTGGCCGCCCGGATGATCAGGCCACCCAGGGAGTGACCAACCAGCGCGAAGCGCTCGACCTCGACGGGCCAGGCGTCGGCCAGGGACTGCAGCAGGCTCGACAGGGCTGCGCCGTTCTCGCGGATCGTCAGCCCGCTGTTGAAACGTAGGAACACCGGCGTCCAGCCCTGCATCGCCAGGGTCTGGCCGTAGTTGAGGGAGTCCGCGCGATTCCAGACCGTCTCGCTCTCGCACAGCCCGTGCACGAAGACGACGACGTTCGCTGTCGCGGTGGGGTACGCCGAGGCGAGGTGTGCATGGTCGACGGGGACGTCCTCGCCTCGCAGCCGAAGGGCCATCTCGAAGTGCATCGAATCGGCAGAGTCGCGCAGCTGGTCCCCGATGACGCCGATGATGGCCGACTGGACTGCGGGCGCCAGCCTGGGCCCGCGGCTGCCGGCTGACCTCAGGACCCGCCCGGCCGCCTTCAGGCCCAGCCCAAGGCCCGAGTACACGCCCTCAGCGACGCTGTCGTGCACCAGTCGCGGGACTCTGGCAGGGTTCCCGACCGAGCCGAAGACCCGGGCTGCGACCGCTCGATGCGTATCGCGGGCCGTCTGCAGCAGCACCTCGTCGCCGTACTGCGCGGCGAGCGCGAGAGCGTCGACGACGCCCGGCCCGCTCGGTGTGCGAGTGGAGCTCATAGGGCAGTCTCGGTCGGATACCGGCGGTAGGTCAACGAGACGCCGGTCACCGTGGGCCCGCCAGCCGGCCTGTGAGCGGTCAGGACTCCTGGGTGGAGTCCACGCCGTCCGCGGCCGGCTCGTTCTCGGTGTCGGCCTCGTTGACGGGCTCCGGCTCACCGATGGTGCCGTCCGGGCGGAGGTTCTTCAGGTCGACCACGTTGCCGGAGGCGTCCTTGACGGTGGCCGCCTCCACGATGCTGGCCAGCGCCTTGCCACGGACGATGTCGCTGACGATCTCAGGGATGTGGTTGTGGTCCATCATGTGCTTGATGTAGTCGTTCGGGTTCTCGCCGGACTGCTGGGCCCGGCGCAGCATCTCCTGGGTCAGCTCGTTCTGGTCGACGCCGACCTCTTCCTTCTTGGCCACCTCGTCGAGGATGAACTGCGCCGCGACGGCGTCGCGGACCCGCTTCTCCAGGTCTGCCTCGAACTCGTCGGCCGTCTGCTCCTCCGAGTCCAGGTACTGCTCCATCGTGGTACCGGTGTACGTCAGCTGCTGCTCGATGTTCTCCCTACGCGCCTTGAGCTCGTCGGCGACCACGCCGTCGGGAAGGGGAACCTCGACCAGGTCGAGCAACTTCTCCAGGACCGCATCGCGGGCCGCCGCGGCCTGCTCCAGACGCTTGCCGTTCCCCAGCCGGGCGCGCACGTCCTCAGTGAGCTCTGCCACTGTGTCGAACTCGGACGCAAGCTGGGCGAAGTCGTCGTCCAGCTCGGGGAGCTCCTGCTCCTTGACACCGGTGACCGTCACCTCGATCTCGACGGCCTCGCCCGTCTGGTCCCCGCCGACCAGGTTGGAGGAGAACGTCTTGGTCTCGCCGGCCGACATGCTCGTCAGCGCCTCGTCGAGACCGTCGACCATGCCGCCGCGGCCGACCTGGTAGCTCATCCCGGTGACCTCGGCACCTTCGACGGTCTCGCCGTCCTTGCTGGCCTTGAGGTCGATGACCACGAAGTCACCCTCGGCCGCAGGGCGGTCCACGTCCTTCAGCGCGCCGAAGCGGGTGCGGAGGGCCTGGAGCTGCTCCTCGACGTCCTGGTCGGAGACGGCGACGTCGTCGACCTGCGCCTCGATCCCGTCGTACGCCGGCAGGGTGACCTCCGGGCGGATGTCGACCTCGGCAGTGAACTCGAGCGCCTCACCGTCCTCGAACTTGGTGACCTCGATGTCGGGCTGCGCCAGCGGCTGGAGGTTGTTGCTCTCGAGGGCTTCGAAGTACAGCTTGGGGAGCGCGTCGTTGATCGCCTCGTCCAGCGCGGCACCGCGGCCGATCTGGCGGTCGATCACGGCGGCCGGAACCTTGCCCTTGCGGAACCCAGGAACGTTGATCTGCTGGGCGATCTTCTTGTACGCCGCGTCGAGGCTCGGCTTGAGCTCTTCGAAGGGCACCTCGACGGTGAGCTTTGCCCGCGTGGGGCTCAGAGTCTCGACGGCGCTCTTCACAGGTCATTCTCCTAGATTCGTGGAACAGGTCATTCGATGTCGTGTGCAAGCGCTCATCGTCCGGCGAAGCGCGCTGGTCGGGGCGACAGGACTCGAACCTGCGGTCTCCTGCTCCCAAAGCAGGCGCGCTAGCCACTACGCTACGCCCCGGTGTTGAACCGCACGGAGTCTAGTTCACCTGGGCGCCTGGCCCCGAATCGTGTTCGAGGCGGGCACTGTGACACCATGTGACCGGCCATTTCTGGCCGCGCGGATGTAGCTCAATGGTAGAGCCTCAGTCTTCCAAACTGATTACGCGGGTTCGATTCCCGTCATCCGCTCCAAGGCGTCAACGCCGGTGGAGCAGCAACAACGCCCGGTCGTCGTTCACCGAGTCGAACTTGTCGATGAGCCGCCGGGCCCCATTCTCGAAGCCGCCTCGAAGCAGCCGCTCACTATGCCCCAGCAGCTTGTCGATGCCCAGCGAGATGTCCCGCGAGGGGGTCTCGACCAGGCCGTCGGTGTAGAGCAGGAGGGCGTCGCCGTGTTGCAGCCGCCCCACCAGCGGCGTGAAGACGGCGTCCGGAAGCAGCCCGAGGATCGGACCTTCGGTCTCGTGGACGGCCCAGCGACCGGACCCTGCCCTGAGCTGGACGGCGGGCGGGTGTCCGGCCGACCGGAGCTCGAAGTCTCCGGTGGCCAGGTCCAGCGAGAGATGTACGGCGGTGGCGAAGCCCTCGCCCCACTCCTGCGCCAGCAGGTACTCGTTTGCCGCGGGCAGGAAACGCTCCGCGGGAAGCGCCCCGAGCAGCCCGCCGAACGCGCCGGAGAGCAGCAGGGAGCGGGTGCCCGCCTGGACGCCCTTGCCCGAGACGTCGACCACCGCGACCTGGAGCCAGCTGGAGGTCAGCGACCTCGTCGCGACGAAGAAGTCCCCCGCGAACGACGCCCCGCCGGCCGAGCGCAGCACGCCCTGGGCGTACCAGTCCGACGGGAGCCGCGGGATCTCGGCCTGCTTGGTGATCCGGTCCCTGAGGTCCACGAGCATGGACTCGCCCCGAAGGCCGGCGACACCGAGCCGCGACCGCCGGAAGGAGGCGAGCATGATGATGAGCCCGATCACGAAGTCGATCCCGATACCGATCAGGCGTGCCGCATGGAGCTCCTCGCCGAAGGAGAGCACTGCGACCGCCATCGCGCCGACCAGCAGCAACAGCAGGTAGACGACGTACCAGGGCAGGTGGCGCGGGCCGAGCGCCGCGCTGCCGATCACCATTGGGACCAGGAGGATGCTCGCGGCCACCTGGTCGTAGTTCAGCAGGAGAACCGCGCAGGCGGCGCCCAGCAGCACCAGGACGGACAGGACCCACGCGTCGGAGTCCCTCATCCGACGCGAGACCCAGTTGAACCGACGACGCAGCAACCGGCGCGCAGGCTTCACGCGCCGACTCGCGGAGCCGGTGGCAGACACGGGAACGACCCTAGCGGGGGAAGCCCGTGACATGCCCGTAGGTCGGGTTTCCTGGGTTCACACGGACCGCTCGCTACCGGCCGGCCCGCTCGCGGCCGGCCCGGGACCGGAACGCGGGCTGGCACCGAGAGCACCAGAACATGTTGCGTCCCACGAGCACCTGGGTCCGGATCGTCGAGCCACAGACCAGGCAGGGCAGACCGGTACGGCGATAGGCGTACACCTCTCCTCCGTGGTCGTCCTGCCGTGGCGGGCGGCCCATAGCCTCCGGCGAGTGTTCGGGCCGGACCGTGTCGATCCGACCCGTCTGTACGCCGTACCCCATCAGCTCGACCAGGTCGTCCCACATGGCTCTGAACTGGCCGGAACGCAGGGTACTGCCGGGGCGAAGCGGGTGGGTTCGGTGCCGGAAGAGCACCTCAGCGCGGTAGACGTTGCCCACGCCCGCCAGCACCGCCTGGTCCATCAGCAGGTCACCGATCGGCCGCTGGCTGTTCCGGATCCGAGACCAGGCCCTGGCCGGGTCCTCGCCGGCGCGTAGCGGGTCGGGTCCGAGCGTGGCCAGGACCGCCTCGCGGCGTTCGGGGGTGACCAGGTCGCACCGGGTGGCCCCGCGCAGGTCGGCGTACGCCGTGTCGTTGACCAGGCGGAGGCGGACCTGGCCGACCGCTGCCCCCGCCGCGCCGGATCTGACGTCGAAGCTGCCGATCAGCCCGAGGTGCACGTGCACCACCCGGTCGCCCTCGAAGTCGACGAAGAGGTGCTTCCCGGTGGAGTCGGCGGTGAGCAGGTGCGAACCGTCCAGCAGGGCAGCGGAGTCTGCGAAGCGTCCCTGGGGGCTGCTGACCCGGACGGGCCGCCCTCCGAACGCCTGGTCGAGGTCGTGCGCGAGCCTGCGGAGGGTATGCCCCTCAGGCATCGCGGCCGAGCGCCGAAGCCGGGAGCGGCGGCAGGTTGCCGGTCCTCTCGTAGTCGGTGAGCATCCCAACCCGCCGGACGTGTCGCTCCTCGCCCGGGAAGGGTGTGCTCAGGAACACCTCGACGTACCTGGTCAGCTCCTCGAGCGAGTGCATACGGCCCCCGACGGCGACGACGTTGGCGTCGTTGTGTTCCCGGGCGAGGACCGCGGTCTCCTCGCTCCACACCAGCGCCGAACGTGCCCCCCGCACCTTGTTCGCGGCGATCTGCTCGCCGTTACCCGAGCCGCCGATCACAACGCCGAGCGCCTCGACGCCGTCCTCGAGGTCCGCCACGACTCCGGTCGCGGCGCGTAGGCAGAAGACGGGATAGTCGTCGAGCGCGTCGTAGACGAAGGGGCCGTGGTCGACCGGCTCGTAGCCGTTGTCGATGAGCCAGCCGAGCAGGTGCTCCTTGAGCTCCAGGCCGGCGTGGTCAGAACCAAGGTGAACGCGCATGGCGTGATTGTTCCAGAGCCCGCTCAGCGTCCGAGGAGGGCGTCCAGGCCGACCGCCATCGCGGCCGCCAGCCGGAAGTCCAAGCGCTGGTCGGGAACGCTGACTGTGTAGCGGTCGCGCAGCGACATCTGCCGCTCGCTGGTCAGCACGACCTTCCCCGAGGCGTTGTCGATGAAGTCGAAGTGGAAGCTGAGCGGGAGGTCGACGAAGCGGCGGATCAACGCGACCGCCTGGTTCCGCTCCTGGCCGCGCGCCTCCAGGCCCGGAGCGTTGAGGTGGAACGTCGACCGGAGCAGGCTCTTGGCGAAGTCCTTGCGGAAATGCCCGATAGGCGTGCCCTGGCCGTCGAAGACGTCGTAGCCCGCCCCGACATCCAGGGCCTGGCGTGCCTTGAACGAGAAGACCGGCTCGGTCCTGGCCTCATCCGCGAAGAAGGTGACCTGCTCCTTGAACGCCATCCGCTTCTGCTGGGCCATGGCCAGGACGCGACCGTCTGGAGCCGAGATCTCGTAACGGTTCACCATCATCGTGAGCTTCTGCTTCACGAAGAACTGCGGTACGTACATGGGTGCGGTCATGCTTCGGAGCCTAGGAGGCCCCGACAACCGCGCGCTCCGCGGTGTTGCCTAGGACGTCAGGCGGGCCAGCTCCTCCTCGACCACCGAGGGATCGAGCTTGGTGAAGACCGGCTCGGGCTTGCCGACCGCCGTCCCAGGCACGATCTGGGCTCTCCCCCAGGGACGGACGCGTGAGTAGTCCCCGGTGATGATCGGGTACGCCGCACCTCCGTCGAGGTCCTCGACCTCCTCGATCACCGGCATCGGGGCCAGGTCGCCGGGGCCGCCCAGAATCCGGTCGATCGTGTTGGCGGCGTGCGGCAGGAACGGTGACAGCAGGGTGTTGCAGTCGCTGACAGCCTGGGCGGTGACGTGCAGGATGGTGGCCAGCCGCTCGGGGTCGTCCTTGACCTTCCACGGTTCGGCGTCCGAGACGTACTTGTTCACCTCGGCGACGGTCCGCATCGCTTCGGCAAGGGCCTGCTTCTGCCGGTGTCGCTCGATCAGGTCGCCGACCGTGTCGAACGCCGTGGCAACCGAGGCGAGCAGGTCCTGCTCGACAGGCGTCAGTACCGTGGCCGCAGGCAGCTCGCCGAAGTTCTTCGCGATCATGGTGGCGGTCCGGTTGACCAGGTTGCCCCAACCTGCAACGAGCTCGTCGTTGGTACGGCGAACGAACTCCGCCCAGGTGAAGTCCGAGTCCTGGTTCTCCGGGCCAGCCGCGGAGATGAAGAAGCGCAGCGCGTCGGCCTGGTAGCGGGAGAGCACGTCCCGGACGTAGATGACGACCGCCTTGGACGAGGAGAACTTCTTCCCCTCCATGGTGAGGAACTCGCTGGAGACGACCTCGGTGGGCAGGTTGAGTGCGCCGTAAGGCCCAGGCTGGCCGCCCCGAGACCCGCGGCCGGCGTAGGCGAGGAGCTCGGCCGGCCAGATCTGGCTGTGGAAAGTGATGTTGTCCTTGCCCATGAAGTAGTACGACAGCGCCTCCGGGTCGCCCCACCACTGACGCCACCGCTCGGGGTCTCCGGTTCGGCGGGCCCACTCGATCGACGCCGACAGGTAGCCGATGACCGCGTCGAACCAGACGTAGAGACGCTTGGTGGGCTGGTCGCGCCACCCGTCGAGCGGGATGGGGATCCCCCAGTCGATGTCGCGCGTCATCGCTCGTGGCCGGATGTCGTCGAGGATGTTCTGGCTGAACTTGATGACGTTGGGCCGCCACAGCCCGGTTGCCTCCCGCTCGTCGAGCCACGCCTTGAGCGCCTCGGCCAGGGCAGGAAGGTCGAGGAAGAAGTGCTGGGTCTCGACGAACTCCGGCGTCTCCCCGTTGATCCGGCTCCGCGGGCTCTTCAGCTCGGTCGGGTCGAGCTGGTTGCCGCAGTTGTCGCACTGGTCGCCGCGCGCACCGTCGTACCCGCAGATGGGGCAGATGCCCTCGATGTACCGGTCGGGCAGCGTGCGGCCCGTGGACGGCGAGATGGCGCCGCGGGTCGTCTGCTCGATCATGTAGCCGTTCTCGTGAACGGTGGTGAACATCTCCTGCACCACGGCGTAGTGGTTGCGCGTGGTCGTCCGGGTGAACAGGTCGTAGGAGAGTCCAAGGGCGACCAGGTCCTCGACGATGACGCGGTTGTTCCTGTCGGCGAGCTCCTGGGGCGAGACGCCTTCGGTGTCCGCGGCCACCAGGATCGGCGTGCCGTGCTCGTCGGTGCCCGAGACCATGAGGACGTCGTGCCCGGCCATCCGCATGTATCGGCTGAAGACGTCGGAGGGCACACCGAAACCGGCCACGTGGCCGATGTGGCGCGGACCGTTGGCATACGGCCAGGCGACGGCGGACAGGACTCTGCTCATGCGGCGATCCTATTCAGCCAGGTGAGCGCGTTGATGGCCGGTAGTGGCAGGGTGGACCCCATGGCGATCCAGGACGACATCCGGCGAGCAGCGCTCGTCCGACACCCCGGCGCGCCGTGATCGCAGGACGCTACTCGCTCGAGCGCGAGATCGGACGTGGCGGGATGGGTGCCGTGTGGCTGGCCCAGGACGAAGTGTTGGGGCGCCAGGTGGCTCTGAAACGGATCGGGATGTTCCCCGGAGGAGGCTCGCCGGACCTGGTCCGAGCCGAGCGGGAGGCGAAGCTCGCCGCCAAGCTGAACCACCCTCACGTCGTAGCCGTCTTCGACTTCGTCACCGACGGCGACGCGCAGTGGCTGGTGATGGAGTACGTCGAGGGGGTCACCCTGGCCGAGCTGTCGAAGCAGCGCGGCGGCCTGCCCGCCGAGGACGTGGCACCGATCATCCGGCAGGCAGCCGAGGCGCTCGCGGCCGCGCACGAGGCGGGCATCGTGCATCGAGACGTGAAGCCCTCCAACATCCTGGTGACCGAGGACGGGACCGCCAAGCTCGCGGACTTCGGCATCGCCCGGGCTCGCGCCGATGCCACCCTGACCCAGACCGGCATGGTGACGGGGTCCCCCGCGTACCTGGCTCCCGAGATCGCCTCGGGCGGCGCAGCTACCGACGCCAGTGACGTGTGGTCCCTGGGCGGAACGCTCTTCCACGCCCTGACCGGCCGCCCGCCGTACGACGTGGGCGACAACGTGGTCGGAGCCCTCTACAAGATCGTGCACGAGGAGCCGCCCCGGCTTCCCGGCGCCGGCCGACTCGGCCTGCTGCTCGAGGCGACGATGGCCACCGATCCGGCACAGCGGTGGTCGATGGCTAAGGTGCGCGACTTCCTCGGCGGAGCCGAAGCCGCGCCGGTGACGCCGCCACTGGTCCAACCCAGGGAGCCGGCGCCGACCAGGGTCATCGCGCCCAACCCGATGGCACCGCCGCCTCGGCCTTCACCGGTGCCCTGGATCCTGGTGCCGGTCGCCGTGCTCGCCATCGTCCTAGGCGCGTGGCTGTTGATGCGAGGAGACGGGGACGGCACGACGCCGCCGGCGAGCAAGCAGACCACCAGCCCCGTGTCGACCGGCGCGACTGCTCAGGGCATGGTCAGCTTCGTCAGCGACTACGCCAACACGCTCGCCTCGGACCCGCGGGCCGCGTGGGGCCGGCTCACTGCGAAGTTCCAGGCGGAGAGCGGTGGCCTGGACGACTACATCGCGTTCTGGGACGGCGTCCACGTGATCCGGCTGACCGACGTCCACGCCGACGTGGCGACGATGACGGTCAGCTACCACGTGACGTACTCCCCTCCGCGGCCCGGGAAGCTCAAGGAGGACGACGTGACCCTCAGGTTGGTCTACCAGGACGGGAAGTACCTCATCGACGGCGAGCCAGGCGGCTAGCAGGCGTTGCGCAGGACGCGGCGCGACCCCGCGGAGGCCCTAGCGCTTGCGACCCGTGATGAACCGAGCCCGGATCGGCAGCGCTACCTCTCCGTTCGTGGCAACGAACTCGCGCAGCGCGGTCCGCGTCTCGTCGACGATCGCCCGGTAGGCCTCTGGCTCCAGGCTGTTCGCTAGGGGGCTGGCCTGGATCTCGGTATGCACGACGGCGTCCACCGACGGGAACGAGACCGTTCCCAGCAGCGACCTGGTCTCGCCCACCTCGAGGCCTGCGGAGTCCAGCATCACGCTGAGTGCCTCAAGATCGCCCTGGGACCAGTAGGTGCCGAGCAGGGCACGCGCCTGCGGCCCGGCGTGTGCAACCACCACGTCCACGAACGGCCGGTAGCCGGGCTGCTGATCCAGCGTCGCGTAGGTCTGCAGGGCGACCAGACCACCGCGCGCGGTGACACGTGCCATCTCAGAGACCGCGCCCGGGGGGTCGGGAAAGAAGAAGAGCGCCGACTGGCACAAGGTGGCGTCGAAGACCTCGTCCTCGAACGGCAGCTGTTGCGCGTCCGCCTCACGCCACTCCACGTCTGGATGGTTCCGCCGGGCGACCTCGAGCATCGCGGGGTTGAGGTCGAGTCCGCAGACCTTACCCGCGTCCCCCACGGCTTGCTTCGCGGCCTTCGCGACGACCCCGGTCCCGCATGCGACGTCGAGAACCCGCTGGCCGGCGCCAACCCGCGCGCACTGCAGGAGCGGTGCGGTCCACTGCGCGAAGAGCGCCGGCACGAACAGGTCCTCGTAGGCTTGGGCCTGGTCCAGGGTGAGCTGGAAAGTCTCGGTCATGGCACTCATCTCCTCGGGGTTGGTCATCCCAGGCTGGACCTGCCCCGTACCGGGAACATCGGCCAACGTGCCTATTCGTAGGGACATCGACAGCGCAATCATGGGGCATGGGCTACGCCGAGCAGCTGGCGGAAGCCAGCGCCGCCGCACAGAGCGGTCGCTGGGAAGAGGCGAGGGCGTCGTTCCTCGCCGCTCTGGACGAGACCGAGACCGCGGAAGTGCTGGACGGGCTCGCGCACTGCTGCTGGTGGCTGGGCGAGGTGCGCGACGGAATCGAGTACGCACAGCGGGCGTTCGACCGCTACGTCGACGGCCAGCGGTACGACGCCGCGGCCATGGTGGCGCTGCACCTGTGCGTCTGGTTCCTCACCAATCTGGACAATGACGCCGCGGCTCGCGGCTGGCTGGCCCGGGCCGCACACCTCAGCGACCGGCTCGACGACCCCGTGGTGCGCGGCTGGGTCGACCTCTTCGGCGGCTACCTCACCGAGGACAGCGAGCGCTCCCGCCAGCAGATCGAGCGCGCCAGCGCGGCCGCGTCCGAGGCCGGGGACGCCGACCTGGCCACGATGGCGCTTGCGGACCTCGGTTTGTGGCATGTCCTGGGTGGAGACGCTGCCACCGGCCTGGCGATGCTCGACGAGGCGATGGCTGCGACCCTGTCCGCCCGCGACACCCGCTTGGAGGTCGTGGTGTGGTCCAGCTGCAACATGCTCGCGGCCTGCAGCCGTCTGGACGATCTCAGGCGAGCGACCCAGTGGGTGCGGGTGGCGGAGCAGTTCATGCAGACCTACGGCTGCCCCTTCCTGCAAGCACGCTGCCGGGCGCACTACGGACGCGTCCTGGTCGCCGCGGGTCGGTGGGGCCAAGCGGAGTCAGAGCTCGAGGCCGCGCTGGCCATGGCCGCCGACACCGGAGCGGGTCCGCGGACCGAGGCGCTCGCCGCCCTCGCCGAGCTCCGGTTGCTCCAGGGCCACCCGGACGAGGCCTCGGCGCTGCTTGCAGACGCCTCGCCGCTCGGCGCCGCGGTGCTGGTCGATGCCGCTGCCCGGCTGGCGACCGGACGCCCCGCAGAGGCGGCCTCGCTCCTCCGCGGAGTCCTCGCACTGAACCGTGAGCCCGACCCGGCGGCGGTCTCGCTCCTGGTCGAGACGCTGCTGGCGGTCGGTGACCTCGACGGCGCAGCAGCACTGGTCGGACCTGGCGCACCGGTCTGGTCCGGAGCGCACTTGCCTCGGGCGACGGGCAGGCTGTCCAGGGCTGCCGGCCTGGTGGCTGCGGCCCAGGGTGACCAGGAGGGGGCCCGTGCTCACTTCGGCCTGGCGCTCGAGCTCTTCAGTAGGTTGGAGCTGCCCTACGAGGTCGCTCGCACCGAGCTCGACGCCGCCCAGGGGCTCGCTCCCTCCGATCCGCAAGCTGCCGCCGTCCGAGCCGGCTACGCCCTCCGGGCCTTCCAGAAGCTGGGCGCGACCACCGAAGCGTCACGGACTGCGGCACTCCTGCGCGAGCTCGGGGTCACTCCCGGGCCGGGGCCACGCGAGCACGGGCGCCTGACTCGCAGAGAGGACGAAATCCTGGCGCTGGTTGGGCAGGGCCTGAGCAACCCGGAGATCGCGGCCCGGCTGTTCCTCAGCCGCCGGACCGTGGGCCATCACGTCAGCAGCATCCTGCGCAAGCTCGGCCTCCGCTCCCGCACCGAGGCGGCGGCACTTGCGGTGCGCGAAGGCAGAACACGTTCCTGACCCGAATTGGAAAAGCGTTGGAACCCGGTGCAAGGATGCACCCATGCCTGGATTGAACCTCACTCGCGAGGAGGCGCAGACCCGCGCCGGGCTCCTCGCCGTCGAGTCCTACACCGTCCACCTCGACCTGACCGTCTCCGACAAGGTCTTCGAGAGCACCACCGTCATCCGGTTCTCGTGCTCCGAGCCCGGAGCCTCCACGTTCGCCGACCTTGCCGGGGCGACGGTCCACGAGATCACCCTGAACGGCGAGAAGCTCGACGAGTTCGAGGTGTACCGCAACCATCGGATCCAACTGGCTGACCTCGCCTCCGAGAACGAGCTCACCGTGCGCTGCGAGCTGCCCTACAGCCACACCGGGGAGGGCCTGCACCGGTTCACCGACCCGGCGGACGGGCGGGTGTACCTCTACTCGCAGTTCGAGGTCCCTGATGCCCGTCGGGTGTACACCACCTTCGAGCAGCCCGACCTCAAGGCGACGTTCACCTTCTCCGTGACGGCGCCCGAGCACTGGAAGGTCATCTCCAATACCAAGCCCGACAACGTCGAGCCGCTGGGCGACGAGAAGGCGCGGTGGCTGTTCGCCCCGACCGAGCAGATGTCGACGTACATCACCGCGATCGTCGCTGGCGAGTACGCCGAGGTGCGGGACTCCTACGCCGGCAAGCACGGCATCATCGAGCTCGGGCACTACTGCCGACAGTCGATGCTCGAGTACTTCGACACCGACGAGCTGATCCAGGTCACTAAGCAGGGGTTCGAGTTCTTCGAGGATGCCTTCGACTTCCCCTACCCCTTCGGGAAGTACGACCAGTGCTACGTGCCCGAATACAACATGGGAGCGATGGAGAACGCCGGCTGCGTTACCTTCCGGGACCAGTACCTGCCCCGCTCCCGCCAGACCTACTCGTTCTACGAGCAGCGCGCCAACACGATTCTCCACGAGATGGCTCACATGTGGTTCGGCGACCTGGTGACCATGAAGTGGTGGGACGACCTCTGGCTCAACGAGTCCTTCGCGGAGTGGGCCGCGCACCACTCGTCGGTCAAGGCCACCAAGTACGACGACGCCTGGACCGGTTTCACCAACGCACGCAAGAACTGGGCCTACCGCCAGGACCAGCTGCCGTCGACTCATCCTGTGGCGGCCGACAACTTCGACCTCGAGGCCGTCGAGGTCAACTTCGACGGCATCACCTACGCCAAGGGCGCCTCGACGCTCAAGCAGCTCGTGGCCTGGGTCGGCGAGGACCCGTTCCTGGCCGGTCTGCGGGAGTACTTCAAGAAGCACCAGTTCGGTAACTCCGAGTTCAAGGACCTCCTCGAGGCGCTCGAGCATGCCTCCGGCCGCGATCTCCACTCGTGGGCGGCGGAGTGGCTGCAGACGTGTGGGGTGAACACGCTGAGCGCCGACTTCGAGGTCGACGAGTCGGGGGCGTTCACCCGCTTCGCGGTCCGGCAGGTCGCCCACGCGGACTTCCCGACGCTGCGGCGTCACCGGATCGGCATCGGCCTCTATGAGAAGCGCAGTGAACGCCTGGTGCAGCGGTCCTCCCTCGAGATCGACGTCTCAGGCGCGCTGACCGAGGTCCCCCAGCTTGTCGGTCACCAGCAGCCCGACCTGGTGCTGCTCAACGACGGTGACCTGACCTACGCCAAGATCCGTCTGGACGAGCGGTCACTGGAGACCGTGGTCGACGGCATCGACACGCTTGAGGACTCCCTGGCGCGAGCCCTCTGCTGGGGTGCGGCGTGGGACATGACCCGTGACGCGCAGATGTCGACCTCCGACTTCGTCGCGCTGGTGCTGCGCGGGATCGGCACCGAGACAGACCTGACCGCCGTCGGCGCACTGCTGCGCTACGCGAAGTCGGCTGTCGACACCTACTCCGACCCCACCAAGCGCCATGCTCTCAAGCTGGCCTGGGAGCACGGCCTGCGCAAGCTGCTGGACAACGCCGCCCCCGGCAGTGACCACCAGCTCGCCCTCGCCCGCGGCTACGGCTCCGCAGTGCTGACTCCGGAAGGGCTCGACCACCTCCGCGCCCTCTACGACGGGATGGCCACCTGCGAAGGGCTGGTCCTGGACCAGGACCTGCGCTGGGTGTTCCTCAAGTCCTTGGCCTTCGCCGGAAGGGCGTCGGAGGGCGACATCGAGACCGAGCTCGCCGGCGATCGGACGATCTCCGGCAAGGAGTGGGCGGCAGGCTGCCACACGGTCCTGCCCACCCCCGAGGCCAAGGAGCAGGCCTGGATGGATGCCGTGGTCCGTGACGACGTCCCCAACGAGACCCAGCGCCAGATCGCGGTCGCCTTCCAGGTCGCGGGGCAGGACGAGCTCCTGACGCCGTACGTCGACAGGTACCTCGACTGCGCCACGGACGTCTGGGAGACCAAGGGCGTACAGCGCGCCTCCGTGATCCTGGAGAACCTGTTCCCCCGAGCCCTGGCCACTGCCAAGACCCTCGAGCGGGTCGACGAGTGGCTGGCAACCTCCACCGCCAACCCGGCCGCGCTGCGCTACGTCAAAGAGGGAAGGGCCGACCTGGTCCGCGCCCTGGCCGCGCAGGCCGCCGACGCGGCGTAGGCGGCTCCGGGTAGCTGACGCAGCGCAGGTGGCGCTGGGTAGCCGACTCAGCGCGGGTGGCGCGGCGTTCACTCCAGCCCGCGGCGCCTGAGCAGGGGTGCGATCTCTGCGGCGCGACCTCGCCACTCGCGATAGCTCTCCAGCGGGTCCCTCGCGCCGCCGTACCCGAGGACGTGGGTGCGGAACGCCTCCCCGTTGGCTCGGGTGGGTCCGCCGTTGGCCTTGAACCACTCCTCGGTCTCCGCGTCCAGGACCTCGCTCCACAGGTAGGAGTAGTACCCCGCCGAGTAGCCACCGGCGAAGATGTGCGCGAAGTACGTCGAGGAGTAGCGCGGTGGCACCACCGGGTTGTCCAGCCCCAGACCCTCAAGCACGCGCGCTTCGAAAGCCGTCACGTCGTCAACTGCCGCTGCCGCTTCAGGGTCGAGCTCGTGCCAGGCCTGGTCGAGGAGGGCCGCTGCGAGGTACTCGGTGCTGGAGTAGCCCTGGTTGAAGCTGCTCGAGGCGTTGAGCCGGTCGATCAGCTCTCTCGGCAGCGGTTCCCCGGTCTGGTGGTGCACGGCATAGTTGGCGACGACCTCGGGCCAGAGCATCCACATCTCATTGACCTGCGAGGGGTACTCCACGAAGTCGCGGAAGACCGCCGTACCCGAGAACTTCGGGTAGGTGACCCGGGAGAGGAGCCCGTGCAGTGCGTGCCCGAACTCGTGGAAGAGCGTCTCCGTCTCGTCGTAGGTCAGCAGCGTCGCCTCCCCCGGCGCGGGCTTGGGGACGTTCAGGTTGTTGCACACGACCGCGGTGGGTACGTCGCGTAGAGCGCTCTGTCGAACCAGGCTGTTCATCCAAGCGCCACCCTTCTTCGACTCACGCGCGTACAGGTCGTAGAGGTACAGGCCCACCGCGGTGCCGTCCTCCTCGTGCACCTCGAACACCCGCACGTCGGGGTGGTAGCCCACCAGTTCGGCCCGCTCGGTGAACGTCAGTCCGTAGAGCAGGTTGGCCGCGAAGAAGACGCCGTCGTGGAGCACCCGCTCGGCCTCGAAGTACGGCCGCATCGCGGCGAAGTCCACCTCGTACTGGGCGGCGCGGACCCGCTCGGTGTAGAACGGCCAGTCGTGGGCCTCGATCGCGAAGCCGGCCTGCGCGTCGAGCGCGGCCTGTTCGCGGCGGGCGTTCCGGGCGGCGACGGGGGCAAGCCGACCCAGCAGCGCGCGCACCGCGTCCGGTGTGCCAGCCGTGTTGTTGGCTGTGACAGCAGCGGCGTGGCTGGCGAACCCGAGCAGCCTGGCCCGTTCGGCTCGGAGCCGAACCAGCTCGAGCAGGATCTCGCGGGTGTCGTGCGGGCCTCCCCTTCTCCCCCGAGCTTGCTGCGCCTGTGCCAACCGGCGGCGCGTCTCCCGGTTGGTCAGCGAGCCCAGGTAGGGATGCTGGGTCGACAGCACCAGCGGGATCACGAACGAGCCGTCCAGGCCGCGCTCGGCGGCCGCAGTCGCGGCGGCCGAGATCTCTCCGTCGGTGAGCCCGTCGAGCGCCTGGAGGTCCTCGACCACGAGCGCGAGGCCGTTGGCGTCGGCCAGCAGTGCCTGCTCGAAGGAGGTGGTCAGGGTCGACAGCCTCTCGTTGAGCTTCTTCAGCTGCTCCTTGTCGTCGTTGCTCAGTCCGGCCCCCGCGAGGGTGAGCTCGGTGAACCACCGCTCGACGAGGTACCGCCGCTCCGGCTCCAACGCGGCGCGGTCCGCGTGGACGACCGAGATCCGCGCGTAGAGGTCCGGGTCCAGCCAGATCGCGTCCTGGTGCGCAGCCAGGCGCCCGGCGTAGGTGCGCTGCAGGGTGCTCAGACGCTCGTTGGTGTCCGCGCTGACCTGGTTGGAGAGGACGGCCTGCACCCTGGCGAGCAGCTGGCCGCTGCGCTCCAGCGGAACCATGGTGTTCTCGAAGGTGGGTTCCGCCGGGTCCTGCGTGATCGCGGCAACCTCGGCGAGCTGCTCTGCCATTCCGAGGTCCAGCGCGGGCGCGAAGTGGTCGTCGGTGAGCTGCGCGAAAGGGGGAAGCTGGTGCGGGAGCGTGTTGGGTGCGAAGAAGGGGTTGCTCACCGATCAACCCTAGGTCGCGAGCGGCCGAACCGCGACCTGGTCAGGAGCGATGCAACGTCTCGGGTTTGCGGGCGTGCTCAGCAAGCATCAGAACCCCGCTCTTGATGCCTCCGACGAGGTCCCCGGCCGCGAACGCCGTCTGCATCTGCAGAACTCCGAGCTTGACCTCGTGGTCCTCCAGCTCGCGCCTGGCCTCGGCCCCGGTGACGACCTCGACCACGCGCGCGGCCGGGTCGACCACGACCATCACTGACTTGTCCGGGACCGCCAGCGCGGAGTGGAGCCGCTCGGCGTACAGCCGGGGGTCGACCTCGGCGGGGCCGACGAACACGGAGAACTCGTATCGACAGATCAGCTCGGCGTCACGGATCGCCTTGTCGATCTCTTGGCGCTCCGCCGCGGTGAAGCCCTTACCAGTCGGCACCAGCCCCACCTCGGTCCTTGTCCTGGCTAGGCTCGGCGGGGGCGGCGTCGGCTCCCTGACGCGGGCCCCCGAACCACTCGGGCTGGTCGCGGAAGGCCACCGCCGGGTCGTACTTGGAGCGCGCGATCATCGACGGCAACGAGACCAGCAGCCAGACCCCGGCGAAGAGCAGAACCGTGCTGCCCCCCAGCAGGACCAGGGCGTGCAGGGCAGAGCCGTTGTCCGTCGGCTGCCAGGTGGCGGGCGGCTGGGCGAACGCCGGCACCGCACCGGTGAGGATGGCCAGAGCGGGCACCAGGGCCAGGATCCGGAGGTTTCGGCGTACCACCGTCGGCTGCATGTCCTTTGTCACGCTCACGAGGCTAGCGACCCGGGTGGGATAGAGCGAGCCAGTCTCGTAGCCTGCGGGGATGATCTCGCTCACTGCGGACCCATGCTCCGACGACGACTGGCTCTGCGAGAAGGTGTTGGAGGCGACCGACAACGAGTGGCTCGCCGCCGCCTCGAACTGGCTCATCGCCAAGCCCATCGCGATCCTGGGCCTATTGGCGGTGGGCTTCGTGGCGCGCTGGCTGGCGCACAAGCTGGTCGGCAAGGTGGCCCGTCGCGCCGAGACCGGGATGCTGCCTGAAGAGTTCATCCAGGGGAAGCTCTCGCGGACGCGGGACCAGACTCCGGTGAACCAGGAGACCGCGGCCCGACGGGTCCAGCGGGCCCAGACGTTGTCGAGCGTCCTCAAGAGCATCGTCTCGTTCGTGATCTTCACGATCGTGGCGATCATGATCGTCGGCGAGCTGGGGTACAACATCGGCCCACTCATCGCGGGCGCGGGCATCATCGGCCTCGCGCTCGGTTTCGGTGCCCAGAGCCTGGTCAAGGACTTCCTGTCCGGGATCTTCATGTTCCTCGAGGACCAGTTCGGTGTCGGCGACAGCGTCGCCCTCAACGAGGTGACCGGAACCGTAGAGGCCCTCACGCTCCGAGTGACCAGGATCCGCGCCGAGGACGGCACCGTCTGGTACGTCCGCAACGGCGAGATCCTCAAGGTCGGGAACCACAGCCAGCGGTGACCGGCCTGTGACCGAGCGCGCCCTGCCGGTGAGAGGTCTCGATGAGACGACCTCTCACCGGCAGCGGCGGTCAGGCCAGGGAGGCGTCCATCGTGATCGGTACCGAGAGCGCCTGGCTCACTGGACAGTTCACCTTGGCCACCTCGGCTGCGGCCACGAAGTCGTCAGAGCTCATGCCCTCGACCGTGCCGCTGACCGTCAGGTGTACGTCGGTGATGCCGGTCCCGGGGACGAAGGTCACGGCGGCCTTGACGTCGAGCGCCTGCGGCGGCGTGCCGCCCTTGGTCAGGACGTTGGAGAACGCCATGCAGTAGCACGATGAGTGCGCCGCGGCGATGAGCTCTTCGGGCGAGGTCTTGCCGTTCGGCTCCTCGGTACGGGCTGGCCAGGAGACGTCGTACGTGCCGAGGCCCGACGAGTCGAGGGTGACCTGGCCGGCGCCTTCGAGTAGTGAGCCCTCCCAGTGGGCGTGGGCGGTGCGGGTCGCTGCCATGCGTTCTCTCCTCTTCGGTGGTGACGAACAAGTCGGTGGGCGATTCGGGCTCCAACCTAGTCCCAGGCACAATGGCCGGGTGAGCGAGGCACCAGCACCCAGCTTCTACGACGAGATCGGCGGCATGTCGACGATCCGCCGGATCGTCGACCGGTTCTACGCGGGCGTCGCGGAGGACGACCTGCTTCGGCCGATGTATCCCGCGCAGGACCTGGCCGACGGCTCCGCCGCTGACCGGCTCACCCTGTTCCTTGCGCAGTACTGGGGTGGTCCGAGCACCTATTCGGACAGCCGCGGCCACCCGCGCCTTCGGATGCGGCACGCGACCTTCGCGGTGACGCCGACGGCGCGTGACCACTGGCTCAAGCACTTTCGGGCCGGTCTCGACGAGGCCGGTCTCACCCCGGCGCAGGATGCTCAGTTCTGGGCCTACGTCGAGCACGCCGCCCAGTTCATGATCAACACGGTCGGGGACTGAGTCACTGCTCGAGGAACTGCTCGAGGTAGTGCCGTAGCTGCTCGGACACCCGCTTGGGGTGTCCCTCCTTCATGTCCACCGCGGCGAGCACCGACCTGGCCTCGGCGTAGACCGTCCGCGTACCCGCCTCGTCGGTATCGACGACCTCGTAGCGCACCTCGAAGGACGCGTTCCCGATCCGGCTGACCCACAGCTCGACCGGCACCGGGGTGTGCCGGTAGTGCAGCTGACGTCGGTAGTCGATCTCGTTGCGAACCACGAGGACCCCTTCGTCGAGGTCCCGGTCGATCTCCGCGCGCCGGAACAGCCAGTCGACGCGGGCCTCCTCCAGGAAGCGCAGGAACTGGACGTTGTTGATGTGCCGCAGTGCGTCCATGTCGGACCAGCGCAACGGGCACGCGTAGAGGTGTCGGACCACGTGTGCATGGTCGCAGAGGGGCGGCATAGGCTTGTCGGGGGCCTAGCACATCGAGATCGGAGAGCTCATGCCAGAGGCAGTCATCGTTTCGACCGCACGATCACCCATCGGGCGCGCCAACAAGGGGTCGCTGAAGGACATGCGTCCGGACGACCTCACCGCGCAGATGATCCAGGCTGCCCTCGCGAAGGTTCCTGAGCTGGACCCGAAGCTCATCGACGACCTGTACCTCGGCTGCGGCCTCCCTGGTGGAGAGATGGGCTTCAACATGGCTCGCGTCGTCGCCGTCCTGATGGGGATGGACCACCTGCCCGGCGCCACCCTCACCCGCTACTGCTCGTCCTCGGTGCAGACCACCCGGATGGCCTTCCACGCGATCAAAGCCGGCGAAGGGGACGTCTTCCTGTCCGCCGGGGTGGAGACCGTGTCGCGCTTCGCCAAGGGCACGTCGGACCACCTGCCCGACACCAAGAACCCGGTCTTCGCCGAGGCGCAGGCCCGCACCCAGAAGACCCTCGAGGACGAGGCGGGCTGGCACGACCCACGCGAGGACGGGGTCGTTCCGGACGCCTACATCGCTATGGGATTCACTGCGGAGAACGTCGCCAAGCTGCGCGGCCTCAAGCGCGAGGAGCTGGACGAGTTCGGTGTGCGCAGCCAGAACCTTGCCGAGAAGGCGATCGCTGACGGCTTCTGGGCCCAGGAGATCACGCCGGTCACCCTGCCCGACGGTTCGGTGGCCTCCACCGACGACGGCCCCCGTGCCGGGGTCACCTACGAGGCGATCTCGCAGCTGCAGCCCGTCTTCCGGCCCGACGGCGTGGTCACCGCAGGCAACTGCTGCCCGCTCAACGACGGTGCTGCCGCCGTGGTGATCATGTCCGACACCAAGGCCAAGGAGCTCGGACTCACCCCGCTGGCCCGGATCGTCTCGACCGGAGTCACCGGCCTGTCCCCCGAGATCATGGGCCTCGGTCCGGTCGAGGCGTCCAAGCAGGCCCTCGCCCGGGCGAACATGAGCATCGACGACATCGACCTGGTCGAGATCAACGAGGCGTTTGCGGCCCAGGTGGTGCCGTCGTACCAGGACCTTGGCATCGACATCGACCGGCTCAACGTCAACGGTGGCGCGATAGCCGTCGGTCACCCGTTCGGCATGACCGGCGCGCGCCTTCAGGCGACGATGATCAACTCGCTGCAGACGCACGACAAGTCCACGGGTTTGATCACCATGTGTGTCGGCGGCGGCCAGGGCATGGCTCTGATCCTGGAGCGAATGGGCTGAGCAAGCCCTACGAAAGACCCCGACAGACCGTTGTCGGGGTCTTTTGTTTGCAAATCCACTGGAATGGCTGGATTCAGGCGGATGCAAAGGTCAGGATGGCTGCATGGGTGAAGGGGAGCAGAGCGACACAGTGGAGAGAGACGAAGCCAGGTGGCTCGATCACAGCCAGCAGCGCTCGTGGCGCGCCTTTCTGGTCGGGAGCAATTTGCTGATGGACCGCCTCGACCGCGACTTGCGTGCCAAGCACGGCATCGCGCTGGCCGAGTACGAGATTCTCGTGCGCCTCTCCGAGGCGCCACGACAACGCCTTCGGATGGCGCTGCTGGCCAGCGCGCTCTCCCACTCCCGGAGCAGGGTGACCCATACCGTCTCGCGGATGGAGGGCAACGGTCTCGTCGAGCGGGACAACTGCCTGGACGACGGCCGCGGAGTGGAGGCTGTGATGACCCAGGCGGGCCGCAAGGTGTTGGTCGACGCAGCACCCAGCCATGTCGAGGGCGTGCGGAACTACCTCGTTGACCTCGTGGACCAGGCCGACTTCGACGCGGTGGGCCGCGTGTTCGGTGCAGTAGCGGACAGCCTGGCTACCCCCGAGACTGCCGCGATGGCCAGCATCCGGAGATGAGAGCGCTCAGTCGCGAGTGAGCCGACGGTGCGTCACCCGGTGCGGGCGCGCCGCCTCGACGCCGAGCCGCTCCACCTTGTTCGCCTCGTACGACGCGAAGTTGCCCTCGAACCAGAACCAGCAGCCTTCGTCCTCGTCGGTGCCCTCCCAGGCGAGGATGTGCGTCGCCGTACGGTCGAGGAACCACCGGTCGTGCGAGGTGATGATCGCGCAGCCCGGGAACTCCAGGAGCGCGTCCTCCAGGGACTGGAGGGTCTCGACGTCCAGGTCATTGGTCGGCTCGTCGAGCAGCAGCATGTTGCCGCCCATCTTCAGCGTGAGCGCCAGGTTCAGCCGGTTCCGTTCCCCACCGGAGAGGATTCCGGCCTTCTTCTGCTGGTCGGGGCCCTTAAAGCCGAAGGATGCGATGTAGGCCCGGCTCGGCATCTCGAAGTTCGCGACCTTGATGAAGTCGAGCCCGTCTGAGACGACCTCCCACACGTTCTTGTTCGGGTCGATGCCTCCACGGCTCTGGTCAACGTAGGAGATCTTCACGGTCTGTCCGACGCGGAGCTCACCGGCGTCCGGCTTCTCCTGGCCGATGATCATCCGGAACAGCGTGGTCTTGCCCACACCGTTGGGGCCGATGACGCCCACGATGCCCGCCTTGGGCAGCTTGAACGACAGGTCGTGCATCAGTACGCGACCGTCGAAGCCCTTCTCCAGGTCGTCGGCCTCCAGTACGACGTCACCCAGGCGTGGCCCTGCAGGGATGTTGATCTCGGAGGGGTCGATCTTGCGGTTGCGGTCCGCCTCGGCGGCCATCTCCTCGTAGCGAGCCAACCGGGACTTGCTCTTGGCCTGGCGGGCCTTGGGGTTGGAGCGCACCCACTCAAGCTCGCGCTCGAGCATCTTGGCGCGCTTGGCGTCCTTGGCTCCTTCGACCTTGAGCCGGTCCTTCTTGGTCTCCAGGTACGTCGTGTAGTTGCCCTCGTACGGGTGCGCCTTGCCGCGGTCGAGCTCGAGGATCCAGGAGGCGACGTTGTCCAGGAAGTACCGGTCGTGCGTCACGGCCAGGACGGCACCCGGGTACGACGCGAGGTGGCCCTCCAGCCACTGCACCGACTCGGCGTCGAGGTGGTTGGTCGGCTCGTCGAGGAGGAGCAGGTCGGGCTGCTGCAGGAGCAGCTTGCACAGGGCCACGCGGCGACGCTCACCACCGGAGAGATGGTCGACGACCGTGTCCGACGGCGGGCAGCGCAGCGCGTCCATCGCCTGCTCCAGCCGGCTGTCGAGGTCCCAGGCGTTGGCGTGGTCGAGGTCCGTCTGCAAATCACCCATCTCGGCGAGCAGCGTGTCGAAGTCGGCGTCCGGGTTCGCCATCTCCTCCGAGATCGCGTTGTAGCGGTCGAGTTTCCCCTTGATGTCGTGGACGGCCTCCTCGACGTTCTCCAGCACGGTCTTGCCCTCGGACAGCGGCGGCTCCTGCTGGAGCATCCCGACGGTCGCTCCCGGATCCAGGATCGCGTCGCCGTTCGAGGCGCGGTCCAGGCCGGCCATGATCTTGAGGAGCGAGGACTTGCCGGTGCCATTGGGTCCGACGACGCCGATCTTCGCTCCGTGGAGGAAGGACAGCGTGACGTTGTCGAGGACAACCTTGTCACCGTGGGCTTTGCGGACATTGCGCAGCGTGAAGACGTACTCAGCCATGATGCCGGAAGCCTACGGTGCACAAGGCCTGCTTCCCGAATCGGGCTGCTGCCGGTCAGGCTGCGGACTCCGACGGAGCCTGGGCCGGCTGGGGTTCACCCCACGAGTCCACCGGTGTCTCCGCGGCGACCCCGGCGGCGACCATCTCGGCCACCTCTGCGTCGAGCTCGGCCTCGTCGTGCGCTCCGCGCGGCCGCTTCTTGAGGAAGGCGCTCGTCCCGCGGGTCAGGTCATGCCCGACCAGCAGCGCCTCGACCTCGAACTCGCTGCCGTCCGGCTCTCCGTCACCCCTGGACCAGGTTCGGGTGCGTAGCCGCCCGTGCACCATCACCGCCTCGCCGCGATGGATCGAGTCGCGGACGTTCTCGGCGAGCGACCTCCAGGCCGTCACGGAGAACCAGGTGGTCTCCCCGTCCTCCCAGCCGCCTGCTCGTCTCACCCGCGGCGTGCAGGCCACCCGGAAGGTGGCCACACTGATCTCCTTGGGCGTCCGGAAGGTCACGTCTCCACCAACCCAGCCGTGCAATGTCACGAGCGTCTCCGTCATCGTCTCCTCCTCAGCTCGGTGCTCCCGTTTCGGAAGCGATGAGGCCAGCCTGCGTGCCTCGGCCGACTGCCGTGCGTACGAGCTCAGGCGGCGTGGACAGCTGTGCCTGGGGAAAGGGGCGGAGCGGGAGGGGCCTAGCGCAGCGCGTCGTTCAGACCGTGTCGCGTCCGGCGATAGGCGTCGATCTCTGACTCGATCGGGCTGATCACCAGGTCCTCGATGACGTCACTCAGCGACGAGCGCAGCCGGAGGTCGGCCCGACCCGCTTTGGACCGCGCGGAGAAGCCGGCCAGCCAGCGGCTCACTCCAGCCACGACGATGCCGAAGACTGCGCCACCCAGGAGCAGCGCAGCAGGAACCGCCAGTCCCCCTACCTCCGGGGAGTCGGGCACCGTGAGCCGCAGATAGTCGCCGACCGCGAGACCGGTCAACCACAGTGCTCCGGCCACCGCGGCAACGAACACCAGGACCTGCGAGAAGCGAACCAGCCGCCACCAGGTCGGCGTACGCGAGACACCCAGGTCGGTGCTGGCGATGGCCTTGTCCACAGCGTCGTTGAGATCTTCGAGCCTGGAGGTGGACGCACGGCGTACGGCCTCGGCCCACGGAGGCGAGAGCTCGACGGCGACCTGGTCGGCCACTGCCCGCACCGCGGTATCGACGCGTGCGCGCTGCACCGGTGAGGCCTCGGGCAGCGACGTCCGTGCGGCAGCGGTCAGCACCCGTCCCTCCGGCCCCAGGTCCAGGTGCATCCGCTTGAGCGGGTCACGACGCAACCGGCCGAGCCACTTGGTCAACGGCCACCCGGTAGCCCGGCTCGCGCGCTGCAACGAGGACTTCTCGACGGCTCGTACCACGATCGGGACCCCCGCAGCCGAGGCGAAAGCGTCCACCAGCTCGGACTTGCTGTGTCGAGCGACGTCGCCGGGCTTGGCCAGGCCGTTGACCTCCTGCAGCTTGGAGGCGGTGGCGGTGACGTCTGCGAGCAGCCGGTCCAGGGTGGCCTGCTTGGCCGTGACGTGCTTGGCGATGGCCTGCTTGAGCTCGGCGATCCCGTCACCCAGCTTCGCGGAGGTTGTGATCACCGGGACTCCCCCGAGTCCGTCGTTCTGGAGCAGCCGGCGAAGGTCCTGCACCATCGCGTCGCGCCTATCTTCGGGCACCTCGTCGATGTGGTTGAGCACCACCAGCATGATGTCGTGGTGGGTCGAAAGGGGACGTAGATAGCGATCGTGGATCGCCGCGTCGGCGTACTTCTGAGGGTCCAGGACCCAGACCAGCAGGTCGGCCAGCTGGACGAGCCGGTCCACCTCGACGTGATGGGCGATCTCTGTCGAGTCGTGGTCCGGAAGGTCCAGCAGTACCAGCCCCTCGAGATCACGGTCGACCCGCTTCATGTCCAGCATCGAGTCATGGGAGACGCGGTGCCGGGCGGGAACACCGACCCAGTCGAGCAGCTCGTCGGCCCGGTCGCGGCCCCACACGCACGACATCGTCCACGAGGTCGTGGGCCGGCGTACGCCGACGGCGGCGAACTCCATCCCGGTGATGGCGTTGAAGGTCGAGGACTTGCCGGAGCCGGTGGCTCCGGCAAGGGCGACGACCGTGTGGTCGCCGGAGAGCGACAACCGGGCGGCGGCCCGAGTTGCGATCAGGTCCCCATGCGCAACCAGATCGTCGGGGAGACGCCCTCTCGAGGCCTCGACCGCGACCCTCAGCCCTTCGACGCGAGCGGCGACGCCGTTGCTGCGCTTGCCGAGCAGCTTCTTCGCCCCCTCGACGATGGTGCTCATCTCTCCATTTCCTCTGCTATCTGGGCGGCGAAGCGCAGGTCGTCGAGCTTGCGGGACTCCTGGCGGAGCCGCTCGGCGCCGGACTCGTCGATGTCGAGGCTGACCAGCGTCTCGGTGAACCGTGCCCGCTCCCGGTCCAGCAGTGCGGACACACGTGTGCGAAGGTCCTTGCGAGCGTTCTCGGCGAGGCGGCGTACCGCCTGGTCACCGAAGACCGCCTCGAGCAGCTTCTGCCCGAGGACCGCGCTTCCACCGGCGATGCCAACCTCTGCGCCCGTCACTCCACCGGTGCTGGAGAAGACCACCACCATCAGCGCCACGCCCAACCCGTTGACACCGAAGGCGAGGAAGCGAGCCGCCGACCGCTTGTCCTGCCCCTCCTTGCGTACCAGATCGAGGACGCCATGCTGCCAGTCGCGTACGGCGCGCTCGGCGCGCGCCCGGAAGTCCCGAGATGCCCGGTGCAGGTCGCGACCCGAGTCCTCGAGGAGGTTCTTGCCCGCTTCCACCGACTGCCAGGACGCGGTGGCCCGTTCGGCGGCGTTCTCGGCGTGCTCGGTGATCAGCGTCTCCAGCCCGGACTCGACGGCGACGGTGACTCGTTCGGCCTGGGTGGGCTTGCCCTTGGCCCAGCCCACGACCCGGTCCCGGATCCAGCCGACCTTGGTCTCCAAGCCTTTGAGGAACTCGCCAGTGCCGACGTACTCCTGCCAGCGCGCCAACACCTCACCCCGCAGCAAGGTGCCGTCGGCCGAGGCCTCGTCAACCTTCGCCAGCGCCTCGTCGTAGGCCCGGTCGGCGTCGGCGCGCAGGCGCGTAACCATGGCGACCTGCTCCGCCGCGGCGTCGGCAACCAGGTAGCTCCGCTTGGCGATCGCTCGGATCGCCCCGTCCAGGGTCCGCTTGACGACCGCAGCCCGCCCCTCGGCGTCGGCTGCCAGAGCGTCGAGCCAGCCGCGGATTTCAGCGACGTGCTCAGCGGGGAGCAGACCGTCGGAGTCGACTGTGCCCTCGGTGACGACGAAGAGCGGCGAGTCCTTCAGTCCGCGCGTGGTCAGCATGGTGGCCAGGTGGGTGCTGACCTCGTCCACGGCCCCCGGTGGGGTGCGGTCCAGGACGATCGCGACCGCAGCGCTGCGCTCGACGGCAGTACGCAGGAAGTCCCACGGCACCTGGTCGGCGTATCGAGCGGCGGAGGTCACGAAGAGCCAGAGGTCGGCCGCGCCGAGCAGCTGGGACGCCAGCGTGCGGTTCTGCTCCTCGACGGAGTCGATGTCCGGGGCGTCCAGGATTGCCAGGCCCTGCGGAACCGCCTCGTCCGCGACCAGCTGGAGTGCTCCCGGGTCGGCAGACGTGGTCGCCGTACGTGCCAGGTCCGGCAGGATCCGGTCCATGGCGAACCACTCCGAGTCAGCCGGGTTGTGCACCAGGACCGGTGACCGGGTGGTGGGACGCAGTACGCCGGGTTCGGTGACCCGATGGCCTACCAGGGAGTTGACCAGAGTGGACTTGCCCGCCCCCGTCGAGCCACCGACGACGGTGAGCAGCGGCGCCTCGATGGACATCAACCGCGGCAGGACGTAGTCCTCGATCTGGTCGAACATCTCCTTGCGCGCTGCCCGGAACTCGTCGACCTTGGGCAGGTCCAGGGGCAGCGTGGTGCCGAGCAGCGCTTCGCGCAGCCGCACCAGACCGTTGATCATGTCGGTCGTGGAAGCAGTGATGGTCACGATCCACTCCGTGGGTATCCGCCGGGGGTCGGCTGCGGGAACTGTACATAGGGACGCAGCGTGGCCAGGCGCTGGACCATGGCCGACCCTCGAGGACCCGCGTCGCGAGGCGCGAGACC
Organism: uncultured Actinomycetota bacterium; assembly: GCA_963769585.1. Lineage (GTDB taxonomy): Bacteria > Actinomycetota > Actinomycetes > Propionibacteriales > Nocardioidaceae > SSC3. Next base: position 2,124,741 of record CAVYMJ010000006.1, read on the forward strand.
ACGCAGGTAGCGGTTGTGCAGGAACGCCAGCTCGATCGCCTCCTGCTGGTACTCCCGCATCACCCGCTCGGCCAACGGGCCGCCGACCAGGCGGGCATAACGCCGCGCACTGCGACGTGCAGGAAGCCGCACCAGCCAGGGCACCTCGGCATGGCCCACCAGTCCACGGTGCGCGGCGTCGGTGAGGGCGCGGGTGAGGATCGCTGACTCCTTGCGGCGTGCCCAGACGGCGAAGCCGACCAGCAGCAGGAACGCCGGCACCATCGCGAAGACGTAGGTGAGGATGAACGCGGAACCGTCGTGGAAGAACGCCGAGGCGTTCCAGGCCGCGTGCAGCCCGACGGCGATGAGGTAGCCGAGCAGCGGGGCGACGACTCGCAGAGCCGGCTTCCGGGTCGTCACCGCTATGCCCACTCCGATGCCCACGAACGAGGTGAAGAGCGGGTGCGCGAAGGGGCTGAACACGCCACGCAGGACGAAGATCCCGGTCGCGGCGTCGATGCCCCCGGGGCCGACCCCGTCGCCCCCGATGTAGGCGCCGGCAAGATAGAGGATGTTCTCGGTGAAAGCGAAGCCGACTCCCACCAGGCCGGCATACACCAGCCCGTCGAGGATTCCGTCCAGCTCGTGACGGCGGAACCAGAGCAGCAAGACGATGAAGATCCCCTTGGTGAACTCCTCGGTGATCGGAGCCACGATCGCGGCCGACCAGTCCTCCGACGTACCGACGAAGTACTGGTCGATCGTCTGCAGGACCAGAGCCACCGCGGTGGCGACGAAGGCACCCCAGCCGAAGGCGAGACCAAGCAGGCTGATCGGCTCCGGCTCGTAGCGGTCCAGCCACAGGTAGCAGGCCACCAGGGGGCCGACAGGCAACGCGGCGAGGATGACCCCGACCACGATCGCGCCGGGTGCGTCCGCGGCGAGGAGTACCAGGGCCATGACGCACGCGCCGAGCAGGAGCGCCACCGACACCAGAACCGTGAAGAGGAGGTTCTCCCTGCGGCGCGGACGCTTGAGCAGGGCAGGCGGAACGGCCGGAGGCAGGGGCTTTATCGCCTGCTCCGGGCCGGTTCCTGCCGCCCAGTTCATGGGGAAAGACTATCGGTGGGGGATGGTTTGTCCGGGTCTCAGGCGCTGGCCGCGCCGACGTAGCATTGATCTGTGAGCGAAGACACTGCCGCCGAGCAGACGGCCCCGTTGAAGACCGAGAGCCACGATCAGCCCGTCCCCCAGGCGTACGCGGCGTTCATGAGGCAGGGCTGGGGTGACCGCGCTCTCGACCTCGCACCGCATCCGGTGGCTCCCTGGGCTGCGGCACGGCGGGAGCGCCTGGCCTCCCTGTTCCCAGGCGAACGGCTGGTGGTCCCGGCCGGCGGGTTCAAGGTGCGTGCCTACGACACCGACTACCGCTTCCGGGCGGAGACCGCCCACACCTACCTGTCTGGCAACCAGACAAGCGATGCGGTTCTCGTGATCGACGACGACGGCGCTGTCCTGTTCGCCCGTCCCCGCTCCTCGCGCGAGACCGACGAGTTCTTCCGCGACCGGCAGTACGGCGAGCTCTGGGCCGGGAGGCGTCCCTCGCTGGACGAGATGTCCGAGACGCTCGGCATCCCCTGTCGGCACATCGACGACCTTCCGGCGGCGCTCGCGGGGACTGGCAAGACCCGCGTGCTCCGCGGCGCCGACTCGCGCGTCGACTCTGCCGTGCCCGCCGACGAGGCGCGCGACGACGAGTTCGCCCGTGTGGTCTCCGAGCTGCGTCTGGTCAAGGACGAGTGGGAGATCGGTCAGCTCCAGGAAGCCTGCGACATCACGGTCCTCGGCTTCGAGGACTCGGTGCGTGAGTGGGACAACGTCCTGAGGTATGGCGAGCGGTGGATCGAGGGCACCTTCTTCCGGCGAGCGCGCACCATGGGCAACTCGGTCGGCTACGACTCCATCGTCGGTGGCGGCGCCCATGCCACCACGCTGCACTGGATCGACAACACCGGCCCGGTCACACCGGGTGAGCTGCTGCTGCTCGACATGGGCGCGGAGGGGACGAACCTCTACACCGCCGACGTCACGCGCACCCTCCCGGTCAGCGGGACCTTCACTGCGCTGCAGCGAGACCTGCACACGCTCGTCTACGAGGCCCAGACCGCCGGGATCGGGGCGGTCCGTCCCGGAGCGAGCTTCCAGGACCCGCACAAGGAAGCGATGCGGGTGCTCGTCAACGGCCTGGACGGCCTTGGGCTGCTCCCCTGTTCGGTCGACGAGGCGCTGTCTCCCGACAGCAAGGTCTACGCACGCTGGACGCTGCACTCCACCAGCCACATGCTCGGCATGGACGTCCACGACTGCGGTCGGGCCGCCCGCGAGGCCTACTACGACGGGACGCTTGAGGAGGGCATGGTCCTGACCGTGGAGCCGGGCCTGTACTTCCAGGAGGACGACCTCCTCGTTCCTGCCGAGATGCGCGGAATCGGCATCCGGATCGAGGACGACGTACTTGTCACCGGGGACGGGGTCCGCAACCTCTCCGCCGCGCTCCCCAGGGACGCAGCCGGGGTCGAGGAGTGGATGGCCAACCTGCGCGGCTGAGCCACGGCTCTTGGAGGCGCCAGCCTCCGTGGTGGGTCGGAGAGAACAACCCTGGCCTCCCGGCAGTCATCCCCGATCGAGTCGCGTGGTAGCAGTCGTCAACCGCCACAGGCTGAGTGGTCGACCCGATCAGAGTGCGATAGCGGCCCACACAGCGTCGGCGCCGGGCATGGTGCTGATCTCGTCGCGCACACGCTCGGCCGCCGCTCGGTAGTCCGGGTTGCCGACGACCTCCCCGACCGCGGCCTGAATCGTGTGGACGGCGTAGTCCTCCGGGGCGACGACCACGCCGGCGCCGGCGCCGGCCACCAATGCAGCATTCTGGGGCTGATCTGTCCCACGCGGGAGGGCGACCTGTGGGACCCCGTGTGCCAGGCCGCCCAGCATGGTGCCTGATCCGCTGTGGGAGACCAGCAGGTCGGCCCGTCCGAGAAGGGCGGCTTGTGGGATGAACTCTTCCACGACGGCGTTCGCGGGTATTGATCCGAGCTCATCGGGATCGAGCCGACGCCCCGTTGTGGCGATCACGATGCCGTCGTACCCCTCCAGGGCAGCGAGCCCGACCTTGAAGTCGGCGGCGTCAGCGTTCTTGACAGTGCCCAGGGTGAAGTAGGCGACCGGACCTTCGGCGGCGAGAATAGGGGCCACCCGCGCGGGCACCTGGCCAGGCTCGCCAGCACTGGGCCGCAACGGGGTCGCCACCTGCCACGGTGGGAGGCCGTCGGGCTGCAACGAGGGCGGGCATAGGTCGAGGGCCCGCTCGGAGGAAGCCTGCGCCCGCAGCTCAGGCTCGCCGATCGCCTCGCCCAACTGGCCGATGAGCTGGGCGTAGAACGGGAACATGGGCCCGATGCCGTGAACCACCCCCGGCACATTGAGCCTTCGGGCCAGCAGGGACCCCGCCGTCTCGAGGACTTCGTGGACGATGAGATCGGGGCGCCACTCCCGCGCCATTACTAGGAGATCGGCAAGCCTGCCGAGCGCCGGCTTGCCGAAAAGCGCCACCACCCCGCCCATCATCCTGCTTTCCTCGGACAGTGCCGGGTCAGCCCACACAGCCTGATTCGCAGACCACCCCTCAGCCCACGACGGCCCGACGCGGTGGACGTCGAGCCCTCGTGTCGCCAGCGGATCGATCAGGTCCGGGCCGGTGGCAAGGCGCACGTCATGGCCTGCACGCACCGCCGCCCTCACCAAAGGCAGCATCGGTAGCACGTGCCCGTACGCAGGGCACGAGGTGAACAGCACGCGAGCCATGTCCCGTAGCGTGGCACGGGGGGTCCGGGCGGTCTACTGCGGTCATCGGCGATCCCGACGGCAACCTCACACCCGCACTCTCGGCGGGCACGCGCCCGGCCTGCGATCTACCCGGTCGCCCGCCCTCACCGGCCCACCGAGAGCTGCCGCTAGGCTGGCGCCGGGCCGGGAAGGCAGTGGAGAACTGCAACTGGGTTACCCCAAGGGTTCTCCCGACTGCTGTTCCGACCCCCCCGCCTCCGTAGCTCAGCTGGATAGAGCGACAGACTTCTAATCTGTTGGTCGCAGGTTCGAGTCCTGCCGGGGGCGCCATCGATCCGTCCAAACCTGTCTATATCCATGCAAAACATCTGAGCCTCGCTCACATATCCCCGGTTCTGCCTCGGTTCTCACCTAGCCTGATCGTCGGAATGGATGAGGGGCTGAGATGAGCAGGAAGAACGCGCGCCACGCCGGCGCTCCGACCGGCACCGGGCGCTTCGGCGCGGGTCTGGCTTGGGCGTGGATCGGCGTCCGCGAGCTCTTCGTCCTCGGCGCCTTGGGCATCGCCCTTCCGGTGGGCGTGCTGGTCGCCCTACCGCAGTTCCTCGACGCCGGGACCGCCATGACGCAGGCCCCGACCTGCGCTCCCAACGGACCGACCAGCGACTGCCTCGTGCCGGTTCCCGCAACGGTGGCGACGCGGCTCGACACGGCGCCCGAGAAGACCTGGCGCCTGGCTCTGGAGGCTCCCGGCGACAACGTCACACTCCCGTTCCCCCGCAGCACAGATGACCTGCGCACCGGTGGCGCTCTCCATGTGATCCTGTGGAACGGCGACCCGGTGGCGGTTCTGACGAACGACGGAGAGCTGGTGGAGAGCCTCTACTGGGGCCGGCTGTACACGCTCGACCTCGCCGTCCTCAGGTTCGCTCCACTGTGGCCAGTGGCTGTCGTGCTCCTGGCCTGGGCGTTGTTCTGGCGCCGACACCGGCCCAAGCTTGTGGTCCTCACCATCATCGGTGTCGGCACCGCCCTGGCCGGTCCGCTCGCCTACCTCGGGATGCTGCTCAACGGCTATCCCGGCCTTGTCGCCGGTGCCCTGCTTCCGGCCGGTACAGCGCTGATCCTCGCGGGGCTGACCCTGTGGCGGCTGCGGGCCAAGCGACGCAGAGATCGCGTCCGGCGGACCGAGGTACGCACTGCGGCCACCGACTCACCTTCGGGCGCTTTCCCGTCTCAGCGCCAGCCGAGCGCGGACCTCGAGGACGACGTGCTGGCCGGCGAGCAAGTCAGCGACTAGCCACGTAGCGGTCGATCTCGTCCAGCAGGACCCTCCTGGCTGAGTCGTCCAGGAACGAGGCGTAGACGGCGTTCTTGGCCAAGTCGGCGATCCCGCCCTCGTCCAGGCCGAGGAGGTCGGCGGCGATCTCGTACTCCCGGTTCAACGTGGTGCCGAACATCGGCGGGTCGTCGGAGTTGATGGTGACCAGGACCCCCGCGTCGTACAGCTGCTTGAGCGGGTGCTCGTCCAGGGAGGCCACCGCGCGGGTCGCGATGTTGGAGGTGGGACAGACCTCGAGCGCGATCTGGTGCTCGGCAAGGTACTCCAGCAGTGCCGGGTCCTGGGTCGACGAGGTCCCATGGCCGATCCGCTCCGCTCCGAGCAGGCGCACCGCGTCCCAGACGGTCTCCGGGCCGGTGGTCTCCCCCGCGTGTGGGACGCTGCGCAGCCCGTGTGCGCGAGCCCGGTCGAAGTGTGGCTTGAACTGCGGCCTGGCCACCCCGATCTCAGGCCCCCCCAACCCGAAGCCGATCAACGCCTCGGGACCGTGCTCGATCGAGTAGGCCAGCGTGGCGTCCGCTGCGGGAAGTCCGGACTCACCTGGAATGTCGAAGATCCAGCGCAGAGTGACCGCCAGGTCGCGCTCCGCCTCCACCCGGGCCGCCTCGATCGCCTCGACGTACGCCTCGATCGGGACTCCGGCCATGACAGAGGTGTACGGCGTACAGGTGAGCTCGGCGTAGCGGATGTTCTGGCCGCCCATCTCCCTGGCAACCTCGTAGGTGAGGAGCCGGAGGTCCTCCGGATCCCGGATGAGCCCCACCACGGCCAGGTACACCTGGATGAAGTGAGCGAAGTCCTTGAAGTCGAAGAACTCTTTGAGCTCCTCCAGGTTCGACGGCACTGTCCCCGGGTGACGCTCGGCCAGCTCGGAGACGATCCGTGGCGACGCGGAGCCGATGTGGTGGACGTGCAGCTCGGCCTTCGGCAGCCCGGCGATGAACGCGGTGTACGGCGACGTCTGTGTCATGGGGACATCTTGCCAACCGCCGAGCTGTGAGCCAGATGACACAGCGTGTTGGGGTGTCGGTCACAGATTCCGGGCACTTTCCGGGGTAGAAAGGTTGAGGCCCCGCAAAGTATGAGTTTGCGGGGCCCTTAGTTTTTCCGGGGTTCGGTGCGCCTCAGCGGCGCCGCCAGTGGTACTCCACCTCGGGTCGACCGCTGCGGCCGTAGCGGGACTGACGCTCGGCGAGGCCGGTATCGGCAAGGTGCTCCAGGTAGCGCCGGGCGGTCACCCGCGAGGTGCCCGCAGCCTCGGCGATCTCCGAAGCCGACAGTGCGGCCGGGGCCGAGCGAAGCCGTTCGGTGACCATCCGAAGGGTCTCCGCACTCAGACCCTTGGGAAGCGGCGCCTCGGCGGCGCGAAGCAGTCCCAGCAGCTGGTCCACCTCCCCCTGCACCACCTCCCCCGCGGTCGCGCCCAGCTGCTCGCGGTAGGCGGCGTACTGCTCGAGCTTGGCCCGCAGCCCCGCGAAGGTGAACGGCTTGAGGACGTACTGGACGACACCTTGGGCGACTGCGCGCTTCACGACCTCGACGTCGCGGGCCGAGGTGACCGCGATGACGTCGCACATGTGACCGTCCTGACGCATCCGCTGCAAGAGCTCCAGTCCGTGTACGTCGGGCAGGTGCATGTCCAGCAGCACCAGGTCGACTGGCTGTCTCCCCAGCAGCCGAAGTGCCTCCCCCCCGGAGCGGACGATGCCGGCCAGCTCGAACCCGGCGACCCGGCCCACGTACTCGCCGTGCGCCTGACCGGCGATGACCTCGTCCTCGACGACCAGGACCCGGACCGTCATCGGGGCACCCGGACCTGGAACGCGGCGCCACCGAGGGCTGAGCGGTCCGCCTGCACGGTGCCGCCGTACCGCCGGGCGACCTGGCCGACCAGCGCCAGCCCGAGCCCGCGGCCGAGGTTGGAGTCGCCGCGCTTGGTGGTCCACCCGCGCTCGAAGATCGGCCCTTCCGGCACCCCGGGGCCGCTGTCGGACACTTCGATGGCCAGTCCCGCCCCGTCGCAGACGACGCTGATCTCGACCCGCTTCTGAGGGGAGTCGGCCACCGCGTCGAAGGCGTTGTCGACAAGGTTGCCGATCAGCGTGACCATGTCGCCCGAGCGGACGAACAGGTCCTCGACGCGGGTCTGGGGGTCCACGACCAGCTCGATCCCGCGCTCGGCGGCCTGGGCGGTCTTGCCGAGCAGCAGCGCTGTCACCACCGGGTCCGACACGCGGTCGGTCACCCGGTCGGCGAGGAGCTGAGCGGCCTCCAGCTCAGAGGTGGCGAACTCGATCGCCTCCTCACCACGACCCAGCTCGATGAGGGAGACGACCGTATGCAGCCGGTTGGCCGACTCGTGGTTCTGTGCGCGCAGGATGTCGGCCAGCCCCTTGACCGTGTCGCGCTCGCCCGAGACGGCCCGCAGCTCGGTGTGGTCGCGCACCGTCACGACTGAGCCGAGGGCGCGGCCCCGCCAGGTCGCCGCGGCCTGGTTCACCACCAGGACACGGTCACCAACCAGATGGATCTCGTCCGGCCCCGCGGCTCCGGTGGACAGCGCCTCGACGAGCGCCGACGGTAGCCCGATCGAGCCGACCGGCCGCCCGACCGCATTCTCGTCGACTGCCAACAACCTCCGTCCCTCGTCGTTGACGAGCTGGACCCTGCCCTGATGGTCGAGCAACATCAGCCCTTCGCGCACGGCATGCAGCACCGAGTCGTAGTACTCGTACATCCGGGTGATCTCCTGCTCACCCATGCCGTGCGTCTGCCGCCGGAGCCGGCGGCTGATCAGCCAGGCACCCACCGCCCCGAGCACCAGCAGCAGTACGGCGGCACCGCTGATCGGCCGGAGCCGCTCGCGTAGGGCCTGGTCAATCCGCTCCAGGAGGATGCCTACCGACACCAGCGCGACCACCCTGTCGCCGTCGAACACGGGGACGACCGCCCGCATCGACCGGCCCAGCGTGCCGGTGTACTCCTGAGTGAACACCTTCCCCTCCGGCGCCGCACCGAGGTCTCCGATGAACGGCTTTCCGAGCTGGGTCACGTCCGGATGTGAGTAGCGCGTGCGATCCAGCCCCATGACCACGACGAAGCTGGTCTGGGTGTCCCTGCGGACCCGCTCGGCGTAGGGCTGGATCACCTCGGCCGGCCGCGCGGCGGCCAGCGCGCGCAGAAGCGTGGGCGAGTCCGCGACGGCGAGCGCGATGTCGACCGACTTGGTCCGCGCGTCCGCCAGCTGGGCCCGGCGCGCGTCGGCGTACGCGAGACCGACCGCGGCGGCGATGACGGTGAGCACGATGAGCGTCTGCAGCAGGAAGACCTGCTGGGCGACAGAGGTCCGCCGACGTTGGCTCACGCCGTGAACTCTATGCACACAAGGGTGACCCCGGTCACAGGCCCGCACAGAGTGAGCCTCGACCAGAACCCAGGACAGCGGAGGAACCATGTCCACCAAGACACACACCCGTAAGGACCGGACGCACTATCTGTACGTCGCGGTCATCTTGGCCGTAACGCTCGGCATTGTGACCGGCTTCGCAGCCCCCGACTTCGCGGTCGAGCTCAAGCCGATCGGCAGCGCTTTCGTGAGCCTGATCAAGATGATGATCGCGCCGGTGATCTTCTGCACGATCGTGCTCGGCGTCGGCTCGGTCCGGAGCGCCGCGAAGGTGGGCAAGATCGGCGGCCTCGCTCTTGGCTACTTCATGGTGATGTCCACCGCGGCACTTGGCATCGGGTTGGTTGTCGGCAACCTCCTGCAGCCTGGCTCAGGTCTGCACCTCAGCGCAGACGACGCCGGGGCGGGAGCAGCGGCAGCCGAGGGCGCGCACGCCTCCACGACCGATTTCCTGCTGGGCATCATCCCGAACTCGCTGGTCTCGGCGTTCACCTCCGGGTCGGTGCTGCAGACGCTGCTGGTCGCCCTCCTGGTCGGCTTTGCCCTCCAGGCCATGGGTACGTCAGGCGAGCCGGTACTGCGGGGGGTGCAGAGCATCCAGCGAGTGGTCTTCCGGATCCTGACGATGATCATGTGGCTTGCGCCGGTCGGCGCCTTCGGAGCGATGGCGGGTGTGGTCGGCGAGACCGGGGTCGACGCGCTCAAGAGCCTCGCAGTGATCATGGTCGGCTTCTACGCGACCTGCGCAGTCTTCGTCTTCGTCGTGCTCGGCCTGCTCCTGCGGCTGACTACCGGCGTCAACCTTTTCTCGCTGCTGAAGTACCTGGGTCGCGAGTTCCTGCTGATCGTGTCGACGTCCTCCTCGGAGTCGGCCCTGCCCCGGCTCATCGCGAAGATGGAGCACGCCGGCATCGACAAGCCGACCGTCGGGGTCGTGGTGCCGACCGGGTACTCGTTCAACCTGGACGGCACCGCGATCTACCTGACGATGGCGTCGCTGTTCATCGCCTCGGCCATGGGCAACCCGCTGGAGCTCGGCGAGCAGATCTCGCTGCTGGTCTTCATGATCATCGCGTCCAAGGGTGCGGCCGGAGTCACAGGTGCTGGTCTGGCCACGCTGGCCGGTGGCTTGGCGTCGCATCGCCCCGACCTTGTCGACGGCGTCGGCCTGATCGTGGGGGTTGATCGCTTCATGTCCGAGGCGCGAGCGCTGACCAACTTCGCAGGCAATGCCGTTGCGACCGTGGTGATCGCCGCCTGGACCGGGGGCCTCGACCGCGCCCGGCTGGACACCGTGCTCGCTGGGCGCGACCCGTTCGACGAGACCACGATGCTCGACGACGAGCCGCAGGTGGTGGCGCACAGCGATTCGACGCTGGTCCCCGCCTGAGCGAAGGGTCCGGCCGCGGTGAAGCATGTCGCGAGCCGCGGCCAGGCCAGCCGCAGACAAAGGGTGAGGCCCCGCAAAGTATGAGTTTGCGGGGCCTCAGTTTGACCGGTCGGGTGACGCTTCCAGTCATCACGGTTGGTCCGGTCGATCCTCAGCCACATCACCGGCTGTCCAGCGGATCGCTCCGCCGGTTGGGATCTCGTCTCCTACCGATCCCGCCTCCGGGTTGCCCCTTTGGCGTATGCAATTTCTACGCCCAGCGGCGGATCCGCACAAGGGGTCAGCGACCCCAACTTCTCGCGCTACGGCGTGTCGGGCTCGACACGCATGAATCCGATTCTTTATCCCCAGGGGCCGTCCACAGAATCCACAGGCTCCCGCTCCAGTAGGGTGCAATCCGTGAACGACCGTCTGGTGTGGATCGACTGCGAGATGACCGGCCTCAGGCTCGACAGCGATGCGCTGATCGAGGTTGCAGCCTTGGTGACCGACTTCGAGCTCAACGTGCTCGGTGACGGTGTCGACGTGGTGATCAAGCCGCCGGCCGAAGCCCTGGACCAGATGGACGATTTCGTCCGCGCGATGCATACGTCCTCCGGGCTGCTCGACGTGCTCGACCGGGGGGTGACCCTGCAGGAGGCCGAGGAAGAGGTGCTTGCCTACATCAAGCACCACTGTCCCGTCGGCAGCCGCCCACCCCTGGCCGGGAATACCGTGGCCACCGACCGGTCCTTCCTGATCCGCGACATGCCGGAGCTGGAGTCGTTCCTGCATTACCGGATCGTGGACGTCTCCTCGATCAAGGAGCTGTCCAGGCGGTGGTTCCCGCGGGCGTACTACCAGTCGCCGGCGAAGACCGGGAACCATCGCGCGCTCGCCGACATCCAGGAGAGCATCGAGGAGCTGCGGTACTACCGTGCTGCGGTCTTCGTCCCGTCTCCCGGCCCGGACACCGAAGCAGCCAAGACCCTGGCACGCGAGCACGGGGGCTCCCTGACTGGTGCGGGTCCGATCTCAGACGACCCGGATCAAAGCACTGCCTAACAGCGGGTACACTTCTTGCCGCGACCTGTCCCGTCGGGACGGGTCGCCGTGGTGGGTGTAGCTCAGCTGGTAGAGCACCTGGTTGTGGTCCAGGTGGCCGCGGGTTCAAGTCCCGTCACTCACCCCAAGGAACCCGCAGTCGGCGTCGCCGGCTGCGGGTTCGTCATGAGCCGGGAGAGTCGAGCAGCCGGCGAAGCCGCTCGTTGTCCCCCTCGAGGGCCAGCACCATCGCAATGCCCGCGAGGTTGAGCCCCGCTTCGAGGAGTACGGCGATGCGGCGCAGCCGCACCAGGTCGTCCTCGCTGTAGAGCCGCGTGCCTCCGGCGGTGCGGGTGGGCTCGAGCAGCCCACGACGTTCGTAGGCGCGCAGGTTCTGGATCCCACTGCCCACGAGCTCGGCGGCAACCGAGATGCCGTAGACCCCTCGGGTCGGATCGCTCTCGGCCATGAGCATTGCCTCCCTAACGGACTTGCACGCGGACCGATCGTTTGCTATAAAAAATCTATATCGGTCACTATACATGTGACCGCAGCCAAGGACTAGTTGATTGGAGTTTGGAGGTGGCTTACATGCTGATGAGGACTGACCCCTTCCGCGACCTCGACCGACTGGCGCAGCAGATGTTCGGGGCGGGAACGACATCGCGACCCGTAGTCATGCCACTTGACGCCTGGCGAGAGGCCGACACCTTCGTCCTGGAGTTCGACCTGCCCGGGATCGCCGTCGACACTCTCGACATCGACGTAGAGCGCAACGTCCTCACGATCAGGGCAGAGCGACCGGCTCGCAACGGGGACTGGGAGTTCCTGGCCTCCGAGCGGCCGACCGGACTGTTCAGCAGGCAGCTCGTGCTGGGCGACAACCTCGACCTCGACAGCATCGAGGCCGACTACGACTCGGGTGTGCTCCGACTGCGCGTCCCGGTGGCGGAGAGGGCAAAGCCACGCAAGATCCAGGTGAGCGTCGGGGACGAGGACAAGACCGCGCTTTCGGCGTGACACCCGTGTCTGGGAAGAGAGTGAGCCGCAGGCCCCCACGGCCTGCGGCTCCTACTCTGGATCGAGACGCCGCTCAGCGGCAGGCCCCGATCGTTCGGGTCATGCCGCCGCTCGAGGCCAGCAGCCGAGCCTGACCGCGGGTGACCTTGGCGGTGCCGCCTTCTGCGTCCACCACAACGAGGGCTACCGGCTTCTCGGCGTCGGGCCACAGGACGGTGGAGACGCACCCGGGGTACTTCTTGGAGTAGTCAGCCTTCCAGACCACCGAGGTGCTCGGCGTTTCCGATGCGGGGGGTTGGTCGGTGAAGAGCGAGTGTGGCAACAGGTAGGCCGCTACGGCCGTGAAGATTGCCAGAGGGAGCAACGACGCACGGGTCACTGTCTGGCCGAAGCCAGAAGCGTGCACGGTGGACATCGCGTACCCCCTTTCTCGCAACCGATAACGATGCGAGCCAAGCCAGAGTTATGCCCAGCGAGGTCCAACCCGTGCCCCTTGGGGCAACTCGAAGCTCAGCCGGCGGGAATCTGACCCAGGCGACCCTTCTGGAAGTCCTCATAGGCCTGCATGACCTCAGCGCGGGTGTTCATCACGAACGGCCCAGCCCAGGCGACTGGCTGGCGAATCGGCCTCCCGCCGAGGACCAGCACCTCCATCAGGGGGTGGCGGCTCTCCTGGGTCTGGTTGGCCGAGACCGTCGCGAAGTCGCCAGCGCCCAACACTGCGAGCTGACCACCGTGGATCGGACGGCCCTCGACACCGACCGTGCCGTCACCGGAGAGCACGTAGACCAGCGCGTTGAAGTCCACCTCCCAGGGGAGGTCCAGGCGTGCCCCGGGAGCGAGACTGGCGTGCACCATCGCCATCGGCGTGTGGGTCGAACCAGGACCGCGCTGCCCATCGACGTCGCCCGCGACGACCCGAACGAGTGCACCGGCGTCTGCTGTCGTGGTCAGCCCGAGCTCGGACGCCCGCAGGTCCTGGTAGTGCGGCGCAACCCACTTCTGCTCGCGCGGCAGGTTCACCCACAACTGGATCCCATGGAATAGGCCACCCTTGGAGACCAGCCATTCCGGCGGCGCCTCGATGTGCAGCAAGCCACTTCCGGCGGTCATCCACTGGGTGTCCCCGTTGGTGATCGTGCCGCCGCCCCCGTGGCTGTCCTGGTGGTCGAAGACGCCGTCGATGATGTAGGTAACCGTCTCGAAGCCGCGGTGCGGGTGCCAGGGTGTGCCTTTCGGTTCCCCTGGCGCATAGTCGACCTCGCCCATCTGGTCCAGGTGAACAAACGGGTCGAGGTCCGCCAGGTCGACTCCGGCGAACGCCCGGCGTACCGGGAAGCCTTCACCCTCGAAACCGCTCGGGGCGGTGGTCACCCCCACCACCGGGCGGACCGTGTCTCCGAGCCCCGGCGCCTTGAGGCGAGGTAGCACAGTCAGGTCGTCCACGGTCACTGCAGGCACAACGCCTCCCGAAGGTGTAGCTCGATCCATCCCGAGTAGATGGTTTTTCATTCAACCAAACTGTTTGGCTGCAGCCAACATTCCATTTCGTGCCGTACACACCATCCCACCCGGCTAAATTGATCGCGTGCCAATCGGGTCGAAACAGGATAAGTACGACGCCGTGGTCATCGGTGGCGGCCACAACGGGCTGGTTGCTGCCGCCTACCTGGCGAGGGCCGGTATGTCCGTGCTCGTTCTGGAGCGGCTGGACGAGACCGGAGGAGCGGCCAAGAGCGCCGAGGTCTTCGCCGGGCTGCCCGCCCGGCTGAGCCAGTACTCCCCCTTGGTCGGCCTGTTCCCCGACCGGATCGTGGACGAGCTGGGGCTCGATGTGCAGTTCCGCTCCCGCCGCTTCGGCTCCTACACACCGGTGGTGCGTGAAGGGATCCACACCGGGCTGCTGGTCGAGCGCAACGAGGGCGAGCCGACGCGGCAGTCCTTCCGCAGCCTGACCGGCTCCGACCGGGAGTACGACGCGTGGCGGTCGTTCTACTCCGAGCTCGCCGACTTCGCCAAGCAGGTTGCGCCGACCCTGATGGAGCCGCTGACCTATAGCGTCGACATCTACGACCGGGTCAAACGCGAGACCTGGGAGATGCTCGTCGAGCAGCCGATCGGCAGGGCCATCGAAACTCGCTTCGCCGACGACGTCGTACGAGGCGTGGTGGCGACCGATGCGGTGTTCGGCACCTCCACCGACGTCAATGACGAGACCCTGATTCAGAACACCAACTTCCTGTACCACGTCATCGCCAACGGCACCGGCGAGTGGCGGGTGCCTGTCGGGGGGATGGGTGCGCTCACCGGTGCGCTCGAGAGGGCTGCCTGGCGACACCGCGTGGAGATCGTCACCGGCGCCTTCGTGACCAGAGTCGACTCCGACGGCCGCACCGCTGCTGTGACCTGGCAGGCCGAGGGTGAGATTCACACCGTCGAGTGCGACTGGGTGCTCGGCAACGTGGCGCCCTGGGTGCTGCAGATCCTGCTCGGACAGCATCCGGGGCCGCGTCCGGAGGGCTCACACATCAAGGTGAACATGCTCCTCGAGCGACTCCCCCGGCTACGGTCCGGGGAGCCGCCCGCGCAGGCCTTCTCCGGAACCTTCCATGTGGCCGAGGGGTACACGCAGCTTCGCCGGTCGTACGAGGAAGCGGTTGGCGGCCGGGTTCCGTCCATCGTTCCGGGTGACCTGTACTGTCACACGCTTACCGACCCCTCCGTCCTCGGCCCGTTGGCTGTCAAGGGCATGCACGCCTTCACCTTCCTGGGCTTGCACACCCCGGCCCGGCTCTTCGCCGACAACGTCGACGAGGTCCGAGACGAAGCCGTTATCCGGGTGCTGGACGCGATCAACGTCCACCTCGAGGAGCCCCTCGAGTCACTACTGGCCTTGGACGGCAACGGCCAGCCCTGCCTGGAGGCCCAGGCACCCCAAGACCTGGAGTCCGCCTTGGCCATGCCCGGCGGCCACATCTTCCACGGGGACCTCGCCTGGCCCTGGGCCAGTACACGGTCCTTGATGGACAGTCCCGCCCACCGATGGGGCGTGCAGACAGCAGTGCCCAATGTCGTGATCTGCGGCGCGGGCGCGCAGCGCGGCGGTGCGGTCAGCGGGATCGGCGGCCACAACGCAGCCATGGCCGTGCTCGACACCCGTGACGGCCGCCTCTAAGCCGCTCTCCGGAACCGGCTAAGCGGAGCTTCCTGCAGGCACTGTCTCCCATCAAGCGCTCTGCGAGAGGGCCCGAACAGACCTGACCTCGTGGCCGACTCTGGCCTGCCAGACGGGTGATGGATGCCACCGGCGAGGATTTCATCGGCGGCGGGGACCGCTGCTATGGTTTCCCCTGCTTCACGCGCCATTAGCTCAATTGGCAGAGCAGCTGACTCTTAATCAGCGGGTTCGGGGTTCGAGTCCCTGATGGCGCACAAACCCTTGTGTAAGGACCCGGGTCATCCTTGACAGGATGGCTCCGGGTCCTTCTTTACGTGGCTCCGGTTGATGCTTGACGGTGGCTCCGGCTGATTCTTGACACTCATTTCATGTTGGTGGAGATGAGCGTGGTGGAGCAGAAGTATCAGGCCGTTTTGGCGGTGCTTTCCGATGGCCGGTCGGTGACTGAGGTGGCCGGTCAGTGGGGTGTCTCGCGGCAGTCGCTGCATGCGTGGCTGCGGCGTTATGAGGACTCTGGGCTCGAGGGGCTGGCTCAGCGGTCGCGTCGTCCGGTGGGATGCCCGCATCAGATGCCGGCGGTGGTCGAGGTGGCGGTGCTGGAGCTGCGGCGGGCGCATCCGGGGTGGGGTCCGCGTCGGATCGTCCATGGGCTGGGCCGGTCCGGGGTCGTGGTCTCCCGGTCCGGGGTCTACCGGGCGCTGGTGCGGGCCGGTCTGATCCGGCCGGGGGCTCGGCGGCACCGCGATGAGCACTTCAAGCGGTGGGAGCGGGGCACCCCGATGGAGCTGTGGCAGATGGACACCGTGGGCGGTTTCCTGCTGGCTGACGGACGCAAGGCCAAGGCGTTGACCGGGGTCGATGACCATTCCCGGTTGTGTGTCAGCGCGTTCCTGATGCCGCGGGAGGGCTCCCAGCGGGTCTGTGACGGGTTGGCGGTGGCGATGCGGACCTACGGGGTGCCTGAGGAGATCCTGACCGACAACGGGAAGGTGTTCACCGGCCGGTTCAACCGGCCACCGTGGAGGTGCTGTTCGACCGGGTGCTGCGGGAGAACGGGATCAAGCACCGGCTGACCGAGCCCCGGTCGCCGACCACGACGGGGAAGGTGGAGCGGTTCCACCGGTCGCTGCGGGCCGAGTTCCGCACCGACCGGGTCTTCGCGGACCTGGCCACCGCACAGGCCGAGCTGGACGCCTGGGTGGAGCACTACAACACCGTCCGTCCCCATCAGGGCATCGGGATGGGTACCCCGGCCGAGCGGTTCGCCGCCGGGGACCGGCACGGACCTGTGCGTGCGAGCAGCGACTCCCTGCCACTGCAGCTGCCCGACGCGCTCACCGGAGCCGAGCCCAGAGCCGAGCCCGGGGCGACCGACCGGACCGGTGACGACTGGGTGTGTCGGCGGGCCAGTGCCAACGGGGTGGTCTGCGTGTCCTGGCAGCAGGTCTGCCTGGGCAAGGCGGCCGCCGGGCGCCGCATCGACGTGCACGTCATCGGCGAGGTGCTGGGGCTGTGGGACGGTGCGAAGTTGCTCCGCACGGTGGCCCGGGACCACCCCGGGCCACTCCGCAAACGCAGAGCCTCGATCCCCGGCAATCGCCGTACCCTGAAAAAGTCGACCTTGAGTGTCACGGATCAACCGACATAGATCTGTCACCCATCAACCGAAGGTCTTCAGGCGCACAAACCCTTGACCTCGCCCTTCACGAAACCGTCGTGGAGGGCGTCCGTCGTTTCACGGGTGGCACGCGCAGCGCAGGTCCGCTCGAACCCCGAAGCGGTGACGGAGCGGCGGACGCTGCGAGTTTCGCGGCGCGTCGGTTTGCGGACTTCCCGACACGTGTCGTCAGGTGTATACACCAAGCGCTGCACTCGATAGCGTCTCGGGCTTACCGGCTGATCCACCGCCCTCGAGAACGGATCCGCCTTGAAGCTGCGCGCTCCTCTAGCAATCATGCTTTGCGTCGGCCTGGCCGGCGCCGGGTCGTCGGCCGCCGTCGCCGGAACCAACGGGGCCTCGGCTGCGACGTCCTCCCTGCAGAAGCCGAGCGCGAGGGTTGCCCGGGTCGGCGCAGCGAGGCTGAGGGCCGACTACCGGTTCGACGGGAACCTGAAGTCGTCTGTCGCGGGTGCGCCCAAGCTTCGCAACGTAGGCGAGGGGAACATCTTCCGGCGGCACGTGGTACCCGGCGAGGGCCGGACGCGGGTCCTGGTTTTCCGGAACGGCAACGGGCTCAGTCTCAACACCCTGGGGCTGGTGCACTCCGGTCTCTACTCCGTGGTCATGCAGATGCGCCTCGGCCGCGTCGGCACCAGCGACTACTTCCGGATCCTGAACCCGACGCTGCCCGCTGACGACAACGACAACGGTCTCTACGGATTCGGCAACCACCTCACCTGGTACGACGACGGCGACAACGACGGCTCCGAGGAAGCGCTCAAGGCCAAGACGTACGTCGAGGTCGCTTTCACGCGCAATGCCAGGGGCCGGATCCGGGTCTACGCCAACGGCGAGCCGGATATCAGCTACCTGGACGCCAACAAGCAGGCCCTCATCCGGAACTACGGCCTGCGCTTCTTCGTCGACGACAGCAACAACGAGACCACCTGGGGCTCGGTGTCGCGGATCCGCCTCTGCACCCGGGCGCTCAGCGCGGCGCGAGTCAAGCACATCTATCGGAAGGGGCACTGACCAGCAGGAGAGCAGCCCGGTCGGGCTCAGTCGGTGATCAGCACCGTGACGATCAGTGCCCCCGGGTCGAAGACGACCTGGAGCTCGGTGACCGACGCGGGCGAGTTCGGATCGACAGCGATCCCGACCGGATTCGACTCGCCGGCCAGAAGCGTTCCTGAGCTGTCGTCGAGGTAGAGCCACTCGGCGGCCTCGCCGAGGGCGGTCGCGGTCCAGCTGACCGGGCCGCCCGAGGCGGTCAGCCACACGTTCCCGCTCGAGCCGCCACCTTGCCGGGTGAGGGTGAGAGTCGAGGTCGAGACCGAGAGCACGGCGGGGAGCTTGGTCGGGGCCGATGTGCCAGGGGTCCCTGGGGCGGCTCGAGTCGGAGGTGGCTCCGGGTTGGGTTTGCTCGGCGGCGGTGCCGGCTCACCGATGGGTGAGGTCGGGGCAACGGTCGGCCTCGGCGTTGCAGCGGTGGCGACGCTGGTCGCCGGCGACCCCGGTCCCTGGAGGGTCACGGTCGGCTCCGCCAGCGTGGCGAAGGTCGCGGCCGCCGCCTGGGCACGGCGGTGCGGTTGGTCGCCCTCAGGGAGAAGCTGGGCCAGGCCTACGACCGCGACGGCAGTAGCCGCGAGGATCGCCACCCACCTCGGCGTGTTGCCACGGCGCGGTTCGACGGGTTTGCGGTGTCGGCCGGGGGTGATGTCGTACACAGTCGGGTCAGTCGGCGCGAGGTAGCTCGCGTCGTCCTGGCTGCCGTCGTGCCGCCCGCTCGTCACGACAACCGTCCCCGTCTGTGACCTGCATTCCTCCCCGGCAGAACAGCGTGATGGCTGACCTGCACGATGGAAAACTACCAGCGGGTCGGCCTTTCGACCACGAGGCTGATCACGGGCTAGTCACCGGCTGCCGAGCTCCTCGAAGAGGGTGAGCTGCAGACCCGCGGGAGCAGCCAGCCGGGAGTTCCGCGAATTCCACGGCGTTACCGTCGGCGGTGCGATCACCGCGGCGCCGGCTGCCTCGAGGTCCCGCGTCGTCAGCTCAACGTCAGCCACCTCGAAAGCCACCCTGAGCCGCGGACTCACCCTGCGGCCTACCTCCACGTCGTCGATCAGTGCCACCTGCTCGGGTGTGCTCAGCTCGAGGGTCGCGCGGCCGACATCGAGGATCGTCACGCGCGCGCCGTCCCCGCTGTCCACGAACAGCTCCTCGGGGGCGCCGAGAACGTCCCGGTAGAACCCAACGGCTTCGTCGTAGTCGGTGGCCTCGACCACCAGTCTCATCTGCAGTACCCGACGGTGAGCCTGTGTCATGGCCCCACCCTTGCACGCGCGCGCCCGCCGCTTCAGGACTTCCCGGGATGTGTCGGGGCCGGCCACTTGAACTGCGTGCACGAGCAAAGTGGGACCGGTTTGGCACAACCTGCCCGTTCCTGGATCGCAGGATCGTTCGCTTGGCCGACACTGCTGGCCGTTCGGCGGTTTCGGACGCTCCCCCCGTTCTGTGACTCTGCTGTGACTGGCCTCGGCGGCCAGGGGGGTTGGCGTCGGACGCAACGGGTATCTAGGGGTCACGGGCATGCGATCAGGGAAGCAGCCGGCGAGGGCCGGCTCGCGGCCGAGCAAGGCCCTCATCGGCGTCGCGGCCGGAGTCGGGGTGGCGATGTTCGGGGTCACCATGGCCGACGCGTTGTCCCCGACCGACAGGAGCGTTCTCACGTCCTGCTACGAGACCGCCGACGGTTCGCTCCGAGTCGTCAGGCCGGGCGACCGCTGCCTGAGCTCCGAGGTCAAGGTCGCCTGGCCCAACCGCGGCAAGACCGGTCAAGCGGGACCCCCAGGCGACGACGGTCTCCCCGGCATCCCAGGCATCCCCGGCATCCGGGGCCTGCAGGGTCTGCGCGGGGAGAAGGGTGAGCCCGGATCTCGGGGAGTGCGAGGGATTCAAGGCATCCAGGGACTCCAAGGTCTCCAGGGCGAGCCCGGAACGCCCGGAGCTCCTGGGGAGTTGGGAGCTCAGGGTCTGGCCGGCGAGACAGGTCCAGCCGGACCCGCAGGACCGGAAGGACCCGCAGGACCCGCCGGACCCGAGGGACGACAGGGTCAAGACGGACCCGCAGGTGCCCGGGGACCGGCTGGACCTGAGGGACCACAGGGACCGGCAGGCGACGTGGGACCCGCCGGAGCGCCAGGTGCCCGCGGACCCGAGGGGCCGGTCGGGCCGCAAGGCCCCGCAGGCGAGCAGGGGCCCCCAGGTGTCACGGCCTTCCGAGTCCTCACCTCTGGCCCTAGCTCGTACGACGGCTCCGCACAGCAGAGCGTCAGCTGTCCGGAGGGCACGGTCGCCACCGGAGGTGGCGGGAGCACCGAGGGAGACCAGGTCATCGAGCAGAGCTGGCCGATGCTGTCAGGGGGCGAGCCCACGGGCTGGCACCTCAAGTGGAGCGCCAACGGTCCAGGTCGGGTCATCTACGTCATCTGTGCAGGCTGAGCCAGACGCTGCGCTGGCTTGCCCGGGGGTGCCCGGTGGCCCACGCTGAGCACCGATGCCCGAACATTGAGCCGTGACCGAGGAAGATCCCGGACTGCGCCGGTCGCGCGCGCTCCTGCGGCGGTGGTGTGCTCAGCACCGGCTCTGCCGCGGCACGCGTCTGCCGACGGAATGATGCCCGGCTCCTCTGACCATCTCGAACAACGAAGGAACACGCTCATGCGCAAGACCCCCATCGTCCTTTCAGCCTGCCTGCTCGCGTTCGCCGGGCCGCTCGCCGCGTGTGGCGACGCAGCCGAGGTGAGCGGCGGTCCCGGGCCGACCCAAGCCACGACACCGACCACCGAAACCACGACCGCCACACCGACACCGACACCGACACCGACCGGAACTGTCATCGACGTGACGATCAGGGGCAGCGAACTGGAGCCCAACGGAGAGCGTTTCAAGGTCAAGGTGGGCGAACCGGTCACCCTCAACATCGACGCCGACCGGGCCGGGGAGCTGCACGTGCACTCCACGCCGGAACAGCAGCTGGACTACCCGGAGGGCACGACCACGTTGACCTTGACGATCCAGACTCCCGGCATCGTGGAGGTTGAGGACCACACCGCCGGGAAGGTGCTGGTGAGCCTCGAAGTGCGCTGACCGCGGTTCGAGGGGTGGACCCGGGCGACCTACAGTGGCGCCATGAGCGAGATGAGGTTCCGCCCCCTCGGCCACTCCGGCCTGATGGTCTCCGTGGTCGGCCTTGGCTGCAACGCGTTCGGGTCACGCATCGACGAGGCGAGCACCCGGGAGGTCGTCGAAGCAGCGATCGACAGCGGGATCACGCTGTTCGACACCGCCGACACCTACGGTCAAGGTGCCAGCGAGGAGTTGCTCGGCCGAGCCCTCGGTCAGCGCCGCGACGACGTGCTGGTCGCCACGAAGTTCGGCATGCCGGCTGGCGGACTCAACGGCCCCGACTGGCAGGCACGCGCCTCACGCAGCTACATCCGCCGCAGCGTCGAAGGCAGCCTGCGGCGGCTGGGAACCAGCTGGATCGATCTCTACCAGCTGCATCAGCCCGACCACGTCACGCCGTACGAGGAGACGCTGTCGACCCTGGAAGACCTGGTCACCGAGGGCAAGATCCGCTACTACGGCAGCTCCAACCTGCACGCCTGGGAGCTCGTCGACGCGCAGTGGACCGCCCTCTCAGCGGGGCTGGGAGGATTCGTGTCCGCTCAGAACGAGTACTCCCTCTAC
Source organism: uncultured Actinomycetota bacterium (assembly GCA_963769585.1). Lineage (GTDB taxonomy): Bacteria > Actinomycetota > Actinomycetes > Propionibacteriales > Nocardioidaceae > SSC3. The sequence goes on from CAVYMJ010000006.1 coordinate 2,146,343, forward strand.
AACCGGAACGCTGAGGCTGAGCTGGTTCCGGCCTGCGAGCGGCTCGGGGTCGGGCTCCTCCCGTACTTCCCGCTCGCCTACGGGCTCCTCAGCGGGAAGTACGCTCGCGACCAGGCGGCTCCCGAGGGCACCCGGCTGGCGCTCCCGAACCAGAGCCACCGCTTGGAGAACGCCGACTTCGACCGCGTCGAGACCCTCCAGCAGTACGCCGACGAGCGAGCGCTCAGCCTTCTCGATGTGGCGATCGGAGGCCTGGTCGCGCAGCCCACTGTCGCGTCGGTGATCGCCGGCGCTACCAAGGCCTCGCAGGTCCGCGCCAACGTCCAGGCGGGCCTATGGGAACCGCAGGAGAAGGACCTCGAGGTGCTCAACCGTCTCAACACCGGGCAGCCAGCCAGCCGGGGGTACGCCTCGTTCCGCGCCGACCAGGGGTGAGCAGGCTGCTCAGAGGTAGAGACCGGTGTTGCTGTCGCCGAGCCGGTCCGCGGCGACGGCATGCACGTCGCGCTCCCTGAGCAGGATGTAGGTCTCGGCGTTCACCTCGACCTCGGCCTTGTCGTCCGGGTCGAAGAGGACCCGGTCGTCGATCTCCACCGCGCGCACGTGCGGACCGACGGCCACCACGCGCGACCAGGCCAGGCGCCGGGCGCCCATCGCAGCCGTGGCGGGGATCACGATCCCCCCGGTGCTGCGGCGCTCACCGGCTTCCTTGTCGAGCTGCACGAGCACCCGGTCGTGGAGCATGCGGATCGGAGTCTTGTCGTCGGCCATCCGCTTAGCGCGCAACCTTTCGGATCACCCAGACGACGGCGACGAAGCCCACGACTCCCCCTGCCGCTTTGAGGATGTTGTCCGTACGGGGGTTGCCGTCAGGGTCGACGAAGTGCCCTTTGACGCTCGCCAGCTCACGGCGGATGACGTTCTTCGGGCTGGTGCGGGTGACGAGCTGATCGATGGTCGCGGCGAGGCGCTCGCGGGTGGCCTCGATGTCGCTCTCGATCTCGTCGTATGCAGGCACGTCGGTCCCTTCGTCGGTATCCAGGCTTGGCGACAGGTTACCCGGAGCCCGGCAGGCGCAGCGCTGTGGGATCGAAGCCGAACGGGAGTTCGAGGCGGTGGGCCGCCATAATCGCCTGGTCGGTGAGGACGTCGTAGGTCGGGCCGTCGGCGACGATGACGCCGTCGGAGAGGACGACTGAGCGGGGACACAGCTCGAGCGCGTACGGCAGGTCGTGGGTGACCATCAGGACGGTGACCTCCAGGCTGCGCACGATGTCGGCCAGCTCACGGCGAGAGGCCGGGTCGAGGTTCGAGGACGGCTCGTCGAGCACCAGAATCTCCGGCTCCATGGCCAGCACGGTCGCCACCGCGACGCGGCGGCGTTGGCCGAAGCTGAGGTGGTGCGGCGGCCGGTCGATGAAGTCCACCATTCCGACCCGGTCGAGCGCCTGGCGGACCCGCCGCTGCAGAGCCTCGCCTCGCAACCCCGAGTTGGCGGGGCCGAACGCCACGTCGTCGCGGACCGACGGCATGAACAGCTGGTCGTCGGGATCCTGGAAGACGACGCCCACGCGGCGACGAACCTCGGTGAGGTTCGGCTTCTCGACCCTCAGCCCGGAGACCGCGACGGTCCCCGCGCCGGGGGACAAGATCCCGTTCAGGTGCAGGACCAGGGTCGTCTTGCCGGCTCCGTTCGGTCCGAGAAGCGCAACGCGTTCCCCCTGGTGCACGTGCAGGTCGACCCCGAACAGTGCCTGGTGCCCGTCGGGGTAGGCATAGGCAACGCCCCGTACGTCCAGGACCGGCACGCTCACCGGTCCAGCCCCCTGGACAGCATCGCGAGATGGACCCGCTCGCCACGTTCGTACGAGCGGATGAACAGAGCCCCTGCGCAGCGCGCGAGGACCGGCCAGTGCCGCGGGCTGCGCGCGTTGAAGCCTCGGGACTCCACTGCGATCCGCATGCGGCGCATCTCGTCGGACACGACGTCGAGGTAGCGGACCATGAACCCCATGATCTGCACCAGCTGACGTGGCAGCCTCAGCCGCTCCAGTCCCAGCAGGATCTCGCGTGGCTCGGTGGTGGCGGCCAGGGTCAGCCCGGCCAGCACACCCAACGTGCCCTTGGCCACCAGAGCCCAGGCGGCCATCAACCCGTCCTCGCTGACGGTGACGCCGAGCACCTGCGTACGTGGGCCGGTCGCGATGAACGGCATCAGCAGCGCGAAGACGAGGAACGGGACCTCGACGACCATCCGTCGGACGAGGTACATCGCTGGGACGCGTGAGACCCCGACAAGCGCCACGAGAATCGCGGCGAAGCCGGCGTAGGCCGGGAACCAGGTGGGGGGCGTGGCCACCACGACGAGCATGAACGTCAACAGGGCGAGGATCTTCACCTGGCCCGAGAGCCGGTGAACCGGCGAGTGCCCGTGGTAGTAGAGCTTGTGGCCGTGCCCGGCGCCCACGTTCAGGCGTCCCGGTCGTCGGGCGTGCGGCGCAGGACCAGGACGAGCCCGCCCATGACGGCCAGCGTCGCGAGAACGCCGACAACGCCCGCGAGGCCGCCTGAGAGCCGAGGGTTGCGCACGCCCTTGGTCTGGTACCCGGCCAGCGGCTGGTCTGTCCCGGGGTGCTTGGCAGCAGTGTCGCGGAAGCCGGTCTGCTCTGCCACGCGCTCCAGGCCGTCGGGCCGGGTGGAGGCGTAGAAGCTCGCCACGCCGGCGACCAGGAAGGCGAGGACCACGCCCACGACCACGAACCTGCGGGTGCCGCTCATGTCGCAGTCCCTTGCGTACGGCGGATCTGCAGTTCGCGTGCGGCCAGTAGCGGCCGTGCGGCGTACACCAGGTCGGGACGGGTGGCGATGACGCTCGCGACCACCAGCGACGTGATCGCCGCCTCGCCGAGACCGATCACCGCGTGCCAGCCGACCATCGCCGCGACCACCTGACCGAGCGGGACGGAGTCCGCCCCACCGATGGCGAAGAGGCCGGTGAACGCGAGCGCGGCCACAGGCACCGAGACCGCCGCGGCTAGCGCTGCGGCGGGCACCACGGACGACGGACGCTTCGGGAGCACTGCGCGGAGACCGAGCAGGAGCAGCCAGGCGGTGAGCACTGCGACCAGGCCCATCAGGGTGATGTTGGTCCCCAGCGCAGTCACGCCGCCATCGGCGAAGAGGAGGGACTGGACGATCAGCACCACACTGAGGCAGAGGACCCCGGTCCAGGGCCCGACCAGGACGGCCGCGAGCGCACCCCCGAGCAGGTGACCACTCGTCCCGGCTCCCACTGGGAAGTTGACCATCTGGGTGGCGAAGATAAAGGTCGCGGCGAGCCCGGCCATCGGCGCCGTACGGTCGTCGAGCTCTCTGCGAGCTCCGCGCAGGGCGAGCCCCACTCCGGCTGCCGCCAGCAGTCCGGTCGCCACCGATGTCGGCGCGTCCAGGAAGCCGTCGGGAACGTGCACAGACCACTCCGATACGTTTGCCCTGCTCTTGTGAGCATCATAAGTTATTGCAAATAATGCGCAATAAGGTACCCGACAAGGTTGAGGAGACTCATGAGCGACCGGCTGTCCCCCGGCGACCTGGCACCCGACTTCACACTCGGCGACGACACCGGCACTTCGGTCACCCTCTCCGCGCTCCGCGGCCGGAAGGTGATCGTGTACTTCTATCCCGCGGCGATGACCGGCGGTTGCACCAAGGAGGCCTGCGACTTCACCGACTCGCTCGAGTCGCTGCGAGCCAACGGCTACGAGGTGCTGGGCATCTCACCCGACACTCCGGAGAAGCTCGCGAAGTTCAGGGAGCGCGACACGCTGACGATCACGTTGCTCTCGGACCCGGACCGTACCGTCCTGCAGGCGTACGGCGCCTTCGGGGAGAAACTGCTCTACGGCAAGAAGGTGACCGGGGTCATCCGCTCCACTGTCGTCGTCGACGAGGACGGCCGCGTGACGCTGGCCCAGTACAACGTCAAGGCAACCGGTCATGTCGCCAAGCTCCGTCGCGACCTGGGCATCGACGCCTGACCTAAACTTGGGCCTTGCGCGCTCGTAGCCCAATGGCAGAGGCAACGGCTTTAGGTGCCGTCCAGTGAGAGTTCGAATCTCTCCGAGCGCACTCAGCTACAGCCCGGCAATGACGTCGACGACCAGCGGGGCGATCGTGCGCAGCGCCTTGCCACGGTGGGAGATCCGGTCCTTCTCCTCAGCGGGAAGCTCGGCGGTCGTGACGTCGTACCCGTCGGCGCAGAAGATCACGTCGTAGCCGAAGCCACCGCTCCCCCGAGGCTCGCGTTCGACGCGACCCGACATGACGCCGTCAGCGATCTCGTGAGCGACCCCCGCCGAGCCGACGGGGTAGGCCAGGACGACCGAGCAGCGGAACTGCGCTCCGCGTCGCTCGTCCGGTACGTCGGCGAGCTGGCCGAGCAGGAGCTCATTGTTGGCGAGGTCGTTCTTGGCACCGCCCGACCACCTGGCCGAGAGCACGCCCGGCATGCCGTTGAGGGCGTCGACACACAGCCCGCTGTCGTCGGCCAGCGAAGGCAGCCCGGTCGCTGCTACCGCAGCGTTCGCCTTGAGCAGGGCGTTGCCCTCGAAGGTCGGCTCGGTCTCCGCAGGCTCGTCGTAAGGGGGTACGTCGTCGAGTCCGAGGACCCGGATGTCCGGCAGGTGCTCGGCCAGGATGCGCTGCATCTCGGCAACCTTCTTGGGGTTGCGGGAGGCCAGGAACACCTGGTGCTCGGCTTGGGTCACCCCTGGAGCGCCTTCTGCTGGATCAAGGTCAGGTCGGCACAGCCCTTCGCGCCAAGGTCGAGCAGTGAGTCCAGCGCTGCTCGGTCGAAGGGGTCCGCCTCGGCGGTGCCCTGCACCTCGACGTAGGCCCCTGCCCCGGTCATCACGATGTTCATGTCGGTCTCGGCGCGAACGTCCTCCTCGTAGGGAAGGTCCAGGCGCGGCTCGGAGTCGATGATGCCCACCGAGACAGCCGCCACGGACCCGGTGAGCGGCTCCCCCCTGAGCGCCCCCTGGGAGGCGAGGTGGGCGCAGGCGTCGACCAGAGCGACGTACGCGCCGGTGATAGCGGCTGTGCGCGTCCCGCCGTCGGCCTGGAGCACGTCGCAGTCGAGGACGATCGTGTTCTCACCGAGCGCCTTGTAGTCGATGACCGCGCGGAGCGAGCGCCCGACCAGCCGGGAGATCTCGTGGGTGCGGCCACCGATCCTGCCCTTGACCGACTCGCGGTCCGAGCGCGTGTGTGTCGAGGACGGAAGCATCGCGTACTCCGCGGTGACCCAGCCCAGACCCGAGCCTGCCCGCCAGCGGGGCACTCCCACCGAAGCCGACGCCGCGCACAGCACCCTGGTCCTGCCGAACTCCACGAGCACCGAGCCGGCGGCGTGGTCCAACCAGTTGCGAGTGATCGTGATCGGTCGGAGCTCGTCGTTGGAACGTCCATCAGCGCGGGTCATGGCCCGACCCTAACCGGCGGCGCCGACGGCTCGCGGATCGGGCGCACGCCCACGGCGCTGCAGCCTAGAACCGCGGCGTCGTCCGCTCGCCGGGCAGCGGCCACGGGTTGGCCTTGCACCCGTTGAGCCCCTTGGACTGCTGCATCATGATCGGCGCCGGCTGACCCGACCCCCCGCAGTAACGGTGCCGGTGACCCAGCCAGTGGCCGGTCTCGTGGTTGACCACCATGTGCCGGTAGTCGCGCAGGCTGCGCCCGACGGAGTTCCACATCGAGCTGGCTCCGAGCCAGCGGTCCTGGTTGATGATCACGTAGTTGCCCGAGCGGCACGACCAGTTCCGGTCGCACGGGTAGCCGAAGCTGGGCAGCATCGAGGCTTCGCTGAGCACGAGGGTGAAGGAGCCGCCGGACGAGACGCGCCTGAACCCAACCCCCGCCGAGCGCCAGCCCCGAGGGTCGTCGTACGTCTGCTGGGCGAGCCTCTTGAACGTCGCAAGGCTGGCATGTACCCGGCCCCGCGTGGTTACCGAGTAGGTCACCGTTCGCCGTAGCGGGGCCAGATGGCGGCCTGTCACCTTGCGCGACTGCGCGACCCCCCAGCGGTAGCCGTCGCGCCTGACCGACACCCGTACGGCGAGCCGCGCACCGACGTCCCGCGCGGCGAGGGTGTACCGCGGGGTGCGCGCACCCCTGACCGCCTTCCCGTTCCGCATCCATTGGTAGCGCACCGTGGTCGGGCGGGGTGACCACTTCCCGGGCTTGGCCACGAGTGTGTGCTGGAACCGGGGCAGGCCCGTGAGCGACGGTCGCTCCAACCGGACGTACTCCGCCTTGCGCACCCGCCGGGTGCTCTCCGAGGCGGCGCTCACGTCCTCCTGGCCCGGCTTCGATGCAGTCACCAGGACGCTGAGCCGATGGCCCAGGTCAGCCAGTCGCAGCCGATAGGTCGCGGAGGTCGCAGAGCCGATCGAGGCGCCGTCTCGCAGCCACTGGTACGTCGTGGTGACGTCGCCCGGTTCCCAGGTGCCGGGGGTGGCCGTGAGCGTCTCACCGAAGACCGGCTCACCGCTGACCGTGGGAGCGGTCACCGCGGTGATCGGGACGTCAGCAGCGACGGCCGGACCGGCGACCAGCAACATGGACAGCAGCAGCAGGGCTGCTAGGGACCTCATGCCGGGCGACGCTACCAACGCCAGCCAAGGCCGGCGCGCAAACTGCGGGACTGCGAGCGGATCCGCGCTCAGAAGTCGTAGACGACGCCTGGGACGGCCAGGTCGATAGGCCCGTCGAAGACCCCGGAAGCCTCGTCGAACGCGTAGCGCTCTTCGAACCAGGGCGGGATGTGGGTCAGTACCAGGCGCCCGACCTCCGCCGACTTGGCGGCGTCCCCCGCCTCACGCCCGGTGAGGTGCAGGTCCGGAGGGTTATTGGGGTTGTCTCCCCGAAACGCGGCTTCGCACAGGAACAGGTCGGCGCCTCGCGAGAGCTCGATCAGCTCGTCGCACGGTCCGGTATCGCCGCTGTAGACGAAGGTGGAGCCCCCCGCCTCCACCCGGAAACCGTAGGCGACGATCGGGTGCTTGAGCTTGGCGGTGTGCACCGTGAACGGGCCGACGGTGATGGGCTCGTCCTTGTACTTGCGCACCTTGAAGGCGTCCTTCATGCCGGGGTGCACGGCCAACCCGTAGCCGGCGGCGATCTGCCTGGCCATCCCTTTGGGCCCCCAGGTCGGGAGCGGGCCCATCGGCCCTCCCGGATGCCAGGTGCGTACGACGAAGTACCCGCTGATGTCGTAGAAGTGGTCGGCGTGCAGGTGGCTGATGAACAGGGCGTCGATGTCGCGCGGGTCGACGTACCGCTGGAGCTGGCCGAAGGCGCCGGAACCGAGGTCGAAGATGATCCGCCAGGTGCGGCCCTCGTGCTCGGCCTCGAGCAGATAGCAGCTGGCGGCCGACTCCGGGCCGGCATAGGAGCCGGCGCAGCCCACGATAGTGAGCCTCATGCGCGCACCCAGGCGAACTGGTTCACGTCGTTCATCTCCGGTCCCAAGAAGCGGCGCCCGATGCGTTCGAACTCGCCCGGCTGGCCAGTCGTCAGGAAGCGATGCACCGGATCGTCGTACGTCGACGACCTCTCCAGGCCGAGCCTCACCAAGGTTCGGTAGACGTCCTTGGCCGTCTCCTCGGCACTCGAAACTAGGGTCACCTGTTCTCCCATCACGTAGGAGATGATGCCCGTCAACAGGGGGTAGTGGGTACACCCCAGGATCAAAGTGTCGATTCCGTGCTCAATCAGCGGGTCCAGATACTCGTGGGCGACCGCCTGAAGCTCGGGCCCACTCGTCACGCCCTCCTCCACGAACTCGACGAACCGGGGGCATGCCCGGGTGGTCAACGAGACGTGCGGAGCGGCCGCGAACGCGTCGTCGTAGGCCATCGACTCGGCGGTCGCCCTGGTACAGATGACCCCGATCCGACCGGACTTGGTGGCGGCCACCGCCCGTCTGGTCGCCGGGTAGATCACCTCGACCACCGGTACGTCGTAGCGCTCCCGTGCATCACGCAGCACCGCGGCACTCGCCGAGTTGCAGGCGATCACCAGGAGCTTGACACCCTGGTCGACCAGGTGGTCGAGGCACTCCAGCGCGTACTCGCGAACCTCGCCGATCGGCTTGGGCCCGTACGGCTGGCGGGCCGTGTCTCCCAGGTAGAGCACCGGCTCGTGTGGTAGCTGGTCGATCACGGCACGCGCCACGGTGAGGCCACCGAAGCCCGAGTCGAAGATGCCCACCGGTGCGTCCGCCATAACGCCCCAGGTTAGCGGCACGACACGCCGGGGCCAGCGCAGAAGCGACGCAGGTCACCTACCCTTTTCCGGTGCGCCTGCTCGCGGCCCTCCTTCCGCTCGTCCTGCTGGCCCCGGTCGCCCCTGCCGCCACGGCCGTGGGCAGCGCCGACAGCGCCGTGGAGCACGTATTGGTCATCTCGGTCGACGGGCTCAACCCCAAGGCGATCACCCGTTTCGCCCCTGAGCTGACGCCGAACCTGCACCGCCTCCTCGACGAGGGCGCCGGAACCTTCAACGCGCGGACGCTCTACGAGTCGACCAAGACCCTCCCCAACCACGCCAGCCTGCTTACCGGCCGCCGCGCCGCCCTCCCCCGCGGAACCGGCGTCCGCTTCAACTCCGACAACGGCAGCACGCTGCGGCGTACGGCGGGGCACTACGTCCCCGGCGTCTTCGACGTCGTCCACGACCGGGGTGGCAGCACCTCCATGTACGTGGCCAAGAGCAAGTTCCGGTTCCTGGACCGCAGCTGGAACGCCAGGAACGGCCGCCGCGACCGGGTCGGGCCAGACGACGGCCGCGACAAGATCGACCTCTTCCGCCTCCGCGAGAACCGAGAGCGCCGGCTGGTGCGGCTGCTCGACATCGAGCTACTGACCTCTCCCCGGACGTTCGCCTTCCTGCACCTGGGCGCTCCGGACCGGGCCGGTCATGCGTACGGCGGGATGAGTCCGCAGTATCTCCAGGCCGTCCGGGACACCGACGCGCTGCTCGGCAAGGTGCTGCGCACGATCGACTCGTCCCCGGCGCTGAAAGCACACCTGCTGGTGATCCTCACCGCCGACCACGGCACCCGGGGACGGCGGCACGACGACCAGCGCAGGCTGGTGAACTACCGCATCCCGTTGGTGGCCTGGGGGGCGGGAGCCGCCAAGGGAGCGGGTCTGTATGCGCTGAACCCTGACTACGCCTGGCCTGGCAAGCAACGCCCGGGGTACCGGGTGCGGCAGCCGATCCGCAACGGCGACGTGGCGAACCTGGTCACCGACGCACTCGGCCTGCCGCGGGTGCCTGGGTCGGAGTTCAACCGGCTCAGGACATTGGATCTGAGCTGATCTCGTTGTAGACGCCGGCCTCCTGCTGGCCGGACAGGGCCTGGATGGCCTGCATGATCTCGTCCGTCGCTGTGCGCCGGGCCCTTCCCAACGGGACGCCCTCGAACCGCCCGCTGAAGTCCAGGGGCTTGCCGAAGCGAACCACCACCTTGGCCAGGCGCGGGAGCCGATGCCCGATTGGCTGGATGTTCTCGGTGCCGATCAGGCCGACGGGTACGACGGGCACACCGGCCGAGAGCGCCAGCTGGGCAACGCCGGTGCGACCACGGTAGAGCCGCCCGTCCCGGCTGCGCGTCCCTTCGGGGTAGATCCCGAACGCCTCACCGCGAGCCAGGACGGCCCGCGCGATATCGAGGCTGGCCAGCGCGGACTTGGTGTCGTCACGGTTGACCGGCACCATGCCGAGTGCCTCGAACCAGGCCTTCGACAGCGCCCCCTTGATGCCGTGGGCGTTGAAGTACTCCTCCTTCGCCAGGAAGACGACCCGGCGCGGCGCCACGATCGGGAGCACGATGCTGTCGGCGAACGAGAGGTGGTTGCTGGCGATCAGCAGCCCTCCCGTGGTGGGGACGTTCTCGATCCCCTCGACAGTGGGGCGCCACACCGCCTTGGCGACCGGGTGAGCGAAGGTGTGGAGCAGCTGGTAGAGCACGCGCCAAGGGTGACACCCCGCGCCCTTTACGCACGAGTAACCGCTAAGGGGTGGACCCGACTGTGGACAGGGGCGGGGCCCGACCGCGGAACTCTGCGTCCGCGCGCGTGGCTCAGGCCCAGAGCTGGCCTTCGAGCCGCTCCTCGGCCTCGTCGATGGTGCCCTCGTAGGCGCCGGTGGACAGGTACTTCCAGCCACCGTCCGGGACGACGAAGGCGATGTCGGCCCGCTCTCCGGCGCTTACCGCCTTGACCGCCTGGCCCAGCGCGGCGTGCAGGATCGCGCCGGTCGAGACACCGGCGAAGATGCCTTCGAGCTCGAGGAGCTCGCGGACCCGGCGTACCGCGTCGCGGGGGCCAACCGAGAAGCGTGAGTCGATGTACTGCTCGTCGTACAGCTCGGGGACGAAGCCCTCGTCCAGATTGCGCAGGCCGTAGACCAGCTCGCCGTAGCGCGGTTCGGCGGCAACGATCCTGACGTGCGGTGCGTGCTCCTTGAAGAAGCGTCCAGCCCCCATCAACGTGCCTGTCGTGCCCAGGCCGGCCACGAAGTGCGTCACCGACGGGAGGTCCGCGAGGATCTCCGCGGCGGTGCCCTCGTAGTGCGCCAGCGCGTTCGCCGGGTTCCCGTACTGGTACAGCATCACCCAGTCGGGGTGCTCCTCGGCCAGACCCTTGGCCACGCGTACGGCCTCGTTCGAACCCCCGGCGGCGGGCGAGGAGACGATCTCGGCGCCCCACATCCGCAGCAGCTGGCGGCGCTCCTCGGAGGTGTTCTCCGGCATCACGCACACCAGGCGGTAGCCCTTGAGCTTGGCGGCCATCGCCAGCGAGATCCCGGTGTTGCCGCTAGTGGGCTCGAGGATCGTGCAGCCCGGACGCAAGGTGCCGTCCTTCTCCGCGACCTCCACCATCTTCAGCGCGGCCCGGTCCTTGATGGAGCCAGTCGGGTTCTGGTCCTCGAGCTTGGCCCACAGCCGTACGTCGGGGGTCGGTGACAGCCGCGGCAGCCCGACCAGCGGAGTCCCGCCGACCGAGTCCAGGAGGCTGTCGAAGCGCAAGGTCAGCCGCCCGCCACAGCAGGAAGCACCACGATCTGGTCGCCGTCGGACACGGTCGTCTCCAGACCGCCGGTGAACCGCACGTCCTCGTCGTTGACGTAGACATTCACGAAGCGGCGCAGGTCGCCGTTCTCGATGAGCCTGTCCTTGATGCCGGCGTAGCTCGACTCGAGGCTGTCGATGAGCTCGGACAGCGTGGAGCCCTCACCGTTGACCGCCTTCTCACCGCCGGTGTAGGTGCGCAGGATGGTGGGGATCCGGACCTCGATGGCCATGCTTGTCGGCTCCTAGCTCGGGATGGTTTCCACGACCGAGACTTCTTCCTCGGTCACGACGCCGTCAACAACTCTGTACGACCTGAACTCCACAGGCCCGTCACTATTCCCGAACTCCCGTGTGGAGACGAGCACATAGTGCGCGCTGGGCTCACTGGCCAGGTTCACGTCGGTCCGCGACGGGTAGGCCTCGGTTGCCGTATGGGAGTGGTAGATGACCACCGGCTCCTCGTCGCGGTCGTCCATCTCCTTGTAGAGCCTGAGCAGCTCCATGGAGTCGAACTCGTAGAAGGTGGGGCTCCCCGCCGCGTTCACCATGGGAATCAAGCGCGTGGGCCGGTCCTCGCCCAGCGGCCCCGCCACGACCCCGCACGCCTCGTCGGGATGGTCCCGCTTGGCATGCGCGATGATCGCGGCATACGTCGCCTGGTCGATGGTGAGCACTCGTCAAGCCTAGGTGACCCTGGGAGCGAGCAGGCACCGGTGTCAGCGTGAGAGACGCGATCGCGACCTGCTCACAGCGCCCCGATCTCAGGGGGAGACGGCCTCGACCAGGGTCTCCTGAAGGAATCCCAGCCATCCGTAGATGTGATGCACCTGGGCGCGCGGGTCGTCCTCGGGTACGGCGGCCCAGTACTCGTCGTCGCCCTCCTCGATCCCGAGCCGGGTGGCCAGCGCGAGCCGCATGTCCGTGAAGGAGGTCAGCCACGCGATGGCGTCGGCCGCGGCCAGCTCGACGTCGATCACCAGCCCGTCCTCCTCCAGCTCAGGTGGCAGCCCGGCCTCCTCGAGGGTGTCGATGATGAGCGCGGCGTTGCGGGCCTTGCCGTCGCGCAGGGTGCCTTCGGTGAAGCGCCGGAACTCACCTGCCGCCTCCTCGTCCTTCGGATAGGCGGTGGGAAACAGCCGGGCCAGCACCGGGTCGTCCGGCTCGTTGGTCGGTCCGCTGAAGTCCAGCAGCTCCTCGAGCGGGTCCTCGCCGGTCCGCGGGGCGGCCATCTCGTTGCGGAGGAGCTCGACGAGCTGCGAGGCCAGCGATCTGAGCAGGTCGGCCTCGAAACCGCTGAACGTGGCCACCGCTCCCCCGCCGCGGGTGCGCTGGAAGCCGTCCATCACGCGTCGACCTTCTCCAGGGTCGCCCACAGGCCGTACTCGTGCATCGCCTGCACGTCCCGCTCCATCTCCTCGCGGGACCCGCTCGAGACGACCGACCTGCCGTCGTTGTGCACCTCGAGCATGAGCTTCTCGGCCTTCTTCCGTGAGTAGCCGAAGTACTGCTGGAACACGAACGTGACGTACGACATCAAGTTGACCGGGTCGTTCCAGACGATGGTCTGCCACGGCCGGTCGACCAGGGTGAGGTCACCGACCTCAGGCTCGTCGAGCTCGACTGGCATGGGCGCTGACACGGCACCGACAATAGTCTGTGCCAGGTGAAGTCTCCCTCCACCGCGCTGCTGACCGACCACTACGAGCTCACCATGCTTCAGGCGGCTCTGGCCACTGGTGCCGCGCACCGCCGGTCGGTCTTCGAGCTCTTCCCCCGCAGTCTCCCCGCCGGCCGCCGGTACGGCGTGGTGGCCGGAGTGGACCGCTGCCTGGACGCGCTCCAGGCCTTCCGGTTCGACGAGGAGGTCGTCGACTTCCTGCGGTCAGCGGCGATCGTGGATGGGCGCACTTTGGAGTTCCTGCAGGGGTACGCCTTCACCGGAGACATTTGGGGCTACCCCGAGGGAGAGGTGTACTTCCCCTATTCGCCGCTGCTGACCGTCGAGTCCACCTTCGCCGAAGCGGTACTGCTGGAGACTCTGCTGCTGTCCACGCTCAACCACGACTCCGCGATCGCGTCCGCCGCGTCGCGGATGACCTGGTCAGCGGGGTCGCGGCCCTGCATCGAGATGGGCTCGCGCCGCACCCATGAGGAGGCGGCGGTCGCGTGTGCCCGGGCGGCGTACGTCGCCGGGTTCGCCTCGAGCTCCAACCTGATGGCCCGTCAGCGCTACGGCGTACCGACGACCGGCACCAGCGCCCACTCGTTCACGCTGCTGCACGACACCGAGCGCGCGGCCTTCACCGCGCAGGTGGAGTCACTGGGCACGAACACCACGCTGCTGGTCGACACGTTCGACGTGGCGGAGGCGGTGGCGCTGGCGGTGGAGATCGCCGGACCAGAACTCGGTGCGGTGCGCCTGGACTCGGGGGACCTTGCGGATCTCGCTCGCGAGGTCCGCGCCCAGCTCGACCGACTCGGTGCGACCGACACCAGGATCATCGTCACCTCCGACCTCGACGAGCACGCGATCGCCGCCTTGGCCGCAGCCCCCGTGGACGCTTACGGCGTCGGCACCCACCTCGTCACCGGCAGCGGGGAACCCACCTGCGGGTTCGTCTACAAGCTGGTCTCCCGCTCGGACGACCAGGGCCACATGGTCGACGTCGCCAAGCGGAGCACGGGCAAGATCTCGGTGGGCGGACGCAAGTTCGCGCTACGCAGGCTCGACGAGGACGGTGTCGCCGACAAGGAGATCGTCGGCATCGGCTCACCACCTCAGGGCGACCACAATGACCGGTCTCTGCTCGTGCAGCTGGTCAGCCAGGGCAACGTCGTCGGGAGGTCGACCCTGGAGGAGGCCCGGGCTCGCCACCTGGCCGCCCGCAACGAGCTACCCGCGCCGGCACGCAAACTCTCCAAGGGTGAGCCGTGCATCGACACTGTTCACCTGACCTCCACCAAGGACTAGGCTCGAAAACATGAAGCGTGCCCTCATCGTCGTGGACGTCCAGAACGACTTCTGCGAGGGGGGAAGCCTCGCCGTCCCCGGGGGCGCTGAGGTCGCCTACAAGATCGGCCAGCTTCTCCATCACTGGACGGAGCAGGATCCCAAGGCCCCCGACTACGCCGTGGCGGTGGCCACCCAGGACCACCACGTCGATCCGGGGAGCCACTTCAGCGAGAGCCCCGACTTCGAGCACAGCTGGCCGCCGCACTGCGTCGTCGGCACCGACGGCGTCGCGTTCCACCCCAACCTGGACCCCCAGCCCTTCGGAGCGATCTTCCGCAAGGGGGAGCACGCGGCGGCGTACTCAGGCTTCGAGGGCAAGACCCAGGACGGTGTGGGCCTGGCTGACTGGCTTCGCCAGGAGCAGATCACCGACCTCGACGTCTGCGGCCTGGCCACCGACTACTGCGTCAAGGCGACCACGCTCGATGCCGCCCGGGCCGGCTTCGGCGTGAGGCTGCTCACAGACCTGTGCGCAGCGGTCGCCCCCAGCTCGGGTCAGGCGGCTGTCCAGGAGATGAAGGCGGCCGGCGCCGTGGTTGTCTAGCAGTGTGACCTCACCCCTCTTCGCACCCCTGACCGTCGGCGGGCTCACGCTCCCCAACCGCATCCTGATGGCCCCGCTGACCCGTATGCGCGCGACCCATCCGGGTGACGTGCCCAACGACCTGATGCGTGAGTACTACACCCAGCGGGCCGGGGCCGGCCTGTTGATCTCCGAGGGGAGCCAGATCTCGCCCGAGGGCAAGGGCTACATGGACACCCCCGGCATCTACAGCCACGCGCAGGTGGCGGGCTGGCGGAAGGTCACCGACTCCGTGCACGCCGCTGGTGGCCGGATCGCCTTGCAGCTGTGGCACGTCGGCCGCGTGTCGCACGAGTCGTTCCACGACGGCGGCCTCCCGGTCTCAGCGTCTGCGCTCCCCTACCGCAACCGCACCACGGTCCGTGGCCAGGACGGCCGTCCGACCCGGGTCAGCTGCCCGACGCCGCGTGCTCTGACCACCGAGGAGATCGGCCGGGTCGTCGAGGACTACCGAACAGCGACGATCAACTCCCGCGAGGCAGGGTTCGACGCGGTTGAGATCCACGCCGCCCACGGTTACCTGCTCCACCAGTTCATGTCTGCGGAGAGCAACCACCGCGCGGACGAGTACGGCGGGAGCCTGGAGAGCCGGGCCCGCCTCACCCTGGAGGTCCTCGACGCTGTGGTCGGTGCCTGGGACGCCGAGCACGTCGGCATCCGGATCTCTCCGCTGGGCGTCTTCAACGGCCTCGACGACAGCGCGGGGCTGCCGATGGGGCTCCACCTCGCGGCCGAGTTCGCCCGGCGACGGTTGGCCTTCCTGCACCTGTCCGAGCCCGACTGGGCCGGAGGCCCCCAGCTCGACGACGAGTTCCGCGAGCGGCTCCGGCAGGTCTTCCCCGGAGTGATCGTCGGCGCCGGCAACTACCAGGTCGAGAAGGCCGAACGGCTGATCGAGTCGGGGTTCATCGACGCCGCCGCGTTCGGCCGGCCCTTCATCGCCAACCCCGACCTGCCCGACCGCCTCCGGCGGGGGGCGCCACTGACCGAGCCCGTCACTGCCACGTTCTACGGCGGCGGCGCTGAGGGGTACACCGACTACGCCGCGCTGACCGGCTGATCAGGCTCCCCAACGCTTCGCGAGGGCGGCAACCACAGTGAGGTTCCGGTTGGTGCCCGGGGAGAGGATCGGCGCCAGGGCAGCAAAGACCTTGGCCTCGGCGAACGGTCCTGCGATCCAGACATGCGCGGCCCTGCCGAGGATCCACACCCGCTCGAGGTCGGCTTCGTAGGCTGCCGCGGCAGCCACCTGCTCGGCGGTCGGAGCCTGGTCGAGGAACACGACGTAGCGGCGACAGTCTTCTCGCCCGGCGTACGGAGGTGGCTCCACGGTCAGGGCATCGGCGTACACCTGGGACAGCTCAGTGGGAGAGAACACGAAGCACGGCACATCGAAGCCCGCCTTCTCGCCCAGCAGCCTCTCGAGCCGTTCCCGCACTCTGGCGGCCGAGAGCATCGGCGTGGTCACGCGGACATTGCCCGTCTGGATGTAGGTCTCGACACCGGCGTACCCAGCTTCGGCGAGCCAGCCACGGAGGTCTGCCATCTTCACCTGCCGTTTGCCGACATTGACGGCCCTGAGGAAGGCGATGTACGACGGCATCGGCCAAATCTAGTCAGCTCTGCGTCTACCCGGCGGCGGGTCGGTGTCGTAGCCTGAGCAAACTTGTCTAGACACGGGGGTCAGTCCATGCCGCTCCACCCACGCGCCGCTCGCACCCGGAGGGCTACTGCCCGGCTCGTCGCGCTCGCCCTGCTGGCCGTCCCGGGCTCGGTGATCGCGGTGACGGTCGGCACCGAGCCGGCCGTGGCCGCGCCCAAGTTCTCGGCGTACCACAACGTCACCGGCAAGACCCACCAGACGAAGTTCAACCAGCTCTCGGCCAAGGGCTTTCGGATGATCTCGCTCAGCGTCTACGGACCGCCGAAGAAGGCTCGCTATGCCGCCGTCTGGGTCAAGCGCAGCGGACCGAAGTGGGTCGCGTTCCACGGCAAGAACTTGGGTAAGACCAAGGCCTTCGACGCCAAGTGGCAGAGCAAGGGCTACACCCCACAACTGATTGCGGCCACCGGCAGCGGCTCGACCGCGATCTTCGCCGGGACCTACGCCAAGTCGACGGACGGAGGGAAGCTGCTGCTCGAGCGGACAGCCGACTGGTTTCGTGACGAGGTAGCCGGCCTGCGCGCGACGAGTCGGAGGGTGGCGACGGTGGCCCCGTACGGCGCGGGATCCAGCCAGCGCTTCGCGTTCATCAGTCGCAAGAACACCCGCAAGGAGAACTGGGACGTCACTGTGGCCGACCGCGGGCCCGCCTACCAGGGCTGGTTCAACGGCCTCACGGCCGCCGGCTTCCGGCCCAGCGTTGTGGCGATGGGCAATGCCACCAGCGCGACGCCCAACTACACCGCAGTGTGGACCGACCGACGGATCGGCAGCTGGTACAACAAAGCCAACCTGACCTCGACCGAGTACCAGGAGGCCTTCAACCGGGCGGTCAAGAAGGGCTACTACCCGATCCAGGTCTCTGGGTCGCAGCTAGGGGCGAAGCGGCGGTTCGCTGCCACCTTCGCGAAGACCCACCTCCCATTTGCCCGCACTTTCAAGGTCAGGGGCGAAGCGAAAGCAAACCTCACGGGTTTCGACACCTGGATGAAGCAGTTCATCAAGGCGAACAACGTCCGGGCCGGCAGCCTCGCTGTCGCGCGCAATGGCAAGCTC
The DNA here is from genome assembly GCA_963769585.1 of uncultured Actinomycetota bacterium. Lineage (GTDB taxonomy): Bacteria > Actinomycetota > Actinomycetes > Propionibacteriales > Nocardioidaceae > SSC3. Next base: position 2,163,798 of record CAVYMJ010000006.1, read on the forward strand.
GTCTACGCGCGCGCCTTCACCTGGGCCGAAGCCGGCTACCCGATCACCAAACCCACCTCGCGGTTCCGGATCGCATCGTCCTCCAAGCCGGTGACCGCACTGGCAACCATGCAGTTGCAGGACCGTGGACTCTTCGGCCGCGAGGGGCTGCGAGGAAAGATGCAGCCCATCCTCAACGTGAAGACACCCACCGGTGGGGACCCTGTCTCACCGCATTGGGACATGGTCAACCTCGACCAGCTGCTGTGCCAGCGCAGTGGCATCGACAACGCCGTACACATGTTCAACGACGAGGAGGTGGCCGAGGAGTTCGGCCAAGGCCTCCCGGTCACCAAGTACCAGACCGCCTCCTGGGCCGCATTGCGTCCTTTCGACTCCACTCCGGGAACGACGTACAGCTACTCGAACTTCAACTACAGCCTGCTGGGGCAGATCATCGAGAAGAAGACCGGAAAGAGCTACGAGCAGGCCGTCAAGGACAGCCTGTTCGCACCGCTCGGCGTGTACCGCCCGCGCATCGGGTTCTCCAAGGCCTCCAATCGCCTCTCCGGCGAGGTCCGCTATGAGACTCCCGTCACCATCAACGCCCGCAACGGCGACAGCCTGGTCGCGGTCCGCTCGGTGGCAGACAGCGTCGGCACCAGGACCACGCGGTCCTACGGCGGCTGGAACCAGAAGAACCTGGATGCCGCCGGCGGCTGGGTGATGGCGCCGGCCGACTGGGCGAAGGTCCTCTCGTCCTTCGACGACGGCTCGACGCCCATCTTCACCAACCAGGCCCTCACCGACACCATGTGGGACCTGTGCGTCGAGGGCGAGACCGGTGAGCGCGGCTGGTACCGCTCCGAGCAGCCGGGGCCCGGCGACACCACGCTCGTCGCGCACGAGCACAACGGGTCCCTACCGTCGACCGCTTCCCTGGTCATCCGCCGCAGCGACGGCCTTACCTTGGTGCTGGCCTTCAACGGGCGCCTGCACGACAACCTCTACGGCACCCGCGAAGGCACCCAGCTCTTCAAGATCGCCAACAAGGTGACGACCTGGCCGACCAAGGACCTCTTCGGGTCAGTGGGCATCCCCGCCAACAACTGAGGTTCAGCCGAGCGTCCGCCCCGCCCAGGACCAGGCGTACGACGGGTCCTCGCACGCGAGCCCGCCCTCGCCGAGCTCTAGCGGGCGGAAGGTGTCGACCATGACGGCGGTCTCGTCGAAGTAGTCGACTCCCAGCGAGGCCTCGATGGCTGCGGGCTGGGGCCCATGGGCGTACCCGCCCGGGTGCAGCGAGATCGAGCCGATGTCGATCCCGCTGCCCTTGCGGGCCTCGTAGTCGCCGCCGACGTAGAACATCACCTCGTCGCTGTCGACGTTCGAGTGGTAATACGGCACCGGGATCGACAGGGGGTGGTAGTCGACCTTGCGGGGCAGGAAGTTGCAGACCACGAAGTTGTACCCCTCGAAGACCTGGTGCACCGGGGGCGGCTGGTGGACCTTCCCGGTGATCGGCATGTAGTCGCGGATGTTGAACGTGTAGGGATACAGGCAGCCGTCCCAGCCGACCACGTCGAAGGGATGGGTGGCATAGGTCATCCGGGTGCCTACAATCCCGTGGCCGACCCGGTGCTTGACCAGGACCTCGACGTCGGAGCCCTCCACCAGGAACGGCTCGCTCGGCCCGTACAGGTCGCGCTCGCAGTACGGCGCGTGCTCCAGGAACTGCCCGTAGCGCGAGAGGTAGCGCTTCGGCGGCGCGATGTGGCTGTTCGCCTCGATGGGGTAGAGCCGGCTCGGCTCGGCGGGGACCCAGCGATGGGTGGCCGCCCGCGGGACCAGGACGTAGTCGCCCTGCTCGTAGCTCAGTACCCCGAAGGTCGTCTCCACGCTGCCGCTGCCCGCCTCGACGTAGACGCACTCGTCGCCGATGGCGTTGCGGTAGTACGACGAGGGCTCACTGGCCACCACATAGGAGATCCGCACGTCCGCGTTGCCGAGGACCAGCCGTCGGCCGGTGACCGCGTCAGTCTTCTCGTCGGTGGACAGCGTGTGCAGCCGCAGATGGCGGGGCTTGAGCGGATGGTTCGCCGTGGTGGCCAGGGAGGCCAACTCCCACTCCTGGGAGTCGACGATCGCGGACGGGACACCACGGTGGTAGAGCAGGGACGAGTCCGAGGAGAAGCCCTCCTCCCCCATCAGCTCTTCATAGTGCAGTGCGCCGCCTCCGCCCCGGGCACTGTTGCCGGGGAACTGCGTGTGCCGCTTCTGTGGGATCTCGCCGACCTGCCGATAGAAAGCCATTCCGCACCTGTCCTATTATCGACCGCATATATCCGCTCACCACCACCATGCGTTAGGGTCGCAGGCGTGTCAACCGTGCCCTCGTACCTGTCCGCGCTGGTGGACGACGCCGCAATCTTCCCCCCTGGGAACCTCCCCATGCCCGAGGCTGTGAGCGCGAACCGGGAACACCGTGCCTCGCCGTACGCCGCCCTGCTGGGTCCCTTCGTGGTCAGCGACATCCGGATCCCCGACCTGCTCGAGGTGCTCGATGCCGGCGAGGAGCCCGAGGTGCCCTTCCCCGTCACCGTCGTCGTCACCGGAGGGGCCGGCGCCATCGAGCCAGCGGTTCGCTGGGCGACCCGGTCGGGGCTGCTGGCCGTCGGCTCCGTGGAGACGCCGCTGCGGGCGGAGGACGACCTGGCCCGCAACGCGCAGCGCGTCGTCGCCGCCCTCGACCAGGTCCGCGACGAGCTCGGCGACGTGCCCGTCTACGTCGAACCGCCGCGAGCCCCCGAGGGTCCGAGCAGCGGCTGGCTGGCCGCACTCGACGAGATCGCGGGCGCAGGTCTCCGGCTCAAGCTCCGCACCGGAGGGGTCGACGCGGACGCGTTCCCCTCTGCCCTCGAGCTCGCCACCAGCATCGACGCAGCGCTCGACCGCGAGCTGGCGTTCAAATGCACAGCCGGGCTGCATCACGCCCTCCCCCACGACGGGCAGCACGGCTTCCTGAACATCCTCACCGCCACCGCTGCCGCTTTCGCCGGGGCCGGACGCGACGAGGTGGTGGCCACTTTGGAGGCCGGTGACCTCGCCCCCCAGGCAGAGTCGCTGGCTGCTGGCAGGCGCTGGTTCACCTCGTTCGGCTGCTGCTCGGTGATCGAACCGCTGGAGGACCTGGTGGAGCTGGGACTGGTCGAGCTGTGACCACGTGGGTAGAGGGTGCGGCCGGCTCGGCGTACGACGTGGACAACCTGCCGCTCGGGGTCTTCAGCCACCGTGACGAGCCACCCCGGGTCGGCGCCCGCATCGGCGACCGGGTCGTGGACCTGGCGCCCCTTGCCGCCGCGGAGACTCTGGAGCTCGCGGACACTTTCCGCGCTCCGTCGCTCAACGCCTTCCTGGCCTCGGGGCCGGCAGGCTGGGCGGCGACCCGGCAGTGGCTCACGCGGCTGCTCACCGAGGAGCGCCGGGCCGAGCAGGTGGTCAGCCACCTCCTCCCGCTCGACGACGTCAGGCTGCACCTTCCGATCGACGTCGCCGACTACGTCGACTTCTACTGTTCGCTCGACCACGCCACCAACGTGGGCACGATGTTCCGGCCCGACAGCGACCCGCTCACCCCCAACTGGCGACACCTCCCGATCGGCTACCACGGCCGGGCCGGGACGGTGGTCGTCTCCGGCACCGACGTACGCCGGCCACAGGGCCAGCGGCGCGGACCCGACGGACCGGTGTTCGGCCCGTCGCAACGACTCGACATCGAGGCCGAGCTCGGGTTCGTCGTCGGGACCGGCTCGGTGCACGGCTCGGCCGTGCCCGCCGGCGACTGGCAGCAGCACGTCTTCGGCGTGACGCTGCTTAACGACTGGTCCGCCCGTGACATCCAGGCGTGGGAGTACGTGCCGCTCGGGCCCTTCCTCGGCAAGTCGTTCGCGACCTCGGTCTCTGCTTGGGTCACCCCGCTGGCGGCGTTGACCGCGGCAGCCTGCGACCTACCCGGTCAGGACCCGGCGCCGCTGGAGTACCTGCAGGTTGAGCAGCCGGCCGGCTACGACATCGAGGTCGAGGTCGAGCTCAACGGCGTGATCGTCTCCCGGCCGCCGTACCGGTCGATGTACTGGTCCCCGGCCCAGATGCTGGCGCACCTGACCGTCAACGGGGCTTCACTGCGTACAGGCGACCTGTTCGCGAGCGGCACCATCAGCGGACCGGAGCGAGAGCAGCGCGGGTCCTTCCTGGAGCTGTCCTGGGGAGGCGAGGAGCCTTTCGGAGATGGGCACACCTTCCTCCGGGACGGGGACGTGGTCACGCTGCGGGCGACCGCGCCCGGCAGCCTGGGCGGGCGGCTGGCTCTCGGAGAGGTGACCGGCAAGATCCTTCCCGTGGGGTAACAGGCTGTGTCACCGTGGACGGGTGATCCGGCTGTTGGGCCTGCTGGGAGGTCTCTCCGTCGCTACCGACCTGGGTAGCGGTTCGGACACCGATGAGTCGCTCAAACGGTGCCTGGTCGCCGCCCGGCTGGCGCGTCACCTCGGCTGTGACGACGACGAGGTGCGGACCGTTGTCTACACCGCCCTCCTGCAGCACCTGGGGTGCACCGCGTTCTCTACCGAGAGCGCCCGGATCTGGGGCAACGACATTGCCACTACGCAGTACGCCTTCCTGACCAACTGGTCCGCACCCACAGACCTGCTCAGGACGTGGGTGCCGGGCATGGCGGAGGCCACCGGGGCCTCGAAGGCGCACGTGCTCGTGACCACCGCGACGAGTGCCCGCAAGATGAACGCCGGACCGCAGGCGACCTGCGAGGTGGCGCGCGACGCTGCCCGCAGGCTCGGCCTTCCCGAGCCGGTGCAAGCAGGCCTCGGGAGCGTGATGACGATGTGGAACGGCAAGGGCTACCCGTCCATCAAGGGCGACCAGATCCCGCTGGCCACCAGGGTCATGCACGTCGCGTCCACCGCCGTCATGTTCACGCTGCGTGCCGACGCCGAAACAGCGCTCGCGCAGGTCCGGCAGCGGTCCGGCAGCTCCCTCGACCCGGACCTGGTGGGTGCGTTCCCGTCGACACTGCTCGAGGGTCTGGACGACGAGGACGCCTACCAGTGCGTGCTGGACGCGGAGCCGGACCCGGTCGTGCTCGTGGACGAGCAGCACCTGGAGACCACCGCCCGAACCTTCGGTGACCTGGTCGATCTCAAGAGCACCTGGCTCCTCGGGCACTCCGCTGCCGTCGGGGACCTGGCCGCAGAGACTGCCTCGGTGCTGCACCTGGATGATGCGCGCAGCCTGCGCATCGCCGGGTACCTCCACGACGTCGGCCGGATCGCTGTCTCTACCGGCGTCTGGGACAAGCCGGGAGCGTTGACCACCAGCGAACGCGACCAGGTCGAGCTGCACCCCTACTACACCGGACGCATCCTCTCGCGAGCGCCGACGCTCCAGCCGGTCGCCCGGCTGGCGAGCCAGCATCATGAGCGCTGCGACGGCAGCGGTTACCACCGTGGCCTCAACGCGACTGCGTTGCCGCTGAGCGCCCGGGTGCTGGCCGCAGCAGACCGGTACCGGTGCCTGGTCGAGAACCGCCCGTACCGAGCCTCTGCCTCCGCGGCCGAGGCGGCTTCGCGGCTCGAGGCCGACGTCCGCGCCGGCAAGCTGGACGGCGACGCTGTCTCTGGCGTACTCGAGGCAGCCGGTCAGCGGCACGGACGTCACAGGCAGCGGCCCGCGGGCCTGACTGACCGCCAGGTGGAGGTCCTTCAGCTGGTGGCGTCCGGGCTCACCAACCCAGCGATCGCGCAGCGGCTCGGCATCTCGAGCCGTACCGCGGAGCGCCATGTGCAGGACACCTATCTCAAGATCGGCGTCAGCACCCGCGCGCAAGCCGCCCTCTTCGCTATGGAGCACGGCCTTGTGGACCAAGTTGGGTAGGTCTACGCATGTGCGCGGGCGGGTCCGGAGCGACGCTGGCGACATGACCGTAGACACCACCTCCCCCTCCGTCACCGACACGCTCTTCACGCGCTCGTTCGTGATGCTCGGCGTGGCCGACCTCGCCTACTTCACCGCCACCGGCGTCGCCATCTACGCACTCCCGCTCTATGTCACTGGCCCAATCGGGTCGGACAAGACCGGGGCCGGAATCGCCTTCGGAGCGTTCGCGGTAGCGGCGCTGCTGCTGCGTCCAATCGCCGGGCGGCTCTGCGACCGGTGGGGACGCCGTCCGTTCCTGGCCGGCGGAGCCCTACTGGCCGCGGCGAGCCTCGCCCTGACCTCTGAGACGACCAGCCTGACCGCGGTGATCGGTCTGCGACTCCTGCTCGGCGTCGCGGAGGCCGCGTTCTTCGTCGCGTCCTTCGCGGCGCTCGCGGACCTCGCTCCACCCACGCGGCTGGGCGAGGCGCTGAGCTACAACTCTCTGGGTCTCTACCTCGGCCTGGCCTTCGGCCCTCCGCTCGGTGAGCTGATGGTCGAGCTCGGGAGCTACCGGTCAGCCTGGTTCGGGGCCGCGGCCCTTGCCGCCGTCGCCTCCGTCCTGGTCCTCACCATCGGTGAGACGCGCGCTCCGGACGACGGCGAGGGTTCACACGCCCTGATCCACCGCCGGTCGCTCCCGGTGGCCCTTGCCTTCCTGACCTCGATGGTCGCCATCGGCGGGTTCCTGAGCCTGGCCGCCCTGCACGCCAAGGAAGTCGGCGTGAGCAACGCGAGCGTGCCGTTCTTCGTCTACGGAATCGTCGTCGTCACGTGCCGCATCGCGTTCGCCAGGGTCCCGGACCGGCTGCCGTCCCTGGCTCTGGGAGCAGCCGCGCTCGCCGCGACGGCCGCCGGGCTGGCGATCGCCGCGACCTGGGGTACGACGGTCGGGCTACTCGTCGGGACCGTCGTGCTGGGCATCGGCGTCACCTTCAGCACCCCGGCGTTCTTCGCCGCGATCTTCGCCACGGCCAAGCCCTCCGAGCGCGGTGCCGCCTCCGGCACCGCGAGCGCCTCCATCGACCTCGGCCTGGGTGGCGGGCCCATCCTTCTGGGCCTGGTCGCCCAGTACCAGGGCATCCCTTCAGCGTTCCTGGTCGCGGCAGGCGTCGCGATGGCCGGCAGCGCCTGGTCGCTGGTTCTCCGGCGGAAGTGACCTGACCGGCTCATAGGCGCGCACGGAAGAATGGGCAGATCGCCCGAGGCGCCACCGCCCCCCGCGCCTGCACCCTCAGGACATGAGCACTATGGCGTGGCTGGCAGGGATCACCTCGACGTTGATCTTCGCTGCCAGCACGCTGCCGATGCTCGCCAAGGCCCGACGTACCCGAGACCTCACCTCGTACAGCCTCGGGAACATGCTGCTCTCCAACGTGGGAAACCTCGTGCACTCGGTGTACGTGGTGAGCCTGCCCCCAGGACCGATCTGGGTGCTGCACGGCTTCTACCTGGTCACCACCGCGACGATGCTCGCCTGGTTCGTCCGGTACGGCCGGACGTCCGGACCTACCCATGCCGAGCGGCCGTAGATGCGTCTTTCACCCGATGCCTGAGGTGACCTCGCCCTTCTAGCGTGCAGGGGTCCGAACCCCCTCACGACAGGAGCACACCATGGACAACCACGTCGAGACCCTCATCATCGGCGCAGGGCAGGCCGGTCTCAGCACCGCATACCACCTCACCCGACGCGGCCGGCAGTGCCTGGTCCTGGACGGTAACGCGCGGATCGGTGACAACTGGCGGCACCAGTGGGACACGCTGCGCCTGTTCACTCCGGCGAAGTACAACTCGCTGCCGGGCATGGCGTTCCCGGCGGAGCCGTGGAGCTTCCCCGGAAAGGACCAGGTGGCCGACTACCTGGAGAGCTACGCCGCGCACTTCGAGCTCCCCGTGCGCCTGCAGACCTACGTGGACCGGCTCGAGGCAAGGCCCGAAGGTGGGTACGTGGCCACCCTCGGGGACGAGAAGCTCACCTGCGACAACGTGGTCGTCGCGACGGGCGGGTTCGGCCGTACGCCGAGCATCCCGGCGTACGCCGACGAGCTCGACCCGTCGATCCTGCAACTGCACTCCAGTGCCTACCGCCGCCCCGCGCAGCTCCAGCCAGGAAGCGTGCTGGTCGTAGGGGCGTCCCACTCGGGCGGCGACATCGCCTACGAGGTCGCTGCGGGCCAGTCAACGATCCTGTGCGGCAGAAGCACCGGCCAGATCCCGGTCGCGATCGAGGGACGGAGCGGGCGGATGGCGCTGCCGTTCCTGGTCTTCGCCTGGCGGCACATCGTCACCCGCCGTACGCCGATGGGACGCCGGATGATGCCGCACGTGCGTGCGCACGGTGGCCCGCTAATCAGGATCAAGAAGACGGACCTCGCCAAGCAGGGAGTCGAACGGATCGAGTCGCGTGTCTCGGGGGTCTCTGACGGGCGGCCCGTTCTCGACGACGGCCGGGTGCTGGACGTACAGAACGTCGTGTGGTGCACCGGCTTCAAGCAGGTCTACGACTGGGTCAAGCTGCCGATCATGGGTGTGGACGGTTTCCCGGTCGAGCATCGCGGGGTCGTCGCAGACGCACCCGGCCTCTTCTTCTGCGGGCTCAGCTTCCAGTACTCGTTCAGCTCGATGGTCTTCGCCGGCGTCGGCCGCGATGCGGAGTACGTCGCGCGCCGGATCCTGGCACGCACACCTGCCACCACGGGGAGCACTCAGGCCGCATGACGAATGACCGGAATGCTGGTAGGACTGAGGCAATGGGTGTGGTCGAGGAACTCGTCCAGGCGAGGTTGGCCTTCGAGCGCCGCGAGTGGGTGGCGGCGTACGACGCGCTCGCTGCAGCGGGCCCGCTCGGCGCCGACGACCTCGACAACCTCGGCGCCGCTGCTTTCCTACTCGGGCGCAAGGACGACTACGTGATGGCTTACCAGCGCGCCTTCCAAGCCCACGTGGAAGCCGGGGACCCGTTGGCTGCGGTGCGCTCCTCGTTCTACCTGGCGCTGGGGCTCATCACCAGCGGAGAGGTCGCAGTAGGGAGTGGCTGGGTGGCGCGCGCAGCGCGGTTGCTGGAGGAGTCCCCCGAAGATGTAGTCGAGCACGGCTACGTGCAGGTGACCAGGATGTTCCGGCACATCGGAGCAGCCGAATGGCCCGAGGCCATGGAGCTGGCGGCGACGATCACCGACTACGGCCACCGGTTCAACAATGCCGACCTACTTGCGACGGGCTTGGCAGCGCAGGGCCGACTCGCCACACGGAGCGGCAGCGTTGAAGCCGGGTTGGAGATGCTCGACGAGGCGATGGCCTGTATCACCGCAGGCGACGTGTCGCCAATGCTGGCCGGAACGCTCTACTGCGCTCTGGTCGAGGCCTGCCAGGACCTCTCGGACTTCGGCCGCGCAGCGCAGTGGACGGCGGCGCTGACCATCTGGTGCGACAGCCAGCCTGGGCTCATCCCGTTCACAGGACAGTGCGCCGTGCATCGGGGCCAGATCATGCGCCTGCGGGGCGCCTACCCCGAGGCCTTGGACGAGTTCACCCGCGCCACGCGGCGCTATCTCGAAGCACAGACCCCAGAGCCTGCCGGTCGCGCACTGTGCGAGCGTGGTGATGTGCTGCGCCTCCTCGGCGAGTACGCCGAGGCCGATGAGTGCTACCAGGCAGCCCTCACGCACGGCCACGAGCCGCAGCCTGGCCTGGCCCTGCTCTGGCTGGCCCGGGGCCGCGACTCCGCCGCGCTGAGCGCCGTACGCCGGCTGCTCGCCGAGCCCCGGGACCCGATCGGGCGCACGCAGGTTCTGCCGGCGGCGGTGGAGGTGCTGCTCGCCCTGCAGGAGAATGGCGACGCGGCAGTCGCCGTCGAGGAGTTGCGCGCGATCACGGCGGGCCTGCCTTGCGAAGCGCTCCACGCAGCTACCAGCTACGCGGCCGGGCACCTGTTGCTCAGGACAGGTCAGCCTGCCGAGAGTCTCCCGGAGCTGCGCCGCGCGACCATGCTGTGGGCTGGTCTCTCGGCGCCCTACCAGGCTGCCCGGTCGAGAACGCTGGTGGGGCGAGCCTTGCTCGCGCTCGGCGACGGGGACTCCGCTGTGGCCGAGCTCGAAGCGGCCCGAGTAGCCTTCTCGGAACTTGGTGCGACTCCAGCGGAGCACGAGGTCGCCCAGCTGCTCCGGCCCGAGGCCCCGGGCGGGCTGACCGCCCGCGAGGTGGAGGTGCTCCGGCTGGTCGCGGCCGGCAGGACCAACCCGGAGATCGCCTCGATGCTGGTGCTCAGCGAGAAGACGGTGGCTCGCCACCTGAGCAACATCTTCGTCAAGCTCGAGGTGACGTCCCGGACCGCCGCCGCCGCGTTCGCCTTCGAGAACCGCATCGTCTGACTGGGCGGCCCTGTCTCAGAGCAGGAACGAGGCCCGCCAAGTCTTCAGGTGCCTCTTCCCGACCATGCCGTGTTCTTGGATGAAGGGCATCACCTTCTCGCCCATCCACCGGATCGTCTCCCGATAGGAGGGGTTGGCCAGGGCCGCTCGACGCCCTTCGCCCGGGTCGATACCGACCGCGGCGTACACGTGAGGGTTCACCAGCGACCGCATCATGACGTACGCCGCTTGGGCGGCCACGAGCTGGTGCCACTCGCGCTCGACCCGGCCCAGGTTCCGGGTCGCCTTCTCCAGCTCGTCGCGCGCGAAGGTCACATGCCGAGCCTCCTCCACCACATGAATGCGCGACACCATGCGCACCAGCGGCTGGACTCTGTCGTCTCGCATCATCTCCCGCTGCAGACGATCGGCCGGCTCCTCACCGATCAGGATCCCGACGTACGCGCTTGCGCCGCGCGCGATCGTCGGAAAGAGCGGGGCGATCCGGCGGACCGCCGGGTGCGGGCCGTACGCGGGGACGCCGAACGTCCCGATCGCCCTTCCGAACATCACCGAGTGGCGGGTCTCGTCGCCGATCTCGGTCAGGGCGTACTGGGTTCGGGGTTCGCGCGGGTCGCTCCGGTAGACGTCCTTGAGCAGCAGCTGCATCAGCACGATCTCGAACCACAGGCCGACCCCTGCGATGGAGGCGACCTCGTGCTGGGACAGTGTTATCCGCTGCTCCGGTGAGAGCTTCTCCCACAGCGACGTACCGTAGAGCGACATGCGCTCGGGAGGCATCCACCACAAGCCCTCAACGGCGGGCGCGTCCCAGTCGATGTCGACCTCGGGATCGTAGGACAGGCGGGCGGATGAGCTCAGTAGCCTTTCGGAGACGACGGACACGGTGCGACCTCCAGAGTGCGATCCTGTAACTCTCAGTAACGTCTACCCTGCTAGGATGCGTCTCGTGACCCGACGAGTCAAGGACTCAGCAACCACCGGCGCGGGAGACGGCCGCAGCACCCGCTGGGACAGCCATCGCGAGGCCCGGCGCGCCGACCTGGTGGCCGCCGCCGTCGCTGCGATCGACCGGCACGGGCGCGAGGCGTCCATCGACGAGATCGCCCGGGTGGCAGGCGTCTCGAAGCCCGTGCTCTACCGCTACTTCAGCGACAAGGCAGACCTGCACGCCGCAGTGGGCCTGTGGGGCGCTGCCCAGGTGCTGGAGCGCATCGCGCCACACCTGGTCTCCGATCAGCCGATGCGGTCGCGGGTGTACGACGCCGTGACCGCCTACTTCGAGGTCATCGAGGAGCATCCGCAGGTCTTTCTCCTGCTGGTTCAGCACCGCGTCAGCGCCAGCTCGGACCCGCTCGCGGACGGCAAGGCGGCAGTGGCGGCCGCGATCGCCCACAGCCTGCGAGAGACCATGGTCGGACTCGGCGTCGACCCTGGAGGGGCCGAGCCGTGGGCCCAGGGGGTCGTGGGCCTCGGCCTGTCCACGGGCGAGTGGTGGCTAGCCCACCGGACGATGACCCGGGCCTCCGTCGCCGGCTACCTCGCGGACTTCATCTGGGGAGCCCTGGTGGGCATCTCGCGCAACAAGGGCGTCTCGCTTAGCCCTGACCCGGCCTAGGCCGGTCCCAGGTCTCGGATTCGAGACGAAATCGTCATCGACCGGTGTTGCGCGGCTGCTCACACCACCCAATAGGGTGCGGGAATGACTCCACGCAAGCTGACGGCTCTGGCCGCCCTGGCCCTGTTCGCCCTCCCCCTCGCCGGCTGCGGCGACGACAGCCCGACCGGGACTGATACTGGGCTCAAGACGATCAAGAGCGGCTCGCTCACCGTCTGCTCCGACGCGCCGTACGAACCGTTCGACGTCATCGAAGGTTCGACGTACACGGGGTTCGACGGGGACCTGGTGACCGAGATCGCCAAGGCGCTCGACCTCAAGCTCGTGGCGATCGACTCTGCTTTCGACCCGCTGCAAAGCGGTCTGGCGCTCAACTCCGGCCAGTGCGACATGGCCGCGAGCGCGATGACCATCACCGACGAGCGCAAGCAGAAGCTCACCTTCTCCGAGCCCTACTACGACTCGGAGCAGTCGCTGCTGGTTCCAGCCGACTCTGACATCGCCTCGATCGGTGACCTCGCCGGCAAGAAGGTTGCCGTGCAGACCGGGACGACCGGCAAGTCGTACGCCGAGGAGAACGCCCCCGACGCGAAGGTCACCAGCTTCCCCGACGACTCGGCGATGTTCCTGGCGCTCAAGGGCGGCAGCGTCGACGCGATGCTGCAGGACCTTCCGGTGAACCTCGAGCACACCACCGACGGTAAGTACAAGATCGTCGAGCAGTACGCCACCGGCGAGTCCTACGGGTTCGCCTTCAAGAAGACCGGCAGCGAAGATCTCGTCACGGCGATCAACGACCAGTTGCAGGCTCTGAGGGACAGCGGCAAGTACCAGGAGATCTTCGACAAGTACTTCAAGGTCAGCTGACCCATGTTGCGGTCCACTCGGCGGCGCGCGACCCAGGGCGTGCTGTACGCCGTGCTGGTCGCGCTCATCGCGGCGGTCGCGTCCGCCGCCGACTGGGCAGCGATCAAGACGAACTTCTTCGACACCGAGGTGATGAAGGGCCTGTGGCCCGAGATCGTCACCATCGGTGCGCGGAACACCGTCATCTACACGGCGATCGCGTTCGGCGGTGGCCTGGCGCTCGCCATGGTCCTGGCCATGATGAGGATGTCGGCGGTGGCGCCCTACCGCTGGCTCGCCACGACGTACATCGAGATCTTCCGAGGGCTTCCCGCGCTGCTCGTCATCGTCTTCTTCGGGCTCGGGGTGCCGCTGGCGTTCCAGTGGCAGCCTCCCGGCGGGTTCTCGGGATCGGGCGTGCTCGCCCTGATCTTCGTCTCCGCGGCCTACATGGCGGAGACGCTGCGGGCCGGCATCCAGGCGGTGCCGAAGGGACAGGCCGAGGCAGCCCGGTCGCTCGGCATGAGCGGCAGCTGGACCACCGTCTCGGTCGTCATGCCGCAGGCGTTTCGGATCGTCATCCCGCCGCTGACCAACGAGTTCGTGCTGTTGATCAAGGACACCGCGCTGCTCGCGGCCATCGGCGTCCAGGCCGGCGACCGCGAGCTGACCACCTTTGCGCGAGACGTCCTCAGCAGCACCGGTAACGCGACTCCGCTGATCGCTGCCGGGGTCTGCTACCTGATCATCACTTTGCCGCTGACCCAGGTTGTCGCCGGGCTCGAGCGCCGGCAGCAGAAGGCGAGATGACCATGACGGCAGCCATCGAGGTCAAGAACCTGCACAAGTACTTCGGGGACAACGAGGTCCTCAAGGGGATCGACTTCCACGTCGACAACGGACAGGTCGTCTGCGTTATCGGCCCGTCCGGGTCCGGCAAGTCCACTCTGCTGCGCTGCGTGAACCGGCTCGAGGAGCCGACCTCGGGCACCATCCTGGTCGAGGGCATCGACATCACCGACCCGGAGACCGACCTGGACGACGTCAGGTCCCGCATCGGCATGGTCTTCCAGCAGTTCAACCTGTTCCCGCACCTGACGGTGCTGCAGAACCTCACCCTGGCTCAGCGGCGCGTCCGCAAGCGGAGCAAGGACGAGGCCACCCAGCACGCCCTGGCCAACCTGGACCGGGTGGGTCTGCTGGGCAAGCAGGATGCCTACCCGGCGCATCTCTCGGGCGGGCAGCAGCAGCGCGTCGCCATCGCTCGCGCGCTGTCGATGGACCCCGACATGATGCTCTTCGACGAGCCGACCAGCGCGTTGGACCCCGAGCTGGTCGGCGACGTGCTCCAGGTGATGAACCAGCTCGCTTACGACGGGATGACGATGATGGTGGTCACCCATGAGATGGGGTTCGCCCGCGAGGTCGGGAACAAGCTGGTCTTCATGGATGGCGGCGTCATCGTCGAGGAGGGCGACCCCCGCGAGGTGCTCGGCAACCCCCAGCACGAGCGCACCCAGGAGTTCCTCTCCAAGGTGCTCTGAACCGAGCCGGAAACCGGACCCGGCTCCCTCGCTCAAGAGCTGCCTGAATAGCCCGTTCGGGCCATAGGCGAGCAGCCACGGAAGGACGATTCTGGCGCCAGGTTGTCCTATCTCGTGGAGGAAGCAATGTCGCGGACCCGGAACCGCTTGCGCCTGCTCGCCGTCAGCACCACCGTGGGCGTGCTCGTCCCACTGGCGGTCGCCCAACTGCCGGCCGCCGCCGAGAGCCGCCCCGACGGCCCGGCCAACCGCCCCGACCGGCTAGCGAGAACCGAGGGCGGCCGCCCCGACATCGACAACCGCTTCAACCGCAGGGACTACCGGCCCTCGGCGACTCAGCGGCGTGCGGTCGCCGCGCTCGGTGAGGGTGCCCAGGCAAGCTGGTCCGACAGCGGGACGGCCCACTCGGTCTTCCGCCAGGACGGCACGCTGACCGGGCCGGCCACTGCTCCCGCCGACACCATCGCCCGCGACTTCGTGGTGAGCCAACCCGCGCTCTTCGGACTCGCCGAAACCGAGGCGGCCGACCTTCGCCTGACGATGGCCGACCGCACTCCGGCGGCCACGTTCCTGCGCTACCAACAGACCGCCCAAGGCCGAGACGTCTTCGGCGCCACCTTGTTGGTCGTCGTCGACGCCGCGGGACGCGTGCTCATGGCCGGAGGCGCGCTCGTTCCGGACGCCACTGCTCCCGCGCCAGCCGTGTCCGCCGCCGACGCGGTTGCCGCGGCAGGCGCGGACCTGCGGCCGCGGGCTGACCTCGACAAGGGCGAGCGACTCGCCAACGAGGGCAAGACCCGTCGCTTCGAGAACACCCTGGCCGTGCCCGACTACGACGGCACCCCGGTTACCGCGACCCTGGTCAACGTCGACACCGACGCGGGCGTGCGGGCCGCCTGGCAGGTCGACGCCGATGTCGCCAGCAATGCCGACTACACGGTGCTCGTCGATGCGGGCACCGGCGAGATCCTGTTGCGCAACAACGGGGTGTCGAACGACGCCCACGGCACGGTCTTCCCCGGCGACGACCCCGAGGCGGGGGGACGCAGCCAGCAGGATTTCCCGGCCCCGTGGGTGGACGCCGGAAGCGACACCACCAGCGGTAACAACACCAACACCTACCAGGACGCGGAAGGCGACAACGCGGCTGACGGGGACGGCAGCGACCAACCGCACAACGCCGACCAGCACTTCGACTTCACCTGGGGCGACGCGTGGGGCAACGGGACCGGCGCCGAGACGGATCTGCCGCTGAGCGGCGCCGACCGCGACGCCGTGGTGACCCAGCTCTTCTACTACACGAACTGGTTCCACGACTACGCCTACGGCCTCGGGTTCACCGAGTCCGCCCGCAACTTCCAGAACGACAACTTCGGCAACGGCGGCTCCGACGGCGACGCCGTCGAGGCCGAGTCCGACGCCAACTTCACGGGGGAACAGTGCACCAATGACGATGGCGATGCGATCCGGTGCCTCAACAACGCCAACTTCACCACCAACGGCTCCGACGGCAACAAGCCCCGGATGCAGATGTACGTCGGCTCCGTAGGAGGCACGCGCTTCACCCAGCGCGCCAACAACCGGGACACCGTCATCCACGAGTACGCCCACGGCATCTCGGGTCGGATCATCTCCGACACCAACCTCTCCGGCGGTCTCCAGTCCGGGGCTCTTGGAGAGGGCTGGAGCGATGCGTTGGCCACCTCGATCAACAATGACCCGGTCTATGGCGAGTACAACAACGGCAACTACACCCGGGGCATCCGCAGCACGGCCTACGACACCAGCACCTACACCTACGCCGACCTGTGCAACATCGACAGCGACGGCTGCCAGGTGCACAGTGACGGCGAGATCTGGTCGACGATGATGTGGGCCAGTCGCGAGGCGCTGATCGATAAGTACGGCCAGAACGACGGGAAGGACCGGCACGAACGTCGGATCGTGACGCGGGATGAAGCTCACCCCCGACTCGCCTAGCTTCGCCGATGCCCGCAACGGCTACCTGCTCGCCGACTTTGTGCTCGCGCCTACCGCGACGTTCTTGCGCGGCCAGAACTACTGCCGCCTGTGGAAGGTCTTCGCCGACCACGATCTGGGCACCGACGCCGGACCGGACGGAGACAACGATTCGACCCCGACCGTTGGGAACGGCACCCCGGCGGACTGCTCGCCGAGCGCCGAGATTGCCCCCGTCGCCGACACTCCCGAGGGCACCGACATCGCGTTCGACTCCTCGGCCAGCACGACTGGAGGCGACGCGGGCGACACCCTCAGCTACGCCTGGGACCTGGACAACGACGGCGCGTACGACGACTCCACGTCATCCAGCCCGGTCTGGGCCTACGGCGACAACGGCTCGCGCACGGTCGGTCTCCAGGTCACGAACAGCTCCGGCTACACCGACACCGCGTCGGTGACCTTCAACACCACGAACGTCAGCCCGAGCGTGACCATCGACCTGTCAGACCTTGCCGGGATGAAGGAGGGCGACACCCGCACCGTGTCCGCAACGTTCTTCGACCCGGGCTGGCTGGACACCTACACCGCGGGCATCGACTTCGGCTCATCCGACGTCCCCGACGCCGCACCGGCGCCGTCGGTGACCCAGGGCGGGAAGACGCCTGGTGACACCGGTGGCTCGACACCCGACACCGGCTCGATCGAGGCAACGGTGACCTACGGCGACAACGGCACCTACACCGTCACCGCGACCGTGACCGACGACGACTCCGGCGCCCACAGCAGCAACGGCGACGCCGTCGTGGCCAACGTGGCGCCGACTTCGGTCATCGACACCTCCGGTGAGCAGGTGTATGACGGCGTGTCTGCGTTCATCCTCAAGGCGGGCGAACCGCTCACCGTGCCGGCCTCGTCTCAGGACCCGGGCTCGGACGACCTGACCTTCACCTGGGACTGGGACGGACTCCTGAACGGCGAGACGCCGACCAGCCTGACCGACCTGGTGAACCCGCCGGTGACAGATCCTGCCCTGAGCCCGACGGTGCAGCCCCGCGACGTCAGCCACGAGGCGACGCACTCGTATGCAGACGCCTGCCTGTACAACCTTGATGTGACGGTGGACGACGACGACGGTGGCTCCGCGACCGACAGTGCCGTGGTGCTGGTTACCGGCAACGCCACCAACTCCAAGGGTCATGGCTGGTGGCTGAACCAGTACCGGAACAAGAGCCCGAACGACTTCACGCCCGCGCAGCTGCAGTGCTACCTGGATATCGCGAACTACCTGAGCCTGGTTTTCAGCGAGCGTACCCCCGCCTCCACGAGGGCTCAGGCCGCCAAGGTGCTCAACGCTCCAGCCAAGTCCCCGGCAGACGTGATCTTCGACCAGATGGCGCTGGGCGCCTGGCTGAACTTCGCCAACGGGTCGGTCAGGCTCGACTCGATGGTGGACACCGACGGCAACGGCGTGGTGGACGCGACCTTCGGTGGCGCGATGTTGACCGCAGAGACCATCCGGGTGAGTCCCGCGTCCACCTCGGCGCAGATCAAGGCCCAGAAGGACATCGTGGAGAGGATCGCGTTGCAGAGCGCTCCGTAGCAGCGACGACCGGCGTCAGCGGGTCACCGAGAAGTCGACCGCCCAGACGCCGTCCGGAGCCGCGCAGGGCGGGGTCGCCCCGCGACAGATCGGGCTCCCCGTGAGTTGCACCTGGGCAGTGCCAGCCTCAACGGCGGTCACGTCCCAGGTGCGCGCTTCGGTCGCGGCGTCGGAGACCTGCTCGATCACCGTCACGGCTGTCCCCGTGACCACCGGCTCCGACCAGGCCATGATGCCCTGGCCGAGCATGATGGTGGCCATGCCACCGCTGGGCAGGTGGATCGTACGTCCGCTGTCTGCGTCCCTGAGCAGGACGACGCCACTGGATGAGGTGCCCGCCGGTGTCCCCATCTGGGTGGGACTCGACGAGGGGCCAGGCGCCGAACGCCTGTCGGTGGCTTCCCCGCAGGCAGCCAGGACCACTACCAGGCTGAGCGCGCCCATCGCGGAGAACCTCATGGCACCCAGTGTGCCCGTTCCTCAGACCGCTAGTGGCTCTGGCTCAGGGCGTCCCTGGCCAGGGCGCGGGCTGACCAGAGCATCGACTCTGCTGCCTCGTCGCGGCTGAGCCCGGCCACATCGACCAACCAGACGAACGCTTCGATCCCGACGGCGCTGCGCACCGCGACGGCGAGCCGACGGACGCCGGCCGGGGTAAGCAGGCGCGATGCCGGAGCGAGCGCGTCCTCGAACCACCCGATCGCCCGGCCCTGCCGCAGCGGCAGCTGGTCGGGAGTGGTGGAAGGCTCCAGCGACAGCCGAAGCATGGTCCGCTGCGCCTGCTCTCTCTCGCGGAGCATGGCGATGAAGCCGCTGACGACGGCCATCAGGCGGGTTTCCGGGTCGTCGCCGACGTCCTCGGTCAGGAGGCTGGTGAGCTCCACCTCTGGGTGAGCCGCTGCGAGGAGGTCGCGTTGGCTGCGGAAGTAGCGGTAGGCCGTGGTTCGAGAGATCGAGGCTGCCGCCGCGGCCTCCTCGACCGTCGGCGGGTTGCCTCCCTGGGTGATCAGCCTCCTGGCGGCGGTGACCAGCTCGTTGCGGGTGCGCAGCTTCTGCTGTACGCGACCCGACCCCTCGTACGCGGTTGACATGATCCTCACGGTACCGTAGTTTCTTTATGGGACTCAAGTCCCATAAAGGAGAGGTGGACGAGATGAAGACCCTTGCGGTGACGGTTCGGGATGGCGGCCAGGGTGAGCAGAGATGGTTCTGCGGGGGTGGGCTGCACACCTGGAAGGCGACGTCGGACGAGACCGGCGGGGCATTCCTGCTGTTCGAGTTCGTGGGAGAGAAGGGCAAGGTCACCCCGGTGCACCAGCACCCTGCCAGCGACGAGACGTTCTACATCCTCGACGGCGAGATCCTGCTCGACCTCGACGGCGAGCGCCGCTCCCTGTCCACGGGAGGCGTCGTGGTCATCCCCCGCGGAGCACCGCACGCCTTCATGGTGGTGTCGGAGACGACCCGCATGCTGACCATCCAGACGCCCGGCGTCGACGAGGCGTTCTACCGCCTCGCCAGTGAGCCCGCGCCCGAGGGCAGCACCGCGATCCCCGTCGACTTCGATCGGATCCGGGCGGCTGCCGAGCAGACCGGCGCGATCGAGATCCTTGGCCCGCCGCCGTTCTGAGGCCGGGTAGGGCGCGGTAGGAGCCCGGGCAACCTCAAAGGTTGCCGCGCAGCTCCTGCTCGCGCTCGATCGCCTCGAAGAGCGCCTTGAAGTTGCCCTTGCCGAAGCCGAGCGAGCCGTGCCGCTCGATGAACTCGTAGAAGACCGTCGGCCGGTCGCCCATGGGCTTGGTGAAGATCTGGAGCAGGTAGCCGTCCTCGTCCCGGTCGACGAGGATCTTGCGCTTCTTCAGCTCCTCGATGGGGACGCGCACTTTGCCGATGCGCTCACGAAGCTCAGGGTCCTCGTAGTACGAGTCGGGGGTGTCGAGGAACTCGATGCCGTTCTCGCGCAGGATGTCGACAGTGCGCAGGATGTCGCCGGTCGCCAGCGCGATGTGCTGACATCCTGCGCCGTCGTAGAACTCCAGGTACTCGTCGATCTGCGACTTCCGCTTGGCCACGGCAGGCTCGTTGAGCGGGAACTTCACCCGGTGGTTGCCGCTGGCGACGACCTTCGACATCAGCGCGGAGTAGTCCGTCGCGATGTCGTCCCCGATGAACTCGGCCATGTTGGTGAACCCCATGACCTTGTTGTAGAACTCGACCCACTCGTCCATCCGGCCGAGCTCGACGTTGCCGACACAGTGGTCGACCGCCTGGAAGAGCCGCTTGGGGTGGCCCTCCCTGCGGGTCACCGTGGTGGCTCGCGCCTCGTAGCCGGGCAGGTACGGACCGTCGTACCTGCTGCGGTCGACCAGGGTGTGCCGGGTCTCGCCGTACGTCGCGATGGCGGCCATGCGGACGACGCCGTGCTCGTCGGTGACGTCGTGCGGCTCGTCGAGAATGACCGCTCCGACGGACCGGGCGTGCTCGATGCACTTGTCCACGTCAGGCACCTCCAAGGCGAGGTCGACGACCCCGTCACCATGCCGGCGGTGGTGGTCGGCGATCGGGCTGTCGGGGGTCACCGCCCCGGTGAAGACGAACCGGGCCGAGCCGCTCCGCAGCACGTACGACTTCGACTCCCGGAACCCGTTCTCAGGCCCGCGGTACGCCTCGAGGTCCATGCCGAGCGCGAGCTGGTAGAACGTCGCGGTCTGCGTCGCGTTGCCGACCACGAAGCAGACAGCATCCATCGCGGTTACCGGGAAGGGGTCGTTCGTGGCGTCGTACTCGACCAGTCCGACCAGCTGCTTGAGCTGCTCCAGGGTCAGGTCGGCCTTCAACTCGTCGGGGGTCAGCTGCTGCGCGGTCATGACCCGACTCTCGCTTGAGGGGAGCAACCTGTGCAACAGTACGATGTGAGGCTATACAACTTGACTACTGATTGAGGGTCCAATGGACGATCTTGACGCCACATTGATCCGTCTGTTCGCCGACGAGCCTCGCGTGGGCGTCCTGGAGGCCTCCCGGCGGCTCGGCGTGGCCCGCGGGACGGTGCAGGCAAGGCTGGACAAGCTGAGCGGCTCCGGCGTGATCCGGGACTGGGGACCCACCCTTTCCCCCGAGGCGTTGGGCTACCCGGTCACCGCGTTCCTGACCCTGGAGATCCGGCAGGGGTCCGGACACGACGTGGTGGCGGCGTACCTGGGCGGCATCCCCGAGGTCCTCGAGGCCTTCACGATCACCGGAGCCGGCGACATGTGGGCCCGTCTGGTCGCCCGGTCCAATGCCGACCTTCAGCGCGTCATCGACCGCGTGGTGTCCTTCGAGGGCATCGTGCGCTCGTCGACGGTGATCGCACTCGCGACCCAGATCCCCTACCGCGTGCTGCCCCTGATGGAGGCTTCGCAGGTCAGCTGAAGATCATGCAGCTCGAGGTGGCATGCGCCAGCAGCCTGCCGCGCTCGTCGAAGAGCTGAGCCTCGGCAAGCGCCGTACGGCGTCCGCGCTGGAGAACCCGACCCTCGCAGCGCAGCATCCCCGACTCGGTCGTGACGGCGCGCAGGAACTTCACCGTCAGGTCCAACGAGGTGTACGCCTCGCCGACGGCCA
Organism: uncultured Actinomycetota bacterium; assembly: GCA_963769585.1. Lineage (GTDB taxonomy): Bacteria > Actinomycetota > Actinomycetes > Propionibacteriales > Nocardioidaceae > SSC3. The sequence continues at coordinate 2,185,311 of CAVYMJ010000006.1, forward strand.
ACGTGGAGTGCACCGAGCAGCCTGCCGCAGTGTCGAGCATCGCCGAGATGACACCGCCGTGGACCACCCCGAGCGGGTTGTAGTGGAACTCCTGGGCACGCATCTCCACGACCACCCGTCCCAGCTCGGGACGGAAGTCGGAGAAGTCGAGGGTGTCCATGATCGGGGGCCGGGCCGCAGTTCCCTCGACCATCGCCTGGAGCTGCCCCAGGCCGTCGAGCTGAGCCAGGCGAGACATGTCCTCCTGGCCGGGACGGATCCACTTGACGATTCGCGACTCGGTGGCGAACTCGGGTTGGGTCTGGGTCATGAACCGAGCGTGCCTTGGGTTGCTGAGTCTGTCAACAGGACTTAGCCTGTGACAGTGACCACAGGCACCCCTACCGCCCTGGCCTACTCGGCCGACAACTGCACCGTTGGCCGGTCCATGGCCGTGCTCGGCGAGCGATGGACCTTCGTGGTGATCCGCGAGGTCTTCAACGGCATTCGCCGCTTCGAGGACATGCGCGTCCGGACCGCCATCCCCCGCCAGGTGCTGACCGACCGGCTCGCCCTCCTGGTCCAGCACGACATCCTGCGCAAGGCGCCGTACCGGTTGGACGGCCAGCGCGAGCGTCACGAGTACCGCCTGACCGAGAAGGGCCTGAGCCTCTACCCGGTCCTGGTGGCCATCGCCGACTGGGGCAACCGCTATCTCGCCGACCCCGAGGGGCCGCCGGTCGAGTTCGCGCACCGCGACTGCGGCGCGCAGGTCCAGGTCGTCCTGGAGTGCGACCGCGGGCACCGCGTCGAGCGCCCCCGTGACGTCCGGGTGCAGCCGGGCCCAGGGGCACGCCTGCGAGCGGGCTAGGACAGCCGCCGGGCGACCTCGGCGGCAGCCTCAACCACCCGCGGCGCGACCAGCCCGGTGTCCAGCTCGCCCAGGGTGACGATGCCGACCGAGGCCTCCAGCCCCTCGACGCCGAGCACGGGTGCGGCCAGGCCCTTGGCACCGGTCTGCAGCTCACCCTCGGTCTGGGCGAAGCGTGCGGTGCCGCCGTCCCGCCCGAGCAGAATGGCCTTCCCTGCGGCGCCGACCTCGAGCGGATGCCGGGCACCGACCCGGTAGGCGACGTGGAAGTCGGTCCAGGTGGGCTCGACGACCGCAATCGCCAACGCCTCCGCACCGTCGGCGACCGTCAGGTACGACGTAGCACCGAGATCCTCGGCGAGGTCACGGAGCACCGGGCTGGCGAGATCGCGCAGGACCGGCTGCAGCCCCCGGGCCAGAGCCAGTACGCCGTGCCCGACGTGCAGCCGGCCGCCCGCGTCACGCCGAGCGAGGCCATGCTGTTCCAGCGTGGTGATCAGCCGGTAGACCACGGTCCGGTTCACCTGGACCTGCGCGGCAAGCTCGGTCACCGTCAGTCCGTGGGGCGTGGAGGCGAGCACCCCGAGCACGCGCAGTCCCCGATCCAAGGTCTGCGACGTCTCGGCTGCCATGCGCCGAGACTATCCCGCCCGCCCAGATTCGCAGGGCTATACAAACTCGGCGAGATGTCTTACTGTCGCGACATCTCACATTGACTGTCTTAGCGCCTGTCGTCGCCTGGAGGAACCTGAGATGACCCCCGCTCGCTGCTTGGCCGGCCTGGTCGCCCTGATGGCCGTAGCGCTCGCCGCCCCCAGCTTCGCCTCCACCTCGGCGTTCGGTCCGCAGCTGGCCGACAACCCGTACGACGGCCCGACCGGGACCGGATCGATGCACGGTGACAGCGGCGCCTCGGACACCACGCCGCTGCCAGGCCCGGGCACCGGTCCGGTGAACGCGTTGCCCATCACGCTGGGAGCCGCCTGCCCCACCGTGCTCGTCGGCTCGGACGGCTACCCCGTCGCGCTCTGCACGCAGATCTCCGACCGCAAGCCCCAGGTCTACCTGCTCGACAAGTCGTCCGGTCTTCCGCTGGCCAAGCTCGCACTGAGCAGCGGAAGCCTGCTCGGCGGCGTGTACGCCTTCCTCGACCAGGCCGACCGGCTGGTGCTCGTCGACGGCACCAACAGCATGGTCCGGGTCGCGCACAGCAAGAACGCCCTGGGCCTGTGGCAGCTCGCGGTCACCGAGACGACTCCGCTGGGTGCGGGGGTCCCGGCCGGCGACTCTGTCACCAGCCTCACGCCTGCCTACGACGGCAAGATCTGGTACGCGACCGCCGGCGGCACCGTCGGAGTGGCGAACACCGCAACCGGCGCGGTCACCCACCTCGCGCTCCCCGCCGGCGAGCGGGTCGCCAACAGCATCGCGTCCTCGCCGGACGGTACGGCGGTTACCACCACGCACGCCCTGTACCTCCTCGCCGAGGACAAGGCCGGTCAGCCGGTGGTCCGCTTCCGGGTCCCCTACGATCGCGGCTCGGCCCGCAAGCCCGGCATGCTCAGCTGGGGCAGCGGCTCCACCCCGACCTTCTTCGGATCGGCCAAGGAGAACTCTGAGTCCAACGAGCGCAAGGGGAGAGCCCCCGGGGGCGCCTACCTCGCGATCGTCGACAACGCCGATACCCAGGTGAGCCTGATCGTGGTGAAGGTGGCCAGCGGCAACGTGCTGTGCACGACTCCGGTGCTGCTCGCTGGTGGTGCCGGCTCGGAGAACTCCCCCATCGGTGCTGGCCGGTCGGTCTTCGTCGCCAGCACCTACGGCTACCCCTACCCGGCGACGCCCGACGACGCCGGACCCGCCGTACCGGCGACCGCGGTCTTCAGCGGTGGCCTGACTCGCGTGGACGTGCGAGCCGACGAGAAGGGCTGCGACGTGGTCTGGGACAACTCCGTTCGCTCGGCCGCGGTTCCCAAGCTCTCGATCGCGGACGGCACCATCACGACCATCACTCGGCACAACCCGCTCGGCGACCAGATCGAGGCGAGCCACGCCGACACGATCTCCTACGCCGTCGTCGACCCTGAGACCGGCGCCCTGATCACCGAGCAGGTCATCGGAGCGACCACCGGTCTCGACCCGCTCCAGATGGCCGGTACGACGGCACCGGGGCGGGTGCTCTACCAGGGCACACTCAGCGGCATCCTGCGCATCACCGCCGTGCAGTAGCCCGACAGCCCCTGCCCTAGCCGGTACGCCGGGCCGCCCACTCCCGCAACCGGTCGATGCGGGCCTGAAGCTGCTCGGCGGTGGCGACCGCGGCCAGCGGTCCACCGCAGGCCCGTCGCAGCTCGGCATGGGTGACCCCGTGGGGCTGCCCGGTCCGGTGGTTCCAGGCCGCGACGAGACCGTTCAGCTCGCGGCGCAGGAGGGTCAGCTGCTCGTGCGCGGCCACCTCCTGCACCTCGGGTACGAGGCGGGTCTTGGCGCGGTCGCTCTGCCGCTTGCGGAGCAGGTCACGCACCTGCTCGGGCTCGAGCAGCCCGGGGATGCCGAGGAAGTCCATCTCCTCCTCCGATCCGACGTGCACCTCCCCCGCGTGTCCGAAGGCGGACCCGTCGTACAGCACGTGGTCGAAGACGGCGTCGGACCCCAACGCCAGGAAGGGCAGCTGCTGTTCCAGCGCACCTTCTGCCGCGTTCGCCTCGGCGATGAGCTGTTCCTCGGCGGCGAAGATGTCGTCCTCGCCGGTGATGTGCCGCTTGAGCACGTGGTCCCGCTCGACCTCCATGTCCGCGGCCAGCCCGAGCAACTGTCCGGTCGAGGGCAGGAAGACCGAAGCCGTCTCCCCCCGTCGTCGAGCGCGGACGAACCGGCCGACAGCTTGAGCGAAGAAGAGTGGGGTGGTCGTGGTGGTGGCGTAGACGCCTACGGCGAGACGCGGGATGTCGACGCCCTCGGACACCATCCGCACCGCAACCATCCAGCGGTCGTCGCCCTCGGTGAACGTGGCGATCTTCTTCGAGGCGCCCTTCTCATCGGAGAGCACCACGGTCGGCCTCTCCCCCGCGATCGCCGCGAGGATCCGCGCGTACGCCCGGGCCGAGTCCTGGTCGGTGCAGATCACCAGCCCCCCGGCGTCGGGCACGTGCCGCCGGACTTCGGTCAGGCGGGTGTCGGCGGCCGCGAGCACCGCGGGGATCCACGAGCCGTCGGGGTCGAGCGCGGTACGGAGTGACTGGGCAGTCAGGTCTTTGGTCAGCGGCTCGCCGAGACGGGCCGCGACCTCGTCGCCGGCCCGGGTCCGCCACTGCATCTGCCCGGAGTAGGCCATGAAGAGCACCGGTCGTACGACGTGGTCGGCCAGGGCGTGCGCGTACCCGTAGGTGTAGTCCGCGACGCTCTGTTTCACCCCCTCCTCGTTGTCGGCGTAGGACACGAACGGGATCGGGTTGATGTCGGAGCGAAAGGGGGTGCCGGTCAGCGCGAGCCTTCGGTGCGCAGGCTCGAACGCCTCCCGGCAGGCCTCACCCCAGGACATCGCGTCACCTGCGTGATGGATCTCGTCCAGGATCACCAGCGTCTTGAAACGCTCGGTGCGGATCCTCATCGCGAGGGGGTTCGTGGCGACACCGGCATACGTGACGGCCACGCCGACGAAGTCCTTGCTCGTCTTGCCCGAGCCCACGGAGAAGGACGGGTCGATCGGAATGCCCGCTCGCCCGGCCGCATCGGCCCACTGCGTCTTGAGGTGCTCGGTCGGTGCCACCACGACGAGGCGGTCGACCAGCCGGCGAGAGAGAAGCTCCGCGGCGACGGACAGCGCGAACGTCGTCTTGCCTGCGCCGGGAGTCGCCACAGCGAGGAAGTCCCGGGGCAGCGTGGCGAAGTATCGCTGGACCGCATCGGTCTGCCAGGCACGCAGCTTGGTGGCCGTGCCCCAGGCGGCACGGTCGGGATAGGCGGGAGGAAGGTTAGCGGGCGTGGGCGTGGGTGGGTTGGTCACGACTCTCTCAGGGTGCGATCCGTCGGGCCGGAGGGTGCGGGCGATCAGCTCTTGTCGACGCGCATCTGCTCCCAGACTTCCTTGCACTCAGGACAGACCGGGTACTTCTCCGGGTCGCGGCTCGGCACCCACACCTTGCCGCACAACGCCACGACGGGTGTCCCCATCACCATCGCCTCGGTGAGCTTCTCCTTCTCCACGTAATGCGAGAGGCGCTCATGGTCCCCGCCGTCAGTGGTCGACGTACGAGTGTCCTCGATGGTCTGGACGCCGGGGCTCAGCTGGGTGCTCACGAGGAGGAGTCTACTAGCGACGGCCGACGGTCGGGGCCCGGGCCGGGCAGACCCGGGCCTAGTTGTGGGTGGGGTCCAGCGGCATCGTCGAGAGCCAGGCCAGCTCGCCCGGCTGCCTGCGGAGCACAGCGGACCAGAGCAGTTCGGGCGCACCTCCGAAGACGTCGTGAGGTGCGCTGTCCACGACGATCCAGGAGCCCTCGTCGATCTCGGCCTGCAGTTGACCGGGTCCCCAGCCGGCGTACCCGGCAAAGACGCGCATCCCCTCCAGGACGCTGGTGAGCAGCTCCGCGGGAGTGTCGAGGTCGACGATCCCGGTGGTGTCGAAGACCCGGCGAAAGCCGATCGGCTCCTCATCGGGACCGGTGAGGTAGGCGACCGCCAGGGCCGAGTCGGTGGCCACCGGACCACCCTGGAAGAGGACGTCGGGCGCCGCGACCCGGTCGTACCAGTCCGGCAGGATCGAGTTCACCGAGACCTGCGAGGGCCGGTTCAGTACGACGCCGAGGGCACCGGTGTCGTCCACGTCCAGCAGGAGTACGACGGTGTGGTCGAAGTTGGGGTCGACCAGCATCGGCGTGGCGATCAGCAACCTCCCCGCCGCCAGCAGGTGCGCCGCCGGGCTCATCCCGCCTCGGCCGCTGCCCGCACTGCGCTGGCCACGGCGGTGTGAACCTCGGCGTGGAACACCGACGGGATGATGTAGTTGGCGTTCAGCTCGTCGTCGCTCACCGCGCTGGCGATGGCATCGGCGGCTGCGAGCAGCAGGGCCTCGTCGATGCGCGTGGCGGACGCGTCGAGCAGGCCGCGGAAGACGCCCGGGAAGGCCAGCACGTTGTTGATCTGGTTGGGGTAGTCGGAACGGCCGGTCGCGACCACAGCGGCGTAGGCGTGAGCCTCCTGCGGGTCGACCTCGGGGACGGGGTTGGCCAGGGCGAAGACGATCGAGTCCGGCGCCATCGTGGCGATGTCGTCTCCGGTCAGCAGGTTCGGTGCCGAGACCCCGATGAAGACATCCGCGCCATTGACAGCGTCGCGCAGCGTGCCGGTCAGATCGCCGCGGTTGGTCGCGTTCGCCAACCAGGTGAGGCTTGGGTGTAGCCCGACCCGTGATCGGTGGATCACGCCGTCGATGTCGGCCACGACCACGTCGGTCGCCCCACCGGCAAGCATCAGCCGCAGGATCGCGGTGCCGGCCGCACCCGCACCGCTGAGCACCACTCGCACCTTGCTGATGTCCTTGCCGACCACCCGCAGGGCGTTTCGCAGCGCCGCCATCACCACGATGGCCGTGCCGTGCTGGTCGTCGTGGAAGACCGGGATGTCAAGCAGTTCACGCAGACGCGCCTCGATCTCGAAGCACCGCGGAGCGGAGATGTCCTCCAGGTTGATTCCCGCGAAGACAGGGGCCAGCACCTGCACGGTCCGTACGATCTCGTCGGTGTCCTGGGTGTCGAGGCAGAGCGGCCAGGCGTCTATGCCCGCGAAGCGCTTGAACAGCGCGGCCTTGCCCTCCATCACCGGCAGCGCCGCCGCCGGACCGATGTTGCCCAGCCCGAGGACCGCCGAGCCGTCGGTGACCACAGCCACGGCGTTCCGCTTCACGGTGAGGCGGCGGGCGTCGTCGGGGTTCTTCGCGATCGCCTCGCACACCCTGGCCACCCCGGGGGTGTAGATCATCGAGAGGTCGTCACGGTTGCGGATCGGGTGCTTGGCCGCCATCTCGATGGTGCCACCGAGGTGCATCAGGAACGTCCGGTCGGAGACCTTGTGGACCTCCACCCCTTCGATCCCACGCAGCACCTCGACGATATCGTCGGCGTGGTCGGTGTCGCGAGCCGCACAGGTCACGTCGATGCGCAGCCGGTCATGGCCGGACGCCGTCACGTCCAACGCAGTGACCAAGCCACCCGCTTTCTCCACAGCAGCGGTCAGGCTGCTGGTCGCCGTACCGCCGGCGGGTAGCTCGAGACGGACGGTGATCGAGTACGAAATGCTCGGAGCAGCGGCCACGCCACCATCCTTGCAGCCCTCAAGGTTACGTGCGAGTCACCAGACGTCAGCCGGTGCCGGACCCAGGTAAGGAGAGCCGGCCCCGACCAGCGCCGAGGGGAGAGAGCCCTGCGGAGGGAGGCCGCATTTTTCAGGTGGCGCCGGCCGGAGCCGGTCGGAGGAGGGCGGGACCCGGTCCCGGCCTCCGGTCTTGGAGTTGTGCCGCTGGGCGGCTGGTCGCTCAGGCCGCGAACGCGAGCCGCAACCGCTCGCGCAGCGAGGGGTGCTCGGCGGAGTCGTCGGGCGCCATGGACTTCCAGCGACGGGCCTTGGCCTCCAGGTGGCGGCCGACCTCGGCGGCGTCGGAGTCCTGAGCACTGGCCTTACCGGACATGACGGCGATCAGCGCCCATTCCTTGCGGTTCGCGACGTCGAGAGCCTCGCCCATCTCGGCCGACGTGGGGCTCTCGCCGTAGGCGTCGAGAACGAGCCGGACCCCGGCAAGCTCCTGCCGCGCGGCGTACCAGGCCCGCAGCACTACCAGCTCGAGGGTGGTGTCCTCGTCGCTCAGTGCCCAGGTGGTCTCGCCGGGCTCCTGGGCCAGCGCGCGCTCGACGTTGCCCGCCATCAGCGTGTGCCAGTGCAGCTGCAGGGCGCCGATCAGGTCCAGGTCGTCACGGAAGGTCTCCGTGACTCCTGCGACGTCGTCTGGGAGCCAGCCGTCGAGACGGGTGTTAGCCGCCCTCACGACCTCCCGAAGGACCTCGCCACGGCGGTAGCGGACAGTCGGGGACATGCCACACCTCCATTCGACTCGGACATACCGAGAGTACGGTGACGTACTGACGGTATGCAAACTCCGGCGCCGTGACGCTCGCCACGGGTACCCCTGGTCGGTCTTATGCTCGGGGAATGAACCCCCAGGTGAACCCGCAGGACCTCCTGCGCAAGGCAGCCCGAAGCACCACGAGCCGCCGCGCCCAGTACTCCGCCTCCACCCAGCGGGCCCTCGTCGACGTCGCGCGTGAACTGTTCAGCCGCAAGGGGTATGCCGGCACCAGCCTGGACGAGATCGTCGCCGGGGCCCGGGTCACCAAGGGAGCCCTCTACCACCACTTCAGCGGAAAGCAGGCCCTCTTCGAGGCCGTCTTCGACCGCGTGGAGGACGACGCGACGAAGTCGATCCGCAAAGCCATCAAGCAGGCCAAGGAGCCCTGGGACCAGGTCAACGCGGGGATCAGCTCGTTCCTCGACGTTGCCCGGGGCATGGAGTACCGCCGCATCGTCGTCCAGGAAGGGCCGGCTGTGCTCGGCTACGAGCGCTACCGCGAGCAGGAGGAGCGCACGACGTACTCGATCGTGCAGGAGCTCGTCGCCGGCGTGCTCCCGCCCGAGCTGTTCCCCCCGTCCTTGACCGACACCTTCGCCCGGCTGTTCTTCGGTGCGATGTCGGCGGCCGGCAGCCAGCTCTCGACGGCCGAGGACCCGGAGAAGGCCAGCGTGGAGCTCGAGACCGTCCTGGCCTTCGTGCTCGGCGGGATGCGTCAGCAGATCGAGGCCGCCACCGCGGACCCGGGGAGCGTCAGCGCCGCACGGTGACGTTGCCGCCCTGAGCGGGCACCAGCTCGATCCAGACCTTGCCCGGTGGGAGGGCCAGTTCGGCGCCCTTGGCGGTCAGCGTGAGCTCGGAGCCGAAGTCGGCCTTGTTCCACTTGGCCTGGACGAGCCTGCCGCCGTGGAAGACCATCGCCTTGCCCGACCCCGTGAAGAGGGTCTCCGGCACCGGGTTGCCCGCGGGGTCCTTGTAGCCGGCATCGCCCACCCGCACGCGCAGCACCAGCACGGTGTCCGGCTCGAACCGGTCGCCCTCGGCCGCATTCGAGTTGGTGTTGACGTACTTGCCGCCCTTGAACTCCCAGCGCGTGGTGCTGCCGAAGGAGAACTGTGCGTCGATCCCTCTTGCCCGGCGGCCCCGGGGGAACGCGGTCTCGTCCTCGGCGAACGGTAGGTACGTCGCGGGACGTGGGCCCTTCTTGATCGTCCGGGTCAGCTCCGCCAGCCGCATCATCAGGTTGTACGGCGCAGAGCGGGCGCTGTCGCGGTAGTAGCCGAGTGCACCCTCGGTGAAGGTGGTGATCTTGGCCGAGCGCACCCGGCTGACCGTCTGCGGTGCGCCCCCGCTGGCCACCAGGACGGCCTTGGCGGGGCGCACAACTCCGATGTCGGTGGCCCGCATCGAGCGGACCGGCCCGACGGCACCGGGGATCTTCCGGTCGAAGAACACCGCGAGGCGGGTGATTCCCCCCTCGACGAGCTCCTCGGTGACCAGGTCCGCGCTACCCAGACCGACCTGGGGCGCGGAGGCGGAGGAGTTGTCGATCTTCACGATCACGATCGGGTGCTTGGGCTGGGTCGTGACGACCTCTCCGGTCAGCGGCGAGACCAGCGCCACCTCGGGCGTCGGAGTCGGGGTCGGGTCGCCGCTCGCACTCTTCTTCTCGTCACCGCCACCGCACGAGGCGAGAGCGAGCGAAGCCGCCAGTGCGAGGGCGGCAGCGCGGCGGACAGCCGGGCGAGCAGGGTGCGCAGACAACATGGGCACAAGTGTGAACCAGGGCCGCCCCCGAACGGGAAGCGGCCCTGGTTGTCGCACAGGTGTGTCGCGGTCAGCGGCGCCCGCGGAGAGTGCCGCCGAACCAGTTGCTGGTCCAGATGCGCTCGATGCGGACCCGGGTGCCGGAGTACGGCGAGTGCAGGATGCGGTTCCCGCCGACGTACACGCCGACGTGGTAGACCCGGCCGCCGTTGCTGAAGAAGACGAAGTCACCGGCCCTCATCGCTGACTTGGGGAGGCGGCGCATGTAGCTGGCCTGCGCACTCGAGGTGCGGGGCACGCCCTTGAGGCCGGCGCGGTGGGTGGCGTAGTAGACCAGGCCTGAGCAGTCGAACGCACTGGGGCCGGCAGCGCCGTACCGGTAGGGGTCGCCCTGCTGGGCGCGCATGATCGACAGCGCACGCTGGACCCGGCTGTCGGCCTTGGGGCGCTGGTAGGCGGCGGTGAGGGTGGTCTGCTGCTGCATCCGCGGTGCGGGCTCGCTGGTCGCGGCGTACGCCGGCGCGGGGGCCAGGAGGCTGGCGGTCAGGACCGCCGCGGCGATCGGGAGCAGGGCAGTGCTGAAGGTGCGCGCGTTGGCAGGCATGAGTGGTTCCCTTCCCACGCCTGCGAGGTGAGCTGTCGGGTGAGGGCGAGGAAGGTGCCCCGGCTCAGCCGCACTGGGCGGGGAGAGCCTTAACCCCGAGCGCCACGAGGGATCCTGACCGGCTCAGCCGCTGGGCTGGGTCAAGAACCGCCGGGGACGCAGTAGGACTGTGGGTCCCCCACTCCTACCCGTTCGGATTGTCGTCTGGTCGTGGCCGGGATCGGATCGGGTAGGACTCGGCGTCTCCGCTCCGGCTGTTCAGTTGTCCGCCGACGCTTGCACTTGCAAGCACGACGGACCAAGTGGGCCAGAACCTCCCCGGTGGATCCAACTCTGCCGAGGCGCAGACGTGACCGGGCCCACACTGGAAGGGGTGCTAGCAGACTCAGCAAGCAACACGGGTGCGGCCCCGGTCACACTCGCAGGTCTAGACCATCTAGGCCGATCTAGGCCACGGTCAGAGCTTGGCTCCCCCGTCGACGTACAGCACCTGGCCGGTGATGTACCCGGCCTCGTCGCTGCACAGGAAAGCCGCCGCGGCCGCGATGTCGGCGGGTTCGCCGACCCGCCTGACCGGGTTCGCCTCTGCGTTCAGCTGACGCAGCTGCTCCGGCTCCAGCTTGAGCCGTCGGGCCGTCGCGTCGGTCATCTCGGTGACGATGAATCCCGGGGCGATGGCGTTGACGTTGATGCCGTAGGGCCCGAGCTCGATCGCCAGCGTGCGGGTGAAGCCCTGAACCCCCATCTTCGCGGCCGAGTAGTTCGCCTGCCCGCGGTTGCCCAGCGCAGAGACGCTGGACAGGTTCAGGATCTTTCCGTACTTCTGCTCAGTCATCACCTTCTGCGCTGCCTTGCTCATCAGGAAGGCCCCGCGCAGGTGGACGTTCATGACCAGATCCCAGTCCTCCTCGGTCATCTTGAACAGGAGGTTGTCTCGGGTGATGCCGGCGTTGTTCACCAGTACGTCGAGCCTGCCCAGCTCGCCGACGACGCGGCTGACGGCCGACTCGACGGCAGCAGAGTCAGCCACATCGCACCCCACGCCGATCGCCTTGGTCGCCCCCAGCGACGCGGCGGTGGCGGCGGCGGCGGACTCATCGAGGTCGAGGATCGCGACAGCAGCGCCCTCGTCCGCGAAGCGCTTCGCGATCCCGGCGCCGATCCCGCGCGCAGCTCCTGTCACCAGGGCAACTCGGCCCTCGTAGCGGCTCATCTCATTCCTCCTGCATCGCGGGTGTTCGCGTCGTGGCATCTGAGCCTAGAGGGTGTGCCAGGTCACGAAAATTCAGGTTGGGTCCACTTGCCGATATCATTTGCCGGTGAACAGAGGGAGCTTCAGATTCGCGGTGATGGTGTCGCTGTGCTTTGCCGCAGCGGCCGCCGTTGTCGCCTGGGTCTACGACCTCCCGCTCCGCGACCCTGACGGCATCGCCGGCCCGACGTACGTGCGGCTCCCGCTGATCCTGCTCCTGGCCTTCCTCGTCGACGTCGTCCCGCGGACGCTGTGGCGCGCGAGACGACAGCCGACCGCCGCTCGGGCCCGGTTCATCGAGATCGTCAGGGAACGGTGGACGTGGCAGCACACCCGCTTCGCCTTCGTCGGCCTCGGCGCGTGGTACCTGACCTACGTCGCCTTCCGGAACCTCAAGTCGGCAGTTCCGTTCGTCAACCGTCATCTGTGGGACAGCACGCTGGACCGCATCGACCGGGCGATCTTCTTCGGCAACGATCCCGCTGAGCTCCTGCACAGCATCTTCGGTGAAGGCATCGCCGCGCAGTTCTTCGGCGTCGTCTATGTCCTGTGGATCGGGTTCGTGCCGCTCTCGCTGATCGTGGCGCTGGTGTGGTCCCGCAACTCACGAGCCGGCTCCTGGTACGTCACCGCTGTCGCTGTCGACTGGGTCCTCGGCGCCGTCACCTACTTCATCGTGCCAAGCCTCGGCCCGGTCTACTCACGGCCGGAGATCTTCGCGGGCCTGCCGCGCACGGTGAACACCCCGATTGTCGAGCAGCTGATGGACGAGCGTCACTGGGTGCTGGTCAACCCGTTCACGACCAGCTCGGTGCAGACGATCGCGGCCTTCGCCTCCCTGCACGTCGGCATCATGGTCACCGCCGTGGTGATGGCCGAGCTACTGCGGCTGCGCCGGTCCCTGCGCATCCTGCTGTGGGCCTTCCTGGCGGTCACGGTGCTGGCCACGGTCTACCTCGGCTGGCACTTCTTCGTCGACACGGTGGCCGGCGCGATGCTCGGGTACGCCGGAGTCGCGATCGCGGCCTGGGGCACCGGCAACTCCATGCGCCGGGTGCCGCTCCCTCAGTCCGAGGACGAGAGCGCGGACACCAGCCTGCCGGCGTACTCCTCGGTCTCGGCGTCGTCGCGGTAGCGCGTTCGCGGCCAGAAGAACCCGCGCAACCCGTCACCCTTCGTCCGGGGCACCACGTGCAGATGCAGGTGGGCGACCGACTGGCTCACTGTGTTGTTCATCGCCACGAACGACCCTTGGGCTCCGAGCCCCTCGACCATCGCCCGCGCCAGCCTCTGACCCGCCGCCAGGAACGGGTCGCGCAGCGACGCAGGGAGGTCGGGCAGGGTCACGACGTGCACTCGCGGCACCAGCAGCACGTGCCCCTTGAAGACCGGGCGGTGGTCGAGGAACCCGACCATCTCCTCGTCCTCGAGGACGAGGTTGGCCGCGACCTCGCGACCGGCGATCGCACAGAACAGACAGCTCATCCCGGTCACGCTAGCGGGCGGGCTCGGCGCCGCTGCGGCTGTCGGTGCGCTGGCCCACGGTGGACGGGATGACAGCCAAGAGCCGACAGACAAAGATCACGGCAGGCTCGTTCGACGCGGCCGAGGCGTCCTCGACCGCTACGCGCCGGCCTGGTGGACCCTGGCAGGGTCGGGACTGACCCGTCTGTCACCCGGGCAGGACCAGCTCCAGGTCGAGCCAGCGAGCCAGATCCGCGATCTCGCGGTCGACCGCCGCGGCCATGGTCTTGCCGAACGGAGCGTCCTGGTGAACCGCGTTGACCTCCAGTACGCCGGCCTTGTGGTCCGCCCGCGCATCGAGCTTCCCGACCAGCCGATCGCCGTACAGGATCGGCAGGGCGTAGTAGCCCCACTGCCGCGTGGCGGCGGGCTTGTACATCTCCAGGTGGTAGTCGAACTCGAAGACCTCGTTCATCCGCTTGCGGTCGTGCAACAGCCGGTCGAAGGGTGACAGCAATGCGGCACGTCCGGCGAACGGCTTCCCGAGCTGGGCAGGATCGACCCGCCACTCGCCGCGGACGCCTTCGATCACAGCCGGCTCCCCCGCCTGGTCGACGTCCAGCGGCTCGACCGGGCAGTCCGGCCCGCGCGACCGAGCGATCCCCAAGGCGCTGAGCCTTCGCTCGTTGCGCAACCCCCGGGCCTGCTCGGACGGGATCGGCGGGTCATCGGGATAGACGCGCTCGGCCAGATCCCACAGCCGGTCGCGCCCACGCCCGCCGGCGACCGCCACCTCTCCGCGCTGGACGAGCAGCCCAAGCAGCATGGTGACGTTGCGGTTGTTGTTCCAGCCGGAAGACCTCCACGGCTTCACACAGGTGTCGGGCAGCTCGCGGATCGGCAGGGGACCGTCGGCCCGGAGTCGCTGAAGGATGTCGAGGCGGCAGGCATTGTTCGCCTCGACCCAGTCCCGCTGGGCACGCTGCCAGTCGCTCAGGTCGCCCGTGCCAGGCCACTCCTCCATCTCCGCGCGGTAGAGGACGATGTCCTCGGCCGGCCGGACCGTCCCGCGCAGCTCGACCAGGGTCAGCTCGTCCAGGGCGTCCTGAAGCTGCTGGGGGTCGTACCCCGCACCGAGGCGGCTCCGCAGCACCAGGTCGGCGCTCGGTGCCACCGCCTTGGTTGGCTCCAGCTGGAGCAGCGAGAGCCGCCTGACCGTCTCCAGCAGGTCGGTCGGTCTAGGCTTGGCGAGCAGCTGCGCCCGTACGGCGATGCGCCGAGCGTCCGTCCGGCTGAGCCGGTGAACCGTCCCCATGCGGCGAGCGTAGACGTCGGCTCCGACATCCGCTGACAGGTCAGATGTCCACAGCAAGTCGCACGGTCACCGGGTCGCCGACGTCGATCCCCTCGGCTTTGCGGACCAGGTCCTTCAGCGGTACGACGTACCCGCCGTCCTTGGGGAAGAGGGAGGTCCTCCAAGTGGTTGACCCGATCCCGACCTCGACGGGGATCATCCCCCAGCCGTAGGTCACCAGGGCTGCCGTGGCCTGCAGCTCGGCACTCTCGTCTTCGGGCACTGTCACGAAGTGGAAGGGTGACGGCCCCCGCCAGAACCACACCTCGCCGCTGAACTCCAGGTTCACGCCGACAGCCTAGGGCGCTCGACCCAGTCCAGGTCCACGAGAACGCCTGTCTGCTTCCCTAGGCTGGGCTCGTGGCGGTCAACCAGACACGCAAGGCCCGGTACGCGCGCCGTCGCAAGCGGCGGATGGACCGCGTCGAGCACGACCTCAGCGACGAGCAGTGGCAGGCGCTACAGGCCGCTTGGGGCGGCTGCGCTTACTGCGGCGCAACCGACAGGCCGCTCCAACGCGACTGCGTGCTGGCCATCTCACGGGGCGGGCGCTACACGCTGGACAACATCGCGCCCGCCTGCGGCCCTTGCAACGCCAGCAAGTGCAACGACGAGGTCACCGGCTGGTTGCGCCGCAAGCGGTACGACGAACGCGCGTTCCTGGTGCGCCACCTGGAGATCCGCACCAAGCTCGCACTCCGGTTCGTCGGCTAGTTGCTCTCACTCGGGGCGATGAGGGGGCTCAGGCGCAGTTCCACACGTCCGCGCAGCAGCGCCAGACGTCGTCCTCGCGGCGCCAGACGGTGATAGCCCGCCCCGGCATCGCAAGCGACCGGCCGTCCTCGCCGGTCATCTCGACCAGGTTGTTGCCGAGGATCCACCCCATCGACGCATCCGCGGCGACCTCGATGCTCTCGGTCGTCCAGGAGATGCGGAAGCCCGGGATGTCCATGCTGCCGAGCACGTACTCGCGCAGTGCGGGCTTGCCGACGACGGGCGGCATCCCCGGGGGGATCACGACGGCGTCGACGAACGATGCGCCGGACGTACCAGCTGTGATCGGTCCCATAAAGTTCGGCTGCCCGGTTCGTCACAGCGTGTCCGGCCCGCCGTTGAGGCTGAGACTCAGCCCGAACGACACCGTCGTCGTCACGACCGCGTGAGATCACGGACGAAGCTATCGAAGGATCTCGATGCGGCAACGAGGGCCCGGAGCCTTAGCAAGGCGGAGATCTCCTGTGAGCAGGTCGGCGCCGAGCGCCTCGGCGAGGGCCACATACGCCGCGTCATAGACGGTCAGATTGACCCTCAGCTCCCAACACCGTGCCAGAAGTGATCGATGAGGTGCCCTCTGGAGAGGGAGGTCGAGCAGATCGGCCAGGGCGAGCTCAGCCCTTCGGACATCGAGATGGCCCCCGGCGAGTTGCCCGCGAAGAACGGAGGCCACCTCGAGGTCGATCAGTTCCGGAGCAGCGAGGTGTTCGCGACGAAGCCTCGTCCGGGCTTTGTCGCCGTCCGGACCGTCGTCAGCCAGCGCGACGGCAAGGACGCTCGCGTCAACGACGAGCACGCTCAGACCGGAGCGTGCTCACCGATGCTTTGAAGGAGACCGATCCGCCCGATCTCCCTGAGGCTCGATCGAGCACCTCTTCCAGCGTGGGGTGACCGGCCTCCTCGATGAGGCGCGCGCGCAGGTACTCCTGCAGTGACTGGTGTGCGGCAGCCGCGCGCTGACGGAGCACTGCGTGCGTCTCGTCAGGAACATCTTTGATCTGAACACTAGGCATGGCGCCATTATGGCGCCATAAGCGCCATAATGGAAGTCCTCGACTATCGGCAGATCGGGTGAACGCTGCCTCCCGCAGGGGTTCCGGGGTCTAGTCGCTGTCATCAGCCGTTGCCCTCATCGGCCGCCGCGACAGCAACCTTCTTGGCGACGTCGTCCATCGACAGCAGGTCCTCGGTGGCCAGTCCGGACCCATGCCAACTCGTCTTCGTAAGAGATCATCGTGGGGCATCCTCGTCCAGACCACGGTCGGACGACCACGTGAGAGCCCGGACCCTGGCTGCCAGGCGCCGGGCGGTGGCTCGGGCTTCTTCCTGCAGCTGTGACCAGTCGTCCCCGACCTTTCCGAGGTAACCGCGGGCGGCCAGCGCCAGCACGGATCGGTCAGGTTCTGGCAGTGACGGAAGGAGCCTGCCTGCGGCGTCGTCCTTGGAGACGATGAGGTCGCTCTCCAGGGTGACGACCATCCGGGCCAGCGTGAGCAGCACGTTGCGCTCGTCGCCAGCCAGATCGCCGAGCAGCGGCTCGAGGCTGTCGCGCACGGCTTGGCGCAGGTCCTCGACCGGGACTTCGGGCAGCAGTTCCGAGGGATCCGGGCCTCGGAGCACGCGGGCGTGTTGGTGAAGCGTGGTGAAACCGACCGCCAGGTCTGGGTTCACATGCGGCTGCGGCACCGAGCCCGACTCGAACTCGTCGCGCAGCCACTCGCCGTACAGGAAGTCACACACCGGCGGATAGCCCCAGGGAACGACCTGCCCGCGAACCACGGATGTGAGCTCGAGCGGACGGCCCGCTGCGACGGTGGCGCGTCTACCCGAGAACTGCACGAGGAAACGGACCAGGCCCTTACGGTCCTCGGTAGTCAGCGATCGCCCTGTCACGACTAGAAGGTCGAGGTCGCTGGCTGGGCGCAGGCCCCCGACCACCGAGGACCCGAACAGATACAGGCCCAGGACCCCGCCAGGGTTCCACCTGTCCAGATGCTCCGCCAGGCGGTCGAGTACCGAGTGCACGCTCCCCACAGTGCCAGGGCCCGGACACAAGTACGCGAGCCGCCCCGACAAGATGTCGGAGCGGCTCGCGTTCAAGAAGGGCCCGTACTGGTGGAGCTGCCGGGAATCGAACCCGGGTCCTCGAGCGTTGTTACAGGTCTTCTCCGGGTGCAGTCTGTAAAGGCGTTTTCTCAGTCCCGGCGCTCCTACAGACACGTCGCCGACGGACTCAGTCGTATGAGTGTCCCGGTCACCGCCTACGACGAGCGATGACAAGCAAGCCTCCTAAATGAGGCCAGGGTCTGAGGCGGAGGCGCCCTCAGTCTGACCCGTTACTGTCGCCGTCAGGCGGCGAGAGTGAACGAACTGCGGTTTGAGTTGGCAGTTATTAGTTTCCAGAGATCGTTTACGAGATAACCCTGGATCCTCGACCCGCTTCCCCTGGAACCAACGTCCCAAGTCGAAACCGTTCAGCCCCTCTTGAGTTGTCAAACTGCGTTGCAGTCTATCGGTCATAACGTCCGGCCCGCACCGCAGATTCCCACTAGGCCGGATCCGGCACGTACGAGACGAGCCTCGCGGCGTTGCCGAAGCAGGGTCCAGCAGCGAAGTGACGCCGCGAGCGGCACGCTCATTGCCGTCGAGCGACTGCTGCAATGCCGAGGCGACGGGCCGCTACTGTCTTGGCGTGAGGTTCGTCGTCGCGTCGGTCCTGTCGTTGGGACTTCTGGCACTGTTCATGCCCGTGCTGTGTGTCGACTCTGAGGACGAGACTGGTTCATGCCAGAGCCTCGCTGCGATTCGGATGCCGGGGTCAGCAGAGAAGGGCGACGTGTGGCAGGTCGTGGTCGTCGTAGCAGCGGTGTTGCTATTCGTGCTGGTCATGCGGAGCGGACGCAGGTCGCGACAGGATTCAGACTGAGCTGAGGGCTGCCGTCCGCTCATGCCGTGATCCGCGCGTCCTTCCGGGATGCGATCAGCAGGCGGAGCGTGCCCGCTGCCCGATCTTGCGCGGGGTGTTGGTTGCGGGTTCCTGCTTCGTACCCAGTGCGCTGGCCGGTACCTCGTCCTCGGACAGGCTCACTCCATGCCCTTGACCCGCCGGCCCAGGGCCACCGCAGCCTCCCGGCCGGCCTGGCGCTCAGCGAGAGCACGGCGCTTGTCGTAGGACTTCTTGCCCTTGCCGACCCCGATCTCGACCTTGGCGCGCCCGTCCTTGAAGTACATCGCGAGCGGCACCAGCGAGTAGCCACGCTCACGGACCTTGGTGTCGATCTTGGAGATCTCGGCGCGGTTGAGCAGCAGCTTGCGGACCCGCCGCGGCTCGTGGTTGGTCCACGTGCCCTCGGTGTAGACGGGGATGTGTACGCCGTGCAGGAAGACCTCGTTCCCGTGTACCTCTGCGAAACCGTCGACCAGGGAGGCGCGACCGGCCCGCAACGACTTCACCTCGGTGCCCACCAGGACCATACCGGCCTCGTAGGTCTCCTCGATGAGGTAGTCGTGGCGCGCCTTCTTGTTCTGCGCGATCATCTTGCGCCCCGTCTCCTTGACCATCCGCCGATTCTCTCAGGCGGGGGCAACCGGGTTGTGCGCGGCTACAGCCACTTCATCGGGTCGACGGCGCGGCCGTTCTCCAGGACCGAGAAGTGCAGGTGACAGCCGGTCGACCAGCCCGTGTTGCCGACGTACCCGATCGTCTGGCCCTTCTTGACGTGGTCGCCAGTGGAGACCTCGTACCCGGACATGTGGTTGTAGATCGTCGCGACTCCGACGCCGTACTTGACGCCGTGGTCGATGATCAGCCGGTTTCCCCAGGCGTTCTGGTAGTACCTGGACAGCACCTTGCCGGACTGGGCCGCCTTGAGCGGTACGCCGCAGCCGGCCCCGATGTCGATGCCGTCGTGCAGTCGAGCGGTAGCCGTAGATCGGGTGGGTCCGCCAGCCGTACGGCGAGGTGACCCGGCCCGGTGCGGGCCAGGCCAGGAAGCCGTTCCCGGTGACCGGTCCGGTGTAGCCCGAGCCGTGCGAGGCCTGCTCGCGGATCAGCCGCTCGATCCGGTCGCGCTCGGCCTGGAGCTTGGCGAGCTGCTTGAGATCGAAGCGCTTGGCCTGCATCGCGGCACTGCGTGCCTGGGCGCGCAGGGAGACCATCTCGGCGACCTCGGCCTCGGCCTGCTGCGCCTGCGACTCGAGGGACTGCTTGCGGACCAGGTTCTCCGCGGCTGCCCGGCGCTGGGCCGCGACCTCGATCTTGGCGGCGTTGACGTCGCGCTGCTTGACGGTCAGCAGCACCTTGGTGGCCTCGAGCCGGTCCAGGATCACCGACTCCTTGTCCATCACGGTCTCGACGGCCTTCATCTGGCCGGTGAGCTGGGCCGGGTCCTGTGAGGTGAGCACGCTGGACAGGCCCATCAGGCTCGGGTTGCCCTGCTGGTAGTTGCTGACCACGATCCGGCGCAGCAGCAGGTTCTGGTCCGCGGCCTGCTCACGGCCCTGGACGAGCGCGAGCCTCGCCCGGCCGAGCCGAGCCTTGGCGGCGTCCAGCTTGACCTGCATCTGCTGGTCCAGGATGCGTGCCGCGGTCAGCTCGGCGACGGTCTTGGCCAGGTAGACCCGCGCGGTCGCGAGGTCACGCTGGGACTGCAGCAGAGCGGCCGTGGCGGCTTGGAGGCGCTTGGACGACTCGTCCAGGTGGTCGTGAGTCTGCTTGATGGTCTTCTCGACCTTGTGCTTCTTGCTCTTGAGGTTCTCCGCGTGAGCGAGCGGGACCGCCACCGCAGTCAGCAGTAGGCCGCTGAGCGCCAGCGCGGCGATCGAGCGGCGACGGTTTTTCCGGGGGAAAGAACGGACCACCGTTGCATGCCTAACGTGGGGAAGAGAACAGGCGGTTTCGACCGTAACGGACAGTGGCCCCATCGCGAGGCATTTCCGGCTCTTCCGTGCGTCGGGCGGGTCAGACCCGGAGGTACTTCCTGGTCAGCAGGAGCGTCGGCACCAGGGTCAGGAGCACCCCGCCCACGGCGATGTAGCCGATCGACTCCGCAGCGTCGACCCAGGTCACCCACGGGACGATATGGCTGTCGTCCAGGATCCGGTAGATCACCACCCCCTCGAACGCGAGGATCGCCAGGCCCGCCAGGGCGACGCCGACGAAGGCAGCGAAGAGAGACTCCAGCAGGAAGGGCAGCTGGATGTACCAGTTCGAGGCGCCGACCAGCCGCATGATCCCGATCTCTCGCCGTCGGGCGAGCGCGGAGAGCCTGATCGTGGTGCCGACCTGGAGGATCGCCGCCAGGACGAGCACCATCGCGACCCCGATCGCGCCGTACCGGAACCACGAGATCATCACGTAGAGCGGTTTCAGGACGTCGCGCAGGTCGCGCACGTCGCTGACCCCCTTGAGACCGAAGACCTCGCTCTCGACACCCTGGAACTTCTGCGGGTCCTTGAGCGTGACCCAGTACGACTCGGGGAAGTCGTCGGCTGTGACCGTGTCCAGCACGGCGTTCTGAGTCTGGGAGTCGTCGTGCTGGTAGAGGCTGCGGAACTTGTCGTAGGCCTGCTGGGCGGTCTCGAAGTGGAACGTCTTGACCTCGGGGTTGGTCTCCAGGACCTTCTGGACCTCGGCCTTCTGCTCATCAGTGGCTTTGCCGTCGATGCAGTTGCCGCTCGCGGTCGAGGAGACCGGGGTGCACATGAACACGGTGATCTGGAGCCGGTCGCCCCAGTAGTCCTCGGCCTTGTGGGCCTGCTTGCTGAGCAGGATGCCGAGGGCGACGAGCGTCAGCGACACGAAGATGGTGGTGACCACCGCCACCGTCATCGAGATGTTGCGTCGCAGACCGCTCCCCAGCTCGGAGAACACGTAGGTGAACTGCACGGAACCCTTCCCCGCCGATCAGTGCTGGTAGCCGTACACGCCGCGCGACTGGTCGCGGACGATGTGGCCGCCGGAGAGCTCGATGACGCGCTTGCGCATCTGGTCGACGATCCCGGCGTCGTGGGTGGCCATCAGGACAGTGGTGCCGGTCCGGTTGATCCGGTCCAGGAGCTTCATGATCCCGACCGAGGTCTCCGGGTCGAGGTTTCCGGTCGGCTCGTCGGCGATCAGGATCATCGGCCGGTTCACGAAGGCTCGCGCAATCGCCACCCGCTGCTGCTCACCGCCGGAGAGCTCGTCGGGCATCCGTTCTCCCTTGCCCTCCAGCCCGACCAGCGCCAGCGTCTCGGGGACCACCTGCTTGATGTGGGTGCGCGGCTTGCCGATCACCTGGAGCGCGAACGCGACGTTCTCCGAGACGGTCTTGTTGGGCAGCAGCCGGAAGTCCTGGAACACGGTGCCGATCTGGCGCCGGAGCGCGGGCACCTTCCACGACGCCAGTCGGTTGATCTCCTTGCCGGCTACATACACCTTGCCGCTGCTGGCCCGCCACTCCCGGAGCACCAGGCGAAGGAAGGTGGACTTACCGGAGCCGGACGAACCGACCAGGAAGACGAACTCGCCCTTCTCGATCTCGACCCCCACCTTCTCCAGGGCAGCACGACTCTGCCCGGGGTAGGTCATCGAGACGTTCTCGAACTTGATCAAGGATTCGGGCGGCCGGGCTCGGGGACAGGAGGTGGAACTCCGACCAACGTGGCGAGTCTAGGTGAGAGGTTTGGCCAGACAAGGCAGGGCCCGGCACCCGGTGTTTCGCCTCCCGTTAGGTTGCATCCATGGCGCACCACTGGCACCGGTACGCCGTGGTGGCCGCTGTGGTCACTGCGGCGGTGCTCGTCGTCGGCGTTGCCAGGTCCCCGGTGACCAGCCCGCCGGTGCCCGAGCCCAGCAAACCGGCCGCGCTCCCCGACGTCCCCCTGTCCCAGGTGCGCCTGGCCGAGGTCGAGCCGGATCGCAGCGCCTTCTGCGCCGACATCTCCGACGAAAGTGTCATCGCAGCGGTGGGCGGGTCCGCGACAGCGACGGCGTACTCCCCCGGCGAACGTACGACGCTGGAGCCCGGCCTGGTCGACGTCACCCATGAGTTCGGCTGCGTCTTTGCGCGCGGGCAGGCCCAGGCTCGGGCCTGGGTCTTCGCCGCGCCGGTCACCGAGAAGGCCGCGCGGCGGATGGTCGACAAGGCCAAGGCCGCCAGGGGCTGCGCGGAGACGGGCGAACTGCGCTTCGGCGACCCCGGCGCGGTCCTGTCCTGTACCTCGAAGACCGAGCGGGTGGTGGGCGGCGTCGGGCGCATCGGCGACTCGTGGGTGCACTGCGACCTCAGCGCTCCGGCGAGCGAGGCCGACCCCGGGCTGGCGCAGCGCGCGCAGTGGTGGTGCGTCGCTGCCGTCTACGCGATGCGGCCCTAGTTCGCGTCGGCCTTGTCGGCGCCCATCCGCCAGCGGATGCCGGCCTCGAGGAAGTCGTCGATCTCGCCGTCCAGAACCGCCTGCGGGTTGCCGGACTCGTGCTCGGTGCGCAGGTCCTTGACCATCTGGTACGGGTTCAGCACGTAGTTGCGCATCTGGTCGCCCCAGCTCGCCGCCACGTCGCCGCGCAGCACGTCCAGCTCGGCGCGCTCCTCGGCCTTCTTCAACGCGAGCAGCTTGGCCTTGAGGATGACCATCGCAGAGGCCTTGTTCTGCAGCTGTGACTTCTCGTTCTGACAGGAGACGACCGTGCCGGTCGGGATGTGCGTCAGCCGCACCGCAGAGTCGGTCGTGTTGACGGACTGGCCCCCCGGACCGCTGGACCGGTAGACGTCGATCCGGATCTCGTCCTCGGGGATGTCGATCTCGTCGGTCTGCTCGAGCACCGGTACGACCTCGACCGCCGCGAAGCTGGTCTGCCGGCGGCCCTGGTTGTCGAACGGGCTGATCCGCACCAGCCGGTGGGTGCCGGCCTCGACCGACAGCGTGCCGTAGGCGTACGGCGCGTGCACCGCGAACGTCGCGGACTTCAGCCCGGCCTCCTCGGCGTAGGAGGTGTCGAAGACCTCGACGGGATACTTGTTGCGCTCGGCCCAGCGCGTGTACATCCGCATCAGCATCTCGGCGAAGTCGGCAGCGTCCACGCCGCCGGCGCCGGAGCGGATCGTGATCAGGGCCTCGCGGGCGTCGTACTCGCCGGAGAGCAGCGTCCGCACCTCGAGCGCCTCGACCGCCTTGCTGACTCGGGAGAGCTCACGTTCGGACTCGGCGAGCGAGTCGGCGTCGCCCTCCTCGCGGGCCATCTCCACCATCAGGCTGACGTCGTCGAGCCGGCCCTGCAGCCCGGTGAAGCGGTCCAGCTCTCCTTGCAGCAACGAGAGGCGCCCGGTGACCCGCTGCGCGTTCGCCTGGTCGTCCCACAGGTCCGGCGCGGCGACCTGCTCACTGAGCGACGCGATCTCCGTGCGCATGCTGTCGAGGTCGAG
Organism: uncultured Actinomycetota bacterium; assembly: GCA_963769585.1. Taxonomy (GTDB): domain Bacteria; phylum Actinomycetota; class Actinomycetes; order Propionibacteriales; family Nocardioidaceae; genus SSC3. The sequence goes on from CAVYMJ010000006.1 coordinate 2,208,898, forward strand.
CACCTGCTCGATGGTGTGCATCGTCGCCTGGAGCTGCTTGATCTGGGTTTCGAAGTCGGGGCCTGCCACGAGTCGAAGGTTACTCGCTGGGCCAGGCGGGCCGGCCGGCCGGACTCCACCCGGCCGGCCCAGCCCTGCGACGCCTACAGCGTCTGCTGGATGACGGTCTCCATGAGCTGCGGTCCCGTCGTCGTGACGAGCTGACTCTTGGACTGCGGAGTCGCATGGATGCGCTTGAGCTGGATGCTGAACGCAGTCGCGTCCTCCACGGAGTCGAACTCGAGGTCGACGGTGATCTTGTTCGGGTCTTCGACGTAGCGCGAGAGCCGGTACGAGCGCACGTTGTTGTCTGCACGGAACCGCTCGAACTTGTTGAACGCGGCCGTCCAGGTGTCGAAGTCGCGGACGGTGTTCTCGATGTGCAATGTGGCCATGACTGCCTCCTTGTAGGTGACCTCAAGCCTCGGCTGCGGCGGCGCTACGTCGTATCCCCGATCTTGGGGGATTCCCTAGGGTGGAGTGGTGGACCTGCTGCTGCGCATCGAGAATGTCTGCCGCTCCCCGGTGTCCGCCAGGGAGCTACGGGAGCGGCTGCTCGCCCTGGTGCGTTCCGCGGTCCCGTTCGACGCGCACGTCTTCGCGATGACCGACCCGGTGACGATGGTCGGCAGCTCGCCCCATGCCGACGTACCGATGCTGCCGTGGTCCCGGCTCCCCGAGCTGATCCGCTGGCGGTACCTGACCCGTACCAACCGCATCGACAGCCTGCTCGGCACCCCCGCCACCTCGTTGCTGACCTCGTCGGCCCCGCCGTCCCGCTCACTCGTGTGGACCCACGTCCAGCGCGAGCTCGGGGTCGTCGACACCGCTGCGGTGGCCTTCGGTGATCGGTACGGCGCCTGGGGGTACCTGGAGCTCTGGCGAACCGCGGCACCGTTCACCCGCGCCGAGCTCGGTGTGCTCACCGCGCTGGCCCCGGTGGTGACCCAGGGGCTGCGCCAAGCCGTCTCGCGGACCTTCGTCGACCCCGACGAGCAGCTGCTGCCGCTGGGAGCGGCGGTGGTCCTGTTGGGGCCGGACCTCGCGGTGCACAGCCAGACCGAACCGGCCGCAGCGACCCTGCTGCAACTGCTGCCGCCCGACGAGCCGATGGCCCCGATCCCGGCGGCGGCGTACAACCTCGGGGCGGCGCTGATCGCGCAGGAGCAGGGCGTGCCGCTCGGTCCACCCTGGGCGCGGGTCCACCTCGGTGGCAGCCGCTGGGTGACCGTGAGGGCCTCGCGGATCGGTGAGCAGATCGCGGTCTCGATCGAGCCCTCGACGTCCGCCGAGCGCACCGACCTCTTCGCCCGCGCGTTCGGCCTCTCCGCCCGAGAGTCGGAGATCCTCAGCCTGGTGTGCGTCGGCCTGGACTCCAAGGAGATCGCCGCCCGGCTCGTGCTCTCCGACCACACCGTCAATGACCACGTGAAGGCCGTCCTGGCCAAGACCGGCGCTCGGACCAGGCAGGTGCTCCTCTCCCGGGCACTGGGTGCCGGCTAGACGATGACCTCAACTCATCGGGTGTAGACCACCACGCCGGACAGGTACCCGCCCTGCTCGACGGATTCATCGCAGAACTCCTCAGCGCGCAGTCCGAAGTGACTGCGGCGCGACCCCGAGCAGCACGAGTCTGCGCTGAACCGCTAGGACACGTACAGCGTGGACTTCGCCGCCCTCGCGTCCGGCTTGATGTTCGCGAACATGCTCCGCGCGTTCCACCGAGCGAAGGCGCGCACCAGCCAGGACGGTCCCTCGAGGCGGATGAGCGAGTCGCGAACCGCCTGGGCCCAGGTGAGCTGCCCGGCATGCCACTTGACGAACGCCTCCGCGTCGGCGGTGACGTAGAGGTCCTCATCGAGACCCGGGTACGTCTTGCAGATCTCGGTCTCGCGCCGCTCGATCAGCAGCCAGTACCGCTCATGAGGTCGGTAACCGGTGAAGTCGAACCGGATCACGACGCGGTGTTCAGGGAGCCGGTCCCGGCGCAGCGCGTTGCACATCGACCAGAGCGCTACGTACGGATCGAGGTTCTGGGGTGCGATCTCGAGCCAACGGGCACCCCACTCCCCCAGCGCGACGCAGACGTCGAAGAGGTCGTGGCCCGAGGCCGTGAGCTGATAGTGGCGACCCCGACCCTGGGCCTTTGGCGCTGACTCGACGATGCCGAACCGCTCAAGCTGCTTGAGCCGTTGCGCGAGCAGGGTGCGGGAGAGCCCCGGTGCGCCCGCGAGGATCTCCCCGAAGGTCTCGCAGCCCAGATGCAGGTTCCGGATGATCAGCGGGGTCCAGCGCTCGGCGAAGAGCTCAGCGCCCCGTGCGATCGGACAGTACTGTCCGTAGGTCCTCATGACTCCAGTGTCTGACTCGGCACGACGCTCGTGAAGTCCAGAATCCTTACTTCCAAGTCCAGTTACCTGACTTCTGCACAGCGCCCACCGGTGCTGCGATGAACTCGTCCAGCAGAGGAGGAGCGATGACCCTGACGACGCCCCGGATCCCCGGGTTCCGGGGCGACCTGATCACCCCGGACCACGACGAGTACGACCGCGCCCGAGCGGTCTGGAACGGCTCGGTGAACCGTCGACCGAGGCTGGTCGCTCGCTGCGCTGACACCGACGACGTAGCCGCGGCAGTCCGCTTCGCCCGCCGCGAGGACCTCGAGCTGGCCGTGCGAGGAGGGGGCCACAACGTGGCTGGGACGGCGGTGTGCGACGACGGCATCGTGATCGACCTCTCGTCCATGCGCCAGGTGCGCGTCGATGCGGACCGGCGCGTCGCCCAGGTCCAAGGTGGTGCGCTGTGGCGTGACGTGGATCGTGCGACCCAGGCACACGGACTGGCCACCACTGGCGGCATCGTGGGTCACACCGGCGTCGGCGGTGTCGCCTTGGGAGGAGGGATCGGCTGGCTCATGCGCAAGCACGGCTTGACCACTGACAACCTCCTGGCTGCCGAGGTGGTGACCGCCGATGGCGAGATCATCGAGGCTTCCCTCAGCGATAACCCCGACCTGTTCTGGGCGCTACGAGGCGGAGGAGGGAACTTCGGCGTCGTCGCCTCGTTCCGTTTCGCGTTGCACCGGGTCGGGCCCACCGTGATGGCCGGACCGATCTTCTGGGCCGCCGAGGACACCACCGAGGTTCTCCGCTTCTACCGCGACTTCGCCGCGGACGCCCCCGACGAGCTCGGGAACATCGTCCGCCTGGGAACGATCCCGCCCCTGCCCGCGATCGATGAGGAACTGCACTTCCGGCCGGCGATCGCCGTGGCCAGCTGCTACGCCGGAGCCGTCGAGGACGGCCAGCGCGTCCTGCGTGCGCTTCGCGACTTCGGGAGCCCCCTGGTGGACCTGGTCGGGCCCACGTACTACGCAGATCACCAGTGTGGAATCGACGACACGGTCCCGCACGGCTGGCACTACTACTGGAAGGCAACCGACCTGACGGGACTGTCCGACGGGGTCATCGACGTCATCGCCGAGCACGCCTACCGTGCCACGTCACCGCGTTCCTACGCGGCTGTCTTCCACCTGGGCGGCGCTGTCGCGCGCGTCCCACACGATGCCACGGCGTTCTCCGACCGCAGCGCGGAGCACAACATCGTCGTCGACGCGGCCTGGCTTCCGGAGCAGGATGAGGCGATAGCCGCTGACGAAACGGCATGGGCGCGGAGGTTCGTCGATGCTCTCCGCCCCTACAGCACCGGCGTGTACGTGAACTTCCTCGATGCCGACGACGGCCCCGACCGGGTTCGCGACGCCTATCCCCCAGACATCTATGCCAGGCTGGCCGCGGTCAAGGCCACGTACGACCCCGCGAACGTGTTCCATATCAACAAGAACATCCAGCCGCGCCCCGCCGGCTAGTCCCGCACCACGACGTACGCCGCGGCCTCGCCTGTGGCAGTACTCGGCCTACGACGTCGCCCGCGGCTCCCCGGGAATGCAGGCTCCTGCTCCGGCGATGTGATCACAGGCGAGACTCTCCGCTACGACCGAGACAGCCCATCGGCTAACGCTGAGTCCAGCTGACTAACCAGGTTCCGGTTGATGGTGATCGTCGCTGCAAGCGTTGTCGCTCGGCCATGTCCCGGTGCTCGCTCTCGGGCGGCCGGGCAGATCGTCTGGGTCAGGATCTGCTGCGGATGTCCGAAGCAGCTTCACGAAGATCGCTGGCCCACCCCGACCTGGTGCTTGTGATGGCGTCCTCGCTCAGGGTGTCCGTCTGGGACGGAGCCTGCGCCGCGGCATCCAGGCTGTCCGCGATGCGGTCGAGGGTGTCGGGGTCCGGACTCCACGTAGTGGGGCTTCGCCTGTCCCGGACATGTCTTCGGTCAGGTAGGTCTGTTCTGGATAGCCTTCGGTCATTGTCGATCGTTCCGTTCGGTATCGGACGCTCCAGTAGTCGCAGGCTAGGGGCTGGTTCTCGACCCGTCCGCAGACCGACAGCAGGTTCGCACCTTGATGCACAAAGCGTGACCGAAGAGACCGACCTCTCGGGCACAGATGATCGCGGAGTCTAGGCACCGCGAAGACCAGGCGGTAGGGGTACGCCTCCCCGCCGCAGCCAGGTCCCGCTGCTGCTCCAGCGCCTCGAGAGCGTTGCTGTCGTTTCCGAGCGGGCTCACCTTCATCCCAGAGCGACGGAGGCTGAGCCGTTGGCTAGTCCCCCACGACGACGTACGCCGCGGCCTCGCCGGTGACGATCGGCTGGTCCTCCCAGTCGGGCGGGGCAATGGGCAGGTCGAGCGGGGCGCTGAGCCGCACCACCACCGCGCCGCCGCGGATGTCCACCCGGACGGTCAGCCCCGGGAACGTGGCGCGGGCGTCGACCTGGTCGAGGTAGGCCAACGCCTGGCTACGCGCCACGCCGCGGTCGGCTGGGGCGAGAGGGTCGTCGATGGTGCCGAGATAGGCCCGCTCGGCCATCACCTCGTCGGCTGCGGCCAGGGCCGCCGCGTCCGCGAGGCTGGCGAGAGCCTGTCGGCGCAGGTAGGCCGCCGAGGCGTCAACCACGACGGCGACGGTCAGCGCCACGACCAGGAAGAAGCCGACCACCAGCACGGAGGCCTGACCGCGCTCGTCGCGACTCACCGGTCCTCCCGGAACGTGCCGTACGGGACGCTGTGGCTGGCCGACACCCGGAAGCTCGGGGTGTCGCCACCCAGCGCGGACGGCGTCAGAGGCAGCGCGACCGGGTAGCTGAGGTCGACGTCGATGACGGCTCCTGGCGCCAGACAGTTGTGAGGATCCGGGCGACAGGTGACGCGCAGGTCGAGCCTGGCCGGATCGACCCGCTGGTCGTCCAGCGCCAGAGCGGCAGCGCGACTGGCCCGCGCCAGGCCCTCGGCTTCGGTGGGTGCGGTGGCGTAGGCCCGGCCGGCGGCCCGTGCCGCGGCGGTCACGCCGAACGCCGAACGCTGGACCTCGAAGACCGCGAGCACGACGTACAGCAGCGGCATCAGCAGCAGGATGCTCAGCCAGGTCACCTCGACCAGCGCCGAGCCGCGCTGGCTTCTCATGGCGCTGGCTCCTCGATGGCGTGTCCGGCGACCTCCAGGTGAGTGGCCGGTCCCCACAGCCCGAGCGGCGGTACGTCGGCGACGACCCGCACCTCGACCGCCGGAGCACCGGCGACCTCGACGACCCGGGCGCTCACCCGGTCCGCGAAGCGCGAGGCGAGCGCGGCCTTGATCTCTTCGCGGGTGCGCGTCACTCCGTCAGCGGGACCTCGATCGACGGTGGCCGCGTAGCGCGCCCCCTCGGTGGCCGCGGAGGTGAGGGTGTTGCGCACGTGCAGCACCAGCGCGACGTGCACGATGCCGAGCACCAGCGGCATCAGGACCACGAGCACCAGGACGAAGTCGACGACGGCGGAACCTCGCTGGTCCCGGGTCTCAGCCACCGACCGAGCTGAGCGCGTCGCTGAGCATCGACTTGAGCGCGGGCTCGGCCACCACCCACAACGCGGCCACGAGGCCCGCAGTCATCACTGTGATGAGGACCCATCCTGGGACGTCGCCGCGCTGGTCGCGCCTCCTGGGCACTCGGTACGCGGCCTTCACCCGGCCGTAGAGCTGCATCATGGTCTTCTCCTTGCTGTGCTGGGATTCAGGGCGTGACCAGGTGGAGTCCGACGACTCCTGGCCAGAACGCGAACACGACGGTGACGGGGAGGACCAGGAAGACGACGGGCACCATCATCAGGACTTCGCGCCGGGCTCCGGACTCGATGAGGTCGCGACGTCGCGCCTCTCGTACGTCGCCCGCCTGGGCGTGCAGGACGTCGGCTAGCGCCGTACCTCTCTCGATGGCCACCGCCATCCCGCTCGCGAAGCGTGCGACGACCGGGAGCCCCGAACGTGCCGCCATCGCATCCAGGGCTACAGCGACGGGTGTCCCGGTGCGAGTGTCGCCGAGCACCCTGGCCAGCTCGGCGGACAGGGCGCCCTTGCAGCGGGTGACTACGCGCTCGAGAGCGGAGACCGGCCCCTCTCCGGCAGCGACGGCCAGCGCCAAGAGCTCGGCCGCAGCCGGGAACTCCGCCAAGATCTCGCGCTCGCGCGCAGCAACCTGGGCCGAGAGACGGTTCTCTCGGAGGAGGACGCCGAAAACGAACGCAACTGCGCACAGGACGAACAACGGAACCGTTCGACCGGGTGACCGGAGCGCGACCAGAGCCGAGATGATCGCCATCACTGTGAACGACGCGACTCCCCACAGGACCTGCTCGACCCGGAAGTCGTGCACCGTCGCCGAACTGCCGGCCCGCTCCAGTCGCCGTCGAATCGAGGCGGCACCGCCCAGCAGCCCATCCAGGCGCCGGGCCAGCCGCACGACGAGGTGGCCACCCGCTCCGCCTCGGGGGCGCAGCGGCGCCGAGTCGGACAGGTCGTGCAGGTAGGGCAGCACCCGTACGGCGAGGTCGGAGCGGCGCATCGCAGCCACCCTCGACGCGACCAGAAGCAGGGCCAGCCCGGTGGTCACGCCGAGCACGAACCCAGCCAAGCCGAGGGTCATGAGAGCACCCTCCGCTCAACGGGCAGCCTGCCGATCCGCAGCATGATCCGGTAGGCGGCCAGACAGACGCCCGCACCGACCAACAGCACGAGCACGCCGGTCCCCGACGCGTAGCGCGAGATGACCTCACGCTGGAAGCTGAGCATCAGGAGCACCAGCCACGGCGCCGCGACTGCGAGCCGGGCTCCGTTGACGGTCCAGGACTGGCGTGACTCGAGCTCCGACCGGGTGCGTGCGTCGTCGCGTAGGTGCCCCGACAGGTTCCGCAGCAGCCGGCCCAGGTCACCGCCTCCGACTTCGCGGGCGATCCTCAGCCCCTCGACGACCCGGTCACCGACGGGATCGGCGAGCCGGTCCTTGAGCCGGTCCAGGCTCTGACCGAACCGGCCTCCGGCCTGGTAGTCGCTGGCGAAGGCGACGAAGGCCGGGCGCAGCGGCTCCGGGCCGCGATCACCTAGCTGCGCCAGAGCCTCAGGTAGTGAGAGGCCGGCGCGTACCGCACTCGCCAGGTTGTCGACCGCATCGGGCCAGACCTCGACGAACTCGCGCTGCCGGGAGCGGGCGCGTCCGGCGAGGACCGACAAGGGAAGGTACGCCGCCAGGCCGGCGAAGACCAGCGAGACCGTCGGCGTGCGAGAGACCACCTGCAGCACCACGAACGCGAGGACCCCGCAGCCAAGGCTTGCCGCCACGACGGTCTGCGACGCGGTGCCGGCGAGGCCCGCACGGTCGAGCAGGTCGTTGAGGCTGCCGCGCCGTTGTTGCCTTGCGCGCGGCGCGTGAGGAGAGGAGAACGAGAGCCAGATCAGCAGCAGTCCGACGCCGGTCCCGAGTCCGACGACGAGGCCCATCTCAGGGGCCCTCCCTGATCAGAGCGGCGATGTCGATGCCGACGCGCTCGTAGCGTTCCGGTCTGGGCGGCATGCCACCGGCCCGAACGAGCTCACCACCTCGCCGTACGAAGATCGTCTCGGTCTCGATCGTGTCGCCTTCGGTCCGACCCGGTACGGCGAGGATCTCCTCGACCGTGCGTCGCCCGTGCTGGTCGACCGCGAGGTGCACCACCAGGTCGACCGACGCCGCCACTGTCGGTACGACGAAGCGAGCCGAGATGTTCTCCCCCGCCAGCAACGGCAGCGTGCACATTTTCAGCAGGGCCTCGCGGCCGCTGTTGGCATGCAGGGAAGCCATCCCCGGCATCCCCGCGTTCAGGGCCAGCAGCAGATCCAGGCACTCCTCGGCACGGACCTCGCCGACGATGATTCGGCTGGGCCGCATCCGCAGGCTCTCCCTGACCAGGTCGCGAAGCCGCACTTCGCCGTTGCCTTCCAGACCCTGCTGCCGGGTCTGCAACGCCACCCAGTCTGGATGGGAGAAGGAGAGCTCGTAGACCTCCTCGGCGCTGATCACCCGCTGGCCGCCAGGGATCGCCGCCGCTAGGCAGTTGAGGAAGGTTGTCTTACCGGCTTGGGTTCCGCCGGACACCAGGATGTTGAGACCTGCGATGACGGAGGCGTCGAGGAACGCTGCGGCCGGACCGCTCAGGCTTCCAAGGGCGACCAGCTCGCCCAGCTGCCCGGCGCGGACGACGAACTTGCGGATGTTGACGGCGTGGAAGCCGCGCGCGATCCCGTCGAGGACGACGTGCAGCCGGTGCCCGCCGGGCAGCAAGGCATCGACGAAGGGCTGGGACAGGTCGACCCTGCGGCCGCTGGACTTGAGCATCCGCTCGACCAGCTCGTCGACCTGCGCAGCGGTCAGGATGGTCGCCGTGAGCTCGTGCCGGCCCTGCCGTGCCACGAAGACCCGCGACGGGTCGTTGATCCAGACCTCCTCGACCTCGGGGTCCTCGAGGTACTGCTGGAGCGGCCCGAAACCGGACAGGTTCGCCACCAGCGTGTCCACCACAGCCCGCGCGTCCTCCACCGGTACGACGGCACCGGTCAGGCTGCGCTGGTCGTGGTCGGCGACGACACGCTCTGCGAGCGTGCGCAACGACGAGCCGTCGCGCTGCGGGTCCACGCCCTCACGGCGTACGGAGTCCCGGAGGGCAGCATCGAGCGACGCGAGCACGTCGTACGTCTCGGTCAGGCTCATATCCCCCGTGCCTTCAAACCAGTGGTTCGCCAGATTTCTACACCGTCGCTGCGTCCAGGGGAACGGTCCGGCTCAATCTGTGGACAAATCGCCCGTCTTCGCGCTGGTCCGACCGCTCCTCAGTTAGCCGGGCGCACGCTCTCGACCACGCTGCGCACCTCCCCTGGATGGAGACCCAGGACCACCACAGCCTGGTCGCACTCCTGGCAGACGATCGCATCCGCTACGCGGGAGCTCAGCTCCAGGAGCGGACCTGAGGAGAGTCGGCGCACCGGATGCCCGTCGATCACCCGCCACGGCTGGGTCACCTCAGCCCACTTACTGCCGAACAGGACACTGGAGCGGTACGGGGCGAGGAAGACGGTGACGGCCGACCGGGACGCCTTGACGACGCAGCTGTCGTCGAGCACAGCGAGTGAGACGACGCTGTCGCGGTCCTGGGGCGTCCACGCCGCACAGCTCGCCGGCCGTTCGTGCAGCCAGGTGGTGACCGCAGCCAGGTGCAGAGGTGGCTCCATGGCCGTCGGTGAGGACGGGCCGCGCGGCGAGCCCGAGGTTCCAGGGTCCAACGGTGGCTGGCCGCCGCGTTCGCTGCTCAGCAGGACGGTACCGCCGACCAGGACGGCGACCACGCCGGCCGAGGCCAGAAGCGGGGCTAGCAGCCGGGACGACCGGGACCTGGTTCGCGGCGCCCGGTATCCCTCGAAGGTGGGGGCGTGCCGGGCGAGCTGTTCCAGGCTGCGGGTGATGAGCCCATCGTCGTGGTTCACGTGGCTTCTCCAGACTCGCTGGCCGGGCTGGTGAGCGCGGCACGCAGTTTCGGCATGGCCCGGGAGAGGAGACTCCGCACCGTCGCGGGGGCGGTGTGGATCGCTTCGGCGATGGCCGCGTCGTCCCACCCTTCGTAGTACCGAAGGACGACCGCCGCTCGCTCCCGGCGGTTGAGCACCGCGAACGCCCGCAACAGGGCGTCCCGCTCGCCGTGCCTCTCTTCAGGGGCACCTTCGGCGGGGAGCTCACCTCGAAGCAGGATCATCGCCCGCGCGAGGCGGTGCAGGCGACGCCGCCGGTCGATGAACTCGTTGGTCACTGCCCGCTTCGCGTAGGCCAGCGGCGCTTGAGCCTGTGCGAACGAGGCCGATCCGAGCAGCCGGACGAGCACCGCTTGCACGATGTCCCGCGCCTCCTCGCGCTCGCCGCAGACCAGGTAGGCAAAGGTCACCAGGGCCTGACCGTGGGAGTCGGCAAGGTGAGCCACCGCGTCCGCGGAGCGCTCTCCAGATTCCACTGTCACATCCACCTTGACGACGAAGCGGGTCGATCTGTGGCATCCGATCGCGGAGGCGACCGAAAAGCCCACCACCGGCACGCTGTCACCCAGAATCGGCCATCGGTCCCCGACCACGCCGGAACGCACGCCGATCCACCCGCGCGCGTCGCCCGATCGCCCTGCCGACGACCCCACTCGGAGGCTCGCGCCGGGGGGCAGCGCGTGGGACTCTGATTCGCATGGAGACGCTCGCCAGCCGTGAGCTGGCCCACCTGAGCAACGTGGAGTACTTCCGCGAGATGACTCGCCGATCGGGCGGACGGGTGCTGGACGCCCAGGGACTGACCTGCGTGGCCTCCCCCCACGAAGACGTGCACCTGCTCAACTCTGCCTTCGCCACCGACCGGGAGTTCCCCGCGGAAGGCGTGCTCGACCAGGCACTGGAGTTCTTCTCTCAGGCCGGACGACGCTTCTCCTTCCATGCGCTCGCCGACCGCGACGACGACCTGGCCGAGCAGGCGTTGGGGCTCGGCTTCACCAACGGGGGCGAGGCCGACCCGCTCCAGCTCCGAATGGCGGCTCCGGTCGAGGTGGCGGTGCCGCCAGGCCTGGAGCTGCGACAGGTCAACGACCCGCAGGGCGTCGCCGACCTGACCGCTGTCTGCCAGGACGCCCACCGCCACTACGGCTTCGCCGAGGACATGTTCCCCACCCTGTACGCGCGGCCGGCGCTGGCGATCGGCCCACCCCTGCGCGCCTGGGTCGGCTACGAGGAGGACCGGCCGGTGGCCACGGGCACGATCTTCCTCACCCACGGCGTCGCCTACCTCGGCTGGATAGCGACGGTCCGCGACCGAGGCCGGTCGGGGCTCGGATCCACCATCACCGCCTGGCTCATCCAGCGCGCCCAGGAGCTGGGCGCCCCGGCCACGGTCCTGGTGGCCTCCCCGATGGGTGCAGCTGTCTACCGCCGACTGGGCTTCGTCGACGTCGGAGGGTTGCGCTCGTTTCTCGCACCCGGCTGAGCGCCACCGCGCCCTAGGGCGATCTGGCCCACCTAGGTGCTGGCGCCGGGCGACCAACTTTGCTACGCCTGTACTGGTCGAAACTGATTCGCGAAGGGGCGCCAGCGATGGAGATCGTCGAACTACGCGTGCACGGAGTGCACGGCACCTCCCCGGGCGCGATGCTCGGGGTGGACGACAAGCAGGTCGGTCAGGTCGCCGGTGACGGCCTGACGGGCATCTACCGGGCCAACGACGGCGTCGAGCTCCCCTACCGCGACCTGAAGGGGACGCAAGTCAGCGTCGAGGCCTACTCCTGGGGAGCGCTCACCTCCGGGGTCCGCGGCATCTTCGGCTGGGTCAAGCGCGCGCTGTGGCTGATCCTGCTGCCGTTCGCGCTCTCCAACCTCTCGTACTGGGCGCGAGTGCGCCTGGCAGACGGATCCGGGCAGTCCCGCTGGGGTGCTCGGGCGAGCCGGATCGGCGCCTTGCTGCTGACCGTCTTCATGGTGCTCACGCCCTGCATGATCGCCATCGACCTGCTGGCCTGGCAGTGCTACCGAGGTGACAGCCCCGGCTGTACGTCGCTGCCGGGGATCCTCGACTTCATGGCGCGCCTCAACGCCTCGCAGCGACTGGCCGCGGGGTCGATCGTGCCCGTCGCCACGCTCGCCGTGCTGTGGTTGCTCTCCCGGCAGTCGATGAGCCGCTACGAGGACGTCGACGCCGGCGACGAGGCCCCCACCGAAGCGCAGGCGATGGCGGCGATGCCGGTGCCCGAGGCGGACCAGCCCGCCAACGTGCTGGCGAACCCGAAGATGTGGACCGGGAAGCGCCGTACCGAGCAGCTCCAACGCGTCCACCTCACCGTCGGCCTTGCCCTGGTCACCTGCTTCTCGGGCGTCCACGTGATGAACGTGGCGCAGGACTTCCCGGTGGTGATCCTGTTGACCACCATGGCGGCCGGGCTGGCCGCCCTACTCGCCGCGTGCTGGATGTGCGTGATCCACCCGCACGACATCGACTACACCGAGGCCCAGCTCGACCAGCACCCGATGATCCAAGCGGGGCAGCGGTTCTTCGGTCCGGCGATGCCCGCGCTCCTGCTGCTCGCCGCGGCCGCGGTCCTCGCCGTGCACGTCCTCCTGTTGCTCTTCGTCGACCTCAACCTCGAGCAGCCCCGGGACTTCGCCGGCCACAACATGTGGTTCATCTCGGTCTTCGTGGTCCTCACCGCGACGCACCTGAGCATCTTCACCGGTGGCCGGATGAACCCCGGACCGGCGGTTTCGGTCTCGCTGGGCGTCTTCGCCCTGGCCGTCCTCACCGTGCTCGGCTACAAGGGCGTCCTGTCGATCCGGGAGTGGATGTGGTGGGTGGGGATCGCGCTTGTCGTGGTCGCCTGGGCTGCACTCAGCCGCTGGCACTACCGGCAGGGCGAAGTGCACGCCTCCGCGGCCTGGAACGGCGCCGGCGCGTCGGTCCTGCTCGCCGCGGCGGCCTGGATCGGTCTGCTCTTCACTACCGGCGTGGTGACCGCGACCGCCGACTACCTCAACGGTGACGGCCACGGCGTGGACGACCTGGTCACCAAGACCAGCCTGGTCGCCCAGAAGGACGCGGCGCCGTACGTCGACCGGCCCACCGAACCGGCCACCCAGACCTTCCGCGCCACCGGCGATGTCACCGCCAAGGACGCCATCGTCACGCTGACCAAGTCGGGACCTGTGGTGGTCTCGGGCAAGGTCGAGGTCAAGTCCCTCTTCCAGGCGCCCGACGGCGACAAGCAGGGTCTGGAGCGTGCCCTGGATAGCACCCGCGTTCAGCGGGCAGACCTCAGCCTGAGTTCGGGAGCCTTGATCCTGCAGGACAGCTGTCTGCGCAAGCCGTCGAGCACGACCACCGTCTGCTCGGCGGAGTACTCCGACTTCGTACCCTCGGGCAGCCTGCCGCTCACCGGCACGACGCTGCGCATCCTCAGCGGCGGCGACCCGGTGACCCTGGTCGTCACGGAGCCACCGCAGATGCCACTGGTGATCCCCCAGGTGCTGATCTGGGCACCCATCACCCAGCTGCTCTGGGTCGTCATCCTGGCCGGCTGGGTCGGCTTCGTGCTGTGGCGCTTCCGCAGGGCCGCCCCCGCGATCAACCTCCAGGTCGACCAGGACGACCTGATCGCCGCGCGGGACAAGGGCCAGTGCAAGAAGGTACGGCGCACCGCGGCGCTGGCGCACCGGGGCGAGCGCATCTTGGACGGCATCGGGGCGATCACCGCCGTACTGGCTCTCGCGCTGATCGTGGCCGCCGCCACCGAGCGGCCTCCGTGGGACCTGGAGCACCTGCACTGGACCCGCAACATCGCCACCTTGTCGCTCTACCTGGTGGTCGCGCTCAGCGTGGGACTGCTGTTCCTGGCTTCCCGGCTCCGTACGTCGGAGACCGCTCGCCGCGGAGTCGGCGTGGTCTGGGACCTGACCACCTTCTGGCCGCGGGCCGCCCATCCGCTGGCGCCGCCGTGCTACGCCGAGCGCGTCGTCCCGGAACTGGTCACCCGTGCCGGGTGGGCGCTCGCGGCAACCGGACCCGACGGGAGCCACACTCCGCGGGACAGCAGGTTCGTCTTCTCCGCGCACAGCCAGGGTTCGGTGATCGCGACCGCGGTGCTTAGCCTGCTCTCCCGCGAGCAGCTCTCCCGGACCAGGGTGATCACCTACGGCAGCCAGGTCCGGGCGCTCTACGGCCGGGTCTTCCCGCAGGTGCTCGGACCGGCCGAGATCGGCTACGTCGCGACCGAGGGACCGACCACCCTGACCGAGGCGTTCCCGGAGGTGCTCGACCCGGCGAACCCGCGCGCGGTGTTCGTGCCACCGGCCGCCGATCCCACCCTTCCGGACGACGAGTGGGCCGAGCTCCCGGTGATGAGTCGGCTCTTCACGGCAGGCGGCGACTGGGTGAACCTGCTGCGGCTGACCGACCCTCTCGGCTACCGCGTCTTCGCCGACGCCGACTCCGACCAGGACCAGCGCGTCACCGAGGTCCCCGAGGAGCGCGTCGGCGATCCCGGGCCGGTGGTCGCCACCCACAGCGGCTACCAGCACTCGTCGGTGTACCGGGCCCAGGTGGCGCAGTGGACCGGGGAGACCCCGGTGCCGTCCGCGACGGGAACCCAGCAGGTCCCGCAGCTCCCGCGGCTCAGCTGAGCAGGTCGCCGAAGATGTCGCCCTGCCGGTCAGCGCGCCTGAGCACTTCGTCGAGGGTGAGCTGACTCAGCGCGTGACGCTCCTCGGCGCCCTCCTCGACCTCCTCCCAGGTCCGCGGCGCGGCGACGTACGGCGTGAGCTTCCCGCGCAGCGAGTACGGCGAGATCGTGGTCTTCGCACCGGTGTTCTGCGACCAGTCCAGGAAGACCTTGCCGGGGCGCAGCGACTTGGTCATCTTCCACACCACGAGCTTGCTCTCCTCCTGCAGTGACTGCGCCAGCTCCTGAGCCTGGTCACGGACCTCGTCCGCGGTGAGCTTGGCTGGGAGAGCGACGTAGAGGTGCAGGCCCTTGCTCCCGCTGGTGACCGGCGCGCAACTGAGTCCCTGGTCGGCCAGCCGGTCGCGGACCAGCAAGGCGACCTGCGCGCACTCGTGCAGGTCGGCCGGGGCCCCGGGGTCGAGGTCGATCACCATCCGGTTCGGGTTCTCGGGCTTGCCCTTGGCCGAGACCGTCCACTGGTGGACGTGCAGCTCGAGGGAGGCGAGGTTGGCGAGGTAGGTCAGCGTGGCAAGATCCTCCACGATCGGGAAGACGATCTTGTCGCCCTTGCCACCCCGCGATCCGGTGGTCGGCACCGTGACGGTCTTCAACCAGCTCGGAGCGCCCGAGGGCAGGTTCTTCTCGAAGAACGACGCGTCGCCGGTGCCGTGGGGCCACCTGATCCGGGTGACCGCCCGGGCCTTGAGGTGCGGAAGCATCAAGGGGCTGATCTGGGCGTAGTAGTTCAGCACCTCGGCCTTGGTCGTCCCGCTGTTCGGGTAGAGCACTTTGTCGAGGTTGCTGATCGTCAGCGTCCGCCCGTCGACCTCGACCCGAACCTCGTTGTCAGCCACGTGCCGACGTTACTGCGTCCTTCCCCGATCGCCTGTGAGTACAGGCAGAACTGTCGGTGCTCGCTGCTTCGATAGACCTCATGACGGGGACCACCACCCAGTGCGACACAGCCGCTGCTGTGCTGTCGTCCGTGCGCGGCTCGCGGCTCGTCGAGCTTCAGGAGCAGGCCCGTCAGCTCCGACTGGCCACCGAGTGGGCTGACCTGCATCCTGCCGAGTCGCTGCACGACGCTGCGGGGTATCCCACCGGAGGGTTCGGGGAGTCGGCGGTCCCGGTGGCCGGACCAGGCGCCCCGCTGGTCGCCGAGTTCTGCATCGCCGAGCTCGCCGCCGCTCTGGGGCTGCCCACCGAGGTGGGTAGGTCCCTGATCGGTGAGGCGCTCGAGCTGCGGCACCGGCTCCCCCGGCTCTGGCAGCGCGTCCTGGCCGGGGACCTCCCCGCCTGGCGAGCCCGCCGCGTCGCCCGGGAGACCATGGCCCTGACCGAGGAGGCAGCCGCCTTCGTGGACCGCCAGGTCGCCCACGTGGCCCACCGCATCGGTCCTGCCGTCCTGGAGCGGCTCGTCGACGAAGCGGTCGCACGCTTCCTGCCCGCCGAGGCGCAGGCGCGTCACGAGGCGGCGATGGAGGCCCGGTGCTTCGTGGTCGACCACCGCCAGGTCTCCTTCACCGGGACCAGCCGGGTGTACGGCGAGCTCGACCTGGTCGACGCCCTCGACCTGGACGCCGCCGTCGCCGCGGGCGCTGAGCAGCTCAGGCAGCTGGGCTCGCCCGAGTCCCTCGACGTACGCCGGTCCCACGCGATCGCCGCGCTCGCCCGTCACGAGCTGACCCTCGACCTCGGCGGCTCGGCGCGCGAGACGATGCTCTACGTCCACATCAGCGCCGACTCCCTCGACGCCGAGCAGGCTGTCGCGCGGGTCGAGCACCCGAACGCTCTGGTCACCACGGCTCAGGTGCGGAAATGGTGCGGCAACCCGTGGGCGAGGGTCACCGTCAAGCCGGTGATCGACCTCTCCGAGCATGTGCACGTCGGGGCCTACGAGTCCCCGGATCGCCTGCGGGAGCAGACCACCCTGGCCACCCACACCTGCGTCTTCCCGTGGTGCACCCGGCCGGCACGACGCTGCGACCGCGACCACGTCGTCCCGTACGGCGACGGCGGCTCGACGTGCTCGTGCAACCTTGCGCCGCTCTGCCGGCGGCACCACCGGCTCAAGACCCACGGCTCCTGGTCCTACACGGCGATCGAGGTCGGCACCTACCTGTGGCGCAGTCCGCACGGCTACCGTTTCCTGCGCAGCTTCGAGGGCACGACCGACGTCAGTGACGACCGGCGCGGGCCGCCGGACACCGGCTAGTCGTCGCTCTCCACAAGCTCCTCGGGGCTCAGGTCACCCCGCACCCCCAGGTACGCCGGCTGGCGCAGCCTGTGCTGTGGCGTCATGCCCAGCGACGCCACCTCGACGACCAGTGACGGTTGCACCCACACCGTCCCGGCGACGTCCTCCCGCGGGAGCTCCCCGATGAACGGGCACTCGTCCGCAGCCAGAGGCTCCAGGAGCGCCTGCAGCTTGGGGCCCTCCTTGCCGGCGATCCCCGACCCCACCCGGCCCCGGTAGACCAGGCCGTCTCTGGTCGGGATGCCGACCAGGACGGCACCGACCCGCGAGCGGGAGTCGGTCTCGTAGCGCCAGCCACCCACGACGTACGAGTGGCTGGCTCGGTGCGGGAACTTCAGCCAGTCCTTGCTCCGCCGACCCGGCTCGTAGCGCGACGAGCGCTTCTTGCTCACCACTCCCTCGAGCCCCTGCTGCTCGGTGGCGGCCAGGAGCGACTCCCCGTCGTCGTACGTCGGCGGGGTCAGCCACCGGTCGCCGTTCAGGTCCAGGGCCTCCAGGAGCTGCCGGCGCATCGAGAGCGGCTCCCCGGTGACGTCCTGGCCGTCGATCCGCAGCACGTCGAAGACCATCAGGGTCACGGGGTTGCGTTCGGCCAGGCGTGCCACCTTGGTCCGGTCCCGGACATGCATGCGCTCGGCCAGCGCCCCGAAGCGGGGAACCCCGTCCAGGAGCGCCACGACCTCCCCGTCGAGCAGCAGGTCGTGGCTCAGGCCGGCGAGCCCGGCCAGCTCCGGGTAGGCCAGCGTGACGTCGTTCTCGTTGCGCGACCACAGTCTCAGCGCGCCGGAGCCGACCTCGGCGAGCACCCGGATGCCGTCCCACTTGACCTCGTGCAGCCAGGCGGGCCCGCCGGGGACCGTGGAACCGCGGGTGGCGAGCATCGGGCGCATGCATACATCCTGCCCCGATGAGTACCGTGGTCGTGAGCAGTCCACTAGGGGTCGAACGACAAAGGAGCCCACATGCGTGCGATCTGGAAGGGCGCAGTGTCCTTCGGTCTGGTCAGCGTCCCCGTGAAGCTGTACTCGGCCACCGAGAGCCATGACATCTCGTTCCGGCAGGTGCACGCCAAGGACGGCGGCCGGATCAAGTACCAGCGTGTCTGCAGCATCGACGGCGAAGAGGTGCCGTACTCCGACATCGCCAAGGGCTACGAGACCGACGACGGCCAGATGGTCATCCTCGACGACGACGACCTGGCCGAGCTTCCGGCGAACAGCAGCCGCGAGATCTCGGTGGAGAAGTTCGTCCCACGCGAGCAGATCGATCCCATGCTGTTCGAGAAGTCGTACTACCTCGAGCCGGAGAAGACCGGGGCCAAGCCGTACGCTCTGCTCCGCGACGCGCTGCAGGACGCCGACCGCGTCGCGGTGGTGACCGTGAGCCTGCGGACCCGGATGACGACCGCGGTGCTGCGGGTACGCGACGACGTGATCGTGATGCAGACGATGATGTGGCCCGACGAGATCCGCGAGCCCGACTTCGCCGGCCTGACCGAGGTCGAGGAGCCCAAGCCCCAGGAGCTGCAGATGGCCAAGCTCCTCATCGAGACCCTGGCCGGTGACTACGACGCCTCAGAGTTCGAGGACGACTACGCCGGCGCGGTGCACGAGCTGGTCAAGGCCAAGCTGGAGGGCGGCGAGGTCAAGAAGCTGCCCGAGGCTCCCGCTACCGGTGGCGAGGTCGTCGACCTGCTCGCGGCGCTGCAGAAGAGTGTGGCCGCCGCGAAGTCCGCTCGCGGAGAAGAGGCCGACGAGCCGAAGCAGACCAAGAAGAAGGTCGCCAAGAAGGCCGCCAAGAAGTCCACCACGAAGAAGACTGCCGCGAAGAAGGCCGCCAAGAAGGCGAGCTGACCCGACGTCAGGGGTGCCCCGCCCGGTAGAACATCTCGAACTGGCGAAGGTCCGGGTCCTTGAAAGTCAGCACCGACCCGTAGTCGTGGTGCACCGTCGGGGTGTGTACGACGCCTCGCTCGCGGAAGTGGCTCTCCCACTCGTCGAGCTGGGCCGGGTCGGTGACCATCAGGCCCATGTGGTCGAAGCCGGTACGGGCCGGGTCGAAGGTCTCGCCCTGGTTGGTCTCGTGCTGCTGGAACTCCACCACCGTGGCGGAGTCCGGGTGCAGGACGAGGATGCCGAACCAGCCTTCGCCGCTGACCCGGTCCAGGTCCTCGAAGCCCATCACATCGCGCCACCAGGCCGCACAGGCCTCCGCGTCCCGGGCCGAGAACGAGATGTGCGAGACCTTGGCGAATGTCGGGCGCATGGCCACTCCTTCCAATATACTCCGATCAGGAGTAAGTTTTACTCCGAACAGGAGGATTCGTCAATGCCCCCCCTGACCACCACCTCGTACGCCATCCTCGGCCTGCTCGCGATTCGTTCGTGGACTACCTACGAGCTGGCTCAGCAGATGGAACGCAGCCTCAACAGCATGTGGCCACGCGCCGCCAGCCGTATCTACGAGGAGCCGAAGCGGCTGGTCGCGCGCGGACTTGCCGAAGCCGTCAAGGACCGCGTCGGCAAGCGACCCCGAACGACCTACTCGATCACCGCGGCCGGCCAGGAAGCCCTCGAGGACTGGCTGGCCGTGCCCGGGAGCGGACCCTCACTCGAGTTCGAGGCACTGCTCAAGGTCTTTTACTCCGAACACACCAGCAATGAAGCGACCCGCGCCAACATCGAAGCGATCCGAGCCTGGGCGGCCCAAAAAAACGCAGAGAACATCGCTTTCGCCCGGCTGTACCAGGACTCCGGTGGGCCTTTTCCCGAGCGGCTGGCCAGTATCTTGTTGGTCGGCAAGTTCCGCACCGACTTCGCCGACATGGTCGCGGCCTGGGCCGAGTGGGCCGATCGGACGGTCCAAGGCTGGCCCGACGACTCGCGCCGCATGCCACCCTGGGAGGTCATCCAGGAGGTCGCGGCTCGTCCGGGTCCGGCAGCGCCGCTGCCGAGTCAGGGAAGCGCTTCGAGCCGTGATAGCTGACCGCGTCCGACAGCCGCGGCACCAACAGGTTGAGCACCTCCGACACGTTGCCTACCACGGTGTTGATGGTGAGTGGCCGGTCCTCGAGCGCGCGGACCACGCGCGCGGCGGCCCGCTCGGGCGAGAGTGCCGGCGAACGGCGGTAGACGTCGGTCGGACCGATCATCTCGGTGCGCACCAGCGGTAGCCGGAGGTTGGTGAAGGTGACGTTGTCGGCGTACGTCTCTCGGCCGGCAATGCGGCTGAAGACGTCGAGCGCGGTCTTGGAGGCCAGGTACGCGGTGAACTTGGGTGCCTTGACCTGGACACCCCAGGACAGCACGTTCACGACATGACCGAAGCGCTGCTCGCGCATGCTCGGCAGCAGCCCCAGAACCAGCCGGACGGGCGCGAAGTAGTTGATCGCCATGGTGCGCTCGTAGTCGTGCATCCGGTTCGTCGACAGCGCCAAGGACCGACGGATCGACCGCCCCGCGTTGTTGACCAGGTAGTCGACGTGCCCGTGCTCGGCCAGGACATCGGCGACCAGCTGGTCGACGGCCGGACCGTCGGTCAGGTCGCAGGCATAGGCGTACGCCGTCACACCACCGGCCCGGACCTGAGCCACGACCTCGAGCAGCTCGTCCTTGCGGCGAGCGACCACCAGCGGAACCGCCGCCCCGCGCGGCGACGGCCAGCGCGGTGGCGCGGCCGATGCCCGAAGACGCGCCGGTCACCATCACCACGCGACCCTGCAGCGGGCTCCTCAGGGTGACGCCCGGGAGCCTCCCACCCAGTCGACGCGCCCAGGCCCGCGGAGAGGTGAGCAGGGAGGTCACAGCGAGGGTCTCCTCTCCGTCCAGTGCGTGGCCGCCTCGAGCTGCGCGGACAGCGCCACCAGCGTCGTCTCGTCGTACATCCGGCCGACGAGCTGGGCGCCCAGCGGCAGTCCGCCGCGGGAGAGTCCGACCGGCACGTTGGCCGCGGGATTCCCGGTGAGGTTCCACAGACCCGTGTAGGCAACCATCGGCACCGACCGCAGCAGCGCCGCGGCAGCTCCTCCCCTGCCCAGGCGCGGCGTACGCGGTGGGAGTGAGGCGATGGTCGGGGTGAGGAGGACGTCGACCTCGTCGAAGACGAGGTTCGCCTTCTCTGCGATGCGCTCCCCTGCGCGCATCGCTCGCCGGGCCACGTTGTCGGTCGCCCAAGTGCCGAGCCGCACCACCTGGCGGGTCCGGGACTCGAGCCGTGCGTAGTGCTCGACCAGGTCTGCCTCACCGCGCACCGAGGCGAAGAACAGCGGCACGAAGGCCCGGCTCGGGTCGGGGTAGCGAGGGTTGATCTCCCGTACGTCGTGACCGAGCTCGGCCAGCGTGTCGGCGGTGCGCCTGACCCCGTCGACCACCTCGGGGTGCGGACGCACCCCCTTGGTGACCGGCTTGGTCGACCAGCCGATCCTGAGCCGCCCCGGGTCGCGCCCGACCGCGGCTACCAGCGAGTCGGCAGCAGGAGCCTGGAACATGTCCCCCGGCAGCGACCCGCTCACCACGTCGTAGATGATCGCGCTGTCCAGCACCGACCGGGTGAGCGGCCCGATCGTGCCCAGGGAGAACCACAGGTGCGCGTTGGGAGCGGTGCTCACCCGCCCCCGCGACGGCTTGAGCCCGAACAGGCCGCAGCAGGCGGACGGGATCCGGATCGAGCCACCGCCGTCGCCCCCGATGCCCGCGGCGACCATCCCGGAAGCCACCGCCGCGGCGGTACCCCCACTGGAACCGCCCGGAGAGCGTTCGGTGTCCCACGGGTTCCGGGTGACTCCCGTCGTCTCGGACTCTGTGAAGGGCCACTGCCCGAACTCGGGCATGCAGGTCTTGCCCACGATCACCGCGCCCGCTGCGCGCAGCCGCCGGACCACCTCACTGTCGGCGCGCGCCGGGGTCGAGTTGCTCTGGCCACCGAACGTCGTGACGGACCCGGCCACGTCGTACTCCTGCTTGATGGCGATCGGTACGCCGTGCAGCGAGCCCTTGGTCGGCTCCGCGTCCCGCCCGGCCGCCTCCGCCAGTGCGTCCTCGCGGAGCACCTCGGAGAAGGCGTTGATCCGGCCGTTGAACCGGTCGATCCGGTCGAGCACGCTCTCAGTCAGGCTGAGCGCCGTGGTCTGGCCGGAAGACACCGCAGCAGCCTGCGCAGCCACCCCTGCATACGTCAGCTCGTTCACGGCCCCGATGCTACTCGCGGGTAGGCACCTAGCCCACCGGTGCTATGGAGCACAGTGCAGTATCCGGACGACCATCGTGACTGGGAGCGATCGGAAGGTAGCGATGGCCATAGACGATCGAGAGCGCCTGTGCGAGGCATGGGATGCCTACCGGGTGGGGTCCACGACCGACCACGTCATCGTGGCGCTGCCGTCGTTCAGCCTCGGCGAGACGGTCGTCTCGCACTACGCGAGCCGGCTGGCCGCTCTCGAGCACCGCTACCTGGTGGCCTCGCTCATGCTGCACCGGATCACGACCTGCGAGATGGTCTTCCTGGCCTGCCAGCAGCCCGACGACCTCGTCCTGGAGTACTACCGCTCGCTGGTCGATCCCGCCCTGCGCGAGTCCGTCCGTCGCAGGCTGCGCATCGTCACCGTCGACGATGACAGCGGCCGCGCGGTGGCGGCGAAGCTGCTCGACCAGTCGGAGCTGGTCGAATCGCTCCGTGCCGACCTGCACGGCCGGCTCGCCCTCCTCGAGCCGTGGAACGTCACCGCCGACGAGGTCGAGCTCGCTCGCAGGCTCGACGTACCGGTCAACGGCACCTCCCCGGCGCTCTGGCCGCTGGGCTTCAAGAGCGCGGGCCGCAGGATCTTCGCGCGTGCGGGCGTCCCGGTCCCGCTCGGCTCCGAGGACGTACACCAGGTGGCCGAGGCCACGGCGGCCATCGACCGCATCCGGACCGAGCACCCCCGGGCCGCGGGGGTGGTCATCAAGCATGACAACAGCGGGGCCGGGGACGGGAACCACGTGATCCGCTTCGACTCCGGCCCCGACGTAGCTGCAAGTCTGGCCGCGATCCCCGCCTGGTTCCTGCAGGACCTCGAACAGGGTGGGGTCGTGGAGGAGCTGATCACGGGTGAGGGCTTCAGCAGCCCCAGCGTCCAGGTCGACATCACGCCGTTCGGCGAGGTGCAGGTGCTGTCCACCCACGAGCAGGTGCTCGGTGGCGAGTCCGGCCAGGTCTACCTGGGCTGCCGGTTCCCCGCGGCCAGCGAGTACGCCGCGCAGCTGGCCAGCTACGGCGAAGTGGTGGGCCGGGTGCTGGCGCAGGAAGGCGCGGTCGGGCGCCTGGGCATCGACTTCGTCGCGGTCCACAACGATGCGGAGGTTGCGCTGTACGCGCTGGAGATCAACCTGCGGCGCGGCGGGACCACTCACCCGTTCTGCGTGCTCAGACACCTCGTCCCCGGCCGGTACGACGGCCCGACGGGTCGATGGGTCGCCGACGACGGCAGCACCCGGTCCTACTGGTCGACCGACAACCTGGTTGACGCCGGCTGGACCGGCCTGGAGCCGGCCAGAGTGATCGAAGCCGTCCGGGCCGCCGGGCTCGACTGGGACAGGTCGACCGGGACCGGGGTCGTGCTGCACATGCTCTCCGGGCTGGCCGTGGACGGCAGGATGGGCCTGACCGCGATCGCGCACACCGACCAGGAGGCAGGGCGGATGCTCGAGGCCACCCGCGAGGCGGTGCAGCTCACGGCGTCCGGAGCAGCGTCCTGACCACCCGGAGCCCGACCGAGAGCCTGGCCAGGTCGGCCTTCTCGTCCGAGCAGATCTCGTCCAGGGTGGTCACGGCGCGGGTCACCACGACCTCGTCGTCCTCCTCCCAGTCCGCGATGCGTGCCGGGATCGGCTTGTCTCCGGGCGTGTCGCTCAGCACCTGGGCGGTGAGCTGGCCGTGCACGGCGTGCAGGTCCTCGCGCAGCGCCGCACGCGCCATCGTCTGCCAGCGGTCGTCGCGGGGCAGGCCCAGGATCCGCGCCACCAGCGCCGATAGTCCCAGCCGCTCCCCCAGCGCGAAGTGAAGCCGGGCCACGTCGAGTGGCTGGACCCCATCGCGCTTGGAGGTCTCCACGATCGTCAGCACGGCGTACGCCGGCGGGAGGACCGCCACCCGCGCGGCGAGCTCCTCGGGGACCCCGCGGTCGACGAGCCGCTGCTTGCGCAGGTTGAAGGCGTCCAGCTCGCGGCCGGTGAGAACCTCGGGCATGGCGCCCAGCATCTTCGTCGCCATGGTGCCGAAGAAGTCGACGGTCCCCTCGCTGTCCAGCGGTGGCCTGCGGTTGTTGATCAGCCAGCGGGTGGCCCGCTCGACCAGGGTGCGCATCTCCAGCCGCATGTGGGTCTGTACGTCAGCAGGAAGCACGTTGTCGTAGGAGTTGATCTCGTCGATCACCGCCCGAGACCCGAAGATCTCCCGCGCGACGAAGTTGGCTCGCACGAGCTCCTCGGCGCTGGCCGCAGTCTCCTCCGAGAGGCGGTGGTAGAAAGTCATCCCCGCACCGTTGACCAGGTCGTTGACCGCCTGCGTCACCACGATCTCGCGGCGCAGCGGGTGAGCCTCCATCTGCTCGCGGTACGTCTGGCGCATCGGGGTCGGGAAGTACTGGTACAGGTCTGACCGGAAGAACGGGTCGTCCGGCAGGTCGGAGTCGAGCAGCTCCTGGGCAAGCACAATCTTGGTGTAGGCCAGCAGCACCGAGAGCTCGGGGGCGGTGAGCCCCTGCTTGGCCTCGATGCGTAGCGCGACCTGCTTGCGGGTCGGCAGGAACTCCAGCGCGCGATCCAGCAGGCCCCTGCGTTCGAGCCGACGGATCCAGTCCTCGTGGACGTGCAGGAGCGCTGGGCTCTGGGCAGACGCGGCAGCCAGCGCCGTGTTCTGTTCGTAGTTGTCCCGCAGGACCAGCGTCGCGACCTCGTCGGTCATCGAGGCGAGCAGCTCGTTGCGCTGCTTCTGGGTCAGGTCTCCGGCGGCCACCACCGCGTCGAGCAGGATCTTGATGTTCACCTCGTGGTCGGAGGTGTCCACCCCTGCGGAGTTGTCGATGAAATCGGTGTTGATCCGGCCGCCAGCCAGCGCGTACTCGATGCGCCCCCGCTGGGTGAGCCCCAGGTTGCCGCCCTCGCCGACCGCCCTCGCGCGCAGGTCGCCGCCGTTGACCCGGATCGGCTCGTTCGCCTTGTCGCCGACCTCGGCATGCGACTCGGCCTCGCTCTTCACGTAGGTGCCGATCCCCCCGTTCCAGAGCAGGTCGACCTCGGCCAGCAGGATCGCGGTCATCAGCTCCGTGGGGGTCAGCGCCTTCACGCCGTCCTCGATGGAGAGGGCACGGCGGACACCTTCGCTGATCGGGATGCTCTTCACGCTGCGCGGGAAGATCCCGCCCCCCTCGGAGACGAGGGTTTTGTCGTAGTCCTGCCAGCTGGACCTGGGCAGCGCGAAGAGCCGCTTGCGCTCGGCGTACGACGTGGCTGCGTCTGGGGTCGGGTCGAGGAAGATGTCGCGGTGGTCGAAGGCCGCGACGAGCCGGATGTGCTCGGAGAGCAGCATGCCGTTGCCGAACACGTCGCCGCTCATGTCGCCGATGCCGACGCAGGTGAAGTCCTCGGTCTGGCAGTCCACCCCCATCTCGCGGAAGTGCCGCTTGACCGACTCCCACGCACCTCGCGCGGTGATGCCCATCCCCTTGTGGTCGTAGCCGACCGAGCCTCCCGAGGCGAAGGCGTCCCCGAGCCAGTGGCCGTAGGCCACCGAGACCTCGTTGGCGATGTCGGAGAACGTCGCGGTGCCCTTGTCCGCGGCAACGACCAGGTACGCGTCGTCGCCGTCATGACGCACCACCGAGCGCGGTGGCACGATCACGCCGCCCACGAGGTTGTCGGTGACGTCGAGCAGCGCGGAGATGAAGGTCTTGTAGCAGGCGATCCCCTCCGCCAGCCAGGCCTCGCGGTCTCCCGTGTCGGGCAGCTGCTTGCAGAAGAACCCGCCCTTGGCGCCGACCGGCACGATGACGGTGTTCTTGACCATCTGCGCCTTCACCAGGCCCAGGACCTCGGTACGGAAGTCGTCGCGTCGGTCGGACCAGCGCAGCCCGCCGCGAGCGACCATGCCGAAGCGCAGGTGCACGCCCTCGACCCGAGGCGAGTACACGAAGATCTCGAACTTCGGCCGGGGCTCGGGGAGCTCGGGGATCGCGTCGGGCTGCAGCTTGAACGAGATGTACGACTTGGTCGTCCCGGTCTCGTCCGCCTGGAAGTAGTTCGTGCGCAGCGTGGCCCGGATGACGGTCAGATAGGACCGGAGGATGCGGTCGTGGTCGAGGCTGACGACGTCGTCCAGGGCCTTGGCGAGCCGATCCTCGATGTCCTGGGTCTTCGCCACGCGGGCTTCGGCGTCGGCGGCCAGGGCGTGCTGGCCAGGGTCGAACCTGGCCTCGAAGAGCTCGACCAGCAGCCGGGTGATGTCGACGTTCCCCTTGAGGGCGTCCTCGATGTAGTCCTGCGCGAAGGGGGTGCCGCCCTGGCGCATGTGCTTGGCGTACGCGCGCAGCAACGTCGCCTGTCGCCAGGTCAGACCGGCAGCGAGCACCAGGCCGTTGAAGCCGTCGCTCTCGTTGAGCCCGTCCCACACCGCGTTCACCGCGTCCTGGAAGAGCTCCCGACCGCCAGGGGGGATCGGCCTGCCGTAGCGCAGCCCGAAGTCGTAGATGTAGGAGGGCCGGGAGAGCCCGCTGAGCTCGTAGGGCCGCTCGTCGACCACCTCGACGCCCATCGTGGACAGGATCGGCAGCACGTGGCTCAGGCTCAGTGGCCTACCGATCCGGAAGACCTTGAGGCGCGCTTCGTCCTGGCCCGCGTCCATCGGCTGGTAGAAGGAGAGGCTCATTCCCTCGTCGCCCGCGATCGCCTCGAGGCGCCCGAGGTCGACGGCTCCGGTGCGGGCCGGGTAGTCCTCCTTGTACGCCTCAGGGAAGGCTTCGGAGTAGCCGCGCGAGAGGCGCGCGCCCTCCTCCTCGCCGAACTCGCTGAACACCGCGGTGATGAAGTCGTCCTGCCAGGACCGGGCTGCCTCGGCGAGCTTGCGCTCGAGGGCGGCGGCCTCGTAGAAGTCCACCATGAGCTCGCCGGGCTTTGGGCGCACCACGAAGTGGAGCCGCGCCAGCAGCGACTCGCTCACCCGGGCGGTGTACTCGATGGAGTGACCGCCGAGGTGCCCGAGCAGAATCCGGCTGATCTTCTCCCTGACCGTGGTGTTGTACCGGTCGCGCGGCAGGTAGACCAGGCACGACAGGTAGCGGCCGTAGGTGTCGCGTCTGATGAAGAGCCTCAGCTGGCGTCGGTCGCGCGTGGTCAGCACTGACTGGGCGATCGGCACGAGCTCCTCGAGCGGAGTCTGGAACAGCTCGTCGCGAGGGTAGGTCTCCAGGACGTCCATCATGGCCTTGCCGCTGTGGCTCATCGGGTCGAAGCCAGACTGCTCGAGCACCTGCCGGGCTTTCTGCCTGATCACCGGGATGCGGGTCAGCGACTCGGTGTAGGCCGAGGACGAGAAGAGGCCGAGGAAGCGGCGCTCCCCCATGACCTCGCCTGAGGCGTCGAACGTCTTGACGCCGATGTAGTCGAGGTAGACCGGACGGTGCACGGTGGCCTTGGAGTTGGCCTTCGCCAGCACGAGCAGGGTCTTCTCCCGGGCCTTGGCCCGGACCAGCGGCGGCAGCTTGGCGAACGAGGCGGACATGTCCTGGTCGGTACGCAGGATGCCGAAGCCGGTGCCCGGTACCGCGCGCAGGACCTCGTCCTCGCCGGTGCCCTCGAGGCGGTACTCCCGGTACCCCAGGAAGGTGAAGTGCTCCTCGGCCAGCCACTGCAGCAGGGCTCGGCCTTCGGCCACCTCGGCCTCGGGCAGCGGCGGTGGGTTCTCCTCCAGCTCCGCGACGATCGCCAGCGCCTGGGCGTGCATCCGCTGCCAGTCCTCGACGGCCTCGCGTACGTCGCTGAGCACCTTCTCCAAGGCGGCCTCGATCGCCTCGACGTCGCCGGCCTCGGTCTCGCGGTCGATCTCGATGTGCATCCACGACTCGCGGAAGAACTCGTGCGAGGAGTCGGGCTGGTTGAGCAGGTCGTCCTCACAGAACACCTCCTGCAGCGCGCCCGCCACATCCCGGCGTACGAGCATCTGAGGGTGCACCACCATGTGCACGCTGCGTCCTTGCTCAGCCAGCTCCATCGTGACGGAGTCGACCAGGAACGGCATGTCGTCGGTGACCACCTCGACGACCGTGTGGCCCTCCGCGGCCCAGCCGCTCTCGCTCACCGTCGGCGTGAAGACGCGGACCCGCGCGGTGCCCTGGGGTCGCTGCGCGGCGAGCTTGTACTGGCTCACCGCGGCGCCGTACAGGTCAACCTCGGCGCGGCCGGCGAGGTCCTCGGCGGCAACGTGCCGGTAGTAGAAGGTCAGGAACTGCTTGACGGTCTCGACAGGCGGACCACCGGTCCCCTTCCGGCTCGCCGCAAGGGCCGCTGCCTTGCTGATCAGGTCGGTCTTCGACTCATCCAGCGACGTACTCACGGCGCAACCCCTTGCTTCCAGCGCACTCCGTTGTGCCCTCGGAACCGACACTATCGCCTCAGGTCGCCCTGGAGGCGGGAGCGGCGAAGACGTCGGAACACCCCCGGCGCGCTGGGACCGTCACAGCTCGGACCTCAGCTCCCAGAGCAGCGGGTAGTACCTCAGCGGAAGGCGGCTGCGCAGGTAGTCCGCGCCGCTCGAGCCGCCAGTTCCGGTCTTGGTCCCGATCATGCGCTCGACCATCACCACGTGCCGGCCGCGCCAGGTGGCGGCGAGCTCGTCGTGCTCCAGCAACGCGTCGGCCAGGGCCCAGATCTCGGCGAACTCCGACCTGTTGTGCGCAGCCTGGCGCAGTGACTCCTTGACGGCGTCCCCGGACTCGACGGCGAGCCCGCGGTCACGCATCGCCTGCAGGAAGGCGTCCCACAGCGTCGGCTCTGCCAGACGGGTGGCCAGCCTGGACCGCTCGTCATCGGTGAGGCCGCGGAAGCGGTCGACGTAGGACGGGTCCTTGGCGCCGGAGAGGAACTCCAGCTCGCGGAACTGCACCGACTGGAAGCCGCTGGCCGGCGCGAGGCGCTGACGGAACTCCAGGAAGTCCTGCGGGGTCATCGTCTCGAGGATGTCGACCTGGTGGACCAGCACCCGCTCGATGACGTGGATCCGGCGCAGCAGGTGCTGGGCCCACCACAGCTCACCGCGCAGCATCGCGTCCCGCACGGCAACGGCCTCGTGCAGAAGCTGCTTGAACCAGAGCTCGTAGGCCTGGTGGATCGTGATGAAGAGCAGCTCGTCATGCGCCGGCGGATCGGACTCGAGCTGCTGGGAGCTCAGCAGTCGCTCGAGCTGAAGGTAGCTGCCATAGGTCAGCAGCCCACCCTGCTCTCCGAACGCGACGTCTCGGCTTTGAGTGGTCACCCTTTGACTCTAAGGGCCGCGGGTGCGCGATGATGATCCGCATGAAGCTTCGACACGAGAACGTCTATGACGCCCCAGCAGCCGACGTGTTCCAGATGCTCGTCGACCCGGCCTTCCGGGAGCGGATCGCCGAGGCTACCGACGCGATCTCCTGCTCGGCCGCGTTCGGCGGCGGGAAGCTGGTCGTCCGCGAGGAGCAGAAGGTCCAGGGTGTGCCCAGCTTTGCCAAGAAGTTCGTCGGAGAGTCGACCAACGCCATCCACACCGAGGTCTGGACCGACGGCACGTCGGCCACCTTCGAGGTGGAGACGCCCGGCAAGCCCACCCACATCACCGGCACGGTCTCTCTCACCGAGTCCGGCGGCAGGACCGTCCACGTGTACGACCTCGACGTCAAGGCGTCGGTACCGCTGGTAGGCGGGAAGCTGGAGAAGCTGGTCGCCCAGCTGACCGCGGAGGGCTTCGACAAGGAGCACGCCGTGGGGGTCGCCTGGTTGGCCGGGGACCGCGGGTGAGGTTCGAGCACACGTCGTCCTATGCCGCAGCACCGGCCGAGGTGTACGCGATGCTCACCGACGCTGCGTTCCGCGAGAAGGTCTGCACCGTGGTCAGATCCCCCGCACACAGCGTGGACGTGACTACCACGGGCTCGACGGTCTCAGTGACCGTCGACCAGACCCAACGGGTCCGCAAGGTGCCGGCCTTCGCGGCCAAGATCGTCGGCGAGACGATCCAGATCCTGCAGGTCGAGAAGTGGACCTCCCCCACCGACGCCGACCTCGAGCTCACCATCCCCGGCAAGCCCGGCCGCCTGCTCGGCAGCATCAAGCTCGTCGACTCCGGCTCGGGAACCACGCAGACCACCACGGGCGACCTGAAGGTAGGCATCCCGCTGGTCGGCGGCAAGCTCGAAGGGCTGATCGACGGGCTGCTCACGATGTTCATGGACGCCGAGCAGCGAGTCGGCCAGGCCTGGCTCGACGGGGACCGCTGAGCCGGAGCGAAGACCCGGTGCGGGAGGCTGCCTCGAACGAGGATGTGAGCCGGCCCGCACCGGATCAGTCTTGGGGCTCCCTGGCCTGAGCGGGGCGCTCGGCCTCCTCCTCGGCGAGGTCGCGCTTGCGTACGGCGTACACCACGATGCCCAGGACCACGAACGGCCCGAAGGCGATGCCTGCGACGAGGAGCTTCTCCACAGGGTGGAGGTTGCCGAGGTGGAGCAGCACGAGCAGGAGCGAGTTCATGATGACCTCATTCAACCCCTGCCTGCGCCCACGCGCACGCGAACGTGGGCTACGTCGCGTCCGGGGTGGGCTAGCTCATGTACGGGTAGCGGTAGTCCTTGGGCGGGTTGAAGGTCTCCTTCAGGCTCCGCGGCGACGTCCAGCGCAGCAGGTTGGAGGCGGCGCCCGCCTTGTCGTTGGTTCCCGACGCGCGGCCTCCACCGAAGGGCTGCTGCCCCACGACGGCACCGGTCGGCTTGTCGTTGATGTAGAAGTTGCCGGCGGCGAAGCGCAGCGCGTTTTGAGCCCAGGCGACGGCGGTACGGTCCTGGGCGATGATCGAGCCCGTCAAGGCGTACGGCGAGAAAGACTCCATCTGGTGCACCACCTGCTCGAAGTCCTTGTCGTCGTAGACGTGGACCGCCAGGATCGGTCCGAAGTACTCGGTCCGGAACATCTCGTCGGTCGGGTCACTCGACTCAACCACGGTGGGACGAACGAAGTAGCCGACGCTGTCGTCGACCTGCCCCCCGGCCAAGATCTCGAGCCTGGTGGACCGCTTCGCGCGGGAGATGGCCTTCTTGTGCTTGTCGAACGCCCGGTCGTCGATCACTGCACCCATGAAGTTCGAGAAGTCGGTGACGTCACCCATAGCGATGCTGTCGACCTCGGCCAGGAAGTCGCGTCGCATCTTCTTCCAGACCGACTTGGCCACGTAGGCACGCGAGGCGGCCGAGCACTTCTGGCCCTGGTACTCGAACGCCCCACGCAGCAGCGCCACTCGTACGACGTCGGGGTCGGCCGACGGGTGCGCGACCACGAAGTCCTTGCCGCCGGTCTCGCCGACGATGCGGGGGTAGCTCCTGTAGCGGTCGATGTTGGCGCCGACCGTCTTCCAGAAGTGGTGGAAGACCGCGGTTGACCCGGTGAAGTGGATCCCGGCCAGGTCCGGATGCGCCAACGCGACCTCGGAGACCTCGCGACCGTGACCCGGCAGCATGTTGATCACGCCCGGCGGCAGGCCGGCCTCCTCGAGCAGCTCCATGAGGAGGTGCGCCGCGACCTGCTGGGTCGGCGACGGCTTCCAGATCACCGTGTTGCCCATCAGAGCAGGTGCCGTGGGCAGGTTGCCGGCGATCGCGGTGAAGTTGAACGGCGTGATGGCGTAGACGAAGCCCTCCAGCGGGCGATGGTCGGTCCGGTTCCAGATCCCGGGGCTGTTCGCGATCGGCTGTTCGGTCATGATCTGCCGGGCGTAGTGCACGTTGAAGCGCCAGAAGTCGATGAGCTCGCAGGCCGCGTCGATCTCGGCCTGGAAGGCGGTCTTGGACTGACCGAGCATGGTCGCGGCGTTGACCCGCTGACGCCACGGGCCGGCCAGAAGCTCGGCGGCCTTGAGCAGGATCGCGGCACGGTCGTCGAGAGACAGGGCCCGCCACCCCGGCGCCGCAGCGGCAGCCGCGGCTACGGCCGCCTTGGCATCCGCCTTCGTCGCGTCCTTGAGCGTGCCCAGCACGTGCTGGTGGTCGTGGGGCTGTACGACGGTGATCTGAGGGCCACCGCCGAGCTTCTTCCGACCGCCGATCGTGGCGGTGAGGTCGAGGGTCACGCTCTCCTGGGACTTGAGCTCGAGCTCGAGCGCAGCCCGCTCGGGGCTGCCCGGCGCGTAGCTGAGGTTCGGCTCGTTGATGGGAGCCGGAGGGGTGGTGATGGCATCCATGTGCCCGATGCTGTCACCTCGCCCCCCTCACGCCCAAGTCGCGCCTCGGTCTCAGCCGAGCAGTCCGCCCAGCTCCTGGACGCCGTACCAGCCCAGCTCGTGGTCGAGGGCCCGCTCCACGGCGGTGTGGTCCGCGGGCGTGCCCGCAGCGCTGGTCACGTCCGCGGCGGCCTCCGGGGCGTCCACGTGCACGGCGGCGAGGTCAGCGAGCCGGACCGCAGCATCCAGCCGCACCTCGGACAGGTTCCCGGTCGGCACCGCGGCGAGGTCAGCGGCGAGCACAACCCTTCGGGGCCGGTCCGGCGTCACCAGGGCGATCGCGTCCGCTGCCGCTACGCCCAGGGCGGCGTACTCCAGCTCCTCGTCGCCTGCTCCGGGCAGCTCGGCTCGGACCTCTTCGGTGACCGCATGCCCGGCGGGCACGACCACCGGTCCCCGGCTGAGCTGCTCGAGCTGGTCCCAGGAGACGGCGAGATAGACCCTCACCTGGGGGTCCGTTTCGCGGACGGGGACGCCTTCTTCCGTCCCCTCGGCGCCCGGGGCCGCGAGGGCGAGGAGGAGTCGACCAGCTCGGCCAGGGCCTCGGTGATGCACTGCCCGAGCACGTCCACGTCCGACAGGGCCTCGCGGTCGGCGTTGAGGCCGAAGTAGACCGCGCCGTTGTAGGACGTGACACCGATGGCGAGCGCATGGTCCGGTAGCAGCGGCTGGATCGGGTAGGTCTCCACCATCGTCGCCCCGGCGGCGTACAGCGGGAACTGTGGGCCCGGCACGTTGGTGATGACCAGGTTGAACGTCCGCGAGCTGCCGGCGGCCACCCGCGAGCCCAGCGCATGGAACGTGGTCGGAGCGAAGCCCGCGACATGCAGCAGCCGAGTGGCGCTGACCGCCCTACCCGTCTCCTTGTGGGCCTTGAGCGCGTAGGAGACCTGGTGCAGGCGAACCACCGGGCTGCTCTCGCCGATCGGGAGACTGAGCAGGTGGCCGGTGACCTGGGACCCGAGCGAGGTGGGCTCGAGGTCACCGTCGATGACGCTCATCGGCACCATCGCGCGCAGGCTGGCGCTGGCGCTCACCGGTTCGGCTCGGGTCATCAGCCAGCTGCGGAGCCCGCCGGTGATCGTGGCCAGGATGACGTCGTTGACGGTGCCCCCGTGCGACTGGCGCACCCGGCGGTAGTCCTCGAGCTCGGTGCGGATTGGGCAGAAAAGGCGGGTACGGGAGAGCTCGGTGTTGATCGGCGACTCGGGGGCGCTGCGCCGGTTGGTGAGCAGCTCGACGTACCGGCGACCCACGGGCAGCGCGCCGCGGACCAGGGACCCGACTCCGCCAGCGACCTGGCGCGGCGCGAGTGACGGCGTCCGCAATGCATCGGCCAGCGCACCCGCGACGAGCTGCGGATGCCGCGGCGGGCGGCGAGGTGTCCAGTCGTCGAAGACCGTGTCGCGCTCCTTGGTGTCCACGTCCAGGAGGACCTGGCCGAGGTCGATGGTGCCGATGCCGTCGACCAGGGTCTGGTGCGACTTGGACAGGATCGCGAAGCGGCCGTCCTGGAGTCCCTCGATGAAGTACAGCTCCCATAGCGGCCGACTACGGTCCAGCTCGCGTGGCACGATCCGGGAGACCAGGCTGCGAAGCTGCGCCATGGACCCCGGCGTCGGTACGGCGGACTGGCGGACGTGGTAGCTGAGGTCGAACTTGTCGTCGTCGACCCAAACGGGCGCGGCCAGACCCGCCGCGACCGTCTGCAGCCGCTGCCGGTAGCGCGGCACGAAGGCCAGCCGGTCCGCGACCAGCGCCACCAACTGGTCATAGCTGAAACCCTCGGCTGGGGGGTCGAAGATCTCCAGGGTCGCGTTGTGCATCGGCGTCGTGGGCGACTCGATCGCGAAGAACGTCCGGTCGCCGGCTCGAAGCCTCTCCGACATTGCACACCCCGTTCAGCATTTCCTTGGCCTGGCATGGGATTCTCTCTGAGGTCGGACCCTACCCGCGTCGACGTCTCGTACCTCCAGGAGCGGCCCCAGCCATGGTTTTCGCACACGGTATCGGCGGATCCAAGGACCTCCCCATCCCGAGCGAATATGCCATCGCCGGCGCCGGCGCCGCGCTCGCAGTCTCGTTCATCGTGCTCGCCCTCGCCTGGCGCACGCCTCGTTTCGACGCGGCGACCAGGGGAACCCCGGTCCCGGCCCCGATAGCGAGCCTGCTCGACGCGGGCAGCCTGAGCTGGGTACTGCGCACCCTCGGACTCGTCGTCACCGCGTACGTCGGGTGGGCGGCGCTGGCCGGTCCCGACAACCTGGCCAACCCGTTCTTCGGCGTGGTCTACGTGCTGCTGTGGGTGGGGCTTGTCCCTGCCTCGCTGCTGTTGGGGCCCATCTACCGAGCCGTCAACCCGGTCCGGACCCTGCACCTGCTGCTGTCCCGGGCGACCGGGCTGCGCCCTGCTGAAGGGATCGTCCGGCTTCCGGCCTGGGTGGGCCAGTGGCCGGCGACGCTGGCGCTGTTCGCTTTCGTGTGGCTGGAGCTGGTGTACCCGCGCTCGACGTACCTGGTGGACCTGCGCCTGTGGTTCGCGGTCTACATCGTGGTGGTCCTGCTGGGGGCAGCCGTCTTCGGAGACCGCTGGATCGAGTCGGCGGACCCGTTCGAGGTCTTCTCGACGCTGGTCGGCAGGCTCGCGCTGATCGGCCGGACCGCCTCGGGCCAGCTGGTCTTCCGCAACCCGCTGGGCAGCCTGGACGGCACGCCCCCCGCCCCCGGCCTGGTCGGGGTGGTTGCCGTGCTTCTGGGAAGCACGGCCTTCGACAGCTTCCAGGACTCGCCCCGGTGGGTCGGCGTCCTTCAGCAGGGAAAGCTCGGCCCGCTGGAGGTTGACCTGCCTACCCAGGTGACCAACAGCCTGGGCCTGTTGTGCTTCGTCCTGGTCGTGTACGTGACGTTCGCCCTCGCCACGGTCTCCACCGGCGTCTCCGAGGGGTCCTCACGCCGGCAGCTTCCCAACCTTTTCGCGCACTCGGTCGTACCGATCGTGGTGGGGTACTTCGTGGCGCACTACCTGAGCTACTTCATCTACTCCGGCCAGGCGACGCTGATCCGGCTCAGCGACCCGATGGTCCGCGGCGACGACTACCTGGGCACCGGGGAGTGGACCGTCAACGCGTGGATCCTGCTGCATCCCACGTTCCTGGCCATGGTCAAGGTGGCCGCGGTGGTGACCGGTCACGTGCTGGGCGTGATCGCGGCCCACGACCGCGCGACCAAGCTGCTGCCCAAGCGCCACCAGCTGACCGGCCAACTGCCCCTGCTGATCGTGATGGTCTTCTACACCGTGACCGGGTTGTACCTCCTGCTCAGTGCCTGAGCCAGCTCGGCCACCCCGCGGCGTAGCGACGAGTCGCCGGACTCGACGAGGCTGCGGCCGGCCATCAGGGATCGGTCGGCGGCTGCCCGGTCCTCGGGGAGGAAGTGCACAGCCGCGCCCGGCGCAACCTTGTCGATGGTGATGGCCACGTCCTGCTCAGACCAACCCAGCGTTGCCCGCATCCGGTTCACCACCACCAGCGGCGCGATGCCCGGTACGAGCTCGGTCAGGTCACGCAGCCCACGGACCAGACGGGTCAGCCCGACCGGGTCGGCGGCGCCCACGACCACCACGTGGTCCGCCCGCCGGAGGGTCGCCACAGTCATCGCGTTGCGACCGGCCGCGGTCGAGTACGCGTCGGCATCCTGCTCGAGGCAGAAGCCGGCGTCCACGACCAGCCACGGCTCAAGCGCCGTCGCGACGCTGATCAGCTCGTCGTACGCCGCGGCCCGCACCTCTACCCAGCGGTCCGCACGCGGCAGGCCGCCCAGGACGCGCAGGTTCGTGTTGACCCGGCGGGCTGCCGCGGCAAGTCGTTCGGCGTCGAGCTCGCCAGCGTTGGCCAGGCGCGCGCAGGCGAGCAACCCGGAGACCTGGTCCAGGATGCCCAGGTGCTGGGCCACCGCACCGCCGTACGGGTCCGCGTCAAGCAGCAGGGTTCCCTGGCCGCGGTGGGCGAGCTCGGCGGCCAGACCCACCGCGACCGTCGTACGACCGGGGGCTCCGGCCGGCCCCCAGACGGCGACCACCTCACCTCGGGACTCGGCTGTGGCCGGGCGTGGCGGCTCTGCCGTCGGCCGTGCGTCGACTCCCTCGAGCATGGCCGGAAGAGCTGCGATGCGTCCCGGGTCCATGCGGTGGTCGACGCCGAGGCGAGCCAGCCGGTCGTGGTCGGCAGCGTGACCGACCACGACCACACTGAGGCCGCCCCGCTGCAACCTCGCCACGGCGTCGGCGTCCAGACCCGCGAGCCGGGCGTCGATGACCGCAGCCGACGCCGATCCGGCCGAGGCGCCGACGAGCAGGTCGCTCAGGTCCACGCAGCGGCGAAGGAGAACCAGCCGAGGAGCCGAGTCCTCGATCGTCCTGATCGCGGACGCCTCCCACGCGGCACCACCGGCCGCCAGGAGGACGAGCACGGTCACCGGCCGGCCCGCGTGGTCACCACGACGGCGCCCCGCCCCAGGGCTGCCAGGGAGACCGCAAGGCCCCGCTGCCGCAGTTCGTCGAGGCCCACGATGAGCTGACGGCCGGCGTTCGGGCTCAGCGACTTCTCCGCGGTCCCCAGGGCCAGCACCGGCACATCCTGCAGCACCAGCTCGGCACGGCTGGCGTCCTCGGGCGTGACCCACACGTCGATCCTGGAGCCGGCACGAACGGTTGCCGGCACGTCCTCGCTGGGCACCGTGACGGGCAGCGCGACCAGCTCCGTGCCGCCTGGACTCCCGATGGCACCCCGCGGCAGCAGCTCACCTTGGCTCACGTCACGGCTGAGAACGGCGTCCTCCGGCAGTGGGTCGGCTGCCGACAGGTAGCGGTCCGCATCAGACGCGGTGCCGAACCGGATCCGTACCGGTACCAGATCGCCCGCACCGAGGCTCTGGCCCGCGACCCGGTCACCGCGCAGGGACCACACCGGCACGGTGTCGTCGGCGCCGCCCAGCAGCCGGGCACCCAGGAGCCCGCAGACGGCCACGAGGCCGATCCCGATCGCGAGCCGTGGGTCGCGCCATCCGGGTCGGCCGACTCGACTGGCGGCAGGTGAGGGTGGGGTCCGAGAGAGAGTGGATGCGCTCACGGCGGACATTTTGTCCATAGATGGACCGCGTCTGGAAGGGGTGTCCATAGTTGTTCACAGGCAAACGAGGAAGAACTGCTGGAACCGGAGCCAAACAGTGCGATAGTGGTCCCATGGACATCCCTCGCTTCCTGACGCCGGCGGATGCGGCAGAGGTCCTGGCCACCACCGTCGTCCAGATCATGGCCCTGATCCGCCGCGGAGAGCTGCGGGCGATCCAGATCGGCGGACGCGGGCAGTGGCGGATCGAGGCGGCCGAGCTCGAGGCCTACATCCAGCGCCAGTACGAGAAGTTCGACTCCCGACCGACCGAGCTAGCCCCGTCGCACGAGGACGAGAGCGTGCAGCGCAACTAGCTCCACCTGCCCGCCCTCCTCGGCCACCTCCACGAAGTCCGCGCCTACCCGTCTGACCCACCCTCGAGTCACTCGCCCGTCGACGGTACGGACCGCCACCTGGTCGCGCGCCGCCGCAAGCTGCCTGAGCGCCGAGCCCAGGCCGAGCCTGGCCAACGCGGAGCGACCCTGGGGCGGGACTGCCCGCTCCGAGCAGCCCCGGACGCCGACCATGGCATCCGTCGCGACCAGAGTCTCGGTCCTGTCCAGGCCGAGCAGGACCCAGTCCCGTCCCGCTCGGACCAGGACACCGTCCAGCGCCGCACCGCCGGCCAGGGTGAGCCGAACGGTCGAGCCGACCGAGGCATGCAGACGCCAGGCCAGCTCCACCTCGGCGTACTCGGAGACGCTCAGCTCCGCCACCACCGCATCCCGCTCGGCGAGGTGGAGTCCCTCTGCCTGCTGTTCGAGGTCGTCGAACTCGAGGAGCAGCCTCTCTTCCCAACGCACGCGCCGACCCTCGTGGATTACCCGTCACCCTGTCAACGTCTGTGGACAAACAGTTGACTTCACGGTTATACAACTCTTAGATATCTCAAACATCGTCAAACTGCGAGATCGGGGGTCGATATGGGAGGCGCACGAAGTCGCTGCCGGGCCGCTCTCCTGCTCGGCGCGGTGGTCGGGACCACCTCGGGGACCCTGTGCCTGGCCGCTCCCTATCTCCTCCCGGCCTCGTTCACCGTCGAAGACGCCCTGACGGCGACGCTCGCCTGGGTCTTGGTCTGCTGCGGGGGCTGGTGGGGCCTGACTGCCACGCTGATGGCCGCCGAGGCTGTGGCCACGGGCGGCGCCAGGCGATCGAGCGCCCTCGCACCGCAGCTGGTCCGCACCCTCGTGCTGGCGACGTGTGGGGCGGGGCTCACGGCCGGGCTCGCCGTGCCGGCGCTGGCCGACACGGCTGTCGGAGCCTCCCAGACGCGCCTCCTCGACGGACTTGCCCTGCCCGACCGTGTCACGGGTGCCGCGCACGGAGCGGGCGTGCGGCCCGCAGGGAGCCCCAGCCGCGTGGTGACCGTACGCCGCGGCGACACCCTGTGGGCCCTCGCCCGAGTCCACGCCACCGACTGGCCCACCCTCTACGCCGCCAACCGGCGTGAGGTCGGCCCTGACCCTGACCTGATCCGGCCAGGCATGCGCCTGACCCTTCCCTCGACCGACCAAGGAAGGCACCCATGACCCGTCCGCTCGCCACCGTCACGCGCCTCGTCCCGGCCCGGCACGACTGCCTCGAGGCGGTGCCCGTGTCCCAGGTCCAGGGGGCCTTGGCGCTCGATCTCCGGAGCAGCAGCATGCCGGTCACTCCCGAGTACGACGAAGCTGTCCGGGCCCGCCTGGAGACCACCAGCGACGCCGAGCTCAAGGGTTGGGCGGCACGCCTGGCCCAAGCGGTCGTGGAGTGCATCGGCGGGGACCGTCCGGTCAGCCAGCTCGTGCGTTGGACCAACGCGACCGTCTACCGGGATCTCGAGCGGCGCGTGCAGCTGGTGCGTCTCGCCCGTCCCTCCGGACGCCTTCGTGCTGTCCGGCCCCAAGTCAGGAGCGTGCACCTCTGCCAGCCGAAGCCGGGCTGCGCCGAGGTCAGCGTCCACGTCCGGCACGGCGAGCGATCGCGGGCGCTGGCGGCCCGACTCGAGTACGCCGGAGACCGCTGGGTCTGCACCGCCCTCGAGCTCGGCTGACGCCGAGGCCGGACTAGCGGCGCTCGGCGATCAGGCCGGTCGGCCCACCGGGGGCGCCGTGACAGCGCTTGTACTTCTTGCCCGACCCACACGGGCAGAGGTCGTTGCGGCCCACTTCGGAGAACGGGTCGTCGGCCGTGGTGACCGGACCGGCACCGACCCGCTCGGCCTCGCCGGTCTCCGACGGCGCGGAGTAGCTCAGGGCGGCGGGAGGCTTGGGAGCTGAGAGCCCCTTCGCCATGATCTGCGGGTGGTGCTCATCGGCCTCCGGCTCGAGGTCCTCGTCCTCGTCCTCCTCGATCGTGACGTCGAGGTTGAACAGGAATCCGACGGACTCCTCCTTGATCCCGTCCATCATCGCGGCGAACATGTCGAAGCCCTCGCGCTGGTACTCCACCAGCGGGTCGCGCTGGGAGTAGGCGCGCAGCCCGATGCCCTCACGCAGGTAGTCCATCTCGTAGAGGTGCTCGCGCCACTTGCGGTCGAGAACCGACAGCAGGACTCTGCGCTCGAGCTCGCGCATGACCTCCTCGCCGAACTCCGCCTCACGGGTGTCGTACGCGGCGTGCATATCGGCCTTGACGACCTCGACCAGCGACTCGGTGGTGAGCCCTTCGAGTCCACCCGCCTCCTCCTCGACCTCGCTGAGCTTGAGCGAGATCGGGTAGGTCTGCTTGAGCATCGTCCAGAGGTTCTCCAGGTCCCACTCTTCGGGAAAGCCGTCGGTACTGCCGGTGACAAAACCGGTCGCGACGTCGTCGATCATCGAGCGGACCTGTTCGTGCAGGTCTGCGCCCTCGAGCACCGCCCGGCGCTCGCCGTAGATGACCTGGCGCTGACGGTTCATCACGTCGTCGTACTTGAGGACGTTCTTCCGAGAGTCGAAGTTCTGCGCCTCGACCTGGCTCTGGGCCGAGGCGATGGAGTTGGTGACGCGCTTGTTCTCGATCGGGACGTCGTCAGGGACCTTCAGTGTGGTCAACACCCAGTCGACCCAGTCGGACTTGAACATGCGCATCAGGTCGTCGTTCAGCGACAGGTAGAAACGAGACTCGCCCGGGTCGCCCTGGCGGCCGGAACGACCACGCAGCTGGTTGTCGATCCGGCGTGACTCGTGGCGCTCGGTGCCCAGCACGTAGAGACCGCCAAGGTCGCGGACCTCGTCGTGTTCGGCCGCGACCTGCGCCTTGACCCTCTCGACCATCGACGGCCAGGCCGCCTCGTACTCCTCGCTGGTCTCCACCGGGTCCAGGCCCTGCTTGCGCAGCTCCTGGTCTGCCAGGAACTCGACCGAACCGCCCAGCATGATGTCGGTACCGCGGCCGGCCATGTTCGTCGCGACCGTGACCGCGCCCCGGTGGCCGGCCATCGCCACGATCTTCGCCTCGTCCGCGTGCTGCTTGGCGTTGAGGACCGAGTGTGGAACGCCGCGCTTCTTCAGCAAGCCGGAGAGCAGCTCCGACTTCTCCACGGAGACGGTACCGACCAGGATCGGCTGCCCGTTCGCGTTGCGCTCGGCGATGTCGTCGACCACCGCGGCGTACTTGGCCTCCTCGGTGCGATACACGAGGTCGGGCTGGTCGGCCCGGGACATCGGCTTGTTCGTCGGAATGGGCACCACGCCGAGGCCGTAGATCTTGTCGAACTCCGAGGCCTCGGTCATGGCCGTACCCGTCATGCCCGCGAGCTTTTTGTACATGCGGAAGTAGTTCTGCAGCGTGATCGTCGCAAGGGTCTGGTACTCCTCGCGGACGGTCACGCCCTCCTTGGCCTCGATGGCCTGGTGGAGCCCCTCGTTGTAGCGGCGCCCGGCGAGCATCCGGCCGGTGTGCTCATCGACGATGAGCACCTCGCCGTCGATGACGACGTACTCCTTGTCGTTGCGGAACAGCTCCTTCGCTTTGATCGCGTTGTTCATGAACGAGATCAGCGGGGTGTTGACCGAGTCGTAGAGGTTGTCGATGCCGAGGTGGTCCTCCACCCTGGTGATGCCCGGCTCCAGGACCGAGATGGTGCGCTTCTTCTCGTCCACCTCGTAGTCGACGTCCCTGGTGAGGCGGTCGGCGAGCTGTGCGAACTCGACGTACCACTTCACCTCCTCCTGGGTGGGTCCGGAGATGATCAGCGGCGTCCGGGCCTCGTCGATCAGGATCGAGTCGACCTCGTCCACGATGGCGTAGCTGTGTCCGCGCTGGACGCACTCCTCGATCGAGCCGGCCATGTTGTCACGCAGGTAGTCGAAGCCGAGCTCGTTGTTGGTGCCGTAGGTGACATCGGCCGCGTACGCAGCACGCCGCTCGTCCTTGCTCAGGTGGGGAAGGATCACGTCGGTCGTCAGGCCCAGGAAGTGGAAGATGCGGCCCATCCACTCGGCGTGGTACTTCGCCAGGTAGTCGTTGACCGTGACGATGTGGACACCGTTCCCGGTGAGGGCGTTCAGGTACGCCGGCAGGGTGGCGACCAGGGTCTTGCCCTCACCGGTCTTCATCTCGGCGATGTTGCCCTTGTGCAGCGCGGCGCCGCCTTGGATCTGTACGTCGAAGTGGCGCATGCCCAGCACCCGGTTGGCCGCCTCGCGCACAGTGGCGAACGCCTCGGGCATCAGCCGGTCCAGCGCCTCACCATTGGCCAGACGCTCCCGGAACTCGTCGGTCATCCCCTGGAGCTCGGAGTCCGACATCTTCACGAAGTCGTCCTCGATGGCATTGACCGCTCTCGCGATCGTGTCCAGCTCCCTGAGAATCTTCCCCTCGCCGATGCGAAGGATCTTGTCGAAGATGGCAGGCACGGTGGGGGCTCCCCTAGTAATCGGATGATGCGCGGCTGCAACTCTACCCAGCCCCGGGTAGCCCGGTGACCCACAACCCACCTGCCCGGCCACTTGCCGGGCCACTTGCTGGGCCACTTGCTGGGCCACTTGTTGGGCCACTTGCTTGGTTGGGCCCGTTCTGGTCAGCTGCGGCGCACCTGCGCCGCGAGTGGCCCCGAGAGGTCGCCGTTCGGCTCGACGGCCACGTCGGCGAGCCCCAGCCAGCCGGCCAGGTCAGCCAGCTCCGCGGCGAGCTCGGCCGCTGTCTGGGGGGGTGCGTCCGGCTCCGCGAAGGCGCCTTTGACCAGCAGACGCCCCCCGGCGCGGTCGGCTTTGAGGTCCACGCGCGCGACGATCCTCTCGCCCAACAGGAATGGGAGGACGTAGTAGCCGTGCACGCGCTTGCCCTGCGGGACGTAGATCTCGATCCGGTAGAAGAAGTCGAAGAGCCTCTCGGTGCGCTCCCGTTCCCAGACCAGCGGGTCGAACGGGCTGAGCAGGGCCCGCGCGGCGACACGCCGAGGAACCCGCGCGTCGCGATGCAGGTACGCCGGCCGGGCCCAGCCCTGGACCGTGACCGGAACCAGTTCGCCTGTCTCGACGAGCCGGTCCACCGCCCCTTTGGTGGTGTCGGCCCGCATCCGGTAGTAGTCGGCAAGACATCGGATGGTCGCCACACCGTGCGACGTTGCGGCGCGACGCACCAGCTCCAGCGCCGCCTCGTCGCGGGTGAGCTCGGGCTGGTCGAGCACTGCGTGCGGAATGACCCGCTCCGGCAGGTCGTAGACCCGCTCGAACTGGCTGTTGCGACCGGCCACCGCGAGGTCGCCGACCGCGAAGAGGTACTCCAGGGCCTTCTTGGTCTCCGACCAGTTCCACCCCCAGTGCTCCTTGCGACGGGGCAGGCCGTCGTCGAGGTCACGGGCAGTCTTCGCCCCATCCACCCGGACCTCGTCGAGCAGAGACGAGACCAGGGTCGGGTTGTGGCGCAGCACCTCCCACTGATGGCCCTCGGCGCGGAACCGCTCCATCCGGGGCCTCATCATCGGCCAGAGCTCGACCGGCATGAAGGCGGCTACGTGGGCCCAGTACTCGACCAGGCGGCGCGGGCTCCTCCCGGAGGCCCGATGCAGCAGCTCGACGTCGTAGGCACCCATCCGGGAGTAGAGCGGCATGTAGTGCGCGCGTGCCAGGACGTTGACCG
The DNA here is from genome assembly GCA_963769585.1 of uncultured Actinomycetota bacterium. GTDB lineage: Bacteria > Actinomycetota > Actinomycetes > Propionibacteriales > Nocardioidaceae > SSC3. Next base: position 2,252,523 of record CAVYMJ010000006.1, read on the forward strand.
AGTCGATCTGCAGCACGCCGGTGCGGCCGACCGTCCGCGTGAGCGTGCGCAGGGTGGCTGGCTGGTGGCGCCGGTCCAGGAACCCCTGGGCGGCCAGGGTGACACGCCGCGCCTGGGCGGTGCTCAGCGACTGCATGCAGCCAACGCTAGCCACCGCCGCCGACGTTCAGGCGCGCTCGGGGATGTCGAGCAGCTTCTCCCGTACGGCGTACATCACGGCCTCCATCCGGGAGTGCAGCTGCAGCTTCTCCAAGATGTTGCGGACGTGGTTCTTGACGGTGTTCTCGCTGATGAAGAGCTGCTTGGCGATCTCGCGGTTGTTCAGGCCCTGCGCGACGTAGCGCAGCACCTCCAGCTCGCGGTCGGTCAGTCTGGGGGTGGGCACCGCCTGCCGGTCACTGCGCGACATCTGCTTGAACTCGTCGAGCAGTTTGATCGCCATGCTCGGGCTGATCAGCGACTGGCCGTCAGCCACCAGTCGCACCGCCTGAGCCACCTCGTCGATCGAGGAGTCCTTGAGGAGGTACCCGGAGGCGCCGTTCTTGACCGCGTCGTAGAGGTCCGCCTCCTCGTCGCTGACCGTCAGCATGATGATCCGGGCGTTGGGAGCCGCGTCCTTGATGGACTGGCAGGCCTCGATCCCCGACTGCTTGGGCATCCTGACGTCCATCAGCACGACGTCCGGCACTGCGCTCGCCACCAGGTCGGCAGCCGCGACGCCGTCACCGGCCTCGCCTACCACCTCGATGTCGGACTCGACGTTCAGCAGCATCGTCAGGCCGCGTCGGAAGAGCTCCTGGTCGTCGACCACGACGACTCGGATGGGTTCTCCGCCCATTTTGGGACGCTCTTGCACTACCGCCACACTGGAATCATGACACGACCGGACTAGTCACCGGGGCGGTTTGGGATAGACCGAACGCGTGACACCACAGGGTCACTCAAGCTCGAGAGAGATCACGCCGTAGTCATAACCGCGCCTGCGGTACACCACTGAAGGTCGCTCGTTCTCCTTGTCGACGAACAGGAAGAAGTCGTGACCGACCAGTTCCATCTCGTAGAGAGCCTGGTCAAGAGTCATCGGGTTGGCTGAGTGAGCCTTCTCGCGTACGACCAGAGGTCCGTCGCCGAGGACGGTGATCGGACCGGCCTGCCGGATCGGCTCGCCGAGCTCCTCGGTCGCCGCGGTCGGGGCCGTCCCGTTAGACGAAGCGGCGAGGGCCTGGGCCACCGACTGCGGCGTGTGCCTGCCGCGATGGACCTTCTTCCGGTCTGCGGCGCGGCGCATCTGTCCCGCCATCCTGTCCAGCGCAATGTCCAGCGCGGCCATCTTGTCCTCGGCAGCTGCCTCGGCTCGGATCACCGGACCCTTGGAGAAGGCGGTCAGCTGTACCCGTACAGCTCGGTCCTGCTGACGCGGGTTGGCTTCCTTCTCGACTTCGACCTCTACCCGGATGACCCGATGATCGTGCTTCTCGAGCCTGGTCAGCTTCTCCTCGGCATGACTACGGAAACTCTCCGACACCTCGCAGTGCCGACTCTTGACCACGATGTCCACTAAAGCCCTCCCGACTGGTTCGATTGATAGGGCACGATCCCCGGTCACACCTCCACGAGAGGCACGGGGAGCAGTAGAGGAGTCCGTCCGGCCGACCTGGTCTTCGACCCCACAATCGCCTGCTGAAGCGTTCGCAGCTTGGTGCCACTACTGGCCTTCTCCCCCAGGTCCGACGCGTCTGACGCCGGGCGGGAGGCAGGACTTACGTCTAAGCCGCACCGTGATCGGCAGACCTTGCGGACTGCCTTACGTGGACCGTTTTGCCTGCGACTGGCATCGGCTAGCCGGCAAGGCAATCGCCTGCCGACGCAACCACGGACCCGGACGGACTCCATACACAGACGTTAGTCGCCCTGGGAGTGAATCGGTAGTGAACCTTGCGAGCGCCTGCGTTGGGTAGCCGCGACCACGGCGATTCCAGCCACGGTCACCCCCGCCACCTCGAGCGCTCGCTGCGCCTCCCGCACGGTCGCCCCGGTGGTGACCACGTCGTCCACGACCACCACAGGGCCGGCCCGGGCGGGCGCCCGCGCCCGCATGGCCCCGGAGAGGTTCGCGTGCCGGGCCTGCGTGCCCAGGCCAGCCTGGTCCGCGGGCTGGTGGACGGTCTGAAGCAGGCGGGCCACGGAGACCTGCCGGCCCTGTCTGCGCAGCCACGCGGCCGCTTCCCTGCTCAGCCGTAGCAGCGGGTCGTGTCCCCGCCGGCGGACGACCGGGCGCGCCGAGGGAACCGGGACCAAGATCACCGCACCGGTGGGTGCCAACGCCGCGACGGCGCCGGCCAGGACACGTCCCAAGGGGGCGGCGAGAGCGAGCCGCTGACGCTCCTTATGCGCGTTGACCATCGCCTTGAGGGCGCCCTCGTAGGATCCGGCGGCCAGGACCGGCGCGAGTCCGTCGGGTGTCGGCGTGGGCATGCTGACCCGTCCACCGCGAGGGAGGGCCCCTGCGCAGGGCCCGCACAGCGCGCGGCCCGGGACTCCACACACTGCGCAACAGGAGCCCAGAAGCAGGTCGAGCGCGGCATCGAGCATCACCGGGCCAGCCTGGTCGCGCGGCCGTGGGCGGCCAAGCCCGCGGGGGCCGACCTGTGGAGGACGCGTCAGCCCGGGAACGAAGGAGCCAGCAACCCGTCGGGCAGGGCGGCGGGCGCCCAGTGCCCGGTGGCCGAGACGGCGTACAGGCGGCCCCCGCGCGTCCGAAGGTAGACCGGCGCTGCGACACCCGGCCAGGTGACCAGCCGGTCGGCACCCTTGAACAGCGGCTCCAGACTCGACCCGGAGCTGAGGGCTGACGAGCCGTCGACGCTGGCCAGGACGATCTGGGAGGCGTTGGACCCCAGGCGGACCAGAACGCCCAGCGTGGCCGGGGTCATCCAGGCGACGTCGACAGCCCGTCCGGCCGACTCCTGGCCGAAAGACACCGGCGCGGCCCGCCGTACCCGGGTCGGGCGTCCATCCTCCGAACGGCTCACCCGCGCCAGGACGACGTTGCCGTCCACTACAGCTGCCAGGCGTGTCCCGTCCCGGGACACGGTGAACGCAGAGACGTCGGCCGAGGTGATCCCCGGCGCCTTGAGCGCGCGAGAGCCGTCGACGGTCAGCCTCGCCCCGCGGTCGGTGCGGTCAACCAGCCAGAGGTGGCCGAACACGTCGTACACGGGCCGGAGCAGGTCGTTGCCGGCGTAGACCTGTCTGGGTCGGGCCGGCTGCCCTCCGGCAGCTGGGGGCACTGCCGACAGAGCCCTGCGGCCGTCGGCCGTGACAGCGGTGAACCGAGTGTCACTGCTGCTCTCGTCCAGCGAGATCCCCAGCGAGCGCAGCGGCGTGCCGCGGTAGGCGGCCGAGGTTTCGGTGAGCTCGCCGTCAGACTCCACGACCACCTCGCCCTCGAGCACCGCGAACAGGTCTGAGTTGGCGTTGGGCAGCGACGGGTCGTACGACGACCAGCCGAACAGGCTGCGCGCCGAGGCGCCCGTGGTCGGGTCGACCGGCGCACCGTCCACGGTGACCCGCATCTTCTGCAGGCCGGGCACCTGGCGCAGCGTCCAAGCCAGCTGTGCCATGGCGAGGTCGCGCTGGCGCGTGTCGGTCTCGAGGATCTCCTTGCTCAGCGGCACGTCGGCCACGCCGTCCTTGACGGGAAGCGCCCGCTCGAGAGTGGTTCCGGCCGGGAAGAACGTGCGCTCGACCGACTTCAGGCCCGGGTCGGGACCCGCTAGAAGCCCGGAGACCAGGAGACCCGGGGTCTCCACCCCCGTCGGGAGGTAGACGGGCTCGGGTACCAGCACCCGGGCAGAGGGGTCGAAGAAGTGCAGGTCGTAGCGGACGAACCTGGTATCGAAGTGCGTGCGCGAGACGATGAGGGCATCAGGCGGGTCGGTGATGCGCCACTGGTCTCCCTCCCTGGCCAGCTGCAGGTCGAAGCTCACCCCCTCGGCGCCCGACGGGTCGCCCAGCCAGCTCCCGCGTGAGTTGAGCTGGACGCTCGCACCGAGCGTGACCAACGCCCGGCCACCGCTGATCGTGGTCTCCAGCGACCCGTCGTCGTAGACGATCGTGCGTCGGCTGGGAGCCCAGGTCTTCCTCGCCTCGGCCGTCAAGAAGCTTCGCGCTGCGGCGAAGGTCAGTGGGGTCTCACGCAGCGCATCGAGGAAGCCCGCAACGACTGCGCCGGGACCGTCGCCGGAGCGTGGGCCTTCAGGGTTGTAGTCGAACGTGCCGGGCTCCGGCGCCCCCACCTCGGTGGGGCCGCTGCTTACCGGTCCCTCCTCGGGGAGGGTGACGCAACCGGTCAGGGCAAGGACGCCTAGCAGGACCAGGACGAGTGGGCGCCTCATGACGCGCCCGCCGGATGGACGTCGGAGTCCTCGGGGACGAGCGGGATGGGGCTGTTCACGATCGGGTCCCCGGCTTGGCGGGGGAGGGTGAGCCGGAACTGCGTCCCCTTGCCCGGGTCGCCCCACGCCTGGAGCCAGCCGCCGTGCAGCCGTGCATCCTCCAACGAGATGGACAGGCCCAGGCCGGTGCCGCCGGTGGTACGTGCCCGAGCCGGGTCCGCGCGCCAGAAGCGGTTGAACACCCGGACCTCGTCGCCCGGCTTCAGTCCTACCCCGTAGTCCCGCACCGCGAGGGCCGCCGAGTGCTCGTTGGCGTCGAGGAGGATGACCACGTCGGAGCTGTCTGCATAGTCGATCGCGTTGGTGACCAGGTTACGAACGATCCGCTCCACCCGGCGGACGTCCACCTCCGCTACACAGGGTCGCTCTCCGGAACGGACCACGACGTGGGTTCCGCGTGCCTCCGCCAGGGCACTGGTGGACTCGACGACCCGGTGGGCCACATCCGCGAGGTTGACGTCCTCGAGCTCGAGGGCGGCCGCGCCTGCGTCGAACCTGCTGATCTCGAGCAGGTCGGAGAGCAACGCCTCGAACCGGTCGAGCTCGTGCTGCAGCAGCTCGGCGGCCCGTGCCGTGACCGGGTCGAACCTCAGCCGGGCGTCGTGCAGCACGTCACCGGCCATCCGGACGGTTGTCAGCGGCGTGCGGAGCTCGTGCGAGACATCCGAGACGAACCGCCGTTGCGAGGCGGACATGTCCTCGAGCTTGCGGATCTGCTTCTGCAGAGAGGAGGCCATCTGGTTGAAGGACGTGCCGAGGCGGGCGATGTCGTCGTCGCCGCGCACGTGCATGCGTTCCTCGAGACGGCCAGAAGCCAGCCGCTCGGCCACGCGGCGGGCGAGCCGCACGGGGGTGACGACCTGCCGGGTCACCAGCCAGGTCAGCGCAGCCACCAGCAGCAGGAGAAGGGCACCGCTGGTGAGCAGCGCCCGTCGTACCAGGCCGAGCGTCTGCTGCTCGTCGGCCATGGGAAACAGGTAGTAGACCACGTACGTGCCGCCGTCGGCCGGCAGCAGCAGCCGGGAGCCGGCCGCTACGCCAGGAACCGCGCTGCGGCCCGAGTCCGGGCGGTACTCGATCTTCGTGTAGGTCCAGGAGATCCCGGTCTGTCCCTCGGCCTGCACGGTGGAACGCAGGCTTGCCGGCACGCTGTCGGCGAGGACGCCGCGGCTGGTGCTGACCCCGCCGCTGCGGATCGCCCCGTCCGGCTCCTGGCTGACCGGCCCGGCGATGACGACGTCGTAGCCCTGGGCCGAGCCGCGCGCCACGATGCTCGAGACCAGCTCGGTCAGCTGGGTAGGCGCGTCGAAGTCCCGGCTGCTCGCCGCCCGGAGCCGGTCCTCGGCATCCTGGATGCCCCGGGTCGCCTCCGCGACCGACGCCTCGGCCCGGCTGCTCACCAGGCCGTCGGTGATCTGGCGCAACAGGGTCCACCCGACCAACGAGACGACCAGAGCCGACAGGAGCACGGTGCTCATCACCACGCGAGCCTGGATGGACCTCCGCCAGATGCCGGCGACGCGGCTGAGCTTCATAAGTCTAGGAGACGCCGGCCTTGTAACCGACGCCGCGGACGGTGACCACGATCTCCGGGTTCTCGGGGTCGTGCTCCACCTTCGAGCGGAGCCGCTGGACGTGGACGTTGACCAGCCTGGTGTCCGCTGCGTGCCGGTAGCCCCAGACCTGCTCGAGGAGCACCTCACGGGTGAAGACCTGCCAGGGCTTGCGGGCCAGACAGACAAGGAGGTCGAACTCGAGAGGCGTGAGGTTGATCGAGGTGGTGTCCCGGGTGACGCTGTGCCCGGCGACGTCGATCGTGAGGTCGCCGATGGTCAGCGACTCGGGACCCGTCTCGGTGGTGCGCCTGACGCGAGCCCGGATCCGCGCGACCAGCTCCTTGGGCTTGAACGGCTTGACGACGTAGTCGTCGGCCCCTGACTCGAGGCCGACGACCACGTCGATCGTGTCGCTCTTGGCGGTAAGCATCACGATGGGGACTCCGGACTCGGCCCGAATCTCGCGACATACGTCGATGCCGTCGCGCCCGGGCAGCATCAGGTCGAGCAGCACCAGGTCCGGCCGGTAGTCGCGGAAGGCCGCGACCGCCCGGTCCCCGGTGGAGCACACCCGGGAGTCGAACCCTTCGTTGCGAAGCACGATGGAGAGCATCTCGGCGAGGGCCGCGTCGTCATCGACGACGAGGACCCTCCCCCTGCTCGAGTGCTCGACCAATGCCGACCGTTCCTTGGGTTCGTGAATCAGTAGCGGTAGTGGTCCGGCTTGTACGGACCGTCCACGGAGATCCCGAGGTAGGACGCCTGGTCGTCGGTGAGCGTGGTCAGCGAGACACCCAGCGAGTCCAGGTGTAGCCGCGCGACCTCCTCGTCGAGGTGCTTGGGCAGCACGTAGACGCCGACCGGGTACTCGTCGAGCTTGGTGAACAGCTCGATCTGGGCGAGGACCTGGTTGGTGAAGGAGTTCGACATCACGAACGACGGGTGTCCGGTCGCGTTGCCGAGGTTCATCAGGCGACCCTCGGACAGCACGATGATCGAACGACCGCCGTACTCGTTCTCCTGCGGGAACGTCCACAGGTCGACCTGCGGCTTGACGTTCTTGCGCTCGGCGACGCCCGGCGCCTCGAGGCCGGCCATGTCGATCTCGTTGTCGAAGTGACCGATGTTGCCGACGATCGCGTTGTGCTTCATCCGCTTCATCTGGGCGACCGTGAGGACGTCCTTGTTGCCGGTCGCCGTGATGATGATGTCGGCGGTCGGGATGACCTCGTCCAGCGTGGCGACCTGGTAACCGTCCATCGCGGCCTGGAGCGCGCAGATCGGGTCGATCTCGGTGACGATGACACGAGCGCCTTGCCCCTTGAGCGACTCGGCGCAGCCCTTGCCGACGTCGCCGTAGCCACAGACCACGGCGACCTTGCCGCCGATGAGGACGTCGGTGGCGCGGTTGAGACCGTCGATCAGGGAGTGGCGGCAGCCGTACTTGTTGTCGAACTTCGACTTCGTCACCGAGTCGTTGACGTTGATGCCCGGGAAGAGCAGCGAGCCTTCGTTCATCATCTCGTAGAGACGGTGCACGCCGGTCGTGGTCTCTTCGGTGACACCCATGATCTGGTTGGCGATCTGGGTCCATCGGTCGGTCGACTCGGCCAGGCTGGCGTTGAGGACGTCGAAGATGACCTTCTGCTCGTGGCTGGTCGCCGTGGCCGGGTCAGGCGCCTTCCCCGACTTCTCGGCCTGCACGCCCAGGTGAACCAGGAGGGTGGCGTCGCCGCCGTCGTCCAGGATCATGTTGGGGCTCGCCTCGGGCCATTCCAGGATCTGGCGGGTGCACCACCAGTACTCCTCGAGCGACTCGCCCTTCCAGGCGAACACCGGGACGCCCTGGGGGTTGTCGACAGTCCCCTCTGGCCCCACGACCACCGCGGCTGCGGCGTGGTCCTGGGTGGAGAAGATGTTGCAGGAGGCCCAGCGGACCTCGGCGCCCAGCGCGGTGAGGGTCTCGATGAGAACCGCGGTCTGGATGGTCATGTGCAGAGAACCGGCAATGCGGGCACCCGACAGCGGCTTGCTGTCGCCGTACCGCTCGCGCATCGCCATCAGGCCGGGCATCTCGTGCTCGGCGAGCAGGATCTCGGTCCGGCCGTAGTCGGCCAGGCTCAGATCGGCAACCTTGTAGTCCATGAGTACCTCGTGCGTGAAGTGTGTGTGCCTGCGGCGCATCTGCGCTCGTCGGGATCTCCCGCGCAAACTGTGTTGCCACGACAGCCTACCTGTGAGGTGGGCCTGAGCCTGAATCCAGCGTGGGACCGGGCCTAGTGTCCTGCGGGTGAGGTCGGCTCGGGTCGCGCGTCCGGGACGTGGCCCTCGAGGTAGATGTCCGGCTCGAGGTAGATCGCGTGCGCCGTCGGCTCCGCAGCCCGGATCGCCCGCTCCGCGGCGTCGATGGCGGCAGCGACGTCCGCGGCCGTGGCATCGCGGTGGACGCCGACCTTAGCCGCCACCAGGAGCTCCTCGGGGCCGAGGTGGAGAGTCTTCATGTGGATCAGCCGGTCGATTCCGGGGGTGTCGCTCAGGGCTTGCCTGATTCGGCCCTGCGCGTCGGCGCTGGCCGACTCACCGAGCAGCAGGCTCTTGGTCTCGATCGCCAGGGTGATCGCCACCGTCACGAGGAGGACACCGATCAGGGCGGTGCCCGCCACGTCGAAGTAGAGGTTCTCTGTGATCAGCGCCAGGCTCACCGCCAGCAACGCGAAGACCAGGCCGAGCAACGCTGCGAGGTCCTCGAGCAGGATGACAGGCAGTTCGGGCTGCTTGGCCCGCCGAATGAACTGCGTGTACGACGCATCTCCCTTGATCTTGTTCGTCTCGACAATCGCAGTGCGGAACGAGAGTGACTCCAGGACGATTGCGACGCCGAGTACGACCAGCGGCACCCACCACCACCGGCTGTCCAGGATCGAGTCCGCCGGCTCCCCGTGGGCCTCGTGGATCTCGTGGTACTTGTGGTAGGCCTCGTAGAGCGCGAAGAGGCCACCCACGGAGAACAGCACGATCGCCACGATGAAGCTGTAGACGTACCGCTCCCGGCCGTAGCCGAAGGGGTGGTCGGCGGTCGCCTCGCGGCGAGAGCGCTTGCCGCCGAGGAGGAGCAGTCCCTGGTTGCCCGCGTCGGCCACCGAGTGGATGGCCTCGGCGAGCATCGAGGAGACGCCGGTCAAGAAGAAGGCAACGAACTTGGTGACCGCGATGCCGGTGTTGGCGAGCAACGCAGCGACAACTGCCTTGGTTCCTCCGTCGGTAGCCATGGCGCGAAGACTATCGGGGACAGGAGCGAGCCGTACTCGCGGCCTCAGCCTCGCCGGCCGAGTCCCACTCCCAGGTACGCGGCGGCGTAGCGGCCAGTTGCCAGTAGAGCCGCGTAGCGGGCTACCTCGCTCGGCGCAGCCACCGCGATCCTCTCCACGCGGACCCCATGCTCCTGGGCGGCGACGTGAAGCCGGCCACTGGCCTCCCGGATCGACGCGTCGTCAGCGCCGTCGTCGAGCACGACCAACGCCGGGCCCAGGTCGGCCGCCTCGTCGTCGGCGAACGGATCGGCAAACACGTCCCGCTGCTTGGCGACCTGCAGGATCGGCAGCAGGTGCTCGGCGTCGGCGGCCAGCGCGGCCCGCCCACTGGAACGGCGGATCGACTCCGCGATCCGCCGGCCGGCACGGGCGGCGAGCACCGAGCCGCCCCACAGCACGGGGGTCGAGTCCGCCAGGGCGATGGCCAGCAGCTTGGCCGGGTTGTCGGTCTGGTTCACGAACGGCGAGCAGGAGACCGCCACCTGGTCCAGGGCCACCGCGACGGCCTCGGGCTCGGTCTCCTGGCCGAGCCCCACTCGCGACAGGTACTGCAGCATCACCACGGCAGTGGCCAGTTGGTCTCCCGACGCCGCCGGAAGCAGGGTGCAGTGCCGGCCAGCGGCATGTTCGGCGACGAACGAGTGTGGCGGGCAGGCAACGACCACCTGGCACCCGCGGCGCAGCGCCTCGGCGATAGCGGAGGCCGCCCCGGTGTCGCCGCCCTCGGGCGCGAGGACGATGACCAGGTCAAGCGCACCTGCCCAGCCTGGAAGCGAGGGGCCGGGCCAGGCGACGAAGGGCACCGGGCACCACGGCTCGAGTACGGCGCGGAGCAGGCGGGAGTCCGGCCCGGCGGCCACGACCGCCCGTGGCCGGGCGTCCACGTCGGCTTCGCTCAGCGCCCGTTCGAGCGCCTCCCCCACCTCGACGGCCTCGCGGCGTACCCGTGCTCCTGCCTCGGCCAGCGGCCGCAGCGCGGCATCTGCATAGCCCAACGCCTCCTCATCGTCGAGGAGCGAGTCGTCGAAGAGCATGGGCATCGTGGCCGACTAGGGCTTCCGTGCCTCGTCGACCAGGAGCACCGGGATGTCGTCGCGTACCGGGTAGGCCAGACCACAGCCCTGGCAGACCAGCTCCTCGTCGACGGGCTTAAGCGTGGCGTGACAGGCCGGGCAGGCGATGATCGCCAGCAGGTCGGCGTCCAGGTTCATGCTTCTCTCCTGATGGTCTGCAGTACGGCATCACGGATCTCGACCATGGTTGCCTGGTCGTTCCCCTCGGCGTTGAGCCGCAGCAGCGGCTCGGTGTTCGACGGCCTGACGTTGAACCACCAGTCTGGCGCTACCACCGTCAGCCCGTCGAGGTGGTCGACCTCGATACCCGGCTGCACGGCGTAGTCCCGCTCGAGCTCGGCGAGCACGGACTGCTGGTCGAGGACGGTCGAGTTGATCTCACCGCTCGAGGCATACCTGCTGTAGCCGCTCAGCAACGAGCTCAGCGGTTGGTCTGTCTCGGCCAGCGCCGCGAGGGTGTGCAGCGCGGCGAGCATGCCGGAGTCGGCGCGCCAGAAGTCCCGGAAGTAGAAGTGCCCGGAGTGCTCCCCACCGAAGACGGCGTTGGTCTGGGCCATGGTCGCCTTGATGAAGGAGTGGCCGACCCGCGTCCTGACCGGGACCCCGCCATGCTCCCGGACGATCTCGGGGACCGCCCTGCTGGTGATCAGGTTGTGGATCACGGTGGCGCCGGGGTCCTTGGCTAGCTCACGAGCGGCGATGAGGGCGGTGAGCACGCTCGGGTCCACCGCCTGCCCTTGCTCGTCGACGACAAAGCAGCGGTCCGCGTCCCCGTCGAAGGCCAGTCCGAGGTCCGCCTTCTCGGCAAGCACACGGGCCTGCAGGTCGCGCAGGTTCTCCGGCTCGATCGGGTTGGCCTCGTGGTGCGGGAAGGTGCCGTCGAGCTCGAAGTAGAGGGGTACGACGTCGGCTACCGGCTCCAGGACCGGCGGTGCGGTGTGACCGGCCATGCCGTTCCCGGCGTCCACGACGACCTTGAGCCGGCGGCCGGTGACCGGAGCCAGCGCCAGCAGGTAGGCGGCGTACTCGGCGAGGAGGTCGTGCTCGGCGATCGCCCCCCGCACCGACGCTTCCTGGTACACGTCGTCGGCGACCAGGTCCCGGATCCTGGCCAGCCCGGTGTCCATCCCGATAGGCACCGCGTAGGCACGGCACTGCTTGATCCCGTTGTACTGGGCGGGGTTGTGGCTGGCGGTGAACATCGCGCCGGCGAAGCCGAGATGGCCACTGGCGAAGTAGAGCTGGTCGGTGCTGGCCAGCCCGATCAGCGTGACGCCGGCACCCGCGTCGGCAGCGCCCTCGGCGAACGCTCGCGCGAAACCCGGGCTGGACGGCCTCATGTCGTGTCCGACCACCACAGTGCCGCCCTCGGCCGCGGTCTCCTGCACGAAGGCGTTGCCGACCCGGCGCGCGAGCTCCTCGTCGAGCTGGTCGGGGACCGTCCCGCGCACGTCGTACGCCTTGAAGATCGCGCCGAGGTTCGCCCGGTCGGTGGTGGCAGGCATGCCCGCACCTTATCCGCGGCGCTCAGGCGCAGGCGATGCGGGCGGCGAGCTCGGCGTTGGACACGACCAGGGCGACGTTGGCCGCCAGGCTGGCCCCGTGGGTCTGGTCGTGGAAGTAGGCCAGCAGGAACGGCGTGACCTCCTTGCCGGTGACCTTGGCCTCTGCGGCTGCCGCAAGGCCGCTGCGCAGAGTGCGGTCGTGAAGGTCATGGTCCATCTCGTCGGTCACACCGATGGGGTTCGCCACCACGACCGCCTGACGGAGCCCGAGGCGGGCGCGCGCCCGGATCAGGTCAGCGACCTCGGCGGGCCGGTCGGCGCGCCAGGGCACCGCGATGCCGGTGTCGCGGATGTAGAAGCCGGGGAAGGTGTCAGTGCCGTACCCGAGCACCACGACGGACAGTGTCTCGAGCCGCTCCAGCGTTGCCGGCACGTCGAGGATCGACTTCACCCCGGCGCAGACCACGGTGACCGGGGTCTGCGCCAGTGCCATCAGGTCAGCCGACTCGTCCCACGAGTCCGCGGCTCCCCGGTGCACGCCCCCCAGCCCCCCGGTCGCGAAGAGCCGGATGCCGGCCAGGTCGGCGAGGTACGACGTCGCTGCGACCGTTGTGGCCCCGGTGAGTCCACGGGCCAGGACCGGGCCGAGATCGCGGGTGCTCGCCTTGACGACGTCGCGACCTTGCGCCACCCGAACCAGCGAGTCGTCGTCGAGTCCGACCCGGACCGCGCCGTCGACCAGGGCGATGGTCGCAGGCACGGCCCCACCGCGGCGTACCGCTGCCTCGATCTCGCGGGCGGTGTCGACGGCGGTCTCGGCAGGAAGCCCGTGGCTGATGATCGTGGACTCCAGCGCCACCACCGGGGAGCCCGTGGCGATAGCGTCGGACACCTCCGGAGCCATCACGAGCGGTGTGGTCGTCATCTGGGCATTGTGCAGGAGGTTCGGTTGAGGGTCGCGTGTCTGGGCGACATCATGCTCGACGTCATCGTGTCGACCTCGCGCGCACTTGCCGCCGACGACGACACACCTGCCTCGATCGCGTTCGCGCCTGGCGGTCAGGCCGCGAACGTGGCCGCCTGGGTCGTCGCCCTGGGTGGCAGCGCGGTCGTGTTCGGACCCCAAGGCCCAGGGCCGGGGAGGCTCGCCGTCGCGGCCCTGACCGAGCGGGGAGTCAGCGTCGTTGGCCCCCCGGTGGAGCGAAGCGGCGCGGTGGTCTCACTGGTGACCGGCGGCTCCCGGTCGCTGGCCTCTGACGGCGGCGCCTCGTCCTGGCTCGGCGAGGTCGCAGCGGGCGAGTGGCTCGACGGTGCCGACTGGCTCTTCGTCTCCGGCTACGCGCTCTTCAGGGCGGCCGACCCCACCCTGGTCGTCTCCCTGTGTCGGGAAGCCGGGGCTCCGGTGGCCGTCGACCTGTCGTCAGCCGCGATGATCCAGGAGTACGGCGTGGACCGCTTCCGGTCGCTGTGGCAGTCCTTGAGGCCCCGGGCGGTCTTCGCGAACGAGGAGGAGTGGGCGGTCTGCCCCGGCGACCTGGACGGGACGCTGGTCCTCAAGCAGGGAGCCCAGGGCGCGAGCTTCGAGGGCCGCCACCTCGCGGCGCTACCGACCGAGGTCGTCGACGTCACCGGCGCTGGCGACGCCCTGGCAGCGGGCTGGTTCGTGGGCGGTCCTGCTCTGGCGATGCAGGCTGCGGCGCGCTGCATCGCTGCGGTCGGGGCCCAGCCCGACCCGGGACGTGACTAGCCGGCTCAGCCGAAGAGCAGGCTGATCGCGACCGCGACCGAGGTGGCTGCGAGCGCAACGGCCACGACGACCGCGACGATCCGGACGAACTGAGGGCTCATCAGTCGTCGACCGGTGCCAGCACCCGTAGGTGGCCTCGCCGTCCGACCTCACGGATCCCAGACTCGTCGACCCGGTTGAGGTGGGCCTGGGGTGGCAGAGGGCGAGCGGCCTCACGCACCGCGTCCGCGAGCGCGAGCAGATCGTCACTGGACGGGGAGAGCGAGTCCGGGTCCGGGGCGAGCCGGAGGACCTCCCAGCCGCGCGGCGCCGACAGCCGCACCGAGTGCTCGTCACACAGGTCGTACGCGTGGGGCTCGGCGAAGACGGCGAGGGGGCCGAGCACCGCGGTCTGGTCGCCGTACACGTAGGTCAGCGTGGCCACGGCGGCGCGCCCACAGGCGGTGCGGGAGCAACGGCGGACAGGACTCACGCAGGAGACGCTACCTCGTCGCCGCAGACCGCGACGCTAGGCTCGCGGTATGACGAGCCTCAGCCCCAGGACCGGTCCACGCCGTGACCGTCGTGGGCGTGGGTTGAGGGGTCCGGCGACTCTTCCGGGGCCTCTGTCCCCCAAGGGTGTGCCGCGGGTCCGCAGCCGGCGCGAGGACTTCGACTCGCTCGTGCTCTCGGTAGTGCGTGACCTGGAGAAGCGATGGAGCAAGGAGCTCGGCCTGGTGGAGTTCGCGGTCGAGGAGACGCCGCTGCTCCCCGACGACTGGGACGCCTCGACCGTGCCACTGGCCTCAGTGGTCAAAGGTGGTGGCGCGACACCGACCCGGCTGGTGCTGTTCCGGCGACCGATCGAGCTGCGCTGCGAGACCAAGGCGGACCTGTCGGCCCTGGTCTTCACGGTGCTTGTCGAGCAGGTCTCCGAACTCTTGGGCCGCCCGCCCGAGGAGATCGACCCGCGCTACGACGCGGAGTGAGGCTGTTCGCGCTCAGCCGGCCGGCCGCACCCACGGGATCCGGAGGCTGATCGGCAGGTCCCGCAAGGGCACCGCGGCCGAGGCGTCGTAGAGCACGGCTCCGAACACGCGTCCCTGGACCGGGACGGCGACGACGTAGGCCGCCTTGGCGGGAACCTTCCAGGTACCGATGGCGTGCTGGGCCATGGCCAGCCGGGTCTGGCCGACCACCTGGCCGGACTCGGAGTAGGCGGTCAGCTCGGCGCGGGCAGTTGCTCGGCCCGCCGTGACCTGCACCATGGTCTTCCCGATGGCGGGGAACGCCGCCGGCCCGGTCAGGGGCAGGGCCACCCCGGAGTAGGTGACGTCGCCACCCCGAAGCACCGACCGCATCGCGGCGACGATGGGCCGTTCGGCGCGCAGCCGCACCGCGTAGGGCTGCCCGCGAAGCACCGCCGAGAGGTCTACGGCCTGCACCCCGCCCGGGGCGATCGACAGTGCGTCGACGTCGGCGGGGACGAACCGGCCGCTGCGACCCGCGACCTCGATCGTCACCACAGCCTCGAGCGGAGACGGGTTGGCCACGAGCAGCGTCCGGGACTTCGCCCGCAGTGGTACGCCGGCCAGCCGCACGACGCGTGCCGGAACCGTCTGGGCCGGCGTCCACGCAAGGCCCCCGGCATCGGTCGGATTCGGGGCGTACCGGTCGCTGAGCGCAGCGACGACGCGGCCGCGGGTCGCGTGCACCCACAACGACAGCTCGTCGTTCTCGGGAACGAGGTCGGCCAGCGGCAGCGAGACGCGGCCACCGGCAGCGACCGAGATCCCCAGCCCGCCGGTCTCGGACAGGTCGACCTCCCCGCTGGGGGAGAGAATGCGCAGGTCCACGGTGGCGGGGCCGGTGTCGAGGTTGGCCAGCACGAGGGTCGACTGGTGGGCGAGTGCGGCCCCCGCCCCCACGAACCACCAGCTTGCTCGTGGGGACGGACAGTCGCTGACCGCCAGCGCGGCGCCGGTGTCGGCGCGCCAGGCGAACAGCCCCGGTGCAGCGGCGCCCTCGCCCCGCACTATCAGACCCTGCGAGGTCTCACCGCCTGCCACTGAGGTTGCGCCCCGAGGGAGCGACAGCACGTCACCGGGCGTGGTGGTCACCCGCCCCTCGTCCGAGGGGACCAGATCCTCGACCGGGGCCAGGCCGGTGCCGTACGAGGTCCGGAGGCCCTCGGGAACCTCCGGCAGGCCCGGGCACCCCAAGGTCGTGTCCCGTACGACGGAGCCGGTCGCAACTGTCGGGGGTGCGGACCTGACGCCGGGTTCGGACGGACTGAGCAGCACCAGCAGTGCGGCCGCCACGACGGTCGCCAGCGCCGAGACCGCTGTGCCCCTCGGTGGCGAGGGCAGCGAGCGCCGGGCCGCCTTCGGTGCGCGTCGCGACCCGCGGCGATGCGGATGATCGCTCATCGCTGCAACCTCCTGCGCGTCGGTGCGGCGAAGACGCCGACTACGACAACGCCCAGGCACTCCAGGGCGACCAGGCCCGGGTACAGGACCCATCCCTGCCGCCGAGGGACCGTTCCCGGTTCGGCCTCGAGCATCCACGCCCGAGACCCTTGGACCAGCGAGCTCGCCGGGGCGACCCCGCTGAGGCTGTCCAGGTTTCCGGCGAGCTGCTGGTCGACCGGCCGGGGCGCGTACACGTAGCGCACGCCGGTGTCGGCCAGCCCCTGGACGGTCTCAGGTCCAGGGGTGGAGGCGAGCACACCGACCAAGGCGGTGAGCGGGCGCTGCTCGCGTGCCGAGGGCAGCACGGAGTCGTCGCCGATGCGCAGGCCACGCTCCCGCAGCAGGAGGTACCGGAAGCCCCCGGCCTGGTCCCCGCGTACGACGAGCACCCCTTGGCGGGGGTCGCGCTGGGCCGCGTCGGTCATGTAGTCCGGGACCGCGGTCACCGGACGCCGGTCCACGACACCGTCGGCGCCCGTGGCCACCCACCAGGCCAGGCCGAACAGTGGCGCGAGGACCGCCGCCACAGCGACGACCACGCCGGCGGGCTGTCGCCAGCCGAACGCATGGTCCGCGAGCCGCTCCCGGATCCCGGCGCCGGCCAGAGACACAGCGGTGACCCAGGCGGCCTGGACCAACAACAGTGGAACTCCGAGCCAGACCCGAACGTCGGTGCCCAGGTAGTCGAGCTCGACCCGGGCACCGGCGAGCAACGCGGTGCTCAGAAGTCCGAGCAGGGCGAAGCCCCAGGCCACCAGCACCCTGGCCCGGGTGTCGGCACGCGCCAGGGCCACTACAGCAGCCACCGCGACGCCGATCGAGAGCCAGGCCGGAGCGCCGGCCACCTCGCCCGGCCGGCCGGCCACGATGTCGAGAGCGCTCAGCGTGCCGATCAGCTCCGACGCGGGTCGGCCCGCTTCCAGCAGCCAGGACGCGGCGCCCTGGTGCCACCAGGTGAACAGCGCCCACGGCAGCAGGAGCGCGAACGCCGCGGACCAGGCGGCGGCGACAGGTGCCCAGACGCGAGCAAAGAGGTCGCGCCGGAGCACGGCGCAAAGGCCGAGTCCGACGAGCGACGCGAGGAGCCCGAGCACCAGCCCGATCGGCGCGAAGGCGGAGAGCAGCGCCAGCCACAGCGCCGTACGGAAGGCGGCACGCCAGCGTCGGTCCGCCGTCCCCCCGGCCACCAGGAAGATTGCCGAGTGCGCGAGCCAGGGAAGCACGAGCGCGGCCACCACCGTGCCGAGCCGCCCTTGCTGCACCGAGCCGGAGAGCACCGGGTAGAGGCCGTAGGCCAGGCCACCCCAGAGCGCAGTCGGCCACGAGCCGGTGATCCGGCGGAGGAAGCGGAAGGCTCCCCAGGTCGCTACCGGCACGGCGAAGAAGAGCAGGAGGTCCACCACGAGCCAGGCCTTGCCGAAGAGCAGGGTCGCGGCCGCCGCGAGGGGCAGCAGGTACGGCGCCGCGGGAGCGGTCGAGCCGACCCCGAGGTCGTGCCAGCCCGCGAAGGCGGTCGACCACCAATGGCCGGCACCGTCGGGCGGCGGCAGCAACGCGCCGCCGGAGAGCATCCCGGCTCCGAGGTGCCCGCGCATCCCGATCGCCGCCAGCGCCAGCAGCCCGACGAAGGCCCAGGCGACGGGGCTCAGCACCAGGCGGGCGACCAGACCGGTGTCTGGCGCCAGACTCTCGCTGTCCTCGTCGACCGGGCCGGTCTGCGCGTAGGCGTGCTCCCGGCGGGCCGCGCTCAGGTCCGTCGCCTGGTTGACCACTGCCGACGCCACGTCGCTGACCAGGTCAAGACCGTGCCGGTACGGGACCCAGGTCGGCGCGAGCAGGTGCTTGACGTCCATGTGCCGGACGGTCGCGGTGCGCCGGCGTACGGCGCGACCGGCGATGATCCGGCCGGGACGAAGATACGTCGCGACCAGGGCGGCCAGCTCGTCGTACGCCTCACCAGGTGAGCGCACGAGGAGGAACCCGAGTATGCGCAGCAGACTGCCGACGAAGAGCCGGACCAGGCGCCAGGGCAGACCCCGACCGGAGCCGTTGACCAACAGCGTGTAGAGCGCTGCCTCGCGCTCGGCGCGGTGGAACCGCCGCCCGGTCAGCTCGGTACGCCGGACACCGCGGTGGGCGGCCTCCACATGGAAGACGACGGCAGCCGGGACCACCACGGTCCGGTGACCGGCTCGTGCGGCCCGCCAGCCGAAGTCGACGTCGTTGCCGAACACCGGCAGGCGGTTGTCGAAGCCGATCTGGTCGAGCACCTCTCGCCGTACCAGCATGCCCGCGGTGTTCACCGCCAGGACGTCCCGCTGGCGGTCGTGCTGGCCCTGGTCGTACTCGCCGCGCTCTAGACCAGTCTCGCGCCGGCCGGTGCCACTGATCGTGACCCCCAGCTCCAGCAGGCGGCGCAGTGACGGCCACTCGCGGAGCTTGGGCCCCAGGATCGCGATCCCGGGCGAGGCCACTTCCAGCAGCCGCTCCAGCGCATCCGGAGCAGGGGCGCTGTCGTCATGCAGGAGCCAGACCCACTCGTCGTCGACCCGAGGGGGCAGCGAGTCCAGGCCACGCCTCACGGCCGTGGCGTAGGACGAACGTGGTTGCCCGGACAGGACCGCGTCGTGTCCCAGACGCTCGCGGAGGAGTTCCGCGCTGCCGTCGGACGATGAGGTGTCGACGGCGACCACCGCGTCGACGGGCCGCGTCTGCGACGCGAGCCCGTCGATGACGGCGGGGAGCCAACGAACGCCGTCGTGGCTCACCAGGAGCGCCGTCACCCTTGTCGTCACGGCGCCCAACCCTAGGCGCTAGGGCTAACCCTTACCGAATCGGTCAGGCGTGAGGTCGCCCTCACACTGCCCGTTTCTTGAGCTTTCTGCGCTCCCGCTCGCTGAGCCCGCCCCAGATGCCGAACCGCTCGTCGTTCTGGAGTGCATACTCCAGGCAGTCGTCGCGGACATCGCAGGTGAGGCACACTCTCTTGGCTTCTCGCGTGGAGCCGCCCTTCTCCGGGAAGAACGCTTCGGGATCGGTCTGCGCGCACAGGGCGCGCTCCTGCCAACCAAACTCCTCGGCGTCCCCGTCGAGTACGTACAGTTCTCGCACGGCCATCCGCCCTTCGACCCTTGAGACCCTTGCGGGCCCCCATCCAGTGAGTTCCTTGGTTCCCATCAATCTGTGAAACCGTGCTGTCCGCGCTCTCCCGGAATCCGGCATCCCGACCCGTGAAGGACTGGCGGCCTGACGAACAACACTAGACGAATTACACGCCTGTCACTTCCAGGAAGTCAAGCGGTTCTCTGGTATACGACCAACACGTCCGCCGAGTTGACCAATCGGATGATGGCGGGATAGGAGTCACCCATGCCCCCGAAAAGCCCCTTTGCGAACCTCACCGTCCTGTCCGGGGGCGTCGGCGGCGCCCGCTTCCTCCAAGGCCTGCTCCACCTCGTCGGCGACGACGCGGAAGTCACGGTGGTCGCGAACACCGGGGACGACCTGTGGGTCCACGGGCTGAAGGTCTGCCCCGACCTGGACACCGTGATGTACACCCTGGGCGACGGCATCGACCCCGAGCGGGGCTGGGGGCGCCGGCAGGAGACCTGGAACGCCAAGGAGGAGCTCGCGGCGTACGGCGTCGAACCGACCTGGTTCGGGCTGGGCGACCGTGACCTGGCCACGCATCTGGTCCGCACCCAGATGCTCGAGGCGGGCTACCCGCTCTCCGCGGTCACCAAGGCTCTGTGCGAGCGCTGGAAGCCGGGGGTCCGCCTGCTGCCGATGACCGACGACCGCGTGGAGACCCACATCGCCATCGACGACCCCGGGTCGCCCAGCGGCACCAAGGTGGTGCACTTCCAGGAGTACTGGATCCGGCTGCGGGCCGAGGTGCCGGCTCGGGCTGTCGTCCCCGTCGGCCTGGAACGGTCGGCCCCCGCCCCGGGCGTCGTCGAAGCGATCACCGGTGCTGACCTGGTGATCCTGCCGCCGTCCAACCCGGTGGTCTCGCTGGGCACGATCCTCGGTGTCCCCGGGATCCGGGAGGCCCTGGCCGCCACCTCGGCCAAGGTCGTCGGCCTGTCCCCCATCGTCGGCGGCACGCACGTACGCGGCATGGCCAGCCAGCTCCTGGAGGGCATCGGCGTACCGGTCAGCGCGGACGGGGTCGCCCTGCACTACGGCGCTCGGGTCAGCGGTGGGGTCCTCGACGGGTGGTTGGTCGACACCGTCGACGCCGCCTGTGTAGGCGCCGTGGAGGCCGCGGGGATCGCCTGTCGTGCGGTGCCGCTGATGATGACCGACCACGACGCCACCGCCGCCATGGCCCAGGCCTGTTTCGACCTCGCATGATCACCGTCGTCCAGGTCGAGGGAATCGGCGAGGTGGGTGCCGGCGACGACCTCGCGGCCCTGATCGCCGACCAGGTGCACGACGGGGACATCGTCGTGGTCACCAGCAAGATCGTGAGCAAGGCCGAAGGTCGCGTGGTCACCCTCGACAAGGAGCTCGCGGTCCAGCAGGAGACCGACCGTGAGCTGGCCCGCCGCGGGGAGACCCGCATCGTGCGCAACCGGCTCGGGCTGACGATGGCCGCAGCCGGTGTCGACGCCTCCAACACCGCCCCGGGCACCGTCGTCCTGCTGCCGCTCGACCCCGACGCGTCGGCCCGGTCGCTGCGGGCGGCCCTGGCGGTGAACGCCGCGGTCGTCATCACCGACACCGCCGGGCGGTCCTGGCGCAGGGGGCAGACCGACATCGCGATCGGCGCAGCCGGGATCGAGGTCGCCCACGACTACGCGGGGGCTGTCGACAGCTACGGCAATGCGCTCGCCGTCACCCTCCCCGCTGTGGCAGACGAGCTGGCCGGCGCAGCCGACCTGGTCAAGGGCAAGCTCTCGCATTGCCCGGTCGCCGTCGTCCGTGGCCTGGAGGAGCTGGTCCTGCCGCGCGGTGTCGACGGCCCGGGGGCGGCGACGCTGGTCCGCCCCGAGTCCGAGGACCTGTTCGGGTACGGCGCCCGCGAGGCAGTCATGCACGCGCTCCTAGGCGACGAGCATCGCGGCTTCGGCTCCCCTGCTCCCGCCGCCGTGCTCGCGGACGCGCTGGCCCGCCTCGGTGCCGACGCCCGGGTGCAGGAAGACTTCGTGGTGGCCCCGGCGGGCGACGTCCGCCTGGTGGCCGCGGCTCATGCCCACTCCTGGGAAGTTGCTGAGGAAACCGGGGAGCGTGTCCGGTTCCAGCCGCGGCTTCCGTAGACTTCCCCGGGTTCCCCCATGGGAGCCATCGCCCCGAGTACAGAGAGCAGATACGTGGCCAAGTCGAGCAAGGACCGGGACCGCCGCGCCATCGTCGAGGAGATGCGCAAGAAGCAGCAGGCACAGGAGCGTCGCCGCACGCTCATGGTCGTGCTCGCGTGCCTCGTCGTGGGCGGCCTGATCGTCGGCTTCGCCCTCGTGCAGTACCTCGACACCCGTCGCAAGGAGGGCCGCGACCTGGCCGAGATCGGCGTACCGCCCTCGGCGGCCGCCTGCCAGCCGATCAAGAAGGTCAGCGCCGAAGGCAGTGGCCAGCACGTGCAGTCCGGCGTGAAGGTCGACTACAAGGAGGCTCCGCCGGCCTTCGGACAGCACGACGGCAACTTCCTGACCGGCGCGGAGATCAAGAACCAGTACACCGACGCGGACCGGCCCCCCGTCGAGCGCCTCGTGCACAGCCTCGAGCACGGCTACACGATCATCTGGTACGACGAGACGATCGCGGGCGACGCCGCGGCGATGGACGACCTCGACTCGATCGCCGCCGCATTCCCGGTCGGCGACTACGTGATGGTGGCCCCCTGGACCGCGAGCGACGGCGCCGCGTTCCCGGACGGTGCGCACCTGGCGCTGACCCACTGGACCGGCGGCGAGAAGCAGCAGGGCGTCTGGGAGTACTGCGAGCAGGTGAGCGGCTCGGTGGTCGGGAGCTTCGTCGAGGACTACCCGAAGAGCAACAGCCCCGAGCCCAGAGGCGGCTGAGCCGATCTCGGCGCTCGCTGTTTGTGAGCGGGCGCCGAGGTGCCGCTACACGGTCTGGCCGCAGTCGACCCGGCTCTCCGGCGTCGGCGTGGCGCCGTCGCTTACCGTGGCCTCGTCGCCGACGGTGACGCGGTCGAGCCTGGCGCCGCGGCCTACCACCGCACCTGGCCCGACGATCGAGTCGATGACCACCGCGCCCTGGCGGACCACTGCGCCGGCCATCACCACGCTGCCGCTCACCCGAGCGCCCTGTTCGACCAGCGCCTGCGCGTCGACCACCGAGCCGCCGTCGACGGTGCCGAGCACCTGCGCGCTGCGCTCGACCCGAGAACCGTTCCCCCTGGCGGTGAAGGCCGGGCTCGAGGCCACGCCGAGCACCAGGTCCCGCGAGGCGCCTACCAGGGCACTGGGAGTCCCTACGTCGCGCCAGTAGGCGTTCTCCACGTAGCCGACCACCACCGCGTCGTCGGCCACCAGGGCTGGGAACGTCTCGCGCTCGACCGAGACGACCCGGCCGGAGGGGATCTTGTCGATGGTGCCGCGCCGGAAGATGTAACAACCCGCGTTGATCTGGTTCGTCACCGGCGACTCGGACTTCTCCAAGAAGGCCGTGACCCTGCCGCTCTCGTCAGTCGGCACGCTGCCGAACGCGCGGGCGTCGGCCACCTCGACCAGATGCAGCGAGACCTCGACGGGCCGCCCGTCGCGTGGGGTCTGGAAGTCGGTCAGCTGGGCACCCAGGTCGTGGCCGGACAGGACGTCGCCGTTGAGGATCACGACCGCACCGTCAGGGTCGTCCCCCAGGGCATCGGCCACGTTGCGGATAGCGCCCGCGGTGCCAAGCGGCTCCTCCTCCTGGACATAGGTGAGCCTCAGCCCGAACCGGGCGCCGTCACCGAGGACCGGCCGGAAGAGGTCGGCCCGGTACGACGTGGCGAGCACGACGTGCTCGACCCCGGCCGCCGCCAGCTTGGCGAGCTGGTGCTCGACGAAGGGCACCCCCCCGACGTTGAGGAGGTGCTTGGGCCGGCGCTCGGTCAGCGGCAGCAACCGCGTCCCGAACCCACCGGAGATCAGGACGGCCTCGACGTTCGACATGGTCGAATCCTCTCAAAGCAGAGGTCACTAGGCTTAGCGGGTGGTCACCTTCCCCGCCGTACTGGCCGAACAGCTGCGCCGTGACCCCGGGCGCCCGCTGGTCACCTTCTATGACGACGCGACCGGCGAGCGCATCGAGCTCTCGGTGACGACGTACGCGAACTGGGTAGCCAAGACCGCCAGCCTCGCCCAGGACGAGCTCGACCTGACCCGTGGCGACCGGGTGCGTCTCGACCTGCCTACGCACTGGCTCGGGCCGGTCTGGCTGGGTGCGGCCTGGTCTCTCGGACTCACCGTCACCGACGGGGAGGCCGACCTCGTCGTCTGCGGTCCGGGCGGCGTTCAGGAGTACGCCGGCGCCGGCACGCCCGTGGTGGCCATCTCGCTGCGGCCGCTCGGCGGGAGGTTCACCGACCCGCTTCCCGCCGGGGTGATCGACTACGGCGAGGTCGTCTTCGGCCAGCCGGACGCGTTCGTCGCCTACGAGCCACCCCGGGACGGCGACCCGGCCTGGGACTCGGCGACGCAGGCGGACCTGATCGCCGGTGCAGCGGCGGCCGCGGTGGTGCTCGAGGGCCATCGGCTGCTCACCGACGTCAACCCGTGCTCGCGGCTGGGGAGCGCGACCTTGCTCGGTCCGCTCCAGGCCGGCGGCGGAACTGTCTGGGTGGCCAACCCCGACGAGACGGCGTGGCAGCACAGGCAGGAGTCGGAGCGCGCGACCTCGCTGCTGCGGGCCTGACCCTCGAGGAGCAGCCGCGGCTCAGCCGGCCAGGTCGTAGGCCCGGAAGCCCGGGGCGACTAGGCGCGGGGACGCGAACCCTGACGAGGTGCCCGGGATGAGGTAGAGCCAGCCGTTCGCCTTGCTGCGGGCGAGCAGGTCGGAACGGCGGTCGCCGTCGAGGTCTCCCAGCCCGACCAGCCAGTCGTAGGCCTGCAGTCCGCTCAGCACCTGACGGCCGCCGGTCATGCCCCCGGGACCATTGCCTGGATACAGCCACAGCGAGCCGTCGGTCCTGGTGACCATCGTGTCCGGGGCGCCGTCGCCGTCGTACAGGCCGACCGCGACCTGCCGGTCGGAGGCCACCGACGAGTGCGCCAGGTAGCCCGAGGTGATCGCCGTGGCGCCGTTGCCCGGGTAGATCTTGAAGACGCCGGAGCGGTTCACGCGTGCCATCAGGTCGTTGTTGCCGTCCCCGGTGACGTCGCCGACCGAGACGATCTGGCCGATGCGCGACCAGCCGATGCCGGCCACGACGGGGTCGGCGAACCTGTCGTTGCCCTTGCCGAGCCGCAACAGCATCCGTCCCGAAGTGGTCCGGGTCATCACGTCGCCGAAGCCGTCGTTGTTCCAGTCCCCGACGTTGAGCAGCAGGTCGGTGCCACTCAGGTCGACCTCGGTCCGCACGATCTTGGAGACGTTCTTGCCGCCGGTGTTCGCGAAGGCGACGAGCTGGCCCTTGCCGTTGCGCCCCACCACGTCGTTCGCGCCGGTGCCGGCGAACTGGCCGCCGCCAGAGATCCAGTCGACGTTCTTGAACCGCGGGAAGGGACCGTAGTAGGCGCCCACCCCACCGGAGCCGTTCCCGATGTAGATCCGGGTCTGCTTGGTCCGCGCGACACGAGCGATCAGGTCGGGCGCGCCGTCGTTGGTGATGTCACCGCGGCCGGAGATCAGGTCGATCGAGTTGAACCCGACACCGATCAGCCTTGCCTCGCCGAGCTTCCCGCCCCGTCCGGGGATCAGGTAGAGCCGTCCGGCCGAGTCGCGTGCGACCAGGTCCGGGTCGCCGTCGCGGTCGAAGTCGCCGACCCCGGTGGTCAGGGTGTACTCCCAGGTGGAGGCGAGCCGGACAGCCCTGGAGAACCGGCCTCCCCCCTTGCCCGGGTACAGCCAGAGCTTGCCAGTCGTGGCCTTGCGACCGACGAGGTCGTTCTTGCCGTCACCGTCGAAGTCACCGACGCCGATCAGGGTGTCGTCGTTGACCCAGCGCTTGGTCGAACGGGATGGCTGCCCCAAAGGGCCGCCTCCCGTACCGGGGTAGATCGTGGAGACCTTGGAGCCCTTGTCCCGGGCCACCACGTCCGCCATCCCGTCCCCGGTGATGTCGCCGGGGGTCGCGATCAGGTCTTTGGCACCGAAGCCGGTCGCCAGCCGCTTCGACGAGCGGTACCCGGCCTGGCCGCCCGTGCGGACCACGGACATCCGCTTGGTCGCACGGTCCCGTACCAGAAGGTCGGGCCAGGTGGTGCCGGAGATCGTGGTGCGCAAATTCCTGGCCGCGAACGAGTGCTGGTAGGACGCGGTCAGAGTCCGGATGGTCGAGAGCTTGGCGTAGAGGTACCTGCCGGGGCAGGCGGTCTGGGCGGCGTCTCGGTGGCCGTTGATGGCCGGAAAGTACCTGGAGCCGACGCGCTGGCTGGTCGAGGACGCCGAGACCCCGTGCAGCGAGAGCTTCCAGGCGAGCAGCCGGGCGTAGGCGTCGATCGTGGCCGTCGAGGGCCGGGTGGTCTCGTAGTTGCCGATGGCCGACATAGCGAACGCGTACTCGTTGTACCCGAGCGTGTGCGCACCGACGGCGGGCCGGCCCACACCGCCGTACCGGCCTTCCCAGATACGTCCGAACCGGTCGACGAGGAAGTTGTAGCCGATGTCGCTCCAGCCGCGAGACTGGGTGTGGTACGCGTAGATGCCGCGCAGGATCGCGGGTACGTCGGAGCGCTTGTACCCGTTCGCGTTGACGGTGTGGTGGACGAAGCCGGCGTGCACCTCGCCGTACCGCAGCGACGACTTGTCCCTCATCCTCTCGTCGGCGCCCCACTGTGCCCGCGAGAAGATCTGAGGCTGCGGGGTGACGGCGCCGCCGGCCGTCGGGATGAACGCCGGGTTGTCCGGCTCCTCGGGTTCCTCGGGTACGACGGGCTCGCCTGGATCGGTCGGGTCGTCCAGGTCGCCTGGGGCCGCCCTGTTGCCCGACTCGAAGGCGGTCAGCTGGGCAGTGTCGATCGCCGGCCGCTCAAGCCTGGGGGTAGGGGTCTGCTTCGGGTCGACCACGGCCAGCTTGAGGTCGGCGGGAACCGAGCCGTCGGCGGTCACCACCTTGACCTGGACGTCCTCCACCTCGCCGGTCACGAACGGGTCGGTGCCTGGCCGAGCCTTCCGAGCCTCCTCGGTACCGGCGTCGGGACCATGGTCGTCGTGGTACTCCATCGACTCCCAGTCGGTCCAGGTACCCGCCTGCTTGGTGCGTACCGAGATGGTGATCGCATCCTCGTCCACCTGCACCCCGCGTTGCCAGGTGACGCCGACGGTCGCGAAGCCGCCGACAGGTTGCGGCAGGCTACGGACACCGTCGGCCACGGGCAGCGCACGGGCCGCCAGGCCCGCAGTGCCTCTGCCTGAGCGAGCCGGGCCGGTGAGCGGGACCTCGGTGACCTCGGCGGAAACCGGCTCAGATGCGACGAGAGCGCCTGCCGCCGACGGAGGGCCTGCGGCATTCTGCTGCACCGAGGGGCGGGATGGAGAGACGATGTCCAACGTGACGACTCCCGCAGCGGGTGCGACCACAGCGGCGACCACGGCGAGGACCAAAGCCTGCTGACATAGCAGGACGTATCGGTCGCGCGTCTCGCTCATCAGCTGGGACTCCCGGTGGGTGGCTGGGTGCTGTCGACTTCACTTGGACACCAAATGTCACACCAGTAACAGCGGCCCGCAACCGGTTGCGCTTAACTACATCCGTGTAATTCATCGCCGGAGTGAGAAATATCCCGCGAACTTCACAGTTCGCAGGACATTCTCCGGTTTAGGGGACGACCGCCGCCGCGGTCGATGTTGGTTAGTCGGGGCTAGATGTCGGCGCCCAGCTCAGCATCGGAGTCGTCCTCGCCCGAGTCGATGGGCTCATCGAACTCGTCTCGGTTGTCGTACTTCACGTACCTGATCCCCTCGACGGTCGGCCCGTCGTAGCCCAGCTTGCCCTTCTCCAGCACGATCACCCGATCGCACATCTTGCGGACCGACGGCGCGGAATGGCTCACGTAGAACATCGTGCGGCCCTCGGCCTTGATCTCGTCCATCCGTTCCAGGCACTTCTGCTTGAACGGCTTGTCCCCGACGGCCAGCACCTCGTCGATGAGGAAGATGTCGGAGTCGGTGTGCACCGCGACCGCGAAGCCGAGCCGTGAGAACTGTCCGGAGGAGTAGAAGCCGACCGGTGAGTCGAGATGCCGTCCGATGTCGGCGAACTCGACGATCTGGTCGAACTTGGCGTTGGTCTCCTTCTCGGTCATGCCGAGGATCGCGGCGTTGAGGTAGATGTTGTCGCGGCCGGTGAGACGAGGGTGGAACCCCGCCCCTGTGGCGATCAGTCCGGCGATGCGGCCACGGGTCAACAGCTCCCCGCTGTCGGGCTTCATCACCCCGTTGATCAGCTTGAGCAAGGTGCTCTTCCCCGAGCCGTTGAGCCCCATCAGGCCCACCGACTCGCCCTGCTCCACGGTGAAGCTCACGTCGTCGACCGCCATGAAGGAGTCGCTGATCTCCTGGCGGCGGATGGCCGCCACGGTGATCTGCTTGATCGTGCGGTGGTAGCGCAGGGTGAACTGCTTGTTCACGTTGCGAAGGACGATGGACTCGCTCATCAGAGCCGCTCCGCGAACTTCGTCTCGAGCTTGCTGAAGATCCACTGGGAGAAGGCCAGGAAGGCCGCTCCGACCAGGGCCATCGCGATCCCGCGCTCGTAGAGATGGTCCGGGAAGGCGCCGGGTCCGGAGCAGGCGAGCTTGTGGGAGTCCTGACAGGTCGGGTACCAGAACGCGCGCTGCATGAGCAGGACCGCCTCGGCCAAGGGGTCGGCCAGGTAGAGCTCCTTGACCCACCACGGCATCGTCGAGTCACCCAGCCGGCTCCACGGGTAGATCATCGGCACGGCCCAGTGGGTGAAGATCGTCAGGGTGGCGACGACGTTCTCGAAGTCACGGAAGTAGACGTTGAGCGCAGAGAAGAGCAGGGCCAGGGCCGTACCGAACAGTGCCAGGATCAGCAGCCCCAGCGACGCGGCGGCAAGGGTCTCCCAGGTCGGGGCGTAGCCTGCGGCCACCGAGGCGGCACCGAGGATGACCAGCTGGGGGAACGCGTGGATCGCGGAGACGATCATGGCCGAGACCGGGAACATCTCCCGAGGCATCGCCATCTTCCGCACCAGTGCCTTGTTGCGCAGGATGGATCGGGTGCCCGAGCTGAACGTCTCGGTGAAGTAGTTGACGAAGACCAGCCCACAGAACATGTGGATCGCGTAGTTCGGCACCTCGTCGTGCAGCCCGAGCACGAGCCCGATGACGAAGTAGTACATGCTGAACCGCACCAGCGGCTGGATGTAGGACCACAGCAGCCCGAGCACCGACCCCTGGTAGCGAGCCTGGATCTCCTTGTCGACCAGGAGCTTGAGCAGGTAGCGGCGCCGGAAGACGTCCAGCAGCCCCCCTTGGGAGAACGGCTGCCGCATGGGCTGGTCGGGCACACGTGCGGGGTCGACCACGTGGCCGGTGGGATGCTCGGTCACTTATCGCCCTCGGAGATCCCGAAGGTCTTCTCCCACTCCTCCGGAGAGGTGATCGCGCCCAGACGCTCCCGGTAGAGCTCGGCGAGCCGAGGCCACTCGTTGTGGAAGCGCCGATGGATCTCCAGCGTCCTCCTCAGCAGGTCGCGGTAACGCTCGGGCTCGCGTCGGTACAGGGCTGCCGAGGTGCCGTCAGGCATGGACACGACCGCGGAGTCGTAGCGCGCCAGGCGGTACCACTTCGCGTCCATCGCGGGGACCTCGGCCTCGGGGAACTCCTTGGACAGCTCGCGCGGCTCCTTGAGCTGACGAAGTGGCGCCAGGCCCGCCGTGACGAGCTGGGAGAGCCGGCCGGGAACCTCCGAGCCGTCCTTGCCCCTCCGTGGCGGCTTGGTACGGCGAACCGGGGCGAACGAGTCCGGGTCCGCCTGCAGCTTCGCATCGACGAAGGGCTTGACGAACTCCCGAACCTCGGTGAGCTTTCCGGCGAGGTCGCCATGCAGCGCGTCGGGGCCACGCAGGACGTCCTCGAGGGCCTTGTGCCGGAGCTCGACCGTGGAGTACTGCATCGAGACCAGGTGCTTGATCTGGTGGTTGAGGCTCTCCCGGACCATCCGTCCGCCGTGCTCGTACGGCGAGTGCAGCAGTGCCGCGACGAAGCGGTTGCGCTGGTGGAAGTAGGACTGCCAGTCCAGGGCGTCGTTCTTGTCCGTCCACGGGACGTGCCACACGGCCGCTCCGGGGAAGGTGACCGTCGGGTAGCCGGCCTCCTTAGCGCGCAGCCCGAACTCGGAGTCGTCCCACTTGATGAACAGCGGCAGGGAGAGCCCCACGTCCCGCAGGCACTGCAGCGGGATCAGGCACATGTACCAGCCGTTGAAGTCGACGTCGGTGCGCTTGTGCAGCCAGCGCGTCGAACGCAGGTTGCGGGCACTGAAGTCCCAGTCGTTGTGCACGTGCTCGGGCGACATCCACCAGAACCGCCACGGCTGGATGATCTCGCCGAAGCTGTGCAGGCGCGACTTGGCGTACAGGCTGAACATGTGGCCACCGACGATCGTCTGGCGACGGGCCAGGTCACCGAAGGTCACCGCGCGGATGATGCCTTCGGGCTCGCAGACGACGTCGTCGTCCATGCACATGAAGTACGTCGACGTGCCGCGCTTGACGGCTTCGTACTGGCCGCGCGCATAGCCGCCGGAACCGCCGAGGTTGCCCTGCTCCACGACGCGCAGTTGGCCGCCGAGAGCAGCCTGGGCCTTCGCGTACGTCGGGGAGTCGGTCACCTTCTGGGTCCCCTGCTCGGCCACGAAGACCTCGTCGAGGTAGGGCCGCAGGTCCTCGTCCTCACCGAGCTGCACCAGCAGGTCGGCACAGAAGTCGGGCCGGTTCATGGTGGTGATGCCGACCGTTGTGGTGCCGTGGGTCAACCGGTCCTCGGGGACCAGCGCCGACCACTCCGCCTCCTCGACCACCGCGTCCTCGTCAGCGGCCACCACGTCGTACCAGTACCAGCCGCCGTCCACGAACGGCTTGAGCGAAAGCTCGAAGGTGAACAGGCCGCGACCGGACTCGTCGACGACCGCGTGGTCGACCCGCTGGGAGCGGCCGTTGGCCATCGACTTGAAGACGGTGACGCCGGCGCCTCGTCCAGCCACGGAGATGCTCAAAGTGACGTCGGAGACAATGGTCCACCGGCGCCAGTAGCTGGCCGGGAACGCGTTGAAGTAGGTCCCGAACGACAGCCGCTGCCCCTGGTTGATCCGTACGGCGCGCCGGCCCAGGATCTGGTCCGGGTGCAGGTGGTTGTCCGAAGCCGTCTTCTGGCGCAGCGCTGCGCTGTTCATCGCCTTGGCGTTGCGGTTCGAGCCGATCTCGTACTTGTCGGCGTCCAACGTCGCCGAGTCGGGGTCGACGTAGAGCGGCAGCACGTCCGGGTCCCGGTCTACAGGCAGCACCTGTCGCTGCAGGATGCGCCTGGCGGTGGCCAGGCCCTCGGTGGCCGAGCTCGTTGAAGCCGTCATTCGGCGAAGCCTCCGCTTTCGATGTCCTCACCGGAGGTCCAGTGGGGCTTGATCTTGTTCTCGTAGGTGGACAGTGCCGAGCCGATCGCCATGTGCATGTCGAGGTACTTGTAGGTACCGAGCCGTCCGCCGAACAGCACCATGGGCTCCTGCTTCGCCAGCTCGCGGTACTTCAGCAGCTTGGCGCGGTCCTCTGCGGTGTTGATCGGGTAGTACGGCTCGTCGTCCGGCTCGGCGAAGCGCGAGTACTCGTGCACGATCACGGTCTTGCCGGGGAGGTAGGTGCGCTCGGGGTGGAAGTGCTTGAACTCGTGGATGCGCGTGAAGGGCACGGACTGGTCGTTGTAGTTCATCACCGCGCAGCCTTGGAAGTCGTCCACGTGCTTGACCTCTGCCTCCAGGTCAACGGTGCGCCAGGAGAGCCTGCCCTCGGAGTTGTCGAAGTACTCGTCGACGGGTCCGGTGTAGACGACCGGCACCTTGCCGACGTACTCCTCGCGGTGGTCGAAGAAGTCGGTGTTCAACCGGACCTCGATGTTGGGGTGATCGGCCATCTTGTTGAGCCAGGCCGTGTACCCATCGACCGGGAGCCCCTCGTACTTGTCGTTGAAGTACCGGTTGTCGAAGTTGTAGCGGACCGGAAGCCTGGTGATGATGTCCGGGCTCAGCTCGGTCGGGTCGGTCTGCCACTGCTTGGCGGTGTAACCCTTGACGAACGCCTCGTAGAGCGGGCGCCCGATCAGGGAGATCGCCTTCTCCTCGAGGTTGGTCGCGTCCTCGGTGGCGATCTCGCTGGCCTGGTCGGAGATCAGCGCCCTGGCCTGGTCCGGCGTGTGACTCTTGCCGAAGAACTGGTTGATCAGCCCCAGGTTCATCGGGAACGAGTAGACCTGGCCCTGGTACTGGGCGAACACCCGGTGCTGGTAGGAGGTGAACGAGGTGAAGCGGTTGACGTACTCCCACACCTTCTCGTTGCTGGTGTGGAACAGGTGGGCGCCGTAGACGTGCACCTCGATCCCCGTCTCGGGGTCGGGCTCGGAGTAGGCGTTGCCACCGAGGTGGCGCCGGCGCTCGAGGACCAGGACCTTCAGGCCCAGCTCCTCGGCGCAGCGTTCGGCCACCGTCAAGCCGAAAAAGCCCGAGCCGACGATCACAAGGTCATGGTTCACGCGTGTTACTCCTAGTTGACAACCCGCACGAGTCTATCCGGGCGTAGGACCCGAACCGGGCGGCAGCGGTGAGGCGTTCGCCATGCGCCGCGCGTCCCACAGCCCCCGCCACACATTTCCGGACTCTGCGCGCCCCTTGAGCGGGGTCAGCAGCAGCGCCACCAGGGTGATCAGATAGGGCTTTTGCCTGACCAGGAGGTTCTCGCCGTACCGGAAGTGGACCAGGAAGAGGTTGCGGAACATGTAGTACCCCTTCCACGACTTGGTGTCGTGCTGCTGGTTGAAGTCCAGCTGCCGCACCAGCACGGCATCGCGTAGCGCCACGATCGGGAATCCGGCCCGGCGCGCGCGCAGGGCGAAGTCGACGTCGTCGTAGAAGATGAAGTAGCGCGGGTCCGGCAGCCCGATCACGTCGATGACCTCGCGCTTGACCATGAAGCCCTCGAAGGCGACGTTGTCGATGGGCACCTCGGGGGGCATGGCCGCCCGGGTGCCGTAGGCGTCCTCGACCGACTCGCGCTTGGGGCGGACAGCCAGCGGGTTGGCCAGGTCGAACTTCGTCGCCGCCTTCTCGCAGAGCGTCCCGTCCAGGTTCTCCCGCACCGCCATCAGGCAGGGCCCGTCGTGAGCCAACAGCACGTCCAGGCAGTCCGAAGCCGGAACCACGTCATCGTCCATCAGCCAGATCCGGTCGTGGCCCGCGTCGTAGGCGGTCTTGACCCCCAGATGGAAGCCTCCCGCGCCGCCCAGGTTCTCCTCGGAGTGGATGGCGTGCAGCGGCAGGCCCTCGACGGCGTCGAGAACCGCTGAGGTGTGGTCCTCGCTGGCGTTGTTCACCACGTAGACCGCGTCCGGACGACGCTTGAGCCCGGCCAGCCCGTCCAGACAGCGGGTGAGCAGGTCGGCCCGGTTGAACGTGACCACGACGATCGCGACGGTGCTCACGGCAGGAACCTACGGTGGCCGGTGAAGTCGCCCCGACGTGCCGCTCGCGCCGCCTCGGCGCTGAGCCTGAGCCGCTTCGGGCTGGGCCGGGTGAACGAGTAGAACCAGACCGTCTTGGCGACGAAGGCGAGGACCCCGAGACGGCCGACGTACTCGCGCAGGTTGGTGATGTTGTTGCGCACCATGCTGTAGTGCTTCAGGTCGCTGGGCGAGTGGTTGTACGTCGTGCGTCCGAAGGCCATCGGGGTTCCGAGGTCGTCGGTCGCCGGGTGCAGGAAGTGCGAGCCGACGACGGTTCCGACGCGGGCGCCCGCGCCCTTGGCCCGCCACAGATACTCCACGTCGTCGCCCCAGATGAAGAACTCCTCGCGCGGCAGGCCGATCCGGTGCACCAGCTCGCTGGTGACCAGGACGCCGTTGAACGGGATCACGATGCCTTCGACGATCCCCTCGACTGCCGCCTTCTCCACGTCGGCCAGCTGGTGCACCACCTTCGCGCTGCCCGGCAGCCGGATCGGGAAGCAGAGCCTGTCGTGGTCCTGCTCGGCGACCACGGCCGGACCCCAGAAGTCGAACGTCCCGTCGTGCTCGAGGAGCCTGGCCAGGCAGTCTGGGGGCGGCAGCCCGTCGTCGTCCATCAGCCAGACGAGGTCGGCGTCGGCCCGGACGGCCGCCTCGAGGCCGGCATGGAAGCCGCCCGCTCCGCCGGTGTTGGTCGGCAGCTCGAGCACCCGCAGGGGGACGGGCCCCTCGAGTGCTTTGACCATCTCGACGGAACCGTCGGTCGACGCGTTGTCGACCACGATCAGCTCGTCCGGGAGGCGGTCCTGGGCGTAGATCGCCCGCACGATTCGCTCCAGCAGGGCACGACGGTTCCAGGTCACGACCACTGCGACGACCCGGCGACTCACGCAGGCGACCCTATCCCGCGGTGCGGGCTCAGCAGGCCGAGGTGAGGTCTTCAGCCTCGTTGGCCGAGTACCCGGAGGCGTAGCTTCCCTTGGAGGCGCCGCTGGTGGCCACCCGGTCGCGGACGAAGCCCTTGCCCGACTTCTTGCTCCGGGGAGCCCGAGCCTTGCCGTCGACCGCCTGCTCGATCATGCTGCGGATCTTGGCGAGGTCCGGGTTGCCGGTGTTGATCACCGGTGGCACGAACGACACCGTCCGGACTGGACGGGAGCGGGCCTTGAGGGCGAGCTCGGCGAAAGTGCCCAGCTCGGAGGCCGGCAGGTTCGTGGTGATCAGCCCCCGGGTAGCCTTGGTGATCGCCTCGAACTTGGTGATCACCTTGCCCGGGCTCATCTGCTGGAGCATGGCGTTCATGACGCACTTCTGCCGGGCCATCCGCGAGTAGTCGTCAGCGGAGGCTCGGGAGCGGGCGTACCACAGCGTCTCGTAGCCGTTCAGCTTGCGGATCCCGGGCTCGACGTACCCCTCGATCTTGCCGATGCGGCCGATCGGGATCCGGTCGCGGACGTTCAGGGTGAGGCCGCCCATGGCGCTGACCAGGCCTCGGAAGCCTTCGTGGTTGATCATCGCGTAGTAGTTGATCTTCAGACCGGTGATCCCCTCGACGCCCTCGGTCGTGGCGGCGACAGACGGGTTGCCTCTGCCCTTGAAGAGGCCTCGGTGGTCCATGGCCCACGTGGCCAGGCTGTTCAGCTCGCAGCCCTCGCAGTCGTAGCCGTTGGGGAACTGGCTCGCCATCACCGAGCCCTTGGCGAACGAGAAGTTGGTTAGGTTGCGCGGGAGCCCGAACAGGACGGTGTCTCCGGAGTCCTCGTCGATGCTGGCCACCGTGATGCTGTCGGGCCGCATCCCCCAGCGGTCGTCGCCGGAGTCGGCGCCCAGCAGCAGGACGTTGTACCGGCCGTCGTGAGCCTTGCTGGCCACGCCGTCGCCGAACATAGCGATGATGAAGTCGCGCTGCACGTTCACCAGGTGTGAGGCGTAGAGCAGGCTGCTGACCACCGCAAAGGTGAGCAACCCGTTGAGGCCGACCATCCACAGACGCTGCCGCTGCGCGAGCTCGAGGGGCTGGCCGAGCCTCCAGGCGTCGATGAACAGCAGGGCCCACCCGATCGCCAGAGCACACAGCAGCAGCCGGAAGAACCCGAGCATGAAGGTGCTGCTCAGCAGCCAGAAGACGAAGCCGTGCCAGACCATGCCCAGCAGCACCACGAAGCCGACGCAGCCCAGGCAGGCCAGGACGACGCGGATGGCGACGCGTCCGACCTCCTTGCGGCCGGCCACGAGCTGGGCCGACCCGGGCAGAACCAGGGTCATCAGCACCAAGGTGATGGCTCGACGGAACCGCACGCGGGACAGTTCCACACCTCGACGCTCGGCGGGCGTCATGGGAGCTGTCCCGGCGCACCCCGGGGGAAGGCGGGTGGCATCTGGTCGGCCTTTCGGTCAGGGCAGTCGACACGTCAGTATCACCAGTCACACCCGTTACAGGGTCCTAGCCACGCCGGAAACCTCGCAAATCGCATCTCGCGGTCGGTCACGGGACGTGACGAAGCCGACGTCACATGAGCCGGGTCTGCTACCGCCCGGGCGGTAACGTCTGTCCGCATGAGCGAACGGCACCGCGGCGAGGAGCCGGAGAGCTTCGACTGGCTCTATGGGACCAGTAACAAAGGCGTGGGTTCGGGGGACGACTCGACCTCGCTGCTGCCTGGCGCGCCCAAGAAGCGCCCGGCCACCGCCAAGCCTGACGACGCGGAGCCGACTCAGGTGATCAAGGCCGAGAGCACTGCTCCACCGCCGCCCCCGGCTTCCGCACGCGGGCTCCCCCCCGGCGAGCCCCCGGGCAGGCTTGCTCCCACGCCGAGCGGGCCGACGCCGCCTAAGCCGCCTAAGGGCAGGCGACGTTTCCGCCTCAGGCCGTTCCGCATCGTCATGGTCGCGCTCGCCTTGTGGCTGACCTACCTGGTGGCGGTCCCCCTCTTCGCGTGGAACTCCGTCAGCAGGGTCGACGCCGAACCGGCAGGCGCACGCCCAGGAGATCAGCCCGGAACGACGTACCTCCTGGTTGGCAGTGACAGCCGGGAGGGCCTCACCAAGAAGCAGCGCGACCGGCTGCACACCGGCGGAAACGTGGGTCAACGCACTGACACCATCATGCTGCTGCACACCGGCTCAGGACCGAACCTGCTGATGTCGATCCCGCGGGACTCGATCGTCCCGATCCCGGGGCACGGCACCACCAAGATCAACGCGGCCTACGCGTACGGCGGGCCGAAGCTCCTGGTCAAGACGATCGAGGACGCCACCGGCATCCTCGTCGACAACTACGTGGAGATCGGCTTCGGCGGCTTCGTCAAGATGGTCAACGCCGTCGGCGGCATCACGATCTGTCCGAAGAACGACATGGACGACAAGGACGCGGACCTGCACGTGAAGGCCGGCTGCCAGCAGGCCAACGGCCGAAAGGCGCTGGCCTACGCGCGGTCGCGGCATGCCCAGCAGCTCGGCGACCTCGACCGCGCCGCACACCAGCGTGAGGTGGTCTCCGCGATCGGCTCGGAGGCCTTCTCCCCGGTCACTTTCCTCAACCCGTTCCGCTACTACCGGCTCTCGTTCGCCAGCGCGTCGTCGGTCAAGGTCGGCGAGAATGTCAGCCCGCTCGCCTTCGCCAGGTTCGCCCTGGCCATGCGCGGGGTGGACGGCACCAAGGGGCTGACCTGCGGCGTCCCCATCGCCGACTTCGCGGTGAACTGGGACCAGGAGCGCTCCAAGCGCATGTTCAAGCTCATCCGAGAGGACCGCACCGACGAGATCGGCAAGGGACTCTGCCAACCGTCAGGACTTGCCCGATGACCTACCAGACCCTCTCCTACGACGTCGCCGAGGGCATCCTCACCCTGACGCTCGACCGGCCCGACCAGCTCAACGCGTTCACCGTGACCATGGCTGCGGAGCTGGTGGACGCGTTCACCCGCGCTTCGAGCGACGACGAGGTGGCCGTCGTGGTCGTGACCGGCGCGGGCCGCGCCTTCTGCGCCGGGATGGACCTCTCCGTCGAGGGGAACGTCTTCGGCCTGGACGAGGCCCTGGAGCCGACGATGGACGACCTCCGCACGCGCTTGGACGACCCGGCCATCCGCGAAGGGGTTCGCGACACCGGCGGCAAGGTCACCCTCGCGATCTTCGACTGCACCAAGCCGGTCATCGCGGCCATCAACGGGCCGGCCGTCGGGATCGGCGCCACCATGACCCTGGCGATGGACCTGCGGCTGGCCTCCACCAAGGCCCGCATCGGGTTCGTGTTCGGCAAGATCGGGATCGTGCCGGAGGCGTGCTCGAGCTGGTTCCTGCCCCGGATCGTCGGGATGAGCCGGGCCCTGGAGCTGGTGTACTCCGCGGAGATCCTCGCTGGCCACGAGGCATTGGACTACGGGCTGGTCCGTTCGGTGCACGAGCCGGAGGACCTGCTGCCCGCGGCGTACGCCCTGGCCCGCAAGCTCACCGCGAACCGCTCACCGGTCGCCACCGCGATCACCCGGCAGATGATGTACCGCAACAGCGCCCAGCCGCACCCCCTCGAGGCGCACCGGGTCGAGTCCCTCGGCGTCTTCTACCAGTCCCTGGGCGACGGCAAGGAGGGGATCCGCTCGTTCCTCGACAAGCGGGACCCGGCGTTCGCCGGCTCCACCAACCAGATGCCGCCCTTCTATCCCTGGTGGGAATGACGGCGGGCGGTTACCGACCGGTTTCTGAGACTGGATAAGCACAGGTTCGACCTGGCGCCCGGGGGTGGCTAGCGTCGCCGCTATGTTCACGAAGGTGTTGGTCGCCAACCGGGGCGAGATCGCGATCCGAGCGTTCCGGGCGGCGTACGAGCTTGGTGCCGAGACGGTCGCGGTCTTTCCGTTCGAGGACCGCGGCTCCGAGCATCGGCTGAAGGCCGACGAGGCCTACCAGATCGGCGAGCGGGGACATCCGGTCCGGGCCTACCTGGACCCCGACCTGATCGTCGAGGCCGCGGTGCGCGCCGGCGCGGACGCGGTCTACCCGGGATACGGCTTCCTGTCGGAGAACCCGGCGCTGGCGGAGGCCTGCGTGGCGGCGGGCATCACCTTCGTCGGGCCGTCGGCCGAGGTGCTCACCCTGACCGGCAACAAGGCGAGGGCGATCGCCGCAGCCAGGTCAGCCGGAGTTCCGACCTTGCAGAGCGTCGATCCCTCCACGGACGCCGATGCGCTGGTCGCGGCGGCCGCGGAGCTGCCGTTCCCGCTGTTCGTGAAGGCAGTGGCTGGCGGAGGCGGTCGCGGGATGCGCCGGGTCGACGAGCCGTCGCTCCTCCATGAGGCCATCGAGACGTGCATGCGTGAGGCCGAGGGTGCCTTCGGGGACCCGACGGTCTTCATCGAGCAGGCTGTCGTGGACCCGCGTCACATCGAGGTGCAGATCCTGGCCGACGCCGCCGGCAATGTGATCCACCTCTTCGAGCGGGATTGTTCGGTGCAGCGACGGCACCAGAAGGTCGTCGAGATCGCCCCGGCACCGAACCTTGATCCGGAGCTGAGGGCCAGGATGTGCTCGGACGCGGTCCGCTTCGCGGGCGAGATCGGCTACGTCAACGCCGGCACCGTGGAGTTCCTGCTGGCTCCCGACGGGACGTACGTCTTCATCGAGATGAACCCGCGCATCCAGGTGGAGCACACGGTCACTGAGGAGGTCACCGACGTCGACCTGGTCCAGGCGCAGCTCCGGATCGCCTCGGGAGAGACGCTGGAGGACCTGGGGCTCTCGCAGGAGACGGTCAGCGTTCGGGGCGCTGCGCTGCAGTGCCGGATCACGACCGAGGACCCGGCCAACGGGTTCCGGCCGGACACCGGAACCATCACGACGTACCGCTCCCCCGGCGGCGCCGGCGTGCGACTGGACGGTGGTACCACCTACACCGGCGCCGAGGTCTCGGCCCACTTCGACTCGATGCTGACCAAGCTCACCTGCCGCGGCCGCGACTTCGAGGTCGCCCTGGACCGGGCTCGCCGAGCGGTCGCCGAGTTCCGGATCAGGGGCGTCGCGACGAACATCCCGTTCCTGCAGGCGGTCCTCGATGATCCCGACTTCCGGGCCGGCAGGCTGACCACCGGGTTCATCGAGGACCACCCACACCTGCTCACCGCCCGTTCGAGCGCGGACCGAGGCACGAAGCTGCTCTCCTACCTCGCCGACGTGACCGTCAACCAGCCGCACGGCGCGAAGCCGATCGCCATCGACCCGGTCTCCAAGCTTCCCGAGGCGCCCGGCGAGATCCCCAACGGCTCCCGGCAGCGACTCCAGTCCCTGGGACCTGAGGGCTTCGCCTCCGAGCTGCGCAGCCAGACCCGGGTCGCGGTCACCGACACGACCTTCCGCGACGCCCACCAGTCACTGCTCGCGACCCGGGTGCGCACCCGGGACCTGCTCAATGTCGCGGGGCACGTCGCGCGCACGACCCCGCAGCTGTGGTCGCTGGAGGCCTGGGGCGGAGCGACGTACGACGTGGCTCTGCGGTTCCTCTCCGAGGACCCGTGGGAGCGGCTGGAACGCCTGCGTGACGTGGTCCCGAACATCTGCCTGCAGATGCTGCTGCGCGGCCGCAACACCGTCGGCTACACGCCGTACCCCACCGAGGTCACCACGGCCTTCGTCCAGGAGGCTGCGGCGACCGGGATCGACATCTTCCGCATCTTCGACGCGCTCAACGACGTCGAGCAGATGCGCCCCGCCATCGAGGCCGTCCGGGAGACCGGGACCGCGGTCGCCGAGGTGGCGCTGTGCTACACCGGCGACCTGTCCGACCCAGCGGAGAAGCTCTACACGCTGGACTACTACCTTGCGCTGGCCGAGCGCATCGTCGATGCCGGAGCCCACGTGCTCGCGATCAAGGACATGGCCGGGCTGCTGCGCGCCCCGGCAGCCAGGTCCCTGGTCACCGCGCTGCGAGAGCGCTTCGACCTACCCGTGCACCTGCACACCCACGACACCGCCGGTGGCCAGCTAGCCACGCTGCTGGCCGCCGTGGACGCGGGGGTCGACGCCGTCGACGCCGCGTGTGCCGCGATGGCCGGCACCACGAGCCAGCCGGCACTGTCGTCCCTGGTCGCGGCCACCGACCACTCCGGACGCGACACCGGCCTTTCCCTGAAGGCGGTCTGCGACCTCGAGCCGTACTGGGAGGCCACCCGCCGCCTCTATGCGCCGTTCGAGTCCGGGCTGCCCGCTCCGACCGGCCGCGTCTACACCCACGAGATTCCCGGCGGCCAGCTCTCCAACCTGCGCCAGCAGGCGATCGCTCTCGGCCTGGGCGAGAAGTTCGAGCAGATCGAGGACATGTACGCCGCGGCGAACGACATCCTGGGCAACATCGTCAAGGTCACCCCCTCCTCCAAGGTGGTCGGCGACCTGGCGCTGCACCTGGTCGCGGCGGGAGCCGACCCCGCGGAGTTCGCTGCCGAGCCAGGCGGCTTCGACGTACCGGACTCGGTCATCGGGTTCCTCTCCGGGGAGCTCGGAGATCCACCCGGTGGCTGGCCCGAGCCGTTCCGGACCAAGGCGCTCGCCGGCCGTACCACCAAGCCGGCCGTCACCGAGCTCGACGAGCAGCAGCGCTACGGCCTGACCACGTCACGACGGGCAACGCTCAACGCACTGTTGTTCCCCGGCCCCACCAAGGAGTTCCTGGAGTCGCGCGAGCGGTACGGCGACGTGTCGGCGCTACCGACGGCTGACTACCTCTACGGCCTGCAGCCCGGCGAAGAGCACGAGGTCGAGATCGAGGAAGGCAAGACCCTCATCCTGGGCGTCCAGTCGATCAGTGAGCCCGACGAGCGCGGCATCCGCAGCGTGATGTGCACGATCAACGGCCAGCTCCGACCGGTGAGTGTCCGGGACCGCTCCATCGAGGCTGACGCGCCGGCCCAGGAGCGTGCTGACCCGTCCAAGCCCGGTCATGTCGCCGCGCCGTTCGGGGGTGTGGTGACGCCGATCGTCGAAGTAGGCGCTTCGGTCGAAGCGGGCGACACTGTCGCGACCATCGAAGCCATGAAGATGGAGGCCTCCATCACGACGACGGTGGCTGGGACGGTGGAACGGCTCGCGATCGCGGGAACCCAGCAGGTGGAGGGTGGGGACCTCGTGCTGGTGGTCGGCTGACCCGTCCGTCCGCCGGGCAGGCGGACGCGACAGGGCAGCCTCGGTGAGCAGGCTGAGCAGCTAGAGCTTTTCCATCTTGGAGAAGGGGCTGACCACGCGGACCGTCTGCGATCGGAAGTCGACGGTCACTGCCCCCTGCTCCACGCTGACCACGCGGCCGACCCCGTAGGAGTCGTGGGAGACGAGGTCTTCCAGCGCGAACTGCTCGATGACTGGCTCTGGCTGGGGTTTGAAGGGACTGCTGGCGAGGTGCCGCCGCTTGGCCCCGGATCGTGTCGTCATTACCTCTAGTATGCGCCCTCAGCGCTCCAGAACCACAAGCACGTCTCTCCCAGGCCGGCTCGACGGCCCGTCAGCGGCGTCGGGCGAGGGTGACCCCGTCGCCCAGCGGGAGCAGCGAGAGCGTGATCCTCTCGTCGCCGGCGAGCTTGAGGTTGAGCGTCTGGATCGCTCGGGTGTCCTCGTCGTCGCTGTGCTCGTCGAGGACCCTGCCGCCCCACAGCGTGTTGTCGAAGGCGATCAACCCACCGGGCCGCACCAGCCGCAGCAGGCGCTCGTAGTAGCCGTCGTACCCGGTCTTGTCGGCGTCGACGAAGGCGAAGTCGTACCTCGACTCCTCGCCGTCGGCCAGGAGCTGGTCGAGGGTCTCGCTGGCCGGCGCGATGCGCAGGTCGACCTTGTGCGCGACGCCCGCCTCCTCCCAGTAGCGGCGGGCGAGCGAGGTCCACTCCTCCGAGACGTCGCAGCAGACCAGCCGCCCGTCGTCGGGTAGCGCGAGTGCGACGGCGGTGGACGAGTAGCCGGTGAAGGTGCCGACCTCGATGCACACCCGCGCACCGGTCAGCTCCACGAGCATGGCCAGGAAGGCGCCCTGCTCAGGGGCGATCTGCATGTTGTGCTGCGGGATCGCGGCGGTCTCCGCGCGCAGCCGGGCCAGCACCTCCGGCTCGCGTACCCCGACCTGGACGACGTACGCCGCGAGCTCGTCGGAGAGGCCGATCGTCTTGTTGCTCATGGTCCGACCCTAGCCAAAGCACGGGTTGCCGAGGTCAGGATGGTCCAGCCGGTTTCAGCGGTCGACGGCGAAGAGTCTCCAGGTGTCCGGAACACCCTTGAGCTCGTGCTCGCCGCGCTCGGTGAAGCCGATGCCCGAACCGGCCACCAGGTCCTTCACCGTCCCCGAGACCCTGACTTCGCTCGGTCCCGCCAGAGCCCCGACCCGCGCCGCGATGTGTACGGCAATCCCGGCCACGTCGTCGCCGACCATCTCGACCTCGCCGGTGTGTAGCCCGACGCGCATTTCGATCCCCAGCGGCTTCACGGCCTCCGTCACAGCGAGGGCGCAACGGATCGCTCGGGCTGGACCGTCGAACGTGGCGAGCGTGCCGTCGCCTAGGGTCTTCACCTCACGTCCGCGGAAGCGCGCGAGCTCACGCCGTACCACGGAGTTCTGCGCTTCGAGCAGGTCGCGCCACTGCCGGTCGCCGAGGTCGGAGGCCAGCCGCGTCGAGTTCACGATGTCGGTGAACATGACCGTGGCGAGCACTCGGTCGACCTCGGTTGCCCGGCGTACGCCGGTGATGAACTCCTCGACCTCGTCGACCACAGCGTCGGTGTCGCCGGCGTGCAGCGCGTGGTCGATGCCGTCGAGCTCGACGTACTTCGCCCCGGGGATCTGACCGGCCATCCACTCGGCTCCCAGCCGGTTCACGGCCCGGTCGCCGCGCCGGTGCAGCACCATCGTGGGCACTGTGATGGCAGGAAGGACCGGCCGGACGTCGAGGTCGAGGAACATCAGGTAGTTCTGCTCGAGCATCGCCGGCGTGGAGCCGTAGCGCTGAAGCTTGGCGAACATCTCGTAGCCCTGCGGGTCGTTGGCGAGGCTGGGCGCCATGATCTCGACCATCGCTCCCTCGAAAACGTAGGGCAGCATCGCCAAGGACGACTCTATGAGCGCGTCGGCAGGGGATGCCCACGGGTAGTCCGGGGCCCAGGTGGCGCGCGCCATCCCGCCGTACAGGACAAGGGCGTGGATGAGCTCGGGGTGCGTCGCCGCGAAGAGCACCGACATCGGCACCCCTTCCGATACGCCGAGAAGGGTGGCTCGTTCTGACCCGGCGGCCTCCATGACGGCGCGCACGTCGTCGATGCGCTCCTCGAGAGTCGGCGCGCCCACGACGGGGTCCGACAGTCCGTTGCCGCGCTTGTCGAAGAGGATCAGGCGCGAGAACGACGCGAGACGCTCGATGACGTGTCTGGTGGAAGGGAACTCCCAGGCGAGCTCGATATGGGAGATGAAGCCCGGTACGACGACCAGGTCGACCGGACCGTCGCCGACGACCTGGTAGGCGATGGACACGTCCCCGGCTCGGGCGTACTTCGTCTTCGGCTGAGGGTTCACTGCGATGCCGGGTAGAGGAGGGCCACGCCCTCATACTGCCGGGAAAGCGACCACCATGGGGGAAGCGCAGCGGAAACATGGCCCTGCGTCTCACCAGACCCTGGACGAGGCTGTGGAGCCCGCGCTGGTCAGAGCCAACTCGAAGGGCGACCTGACCAGACTCAGGAGTCCCCTCTGCGCTAGGCCAGGGACGCAGCCAGACCCTCGAGCGGGACGAAGCCGGCTGACCCTGACGGGACGCAGCAAGTCAGGTCGGTACGGCAGACGTGCGGTGGCGGAGAGGACTCCAGCAGCGTGCGCACGGAGTCGAGCTGCGCGGCGAAGGATACGAGCTCCGTGATGCGGGCGGCGATCTCGCTCTTCTTCTGGTCGATGAGCTTGGTGACCTCGTCGTGGGTCGAGGGACAGTTGGCTCCGCCCCAGATGGGGAGGAGCTCGATGATCTGTTCGCAGGTCAGCCCCAGCCTGCGTGCACGCGTGACGAAGAGGAGCTGGGTGGCGGCGTTGGCGTCGTACACGCGGTACCCCGAGCCGGTGCGGGAGGGCTCGTCCAGCAGGCCGACGCGCTCGTAGTAGCGGACCGTCGAGACCGGGACGCCCACCTTGTCGGCGAGCTCGGAGATGCGCACATCTCCACGGTAAACCTTGTACCCGGGTTCAAGGTCAAGTCCTTGACCTTGAACCCGGGTGAAACGCCTACGGTCTGGACACGGAGCGAGAGGCGCTCCCGACCAAGGAGGCCGCGATGCGAACTATCAGTAAGACCGTTCCCGTGGGCGACATCGAGGTCGCCTGCACTGTCGTCGGCGACGGGGCGCCGCTGGTCGTCCTGCACGGCGCCATCGGGCTCGGTAGCACCTATATGCGGACGCTCGACCCGTGGGGCAGCGAGCTTCAGCTGATCTACTACGACCAACGCGGCAGCGGGAACACCCCGGTGGGCGACGTGGGGCGAGTGTCGTTCGCCGGCGGGATCGAGGACCTCGAAGAGCTTCGACGGAGTATGGGCCTGGGATCGATCCAGGTGCTCGGCCACTCCGCCGGCGCCTACCTAGCCGCGCTGTATGCCGCACAGCACCCCGCTACGACGGCTGGTGTGGTGCTGCTCAACCCTGGGC
Organism: uncultured Actinomycetota bacterium; assembly: GCA_963769585.1. Classification (GTDB taxonomy): domain Bacteria; phylum Actinomycetota; class Actinomycetes; order Propionibacteriales; family Nocardioidaceae; genus SSC3. The sequence goes on from CAVYMJ010000006.1 coordinate 2,297,112, forward strand.
CGCCGCTGGCCCCGGAGCTGATGGAGCAGTTCGGAAAGACGATGTCGAACCGGCGCACGCAGGACGACGACGCAGCGCGCAAGGCAATCGAGGAGTCCGAGGGGTTCAGGACGGGGCAGCCACAGGACCTGGAGCGTCACCAGCTCAACACGTTCCTCCCGTTCTTCAAGGAGCGGGCCAGCGTCGAGCGGGTGAGCCTCGGGTTCACCGAGATCACCGCGGCCAATGTGCTGCAGGCACCGCAGCGCATGATGGGCAGCCTGGGTGCGCTCGACCCGATCAGGAGGCTCGCCAGCATCCAAGCGCCGACCCTTGTCGTCCACTCGGAGCTGGACCCGATCCCACCCGAGTGGAGCCGGTTCCTGGCCGCGACCATCCCGAGTGCCGACTTCGCGCTCATCGACGGTGGCAGCCACTTTCCGATGGTTGAGGACGCCGAGCAGCTGCGGACCACGGTGGTGCCCTGGGTGAGGAAGCACTCCTAGCCGCGGTCAGCTGGTGCTCGACGGCCGCGTAGTCGACCTGCCCGTCGGGAGTCCGGCACCTCAGTCCACGGTTCGCGCGAGCCGCGCGACGGCGGCGGCCACCTGAGGCCCGAACATGACTGGATCGTTGTGGTCGGCACCAGCGAGCACCACCCGCTCGGACAGAGTTCGGGCATGGTCCGCGACGCGAGCGCTGAGCACTGAAGGGACCACTGAGTCGCGGTCGCCGTAGATGACGGTCACCGAGACATCGCTGCTGGCGAAGTGCTCCAGGACCCGGAACCGGTCGCGCAGCAGGGCGCGCACCGGCAGGAGGGGGTAGTGGTGCGCTCCCACATCGGCAAGCTCGGTGAAGGGCGAGCGGAGCACCACCCCCGCCGGCGGGCGCCGGGCCTGTAGCGCCGCGACCACACCTGAGCCCAGGGACTCGCCGAAGTAGAGCGTTCGTTGCGCCGGGTAGCCGAGCTCTTCCAGCGCCTCCGCCGCGGCGTCCGCATCCGCGGCGAGGCCGTCCTCGCTGGGGTTGCCCGGGTTGCCGCCGTAACCGCGGTAGTCCATCAGCAGTACGGCGAGTCCGTGGCGGCTCAGCTCCTGGGCGAGATCGGCTCTGCCTGCCCGGTTGCCACCGTTGCCGGGCGCGACCAGCACCGCGATCCCTGTGTCCGCTGGGCCGGTCGCCGGGACGAACCAGGCACCCAGCTCAAGTCCGTCGGCAGTGTGGAGCCTGACGTCGCGGGCACCGGCGATGACCTCTGCGGCCGGGGGCACCGGCGTGGGGTCGGGGAAGTAGATGAGCTGACGCTGCAGCGCCCACAGCATCGCAACCACCGTCCCCACGACCAGCAGGACCACGAGGAGACCACGCTCCAGCCTCCTGCGCTTTTGCCCGATCATTCCTCATGCTCGCCTTGGGGGTCCTGCACCGCAAGTGAGACGGTCGGCAGGCAAGGTGGTTATCAGGGGGCTTGCCACCTGATGGGCTCCGCCCATGGCCGAGCAGGCAGCCCGAACCCGCCGCCCCTTCTGGGTCGATCCAGCGCACGACCCCGTAGTAACGACGGGCTGGCAGTGGGCGAGAGCACGACACAAGACCCAACGAGCCATGGACGCGACACAGCGGCAGTGCCACCGTGGTCCTATGACGCGAACTATTGACGCCGACTACCTCGTGGTGGGAGCGGGCGCCATGGGCATGGCCTTCACCGATGCCCTCATCGACCACGCCGACGTACGCGTCGCATTGATCGATCGCCGGCACGGTGTCAGCGGGCACTGGCTCGAGGCCTACCCCTTCGTCCGGCTGCACCAGGCCTCCGCCTTCTACGGGGTCGCGTCGACTCTGCTCGGCGGGGGCCAACTGCAGCAGCGCGGACCCGAACAGGGCCTTCAGGAGCGAGCCCCCCAGGCCGAGGTCTGCCTCTACTACGCACGGATGCTCGAGCGGTTCGTTGAGTCGGGCAAGGTCGAGTTCTTCCCCAACAGCGAGTACGTCGGCGAGCGCACCGTCGTCTCCCAGGTCTCGGGTGCACGGTTCACGGTCCCGGAGCGTTGCCGAATCGTCGACGCCCACTATCTGGCGCCGAGCATCCCGGCGGAGAAGCCCCCACCGTTCGGCGTCGCTGACGACGCCCGGGTCCTCCCAGTCAACGGCCTCGCCCGACTTGACCACGCCCCGAGCCAGTACGTCGTCGTTGGCTCGGGCAAGACCGCGACCGATGCCTGCATCTGGCTGCTCGCGCATGGGGTCGACCCCGACGCGATCTGCTGGGTAAGGCCGCGTGAACCCTGGATGATGAACCGGGCCGTGGTCCAGCCGGACCCTGCGATCTTCACGAGCATGGCCGCCGACACGATGCAGGCCTCCGCGGAGTCCGCATCGCTGGAGGACCTGTTCCTCCGCCTCGAGGAGGCCGGCATCATGCTGCGCATCGACCGCACGGTCATGCCGACGATGGCCAAGACACCCACCCTCGCCGAGTGGGAGCTCGAGCAGCTGCGAACGCTCGAGAACGTCGTACGGCGCGGACATATCGAAGCCGTCGACCGGGGGAAGCTCGCCTTCGCCGACGGAGAGGTCGCCGTGTCGGATGACGCCTTGGTCGTTCACTGCGCAGCGGACGGCTTGAAGTACCCGCCGCTGGTGCCCGTCTGGCGCCCAGAGGGCATCACGCTGCAGGCGATCAGAGCTGGTTTCCCGTGCTTCGGCGCGGCCGTGGTGGGGTATGTCGAGGCGACCCGTCAGGACGACGGCGACAAGAACCGTCTCTGCCCGCCGACGGGCTACGGGAACTCGATGGCGGAGTGGGCGCGGATGAACGTCCGCGGCACCCAGGCGGTGATGTCCTTCATGAGCGAGCCCGACATCAAGGAGTGGTCGAACAGAGCGGCGATCAACCCGGCGCGGATCCCACCCGAGTATCCAGGCTCCGCGGCGTTGGACGACGCGCGTGAGCGTCTCGCGGCGCATGTGCGCCCCGGGTTGGCACGGCTCGCTGAGTTGTCCTGACGGTTGACAGACAGCGACTAGATGTAGCGCGGCTCCGACCAGCGACGGGCATCGTGTCCAGGAGGAAGCCCCAGTCGTACATGTCCCAGCCAAGAACCGCCCGCCCAAGGTTGCACAACGTCGAGCCGTGGGCCATCGTGAATGGCACGAGCTAGGTTCGGCAAATCCCCTCACCTGGCTTCGCACCGAGTCCCCGCCGCCGCTCTGGCCACAACGCCTAGCAACTGACCCGTACCGATGGAGTGGGGTCTGTTTTCGACGGCCGTTGACACGCTCGATCCCTCGTGTGGGAAGCGACAGGCGTTGGTCTGCAGTGGAACCGATCCACCTGCCTTTCGAACAGGATCTCCCTAGCCAGCGGCATCTCTGCGGTCGAGCTCATGCGGCGGTAGGACGCACCTGCTGCGAGTGAACGTCGCGCCCGTCTTGGTGGTCGATCACAGCCACCTGGCCGGGTGACGAGGCGGGTGACATCGTTGCAACTGGGCGGCCCGCTGCTGGCGGGGTCGAGGAACCGACACTCAGTGTCGAATCAGGACAGATGGAGAATGGCGTGATGAAGGTGTTCCAGATCGGCGCAGCCGGCGGTATCGGGCAACGGCTCGCGGCGTTGCTAGTCGCCGACGGGCATGAGGTCACGGGGATGGTTCGGCGACCCGATCAGGCGGGGACTGTCACCGCTACCGGAGCTGAGGTCGTGGCCGGTGACCTCATCGAGAACTCGGTCGACCAGCTGGCGGCACTCGTCGCCGGGCATGATGCGGTCGTCTTCAGCGCGGGAGCGCATGGCACCGGCCGAGACCAGACCACCCTCATCGACGGTGTCGGGCTGCAGAAGGCTGCGGCCGCTGCCGAGCAGGCCGGGGTCGACCGCTTCCTGCTCGTCTCGGTCTTCCCGGACGCGGGACGCGCTGGCGCTCCGCAGGAGGGTTTCGAGCACTACATGCGGGTCAAGAAGAGTGCTGATGTCCACCTGGCCGGCACCGGCTTGGATTGGGTGATCGTCCGACCGGGCACCTTGCTCGACGAGCCTGGTGACGGCCGGGTGACGGCTGGGCCGGCGATCGAGTACGGCGACGTCCGCCGCGACAACGTTGCCGCCTTCCTCGCTGCAGTCCTAGCCGATTCCGCCGTTAGTCACGAGATCGTCGAGCTGACTGACGGCAGCACTCCGGTGAACGAGGCCGTGACCGCACTGCATCGCTGAGGCACACCGACTCGGCGCACGTTGCCGTCCTCGGTGATGGATCCCCTTCGGCGTGACGTCACCGCACCGTCGCGTGGCTGAAGGTGACTCAGGTGAGGCACTCGACCTCAGCAGATCTGGAAGTCGGCCAGGCGGCGGAAAGGCTCAGCCGCCCAGCTACCCCTCGTTCTGTGGTGGATCTCAGTCACCAGGTGGCTGGGATCCGTCGCATAGTGGCCGCCATGACGCCAAGCGACCGCGTTGACGGCCAGCTGCACTCTGGGCGAAGTGCAGCGGCTGGGGCGCGCGATACGGCGTGGCCAGCGAGATGGCAGCGCAGGGCGTCGTTGTCTCAGCGCATCAGTAGTGATGGCGTCGCGGTCGACTGATAGTCACGCGGCAGGGCCCGCGTCTGGCGCGCAGCGCGCGCGGGTCAGAGCTCGGACTGGATCCCGGCGAGCAGCTGACGGGCCATCACGATCCGCTGGACCTGGTTGGTGCCTTCGTAGATCTGGGTGATCTTGGCATCGCGGTACATCCGCTCCACCGGGTAGTCCGAGGTGTAGCCGTAGCCGCCGAGGATCTGGATCGCGTGCCCGGTCACCTCCGTGGCGATGTCGGAGGCGAAGCACTTCGCGGCCGCGCCGAAGAAGGTGAGGTCGGCGTCGCCGCGCTCCGAGCGGCCGGCGGCGGCGTACACGAGCTGGCGAGCTGCCTCGATCTTCATGCCCATGTCCGCGAGCAGGAACTGCAAGCCCTGGAACTCCGCGATGGCCTTGCCGAACTGCTTGCGCTCCTGGGCGTAGCCCAGCGCATAGTCCAGCGCGCCCTGGGCGACTCCGACCGCCTGGGCGGCCACGGTGACCCGGGTGTGGTCGAGGGTCCGCATCGCGGTCTCGAAGCCGGTTCCCTCGGCGCCGATCATGCGGTCGGCGGGGATCCGGACGTTGTCGAGGTACACCTCACGGGTGGGCGAACCCTTGATGCCGAGCTTCTTCTCGGGAGCCCCGAAGGAGACCCCCTCGTCGGACTTCTCCACGACGAACGCGGAGATCCCCTTGGAGCGCTTCTCCGGGTCGGTGACAGCCATGACGGTGTAGTACTCCGAGACGCCGGCGTTGGTGATCCAGCGCTTCACGCCGTTGAGCACCCACTCGTCCCCGTCACGTACGGCGCGGGTCTTCATGCCTGCTGCGTCGGAGCCCGCGTCGGGCTCGGACAGACAATACGAGAACCCACCGTCGCCCTTGGCGAGCTTGGTCAGGTAGTTGGCCTTCAGCTCCTCCGAGCCCGCGAGCTGCACCGGCAGCGAGCCGAGCTTGTTGACGGCCGGGATCAGCGAGCTGGAGACACAGGCCCGGGCGACCTCCTCGATGACGATGCAGGTGGCGAGAGCATCGGCCCCCGCGCCGCCGTACTGCTCGGGGACATGCGGAGCGTGGAAGTCGGCAGCCAGGAGCGCGTCAGCCGCCTCCTGGGGGAACCGGGCCTCCGCGTCCACCGCGGCGGCGTACGGCGCGACCTTGGCGTCGCAGACCGCTCGCGCGGCTTCACGGATGGCCTGGTGCTCCTCGGAGAGGGCAAACATCGGGAACTCGCTCATGGCGAAGATTGTAGGACGTCCAACTACCCGGCGGGCTGCGCGATAGGTCACACCGACTCACCCGAGCCACCGGCTCGCGTGGAGCCGGCTGGACCATCCGGTCACCGGGCCGCGGGTAGTTTCAAAGATATGACCCCGGCCTGGCTGGACCCGACCAACGTCCGGTTCATGCTGCACCAGACCCACACCTGGGCGGTCGTCGGGCTCTCCGGCAACCCGAGCCGGACGGCCTACAGCATCGCGGCCTACCTCCAGGACCGGGGCAAGCGCATCGTGCCGATCCACCCTGCAGCACCGACCGTGCTCGGCGAGCAGGGTTACCCCACGCTCGAGGACGTTCCCTTCGAGATCGACGTGGTCGACGTGTTCCGCCGGTCGGAGTTCGCCGGCCCCTTCGCCGACCAGGCGGTCAAGGTGGGCGCCAAGGCGGTCTGGTTCCAGCTCGGGGTGGTCGACCAGGAGGCGTTCGAGCGCACCACCTCGGCGGGTGTGCCCATGGTGATGGACGCCTGCCCGGCCCTCGAGTGGCCACGCCACGCCGGCTGAGGAGCCAGCAGGTCTGTCCTGAAGGACAGTCGCCTGGTACCTGAGGTGGAGCCGAGCCGCGCGGCGCGTTCCTAGCGTTGAGCCCATGACGACACTCATCGCGGACCCGCTGGTCGCAGCGCTTCCCGTGCTGGACAGCGGCGAGCCGCTGGTCCGGCTCGACTGGCTGGGCGGGACGGCTACCGGAGCGGCCCGCTACGTACGCGCCGGGCTCGCCCAGCGCCTGGCAGTCGCCGCCGAACTACTGCCCAACGGCATCCACCTGGACCTGGCTGAAGGGTTCCGGACCGCGTCCGACCAGCAGGCCATCGAACGCTCGTACGCCGACGCGCTGGTGACGGCCCACCCTGACCTCACCGACGAGCAGCTGGTCACCCTCACCAGCCGGTACGTCGCTCCCCTGCACGTCGCCCCGCACGTGGCCGGGGCCGCTGTCGACCTGACGCTGGTCGACAGCCGCGGTCACCAGCTCTGGATGGGCACGCCGATCGACGCCACCCCCGAGCAGTCGGCGGGTGCCTGCTTCTTCGATGCGCAGAACATCGACCACGAGGCCCGGGACAACCGGACCACGCTCGCCGAGGCTCTGGGCGGGGCCGGCCTGGTGAACTACCCGACCGAGTGGTGGCACTGGAGCTACGGCGACCGCTACTGGGCCTTCGTCACTGGTGCCGACGCGGCGGTCTACGGTCCGGTGCAGCCATGAGCGCCCTGCTCTTGGAGACCCCAGCCTCGATGCGCCCGGCTCCGACGCACCCCGGGCCGCTCCTGACGATCGACCTGACCGCGGTCGCGGCCAACACCCGGCTCTTCGCCGTACGCGCTCGCGGTGACCTGATGGCGGTCGTGAAGGCCGACGGGTTCGGGCACGGCGCGTACGCCGTGGCCCGGACCGCGCTGGCCAGCGGGGCTACCTGGCTGGGGGTGACCTCACTCGACGAGGCGCTGACGCTGCGCGCCGCTGGCATCGCAGCGCCGATGCTCTCGTGGCTCAACCCGGTCGACGCCGACTTCGCGGCAGCCATCCGTGCCGACGTCGACCTGGCTGTCCCCGGCCTGGAGCACCTGGACGCCATCGCGCAGGCGGCCGAGCGTGTCGGCCTGCCCGCGCGGGTCCATCTCCACCGAGACCTGGGCTTGGCCCGGGACGGCGCGTCGGCCGCCCAGTGGCCGGACCTGTGCCGGCTCGCCGCCACTGGGGAGCAGCACCGGCTGGTGCGCGTGGTCGGGCTGATGGGCCACCTGGCCTGCGCCGACGAGCCGAGCCACCCGAGCAACGTCTCGGGTGCCCGCGGCTTCGACGCCGCGGCTTCGATCGCCGCCGCCTTCGGGCTGCGTCCCGCCCTGCGTCACCTGGCTGCGACCGCCGCGACGCTGACCGATGTCACCACCCACCACGACCTGTGCCGGGTCGGCGCGGGCCTGTTCGGCATCGACCCCAGTGGTACGACCAGCCTGCGCGGCGCGCTCACCCTGACCGCGCCGGTGGTCACCGTGCGCGAAGTGCCGGCAGGGACTCCGGTCGGCTACGGACACACCTACACCACCCGGGAGTCGACGCGCCTGGCCCTGCTTCCGCTGGGCTACGCGGACGGTATTCCGCGGGCCTCCCAGGGTTGGGTAGCCCTGCAGCGGCGTCGCTGCGCCGTGGTGGGCCGAGTCTCGATGGACCAGGTCGTTGCCGACGTCGGTGACCTCGACGTCAGGCCCGGTGACACCGCCACGGTCTTCGGACCCGGGGACGACGGGGAGCCCACGGTCGCCGAGTGGGCGGCCTGGGCGGGGACCATCGAGCACGAGATCGTCACCGGCATCGGGAGCCGCGTCCGCCGTACGACGACGGCGACCGGCCCGGTCAGGAGCATCGCATGAAGGGCCGGGCCCGCGTCGTCGTCATCGGCGGCGGCCAGAACTGCGAGCACGAGGTGTCGCTGGCCTCCGCGGCCTCGGTCTGCCGAGCCCTCGCGGACTTCGACGTGCTGTCGCTGACCATCGCGCGGGACGGCACCTGGCTGGGCGCCAACGGTCGCCCGCTCGCCGACACCGTGCACGCCAGCCTGTCCAGGGCGATCGCGATCCTGGGCAGCTACGACGTGGTGGTCCCGATGGTGCACGGACCCCTCGGGGAGGACGGGACGCTTGCCGCCCTGTGCGAGCTCGCCGGCGTGCCGTACGTCGGCAGCGACGTCCGCGGCGGCGCGATCGCCATGGACAAGTGGGCGACCAAGCTCGTGGCCCAAGCACTGGGGATCGGGGTGGCACGGGGCTGTTTGGTCACCTCGCCGTGCGTCGGCTTCGAGGGTCCCGTCGTGGTGAAGCCGGTCGCTGCCGGCTCCAGCCACGGAGTGTCGCTGGTGCGCACCGAGGCTGAGCTGGCTCCGGCCGTGCAGAAGGCACTGGCCGTCGACAGCCGGGTGCTGGTGGAGGAGGTGCTTGTCGGCCGCGAGATCGACATCGCGATCGTCCAGCGCGCGGACGGCTCGCTCCTGGTCGGCCCAACCCTGGAGATCGAGGCGGACGGTCTCTTCGACACGAACCGGAAGTACGACGGCAGCGCCACCTTCACCATCCCGGCTCCCCTGACCGGCGTGGAGACCAAGGAGGTCGAGGAGGCCGCTCTCGCGCTCTTCGACGCTCTCGGCTGCAAGGGGGTCGCTCGGTTCGACTTCTTCGTCACCGCCGAGGGCGTGGTGCTCAACGAGGTGAACACCATGCCCGGCATGACCGAGCAGTCCCAGGTGCCCAAGATGTTCGCGGCTGTCGGGCTCCCCTACCCGCAGCTGCTCGCCGAGCTCGTCGCGGGCGCGGTCAGGAGATGACCCGTCGCATCGCCGGCATCGACCTGCTCCGCGGGGTCGCCGTCGGCCTGGTGATGCTGCGCCACGCCTTCCCGTCGGTCTTCCCGGGAGCGGGGGTCGTCGGCGTGGTGATGTTCTTCGCGCTCAGTGGCCACCTGATCACCGGCCTGCTGCTCGACGAGCTAGCGCGGTACGGCCGGGTGGACTTCCGCAGGTTCTATCTGCGCCGAGCCAGGCGGCTGGTACCGGCGCTGGTCGTCCTGGTCGCCGCGGTGGCCCTGGTGACGCTGCTCCTCGACCCGCTACAGGACCGTGGCGAGCTGGTCCGGACCGTCGTGGTCGCGCTCACCTGGACCGCAGACCTGCCGTTCGAGCACGGCGGGGAGGCGACCTTCCACCTGTGGACCCTGGCGATGGAGGAACAGTTCTACCTCGTCTGGCCGGCACTGCTGGCGCTCGCCTGGTCGCGCCGGCTGCTGCTCAGTGCCGTGGTCGGCGCCGGGATCCTCTGTGCCGTCGGGGCGGTGGCGACGGTGCTGTGGCTCAGCGAGGACCCCGACCTCGCCTACACGCTGCCCACCTCCTGGGCGATCTGCTTCGTGATCGGCGCCGGCTCGGCGTACGTCGCGCGTCGTGGGCTGCCAGCCGTTGCCGCCGGCCCGGCCCTCGCGGCCCTGCTGGTGCTCGCACTGGTGCCGCTGCGCGGCCACGCCGCGACGTACCTGCTGGCCGCTCCGGCGATCGCGCTGCTGACCGCGGTCGTGCTGCAGTCCTGGCGCACCTGGGTCGAGGTCGAGGCCCCGGCACTGCGGCTGCTGGTCGCTCTCGGCACGGTCTCCTACGCGGCGTACCTGTGGAACTACCCGCTGACGCTGTGGCTCTCGGGCTTGGCGGCCCTGCCGCTGACCGTCGTCGCGGCCGCCCTGAGCTGGCGGTACGTCGAAGAGCCGGTCCGCCGGCACGTTGGACTGGGCGAGCGCGTTAGCCTGCGCGAATGAGCACGCCACCCGCCTGGCTTCCCGATGTCGCTGTCGGCCTGATGGTCATGGTCTTCGGGATCGCGGAAGTGCTGTCCCGCAACGGCGACTACTACGGCGGCGGGTTCACCCCTGCCCATGTCGCGACCTGGCTGGTCATCGTTCTGTGTATCGGGGTCGCGGCAGGACTGCACCGGCTCGCGCCCGGCATCGCCCTTGGCCTGGTCTGGCTCGGCTGCAGCATCCAGCTACTCTCGGGCACCGACATCCTGTACACCCAGCTGGGGGCGCTGGTGGTCTCCTTCGGCTGCGCGCGCTGGGGCAGCACGGCGGTCGTGTGGCTCAGCGGGATCTCGATCCCCCTCGGCTCACTGCTGGCGGCCGTCTGGGTCATGAACAACGGCACCGGGTTCGGCACCATCATCTTCGACGAGCTCTTCCGGGCGTCCAGGGCGACGGGCATCGACATCACCCGCGGAGCTCTCGGGCTGGTCGGCTTCCTGGCGCTCGCGGTCCCGTGGATGGCCGGCCTACTGTTCCGGGTTCGCGAGCAGGCACGCCGCTCGCGCGAGCACGAGATCGAGGCCGTCGCCTCCAAGGAGCAGGCCGAGGAGATCGCGGCGGTCCGGGCGGAGCAGACCCGGATGGCCCACGACGTGCATGACGTCGTCGGGCACTCTCTCGCGGTGATCCTCGCCCAGGCGGAGTCCGCCCAGTTCCTTCCCGACGACGACCCGGAGCGGATGAAGGAGACGATGTCGAACATCGCCGTCTCGGCACGCCAGTCGCTGCGCGACGTGCGTCAGGTGCTGTCGGCCACCGAGGTCCCCGGGCAGCAGGACCTCGGGCTCGACAAGCTGGTCGAGGGGGTCCGGGCGGCCGGCAACGAGGTGCAGTCGACCGTCGTGGGCACCCCGCGACCGCTTCCGCCCGAGATCGACGCGGTCGCGTACCGCACGCTGCAGGAGATGCTGACCAACGCCCTCAAGCACGGTGTCCGGGGCGAGCCGGTCACCGTGCTGCGGCACTGGTCCGACGAGCTGACGATCGCGGTGCAGAACACCACTGCTGCTACCGAGGCGACCGACTCCGGCCTGGGTCTGGCCGGCATGCGGATGCGGCTGGAGTCGATCGGTGGGCGCCTGGACGTGCGCCTCGAAGCAGGCTCTTACACCGCGACCGCTTGGCTGCCGCTACGACACGGCATGCTTGGGCCGTGACCTCGCCGATCAACGTCCTCCTCGTCGACGACCAGGAGCTCTTCCGTGCCGGCGTCTCGGTGATCATCGACGCCCAGGACGACCTGTCGGTCGTGGCCGAGGCCGGCAACGGTCGCGAGGCTCTGGCGATGACCGACCAGCACGACCCCGACGTCGTACTGATGGACATCCGGATGCCCGAGATGGACGGTGTCGAGGCGACCAGGCAGCTGTTCTCACCGGAGCGTGCGGCGCGCCGCACCAAGCCACTGCGCGTGGTGGTGCTCACCACCTTCAACCTCGACGACCGGGCGGCCGCCGCGATCAGGTACGGCGCGAGCGGCTTCCTGCTCAAGGACACCACGCCGGCGATGCTGACCGACGCCATCCGCACCGTTCACGCCGGCAACGCCGTACTCGCACCCGCAGACCTCACCACCCTGCTCTCGGGAGAGTTCCGCGAGCGTCGCGAGCTCCCTCGTGGCTACGACCAGCTCACCGACAAGGAGCGCGAGATCCTGACCGCCGTCGCCCGCGGCCTGTCGAATGCGGAGATCTCGGCCTTGGTCTTCGCGAGCGAGTCGACGGTCAAGACCCACGTCGGCAGCATCCTGCGCAAGCTCGACCTCCGGGACCGCGTGCAGATCGTGGTCTTCGCCCACGAGCACGGCCTGGCCGGCTAGAGACCGCCCCCGGCGGCCTGGCTGGCCGCCACCGCGAGCCGGTCCACGAGGTCGTTCATCACGTTTCCGGAGTGACCCTTCACCCAGCGGAACGTGACGTCACCCCGATCGTCGTACAGGTCGAGCATGGGCTCCCACAGGTCCCGGTTGGCGACCGGCTTCTTCGCGGAGTTCACCCAGCCGTTGCGACGCCAGTTGCGCCACCACTCGTCGCGGAAGCAGTGCACCACGTACGTCGAGTCGCTGACGATCGTCAGCGGCCCGTCCAGGGCGCGCATCGCCTCGTAGGCGGCACGGATCTCCATCCGCTGGTTCGTCGACGGGCGCTCGAAGCCCGCATCGCTGGTCTGCTCGTCGATCGCCCACGCCCAGCCACCCGGCCCCGGGTTCCCGGCGCAGGCCCCGTCGGTGTAGACCTCGACCGCTCCGGGCAGCGGCTCCATCGCAGGTCGGCGGGCCACTAGAAGCCTGCCGTACGTCGGTTCTCGCCACGCACGGTCTTCCCCTTCTCGCGAGCCGTCTCGGCCAGGGCGGTCTGGTAGTCCACGATCTTGGCACGTAGAGACTCGTCTCCCGCGCCCAGGATGCGTACGGCGAGCAGCCCGGCATTCTTCGCGTTGCCGACCCCCACCGTTGCCACGGGGACCCCGCCCGGCATCTGCACGATGGAGAGCAGCGAGTCCATCCCGTCGAGGTAGCGCAGCGGGACCGGCACCCCGATCACCGGTAGCGGGGTCACCGACGCGAGCATTCCGGGCAGGTGAGCCGCCCCACCGGCACCGGCGATGATCACCTTCAACCCGCGGCCAGCGGCCTGCTTGCCGTAGGCGATCATGTCCTCGGGCATCCGGTGCGCCGAGACCACATCGGCCTCGTACGTGACGCCGAACTCGTCGAGCGCCTCCGCGGCCGCCTTCATCACCGGCCAGTCGGAGTCCGACCCCATCACGATGCCAACCGTCACTCGGACTCATCTCCTAGGTCGCCGCGGAACCAGGCCGCGGCATGCTGGGCTCGCTCGAGGACCTCGTCGAGGTCGTCGCCGTACGCGTTGACGTGGCCGACCTTGCGGCCGGGCTTGATCTCCTTGCCGTACAGGTGGACCTTCAGCCTCGGGTCCCGGGCGAAGGCATGCGGGTAGCCGTCGTACAGCCGTCCGGCGGTGCCGCCGAGGATGTTGACCATGACCGTCCAGGGTGCTCGCGCCTGCGGTGAGCCCAGCGGCAGGTCCATCACCGCTCGGAGGTGGTTCTCGAACTGGGAGGTGACGCAGCCGTCCTGGGTCCAGTGCCCGGTGTTGTGCGGGCGCATCGCGAGCTCGTTGACCAGGATGCGGCCGTCCTCGGTCTCGAAGAGCTCGACCGCCAGGATCCCGGTGACGTCGAGCGCGCCGGCCAGGCTCATCGCCACCTGCTGTGCCTCCAGCGCCAGCTCCGCGGAGAGGCCGGGGGCCGGCGCGATGACCTCCCAGCAGATGCCATCGCGCTGGACGGACTCGACGACCGGGTACGCCGCCACCTGTCCCGACGGGGAACGCGCCACCAGAGCGGAGAGCTCGCGCCGGAACTCCACCTTCTCCTCGGCGAGGACTGCTGTCCCGGACGCGGCAGCGGCGTCCAACGCCGCGCCAGCCTCAGCGCTGTCGGCGACGAACCACACGCCCTTGCCGTCGTACCCGCCTCGGCTGGTCTTCAACACGATGGGGTAGCCGCCCACCGAGGCGGCGAACCGGTCCACCTCGTCGGGCGTGGAGACGGTGCCGTGGCGCGGGCAGGGCACCCCGAGCTCGGAGAGTCTGGCCCGCATCACTGCCTTGTCCTGGGCGTGCACCAGCGCGTCCGGGCCGGGGCGGCAGGCATGGCCCTCGGCGGTCAGGGTCCGAAGATGCTGGGTCGGCACGTGCTCATGGTCGAACGTGACGACCGCGCAGCCTTCGGCGACCGCACGGAGGTCCTCCAGTGAGCGGTAGTCCCCGACCGTCGAGTCAGGGATGACCTGGGCAGCTGAGACGTGTGGCCCCTCGGCCAGGAGACGAAGCGGGAGGCCGAGCCCGACGGCCGACTGGGCCATCATGCGGGCCAGCTGGCCTCCGCCGATGATGGCGAGCACCGGAGACTCGTCAGCGTGGGGCGTCGGCACGGCCCCCAGCCTAGTGAGTAGGTCAGACCGCCCGTGCTGTCGGGTCCATCGCGTGTGCCGGCGGCTGGGTCTCGAATCGCAGGCCGCGTCCGCGGATCGTGGTGATCAGGTGAGGGTGCCGGGTGTCGTCGCCGAGCTTGCGGCGCACCCACCCGAGATGGACGTCGATCGTCTTGGCCGACGTCCAGAAGTTGGTATGCCAAACGTCTCGCATGAGGTCCTCACGCGAGACGATGTCTCCGGCCCTACTGATCAACGCGTGGAGTAGCTCGAACTCTTTGTTGGAGAGTCGAATTTCCACCCCGTCACGCCAGACCCTGCGGGCAACAGGGTCCACATCCACCCCCTGGACACTGTGCATACCCGCAAGAGTATTCGGACAAATCGGACACAGCATCCCGGAGTGCGAAGATTGACCCGAAGGGACTACACCAGGTAGCCCCTATTCGGAGGGCTGAGCCATCCCAGGTGGCCTGCCTGCCCGTTTCCGGGCGGCGCTGCCCCTCAGAGGCGCCGGACCGCGATCGGCTCCAGCACCCCGAACCCTCGGACCGGGCGTGCGGTGAGGGCGCGAGATTCGTACCTGTCGTCTGGCAGCTGAGCGGCCGTCACGTCATCGGTGATGACCCGGTTACGCCGGGCGATCGCGGTCAGCCGGGCGGCGAGGTTCACCGGCGGTCCGAAGACGTCGCCGAAGCGCAGGATCACCGGTCCGGTGGCGATCCCCAGGGACACGTCAGGCAGCCGGGCGTCGTCGCCGATCACGTCGATGATCGCGTGGGCGATGTCCATTCCGGCCTCCGCGTCGTCGGTCACGAAGAGCACCGAGTCGCCCAGGGTCTTGATCACCCGCCCGCCGAGGCTGGTCACCACATCGGTGGCTCGGGTCTCGAAGATCTCCACCAGCTCGCCGATCCGGTCGTCATCGAGCTCGTTGGACAAGGCGCTGAACTGCACGATGTCGGCGAAGCCCACCGTGCTGGTCACCGCGTGCAGCTGGTCGCCCAGCTCGCGCACCGACGAGATCCGGTCGACGGCAGCGCGCAGGTGCCTCTTCCAGGCGTAGACGACCAGCTGCTCGAAGGCCTCGCCCAGGGAGTCGGCAAGGAGGTTCGCGGTGCGGTACCGGCTGCCCGTCGCGTCCGGAGAGGCCTCGATCTCCTCGATGAGTGACGCCAGCGTGCTCACCTGCCAGTCGGCCAGGCGGGCCATCGTCTGGCCCACCGCCCGGGCCAGCCGTACTTCGGTGTCCACGTCGAGGAGGCCGCTGCGGGTGCCGGCGCGCATCACCTCGATCGCGGCCAGGTCATGGTCGTTGAAGACCGGCTCCTCCCCCTCAGGGAGGGCGAAACCCAGCGAGCGCCACAGCCGCCGTACGACGTCGGCGGGAACCCCGGTCTTGGCAGCCGCATCGGCCACGGAGAAGGCCGGCTGCTGTCCGAGCAGGTGGACCTCGAGCAGGGCGCGGCTCTCCTGGTCACCTTGCTCGGCGCTGTCTCCCGGCATGCGTCAGGTTCCGTCGTCGAGACGCTTCAGCTCCGGGTCGGCGTGCTCACGCTCGATCCCGCCATGCAGGAGGTTGGCGATCTTGAGCTGCACTTCCTCCACCCGCGGGATGTCGTGCAGGCGGACCCTCTGCTCGCTGGCATCGGCCAGGATCAGAGTGCCGCAGCGCAGCATCCGGTCGATGACCCCTCGCTCGCTGGCCACGTCGCTGATGCGCGGCATCGGGATGTCGTGGCCCCGCCGGGTCAGGATGCCGGTCCGGGTGATGAGCCGACGGTTGGTGACGGTGTACTCGGTGGTCAGCCACTTGAGGAACGGGATCAGCACCCAGCCGACGACCACCACAGCAGCGAGCACCCAGATCGCGATCCTCAGCGGCTTCTCCATCGAACCGCCCACGATGGCGGAGAGGAAGCCGGCCAGCCCCATGGTCACGATCAGGATCAGAGCGGGCAGCAGCATCGCCTTGAGATGCGTTCTGGTGGAGAGGACGATGTGCTCGTCGGGACCCAGGAGCTTCTGCGAGATGACCACGCACAGATCATGGCATGCGGCCTACCGCACGTGAACGACATCGCCAGCGCCGACTGCCACGCGGCCGCGGTCCGTGTCGAGCTCCAGCCGCCCGTCGGCGTCGACGTCCACGGCCAGCCCGGTCACCGACTCGCCATCCGGCAGGCTGACCTGGACGGCCTTCCCGAGCGTCTCGCAGCTGGCCCGGTAGGCCGCGCGCAGCGACTCGGAGCCTCCCCAGCGCTCCAGGGTCGACGCGAGCTCGCCGAGCACCGCTACCAGGAGGGCTCCCCGGTCCACCTCGGCACCGGCTATCGCCAGGGAGGTCGCTGTCGGGACGGGCAGCTCCTCGGCGGTGGTGGACACGTTGATGCCGACCCCGATGACCGCCGCAGGGCCGGCCGGAGTGTCGACCCTCTCGAGCAGGATGCCCGCCACCTTCTGCCCGTCGACCAGCACGTCGTTGGGCCACTTGAGCGCCACCGTGGTCAGGGTCGTGGTCCGTCGTACCGCCTGGACGACGGCCAGGCCCGTCAACAGCGGCAGCCAGGGCCAGCGTGACCCGTCGACGGTCGGCCGGGTCAGCACGGAGAACGTCAACGCCGCGCGGGCGGGTGTCTCCCAGGTGCGGTCGAGCCTGCCACGGCCGGCTGTCTGGTGCTCGGCGACGATCACCAGGCCCGACTCCTCGCCGGCCCGTGCTCGCGCGGCAGCGTCGGCGTTGGTCGACCTCGTCTCGTCGACGACCTCTACCCGCCAGAAGTGGGTGCGATCGGCAACAGCCGAGGGGTCGAGGGGTGGGCGGCGAGTCGCGGGAGAGCTCATAGGCACTACATTGGCGCAGGTTCGACTAGGAGGCGAGTACCCAGTGAGCGAAGCAGTCGCGGCCGGCTCAGGCAGCACCGCAGACACCGACATGCACACCACCGCAGGCAAGGTCGCTGACCTGGAGAAGCGGCTGTACGACGCCACCCACGCGGCGTCGGAGAAGGCGGTCGAGAAGCAGCACGCCAAGGGCAAGAAGACCGCGCGCGAGCGCATCGCGGAGCTGTTGGACCAGGACTCGTTCGTCGAGCTCGACGAGCTCGCCCGGCACCGGTCGACGGCGTTCGGCATGGAGAAGAACCGCCCCTACGGCGACGGCGTGGTCACCGGGTACGGCACGATCGACGGCCGGCAGGTCTGCGTCTTCGCCCAGGACTTCACGGTCTTCGGCGGCTCCCTGGGTCAGGTCTTCGGCGAGAAGATCGTCAAGGTGATGGACCTGGCGATGAAGACCGGCTGCCCGGTCATCGGCATCAACGACTCCGGCGGCGCGCGCATCCAGGAGGGCGTCGTCTCACTAGGCCTGTACGGCGAGATCTTCCGTCGCAACGTGCACTCGTCCGGGGTGATCCCGCAGATCTCGCTGATCATGGGGCCGTGCGCCGGCGGAGCGGTGTACTCCCCCGCCGTCACCGACTTCACGATCATGGTCGACCAGACCTCACACATGTTCATCACCGGGCCCGACGTGATCAAGACCGTCACCGGTGAGGACGTGTCGATGGAGGACCTCGGAGGCGCGCGGTCGCACAACACCAAGTCCGGCAACGCGCACTACCTGGCCTCCGACGAGTCCGACGCGATCGAGTACGTCAAGGCCCTGATCAGCTACCTCCCGCAGAACAACCTCGACGAGCCCCCGACGTACGCCGAGGAGGCCTCGATGGAGGTCTCCGACGACGACCGGGCGCTGGACACGATCATTCCGGACTCACCGAACCAGCCCTACGACATGCACACCGTCATCGAGTCGGTGCTCGACGACGGGGAGTTCCTCGAGGTCCAGGCGCTCTTCGCGCCGAACCTGCTCATCGGCTACGGCCGCGTCGAGGGTGCCCCGGTCGGGGTGGTGGCCAACCAGCCGATGCAGTTCGCCGGCACGCTGGACATCGACGCCTCGGAGAAGGCCGCGCGCTTCGTGCGGACCTGCGACGCGTTCAACATCCCGGTGCTGACCTTCGTCGACGTACCGGGCTTCCTGCCGGGCACCGACCAGGAGTGGAACGGGATCATCCGCCGTGGCGCCAAGCTGATCTACGCCTACGCCGAGGCCACCGTCCCGCTGGTCACGCTGATCACCCGCAAGGCCTACGGCGGCGCGTACGACGTGATGGGCTCCAAGCACCTCGGCGCGGACATCAACCTGGCCTGGCCGACCGCGCAGATCGCCGTGATGGGCGCCCAGGGAGCGGTGAACATCCTGTACCGCTCCGAGCTGAGCGAGGCCGCCGACCCAGAGGCCAGGCGCGCCGAGCTCATCAACGAGTACGACGACGAGCTCGCCAACCCGTACCTCGCCGCCGAGCGCGGCTACATCGACGCGGTGATCCTGCCGCACGAGACCCGGATCGAGATCGTGCGGGCGCTGCGGCTGCTCAAGTCCAAGCGGGCCACGCTCCCGCCCAAGAAGCACGGGAACATCCCACTGTGAGCACCGAGCCCGACGCCCGACCGCTGGTCCTGATCTCTTCGGCTGCCACGGCCGAGGAGATCGCCGCTGTCGTCGCCGTCCTCCAGTCGGTGTCAGCCGGGAGCACCGAGCCCGAGCCGCGCACGAGATCGGAGTGGTCCTCTCCGCACCGCCTGGTGCGCCGGGCGTACCGGCACGGCGTCGGAGGCTGGCGGTCCAGCGCTCTCCCCGGCTAGAAACGGCCCGGCCGTGTACCCGTCCGGGATCCGGTTTGTAGGGTGACGCCGTGACTCCTGCGCACCGCCCTGTGGACGCCCTCTGCGACGCCTTCGTGGAGGACTACGCCGCACTCGACCCGATCTCGGCCACCGGGATGGGTGTCCCGGGCTACGAGGACAAGCTTCCCGATCTCTCGCCCGAGGGGTATGAGGCCCGGGAGTCGCTCGAACGGCGCGCGCACGCCGCGGTCGGGAGCGCGGTCCCGGCCGACGAGCGCGAGCGCAGCGCCAAGGAGGCCTTCCTGGAGCGGTCTGACCTCCAGCTCGAGCAGTACGCCACCCGCCTGCCGCGCTACCGGATGTCGGTCACCGGCAGCGACCTCCACGGTCTGCGGGCCTGCTTCGACCAGATGGACACCTCCTCCGAGCAAGGCTGGTGCGACATCGACAGCCGCCTGGCCGCTGTACCCGCGACGCTGGCCGGCTACCGGAGGACGCTGCTGGAGGAGGCGGCCCTCGGGAACGTCTCGGCCAGCCGGCTGATCGGCGAGGCTGCCGCCCAGGTCGCCTCCTGGACGGGACAGACCGGCTCCAGCCCGGGCGTCTTCTCGATGCTGGTGCAGGACGCTCCCGACGGGTCCCTCAAGCCCCAGCTCCTGCGGCACGCCGACGCGGCCACCCAGGCCTTCGCGGAGTTCGGGGCCTTCCTCGAGCATGACCTTGCACCTCGCGGTGTCCCGAAGGAGGCGGTCGGTCGCGAGCGCTATGCGCTGGAGTCACGGATGTTCCTCGGCGCCACCGTCGACCTGGACGAGACCTACGCCTGGGGCTGGGACGAGCTGGGCCGGATCGAGGACGAGATGGCGCGCGTGGCGCACCTGATCGTTCCCGGAGGCTCGGTGGACGACGCCGTGGCGGCGCTCGACGCCGAGCCGAGCCGCAGCCTGCCGACCAAGGAGGCCTTCCGTGACTGGATGCAGGGGCTGGCCGACCAGACCCTGAACGACCTGGCCGACGTGCACTTCGACATCCCCGAGCCGGCCCGCCGGATCGAGTGCATGATCGCGCCGACCACCGACGGAAGCGTCTACTACACCCAGCCGAACGAGGACTTCACCCGCCCGGGCCGGATGTGGTGGTCGGTGCCCGAGGAGACCTCCAGCTTCTCCACCTGGCGGGAGGTGACCACGGTGTACCACGAGGGCGTCCCCGGTCATCACCTGCAGATCGCGCAGACGATCCTGCGCCACGACCTGCTTAACCGCTGGCAGCGTCAGATGTGCTGGGTCTCGGGCAGCGGAGAGGGCTGGGCCCTGTACGCCGAGCGGTTGATGGACGAGCTCGGCTACCTCCAGGACCCGGGCAACAGGCTCGGCATGCTCGACATGCAGGCGTTCCGTGCCTGCCGGGTGATCGTGGACATCGGCATGCACCTGGAGCTGAAGGTTCCCTCGGACAACCGGTACGGCTTCCAGCCGGGCGAGCCGTGGACCCCGGCGATGGGCTATGAGTTCATGCGGGCGCACACCCGGACCAGCGACGCGGAGCTCCGCTACGAGGTGAGCCGCTACCTCGGCTGGCCGGGTCAGGCGCCGTCGTACAAGGTGGGCGAGCGCCTCTGGCTCCAGGCGAGGGAGAACGCAAAGGCCCGGGCCGGCTCCACGTGGGACCTCAAGGCCTTCCACAGCGCTGCGCTCAACCTCGGCGCGATCGGGCTGGACCCCCTCACCGCGGCGCTCGAACGCCTGTGAGAGTCGTCCTCGCCTCCCAGTCCCCTGCCCGGCTCGCCACGCTCCGGGCCGCCGGGCTGGATCCTGAGGTCGTCGTCTCCGGCGTGGACGAGTCCACCCTCGCTGTCGCGGACCCCGCAGAGGTGTCGGTCGCCCTGGCCCGGCTCAAGGCGCAGGCTGTAGCGGTGGCCTTCACCGACGCCTTGGTCATCGGCTGCGACTCGGTCCTGGAGTTCGAGGGGACCGTTCACGGCAAGCCCGGTAGCGCAGCCGTCGCCGCGCAGCGCTGGCGGGCGATGCGCGGGTCGTCGGGCGTCCTGCATACCGGGCACTGCGTCATCGACACCCGGGACGGCCGCGTGGTGGCGCGGTCGGCCAAGACGGTCGTGCACTTCGCGAACCTCGGCGACGACGAGGTCGAGGCCTACGTCGCCACCGGCGAGCCGTTGCACGTGGCCGGTGCCTTCACGATCGACGGCCTCGGGGGTGCCTATGTCACGGGAATCGAGGGTGACCCGCACACCGTCGTAGGGATCGGGCTGCCGTTGCTGCGCGAGATGTGCGCCGAGCTCGGCGTCGCCTGGCACAGCCTGTGGACCGCGCAGACGTAGTGCTCAGGAGCTGGCCCTGGCGCGGAGCCGGGCAGCCTTGTGCGGGTGCAGGAAGATGAACTTTCTCAGCGCCCAGAAGCGCGCGGCGGTGCCAAGGCCGAGCCCGACGACGTTGGCGGCGATGTTGTCGGCGACCGGGTCGGACCGGTCCAGCAGGTAGCGGCTGAAGGTCAGACAGGCCAGCGGGATCGCCATCGACAGCGTGTTGATCACGAAGAACGCCAGCCGCCCACCAGCAAGGCCCACCGCCTCGCGGTGCTGGAAGGCCCAGGAGCGGCTCCCGCGGTAGCTGACGAACATGCCCACGGTGTTGGCGATCACGAACGCCAGCAAGGGCTGCTGCATCATCGGCCCGCCGTGCCTGCCTAGGTAGCCGTGGACCAGGCCGTTGAAGATCACCAGAGCCACAGCGGTGGCAACACCGCCGACCGCGAGGAACTTGGCGATCTCCGCAGACAAACGCTTCAGGCGGCGACCCATCCCCCAAGCCTAGGTGGCACCCCCGGCGTGCCCGCCTACAGGCCCGACCGGAGCTTGAGCGGCTCCCACCAGGCTCGCTGCTCGGCGTACCACCGCACAGTGTCGGCGAGGCCGTCGGTGAAGCCGACGAGCGGCTTGTAGCCCAGCTCGTCGGAGATCTTGCCGATGTCCACCGAGTAGCGCAGGTCGTGACCCTTGCGGTCCTCGACCTTGACGACCCGGCTCCAGTCCGCTCCGCAGGCCTCGAGCAGCAGGCCGGTGAGCTCCTTGTTGGTCAGCTCGGTGCCGCCGCCGATGTTGTAGACCTCACCGGGACGCCCGCCCTCGACGACCAGGTGGATGCCACGGCAGTGGTCGTCGACGTGGAGCCAGTCGCGCACGTTGGCCCCTTCGCCGTACAGCGGGACCGTGCCGCCGTCCATCAGGTTGGTCACAAACAGCGGGATGACCTTCTCCGGGAACTGGTAAGGCCCGTAGTTGTTCGAGCATCGCGTGATGCAGACCGGGAGACCGTGCGTGCGGTAGTAGGCCCTGGCCAGCAGGTCGCTGCTGGCCTTGGAGGCCGAGTACGGCGAGTTCGGCTCCAAGGGCTGCTGCTCGTCCCAGCTGCCCTGGGGGATGGAGCCGTAGACCTCGTCGGTCGAGACGTGCACGAACTTCTCGACCCCGAGCCTCAGCGCCGAGTCCAGCAGAGTCTGGGTGCCGACCACGTTGGTCATCACGAAGTCAGCCGCACCCAGGATCGACCGGTCGACGTGGCTCTCGGCGGCGAAGTGCACGACCACGTCCGCCTCTGCGACGAGCTGGTCGGCAAGGCGGGGGTCGAGGATGTCGCCCTCGACGAAGCGGAGCCGGCTGTCGCCGCGCACCGGCTCGAGGTTGGCCAGGTTTCCGGCGTAGGTGAGCTTGTCGAGCACGGTGACCTGCTCGGGCGCGGTCAGCCCCCACGCGTCGCCGAGCAGCGAACGAACGTAGTGGCTGCCGATGAAGCCAGCACCCCCAGTGACCAGGATCTTCATGCGTCAGAGACTAGACGACCCCGGGCGAGCGCCCGCGCGATGCTGCCGCCGGTGGCCGACAGCCCCACCGACAGCGGCGTGCGCGCCAGGCTGTCGATCTCCGGCCACACCAGCGAGGAGAAGCGCAGATCCCGAACCTGCGCAGCCGACGCCGGTGAGGCGCCGAAGACCACCGGCGGTCGCCGCCGGAACACGCGGGTGGCCTCACCCACGAGCGCGGCAATCGAGGTTCCCCTCCCGGACGCCAGGATCTTGGTGACCACCGCTGCCTCCGGTTGTTCGGGAAGCCGCTTCATCCCCGCCACCACCATCGCGGCGGCGTCCTTGACGAAGAGGTAGTCCCGCAGGGTGTCGAGCGAGACGAAGACCGGCAGCGGCTGGCCGCTGATCTGCGCCTGGCACAGCAGCGAGACGAGGCCCTGCGCCTTGGCCAGGTTCTGCCCCGGTCCGTAGAGGTTCGCGATCCGCCCGACCAGGACCCGGCTGCCGCTGGTCTCGGCGAACGAGTGGGCGAGCCGCTCCATGGCCAGCTTCGCCTCGCCGTACGGCGCCAGCGCACGGCTCGGCGAGTGCTCGGTGTACGGCGGGGTGCCGGACGAGCCGGCGTAGACGCCGCCTGCGGAGGAGGCCAGGAAGAGCGACCCACCGGCACCCAGCCCGGACAGGTCGTGCAGGAAGGTCTCGAAGACCCGGACCTCCGCCTCCAGGGCCGCCTTCGGGGTGGCGACCACGCCGGCTCCGGCACACCACACCACAGCCCAGCTACGGCCGGCCGTGGCCTGCTTCAGCGCGGCGATCCCGGACCGCAGTACCGCGGAGGTCTCGGTGGTGTCCTGCCACGGCACGTCGCTGGTGAGCACCTGGTCACCCTCGCCGCGCAACGCGTCACAGACGTGCCGGCCCAGGAGGCCGCCGGCTCCGACCACCCACGTGACGGTCACGGCCGATGCTCGGGCGGGTAGCTCAGCGGGCCGGTGGCACGGTCCGCAGTGACCACGTAGAGCGGTTTGCCCATGGCCATGTTCACCGCCACGCCGACGTACTCGGCCACCACTCCCAGGGAGAACAGGACGGCTCCGACACCGATCAGCATCACCACCATGACCGAGGTCCAGCCGGCGACGTCGACGCCACCGAAGACCTTGGTCAGCCCCAACCCCAGGGCGAACAGGAAGCCCAGCACGGCCATGGTGATGCCGGCCAGGCTGACGAAGCGCAACAGCCCCGTGCCGCTGGTCAGCACCATCCTCCAGAAGTGTGAGAGCAGCGTGCGCGTGCGGTAGCCCGAAGGCCGGTCGCCCTCGCGGCGCAGCGTTACCGGGCACGTCGCTACCTGGCCGTTGACCCAGCCGAGGGCGACGTCGAGGTACACCCCCGCGCCGGCGTACGCCGCGACACTGCGGCCGACCTCGCCCAGCACCAGGCGGTAGCTGTGGTAGAGCCCGGCCTCGTTGCCCTTGGTGAGAAAGTCGACGATGCGCTTGGCGCTCCGCGAGGCGGCGTTGCGGAGCAGACCGTGCGGCGGCCTGTTGGTGGGATCGGCGTAGACCACGGACGCCTGCGCTGCCATCGCCACGTCGAGCATCGCGCCGATGTAGGCGGGGTCGTGCTGGCCGTCCTCGTCCATCGTCACGACCCAGTCCCCGCCGCTGGACGCCATCCCGGCGAGCGTGGCGGCATGCTGTCCGAAGTTGCGGCTCAGCCACACCGGGCGTACCCAGTCGTGCTCCGCGGCGAGCTTGCGCATCACCTCGTCGGAGTCGTCCGGACCGTTGTCGTGCACGAGCAGCAGCTCGGCGACGCGCATCCGGTGACCGCCTTGGGTGACGAAGGAGTCACGGAGCCCGGCGATCTCCTCGAAGAGCGGAGACAGTGTGGACCCACCCCGGTAGACCGGGATGACCACGGAGATCTGGTGCGTCTGGCTCACGTCTCGCGAGCCTATACGGACTTGGTGGGCTTCTCCGCGGCAATGAGAACACTCGAGCCGAACGGCAGGTTCTTCCCTCTGGACAGCCGACGGCCGTCCAGCATCGACAAGGAGTGGAGCAGTCTGTCGAGCCGGGGCGAGACCTCCGGCAACGGCGGCACCTCGTCGGCGCCGAGCGGCTCGGCCGGACGGCCGCGCTCCTTGAGCCGGGTACGCAGCCGGTCGGCGGCGAAGAAGGGGAAGGTGCCGGCGAAGGCATGTGTGGCCCGGCGTACGACGAGCCCGCTGGCCTCGACCGCGGCGACCGCGCGCTTGCGCGTGTACCTGCGGTGGTGGTGGTTCCAGTCGTCGAAGTGCGTCCACGCCCACTGGTAGGCCGGTACCGACATCAGCAGGTACCCGCCCGGCACCAGGATCCGAGCCACCTCGGCGAGGGCGACCGACTCCGGTTCGCAGTGCTCGATGACGTCGAACGCAGCCACCACGTCGAAGACCTCGTCCGCGAACGGCAGCCCCAGCGCGGAGCCGCACACGTCCCCGGGCTTGAGCCCGCGCGGGTCGAGGTCGAGCGAAACCTTCCGGTCCGTGGCGGCCAGCCAGGCGACGCTCGGCCCGTCCGCGCTGCCGATGTCGAGCACCCGACCGGCGTCAGCCACGTACCCGCCCAGGGCGCACTCGAGCAGCTCGGCCCGGGCCCGGTACCACCAGTAGCCGGGCTTGCCGATGGACGGGGAGCCGACGG
Organism: uncultured Actinomycetota bacterium; assembly: GCA_963769585.1. Taxonomy (GTDB): domain Bacteria; phylum Actinomycetota; class Actinomycetes; order Propionibacteriales; family Nocardioidaceae; genus SSC3. Next base: position 2,322,438 of record CAVYMJ010000006.1, read on the forward strand.
TCGTCATGGCCGGGATTCTTGCACCCGCCTACTCGACGGGTAGGCCCAGGCCACGTGCGATGAGCATCCGCTGCACCTCCGAGGTGCCCTCGCCGATCTCGAGGATCTTGGCGTCGCGGTAGAACCGCGCGACCGGGTACTCCTCCATGAAGCCGTAGCCACCGAAGACCTGGGTCGCGATCCGGGTCGCGGTCACCGCCGACTCGCTGGTGTACAGCTTGGCTACAGAGGCGGCCTGCTTGAACGCGTCCGCCGACGCGCCACCGTCCTTCATCGCGGCAGCCTTGTAGGTCAGCAGGCGGGAGGCCTGCAGCATCACCTCGAGGTCCGCGACCTGGAAGGCGACACCCTGCTTGGAGCCGATGACCACGCCCCCGGTCGTGGTGCGCTGCCCGGCGTACTCGACGCACAGGTCGAGGCAGCCCTGGATGAGTCCCACGGCCAGCGCTGCGATGGCGACCCGGCCGTCGTCCAGGGTGGCCAGGAACTGCGCGTAGCCGCGGCCACGTTCCCCGAGCAGGTTCTCCTTGGGGACGCGGGCGTCGGAGAAGGTCAGCGGGTGCGTGTCGGAGATGTGCCAGCCGAGCTTGTCGTAGGCCGGCTCGGCGGTGAACCCCGGAGTGTCCGCAGGCACGATGATCGTGCTGACCTCGGGACGACCGTCGGGTCGCGTGCCGGTCCGCGCAGCCACGTTGACCACCGAGGTGATCGAGGACCCGGAGTTGGTGATGAACTGCTTGGAGCCGTTGACGACCCACTCGTCGCCGTCCAGGTCGGCCTTGGTCTTCATCGAGCCGGCGTCCGAGCCGGAACCCGGCTCGGTCAAGCCGAACCCGGCCAGCGTCCGGCCGGCGACCAGGTCGGGCAGCCAGGTCTGCTTCTGCTCGTCCGAGCCGTAGGTCAGCAGCGGGTTGATGCCCAGCCCGACCCCGGCCTCCAGCGTGATGCCGATGGACTGGTCGATCCTGCCGAGCTCCTCGATCGCCACGCACAGGCTGGTGAAGTCGCCGTCCTCCCCGGCGCCGCCGTACTCCTCGGGGCTGGTCAGCCCGAACAGCCCGAGGTCGCCCATCTTCTCCACGACGTCGACCGGGAAGTGATGGTCACGGTCCCACTGCGCGACGTGCGGGGCGATCTCTTTCTCGGCGAAGTCCCGGACGCTGTGCCGGAAGGCCTCGTGCTCGGGTGACAGCTCATAGCTCATTCCGCCATTGTCTTCCGCTTACGTCAACGTTAAGCAAGGATGTGAGGATGACGGCCTGGACCATCACCCAGCTCTCCCAGGACTACGGCGTCACGCTGCGCACCCTTCGCCACTACGAGGAGCTCGGGCTGCTCGCCCCGGAACGGCGGGGCACCACCCGGGTCTACTACCAGCGCGACCGGATCAGGGTCGAGCTCATCCTGCGCGGCAAGCGGCTCGGGTTCTCCCTGGACGAGATCCGGGTCATCGTCAACATGTACGACGAGCCACCGGGCGAGCGAGGGCAGCTGGAGTACCTCGTCGAGCAGTGCGACGTACGCCGCGCACAGCTCGAGCAGCAGCGGCGCGACATCGACGACACGCTGGCCGAGCTCCAGGCCGTCGAGAGCCGTTGCCGCGACGAGCTCGCCAGGCTGGCAGGATCGCGCCCATGACCAGCCGCGAACGCATCTCCTCCGGCTCCCCGTACGAGGCCACCATCGGCTTCAGCCGCGCGGTCCGAGTCGGCAACCAGGTCTTCGTCTCGGGCACCGCGCCGGTGTGGCCGGACGGGTCCGTCGATCCCTCACCGCTGGTGCAGGCCCGTCGAGCCTGGGAGATCGCGCTAGGAGCGCTCGCCGAGGCGGGCGGGAGACCTGAGGACGTGGTCCGCACCCGGCAGTACCTCTCCTCCCGTTCCGTGGTCGAGGAGGTGAGCCAGGTGCACGGCGAGATCTTCGGCCAGATCAGGCCAGCCAGCACGATGGTCGTCGCCCAGCTGCTCGACGAGCGCTGGGTCGTCGAGGTCGAGCTCGACGCACTGCTATACGTCGGACCCCAGGAAGCGCCGCCCTCCGGCTAGCACCGCGTCCGTGAGCCCTGGAGGTCCGGCCCTCCAGCGCAGCTGCACGTCGAGGCTCGATCCGTCCCCCGCCAGGTCCAGCAGCCCCTCGACGCTGCGCCGGGCCGCGTCGGTGCCGGTCAGCATCAGCGCCTCGACTCCGCCGCCAGGGTCACCGCTCCACAGAACCCCGGCCCGGTGGCTGCGGCTCGCCAGGGGTGGCCAGTAGCGGACGAAGAAGGGCTGGATGCCGTGCGCAGCGACAGCCTCCGGCCACCCGACGAGCTCGTAGGCCGTGGCTCCGGTCTCGTCCCGGAACACCTCATGCGTCAGTCCGGTCAGGTCCGCCGTCACCGGCGCATCGGGGATCTCGATCCCCCAGGCTGCGGCGGTCCCATCCGGCAGCTCTCGCATCATGGATCCGGGCGCGCCGGCCCCGGGTGAGGTTGGCCACAGCACGTCGGCGTACACCCCGTCTCCGAGGCGGACCACCGCGCTGCGGAAGCCGTCCCCGAGCCCCCGTCGACCCACACCGCGCCGCAGCGCTCGGCCTGCCGCTCCGCCCACCCGACGGGGTCCCGGGCCACCACGACCAGCTGATCGAGCTGCATGACGCAAGGGTGACAGACTGCCCGCTCGACGACCGGCTACTAACGTCCAGCGCCGGGACCAGCCCACGCATGCTGGGCGAACGGGCTCTAGACTCCCTGAGGATTGTTGGCCTACCAAGGAGTCCGGGCGTGCCTGACATCAAGCCCCTGCAGAAGGTCCTCATCGCGAACCGCGGCGAGATCGCCGTACGCGTCATCCGGGCCTGCAAGGACGCCGGCATCGCAAGCGTGGCCGTGTACGCCGACCCCGACCGCGACGCCCTCTTCGTCAGGCTCGCCGACGAGGCACACTCCCTCGGTGGCGCCACCCCGGCCGAGTCGTACCTGTCGATCGAGAAGATCATCGACGTCGCGAAGCGGACCGGCGCCGACTCGGTCCACCCGGGCTATGGGTTCCTCGCCGAGAACGCGCTGTTCGCGCAGGCCGTGATCGACGCCGGGCTGGTCTGGATCGGCCCCTCCCCCGACGCCATCGACGCCCTCGGCGACAAGGCGAAGGCCAAGCACATCGCCCAGCGGGCCAATGCTCCGCTGGCTCCCGGCACCAAGGACCCGGTCGAGGACGCTGACGAGGTCATCGAGTTCGCGAAGGCGAACGGTCTGCCCGTCGCGATCAAGGCAGTCTTCGGTGGCGGTGGCCGTGGCCTGAAGGTCGCCCGCACCCTGGAGGAGATCCCGGAGCAGTATGAGTCGGCGGTTCGTGAGGCGGTTTCCGCGTTCGGTCGAGGTGAGTGTCTGGTGGAGAAGTTCCTCGACAGGCCTCGTCACGTCGAGACCCAGTGCCTGGCCGACTCCCACGGCAACGTCGTGGTGGTCTCCACCCGTGACTGTTCCCTGCAGCGCCGTCACCAAAAGCTCGTCGAAGAGGCGCCGGCTCCCTTCTTGACCGACGAGCAGGTCAAGACCCTCTACGACGCGTCCAAGGCCATCCTCAAGGAGGCCGGGTACGTCGGCGCCGGCACCTGCGAGTTCCTCGTGGGCCGCGACGGCACCATCTCCTTCCTCGAGGTCAACACCCGCCTGCAGGTCGAGCACTGCGTGTCGGAGGAGGTCACCGGCATCGACCTGGTCCGCGAGATGTTCCGCATCGCCGCCGGCGAGGAGCTGGGCTACGACGATCCCGAGGTCATCGGCCACTCCATCGAGTTCCGGATCAACGCCGAGGACGGTGGCCGCAACTTCATGCCGGCCCCCGGCACCCTCACCGAATGGGCTCCGCCGCAAGGCCCGGGCGTCCGTGTCGACGGGGGCTACGAGAAGGGCGAGACCGTTCCCGGCGCGTTCGACTCCCTGATCGCCAAGCTCATCGTCTCCGGCCGCGACCGCACCCAGGCTCTCGAACGCTCCCGCCGAGCCCTGGCCGAGTTCAAGGTCGACGGCATGCCCACAGTCATCCCCTTCCACCAGGCCGTCGTCGACGACCCGGCGTACGTCGGCGCCTCCACCCCGTCCGGGGACGGTGCGTTCACCGTCTACACGACCTGGATCGAGACCGACTTCGACAACCAGCTCACGCCGTACGACGGCGAGCTCGGCGAGGCCCTCGAGACCGGCGAGCGCCAGTCCATCACCGTCGAGGTCGGTGGCAAACGTCTCGAGGTCGTCCTACCCGGCGGAATCGCGCTCGGGGGCCCTTCAGCCAGTGGTGCGAAGAAGCCCAAGCGCTCAGCCGGTAAGAAGGCGGGCGCCGCGGCGTCTGGCGACGCCGTGAGCTCTCCGATGCAGGGCACCATCGTCAAGGTCGCCGTCGAGGACGGGGCCACGGTCGCGGAGGGCGACGTCATCGTCGTACTGGAGGCGATGAAGATGGAGCAGCCCCTCAAGGCACACAAGGCCGGGACCGTGACCGGGCTCGACGCCGAGGTGGGTGCCACCGTGACTTCAGGTGCGGTGCTCTGCGAGATCAAGTAGGGCGAGATCAAGTAGGGACTGCGCGCTCAGGGCTGCGGCTGGACGGAGACGAGGGGCCGTTCCGGTGCACGAAACGGCCCCTCTTCTCTCCCTCCCCATCTCGGGCTGCTCTCCCTCCAAGCCAGCAGACCCGACCGGGTTGGTCCCGCAAGGACAGTTCTACCGTGCAACGTGCCCGGTTCGAAAGACCCCGGCACGATCACGACCTCCCGGGGGAGTCGCGGAGTACGAAATTCTCAGGCTCCTGACAGGTCTGCGACAGTTCTAGCGCAGGTGCGCTCGGCACAGTCCTTGGGTAGACACCGACAACCAAGGGAGCACCATGCGTACACGGACCGCAAGCCTCATCGCCTCAGCCGCCCTGGTGACAGGATTCGGCGGGGCAGTGGCAGTGACCCCCGCGGAGGCGGCGAGCTCGGACAATCCGGTCGCCAGTCGGCTCGCCGGGATCAAGAACGCACTCAGTGGCCTGGTCAGCGACGGCACCCTGACCCAAGAGCAGGCCGATCAGGTCGCCGAGACCCTGGACAGCGAGCTTACTGAGCGGGGGTTTGGCCATCCCGGTGGGCCGGGCGGGCGATCCGGCGGGCTCGAAGCGGCCGCTGAGGTGCTCGGGCTGACCTCGGAGCAGCTCTCCACCGAGCTGCGAGATGGCAAGACGCTCGCCGAGGTGGCGCAGGCACAAGACGTCAGCGTCGACAACCTGGTTGATGGGCTCGTGGCGGACGCGGAGGAGCGGATCGACGCGGCGGTCCAGGACGGTCGACTGACGGCAACGCAGGCCGACGAGCTGAGGGCAAGCCTGACCGACCGGATCGCCGAGCGCGTCAACAGCACCCGTCCAGCGGGTGGCCGTGGTCGCCACGGGCCGCACGGCGGTTTGAACCGCCCGAATCCACCTGTCTCCCCCGACGAGAGCAACGAAAACAAGGGCGACACGAGCTCGTCGAGCTCCACCACCTGACACCCGAGCAGGTCCCGCGAGACGACGCCCTGCGAGCACGGTCCAGGCTTCGATAGGTCGAGGTGACCGATGTACCTCGCCGCAGCGTCATCCCTAGCGGATGACGCTGCGGATCTTGCCGGTGCGCTTGTTCCACGTGATGAAACCGTGCTGGAACCGCGCCCGCTCACCCTTCGCAGTGGGGTAGTTGCCCCGCACCGGCCAACCCAGCCGGGAAGCGACACCACCACCGGACAAGTAGGCCTTGGCGATCGGTCCGGTCAGCGCGGCGGTGCCCGCCTTCGGATGAGTGAAGATGACGCCCCTGGCGAACCTCACCCGGGCTCCACCCGCCCGCCGGGGCTGTACGGACCGACGTGGCAGTCCGAGCGCCGAAGCGGACTCCCTCAGCTCCTGGTACTTGGCCAGGATGGGGCCGTAGACCTCCCACGCGCCGTACCTCTGCGACCAGTAGATGCTGCCGGTCTCGAAGTCCTGCGCCAGTCCTCCGCGAACCTGGCGCTCAGAACCCTTGAGGTCACCGACCACCGAGGAGGCACCCCCGATGTCGTTCCAGCGCGTGAGGATTGCGGACGTGCCGAACGTGAAGTACGTCGACCGTAGACCGAACCTCGAGCGGAAGGAGTCGCCCGAGACGACCACGTCCTGCTTGGAGCCCGCAAGGGTCAGGCTCCAGACCCTGCCCTGCCAGTCGCCGCCACCTTCGCGGGAGGTGACCCGCACCTGGCGTAACGTGCCGACCGCCGGGTAGGCCCGCTGGATCGCCGCCGCCGAGAGGCTGACCGACCAGCTTGTGTACGGGTTGCCACTGCCGGCCTCGTAGGGGTCTGCCTTGGACACCAGGTACGGAACGCTTCCGGCGCTGGTCCAGCCGCCGCTGGAGGAGGAGAACTGTGTGAAGGCGGGCTTCCCGCCGTAGGTGAGGACCAGCCCGGCCGTGGCCGCGATGGCCTCGTTCGCGCGGTGGTCCTCGTTGCCCGCGCCCGCGTACACCTGACAGGAAGTCGTGTCGCAGATCTGCCAGTACGCCGAGGCGCGGGTCGCCCGCGACCAGGCGGCGTAGGTCCGGGCTGCGACCGCCTGCGCCCGCACTGCCTCGGTCTCCCAGGAGGCCGGCATCTCGGCCGGGACGACACCCTTGAGGTAGTCGTCCATCGGCACCACGTTCACCGTGTCCCGGGTGGACGACCCCTTGCTGGGAGCGGCCGCGCGGAGAGCTCCCCGGTAGCTCCGCGAGCCGGACGGCGTCCAGAGCGTGAGGGTCTTGCCTGCTGCGAAGAACTCGGCATCGCCAGGCAGAAGCTTCCAGCGATGCCACTTTCCGTCGAAGAAGGCGACCGCGTTCTGTGAGCCGGACGGCATCAGCCGCCAACGTGAGATGGCCTCGCCCGACGGCACGGGGTAGGTCTTTCCTCCGACCAGGTCGCGGACCCGGAGCCCGGCGACCGCGCTGACCACGACGTCAGCCGTGGTGTCGGCGGTGATCAGCACCCGCAGCTCGTCGGTGGTCCTCGCGAGGTCGGTTCCGGGGTAGTAGAAGGCCACGATCTGCTGCCACGTCTTCCCCTGACGAGCAGCGCCCCGGGCGCCGTACTGGCTCATGCCGTGGCCGTGCCCGTACCCGTGCCCCTGCAGCTCGAAGACCCCGTCTGCCGGTACGGCGTAAGCCTGGTCGACCGACTTCGCGTCCGCCCGGTCGGAGAGGGAGAGACCGGCCACCGCCGTCACTGCGACCAGGACCGCCAGCAGAGCGCGGGCAGGGGGTCGCATGTCGTGATCACCAGTTTCCGGGCGTGAGCCGTGGGGTTAGCGTGAGTGGAGTGACTCACGATTATGGCCCGGAAACTGGGTGAAATTGCCAAGTTCGCCCAATCGCCACGAACTACAGAGCTGTAGTTCCGGCGACGAGCGGACGAAGCGTCGCAGAGTGCTCCGCGGACCCGGCAGGGACGCTAGGTCAGCGCGATCCGGACCTGTTCGAGGAGAAGCTCGCCGCACTGTGTGGACGGCCGGTGCCTGACGTTGCTGCGCGGGCCCCGGTACGCCCGCCGGAACGCTGTCGCGGGGCCGCGGCCGAGGCGCCCTGCCTGGTGCGGGACTGGCCCGATGAAGACTGGCCGCCCGAGCGTTGGCTGCCCGAGCGCTGGCTACCGGAGCGCTGGCCACCGGAGCGCTGACCTCGCCCTCGACCGCTGGCCTGGGGGGCCGCCTTCGGCGCGATGATCGGGTCGGAGAAGACCCGCTCCCCCGGCGCGATCTCCAGCAGGACCGGGTGGTTGCCACCCGGAACGCGGGTGATGGTCGGCTTGATGCCGGCCCTGCGCGACAGGTCGCGTACGTCGGACACCTGAGCATCCAGCATCAGGGTCACGACAGTGCCCTCGGCGCCGGCGCGGGCAGTACGACCGGAGCGGTGCAGGTAGGCCTTGTGCTCGACCGGTGGGTCAGCGTGGACGACCAGGGTGACACCGTCGACGTGGATGCCGCGAGCTGCGATGTCGGTAGCGACCAGCACGCTCGCTCCACCGTCAGAGAAGGAGGCGAGGTTGCGGGTGCGCGCATTCTGCGAGAGGTTGCCGTGCAGCTCGACGCTGGCGACACCCTTCGCGTTCAGCTGGCGGGCCAGCGCTTTCGCACCGTGCTTGGTGCGGGTGAATACGAGCGTGCGGCCTGGCGCTGCAGCCAGGTCGGTGAGCACCTTGACCCGCGAGTCCTTGTCGACGTGCAGCACGTGGTGGGTCATCTTGGCGACGGGTGACTGGGCCGAGTCGACGCTGTGCACGACCGGCTCGGTGAGGAAGCGCTTCACCAGGACATCGACGCCGGCGTCCAGGGTGGCCGAGAAGAGCAGACGCTGCCCTCGCCTCGGGGTCTGGTCGAGTAGGCGACGCACCGCCGGGAGGAAGCCGAGGTCAGCCATGTGGTCGGCCTCGTCCAGGACGGTGATCTCCACAGCTGACAGGTCCGCGTGGCGGGAACCGACGTGGTCCTCCAGTCGTCCCGGGCAGGCGATGACGATGTCGACGCCGGCGCGCAACGCGGCGATCTGGCCGCCGGGCTTGACGCCACCGAAGATCGTCACCGAGCGAAGGTTCAGGGCCTTCGCGAGCGGTGCGAGTGCGGCATCGATCTGGGTGACCAGCTCGCGCGTCGGCGCCAGGATCAGCGCCCTGGGCTTACCGGGCTTGCGCTGGACGGGGTTGGCAGCCAGGCGGGCGATCATCGGCAGCAGGAACGCGTACGTCTTGCCAGAACCGGTCCGGCCACGGCCGAGCACGTCGCGACCCGCGAGCGAGTCGGGGAGGGTCGAGGCCTGGATGGGGAACGGCTGCTCGATACCTTGGGCGGCGAGCGCCTTGATGAGTACCGCGGGCAGGCCGAGGTCAGAGAAGGATGGCCCATTGTCGGGCATGGTGTGACTCCGAAAGTAGAAGGATTGTCCTGCCCGGCGCGGGACTCGGCCCGCGGCGCTCGGTGGATCAATCGAGAAGCAGCCCGAGGCAGAACTGATGGGGCTGCTGAAACCAGTGTGACAGGTCCGCGGAATGCTGCCTAATCGGGCGTGACCCCAGTCACTTCTGGACTCGGTGCAGCCGACGCGCAGCTTCGGCCACCGAGCCGCTCATCGACGGGTAGACCGTGAACGCGTGTGCGAGCTGGTCGGCCGTAATCGCCTGAGAGACCGCCAGTGAGATCGGGTGGATCAGCTCGCTCGCCCGCGGTCCTACGACGACTCCGCCCGCGATGATCCCGGTGCCCGGCCGGATGAAGAGCTTCACGAAGCCGTCCCGGTGACCTTGCATCTTGGCGCGGGCGTTGGTGGCCAGCGGGAGCATCACGGTCTCGCCGTCGAACTCACCCGCGTCCACGGCGCGCTGCGAGACGCCGACGGTGGCGATCTCCGGCGCGGTGAACACGTTCGAGGAGACGGTGTTGAGGTCCAGCGGGGTAACGGCATCGCCCAAGAAGTGCCACATCGCGATCCGTCCCTGCATCGCCGCCACCGAGGCGAGCATGAAGACACCGGTGCAGTCCCCCGCCGCATAGATGCCCCGCGCCGACGTACGGCTGACGCGGTCGACCTTGACGAAGGAAGCGTCGTCGAGAACGACCCCGGCCCCCTCCAGCCCGAGGTCGGCGGTCTTCGGAATCGACCCGAGCGCGAGAAGACAGTGCGAGCCGCTGACCACGCGGCCGTCGGTGAGGGTCACCGTGACCGCGTCGCCGTCTCGGGCCACCGACTCCATCCGGGACTTGTTGAGCACGTCCATCCCGCGACGCGTGAACACCTCCTCCAAAACGTTGGCCGCGTCTGCGTCCTCCCCGGGCAGGACGCGGTCGCGACTGGAGACCAGCGTGACGTCGACGCCGAGTGCGTTGTAGGCCCCGGCGAACTCGGCGCCGGTGACCCCGCTGCCGACCACGATCAGCTTCTCGGGAGTCTCTTGGAGGTCGTAGACCTGCTCCCAGGTGAGGATCCGCTCGCCGTCCGGCTGCGCGGAGCTCAGCGTTCGCGGCGCAGCCCCGGTCGCGACCAGGACCGCGTCAGCATCGTAGGTCTGGGACCCGCCGTCGTTGAGGGAGGCCACCACCTTGTTCGGCCCGTCGAGACGGCCACGCCCCCGGACCACCTGGACGCCATCGCGGGTCAGCCGTCCCGCGATGTCAGCCGACTGGGCCTGAGCCAGCGCCTTGACCCGCTGGTTGACCCCGGCAAGGTCGACGGTCGGCGAGCTCGTGGCGATCCCGAGCTCGCTCGCCTCCTCGAACTCCGCCATCAGCTCGGCGGTCGCAATCAGCGTCTTGCTCGGGACACAGTCGGTCAGCACGGCCGACCCCCCGATCCCGTCGCTGTCCACGACCGTCACCTCGGCCCCGAGCTGAGCAGCCACCAGCGCAGCCTCGTAGCCGCCGGGTCCGCCACCGATGATCACGACATGATTCACGGGCGCCACTATTCCACCTAGGCCAACCCCGCGGCCGGCTAGCACACCTCGTAGTCGATGAAGGTCGCGAACCGCGACTGTCGTACCCCCTTGGGCTTGAGGTCGAGCGACCCGTCGAACCCTTCGAAGAGCCGCTTGCCTCCTCCGAGCACGACTGGCGCGACGATGACCGACAGCTCGTCGACCATCCCGAGTGCCAGCGACTGGCGGATCACGTGAGCACCACCCATGATGTGCACGTCGTTGCCGTCAGCCGCCTCGCGGGCGTGGCCCACGGCTTGTACTACGCCCGCCACGAATGCGAAGTCGCCGCCGGCAGGTTGCTCGTGTGGCCGGTTGGTCACGATGAAGAACGGCAGCCCCCACGGGTTGGTGCCACCCCAGTGCCCGGCGGCCTCGTAGGTGCCGCGCCCAGCGACGACAGCTCCGACACCACCCATCGCCTGGTCCATCCACGCCTTGTCCTGGGGACCCATCGTTGAGGTGGGCTCGACGCCGTAGGTCCAGGGGCCGCCGAACACCCAGTAGTGGAGCTTCTCCCCTCCCTCTCCCAGGCCGCACCCGGGCCCGTCGTTCGGTCCGGTCACGTAGCCGTCGACCGAGATGGTGATTCCTGCTACGACCTTGCTCATGTGTCTCCTTCCGCGCGTGGCCTTCCGAGGTTCGACCGATGCCGACAGCCGAACTCATCGGCCGCTACGCTTCCCGCGTGCCCTTGTACGCCGCGTACGGAACGAACATGGATCCGCGGCGCATGCTCGAACACTGCCCGCACTCCCCCCTGCGGGGGACCGGGTGGCTCCAGGGCTGGAGACTCACCTTCGGTGGCGAGGAGCTCGGTTGGGACGGCGCTCTCGCAACGATCGTGGAGGACCACTTCGAACAGGTCTTCGTGGCTGTCTACGACGTCACCGACGAGGACGTCACGGTGCTCGACTCCTGGGAGGGCACCCCGGGGCTCTACCGCAAGGCCCGGCTGCGCGTCTCGACGTTGACCGGCGAGCTGGTGTGCTGGGCCTACGTGCTCGATGCCTACGAAGGCGGCCTTCCCTCGGCGTCGTACGTCGGAGTGCTGGCCGACGCGGCCGAGGCTGCCGACGCGCCCGCCGACTACGTGGCGGCGCTCCGGGGCAGGGCGTGCCGGTCGAGCGGTCTCTGACATACGCTCCTGGCGTGACAGATGACCCGAAGGCGCTCGCCCAGGAAGCCGCCACGAGACTCGCAGAACTGACCGGTGTCGAGCAGCACGACGTACTCCTCGTCATGGGATCGGGCTGGCTGCCCGCCCTGGATGCGCTCGGCGAGGCGACCGCGGAGATCAGCACCACCGAGCTGCCCGGCTTCAGCGAGGCAGCCGTAGTCGGCCACTCAGGCAAGATCCGCTCGGTTCGTTGCGGTGACAAGCAGCTGATGGTGCTCACCGGCCGCACCCACTTCTACGAGGGCAAAGGCGTGCGGGCCGTCGTGCACGGCGTCCGGACAGCCGCCGCGGCAGGTGTCTCGGTCGCCGTACTCACCAACGGGTGTGGTGGGCTGAAGCAGACCTGGACGCCCGGGACGCCAGTGCTGATCAGCGACCACATCAACCTCACCGCCACCTCCCCGATCGAGGGGGCGAACTTCGTGGACCTGACCGACCTCTACTCCCCCCGGCTCCGAGCTCTCTGCAGGCAGGTGGACCCCTCGCTCGACGAGGGCATCTACGTGCAGTTCCCCGGACCCCACTACGAGACGCCCGCGGAGATCGCGATGGTGCGCGTGATGGGGGCGCACCTGGTCGGGATGTCCACCGTCCTCGAGGCGATCGCCGCGCGCGAGGCCGGGCTGGAGGTGCTGGGCATCTCGCTGGTCACCAACCTGGCAGCCGGCATCAGCGGTGAGCCGCTGAACCACGAGGAGGTCCTCGAGGCGGGTCGGTCCGCCGCCACCCGGATGGGTGCGTTGCTCAGCTCGGTGATCCCGCAGCTGTGAAGGTCCTGGTCACCGGTGCCGCCGGAAGCATCGGCACTGTCGTCTGCACAGGTCTGGTCGACCGAGGCTACGAGGTCGTCGGCCTGGACCGCTCGGTCGAACCGGCAGGCTTCCGAGGAGGCTGGACCACCTGCGACTGCTCCGACCCTGACGCCGTACGTGCTGCCTTCGACGAACACCCCGGAGTCGAAGGCGTCGTGCACCTGGCAGGGATCGCGGGCGAAGCTTCGCTCCCTGAGGAGCTGGTCTCCCACGTGCACACCACGGCCGCCCTGCTCGACGTCATGGTGGAGCACGGCACGCGCCGGATGGTCTACGCGAGCAGCAACCACGCCGTGGGCCGAACCCCGCGCAGCGAGCTGCTCTCGGCTGAGGTCCCGCCACGTCCCGACACTCTGTACGGCGTCGCCAAGGTCGCGGCCGAAGCGCTGCTGCGGCTCTACGTTGACCGGTACGACGTCGAAGCCGTCGCGCTGCGCATCGGCTCCTTCCTGCCCCAGCCCGAGACCGTCAGGCAGCTCTCGACCTGGCTGAGCCACGACGACGCCGTACGCCTGGTCGAGGCAGCGCTCGTCGCGCCCGATCCGGGGTTCGCAGTCGTCTACGGCATCTCGGGCAACACCCGCGCCTGGTGGGACCTCGAGCCGGGACGCCGCCTGGGCTACGAACCGCGCGACGACGCCGAGGACTTCGCGGGCACGGTACTGCCGGGCGCCGACGATGACCTGGAGGTGGCGTTCGTCGGCGGGCCCTTCGTATCGCAGCAGTACTACCGCCAAGCGCTCTGACCGAGGGTGACGCCGGTCACCGCGCGGATACCCGCCGGTAACTACACTCCGGGGATGACCACTAGACACGACGTCTCCTGCGAGCTGAGCGACGGGGTCGCGTACGTGCGGCTCGACCGGGCGGCAAAGTACAACGGCCTCACCCTCGACATGCTCAACGAGCTCACCCGGCTCAGCGGCTGGCTGCGCCGCCAGCCCGACCTGCGCGCCGTGGTCTTGTCCGGCTCGGGTGACTCCTTCTGCTCCGGGCTCGACTTCGCCTCGGCGCTCAACGAACCGCAGAAGATCCTCGGCGCGTTCCTCCCCCGCCCCTGGCGGGGCACCAACAACTTCCAGGAGGCCTGCTGGGGCTGGCGCCGGCTTCCCGTGCCGGTGATCGCCGTGACCCACGGCCACGTCTACGGCGGGGGCCTGCAGTTGGCCATGGCCGCGGACTTCCGGTTCACCACCCCCGACTCGCAGTGGTCGGTGCTCGAGACCAAGTGGGGGCTGATCCCTGACATGACGGGCATCCGCACGCTGGCCGAGCAGGTGGGGATGGACACCGCCAAGCGGCTCACGATGACCGGTGAGGTGGTCAGCGGCATCCGGGCAGGCGAGCTGGGACTGGCGACCGGTGTCTCCACGGACCCGCACGCCGAGGCCGGCAAGCTGGTGGACACTCTGCTGACCCGCTCCCCTGATGCTGTCGCAGCGGCCAAGCGGCTCTTCGGCAGCACGTGGAACGCGAGCGCCCGCAGGACCTTCCAGCGCGAGCGCCTCGAGCAGCTGCTGCTGCTCACCCTGCGCAACACCTCAGCCGCCCGGAACGCGGCGTTCAAGCAGGTGACCCCTCGGTTCACGCCGAGACTGGTGCGCTGACGCGAGCCGACGTGGTTGGCTCCCGCCGGTCGGCGCCCCGCACTCAGGCTGCCTCAGCCGGCGCGGACGCCCTCGACAGACCGCGTCACCTGGGCGGCCAGCCCGCGCCGTGCGGACCGCATCATCAGCCCGTGGTTTGCCCGCACCAGCGGCCGCACCCAGCGTGCCGCGGCCAGCAGCCGCGACCGGGTCTCGACCTCCTGCTCGTAGTGCACGTCGACTCCGCTCGGCGTGGGGGTGAGGGTGTACCTGCTCCAGCCCACCAGGTCGCCCTCGATGCCGACCTCGAGCACGCCCGCCCCCGGGTCCCGCACCGACGGGTGCAGCTCCAGGTAGAGGTTGAACGGAAGCACCGAGCGGCACACCACCAACCCGCGGTCGTACCCCAGGTTCACCACGGCGCGGACCTGCGGCCACCAGTCCGGGTAGCGCTCGACGTCGATGAGCACGTCGTACGCGGCCTGACGGCTGCCGCCCAGGTGCCAGCGGCTCTCGAACCGGTAGAACTCGCCCATGGTCACATCGTCTCCTAGGCTCCAAGCATGACCGACCTCCTCGACCGCGCCCGCGCCTGGGCTGCCGCGGATCCTGACCCGCAGACCAAGGCCGAGCTGCTCGCGCTGCTCGAGCGCTCCGACCCGGAGGCCGCCGCCGACCTGGCGGACCGGTTCGACGGCACCCTCGAGTTCGGTACTGCCGGCCTGCGCGGCGCCCTCGGGGCCGGGCCAAACCGGATGAACCGCGTGGTGGTGACGCGAGCCGCCGCCGGCCTGGCCGCCTACCTCAACAAGCTCGGCGGGGGCTCGGTCGTCATCGGGTACGACGCCCGGCACAACTCCGACGTCTTCGCGACCGACACGGCCGAGATCCTTCAGGGCGCCGGCCTCACGGCGCACGTGCTGCCCGCCGCCCTGCCCACGCCGATCCTGGCCTACGCGATCCGCAAGCTCGGCTGCGTCGCCGGGGTGATGGTGACGGCCAGCCACAACCCGCCGCAGGACAACGGCTACAAGGTCTACCTGGGCGACGGGTCGCAGATCGTCCCGCCGGCGGACGCCGAGATCTCGGCCGCCATCGCTGCAGTCGGCAGCATCGCCGACCTCCCCCGCGGCGACGGCTGGACCCACGTCGGCAACGAGGTCGTGTCGGCGTACCTGGCGTCGGTGAGCGCGCTGGTCGACACCTGTGGCCCCAAGGACCTGACCACCGTCTACACGCCGCTGCACGGGGTGGGTGGCGAGACGATGCGGAAGGTGATGCGGCTGGCCGGGTTCCCTGTCCCCCACGTTGCCGTAGCCCAGTTCGAGCCGGACCCGGAGTTCCCCACTGTCGCCTTTCCCAACCCCGAGGAGCCCGGCGCCATGGACCTGGCCATGGCCCTGGCCGCCGAGGTGGACGCGGACCTGGTCATCGCCAACGACCCGGACGCCGACCGCGCCGCCGTCGCCGTGCCCGGGCCGCGCGGCTGGCGGATGCTCACCGGCGACGAGGTCGGCGCGCTGCTCGGCGACCTGCTCCTGCGCCAAGGCGTCAAGGGCACCTACGCCTGCTCGATCGTGTCGTCGTCGCTGCTGGGCAAGATGGCGGCCGCCCATGGGCAGCCGTACGTCGAGACCCTCACCGGCTTCAAATGGATCAGCCGCCCCGACGGACTGGCCTTCGGCTACGAGGAGGCCCTCGGCTACTGCGTGGCCCCAGAGCTGGTCCGCGACAAGGACGGTGTCTCAGCGCTGGTCCGCCTGGTGGAGCTGGCCGCGCTGCTGAAGGCCTCCGGGCAGACGCTTCAGGACCGGCTCGACGAGATCGCCACGACGTACGGTCTGCATGCCACCGACCAGCTCTCGGTCCGGGTCACCGACCTGTCCCTGATCGCCGCCGCGATGGCCAGGCTGCGGTCGGCCCCACCCTCCAGCCTCGGCGGGCTCGACGTGGAGCAGGCGGACGACCTGAGCCTGGGCAGTACCGACCTGCCCCCCACCGACGGGCTGCGCTACCGCCTCGCCTCGGGGGCCCGGGTCGTGGTCCGACCCTCGGGCACCGAGCCCAAGCTCAAGTGCTACCTCGAGGTCGTCGTGCCGGTGACCGACTCGATCGACGCCTCGCGCATCGCCGCTGCCGGCCGCCTCGACGCGATCCGGGGAGACCTGGCGCGAGCGGCCGGCTTGTAACGGTTCGGCCTCATGCGGTGCCCGGGTCTAGGCTGGCCAGGTGACCACAGTCGTTCACAAGGACAGCGCAGTCGACCTCTCCGATGCGACCTCCTCCGACTCCGCCCTCAGGCGGTTCCTGCATGGGTTGCCGGGCGTCGACCAGGTCGGTGCCGAGGCACGGGCCGCCACGCTGGGGACCCGGTCGATCAAGACCTCTGCCAAGGAGTACGCCCTCGACCTGGCGATCACGATGGTCGACCTGACCACGCTGGAAGGTGCCGACACCGCGGGCAAGGTGCGGGCCCTGGCCAACAAGGCCATGCGTCCCGACCCGGCCGACCCGACGTGTCCGCCCACAGCGGCCGTGTGTGTCTACCCTGACCTGGTCGCGGTGGCCAAGGAGACCCTGGGCAGCAGCGGGGTGAAGGTAGCCGCGGTCGCGACGGCGTTCCCCAGCGGTCGCGCGTCGATGGACATCAAGCTTGCCGACACCCACGATGCGGTCGAAGCCGGCGCCGACGAGATCGACATGGTGATCGACCGTGGCGCGTTCCTCTCGGGGCACTACCTCTCGGTCTACGAGGAGATTGTCCAGACCAGGCAGGCCTGCGCGCGTCCGGACGGTGAGGATGCCCACCTCAAGGTGATCTTCGAGACCGGCGAGCTGCAGACCTACGACAACGTACGCCGGGCGAGCTGGCTGGCCATGATGGCCGGCGCCCACTTCATCAAGACGTCGACCGGCAAGGTGCAGCCGGCCGCCACGCTCCCCGTCACCCTGATCATGCTCGAGGCGGTCCGCGACTGGTACGAAGCCACCGGGCAGATGGTCGGCGTGAAGCCTGCGGGCGGGATCCGGACGTCGAAGGACGCGATCAAGTACCTCGTCACTGTCAACGAGATCTGCGGTGAGCAGTGGCTGGACCCGGACTGGTTCCGCTTCGGCGCCTCGACGCTGCTCAACGAGCTGCTCATGCAGCGCACCAAGATGAAGACCGGACGCTACTCCGGCCCCGACTACTTCACGCTCGACTGAGGCAGGCACATGGCATTCGAATACGCACCGGCGCCCGAGTCGCGGGCGATCGTCGACATCAAGTCCTCCTACGGCTTGTTCATCGACGGCGAGTTCGTCGACGGCACCGGTAAGTCCTTCAAGTCGATCTCCCCGTCGTCGGAGGAGGTGCTCGCCGAGGTCAGCGAGGCCAGCGCCGCCGATGTCGACCAGGCGGTGCGGGCGGCCCGCCGGGCGTACAGCCGCACCTGGTCGCGGATGAGCGGACGCGAACGCGGGAAGTACCTCTTCCGCATCGCTCGCATCCTGCAGGAGCGCTCCCGTGAGCTGGCCGTGCTGGAGTCGCTGGACAACGGCAAGCCGATCCGGGAGTCGCGCGACGTCGACATACCACTGGCTGCCGCTCACTTCTTCTACTACGCGGGCTGGGCCGACAAGCTCCAGTACGCCGGGTTTGGGGCCGACCCCAAGCCACTGGGTGTCGCCGGTCAGGTGATCCCGTGGAACTTCCCGCTCCTGATGCTGGCCTGGAAGATCGCCCCGGCGCTGGCCTGCGGCAACACCGTTGTGCTCAAGCCCGCGGAGACCACCCCGCTGACAGCACTGTTGTTCGCGGAGATCTGCCAGCAGGCCGACCTGCCGCCGGGAGTCGTCAACATCATCACAGGGGCTGGCGAGACCGGTCGGGCCTTGGTCGGCCACGCCGACGTCGACAAGGTCGCCTTCACGGGCTCGACCGAGGTCGGCCGGCTGATCGCCAAGACCGTGGCCGGCACCGACAAGAAGGTGACCCTCGAGCTGGGTGGCAAGGCCGCCAACATCGTCTTCGACGACGCCCCGGTGGACCAGGCCGTCGAGGGCATCGTCAACGGGATCTTCTTCAACCAGGGACACGTCTGCTGTGCGGGCTCGCGCCTGCTCGTCCAGGAGTCGGTGGCCGACGAGGTGCTCGCCCGGCTGAAGCGCCGGATGAAGACGCTGCGCGTCGGAGACCCCCTGGACAAGAACACCGACATCGGAGCGATCAACTCCCGCGAGCAGCTGGAGAAGATCCGGGAGCTCTCCGACGTGGGCGAGGCGGAGGGTGCGGGACGGTGGTCGCCGCCGTGCGACCTGCCGCAGAACGGCTTCTGGTTCCCTCCCACGATCTTCACCGGAGTCACCCAGGCTCACCGCATCGCCCGCGAGGAGATCTTCGGCCCGGTGCTCTCGGTGCTCACCTTCCGCACGCCGAAGGAGGCCGTCGAGAAGGCCAACAACACGCCGTTCGGCCTCTCGGCGGGTGTCTGGACCGACAAGGGCTCCCGCATCCTGTGGATGGCCAACCAGCTCAAGGCCGGCGTGGTCTGGGCCAACACCTTCAACAAGTTCGACCCGACGTCGCCCTTCGGCGGCTACAAGGAGTCCGGATACGGCCGCGAGGGCGGCCGCCACGGGCTGGAGGGCTACCTCAAGTGACACCGACCAGGACCGACGTACGCAAGACGTACAAGCTCTACATCGGCGGCGAGTTCCCCCGCTCGGAGTCCGGGCGCACCTTCGTCGTCGAGGACGCCAAGGGCCGCTTCCTCGCCAACCTCGCGAAGGCCTCGCGCAAGGACGGCCGCGACGCGGTCGTGGCCGCGCGCAAGGCAGCACCCGGCTGGGCCGGCAGGACGGCGTACAACCGCGGTCAGATCCTCTACCGGATCGCCGAGGTGATGGAGGGCCGCCGTGAGCAGTTCATCGCCGAGCTCCAGCAGTCCGAGGGACTGGCGGTGGCAAAGGCCCGGACCTACGTCGACGCGGCCATCGACCGCTGGGTCTGGTACGCCGGGTGGACCGACAAGATCGCCCAGGTCGTCGGAGGCGCCAACCCGGTCGCGGCGCCGTACTTCAACCACTCCACGCCGGAGCCGTCCGGCGTGATCGCCGTGGTCGCCCCCCAGGGCCCCCTGCTCGGGCTGGTGAGCGTGGTCGCACCCCTGATCGCGACCGGCAACACCACGGTTGTGATAGCCAGCGAGAGGTACCCGTTGCCGGCGGTCACCATGGCCGAGTGCCTGGCCACCGCGGATCTTCCCGCCGGCGTCGTCAACCTGCTGACCGGGTCACCGGCCGAGATCGCACCGTGGCTGGCCTCCCACATGGACGTCAACGGCATCGACCTGACCGGCGTCACCGACCCCGAGCTGGCCCGCTCGCTGGAGGAGGCCGCAGCCGAGAACCTCAAGCGGGTCCGCCGCCCGGCGTCGGAGGACTGGCTGGCCGCCCCCGAGCTGAATCGGATGACCCAGTTCCTGGAGACCAAGACCGTCTGGCACCCCATCGGCACGTAGCCGCCCCGCTTCGGTGAGACGCCGGTCATCATCTGACGCCTCGGCGCGGCCAGAGTCGGCACAATGTGCGGGTGCCCCAGGTCATCGTCGTCGCCGGTCCGTCCGGGTCGGGCAAGTCCCGGCTCTGCCGCAGGCTCGGTCTGCCCACCGTCAACCTCGACGACTTCTACAAGGACGGCTCGGACCCCTCGCTGCCGCGTTTGGAGATGGGCGTCGTCGACTGGGACGACCCCGCCTCGTGGCTCAAGGACCAGGCCCTTGCCGCTGTCGAGTTGCTCTGCAGCACGGGCGAGGCCGACCTACCCACCTACGACATCGCCCACGACGGGCGGACCGGTCATCACAGGCTCGAGCTCGGTGACGCGCCGTACTTCGTCGCCGAGGGGATCTTCGCGCACGAGATCGTGGCCGCCTGCCGCAGCAACGGGTGCCTGGCTGACGCCGTGTGCCTACGCAACCGGCGGCTGGTGACGTTCTGGCGCCGCCTCACCCGTGACCTCAGGGAGCGGCGCAAGCCGCCCCACGTCCTGGTACGGCGAGGGCTGCTGCTGCTCAGAGCCGAGCCGGTGATCGTGGAGCGGGCAGTCCGGGCGGGCTGTACGCCGCTGACGTCCGCACGTGCCTACGAGCGGCTCCGGTCGCTGGTCAGCTGACCGTCGAGAGTACGGCGTAGGCCGGCTTGATGACCTGGTCGATGATCTCCAGCCGCTCGTCGAAGGGCAGGAACGACGACTTCATCGCGTTGACCGTGAACCAGCGCAGGTCGTCGACCGTGTAGCCGAACGCGTCGACGAGAGCTCCCATCTCCTGGCTCATCGACGTACCGCTCATCAGCCGGTTGTCGGTGTTGATCGTGACCCGGAACCGGAGCTTGGCCAGCAGCCCGATCGGGTGCTCGGCGATGGACAACGCCGCGCCGGTTTGCACGTTCGACGAGGGGCACATCTCCAGCGGGATGCGCTTGTCGCGGACGTAGGACGCGAGCCGTCCCAGCGTGACCGAGCCTTCAGGGCCAACCTGGATGTCGTCGATGATGCGTACGCCATGTCCGAGCCGGTCGGCGCCGCACCACTGCAACGCCTGCCAGATCGACGGGAGGCCGAACGCCTCACCCGCGTGGATCGTGAAGTGGGCGTTCTCGCGCTGGAGGTACTCGAAGGCGTCCAGGTGGCGGGTCGGAGGGTAGCCGGCCTCCGCGCCGGCGATGTCGAACCCGACGACGCCGCGGTCCCGGTTCGCAACCATCAGCTCGGCGATCTCGCGGGAGCGGGCCTGGTGACGCATCGCGGTCAGCAGCTGTCGGATGACGATGGGTCGGCCGTCCGCACGTGCCTGTTCCTCTCCCTCCGCGAAGCCGGCAGCGACGGCGTCGACCACCTGCTGGAGCTCGAGGCCCGAGGTGAGGTGCTGCTCGGGCGCGTACCGGATCTCGGCGTACACCACGCCGTCTCGCGACAGGTCCTCGGCGCACTCGCGCGCCACGCGCTGCAGGTGCTTCTCGGTCTGCATCACCGCGACCGTATGGTCGAACGTCTCCAGGTAGCGGACCAGCGAGCCCGAGTCGGCCGACTCCTCGAACCAGCGTTTCAGGCTCGGCCCATCCTGGGCCGGCAGCGCCCAGCCGATCTCCTCGGCGATCTCGATGATCGTCTCGGGACGGAGGCCGCCGTCGAGGTGGTCATGAAGCAGGACCTTCGGCGCGCGGCGTACCTGCTCACTCGCCCCGCCACTAGTGTTTGGCATGTTGGCAATCCAAGCACGGAACGAGGTTGCGATGCGCGTCTTCAGATCCATCAACGAGCTCTCGGGGGCCGTTGACGAGGAGATCGGCCCCACGGACTGGCTGACCATCGACCAGAAGCGGGTCAACCTCTTCGCCGAGGCCACCGGCGACCGCCAGTGGATCCACGTCGACCTGGAGCGAGCCAAGGCCGGTCCCTTCGGCGGCACCATCGCGCACGGGTACATGACCCTCGCGCTGATCCCCTGGATCGCCTCGCAGCTGTTCCACATCGACACGCTCGGCGCGAAGCTCAACTACGGCGTCAACAAGGTGCGGTTCCCCAACATCGTCCGGGTGGGCGCCCGCATCCGGGGGACCTGCTCGGTGGCCGAAGTGACCCAGACCCCCGCTGGTCACCAGATGGTGATGCGCTACGTGATCGACATCGAGGGCGAGGAGAAGCCCGCCTGCGTGGCGGAGACGGTCGTGCTGCTGCTGTCGTGACGACCGGACTCAGCCGCCGGCCGCGGTGACGCGGTCGAGCACCAGCGGCGTCGGTTCGTAGTCCTCGGCGATCTCGAACCCGTCGTCGAGCGAGGAGAGCGCCCGCTCGAACCGGTCGGGCTCGTCGGTGAGGAGCGTCAGCAGGGGCTGACCCTGAGTCACCGCGTCGCCGGGCTTGGCATGCATCACCACGCCGGCTCCAGCCTGGACCGGATCACCCTGCTTGGCGCGTCCTGCCCCGAGCCGCCACGCCGCAAGCCCGACGGCCATCGCATCCAGCCTGGTCAGTACGCCGGAGGAGGGGGCCGTGACGACGTGGCTCTCGTGTGCCACCGGCATCGGGGCGTCCGGATCGCCACCCTGGGCGTGGATCATCCGACGCCAGGCGTCCATCGCCGAGCCGTCCGCGAGCCGGTCGGCGGGGTCCACATCGGTCACTCCCGCGGTGGCGAGCATCTCCCTGGCCAGAGCCAGCGTCAGCTCGACCACGTCGGCCGGCCCCCCGCCCTGGAGCACCTCGACCGACTCGGCGACCTCGATGGCGTTGCCGGCGGTCAGCCCGAGCGGGGTGGCCATGTTCGTCAGCAGTGCCACCGTCCTCACCCCGGCGTCGGCGCCGAGGGCGACCATCGTCTCGGCCAGCTCGCGCGCCGTGTCGAGGTCCTTCATGAAGGCACCGCTGCCCACCTTCACGTCCAGCACCAGCGCACCCGTTCCCTCGGCGATCTTCTTGCTCATGATCGAGCTGGCGATCAGCGGGATCGCCTCGACGGTGCCGGTCACGTCCCGCAGCGCGTAGAGCTTCTTGTCGGCGGGCGCGAGGCCCGACCCAGCCGCACAGATGACCGCGCCGACATCCTCGAGCTGGGCCATCATCGCGTCGTTGCTCAGCCCGGCCTGCCAACCCGGGATCGACTCGAGCTTGTCGAGCGTGCCTCCGGTATGGCCCAGACCCCGACCGGAGAGCTGGGGCACGGCCACGCCGCACGCTGCGACCAGCGGGGCCAGCGGCAGGGTGATCTTGTCGCCGACGCCTCCGGTCGAGTGTTTGTCGCAGGTCGGCCGCGACAAGGTCGAGAAGTCCATCCGCTCCCCCGAGGCGATCATCGCGGCGGTCCAGCGGGCGATCTCACGGCGGTTCATGCCGTTGAGCAGGATCGCCATGTTCAGCGCGGACATCTGTTCGTCAGCAACCACGCCGCGGGTGTAGGCGTCGACCACCCAGTCGATCTGAGAGTCGGTGAGCTCGGCGTGGTCGCGCTTGGCGACGATCACCTCGACGGCGTCATGTGCCTCAGCCATGGTTTCCTCCCACTCGGACGGTCTTGTAGCCACGCAGTACGAACGTGCCGCGTGTCTCCGGCTCGCCGACCAGATCCAGGTCGGGAAAGGTGTGCAGGAGATGAGTCAGTGACTCCACCAGCTCCATCCGGGCCAGCGGGGCGCCCAGGCAGAAGTGCAGTCCGACCCCGAACGCCAGATGGGGGTTCGGGTCGCGATCAGGCCTGAACTCGTCGGCGTCGTCGAAGGCGTCGGGATCCCTGTTGGCGGCCCCGAGCAGGGCGGCGATCCGCTGGCCCTGCGCGACGACCACCCCGGCGATCTCCACCGGGGCTGTGGCGGTGCGCTCGAACAGCTGCAGGGCTGAGTCGAAGCGCAGCATCTCCTCCACGCAGGTGGGAACCTGCTCCCCCGACGGTCTGCGACCGCTGCGCAGCATCGCCACCAGCCCGTTGCCGAAGACGTTCACCGACGCCTCGTGGCCGGCGTTGAGCAGCAGGATGGCGGACGCGACGACCTCGTCGTCGGTGAGATCGGTGGCGGCGAGGTCGCTGAGCAGGTCGTCACGGGGTGACGTGCGGCGAGCCAGGGCAAGGGCACGGATCTCGTCGGCGAACTCGGACGCTGCCCGCACAGCGCCATCGACAACGGGCTGCGTCGGTGCGGGTTCGTACATCTTCACGATGGCTTGCGACCAGTCCCGAAGCCTGGGCGCCAGCTCGGTCGGTACGCCGAGAAGCTCGGCGATCACCAGTACCGGCAGCGGCTCGGCGTACTCGTGGATGACGTCGAAGCCCCCGGGGTCGACCGCCTCCAGCAACGACCCGGCCATCCGGCGGACCCTGGGCCGTAGCCGCTCGACGTGCCCACGGTTGAACGCGCCCGCGACCCGCTTCCGGAGCCGGGTGTGGTCGGGAGGCTCGTTCTCCATCATCTGGTTGCGGTGCAGCAGGTTGAACGGCGCCAGGTAGTCCTCGGGCGCCCGGTCCTGCCAGATCCGCCCCAGCGCGCGGTTGCGCAGGACCGCACTGGCCGCCTCATGGGTGAAGGTGAGCCACCGCTGCGACGGCTCGTGCCAGGACACCGGCCCCTTAGCCCGCTCGGTGGCGAAGAAGGGGTACGGGTCTGCGACGACCTCCGCCGAGGTCAGGTCGAGCTGGGTCAGGGTCATAGGTCGAGGTCGTCGGGCCCGAACGCGTCGGGCAGCACCTCGGTCATCGGCCGTACGCCGGTGGTGGTGAGCAGCTCGAGAGTGGGGCCGCCGTTCTCCCAGAGCAGCTGGCGGCACCGCCCGCAGGGCATGATCACCTCGCCGTTGCTGTTGACGCAGACGAAGTGGGTGAGCCTTCCACCGCCGGTGACATGCAGCTGCGAGACGAGACCGCACTCTGCGCACAGCGCCACGCCGTAGGCGGCATTCTCGACGTTGCAGCCGGTGACCACCCGGCCATCGTCGACCTGCGCGGCCGCACCCACCTTGAACTTCGAGTACGGCGCGTACGCGTGCCGCATCGCCTCCTCGGCCATCGCCTTGAGCGCGTCCCAGTCGTAGGTCATCTCGCCACCACCGCCTGAGCCCAGAGTCGAGCAGGGCTCGTTGTCGTGACCACGACTAGCCGGCCTGGCCCTTGCGATAGCGCATTCCGTCGGCCTTGGGCATGCGAAGCCGCTGCGAGGCCAGGGCCAGCACCAGCAAAGTGGTGAGGAAGGGGGTCATCCCGGTGAAGTCACGCGGCACTTCATCGATGAGCAGGTAGAGCGCCACCAGGGCAGCACCGATCCCGCCGGTGACCAATGCCTGTGTCCTGCTGCGCTTGACGAACAGCCAGACCGCGGCGGCCAGCAGGATCACACCCAGCAGCAGCAGCAGTGCGTGCACCGACTCGCCGCCACGGCGCAGTTGCAGGGCGTCGGTGAAGCCGAAGAGGCCGGCACCGACCAGAAGTCCACCGGGCCGCCAGTTGCCGAAGATCATCGCCGCAAGCCCGATGTAGCCGCGGCCACCGGTCTGCCCGTCGCGGTAGACCGAGGCGTCCTCGACCAGGAAGGCCCCCCCGAGGCCGGCCAGCGCGCCCGAGATCATCACCGCGATGTACTTGTACCGGTAGACGTTGACTCCGAGCGTCTCGGCAGCCGTCGGGCTCTCTCCACAGGCGCGGACCCGAAGGCCGAAAGTCGTGCGCCACAGGACCCACCAGGTGATCACGAACAGCGAGATACCGAGCAGGGTGAGCAGCGAGACCCGGGTGGCGAACCCACCCACGAAGGCGGCCGCGTCGGAGACCACGAACCAGTGCTTGTCCTCGACCGCCTTCGCCGCGTCCGCCAGACCCGGGATGTTGAACCTGGGCAGCGGAGTGACTTGGGGTGACTGGGTCGGCCCACCACCGGGCTTCCCGGTGAAGGCGATGTCGGCCAGGTACTGGGCGGCACCGAGCGCGATCACGTTGATCGCCACGCCGGAGACGATGTGGTCGACACCGAAGCCGACTGTGGCAATGGCGTGGAGGAGTCCGGCCAGCGCACCGAAGGCGAGCGCAAAGACCACTCCTGCCCACATCCCCCATTGGTAGCCGGCGAACCCAGCCCCAAAGGTGCCCATGATCATCATGCCTTCGAGGCCGATGTTGACCACGCCTGCCCGTTCGGCCCACAGACCGCCGAGTCCGGCGAGGGCGATCGGCATCGCGGCGCGGATGGCGGCACGCAACGTCCCCGAAGACGCGACGTCGTCGGCTCCGGTCACAACGCGCAGTACGGCGAAGACGATGATGAGGCCGGCGATCGCGAAGAACATCCAAGGCCAGGTGAGCTTGAACTTCTTCCCCTCGTCCACAGGCGCACCCGCGGGTGCTGCAGTCGTGGCCACTACGCCACCTCCTCCGGCGTCCGGGGCGCGGGCTTGCCCTCGCCGAGCTCCTGAGCGACCTTCCGCTGCTCGGCCGCGGCGTTGTAGCGCCGCACGACCTCATAGGCGATGACCACGGAGAGCACGATCACGCCCTGGATGATGTTCACGATCTCGTCGGAGACACCGGCCTTGATCTGAAGCGGGTTCGCCTGCTCGTTCAGGTAGGCGAAGAGGAGCGCCGCAAAGCCGATGCCCACCGGATGGTTGCGCCCCAGCAGCGCGACAGCAATGCCGGCGAACCCGAGGCCGGGCTGGAACGTGACGCCATAGGAGTGGGAGTCCCCGAAGAGCAAAGGCATTCCGATCAACCCCGCGATGGCACCGCTGATCAACATCGAGTAGACGACCATGCGCCCCACGCTGACCCCGCTGGCCACGGCTGCGCTCTCCGACTGACCGGTGGCCCGCAGGTTGAACCCGAACCTGGTCCGGCTCAGCAGCAGCCAGTAGAACAGGCCGGCGAGGACGGCCAACAGAGCCAAGGTGTACACCGTGTTCGCCGCTCCCGACACGAAGTCGAAGCCCTTGAGCCGACTGCTCTCCGGGAGCGGAGTGGTGCTGATGTTGTTGCTGCCCTTCACCGCGACCTGTCGCAGCATGTAGGCCACGAGCAGCGTCGCGATCGCGTTGAGCATGATCGTGGAGATGACCTCGCTGACCCCTCGGGTCACCTTCAGCAGCCCCGCGATGCCGGCCCACATAGCCCCGACGAGCATCGCCACGAACAGCGCCAGCAGCACGTTGAAGAAGCCCGGCAGCCAAGCCTCGCCCGCTACGTACGCCGCCACGAACGCCGCGATTCGGTACTGCCCGTCGACACCGATATTGAACAGGTTCATCCGGAAGCCGACCGCCGCAGCCAGGGCCGAGAGATAGAGCACCGAACCGGAGTTCAGGATGTTGACGACGTTGCGGGGCTTGGGGCGGGTGAAGATCGTCTCCCAGACCAGCCCGACGGGGTCGCCCGCGGCAACCAGCACGATGCTGGTGACCGCCATGGCGAAGACGACCGCCAGCAACGGCGCGGCCAGGTTGAGACCCATCTGTCGTACGTCGAACCTCATCCGGCCGGCACCTCCGCCCCGGTCATCGCCGACCCGAGCTGCTGGGGGGTCACTGTCTGCGGGTCGACCGTGCCGACCAGTCGGCCGCGCAGCATGACCTGGATGGTGTCGGAGAGGCCGATGAGCTCGTCGAGGTCGGCCGAGATCAGCAGGACCGCGAGCCCGCGCCGTCTCGCCTCTTTGATGTGGTCCCAGATCGCTGCCTGCGCACCAACGTCCACGCCGCGGGTCGGGTGTGCCGCGATCAGCAGGACTGGGTCGCCGCTCATCTCGCGTCCGACGATCAGCTTCTGCTGGTTGCCGCCGGAGAGCGCACGAGCGGTTGTGTCGATGCCCGGTGTCCGTACGTCGTACGCATCGACGATGCGCTCGGTGTCCTTGCGCGCCCCGCGTCTGTCGATGAAGGGCCCGGAGACGTTCGGCTCCCGGGTCTGGTGGCCGAGGATGCGGTTCTCCCACAGAGGGGCGTCCAGCAGCAGGCCGTGACGTTGGCGGTCCTCGGGGACGTACCCGATCCCGGCCTCGCGGCGCCGCGCGGTGGGCCAGTGCGAGATCTCGGAACCGGTGAGCTCGATGGTGCCGCGGGCCTTGCGCATACCCATCACAGCCTCGACGAGCTCGGCCTGGCCGTTGCCCTCGACGCCCGCAATGCCAAGCACCTCACCCCTGTGGATGGTGAACGAGACGTCGGTGAGCCGGTCCCGGCCACCGTGCGCGTCGGCCAGGTTCAGGCCGCTGACCTCGAGCAGTACCTCGTCGGTGACCGTCGACTCCTCGGTGCTCGGGGAGGGAAGCTCCGACCCGACCATGAGCTCGGCCAGCTCGCGAGCCGTTGTCTTGGCAGGGTCGACGGTCGAGATCGTGGTACCCCGGCGCATCACGGTGACCTCGTCGGCGACCGAGAGCACCTCGTCGAGCTTGTGCGAGATGAACAGCACGGTGAGACCTTCGGCCTTGAGGTCGCGCAGGTTGTCGAAGAGCTCGTCGACCTCCTGGGGCACGAGCACAGCGGTCGGCTCGTCCAGAATGATCGTCTTCGCGCCGCGGTAGAGCACCTTGAGGATCTCCACGCGCTGCCGGTCTCCCACCCCGAGGTGCTCGACCAGACGGTCCGGGTCCAGGTCGAACCCGTACGCCTCGGCCAGGTCGAGGATCCGCTTCTTGGCGCGCTCCCCGCTGCCATGCAGCTTCTCCGCGCCGAGAACGACGTTCTCCAGCACGGTCAGGTTGTCGGCAAGCATGAAGTGCTGGAAGACCATGCCGATGCCGGCCGCGATCGCGTCTGCCGGCGACCCGAAGGTGATCGTGCGTCCGGCCACCTCGATGCTCCCGGAGTCGGGCCGTTGC
Source organism: uncultured Actinomycetota bacterium (assembly GCA_963769585.1). Classification (GTDB taxonomy): domain Bacteria; phylum Actinomycetota; class Actinomycetes; order Propionibacteriales; family Nocardioidaceae; genus SSC3. The sequence continues at coordinate 2,350,827 of CAVYMJ010000006.1, forward strand.
ACACCGTAGAGGATCTTCATCAGGGTCGATTTGCCGGCGCCGTTCTCCCCAACCAGCGCATGCACCGTGCCCGGTCGTACGACGAGGTTCACGTCGTCGTTGGCGATGACCCCGGGGAACCGTTTCCCAATGCCGGTCAGCCGCACGGCGATCTGGTCGCCGTCGCTTACCTGTGGAACCTTGACGTCGATCTCGAACCCCTCCTCACGAAACCTCCACACAGGCGGTGAGCCCAGGACGCACGCTACCGCGTCCGCCCCGGGCTCACCCCGTTCTGCCTGTGCTACTTCGTCGAGGGGACCGTGATCGTCCCGTCGATGATCTGCTGCTTGAACTCATCGAGCTTGGTGGCGATGTCATCCATCTGGCCACCCGTCATGGAGTAATCCACGCCGCCACCTTCGAGGTCGGACTTGACCTCACCGGAGAGCGGTGACCCGTCCACGAAGCTCTTGATGTAGTTGTAGACCGCGACGTCGACCCGCTTGAGCATCGAGGTCATGATGACGCTCTTCAGGTTCGCCGGGACGGTGTTGATCTGGTCGGAGTCGACACCGATCGCCAGGCCCTTGGCCGTCCTGGCTGCCTGGAACACTCCGAGACCCGAGCCACCTGCCACCTGGAAGACGACGTCCGCACCGGCGTCGAACTGCCCCTCGGCCGCGGTCTTGCCCTTGGCCGGGTCACCGAAGCCGGAGAAGTCCGGCGGCTGGGTCAGGTAGGTCGCCTCGATCTTGATGTCCGGGTTGACAGCCTTGGCGCCAGCCTCGTAGCCCGCCTCGAACTTCACGATGAGCGGCACGTTGACACCACCCACGAAGCCGATGTGACCGGACTTGGACTTCAGCGCGGCAGCCGCACCGACCAGGAACGAGCCCTGCTCCTCGGCGAAGGTGAGGTTGGCGATGTTGGCGCCGGTGGCGTCCGTGCTGTCGATCAGGCCGAACTGGACGTCGGGGTACTGAGGGGCAACCTTGGCGATAGCGGGAGCGTAGGCGAACCCGACCCCGATCACAGGGTTGAAGCCACCCTCGGCCATCTGGATGAGTCGCTCCTCGCGGGCAGACTCGGGTTCACCGTTGACGGCGGCCGACTCCTGGGCTTCGACACCGAAGTCGGCCTTGGCCTTGTCGAGGCCCGCGGCTGCAGCGTCGTTGAACGACTGGTCACCACGTCCGCCGACGTCATAGGCGAGACCGATCTTGACCGCGGCTTCGGTGGGGCTGCCACCTGGTTCGGGCGTGGTATCCGTGCTGTCATCCGCGCAGGCTCCAAGTGTGAGCACCAACGCGATGGCTGTGACTGAGATCTTGCTGAGTCTGCGCAAGATTCCTCCCTCATTCGTTTGCGCCTCGGGGCGCTGATGTTCGCCACCTTAGACCCGCATCGAGCCCTGTCCAGAGGCGCTTTACCTCCCACGTGGAGTTGTTACCGAGTCGTTAGTGCCCGGTTTGCACGGCAAGTGCATGCCAAGCCGCCGTCGCCAGCAGGCGCGCCCCGATGGCTGTGCTCCCCTCGTCGATGCGCAAGTCACCCTGGTGCAGGTCGTAGGTTGGCCCGCCCGGCGTGCGCGTCCCCAGCCGGGCCATCGCACCGGGGACCGTATCCAGGTACCAGGCGAAGTCCTCCCCGCCCAGGCTCTGAGAGGTGGCAACCACGTTGTCGGCCCCCACGACAACCGCTGCGGCGCCGCCCAGCAGCCGGGTCGCACCGGCCTCGTTGACCACGGGCGGCACTCCGCGCAGGTAGGTGATCTCGGTCCCTACGCCGTACGGCGCGACGATCTGCTCGACCAGCTCGCGAACGAGCTCCTCGGACTCGGCCCACGCCACCGCGTCGAGCATCCGCACCGTGCCTGACAGCTCACCCGCCGACGGGATGACATTGGTCGCCGAGCCCGAGCGCACCATCCCCCAGACGACACTGGCACCGGCTCGGGGGTCGAGTCGCCGGGAGAGGGCCGCGGGCAGCTGGGTCACGAGGGCACCGAGCGCGAAGGTCAGGTCCTGGGTCAGGTGTGGCCGGCTGGTGTGACCGCCCTTGCCGGACAGCCTGACCGAGAGCGAGTCGGCGGCGCCGGTCATCGGTCCGTCCCTCAGCCCGATCGAGCCCACGTCCAGCGACGGGTCACAGTGCAGGCCGAACACCTGGGTGACCCCGTCGAGCACTCCGGCGGCAATCATCTCCAAAGCCCCGCCGGGCATGACTTCCTCGGCCGGCTGGAATAACAGCCGCACGCGGCCGGGTAGGTCCGCTTCCGCGAGGGCCAGCCCGGCGCCGAGCAGGGCCACGGTGTGTACGTCGTGTCCGCACGCGTGAGCGACGCCCGCGACCCTGCTGGACCACGGGTCCTCGGTGCGGTCGTCTACCGGTAGTGCATCGAGATCGGCTCTGAGCGCCACGATCGGGCCGGCTCTGCCGATGTCGGCGACGAGCCCGCCCTTGGGCATCAGCTTGACCGCGACGCCCGCCATCGCAAGACGGTCGGCAACAAGCGCTGTGGTGCGCTCCTCGTGCCAGGACAGCTCGGGGTGGGCGTGGATGTCACGGCGCAACTCGATCAGCTCGCTTTCGAGCGAGTCCACCACTGCACCCACGTCCACCCCGCCACGCTATCCGACCGCGTGGGGTGGTTGTGCGGTACCTACTTCACGAAGGCGTAGAGCACCGAGTGAGCATCGTCTCCTAGCCGCAACGTCGCCTGGTTGTCGGCGGGCACGGCGCTGTTGGGGACGAAGCGCACTGTCAGGGTCGCGGACGCTCCTGGTGACAGCGTGACGCTGGCCGGAGCGACCGAGAACGCCGAACTACCCGTGACCGAGACCGGCAAGGTCAAGGCTGCACCACCGAGGTTGGTGACCGTCACGGCGCGCGTCTGCGATGCACCGTTGCGGCTGGGAATGGCGCCGAAGCTGGTGCTGACCGACGAAAGCGCTACCCGCGCACGGACAGCCGCCTCGACGTCGGCCAGGCCTGCGCCGACGACCTGGACATCGGTCTGCAGTGTGCTGATGGCCGTGGCCCTGGTCAGCAAGCCCTCCTGGGCGGTGTTGACGATCGCAGACCTCACCTGCCAGGCCGACCACGCCGGGTGCGCCTGGCGAACCACCGCTGCGGTGCCGGCGAGGTGCGGGCTTGCCATCGACGTGCCCTGGAAGAACGCCCAGCAGCCCTCCGCCGGGACCGGGTCACACGAGTGCTGCGTGACCGACGACAGAACGTTTACCCCAGGGGCCACCAGGTCTGGCTTGACCCTGAAGTCGACGTCGGTCGGTCCCTGGCTGGAGAAGTTGGCCATGATGTTGTCGAACCCGGACGCGACGTACGCCGGGTCCGCTCCGATCGTCACGTCCTGGCCGGCTAGGGCCACCAGGTCGTCCCGTGCGGCGAGCCCGGCCTGCACGGCTGGGATCGAGGTCGGGAACGCGGGGGTTGTCGACATCGCGATCGGGTCCCCCGGCACGTTGTTCACCACGATGACCGCAACCGCTCCCGCGCCCTCAGCGTTGAAGACCTTCTGGCTGAAGGTGCAGACCCCGCGGGAGACCAGCGCGATCGTGCCAGCGGTTCCAGAGAACTGTCCGGCGTCACAGCCGTTCCCCAAGGGGGATCCGGTCGCCAGCGACAGTGGCGCGGTGAGGTCCGCGTCAATGGGGGCAAACTCGCTTGCTGCGGCAACGGCGACAACGGAGCCGCCCGCGGAGATTGGCACCCCCACGAAGTGGCCGACGGTCGACGCGCCTGCGGTCAGAGCCCGCTCGGCCGAACCGGGCGAGCCGACCGTGTAGTGGCCGGGACCGTCGTTGCCCGCCGAGACCGCGACGACGATGTTGGCGCGATCCAGGTTGTTCACGGCGTTGGTGAGTAGGTCCTGGTTGCCACTCGCGTCGCCGCCGAGGCTCATGTTGATCACGTCCATGCCGTCCTCGGCCGCGGCCTGGAGGGCGTTGAGGATGTCCTCGCTGCGAGCGTTGCCTACGAGCCCGGGGAAGACGTTGTAGTTACCGAGCTGCGCGCCCGGCGCCACCCCGCTCGGGTCGTAGGGGATGTCGGCTCCGCCGACCGAGGCGGGGGTCTGGTAGTTGCACGCGACTGTGCCCGCGACGTGGCTGCCGTGGTCCTGGATGGCCTCGGCGGTGTAACCCCGGTTGTCGGCCTTGTTCATGAACACCCTGGCCACGATCACCTTGTTGTTGGTGAAGCGGGTGTCACCTCGCTGGGTCGTCGCCGGGAACCCTTCGTCGTCGAAGCAGGGGTGAGTCTGGTCGATCCCGGTGTCGACCACGCCGACCTGGACTCCGGTGCCGGCGTTCGAGGCACCGCCCGGAGGGTCGGCTGCGACCCACCCGGCCTCGGCCTTGATCAGGGACAGGTCCGGGTCAGCGCTCGGTGCGTAGTTCTTCTGGTAGCCGACAAAGGTGACTCCCGGGGCGGCTCTGAGGGCGCCGATCCTGGTGCCGTTCAGCCGGACGGCCACCGCGTTCAGCGCGACGTCGTACGAGCTGGTGACCCGCGCCTGGGGGGCGTTGCGCTTGAGCCACCTGGCGAACGTGCTGCGGCCTTCAGCGAGCTTGGCGCGGTGGCTGCGCACCGCAGCGCTTCTGAACGCGAGCTGCTTGCCGCGTGCCGGCCGGGTCTTGGCCGCGGTGGCAAGTGGTCGACCGGTCAGCCTTACCAAGGCGCTCGACCGGTCCACCCCGGTTCTCGGGGTTCGATCAGCGTTGGCCGCATGCCCCGCCGACGGCGCGGGGGCGGTCTTGGGGGCCGCCGAGGCGCCGATGACGCCGGCGGACAGAACTAGCGCGGAAGCCGTGGCAAGAACTGCCACCCTGCCGCTGAACGACGAAGGCTGCATTGTGTGCACTCCTGAGAATTGGTCCCCCTCCGGACCCATGCCCTTTGGACACTAGGTGGCACATCCGCAGAGTGGAAGGGCTGCCAGGCAATATTTCCCCGGACGTCAGCGTTCGTCGTACGCCGCCAGGAGCTGGTCGGCGGCCAGCGTTGCGGGCAGCTCCCCGGAGAGAACCGCGCGACGCACCTCGGCGCGTACTCGCGCGACTCCCGGCGAGCGGCGAAGCCGCTCCGCCAGCTCGTCACGCACCAGGGCCCAGGTGAACTCGAGCCGCTGTTCGGCGCGCTTGCCGGCCAGGCCATCCTCGCCGAGCGCCTCCCGATGGGCGAGGACTCGCTCCCACACCTTGTCCACGTCGACCCTCTCGAGTCCGGAACAGGTGAGCACCGGAGGAACCCACGCCCCGGTGGCTGCGCTGCCGCGGTAGACGAAGTGCAGCGCACCCGCCAGCTCCTTGGCGGCGCCCTTGGCCTCGATCTCGTGGGAGCCGTCCGCCTTGTTCACCGCGATCACGTCGGCGATCTCCAAGATGCCCTTCTTGATTCCCTGGAGCTGATCGCCGGTGCGGGCGAGGGTGAGGAAGAGGAAAGTGTCGACCATGCCCGCGACGGTGACCTCGGACTGGCCGACGCCTACCGTCTCGACCAGCACGACGTCGTAGCCGGCAGCCTCCAGCACGAGCATTGCCTGGGTGGTGGCACGCGCCACCCCACCGAGGGTGCCCGCGCTGGGCGACGGCCGGATGTAGGCGTCCGGGTCGGCGGAGAGCCTCGCCATCCGCGTCTTGTCCCCCAGGACCGAGCCGCCGGTGCGGATCGAGGAAGGGTCCACGGCGAGAACCCCGACGCGATGGCCGGCCTGGGTCAGGAAGGTGCCGAGAGCCTCGATGAACGTCGACTTTCCCACGCCCGGGACTCCGGAGATGCCCACCCTGACCGAGCCGCCGTCCCGGTCGGCCAGTGCCGAGAGCAGCTCGCGGGCGTCGACCCGGTGGTCGGGTCGGGACGACTCGACCAGCGTGATGGCCCGGGAGATGTCGGCACGGCGACCGGCCCGGACACCTGCGACGAGGGCAGGGACGTCGACCATCAGTGCGAGAGCGACTTCGACAGCTTGTCGAGCAGACCGATCGCCGCATCCGCGATGACCGTGCCAGGCCCGAAGACCGCAGCCGCGCCCATCTCCAGGAGGGTCGGAACGTCGTCAGGCGGGATGACCCCGCCGACGACGATCATGATGTCGGGCCGGCCGAGTTCGGCGAGCGCGGCGCGGAGAGCGGGGACCAGCGTCAGGTGTCCGGCTGCAAGCGAGTTGACTCCCACGATGTGTACGTCGGCGTCGACCGCCTGCTGGGCGACCTCCTCTGGCGTGGCGAACAGCGGCCCCACGTCGACGTCGAACCCGAGGTCGGCGAAGGCTGTGACGATGACCTTCTGGCCGCGGTCATGTCCGTCCTGGCCCATCTTGGCCACCAGGATCCGCGGGCGGCGACCCTCGTCCTGCTCGAACTTCTCCGTCGCGGCAAGCACCTTCTGCAGAGCCTCGTGGTCGGCTCCGGAGCGCTTCGACTCGCTGCGGTACACACCTGAGATGGTACGGATCACTGCCTGGTGGCGGCCGTAGACCTTCTCCAGGGCGTCGGAGATCTCGCCGACAGTCGCCTTGGCCCGGGCCGCGTCCACGGCAAGCGCCAGCAGGTTCCCGTCGAGCGACCCACCGTGCTGGTGACCGGCCGCGGCGGAGCCGGTCAGGGCCTCGAGCGCCCGACGTACGGCGTCCGGGTCTCGCTCGGCGCGCAGCCGCTCGAGCTTGGCCAGCTGTGCCGCGTACACCGCCTTGTTGTCGACCTTGAGGACGTCGAGCCGGTCCTCGTCGGCCAAGCGATAGGTGTTGACGCCGATGACCTTCTGGGCGCCGGAGTCGATCCGGGCCTGGGTACGGGCGGCAGCCTCCTCGATGCGCATCTTGGGGATGCCGGCCTCGATCGCCTTGGCCATGCCCCCGGCCTGCTCGGCCTCGGTGATGTGCGCCCAGGCACGCTCGGCCAGGTCCTGGGTAAGGCGCTCGACGTAGTACGAGCCGGCCCAAGGGTCGATCGTGCTGGTCGTACCCGACTCCTGCTGGAGCAGCAGCTGGGTGTTGCGCGCGATGCGCGCGGAGAAGTCGGTCGGTAGGGCGATGGCCTCGTCAAGGGCGTTGGTGTGCAGCGACTGGGTGTGCCCCTGGGTGGACGCCATCGCCTCGATGCAGGTCCTCCCGACGTTGTTGAAGACGTCCTGGGCGGTCAGGGACCAGCCACTGGTCTGCGAGTGGGTTCGCAGCGAGAGGGACTTCGGGTTCTGCGGGTCGAACTGTGAGACGAGCCGTGCCCACAGCGCGCGGGCGGCGCGCATCTTGGCGATCTCCATGTAGAAGTTCATCCCGATCGCCCAGAAGAAGCTGAGCCGCGGGGCGAACTTGTCGATGTCGATGCCCGCGTCGAGACCGGCGCGGATGTACTCGACACCGTCGGCGAGCGTGTAGGCCAGCTCGAGATCCTGGGTGGCCCCCGCCTCCTGGATGTGGTATCCCGAGATCGAGATCGAGTTGAAGCGCGGCATCCTCGCCGAGGTGAACGCGAAGATGTCGGAGATGATCCGCATGCTCGGCGAAGGGGGGTAGATGTAGGTGTTGCGGACCATGAACTCCTTGAGGATGTCGTTCTGGATGGTCCCGGTGAGCTGTTCCGGCTTCACCCCCTGCTCCTCGGCCGCCACGACGTAGAGAGCCAGGACCGGCAGTACCGCGCCATTCATCGTCATCGACACCGACATCTGGTCGAGCGGGATGCCGTCGAACAGCGTGCGCGCGTCGTAGATCGAGTCGATCGCCACTCCGGCCATGCCGACGTCCCCGGCAACCCGAGGGTGGTCGGAGTCGTAGCCCCGGTGGGTCGCCAGGTCGAAGGCGACCGAGAGCCCCTTCTGGCCCGCCTTCAGGTTGCGCCGGTAGAAGGCGTTGGACTCCTCCGCGGTGGAGAAGCCCGCGTACTGGCGGATCGTCCACGGCTGGGTGGTGTACATCGTCGGATAGGGCCCGCGCAGGAAGGGCGCCAGGCCGGGGAAGGTCGCGGTGGCGTCGAGCCCGTCGAGGTCGGCGGACGTGTACAGCCCCTTGATCGGGATGCCCTCGGGTGACAGCCACGGCTCCTGCTCGCGGGTCGCGGCGTCTGACTGACCACCAGCCTCCAGTGGCAGGCCGGCGAACGACTCGGGGATGCTCACGTGCCCAGCTCCTCTCGCACCCGGGTGAGGAACGCGAGTGCGTCGATGCCCATCGCTGCACTGTCGTCGACGACGATGCCCGCACCCGGCTTGCCTGCGAGGATCAGGTACGACGCACCCGCCTCCCGGAGAGCCGCGATGGCCTCAGCTCCCCACCCGGCGTACGCCGCATCGGTGCCGCACAGGCAGACGACGGGCTGACCCTGGTAGGCCGCTACCAGGTCGGCACCCGACTCGCTCGGCCCAGTGCTCACGGTCTCGACGCCGCCGGCAGCGAGCAGGTTGTGGGCGAAGGTGGCGCGTGCGGTGTGCGCCGCGACGCTGCCCATCGTTGCCAGGAGTACAGGCGTGGCGACCGGCTGGTCACGCAGCGCCTCGAACTCGATGCCGTAGCCGTCGGCGCTCGGGGCATGCTCAGGGTGGGGCCGGCGGTCCGGGAGGACCTCGCCCAGGTTCGGGAACTCTGTGAGCCCAGTGATGGGCCGCTTCCGCGTACGGATCTGCTGCAGACGTGGCAGCTTGCCCTGCTCCTCGACCCGGTCGAGGAGGCCTCCGCGCTCCTTGGCGAGCGAGGCCACGACGCCACCCTCCGCCTCGAGCTCGCAGAACTGGGCCCAGCCTGCAGCGGACAGGTCGTCGGTGAGCTGTTCGACGGCATACGACCCGCCAGCCGGGTCGGTGACCCTGGCGACGTGGGCCTCGTGGATCAGCAGTGACGAGGTGTTACGGGCGATGCGCCTGCTGAACGCGTCGGGGAGGCCGAGCGCGGTGTCGAAGGGCAGCACCGTGACCGAGGCCGCACCGCCCGCACCCGCAGCGAAGGCCGCCACGGTGCCGCGGAGCATGTTCACCCATGGGTCGTGCTTGGTCATCATCTGCCGACTTGTCACGGCGTGCTGCACCTGGGCAGGGGCCCCGGGAACACTGGAGAGCTCGAGCACGCGCTGCCACAGCCGACGGGCGGCCCTCAGCTTCGCGATCGTCGGGAACTGCTCGACGGTGGCCGCGTAGCGGAACTCGATGAGCGACGCTGCGGTCGCCACGTCGAGCCCGGTTGCGACGAGCTGCCGCAGGTAGGTGACACCAACGGCGAGGCTGTAGCCGAGCTCCTGCGCATCGGTCGCCCAGGCGTCGTGGAGGGCGGTGGCGTCCACCACCATTGCCCTCGTGCCGGCCCCCTGTGCCAGCTCGACGATGCGTGCGAGGTCGACAGTGGGTGCGACGTCGACCGAGCGGCCACCGCCACGCAGCGCGCGGCCGATCGGATCGGCTCCGAGGTTGCTGCCCGGGGCTGCGGTAAGCCCTCGCTCACCGAGCAAGGCAAGAAATGCCTCAGCGGCCGCGACAGGCTGGTCGGCGTCGAGCACGACCGGCGCCAAGTCGAGATAGACCTTCTCAAGGACCGCACGCAGGTCGGCGATGGCGATGCCGCCACGGCCGACGGTGAGCCAGAGACTGGTGACGCCGTTCTCCAGGTCGGCGACGGCGGCCTCGGCGGCCAGCCCGGCGTCGGGGTCGCCGAGGTGCGCTCGGATGTCCCAGCCCAGGTCGCCCCTGTCCAGCGAGGTGCCCCGGGTGTAGGAGTCGGCCCGGAACTCACCGGGAGTGCCGAGCGGCGTGACGCGGATGCCGTCCAGCGTCGTACGGGTGAGTTTCTCCCAGACCGCGGAGTCAGGGTCCTCGGCACCGAGCCGGCCAGCTTTGCGCAGGACCGCGGCAGCCTCGCGCTCCCAGTCCGCGACGGTGTGCTCCTGCCCACCGGCAAGGAGTGACAGGTGCTCCATATGCCGAAGGTTACGGCCGCAGCGCGCCCGAGGGCACCGCAGCCATGGGTGAGATGAGCCATACGAAGGTTGACTGACGGGTAACAGGGGCATGCCCGATCGGAATCGGACACGTTTCGGGATTCTTGGTCAGGGTGCTTCCTTAGATACCGGTGGTATGGCAGCCTTCGAGCAGCGAGACCCACGAATCTGGCTCAAAACAAGGCGGATTCGACGTGCAAAGGAGCACTGGATGACCCGCACCGCGCCGACTGGCTCCAAGCTCGGGTACGACCCGAGCCGCCCCGCGAGCCGTCAGAGCAGGCTCTTCGCTCTGGGTCTGACCGCCTTGGTCCGGCCCCTGCTCGAAGTCGGGCACCACAGCCGGCTCGCGCTCAAGGTCGCCCGTCCGTTGATCGACAAGGCGGCGGCACACCAAGGAACCTCGGCCGGGATCACGGTCTCGAACCTGCGCAGCAACGGCATCCGCGGGCTCTGGCTCGACAACCCCGAGGCCGAGGACGCCGGCCGGGTCATCCTCTACCTCCACGGCGGGGGCTTCGTAGGCTGCTCCCCCGACACCCACAAGGGCCTGGCGTCGGGACTGTGCAAGACGTCGGGGTCCTCGGCACTGGTCCTCGACTACCGGCTGGCGCCCGAGCACCCGTTCCCGGCTGCGGCCGACGACGCCCTCACGGCCTACCAGATGCTGCTCACGCGCGGCTACGACCCGTCGCTGATCACGCTGGCCGGAGACTCCGCGGGAGGCCACCTGGTCTCCCGGCTGCTGGCCGACCTCGACGAGCGGGGACTGCCGATGCCGGCCGGAGCCCTGCTGCTCTCACCCTTCCTCGACCTCACCGGCGAGAAGGCCTTCGCCGCGGACAAGGAGCACCGCGACCCCTTCATCTTCCCCAAGGGCGCCGAGTGGAGCGGAAGGGCGTACGCCGGCAGGCTGGCGCCCAACGACCCGCACCTGGACGTGCTGGCCAAGGACAAGCGCCGCTGGCCGACGACCCTGATCCAGGTCGGTGACACCGAGTGCCTGCTGCCCGACTCCGAGCGCATGGCAAACTCGCTGGCACAGGCAGGGGTCCCCGTCACGCTGCAGATCTGGCCGGGCCAGGTGCACGTCTTCCAGGCCTTCCCCAGCATGACTCCGGAGGCCAAGGCCGCCGTACGCGAGGCCGGGCAGTTCCTGCGGGCGGTCACCAGCCTCGCGGCTACCGCACAGACCGCCTGACCGCCTGACCGCAGCCCTGCGAGGACGGTCGACGACCGACCCACGGCCTGAACCTGCGCCTGGAGCTTTTCGTCACACAGCCGTGCGGTAATTGATTTCACAGCCTCCCCGTCGGTCGTTGCCGAGACGCGCCGATAGAGTGCGCTCGATGCCCTTGGGCAGATTTCCAGGGCGGAGACGTCAGCAGAGCGAGCTCGAGTTCGGAGGATTTCCCTTGGCCAGCTCTCCGGTAGGAACCCTGTACCGCGGCCGCGAAGGCATGTGGTCGTGGGTGGCCCACCGCATTACCGGTGTGGTGATCTTCTTCTTCCTCTTCGCTCACGTGATCGACACCGCGATGGTGCGGGTCTCGCCGGAGGCCTACAACGTCGCGGTCGAGACCTACAAGAACCCCATCGTCGGGGTGATGGAGATCGGACTCGTCGCAGCGGTGGTCTTCCACGGGCTGAACGGCATCCGGATCATCCTGGTCGACTTCTGGTCGCAGGGCCCGCGATTCCACAGGCAGATGGCGTACGGCGTCATCGCGCTCTGGGTCGCGCTGATGGCTCCGTTCGTGGTGCGCCACCTGAGCAACGTCTTCGGGAGCTGACATGTCCGTACCCACCCTGCAGGCACCCCGGAGCCGCGCGACCGACCGCGGCAACTTCGAGCTCAACAGCTGGCTGTTCATGCGTGGCTCGGGCGTGCTGCTGCTCGTGCTCGTCTTCGGCCACCTCTTCGTCAACCTCATGCTGGGCGAGGGCATCCATCGCATCGACTTCGCGTTCGTGGCGGGCAAGTGGGCCGACCCGTTCTGGCAGACCTGGGACCTGGCCATGCTCTGGCTCGCCGAGCTGCACGGCATGAACGGTCTCCGAACGATCATCAACGACTACACGACCAAGGAGACGACGCGCTTCGTACTGAAGACGCTGCTCTACTTCTCGGCGTTCATCGTCCTCGCCCTGGGCACGCTGGTGATCTTCACCTTCGACCCGTGCGCGGACCCGACCCAGGCCGCGCAGCTCGCGGCATGCAGGGGCTGATCCACCGATGGCAAGCACAGTCACGTTCCACAAGTACGACGTGGTCATCGTCGGCGCCGGTGGCGCCGGGATGCGCGCGGCGCTCGAGGCCGGCCAGCGCACCCGCACGGCGGTTCTGACCAAGCTCTATCCCACGCGCTCACACACGGGCGCCGCCCAGGGCGGCATGTGCGCCGCGCTGGCCAACGTCGAGGAGGACAACTGGGAGTGGCACACCTTCGACACGGTCAAGGGTGGCGACTACCTGGTGGACCAGGATGCCGCGGAGGTGATGGCCAGGGAGGCCATCGACGCGGTCCTCGACCTGGAGAAGATGGGCCTGCCCTTCAACCGGACCGAGGAGGGCAAGATCGACCAGCGCCGCTTCGGCGGGCACACCCGCAACCACGGCGAGGCCGCCGTACGCCGGTCCTGCTTCGCCGCCGACCGCACCGGTCACATGATCCTGCAGACGCTGTACCAACAGTGCATCAAGCACAACGTCGAGTTCTACAACGAGTTCTACGTACTGGACCTGCTCTATGTCGACGGTGCGGTGACCGGAGCGGTGGCCTACGAGCTGGCCACCGGTGACTTGCACGTCTTCCAGGCCAAGGCAGTGATCCTCGCCACCGGCGGCTTCGGCAAGGTATTCCGCACCACCTCCAACGCCCACACCCTCACCGGCGACGGCATGGGCATCGTGTGGCGCAAGGGGCTGCCGCTGGAGGACATGGAGTTCTTCCAGTTCCACCCGACCGGCCTGGCGGGCCTGGGTGTGCTGCTCTCGGAGGCGGCCCGCGGTGAGGGTGGCATCCTGCGCAACAGCGAGAACGAGCGCTTCATGGAGCGCTACGCGCCAACGATCAAGGACCTGGCGCCACGGGACATGGTGGCGCGGGCGATGGCCAACGAGGTGCGAGAGGGGCGCGGCGCCGGTCCCGACAAGGCGTACGTCTACCTGGACCTGACCCACCTGCCCAGGGAGCAGATCGACGCCAAGCTCCCTGACATCACCGAGTTCGCGCGGACCTACCTGGGTGTTGAGCCCTACACCGAGATGATCCCGGTCTTCCCGACCGCGCACTACGCCATGGGCGGCGTGCCGACGAACATCAAGGGCGAGGCGCTGTCGGACAACGACACCGTGATCCCTGGCCTGTACGCGGCCGGGGAGGTGGCCTGCGTGTCGGTGCACGGAGCGAACCGGCTCGGCACGAACTCACTACTGGACATCAACGTGTTCGGGCGCCGGGCCGGCCTCTACGCCTCGGGGTACGCCGCGACAGCGGAGTACACCGACCTGCCGGAGGCCCCGGAGTCGCTGGTGGTCTCGATGATCGAGTCGATGCGCGATGGCAACGGGACCGAGCGGGTCGCTGCCATCCGCCAGGAACTGCAGGCCACCATGGACCTCAACGCGCAGGTGTACCGCACCGAGGGATCGCTCAAGCAGGCGCTGTCCGACATCGAAGGGCTGCGGGCCCGCTACGCGAACGTCTCGGTGCAGGACAAGGGCAAGCGGTTCAACACCGACCTTCTCGAGGCCGTCGAGCTGGGCTTCCTGCTCGACCTTGCCGAGGTCCTGGTCGTCTCCGCGCTGGCGCGCAACGAGTCTCGCGGCGGTCACTTCCGCGAGGACTACGCCACCCGTGACGACGTGAACTTCCTGCGCCACACCATGGCCTACCGCGAGGTCGCGGCCGACGGGTCCGTGTCGGTGCGCCTGGACTACAAACCGGTCATCGAGACCCGTTACAAGCCGATGGAGCGGAAGTACTGATGGACGTCACGGTCAAGATCCTCCGCTACAACCCCGAGGTCTCCGAGGAAGCGAGGTGGGAGAGCTACACGGTCACGGCCGAGCCCACCGACCGGGTTCTCGACGCACTGCACAAGGTCAAGTGGGACATCGACGGCTCACTGACTTTTCGCCGCTCCTGCGCGCACGGGGTGTGTGGCTCCGACGCGATGCGCATCAACGGGAAGAACCGCCTCGCCTGCAAGACGCTCCTCAAGGACGTCAACCCCGGCAAGCCGATCACCGTCGAGCCGATCAAGGGGCTCCCGGTGCTCAAGGACCTCGTCGTCGACATGGAGCCCTTCTTCGCGGCGTACCGCTCGGTCATGCCGTTCCTGGTGACCACGGGCAACGAGCCGACCCGCGAGCGGATCCAGTCCCAGACCGACCGCGACGCCTTCGACGACACCACCAAGTGCATCCTGTGTGCCGCATGTACGACGAGCTGCCCGGTCTACTGGACCGACGGCCAGTACTTCGGCCCGCAGGCCATCGTGGGGGCGCACCGCTTCATCTTCGACAGCCGCGACGAGGGCACCGACCAGCGGCTGGAGATCCTCAACGACAAGGAAGGCGTGTGGCGCTGCCGCACCACCTTCAACTGCACCGAGGCCTGCCCCCGCGGCATCGAGATCACCAAGGCGATCCAAGAGGTCAAGCGAGCGCTGATCTTCAGGCGCTGACCCTCGGCCCGGCTCAGGTCTGGTAGAGCCGCCAGAGGTTCTCGTGCTCGCTCGGACCGGGCTCCCAGGCTGAGATCCACGGGCCGGTCCCCTCGGACTGGTCGATGACGCCCTCCTCGAGCCAGGTGTAGCGGCCCTGGAGCACGTTCGCGGCCAGGTCGCGGTCGCCGTCGTCGGTATTGGTCCACAGCCGTCCGAAGAGCTCCTCGATGCGGAGCCGGGACTGCTCGCAGAAAGCCTCCGCCAGCTCGTAGGCAAGCGCACCCTCGGCCGGGTCGGACTGCGTAAGCATCTCGGCTCGTGAGCAGACCGCCGCGATGGCGAAGAGCTCGGCGCCGATATCGACGATGCGGGCCAGGAAGCTCTGGCGGTACTCCAGCTTCGCCTGCCAACGCGACATGCCGTAGAAGGTCTGCCTGGCCAGCTTGCGTGAGGAGCGCTCGACGTACCGCAGGTGCTTGGCCAGCGGACCGAACTCCGAGTACGACGTGGGGACGTTGCCCTGGCCCGCGACGAGCTTGGGAAGCCACTTGGCGTAGAAGCCACTGGCCTTCGCGGCGGCCTTGGCCTTGTCCTTGCCAGACGCGTCAGCGACGGCCAGATCGCCGGCGACCGACAGGTGGGCGTCGACCGCCTCGCGGGCGATGAGCAGGTGCATGATCTCCGTCGAGCCCTCGAAGATCCGGTTTATCCGCAGGTCACGCAGAATCTGCTCGGCCGGAACCGCTCGCTCGCCCCGCGCGGCCTGGGAGTCCGCGGTCTCGTAGCCGCGACCGCCGCGGATCTGGACGAGCTCATCAGCGACCTTCCAGGCCATCTCACTGGACCACAGCTTGGCCAGGGCGGCCTCGATGCGGATGTCCTTGCTCCCTGCATCGGCAAGCTGGCAGGACAGGTCGAGCACTGCTTCGAGCCCGAAGGTGGTGGCCGCGATGAACGAGATCTTCTCTGCGACCGCACCGTGTTGGCCTACCGGCTTTCCCCACTGGACTCGCTCGTTGGACCACTCGCGGGCGATCTTCAGCGACCACTTCCCCGCCCCGGCGCACAGGGCAGGCAATGACAGCCGGCCGGTGTTGAGGGTGCTGAGAGCGATCTTGAGGCCCTGGCCCTCGGCCCCGAGCCGGTCCTCGACCGGCACTCGGACGTTGTGGAAACGGGTGACGCCGTTCTCCAGACCCCTCAGGCCCATGAACTCGTTGCGGTTCTCGACGGTCACCCCTTCGCTGGACGCCTCCACCACGAAGGCGGTGATACCTCCCCGCCCACCCTCGTGCTTGGGCACGTAGGCCATCACCACGACCAGCTCGGCGACGACGCCGTTGGTGGTCCACAGCTTCACCCCGTCGAGCAGGTAGGCCTTCCCGTCCTTGGTGGGCTTCGCAGTGCAGCCCAGGCGCGCAGGGTCGGAGCCGACGTCAGGCTCGGTGAGCAGGAACGCGGTGACCGCGCCGGCCGCGCAGCGGGGCAGGAAGCGCTGCTTCTGCTCCTCGGTGCCGAACATCTTCACCGGCTGGGGTACGCCGATCGACTGGTGCGCCGACAGCAGAGCGCCCAGGGTCGGATGGATCGAGCCCACCAGCATCAGCGCCCGTCCGTAGTAGGCGGTGGTGAGCCCCAACCCGCCGTACTCACGGGGGACCTTCATGCCGAACGACCCGATCCCCGCGAGAGCGGCGACGTCCTCGTCGCGCACCCGGGCTTGTCGCTCGATGAGCCGCCCGTCGATCTTCTCGCAGACAGCGCGCAGCTCGGCCAGGAACTTCTCGCCGCGCTCGACGTCCTCCGGGCTGCTCTGCGGGTGGGGATGGACCAGGTCCAGGTTGAACCGGCCCAGGTAGAGCTCCTTGGCGAAGCTCGGCCGCTCCCAGGTGGTCTCCCGGGCAGCCTCGGCCACCTCGCGTGACTCCTGCTCGGTGACCTTGCGCTGGCCAGGCTTCGAGGGCTCGGCGCTGCCGGCTGGTGTCGGCTCTTGGACGTCTGTGCTCATGGGCTCCGCCTCCGCTGGCTACCACTGACTACCCCTCAGTAATACCCGTTGGTAACGGCGAGCGGAAGCCCTCGGCGCTGCGCGGGCTACTGCGCCGTCGGTCTGGTGGCCTTCCAGGCGCGGGCTCCGAGGCGAGCCAGCACCACGGCGATAGCGAGGTTCACCACGATCAGCACGGTGTGCGCCACGTAGTACCCGGTCGGGCGGTCCTCCTGCGTGCTCGCCAGGGCGCGGGTGAACTGCGCATAGGTCAGCAGGTTCCAGGTGGCGATGGTCAACAGGAGTACGGCGTGCTTGCGTTCGAACCTCACCCGCCCGATTCTCTCAACCCCGTTGCCGGGCTGGGGGGCCGGGGCGGCTCACGCGCCAGAGGGTGACCGCCAGTGCGGTCCGGCGTGCTCATCCTCGAAGAGGTCGGGGGCACGCTGCGAGGTGTAGGCCCATGCTGCGCCGTACATCACCACCCGGGAGAAGTAGTTGATCAGCACCAGCAGCACCAGCGCGACCCCGAACGCGGTGAACGCCGGGCGCCCGGCGGTCAGGGCGATCAGCTTGTCGGCTGCCAGCTTGAGCAGCACGAACCCGATCGCGGCCAGGAGGGCTCCCTCGCGCAGTGCGCGGTGGGCGACGCGCGGCCTGGCCAGCAGCTGGTAGAGAACCATCAGCAGGCTGGTGATCAGCACGACGGCGAGCGCGGCACCCACCAGCCGGAGCCCCAGGGTGGCCAGCCCGGAGTCTGGGTCCAGGCCGAGCCCACCGATGATCTCGTCGTCGAAGCCGTTGACGGCGGTCGTGACCGCGAACGCAACCAGGAGCATCAGCCCGACGGCACCCAACGTCATCAGATCGCGAGCCTTGCCCACGAAGAGGTTGGGACGGTCGTCCTGGGGCTTGGCGAAGAGGGTCTGCAGCGCGTGACGCATCGCCGACATCCATCCCAGCCCGGCGTACAGGAAGCCGGCCAGGCCGAGCAGCCCGGCGGTACTGGCGTTGTCCTGGAAGGTGCGCAGGCTGACCCGCCCGTCTGCCTCCCCTACCAGGCCTTCCAGCAGGGTGTTGGTGAAGCTGGTGAGGCTCGCCTGGGCACCCGGGAAGACGTTGGCGATCAAGCCGACGAAGAAGAACGCCAGCGCCATGATCGGGAAGAACGCCAGGAAGGCGAAGTAGGTGACCGCACCGGCTTGGCCGTTGCCATCCACCCGGCCGTAGTGGCCGAGCATCGCCAGGGCGTGGTCCAGCCATCCGGAGCGCTCACGTGCTCGGGCGACCGCCAGCTCCACCCGACGCCAGGCGCCTGTGAGGCTCATCAGTCGGCAGCGGCTGTCAACGGAAAGTCCCGGCTCGGGTTCCAGCCGCGTCGGTCGTCGTGGACGTACAGCCAGAAGCTCTCGACCAGGAACTCACACTCGAACGACGCGAGCTCGGCGAAAGCCCGGTCGAGCAAGGCCTCGGGACGGTGGTGCGCGATGGTGACGTGCGGGTGGTAGGGGAACTCCGCGTCGATGGCGAGTGGTCCGCGGCGTACCGAGAGCGCGAGCTTCTCGCAGTCACTGATCCCGTCCACGACTCCGACGAAGACCACTGGCGAGACCGGGCGGAAGGTCCCGGTGCCGCGAAGGTGGATCCGGAAGACGTGGTTGTTGGCCGAGACCTCGGCGAGGTGCTGCTGGATCCCGGGCACAAGCGCGTCGTCGACGTCGACCGGGGGCATCAACGTGATGTGGGTGGGGATGGTCGCTGCGGTCTCGTCGCCGAGAGACTGGCGATAGTCCTGCAGCTGGGAACCCCAAGGCTCAGGGACCGCAACCGAAACACCGATCGTCGCCACGCGCGAAACCCTAGCGGCCCTGCTCGCGGCCGACCTGCGGCCGGAGGAAGCCAACCCGGTCGTACACGTCAGCCAGGGTGCGTTCGGCCACCTCGTTCGCGCGGGCCGCTCCCTGCTGCAGGATCGACTCAAGCTCGGCCCGGTCGCCCATCAGCTCGCCGACCCGATTGCGGAACGGCGTGACGAAGTCAACGACGACCTCGGCCAGCTCCCCCTTGAAGTCCCCGTACCCGCGACCGGCGTACTCCTGCTCCAGGTCGGAGATCGCCTTGCCGGTCAGGGCCGAGTAGATCGTCAGCAGGTTGGAGATCCCCGGCTTGTCCTCCTCGTCGAAGCGCACCTCGTTGCCGGAGTCGGTGACCGCGGAGCGGATCTTCTTGGCCGACGCCTTCGGGTCGTCGAGCATCTCGATGATGCCTCCCGGGGCCGACGCAGACTTCGACATCTTGGACGTCGGGTCCTGCAGGTCGGTGATCTTCGCCGTCGACGTGAGGATGTAGGGCTCAGGCAGGGTGAAGGTCTTCTTGTAGCGGTGGTTGAAGCGCCCGGCCAGGTCCCGGGTCAGCTCCAGGTGCTGGCGCTGGTCCTCGCCCACGGGCACGTAGGCCGGGCGGTAGAGCAGGATGTCGGCTGCCTGCAGGATCGGGTAGGTGAACAGCCCGACGCTGGCGGCGCCCTCCCCCGCCTTGGCGGACTTGTCCTTGAACTGGGTCATTCTCCGGGCCTCACCGAAGCCGGTCAGGCACTGTAGGACCCAGCCGAGCTGGGCATGCGCGGGCACCTGGGACTGCAGGAAGACCGCTGAGCGCGCCGGGTCGATGCCCATCGCGATCAGCTGAGCCGCTGCGACCAGGCAACGCTCCCGCAGCCGTTTCGGGTCCTGCTCGACGGTGATCGCGTGCAGATTCGCGATGAAGAAGAACGGCTGGTGCTCGTCTTGGAGCGCGACCCACTGCCTCAACGCGCCCAGGTAGTTCCCGAAATGGAAGGAGTCGGCCGTCGGCTGGATCCCAGACAGGACCCGAGGCCTGACCGGTGACGACTCGGACGGTGCGGCGTCGGACATGGCAGGCATTGTGTCAGGAGCAGTCACAGGCCCGGGAGACGGGCGTACCTTCGGAGCATGGAGTTCACCGCCCACCAGCGCCAGCTGCAGGACCGGTTCGACACCCGACGGATCGCCGACCGGATCAACGACGTCCTCGTGCACGACCACATCGACGAAGGTGACCGCCGCTTCATCGAGGCGCGCGACATGATGTTCGTCTCCACCGTGGCTGCCGACGGGCAGCCCACCTGTTCCTACAAGGGCGGGGATCCCGGGTTCGTCCGCGCCCTCGACCAGGCAACACTCGCCTTTCCCTCCTACGACGGCAACGGGATGTTCCTGACCCTTGGCAACCTCGGCGAGACAGCCCGGGTCGGGCTGCTCTTCATCGACTTCGCACGGCCCAGCCGCCTGCGGGTCCACGGTCTGGCATCGGTGGGCCCGGACGATCCGCTGCTGTCGACCTGGCCGGGCGCCCTGCTCGTCGTCCGGGTGGCGGTGACCGAGGTCTTCCCGAACTGCCCGCGCTACATCCACCAGCTCCAGCTCGTGGAGCGTTCCCCCTTCGTCCCGCACCTAGACGCGCCGCCCCCCGTTCCGGACTGGAAGCGGGCGGACTGGGCCTACGACGCGCTCCCGGTCGACGACCCCGCGCGACTGCCGTGAGCGAGGTACTGGTCGGGGCAGCGCAGTACGCGCCGGTGCACCTGGACAAAGCGGCCACGCTGGACAAGCTCGTCTCGATCGTCGAGGAGGCTGCGGGCCTGGGGATCAGCCTGCTGGTCTTCCCGGAGTCCTTCCTGCCGGCATACCCGGACTGGGTGTGGCGCACGCCCGCGTGGAGCGAGCAGGCCCAGGCCTCCTACCGGTTGCTTGCCGAGCACTCCGTCCGGGTACCCGGGCCGGACACCGAGCTGCTCGCCGGCCTCGCTCGAGAGCACCACATGCAGCTGGCTGTCGGAGTGACCGAACGCTGGGGCTCGACGCTGTACAACACTCTGCTGCACTTCGGTGCCGACGGCGAGCTGCTCAACCACCACCGCAAGCTGATGCCGACAGGTGGGGAGCGCCTGGTCTGGGGGTACGGCGACGGCTCCTCGCTCAACGTGGTCCAGACCGAGATCGGCAGGGTCGGTGGGCTGATCTGCTGGGAGAACTACATGCCGTTGGCGCGGGCGACCCTGTACGCCCAGGACGTGCAGGTCTATATCGCGCCGACTTGGGACACCAGCGATGTCTGGGTGCCCACGCTGCAGCACATCGCCAAGGAGGGCCGGACGTACGTGATCGGCTGCTGCCAGGCGATCAACAGCCGCGACCTGCCTGACGGCGTCCCTGGCAAGCAAGAGCTCTACGGAGCCGACGAGTGGCTGGCCAGGGGGCTGAGCACCATCGTCGCCCCGGGGGGCCGGGTCCTGGCCGGTCCGCTGGCCGAGAAGGAAGGCATCGTCAGCGCTGCGATCGACATCTCCAGGTGCTCCGACGGAAGAGGGATGTTCGACCCCACCGGCCACTACTCGCGCCCCGACGTCTTCCAGCTGTCGGTCGACACCACGCCGCGCCGGCCGGTGACGCGCGAGGAGTCGGGCTAGGCGGTCTCCGGCTGCTGTGCCGGTTCCGGCTCCACCACAGGGATCGGGTGAAACGCGGTCACATGCACCCGGCTGACGCGCCGGCCGTCGACGTCGGTAACCGAGATCTTGCGGTGGTCGTACTCGACCACGTCTCCCACCAGAGGCACGCGGCCCAGCGTCGCCATGATGAAGCCCGCAACGGTCTCGTAGGGACCCTCGGGAAGCTCCAGGCCGGTCTCGTCCTCGAAGTCGTCGAGGTTGAGCAGCCCGTCGACCTCGACGTCTCCTCCGCGGTGGCGGGTGGTCTCGGCCTCGTCCACGTCGTACTCGTCCCGGATATCGCCGACGAGCTCCTCGACCAGGTCCTCCATGGTGACGATGCCCGCGGTGCCGCCGTACTCGTCGGCGACGATGGCCAGGTGCGTGCCCTCGCGCCGCATGTCCGACAGTGCCGCGAGGATCGGCCTGGTCCAGGGCAGCACCAGCGTGTCGCGGGCAAGGTCGCCGACCCTGACCGACCGGGTGGCCATGTCGGGGTCGAGCAGGTCGCGCACGTGCACGAAGCCGATCACATCGTCAGCCGACCCCTCGATGACCGGGTAGCGAGAGTGCGGCATGGTCAGCGCCTCGCGAGCCGCCTTGTAGACAGGCATGTCGGCGTCGAGGAAGTCGACCTCGGTCCGAGGCACCATCACCTCGCGGATGTGCCGGTCTCCGGCCTCGAAGACGTCCTCGACGATCTGACGCTCCTCTTCGCTGAGGGTCTCGTGGGTGTTGACCAGCTCGCGAAGCTCCTCACCCGACATCTGCTCGCGTTGGGCATTGGGGTCCCCGCCGAGCAGGCGCACGACGAGGTCGGTGCTCTTGGACAACAGCCAGATCACCGGTCGGGAGAAGCGTGAGATGCGGTCCACCATCGGGCCCAGGGCCATCGCGAAGGCCTCCGCCCGTTGCAGCCCGAGGCGCTTGGGGACCAGCTCCCCGAGCACGAGCGAGAGGTAGGAGATCGCGACGGTGACCAGCACCAGGGCAGCGGGTCCGGCCACCGAGCCCGGCAGGCCCGCGTCAGCCAGCACCGGCTCGAGGTCCTTGGACAGGGTCGCGCCACCGAACGCTGCCGACAGGAAGCCCGCCAGCGTGACCCCGACCTGGACTGCGGCGAGGAAGCGGTTGGGGTCCTGGTTGAGCTCGGCCACGATCCGGCCACGCTTGCCTCTGCTGGCCAGGTTCCGCGCCTGCGAGTCCCGCAGCGAGACCAGCGCGATCTCAGCAGCGGCGAAGACGCCACCGATGAGGACGAAGAGGACGACAAGCCCGACCGAGGCGAGCGTGCCGTTCATGGTCTGTCACTTTCGTCCATGGCACGACGATATCGGTTGCCTCCCCGCGGTGGAGTCGCCAAGGTGGCCGGATGAGGTTCCCCACTGATGTGCCCACGCTCACCGACGGTGCGGTGACGTTGCGGGCGCACCGCCCCGACGACGCGGCGGCCGCACTGGAGCAGGCCGTCGACCCGCTGACCAGGAATTGGACCGCGGTGCCGGTGCCCTACACGCTCGCCGACGCCCAGCGCTATGTCACCCAGGCGATGCCGGGCGGGTGGGCCGATGAGGTGGAGTTCGGCTTCGCGATCGAGGCGGAGGGCCGCTTCGCGGGCTCCTGTTCGCTCCGTCCCCTGGGTGACGGGCGCGCCGAGCTCGGCTACGGCGCGCACCCGTGGGCCCGCGGGCACGGCGTGGTGGACCGTGCGCTGCGGCTGTTGGTGGGCTGGGGCTTCTCCAGCGACAGGTTCGCCACGCTGATCTGGGAGGCCCAGAAGGGGAACTGGGCATCTCGGAAGGCCGCATGGAGGCTGGGCTTCAGCTGCGAGGGTCCGCTCAGTGGCTGGCTGCCCCAGCGGGGCGAGCTGCGGGACTCCTGGGTCGGTGTCCTGGGGCACGACTCCCCCCGGCTCCCCCGTCACCCCTGGTACGACGCCCCGCGCATCAACGGTCGAGCCCTGGTGCTGCGACCGCACCAACCCGAGGATGCGCCCCGGATCGTGGAGGCCTGCACCGACGAGCGCACCCGTACCTGGGCCCGTCTGCCCACGCCGTACACACTCGAGACCGCGGCCGAGTTCATGCACACGCGACAGGAGGGCATGGCCTCGGGGACCTGCGTGCACTGGGCGGTCGCCGACCCCGACTCCGACGAGCTCCTCGGTGTGGTCAACCTCTTCGACATCGAGCACGGCGTGGACGGGGAGCTCGGCTTCTGGGCCCATCCTCGAGCCAGGGGCCGCGGCCTGATGACCGAGGCAGCCCGCCTGGCCTGCCGGCATGCCTTCATCCCGCTCGAGGACGGCGGGCTGGGCCTCGGCCGGGTCACGGCGTACGCCGGCGTTCACAACACCGCTTCGCGCCATGTCATCGAGTCCGCGGGCTTCCGCCCGTACGGAGTGGAGCGGAGGGGGCTCACCCTCGGCGACGGGTCGACCTCTGACCTGGCCTGCTACGACCTGCTCGTTGCAGAGCTGTCCTCGGCTGACGAGCTCGCCTCTGCGCGGTGAGGCGAGCTCACTCCCGGCCTCACCCCGGAATCAGGGCTGGACCAGCTGGACCAGGACGACGTGCTCGTCTCCTCCAGAGACGTCCCGCTCCTCGACGACGCCGATACCGGGGGCGTAGAACTTGTGCTCCAGCAGGTCCGGCTCCAGGGGCGTCGAGTCCTCGGTCTGCACCACGTCGGACCAGGAGCCAACCGGAACCGTCACCGACGCATCGGTGCGCAGTACCCGGGCCCGGTCCTCGGCCTCGCCGGCGTAGTACTCCTGCTGGTAGGCGTCTCCGGGCTGCGGGTGAGCCAGCATCACGATGCCGGCCCGGGCTCCGTCGACCCCGGCCTCCCAGGACCCTTCGGTGCTCACCTTCGTGCCGTCGTACGCCTTCGTGTCCTCGCCCAGGTACCAGACGTTGCCCTCGGCATCCTGGGCGTACCAGTCGAAGGTGTCCTCGACCAACGTGCCGTCGGCCTTGGTGACCCGGTCGTGGACCACGGTCGCGGCCACCCCATTCACGGTCTTGCCCTGGTCGGTCACGGTGACGACGATCCGCTGGTTTCCGTCCTCGCTGGTGGACCGGTAGACCCACCGGGTGCCGGGGACCAGTGGCAGCAGCGGGTTGTCGATGGCGGATGCCCACTTCTGCGGGAAGGGGGGTGGGTCCGTCGGCTTGCTGGTCGTCGTGGTGGAGCCGGTCCCGTTCCCACATCCGGTGAGGGCCAGAAGGCTCAAGGCGGCCACTGCTCGCGTGTGCTGGAGTCTCATGACCCGAGCATCCCCGCCCCGACCTGAACCGACGCTGAAGCCGCTCTTCAGCCGACGTTCAGTGCAGATTCAGCGTTGTCGTGCCAACGTGAGCGCATGCGCATCCTCGTGGTGGAGGACGACCGACACCTGGCCCACGCAGTCCAGCGCGGCCTGCGTGCGGAGGGCTATGCAGTCGACGTCGCCTACGACGGGACGGAGGGCCTCTGGTTCGCGGAGGAGAACCCGTACGACGCGCTCGTGCTCGACATCATGCTGCCCGGCCTGAGTGGCACCGAGATCTGCTCTCGGCTGCGCGAGCAGCGCAACTGGACGCCGATCCTGATGCTCACCGCACGCGACGGGGCCCGAGACGAGGCGGCCGCGCTCGACGCCGGGGCCGACGACTACCTGGCCAAGCCCTTCTCGTATCTGGTGCTGCTGGCCAGGCTCCGGGCCATTGGCAGGCGGAGCAGACCGGCCCGGCCAACCATCCTTCGGGCCGGAGACCTCTGGCTGGACGCGGCCGGCCACAGGTGCGGCCGGGGTGACACCGACGTACCGCTGACGCCGCGTCAGTTCTCACTGCTGGACTTCCTGATGAGCCGCGTCGGCGAGGTGCTCACCAAGCAGACGATCCTCGACCACGTATGGGACTTCGCCTTCGAGGGAGACCTGAACATCGTCGAGGTCTTCGTCCGCCAGCTCCGCGTCCGGATCGACGAGCCCTTCGGGCGCAGTGCAGTGCAGACGGTCCGCGGCGTCGGCTACCGACTTGACCCCGAAGGAGGTTGACGTGCGGTCGGTGCGAGCGCGGGTGACGCTGCTCGGCGTCCTGGTGGTGGTGCTGACCCTGGTCCTGGGAGCCGTCGTCCTGCGTGCGGTGGTGGAGCGCCAGCTCACCACGAGCGGGGACGACCTGTCCGTGGCGCGCGCGCGAGAGCTCGCCGGCCAGGTGGAGTCGCTTCCCCGGGTCCTTGCCGCGGGAGAGGACGGCCTGGCGCAGGTGGTCGCCGCCGACGGTTCGGTACTCAGCGCCAGCGCGAACATCGAGGGGAAGCCGGCTGTCGCGTTCTTCCACCCCACCGGTGACACCCCGGTGGTGCGCACTTTGCGGGCCCCGGACGACTCCGAGACCGAGACGTACCGGATCTGGGCTGTGGCGGCGCCGCGACCGGACGGACCGGTGACGGTGTACGTCGGGCGCAGCCTCGAGACTGTCCACGAGGCTCTCGCGACGTTGACCACAGCCCTGCTGGTCGGGCTTCCCCTCCTGGCGCTGCTGCTCGCCCTGGCGCTGTGGCTGCTGGTCGGCCGTGCGCTGCGCCCGGTCGAGGGCCTGCGTCGCGAGGTGGCGACGATCTCTGTCCGAGAGCTGGACCGCCGGGTGGTGGTACCCGCGACCCGGGACGAGGTGGCCAGGCTCGCCTCCACGATGAACGACTTGCTTTCGCGGCTCGACGAGGCCGCCGCGCGCGAGCGTGACTTCGTCGGGAATGCCTCCCACGAGCTGTTGGGCCCGGTCGCGTCCTTCCGCACCCAGCTCGAGGTCGCCCTGACTCACCCGGCGGCGACCCAGTGGGAGGACCTGGCCAGCGACCTGCTGGAAGACACCCTCGGCATGGAACGACTGGTCAAGGACCTGCTGTTCCTGGCCCGCGCCGACGCGGACCAACTGAGGCTGAACGCAGAGCCCTGCGACCTCGGTGAGCTCGCACGGGAACAGGTCCACCAGCTCCCGGAGACCGGGGTCCGGGTCAGTGTCGAGGGGACCTCCTCGCCGGTTACCGGTGACCGCGCGGCGCTGGGCCGCCTGCTGCGCAACCTGCTCGAGAACGCCGTCCGCCACGCCCGGAGCAGGGTGGTCGTCGAGCTCTCGCCTCGTGGGCTGGTCGTCTCCGACGACGGAGCCGGGATCGACCCCGAGAGTCGCGAGCGGGTCTTCGACCGCTTCTTCCAGGCGGACCCCGCGCGGAGCCGCACCATGCCTGGAGCGGGCCTCGGTCTGGCCATCGCCCGCTCCATCGCAGAGCGACAGGGCGGCACGCTGACCCTGGCCGAGGGCAGCCGGCTCGGTGGTGCCGACCTCGTGGTCACTCTCCCCGCCGAGGCGTCAGAACCGCCGTGACCATTCGCGCGGGGTCAGGCCACGGGCAAGGTGTCGATGTCGGCCAGGACGATGTCGCGGTCCTCGGCGTCGG
Organism: uncultured Actinomycetota bacterium; assembly: GCA_963769585.1. Taxonomy (GTDB): domain Bacteria; phylum Actinomycetota; class Actinomycetes; order Propionibacteriales; family Nocardioidaceae; genus SSC3. Next base: position 2,377,369 of record CAVYMJ010000006.1, read on the forward strand.
TGACCCCGCGCGCGAGGTCGAGTGCCAGGTCCCGGGCGTCCCGGGCCGACTCCAGATCTCCCGCGACGGCGTAGGCACGGGCGAGGGCCTCGTGGGCACTCGCGTTCACCCAGTCGTCGACACCCTCGCGGCCGGCGTAGTCGACGCACCGCCGGGCGTGGTGCAGGGCCGGCTCGGCCCGCTCGAGGGTGGCGTAGACCCGTGAGCACTGCCACTCCCCGACCGCCCGGTGCTGGTCGTCGCCCACGTTGTCCCAGTGGAAGCGTGAGGCGTGAGCCATGTGCAGCATGCGATCGTCCTCCGCCGGAGTACGCGACTCCTGCTCCAACAGCGTCCAGGTGCTGTTGAACAGGCTCACCGCCAGCGCGCGTTCATCGTTCACAGGCTCGGTCGTGCCTTCGTGAAGGGCCATGTCTACTCCTCGGTCGTCGTCCAGCAGATGGTCGATGGCATGCAGGCTGCGGCGGATCCTGTCGTCACGTGCCTGGAGTGCCGTGCGATGGCTGGCCAGCAGGCGGCGTACGTCGGCCTCCTCGGCGCCAGCCAGCAGCGCACGGACGACGTCCAGCGGCACGTCGAGCGCACGCAGCCGTGCCACGTAGCGCGCCGTCGCGACCTGGTCCTGGCCGTACCAGCGATAGCCGTCGGCGGACACCTGCGCCGGTGAAAGCAGCCCGAGCCGGTCGTAGTGACGCAGGGCCTTGGGGGTCAGGCCGGTGCGGCGGGCGACCTCGCCCACCGACAACATCCCTGACTCTCTGACCGCCATGGCGACCACGCTAGGAGGTTGCCGCGGGGAAAGGTCAACCTTTTCGTGGGTGAGTGCCTGCCACGCCGGGTTCGGCCGGCCACGCCCGCGCTCGTGGCGGCCTCAGCCGAGCGCTGAGAGCGCGTCGTTGAGCGTCGTGGACGGGCGCATCACGTCGGCAGCCTTGACCGGGTCAGGCTCGTAGTAGCCACCGATGTCCACCGGCGATCCTTGGACCGCGATGAGCTCGGAGGTGATCGCCTCCTCGTTGGACGCCAGCACCTCAGCCAGGCTCTTGAACAGGGCTGCCAGGTCGCTGTCGTCGGACTGTGACGCCAGCTCCTCGGCCCAGTACAGCGCGAGGTAGAAGTGCGAGCCGCGGTTGTCGATCGTGCCCAGGCGACGGCCCGGCGACCTGTTCTCCAGCAGGAACCTGCCGGTCGCCCGGTCGAGGGTGTCGGCAAGCACCTGAGCCGCGCGGTTCCCGGTCACCGTGGCCAGATGCTCGAAGGAGACCGCCAGGGCGAGGAACTCGCCGAGGCTGTCCCAGCGCAGGTAGTTCTCCTTGACCAGCTGTTGTACGTGCTTGGGCGCCGAGCCGCCCGCGCCGGTCTCGAAGAGACCGCCACCGTTCATCAGCGGGACGACGGAGAGCATCTTGGCCGACGTACCGAGCTCGAGGATGGGGAACAGGTCGGTGTTGTAGTCGCGCAGCACGTTGCCGGTGACCGAGATGGTGTCCTCGCCGCGACGGATCCGCTCGACCGACAGGGTGCAGGCCTCGGCCGGGGTCATCACCTGGATGTCCAGCCCGTCAGTGTCGTGCTCGGCCAGGTACCTGGTCACCAGCCCGATCAGGTTCGCGTCGTGGGCGCGGCTCTCGTCGAGCCAGAACACTGCCGGGGAGCCGGTGGCCCGCGCCCGGGTGACGGCCAGCTTGACCCAGTCGCGGATCGGGGCGTCCTTGGTCTGGCAGGCCCGCCAGATGTCGCCGGTCTCGACCGTGTGCTCGAGCAACGTCGCCCCCGACTCGTCGACCACGCGCACGGTGCCGGCGGCCGGAACCTCGAAGGTCTTGTCGTGGGAGCCGTACTCCTCCGCGGCCTGGGCCATCAGCCCGACATTGGAGACCGAGCCCATCGTGGTGGGGTCGTACGCGCCGTGGGCGCGGCAGTCGTCGACGACGGCCTGGTAGATCCCGGCGTACGACGAGTCGGGGATCACCGCCAGGGTGTCGTCCTCCTGTCCGTCCGGGCCCCACATGTGCCCCGACGTCCGGATCATGGCCGGCATCGAGGCGTCGACGATGACGTCGGAGGGCACGTGCAGGTTGGTGATCCCCCGATCGGAGTCCACCATGGCCAGGCGGGGGCCCGCCGCGATCTCGGCGTCGATGGAGGCCTTGATCGCGTCCCCCTCGGGCAGCTTGTCCAGGCCGGCCAGGATCCCACCCAGCCCGTTCGCGGGCGATAGCCCGGCATCAGCCAGGGCCGCGCCGTACTGCTCGAAGGTCCGGGGCAGGAACGCCTTGACCACGTGCCCGAAGATGATGGGGTCGGAGACCTTCATCATGGTGGCCTTCAGGTGCACCGAGAAGAGCACGTCCTCGGCCTTGGCCCGCGCGATCTGGGCGGTGAGGAACTCCTCGAGCTTGGCGGCGCTCATGAAGGTCGCGTCCACGACCTCCCCCTCCAGGACCGGTACGGACTCGCGCAGCACAGTCACGGTGCCGTCCTGGGCGACATGCTCGATACGCAGTGAGCCGGCCTGGCCGACGATGACGGACTTCTCGTTGGACCTGAAGTCGTCGACCCCCATCGTGGCCACGTTCGTCTTGGAGTCGGAGCTCCAGGCACCCATCGAGTGCGGGTTCTTCCGGGCGTACGCCTTCACCGAGGCCGGCGCGCGGCGGTCGGAGTTGCCTTCGCGGAGAACTGGGTTGACCGCGCTGCCCTTGATCTTGTCGTAGCGCGCCCGGACGTCCTTGTCCTGATCGGAGGCGGCCTCGTCCGGGTAGTCGGGCAGCGCGTAGCCCTTCGCCTGGAGCTCGGCGACGGCGGCCTTGAGCTGCGGGATGGAGGCACTGACGTTGGGCAGCTTGATGATGTTGGCCTCGGGCGTCTTGGCCAGGGCGCCTAGCTCGGCCAACGCGTCGGGACGGCGCTGCTCCTCCGAGAGCCACTCGGGGAAGGCCGCGATGATGCGGCCCGCGAGCGAGATGTCCCGGGTCTCCACGTCGACGCCAGCCTTGGCGGCGTAGGCCTGGATGATCGGAAGCAAGGAGTACGTGGCCAGCATCGGCGCTTCGTCGGTGTGGGTGTAGATGATCTTCGAGTCGGCCACCATGGCTCCGTTCGCTTCCCTAGGATGTCTTGACGTCAAGATATATCATCTGATCCTGACGGGTCCGCGTGGCCCATCCTGCCCCGTCTCGATGCAGCAGGCGAGGGCTGCCCACGAACCCGGCAGGCGGGCCTCACCCACGATCCGACCGGACTGATCGAACACCCGTGGCGGCTGCTAGCGTCGTGGCGTTCCCACCGAGCTCATCTGCAAGGAGTCCGTCGTGACCCAGCCCGTCAAGGTGGCCGTGACCGGTGCAGCCGGTCAGATCGGCTACAGCCTCCTCTTCCGGATCGCGAGCGGTTCGCTCCTCGGTCCCGACACCCCGGTCCAGCTCCAGTTGCTCGAGATCGAGCCGGCTCTCAAAGCCCTCGAAGGCGTCGTGATGGAGCTCGATGACTGCGCCTTCCCGACGCTGGCCGGGGTCGAGATCGGCCACGAGGCGACCACGATCTTCGACGGCGTCAACCTCGCGCTCCTGGTCGGCGCACGCCCGCGTGGCCCCGGCATGGAGCGCAGCGACCTGCTCTCGGCCAACGGCGCGATCTTCACCGCCCAGGGCAAGGCGCTCAACGAGGTCGCTGCCGACGACGTACGCGTCGGGGTGACGGGGAACCCGGCCAACACCAACGCCCTGATCGCGATGACCAACGCACCTGACATCCCTGCGGAGCGGTTCTCCGCGCTGACCCGGCTGGACCACAACCGGGCGATCTCGCAGCTGGCCGCCAAGACCGGGGCGTCGGTGACCGAGATCAAGAAGATGACGATCTGGGGCAACCACTCCGCGACCCAGTACCCCGACATCTTCCACGCCGAGATCGGCGGCAAGAACGCCGCCGAGGTGATCGGCGACCAGGACTGGGTCGAGAGCTTCTTCATCCCGACCGTGGCCAAGCGGGGTGCAGCGATCATCGACGCCCGTGGTGCGTCGTCCGCTGCCTCTGCCGCCTCCGCCACGGTCGACGCCGCGCGCGACTGGCTGCGCGGCTCGCCCGACGGCGACTGGGTCTCCATGGCGGTCCGCTCCGACGGTTCGTACGGGATACCCGAGGGGCTGATCTACTCCTTCCCCGTCACCACCAAGAACGGTGACTGGGAGATCGTCCAGGACCTGGAGATCGACGAGTTCTCGCGCGGCCGGATGGACGCGACCGCGGCCGAGCTCATCGAGGAGCGCGATGCGGTTACCGAGCTCGGGCTGATCTGAGCCACAGTCTTCCCGGGAAGGGTCTCACCGGTTCGGTGAGACCCTTCTCTGCTCTCGAAGCTGCTAGGCCGGGCGCCTGGGCACCACGATCGACAGCAGGACCAGAGCGACCCCGACCCCGGCCATGAAGACCACGTCCCACGACTTGCGGCGCACCTTCAGCATCCCGGCCTTGTCGTCGGGAAGCACGAGTCGCGCCACCGCTCCCCCGACCAGCGCCCAGCCCATCGCCATCAGCCCCGAGCGCCAGGGCCCGAACACCACGACACCGAGCCCAGCGGCGGTGCCCAGCGCGACGAGAAGATAGACGGCGCCACCCAGGGTCGACGGGCGCCTTCGCGGCTCGTCGGGCCGCAGCTCTGCTTCGGGGAGGTCGCTCACGCGAGCGACTGCTCGGCGGCCTCGACGATGTTGGCGAGCAGCATCGCGCGGGTCATCGGCCCGACCCCGCCGGGGTTGGGCGACACCCAGCCGGCGACGTCGTACACGCTGGGGGCGACGTCGCCCGCGATCTTGCCGTCGCCGTCACGGGAGACACCGACATCGAGGACGGCTGCACCCGGCCGGACCATCGCTGCGGTGATGACTCCGGGCACGCCCGCGGCCGCCACCACGATGTCGGCCCGGCGTACGTTCGCGGCAAGGTCTCGGGTGCCGGTGTGGCACAGGGTGACGGTCGCGTTCTCGCTACGTCGGGTGAGCATCAGTCCCAGCGGCCGACCCACGGTGATCCCTCGCCCCACCACGCAGACCTCGGCCCCGGCGATCTCCACGTCATGACGGCGGAGCAGCTCGATGATGCCGTGCGGCGTGCACGGAAGCGGAGCCGGCTTGCCCAGCACCAGCCAGCCGAGGTTCGTCGGGTGCAGCCCGTCGGCGTCCTTCGCCGGGTCGATCAGACCCAGGATCGCGTTCTCGTCCATGTGCTTGGGCAGCGGCAGCTGCACGATGTAGCCGGTGCAGTCCGGGTTCGCGTTGAGGTCGGCGATCGCCTCCTCCACCGCAGCCTGCTCCGCGTCGGCGGGGAGGTCCACGCGCAGCGAGTTGATGCCGACCTCGGCGCAGTCCTTGTGCTTGCCGGCGACGTACCAGCGGCTTCCCGGGTCGTCCCCCACCAGCACGGTCGCCAGGCCTGGCACCACGCCGGCCTCGCGGAGCTTCGTCACACGCTCGGTGAGCTCCGCCTTGATGGTCGCCGCGGTCGCCTTGCCGTCCAGAGTCCGTGCCGTCACGCGGGCAATCCTATTCGCAGGGGGTGTGGGCGAGGCGCCGCAGGAGCGTCGCATGGTCGGCCAGTGGCGGCTCAGTGGAAGAAGTGCCTGGTTCCGGTGAAGTACATCGTGACCCCGGCGGCCCGTGCCGTGGCGACGACCTCCTCGTCACGCACCGACCCGCCTGGCTGCACGATGGCGGTCACGCCGGCGTCGATCAGGATCTTCGCGCCGTCGTCGAAGGGGAAGAAGGCGTCGCTTGCGGCGACCGAGCCCTTGGCCCGGTCCCCGGCGCGCCCGACCGCGAGCCTGCAGGAGTCGACCCGGTTGACCTGCCCCATTCCGACGCCGACCGAGGCGCCGCCGGAGGCGAGCAGGATCGCGTTGGACTTGACGGACCGGCAGGCTCGCCACGCGAAGGCGAGGTCGCTCAGTACCTGCTCCGACGCCGCCGTACCGCTGGCGAGCGTCCAGGTCGAGGGGTCGTCTCCCTCGGCGTCGACTCGGTCCACCTGTTGCAAGAGCATGCCGCCACTGATCGGCCGGAGCTCGACCGCGTCCCTGCCCGCCTCGACCGGGCAGCGCAGGATCCGGATGTTCTTCTTCTGGGCCAGCACCTCCACCGCGCCGTCCTCGTAGTCCGGGGCGACGATCACCTCGGTGAAGACCTCGGCCACCTGCTCGGCCATCGCCCTGCTCACCGCGACGTTGGTGGCGATGACGCCTCCGAACGCCGACACGGGGTCACAGGCGTGGGCCTTCCGGTGCGCCTCGGCCACGTCGGGGCCGACCGCGATCCCGCAGGGGTTGGCGTGCTTGATGATCGCCACGGCGGGCTCGGTGAAGTCGAGGGCGGCCCGGCGCGCCGCATCGGAGTCGACGTAGTTGTTGTACGACATCTCCTTGCCGTGCAGCTGTTCGGCGTTGGCCAGGCCGCCGCGCGAGTGCTGGTACAGCGCGGCCGGCTGGTGCGGGTTCTCGCCGTACCGAAGCACCGCGGCCTTGTCCCAGGTCGCACCAGCCCAGGCCGGGAACCCGGTTCCATCGGAGCTGTCGACCAGAGCAGTTCCCATCCACGACGCGACAGCGACGTCGTAGGACGCGGTGTGGGTGAACGCCTCTGCCGCGAGGCGCTGGCGTTCCACGAGCGAGAAGCCGCCATCGGTTGCTGCCTCCAGGACGTCGTCGTACCGGTCCGGGTTGACGATCACCGCGACCGACGGATGGTTCTTGGCCGCAGCGCGGACCATCGACGGCCCACCGATGTCGATCTGCTCGACGCACTCGTCGAGACTCGCGCCGGAGTCGACGGTCTGGCGGAACGGGTAGAGGTTGACCACGACGAGGTCGAACGGCTCGACCTCCAGCTCCTCGAGCTGGCGCCGGTGGGAGTCGAGTCTCAGGTCGGCCAGGATCCCCGCGTGCACGCGGGGATGCAGGGTTTTCACGCGGCCGTCGAGGCACTCGGGGAAGCCGGTGAGGTCCTCGACCTTGGTGACCGGCAGGCCGAGCGTCTCGATCAGCGCGGCCGACCCCCCGGTCGACACCAGGGTGACTCCGAGATCGTGCAACCCCCGCGCCAGGTCTTCCAGGCCCGTCTTGTCGTACACGGAGACGAGCGCGCGCTTGATCGGGCGCTTGCCCGGGTCAGTCTCGGTCACTGTCATCGGCCGAACCGCACTTTCCTGTCGCTGATGGTGAAGCCTTGACGGACCATCCGGCCCACGCTCTCGACGAGCATCCTGCGCTCTGCGACCTTGATCCGCTCATGGAGCGACTCGACGGTGTCGTCGTCCTCCACGGGAACGGCGGCCTGGGCGATGATCGGACCGGTGTCGACCCCGGCGTCGACCACGAACAACGTCGCGCCGGTGACCTTGACGCCGTACGCCAGCGCGTCCTGGGCGGCGTGCATGCCCGGGAACGAAGGGCACAGGGCCGGATGCGTGTTGACCACCTTCCCCTCGTGCACAGCGAGGAAGTCGCGCCCGAGGAGCTTCATGAAGCCGGCCAGCACCACCACGTCGGGCTCGAAGCTCGCGACGGTCTCCGAGAGGGCGCGGTCCCAGCGGTCCCGGGAGGTGAACTGACCGACCTTCTTCACGAACGTCGGCACCCCGGCCTTCTCGGCGCGGACCAGCCCCTCGACGTGGTCACGGTCGGCGCCCACCGCCACGACGCTGGCGCCGTAGCCGGGGTCGGCCGTCGCGTCGAGCAGCGCCTGCAGGTTCGTACCGGCACCGGAGACGAGCACCACCAGGCGCGCCGGGCGGGGCGAAGCAGGCTTGGACACGCGGACAGGTTACCGAGGCTCCCGAGAGTCGCCGGACCGCGGTGCCCGGTGCGGACTGTTACAGGTTCGACCTCTCGGCTCGCTTCTCCCGCAGTTCCCCCAGCGCGTGCAGCAGGGACCGCTTGACCGCGACAGTCGGCTCGCCGGCCGAGAGATCCACGGTCGGCTCCGTGCCGTCGGGGGCCGGGCCTTGGCGCCAGTGGGTGAGCACCGCTCCGAGTGCGCCGCCGATGCCCAGGGCCACGACGGCCGCGAGCAGCGGTGCGACCAGGCCTGGGCCGATGTCCTGCATCCGCCCAGGACCGACCGCACCGCCGGACAGCGCCATTGCCAGGCCGAGGACGAGACCACCGAGGACGCCACCACCCAGCCCTCGAGCAGCTGCTGAGTCGTACCCCGGACAGGGATAGGCGCGGACGGCCAGGCGACCCGCGAACACACCGAGCAGCACGGGAACCCCGAGCAGCAGCACGGCCCACCACGGCGCAGGTCCATCAGCAGGCAGCGCTGCCAGGAGCGGGAAGGCCGGGACCGGGCCGAGGACGACGGTGCCCGACGAGACCGCCGTACCTGTTCCGACTGCGAAGCCGGGCCCAACCAGGTACGACGCTCCGAACAGGGCGGCGTTGGGGGCCAGCGCCGCGACCAGGACGGTGTAGAAAGCACCTCCGGCCGCGTCCGCGTGCAGGCGCGACAGGACGTTGGCCCCAGCGCCCAGATCGAGCAGGAGAGCCAGTGCCACGAGGGCACCCCCAGCGGCGAAGGTGGCCAGCGCGCCCGCCGTGCCGGCGAGGGCAACCGCACGAACGGCCTGCGGCACTCGGGCGAGCAGCCACGACAGGTGGCCCGACCCGACGACGAGTCCTGGTCCCGCCCCCAGCAGGGCCACGACGAAGGCTCCGCCGAAGGCAAGCCCGAGGTTGGGCTGGGCAGCGGGGACCGAGGCGAGGAGGGCGACCACGATTCCGACGAGCCCGTAGGCGGCTGCCAGCACGAACGCCGCCAGCCCCACGGCGCGCAGGTCCTCGGTGGCCGACGTGGCAGCGGCCCAGCGACCCAACCGGAAGCAGACGTAGCCACACAGGGCGGTCAGGCCTAGGGGAAGCATCGTGACAGTGGCCACCCCGAGGTGCAGTGAGGAGCCGTGGGCGAGCAGCCAGGCGTCAGAGCCGATGCGGAGCGCATCCTTGGTCGTACCGTGGCCGCCTTGGTCAGCCGCGAACCACGCCACCAGAGCCAGTGCCATGCAGCCGAGCAGTACGGCGCCCGCGGCACAGACGCCCGCCAGCGCGGCTCCGAGCACGAGGGGTCGCTGGCCGTCGGAGGCGTTGCCGGACCGGGCCGTCGAGGGAGGTGTGAGGAGACCAGTCATCTCGCCAGCCATCATCGCCCGAAGCCCCGCCCCGTCCGGGGATCCCACGCCGGTTCACCCGGGCTGGGTCGGTCGCGTAGTTTTGGATGGACTTCTGGCTGGGAGAGGCACAGTGACGCCCGCTGGCGCCCAGCTAGACGCCCAGCTTGATACCCAAAGACGCCCAGGGAGGTGGTGAACGGTCATGTCGGACGAGGCCGCTTTCGACGCCTTCTACCGTGCGACACGCTCCGACGTCCTTCGACAGGCGTTCCTGCAGACGGGGGACCTGACCGCCGCCGAGGCCGCCGTCAAGGATGCCTACGCCATCACCTGGCAGCACTGGCGGAAGGTCACGCTGCACGGCGAACCGATCGAGTACGTCCGCCCCCTCGCGTACCGGCTGGCCCAGCGGCGCCACGCCGGGCGGATCTGGCACCGCAACCGGGGAATGTCTGACGAGCACAAGACCGTGCTCGACGCTCTGCACCGGCTCTCCAGCGGCGAGCGCCGCCTGCTGCTGCTGGAGGAGGTCGGCGGCGTCGAGCACGCGGTCGCTGCCCGCGAGGTCGCACTGACGCACGACGCCGCCCAAGCCCGGCTGAGCGCGGCTCGATCGGCGCTCCTGCAGGCACTGGGACCGACGTACGGCGAGCGGGTTGGCAGCCTGGCTCAGGCAACTGCCGCCGCGAAGCTGCCGCGGCCATCGATCGTGCTCCGCGCCGGTCGCGAACGCCGCCGGATCCAGACCGTGGCGGCGGTGGTGGGCGCAGTCGCACTCGTCGTCGGGGTCGGAGTGGCGGCCCGCGAACCCGGTATGGAGCGGGCCAGCGCCGTACACCAGGTTCTCCCCGGTGGCAGGCCGGTGGGAGCCAAGCTGCCGGCCGGCATCCTGCTCACCAGGCCTGAGCAGCTGCTCATGCCCTACCAGCTCGCCGACCTTGGATCGCGCCGGTCGTGGCGGGTCGTCCGCACTGACAACAACACCCGCGGGGACGGGATCAACACGATCTGTCAACAGACCCGGTTCGCCGACCCCCGCGGTCTCACCGCGCTGGTGAGGACGTTCGAGGCGGACGGCAAGCCCACCCGTACCGCGCTGCAGACGGTCGAGATCTCCCGCGACGAGCGCGCGGCGCGCCGGGCGTACTCGACCACGATCCGCTGGTTCGCCGGCTGCCAGGCTGCCCGCCTGCAGATGATGTCGGCGTACCGGGTGACCGGCGTAGGTGACCGCGCGGACCTGCTCCAGGTCAGGGTGGCCGGTGACCCGGTGAGCACCTACAACGTCGGCGTGGCGCGGATCCAGGAGATCACCACAACCGTGGTCGTGCGCAGCCTCGGGGGTGGCGCGCCCGCGGTCGACTCCCTCGCCTCGGCTCTGGGTGATGCGGTGGCCAAGCTCTGCCCCGCCGGCCTCGGCGGCTGCGCCAACGCACCGAAGGCGGTCGCCGTAGCCCCACCGCCCTCGGGCGAGGAGCGCGGCTTCGTCGCGACGGTGGACCTGCCGCCGGCCGGCCGCATCCGCCAGCCCTGGGTCGGGGTGCCCTCGGTCAACGCGCTCACCAACAACGACGCCACCGAGCGCTGCGACCGCGCCGACTTCAAGCGGTCGGGTGCTACCCGGGCGCGCGCGCGGACCTTCCTGATCCCCCAGGCCAGGGTTCCCGAGACCTTCGGCTTCACCGAGGCCTACGCCGTCTTCAAGACGGCCGGGGCCGCTACTGCCTTCCTCGAGGGCGTCCGCGAGAGTGTGGCCGGTTGCGAGGAACGCGACCTGACGACCTCGGTCTCCTCCGAGCACCGCGAGACCAGGAAGCACGCCTACGACCTGTCGGTCTGGCGCCTCGACAGCAAGGTCAGTGACAACGTGACGGTCTCGTTCCGCGTCGGCTTCGTCCGGGTCGGCAACCGGGTCGCCAAGCTGACCTTCGTGCCTGCCGGCCGCGAGGACATGGCGTCCGACGCCTTCCGCTCCCTGGTACGACGGGCCGGCGAGCGGCTCCGGGAACTGCCTTAGAGTCGCCTAGTGCCCGTTCTGACCCGCGAGGACGCCATCGCCCTCGACCACTCCTCCCCGCTGCGCGACCGACGTGCTCTCTTCGCCATACCTCCCGACACCGTCTACCTCACCGGTAACTCGCTCGGCGCGATTCCCCAGCATGTGCCCGCCAGGATGGCCGAGGTGCTCGCCAAGCAGTGGGGCCAGGAGCTCGTCTCCGCCTGGAACAACTCCGACTGGACCCAGCTGCCCTGGCGCGTGGCCGCCAGGATCGAGCCCATGATCGGGGCAGCGCCGGGCACCGTGCATGTCGGGGACTCCACCAGCGTCACGCTCTTCAAGACGATGGTGGCCGCAACCCGGCTCCGCCCGGACCGCGACGTCATCGTGGTCGAGCCGTCGACCTTCCCGACCGACGGCTACATCGCCCAGGGCATCGCCCGGACGTTCGGCAAGACCCTGCGCTGGTGCGACCCCGCGGATCCGGCCGGGGCTCTCGACGAGGACGTCGCGCTGCTCTCCCTGACCCATGTCGACTTCCGGACCGGGGCGATGTTCGACCTCGACGCTCTCACGCAGGCGGCTCACCGGGAGGGAGCCCTGATCCAGTGGGACCTGTGCCACTCCACTGGAGTCGTTCCGGTCGACCTCGCCGGAGTCGACGCGGACTTCGCCGTCGGATGCACCTACAAGTACCTCAATGGCGGACCAGGTGCACCGGCTTTCGCCTACGTCGCCCCCCGCCTGCACGGAGAGTTCGAGCAGCCGATCACCGGCTGGTGGGGCCATGCGCGCCCTTTCGAGATGCGGCGTGACTACGAGCCTGGACCGGGTGTCGCGAGCATGGCCGTGGGCACTCCCCCGATCCTGGCTCTCTCCGCCTTGGAGGCAGCGCTCGAGGTGTTCGACGGACTGAGCCACGAGGAGGTCAGGGCTGCCTCGCTGTCCCTCACCGACCTGTTCATCGAGCTGGTCGAGGCCAGGCTGCCGGCTGAGTTCGAGCTGCTGACCCCCCGCGAGCATCCGCGGCGCGGCAGCCAGGTCTCGTGGCGTCACGACCGGGCCTACGGCATTGTGCAGGCACTCATCCAGCGAGGGGTGCTTGGGGACTTCCGCGCGCCGGACGTCGCCCGGTTCGGCTTCGCGCCGCTGTACGTGACCCATGCCGACGTGTACGACGCGGTCGAGCACCTGGTCCAGGTGGTGACCGGCGAGGAGCACCTGGACGCTGCCTACGAAACGAAGAACTGGGTCACCTGAGGCAACCTCACCCCCTGCCCGGACGTAGACCCCACGACCGTGAAAGGGGCCGGGATGAAGGCGTTGCAACTGCCGACGAGCCGGGTCGGCCATGGCTGACCTCTTCGAGCTGCTGCATCGGCTCGTCGATGACCTCGACGCAGCACGGGAACTGCCGGCTGTGCCGCCCGCGGTGGTACGCCGGCGCGGTGACCGACGGCGTCAGCGCCGGACCGCGCTCCAGGCCCTGGTGGCGACTACCGTCGTCGTCATGGTGGTGTGGGCGCTGGTCCTGTTGCTCGCGGTCGCTGCTCTGCTGACCATGCCCATACGGAGCGCGACCGACCTCCTGAACGGGGGACCCAGTCATGGACCAAGCTGAGTTCGACGCGTTCTATGCGGCCTCGTTCAAGCGACTCGTCGGCCAGGTGTACCTGATGATCGGCAACCGTGACGAAGCGACCGAGTGCGTCCAGGAGGCGTTCGTCCGGGCCTGGAGCCATCGCCGCTCGATCGAGAAGGACCATGCTCCCGAGGCTTGGGTGCGGACCACGGCGTACCGACTCGCGGTGAGCCGCTGGCGTCGCCGCAAGCGTGGTGAACGCCCGCCGGACCGCGCGGTCCAGAGCGTCGGCCATGCCGAGGGACCCGACGAGACGCGGGTGGCGCTGATGGCGGCCCTACAGCGGCTGCCCGAGGACCAGCGCCGGGCGATCGTCCTGCACCACCTGTGCGATCTGCCGGTCAGGCAGGTCGCCGGAGAGGTCGGTGTGCCCGAGGGGACCATCAAAGCCCGGCTCTCTCGCGGTCGCACCGCCCTGGCCGCGCTGCTACGCGAGGAACCCACGACCGGCTACGCCGAGGGAGCTTCCCATGCCTGACCTCTTCGAACCTCTGCGCGACCTGGACGAGGGCGCGCCGCTGAACCCCCTCGCGGCCTCCGAGGTCCGCCGCCGCGGCGACCGGATGCGGCGCCGCCGCTGGGGCCTGCAGGCCCTGGGCGCCTCGGCCGCAGTCGCCGTCGTCGTCTCGGGAGCCTTCCTCACGACCTCGTCGATCGACGACGGCACCCGGCCCGACCCGGCCCCTGTTGCCCCGGCTCCCGAGGGGGGCTGGCGCCAGGAGATTCCCCGGAACCACGCTTTGGACCGGGGCTACCCGGACGCACGACCGCCCGAGACGACCCAGGTCGGTCCGTCCCAGAAGTTCGCGCGGTTCACCAAGGCCGGCATCGAGCCCTGCGGCGCGTCGGGCTATCCGTCGGCTTTCCCGGTCGACAGCCTCGGCACGGAGTTCAACGGGCCTGAGGACTCCCGAGCCCGCGAGCTGACCCTCTACGCCGACGCGAGGACGGCAAGTGCCGTGGTCGCGAAGCTCGCCGCCACCTGGCAGGCCTGCCCGACGCAGACCCTGGCCGACCCCCCGTTCGAGCTCACCACCAGCCTGACCCCCGGCTCGCTGGGCGACGAGTCGTGGACCGTCGTCGAGGGTGCCGGCTCGGCGCCGCAGCTCCAGCTCTTCAACGTGGTTCGGGTGGGGAACGCCGTACTGATCAACTGGATCTACAACGAGGGGTCGTTCGACGGCTCCGCGGATCACGTCGCGGAGCAGGACGCGCAGACGCGGGCGCTCGCAGCCGACATGTGCATCTTCGCCTTGGAGCCGTGCCCCGACGCCCTGGACTCCGGGCCGGACATCTCGCCGAAAGTCCCGCGGCTGGGCGACGAGTTTCTGCTCACTGCCGACGACCTCGACCAGGTCGACGGCCTCGACGTCACCTGGGAGGAGATCGCCAACCGCGAGGACCCGACGCTGGACTGCCAGTCGGACTGGCTGCACAACCTCGGCGCCGCCAAGGCGTCGTTCCGCGAGTGGTCGGCCGCTGGGGCGGAAGCGGCCACCGCTGTGCTTGAGTTCAGCGAGCTCACCGCTGCGTTCCAGGCGTACGCGAGAGTCCAGGAAATGGTCGCCGAGTGCGACTCCCCGCTGCCCGGGGTGCGTCGGGTCAGCGAGCCAGGGTCCTCCGAGAGGGGCAGCAGCGGCCACGGGCCGATGCTCTTCCGGGCGTTCGCAACCAAGGGCACGCAGACATGGCTCGACCACCAGGGCGTCGCGCTCACCGGCAGTCGGGTGGTGCTGCTCTCCATCGCGCACCGGACCGACAGCACCGACGTAGGCGAGGCAACCCCGCTGGACGAGGCGCTGAGGATAGCGGCGGACCGGGCCACTGTCGTCCAGACCCTGGGCCCGACAGGGATCGGCTCGATCGAGCTCGGCATGTCGCGGGCCGAGCTGGAAGCCACTGCCGCTGTCGAGCTGGAGACTCCTGACGGCTGCAGCGGCTTCTACCCCGTCGGCGCGACCTGGAAGGACGGCTTCTTAGGTTACGTCTCCGACAGCGGTGTCCAGACGATCGCGGGACGGCCCGACCTGGTCACCCCGGAGGGCATCGGCGTCGGAGCAGTGCTGGCCGAGGTGCGCGCTGCCTATCCGGACGGGCGTCGGGAGAGCAGCGGCTGGTATGCCGCGGTCCCAGGCAACCCGGACGCGGAGTGGTTCTTCGCCATCGAGCAGGACGACCGGGTGGTCGGCTTCGACCTCCGGCGCGCGGACCAGACCTGCATCGGCTGACGGCATGAAAGCCGGCCCCCGGCGTACCGGGGGCCGGCTTCATCGGATCAGCGACTCTGGAGGATCTCCCGCATCAGCTGGGCGGTCTCCGAGGGCGTCTTGCCCACCTTCACGCCGACAGCCTCGAGGGCCTCCTTCTTCGCCTGGGCAGTGCCCGACGAACCGGAGACGATCGCGCCGGCGTGACCCATGGTCTTGCCCTCCGGGGCGGTGAAGCCCGCGACGTACCCGACCACCGGCTTGGTGATGTGCTCAGCGATGTACGCCGCGGCACGCTCCTCGGCGTCACCACCGATCTCACCGATCATCACGATCGCCTCGGTCTCCGGGTCGTCCTGGAAGGCCTGGAGGGCGTCGATGTGCGTCGTCCCGACGATGGGGTCTCCCCCGATGCCGATCGCGGTCGAGAAGCCGAAGTCGCGCAGCTCGAACATCATCTGGTAGGTCAGCGTGCCTGACTTGGAGACCAGTCCTACCGGGCCCTTGCCGGAGATCGTCGCCGGGGTGATGCCCGCGAGGGCCTCACCCGGAGTGATGATCCCGGGGCAGTTGGGTCCGATCATCCGGGTGCCCTTGCCTGCCAGGTACGCCCAGACCTCGGCCGTGTCCTGGACGGGAACGCCCTCGGTGATAACCACCAACAGGCCGATGCCCGCGTCGATCGCTTCCAGGCACGCGTCCTTGGTGAAGGTCGGTGGCACGAAGGCGACCGAGACGTCGGCTCCGGTCTCGGCCATCGCCTCCTTGACCGAGGCGAACACGGGCAGCTCGACCGCACTCCCGTCCGCGGCGACGTGGCTCACGGTGGTGCCGGCCTTGCGGGCGTTGACCCCGCCGACCACCTGGGTGCCGGCCTTCAGCATCAGTGCCGTGTGCTTGGTGCCCTCGCCCCCGGTGATGCCCTGGACGATGACCCTGGAGTCCTTGTTCAGAAAGATAGACATGTCAGTTCGTCCTCACGCGTTCGCGAGCTCGGCGGCCTTGTCGGCCGCTCCGTCCATGGTCTCGACGAGGGTCACCAGCGGGTGGTTGCGCTCGGTGAGGATGCGCCTGCCCTCCTCGACGTTGTTCCCGTCCAGTCGTACGACCAAAGGCTTGGTCGCTTCGTCCCCCAACAGGTCCAGGGCGCCCACGATGCCGGTGGCGACCGCGTCACAGGAGGTGATGCCGCCGAAGACGTTCACGAAGACACTCTTGACCTGCTCGTCGCCGATGATGATGTGCAGACCGTCGGCCATCACCTGGGCCGAGGCCCCGCCGCCGATGTCGAGGAAGTTGGCGGGCTTCACGCCGCCGTGTGCCTCGCCGGCGTACGCGACGACGTCCAGGGTGCTCATCACCAGCCCGGCGCCGTTGCCGATGATGCCGACCTGGCCGTCGAGCTTGACGTAGTTGAGCCCCTTCTCCTTGGCCGCAGCCTCGAGAGGGTCCGCCTCTTCCTTGATCTCGAACCCGGCGTGGTCGGCGTGACGGAACTCGGCGTTCTCGTCGAGCGAGACCTTCCCGTCAAGAGCCTCCAGCTTGTCGCCGGCCAGTCGGGCCAGCGGGTTGACCTCGACGAGCGTGGCGTCCTCCTCGACGAAGACCTTCCACAGGGCCAGCACCAGCTCGACGGCCTGGTCGACCAGCACCTCGGGGAAGCTCGCGTCCGCGACGATCGCGCGCGCCTTCTCCTCGGTGACGCCAACACCTGGGTCGATGTCGATCTTGCGCACTGCCTCGGGGTTGGTCTTGGCGACCTCCTCGATCTCGACGCCACCTTCGACGCTCGCGATGCACAGGTACTGCCGCTGCGCGCGGTCGAGGAGGAAGGAGAAGTAGTACTCCTCCTCGATGCTGGCCGCGGGGGCGATGAGCACCCGGTTCACGGTCAGGCCCTTGATCTGCATCCCGAGGATCGCCTCGGCATGCTGCTCGGCCTCCTCGGGGGTCTTCGCCAGCTTGACGCCGCCCGCCTTGCCACGGCCACCGGCCTTGACCTGAGCCTTCACGACCACCACTCCGAGCTGCTCGGCGGCTGCCCGAGCCTCCTCGGGGGTGTTCGCGACAATGCCGAGCGTCACGGGCACGCCATGCTTGGCGAAGAGCTCCTTCGCCTGGTACTCCATCAGGTCCACGGGTTCACCTGTCTGTTCAGTTGAGGCCCCGCCTCGCACCGGCCGATGGGACCGGGGGGCAGGCATACGGCACTGAGACTAGTCCGGATGTGCCGGGGACCACTACGTCGCCTGGGTCACACGACCGGGTCACCCGCCCGGCCGGCACCCGGGCCCTAGGCTCCCTGGCATGGTCGGCTACATCGGTGAACGCTTCGTCCAGTCCGGCACCGTGCGCCTGTGCGTCCGTGAGTACGGCGACCGCGGTCCGCACGTCGTACTGGTGCACGGCTACCCCGACGACCAGGCCCTATGGGAAGGCGTCGTCGAGCGACTGGAGGACGTCCACGCGGTCACCTACGACGTCCGGGGCGCCGGGAGCTCGACCGTCCCGCGACGCGTCCGGGAGTACCGCAACGACCGGCTCACCGACGACCTGGTCGCTGTGGTGGAGGCGACCGTGCCCCCAGGTGAGCCGTTCCACCTCGTCGGCCATGACTGGGGCTCGATCCAGAGCTGGGACTCGGTGGTCGACCCACGGCTCAGCGCGCGGATCTCGTCGTTCGTCTCGGTCAGCGGACCCTCCGTTGACCACGTCAGCGCTACGTTCCGCAGGCGCCGACCGAAGGGGCTGCTGCGACAGCTGGCCCACTCGTTCTACGTCGGCGTCTTCCAGCTCCCGAGGCTGCCAGAGCTGCTGTGGCGCTCCCAGCATCGACTGACCCCCGCCATGGTGCGCCTGATCGCGGAGCAGGGTGGCGAGTCGAGGTGGTCCCCGCAGCTTGCCCACAACGCCTCGAACGGCGTCCAGCTCTACCGGGCGAACATGCTGCGCAAGCTGCTCCGGCCCAGGCCGCCTCAGGTCGAGGTTCCCGTCCTGGTCGTCGCGGCGACCCGCGACCGGTTCGTCGGCCCGGTGTACGTCGGCGCCGTGGAGCCGTTCTGCACCCACTACAGCCAGGTCGACGTGGACGCCGGCCACTGGCACGCGAAGGCCAGCCCGGAGCTCCTTGCCGCCGTGCTGACCGAGCACCTCAAGCCCGCAATCGGGACATAACTTGCCGTGACCGGTCTCGTTGGACCCCCGGAGGGCTGAGCCGCACTGGGGACGCATGCCGCGGTGGCTCAGCTCAGCTCGCTAGCGGCCTAGACCACAGCGTCCCCGGACCACAGCCCGAATACCCAGTTCATGTGGCAAATCGGACACACCTTCCTTTCCGCTGGTGTTGCGGGTCCACGGACTCGCCGCCCCAGGTTTTGTTCGATGACCCACAAGTCCACTAACCTCATGGGTCTGCGGATCCCCACTACGTTAGGAATTGCTCCTGTGGCAGATCACCGCGCTGGGAGGCGTGTTGCATCTGCCGGCGACAAGAACGCCGGCCACTCGACTTCGAGCAGCGCTGTTGCCACCCCTGCTGCAGGGAAGCGGAAGGCAGTCAAGCCGAACCGCTCCGCCCGTCGGGCGTCCCCCCCGGCGTCGGTCCGCAGGCTCCCGTCCGCACCCAGCCTCGTCGGGGCAGCGGCTGTCGTGGTGGCCGCCGCCGGTGCGATCTCGGTCGGCTCCGGCTCGGTGGACGCCGCGCTCGCGTCCGGCAGCATCCAGCGGCTCTCCGGCCAGGCCAACGTTCTCAACGGCGCCAGCGGGATCTACTCGAGCAACCCCGAGAACGCCCGCAAGCTCGCTGTCAGCCGCGACTCGGCACGGATGGCTGAGTCCAACGCAGCCGACCAGGAGCTCCTGGCCGCCGCCGAGGAGCAGTTCAAGCAGCGCAACGCGGCCCTCCAGGAGCTGGCCGCGCGGGCCGAGACGCATGCTGCCGAGGTAGCCAGGAACGCCTGGCATCTCCCGGTGACACCGGGCGTGTACCACCTGAGCAGTCGCTTCGGTGACTGCAGCGGCCTCTGGTCGCGGTGCCACACCGGCCTCGACTTCGCGGCACCGAGCGGAACCCCGATCCACGCCATTGCCAACGGGGTGGTCGTCTCGGCCAGCTACGACGGCGCGTACGGGAACAACCTGGTCGTCCTCCTCGAGGACGGCACCGAGCTGTGGTACAGCCACCAGACCGGGTTCGCAGTCAACGTCGGAGAGACCGTCGTCGGAGGCCAGGTCATCGGGTACGTCGGCTCCACGGGCAACAGCACCGGACCACACGTGCACATCGAGGTGCGTCCGGGCGCGGGCGACCCGGTCGACCCGTACAGCGCCTTCATCGCGCACGGTGTCACGCCGTAGCGCTAGAGCTTCTGCACGGGCGCGTAGCGCAGCAGCAGTCGTTTGACGCCCGCCGAGCCGAAGTCGATCGACGCCACGGCCTTGTCGGCAACACCTTCGAGCGTGACCACGGTCCCCATCCCGAACGAGTCGTGCACGACCCGGTCGCCCGGCTCCAGTGAGGGAATCTCCCGCTTCTGAGCCTTGGACTCCGCGTCGGCCCGGGCCGCGGCTGTGCCGAACCGCCTCGCGGGCTGGCCGGCGCCGCGCCTGGGGAGCGAGGGCATGACGGCTCTGCTCCACGAGGTCTGGTCGGCCGCGGTGCGCCGCCAGTCGACGAGATCGACCGGGAGCTCGTCGAGGAAGCGCGAGGCCGGGTTGTGCGAGGGCGCGCCCCAGGCGGAGCGGACCACGGCCCTCGACACATAGAGCCGCTGCTGAGCGCGGGTCAGGCCGACGTAGGCCAGCCGGCGCTCCTCCTCCAGCTCGGGCTTGTCACCCAGCGAGCGCATATGCGGGAAGACGCCGTCCTCGAGTCCGGTCAGGAAGACGACCGGGAACTCCAGCCCCTTGGCAGTGTGCAGGGTCATCAGAGTGACGACGCCCGCGTCATTCTCCGGGATCTGGTCGGAGTCAGCGACCAGCGCCACCCGCTCGAGGAACTCCGGGACCCCCGGGAGCGCCACGTTCAGATCGGCCGGGTCCGCGCTGGGCGGCGGCAGGGGCTCGTCGGCGAACTCCCTGGCCACGGCGACGAGCTCGGCGAGGTTCTCCAGCCGGGTCTCGTCCTGCGGGTCATCGGATCTCTCCAGCTCCTCGAGATAGCCGCTGCGCGCCAGGGTCTGCTCGAGTACGACGTCGGCCCGCTCCCCGGCCTGGACCATCGACATGAGCTCCTCGGCCATCTCGACAAACGGCCTGATGCAGTTGAGCGCACGGCTGCCTACGCCTGGGGCCTCCTCCGCCCGGCGCATCGCCTCCCAGAAGCTGATCTGCTCACGCTGGGCCAAGGCGTTGATCATCTCCTCGGCTCGCTCACCGATTCCTCGCTTGGGGACGTTGATGATCCGGCGCAGGCTGATCTCGTCCGCCGGGTTGGCGAGCATGCGCAGGTAGGCAAGCGCGTCGCGGACCTCCCTGCGCTCGTAGAACCGGACGCCACCAACGACCTTGTAGGGCATGCCGACCCGGATGAAGACCTCCTCGAAGACCCGGGACTGGGCGTTGGTGCGGTAGAAGACCGCCACATCGCCGGGCTTGGCAGCCGCGGAGTCGCTGAGCTTGTCAATCTCGTCGGCGATGAACCGTGCCTCGTCGTGCTCGTCGTCCCCGACGTACCCGACGATCGGTTCCCCCGGTCCCTGGTCGGACCAGAGGTTCTTGGCCTTCCGGCCAAGGTTGCGCTCGATCACGGCGTTGGCTGCGTTGAGGATCGTCTGGGTCGAGCGGTAGTTCTGCTCCAGCAGCACTGTGCGCGCGTCGGGGAAGTCCTCCTCGAACTGCAGGATGTTGCGGATGTTCGCGCCGCGGAAGGCATAGATCGACTGGTCGGCGTCGCCGACGACCATCAGCTCCGAGGGGCCCACACCCCCGTCGCCGTCGGGCACGTCCGGGTCGTCGACCGGCCGGCCCACCGAGGTGCCGCAGAGCTCGCGGATCAGGGCGTACTGCGCGTGGTTGGTGTCCTGGTACTCATCGACCAGGACGTGCCGAAAGCGCCTGCGGTAGGTCTCGCGCACCTCGGGGAACGACTGGAAGAGCTGGACCGCGACCATGATGATGTCATCGAAGTCGAGGGCGTTGGCCTCGCGGAGCTTGCGCTGGTACAGCCCGAACGCCTCGGCGTAGGTCTCCTCCAGGTGGTTCTTGGCGTTGGCTTTCGCGTCGTCGTGGTCGATCAGCTCGTTCTTCTGGTTCGACACCCAGTTCAGGATCGCTCGTGGCTGGTACCGCTTCACGTCGAGGTCGAGGTCGCGGCAGACCAGGGTCATCAGCCGCTTGGAGTCGGTGGCGTCGTAGATCGAGAACGAGGACTTGTACCCGAAACGCTCGATCTCCTTGCGCAGGATCCGCACGCAGGCCGAGTGGAACGTCGAGACCCACATGATCCGCGCCCGCTTGCCGACCAGGGCCTCGACCCGCTCCCGCATCTCGGCGGCTGCCTTGTTCGTAAAGGTGATGGCAAGGATCGAACCCGGGTGGGCGTTGCGCTCGGAGATCAGCCAGGCGATCCGACTGGTGAGCACCCGGGTCTTGCCGGAGCCCGCGCCCGCGACCACGAGCAACGGGGTGCCGGCGTGCGTGACCGCCTGTCGCTGGGGTTGGTTCAACCCCTCGAGCAGCTCCTCGGGCGAAGGACCGCGTCGGGTGGTCGCCGCACCAGCGTCCTGGGCGCCGAACAAGGCGTCTTCGTCCGACACACGGGCCACCTGGGGTACGGGAAAGGCACTACTCATCTCCCGCCCAACCCTACGTCCGGGAGCCGACCATTTCGCACACCGTGGCCGTCGGGGACCCTGGCCGGGTGTTGCGGTATCTGCCAGGCCCGAGAAGGCTCTTCATCGGTACCAGCGCGAAGGAGTCCCCATGCCTCTCGACCACGGTTACGGCGTCGCCGTCGGCAGTTTCGCGTCCTTCAGCCGCGACGACCCGGACGACTTCGGCCACTGGTACCACGGCAAGCTGCGCGTCAGCACGCCGGCCGGCCTGTACGAGGCGGCCCTGGACGTGGACAGCCCCAGCGGAGTCGGGGTGTCCTACCGGGTCGTGGACGACCTCACCACCGCCCGGATCGCACAGGTCACTGGCCTGGGCGACGGCTTCCATGTCCTGGCCCGGAACAGCGGCTCTGGAGCCCTGGACTACGTCCGGAGCCCGATCCTGCGCGACGGCTGGGTCGTCGTCCGGGTCCGCCGGATCCTGCGGCTGTGGAAGCCCAGCTGGCTCGACACCCTGCTGGGGCGGCTGCGGCCGGTCTTCGCGTGGGGCATCCGCTGGCGATCGTTCCCCTGGGTCTCCAGCAACGGCGACAACGCGCTCAACGTGCTCGAGGCGATCCTTCCCGACGCGGCCAGGCTCTACGTCTTCGGGGAGCCGTTCAGTACCGGCCTGGGCGTCCACAACGTCCACCAGAATCAGGGCGACCCACCCGGCCGGCACCAGGCCGAGAACGCCATCTGGCAGGACGGCGCGGTGGTCATGCAGTACGCCGACGGCAAAGTGGCCGTCTGGCAGGTGAAGTTCAACACCCAGTCGCTCAACACCGGCGACGACGGCCTGCCGCTCTGACCCACCGGCAGACAGGCCCCAACGGCTCAGAGCAGCCGGCGGTCGTTCGCCCAGCGGGTCAGCTCGTGCCTGGAGGAGAGCTGCAGCTTGCGCAGCACCGACGACACGTGCGACTCGACAGTCTTGATGGAGATGAACAGCTCGGAGGCGACCTCCTTGTAGGCGTAGCCGCGGGCGATCAGCCGCATCACCTCCCGCTCTCGCTCGGTGAGCCGGTCGAGGTCCTCGTCGACCTGGGCAACCTCGATCGAGCCCGCGAACGCGTCGAGGACGAACCCGGCAAGGCGCGGAGAGAACACCGCGTCCCCGGTAGCCACCCGCTCGATCGCGTCGACCAGCTCGGGGCCGGTGATCGTCTTGGTGACGTAGCCGCGTGCGCCGCCGCGGATCGTCCCGATGACATCCTCGGCCGCGTCGGAGACCGACAGTGCCAAAAAGCTCGTGGCCGGGACCCGGGCCGCGACCCGGCGCATCACCTCGACGCCCCCACCCCCTGGCAGGTGTACGTCGAGCAGCACCACGTCGGGTTTGTGAGCCAGTACGGCGGTTACCGCGCGGTCGACGTCCTCGGCCTCAGCGAGCACGGTGACCAGCCCGGCAAGCTCCGCCCTGACCCCGGTGCGGAACATCGCGTGGTCGTCGACGATCACGACGCTTCTCATGACTGCTCCTCGAGGTCGGTAGTGAGGCGGACCTCGGTCCCCTGTCCAGGTGCACTGCGGATCGTGGCGGAGCCAGCGTGCCGCTGCATCCTGCCAAGAATGCTGTTGCGCACCCCAAGGCGGTCCTCGGCGACCAGGTCGACGTCGAACCCCCGACCGCGGTCGCGAACGTAGACCTGTGCGGACGACGAGGTGAGTTCCGCGTAGACGTCGACCTTCGCACTGCCGCTGTGCTTCGCGGCATTGACCATGGCCTCACGCGCTGCGCTGACCAGCGGCGCGCTCCGGTCTGTCGAGGGCGAGTCCCCGACGGTGACGACCTCGACGGGCACTCCGTGCGCGTCCTCGACCTCTGCGGCTGCCAGCCGCAGAGCGCTCGCGATAGTCGCCGCGCCGGGAGCGGTGTCGCCGTACAGCCACTGCCTGAGATCGCGCTCCTGGGCTCGCGCCAGGGTGGAGACCGTGCGAGCGTCGCTGGAGTGCTTCTGGATCAGCGCCAGGGTCTGGAGGACTGAGTCGTGCAGATGGGCAGCCACGTCCGCGCGATCCTGCTGCCTGATCCGCGCCGCGCGCTCCTCGGAGAGCTCACCGGCGAGCCGGACCAACCACGGCCCGAGGGTGAGGCCGATGCCGGCGACGCCCAGGGCGCCGGCAATGATCACGTCGCGTGCTACCGAGGGCCGCCCGGTCTGTACGCCGAAGAGCACAATCGCCACCAGCAGCAAGCTCAGCCCCGTGGCCAGACGCGCATACGACGCTGCGCCACCGGAGCCCACGACGGCGCGGACCACCGAGACCCGTCCGGTGCTGTCGATCCAACGCTCTCGTTGCGCCTCGTCAGCCTGCCACCACAGGACGGCAACCCCGGTGACCCCGATAACGACCGGCCAGAAGACGAACGAGCCGGCCCAGATCGCATGGCCCACCGCGATGATGCCGGCAGCGACGAAGCCGAGGGAGATGATCGCCCCCGCGTTCCTCAGTCGGGGAGCCCGCCCCAGCCGCCTTCCCTGCCGAGTCGCGGCGTCGATGCCCGGGGAGTCCTCTGGCTGCTTGGCGTCCAGCGGCATCCAGAGCCACAGCCCGGCGTACAACAGGATGCCCATGCCCTGCAAGGCCGATGCGACGAGGAAGAAGATGCGCACGTAGGCGACGGGGAGCCCCAGGTGCTGGGCCAAACCGGATGCCACCCCGCTGAGCAGCCGGTCCTCGGCGCTGCGATAGGCACGGCGCGGCTGGAGGCTGGCGTCAGAGCTCATGTCGCTTCCATCGTGACAGAGAGGTCGTACTCGGACCATGAGTGAGGGCACCCCTCCGCCCCTGAGGGTACGGACACCCAGGCACGGGAAGAGTCAGGGTCGTCCCTGATGGTCGGGGGGCGAACTGACCGGCAGGCTGGGGACATGACCGAAACGCCCAACCAGGAACGCACGGCCGCCGGAGCCGAGCCGTCGTCCAGCCTCAACACCGAGAACCTCCGTGACTTCTCCAGGCTCTATCGATCCAGCAGCGACCGCAAAGTCGCCGGCGTCGCGGGAGGCCTTGGCCGCCACCTCAACATCGATCCCGTAATCCTCAGGGTGCTCTTCGTGGTGCTCTGCTTCTTCGGCGGGGCCGGTTTCATCTTGTACGGCGCAGCCTGGCTGCTGGTCCCGGTGGACAACGGCAAGTCGGCCCACCTGCCGACCTCGGACCGGACTCGCAACGCGCTACTGGCCATCACGGCTATCTTCGCGGGCCTCTTGCTCATCGGCGACAGCTGGGCGGGATTGGGCTTCCCCTGGCCGCTGGCCGTGCTGGCGCTGGTCCTCTTCGTCGTCCTGCAGAGCCGGGACAACAGCCCGGCACTCCCCCCAGCCGGCCAGCCCAGCGGACACCCCGGTGGACAGTTCGCAAGCCAGCCTGGAAGCCAGTTCGCAGGACAGGCCAGCGGTCCCGAGGCGAGGTCGCCGTACCAGCGGCGTGGCCCGATCCTCTTCGGGTTCATGCTCGGCCTGGTCGCGGTGGCCTGGGGAGCCCTGGGCCTGTACGACGCCGGCGCAGGACACCTCGTGGCCGATGCCGCCTATCCCGCGCTCGCTCTGGCGATCATCGGCGCGCTGCTGGTCGTGGGCTCGTTCGTCGGGCGTCCCGGTGGTCTCGTGCTGGCCGGCCTGGTGGCTGCGGCCGCGCTGGCGGCCACGGCGGTCGCCAGCCCGCGCTACGACGGCGACCGCAACCAGGAGCTGGCGCCCGCGTTCGCGAGCAACGTCGAGGACAGCTATCACGTCCCGGCCGGCCGGATCGAGCTCGACCTGCGTCACGTCCGCGATCTTGCCGAGCTGGACGGGAGGACGTTCAACCTCAGCGCTAACGCTGGCGAGCTGGTCGTGCTGCTGCCACCGGGGCTCAGCGCGAAGATCAGTGCCGACGTCGGGATCGCTGGTGCGATCGACCTGCCCGACCACAACGACGAAGGCCTCGGCGCTCGCCGCGACGAGACTCTGGTGGCTCCCGACGAGCAGGCCCGGATCACGCTGAACCTGGACGTCACGTTCGGCCACATCGAAGTGAGGCAAGAATCATGAGACGCACCTTGAATGCCGGCTATCTCGTCACAGGTCTGGTCTTCCTCGGCCTGGCCGCCTCCTGGGCTCTCCACGAGTGGGGGGTCCTGGGCGACGCAGGGTTCCGCTGGGTCGTCCCGCTCATGCTCCTGGGGGCCGGCCTGATCGGCCTCACCGCCAGCCTGAGCAAGGGGTTCGGCCGCACTGAGCTGGCCACGGGCCCCTCGTACGCCGAGTCGACCGAGCCGGTGATCGACCATTCCCCCGCCACTGACCAGACCTTCGACGCTGACCTCGCCAGCACCCTCGACGACCCAGAAGGAAACCGCTCATGACCGAGAAGGCAGACATCTCCCCCACCCGACCCAAGCGCCTTGTCCGCAGCAAGGACGACCGGATGATCGCAGGCATCTGCGCTGGCCTTGGTCGCCAACGGGGGCCGACGAAGCTGTCGGGAACACTCACGGGGCCGGTTCCTGTCGCACCGGGTCAGGAAGGCGAGCGCATCGATGCCCGCGGCAGCGCTGTCGTCGAGCCCAGGTCACCCGGCTTGCCCGCGACGATCACGTACGAGGCGCCGGCGTCACGCAGTGCCGTCACCAGAGCCGGGCTCGATCGGTTGCGCAGGCGCCTGCTTCATGTCGAACGGACTGTAGAAGCCGGCTGCTACGGACTTGCCGGCTT
Organism: uncultured Actinomycetota bacterium; assembly: GCA_963769585.1. Classification (GTDB taxonomy): domain Bacteria; phylum Actinomycetota; class Actinomycetes; order Propionibacteriales; family Nocardioidaceae; genus SSC3. Next base: position 2,403,891 of record CAVYMJ010000006.1, read on the forward strand.
CGGGACCGAGCCGCGTCCGACTGTGAACCCGGGCAGTCCTCCGTCGACGTACTGGCCCTTGAACTTGTAGGTCGCCGGCAGGTAGGTGATGTCGCCGTCCGGGCAGGGAACCTTCTCGCCGCTGGACTTGAGCGTCATCGTCATCGAACGGCTGCTCAGCTCGATCGTGCCGGTCACCGCGCTGGTGCCTCTCGTGCTGCACGTCGACGTCGAGGCAGGCATGTCGACGGTGAAGCTGTCCTCGTCGTCGCGAGACAGGCCCAACACGTTGTGGTTACCGACGGTGAGGCCCGTCAGGTTGCAGTCCTGACCTTCGGGTGGTGCGCAGAAGATCCCGACCGGCTGCTTGTGACGGCTCCCCGGGCCGGTGCCGGACGTTACGGTGCCGTCATAGGAGATCGTGTCGAGCACCGGCTCCGGCGAGGGTGAGGGGCTGGTTGCGGACGTCTCGCCGCGAGTTGAAGCGGGCTTATCCGAGCCGCAGGCGGTCAACAGGGCGATGGCCATCACGGCGACGAGGAGTCGTATCACTTCGGGAGGTTACCCCAACAACCACAGGGCAAGCCCCACCGGAGATCGGGCGCCCGCTCGCGCCAACGTTGGTCTCGCCCCTCACGAGCCGCTTGAACGAGCGCCAGCCCACGCCCGTGCGAGACAGCAGGAGTCGGAACGCGCCGGGGGGAGGTTCGAAGGCGCGGCGGGCCAGCCGACCCACGCGCATCCGCTCCCCGCCCTCGGCGAGCACAGTCGCCGCGGCGTGCGATCAGCGCCGGTCTCGTCCCGCTCCCAGGGCAGCAAGCGCGGGCGGCCCGACCGACGGCTCAGTGCTGCGCGAGCCCGCCGATGACCAAGCCGGACTGGACCTTGTATCTCTTGTTGATCGAGATCAGAACGGCGGTGAACGGCTCGAGCTGAGCCGCCAGCCGGAGCTTGCCGGCGTCGATCCCGGGGCGGCCCGTCACACACTCGGCGAGCTCGATCGCGATGGCTTTGGCGTCGGCGTCGTCGCCACAGACCAGGACGTCCTCGTGGGAGAGGTACTCGTCCTCACCCCAGAGGGACACCGCAGAGACGTGGTGGAAGGCGCCGACGAAGACAGCATCCGGAGCGAGCGCCTGAGCGGTCTCGGCGGCCGACCCTTCCGGGACTACCACGCCGTACGGGCCACGCTTGTCGAACCCGAGCGGGTTCACGCACGAGATGACCGTCTTGCCGGCCAGCGCGGGGGCAAGGGAGCCGACCAGCTCGTCGTGGCCGGCGTACGGGACGGCCAGTAGGACCACGTCCGCGGCCGCTACCGCGTCCTCGTTGGTCGCGCCGGACACCGAAGCGCCAGGAGCGCGCGCGAGGATCTCCTCGGCGGCCGTAGCGGCCCGGTCAGCGGCACGGGAGCCCAGGACGACGGCATGGCCGTGCTTGGCGAAGCGGAGGGCGAGTCCCTTGCCCTGGGGCCCAGTGCCACCGATGACTGCGATCGTGAACACGAGATCTCCTGTCTTGAATTCTGACAGTAATACTGTCACGGTTAGCGGGTTGCCTAGCAAGACGCCCAGATGTGAGGACGATCATGAAGCTCTCCACAACCTTGATGTACGCCGGAAACCCGCGCGAGGCAGCCGACCAGGTGGTCGCGTTGGAGCAGGCGGGGCTGGACACCATCTGGGTGGCCGAGGCCTACGGCTTCGACTCTCCCACGCTCATGGGCTACCTGGCGGCCAAGACCGAGACGGTCGAGATCGGCTCGGCGATCCTGAACATCTTCTCCCGCACCCCCGGTGCGCTCGCGCAGACCGCTGCGGGGCTGGACAACGTCAGCGGCGGCCGGGCCATCATCGGGCTCGGCGCCTCGGGCCCGCAGGTCATCGAAGGCTTCCACGGCATCGCCTACGACCGTCCGCTGGCTCGCACCCGCGACGTCATCGAGGTGATGCGGATGGCACTGCGCCGCGAGCCCCTGGTCTACGACGGCAAGACGGTGACGCTGCCGCTGCCCGAAGGTGAGGGCCTCGGTCTAGGCAAGCCGCTGAAGCTGCTGACCCGTCCCGAGCGCCCGGCTGTGCCGCTCTACATCGCCGCCTTGGGCGCCAAGAACGTCGAGCTCACCGCCGAGATCGCGGACGGCTGGATCCCGCATCTCTTCGCGCCCGAGCACGCGCAGAAGGTGTGGAGCGGACCCCTGGGCGACGGCGCGGCCAAGCGGTCCGCGGACCTGGCTCCGCTGGAGATCGTGGCCGGCGCCTTGTGCGCGATCGGCGACGACGTCAAGAGCCTGCTCGACTTCGCCCGGCCGATGGTGGCGCTGTACGTCGGCGGGATGGGCGCGCGCGGCAAGAACTTCTACAACCAGCTGGTCTGCGAGTACGGCTACGAGGCCGAGGCCAAGCTCATCCAGGACCTCTACCTCGACGGCAAGAAGGACGAGGCCGCTGCCGCGGTTCCCGACGACCTGCTCGAGATGATCAACCTGGTCGGCCCGGAGGGGTACGTCAAGGAGCGTGTCGCGGCGTTCAAGGAGGCCGGAGTCACCAATCTGCAGATCATGCCTGCCGCCGAGGACGCTCCCGGACTGGTGCGGAAGATGAAGGATCTCGCTGCATGACCCGCGACATCTTCGAGGCCGAGCACGAGGACTTCCGGCGTACTGCCCGCACCTTCTTCGAGAAGGAGGTCGTCCCCTTCCAGGACCAGTGGGACAAGGACGGCATCGTCCCGCGGGAGCTGTGGACCAAGGCGGGGGCGGCCGGTCTGCTCTGCTTCGACGTTCCCGAGGAGTACGACGGCCCGGGCATCGACGACTTCCGCTTCAACGTGATCCTCTCCGAGGAGCAGGGGCGGATCGGTGCGAGCGGGCCGGGCTTCTCGGTCCACAGCGACATCATCGTCCCGTACCTGACCAGCCTGGGGACCGACGAGCAGAAGCGTCGGTGGCTGCCCGGCTGCGTCTCCGGTGACCTGGTCACCGCGATTGCGATGACCGAGCCTGGCGCCGGCAGCGACCTGCAGGGCATCCGTACGACCGCTGTCGACAAGGGCGACCACTACGTGCTCAACGGGTCCAAGACGTTCATCAGCAACGGCATCCATGCCGACCTGGTCATCGTGGTGGCGCGTACCGATGCCGACGCGGGCCACAAGGGCATCAGCCTGCTGGTCGTGGAACGCGGGATGGACGGCTTCGAGCGCGGACGCAACCTGGAGAAGATCGGGTTGCATGCGCAGGACACTGCCGAGCTGTCGTTCACCGACGTCGCCGTACCGAAGGCGAACCTCCTCGGAGAGGAGGGCAGCGGCTTCGTCTCGCTGATGATGAACCTGCCTCAGGAGCGGCTGATCATCGCCGCCCAGGCGGCGGCCGCCTGTGAGTACGTCCTCGAGCTGTGCTTGGACTACGCCAAGTCACGTGAAGCCTTCGGCAGGCCCATCGGGAGGTTCCAGCACAACCGGTTCCTGCTGGCGGAGATGGCGACGGAGACCGCTATCGCGCGCACCTTCGTCGACGACTGCGTCCGCCGGCACCTGGCCGGCACGCTCGACAGTGTCGGCGCATCGATGGCGAAGTGGTGGACGACCGAGCTGCAGAACAAGCTGGTGAACCAAGGCGTGCAGCTGCACGGCGGCTACGGCTTCATGCTGGAGTACCCGATCGCACGCGCCTACTGCGACAGCAGGGTCTCCACGATCTACGGCGGCACGACCGAGATCCAGAAGGAGATCATCGGCCGATCGCTCGGTCTGTGAGCCTGGTGCCGGTCAGCGCCTGGTCAGGGTGACGGGAAGCCCGTCCGAGGGCACCGGCAGCGACTTCCAGTTCACCGGCATCTCGTAGGCGGGCGGCACGGACCAGTCGTAGTGCAGCAGCATCTGGTGCATCACGGACTTGACCTCCATGCCGCCGAAGTACATCCCGATGCACTTGTGCACGCCGCCCCCGAAGGGCAGGTAGGCATAGCGGTGGGCCTTGTCCTCGCGACGTTCGGGACCGAACCGCTCCGGGTCGAACCTGCGGGGGTCGGTCCAGATCGACGGGAGCTGGTGGGTGAGTTGGACCCCCAGCCCGACCATCGTCCCTTCGGGCACGAAGTACCCGGCCAGGTCGGTGTCCTTCACGGTCATCCTGGCGATTCCTGGGAGGGGGCTCTGTAGCCGCATCGACTCCTTCATCACCAGGTCGAGCGAGCTGAGCGAGTCTATGTCGCCGTACTCCAGCGCGTCCTTGTCGAGCGCCAGCGACTCCTGGCGACAGCGCTGCTGCCAGGCCGGGTTCTTGGCCAGGTAGTAGGCCATCGCCGTCATCGTCGAGGTGGAGGTGTCGTGCGCGGCCATGATCAGGAAGATCATGTGGTCGACCACGTCGCGGTCGGTGAAGCGCTCGCCGTTCTCGCCCTCGATCTGGCAAAGCGCATGAAGCAGGTCATCCCCGTCACGCTGTCTTGCCTCGCGGACGCGCGGGTACAGGTACTCCTCAAGGATCTTCCGGGCGCGCAGCCCGCGGGCCCACCTCGTTCCGGGCACCGGCCGTCGGATGATGGCAGTCGCGGCGTTCACGCACTGCCGGAAGGCCTTCAGCACGCGCTGCGCGTCGGCCCCGACCCGGTCTCCCATGAAGGTGTCCGTCGCGATCTCCAGACCAAGGTTCTTGACCCGGGGATAGAACTCGAACTGCTCGACGTCTCCCCAGGAGGCGACCGTCCTGGAGATCGTGGGGGTCATGCCCTCGAGGTAGCCCTCGAGTCGGGGACGGGTGAAGGCTTGCTGCAGGATGTGCCGGTTCTGGTGGTGCTCCTCGAAGTCGAGCAGCATCAGCCCCCGCTCGAAGAACGGTCCGATGAGGAACGACCAGGCCGGGCCGTTGGCAAAGGCCTTCTCCTTGTTGGCCAGGACCTCACCGATCGCCGCAGGCCCGACCACGGAGACCTGGGTGAGACCGAGCCCCTTGGTCCAGTACACGTCGCCGTACTTGTCGTAGTAGCTCAGGTCGTTGAAGGCCTTGCCCCGGAAGAGCGACCAGTTGTTGTGCACCAAAGGCAGGCCGCCGTCGCCGGGCATGCCCTTGAGGCCGGCTGCGCGAGCCTGGGGTTCGGCAAGCAGGGTCATCGTCAGCACGCTCCTCGTAACCGGGACATTGGCAACCTAGATCTGATAACGATCGTTGTCAACAGTCTCGGCTGGCCTTACGCTGTGTCCATGACCGAGCCCCGCCCGTACGCCGGCCGCACCCTTGCGGAGCGCCGTGAGGCTCGGCGCATGCAGCTGATCCAGACGGGGCTCGACTGCCTGCACGAGGAAGGACTCGCTGGCATCAGCGTCCGGACGGTCTGCGCCAGGGCGCGGCTCACCCCCCGGTACTTCTACGAGAACTTCGCCAACCTCGACGAGCTGCTGGTCGCCCTGGTCGACCACGTCGGCGACCAGGTCGCCACAGTGAGCGTGGAGAACATGGTCGCGCACGCCGGGGACGTCCAGGCCCAGATTCGCGAGGGCCTGGTCGCCGTCTTCGACGTGGTGCTCTCCGACCCGCGCAAGGCCAGCGTCCTGCTCGCCGCGGCCGCCCAGGAAGCGATGCAGGCCCGCCAGCAGCAGCGCTTCCTGGAGTTCACCGCGATCACCGTTGAGTTCCTCTCCGGCACCGAGCACGTCGACCCGGTCCGGATCCGGCCGCTGGCCCTCTTCATGGTCGGGGGAGCGGTGGAGCTGATAAGCGCCAAGCTCTCCGGCCTGATCGAACTGACCGACCAGGAGCTCATCGACCGCTGCGCCGAGATGTTCCTGGCGGGCTGGGAAGCGGCCGGAGTACCGCTACCCACCTGACGTCACCAGAGGGATCGCCGAATATGCTGCAGCCTGTGAACGAGGACGCGCCAACGGCCCATCAGCTGCGTCGTTCACTCGCCCGAGCGGCCCGCGGCGTCGGCCTCGATCTCGACGAGGCGACGGCTCTGCTGGGGGCGCGGGGCGAGGACCTGGCGGCGCTGTGTGCCTCCGCGGCCCGGGTCCGGGATGCCGGACTGCTGACCTCGGGCCGCCCGGGGGTGGTCACCTACTCCCCCAAGGTCTTCATCCCGCTGACCCGCCTGTGTCGCGACCGCTGCCACTACTGCACGTTCGTCACCGTCCCCGGAAAGCTGGTGGCCGAGGGACAGGCGCCTTACCTGACCGCCGACGAGGTGCTCGCCATCGCTTCCCAGGGTGCGGCGATGGGATGCAAGGAGGCCTTGTTCACCCTGGGAGACCGGCCGGAGGAGCGCTGGCCCGAAGCCCGGCAGTGGCTGGAGGAGTCGGGCTACGAGTCGACCCTGGACTACGTCCGGGCGATGTCGGTCAGGGTGCTCGAGGAGACCGGCCTGCTCCCCCACCTCAACCCCGGGGTAATGACCTGGGCCGAGATCAACCGGCTCAAGGCGGTCGCTCCGTCGATGGGGATGATGCTCGAGACGACCTCCACCAGGCTGTTCACCGAGAAGGGGCAGGCCCACTACGGCTCGCCGGACAAGGACCCCGCAGTCCGGCTGCGGGTGCTCGAGGACGCCGGCAGGCTCTCAGTTCCCTTCACCACGGGGATCCTGGTGGGCATCGGCGAGACCCGCAGGGAGCGGGCCGAGTCGATCTTCGCGATCCGCCGCGTCGCCCAGCACTACGGCCACATCCAAGAGGTCATCGTGCAGAACTTCCGCGCGAAGCCCGACACCGCAATGCGGTCGGCTGACGACCTCCCCCTGGACGAGTACCTCGCCGCCATCGCGGTGACCCGGCTGGTGCTGGGGCCCAAGATGCGCGTCCAGGCACCCCCGAACCTTGTCGACCTCGCTGAGTGCGGGGCCCTCCTGGGCGCCGGCGTAGACGACTGGGGTGGCGTCTCCCCGCTGACACCGGACCACGTGAACCCCGAGCGCCCCTGGCCCTCGCTGGACCGGCTGCGATCGGTGACCTCGGCCGCCGGTTTCACCCTCACCGAAAGGCTGACGGTCCACCCCGGCTACGTGCTCGCCGGTGAGCCGTGGATCGACCCGCGGGTCAGCAGCCACGTCGCCGCACTTGCGACCCCGGACGGCCTGGCTGACCCCGACGTACGGGCGAACGGGCTGGCCTGGCAGGAGCCCGACGGCGGCTTCGCTGCGGTGGGCCGAACCGACCTGCACGTCTCGATCGACACCGAGGGCCGCACCGCGGACCGTCGCGACGACTTCGACTCCGTCTATGGGGACTGGGAGTCGGTCCGCCAGACCGTGGGAGGGTTCACAACCCGGGGGCCCGCGCCGCACCCGCCCGAGATCGCAGCGGCCCTACGTCAGGCCGAGGCCGACCCCCGCAACCTGACCGACTGCCCAGGCACTGGCACTGATGACCGCCGACGGCGAGGCGCTGACAGGCGGTCATCGGGCTCGCAGACCACCTGCGCCGGGAGGTCAGCGGGGACGAGGTCACCTACGTGGTGAACCGCAACATCAACTTCACCAACGTCTGCTACACCGGCTGCCGCTTCTGCGCGTTCGCCCAGCGACGCACAGACGCGGACGCGTACAGCCTCGACCTCGACCAGGTCGGGGACCGCGCCGAGGAGGCCTGGCGGCTCGGGGCCACCGAGGTCTGCATGCAAGGCGGTATCGACCCCGAGCTGCCTGGCACGGCGTACTTCGACCTTGCCGCGGCCGTGAAGAAGCGGGTCCCGGCGATGCACGTGCATGCGTTCTCTCCCATGGAGATCGTCAACGGTGCCTCCCGTACCAACCTGTCCTTCCGCGACTGGCTCCAGCGGGCCAGGGACTCCGGCCTCGACACGATCCCCGGCACGGCGGCGGAGATCCTCGACGACGAGGTGCGCTGGGTCCTGACCAAGGGCAAGCTCCCGACAGACCAGTGGGTCGAGATCGTCACCACTGCACACGAGCTGGGCATCCGGTCGAGCTCGACCATGATGTACGGCCACGTCGACCGTCCCGACCACTGGGTCACGCACCTACGGGTGCTCCAGCGGATCCAGGACCGAGACCGGGGGCTTCACCGAGTTCGTACCGCTGCCGTTCGTACACACCAGTGCCCCGATCTACCTCGCCGGTGTCGCCCGGCCCGGCCCCACGATGCGCGACAACCTGGCGGTGCATGCAGTCAGCCGGATCATGCTGCACGGCCGGATCGACAACATCCAGACCTCGTGGGTCAAGCTCGGCATCGAAGGCACCCGCGCCATGCTCAACGCCGGCGCCAACGACCTGGGCGGCACGCTGATGGAGGAGACCATCTCCCGGATGGCCGGCTCCGAGCACGGGTCGGCCAAGACCGTCGCCGAGCTCACCGCCATCGCCGCAGGCATCGACCGCCCGGTCAGACAACGGACGACCACCTACGACGTCGTCGAAAGGGCTCCGAGCCTGACCGGCAGCGCGTCCACCCCGTAGACGATCGACTTCTGCCGGAAGGGCAGGTCCAGCGTCTCCAGGGCAAGGTCCGGAAACCGCCTGGCCAGCGCCGGGTAGGCGATCCGCAGCTCCATCTTGGCCAGCTCGGCGCCCACGCAGCGGTGGAAGCCATGACCGAAGGCCAGGCTCGAGGAAGCCACTGAGCGCCGCGGGTCGAAGGTCTCCAGGGAGCGGCCATCGGCAGCGAGCGTCCGGTCGCGGTTTGTGCCGGCAAGGTGACACATCACCACGTCGCCGCGACCGATCCGCCGGCCGGCGATCTCGTGGTCGTGCTTGGCGAAGCGCGGGAAAGCCACCTGGACGACGGCGAGGTAGCGGAGCAGCTCGTCGACTACCTTCTCCACGTCGGCGGTCCCGTTCGCGAGCCCGGCGTACTCCTCGGGATGGTTCAGCAGCACAGCTGTCCCCAAGGCGAGCATCGACGCGCTCGTCTCCAGCCCACCGGTGAAGACGCCGTCGGCCAGCCCGCCGAGGTCGAAGTCGTTGATCTCGTCGCCGTGCTCGCGGATGATCTGGCCGACCAGCCCATCCCCCGGGTTCCTCCGCTGTTGTGCTGCGAAGTCGAGCAGGAACTCCCTCGACCCGGAGATGGCGCCGAGCGCCCCGGCTCCGCCGTACGTCACGTCGAAGCGGGCGGTGGCCAGGCTGCGGAACGTGTCTCGGTCCTCGACCGGTAGGCCGAGCAGCTCGCAGATCACCTGGAAGGGCACAGGGAAGGCGAAGGTCGGCACCAGGTCGGTCACCGGACCACTGGCCGCCACGTCGTCAAGACAGTCGTCGATGATCCTTGCAATGCGAGGCCGGAGCCGCTCCAGCCGCCTCATCGTGAACTCGGGGGTCAGCAGCTTGCGCAGTCGGCTGTGCTCGGGCGGGTCGGTGAACCCGAGTCCGCCAATGTCGCCCTCGGTGGCCGACCCGGACTTCTGGCCGACGAACGGACGGATGTCATTGCTGTAGCTGGCGTGGTCCGCGAGCACTCCGCGGGCCTCGGCGTCTCCCGTGACGAGCCAGACCGTGAGCCCGAAGAACGACGTCAGCCGGTGCACGGGGTGGTCCTCGCGAACCTCGGCGATGCGCGGAACCGGGTCGAAACCGTCCCGGTTGAGCGGCCAGGAGAGGGTCTCGGGCACTTGGTCGATCTTCGACAGGTCCAGCCCGCCACCGGCGGCGACCCGGGACAGCAGCGCTCCGCGGACCCTCGCACGAAGGCTCGACGCGATGCTCATCAACCCGGCTCCTCTGGTGTACGACGGCCCGGGGACTCCCGACCACTGCTTCCAGAAGAATTGTAGTTACCTCAGGCGTCGCGCAGGCTAACCGCGTCCGCTGGAGGACCTGGCGCGTCGTGAGACCGAGTCGATGGCAACCGCCAGGAGAAGAACGCCGCCGGTGACCATGAACCGCACCGACGAGTCCACTCCCAGGAGGTTCAGCCCGGACTGGATGGACTGCAGGACCAGGATCCCCAGCAGCGCCGCGTACGCCGAGCCTCGCCCGCCGAAGAGGCTGGTACCGCCGATGACGGCCGCCGCGATAGCGGTGAGGTTGGTGTCCGTCCCGCCACTGGACTGGGACACCGAGGTCAGCTGCGCGGCAGCCAGGATGCCACCGACCGACGCAAACAGTCCGGTCATGGCGAAGACCGAGACGTAGATGCGGTCGACTTTGATGCCAGCCCGGCGAGCCGCCTCCACGTTGCCACCGACGGCGAAGACGTGGCGGCCCCAGCGCGTCTTGCGCAGCACCAGGTCCATCAGCACCACCAGAGCCACGAAGAAGAGGGTGAGGTAGCCGAAGCCCTTCGCGTTCCCCACCCCTAGGTAGTAGGCCAGATAGCCGAGCCCGACGGCCAGCAGGCCGGCCTTGATCGCTACCGAGGCATACCCGGGGGATGAGAGGTTCGCCGCGCGACGCCGTCTGATGGACCAGACCTTGCTGACGGCGTACACGACGACCACGGCCGCGACCAGGAGATACGCAGGCGTGCCCTCGACGTACTTGCGACGGGCGAAGTCGAGCAGCCCGGAGTCGCGCGGCAGGTTCACGGTGCCGTTGGGTCCCAGCACCTTGAACTGGAGACCCAGGAAGGCCATCAGGCCGGCCAGGGTGATCACGAAGCTGGGCACCCCGACCCTGGTGTAGAGCAGGCCGTAGACCAGGCCGATGGCCAGCCCGGTGGCGGCACCGGCAAGCAGGCCGAGCAACAGCGACTGGCTGTGCTCGACGACGACCCAGGCAAGCACGGCGGCCGAGAGTCCGCTCACGGAGCCGACGGAGAGATCGATCTCCCCCAGCAGGAGAACCAAGACCACTCCGAGGGCGATCACGCCGACCGGGGCGGCGGCCTGGGTGATGGTGACCAGCTGCCGCGAGGAGAGGAAGACCGGCTCTTGGGAGTAGAAGAACAACGAGATGACCAGGAGGCCGAGGATGACCGGGAGCGCGCCGAGCTCGCCGCTGCGGAGCTGGCGGCCGAAGTTGGCGAGCATGCCACGCAGGCCCGCTTGCCCGACCACAAGCCGTTCGTCCGCGAGGTCGGCCGCCACGCTCTGGTTCTGGGGGTCGCTCACGAAGCAGAGCCCTTCTCGTGTGCCTTGCGAGCCCGCTCGGCCACGACGTTGTCCGAGGCACCGGTGATGGCCGCCACCAGCTGCTCGGTGGTGGCGTCGGCGACGCTGAACTCCGCGGCGTTCTTGCCGAGGCGCAGTACGACGATCCGGTCTGCGATGGCCTGCACGTCAGCCATGTTGTGGCTGATCAGGATCACTCCGAGCCCCTGGTCCCGCAGTCGCTCGATCAGGTTGAGCACCTCGGCCGTCTGGGCGACGCCGAGAGCCGCGGTCGGCTCGTCGAGGAGCACGACCCGCGGCGAGCCGACCAGGCTGCGCGCGATGGCGACGGTCTGACGCTGGCCACCGGACAGGGAGGCGATCGGGATCCGGACGGACGGGATCTTCGCTGAGAGGCTGCGCAGCAGCCGCCACGACTCCTGCTCCATGCCGACTTCGTCCAGCACCCCGGTGGCTAGCCGCTCCTGACCGAGGAACAGGTTGGCGACCACGTCGAGGTTGTCGCACAGAGCGAGGTCCTGGAACACCGTGGCGATGCCAAGGACCTGGGCCTGGCTGGGCGAGTGGATCGAGACCTTCTCCCCAGCGATGCTGATGATCCCGTCGTCGGCCTGGTAGACCCCGGCGATGATCTTGACCAGCGTCGACTTGCCGGCACCGTTGTCGCCGACCAGGGCAACGACCTCTCCGGCCCGTACGTCGAGGTGGACATCGGTCAGCGCCTGGACGGCGCCGAACCGCTTGGCGACCCCGACCAGGGAGAGAACTGCCTCCCCGGCCGGTGCCGCCGCTGCGAGTGTTTGAGCCATTACCGCAGTCCAGCAGCCGCACAGTCGTCTGCATAGTCCGTGGTGCAGATTTGGTCGACTGTGAAGAGACCGGTGTCCACGATGTCGGTCTTCACGTTGTCCTTGGTGACCACGACCGGGTCGAAGATGAAGGACGCGGAGCCGTTGAAGTCCGTGGTCCCGGTGACGTCCTCGCCCCTGGCCAGCTGGACGGCCACCTCGGCGGCCTTCTCGGCCTCGATGAAGTAGGACTTGAAGATCGTCATGAACTGCTCACCTGCGACGATCCGCTGGATGCCAGCGAGCTCGGCGTCCTGGCCGGTGACGGGCGGGAGCTTGTTCGACGCGACCCCGGCACCCGTCAGCGCGGCGACCACCCCGCCTGCCTGACCGTCGTTGGCGGCGTAGACGCCGTCGATCTGGGAAGGCTCCGTCGCGCTCAGCTTGTCGGTCATGAACTTCTGCGCGTTCTCCGGGCTCCAGTCCGGGTTGTCGTACTCGCCCGCCTGCCCTCCGATGACCTTGACCCCGCTGGCGTCGAGGACGTTGTGCGCTCCGGTCTTGAACTGTGCCGCGTTCGGGTCGGCTGGGTCGCCGTTGAGCATGAAGATGCTGCCCTTGTTGCCGAGCTTGTCGACCAGGGCCTGCATCTGCAGCTCGCCGACCCGTTCGTTGTCGAAGGACATGTAGTAGTCCGCGCCGCTGATGAACCGGTCGTAGGCGATCACCGGGATGTCGGCATCCTGCGCGTCGGTGACCATGGCCTCGGCGGACTTCCCATCCACTGGGTCGAGCACCATGACATCGACCTGCCGGTTGATCGCGGTGTCCACCTGCTGCTGCTGCTGCGTGGCCTTCCCGTCGGCGTTGAAGTACAGGACCTCGCAGTCGTCGCAGAGCTCCTTGACCTTCTTCTCGAAGATCGGCTTGTCGAACGCCTCGTACCGGGCCGTCTTCGACTCGGGAAGCAGCAGGGCGATCGTGCGGCCACCTGAGTCGCCATCGTCGCCGTTGTTCGCGTCGTTGGCTCCACAGGCCGCGAGGCTCGCGGCGGCAAGGACGGCCGCGGCCGCCAGCGGGGCCGCTCGACGAATGGGATGTGCCACGGTTCCTCCTCGGTTCGGGCGTCCTGCAGACGCCCACGGGCTGTTCCTGGGAAGTGTGCTCCGTCACATCGTTGCCGTCAAGACTTGAATGCTAGATCGTTGCCACCGCGTTACTTGGTAGGTAAACCGTCACCTCTTGACGACTAGCCACCTCTAGGCCTTAGATTGCAGCCATGTCTGCGCCGACCGGCACGTCACCCGCACCGGGCTCAGGGCACCCCGCGCCGGGCTCCACGGCGTCCTTGCGCGCGGCGAACCAGCGCCGGGTAGTGACCGAGCTGCAAAGCGGCGACGGCTCGCAGGTCAGCCAGGCAGAGATCGCGCGGGCCACCCACCTGGCACCGGCAACGGTCTCCAACATCGTCCGCGACCTGGCCAAGGCCGGTCTGGTCGACACCGTGGTCGGCAGCGGCAGACGGGGCACCACGGTGAGCATCTCGCGGAAGGCCGGACTCGCGGTCGGCGTGGACTTCGGCCACCGCCACGTCCGTGTCGCGATCGGCGACCTCGCCGGCGCCGTCCTGGCCGAGAAGAGCGAGCCCATCGCACCCGACCACGCGCACGAGGCCGGGCTTGCGGTCGTCGTACGGCTGCGTAACGAGCTGCTCTCCTCGATCGACGGCACAGCGGACGAGGTCGTGACCGTCGGACTCGGCCTGCCCGCGCCTGTCAACGACGACGGCGTCGTGATGTCGTCGGGCATCCTCCCGGGCTGGGTCGGGGTGAGCGCCGGGCAGGAGGCGGAGCGTCACCTCGGAACTCCCAGCTATGTCGAGAACGACGCGAACCTGGGAGCGCTGGCCGAGTTCCGGGTCGGTGCGGGCGTGGGCCACTCGAACATGGTCTTCGTGAAGGTCTCTTCTGGTGTCGGTGCCGGGCTGATCGTCCGCGGCTCGCTGTACCGCGGGGCATCGGGCACGGCCGGAGAGATCGGCCACCTCACGATCGACGAGCAAGGCCCGCTGTGTCGCTGCGGCAGCCGTGGCTGCTTGGAGGCCTACACCTCCGTCGCCACCGCGGAGGCGATGCTCGCCGACCAGTTCCCCGGCGCGACGATCGACGAACTGGTCACCGCCGCGGAGGAGGGCAATGTCTCCGCGTTGCGCACCTTCGAGGACGCGGGGCTTCACCTGGGCTGGGGGCTCGCCATGCTCGCGAACCTGATCAACCCGAGCACGATCGTCGTGGGTGGTGACATGGCGCGTGCGGGGAACATGTTGCTGGACTCGGTCAGGGTCGGCCTTCGTCGCCACGTGCTGCCCTCGGTGGCGGCCGGTACGTCGGTCGAGGCCGCCGTGCTCGGAGACCGGGCTTCGGTGATCGGTGCCCTGCTCATGGCCATCGACCGCACCGAGCTGATCCCGATGCACGGGGTGGGCTAGGCCCCGCCCGGCGCCTGTCAGCCCAGTGCTCGCGTGCAGCCCCACACCCAGGGGAGGTCCCAGTACCCGTTGGCCGAGCCGGGCGTGCCGACGTCCCTGGCCAGGCCCTCGCAGTAGGCGCTCGCGGAGCTGGATGGCACTCCGCTGTCGCGCGCCTGCTCGCCGCGAGTCTTGCCGGCGCCGTAGGAGTCGAACCAGATGACGAGCACCGTAACGATCGCGATAAGCAGCGCGGCGACGGCGAGGACCGCGACGACCACCACCCCGAACGACGGGCCCTGTCGGGGATCCTCTGGACCCGGTTCCGCAGCAGGTGGCTGGACGACGGCGGGATCGGGCCTGCGATGCTCGGTCCACTCAGCACCGTCCCAGTAGCGCAGCTCGCCGGGGCGCTCCGGGTCGGCGTACCAATCGGGTTCGGCCGAGGTCACCCAGCGATTGTGACCCCCAATGCGCCGCACGTCACTCGAACAGGTGAGGTGACCGGGGCAGCCGGCGCCGCTCGTCTCAGCTCTGTGACCTCGACAGCCTGCCCGCGGCCGCCTCACCGGCGAGGGCGTCACCATGTCGGTGCACAACCTTCCAGTCACCGTCCTCCCGCCTAAAGACGGTCGTGACACGGAGCACGTACGACGCCGGCTCCTGGTCCCTGATCGAGCAGGTGACGTGCTCGTAGGCGACCGTGTAGGCGAAGTCTCCGCTGGCCTGGGCCGCGATGATCTCGTTCTCGTAGGCCGTGCAATTGGAGAACTCCTCACCGATCTTGTTGAAGACAGGCAGGATCGCTTCCCACGACCGCGCGCTCATGGCCGCGCCGAACAGAGTCAGCGGTTCCGTGCGCGACCACAGCTCGATTCGCTTGCGCGGGTTGCCGTTGTGCAAGTCGATCTCGGTGTCGGTGATCCGTCCCGTGACCGCCTCGAGGAACGCGTGGGTCTCGTCCATCACCGACTCCCTTCAGCCGTTGAGGTCATGAGGAGATCGTCGCTGCGACGCGTTCCCGGTACAAGAGCCTGCGTTCCCGCGCTCCTCGGAGGAACTCCGCGTCAGGGAGAGAACCCGGCCTTGCTCACTCCCACTCGATGGTGCCGGGCGGCTTGCTGGTGACGTCGATCGTCACGCGGTTGACCTCTCGCACCTCGTTGGTGATCCGGGTGGAGATCGCCTCGACCACGTCGTAGGGGAGGCGAGCCCAGTCGGCAGTCATGGCGTCCTCGGAGGTGACTGGCCGGAGCACGACAGGGTGCCCGTAGGTCCGGCCGTCGCCCTGGACGCCGACCGAGCGCACGTCGGCCAGGAGTACGACGGGGAACTGCCAGATGTCGCGGTCCAGACCGGCCTTGGTGAGCTCCTCGCGAGCGATCGCGTCAGCCTCCCGCAGGATCTCCAGCCGCTCACGGGTGACCTCCCCGATGATCCGGATGCTCAGCCCTGGCCCCGGGAACGGGTGCCGCCAGACGATCTCGGCAGGCAGGCCCAACTGCTCCCCGACCAGGCGCACCTCGTCCTTGAACAGGGTGCGCAGCGGCTCGACCAGGGCGAACTCGAGGTCGTCGGGCAGGCCACCGACGTTGTGATGGGACTTGATGTTCGCGGTCCCGGTGCCCCCACCCGACTCGACGACGTCGGGGTACAGCGTCCCTTGGACGAGGAAGCCGACCTTCTCCTCATGCGAGACGATCTCCAGCTCGGCGGCCTCGAAGACGCGGATGAACTCGCGGCCGATGATCTTGCGCTTCTCCTCGGGGTCGACCACGCCCGCCAGCGCGTCGAGGAACCGCTTCTCCGCGTCGACGACGTGCAGCGAGACGCCGGTCGCCGCCACGTAGTCCCGCTCGACCTGCTCGGCCTCGCCCTTGCGCAACAGGCCGTGGTCGACGAAGACACAGGTGAGCCGGTCGCCGATCGCCCGTTGCACCAGCGCCGCAGCCACGGCGGAGTCGACGCCACCGGACAGTCCGCAGATGGCCCGGCCGTCGCCGATCTGCGCTCGGATCTTCTCGATCTGCTCCTCGACGATGTTCACCATGGTCCAGGACGGCCTACAGCCGGCGATGTGGTGCAGGAAGTGCGTGAGCACCTCCTGCCCGTGCTCGGTGTGCATCACCTCGGGATGCCACTGGACGCCGGCAAGCCGTCGGTCGAGGTCCTCGAACGCTGCCACGGGGGTCGCCACGGTGCTGGCCAGTACGTCGAACCCCTCGGGTGCCCGGACGACTGCGTCCCCGTGGCTCATCCAGACCCGGTGCTGCCGTGGCAGGTCTGCGAGGAGGGTCCCAGCGGAGAGCACCGCGACCGGCGTACGCCCGAACTCCGACGTCCCCGTTCGGCGTACCTCACCCCCCAGAGCCTGAGCCATGACCTGGAACCCGTAGCACATGCCGAATACCGGCACGCCCGCCGTAAAGACGTCCGCGGAGATCTGCGGGGCTCCTGGCTCATAGACCGACGACGGGCCACCGGAGAGGATGATCGCCTTGGGGTTCTTGGCAAGCATCTCCTGGACGGGCATGTTGCTGGGCACGATCTCGGAGTACACGCGGGCCTCGCGCACCCGGCGCGCGATGAGCTGGGCGTACTGGGCCCCGAAGTCGACGACGAGGACCAGATCGTGTTCGGTGCTCAACGGAGCCCTTTCAGAGAAATTCGGATATTCCGGGCAGGAAGCAACCCCTGAGCGGACGAAAGCGCAGTCTATCCGCGCTCGCTGCACGGCGGCTGGTCAAGACCACCTGGCAGCCGGGATGAGACCCAGAAATTTGTCGGTTGAAGCCGTAACCAGGGGTTCCGACCGGCGTTGTACGGGCAGAACCCGGTAGCTTAGCTCCCTCCCAGGCCGGGTTCTCAAGAGTCCGTGCAGCAGCGTGGACGGTTCAGGGCCCGACCAACCCTCCCTCCCCGGTCGGGCCCTGAGTCTTGTCCCCTGGGCCGGTCCGTGTCCCTGGCCGGGACCTCGATCGGTGCCTCGCTAGGCTCGCCCGGTGAAGACCATCCTGATCACCGGAGCGACCAACGGCATCGGCCTCAGGTCCGCCGGCCAGCTGGCCGAGCAAGGCCACCACGTCATCCTCGTCGGCCGCGACGCGGCCAGGACCGAGCTGGCCGTCGCCGAGGTGCGCCGGCGAACCGGCTCCGAGCGCGTCGACTCTGTGCTGTGCGACTTCTCGTCCCAGAGCTCGGTCCGTGCGCTCGCGGCCTCTGTACTGGAGCGCTACGACCGCATTGACGTCCTGGTCAACAATGCCGGCACCGTCTACGACCATCGGACCGAGACCGAGGATGGGATCGAGGCCACCTTCGCGGTGAACCACCTCGGTGCGTTCCTGCTCAGCTCCCTGCTCCGGGACCGGATCGTGGCCAGCGCGCCGGCGCGGATCGTCAACGTAGCCTCGGGAGGCCACTACCACGGGACCCTCGACTTCGACGACCTTGGCTTCAGCAGTGGCTACACGATCCTGCGTGCCTACAACCGCTCGAAGCTGGCCATGGTGCTCTTCACCCGCTCCCTGGCCGCTCAGCTCGAAGGCACCGGGGTCACGGTCAACACCCTTCATCCTGGGGTCGTCGCCACCAACATCTGGAGCGGTGCCCCGTGGTACGCGCGCCCGTTCCTAGCAGTCGCCAAACGGCTGGCGATGATCTCGCCCGAGGAGGGCGGCGGGCACATCACCTACCTGGCCACAGGCCCGGAGGTGGAAGGTCTCACCGGGCTCTACTTCGACAACGACAGGCCCCAGGAACCCGCACCGGCCGCCTTGGACGAGAAGACCGCAGCCCGGCTCTGGGCCGAGAGCGAGCTCCTGGTCGGACTATGAGACCCCCACGATCGGCAGCCTGAGTGCGGCGGGCGCCGTAGCAGGGACCACCGGAGCCTGCGGCTCCACCGGCGAGATCTTCTGGTAGGCCGACCCGAGGGGCGGACGCGGGTCTTCCTCTCCCTTGTTCGGCCAGAACGACATCGCCCGCTCCGCCTGCGCGGTGATGGTCAGCGACGGGTTCACCCCAAGGTTCGCCGAGATCGCCGAGCCGTCGGCGATGTGCAGGCCCGGGTAGTGGTAGATCCGCTGGTACGGGTCGATCACTCCGGTCTCGGGGCTCTCCGCGATCACGCAGCCTCCGATGAAGTGCGCCGTCAGCGGGATGTTGAACGGCTCGCCGATCGTCCCTCCCGCAGTACCGCCGAGAACACCGGCCATCCGGCGTACGGTCTCGTTCGCGACCGGGATCCAGGTCGGGTTGGGCTCACCGTGGCCCTGCTTGGAGGTCATGTGCCACACGCCCAGCGTGCGCTTGCCGTAGGTGGTGATCGAGTTGTCCAGCGTCTGCATGACCAGGGCGATGACGGTGCGTTCTGACCAGTGCTTGAAGTCGTAGAGGGCGGCGACGTTCGCCTTCTCCTTCCACAGCTCTTTGAGCCAGGTCCTCCAGCGGGGCTGGTCGCCTCCGCCGTCGGTCAGAACGGTCTGCATCAACGACATCGCGTTGCTGCCCTTGCCGTAGCGGACCGGCTCGACGTGGGTGTGCTCGTCGGGGTGGAAGCTGGACGTGATCGCGATGCCGTAGCTGTAGTCGACCTTCGTGTCGGGTGCGATCGCACCCAAAATCGCTTCGGAGTTGGTCCGGGACAGGTAGCCGAGTCGGTCGGAGAGCTTGGGCAGGTGGCCCTCGTCCTTCATCCGGTGCAGCAGCTTCTGGGTCCCGATGGCCGCGGCGGCGAAGACTACGTGCTCAGCAGTGAGCACGCGCGACGTCCTGGAGGTCCGGCGCTTGGCCTTGGTGAACTTGACGCGTACGTCGTAGCCGCCGCTCTCGCGCGGGCTCACCTGGGTGACCGTCGTCAGCGGCAGCACCTTGGCGCCGTTGCGCTCGGCGAGGTAGAGGTAGTTCTTGACCAGGGTGTTCTTGGCGTTGTGACGGCAGCCCGTCATGCACTCGCCGCAGGCCCGGCAGGTGTTCCTCGACGGGCCCGCCCCACCGAAGAACGGGTCGTCGACCCGAGTGCCGCCGTCCTGGCCGGGGCCACCGAAGAACACGCCGACCGGGGTCGGGTGGTAGGTGTCCCCCACGCCCATCTCGTCGGCCACCTTGCGCATCACCTGGTCGGCCGGGGTGTGGAGCGGGTTCTCCACCACGCCGAGCATCCGCTTGGCCTGGTCGTAGTAGGGCGCCAGCTCGGACTTCCAGTCCGAGATGTGCGCCCACTGGCGGTCCTTGTAGAACGGGTCCAGCGGCTCGTACAGGGTGTTCGCGTAGACCAGCGAGCCACCGCCGACCCCGGCACCGGCCAGGATCAGCGAGTCCTTGACTGCGTCGATGCGCTGGATGCCGTAGCAGCCGATCGCAGGGTTGAACAGGAACTTCTTCAGGTCCCAGGAGGTCGCCGCGAAGTCCTTGTCCTCGAAGCGGGCGCCCGCCTCGATGACGCCGACGCGGTAGCCCTTCTCGGTCAGCCGAAGCGCGGTGACCGACCCGCCGAACCCGCTTCCGATGACCAGGACGTCGAAGTCATGGCTCATGCGCGGCCGAGCTTCCGCATGATCTTCTCGTTGAGCACGAGAACCTTGCTCCACTGCTCTTCGTTCATCGCGGGAAGCGGCTTGAGCCCGATGCCTCGCTGGGTCGCCACTGTCTGGATGTCGGTGTAGCGCAGCAGGCCCTCGTGACCCTGGCGACGGCCGGTCCCCGACTCGCGCATCCCGCCCATCGGGGAGTCGATACTGGCGAAGGACGCGGCGTACCCCTCGTTGATGTTGACCGTGCCGCACTTGATCTGGCGGGCGACCTCGCGCGCCCGGTCGCCGTCCTGGCTGTACACCGAGGCGTTGAGCCCGTACGGGCCCTCGTTGGCGCGCGCGATCGCCTCGGCCTCGTCACTGAAGCGGTAGAGCGAGATGACCGGACCGAAGGTCTCGTTGCCGAAGCAGGTCATCGCCGGGGTGACACCCTCCAGGATCGTCGGCTCGTAGAAGTAGGGGCCGAGGTCGGGTCGGGCCCGTCCGCCGGCCAGGACCTTCGCACCCTTGGCCCTCGCGTCCTCGACGTGCGCGGTGACCGTGGCGAGCTGGTCGGCGGAGATGAGGGACCCCATGTCGGTGCTCCACTGGGACGGGTCGCCCACCGTCATGGCCTTGGTGCGCTCGACGAACCGCGGGACGAACCGGTCGTAGATCTGGTCGGCCACGAACAGTCGCTCCATCGAGACGCAGAGCTGGCCCGCGTTGGAGAACGTGGCTCGAGTGGCGCCCTCGGCCGCTCGGTCGACGTTGGCATCACGCAGGATGAGCATCGGGTTCTTGCCGCCGAGCTCGAGCGAGCAGCCGATCAGGCGTTCCGCGCACTGCTTTCCGATGTGCTTCCCCGTCGCGGTGGAGCCGGTGAAGCAGATGTACTTCGCGTGCTGGATGATCTCGGTACCGATGACCGACCCCGGCCCCGCGACGACCTGCCACAGGTCCTGGGGGAAGCCCGCCTCCTGGAGGAGCTGTACGCCGATGAGCGCGGTCAGCATGGTCTGGGCGTCGGGCTTGGCCACGACAGCGTTACCGGCCATGAGCGCGGCGAGTCCGTCGGACATGGCCATCGTGAAGGGATAGTTCCACGGCGAGATGACGCCGACCACGCCCTTGGGTACGTGGTTGACATCGATCCGGGTCAGCATCGGGAGCACGCCGCTGCGGCGCTGGGTTCCGAGGAACTGCGAGGTCTTGCGCCCGTAGTAGCGCGCAGTCATCGCTACGTGCATGACCTCGGCGAACGCGTCCTTCCGTGCCTTGCCGGACTCGAGCACGATGAGGTCGGCGATCTCGTCGCGGCGCTCCAGAACGAGGTCGTGGTACCGAAGCAACATCCGCTCGCGCTCGGCCACCGGTGTCCGCGCCCACGCGGACTGGACCTTCTCGGCTCGCTTGAAGGCGGCGTCGACATCGTCGACCGACGACTGGGGAACCATCGTCAGGGGGGCGAGGTTGACCGGCGACACGGAGAGCTTCGCGTCGGTGCCGGTGGCCTTGACCAGAGCGGTCAGCCTGCGGGCGAACGCCTGGTCCAGGACGTACGACGCGGTCGGATCGTGCTGCGGGTCCCGCAGGTCGGCGGTTGCTGCGGGGCGATCGGCGGGGTCGGGGGCTGCGCTCATATACCGATGGTATGTGAAGGAGAGCCCGATGCCTACCCCCTGGTAACAGCCCGACGCCCAAGGCTGGACCACGCGACACGGGGCCCGCACATTTCTGTGAAGGCCCCGTGTTCAGGGAGGGTCCCCGACCGGATGAGAGAGAGAGGTACCGGTAAGGGAATCTTGCTTCGCTTTCGTGCGACGCCCCGAGCTCGCGTCGCCTTCCGCTAAGTGAAGTCTGCGGATCTTCCACGCCTACCGCAATGGAATCCGTTGCGACGTTATTGCACTGCATAAACCTGCAAAAAGCTCGATCCGAGGCGGTGGGCGGCTAGAGCACTAGCCTCCCACCCCGGTGCACAAAGGTGCAACCATCAATCTCACGTGACGATGTCCCGCACCTGCACGCGCTGCTCGTCGGCCTCCTGGTCGGTGAGCTCGCGTTGGCTCTGCCGCTCTGCCTCGACCCGGCGCAGGTAGTGGTCGACCTCCTCCTCGATCCGGGGTCGCTTCCAGCCCAGCGGACCGGCCATCAGCTCCGCGGCGGGGCGCGCCGCGGCCACTCCCCGGTCGAACGTCTCGATCGAGATGCGCGTCCGCCGGGTGAGCACGTCGTCAAGATGACGCGCGCCCTCGTGCGTGACGGCGTACACCACCTCGGCCGACAGGTAGTCCTCAGCCCCAGGCAGCGCGTCGGCGAGCTCGGGTCGCTCGCGGACCAGGGCGAGCAGCTCGTCCAGGAGGCCGCCGTAGCGGCCGAGCAGGTGCTCGATCCGGGCGCGGTGCAAGCCGCTGCTGGCGGCGATCGAAGCCGCCTGGTTGAGCCGGACCTCGAAGCCTGCTGCCCCCGCGAGCGGGACCCGCGCGGTGATGCTCGGCGGAACGATGCTGCCCAGCGAGTGGGCCGCCGCGTCGACCGCGTCCTTGGCCATCACCCGGTACGTCGTCAGCTTCCCGCCGGCGATGATCACCAGGCCCGGCACGGGCGTCACCACGGTGTGCTCGCGGGAGATCCGGCTCGTCGGTTCGGACTCGCCCGACAACAACGGTCGTAGGCCGGCGTACACCCCGACGACGTCGTCGTGCCGAAGCGGCTCCTTGAGCACCAGGTTGATGTTCTCCAGGATGTAGTCGATGTCAGCCTTCGAGGCCGCGGGGTGCGCCTTGTCGAGGCTCCAAGCGGTGTCGGTCGTACCCAGGATCCAGTGCCTCCCCCAGGGGATCACGAAGAGGACCGACGTCTTGGTGCGCATGATCAGCCCGCTCTGCGAGCGGATCCGGTCGCGTGGCACGACGAGGTGGATTCCCTTGCTGGCTTGGACGTTGAGCGCACCACGGCCACCGACCATCGCCTGGATCTCGTCGGTCCACACGCCGGCCGCGTTGACCACCACGTGCGCCCGGATGTCGAACTCCTCGCCGGACTCCAGGTCCCTGGCCCGTACGCCGGTGACCCGCTCGCCCTCCCGGAGGAACCCGATGCACTTGGTCCGGGTCACCAGGTGGGCGCCCAGACCTGCGGCAGTACGCGCGATCGTGGTGACCAGCCGGGCGTCGTCGACCTGGGCGTCGTAGTACTTCACTGCTCCGGTGAAGACGTCCGGCTTGAAGTCCGGCACCTCGCGCAGCATCTTGCGCTTGAGGAGGTGGCGGTGCTTGGGCACCCCCATGTCGTACTTGCCCGCCATCGCCATGGCGTCGTAGAGCGCCAGGCCAGCCCCGACGTAGGGGCGCTCGTGGTGGCTGCTCAGCGGGTACAGGAACGGGACGGGTCGGACCAGGTGCGGGGCGAGCCGGGTCAACAGCAGGCCGCGCTCCTCGAGCGCCTCACGGACCAGCCCGAAGTCGAGCATCTCCAGGTAGCGCAGGCCACCGTGGACCAGCTTGCTGCTGCGGCTGCTGGTGCCTGAGGCGAAGTCGCGCTGTTCGATGAGTCCGGTGGACAGCCCCCGAGCGACGGCGTCGAGGGCGGTCCCGGTCCCGACCACTCCCCCGCCCACCACGAGCACGTCGAGCTCGGCACCCGTCGCCAATGCCTGCAGAGACGCTGTGCGGGCCTGGGGGCTGAGAGCTGTCATGGCGTCGGTGTCGCCTACTGGACGACGACCTCCACCCGCTGGAACTCCTTGAGCTCGGTGTAGCCGGTGGTGGCCATGGAGCGGCGCAGTGCTCCGACGAAGTTCATGGTGCCGTCAGCGGTGTGGGACGGCCCGTACAGGATCTCCTGCAGGGTGCCGACCGTTCCGATCTCGATGCGCTGCCCTCGCGGGAGGTGGGGATGCCAGGCCTCGGAGCCCCAGTGGTAGCCGGCTCCCGGAGCATCGGTGGCGCGAGCCAGCGGTGAGCCGACCATCACCGCGTCAGCGCCGCAGGCGATGGCCTTGGCGACGTCTCCGCTCTTACCGATCGACCCGTCAGCGATGACGTGGACATAGCGGCCTCCGGACTCGTCCATGTAGTCACGCCGTGCAGCGGCGACGTCCGCGACGGCGCTGGCCATCGGGACCGCGAGGCCGAGGACGGTGCGCGTCGTGTGCGCCGCGCCGCCGCCGAAGCCTACGAGGACGCCGGCGGCGCCGGTCCGCATCAGGTGCAGCGCGGCCTGGTACGTCGCACAGCCACCGACGATGACAGGGACGTCGAGCTCGTAGATGAACTCCTTGAGGTTCAACGGCTCGGCCTGGCCCGAGACATGCTCGGCGCTGACCGTGGTACCGCGGATGACGAACATATCCACTCCGGCATCCACCACGGTCTTGGCGAAGTCCTTGGTGCGCTGAGGGCTCAGCGAGCCCGCCACGGTCACCCCCGACTCCCGCATCTGTCGCAGCCGGGCGGTGATCAGCTCCGGCTTGATCGGCTCGGCGTAGATCTCCTGCAGCCGCTTGGTCGCCGCCTCGTTGTCCAGGCTGGCGACCTCGGCGAAGAGGTCGCTCGGGTCGTCGTACCGCGTCCAGAGACCCTCCAGGTCCAGGACACCCAGGCCCCCCTGCCGTCCGAACGCGACGGCGGTCTCGGGTGACATCACCGAGTCCATCGGAGCAGCAACGACGGGGATCTCGAAGCGGTAGGCGTCGATCTGCCAGTGCGTCGACACCTCTTCGGGGTCGCGGGTTCGGCGTGAGGGGACGATAGCGATGTCGTCGAAGGAGTAGGCACGGCGGCCACGCTTGGCGCGCCCGATCTCGATCTCTTGCACGGCAAGAGCCTAGCGAGACGGGACCGGGTCAGGACCAGCGGCCGACCGTGAGCTCTCGGCCGGGCCTCGAACAGGGCGAAGCCGCTGCGTCTACAGACCCGAGTAGTTGGGTGCCTCCACCGTCATCTGGATGTCGTGAGGGTGGCTCTCCTTGAGCGAGGCCTGGGTGATCCTGATGAACTGGCCCCTCGCCTGCAGTTCGGGGATCGTCCGGGCACCGACGTAGAACATCGACTGCTGCAGACCTCCCACAAGCTGGTGGGCGACCGCAGCCAGTGGCCCTCGGTAGGCGACCTGGCCCTCGATGCCCTCGGGGACGAGCTTGTCGTCGCTACTCACCTCGGCCTGGAAGTAGCGGTCCTTGGAGTAGGACTTCTTACCGCGTGAGGACATCGCGCCCAGCGAGCCCATCCCACGGTAGGACTTGAACTGCTTGCCGTTGACGAAGACCAGATCGCCGGGGCTCTCCTCACAGCCGGCCAGCAGCGAACCGACCATGACCGTCTCGGCGCCTGCGACGATCGCCTTGGCGATGTCACCGGAGTGCTGGAGGCCGCCGTCGGCGATCACCGGAACGCCAGCCGGCTGGGCTGCGAGCGAGGCTTCGAAGACAGCGGTCACCTGAGGGACACCGACGCCTGTCACGACCCGCGTCGTACAGATGGAGCCTGGGCCGACTCCCACCTTGATCGCGTCTGCTCCAGCGTCGACGAAGGCCTGGGCACCGGCCCTGGTGGCGACGTTCCCGCCGATGACCTGCACGTGCCGGGTGGCAGGGTCGGTCTTGAGCCGCTTGACCATGTCGAGCAGCAGCCGGACGTGACCGTGGGCGGTGTCGGCGACCAGTACGTCGACCCCGGCATCGATCAGGGTCGTGGCGCGCTGCCAGGCGTCGCCGAAGTAGCCGATGGCTGCACCCACCATCAGCCGACCGTCGCTGTCCTTGGATGCCTTCGGGAACTGCTCGGACTTCACGAAGTCCTTGACCGTGATCAGCCCGGCCAGGGTGCCGTCGCTCTCCACGATCGGGAGCCGCTCGCGCTTGTGCTGACGAAGCAGGGCCGTCGCCGCCTCGCGCGAGATCCCGACCTCGGCGGTGATCAGCGGCATCGGCGTCATCACCTCGTTGACCTTGGTGCCGGCCCACTCGGCGACCGGAGTGAACCGCAGGTCGCGGTTGGTGACGATGCCCAGCAGACGGTTGTCCACATCCACGACCGGGAGCCCGGAGACGCGGTACTCCCCGCAACGCTCGTCGAGCTCCTCCAGGGTCGCGTCAGGGCCGATCGTGATGGGGTTGGAGATCATGCCGGTCTGGGTGCGCTTGACCAAGTCCACCTGGTACGCCTGGTCCTCCAGCGAGAGGTTGCGGTGCAGGACGCCGATGCCCCCTTGGCGCGCCATTGCGATCGCCATCCGCGACTCGGTCACGGTGTCCATCGCCGCCGAGATCAGCGGGACCCTCAGAGTGATCTCCCGGGTCAGCCGGGTGGTCGTGTCCACCTCGCTCGGGACCACATCGGTGTCCCCGGGCAGCAGCAGGACGTCGTCGTAGGTCAGACCGAGTGCAGCGAACTTGGCAGGTACGCCGGCGGGGGTGATGTCCATGAGACCTTCCGGTGGAGTCGGTCCCGCGATTCTATCCGGCGCCGACCAGCACGACCCGAGCTGTGCTGGCCGGCGGACCGGCTAGTGCCCCTGCCCAACAGGTGACGACCCCCCATCCGGCGTCAGGCCGGGGCAGAGTCGAGGAGTCGAAAACCGACCGCCCCCCCGACGTCGTGGTGCAACGGGACGACGCGCCTGGTCGAGACGGTCAGGACCACGCGTCCGTTGCTGTGCCGCACCCGACCGCTGAGGCCCGACGCGGCCGACAGCTTCGGTAGTGCAGCAATGTTGTGCTCCGACTGCAGCACGAGCTCGTCCGCGCCGTGCGCCTTGGCGACCCTGGCGGCCAGGCCGAGCAACCGGGTACCGATCCCGCGGCCCTGCCAGCCGTCTTCGACCAGCAGGGAGGCCTCGGCCTGAACGCCGGTCGTGAGGGTCGCCAGCCCGACGATCTCGTCTCCCACGTACGCCACCAGCGCTGGCCCCTCAGCCAGGAGGCGGCGGGCCAGCCGGGGCTGCAACCCGGCCAGCGGTGCCTGGAAACGACCGATCAGGGACTGCGCCGAGCAGCGTCCGGCCATCCGCACCAGCGCCGAGGCATCACCAGGGTCAGCGAGCCGGTAGTCCGGCTCAGCGGCCACGTCGGGCATCGACGGTGCGTGGGACTGGTCCCGAGCCAACAGGTCGTCCACGACGGAGGCGAACGCGGTCGCCCGAGCCTCTTCGGTGACTGTGAAGGGAGCCGCTCGGTAGACCTTCACCACCGTGCCGGCGACCGCAACGTCGAGCCTTGCCAGGAACGGCTTCAGCTCGTCTGGGCCGGCCTGCGCGTCGAGCAGCTCGGTGAGGGCCTCGGTAATCAGCTCCGGGTTCTCCGCGACGTGGCCGACGGCGAGCAGGTAGTTCGTCGGCCCGTCCACCAGGGCGTGCGCGGTGCAGGCCGAGACCGCGACCTGCAGGCCTCCCGCGTCCTCGACCAGGGCAGCGACCTCCGCGAGCTCCCACCCGTCGGGCGTGCTGAGGATCAGCTCGTCGGTCACCGCCGCGTGCACGCCCGGGAAGATCTGCAGACCCAGGATGTTCACCTCTGCATCGCCGCAGCGGCCGGCGAGTAGGGCGAGCGCACCGGGACGGTCAGCGAGCGTTGTACGCACTCTCCAAAGCATCGGGGTTCCCACCCTTCCTTGTCCTGGATCCCAGGGAACACCACCGTTGTTGCGGCCCTGCTCCCGCCGTGTTGCGATCCGGTGAACCAGGGACCAAGGGCCCTTTCCCGATCCTCCGCGGCGGGGCTAGGTTGGCCATAACCCCCTTGGAGTCAGTGATGCAGGTACAGACGTTCAACCCCGCCTCGATCCTGGGATGTACGCCGGAAGAGGCCAGTGCCCTGCTACGTGGGCGCGTCGTCACCCCGGGTGAGGTCGAGGCGGTCGCGCGCTCGCACTACCACTGGCGCAGGCACCTACACGACGACAGCTCGTACTGGGTCGTCACCAGCCAGGCGGCTCGCATCCTCGGCCTCTCGCCTCGCGAGGTGACGACCCTCCTGGACCGCCGACGGCTGCCGTTCGTGACCGACCGCAGCGGGGTTCGCCTGATGCGGCGCCAGGACATCGAGGCCGCCGCGCCGTACGTCCGCCGGTGAGCGGACCCCCACAGACGCGAAGCGCCGCCTGGAGGACCAGGCGGCGCTTCGTTCGTTGTGGGCTGTGGCTCAGTGGCCGTGACCGTGGCCGTGGCCGTGGCCACCGGCGGCGGACGCGTCCTCGTCCTCGGGCTTCTCCACGATCAGCGTCTCGGTCGTGAGCAGCATGCCCGCGATGGAGCTGGCGTTGACCAGGGCCGATCGGGTGACCTTGACCGGGTCAAGGACGCCCTGGGCGACAAGGTCGCCGTAGACACCAGTGGCAGCGTTGTAGCCCTCTCCGGGAACACCCTCGCGGACCTTCGCCACGACGACGAACCCGTTGTCGCCACCGTTCTCGGCGATCCAGCGCAACGGCTGGTCGGCTGCCTTGCGGACGATGTGCACACCGGTCGCCTCGTCACCGGTGAGGCCGAGGCCGTCGGAGAGCACAGAGACGGCGTGCACCAGAGCGCTACCGCCACCGGCGATGATGCCCTCCTCGATCGCGGCGCGTGTCGCGGAGACGGCGTCCTCGATGCGGTGCTTCTTCTCCTTCAGCTCCACCTCGGTGGCGGCGCCGACCTTGACCACGCAGACGCCTCCAGCCAGCTTGGCCAGACGCTCCTGCAGCTTCTCGGTGTCCCAGTCGCTGTCTGAAGCCTCGATCTCGGCCTTGATCTGGTTGACCCGGCCGTTCACCTCGGCCTGGTCCCCAGCGCCGTCGACGATCGTGGTGTTGTCCTTGGTGATCACGACGCGGCGGGCCTGGCCCAGCACGTCGAGGCCGACCTGGTCGAGCTTGAGACCGACCTCCGGCGCCACGACCTGGCCGCCGGTGAGAACCGCGATGTCCTGAAGCATGGACTTGCGGCGGTCACCGAAGGCGGGCGCCTTGACCGCGGCGGCGCTGAACGTGCCGCGAATCTTGTTCACCACCAAGGTCGAGAGGGCCTCGCCGTCTACGTCCTCGGCGAGGATGAACAGCGGCTTGCCTGCCTGGATGACCTTCTCCAGAAGCGGGAGCAGATCGCCGATCGCGGAGATCTTGCCCTGGTGGAGCAGGATGTACGGGTCCTCGAGGACTGCTTCCATCCGCTCCGGGTCACTCACGAAGTACGGCGAGATGTAGCCCTTGTCGAACTGCATCCCCTCGGTGAACTCCAGCTCGGTGCCCATGGTGTTGGACTCCTCGACGGTGATGACACCGTCCTTGCCGACCTTGTCGAACGCCTCGGCGAGCAGGTCGCCGATTACCGCATCGCGGCTCGACACCGTGGCAACGGCGGCCATGTCGGCCTTGTCGTGGACCTCGCGGGCAGCCTTGAGCAGCGCGTCGCCGACCGCCTCGACGGCCTTGTCCATGCCGCGCTTGAGCGACATCGGGTTGGCTCCGGCTGCGACCGCGCGGAGGCCCTCGTGGACCATCGCTTGGGCGAGCACGGTGGCGGTCGTGGTGCCGTCACCGGCGACGTCGTTGGTCTTGGTCGCGACCTCCTTGGTGAGCTGGGCCCCAAGGTTCTCGAAGGGGTCGTCCAGCTCGATCTCGCGAGCAACGGTGACACCGTCGTTGGTGATGGTGGGTGCGCCCCACTTCTTGTCGAGGACGACGTAACGGCCCTTGGGGCCGAGCGTGACCTTGACGGCGTTGGCGAGGGCGTCGACACCGCGCTCTAGTGAGCGGCGCGCGTTCTCGTCAAACTCCAGGATCTTCGGCATCTGCGAAGTTCCACCTTCCGTGGTTAGAGACTGAGTGTGGGAACCGACGACGCCCCAGGGGCCCGAGCGCTCGACGGTGTCGAAGGCGGGCCGCCCGGGGCGGAGTCAGTTGAGTGCGTTGGTCAGCCGATGACGGCAAGGACGTCGCGCGCCGAGAGGATGAGGTACTCCTCACCGGTGTACTTCACCTCGGTGCCGCCGTACTTGCTGTAGATGACCTTGTCGCCGACGTTCAAGTCGAGCGGAACGCGGTTGCCGTTGTCATCGACGCGTCCCGGACCGATAGCAAGGACTTCGCCCTCCTGGGGCTTCTCCTTGGCCGTGTCCGGGATGACCAGGCCGGAAGCCGTGGTCTGCTCGGCGTCGAGGGGCTTCACGAGGATCCGGTCCTCGAGAGGCTTGATGTTGACCGACACGATGTCGACCTCCACTTTTCCGTGTGCTGAGTTGAGTCAGGTCGCCTGTGCTCGCGTACGCCGTCGCGGGGGTCGTACGTCTGCCCAGGCATTAGCACCCTCAGGGTGAGAGTGCTAACCCGAGACTAGCACTCGCCAGAGGCGAGTGCCAGATCGGATCCGCTGACTGGTTGGATGGTCCCCGTGGACCTTCCGACGTTCGAGTGGCTGCTCACCCCCGAGGGGCACGTGCTGCTGCAGCAGGCCGCCGGGCTGCACGGTGATCGCGTCGACCCGATCCGGGCGGGAGAGATCCTGCGTCGCACCGCGAGCCCGGAGCAGGCAGCCGCGGCGCTCTCCCAGGTCACACTGCGTACCGCCGCCGAGGCGAAGTTCGGCGAGGCCGCGGCCCGGATGTACTTCACTCGTGACGGCCTGGAGCAGGCGACCAGGCTGCGCGTCTCCGAGCACCGCGCCTCACGCCTGGCCGCAGCCGCACCCGGCTCAGTGCTCGATCTCGGCTGCGGCATCGGCGGAGACCTGATCGCGCTCTCGAACGCCGGCCTTACCGTCGCCGGCGTCGACCTCGACCCGGTGCGAGTCGCCATCGCCCGCGCGAACCTTGCCGCTCTCGACCTGCCCGGCGCGGTTCTGCACGCGGACGGGACGACGATGGACCTCGGCGGCTTCGGCGTGGTCTTCGCTGACCCGGCGCGGCGTACGTCGTCGGGGCGGGTCTTCTCCGTCGAGGACTACAGCCCTCCCTGGTCGTTCGTTCAGTCGCTGCTCACCCGTGCCTCCTGTGTCAAGGTCGCCCCCGGGATCCCCCATGGACTGGTGCCCAACGGCGTGGAAGCGGAGTGGGTCAGCGACCGGGGCGAGGTCAAGGAGGCGGCGTTGTGGTCGTCGTACCTGGCCACGGCTCGTCGCCGGGCGACCGTCATCCGCGCGAGCGGGCTGGCTTCTCTTACCGACGAGGACGACCCCGGGGCCCCCGAGGTGCCGGTGGGCCGCTACCTCTACGAGCCGGACGGTGCGGTGATCCGTGCCGGCCTGGTCACCGCCGTCGCCGCCATCGTGCAGGGCGGCCTGCTGGACGGGCACATCGCCTACGTCGGCTCCCAGATGCGGGTCGCCACCCCGTTCGCCCGCGGGTTCGAGGTGCTGGAGGCCCTCCCCTACCGAGAGAAGCACCTCAAGGCGGCGCTGCGCGAGCGCAAGGTCGGAAGGCTCACCATCAAGAAGCGCGGCGTCGACGTCGAGCCCGACCAGCTCCGCAAGCGACTCGCGCTCCAGGGTGAGGTCGAGGCGACCGTGGTGCTGACCAGGGTCGCAGGGGAGGGCACTGCACTGCTCGTCCGGCCGCTCGACTGAACCCGTGCCGGCTGACAGCCGGACTGCTAGAGCCGGGCGGTGACCGTCTGGTGCAGGTCAGCATAGGAGTCGAACGAGCCGACGCGGACCCAGACGATGCTGCCGTCGCGGACGATGAAGCTGGACGGGAGAACCGAGGCCGGAACCACGTCGCCGAGGGCATGCATGAAGTCGCCGAACTCGTCGCGGAGGTTCGGGTAGGTGAGGTCCCTGCGCTGCAGGAACCGGGTCGCCTCGGACAGGAGGTTGTCACGAGTGACGCCGATGACCGTAACTCCCGCCTCGTCGTGAAGCCGCTCCAGCCAGGGCATCTCGCGGCGGCAGGGCGCGCAGGTCGAGGCCCACAGGTTGACCAGGTAGGTGCCGCGCTCGGGTAGCCCGTCCGGAGCGCCGCTGATCCCAGGCAGGGTCCGGCTCACTGCCGGCAGCGGAACGGGTCCCACCTGTCGCCAGCCGCGGACCAGGTCCTGACCCTGACGGGTGCTCGTGTCGACCGCCGCGGTGCTACCGCCGTACTGCCAGGCGAACGCGCCCGCCAGCAGGGCTACGAGCGCGCCGACCAGCGCGAGGGTGAGGCGGGACGGCATGCCTCAAGAGTAAGGGGCCGGCTCAGCCGTGTACCCGCCAGGCGTCCTCGAGCAGCTCGGCCACGATCGGCGGGTCGGCTCGGGGCAGGTACACGCGGACAGCGGCGAGTCTGCGTCCCCACCGCTTCTCCTCACAGAAGTCGGGGAACTCCGCTACGGCGTCCCTGACCGCGTCCTCGCTGAGCATCACGTGCAGGTGCTCGCCGTCGGGGAGCGTCGCGAAGATGGTGCGGCGGCGAAACGCGGGGAAGCCGTGGTGGTCGCGCTCGGCCACCCCGTCGAGGGAGAGTGCGAGCCCGCGTGCCGCGGCGGGAGTCACGGCTTGCGACCGAGAGCGGCGATCACCCGGTCCTGCTCGGAAGCGTCGGGACCGATCGGGATCTGCGCGGCGATCACGTGGTTGGCGCGCATGGCCTCGCCGCGCTGCTCGACGATGCCGCTCAGCCAGGTGAGATCCTCGGCCGGGATGGTCTCATCGAGGCCGGTCGCCCGGGCGAGGTCCCAGCCGTGGACGACCAGGTCGAAGCAGATGAACCCCTCCACCGAGTCTCCCCAGCCGGCCGTGCCGAACCGGCCGTCGTACTGCTGGGAGACCTTTGCGGGGTCGTCGAGGTCGGCCTGAAGCTGGTCACGTACGGCGGCGAAGGCCGCGCGCGGGTCGACGTCGACCCCGGGATGGTCGACGACACTGCGCCCGACCAGGGACTGGAACCGGCCATGCACGTCGATCACGTGCCAGACCAGCTGGCGGGCCGTCCAGCCCTCGCAGGGCGAGGGGTTCTCCCAGGCACCATCGGGGACCTCGGCGGCCTTGGCAGCGAAGGCCGCCGAGACGCGGCGGTAGCGATCCGAGACGCTCACAGCGTGAGCGCCGGCGGGTCGTAGGCCGGCTGGTAGAGCATGACCGACGGGCCACCCGGCACCTTCAGGTCGGTGGTGATCCCCCAGCCGTCGTCGCGCGGCTCGCGCGTGAACTCAGCACCTCGGCTCCGCAGCTCGGTCATGGTCTGCACCAGGTCGTCACAGACCAGCGAGATCTCGTGCCTCATGGGTCCGCCGTCGGTCGGGTGGACCCCGAGCTCGCTCGGCCCGCTCTTGAAGATCAGCCAGCCGCCCCCGGTGTCCAGATGCTCCCAGCCGAGCACCTCGGCGAAGAATCCTCGTGCAGCCAACGGGTCGTCGGCGTACACGAGCGTGTGCATCGCAGTGATCATGCCTACGAGCCTGCCAGCAAATGCAACCTTGCGACACACGTTCGCGTCTTGGGTGCGTAGTTCCACGTGCGAGACCGGGAAGGATGGTGAGGACAGGTGTCAGTCGCAGTCGACGCGAGGACGGTGGGTGTCGTGAAGGCGCAGCGCAGGGACGAGGAGTTCGCCGCCTACATGGCGGCCCGGCAACCCAGCCTGCTGCGTACGGCGTACCTGCTGACCGGCGACCAGCACACTGCGGAGGACCTCGTTCAGACGGCGTTCGCCAAGCTCTACCTCTCCTGGGACAAGGTGCAGCGCCGCGAGCTCGTGGACGGCTACGTACGGCGGATCCTGGTCAACGAGCACAACTCGCTGTGGCGGCGGTCGTGGAAGAAGCGCGAGGTCACCACCGAGTACCTGCCCGAGACACCCGCCCCCCTGGACGCGCCGGACGACGGACAAGGGCAGGCGCTGTGGGACTTCGTCCAGACGTTGCCGAAGAAGCAGCGCGCAGCGATCGTGCTGCGGTACTACGAAGAGCTGAGCGAGGCCGAGACGGCCGCCGTGCTCGGCGTCTCCATCGGCACCGTCAAGTCCCAGACCAGCCGAGCGCTGGCGACCATGCGATCCAAGGTGGACGAGCACCCCACCCTCTCGCGCGCACCTGAGGAGGAGCGATGAACGACAACGAGCGGCTCTCCAAGGAACTCCGCGCCCGGGCCGGCCAGACGGGCGGCCACCCTATTTCTTTCGACGACGTGAAGAGGAGCGCCCAGAAGATGCGCTGGCAACAGAGGGCGGCAGGCGCGGGTGTGGCCGCCGTCGTACTCGCGATCGCGGTCCCCTTCGGCATCTCGGTGGCCAGGCAGGACACCGGTGCGCCCCCGATCTCGGGCAACCCGACCGACGGCGTGACGCCCGAGCCGAGGCCGACCACGGCCACGGCCAGCCCGCGTGAGTTCCGCAAGGTCCGGCTCACTGCGAACGTCGAACGCAACAGCGGCGAACCGCGGATCCCGACGCTGCAGCTGGGGAGGATCACCCTCACCGACGGCAGTCAGATCACCCCAGAGGTGACCCTGCAGACCTTCGCACCGGTCGGCCAGGGCTTCATCGGGCTCGGTCCGGACGCCCAGGGCGACTGGTTCGTCTACACGCTGGACTCGGCCGGCAAGGTGACCCAGAAGACCAGGTCCGGCGGCTACCGCCTGGGAGTCTCGCCCGACGGCACCCAGGTCGCGTACTCCACTGCTGACGGCAGGATCGTCGTCGTCTGGGACGGCGGCGAGCGCGAACTGGCCAGCAACGGCGCCACATCGGTGGACATCGTCGGCCTTCGCGGGTCCGGCGCCTGCGTGGATCCCGAGACCGAGGTCGGCAACGGCTGCACCGTGGTCTGGAACGACGGCGAGCGGGCGATGTACTCCACCGAGCACGGCATCGTGGACCGGATCCCCGGCTTCCTCAGCGCCACCGGGATCTCCGTCGACGGCACCGTCGCCGGGGTCGTGTCCTTGACCGACGTCGGCTCCTGCTCCGCGGTCAAGACCCTCGAGGGCCGCCAGCTGTGGAAGACCTGCGACTACACCCTCGGCCGGTTCAGCCCGGACGGCAGCTACGTCATCGGCAAGCCGGCGTACCTGGACGGAATCGGTGACGGCCTGGTTGCTGTCCTGGACGCCCGGACCGGGGCACCCCTGGCGGAGTTCGACACCGCTGACAACGCGTTCATCAACAACACCGTCTGGGAGACGAACGAGACGCTGCTGACCACCCTGTACGACGAGGGTTGGGCTCTGATGCGGCTCAGCGTCGACGCGGAGTTCTCCAGCTCCTCCACCGGCCGGATCCCCGGGGACGCCGAGTCGACACCGGTCTTCTTCGTGGCCCGGGCCTAGCGGCCTGCCCCCTCGGGCCGGCCTAGCCTCAGGCGACCACGGTGGTGATCGGCAGCGAGGAGTCGGCCGCGACGTCCAGTCCGGACGCCGGCCGGCCCCGCGCTACCAGCTCGGACCCGAGGGCCGCCACCATCGCACCGTTGTCGGTACACAGCCCGGGGCGCGGCACCCGGACCCGGATGCCGAGCCTCTCGGCGCGTTCGACGGCCAGCACGCGCAGGCGGGAGTTGGCAGCGACCCCGCCGCCGATCAACAGGTCCTCGATGCCCTGCGACGAAGCTGCGTCGAGGGCCTTCCTGACGAGTACGTCGCAGACGGCCTCCTGGAACGAGGCCGCCACATCGGCCAGTGGAACCGGCTCCCCTGCCGCCGCACGAGCCTCCACCCAGCGGGCGACGGCGGTCTTGAGCCCGGAGAACGAGAAGTCGAAGCGGTGCCGCTCCAGGTCCCGCCGCGAGGTCAGGCCGCGCGGGAAGTCGATCGCCACCGACGAGCCCGACCGGGCGGAGCGGTCGATGTGCGGCCCGCCAGGGAACGGCAGGCCCAGCAGCCGGGCCACCTTGTCGAACGCCTCTCCGGCGGCGTCGTCGATGGTGGCACCCATCGGAGCGACGCCGAGGGTGACGTCCTCCACGCGGAGCAGGGACGAGTGCCCGCCTGAGACCAGCAGCGCGATGCAGGGTTCGGGAAGGGGTCCGTGCTCGAGCTGGTCGACGGCGACATGGGCGGCGAGGTGGTTCACGCCGTACAACGGCTTGTCGAGGCCTACCGCGAGCGCCTTGGCCGAGGCCAGGCCCACCAGCAGCGCCCCGACCAGCCCCGGACCGCTGGTGACCGCGATGGCGTCCACGTCCCGCAGAGCGATCCCGGCGTCCGAACAGGCGCGCTCGATGGTGGGAACCATCGCCTCGAGGTGAGCCCGCGAGGCCACCTCCGGCACCACGCCGCCGAACCGGGCGTGCTCGTCAACCGAGCTTGCGACGGCATCCGCAAGCAGGGTGTGTCCGCGGACGATGCCGACGCCGGTCTCGTCGCACGAGGTCTCGATGCCCAGCACGAGGGGTTGGTTCACGGTCGGGCCTCCATCACGATCGCATCGGAGCCGTCCCGGTAGTAGCGCCGCCGGCGGTCGATCTCGACGAACCCTGAGGCCGCGTAGAAGGCACGGGCATCCTCGTTGAGGGCGGAGACCTCGAGCAGCATCCGTCGTCCACCGCGAGCCGCCAGCGCAGTCTCCAGTAGGGCGGCCGCCACGCCCTGGCGCCGGTACGGCGCTGCGACGGCGATGCGCTGCAGGTCCACCACGTCGTCTCCGAGCAGCATCACGGCGTAGCCGTACACCTCCCCGGCCACCCACGCCGACCGCCGCTGGCCGGTGAGCTCCTCGGCGACCATCGTCGACGACCAGGCGTCGGCCCCGAAGACCTCCGCCTCCAAAGCGGTCACGGCGGGGACGTCGTCAGCGGTGGCGGGCCGGATCATGACACCTTCTTCG
Organism: uncultured Actinomycetota bacterium; assembly: GCA_963769585.1. GTDB lineage: Bacteria > Actinomycetota > Actinomycetes > Propionibacteriales > Nocardioidaceae > SSC3. The sequence continues at coordinate 2,440,357 of CAVYMJ010000006.1, forward strand.
GCGGTCCCGGAGTGACGGCGTCCGGGCGTCGCAGGTAGATCGGCTCAGGATCCACCAGCTCGGCGTGCTCGCCCGCGACGACCCGGGCCAGGTCGGCTGCCAGCGGGTGAGTCGGACGCACGCCCGGGCCGAGGAGGTCGGGGAAGAGCGACGGGCCGGCGCCGACCAGTGGCCGGTCCCCCGGGACCGACCCAGGACGGTCCACGAAAGGCCCCTCCAGGCGCCGCCCGCTCTCGTCGTACGGCGCCCAGAAGAGCTCCTTGCGGCGGGCGTCCGAGGTGACCAGGAAGGGCTCGCTCAGGCCGGAGGAGAAGGCCATCACGTCGAGCGAGCAGGCGCCGTACACGGGCAGCTCCAGAGCCAGCCCCAGAGTGCGCGCGGTGGCGAGGCCGACTCTGAGCCCGGTGTACGGACCGGGACCGACCCCGACCGCGATCCCAGTCAGGTCCCGGCGCGCGAGGCCGGCGTCAGTGAGGCAGGCGGTGACCGTCGGCGCCAGCAGTTCGCCGTGCTGCATCGGTCCGACCTCGTTGCGCTCCGCCAGCACCCGGTCGGCGGCGGCGTCGTACACCGCGACGGTGACGAAGGCGGTGGAGGTGTCGAACGCGAGCAGCACGGAAGGGACCCTACGCGAGCGAGTGCAGACCGGATCCGACCCATCGGGCACCCACGGGGTTGAGCTCGATGGTCCGGGCCTGTGAGGACGAGGCGCCGGTCCCTCTGGTGATCCGCACCTCCAGTCGGTCTTCGGTGAGAGCCTCGGCCAGGCCGGTCCCCCACTCGACCACGGTGACTGCGTCGTCCAGCGAAGTGTCCAGATCGAGGTCGTCGAGCTCTGCGGAGTCGCCGAGCCGGTACGCGTCGACATGAACCAGAGCCGGGCCCTGGGCGAGCGAGGGATGCACCCGTGCAATCACGAACGTCGGGGAGGTGACGTCGCCGCGGACGCCCAGCCCCTCGCCCAGCCCCTGGGTGAACGTCGTCTTCCCCGCCCCCAGGTCGCCGCTGAGGATGAGCAGGTCTCCGGCTCCGAGCAGCTTGGCGAGGCGGCGGCCCAGGTCACGCGTCTCCCCCGCCGTCGGCGCGGAGAGGCCCAGCGACAGCTCCTTGCCCATGGTCACCGACGTGCCATGGTGCTCGAGCTCGCCGTACCCCAGGTGCTCCCAGAAGAGAAGCGTGGCGGGGAGCTCGGCCCGCGCAGACAGGCGGACGGCACTCCAGCCTCGGGCGCGGGCCACGTGTTCGGCGTACCCGACCATGGCCTTGGCGACACCGTGCCCCTGTGCCTGGGGATGGACGGCGACGCGCCGCATCCCGAGCTGAGCGCCGAGCGCATCGTCGTGGGGCTCGAGGAGTAGCGAGCCGACCGCAGCGCCGTCGAGCCGCGCCAGGACGCCGCCGTGGGCGTCCAAGGCGGCGGTGACCGAGTCAAGGGTCTCGGCCAGGGCGGGGGCCGGGGGGTTCAGTGGTGGCCGCGCACCGAAGCTCGCCTGGATGATCGCGAGCATCTCCGCCGCCGCCTCCGGGCCGACCTCGACCAGGTCGACTGGGGTCATGCGTCGGCTCCGACGTACCGGCGGCTGAACCGGCCACCGAGGCGGGTGACGATCTCGTAGCTGATGGTCCCGGCCGCCTCGGCCCAGTCCTGCGCCGTCGGCTCACCGGCCAGGCCAGGGCCGAAGAGCACGACAGGGTCGCCCGGGGCAGCCTCCGCGCCGTCCAGGTCGATGACGAACTGGTCCATGCACACGCGACCGGCGACCGTACGCCGCGCACCGGCGGCCAGCACCGGGGCGACCGACGAGGCCTGGCGCAGGATGCCGTCGGCGTACCCCACCGGCACGACCGCCAGCGTCGTCTCCTTCGCGGTGACATAGGTATGGCCGTAGGAGACCCCGACGCCGGCCGCCACCCGCTTGACCACGGCCATCTGGGCCTGCACGGTCATCGCCGGGACCAGGCCGAGCTCGACGGCCGAGGCCACGGTGGGGGCCGGGGTCAGCCCGTAGACGGCGATGCCGCACCGGACCAGGTCGAAACGCGCCGAAGGGCGGGTGAGGGCGCCGGCTGAGTTGGCCAGGTGCCGGACCTCCGGGTCCAGGCCTGCGTCCGCGGCGACCTCCAGCGCCTCGCGGAAGCGCTGCTCCTGCGCGGCGTTGGCTGGATGCTCCGGCTGGTCGCTGCAGGCCAGATGCGACCAGATGCCGGTGACCTTGACCGCTCCGGTGGCCTCTGCCTTAGCAGCGGCCGCGACCACCTCAGGCCACTCCTCCAGGGTCGAACCGCCCCGCGAGAGGCCCGTGTCGACCTTGAGCTGGAGCCGCGCCGGCCGGGCAGTGCTGGCCGCAGCCGCGATCTCCTCGACCTCCGCGACGGTGTAGGCGGTGACGTCGATCCCGGCCTCGATGGCGGGGGCATAGTCCTCTCCCGGGACTGCGAGCCAGCACAGGATCGGACCGCTGTCGCCGGCCGCCCGAAGCTCGAGGGCCTCCTCGATCACGGCCACGCCGAGCCAAGCAGCGCCGCCCGAGCGCGCGGCTCGGGCGGAGGCCGCCATGCCATGGCCGTAGCCGTCGGCCTTGACGACCGCCATCACCGGGCCGCAGGCCTGGGTCAGCGTCACCACGTTCGCGCGAACGGCGTCGAGGTCGACGACGATCTCCGCGCGGCTGGTCATGGGTCCATCTTTTCAGACGCGATGATGGGCGGGTGATCACGGTCCGCGGGTACGTCGTCCCCGACAGCGAGCTGTCGTGGCGCTTCTCGCGGTCGTCGGGCCCGGGCGGGCAGAGCGTCAACACCACCGACAGCCGGGTGGAGCTGATCTACGACCTGGCCGGCTCCAGCGCCTTCCCACCCACAGTGAAGGAGCGAGCCCTGAGCCGCGTGGGCGACCTCGTTGTGATCGTCGCCCGGGAGCATCGCTCCCAACTGCGCAACCGCCGGGCTGCCGAGGAGCGGCTCGCCGAGCTGCTCACCGAGGCGATCCTTCCGCCGCCCAAGCCCAGGGTCCCGACCAAGCCGACCAAGGCCTCGAAGCGTCGACGCGTCGACTCCAAGAAGAGGCGCGGGGAGACCAAGCGGCTACGCCGGTCCCTGGACTAGTGCGGCACAGACCCCGGGGATCGCGGCGGCGACCTCCCCGGCGGTGATCGGCCCGTCCCCCCTGACCTGCACAGCGGCCGCGCCGTGCACCCACGAGCCGACCGAGGCCGCGTCGTACGGCGAGAGGCCTGCGGCCAGCAGTGCGCCGATCAGGCCGGCCAGCACGTCGCCCGCCCCGGCAGTCGCCAGCCAGGCGGGCCCGACGGTGGTCACCCGAACGGATCCGCCGGGCGAGGCGATCAGGGTGTGCCTGCCCTTGAGCAGCACCACCGCGTCGAACCTGGCAGCCGCCTCGCGAGCGAAACGCAGCTGCTCGGCCTCCACCTCCTCACGCTTGGTCCCGAGCATCGAGGCGAGCTCACCGGCGTGCGGCGTCAGGACCGCGGGCACTCCCAGCGGGCCGGTGACCGACGAGAGCGCCGAGGCGTCGACCACCAACGGCGTCCCCTCGGCCACGGCGAGGTCGAGATCCCCGCCACCGGGCCCGACGACCCACGCCTGCGCCTGTCCGGCCCCGACCACCTCCGGATGGGCCGTGCGTACGGCGGCGTCGGCCGCGCCGACGTACCGGACCATGCCGACCAGGCCCGCTTTGGCTCCCGCGACGCAGAGCATGGCGGCTCCGGGGTACTCCGGCGACCCCGCCCGTATGCCGACGACGCCACGGGTGTACTTGTGCGCTCGCGGGTCCGGCCGCGGCAGCAGCGCACCCACGTCGGCCGCCTGCAGGGCCTCGACCGGCGCGGCGGGCAGGACCAGGCCGAGGTCGACCAGGTGGACGGCTCCGCACGCCTGCGCGGCCGGGTCCACCAGGTGACCGATCTTGTGGGTCCCGAAGGTCACGGTGACCTCGGCACGCACGTGGGGGCCGTCGATCCTGCCGTCGTCGACCGAGATGCCCGACGGCAGGTCTACCGCCACGAACGGGACTCCGCGCAAGCCGTCGACCAGTGACGCGGCGTCGGGCCTCAGCCCACCCGACCCACCGATACCGACGATGCCGTCGACCACGACCTCGGGCGACCCCGCCACCTCGACGACTCGGCCTCCGGAGTCCCGCAGGGCGGCCAGCCCGGCTGGGTGCACGGCTGGGGCGAGCAGGATCGCCTCGACCGCGGCACCGCGCCTGGCCAGCAGCGCACCGGCGTACAGGGCGTCACCGCCGTTGTCGCCGGAGCCCACCAGCAGCAGCACCCGGCGTCCGTAGACGGACCCGAGGTAGTCCATCACCGCGTAGGCGAGCCCGGTCGCGGCCCGCTGCATCAGCGCACCGTAAGGCAGCGCAGCCAGCAGGGCCGCTTCGGCGGCCCGGACCTGGGAGACGGGATGCGCGTGCCTCATGTCCTCAGGCTAGAGGCTCCAGGATCGCCGCCGGGGACCATGGACTGACCCGGCGGCCGAGCCGACGAGCTAGTCCTCCAGGACGACGAAGGCAGAGGCGATGCCCGCATCGTGGGAGAGCGACACGTGGATGACGCGTACCCGGAGTGCGTCGGCCTGGGCCTGCACGGTGTCCTTGATGACGAAGGACGGCGCCCCGGCGTCGTTGGTGACGATCTCGGCGTCGTGCCAGGACATCCCGATCGGGGCACCGAGGGCCTTTGCGATCGCCTCCTTGGCCGCGAAGCGGGCTGCCAGCGAGGCGGTTGTGCGCCGGCGCTCCTCGGGGGTGAAGAGCCTCTCGAGCAGCCCAGGGGTCCGGGTGAGCGAGTCGGCGAAGCGGTCGATGTCCACCACGTCGACACCGACGCCGATGATGCTCATTCGACGGTGACGGACTTGGCCAGGTTGCGGGGCTGGTCGACGTCGTGGCCGAGCGCGTTGGCCAGCTCGCAGGCGAGCAGCTGGAGGGGGACCACGGAGACCAGCGGCTGGAGCAGGGTGGGCACCTTGGGAACCCGGATCACCACGTCGGCGTACGCCGTGACGACGTCGTCGCCCTCCTCGGCGATGACGATCGTGCGCGCACCTCGGGCGCGTACCTCCTGGATGCCGCTGACCAGCTTGTCGTGCAGCTGGTTCCGGCCGACCGGAGGCACGATGCACACGACCGGCGTGCCCTCCTCGATCACCGCGATCGGGCCGTGCTTGAGCTCGCCCGCGGCGAAGCCTTCGGCGTGGATGTAGGCCAGCTCCTTCAGCTTCAGCGCGCCCTCGAGAGCGACCGGGTAGCCGGCGTGGCGGCCCAGGAAGATCACCGACTTGGCCGCACTGAGCTCGCGGGCCAGCGCGTAGATCTCCTCGGCCCCGTCCAGCACCCGCTGGATCTTGGCCGGGGTCTGGTCCAGCTCGCGCACCACGGAGCTGATCTCGTCGCCGTACCGGGTGCCGCGGACCTGTGCAAGGTAGAGCCCGAGCAGGTAGCACGCGACGAGCTGGGTCAGGAAGCCCTTCGTCGAGGCCACCCCGATCTCGGGACCCGCATGGGTGTAGATCACCGCGTCGGACTCGCGCGGAATCGTCGAGCCGTTGCTGTTGCAGATCGCCAGCACCTTCGACCGCTGCTCCCGGGCGTACCGGATCGCCATCAAAGTGTCGGCCGTCTCTCCGGACTGGCTGATCGCGACGACCAGGGTGTCCCTGGTCAGGATCGGGTCCCGGTAGCGGAACTCGGAGGCGAGCTCGACCTCACACGGGATGCGGGTCCAGTGCTCGATGGCGTACTTGGCGACCATGCCTGCATAGAAGGAGGTGCCGCAGGCGATCACGACGATCTTGTCGACGTCGCGCAGCTCGTCCGCGGAGATTCGCAGCTCGTCGAGCTGGAGGCGACCTTCCTCGTCGTGCCGGCCCAGCATCGAGTCGGCGACCGCGTGCGGCTGCTCGAAGATCTCCTTGCGCATGAACCAGTCGTAGCCGTCCTTCTCCGCAGCGGAGAGGTCCCAGTCGACGTGGAAGGGGGTGCCCGACGCCGGGTTCCCGTCGAAGTCGGTAACGGTCACCGTGTCGCTGGTGATCGTGACTACCTGGTCCTGGCCGAGCTCGAGTGCCTCGCGGGTGTGCTCGATGAACGCTGCCACGTCGGAGGCCAGGAAGTTCTCCCCCTGGCCCAGTCCGACGACCAGAGGCGAGTTGCGCCGGGCCGCCACGACCTTCGACTCGTCGTGCGAGTCGACCGCGACGAGCGTGAAGGCACCCTGCAGCCGGCGGCAGAGCGTCTGCATCGCCGTGGTCAGGTCGGCGCCACCCTCCAGCTCCAGCTCCAGCAGGTGGGCGGCGACCTCGGTGTCGGTGTCGGAGAGCAGGTCGTGACTCTGCCGCTCGAGCTCGTGCCGCAGCGCGGCGAAGTTCTCGATGATGCCGTTGTGCACGAGTGCGACCCTGCGCGTCTGGCCCAGGTGCGGGTGCGCGTTCCGGTCGTTGGGTGGGCCGTGCGTGGCCCACCGGGTGTGTCCGATGCCGGTCGTGGACTCAGGCAGCGGGGACTCGGCCAGAGCCTTGTCGAGGTTGGCCAGCTTGCCGGCCTTCTTGTCCGAGGCGATCGCCCCGGCATGCACCAGAGCGACCCCGGCGGAGTCGTAGCCGCGGTACTCCAGGCGTCGCAAACCCCGGATCACGATGTCCTCGGCCTGCTGCGACCCGACGTAGCCAACGATTCCGCACATGGGACCAGCCTACTAAGCGGTAGTCGCCCCGCCGTCGGGGCGATCCGGGGCTGCGGAACAATACGGTCCATGCCATCGCAGGTGAGCGGTCCCGAGCGCGACACCGGACGGGACACCTCGCCGTACGTCGAGCTGGACCGAGCCGCCTGGGCCGAGCTCGGCGTGATGACCGAACAGCCGCTCACCGCGGACGAGATCCGGCGGGTCCGCGGCCTCTCGGACCGTCTCGACCTCGCCGAGGTGACCGAGGTGTACCTGCCGCTGTCCCGGCTGCTGTCCCTGTACGTCGAGAGCGCCGGAGCCCTGCACCGTGCGCAGGAGGCCTTCCTGGACCGGCCGCAGCCGCCGCGTACGCCGTTCGTCATCGGTGTCGCCGGGTCGGTCGCGGTCGGCAAGTCCACCACTGCCCGGGTCCTACAGCAGATGCTCGCGCACTGGCCGGCCCACCCTCGGGTGTCGCTGGTCACCACCGACGGGTTCCTGCACTCCAATGCCGAGCTCGAGCGCCGCGGCATCCTGGACCGTAAGGGGTTCCCCGAGTCCTACGACCGCAAGGCTCTGCTCCGCTTCGTGATGGACATCAAGTCCGGCAAGGAAGAGGTCGTCGCCCCGACGTACTCCCACCTGGTCTACGACGTGGTTCCCGGCGAGGCCGTCACGATCAAGCAGCCGGACATCGTCGTCGTGGAAGGCCTGAACGTGCTGCAGCCGGCACGCGCCCGTGAGGACGGCAAGACCGGCCTGGCGGTGAGTGACTTCTTCGACTTCTCGGTCTACGTCGACGCGGCCAAGGAAGACGTCCGGCAGTGGTACTGCGACCGGTTCCTGCGGCTACGTGAGACCGCGTTCCGCGACCCACACTCCTACTTCGCCAAGTACGCCGACCTGTCCGAGGACGAGGCGCTGGAGGAGTCGCACCGGATCTGGGACACCATCAACGGTCCCAACCTGGAGCAGAACATCCTGCCGACCCGCAGCCGGGCCACCCTCGTGCTCCGCAAGGCCCAGGATCACTCGATTCGCTGGGTTCGGCTGCGCAAGCTCTGAGACGGGTCCGGCTGCGGGCGCCCGGTGCCGGGCACCGAGCCCGCGCACTAGAGTCGGCCCATGACCGAGCTGAGCATGAACAAGGCAATCCACGGTGCCGTCAGACGCGACCTCGACCGCTTCGTCAACGCCCTCTCGGCGTTCCCTCCCGGCGACCTGACCCGGGCTCGCAAGCTCGGCGCCGCGTGGGACAACTTCGACGACCAGCTCACCCACCACCACGAGGGCGAGCACGCCATCGCCTGGCCTGCTTTGATGTCCGTCGGGGTCAGCGAGGACCTCCTGGTGCAGCTGGACGCCGAGCACGACACCATGGCTGCGGCACTGGCCGAGGCCCGTACGGCGATGGGCGCCCTGCGCAGGACGGCGGGCCATGAGGAGTCCAGGTCCGCTCTCGCTGCCGTCGAGGCACTGCGGTCCGAGACGGTCACGCACCTCGACCACGAGGACCAGGAGCTCGAGCCGGTCTTCCTCGCCAAGCGCGACACCCCGGAGCTCAAGGCGATGGGCAAGGCCTTCGGCAAGGTCAGCCCCGTTCGGGGCGGCCGGTTCTTCGAGTGGGTCCTAGACGGCGCCTCCGCCGACGAGCGCTCATCGGTCACCGGGAACGTGCCGGGCCCGGTGCTGACGATCATCGGCGGCCTCTTCGGCCGCGGCTATCGCAGGAACATCGCCCCGCTGTGGCGCGGCTAGCCGCCTGCAGCCGTTAGAGCGAGAGCTGCTCGCGGACCACGCGGGCCAGGCGGTCCGCGATCTCCTGCGCATCCGTGGCCGAGGCAGCCTCGACCATCACCCGCACGAGGGGCTCGGTGCCGGAGGGCCGCAGCAGGACGCGGCCGGAGTCGCCGAGCTCGGCCTCAGCCTCGGCAACTGCGGCTGCCAGGACCGCGTCGTCGTCAGCCCGGGACTTGTCGACTCTGTCGACGTTGATCAGCACCTGGGGCAGGCGGGTCATCACCGAGGCGAGCTCGGCCAGGCTCGACCCGGTCACCGCCATACGCTCGAGCACGTGCAGCGCGGTGAGAATCCCGTCGCCGGTGGTGGCGTACTGGCTGAGGATGATGTGGCCGGACTGCTCTCCGCCGAGGGTGTAGGAGCCCGCCTTCATCGCCTCCAGCACATAGCGGTCGCCCACCTTGGTCTGGCGTACGCCGATCGACTCGCGCTTCATCGCCTGGACGAAGCCGAGGTTGCTCATCACGGTGGCCACCACCGTGTCGCCCTTGAGCGCGCCTGAGTCGCGCAGGGCCAGAGCCAGGATCGCCAGCAGCTGGTCCCCGTCGACCACGGCACCACTGGCGTCGACTGCCAGGCAGCGATCCGCGTCGCCGTCGAAGGCGAAGCCGATGTCGGCGCCGTCCTTGAGCACGGCCGCTTGGAGAGACTCCAGGTGGGTGGACCCGCAGCCGTCGTTGATGTTGAGCCCGTCGGGCTGGGCGTGGATTGCGGTCACGTCGGCGCCGGCGTCGCGCAGCGCCATCGGGCCTGCCTCGGAGGCCGCGCCCTCGGCGCAGTCGACCACCACGCGCAGGCCGGTCAGCAGCTGTGTCGTGGTGCGGACCAGGTGTCCGGCGTAGTCGGTGATCGCGGCGTCGTACGACGACACCCGGCCGATGGCGGCGCCGGTCGGTCGCCGCCATGGCTCCTGGAGGCGCTTCTCGATGGCCTGCTCGATGACGTCATCGAGCTTGACGCCACCCCGGGCCAGGAACTTGATCCCGTTGTCCGGCATCGGGTTGTGCGACGCGGAGATCACCACTCCGAGGTCGGCGCCCAGCGAGCCGGTGAGATAGGCGACGCCAGGGGTTGGCAGGACACCGAGCCGGAGAACGTCGACCCCGGCCGAAGCCAGGCCGGCGACGACCGCGGCCTCGAGGAACTCACCAGAGATCCGGGTGTCCCGCCCGACCAGGGCCAGGGGCCGGTGCCCTTCGAAGACGCCAGCCTCGCCGAGGACGTGGGCGGCGGCAACAGACAGGTCCAGGGCCAGCTCGGCCGTCAGGTCGACGTTGGCCAGACCCCGAACTCCGTCGGTCCCGAAAATCCGAGCCACGACTCTCCTCTCGATCCTGCCGGCACCCTGGTCCGAGCGGCGCCAGTCGGTGATCGCGAGGCGGAGAAGGGGCGACGGGCGTGGAGCCCGTCGACCGACGACACCGCAGCGAGCTGCCGCAGATGGCGTCGCTAGGTCAGCGCTTGCTGTACTGCGGAGCCTTACGGGCCTTCTTGAGACCAGCCTTCTTGCGCTCGATGACACGGGCGTCACGCGTGAGCAGCCCGGCCTTCTTCAGCGACGGGCGGTTCGCCTCGAGGTCGATGGCGTTCAGCGCACGGGCCACGCCCAGGCGCAGCGCGCCGGCCTGGCCGGTGATGCCACCGCCGTGGATCCGGGCGATCACGTCGAACCGGCCGACCAGGTCGGTGGTCACGAAGGGCTCGTTGACGACCTGCTGGTGCAGCTTGTTCGGGAAGTAGTTGTCCAACGGGCGGCCGTTGACGGTCCACTGGCCGGTACCGGGCACGAGGCGGACGCGAGCGACCGCCTCCTTGCGGCGGCCGGTCGCAGCGGCAGGAGCAATGGTCGCGGGGCGCTGCGGTGCGTCGGCAGACGGAGCGCTCTCCGAGCTGTAGGCGATGCCCTGCTCGTCAACCTCGAAGGACTCCTCGATCTCGGAGTCCACGGCCTCGGTGGTGGTGTCAGTCACGAAAGTTCCTTGTGTCATCGATTACTGGGAGATCTGGGTGATCTCGAACGGTGTGGCCTTCTGGGCCTGGTGCGGGTGCTCCGGGCCGGCGTACACCTTGAGCTTCTTCAGCATCTGACGACCGAGACGGTTCTTGGGCAGCATGCCCCAGACAGCCTTCTCGATGGCCTTGCGCGGGTCCTTCTCCAGCAGGTCACCGAACGGGGTGGCCGACAGGCCGCCCGGGTAACCCGAGTGACGGTAGGCCAGCTTGGTGACCTTCTTGTTGGCCGAGAGCGCAACCTTCTCGGCGTTGACGATGATGACGAAGTCGCCACCGTCCACGTGAGGCGCGAACGTCGGCTTGTGCTTGCCGCGGATCAGGTTGGCGCTCTGGACGGCGAGACGTCCTAGGACGACGTCGGTAGCGTCGATGACGTGCCACTCACGCTGAATGTCAGCGGGCTTCGGGCTGTACGTACGCACGTTGGTGCGCCTTTCTCGTTCGTGGTCCGGCCACGGCGGATCCCGGGGTCGGTGGTGGTGCTGCGGCTTCTGACGAACACTGCCCGTGAGGCACTTCCACGGGTCTGCCTCCCAGGCTCGAAGATGCCTGGAAAGCGGCAGGAGTCGCGACCGACAAGGATACCGGTGCTTCCGCTCCCTGGTCAAAACGAGCCCGGTTTCCCTCCGCGTGGCTGACGGGCATAGGTTGACCAGGTAGCCACAGCTCATCCCTGAGGAGCCGACGTGACCGAGAGTACGGCGATTGCCGCCGGTGCCGACACCAATGGCACCGCCTCTTCCGAGACCTTGACGATCCGCGACAACCGCACTGGCGAGTCGTACGACGTCCCCATCATCGATGGCACCGTGAAGGCTGCCGAGTTCGGACGCATCCGGGTCACAGAGGAAGACCCAGGGCTCGCGCTGTACGACCCGGGATTCACCAATACTGCCTCGTGCCGCAGCTCGGTGACGTTCATCGACGGTGACAAGGGGATCCTGGAGTACCGGGGCTACCCGATCGAGCAGCTGGCGGAGAAGTCCTCCTACCTCGAGGTCGCCTACCTGCTGATCCACGGCGAGCTGCCGACCAAGGACCAGTACGAGTCCTGGGTCCACGAGATCACCTACCACACGTTCGTCCACGAGAACGTCCGCAACTTCATGGAGGGCTTCCGCTACGACGCGCACCCGATGGGGATGCTGCTCGCCTCCGTCGGCGCCCTGTCCACGTTCTACCCCGAGTCGAGTCGGATCGCGGACCCGGACAACCGGCACATCCAGATCGTCCGGTTGATCGCCAAGATGCCGACGCTGGGCGCCTGGTCGTTCCGGCACGCGCAGGGAAAGCCGTACGTCTACCCCGACAACGACCTCGGCTACGCGTCGAACTTCCTCTCGATGCTGTTCAAGATGAGCGAGCAGAAGTTCGTCGCCGACGAACGCCTGATCCGGGCCCTCGAGGTGCTGTTCATCCTGCATGCCGACCACGAGCAGAACTGCTCGACCAACGCCGTTCGCTCGGTGGGCTCCTCGCAGGTCGACCCCTACTCGGCGACCACGGCCGGAATCGCGGCGCTCTACGGACCGCTGCATGGCGGCGCGAACGAGGCGGTGCTGCGGATGCTGCGCAGGATCGGCAAGGTCGAGAACATCCCGGGCTTCATCGAGGGTGTCAAGAACGGCAAAGAGAAGCTCATGGGGTTCGGGCACCGGGTCTACAAGAACTACGACCCGCGCGCCCAGATCATCAAGAAGGCCTGCGACGACGTCTTCGAGGTCACCGGGGTCAACCCGCTGCTGAAGATCGCCCAGGAGCTGGAGAAGATCGCCCTGGAGGACGAGTACTTCACCACGAGGCGCCTCTACCCCAACGTCGACTTCTACAGCGGCCTGATCTACGAGGCACTGCAGTTCCCACCCGAGATGTTCACGGTCCTGTTCGCGATCCCGCGTACGTCGGGGTGGCTCGCCCAGTGGCTCGAGCTGGTCCAGGACCCCGAGCAGAAGATCGCCCGTCCGAAGCAGATCTACACCGGCGCGCGCACCCTGGACTTCGTCGCCGCCTCGGAGCGCTGGAAGTAGCCGCGGGCCCCTCCCGAGCGGTCGCGAGGAAAAGTTTTGTCGAACGCCTGACGGTGCTCGCCTGCCCACGGACACTTGGCGGAGTGAACCACGTGTACCGAGCAGCCCTTGCGGCCACCACCGTCCTCGCCCTGACCACCATCGCACCAGCCAGCCTTGCCGCCCCGTCGGTGACCGCACCCAGCACCCCTGAGTCGTTCGCCGCCGTACCGGACAACACTGCCGACGCGGTGACCCTGACCTGGTCGTCACCGGCCGACGACGGTGGCTCAGCTGTGACGGGCTACCAGGTGGCTGTGGACAACGGCGCACAGGTGAGGTTGGGCGTAGTCCTGACGCACGCGTTCACAGGTCTGTCCAAGGGGACTCACACCTTCACGGTCCAGGCGCTGAACTCCGCGGGAGCCGGCCCGGCCTCCAGCGTCGAGGCCCTGTTGCTCTACCCCCCGCGGGTCGCGCGCGCAGTAACCGCGGTCGCCCGGCCGGCGACGGTGCGCGTTCGCTGGGAGCCGCCAACCGAGAACCCGCAGGGCTACGAGCCGGCCGGGTACCGGGTCACCCTGCGCAGGGTGGGCGGAGTCTCTCAGACGCGCAACGTGTCGCCGGACCAGCTGGCCCTGGCCTGGCCCGGTCTAGCCGCCGGCGTCGCTTACCGGGTCGGCGTGACGACAGTCAACGGCTCCGAGGTGAGCCGTACTGCGTGGTCCGAGGTGGTGCGACCCACCGGACCTCCTCGCGCACCGACCCGGGTGAAGGCGAGCCCGGGTCCCGCCGGCGGCGCGGTGAGCGCGCGCGTGACCTGGTCACTGCCCCGGAACACCGGCGCCCTTCGGGTGAAGGGGTACCGCGTCCTGGCCCTGCGCGTCGTCGACGGCAAGGTGGTCAGGCAGAGGGAGTCGTCCAGACTGCACCCGGCCGCCCGCTCCCTGTCGATGCGGCTGGCCAAGGGCAACTGGAGGTTCCGGGTGCGGGCCACCAACCGGCTCGGGTGGGGTCCCTACTCCCCTCGTACGTCCGCTGTGGCCCCCCGCTGACACCGACAGGTCACACAGACACCTCAGGGCGCCTTGAGCTGAACAACCTCGAACGGCGTCCCGGGGGGAGCACCTGGCCCGACCGGCGGTGGGAAGCCCAGGTCGAACTTGGTGTTCACCACCACCAGACGGCTGCCATGCCGGGCGACCGTGGCCGGGATCTGGAACGCCGGGTCAGTCACCGTGGCCTGCACCGAAGCTGTCGACCAGTCCGCCGAGAGGCGGACCCTGGTCAGCCGGTTGGCGAAGTTCTCCACGACCCAGAGGTCCTGGCCGGCCAGCAGGATCCCGTCCACGGTGCCTTCGGCGAGCGTGCCGCCGGTCACCGCGATCTGTTCACTTACCCCACTGTCGGGATCGACGGTGTAGAGCCCGGCGAAGTCGGTGCGGGCGACGATGAGCCGCTTGCCATCGACCGACGCGTCGATCCCATTGAGCCCGAAGCTCTCCGTCGGTGCTCCTGCGGGCCCGGTGAGTACGAGCGTCTCGGGCGGGCCCAGGTTCCCGTGCGCGTCGATCGGGACCTTGTACAGGACCGGGGCGAAGGAATCGGTGAAGTACGCCGCTTGGCGGGTGACGACGACGTCGTTGACCAGGTTGTCGGCCAGGTCGAGGTCGGCGACCTCGGCGCCGGTGTCACTGTCGTAGACGTAGGCATGGCCGGCGAAGCCACCCGCGACGAAGAGCAGGTGATGCCTCCTGTCCACCTTCAACCCGAGGGCCTGACGGCCGGAGACGTCGATGAAGACCTCCCCCTCGCCTGTGCGCAGGTTGCCTCGGTAGATGTCACCGTCGACCAGTGACCCGGCATAGAAGGTCTGGTCCACGACTTCGATACCTTCCGCGGCCCAGTCCTCGGGCAGCGGGACGATCTTGGGGAACGGCTTGGCTGCTGCCAGCGTGAGTACGAGCGCGGGTGCGAGTAGGAGTGCGAAGATCCGACGACGTCGCATCATGGTCCACCACCTCCTGAGACTTGCGGTTGACCCCTCCACTAAAGACTCTGCGCCTAGTTGCGGGCAGGTGTCGAGTACGACGGTGACCTTTGCCACGTCTTGGGAGGAAGGTCCTCCCGGTCCACCGGTACGGCGGTGCTCACTCGGGCGGCGACGCCAGAGGCGGCTGGATGCTGATCGTCGCCGAGCCGCGCAGGAGCGCCACATTTCGCGAACTCGTCACCTGCAGGGTGAAGTACTCGACCGACTCGGGCTCGGTGTCGGCCAGAACCGCCAGCGGGATCTCCCTCGCGGTGGCGCCGGGTGGCAGCCAGACGGTTCGCTGGAGCGGCGTGTAGTCGGACTCTCCCGCAGTTCCGTCGGCAGTTGCCACGGACACCCGGACCCAGCGCCCGCTCGGTCGGTTCAAGGTCAGGACGACGCTCACCTGAGCCGATCCCGCCAGTGGCTCGACGATGTCGGCGTCGGCGAGCCTCAGGCCGGGTGCCTCGTCGTCGTCGCGGATGGTCCCCACTGCCACCTTGTCCGGAAGGCGCAGCCCAGCCGGCTCGCTCAAGCGCAGGACGAGGCGTTCGTTTATCTCGTCGAGCGCGTCTCCCCTGATCCGAACCGGGACAACCTGCCTGCTCGATCCTGCCGGGAAGCGGACCACGCGATCGACAGCGGCGTAGTCCTGGCCGGCGACGGCGCTGCGGTCGACCGTCCGGACCCGCACCGACGTACGGCGTGAGGTGGGACGGTCCAGGGTCAGGGTGAACGCCAGCCGGTGCCGGTCAACCTCGTCACCCTCGACCACCCGGGTGTCCCCGACCCGTACGACGGGGACCACTCGCCCCGGCTTGCCGGCGTCGTTCAGCTCGGTGAAGCAGTAGCCACGGGCCCTGGCTCCCCGGATGATTCCCGGTACGGCGGCCAGCGTGTTCGGCGAGTTGCCGACCCCGTCATGGAGCAGGACCACGTTGGAGGTGTTGCGGCGAAGCGCACCCAGCACCCGGCTGGTGATTTCGCTGCTGGAACGCCTGCGCCAGTCCTGAGGGTCGATGTCCCACAGCACCGGCGTCAGCCCCACCTGGGCGACCAGGCCACGGACGCGAGCGTCGATCAGACCGTACGGCGGCCTCATCAGCGAAGAAGGTGGCGCCCCCGCGTTCTTGATCGCCTGACGGGTCATCCGCAGCGTGCCGCGCACCTGGTCGTCACCCAGCCGGGTGAGCTGCTCATGCCGGTACGTGTGGTTGGCGATGCTGAACCCGCGGCGACTGGCGTCGCGGACGATGCCGGGCGCGGCAGCCACCCGCTGGCCCACGACGAAGAACGTCGCCGGAACGCGCCTCGAGGACAGCGCATCGAGCAGCTTGGGGGTGACCGAGGGTGACGGTCCGTCGTCGAAGGTCAGGGCAACCTGTCCGCTGGCACACGCTCGTACGGCGGACTCCGCCGAGCCGGTGACCAGAGTCGGAGTGGCCACGGCCCCGCACATCAGCACAGCCGCGAGACCACGACGCATGTCACCACCCCCATCCGCCTCAAGGATGCCGCATGCCGGTCACCAACCGGTTCGTTAGCCGACCCGTGGTGTGTCAGCGTGCCCGTTCGACGCGACCCTCGTGCCACATCGGGTCGCTGGACTCGTAGACGGCGCCGTCCTGACCGAACACCAGGAAGCGGTCGAAGTCGCGGGCGAACCATCGGTCATGGGTGACGGCGAGCACGGTCCCCTCGAAACCGTCCAGCCCCTCCTCCAGGGCCTCCGCCGACTCGACGTCCAGGTTGTCGGTGGGCTCGTCGAGCAGCAGCAGGGTCGCTCCGGAGAGCTCGAGGAGGAGGATCTGGAAGCGGGCCTGCTGCCCACCGCTGAGCGCCTCGAACCGCTGGTCGGCCGCATGCGCGAGCTCGTACTTGTCCAGTTTGCGACTGGCCAGCTCACGGCCCATCCCGTCGCGGTGGGCGTCGCCGCGGTGCAGGATCTCCAGCAGAGTGCGTCCGACGAGCTCGGGGTGCTCGTGGGTCTGCACGAACCAGCCCGGCCTCACTCTGGCCCCTAGACGCGCCTTGCCGGCGTGGTCGACGGGCTTGATGGCCGTGTCGCCGACGGGTCGATGCTCCACGTCGGGGTCCGACCCGCCGGCGGCCAGCAACCGTAGGAAGTGCGACTTCCCCGATCCGTTGCTACCGAGAACCGCCACGCGCTCGCCGTACCAGACCTCGAGGTCGAAGGGCTTCATCAGACCGGTCAGCTCGAGCTCCTCGCAGACCACTGCCCGCTTGCCGGTCCGGCCGCCCCGCAGGCGCATGGTGACCTGCTGCTCGCGGGGCTGCTCGATCGGAGGACCTGCCTCTTCGAACTTGCGCAGCCTCGTCTGGGCAGCCTGGTAGCGCGAGGCGAGGCCGTCGTTGTACGCCGCCTTCTGCTTGAGCATCAACACCAGCGCCTTGAGCTTCGCGTGCTCCTCGTCCCAGCGCCTGCGCAGCTCGTCGAAACGCGCGAACCGCTCGCGGCGCGCGTCGTGGTACGTCGCGAAGCCGCCGGGATGCGTCCAGACCAGGTTGCCGGCGGCGCCCAGCTCGACAGTGACGATCCTGGTTGCGGTGTTGGCCAGCAGCTCACGGTCGTGGCTGACAAAGAGAATCGTCTTGCTGGACTCGCGAATCCGCTTCTCGAGCCACACTTTGGCCGGTACGTCGAGGAAGTTGTCCGGCTCGTCGAGGAGGAGCACCTCGTCGGGACCGTTGAGCAGGAACTCCAGCACCAGGCGTTTCTGCTCGCCGCCGGAGAGGGTGTCGAGTCCGCGGTACTTGGCGCGGTGGTAAGGAAGTCCGAGCGCCGCGGTACACACCATGTCCCAGGTGACCTCGATGTCGTAGCCGCCGGCCTCGCCCCACTCGGCGAGCGCTGCGGCGTAGGCCATCTGCACCTTCTCGTCGTCGCTCTCCATCAGCGCCAGCTCGGCCTTGTCGACGCTGTCTGCGGCTCGCCGGATGCGGTCCGGGCTGACCCTGAGCAGCAGGTCGTGCACGGTGCCGCCCTGCTGAGTGACGAGCTGGCGCATCACGCCCAAGCCGCCGGAGCGGGTCACCGAGCCCGCGTGCGGGGCCAGCTCTCCGGTCACGATGCGCAGCAGGGTCGTCTTCCCGGACCCGTTGGCACCGACCAGGGCGACCTTCGCACCCTCTCCGACCCGGAACGACACGTCGTCGAGGAGCACCCGACCGTCGGGTAGCTCGTAGCGCACTCCGGCAACATCCACGTGACCCACAACCGAAGAGTCTCCACGGTTCCGGGTCGGGTGGCGAGCGCTTTAGGGGCGTAGCTCCTTGGGCAGCGGGATCGAACCGTCAAGACCGAAACCACCGCGAGGCAGCGCCCAGTACATGACCTGCTCGTTGAGCTTGAGGGTGGTTCCGTGAACGTCGATCCCGTGGCCGGCGCACCCTGAGTAGTGCACCCAGGCGACCTCCTGGTCGCCGACCTGCACCAGAAGGGCCTCGGACTCCGGGCTGTCGATGCAGGTGCTCGGGCCCGAGTCGGGTCCGACTCCGGGCTGTCCGGCATCGAGTCCCAACCAGAAGCTCTCCAGGTCGGCCGGCTTGGAGACTCGCTCGGACGAGCTGAGGTTCGGCCCGTCCAGGCCTAGGTCGTAGCGGCACAGGGTGACCGGGTCCTTGCGGTCGATCGTCGACGAACCAGTCATCTCGCCCAGAGCGGGCACCTGCTTGGTCGCAGCGCAGCCGTAGGAGTCCTTGCCCGCGATCGCCCGGACGGACCCGATGACGGTCTGAGCCACCTCAGCGTCCTGGGCGACCACGGTCACCGTCGTACCGCCGACCGTCGTGTCGAGCACGATCGCGCCGGGCGGAGGGTCGGTGGGAGCCGAGCCCGCGACGCGGACACCGTAGGCGCTGGACGGACACGCGATGGTTGCGACCACCGCACCCGGCCGCTCCACCACCGGCTGCCTCCCGGCTAGTGAGGGGCCTGCCGCGCACCAGCCGTCGAGGCTGCCGTAGCCCCACGTGGGCGGCACCGCGAACTCGACGTTGTGGTAGCTCTCGAACCGCCAGTCAGCCGGGACCTGGGAGACGACCGGGTCCGGCCCGGTCGCGACACCGGGGTCCTCGCCCCCCACCTCGACGAGGCCGAGGCCGAGCGGCACCGCAGCGGCCGCGGCCACCACCGCCGTGGCCACGACGCTGGTGCGCAGGACGCGACGGCGACGCAGCCGCGAGCGAGCTCCTCCGGCCAGGTCCAGGCCAGGCTCGGCGCTGTCGGCTCGCTCGGCGAGCATCTGGGTCAGCCTGCTCTCGAAGTCACTCATCGTCATCACCTGTCAGCCCCATCGCTGCCCGGAGAGCGCCGAGGCCGCGGTGCACTCGGGACCGGGCGGTCGCCTCGGCCACCCCGGTCAGTGCCGCGATCTCAGCGAAGGACAGCTGCTCGTAGTACCTCAGGACAACGGCGGCCCGCTGGTCCCTGGGCAGCCGTGCACACGCGGCCCAGAGCTCGTCGTTCGCTGCCCGTACGACGGTCTCGTCGTCGGCACCGGCGCGGCTGCCCGGCAGGACCACCTCGCGGACGGGGCTCTCCCTACGTTTGAACTTGCGCCACCACGAGACGTGGGCATTGACCACCATGCGCCGTACGTAGGCGTCGGGGTCGTCGACCGAGGCGATCCGCTGCCACCGGGAAAGCGCGCGGGAGAGGGCCTCCTGGACGACGTCCTGGGCGTCGGACTCGTTGCCGGTCAGCACGTAGGCCAGCCTCAGCAGCGCGGGTCCGCGCGCGGCGACGTACGCCTCGAAGTCGTCGGACAACCCCACCCCCTGCAGCCTGGTCGTGGTCTGGATCAGCATGCCCTACAGACGCACCAGCCAGCGGTTTCGTTGCGGCGCCGCGAGGCTAGCTCGGTCCCCGCTAGGCCAGGGCTGCCCGCCCGGCCTCGAGCCTGGCCACAGGCACCCGGAAGGGTGAGCACGACACGTAGTCCAGCCCCACCTCGTGGAAGAAGTGCACCGACTCGGGATCCCCGCCGTGCTCCCCGCAGACGCCCAGATGCAGGTCCGGGCGCGCTGCCCGGCCCTGCTCGACCGCGATCCGGACCAGCGAGCCCACGCCCTCCCGGTCCAAGGTCTCGAAGGGGGAGACCCCGAAGATGCCCTTGGCGAGGTACGTCGAGAAGAAAGACGCCTCGACGTCGTCGCGGGAGAAGCCCCAGGTCATCTGGGTGAGGTCGTTGGTGCCGAACGAGAAGAACTCGGCGGCCTCAGCGATTGCGTCGGCGGTCAGTGCCGCGCGGGGCAGCTCGATCATCGTCCCGACCTTGAACTGGAGGGTCTTCCCGGTCTCCCGCTGGACGTCGCGAGCGACGTCGATGATGTCCGCCTTGACCAGCTCGAGCTCCTGCACGGCTCCGACCAGCGGGATCATGATCTCCGGCTGCGGGTCGCCTCCCGCCTCGAGCCGAGCCGCCGCAGCCTCCAGGATCGCCCTTGCCTGCATCGTGAAGAGCCCAGGGATGACGATCCCGAGGCGGACACCGCGCAGCCCCAGCATCGGGTTCTCCTCGTGCATCCGCTTGACCGCGGCCAACAGACGCACATCCCGTCGCTTCGCCTTGCCCACCGCGTCGGCGGCGGCAACCACCATCGAGAGCTCGGTGAGGCCCGGGAGGAACTCGTGCAGCGGCGGGTCGAGCAGCCGGATCGTGACCGGAAGCCCGTCCATCGCCTCCAAGATCCCCTCGAAGTCGGCCCGTTGAAGTGGCAGCAAGTCAGCAAGCGCAGCGTCCCGAGCCTGGTCGCTGTCGGCCAGGATCAGCGCCTCCACCAGGGCTCGCCGCTCGCCGAGGAACATGTGCTCGGTCCGGCACAGACCGATCCCCTCGGCGCCGAAGCGACGGGCGCGAGCCGCGTCCGCGGGCGTGTCGGCGTTGGCCCGCACCCCCAGCCGTCGACCACCGTCGGCGCGCTCCATCAGCCGGGCCACGGCGTGGACCAGGTCGTCCTCGACCTCGTCACCCTCGAAGTAGCGAACCACCAGTGAGTCCTCTACCTCGACGGCGCCGAGGTAGACCTCGCCGGTGGTGCCGTCGATCGAGATCGTGTCGCCCTCGCTGACGGTGACTCCACCCGGCGCGGTGAACATCGCGTTCTTCACGTCGACCTCGAGCTCGTCGGCTCCGCAGACACAGGTGCGGCCCATCCCTCGGGCGACGACAGCGGCATGCGAGGTCTTCCCTCCGCGCGAGGTAAGGATCCCGCGGGCGGCGACCATGCCGTGCAGGTCGTCGGGGTTGGTCTCGCGTCTGACCAGGATCACGTCCTCCCCCGTCTCCGCCCTCGCGACAGCCTCGTCGGAGGAGAAGACGGCGATACCGACGGCGGCGCCCGGAGAGGCGTTCATGCCTCGGGCCAGCAGCTGCCGCTTCGACGAGGCAGCGAACTGCGGGAACATCAGCTGCGCGAGCTGGTCTCCCTTCACCCGGCGGAGCGCTTCGTCGACGTCGATCAGCCCCTGGTCGACGAGCTGGGTGGCGATCCGGAACGCTGCCCCCGCCGTACGCTTGCCCACCCTGGTCTGCAGCATCCAGAGCTTGCCGCGCTCGATGGTGAACTCGATGTCGCACAGGTCGAGGTAGTGCTCCTCCAGCGTCTGCATGATCCCGAGCAGCTCGTCGTAGGACGACTTGTCGATGGTCTCGAGCTCGGCCAATGGCACCGTGTTACGGATGCCGGCGACCACGTCCTCCCCCTGGGCGTTCTGCAGGTAGTCACCGTAGATCCCCTGGGCGCCGCTGGCCGGGTCTCGGGTGAAGGCCACCCCCGTCCCGGAGTCGTCGCCGAGGTTGCCGAAGACCATCGCGCAGACGTTGACCGCCGTCCCCAGGTCGGCGGGGATCCGCTCCTGGCGCCGGTACAGCACGGCGCGGTCGGTGTTCCAGGACTCGAAGACCGCGCGTACGGCGAGGTCGAGCTGCTCGCGTGGGTCCTGGGGAAAGTCCCTGCCGGTCGCGTCGCGTATGAGCGCCTTGAAGGTGGCCACCAACCTCCGCCAGTCGTCGGCGGTGAGCTCGAGGTCTCCCCTGCCGTCCGCAAGCTCCTCGAGGGCCTGTTCGAAGCCGTCCACGCCCAGGACCGTCTTGCCGAACATGGACAGCAGCCGGCGGTAGGAGTCCCAGGCGAAGCGCTCGTCGCCCGACTGGGCGGCCAGGCCGGCCACCGAGTCGTCGTTGAGCCCGACGTTGAGCACCGTCTCCATCATCCCGGGCATCGAGGCCGCGGCGCCGGAACGGACCGAGACCAGCAGCGGGTCCTCAGGGTCGCCGAGCGTCTTGTCCATCGCCTTCTCCAGGTCGGCAAGATGCTGGCTCACCTCGTCGGCGAGCCCGTCGGGCAGGTCGCCAGACGCCAGGAACGCGCGGCACGCCTGGGTGGTGATCGTGAATCCCGGCGGAACGGGCAGGCCGAGGTTCGTCATCTCGGCGAGGTTGGCACCCTTGCCGCCCAGGAGCTCCTTCTGGTTCTTGTTGCCCTCCGCGAAGTCGAACACGTAGTTGGCCATGCCCCATCATGCCCCGAAGCCTTCGAAGCCGACGAGGGCCAGAGGGCCGGCGCCAACCAGGGGCTGGCTATACGCCGATGGACAGGCCGGCGCGGACCACGTGGTCGGCGAATGCGATGAGTGCCTCGGCCATCCTGGCTGCGTCATAGTCGTCGGTCACCACTCCGAGTGCCCGGAACGAGAGGGCCTCTCCGACCAGCTCGTGCCACCGCGCATCGAAGACGCGCTCCGCGTAGAAGCCTGCGCCGGTCTTCGAGGTCAAGGTGTTGGTCGCCAGGAGATGGTGCAGGCGCGCAGTGCCGAGCACGAACCACGTGACGATCTCCGGCTTGCCCGCCTCCGCGGGGAACCGGCGCAGCGCCTCGACCTGCTCCGCCCAGTACGAGGCGAGGTTGTCATGGGTGTACTGCCGAAGCGCCTGCTGGTCGGTCCACAGCTTCACCTCGGCAAGCTGCGGCCCGAATACTCGTACGCCGTGGAAGGCGAGCTCGTGCCAGGTGACCGGGTGGATGTCGTGGCGCTCCTCCGCGTAGAAGACGCCGCCCAGCGTGCAGGGGAGCTCCAGGCCCGCCGGACCGTTGGCGAGGTCGTCCCAGGTGCAGTGGAAGCCGTCGAAGGCCGGCGTGGCAAAGGTGTCGGCCAGGTCGGCGTGCACCTGACGCAGCACCCCCGCGGGAGCCTCCCCGGCCAGGACCGCCACGAAGTCGACGTCGCTGCGGCCCGGGTACCACTCCCCGAAACCGAGGGACCCGTGCAGGTACAGACCCTCGAGCAGCCCGGGGGCAGCCTCCTGGATCAGGGACTGGAAGGTGTCGGTCACCGCTGTCACCTCCACCGGAGGCCAGGGAGTCGTCTCGGTCACCCGACCATCCAAGCAAACCGGTTGCCTCGACCGTGAAGAATGGGCGCGTGGCGACCTTCCGAAGCAGACAGGAGCTCGAGGCGTTCGCACCCGAGCTGGAGAAGGCTCCCCGGGAGCGAGGAACCCTTGAGCTCGTCGTACGCCGTCCGGACGTCGGCGTGCGCGAGGTGCTCAACGAGGGCCGGCTGACCTTCGGCGAAGGCCTGGAAGGCGACACCTGGAACATCCGCGGGAGCAGCCGCAGCGTGGACGGCACGTCTCATCCGGACATGCAGCTGAATGTGATGAGCGCGCGCATGGTCGCCTTCCTGGCCGGCGACCCGGACCGCCGAGCGCTTGCGGGCGACCAGCTCTTCATCGACCTGGACCTCTCCCACGCGAACCTCCCGGCCGGCACCAGACTGAGGATCGGTGAAGCCGTCATCGAGGTGTCCGAGCAGCCGCACACCGGCTGCGCAAAGTTCGTCGAGCGGTTCGGGGCGGAGGCCATGCGGTTCGTGAACGACCGCGAGGGCCGTGCGCTGCGGCTGCGGGGCCTCAACGCACGGGTCGTGGTGGAGGGTCTGGTCCGGCCAGGGGACCCGGTCGAGAAGCTCACCGACCTGCCCGGCGGCCACGGCGTCGACTGACCGGCCACCCGGGCGTCAGGATCTCCGGGTCTCCAACACCCGAAAGCCTTTGGCGCTGGCCTTGCGAGTCGTGGGATAGCCCTGATCGCCGAGCCAGCGCTGCAGCGAGTCCGCGCCGAGGTTCTTGCCGACCACCATCGTTGCTCTCCCGCCGGGGGTGAGTCGGGGTAGCCAGCGCGCCAGGAGCTCGTGCAGCGCCTGCTTGCCCACCCGGATTGGCGGGTTGGACCAGATCTCGTCGAACATCAGGTCTGTGGGCACCTGGTCCGGCAGGACCGCCCGGAAGCGGTCCGCCAGCCCCAGCTCGGTGGCGTTCTCGTTGGCAAGCAGCAGCGCGCGCTCGTTGACGTCGACCGCCCACACCGTCGAGGTGGGCGCCAGAGTCGCCAGGCCGAGCCCGATGACGCCGTACCCACACCCGAGGTCGAGGAAGGTGCCCCCGTTGGTGGGCGGGTCGGTCTCCCGGAACAGGACGGCGGTCCCTATGTCGAGCCTGCCCTGGGCGAAGACTCCCGAGCCAGTCGTGAGCGAGAGGGGGCGCCCCCAGACGTCCACGCGTACCGGGAGTCGCTTGAACCGCACCGAAGGATCTGCGGAGAAGTAGTGCTCATCCAAGGGTGCGTACCGTCCTCGCTGCCTTGGCCTGGTCCGCGAGCTGGTCCGCGGGCGGGTAGGCCACCTCCTCCAACGTCAGTCCGTGAGGGGGTACGACGGTCACGTCAGCGTCGCGCACCGCGGCGGCGAGGACGGCACCGGCCCACTGTGGGGGACGGCGCCCGTCACCGACCGCCACCAGGCAGCCCATCAGTGATCGGACCATGGTGTGGCAGAACGCGTCGGCGCGGACGGTGGCCACGATGACACCGTGCTGGTCGCGATGCATGACGACCTGCAGCAGCCTGCGGATCGTCGTGGCGCCCTCCCGCTTCCGGCAGAAGGCGGCGAAGTCGTGCTCGCCGAGCAGGTGCGTGGCCGCAGCGTTCATGGCCTCGACGTCCAGGCCGCGCTTCCAGTGCAGGACGTGCTTGCGTGTCAGAGGATCGATGGTCGCCGGGTCGTCGGAGACCCGGTACGCGTAGCGGCGCCACAGCGCCGAGAATCGTGCGTCGAAGCCGGCCGGGGCCTCGGCCAGCGACGCGACGTGCACATCAGCCGGCAGCACGCCGTTGAGCCGGCGTAGCAGTGCCTCGGTAGGTGCCCGCAGTCCCCGGCCAGCCGCAGCAGAGACTGCCGCGCTCTCGATGTCGAGGTGGACGACCTGCCCGCGTGCGTGTACGCCGGTGTCGGTACGCCCGGCACAGGTGACGGTTGCGCGGGTGCGCAGTACCGTCTCCAGCGCCGTCTCGAGCTCCCCTTGGACCGTCCGCAGGGAGGGTTGCGTCGCCCAGCCGTGGAAGTCGGTGCCGTCGTAGGAGAGGTCGAGTCGAAGGCGCACCGGCCTATCTTCGCAAACCCCAGCGGTTCTCCCCACACGCAGAGACCCGCCGCCCCAGAGGGGTGGCGGGTCTCGGCCGAGCGGGGTTCGAGGTCAGGCCTTGTCGGCTTCCTCGTCCGTGGTCTCCTCGGGTGCAGCGTCCTCGGTGGGCTCCTCCGCGGCGGCATCGGTCTCCTCGACGGAAACCTCGGCCTCCTCGGCGGGTACCTCAGCCGCAGCCTCGGACTCCGCAGTGACAGCCTCGGGCTCCAGCGACCGGCGCGGCCGAGGCCTCGTCCTTGGCGGGCTTGGCCGTCGTGGCCTTGGCGACGTACGCCTCGTTCACCAGCTCGATGACCGCCATCGGAGCGTTGTCGCCCTTGCGGGGACCCACCTTGGTGATGCGGGTGTAGCCACCCGGACGCTCGGAGAACTTCGGCGCGATCTCGGTGAAGAGGACGTGCACGATTCCCTTGTCCCGAATGGTCTTCAGCACCAGACGACGGTTGTGCAGGTCGCCCTTCTTGGCCTTGGTGATCAGCTTCTCCGCGAGCGGACGCAGCTGACGAGCCTTGGCTTCGGTCGTGGTGATCCGGCCGTGCTCGAACAGGCTGGTCGCGAGGTTGCTCAGGATCAGCTTCTGGTGAGCCGGGCTTCCGCCGAGGCGGTAGCCCTTCTTGGGGGCTGGCATGTGATCTCTCGATTCTTCCGAGCCGTGTCAGGTACCCGGATAGAGGTGGATTAGTACTGCTCGTCCTCGACGAACGAGTCGTCGTCGTCGTCGTACGCCGCGAGGACGGCCGACGGGTCGAAGCCCGGAGCGCTGTCCTTGAGCGACAGACCCATCTCGTGCAGCTTGGCCTTGACCTCGTCGATGGACTTGGCGCCGAAGTTGCGGATGTCGAGCAGGTCCTGCTCCGAGCGCGAGATGAGCTCACCCACGGTGTGGATGCCCTCGCGCTTGAGGCAGTTGTAGGAGCGGACCGTGAGCTGCAGGTCCTCGACCGGGAGGGCGAGGTCTGCTGCGAGCTGCTCGTCGACGGGCGAGGGGCCGATGTCGATGCCCTCGGCCTCGACGTTGAGCTCGCGGGCCAGGCCGAAGAGCTCGACGAGGGTCTTGCCGGCAGAGGCGATCGCATCGCGGGGACGGATCGACTGCTTGGTCTCGACGTCGATGATCAGCTTGTCGAAGTCCGTGCGCTGCTCGACTCGGGTGGCCTCGACCTTGTAGGTGACCTTGAGAACCGGGCTGTAGATCGAGTCGACCGGCATCCGGCCGATCTCGTTGTCGGCGCCCTTGTTCTGGGCCGACGAGACGTAGCCACGACCCCGCTCGACGACAAGCTCCATCTCGAGCTTGCCCTTGTCGTTCAGGGTGGCGATCTTCAGGTCGGTGCTATGCACCTCGACGCCCGCGGGCGGGGCGATGTCAGCAGCGGTGACCTCACCGGGACCCTGCTTGCGCAGGTACATGGTGACGGGCTCGTCGTGCTCGGAGGAGACGACCAGGTCCTTCAGGTTCAAGATGATCTCGGTGACGTCTTCCTTGACACCGGAGATCGTGGAGAACTCGTGCAGCACGCCATCGACCTTGATGCTCGTGACCGATGCACCGGGGATGGACGACAGCAACGTGCGACGAAGGGAGTTGCCGAGGGTGTAGCCGAAGCCGGGCTCCAGTGGCTCGATGACGAACCGCGAACGGAACTCGTCGACGGCCTCTTCTGACAGGGTCGGGCGCTGTGCGATAAGCACTTCTTGTTTCCTTCCCGAGGCCGACCGCTATTTGAGGGCCTCGAACTAAAGGTGAATGTTTCTGAGCGGGGCCCCCACCGCGGACACTGCGGAGCAGCGGCAGCGGTGGCGGCCTCAAACGGCGTTACTTCTTCGAGTAGTACTCGACGATGAGCTGCTCCTGGACCGGGATGTCGATCTGCGCCCGGACCGGGAGGTTGTGGATCAGGATGCGCATGCGGTTGGGCAGCGACTCCATCCAAGCCGGAACGATGCGCTCTCCGTGGGTCTCACGAGCCACGATGAACGGCGTCATCTCCAGCGACTTCTCCCGCACGTCGATCACGTCGTACTGCGTCACCTGGAACGAAGGGATGTTGACCTTCTTCCCGTTGACCAGGAAGTGACCGTGGTTCACCAGCTGGCGGGCGTGACGCCGCGTACGGGCGAAGCCGGCGCGGTAGACGACGTTGTCCAGACGGCACTCCAGCAGCTGGAGCAGGTTGTCGCCGGTCTTACCAGGACGGCGAGATGCCTCGTGGTAGTAGCGGACGAACTGCTTCTCCAAGATGCCGTAGGAGATACGCGCCTTCTGCTTCTCACGAAGCTGGAGCAGGTACTCGGACTCCTTGATGCGGCCACGGCCGTGCTGGCCGGGCGGGTAGGGACGACGCTCGTACGCTGCGTCGCCGCCAATGAGGTCGACACCGAGACGGCGCGACTTCTTGGTCATGGGGCCGGTGTAACGGGCCATTTCTCAAAGCCTCCTTGGGTCTCTGGTCGATCAGACGCGGCGGCGCTTGGGCGGCCGGCATCCGTTGTGCGGGGTGGGGGTCACGTCCTGGATGGTGCCGACCTCGAGGCCGATCGCACCCAGTGACCGGATCGCCGTCTCGCGGCCCGAGCCCGGGCCCTTGACGAAGACGTCGATCTTCTTCATTCCGTGATCCATCGCCCTGCGACCAGCGGCCTCGGCGGCCATCTGTGCTGCGAACGGGGTGGACTTGCGCGAGCCCTTGAAGCCGACAGTGCCGGCCGAGGCCCACGAGATCACCGCGCCGGTGGGGTCGGTGATCGTAACGATGGTGTTGTTGAACGTGCTCTTGATGTGGGCTTCGCCCTGAGCGATGTTCTTCTTTTCCTTGCGGCGCACCTTCTTGGCGCCCGCGGCCTGACGGCCCTTGGGAGGCATAGTTCCTAGTACTCCTTGCAGATCGAGATCGAGTGGCCAACAACCGCAAACACCGTGCCGGTACCAGCCACGAGCTCACGTGCTGGCCGAGCGAAGCAGCGGCTCACTTGGCCTTCTTCTTGCCGGCGACGGTGCGCTTCGGGCCCTTGCGGGTACGAGCGTTGGTCTTGGTGCGCTGGCCACGGACAGGCAGGTTCTGACGGTGCCTGCGGCCCTGGTAGCTGCCGATCTCGATCTTGCGACGGATGTCGGCCTGGACCTCGCGACGGAGGTCACCCTCGATCTTGAAGTTGCCTTCGATCTCGTCACGGAGCTTGACCAGCTCCTCGTCACCCAGCTGGTGGACCCGCATGTTGGGGTCCACACCCGTGGCCGCGAGGACCTGCTGAGCGCGGGTACGGCCAATGCCGTAGATGTAGGTAAGTGCGATCTCGATCCGCTTCTCCCGCGGAAGATCCACACCAACGAGGCGTGCCATGAAAGGCAGTTCCCTTCGGTTCTGCCAGAGGTGTCGTGTCGTGTCGCGTCCCGCTGATCTGCAGCGGGCCCCGGCCTCTGGTCCGGGGGTGACGCCGTACGAGTGGAGCTGTCCGGCGAGCGATCACGTTGTGTGGTGTTCAGTTGTGAAGCAGCGTGGTGCTGACCCTCGGGTCAGCCCTGGCGCTGCTTGTGGCGAGGGTTCTCACAGATGACCATGACGCGGCCGTGGCGACGAATCACCTTGCACTTGTCACACATCGGCTTGACGCTCGGGTTGACCTTCATCAGAAGGACCTTTCAGTTCGGCTGACTACTTGTACCGGTAGACGATCCGACCGCGGGTGAGGTCGTACGGCGAAAGTTCGACGACGACCCGGTCCTCGGGGAGGATTCGGATGTAGTGCTGACGCATCTTGCCGCTGATGTGGGCGAGGACCTTGTGCCCGTTGCTCAGCTCAACCCGGAACATCGCGTTCGGGAGCGCTTCGACAACCGTGCCTTCGATCTCAATTACGCCTTCTTTCTTCGGCATGTCCTCCGCAATCTGTCCTGTGTCCCCCGTGTGGGGTCTACCGTTGGCCCGGGAACCGCCTCGGCTCTGTGCCGAGTGGACCTCGTGGGAACGTTCGTGGACCTCTTCCCGCGCGCGCCGAACACGCTCGATGAGCGCGATTCAGGCGGTATGACGGGCAGCCGCAAGGCACCACGAAACAGACCCACGTTGGGCCAAGGATGAAGTTTACGGGCACAGGTGCAGGAAATGCGAATCGGCTCGTGCCGTCGGCGCCATTGGGCCGACCGGGGCGGCAACCGAGCCCCCGCACGCGGGGCAGGCCTGAGCCTCAAATGCCCGTACGGTAACTGGAAGCCTTGTCAGCGGCCCCTCAGCCCGAGAAACTCGTCCTGCAGTTATCGAACGGAAGGTGTAACGAGTTGGGGGTTGCCGTTCATGCGAAAGTCTCGAACTTCAGTTACCGATCGCGCAGCTCAACGAGGTGTGCTCGGGGCTCTGGTCACCACCCGCCGTGAGGAGCTCGACCTGACTCAAGTCGGCCTGGCCGACATCGCAGGCTGCGGCAACCGATTCGTCGCTGAGCTTGAGGCCGGCAAGACCACCGTTCGTCTGGACAAGTTGCTTGACGTCCTCAACGCGTTGGGACTGCACCTCGAGGTCGCGAGTGGTCCGGAACCGTCTGGCGTGACCGCCGCGTCGCTCTTGGCTGCGGCATACGGCCTCGACGGGACTCCGGCCGCGTTTTCCGGGCCATGACAGCGGCACCAGGTCAACCCAACTCGGCCCCCGGCGCGACCAGCGGAAGGCCCATCCGCTGACGCCTACGCGGTCTGGCTGCCCTCGACTCGGGTCAGGACAGCGGGCCGAAGGGTACGCCGAGCTCCGCCAGCTTGGCCTCGCCACCGTCGAGCGCGGTCAGGATCCAGGCGCCGTTCGGCGTCAGGGTGAAGGTGTGCTCGAAGTGGGCGGCCAGGGAGCCGTCGACGGTCGAGACGGTCCACTCGTCGTCGAGCACCTTGCTCGCCTGGTCGCCGAGGACGACCATCGGCTCGACGGCCAGGGCAAGGCCCTGGACCAGCTTCGGTCCGCGGCCCGGCTTGCCGAAGTTCGGCACGTTCGGGGGCTGGTGCATGGCCGACCCGATGCCATGGCCGACGTAGTCCTCCAGGACGCCGAACGCGCCCTGGCTGCGAACGTACGACTCGATCGCGTGCGAGATGTCGGTGACCCGGCCACCGAGCCTGGCCGCGGCGAAGCCCCGCCACATGCCCTCCTGCGTCACCCGGATCAGCTCCAGAGCCTCGGCCGAGACCTCGCCGATGGCCAGCGTCACCGCCGAGTCCCCGTGCCACCCGTCGACGATCGCGCCACAGTCGATGGAGATGAGGTCTCCCTCGACAAGCTCGCGACCGCCCGGAATGCCGTGCACGATCTCGTCGTTCACCGAGGCACAGATGCTGGCTGGGAACGGCGGGTAGGCGTAGCCCTTGAACGAGGGAGTCGCGCCACAGGAGCGGATGTGGTCCTCGGCGATCGCGTCAAGCTCGCCGGTCGTCATCCCGGCCTTCGCCGAGCGGGAAAGAAGGTCGAGGGTCTCCCCGACCACCAGCCCGGCGGCACGCATCTTGATGATCTGCTCGGGAGTCTTGATCTCGATCCCGCGCTCCCGAAAGGTCAAGCCGCGCCGACCTTGCTATCGATCGCCTGGAAGACCTTGTGGGTTACTACGTCGATCTCGCCCATGCCATCGACCTCGACCAGCTCGCCGCGGTCGCGGTAGACGGCGATCAACGGCGCTGTCTGCTCGGCGTAGATCTCCTGGCGCCGACGGATGACTTCCTCGGTGTCGTCGGCCCGACCCTCGACGTGAGCTCGCTGGAGGAGCCTCTGGACGAGCTCGTCCTGCTCCGCGGTGAGACAGACGACCGCGTCGAGCTTCATGTCGTAGGCAGCCAGCATCAGGTCCAGCTCGTCGACCTGGGCCAGGGTTCGCGGGTAGCCGTCCAGCAGGAACCCGGGCTTGCAGTCGTCCAGGCCGATCCGGTCCTTGACCATCCCGTTGGTGACCTCGTCCGGGACGTACTCCCCTGCCTCCATGTACCGCTTGGCCTCGAGGCCGAGCTCGGTGTTTGCAGACACGTTCGCCCGGAAGATGTCACCGGTAGAGATTGCGGGGATGCCGTAATGGGTGCTGATCACCTTGGCCTGGGTGCCTTTGCCGGCCCCGGGAGGGCCCATGAGGATGAGACGCATCAGCGCAGGAATCCTTCGTAGTTGCGCTGCTGGAGCTGGCTCTCGATCTGCTTCACCGTGTCCAGGGCGACGCCAACCATGATCAGGATGGAGGTGCCACCGAAGGGGAAGTTCTGTGTCGCGTTGACCAACCCGATAGCTATGAGGGGGATGATCGAGATCAGGCCGAGATAGGTAGCACCGGGCAGCGTAATGCGGGACAGGACGTAGTTGAGGTACTCCTCCGTCGGCTTGCCCGCCCGGATCCCGGGGATGAAGCCTCCGTACTTCTTCATGTTGTCCGCGACCTCTGTTGGGTTGAACGTGATCGCGACGTAGAAGTAGGTGAAGAACATGACCAGCAGGAAGAACGACAGCATGTAGATGGGGTGGTCACCCTGGACGAAGTACTTGGCGATCCACCGTGCGATCGGGTTCTGGCCGGTCCGGTCGAACTGCGCGGCCATGGCCGGCAGGTACAGGAGGCTCGAGGCGAAGATGACCGGGATGACGCCGGCCTGGTTCACCTTGAGCGGGATGTAGGTCGAGGAGCCGCCGTACATCTTCCGGCCGACCATCCGGCGGGCGTACTGAACGGGGATGCGCCGTTGGCCCTGCTCCATGAAGATGACCGCGGCGATCAGCGCCAGGCCGATCAGGATCAGGATGGAGAAGACCCAGTAACCCTTGCTCTGCTGGGTGTTCCACAGCTGCGCCGGGAAGGTCGCGACGACCTGGGTGAAGATGAGGATCGACATGCCGTTGCCGATGCCACGCTCGGTGATGAGCTCGCCCAGCCACATAATCACCGCGGTGCCAGCGGTGAAGGTGAGGACCAGGAACAGCATGGTCGACGCTTTGTCGTTGTCGTAGAGCAGCTCGTTGGGGCAGTTCTGCAGGAGGCTGCCGCTGCGCGCCAGGGCTGCGATGCCGGTGCCCTGGAGGATCGCCAGACCCAGCGTCAGGTAGCGGGTGTACTGGGTGATCTTCGTCTGGCCGGCCTGACCCTCCTTCTTGAGGGCCTCGAGGCGCGGAATGACCACGACCAGCAGCTGCAGGATGATGCTCGCAGTGATGTAGGGCATGATGCCGAGCGCGAAGACGGTCAGCTGCAGCAGCGCGCCACCGGAGAACAGGTTGATCAGCCCGTAGATGCCCGTGTTGTCCTGCGCGTCGAAGCACGCCTGCACGTTGGCGACGTTCACGCCAGGGGCGGGGACCTGCGACCCGAGCCGGAAGATCACGATGATCAACAGGACGAACAGCAGCTTCTTACGCAGGTCCGGCGTCCGGAAAGCGTTGGCGAAAGCGCCTAGCACCTGATCCTCATTTCATCCACTGGTAAGCAGTTCCGTGCGCCTCTGCACGGAACCCCGCGAAGCCTAACAGGGGCCAAGTGACGGGATCGCCGTTCGGTCGATACCGACGGAACCGTCACCGGACCCCTGCAGATGGAGCGTTGCTCAGAGCTCGGTGGTGCTGCCGCCAGCGGCGGTGATCTTCTCCTTGGCTGAGGCGGAGAACGCGTGTGCGCTCACCTGCACAGCGACGGAGATCTCTCCGGTGCCGAGCACCTTGACCGGACGAGCCGGGCGTACGGCGCCACGGGCCGCGAGGTCCTCGACTCCGACGGTGCCGCCGTCGGGGAACAGCTCGTTGATGCGGTCCAGGTTCACGACCTGGAACTCCACCTTGAACGGGTTCCTGAAGCCCTTGAGCTTGGGAAGCCGCATGTGGAGCGGCATCTGGCCACCCTCGAAGGACGCCGGCACCTGGTAGCGCGCCTTGGTGCCCTTGGTACCGCGGCCGGCGGTCTTGCCCTTGGACCCCTCACCGCGACCCACGCGGGTCTTGGCGGTCTTGGCGCCCGGGGCGGGGCGCAGGTGATGCAGCTTGAGTGCTGCCATGTCAGTCGACCTCCTCGACGACGACGAGGTGACGCACGGTGTGGACCATCCCGCGAATCTCGGGCTTGTCCTCCTTGACCACGACGTCACCAATGCGCTTCAAGCCGAGCGAGCGCAGGGTCTCGCGCTGGTTCTGCTTGCAGCCGATCTTGGACTTTGTCTGCTGGACCTTCAGGCGCGCCATTACTGGGCCACCTCCGCACGGGCCTTCAGCAGGGCGGCCGGGGCAACGTGCTCGACCGGAAGGCCGCGACGAGCCGCGACTGCCTCGGGCTCCTCGAGCGACTTCAGTGCCTCGACCGTCGCGTGCACGATGTTGATCTGGTTCGACGAACCGAGCGACTTGCTCAGCACGTCGTGGATGCCTGCGCACTCCAGCACGGCGCGAACCGGGCCACCGGCAATCACACCGGTACCAGGTGCAGCCGGACGGAGCAGTACGACGCCGGCAGCCTTCTCCCCCTGGACGGGGTGCGGGATGGTGCCCTGCACGCGGGGAACCTTGAAGAAGTGCTTCTTGGCCTCTTCCACGCCCTTGGCGATCGCGGCAGGCACCTCTTTGGCCTTGCCGTAACCGACACCGACCATGCCGTCGCCGTCACCGACGATCACGAGGGCGGTGAAGCTGAAGCGACGACCACCCTTCACGACCTTGGCGACACGGTTGATCGCGACGACGCGCTCGATGTACGCGGTCTTGTCTGCAGCCTGGCCACCGCGACGGTCGTCGCGGTTGCCGCGCCGCTCGCCACCGGCACCACTACGGCGCTGGGGTCCGCTCATTCGAACTACCTTCTTCCGGTCTTCTTGTTAGTCAGTCAGCGATCAGAACGCGAGGCCGCCCTCGCGGGCGCCATCGGCAAGGGCCGCTACACGGCCGTGGTACTTGTTGCCGGCGCGGTCGAAGACCACGCCCTCGACCCCTGCAGCCTTGGCACGCTCGGCGACGAGCTCGCCGACGCGCTTGGCCTTGGCGGACTTGTCACCCTCGAGCCCACGAACGTCGGACTCCATGGTGCTGGCCGAGGCCAGGGTCTTGCCGACCAGGTCGTCCACGATCTGCGCACGGATGTGCTTGGACGAACGGGTCACGACCAACCGCGGCCGGTCGGCAGTGCCGGCGACCTTCTTGCGCCCACGGACCTGACGACGCAGCCGCGAGGCGGTGCGCGCAGACGTGTGCTTGGCGGTCTTGAGTGAGATGGCCATCGTCACTTACCAGCCTTTCCGACCTTGCGGCGGACCTGCTCGCCCGCGTAGCGGATGCCCTTGCCCTTGTACGGCTCGGGCTTACGCAGCTTGCGGATGTTGGCAGCGACCTCGCCGACCAACTGCTTGTCGATCCCCTGGACGCCCAGCTTCGTCGGGCCGTCCACCGTGAAGGTGATGCCCTCGGGGGCGTCGAAAGTGATGTTGTGGGAGTAGCCGAGCTGGAACTCCAGCTGGGTGGGTCCCTTCGGTAGGACGCGGTAACCCACGCCCACGATCTCGAGCCTCTTCTCGTAGCCCTCGGTGACGCCGGTGACCATGTTGGCGATCAGTGTCCGGGTCAGCCCGTGCAGGGACCGGCTCTGACGCTCGTCGTCGGGGCGCGAGACGAGGACGGTTCCGTCCTCACCGCGCGCGATCTCGATCGGAGCGGCGACACTGTGGCTCAAGGTCCCCTTCGGGCCCTTGACCGTGACGAGGCTCTCCGCGACGTTCACGTCGACTCCGGACGGCACCGGGATCGGGAGCTTGCCAATGCGCGACATTCTTCTGCTCTCCTCTCGGTCCGTCGTTACCAGACGTAGGCGAGGACTTCCCCACCTACGCCCTTCTTGTTCGCCTGGCGGTCGGTGAGCAGGCCCTGGCTCGTCGAGATGATCGCGACACCCAGGCCACCGAGCACCTTGGGAAGCGACGTCGACTTGGCGTAGACGCGCAGGCCGGGCTTACTGATCCGGCGTACGCCGGCCAGCGAACGCTCACGGTTCTGGCCGTACTTCAGCGTGAGGGTCAGCGTCTTGCCGACCGCGCCCTCAGCAGGCTCTTCCATCTTCCACGAGGTGATGTAGCCCTCCTGCTGGAGGATCTCGGCGACGCCGGCCTTCAGCTTGGAGTAGGGCATGGTCACTTCATCGTGGTACGCCTGGTTGGCGTTGCGCAGACGTGTCAGCATGTCTGCGATCGGGTCAGTCATCGTCATGGCCGAGTGGCCCTTTCTCGTCGTGGTTTCGCCTCACGTGAGGCGACCTTCAACGTTCGTTGGTCAGGGTGTGAGATCACCAGGAGGACTTGGTGATGCCGGGAAGCTCGCCGCGGTGCGCCATCTCCCGCAGGCAGATGCGGCACAGGCCGAACTTGCGGTAGACGGACTTGGGCCTTCCGCAGCGCTGGCAGCGGGTGTAGCCGCGAACAGCGAACTTGGGCTTGCGGGCGGCCTTGACCTTAAGGGCGGTCTTCGCCATGTCAGTTCTCCTTGAACGGGAAGCCGAGCTGCTTGAGCAGCGCGCGACCCTCGTCGTCGTTCGTCGCCGTTGTCACGACCGTGATGTCCATGCCCCTCGAGCGGTCGACCTTGTCCTGGTCGATCTCGTGGAACATGACCTGCTCGGTCAGACCGAAGGTGTAGTTGCCCCGGCCGTCGAACTGGCGGTCGGACAGACCCCGGAAGTCGCGGATTCGAGGAAGCGCCAGCGTGAGCAGGCGGTCCATGAACTCCCACATCCGGTCACCGCGCAGTGTGACGTGCGCGCCGATCGGCATACCCTCGCGCAGCTTGAACTGTGCGATCGACTTACGAGCCTTGGTGATCTGCGGCTTCTGACCAGTGATCGCGGTGAGGTCCTTGACCGCACCCTCGATCAGCTTGGAATCGCGAGCAGCCTCGCCGACACCCATGTTGACCACGACCTTGGTCAGCCCGGGCACCTGCATGATGTTTGCGTACTGGAACTGCTCGTTGAGAGCCGGAAGGATCTCCGAGCGGTACCGGACCTTCAGACGAGGCATCTCGTTCTGAGTCTCGCTTGCGGTGGTGGTCATCAGATCTCCTCCCCCGTCTTGCGGGCGATACGGACGCTGCGCTCCGCCTTGTACGTCGAGCCGTCGGTACGACGCTTCTCGACCTCGACGCGCTTGAACCCGACGCGGGTGGTGCCCTTGCCGTTCACGAGCATGACGTTCGAGACGTGGATCGCGGCCTCCTGGGTCACAATGCCACCGGTCGTGCCCGCGCGGCCGCCCTGGTTGATCACCTTGGTGTGCCGCTTGACGCGGTTGACACCCTCGACGATCACCCGGTCCTCGTCGCGCAGGACAGCGATGACCTTGCCCTCGGCGCCCTTGTCCTTGCCAGCGATCACCTTGACGGTGTCGCCCTTCTTGATGCTGATGCCTGCCATGGTCAGAGCACCTCCGGCGCCAGCGAGATGATCTTCATGAACTTCTTCTCGCGAAGCTCCCGGCCGACGGGGCCGAAGATGCGGGTGCCTCGCGGCTCCCCGTCGCTCTTGAGGATCACTGCGGCGTTCTCGTCGAAGCGGATGTACGAACCGTCCGGACGGCGGCGTTCCTTCACGGTGCGGACTATCACGGCCTTGACGACATCGCCCTTCTTGACGTTGCCGCCGGGGATGGCGTCCTTCACCGTGGCAACGATGACGTCACCGATACCGGCATACCGACGACCTGAACCGCCGAGAACACGGATGCAAAGGATCTCCTTCGCACCGGTGTTGTCGGCGACCTTGAGTCGCGACTCCTGCTGAATCACTGTCTTCTCCTGGTCTCACTGGTTCTCGACCGGTCTGCACCGACCGAGCCTGGCGGAACTCGTTACTTGGCCTTCTCGAGGACTTCGACGACGCGCCAACGCTTGGTGGCCGACAGCGGACGGGTCTCCATGATCAGGACCCGGTCGCCGACGCCGCACTCGTTCTGCTCGTCGTGGGCCTTGAGCTTGCTGGTACGCCGCATGACCTTGCCGTAGAGCGCGTGCTTCACGCGGTCCTCGACGGTAACCACAACGGTCTTGTCCATCTTGTCGCTGACCACGAGGCCCTCACGGACCTTGCGTGCGCTGCGCTCCTGAGTCACTGCAGTTCCCTCGCTCATGCGTCACCGTCCGTGTTGTCGGCGCCGGGGTCCTGACGGATCCCGAGCTCGCGCTCACGCACCACGGTGTAGATGCGGGCGATGTCTCGCTTGACCGTACGCAGACGACCGTGGCTCTCAAGCTGTCCGGTGGCGGACTGGAAGCGAAGGTTGAACAGCTCTTCCTTGGCCTCGCGGAGCTTGGTCTCCAGGTCGACATTGGTCATGTCGTCGAGATCGTTGGCGGTTGCCATCAGAAATCACCTGCCTCACGGGCGATGAAACGACACTTCATGGGGAGCTTGTGCATCGCACGACGCATAGCCTCGCGAGCCACGTCCTCCTGAACTCCGGAGAGCTCGAACATGACCCGGCCTGGCTTGACGTTTGCGATCCACCACTCCGGCGAACCCTTACCCGAACCCATACGGGTCTCGGCAGGCTTCTTGGTCAGCGGACGGTCCGGGTAGATGTTGATCCACACCTTGCCGCCACGCTTGATGTGGCGGGTCATCGCGATACGAGCGGCCTCGATCTGACGGTTGGTCACATAGTGACCCTCGACCGCCTGGATGCCGAAGTCGCCGAAAGCGAGCTTCGTACCGCCCTTGGCGGCACCTCTCCGGTTCGGGTGGTGCTGCTTGCGGTGCTTGACCCTACGGGGCATCAACATGGCTTAGGCCTCCCCGGTGCTGGGAGCGGCAGCGGTCTCAGCGACCGCAGGAGCCTCGGCTGGTGCCTCGACCGCCGCGGTTGCCGGTGCGGACTCGGGAGCGGCGCCGCGGTCCGTACGGGTCGGACGATCGCCGCGCGAGCCACGGGTCGGACGGTCGGCACCACGAGTGGGCCGGCCACGGCCGGGAGCGCCTGCGCGGGCAGCGGCCTGGGCCTCACGCTCCGCACGGGTGCCGGCAACCTCGCCCTTGTAGATCCAGACCTTGACGCCGATACGACCGAAGGTGGTGCGGGCCTCGTAGAAGCCGTAGTCGATGTCGGCGCGGAGGGTGTGCAGGGGCACGCGACCCTCGCGGTAGAACTCCGAACGCGACATCTCAGCGCCTCCGAGGCGGCCCGAGCACTGGATCCGGACGCCCTTGGCGCCGGAGCGCATCGAGGTCTGGATGGCCTTACGCATCGCACGACGGAACGCCACCCGGCCGGACAGCTGCTCGGCAACGCCCTGCGCCACGAGCTGAGCGTCGATCTCGGGGTTCTTCACCTCGAGGATGTTCAGCTGGACCTGCTTGCCCGTCAGCTTCTCGAGCTCGGTGCGGATGCGGTCCGCCTCGGCGCCGCGGCGACCGATCACGATGCCCGGACGCGCAGTGTGGATGTCCACCCGGACCCGGTCACGGGTGCGCTCGATCTCTACCTTCGAGATCCCGGCACGCTCCATGCCCTTGCCCAGCAGCTTGCGGATCGCGACGTCCTCGCCGACGTACGCCTTGTACAGCTTCTCGGCGTACCAGCGGCTCTTGTGGTCGGTCGAGATGCCGAGTCGGAAACCGTTCGGGTTGATCTTCTGACCCATTAGGCCTTCCGTCCCTTCTTGCCCTTGTTGCTCGTCTCGGAAAGCTCAGCGGGCTGCACCACCAGGGTGATGTGGCTCGTGCGCTTGTTGATGCGTGAGGCACGACCCTGCGCGCGGGCACGCCAGCGCTTCATGGTCGGGCCTTCGTCCACCATCGCCTTGGACACGACCAGGGTGTTCCGGTCGAGGCCCTCGGTGGTCTCAGCGTTCGCGACCGCGCTCTCCAGGACCTTGTAGACGGTCTCGGCTGCAGCCTGCGGTGCGAACTGCAGCAGTGCCAGTGCGTCGTCCACGCCCAGACCGCGGACCATGTCAACGACACGGCGGGCCTTCATCGGCGTGATGCGGACGAAGCGTGCGCTCGCGAAAGCACCGGGCTCGTCACCCAGCAGGCTGTCGCGGCGGGCGCTTACGCGTCTGCGCTCCAAAGTACTCATTTATCTGCTCTCCGTTTCGCCCCGCCTCAGCGGCGGCGGCTCTTCCGGTCGTCCTTGACGTGCCCGCGGTAGGTGCGGGTCGGTGCGAACTCGCCGAGCTTGTGGCCGACCATTGCGTCGGTCACGAACACCGGGACGTGCTTCCGCCCGTCGTGTACGGCGAGCGTGTGGCCGATCATGGCCGGCACGATCATCGATCGACGCGACCACGTCTTGATCACGTTGTGGGTGCCCTTCTCGTTCTGGGCGTCCACCTTCTTGATCAGGTGGCCGTCCACGAAGGGACCCTTCTTGAGACTGCGAGGCATGGTGTCTTAGGCCCTTTCTCAGCGCTTGCCGGACTTGCGGCGACGGATGATCTGGGCGTCGGAGGCCTTGCGCTTGCGCGTCCGGCCTTCGGGCTTGCCCCATGGCGACACCGGGTGACGACCACCCGAGGTCTTGCCCTCGCCACCACCGTGCGGGTGGTCGACCGGGTTCATGACGACACCGCGGACGGTCGGGCGCTTGCCCTTCCAACGCATCCGGCCGGCCTTGCCCCAGTTGATGTTCGACTGCTCGGCGTTACCGACCTCGCCCACCGTTGCGCGGCAGCGCACGTCGACGAAGCGCATCTCGCCCGAAGGCATCCGGAGCGTGGCCCGGGAGCCCTCCTTGGCGACGAGCTGCGCCGAGATCCCGGCGGAACGCGCGATCTTGGCGCCCCCACCCGGACGAAGCTCCACGCAGTGGATCGTCGTACCGACGGGGATGTTGCGAAGCGGCAGGTTGTTGCCCGGCTTGATGTCAGCCTTAGGCCCAGCCTCGACCGTCATCCCCTGGGTGAGGTCCTTCGGCGCGATGATGTAGCGCTTCTCGCCGTCGGCGAAGTGCAGGAGCGCGATCCGGGCCGTGCGGTTCGGGTCGTACTCGATGTGCGCGACCTTGGCGGGAACGCCGTCCTTGTCATAGCGACGGAAGTCGATGATGCGGTAGGCGCGCTTGTGACCGCCACCCTGGTGACGCGTGGTGATGCGTCCCTGGTTGTTGCGGCCACCCTTCTTCGGGAGCGGCTTGGTCAGCGACTTCTCCGGCGTCGTCCGAGTGATCTCGACGAAGTCGGCGACAGACGAGCCGCGACGGCCCGGTGTAGTCGGCTTGTACTTACGGATACCCATGTCTTCTCAGTCCTCGTTCCTCGCGCACCCGGTCAGGAGACCGGGCCCCCGAAGATGTCGATGCGCTGTCCCTCGGCCAGGCTGACAATGGCGCGCTTGGTGTCCTTGCGCTTGCCGGTGCCGGTGCGCGTGCGGCGGGTCTTGCCAGGGCGGTTGAGCGTGTTCACGGAGGTGACCTTGACGTTGAACACCTTCTCGACCGCGATCTTGATCTCGGTCTTGTTGGCGTCGGGGTGCACCAGGAAGGTGTACTTGTTCGCGTCCAGGAGCCCGTAGCTCTTCTCCGAGACGACCGGCGCGATCAGAACGTCGCGGTGGTCCTTGTGGAAGGTGCTCACTTCTCGTCCTCCCCGTCCTCGGCCTTGGCGGCCTTCTTCGCAGGTGCCTTCTTGGCCGGCTTCTCCGCTGCCTCGGGCGTCTCGGCCTTCTTCGCAGCTGCCTTCTTGGCCGGTGCCTTCTTGGCCGGTGCCTTCGCGGCGACCTTGTTCGCAGGAGCCTTCTTGGCAGCCGACTTCTTCGCAGGCTTCTCCGTGGGCTCGTCCTCGGCCGAAGCCTCGGACTCGCTCTCGGTCGCGACCGCCTTCACCGACTTGCCAGTGGTCCGACCTGCGACGAGAACGTCGTAGGCGCCCTTGGTGAAGATGATGTCGTCCGCGATCAGAACGTCGTAGGTGTTCAGCTGGTCGACGGCCAGGAGGTGCACGTCGGCGACGTTGCGCAGCGACAACCAGG
Source organism: uncultured Actinomycetota bacterium (assembly GCA_963769585.1). Taxonomy (GTDB): domain Bacteria; phylum Actinomycetota; class Actinomycetes; order Propionibacteriales; family Nocardioidaceae; genus SSC3. Next base: position 2,481,335 of record CAVYMJ010000006.1, read on the forward strand.
TCAGGTTGTCACCCCGCTCGAGCACGACGAGGGCCTTGCGAGCCTCGGTCAGACCGTTGAGCGCGTCGAGAGCAGCCTTGGTGCTCGGCTTGTCACCCGAGACGAAACCCTCCACGACGTGGACGCGTCCGGCGCGAGCCCGGTCAGACAGGGCGCCACGCAGGGCGGCGGCCTTCATCTTCTTGGGGGTGCGCTGGTCGTAGCTGCGCGGCTGCGGGCCGTGGACGACGCCGCCGCCGACGAACTGCGGCGCACGGGTCGAGCCCTGACGAGCGCGACCGGTGCCCTTCTGCTTGTAGGGCTTGCGGCCACCGCCACGAACCTCCCCGCGGCGCTTGGTGGAGTGGGTTCCCTGGCGAGCAGCGGCCTGCTGAGCAACCACGACCTGGTGCATCAGCGGGATGTTGACCTGGACGTCGAAGATCTCGCCCGGAAGGTCGACCTTGAGTGCCTTGGCGGTCACTTGGCTTCTCCCTTCTTGGCTGCGGTGCGGATGATCACGAGCGCACCCTTGGGGCCGGGGACGGCGCCCTTGATCAGGATCAGACCCTTGTCGGCGTCGACCGCGTGCACGGAGACGTTCTGGGTCGTGACGACGGCGTTACCCATCTGACCCGCCATGCGCATGCCCTTGAAGACACGCCCGGGGGTCGCGCAGCCGCCGATCGAGCCCGGCTTGCGGTGGTTGCGGTGGGCACCGTGGGACGCCCCGACGCCATGGAAGCCGTGACGCTTCATGACACCGGCGAAGCCCTTGCCCTTGCTGGTCGCGGTCACGTCGACGATCTCGCCTGCCGCGAAGACCTCAGGTGAGAGCTCCTGGCCGACGGTGTACGAGCCGGCGTCGGCGGTGCGGATCTCGACCAGGTGGCGACGCGGGGTCACTCCAGCCTTCGCGAAGTGACCTGCCGACGGCTTGTTGACCTTGCGGCCATCGATCTCGCCGAAGCCGATCTGGACGGCGTTGTAGCCGTCCGTCTCGGGGCCACGAACCTGCGTGACGACGTTGGTGCCGGCCGCGATCACGGTCACGGGGACGACCTTGTTGTTCTCGTCCCAGAGCTGGGTCATGCCGAGCTTGGTGCCCAGCAGCCCGCGGACGTTGCGTTCGTAAGTCATGTCAACAGACCCTTAGAGCTTGATCTCGATGTCGACGCCGGCAGGAAGGTCCAGGCGCATCAGCGAGTCAACCGTCTTCGGCGTGGGATCGATGATGTCGATCAGACGCTTGTGCGTACGCATCTCGAAGTGCTCGCGCGAGTCCTTGTACTTGTGCGGCGAGCGGATAACGCAGTAGACGTTCTTCTCGGTCGGCAAGGGCACAGGGCCAGCAACCTTCGCGCCCGTACGGGTGACCGTGTCGACGATCTTGCGCGCCGAGGTGTCGATCACCTCGTGGTCATAGGCCTTGAGCCTGATGCGGATCTTCTGTCCCGCCATCAGTCGTACCTTCTCCTCGTCCTGAGCCGGTGGGCTCGTACCGCTGGGTGTCTCGTCGTGCTCCGGGAGGAACACTCCGCCGTGCTCCCCACGCCTCGTTCACCGACCCCCGCGGTCGGGCGTGTCGCGCGATTCAGCGGCACGACGCTGCCTTTGCAGGGATGAACGTGTTGGGATGGCACCCGACGGTACGTCGGGCTGAGAGGGGTCTCACGGTGCGGTGCGGGCGCACACGACCGCCGCAAACCAGGAGAACCGATTCAGCAGTCAAATGTGCTCGCACCCCGGCGACCCCGCCGGAGCAACCTGGATATCTTGTCAGAACTCCCCGCCCCTTATCAAATCGGGGCTCGTTCCCCTCGATCCTCGCCGACTCACGGTTGGCGAGCGCGAGCCGGATTGACGTACCCTGCGGCGATGCCCTCCCCCCGCGCCGCCGTCCTTCGCCTGACCGTCGTCACCCTGGCTCTGGTCCTCTCCGCGCCCGTGGCACACGCCGACCACGCTCATCCACCGGGTCCGGTGAACGCGGACACGACCTACGGCTGGGGCATGCACGCCTGGGAGGACCCGTTCGTGGGTCCGCTGAAGAGCTTCTGGAAGGTCAGGGGCCGCGGACAGGTGCAGAACCAGAACGGCATGCTCACCCTGAACACCACCCGCCGCGGAAGTGTCAGCGCGACCCTGGAGCGCGCCGGACACCGAGTCGGGCGCTGGGAGATCCGGCTCCGGTCCCGTCGCTACTCCACCTCGGGTGCGAACTTCAAGGTCCGGACCGAGTTGATCCCGGCCGGCACGCGCAAGCAGCACTGCGGAGCCCGGAACGTGGTGTTCGAGAACTACCAGCTGGGCCGCAACCGCGCCAACCTGCACATCCGAAACCTTCCCGATCTCTCCTTCAACGGCTTCAAGCGCCTCAACCTGGGCAACGACCGCTGGCACACCTTCGCCGTGGAGATCACCACCAAGCGCATCTCCTGGTTCGTCGACGGCCACGCCATCACCTCCGAACGTCGCAGTGACGCGCTCACCGGCATCCCGTACACGGTCAAGTTCACGATGAAGGCCAAGCCCGGAAAGCGGATGAACGTGAGCAGGATGCAGATGGACTGGGTGCGGTACTACTCCCTGAAGAACCCGAACGACATCCCGGTGCGGGCCCCGCGGGCGACGCGCACGACGTACGCCAAGGCCTGTTGAGTTCAGCCCCGGACGAGCAGCGGCGACGCCCGAGCCCTAACGGCGCCGGAAGCAGAAGTCGGCGACCGGACGGCCCTCCCGCAGGCCCCGCCGCTCGAACCGGGTGAGTGGTCGCTCGTCCCAGCGTTCGACTTGCCCGCCCTCCAGCGAGGGGTTCTCGGCGAGGACCTCGGCGATCTGCGTGGCGTAGGCGGGCCAGTCGGTCGCCAGCCTCCAGACCCCGCCCGGCCTGAGGCGGCTTGCCGCAACGGCGGCGAAAGCTGGGGTGACCAGCCGCCGCCGGTGGTGCCTGGCCTTGGGCCACGGGTCGGGGAAGAACGTCCACAGTTCGGCGACGCTGCCCGGTGCCAGCAGGTTCTCGAACGACCAGACGGCATCCACGCTGAGCATGCGTACGTTCCCAGCCCCCGCCTGCTCCAGGCGTGCGAAGGTGTCGGCGACTCCGGGACGCCAGACCTCGAACCCCAGGACGTCGTACGACGGGCGCGCGGCTGCCAGGGCCGCCGTCGCCTCCCCCACACCGGAGCCGATCTCCACCACCAGCGGAGCGCTCCGGCCGAACCAGGTGGCGAGGTCGAACCCCGGCTGGTCCACCGCCTCGTCCGGGATGAACCACCTCTCCGCATGCCGGCGCCAGGCCGCCTCCTGCCGAGGCGAGAAGCGGCTGCCTCGCCGGGCGTACGTGGTCAGCACGGCGAGCCGGCGCCCGTCCTCGGTGAGCCCGGTGCCGGGTCTGGCTGGACGAACCCCGCGCTCCTGCCGCCTGCTCGTCCGGTCAGCGCCGTCGAGTGACACGAATCTTCTTCGTCAGGTAGGTCCGCTGGCGCTCGGTGTCCGTCACCCTGAGCACGACCCTCTTCCAGCCAGGCCGCACGAAGGTGCGCGAGACCACCCGTCCGTACTTCACCCGGCCACCCGGGAAGCTCCACCGGTAGCCGCGGATCCCCTGGTCGTCCGTGGAGCGGCTGGCGTCGAAGGTGCACCGCAGCCTGTGGCACCTGGCCCGGAAGCGTGCCACCGGGGCCTGGTCGCCGGGTACGACGTACAGCAGCCGGTTCGGCGAGGACGGGCCGGCGTCGGTGACGACTCCTGGAGTGGCCTGGGCGACGAGCCTCGCCTGCGCCTGCTCCGCGGACAGCGCGGGGTGGCTCGCTCGGAGGAGAGCCATGGCTCCCGCCACGTGCGGCGAGGCCATCGAGGTTCCGCTGATCACTGTGCTGCCCGACGTGCTGGCGTAGTTGGCCGCGGTGATCTCGCTGCCGGGAGCGAAGAGGTCGAGGCAGCCACCGGTGTTGGAGAACGACGAGCGGGCGTCGGCCCGGCTCGTGGCGCCCACGGTGAGCGCCGCGGGTGCGGCCGCGGGCGACGCCCCGCAGGCATCACTGTTGCTGTTACCGGCGGCCGCTACGACCGCGACGTCCTGCGCCACCAGGCTCTGGACGGCCGTGTCCAGGTTCGGGTCATTGCCCGAGGACAGGGACAGGTTCACGACCGAGCCCGGCTGATGGTTGGCGGCGACCCAGTCCAGCGCAGCAATGACGTCGGAGTTGGCTCCGCTGCCACTGCAGTCGAGGACTCGCAGGCCGTGCACGGTGGCCTGCTTGGCGACGCCCCATCGGTCGCCGACCGCAGTGCTGGCGACGTGGGTCCCGTGTCCGTTGCAGTCGGCCCAGTCGTTGGGATCCGCAGTGAGAAACGGAAGCGGTCGGACGAAGTTGCGGCTGCTCCCCACCCGTCCGGAGAATTCGGCGTGGCCCGCGGCCAGCCCCGTGTCGACCACGTAGACGTGCGTGCCGCGTCCGGCACGCGAGGGGTAGGTGAAACTCCCGTCCAGGGGCAGCGAGCGCTGGTCGGAGCGGTCGAGGCCCCAGACCGCCTGCGGCTCGGTGTCGGCGACCCTGGCCACGAGATCAGGTCGAACGGTCTCGACCCGCGGGTCGCGCCGCAGCAGCGCGACGGCGCTCACCGACAGCCGCGCCGCGAAGCCGGTCAGCACCCGGGAGTAGGTGGTAGTCACCTGGCCACCCGAGATGGACGTCAGCTGCTCCGCGACGCTGGCCACCGAGGCGGCGGCCAGATCGTCGGCACGCAGCGTGACCACGTACGACGACAGCGCTTCGGGCACCTCGGGCTCGGCACCCGTGGCGCTGAGCGGCGAAGTCAGGCCTGCGACGACGGCAAGCGCAGCGACCGCGACGGTGACGAGTCTGCGGGACACGGGACCCCCGATGGGTAGTGGACGACAAGACCAACTGTGGCACGACGACAGAAGACGACGCCGGGATACGCGCGGAGACAGCGAGATGGCCCTGACCTCGCGGTCAGGGCCATCTCCAGAAGCCGTCAGGCTCGATAGAACGAGCCTGCTGCGATCACTTGGTGATCTTGGTGACCCGGCCGGCGCCGACGGTGCGGCCACCCTCGCGGATCGCGAAGCGGAGACCCTCCTCCATGGCGATCGGCTGAATCAGCTCGACCATCATGTCGGTGTTGTCACCAGGCATGACCATCTCGGTGCCCTCAGGCAGGGTCACAACCCCCGTCACGTCCGTGGTACGGAAGTAGAACTGCGGACGGTAGTTGTTGAAGAACGGCGTGTGACGGCCACCCTCCTCCTTGGACAGGATGTAGACCGAGGCCTCGAAGTTGGTGTGCGGGGTCGTGCTGCCCGGCTTGATGACGACCATGCCGCGCTCGACGTCCTCGCGCTTGGTGCCACGGAGCAGCAGCCCGACGTTCTCACCGGCCTGACCCTCGTCGAGGAGCTTGCGGAACATCTCGACGCCGGTGACGGTCGTCGTCTGCTTCTCCTCGCGAATGCCGATGATGTCGACGGTCTCGTTGACCTTGACCACGCCACGCTCGATCCGGCCGGTGATGACCGTGCCGCGACCGGTGATCGTGAAGACGTCCTCGACGGGCATGAGGAAGGGCTTGTCGACCTCACGCTCGGGCTGCGGGATGGAGGCGTCCACGGCGTCCATGAGCTCGAGCACCGAGTTGCCCCACTTCTCGTCACCCTGCAGGGCCGGGAAGGCAGCAACGCGCACGACGGGGATGTCGTCGCCCGGGAACTCGTACTCCGAAAGGAGCTCGCGGACCTCGAGCTCGACGAGCTCGATGAGCTCCTCGTCGTCGACCATGTCGCACTTGTTGAGCGCCACGACCAGAGCCGGAACGCCGACCTGGCGGGCGAGCAGCACGTGCTCACGCGTCTGCGGCATCGGACCGTCGGTGGCGGCAACCACCAGGATCGCGCCGTCCATCTGGGCAGCACCGGTGATCATGTTCTTGATGTAGTCCGCGTGACCAGGGCAGTCGACGTGCGCGTAGTGGCGCGCCTCGGTCTGGTACTCGACGTGCGCGATGGAGATGGTGATACCGCGCTGACGCTCTTCGGGCGCCTTGTCGATCTGGTCGAAGGCCGACGCCTCATTGAGGTTCGGGTACTTGTCGTGAAGCACCTTGGTGATCGCCGCGGTCAGCGTCGTCTTACCGTGGTCGATGTGACCGATGGTGCCGATGTTCACGTGCGGCTTAGTCCGCTCGAACTTCGCCTTAGCCACTGGGGCTCCTCCTGGTAGTTGTACTTGACTCGTGAGTGTTGCAGGTGAAACAGACGCCGGACGAACCGTTACTCGCCGCGGACCTTCTTGATGATCTCGTCGGCGACGTTCTGTGGAACCTCGGCGTACGAGTCGAACTCCATCGAGTACGACGCCTGACCCGAGGTCTTCGACCTCAAGTCGCCAACGTACCCGAACATCTCTGACAGTGGTACCAGCGCCTCGACCACGCGGTCACCCGCGCGTTCGTTCATCGCGTGCACCTGTCCACGGCGCGAGTTGATGTCACCGATAACGTCACCGAGGTACGTCTCGGGCGTGGTGACCTCGACCTTGAACATCGGCTCGAGCAAGACCGGCCTGGCCTTGCGCGCAGCCTCCTTGAAGGCAGCGATGCTCGCCACCTTGAAGGCCAGTTCGGACGAGTCGACGTCGTGGTAGCCGCCGTCCTCGAGGGTGTACTTCACGTCGACCATCGGGTAGCCGGCCAGCACACCGAACTCCATGGCCTCCTGGCCACCCTGGTCAACCGACGGGATGTACTCGCGCGGCACGCGGCCACCCGAGACACCGTTCACGAACTCGTAGCCCGCGCCGTAGCCGGTCTCGGGGTCGATGTTCGGCTCAAGCGAGACGACGACCTTGGCGAACTGACCCGACCCGCCGGTCTGCTTCTTGTGGGTGTAGGAGTGGTTCTCGACCTTCTGGCGGATGGTCTCGCGGTAGGCCACCTGCGGCTTGCCGACAGTCGCCTCGACGCGGAACTCGCGGCGCATCCGGTCGACCAGGATCTCCAGGTGGAGCTCACCCATGCCGGAGATGATGGTCTGGCCGGTCTCCTCGTCGGTCTTGACGACGAACGTCGGGTCCTCGTCGGAGAGGCGCTGGATCGCGGTGCCGAGCTTCTCCTGGTCACCCTTGGTCTTCGGCTCGATGGCGACCGAGATCACCGGAGCCGGGAACGTCATGGACTCGAGTACGACGGGGCTGGTGGGGTCGCACAAGGTGTGACCTGTCTTGGTGTCCTTGAGCCCCATCACCGCGACGATCTGGCCGGCGCCGACCGACGCGATCTCCTCACGCTTGTTGGCGTGCATCTGGTAGACCTTGCCGATTCGCTCCTTGCGGCCAGTGACCGAGTTGAGCACATTCGAGCCGGCGTCCATCTTGCCGGAGTAGACGCGAACGTAGGTCAGGCGACCCAGGTGCGGGTCGGCAGCGATCTTGTAGGCCAGCCCGGAGAAGGGCTCTGAGTCGGAGGGCTGGCGGAGGATCTTCTCCTCCGGGTCCTTGACCGAGTGTCCGTCGATCGCGTCGATGTCCAGCGGCGACGGGAGGTACTTCACGACCGCGTCGAGCAGGGGCTGAACACCCTTGTTCTTGAACGCGGTGCCGCACAGGACCGGGTTGAGCTTGTCAGCCAGGGTCGCGCGGCGGATGCCGTCCTCGATCTGCTCGAGGGTGGGGTCCTGACCCTCGAGGTACATCTCCATGATCTCGTCGTCGGCCTCGGCCAACGTCTCGATCAGCTTCTCGCGCCACTCGGCAGCCGAGGCGGCAAGCTCGGCGGGGATCTCCTCGATCGTGTAGTCATCACCGATCGTCGTCTCCCCGCGCCAGGTGAGCGCGCGCATCCCGACCAGGTCCACGACGCCCAGGAAGTCATGCTCGGCGCCGATCGGCAGCTGGAGGACGAGCGGCGTGGAGTTGAGGCGCTCGATCATCATGTCGACACACTTGAAGAAGTCGGCGCCGGTTCGGTCGAGCTTGTTGACGAAGCACATACGAGGGACGGAGTACTTGTTGGCCTGCCGCCAGACCGTCATCGTCTGGGGCTCGACGCCGGCGACACCGTCGAAGACCGCGACGGCACCGTCCAGGACGCGCAGCGAGCGCTCGACCTCGGCCGTGAAGTCCACGTGGCCAGGAGTGTCGATGATGTTGATCTGGTGGTCCTTCCACCAGCAGGTCGTCGCGGCCGACGTGATCGTGATGCCGCGCTCCTGCTCCTGCTCCATCCAGTCCATCGTCGCCGCGCCCTCGTGGACCTCACCGATCTTGTAGTTGATCCCGGTGTAGAACAGGATCCGCTCGGTGGTGGTGGTCTTTCCGGCATCGATGTGCGCCATGATGCCGATATTGCGCACCTTGGTCAGGTCGGTGGTGATGTCGACGGCCACGTCGGATTCTCGTCCTCTTGGTTCTTAGCTCGGTTCGATGGTCTTGATGCCACTAGGTGGGGTACGCCGCCCAGGTTGCCCTGCTCGGCGTACCGCTCAGGTCACCAGCGGTAGTGCGCGAAGGCCTTGTTCGACTCAGCCATCTTGTGAGTGTCCTCGCGACGCTTCACGGCTGCTCCAAGACCGTTCGAGGCGTCGAGGATCTCGTTCATCAGGCGGTCGGCCATGGTCTTCTCACGGCGGGCCTGTGAGTAGCTGACCAGCCAGCGGAGCGAGAGCGTCATGGCGCGGTTGCCCTTGACCTCGACCGGCACCTGGTAGGTGGCGCCACCGACACGGCGGGACTTGACCTCCAGCGACGGCTTCACGTTGTCCAGCGCGCGCTTGAGGGTGACCACGGGGTCAGTGCCGGTCTTCTCGCGGCAGCCCTCCAGCGCGGTGTAGACAATGCGCTGCGCGACCTGCTTCTTGCCGTCGGTCAGCACCTTGTTCACCAGCTGGGTGACGACGGGGCTGCCGTAGACAGGGTCGACGTCGAGCGGACGCTTCGGTGCGGGGCCCTTGCGAGGCATTAGCTCTTCTCCTTCTTCGCGCCGTAACGGCTGCGGGCCTGCTTGCGGTTCTTGACACCCTGGGTGTCCAGCGAGCCGCGGATGATCTTGTAGCGCACACCGGGAAGATCCTTCACACGACCTCCACGCACGAGCACGATCGAGTGCTCCTGGAGGTTGTGGCCCACGCCGGGGATGTACGCCGTGACCTCGATGCCGCTGGAGAGGCGCACCCGGGCGACCTTGCGGAGCGCGGAGTTCGGCTTCTTCGGAGTGGTCGTGTACACACGCGTGCAAACGCCGCGACGCTGGGGCGAACCCTTCAGAGCGGGCGTCTTGTTCTTCGACACCTTGTCCTGGCGGCCCTTGCGGACCAGCTGGTTGATGGTGGGCACCGCGTGAGTCTCTTTCCTGTCGGTGATGCTGAGTGGAGAAGCTGTAGGCACTTGCTCTGAACCCGGGACGGGCCGCTTCGAACCGCTCAGTTGGGGCTCCCCCGCGGTCGGGCGTGTCGCCCTTCACGCGGCTACCGTGAGACTTCACAGTCGGAGCCTTGGATTGAACGCTGCGAGTGCAGCCACGCGACTCGGCTTCAGAGCACGCGTCAAGCGCCTGGGCAGGCCAGGCACGATCGATAAGACTACCGGCAAGGGATTGCAGGGTCAAAACGCGGAGGCCACTGCGGAGATCGCAGCACAACGAGGCCTTAGACGGCCGCGCTTGCGTCGCTTGCGACCCTCGCTCCGGCGTCCTGGATGTAGGCCAGCGTCCGCCGTGTCTGCTCGGCCATCACTTCCTCATCGCCAGCCTCCACGACGCTGAGGGCCTCCTGGGCCCAGATCGCCCAGTCCCTCAGCGCGAGGTTGATGTCGGTCAGTAGCCGAAGGCACAGTGCATTGGTGGGCAACCGCTCGGGGAACCTCGACGGCCCGGCAGCGAGCGCGCCGAGCCCGACCAGATGGGCCTCGGCACGCACCCTTGCCTCCTTGAGCGTCGCCTGAAGGGCGCCAGCGGGCGCTTCGTCGGCGAGGAAGAGTCGCAGCAGCACTTCGGCGGAGATCTTCGTCGAGGCGCTCGGCTGGCCCAGCCAGTCGTGCAGCGCCGACCTGCCGGCGTCGGTGATTGTGTAGACCGTCCGGGCTCTACGGCCCGTCGACTCCCGATGGGCCACTGCCCACTCGAGCCTGACCAGGCGCTTGACCTCGAGGTAGACAGCACGTTCGGACTGCGGCATCACCCATCGCAGCGAGCGCTCAGACTGCTGGGCAAGCTCGTAGGCCGACCATGAGCGGAGCGATAACAGCCCCAGGACGACGTACGACGTGGTGGTCGGTGCAGGTGCGGCCATGCATTGACAATACTGCAGCCTGCAGCATAATTACTGCAGGCTGCAGTATTTCCTTCCGGCAGCCGTCCGCACTCGAAGGCGGCCAAGCTACCGAGGAGGAGACCCATGAAACGCCTACGCCCCTCCCTTGCCGCCCTCACTGCCGGCGCCATGACTGTCCCGACCAACGCCTGCCCCAGGACCACGCAGACCTCCAGGTCGCCAAGTGAAAGGCACTTCGATGAACCCTCGCCGTGCAGCCCTCGCCGCAGCCATGGCACTTGCCCTCGGCTTCACTGGAATGGGCACAGCCGCCATCGCAGCGAACGTCAATGCAGCGCCGATCAGCTACCTCAGTGGTGACCAGACCCAGTTCTCGAGGCCGTACGACGTCACGCTCGACTCGAGTGGGAATCGCTATGTGGCTGACACCATGGCCAAAGCCGTGCTGGTCTTCGCCAAGGGCGCGAAGGGAAACGTCGCCCCGGCCCGGAACATCAGCGGGGCGAACACCGGCCTGATCAACCCTACGGACGTCCTGGTGGACGCAGCTGGCCTGGTCTATGTTGCCGACGGCCCGCCCTGGTCGATCCGGATCTTCGCACCTGGAGCCAACGGCAACGTGGCACCGGCAGCAGTCATCACGGGACCTAACACTGGCCTCGACGTGCCAGCCGGGATGGCGCTCGACTCGGCGAGTCGGCTCTACGTTGCCAACCGGGCCAGCAACAACGTGCTCGTCTTCCAACCCGGTGCGACCGGCAACGTCGTTCCGCTCCGTGTTCTGGCCGGTCCGTCCACCGGGTTGGACGATCCCATCGCTGTGGTGATCGATGCGCAGGACCGACTCCATGTCGCCAACCAAGGCGGAGAGTCGGTGACGCGATACCCAGCATGGGCCAGCGGAGACACAGCACCGACCCGAATCCTAGCCGGGGCCGCCACCGGGTTCAGCACGCTCTGGGACCTCGCACTCGACTCCAAGCAGAACCTCTACGTGTCCTCAGGCGGCCCGGTTAGCTCGGGCGACCCTTCCGTGGCGGTCTTCTCGCCCACCGCGTTGAGCGGGAACACAGCGCCGACGACACGGCTCATCGGGGCAAACACCGACCTCGTCGAACCCGATGGCATTGCAGTCGACTCCCAGCATCGGGTCGTGGTCATCAATTACTTCGGCACGAGCATGATCACGACGTACAACCCCCTCGTCCCGCTGCCCACAGTCCCAGGCGCCGTGCGCAAGCTCAAGGTGGCTGGCGCATCGGGCGCGGCTAAGCGCACGATCAGCTGGAAGAAGCCTTCCGATAACGGAGGGACGCCGCTGACCGGCTACAGGGTCACGATCAAGAAGGGGAAGAAGACCCTGGTGACCAAGACCCTCCGGCCGAGCCAGACCAGCTTCGTGGTCAGGCGGAAGAAGTTGGCGAAAGGCGTTCACACGGTGAGCGTCGTCGCCATCAATCGCGTGGGCGCTAGTAAGAAGGCGGTCGCATCGTTCCGGGTTGTCAAATAGCGCGAATCCTGACGGATCATCGCGATAGCCACCTCGAGATCAGGAGCCACCCATGCCTCACCTTCTCCCCCGCCGCCGTGCGCTGGGCGCCGCTACCGCTGTACTCCTTGTCGTCGGAACGGTCGGAGCCGCCGGGCCGGCTGCGGTTGCCGCCGACGTCGACGCCTCGCCTATCGCTTTCTTGACCGGGGACCAAACCCACCTGGCGGCCCCCAGCGGGATGGCCCTGGACGCGGCCGGTAACCGCTACATCGCCAACCGTGCGACCAAGTCGGTGACCGTGTACGCCGCGACGGCCAAGGGGAACGTGCCGCCGCTGCGTGAGATCAGGGGCGCGAACACGGGACTGGTCCAACCTCGAGCCATCGCTGTCGATACCGACCTACGGATCTACGTCGCCGACGGCGACGCCGACGCATGGAGCATCCGGGTCTTCGCGCCCGGGGCGACCGGGGACGTGCCCCCCGAACGAGTAGTGACCGGTGCCCTGACGTTTCTCGCCTGGCCGAGTGGCGTCGTCCTGGACTCGGCGGGACGTCTCTTCGTCGCGAACCGCGCGTCTCATGCGATCACCGTCTACGCCCCCGGGTCCAGCGGGAACTCAACCCCTCTGCGGATCATCTCCGGAGCGACGACCGGGCTCGACGAACCAGTCGGCCTTGCCCTCGACAGTCGTAACGTCCTGCACGTGGCCAACTACGTGGGTCACTCGGTGACGTCGTACGCCGCCGGGGCCGCCGGGGACGCCACGCCGACCCGCACGCTCGCCGGCCCGGCGACGGGGCTTACCGACCCCTATGCGCTGGCTCTGGACTCACGCGAGAACCTGTACGTCTCCAACCCCCACCCTGCGGGCACGTCTGTCACAGCCTTCGCGGCAGGCGCCACCGGAAACACTGCTCCTCGGGCACGTCTTGTCGGCGGTAACACCGAGCTTGGCAGTGCAGTGGGCCTCGATGTAGACGCTCGGCACCGGCTGGTCGTCGCGAACGCCGATGGCGCCTACTCGGTGTTGACCTACAACGCGCTGCTGCCCCTTGCTCCAGGTGCGGTGACCAACCTCAGAGTCAAAGGGGCCAGGGCGGCCGCGAAGCGACTGGTGACCTGGAAGGCCCCTGCCAGCACCGGTAGCACCTCCATCACCAGCTATCGGGTCACCGTGAAGAAGGGTGCCAAGGTCCTGGTCAAGAGGAACGTCACCGGAACGAAGGTGGTGCTCAAGCGCAAGCAACTGAAGGCCGGCAAGCTCAAGGTCATCGTGTATGCGCGCAACGCCACGTCCAATGGGCCGACCAGGAGCAAGGCGTTCGTGGTCGTCAAGTAGCTACCCCCCGAATCCGGCGCTTGTGCTCAGCCCTCGTCGTGCGGAGTGTCCGGCCCGCCAAGCCGTCGGTGACGATCCGCGCCAAGAACAGGGCCGAGTACCGCCCGGCGGCGACCTTGGCATTCAGGGTCGTTCGGTAGCGCCATCCTGGCCAGGAGCCAAGAGCTGCGCGAGGTGCAAGGACTCCGAGCCCAGCAGGTCCATCAGCTGGGTCCGACAGCTGAAACCATCGGCCAGGACCACGGCGCCTGCCCCGGCCTCGCGTACGGCGGGCAGCAGCCCGTGCTCGGCGATGGCGACCGACACCTCGTAGTGACCCTTCTCCATGCCGAAGTTGCCGGCCATCCCGCAGCAACCGCCGACCCGGGTCACGGTCGCGCCCGTCTTGGCCAAGAGTCGTTCATCGGCCTCCCAGCCCAGCACCGAGGTGTGGTGGCAGTGCGGTTGCGCCACCACCGTGGTTCCGGTGAGGTCGGGTGGCTTGTAGCCGATGGCCTCCAGATGCTCAGCGAGCGTCCGCGCGGCAACCCCCCGGCCGAGCAGGTGCGGAGCGTCCTCGCGGAGCACCGTCAGGCAGGACGGTTCCAGGACGACCACGGGGACGTCGTACCTGGAGAGGCTGTCGACAAGCCTGCCGAGGCGCTCCCTGGCCTCGTCGAGCTGCCCGGTCGTGATCCAGGTCAGCCCGCAGCACTCGTCACCGCCGACCACCGAGACCCGCTGGCCGGCACCCGTCAGCAGCTCGACGGCCGCGGCAGCGACCTCGGGGGCGAAGTGGTCGGTGAAGGTGTCGAGCCAGATCACCACGTCCGGCCGCTCGACCGTGTGACGTGTGGCGGGGTGGTCGGCCAGCCGAGGCAGTGACCGGCGACGGTCCAGGCCCGCGACGAGCTTGGCCAGTGGCTCCATCGCGAGCCCGAGGTTGGCGAGGCGGGGGGAGGTCCCGCGCAGCAGTGCCGGCAGTCGGCCCAGTGTGTAGTGCGTGCGCGGACGCCTCCTCCCCCGGTACTTCTGATGGAGGACCTCGGCCTTGTAGGTCGCCATGTCGACCCCGGTCGGGCAGTCACTCGCGCACCCTCGACACGACAGGCAGAGGTCCAGCGCCTCAGCCACCTCGGGAGAGCCCAGCTCGAACCTCCCGGCAACCACCTCCTGAAGCACTCTCGCCCGACCTCGGGTGGAGTCCTTCTCGTCCCGGGTGGCAAGGTACGAAGGACACATCACTCCTCCGGTGCCGGTGTTGTCCGCCAGGCACTTGCCGACGCCGGTGCAGCGGTGGAACTCCGGGTGCGCCGGCGAGAGCGCCAGCCGCAGGTCTGCGTCGAGCAGCCTGGGCCGGACCAGCACGCCAGGGTTGAGCAGGTCGTCGGGGTCGAAGAGTGCCTTGACCTGCTCCATCAGGGCGATCGCCTCGGCGGAGTACATCGTGGGCAGCAGTTCCGACCGTGCCCGGCCGTCACCGTGCTCCCCCGACAGTGACCCGCCGTACGAGGCGGTCAGGCGTGCTGCCTCCTCGACGAAGGTGCGGTAGCCGACCCGGCCCGTCGGTGAGTCGAGTGTGAAGTCGATCCGGATGTGCAGACAGCCGTCCCCGAAGTGCCCGTACGGCGCCCCCGTGTACCCGTGCTGGCTGAGCAGCCCCTCGAAGTCACGCAGGTACTCCCCCAGCCGCGCCGGCGGGACCGCTGCGTCCTCCCAGCCGGACTGGCCCGGGGGGTCGGTCGCCCTGGCGGCCAGGCCCGCGCCGTCTTCGCGGATCCTCCACAGCGCGGCCTGCTCGAGTGGGTCGGTGACGACTCTCCCGGTGCCCTCCTTGAGCACGCGCTCGGCCTTGGCGAGCGCTTCGGACTGCGAGCCGCCGGTGACTTCAGCGAAGATCCAGCCGCGGCCCCTGGGCAGGGCGGGCATCAGCCGCACCATCGCGGTGAGCCGCTCGTCCAGGCCCTCGCAAGCCATCAGGTCGTGCGTGAGAAGGGCGGGCACCGCGTCGGCGGCGCTGGCCATATCCGGGTACCCGAGCACTACCAGCACCCGGTGAGGCGCGTCCTCGACGAGCCTCACCGTTGCCCGACGCACTACTGCCAGGGTGCCTTCGGAGCCGACCAGGAACCGGTCCACCGAGCGCCCGTTCTCGGGCAGGAGGTGCTCCAAGGAGTAGCCGGAGACCTGTCGCGCGAAGCGACCGAACTCAGTGCGGATGAGCTCAAGGTGCCCGTCGACCAGCGCAGTGAGGTCCGGCGGGGGGGTCGTCTCCAGGGAGACCACGTTGTCGGAGGTGCGGCCGTAGCCCAGAGCGCGCGAACCGCAGGCGTTGTTGCCGATCATGCCGCCGACCGTGCAGCGGGTGTGGGTCGACGGGTCCGGGCCGAACCTCAGCCCCGTCCCTGCAAGGCGACGCTGCAACCGAGCGTGTACGACGCCCGGTTCGACGGTCGCGGTCCGGGCCTCGGTCTCCACGTCGAGGATCCGGTCGAGATGGCGCGAGGTATCCACGACGATCCCCGGCCCGATCGCGTTGCCCGCGATCGACGTACCGGCTCCGCGCAGCGTCACCGGGACTCTCAGCGCGCGCGAGACCTCGACCACGGCGTCCAGCTCGTCGACGTGCCGCGGCCGGACCACGACCTGAGGGTCGACGCGGTACAACGATGCGTCGGAGGAGTAGAGGGCACGCGCCAGGCGAGAGTCGTCGACGTCGGACAGGCCGGCCTTGCGCAGTGCCGCCGTCAGGTCGCTCATCGGATGTGAGTGTGCGCCGCGTAGCGTCCCGGCAGCTTGGCGAGCCGCCACCCCACCGACAGCACGAAAAGCGCAACGAAGAGCAGGAGGAGCGGCAGCGGCAAGTCCAGTTGGCCAGACCTCGCTCGGATCACCGCCACCAGCTCGATCGCGATCAGCAGCAGCACGACGTCGCCCATGACATCCACCACGTCGTCGAGCAGCAGCTCGCGAGCCCGGGAGTTGTTCTGTGGCCTTGTCCAGTAGGCCTTGTTCGGAAGGCGGAGCTTCGAGATCGGCGCGAAGCGGACCACCAGGACGAGTGCCACGATCAGTACCACCAGACCGAGTCCGATCAGCGAGGACTCCAGCACCCACTGTTCCCGGCTGCCGACCCGATCGGCTTCCCCGCCGAGCCCCCAGTGCAACGGCATTCGATCCGGTCCGCGGGTCGCGCCGAAGACCACGACGCTGGCCAACGCCAGGAACTCGATCGTCAACGACGCAGCGCGTGCTCTCACCACAGCTCCAGGGAGGCCCGCAGGATGGTGGCGAGGTCGTCCTCGGTGACCTGCTTGGGTGCGGTGGCGAGCAGCCGCTGCTGCTTGAGCGCACCCTCGACCAGGTCGCCGACGTCTGCCGCGCCGTACCCGACCCCGCCGATACCGTTGGGGAGCCCGATATCGCGCATCAGCGCCGTCAGCGCGTCGGGGAGAGCCGAAGCCCCCTCCCCGGTGCCGCCCAGCAGCCGGGCGGCGTGAACGTGCCGCGCCGGAGAGGCGTCGAAGGTGAATCTGAACGCCTCGGGTGCGGTCAGTGCGACCGCCATGCCGTGCGGCACCATCGGCTCACCCGAGGGGTAGCCGTCAGGGCGGAAGTCCCTGACCCGCCCGGCGATCGGGTAGGCATTCGCGTGGGGGATGTGCACACCTGCGTTGCCGAAACCCATGCCCGCGAACGTCGCGGCGAGGGCCATCTGCTCGCGAGCCAGCTCGTCGGACCCGTCCTGGACCGCCCGCCGGAAGGACGACGCGAGCAAGGTGAGCGCCTTCTCGGCCCACAGGTCAGCGACCGGGTTGGCTCCGCAGTACGGGACTCGTTCCTCCGGCTGCTTGCGGGCGAAGGACGTGTAGGGCCGCGCGGTCCACGACTCGAGCGCGTGGCACAGGATGTCCATGCCACAGGCAGCGGTGACGCCGGCCGGCTGGGTCAGGGTGAGGCGAGGGTCCACCACGGCGAGCCAGGGGCGCAGCCGCGGGTGCGAGATCCCGGTCTTGACCTTCAGGTGCAGGACGTCGAGCACGCAGATGGTGGTGCTCTCACTCCCGGTGCCCGTCGTCGTAGGGACCGCGACGAGAGGCTTGAGCGGCTCCGCCGGGGCACGGCCCTGGCCCACCGGCTGGTTGAGGTAGTCCATCAGGTCGCCGTCGTTGGTGGTCAGCAGGTTAACCGCCTTGGCAGTGTCGATCGCGGAGCCACCACCGACAGCCACGAAGGCGTCCCATGGCCCCTCGGACCTGGCGAAGTCGACCGCCTGTCTCAGCGAGACGTCCGTGGGCTCGATGTGCGTGTCCGCGAAGACCACGGCCTCGATGCCCCGCTCGCGGATCAGTGCGGCTATCCGGTCGGGATGGCCCGCGGCCGCGACCCCGGGGTCCGTCACGACCAGCACCCGGCGTACGCCGTGGCTGGACAGGTCGTAGCCGATCTCGTCGGACGCACCCGGGCCGAACTTCAGCTGCGGTGCGGCATAGGTGAAGACGGTCTCGCTCATGACAGCAGCGCCAAGGCATGGGACGCGGCCGAGAGGAGCTCAAAGGTCCGGGCCTCCGACAGGGGCACCCACCTCGACTCCTCGGTGGAGCTGTTGTGCTCGAGCACCTGGAGGTCGGCTCCTTCCGACTCGGGCCGGACCGTGGCCTCGAAGATCAGGTGGACTCCGTGGTAGTCCTCGACCAGTCCGTCGTGCCGGGGACCCACGAAATGGGTCGAATGGATGTCCAGCACCCTGCCTGGCTCGACGTAGAGCCCGGTCTCCTCGTGCACTTCGCGCACCATCGCGGTGCGCGGGTCCTCCCCGTGGTCGATCCCACCGCCGGGCAGCGTCCAGCGTCCCTCGATCCGCGTCCGGGCCGACATCCGGGTCAACAGCACCTCGGTCTCGCCACCGACGCCCACGCGGGTCAGCAAGGCATAGGCGCCGATGCGCTGACGCTTCGGGTGGTCGACGTGGTCCGGCATGTGCGCGAGTTTAGTGTCCTGGCTCCTGGTGGCTCCGATCCCTGGCCGTGGTCCCGTCGACGGCGAGAACCGATCGCGGGTGCGAGGAACGACAGCAGGGCCGCTCCCCCGGTGGGGGAACGGCCCTGCTGTCGTCTTGCTCAGTTCTGGTAGGACCCGAAGTCGAAGTCGTCCAGAGCCACGGCCTGACCACCGGCGCTGTTGCCGAAGTCGTAGTCGTAGTTGTCGTAGCCCGTCACCGCGTACGCGTTGGCGCGCGCCTCTTCGGTCGGCTCCACCCGGATGTTGCGGTACCGCTCGAGGCCGGTACCCGCCGGGATCAGCTTGCCGATGATCACGTTCTCCTTCAGACCCAGCAGCGAGTCCGACTTGCCATGGATGGCAGCGTCGGTGAGCACCCGCGTGGTCTCCTGGAACGAGGCCGCAGAGAGCCAGGACTCCGTCGCGAGCGAGGCCTTGGTGATGCCCATCAGCTCTGGGCGACCGGAGGCAGGCTTGCCGCCCTCGGAGACCACCCGACGGTTCTCGGACTCGAACGACCCACGGTCGACCAGCTCGGCCTGCAGCATCGCAGTGTCACCCGACTCGAGGATCGTCACGCGACGGAGCATCTGCCGCACGATGATCTCGATGTGCTTGTCGTGGATCTGCACACCCTGGCTGCGATACACAGCCTGGACCTCGTCCACCAGGTGCTGCTGGGCGGAACGAACACCGAGGATGCGCAGGACCTCCTTCGGGTCCGGCGTTCCCTGCGTGATCTGCTGACCGACCTCGACGCGGTCACCTTCGCCGACCACCAAGCGCGAGCGCTTGCTGACCGGGTACTCCTTGACATCCGAACCGTCGTCGGGAGTGACCAGGACCTTCTTGGTCTTGTCGGTCTCCTCGATCTGCACGCGGCCCGCGGCCTCGGAGATCGGGGACAGACCCTTGGGCTGCCGGGCCTCGAAGAGCTCGACCACACGGGGCAGACCCTGCGTGATGTCGTCCGCGGAGGCCACACCGCCGGTGTGGAAGGTACGCATCGTCAGCTGCGTGCCGGGCTCACCGATCGACTGGGCCGCGATGATGCCGACAGCCTCGCCGATGTCGACGAGCTGACCGGTCGCGAGCGATCGGCCGTAGCACTTGGCACACGTTCCGGTCTTCGCGTCGCAGGTCAGCACCGAGCGGACCTTGACCGCCTCGACGCCTGCTGCGATGAGCTCGTCGATCTTGACGTCACCGAGATCGCCACCGGCCGCGACGAGAACCTCGCCGGACTTCGGGTCGACCACGGGGGTAGCAACCGAACGGGCGTACGCCGAGGTGTCGGCGTTGTCCGCCAGGCGCAGCGAGCCGTTCTCGGCGGGAACACCGATGACCTTGTCGAGGCCCCGCTCGGTGCCGCAGTCGACCTCACGGATGATGACGTCCTGCGACACGTCGACCAGGCGACGGGTCAGGTAGCCCGAGTCCGCCGTACGAAGCGCCGTGTCGGCCAGACCCTTGCGGGCACCGTGCGTGGAGATGAAGTACTCCAGCACGGACAGGCCCTCGCGGAAGTTCGCCTTGATCGGGCGCGGGATGATCTCGCCCTTCGGGTTGGCCACCAGGCCACGCATAGCGGCGATCTGACGGACCTGCATCATGTTTCCGCGAGCACCCGAGTGCACCATCATGTGGATCGGGTTGTTGGTGTTCTTGGCGAAGGTCTGCTCGAGCTTCTTGGCGACCTCGTTCGACGCCTGGGTCCAGACCTCGATCAGCTCCTGACGACGCTCGTCGTCGGTGATCAGACCGCGGTCGTACTGCTTCTGGACCTTCTCGGCCTGAGCCTCGAAGTCCGCCAGGATCGCCGCCTTCTCGGGCGGGGTCACCACGTCGTCGATCGACACCGTGACACCCGAGCGGGTGGCCCAGTGGAAACCGGCGTCCTTGAGCGCGTCCAGGGCGTGCGCGACCTCGACCTTGGTGTAGCGCTCGGCCAGGTCGTTGACGATCACCCCGAGCTGCTTCTTGCCCACCTCGTAGTTCACGTAGGCGTAGTCGCTCGGCAGCGTCTCGTTGAAGAGCGCACGACCCAGCGTGGTCTCCATGAGCAGGGGCTGACCGACTTCCCAGCCCTCGGGCAAGGCGACGTCGGCATCCGGCGTGAAGTCCTTCAAGCGCAGCTTGATCCGGCTCTGCAGCATGATCTCGCCGCGGTCGAACGCCATGATCGCCTCAGCGGTGGAGCCAAACACGCGGCCGTCACCCACCAGCTCACCCACGACATCACGGGTCAGGAAGAACAGCCCGATGATCATGTCCTGCGTCGGCATGGTGACCGGACGCCCGTCGGACGGCTTGAGGATGTTGTTGGTCGACAGCATCAGGATGCGTGCTTCGGCCTGGGCCTCTGCCGACAGCGGCAGGTGCACAGCCATCTGGTCACCATCGAAGTCGGCGTTGAACGCCGTACACACGAGCGGGTGGATCTGGATGGCCTTGCCCTCGATGAGCTGGGGCTCGAACGCCTGGATGCCGAGCCGGTGCAAGGTCGGTGCGCGGTTCAGCAGTACCGGGTGCTCGGTGATGACCTCTTCGAGGACGTCCCACACCACCGGGCGAGCACGCTCGACCATGCGCTTGGCCGACTTGATGTTCTGCGCGTGGTTCAGGTCGACCAGGCGCTTCATCACGAACGGCTTGAACAGCTCGAGCGCCATCTGCTTGGGCAGACCGCACTGGTGCAGCTTCAGCTGCGGACCAACCACGATCACCGAGCGGCCCGAGTAGTCGACGCGCTTGCCGAGAAGGTTCTGACGGAAGCGGCCCTGCTTGCCCTTGAGCATGTCCGACAGCGACTTCAGCGGGCGGTTGCCCGGACCAGTGACCGGGCGACCACGGCGGCCGTTGTCGAACAGCGAGTCGACGGCCTCCTGGAGCATCCGCTTCTCGTTGTTGACGATGATCTCCGGCGCACCCAGGTCAAGCAGACGCTTGAGCCGGTTGTTGCGGTTGATCACGCGGCGGTAGAGGTCGTTCAGGTCCGAGGTCGCGAAGCGGCCACCGTCGAGCTGAACCATCGGGCGCAGATCCGGCGGAATCACCGGTACGGCGTCGAGCACCATGCCGATCGGCTTGTTGCCGGTCTTGCGGAAGGCGTCCACCACCTTCAGACGCTTGATCGCACGAACCTTGCGCTGGCCCTTGCCGGTCGCGATGGTCTCCTTGAGCGAGGCCACCTCGGCATCCAGGTCGAAGTCCTGCAGGCGCTTCTGGATCGCGGCTGCGCCCATGTGGCCCTCGAAGTACTTGCCGAACCAGTTCTTCATCTCGCGATAGAGCAGCTCGTCACCCTCGAGGTCCTGGACCTTGAGGTTCTTGAAGCGGGTCCAGACCTCGTCCAGGCGGTCCAGCTCGCGCTGCGCGCGGTCGCGGATCTGCTTCATCTCACGCTCGGCGGCGTCCTTGACCTTGCGGCGGGCGTCGGCCTTGGCGCCCTCGGCCTCCAGGGCAGCGAGGTCCTCCTCGAGCTTCTTGGCGCGGTCCTCGAGCTGGGTGTCGCGGCGGCCTTCCAGACGCTTGCGCTCCAGGTCCACCTTCGCCTCGAGAGACGACAGGTCGCGGTGACGGGCCTCGTCGTCGACCGAGGTGATCATGTACGCCGCGAAGTAGATGACCTTCTCCAGGTCCTTCGGGGCCAGGTCGAGCAGGTAGCCCAGCCGGCTCGGCACACCCTTGAAGTACCAGATGTGCGTCACCGGGGCGGCGAGCTCGATGTGGCCCATCCGCTCACGGCGTACCTTCGACCGGGTCACCTCGACGCCACAGCGCTCGCAGATGATGCCCTTGAAGCGGACGCGCTTGTACTTTCCGCAGTAGCACTCCCAGTCCCGGGTGGGACCGAAGATCTTCTCGCAGAAGAGACCGTCACGCTCAGGCTTGAGCGTGCGGTAGTTGATCGTCTCCGGCTTCTTGACCTCGCCGTGGCTCCACGTACGGATGTCGTCCGCGGTGGCCAGGCCGATCTGAAGCTGGTCGAAGAAGTTCACGTCGAGCACAGTGGCTTCTTTCCTTCGTTCATCTGGGAAAACTCTGGGGTCATGTGGACTGAGCGTCGGGGTGCGGCAGCGTCACCGCACCCCCGATGCTCAGACTTCCTCGACGCTGCTTGGCTCGCGGCGGGACAGGTCGATGCCGAGCTCCTCGGCCGCCCGGAAGACGTCTTCCTCGGCGTCCTTCATCTCGATCGTGGAGCCGTCCTGCGAGAGGACCTCCACGTTGAGACAGAGCGACTGCATCTCCTTGACGAGAACCTTGAACGACTCGGGAATCCCTGAGTCGGGAATGTTCTCGCCCTTCACGATTGCCTCGTAGACCTTGACGCGACCAGGCACGTCGTCGGACTTGATCGTCAGCAGCTCCTGGAGGGCGTAGGCGGCGCCGTACGCCTCCATCGCCCAGACCTCCATCTCGCCGAACCGCTGGCCGCCGAACTGGGCCTTACCGCCCAGGGGCTGCTGCGTGATCATCGAGTAGGGGCCGGTCGAGCGAGCGTGGATCTTGTCGTCGACCAGGTGGTGGAGCTTGAGGATGTACATGTAGCCGACCGAAACCGGCTCCGGGAACGGGTCACCCGAGCGGCCGTCGAAGAGACGGGCCTTGCCGTCCTCCTTGACCAGGCGGACTCCGTCACGCGTCTTGAGCGTCGACCCGAGGAGGCCCACGATCTCGTCCTCGCGAGCACCGTCGAAGACCGGAGTCGCGACGTTGGAGTCGGCCGGAGCCTTCTCCGCAGCGATCGAGATCAGGCGCTTCTTCCAGTCGGCGTCCTTGTCGCCGTCGGAGCTCTCCGCGACGTCCCACCCGGTCTTGGCCAGCCAACCCAGGTGAATCTCCAGGATCTGGCCGATGTTCATCCGGCCGGGGACACCCAGCGGGTTGAGCACGACGTCGACCGGCGTGCCGTCCTCGAGGAACGGCATGTCCTCGACCGGCAGCACCTTGGAGATGACGCCCTTGTTGCCGTGACGGCCGGCGAGCTTGTCACCGACGGAGATCTTGCGCTTCTGAGCGACGTACACGCGGACCAGCTGGTTCACGCCGGGCGGCAGCTCGTCGCCCTCCTCACGGTCGAAGACGCGTACCCCGATGACAGTGCCGGACTCGCCGTGCGGAACCTTCATCGACGTGTCGCGCACCTCGCGCGCCTTCTCGCCGAAGATCGCGCGCAGCAGCCGCTCCTCCGGGGTCAGCTCGGTCTCGCCCTTGGGCGTGACCTTGCCGACGAGGATGTCACCGGTTGTGACCTCGGCACCGATGCGGATGATGCCGCGCTCGTCCAGGTCGGCCAGCATCTCCTCGGAGACGTTCGGGATGTCCCGGGTGATCTCCTCAGGGCCCAGCTTGGTGTCGCGAGCGTCCACCTCGTGCTCCTCGATGTGAATCGAGGTGAGGACGTCCTGCTGCACGAGGCGCTGCGACAGGATGATCGCGTCCTCGTAGTTGTGACCCTGCCACGGCATGAAGGCCACCAGCAGGTTGCGACCCAACGCCATCTCGCCCTGGTCGGTACAGGGACCGTCGGCGATCGGCGTACCGACCTCCAGACGCTGCCCCTCCGCGACGAGCGGACGCTGGTTGATGCAGGTGCCCTGGTTGGAACGCGAGAACTTCTGCATGCGGTAGACGGTCTGGGTGCCGTCGTCGTTCATCGTCTCGATGAAGTCAGCTGCGACCGCGGTCACGACACCGGCTTGGGCCGCCGTAACGACGTCACCAGCGTCGACCGCGGCGCGGAACTCCATGCCGGTCCCGACTAGCGGCGCCTCGCTCTGGATGAGCGGGACTGCCTGGCGCTGCATGTTCGAGCCCATCAGGGCCCGGTTGGCGTCGTCGTGCTCGAGGAACGGGATGAGCGCGGTGGCGACCGAGACCATCTGGCGCGGCGAGACGTCCATGTAGTCGACGTCGTCCGCGGGGATGAAGTCGACCTCGCCGTGACGCTGGCGAACCAGGACCCTGGCGTCGACGAACTTCCCGTTCTTGTCCAGGCCTGCGTTGGCCTGGGCGATGACGTAGCGGTCTTCCTCGTCAGCAGTGAGGTAGTCGACCTGCTCGGTGACCTTGCCCTTGACGACCTTGCGGTACGGCGTCTCGACGAAGCCGAACGGGTTGATCCGCCCGAACGTCGAAAGTGAGCCGATCAGACCGATGTTGGGACCCTCAGGGGTCTCGATCGGGCACATCCGGCCGTAGTGCGACGGGTGGACGTCCCGGACCTCGAAGCCTGCACGGTCACGAGACAGACCACCCGGCCCGAGCGCGGACAGCCGACGCTTGTGCGTCAGTCCGGCGATCGGGTTGGTCTGGTCCATGAACTGCGAGAGCTGCGAGGTGCCGAAGAACTCCTTCAGCGCCGCGACGACCGGTCGGATGTTGATCAGCGACTGAGGGGTGATGGCCTCGACGTCCTGGGTCGTCATGCGCTCGCGCACGACCCGCTCCATCCGGGCCAGACCGGTCCGCAGCTGGTTCTGGATCAGCTCACCGACAGTACGAAGACGACGGTTACCGAAGTGGTCGATGTCGTCCGCGCGGACCTCGATGGGCTTGCCGTCGGGGTCGTTGACGACCGCACCGGACGAGTCCGTGAGGGTCTCGTCGCCGTTGTGCAGCTCCACGATGAAGCGGATCGTGGCGACGATGTCCTCGATGGTCAGCGTCTGCTGGTCGAAGGGCTGTGCGACGCCGAGCTTCTTGTTGATCTTGTAACGCCCGACCTTGGCCAGGTCGTAGCGCTTGCCGTTGAAGTAGTAGTTGTCCAGAAGGGTCTGGGCAGCCTCGCGCGTGGGCGGCTCGCCCGGACGCAGCTTGCGGTAGATGTCGAGCAGCGCGTCGTCCTGGCCCTGGGTGTGGTCCTTCTCCAGGGTCAGCATCATCGACTCGTACTGGCCGAACTCTTCGCGGATCTGCTCGTTGGTCCAGCCGAGGGCCTTGAGGAGCACCGTGACGTTCTGCTTGCGCTTACGGTCCAGGCGCACGCCCACCATGTCGCGCTTGTCGATCTCGAACTCCAGCCACGCACCACGCGACGGGATGACCTTGGCGGTGAAGATGTCCTTGTCGGAGGTCTTGTCCGCGGTGCGCTCGAAGTAGACGCCCGGGGAGCGGACCAGCTGCGAGACGACAACCCGCTCGGTGCCGTTGATGATGAAGGTGCCCTTGTCAGTCATCAGCGGGAAGTCGCCCATGAAGACCGTCTGGCCCTTGATCTCACCGGTGTCGTTGTTGGTGAACTCGGCCGACACATAGAGCGGGGCGGCGTAGGTGAAGTCCTTCTCCTTGCACTCGTCCACCGAGTTCTTCGGGTCGTAGAAGACCGGGTTCTCGAACGAGAGGGACATGGTCCCCGAGAAGTCCTCGATGGGTGAGATCTCCTCGAAGATCTCCTCGAGTCCTGACTTCGGGCTGACGTCCTCGCCGGCGTTGATCCGGCTCTCGACCTGTGTCTTCCAACTCTCATTGCCGACCAGCCAGTCGAAGCTGTTGGTCTGGAGCGCAAGGAGCTTGGGAACCTCAAGGGGCTCGGCGATCTTGGCGAAGGAGATGCGGCGGGGACTTTCAATGTTGCTGGTACTGCGGGTGCTGCGCGAGGCGGCCAAGAGGGGTCCTTCCGGAGCTGCGGACTCATCGATGCTGGCGCTGTCTCAACCAGGCCTCGAATCACACTAAAACGGACATAGTGATCTGAGGACAGAGGTTGAGGGTAGGCGCAAACAGCGATCGTAGCCCGAAAAGTATGCAGGCACAACTAGAGGGAGCACACCTTCGTCGCTCTCGATCGCCCGGACCTCCATATGACCGGCGAGAGAGCCTTGCTCAGTGGCTCGCTAACGCACGGCAAGCATGAACCCCAGAGGGGTCTGCGTCAAGCATCTCTGGGCAAAGTGGCCTCGTCTCCCCCGTGGTGACGGCCACCCGAGGCTCAGAGCGCGTCGAAACCGTCTACGAGCCAGGTGCCGTTCTGCTTGACCATCGTGAACGTGACGCGGTTCAGGGCGACCTGGGGCCGCCCGCCGTTCGCCGTACTCACGGTCGTCTGGTCGACGTAGGCGAGGATCTGGGCGCGATCCTCCGAGGCCGTGACCACGGCCGTGGCAAGGACCTTGGCCGTCACCCGCGCGTTGAGCTTGGGAGCGAAGGGGCGCACGAACTCGTCGAACGTGCTGGTGAACGTCTTCTTGAACGACGGAGTGAGGAAGCGGGACGCCCCGTCGAGGTCGGCGTCCAGCGAGTCGTACTTGTAGGACAGCACCGCCGCGGCGGCGCGCTCAGCGGCAGCCGAGGCACCCTGCTCTGCGCGCTCGACCTGGTCCTGGGTTCGGATCTCCTCGTAGCTCCAGGTCTTCAGACCCAGCCATAGGGCCGTCGCGACGAGCGCGAAGGCAGCCACGGTCAGGACCGCAAAGACCGGCCACGGGGTCCCGCCCGCCGTGCCGGGCTCCCGAGCCGGCTTGGGCGGCTTGGGCGGCTTGGGCGGCGCCGGCGTTCTGGCGGTCGTGGGCAACTCCGAGGAGCGGTCCACGGCGTCGGGGACTACCTCGCCCGAGCGTCGGCGCTCGCCCGCGATCCTGCGGCGGCGCGGGGTGCTGGGGCCGCTCATGGCTGCTCCACCTCGGTCTCGGGGTCGGACACCGCGCTGAAGTCGTCCACCAGCCAGGTGCCCTTGATCTTGGCGAGGTTGAGCTGCCACCGGAAGTGCCGCACCGAGTCACGAGCCGTGCTGGTCGCGTCCGCGTCGACCACCACCAGCACCACAGCCGAGTCCGCGTCGACCGACGCGACGCCCTGCTTGAGGACGGTGCCCTTGGAGGAGAGCTTGATCTGGTTCATGGTGGCCCGAAGCGCTTGGGTCTCCTGCTCGAACTTCGACCAGAGCTTGGTCGTCATGGTCGTCCGCAGCTTCGCGGCGACGTCGTCGAACGTCTCGGGGGTGTAGGTGTTGGCCAGCGTGGCGAAGCGCTGCGAGGTGGCGAGTACCGACGTCCGGTCCGCCTTGAGCTGGTCCACCTCGTCGTGCCGGGGGCGGAGCCAGATCACCTCCGCCAGGATCGCGATGAGGGCAAGCACGGCAAGCCCCACCATGACCATCGTCATGGCGCGCGTGGGCAGGGCTGAGCGTTGGGACCCGGTGGGGTCCTCACTGTGTTCTAAAGACATAGGGCCTAAGTCACCTCGCGAGGGGCTGCAGGAGCAGCCACTTCCACGAGTCCTTTCCGTAGATCGACGCGCCTCCGTCGTACGTGACGGTCGGGGAGGAAGCACCGTCGATGAAGGTCACCTTCCCCGTACTGCGATCGTACGTCGCCACCGGAGCGGACCTCGGAGCCCACTGGGCTCCACGTGGGTTGCTGGTGCGTGGCTCGGCGCAGCGGGCGTCCATGTCCATCCGGGCATTGGAGCCGTCCTGGGGCGACCTGCGCTCCTTCGGGTCGTAGCCCGCCTTGCAGACGTGCGGCTCCGTGGTCATGATCATGCCGAAGTGGGCGTCCAGCAGGCCGGTGCCCGGGCTCTTGTCCACCACGATGTAGGCCCCCGCGACGACATACGGGTAGA
The DNA here is from genome assembly GCA_963769585.1 of uncultured Actinomycetota bacterium. Lineage (GTDB taxonomy): Bacteria > Actinomycetota > Actinomycetes > Propionibacteriales > Nocardioidaceae > SSC3. Next base: position 2,508,983 of record CAVYMJ010000006.1, read on the forward strand.
GGACGAGGATCATCTCGGTGCCGGCCAGGTGCTTGATAGCGACCTCACCGGTGGTGACCAGGTTGTTGATCAGCTGCCCGAGATCGACCTTGTTGCGCTCGAGGAACTTGCGCAACTGGTTCGCGGTCGCGCTGCCGTTGGCGATGATCCTGCGCAGATCGGCGTCGCTGGCCACAAGGGTGTCAGAAACCAGGGCAAGGTTGCGGGAGAAGGTCTTGATCGCCGAAGCCTTGGCCAGCTGGGTGGTGAGGACCAGGTTGCTGTCCCTGATCAGGGCCTTGGTGATGTCGAAGTTGTCATTGGCCGTCTCGATGAACGAGGTCTGGGTGTCGATGATCTGGCCTAGGTTCTCACCGGTGTCGTAGAAGGCGGCGCCGAGCTCGGAGACGACGGTCTGCAGGCTCTGCTTGTTCACCGAATTGACCAGCCGGTCGGTGTCCAACAGCCACTTGGTGCTGCTGATCGGGATCGCGGTCCTCTCCATCGGGATCTCCGAGCCGCCCTTGAGGTACGGCGCCCCGTCCACCTGCGGTTGCAGTTCGACGTACTGCTCCCCGACTGCCGACCGGTTGCCCACCAGGGCGACGACCTCGGAGGGGATCTTGTCGTGCCCCTTCTCGATGTCGAGCACGACGTCGACACCCTCTGTGGTGAGCTTGAGCTTGCCCACGCGTCCGATCTGAACTCCGCGGTAGTTCACCTCGGCATCCTCGAAGATGCCGCCCGAGTCAGCGAAGTGAGCGGTCACCGAGTAGCTGGTGTCGATGAAGAGGCGGTCAAGCCGGGCGTACCGTGCTCCTACGAAGGAGACGCCGGACAGCGTGAGAGCAAGGAAGATCGCGAGCTGGATCTTGGTCCGTCGGGTGATCATCGCTGCACCATTCCCCAGCTCAGCATCGCGCCGAGCTCATTGTCGCCGCCGGTGGTCTGGCCGCTGCCCGGCATGGTCGATGCGGCTGTGTCGCCGACACTGGGTGCCGCTCGCGGAAGACCGGGGAGGCTAGGCAGGTTCACGCCCAGACCCGGAAACGGCGGAAGCTCGATGTCCCCAAGCTCCTTGCACAACGGGTCGAGCGGCGTGGTGGCGCACAGCTCGAGCAACTCGGGCAGGGAGAGCCCGTCGGGAAGTCCGGGCGGCGTCGGCAAGCCCTTGCGTAGGTCGACCTCGAACTGCACGGAAAGGTTCGTGTAGTCACCCATGTGCCAGTCCAGGGCCTGCTGCCTGTTGTGGCCCACCACGGCGTCCACGAACGGGTACGTGAGCCCGATCTGGAGGGACTTCGGGAAGTCGTCGCCGGCCTGCGCGAGCTTGTTCAGGGTCGGCGCCAGCGCCTGGAGGCTGTCGATCGTGGACGCCTTGGAAGCACGGATGACCTGGGTCCCCACGTCGCTGAGCTCGGCGAGGGCACGAAGCATCTTGACCAGGTCGTTGCGCTGCCGGTCGATGGACCGCAGAGCCTTGGGCAGGTTGCCCAGCGCCAGGTCGAGCGTGCCCTTCTGCTTGTTCAGCGAGACTGAAAGCCTGTTCACGTTCCTCAGCGCGTTGACGATCTGGTGCTTGTTCTTGTCGACCTGCTGCATGAAGCGGCTGATCCGGCGGAGCACGGACTTGACGTTGCTCTCCCGCCCGGACAGGGCCTTGTTGAGCTCTACCGCGATGGTCTTGAGCTGGGCCACGCCACCGCCGTTGAGCACCAGAGAGAGCGCACCGAGAACCTCTTCGACCTCGGGGTTGCGTCCGGAGCGGTCCAGCGGGATCTGGTCGCCGTTCGAGAGCTTGCCCACGGCACCCGTCGAGGGGGCTCCGAGCTGGACGAACTTCTCGCCGAGCAGGGAGGTCTGGCGGATCTCTGCCAGCGCGTTGTCGGGAAGGTCCACGTCACCGCGGATCTTGACCGTCACCAGGGCCGTGTAGCCCTTCAAGTCGATCTTGTCGACCTTGCCGACCGTCACGTCGTTGACCTTCACCGAAGACTGCGGCACCAGGTCGAGGACGTCCCGGAACTCCACGGTCACCGAGTACGGGTTCTTGCCCAGATCGGCGCCGCCGGGCAGGGGCATGTTGGTGACGGAGAGGTCGCATGCGGACAGTGCGAAGATGCCCAGCGTCGCCAGGGCGGCCGCGCGTATCGACTTCATCGCTGCACCGCCAGGAGTCCACCGAGCGTCTTGTCGATGTGTTCCACCTCGACCACTGGTCGAGAACCACCACCCTTGCCCAGGGCCGCCGCGCGGCCGGTGAGCAGCTTGCAGATCTGGCCCGAGCCGTCGATCTGGCCGAGCATTCCGCACAGGACCACGTCTGGCCGAGTCTGTACGTCGGCGAGGTTCTCGCCCAGGTTCGCTCGTGTGTCGAGGGTGCCGGTGGTGTTGTTGTACGTGTGGTAGAGGTTGTCCAGCGCCTGCGGAGCCACCTTGAGCACCTCGTTCAGAGCTGCTCGCTGCTTGACCAGCACCTTGGTAACGACGTTGAGCCCCTTGATGTTCTTCGACAGAGCGTTCTTGTTCTCGCGAACGAAACCGGACACCTCCTGCATGGCGACACCCAGGTTGCGCAGTGCTGCGGCCAGGTCGGCCCGCTCGGCCTCAAGGACCCCGGAGGCCGAGGCCAGGGAGTCATTGAAGTTGCGGACGGTCTTGTCGTTGCGCGCGAGAACCTTGACGAACCGCTGGATCTCGCGAGCAGTGCCGAAGAGCTCATCTTTGTTGTTGGCCAGCGTGCCGGTGAGCTTGCCGAGGTTCTCGAACGTGTCGTGGAACTGCTGACCCTGCCCGGCGAAGTTCGACGCAGTGGTGTCCAGCAGACGCGTGAGCGCACCGTCCTTGTTGGCGCCGTCGGGGCCGAGCGCGACCGTCAGGTCATCGATGCTCTGGTAGATCTGGTCGAGCTCGAGCGGAACCTCGGTGCGGTCCAGCCCCAGAACGGCCCTGTTCGCCAGCTTCGGACCACCGGTGTACACCGGCGCGAGCTGCACGAAGCGGTCGCCCACGATCGCTGGAGCGATCAGCAGCGCGTTGACGTCGGCTGGCACGTCGTACTTGGCGTCGTAGGAGAGCCTGACCTTGACCGAGGTCCCGGACGGCTCGACACTCTCGACCTTGCCGACGCTGACTCCGAGAATGCGCACGTCCGAGCCGTCGTAGAGCGACACCGTGCGAGGGAAGCTCGCAGTGACGTACTTCTTGTCGCCTCCACCGGTCAGCAGCAGGAAGCCGCCGACGACGAGAGCCGCCACGAGCAGAGTCGTGATGACACGGGAAGTTCCGATGCTCTTCATGTCAGCCACCCGCCTTCGGAACGGGGGGCATGTTCTGGATGATCGTGTCGAACCACGGACCGTTACCCAAGGTGTTGGCGAACACTCGGTAGAACGGCGCCATCAGCCGCAGGCTGTTGTCCAGGTTGGCCCGGTTGTTCTCCAGCAGCTTCACCACGCTGTACAGGTTCTTCAGCGCAGGCTTGAGGTCCGCCCGCGTGTCACGCACCAGACCGGTCAGCTGTGCTGAGAGCTGGCTCGTTGAGACGAGCAGGTCGTGGATCGCCTGTCGCCTCGCCACCAACGCGCGGAAGAGGACATCCCCGTCCCTCATCAGGCCGATGATGTCCTTTCGACGGTCGCCCAGCACCCCGGAGACCTTCCGCAGGTTGGTCAGCAGGGTGTTGAGCTGGGTGTCCCGGGCGGCGATGTTCGCCGAGAGCCTGGAGACTCCGCGGAGTGCAGAGCGGAAGTCCTCCGGGGCGAACTTGGTGGTCTCGGCCAGAACGTTCATGGACTTGGCGAGCTGGGCGGTGTCGATCTTCTCCGCCGTCTCCGCCAGTCCGCTGAACGCCTTGATCACGTCGTACGGCGCGCTGGTTCGCTCGAGAGGGATCTCGGACCCCTCCTTGAGCTGGCCGCTGCCGGCCGGCTCGAGGGCCAGGAACATGGCACCTAGCAGAGTCTTGACCTTGATGGCCGCCTCGGACTCTTCACCGAACTGCACGCCCTTGCTGATCTGGAACGCGACCCGGACATGGTCGCCGTCGAGATCGATGCTCTTGACCTTCCCGACCCGGACCCCGGCGACACGGACCTCGTTGTTGGGCTGCAGGCCACCAGCCTCGGTGAAGGCGGCGTAGTAGGTGTCGCCACCACCGATGATCGGCAGTGCGTCGGCTTTGAACGCAGCGAGGATGAAGGCTGCGATCATGGCGATGCTGACCGCGCCGATGATCACGGGGTTGCGCTCACGGAAGGGGACGCTCATGCGTTGCACCTCCCGCCGACCGTGTAGTCATAGGGCAAGGTGACGCCTCCCGGCAGTCGAACTCGTGCCTTGAAGTCGCACAGGTAGAAGTTGAACCACGACCCGTAGATGGCCGTACGTCCGACCTTCTCAAGCTTGATCGGAAGCACCTTGAGGGCACGGTCAACCTCGGCCTTGTTGCGGTGGATGTTGCCGGCCAGCACCCGCAGGTGCTTGATGTCGGCAGTCAGCGCGGGCCGGATGCCCGTGACGAGGTCAGCAGTCTGCACTGACAGGGCGGAGATCTTGTCCAGGGACCCGAGGATCGCCTCGCGGTCCTTGGAGAGCCCGCCGACGAACCTGCGCAGCTGCACCAAGAGGCTGGAGAGCTCGTCGTCCCGGTCGCCCAGGGTCACCATGGTCTTGTTCAGGTTGGTGATGAGCGAGCCGATCACGTCGTCCCGGTTCGCCAGGGTGTTGGTCACCGATGCCGTCCGCCGCAACAGCGCGTCGAGGGTCCCACCTTCGCCCTGGAAGACTTGGATCATCTCGTAGGCGAGCTTGTTGAGGTCGGCGGGCGAGAGAGCCTGGAAGAGCGGCTTGAACCCATCGAAGAGCACCGACAGGTCCAGCGCAGGCGCGGTGTTGGTGAGCGGGATGGTGGCGCCCGACTTCAGGCTCGCCGTGCCTCCGTCGCCCGGGGTCAGTGCGATGTAGCGCTGGCCCACCAAGTTGCGGTAGCGGATCGTGGCGACCGTTCCCTCTGTCACGGGCGCGTCGTTCTTCACCTTGAACGTGATACTCGCCTGGGTCCGGTTGACCACCTCGGATCCGGTCACGCTCCCGACCTTCACCCCTGCGACGCGGATGTCGTCACCCGGGGTGACGCCGGTGGCGTCGGAGAAGACCGCCTTGAACTCCTTGGTCGAGCCGAAGCTCAGGTTGCCGATCGTGATGGCGAGCATCGCGGTCGCCAGCGTGGTGATGACGATGAAGATGGCGAGCTTGACCGCGTCGCCTGCTGTGCGCTTGTCGAGGAGCTTCATCGAAGCGTCACCTCCGCGCCACGGGCCAGCGGGCCGAAGAGGGCCGCTGCGATATCGGGTATGTCGTCGACCGAACGTCCTGTCGCGCGGGCCATGATCGCCGCCAGCAGGTCCGTCTCGGCGGCGGTGCCCGCGTAGCCGGAGGTCACGTCGTACGACGGGGCGACCCGCTTGGAGATGGGGTAGTCCACTCCGTCGTTCATCGGGCGCACCAGCACGTCCGGCGGAAGGTTGTGCTGGCCGAATCCACCGCGCATGGCCTTGTCCAGCAGGTTGCAGTGCGGGAACGGCCCGGCCTTCTCGCCGTACTTCGGCGCCTCGTTGGGGAAGTAGCCACGTGGCTGCCTCGGCAGCGTCTCCAAAATGATGTGCAGCTTCCTTCCGCGGAAAGCCTCGTTCTCGCGAGGAATCGCGCCCCGCATTGCCCGGAAGAGACACGGGTACTCGGGTGCGTACTTCGCGAAGACAGGCAGGGTCGCCTGGCCCAGCTCACCGAGCCGGATGATGTTGTCGCCGTTGGCCTGGAGGAAGTCTCGGCTGGTTGAGGAGAAGCTCGCGATGTCTTGGAAGAGCGCCTTGATCTTCGCTTCTCTGGAGACGAACGTACCGCCGGTCGTGACGCTGTTGCGCAGGAACCGGGCCAGGTCGGGGACGACGCTCTCGTACGCCGCTGAGACGCCACCGAGCTTCTTCACGTCGTCGATGAACTGGGGCAGCTGGGGGTTCATCCGCTTGAGGTAGCTGTCCAGCGTCTCCAGGCTCTCGCCGAGCTTCTCGCCACGCCCCTCGAGAGCATCGGCGAACGCGGTCAGGGTGTAGTTGAGCTGGGCGGGCTGCACGGTCCGCAGGAGCGGGTAGAGGTCGGACAGCACCTTCTCGACCTCGATGGCAACCGTGGAGGGCTCGACCGTGTCGCCAGGCTTGATCGGCGTGGTCGAGGGGTCCTCGGGAAGGACCAGCGAGATGTACTTCTCACCAAAGAGCGTCTTGGGCAGGATCTCCGCGCGGACGTTCTTGGGGATCGTATGGGTCTCCGACGGGTACAGGCCGAGCTCCACATCGACGCCCTGCGCAGTCACCGTGGTCCGCTGCACCTCCCCCACGATCACGCCGCGGATCTTCACGTCGGCCCGAGCCGGAAGCTGAAGCCCGATGTTGGATGCCTTCAACGTGACCAGGTCGTAGTTGACGAACTTCTTGGTGAAGATCGCGTAGGTGAACCACACGAACAGCAAGCACAGCGCCAGGAACGCCACGCCGAGCGTGCGCGCCTGGAGCATGGCGGCAGTCTTTGATCTCGCCATCAGCCCGCCAGCCTCACTGTCGTCGTCGTGCCCCAGATGGCCATCGACAGGAAGAGGTCGATCACGTTGATCGCAACGATCGAGGTCCGCACCGCGCGGCCGACCGCCAGGCCCACACCCGCCGGGCCACCGGAGGCGTTGTAGCCGTGGTAGCAGTGGATGAGGATCACCACGACCGCGAACACCAGCACCTTCATGAACGACCACAGCACGTCCTGCGGTGGCAAGAAGGTGTTGAAGTAATGCATATAGGTGCCAGAGCTCTGCCCGAAGAACTGGGTCACGGTGATGTACGTCGCAACGTAGGAGGTCAGCAGACCCACGACGTACAGCGGCACGATCGCGATGAGTCCCGCGATGATGCGGCTGGTGACCAGGAAGGGCAGCGACGGGATCGCCATCACCTCGAGCGCGTCGATCTCCTCCGAGATGCGCATCGCGCCAAGCTGGGCGGTGAATCCGCACCCGACGGTCGCGGCAAGCGCGATTCCGGCGACCAGAGGCGCGATCTCACGAGTGTTGAAGTACGCCGAGACGAAGCCTGTGAAGGCCGCGGTGCCGAGCTGGTTGAGCGCGGCATACCCCTGAAGCCCGACCTCGGTACCGGTGAAGAAGCACATCGCCGCGATGACACCGACGGTGCCTCCGATGACCGCGAGCGAGCCGGAGCCGAGGGTGACCTCGCCCAGGAGACGCATGATCTCCTTCTTGTACCGCACCAAGGTGCGGGGGCTCCACGCGATCGCGGTGACATAGAACCTGAGCTCGGAGCCCAGGTGGTCCAAGGAGGCCATCGGCCGGCGGTAGATCTCTTTCACGTCTGCCACGGCGTCAACCTGTCTTTGGTGGGACGAGCTGGAAGTAGATCGCGCTCATCACGAAGTTGACTACGAACAGGAGCATGAACGAGATGACCACGGACTCGTTCACGGCATCGCCCACGCCCTTCGGCCCGCCTCCGGCGTTCATGCCCTTGTAGGAGGCGACGATGGCGGCGATCAGCCCGAAGATGAGGGCCTTCGCCATGCCTTGCCAGAGGTCGGGTAGCTGGGCGAGGGCCGTGAAGCTGGCCAGATAGGCGCCCGGGGTGCCGTCCTGGAGGATCACGTTGAAGACGTAGCCGCCCATCACACCGACCACGCTGACCAGGCCGTTGAGGAAGACAGCGACCAGCATGCAGGCAAGCACGCGTGGCACGACCAGGCGCTGGATCGGGTCGATGCCGAGCACCATCATGGCGTCGAGCTCCTCGCGGATCTTTCGCGCGCCAAGGTCGGCGGCGATAGCCGACCCGCCGGCACCTGCGATCAGCAGCGAGGTCGCGATCGGCCCCGCTTCACGCACCACCGCAAGCACCGAGGCGGAGCCTGTGAACGACTGGGCCCCGAACTGCTTGATCAGGCCACCCACCTGCAGCGCAATGACCGCTCCGAAGGGAATGGCGACCAGCGCTGTCGGGATGATCGTTACCGAGGCGATGAACCAGGACTGCTGAAGGAACTCGCGCGTCTGGAACGGCCGTCTGAAGAGCTGGCGGCCGACATCGAGTCCGAAGGCGAAGAGCTTGCCAGCGGTCCCGATGGGAGCCAGCACCCTCGCCGAGGTAAGAGATGACATGGAAGTCTTCAGGCCCCCGGCGCCAGGCCGACGTTGGCCGAGGTGAACGATCCCGGGGGCGGAATGACGCCGTTGATCCGGCACCACTCACCCGGCGGACGCTGGCTCCGCCGCGGGATGCCGTTGGACGGCTCCTGCTGGAACGGGATCGGCGGCAGCGGCGGCAGTTCCTGGCCCTTCTCGGCCTCGAGCTCGTCGGCGTCCTTCTCCTCCGACATGCCGATCGGGCCGACCCGCTGCGCGTTGAGGAACTGACGAACCACAGGCTCTTCCGAGCTCAGCAGCATCTCCCGCGGGCCGAACATCGCCAGGTGCTTGTGGTACAGCAGGCCGATGTTGTCCGGAACCGTCCGTGCGGTGTTCACGTCGTGGGTCACGATGAGGAACGTAGCGTCGATCTGCGCGTTCAGGTCGATGATCAGCTGGTTCAGGAACGCCGTACGTACCGGGTCGAGACCGGAGTCCGGCTCGTCGAACAGCACGATCTCAGGATCGAGCACCAGGGCGCGGGCCAAGCCGGCACGCTTGCGCATACCCCCGGAGATCTCGCCGGGCAGCTTGTCCTCCGCGCCCACCAGACCGACCAGGTCCATCTTCTCCATCACGATCTTGTGGATCTCGGACTCGCTCTTCTTGGTGTGCTCGCGCAACGGGAACGCCACGTTGTCGTACAGGTTCATCGACCCGAACATGGCGCCGTCCTGGAAGAGCACGCCGAAGAGCTTGCGGATCTCGTAGAGGTCCTTCTCCGAGCAGTTGGCGATATCCAGGCCCTCGATGATCACCGAGCCCGAGTCCGGCTTGATCAGGCCGATCAGAGTCTTGAGCAGAACCGACTTGCCCGTACCGGAAGGGCCGAGCATCACGCAGATCTCACCCGCAGGGACGTCCAGAGATACGTCTTTCCAGATGAGCTGCTTCCCAAAGCTCTTGGTCAGGTTCTCAATCTTGATCTCGACGCCCACGCGCTGCCTCCCTGATTGCTGCGGCCTGAGGCCCACGTCCCCGGTCTCACTACCAACGAGTAGATGTGGTCAGGGTTACGCAGGTGTAAACCCCCGGGTCGGCCCCGGGCAACTGCCACAGTCTTGCCAAACTGCTGCGATCTGTCATCCATAGCGGCCGTTCTTTCTCGGACTGAGACAAAACGGAGTCCGGAGCCGCCGGATGTGTCCGGAGTGCGAACGGCGGCCGCCCCCTTTCGGGGACGACCGCCGTTCGGAAGCGGTGAGTCAGGGTCTCACTTGACCGAGACGGTGGCGCCGGCGGCCTCGAGGACCTCCTTGGCCTTCTCTGCGGCTTCCTTGGTGACCTTCTCCACGACGGCCTTGGGAGCGGCCTCGACCAGTTCCTTGGCCTCCTTGAGGCCGAGGCTGGTGAGAGAGCGCACCTCCTTGATCACGTTGATCTTCTTCTCGCCGGCAGCCTCGAGGACGACATCGAACTCGTCCTGCTCGGCGGCCGCCTCGGCGTCGCCGCCACCGGCCGCCGGAGCAGCCGCGGCAACGGCAACCGGAGCAGCGGCGGTCACGCCGAAGGTCTCCTCGAACTGCTTCACGAACTCGCTGAGCTCCAGGAGGGTCATCTCCTTGAAAGCGTCAAGCAGCTCGTCGGTGCTGAGCTTCGCCATGGTGGCGTTCCTTCCGTTCTGCTGGCCCGCGGTCACGGGCCGGTTGTGGGTGGTGGTCAGGCCTCGGTGGACTCCGCAGCGTCAGCTGCGGGCTCGTCGGCGACGGTCTCCTCGGCTGCAGCAGCCGGAGCACCGGCACCACCCGCGAGGATCGAGGGGTCCTGCTCGGCCTTCGCCTGCAGGGCGCCGGCGAGCCGGGCGGCCTGGGCAAGCGGGGCGTTGAGCAGGTAGACGGCCTGGGAGAGCGACGCCAGCATTGCGCCAGCGAGCTTGCCCAGAAGCACCTCGCGCGACTCGAGATCGGCCAGCTTGGCGATCTCCTTCGCGTCCATGAGGGAGCCGTCGACGTACCCGCCCTTGATGACAAGAGCGGGGTTTGCCTTGGCGAAGTCGCGAAGACCCTTGGCCGCCTCGACCACATCGCCGTTGATGAAGGCGATGGCGGTCGGACCGGTGAGCAGGTCGTCGAAGCCCTCGACGCCCACCTCCTTGGCCGCGATCTGGGTCAGGGTGTTCTTCACCACGGCGTAGTTGGCGTTCTCCCCGAGAGCTCGCCGCAGGTCCTGCAGCTGCTTAACGGTGAGACCGCGGTACTCGGTCAGCACAGCGCCAGCGGAGTCCTGGAACGAATCCACGATCTCCGCGACAGCGGCTGCCTTGTCTGGCCGCGCCATGGGTCTCCTTCCGCACTACACGTGGGAGACAGCCGACAGGGACCCGAAAAGAAGAACGCCCTGGCGCAGAAGGCACAGGGCGGCGGGCACGGCTGCTGCCGTGCTGGTCACTCAGTGTCACCTGCGCAGGCCGCCCGCTTCGCGGGACCTTCAGCCGAGGTGTGCCCCCGCACGTAGGTGAGGTGGGCGCACGCCGACAACCGGCGGTCTCTGGTTACCCGCGTAGCGTACGCGAGCAGATCGGGTCACGCCAAATTGGCGAATCGGGTACGACGGGGCGCGCCCGATGGTGCAATGAGAATGTGGATCTTTCACTTCAAAACCTCAGCGAGACGCTGGAGCAGGCGGACTACCGCGTCAAGGCCGGTGCCCACTCGGCGTCGCGCATATGGCCGACCGGCTTCACCCCCCTCGACGACCATCTCAGCGGTGGCTTCCGCTCGGGCGACCTGGTCCTGCTCGGCGGCGCTCAGGGCCTGGGCAAGACGACCCTCATCATGCAGATCGCGCGCAACATCGCCCGCGCCGGGCGGGCCGTCCTGATCTTCTCCTACGAGCACGACCAGCAGACGTCACTGATCCGGCTGGTCGCGCTCGAGGCCGGCCTGGCGGGAGGTCCTGACGCGCCCGGCATCCAACGCATCCGGCAGTCGTTCGAGGCCACCGACGGCATGGGCCATGGGCTGGCGGAGCGGCTGAGCGACACCGACGGCGGCGCTGAGGCCATCGAGATCGTCCGCGAGTACGCCGAGCGCCTCGTCGTACACCGGTCGACCGGTACCTCCACGGGGCTGGAGCTCATCAACGAGCACATCCAGAAGGTTCGAGCCGACACCGGGCAGACCCCGATGGTCGTAGTGGACTACCTCCAGAAGGTTCCAGTCCCCGAGGAGCGGCTCGACGAGGACGACCGCATCACCCGGGTGGTCGAAGGTCTCAAGGACCTCGCCTTGGACTACGACATCCCGATCGTTGCGGTCGTCGCCTCCGACAAGGAGGCCATCGGTGGTGGCAAGCGGATGCGCACCAACCACTTCCGCGGATCCTCGGCCCTGGCCTACGAGGCCGACACTGTGCTCGTGCTGAACAACAAGCACGACGTTGTTGCCCGGCACCACCTCGTCTACAACCTGCAGAACGTCGACGAGTACAAGAACTGGGCCGTCATGACGATCGAGAAGAACCGCAACGGCGTCAACGGCGTCGACATGGAGTTCCGCAAACGCTTCGACCAGAGCCGCTACGACCCCCAGGGGCAGCTCGTTGTCGAGCAGCTGACCGACGACCGCGTCTTCGTCGAGTAGCGCTTGAGGGCGGGTCGCCTGGACCAGGACATGACGAGAGGGCAGCTGTGGCGAACCACAGCTGCCCTCTCTGTGTCAGAAGCTCAGGCCTCTTCGTCCGACGCCACGTTGCGGGTGCGGTTCGGGTCCACCTGGATACCGGGGCCCATCGTGGTCGAGACGGTGACCTTCTTCAGGTAGCGACCCTTGGAGCTGGCCGGCTTGAGCCGCAGCACCTCTTCGAGGGCCGCAGCGTAGTTCTCGGCCAGCTGGGTCTCGTCGAACGACGCCTTGCCGATGATGAAGTGCAGGTTGGCGTGGCGGTCCACGCGGAACTCGATCTTGCCGCCCTTGATGTCGGACACGGCCTTGGCCACGTCCGGCGTCACGGTGCCGGTCTTCGGGTTCGGCATCAGGCCACGCGGACCGAGCACGCGGCCCAGGCGACCGACCTTGCCCATCATGTCCGGGGTCGCGACGACGGCGTCGAAGTCGAGCCAGCCTCCGTTCACCTTCTCGATCAGCTCGTCGCCGCCGACGATGTCGGCACCCGCCTCGCGAGCCGCGTCAGCCTTCTCGGCGTTGGCGAAGACCAGGACCCTGGCGGTCTTGCCGGTGCCGTGCGGGAGGTTGACGGTGCCACGGACCATCTGGTCCGCCTTGCGAGGGTCGACGCCCAGGCGCATGGCCACGTCGACGGTCTGGTCGAACTTCGTCTTCGCCCCGGCCTTGGCGAGCTTGATCGCTGCCAGGGGGCTGTAGAGCTCGTCCGCGTCGAGTGACTCGGACGCGGCGCGGTAGTTCTTGCTGCGCTGCATGGTCTGGTCTCTTTCTGTTGTTCACCAGTTGTGGTCTAGCGGCCGCAGAGCGGGCCTGCCACGGACTTCTTGTTGGCTACTGCGTGGGGTTGGTCAGCCCTCGACCGTGACACCCATCGAGCGCGCGGTGCCCTCGATGATCTTCATGGCGGCGTCGATGTCGTTGGCGTTGAGGTCGACGAGCTTGCCCTGGGCGATCTCGCGCACCTGGTCCCGGGTCAGCTTGCCGACCTTGTCCTTGTGCGGGACCGAGGAGCCCTTGGCGAGCCCGGCAGCCTTCTTGATCAGCTCAGCCGCCGGAGGCGTCTTGGTGACGAAGGTGAAGCTGCGGTCTTCGTAGATGGTGATCTCGACCGGGATGACCTGACCACGCTGCGACTCGGTCGCGGCGTTGTAGGCCTTGCAGAACTCCATGATGTTGACGCCGTGCGGACCGAGGGCGGTACCGACCGGCGGAGCAGGAGTGGCCGCCCCGGCCTGCAGCTGCACTTTGACGAGCGCTGCAATCTTCTTCTTGGGAGGCATTTCGTTGGGTCCTTTTGTTGCCGTTACTAACTGACGAGCCCGCTCAGACCTTCTGGATCTGGGAGAAGCTCAGCTCGACCGGGGTCTCCCGGCCGAAGATCTCGACGAGGGCCTTGACCCTCTGGGTGTCCGCGTTGATCTCGGTGATCGTCGCGTGCAGTGTCGCGAACGGGCCGTCCACCACCATCACGGAGTCAGAGACGTCGAAGTCAGCGACTTCGACCTTCTTCTTCGTGGCGGTCTTGGTCCTGCCCTCGGCGTCCGGCGATGCGGCCTCGGCCTCGGCGACGACCGCCGGGGCGAGCATGCTCTCGACCTCCTGGAGGCTCAGCGGCACCGGCTGGTGGCTGTGCCCGACGAAGCCGGTCACCGACGGCGTGTGGCGTACCGCCGACCACGACTCGTCGGTGAGGTCCATCCGGACCAGGACGTAGCCCGGCAGCACGGTGCGCTTGACCAGCTTGCGCTGGCCGTTCTTGATCTCGGCGACCTCTTCTGTGGGAACCACGACCTCGTGGATGTAGTCCTCCATGTTCAGCGAGGTGATGCGGGTCTCCAGGTTGGCCTTCACCCTGTTCTCCATGCCGGAGTAGGTGTGGATCACGAACCAGTCGCCCGGCTTGTCGCGGAGGGCTGCCCGGAACTCCTCGAGCACGTCGCCGGCCTCGTCGATCGAGGCGTCTTCAGCAGGCGCCTCGTCAGCGGGCGCCTCGTCAGCAGGCGCCTCGTCAGCAGGCGCCTCGTCAGCAGGCACCTCGTCAGCAGACACCTCGTCAGCAGGCACCTCGTCAGCAGGCACCTCGTCAGCAGGCACCTCGTCAGCAGGCACCTCGTCAGCGGGCGCCTCGTCAGCGCGGGGGTCTCCTCGGACACCTCGTCGTCGAGGGCGACCGCCTGCGCGACGTCCTCAGCGATGACGTCCTCGCTCTCCTCGGCCGCCTCCGGAGCCTCTACCGGCTCCTGGTCGGCAGGCTCGACAGAACCGTCGGCCGGCTCGCCCTCATGCTGCGCGACGGACGCCTCGTCCGTGGCGTCGCTGCTCTCGGCGGGGGACGAGTCCTCCTGCTCGGTCTCGAGCTGATCGTCGTCGTACGGCTGCGACACGGTTGTCAGTCACCTTCTCATCGTGCCCGGAGTGGACCGGGACTTGCGTTTCGGGCGCGGGACCGCGCTCAGCTGGAGCTGGACGCGTCCGCCTTGCCACCGAAGATCTCGAAGACCAGCTTTCCGAAGCCGAGGTCGAGCAGTGACACGATCGTCATCACGATCAGCACGAAGACGAGCACCACGATGAAGTAGGTGATCAGCTGCTGCTGCGTGGGCCAGACGACCTTGCGAAGCTCGGCCACGATCTGGCGGTAGTAGGTCGCGGGGTTGGTGCGCTTGCTGCTCGCCGAAGACGACGCTGGGCGACTGTCCGCCACCGTTCTCCACCTTCTTCCAGATGTTGCTTCACTCCAGGTCGATCCCGTCCGGGGCTCCGGGCGGACTCGCAGGGCACGAGGGACTTGAACCCCCAACCTTCGGTTTTGGAGACCGATGCTCTGCCAGTTGAGCTAGTGCCCTACGGCGGTCACGATCCTGGGAGCGACCCGTTTTGGAGCGCGCTTCGGATGCGAAGCAGACTGATTGCGGGCATGACAACCAAGGGTGAGCAACCACCAATGCGGAAGTCTACGTGGAATCCCAGCGGGAAGTCGAACCGAGTAGAACCCGGATGCGGGGGCTCAGGGTCGAGTGGAACGATAGGCGTCATGAGCGCTCCCAAGCCCCGCATCTCCGCCCGTATCGGCGGCATCGCCGAGTCCGCGACGTTGGCTGTCGACGCGAAGGCCAAGGCGCTCAAGGCCGCCGGTCGCCCCGTGATCGGGTTCGGCGCAGGCGAGCCGGACTTCCCCACCCCGTCTTACATCGTCGATGCCGCCGTCGCTGCGTGCTCCGACCCGCAGAACCACCGTTACACCCCTGCGGGCGGGCTTCCCGCCCTCAAGCAGGCGATCGCTGACAAGACCCGCCGCGACAGCGGGTACGACGTGGCCGCCGCCCAGGTGGTGGTCACCAACGGCGGCAAGCAGGCCGTCTACGAGGCCTTCGCCACTATTCTGGACCCGGGTGACGAGGTGATCCTGCCGGCGCCGTACTGGACGACCTACCCCGAGGCGATCCGGCTGGCCGGCGGAGTTCCGGTCGAGGTGCTCGCCGACGAGACCCAGGACTACCTGGTCAGCGTGGAGCAGCTCGAGGCAGCGCGCACCAAGCGGACCAAGGCCCTGCTGTTCTGCTCGCCGTCGAACCCCACCGGCGCGGTCTACTCGCGCGAGCAGGTAGTTGCCATCGGCACGTGGGCCGCTGAGCACGGCATCTGGGTCCTGTGCGACGAGATCTACGAGCACCTGACCTACGACGGGGTCGAGGCTGTGTCGATGCCGGTGGCGGTGCCGGCACTGGCCGACACCTGCATCATCGTCAACGGAGTGGCGAAGACCTACGCGATGACCGGCTGGCGCGTTGGCTGGCTGATCGGGCCCGCCGACGTCGTCAAGGCCGCGACCAACCTGCAGTCGCACGCCACCTCCAACGTCGCCAACGTCTCCCAGCGAGCCGCGATCGCGGCGGTCTCGGGAAGCCTGGAGGCAGTCGAGCAGATGGGGCTCGCCTTCGACCGTCGCCGCAGAACGATCGTCTCGATGCTCAACGAGATCGACGGTCTGCACTGCCCGGAGCCCAAGGGCGCCTTCTACGTCTACCCCTCCGTCAAAGGACTGCTGGGCAAGGAGTACGACGGCACCGTGATCGACACCTCCGCCGACCTGGCGACCTACGTCCTTGAGAAGGCAGAGGTCGCCGTCGTGCCGGGCGAGGCCTTCGGGTCACCCGGGTACCTCCGCCTGTCGTACGCCCTGGGAGACGACGATCTGGTCGAAGGCATCACGAGGCTGCAGAAGCTCTTCTCCTGAGCCGTGAGGGACCTGCTGGCCCTACCCAAGGCACACCTGCACCTGCACTTCACCGGGTCGATGCGGCACGCCACGCTGGTCGAGCTGGCCGAGCGCGACGGGGTCGTGCTGCCGGACGCGCTGGTGGACGACTGGCCGCCACGGCTCTCCGCCGCCGACGAGAAGGGCTGGTTCCGGTTCCAGCGCTTGTACGACGTGGCGAGGTCGGTCCTGCGTACGGAGGCCGACGTACGCCGGCTGGTGCAGGAGGCGGCGCAGGACGATGTGGCTGAGGGCGGCCGCTGGCTGGAGCTCCAGGTCGACCCGAGCGGGTACGCCGCCAGGTTCGGGGGGATCACCGCGTTCCTCGAGCTCGTCCTGGACGCGGCCGCCTCGGCGCAGCGGGAGCTCGGACTGGGCATCGGCATCGTCGTGGCCGCCAACCGCACCCGGCACCCTCTCGATGCGCGGACCCTGGCCCGCCTGGCCAGCCAGTACTCCGACCGGGGAGTCGTCGGGTTCGGTCTCTCCAACGACGAGCGACGGGGCACCACGAGCGACTTCGCTCCCGCCTTCCGCATTGCCGAGCGGGCCGGGCTGAGGCTGGTGCCTCACGGCGGCGAGCTGGTCGGTCCTGGAAACGTCCGCTCGGTGCTCGAGGAGCTGCACGCCGACCGCATCGGGCACGGCGTCCGCGTCGTCGAGGACCCGGCCCTGCTCGCGCAGGTGGTTGCTGCCGGGGTCCCCTTGGAGGTGTGCCCGCTGTCCAACGTCTCCCTCGGGGTCTACTCCGACCCTTCCTCGGTGCCGCTACCTCAGCTGCTCGAAGCCGGCGCGACGGTCGCCCTCGGCGCGGACGACCCGCTCCTGTTCGGGTCGCGGCTAGCCGCCCAGTACGCCGCGATGCGCGCGGCCCACGACCTCGACGACTCCCAACTGGCGACACTCGCCGCAATGTCGGTCCGGGCCTCGTCGGCTCCGGAGTCGCTCAAGCTCGTCGTCGCCACCGAGATCGACGGCTGGCTGGCCGAGCAGCCGACTGGGCCGGGAACGACATACCGCGCTCCTCGTGCTCCGGGCCCGGTGTCGGGCTGACACACTTACGCCCATGACGAATACCTCGGGGGACGAGCCCCAGCAGCCTGATCAGCCTGGCTCCTGGGAGCAGCAGAGCGCCCAGCCCGACCCGCCGCCACCGCCACCGCCGTACGGGCAACAGGGCTACGGGCAACCGGGCTACGGGCAACCGGGCTACGGGCAACCGGGCTACGGGCAACCGGGCTACGGGCAACCGGGCTACGGGCAACCGGGCTACGGGCAACCGGGCGGACAGCCTCCCTACCCCTCACAGCCTCCGGACCACCCACGGGCAACCACAGCCATGATCCTCGGCATCCTGGCGCTGGTCTGCTGCCAGGTCCTCGGCCCGGTCGCGTGGATCGTCGGCGGCAAGGCCGTCCGTGAGATCGACGCGTCCGCGGGTCGGCTGGGCGGCCGGGGCCAAGCCATGGCCGGCAAGGTGCTGGGCATCATTGGGACCGTCCTGATGGTGCTGGCGATCGTCTACTTCGTGCTGATCATCGGCCTCGTCGTGTCAGGCAGGACCAGCGAGACCACGGTCTTCGAGAGCACGGTGCACGCCCTGCGCTGAGGCTCAAGGAGCGTCCGGAAGCGTGCAGTTGACCAGGAAAGGCTCGTTGACCAGCCAGATCCCGTACGAGGTGTGGACCCCGCGCTGGATCTCCTCCGCCAGAGCGAGGAGTTCCCGGGTCGTCCCTCCGCCGCGGTTGGTCAACGCGAGCGTGTGCTTGGAGGAGAGGGCGACGCGCTCGGAGCCGTAGCCCTTCGCGAAGCCGGCGTTCTCGATCAGCCACGCGGCACTCGTCTTTACGCTCCCGTCCGGCTGGGCATACGCAGGAGCGCCCTCGGGTGCCGCCGCAACGAACGGATTGGTGAAGAAGGAGCCCGCGCTCCAGGTGTCGTGGTCTGCCGGGTCGAGGACCATGCCCTTACTGCGGCGCAAGGCCAGCACAGCCTCGCGTACGTCGGCCAGAGAAGCCCGCCCGCCGAGCTCGACCCCGAGGGTGTCGGCCAGTTCGGCGTACCTGACCGGTGTACTGAGCGTCCCCTGCCTGAACTGGAAGGTCACCGAGAGCACGAGGTACTTCTGTGGAGCTGCCTTGAACCGGCTCGTCCGGTAGCCGAAGCCGCACTCGGCCGCGGTGAGAGTCGTGACTCGCTTCTCCTCACGGTCCCAGCAGCGCACCCGCGCGACGACCTCGGAGACTTCCTGACCGTAGGCGCCGACGTTCTGGATCGGCGTCGCGCCGACACTGCCGGGGATCCCGGAGAGGGCTTCGATGCCGGTCCACCTTTGGGCAACCGCGTGGGCCACGAAGTCGTCCCAGGGCTCACCGGCCGCGACGGTCACGAGCGCGCCCCCGCACAGGTCGCTCTCCGCCTCGACACCTCGGGTCTCGACCTTGAGCACCGTGGCCGGGACGCCCTCATCGGCCACCACGAGGTTGGACCCGCCCGCCACCACCAGGAGATGCTCCCCCCGGTCCGCCGCATCGTGCTCGAGGTCCAGGAGCTGCTGCTCGCTGGTGGCTCGCAGGAACCGTGACGCCGGCCCGCCCAGGCGCAGCGTGGTGAGCTCGCTGAGCGGTGGCGAGGTGTCAGCCACGCGCCAGAACTGCCTTGGGCAGGCCGAGAACCTTCTCGCCGTGGCAGGTGACCTCCAGAGCCACCACCATCTGGTCGTCGCTCAGCTCCTTGACGGTGCCTGCCACCTGCACGGTGACCCCTTCGTCGTCGTCGGGTACCACGACCGGCTTGGTGAACTTGCAGCCGAGCTGACGGATCTGCCCCGGCGTGCCCGCCCAGGTGTCCAACGCTCGAGCGGCCAGAGCCATGGTGAACATGCCGTGGGCGATGACACCCGGCAGGCCGACGCTGGTGGCCACGCGCTCCGACCAGTGGATCGGGTTGAAGTCGCCGCTGGCTCCGGCGTACCGGACCAGGTCGGCACGGGTGACGACGTAGGTCTGCGGCTCGAAGGCGTCGCCGACGTTCATGACTTGTGCACCAGCGTCGCGTAGGCGGTCACGACCAGCCCGCCGTCGTCGTCGATGATCTCGCTGCGGGTGCCGATGATGTCGGCGCCACCGATCTGGCGCAGCGTCTCGACGGTCAGCGTCGCGGTGAGGATGTCACCCGCGACCACCGGACGCTCGTAGGCGAACCGCTGCTCGCCGTGTACGACGTGGTGCAGCTCGATCCCGACGGTGGGGTCCTCCATCAGACCGGTCATCGCCTGGAAGGCCACAACGATCGGGAAGGTCGCTGGGGCTGGTCCGCCGGCGTAATGGTTGCCGGTGGCCGCGGCGAACTCCTCGATCTTGTGCCGCGACACCTCATAGGGCGTGGTCGGCGGGAAGGTCCGTCCCGCGAGGGACGCATCGACTGGCATGGACGCGACGCTAGCAAAACGTCAGGAGCGACCCCCGTCGGGGATCGCTCCGTCTCAAGCGCCTCGTGCCTGGGTCAGCGCGTCTCGCGGTGTGGCTGGTGCGTGCGGCAGCGCGGGCAGAACTTCTTCAGCTCAAGTCGATCCGGGTCGTTGCGCCGGTTCTTCTTGGTGATGTAGTTGCGTTCCTTGCACTCCACGCAGGCCAAGGTGATCTTGGGACGTACGTCGCTGGACTTGCTGGCCACGGTGGTGCCTCTTCTTTGCTCGGTCAGTGTTGCAGGGGTCAAGTCTGCCCTAGAGCACAAGGGCGAACCAAACTACGAGTAGCGGGGGCGGGACTCGAACCCGCGACACCACGATTATGAGCCGTGTGCTCTAACCACCTGAGCTACCCCGCCACCGGGACGGGGGCGCCAGACCGATCGGTCCGGTTTCCCTACCCAGAGCCCCTTTACGGAATCGAACCGTAGACCTTCTCCTTACCATGGAGACGCTCTGCCGACTGAGCTAAAGGGGCAAGCCGCAGAGAAGGATACACACGGCCGGGCCGATCCATGAAATCGGTACGAGACGGCCGATCAGGGCCGCGCACAAGGGTATTCCCAGCGCCTCGGGCCTGGGTCAGTAGGTCCACAGAGCCACGTGGTAGGCGACCCCGAACGGGTCGTCGTCGTAGGCGAGACGTGCCTGTCGAGGAGCCCCGAGGGCGCCCAGGAAGCGCAGCGCGGACCGTCCGAGCACCATCAGGTCCTGGGCCAGAGCGACGTCCAGGGCACGCAGCGCTTGGTCGTCGCCCTGCTCGAGCGCCCGGGCGGTGTGCGCGTCGAAGGCGAACGCCCGCTCGTCGAGGTACCCGGGGGCTCTGTCGCCACGCCGGGTGCTCCCGTCCCCGAGCACGAGCAGCAGGACGGAGTCCGTACGGCGGCCCAGCCGGACGGCTAGCTCGTCGACGGCCTGCTGTGAGGCGTCCCACGGCAGGCTCACCAGCTCCGTCTGACCGCCCCAGTCCGCCTCCTCGAGCAACCGGTGGCCGACTCCGAGCGAGAGGGGGAGCCGTCGGCCGGGGAGCCGCCGCTGCGTCGTACCGAAGGAGCGGACGTCCGGCGTCCCCTCCCAGGTGCCGCCCTGGTTGCTGCCGCCGACCACCACGACGGCGTCTGGCCGCATGGCCAGCGCCTCCGCGAGGACGTCGTGGCAGGCGGTGCGCAGCGCTTCGACGGCGTCCTGTTGTCCGCTCAGCTCGCGGAACAGCAGGGGTGGGTGTGGGCACAGCACCGAGCAGACGATCATGCCAGCCCCCGGACGACGGCCTCGGGCGGCCGGGTGCCCTTGATGGTCGCGACCATGTCCAGCACCTGCCGGGTCTGCGCCACCTCGTGCACGCGGTAGACCCTGGCGCCGTGCCAGGCGCTGACCGCCGTGGCGGCCAGGGTGCCCATCACCCGCTCGCCGAGTGGCAAGCCCAGAGCCTCGCCGACGAAGTCCTTGTTGGAGAGGCTGACCAGCACCGGCCAGCCGGTCGCGCACAGCTCATCGAGCCGTCGGGTGAGCTCGAGCGAGTGCCAGGTGTTCTTGTCGAAGTCGTGGGCGGGGTCCACCAGGATGGACTCCCGGGCGACACCGCTGGCCAGCGCCCGCTCGGCCAGGGCCACGGTGTCGGCGATGGCACTGGCCACCACGTCGTCGTACGACGGACGGTGCGGCGGTGTCCTGGGCGTCACCCCGTTGGTGTGCGTGCACACGTACGCCGCGCCGTACTCGCCGGCGACCGTCATCAGGTCCGCGTCGAACCCTCCCCAGGCGTCGTTGAGCACGTCCGCCCCGGCCTCACAGACGGCCCTG
This sequence comes from uncultured Actinomycetota bacterium, assembly GCA_963769585.1. GTDB lineage: Bacteria > Actinomycetota > Actinomycetes > Propionibacteriales > Nocardioidaceae > SSC3. The sequence goes on from CAVYMJ010000006.1 coordinate 2,530,357, forward strand.
CCGACTGAGGCACGCCAGGTGTCGACGCTGACCACCAGGTCGGGGAACTCCTCGCGGACCTTGGCCACGAACCCGGCCACCCGCCGGATCTCCTCGGTCTCGTCGATCACCTCACCGGGCCCCGCCTTGACGCCTCCGATGTCGACGAGGTCGGCACCCTCCTCGACCACGAGGCGTACCCGGTCCAGCGCCTTCTCTTCGGTCCAGGTCGCGCCCTTGTCGTAGAAGGAGTCCTTGGTGCGGTTGACGATCGCCATCACCAGCAGGTCGCTGTCCGCGAAGGCCCGACGTCCCAGTTTCAGCACGTGGGCGAGGCTACTCTGCGGTTGATGATCGACTTCGACAGTGGCGACGACTACGTGGTGCACGGCGACAACCTGGACGTGCTCCCGAAGCTGCCCGACGCGTCGTTCCAGCTGGTCTACATCGACCCGCCTTTCAACACCGGCAAGCTCCAGGACCGACGCAGCGTCACCGCCGTACGGGACGAGGACGCGGGCGACCGCACCGGTTTCGGCGGCCGGCGCTACCGCAACGTGCTCAACGGAAGCATCAGCTACCTGGACACCTTCGCCGACTACGCCGGGTTCATCGGGCCGCGGCTGGAGGAGGCGCGCCGACTGCTGACCGAGTCGGGCACGCTCTACTTCCATATCGACTGGCGCGAGGCCCACTACTGCAAGGTGCTCCTGGACGAGATCTTCGGGCGGGAGTGCTTTCTCAACGAGGTGATCTGGGCCTACGACTACGGCGGGCGCGCCAAGCACCGGTGGCCCGCGAAGCACGACACGATCCTGGTGTACGTCAAGTCACCAGGCCGGCACCTCTTCGACCAGGAGCAGGTCACCCGGATCCCCTACCTCGCTCCGTCGCTGGTCTCGCCGCAGAAGGCCGCTCGAGGCAAGCTGCCGACCGACGTGTGGTGGCACACGATCGTCTCTCCCACGGGCAAGGAGAAGACCGGGTACCCCAACCAGAAGCCCGAGGGTGTCCTGAGGCGGGTTCTGGAGCCCTCGACCAGGCCCGGTGACTGGGTGCTCGACTTCTTCGCCGGCAGCGGTACGACGGGCGCGGTGGCCGCCGCGATGGGCCGCCGGTTCGTCCTGGTCGACTCCCAGCCGACGGCGGTGGAGGTGATGCGGCGACGACTCCCGGGGGCCCGGCAGGTCACCGCCGGGCCGAGCAGCTAGCGACACGCCGGGAACATCCCCCGAATTAGGGGGAGACAACGACCCCCCGCCAACGCCATGCTGGTGCAGATCTGCCGAGCTGAAGGGCCTCACCATGCGCAAGACCTACCGGATCCTGGCCGACATCGTCGCTGTTCTGGTCGTCATCCAGGCGGCGATGATCGTGTTCTCGATCGCCGGACTGTTCAAGTGGATCGACGACGGCGCCACGCTGGATGCCGGGGTCATCAAGTCGTGGCAGGACGACCCGCCCACGTTCACCGGCGCGATCGGCCACTTCATCCACGTGATGAGTGGGACCTACCTCATTCCGCTGATCGGCTTGGCCCTGCTGGTGGTTGCCTTCTTCGCGGCTGTGCCTGGCGGTGTGAAGTGGGCCTCGATCATCGCGGTGTCGATCATCGTCCAGGTGGTTGCGGGCATCATGGCCGACGGTGCCCCCTGGCTGGGCCTGGTCCACGGGATCAACGCCTTCATCCTCTTCTCCGCGGCCATCATGGCGGCCCGAGCCGCCAACCCGGCTCAGGTCAGCGAAGCTGTCTCCGTCGGCTGATCGCGCCATCCCGCGACTTCGGCTCCTGGTGGCGGCGGTAGCCACGGTCGGCCTCCTCGGGCCACTTGGCTACCTCTGGCAGCAGAGCAGGATGCCGGGGTCGTACTCCATCACCCAGATGGGGTACGTCGACAACGGCGGCGGTACGCCGGCGTCGATGGGGCACCACGACGCGGGTACCAGCGTCGCCGACCTCGTCGAGACCGCCGAGGGACGTGCCGACGTCGTGGTGCGCCTTACCGCACGCCAGGAGCGGTTCCGGCTCGCGTCGGGCCGGACCGTGGACGGGTACACCCTCAACGGCCACTCCCCTGGCCCGACGATCACGGCAACCGTGGGGCAGCTCGTCGAGATCCGCGTCCGCAACGAGTCGGTCCCCGACGGCGTGAGCCTGCACTGGCACGGCATCGACGTACCCAACTCCCAGGACGGGGTCGCGGGCGTGACCCAGGACGCGGTCCGCAGGGGTGAGGAACACACCTACCGGTTCGTTGTCCGCCAGGCCGGAACCTTCTGGTATCACTCGCACCAGGTCTCGCACCGGCAGGTGCTCCGTGGACTGTTCGGCGCTTTCGTCGTGCTGCCCCCCGAGCCCGACCGGCGGCTCGAGGTTGTCGCGCTCGCGCACACGTACGCCGGGGTACGGACCCTGAACGGCGACGAGGGACTCGTTCGGGTGGACGCAGAGCCGGGGCAGCGGGCCCGGATCCGGGTGACGAACACCGACAACGGCACCGTCCAGGTCTGGTCGGCCGCCCCGTACCGGGTGCTGGCCGTCGATGGCCAGGACGTACACGAGCCGACCCAGGTCGAGGGCAGTCGAATCGACGTACCCGCAGGGGGTCGGGCCGACCTCGAGCTGGTTGCCCCGGCCCGCCTGCAGGTCGGTGGCTCGACGGCCATCGTGCTGGGCACCGACCCGGGCAAGCCGGACCCGGCCGAGGACAAGCTGGACCTGCTCTCCTACGGCACACCCGAGCCGTTGGGCTTCGACCCTGCCAGCCCGGACCGCAGGTTCCGGTACGCCGTAGGGCGGCGACCCGGCTTCGTGGACGGGAAGCCCGGGCTCTGGTGGTCGATCAACGGCCATCTGTGGCCGAACACGCCGATGTTCATGGTCGAGGAAGGGGACGTGGTCGTCTTCACCATCAAGAACACCAGCGGCGACGTCCACCCCATGCACCTGCACGGGCACCACGCCGTGGTCCTGCGACGCGACGGCATCAAGGCGACCGGGAGCCCCTGGTGGGTCGACTCCCTCGACGTAGGCGACGGCGAGACCGTCGAGATCGCCTTCGTCGCGAACAACCCAGGCATCTGGATGGACCACTGCCACAATCTCAGTCACGCCTCGCAAGGCCTGGTCGCGCATCTGATGTACGCCGGAGTCAGCACGCCGTACCGGCTCGGCGACGACTCGGGAAACGACCCCGAGTGAACGCGCTCAGGCCTGCGTGAGCCGGCGCAGTGCGTCTCTGAGCGCCTGCTCCGGGTCGAGGTCGAGCTTGCGTGCCTCGACCACCAGCGCCAGGAGCCGGTCCCCGAGGTCATCGCCGAGCGCGGGCTCGACACTGGTCCGTCCCAGCACCTTGCCGGCCATGGCCAGAGCAGGGAGCGCGAGCGGGATTCCCTCCAGCGGCGAGCTGCGCTGCTTCTCCGCGGCCTTGAGCGTCTCCCAGTTCGCGTTGACCTCGTCGGCCCCGCTCACCTCCAGACCGGCGAAGACATGCGGGTGGCGGTAGACCAGCTTGTCGACGATCCCGGCCGCGACGTCGTCGATGGTGAAGCCGTCCTCGGACTCGGCGGCGATCCGCGCGTGGAAGTACACCTGGAGCAGAAGATCGCCGAGTTCCTCCTGTAGGTGGAGGTAGTCCCCGGTCTCGATGGCCTCGACGGTCTCGTAGGCCTCCTCAAGCAGGTACTTGGCAAGGCTCCGGTGGGTCTGCTCCTGGTCCCACGGGCACTGCTCCCGGAGGCGGTCCATGACCGAGACCAGATCCAGCAGCCGCGCACCAGGCACGTCGTAGGACCCGTGCAGGACCTCGACCTCGAGGCTCCCGCCGTCCATGAGCTCGGTGGCGAGCAACCCCGGGAGCGTGGTCGCCTCCTCGTCGGAGGCGAGCCAGACCGCGTCGGCGCCCAGCCCCAGCGGACTCTCTCGCTGTTCCACCGAGAAACCCGCGGCCTCCACCGCCAGGACCAGGGTGTGCCGTGACGAGGCGGCCACCAGCTCGGCTCGTTCGATCGCCTTCCAGGCCGCCCAGGTCAGCAGCCCCGGGGCGACCCGGGGGCTGGTGACAAGCAGGGTCAGCCGCACGTCTTCGAGCCGGGGAGGGTCGCGTCGGCCTCACTCCCGGTCGGCACCGACAGCGAGCCGCTCGACGCGGTGACGACTACGTTCTGGACCGTGCCGAAGCGGGGGTCGATCTCGACTCCCTCCGACTCTGCCCAGTCCGCGTAGACCTTCTCCACCGCAGCCCCCACGTTCTCCTGGGTCGGCTCCTCGCCGGTCGCCCGAACCTGAGCGACGGCGGCCTGCTCGACTACCAGGTTGCCCTCGATGGCCCTGCGCACATGCTCGAGGAAGGTCTTCCGCTGGTCCGAGGGCAGGCTGGTGATCGACCTGGACACCCCTTCGAGCTGGGTTTCGACCAGCCCCCGGTCGATGTCGGCGCGGTACTGCTTCTGCAGCTCGCTGGCCAGCTGGCCACGGAGCAGCACGGTTAGCGAGTTCACCCGCGCCTCCGCGCTCGACAGCGGCTGTCCGTTCTCGGCGGTGAACGCGCAGAAGCTCGAGGCGAACTCGTCCAGCTCGCGCGTGGTGATCTTCGCGTCACCGACCTGAGCGGCGACACCCGGCCTGAGGCCGGCGCAGCCGGTCAGGATGAGGGCGGCAAGGAAAGCGCCCACCGCAAGCTTGGTCGTACGGCGAGTCACCTGGCTCATGAACGAGGGCTCCTAGCTGTCTCGGGGTGGATCACGGTGTCGATCACCTGCCGGGCCCAGCCCAGCAGCTCGGCATCGCGGATGGGCTGACCACCCACAGGCCTGGTGCTGGGACGCGGCACCAGAATCGTACGCATTGTGGTCTTCACCACGCTCCCGGGGTGGAGCCGGTCGAGCCGGGCCCGCTGCGAGTCGAGCAGCTCCACCGGTCCGAAGCGCACGTACTTCGCCTGGACGACGACCTCCTCCAGCGCAGCCGCACGCGCCCGCGCCCGGAACCGGGCGACCTCCATCAGGGCCAGGACAGGTGCCGGCGGCTCGCCGTACCGGTCCGTGAGCTCTTCGGTGATCTGACCCAGCATCTGTTCGTCGCGCACCTCGGCGAACCGCTTGTACATCTCCAGCCGTAGTCGCTCAGACTGGATGTAGTCATGCGGCAGGTGAGCGTCGATGGGCAGCTCGATCCGGACGTCGGTCTCCTCGGGCGGAGCGTCGCCCTTGAACTCGCTGACCGCCTCGCCGACGAGGCGGACGTAGAGGTCGAACCCGACGTCGGCGATGTGGCCGCTCTGCTCCCCACCGAGCAGGTTGCCCGCGCCCCGGATCTCCAGGTCCTTCATCGCGATCGCCATGCCGCCGCCGAGGTCGGAGTGCTGGGCGAGCGTGGCGAGGCGCTCATGGGCGGTCTCGGTCAGCGGCTTGTCGGGGGGATAGAGGAAGTAGGCGTAGGCACGGTCGCGGCTTCGCCCGACGCGGCCGCGCAGCTGGTGGAGCTGGCTCAGTCCGAGCATGTCTGCCCGCTCGATCACCATCGTGTTCGCATTGGAGACGTCGATACCGGACTCCACGATCGTCGTACAGACGAGCACGTCGAAGCGCTTCTCCCAGAAGTCGAGCATCACCTGCTCGAGCTGGTGCTCGCCCATCTGCCCGTGCGCAGTGGCAATGCGCGCCTCGGGCACGAGCTGCCGCAGGTGCGCGGCCGCTTTCTCGATCGACTGCACGCGGTTGTGGATGAAGAAGACCTGCCCCTCGCGGAGCAGCTCGCGCCTAAGGGCGGCGGTCACTTGACGGTCCTCGTAGGCGCCCACGTAGGTCAGCACCGGATGGCGCTCCTCCGGTGGCGTGGTGATCGTGGACATCTCGCGGATCCCCGTGATCGCCATCTCCAGGGTTCGCGGGATAGGCGTCGCAGACATGGCCAGCACGTCGACCGCCGTACGCAGCTGCTTGAGCTGCTCCTTGTGCTCGACTCCGAAGCGCTGCTCCTCATCAACGATGATCAGCCCGAGGTCCTTGAACTTCATGTCAGGGCTGAGCAGCCGGTGGGTCCCGATCACGATGTCGACGGTGCCGTCCCGGAGCCCGTCCATCGTCGCTGCCGACTCCTTGTCGGTCTGGAACCGCGACAGGCTCCTGATGTTCACCGGAAAGGCGGTCATCCGCTCGGCGAACGTCGAGAAGTGCTGCTGGACCAGGAGCGTCGTCGGCACCAGGACAGCCACCTGCTTGCCGTCCTGGACCGCCTTGAACGCGGCCCGTACGGCGATCTCCGTCTTGCCGTAACCCACGTCGCCGCAGATGAGCCGGTCCATCGGCACCTCGAGCTCCATGTCGGCCTTGACCTCGTCGACGGTGGAGAGCTGGTCCGGAGTCTCGGTGAAGGGGAAGGCATCCTCCAGCTCTGCCTGCCAGGGAGTGTCCGCGCCGAACTTGTGGCCCCTGGTCGCCTGCCTTGCGGCGTACAGCTTGATCAGCTCGGCCGCGATCTGGCGTACCGCCTTCTTGGCCCTGCCCTTGCGCTTGGCCCAGTCGGCGCCGCCGAGCCGGTCCAGCGACGGCATGTCGCCGCCGACGTAGCGCGTGACCTGATCGAGCTGGTCGGTCGGCACATAGAGCTTGTCGGCGGGCTGGCCTCGCTTGCTGGAGCCGTACTCCAGGACCAGGTACTCGCGGGTCGCGCCCTGCACCTCGCGCTGTCTCATCTCCACATACCGGCCGACGCCGTGCTGGTCATGCACGACGTAGTCGCCGGGCTTGAGCTCCAGGGGGTCGATCTGGCGCTTGCGCCGGGCGGGCATCTTCCGCATGTCCTTGGTGGACGAGCGTTGGCCGGAGAGGTCGTCGCCGGTGAGCACGGCAAGCGTGCCGTAGTCGTCGACGAAACCGTGGTCGAGGGTGGCCGTGCTGACGTAGACGATGCCGGGCTCGGGTGCGGCGTCGAGCGTCTCGACGTACCGGACCGCCACATCCGCGTCGCGCAGCACCTCGACCGTTCGCTGGGCCGGGCCATGTCCCTCGTGGAGCACCACGACCCGGCGACCGTCGTGCAGCCAGCGTTTCAGGTCCTCGACCGCCCGCGGCACGTCTCCGTGGTAGGTCTCGGCCTGACGCACCGGCACGAGGCGGCTCGGGACCGCACCCAGGTCGACGACTTCGTCGCTGCTGGCGACCGCACCCAAGCTGTCTCGGACCGGACCGGCGGCCTCGGGGTCGAGGCCGAACGGGGAGATGCTCCACCAGGGCTTGGTCTGGGCGAGGCTTCGGGCCCTGACCTCACCCAGGCTCTTGTACGACGCGGCGCCGAGGTCGATCGGGGCCTTGCCACCCGCTGCTGCTGCCGCCCAGCTGGCGCCGAGGAACTCCTCGCTGGTAGCGACCAGGTCGTGAGCCCGGGTGCGGTTGCGCTCAGGGTCGAGCACGAGGACATGGGTGTTCTCGGGCATCAGGTCGACCAGCAGCTCCATCTCGTCGACCAGTACCGGTGCCAGCGCCTCCATCCCCTCTACCGCGTGGCCCTCGGCAAGCCTCCCGGTGATCTCGAGGAGCTCGGGGTGGGACTCCCCCAGGGACCGCGCACGGGCCCGTACCTGGTCGGTCAGCAGCAGCTCACGACATGGCGGCGCCCAGAGCCGGTCCACCTTGTCCAGGCTTCGCTGGTCGGCCACAGCGAACGACCGGATCTCCTCCACGTCGTCGCCCCAGAACTCGATCCTTAGGGGGTGCTCCTCGGTCGGCGGGAAGACGTCGACGATGCCACCGCGGACCGCGAACTCTCCGCGCTTCTCCACCAGGTCGACCCGGCTGTACGCCGCACCGCTGAGCCGGCGTACGACCTCGTCGAGGTCGTGCTGCTCTCCCGCCACCAGCTCGACCGGCTCGAGGTCGCCGAGTCCCTTGACCTGTGGCTGCAGCAGGCTGCGCACCGGGGCGACCACCACCTTGAGCGGGCCATTGCTGGTCTCCGCGCCCGGGTGGCACAGCCGCCTGAGCACCGCGAGCCTGCGGCCGACGGTGTCGCTGCGGGGGCTGAGCCGCTCGTGCGGAAGGGTCTCCCAGGACGGGTAGTAGGCGACCTCGTGCGGATCCAGCAGGCAGCCCAGGCTGGCCACTAGGTCCTCGGCCTCGCGCTGGGTCGCCGCGACCGCCAGCACCGTCCGACCGGCGTCGACCAGGCCCTTGACGACGAAGGGTCGCAGCGCCGCGGGGGCGGTCAGGTCCAGCGCACCGATCCTGCCGTCCTTGGCGTCGGCCATCGCCTCGGCCAGCGTGGCGTCGGAGAGAACGAGGTCGGCCAGGCCGTTGATGCTCACTGCTTGCTCCCTGATGCGGACAACACGACAGCCCCCTGTTCGAGAAACGAGGGGGTCACAGGGGTCGATCCTACGTCGCTGCCCAGGGGTGGATGGCCCGTCAGTGGTCAAGCACTCCGACACTGCTCGCCACGCCACCAGCCGGCCTTCTCTGGCGAGGGCAGAGAGCGCAGCACCGCTCGCCGGGTCGCTCCGGGTCACTCCGGGTCACCCACCGTGACCCGAGTGGATGAATCCCACGGTCCCGTGTGATTCATCCACTTCCCCACCGTCACGACACGAGGGAAGCGGCGATGTCACACGGGACCGTGGGATTCATCCCGGCGCCACTGAGCCACAGGTTGCAGGTGGGACTGCGCGATGCCATCGGGGTCAACGACTCACGATGACCGACGAGCCGTGGCCGAAGAGCCCCTGGTTGGCCGTGATTCCTACCCGGGCACCCTCGACCTGGCGGCCGGTCGCCCGCCCGCGCAGCTGCCAGGTCAGCTCGCAGACCTGTGCTAGCGCCTGGGCCGGGACGGCCTCGCCGAAGCAGGCGAGCCCCCCGCTCGGGTTCACCGGGATCCGGCCTCCGACCGTGGTGTCGCCTGCACGGAGCAGCTGTTCGGCCTCCCCGCGCTTGCACAGGCCGATGTCCTCGATCCAGTCGAGCTCAAGCGCGGTGGACAGGTCGTAGACCTCCGCGACATCGACGTCCTCGGGTGAGACCCCCGCCTCCTCGTACGCCGCCTGGGCGATCGACTCCTTGAAGGTAAGCTCCCCCGCCGGCACCACGGAGGCCGACTCGGTGGAGAAGTACGGCATGTCCAGCATCGTCTGCGGGAAGGTCGGCGTGACCGTGGAGATCGCGCGGATCCCTACTGCCGCGTCGATGCCGCGCTTCTTCGCGAACCGGTCGCTGACCAGGACCACGGCAGCACCGCCGTCCGAGGTCGCACAGATGTCGAGCAGATGCAGCGGGTCGGCAACGACCGCCGAGGACAGCACCGCGGCCACTGTCACCTCGCCCCGGTAGCGGGCGTTGGGGTTGGCCAGTCCGTGCCGCGCGTTCTTCACCTTCACCGCAGCGAAGTCCTCGGGTGTGGCGCCGTAGAGGTCGATGCGCCGCCGGGCGTACAAGGCGAAGTACGCCGGGTTGGTCATCCCCAGCAGCCTGAAGCGCAGCCAGTCCGGGTCGTCCCACCGCTCCCCGGCGTTGGGAGCCAGGAACCCCTTCGGTGTGGTGTCCGCACCGACGACGAGCGCAACGTCGGACATCCCCGCCAGGATCCGCGCCCGTGCAGTGTCCAGGGCCTGGGCACCGGTGGCACAGGCGGCGTACGAGGTCGCGACGCGAGCGCCGTTCCACCCGAGCGCCTGGGCGAAGGTCGAGCCAGCGACGTAGCCGGCGTACCCGTTGCGTACCGTCTCGCCACCCACGACGAAGTCCACGTCGGCCCACGCGATGTCGGCATCGGCGAGCGCGGCACGGGCAGCATGTACGCCGTACTGGACGAAGGGTCGTCCCCACTTGCCCCACGGGTGCATGCCCACCCCGGCGATCGAGACTGAGCTCATGCCTCCACCGGCTTCCAGCGCCAGATCGTCTTGTCGTCGTGCAGCACCTCGACGACCAGCTCCACCTCGGCCCCGACCCGCAGGTCGGCGACGCCGTAGCCGTCGGCCACCTGCCCCATCACGACCAGGCCCTCGGGCAGCTCGACGGCGGCAAGGGCGAAGGGCTCGTAAGGCTCGGACCGGGGCACGTACGGCGGCGGCGGCTGGTACTGGGCGTCGGTGTAGGACCAGACCCGCCCCCGCCGCGACAGCGGGAGCTCCTCGAACTCCTCGCCGCTGCAGGAGGGGTTCTTGCAGAACACGGTCTCCCGGGGAAACGACACATGCCCGCAGGTCGCGCACCGGGAGCCGACCAAGGTCGGCTCGGGTCCGGTCGTGAACCAGCCTTCGATCGCTGGGGTGCTCGTCATCGACGCTCCTAAGTAGAACGTGTTCCAGTATGACAGCGTGCTACAGCGGCGTCGAGCCAGCCGGTCCACCCAGGTTCCCCCCTACGCTGGCTGGCATGGCGTCGAAGCCCCCATCAGTGGAGATCGAGGTGGACGACAAGGTTGTGCGGGTGACCAACCCGGACCGGGTCTACTTCCCCGAGACCGGCGCAACCAAGCTCGACCTGGTCGAGTACTACCTCGCCGTGGGTGACGGCATCGTCCGGGCTCTGTTCGAACGGCCGTGCATGATGCACCGCTTCCCCGCCGGACTCGCCGGCGAGAAGGTGCACCAGAAGCGGGTACCGTCCGGTGCTCCCGGTTGGCTCGAGACCGTGCGCGTGCACTTTCCCCGCTACGACCGCACCGCGGACGAGCTCTGCGTCACCGAGCTGGCCAGCGTGGTCTGGGCGGTGCAGATGAGCACCGTCGAGTTCCACCCCTGGAACAGCCGCCGAACCGACACCGAGAAGCCCGACGAGTGGCGCATCGACCTCGACCCCATGCCCCTGTGCGACTGGGCCCGAGTGCAGCGCGTCGCCCATGTCGCCCACGGGGTTCTCGACGAGCTCGGCGCGACTGGCTGGCCGAAGACGACCGGCGGCAAGGGGATGCACGTCTACGTGCGGATCAAGCCCGAGCACGGCTTCACCGACGTACGGCGAGCAGCCCTCGCGTTTGCGCGAGAGGTGGAGCGACGGGCGCCTGACGAGGTCACCACGACGTGGTGGCGCAAGGACCGCGACCCGTCGGCACTGTTCGTCGACTACAACCAGAACGCCCGTGACCACACGATTGCCGCTGCGTACTCCGTGCGCGGCGTCCCCGATGCGCGCGTGTCCGCACCCGTTCGCTGGGACGAGGTCAGTGCCGTCGTTCCGCAGGACTTCACCATCGAGACCATGCCGGCCCGCTTCGCCGACCTGGGCGATCTCCACGACGGCATCGATGAGGCGGTCTTCGACATCGCCCCGCTGTTGGAGTGGGCTGAGCGGGACGAGCATGCCGGAAAGGGCGACCCCGGTGGCGACGAGTAGAGCGTGACCGGGCGCTCTAGGAGGGTGGGTGCTGCGCCCAGTAACGGCGTACGAAGTCGGTGATGGACTCGGCCAGCTCGGGTCGGCATACGAGCAGGTCCGGGAGGAGGACGTCGTCCTGGTTGTAGCTCAGCGCGGCCCCGTCGGCGCGGCTGGTGTGCAGCCCCGCGGCAGCAGCGACCACGACCGGTGCTGCGGAGTCCCACTCGTACTGGCCGCCGGCGTGCACATAGGCGTCGGTCACGTCGCGAGCCACGGAGATGACCTTCGCTCCGGCGGACCCCATCGGCACGAGCTCTGCGTCGATCTCCTCGGCGAGCGCCTCGACGAACGCGGGCGGTCTGGTCCGCGAGACCGCGATGCGGGGCCGCAGCGACGTGCGAGGCGGGACGATCGGCGGCTGACCGGTGTGGAACGTCTGGTCGAGTCCCGGCTGGGCGACCGCTCCCGCGACCAGCTCGCCGTCTTCCCACAGCGCCACGTGAACTGCCCAGTCGTCGCGCGGAGGCTCGGAGAACTCCCTCGTCCCGTCCAACGGGTCAACGATCCAGACCCGAGCCGCAGAGAGCCTGACCTTATCGTCCTTGCCTTCCTCGGACAGAACCGCGTCGTCAGGCCGGTGCTCGGCCAGCAGACGCATGAGCAGCTCGTGCGAGGCCTGGTCCCCAGCGTCCTTGAGGGCCTTGCCCTCCAGGCCCTGCTCCCTGACCTCGAGCAGCAGGTCCCCGGCGACGGTGGCCAGCCAGGCCGAGAGCTCGTGGTCATCGGGAGATGTGGAGAGAGGCCTGAGCGCAGTCACGCGCCCAAGCCTCTCACGATGCTTCTCGTGCAGATCAGTAGGCACCCTTGGCGCCGAGGACCGCCTTGACCGTCCGGATCAGGATCGACGCGTCACCACCCAGGCTCCAGTTGTCCGCGTAGTAGGTGTCGAGAGTGGCCGCTTCGTTGAAGGTCAGGTCCGATCGTCCGCTCACCTGCCAGGCGCCTGTGATGCCCGGGCGCACCTTCAGCCTGCGCAGGGTGTCGGGGCTCATCTGCGCCACCTCGGAGGGCAGGTTCGGCCGGGGGCCTACCAGTGACATCTCGCCACGGACCACGTTGATCAGCTGCGGCAGCTCGTCCAGGGAGGTCTTGCGCAGCAGCGCTCCGACCCGGGTCACCCGGGGGTCGCGCTTCATCTTGAACAGCACGGAGTCGAACTCGTTCGACTGGACGAGGGCTGCCTTCAGCTCGTCGGCGTCCTCAACCATCGTGCGCATCTTGAAGACCCGGAAGTGCCGCCCGTTCAGACCGACCCTCGTCTGCGTGTAGAGACCTGGGCCCCTGCTGTCCAGGCGTACGGCCACGACGATCGCGAACAGGACCGGCGCGACGCCAACCAGCAGGAGTGCGCCGGCCACGCGGTCGAAGGTGGCCTTGGCTAGGCGGGTGAAGGTGGACGGCCGCGGGAGTCGTACGTCGGTGACGGTCGCACCGTTCATGACCCCGGGCGTTATCCGGTGCGGGGCCACCGAGTCGAGCACCCCGAGCACCCCGAGCGAGACATGGTCCTGGTCCAGCGCCCAACCCAGGCGACGGAAGTCGACGGAGGTGAAACCTGGGCTGGGCGAGACCACAACGAGGTCTACCCCCCAGTGCGCCACCATCGCTGGTGCCGCCTCGAGGCCGGAGCGGACCGGGACCCCCATGATGTCGTCAGGGACGTCGATGCTGTCGAGGTCCGGCTCGAGCAGCACCGCGGCGACCGCGTGGACCCGGCCCTTCCCGTTGAAGCGTGCCGCCGCATGGGCGATCGCTACCCGGTCACCGACGAGGAGAACCCGGATCGGGCTCTGCAGGCGCCAGCGAAGCACCCGGAAAATCCCCGAGACCGTCGCCGACGACACGACCGCGAGCGTCGCGGTCGGGACGGCCGCGGTGGGCACCCCGAAGAACCCGACCGCCCCAGCCACCGCGGCAAGCGGAAGGAGAACCCCATGAGCTACCAGGCGCAGCTGGCGTGGCAGCGGGCTGGTGATGGTCCGGCCCCGGTAGAAGTTGCCGATCGCCCAGATGCCCAGGATCAGCGCGCTCACGCGGACGTGGTGTCCACCTGAGATCACCGCGACGCCGATGAGGGTCGAGACGAGCGCCTCGACGTGGAACCCCCAGGCTCGACACCACTCGGCAAAGGAGCCGACGTGGACGGCCTCGCCCTCGGTCTCGGTCTCGGGCAGTGCTACAGGGACATCGTCACGTCCCGTGCGAGTGTCCTGACGCGGAAAGAACTCGGCAGAGCGCAGGCTTCGGGAGCGGAGACCAAGACTTCCCGGCGCGTCTGTGTTGCGTTGGTCGTCCGGTCCAGCCCCTGTACCGACACCTGTCACTCCGGCGACGAATGCATCGCCAACCCCACCCGACATTGTTTTCTGACCCCCCGGTCATGCTGAAACTGTCCCCAAATGCCGCGCGCCCCAACCCCTTGGGTCCACACAACAACTAAGCAGCCATTCTCTCGGATATCTCAGGGAGAGCAAGGCTTCACACGCCGAACCACCCGAACGGGCTATGTGTGAGCGCCGACACTACCCCCTTAGGGAACGACTGCACGCAACTGGTCAAATCGAGCCACGATAGGCGCGTTGGTCACCGAGCCAGCGACGTAGAAGTGCAGGCCGATGGCGCCGGGCGCCTGCAGCGACGCGAGGCTGTCGGTGGCCAAGACCTGCCAGGTGCTGGGCTCGGTGGCTCCCCGCCAGACCCGGGCACGCAACGTGGTCGGTGAGGTGCCGATGGCCTGGGCACGGATCGAGAGCACCTCTCCCGCGACATAGGTCAGCCCTGAGACCACCTGCTCCGGCACGACCACGGTCTGGGCACCGTTCGCGGCCACCCTCGACAGGCCGACCCGAACCACCCCGCCAGGGAGCAGCCGGACCTTGGCTCGATAGTCCTCACCGTTGACCCGCCGCAGCAGGAAGCCCTGGTCGACACCAGAAGTTCCGCCCACCGGGACCTTGTCGAAGGTCACATCGACGCGGAGTTCGAGGTTCGTCGAGGAGATCGAGCTCAGGAACGCCGACGGTCCGGTGCCGGCAGTCAGCGCCGAGAGGCGGCCCGTGCCGCCGCTGACGCCCGACTGGCTCGATGAGCCGGTGTTGGTCCAGGCACCTCCCACGGGTGCCGTACCCCAGCCAACCGACACAGTGCGCTCGAAGTCGTCGGAGGCCAGCACGACGGGCCCGGTGGTCACGGTCACCGGGTGCGTAACGGTCCCGATGTCACCATCGTCGTCGGTCACAGTGAGCTTCACGTCATACGTGCCGGAGGTCGCATAGGAGTGTGTAGCCGTGACGCCCGCTCCCGAGGTCCCGTCGCCCCAGTCCCAGTCGTAGGAGGCGATGGTGCCGTCCGCGTCACTGGATGCCGACCCGTCGGCGCTGACGTCTAGGCCGGTGACCGTCGTACCGAACGCCGCGACCGGCGGCTGGTTGGCGGGGGCCGCGCCCTTGGTGATCACGAACGAGTCCGAGAAGGTTCCTCCAGCGGCGCGGACGAAGGAGGCGTTGAGGCTCGACGACGTCGCGACGACGTCGAGGAACCCGAAGGTGGGGTTGCTGTTCAGTCCGGAGGATGTCTGGAAGTACGGCATCTCACTGTCAGCCGCATTCACGTCGCGCAAGTTGATGCCGCCGGTGCCCACGGTCGCAAACACTGTGCCGACGCCCGCGCCGAACGAGGAGCCGGCGGACTTCACGCAGGCAGAGTTGTACGAGCCGATGGTGAGCCCGGTGCAGCTCGCACCGAGTCCCAGCTGTTTGGTGCGTTGGTAGAGATGCTCGTGTCCGGTCAACACGAGATCGACCTTGCGGTCCAGCAGCAGGTTCACCAGGTCGGCGCCTGGGTCGCAGCCGTACTCACCCAGGGAGAGGCAAGGCTTGTGCATGCTCACCACGACCCAGGGGATGTTCGCGGCTCGGGCGCTGTTGATCGCCTGTGCGGTCCAGTTGTAGCGCGGCGTACCGGCCGCGTAGTCCCACGTGCTGTCAGGGAACTGGATGTTCGGGGAGATCATCACCATCCGAACCAGCGGGTTGGTCTTGGGTACGTCGACGTAGTACTCGCGTCCGTAGGTCCCGCGGACACCTGGAAGCTGGTTCGGCAGGCAGGCAGAGAAGTCGTTGATGTTCCCGTTCTGGCCGTTGCCCTCGTGGTTGCCCGCGACAAGCTCGAACGGGGATCCCTCGCCGACCCTTGCCTTGACGAAGTCGCACCAGGCTGACTCCTGCCCGACCAAGCCGTAGGACAGGTCACCCAGCGCGACGGTGAGGTCGGGCTGGGCATTGCCGATCGCGGTGAGCACAGCGCCGGCGTTGACGCTCGATGAGAAGTCACCGGCTGCCGCGAAGTGCACAGAATCGAGCTCGGGGGCCGACTGTGCAGCCGATACCCCCGACAGAATGAGAACGCCGCCCCCGAGTACGGCGAGGCTTCTTCCTCGTCGCATGGGGGCCAACGTACCCCCACCCGCCCGCACTGTATGTAGTTCGATCAGGTCACGCGGGCGCGTCCCGGTCCCTGTGCCATGCTTTTCTGGTCCGAGCAAGCCGTGAAGGAGGGTCGATGCTTCGGCCCCTGTCCCGGATCAAGGCACCCAAGGCCCTCGGTGCGGTAGCCGCACAGCTCACCCAGGCGCTCGCCAGCTTCGTGCTCCAAGTGATCGCCGCGCGTGAGCTCGGCGCCCAAGGCTTCGGCATCTATGCCTTCATGCTGGGCTCGATAGTGATGGCCACCGCGCTCACGACGGGACTGGTCGGTGACTCGCTCACCGTCCTGGACCGAGGTCGCCGCGCCGTGCGCGTCGCCCTGGTCACCGTCGCCTTTGTCGTCGTCGGGGTCGCCACCGCAGCCGCTTTCGTCCTCGGGGTCAGCGTAGGTGGCCTGAGCTGGCACACCTCCTTGGCGTTCGCCGCAGCGCTGGGCACCTTCACGGCCGAAGACCTCGGCCGGCGAGTGTTGATGGCGGACCTGCACTTCTGGCGCATCGTCGTGGTCGATGCCACGGTGTTCCTGGTCTCGCTCGGCACGCTGGCGGTGGCCGCAGCCTTGGGATCTATCACCCTGGACGGCTTCCTCGTCGCGATCATTCTCGGCCAGGTGAGCGGGGGGATCGTGGCCTTCCTGAGTTTGCGGCGCCGCCGCCGCGCCGGGCCGAAGCCGGAGGCAGAGCCCGACGCCGCACACGCCGTCAGGACCCAGATCCTGACTGTGCTCAGGTTCGGCACCTGGCGTGCGGCGCAGCAGTTCGTCCGGCCGACCATGCTGAACCTCGCGCGCTTCGTGGTCCTGGTGGTCGCCAGCCAGGCCGCGGTCGGCGAGCTCGAGGCAGCGCGGGTCTTCGTAGCCCCGGCCATGCTGCTGGTGCAGGGCGTGGGCTACTACCTCTTCGCGACCTACGCCCAAGGGCGAGATCTGCCCACCAGCGCGCTGCTGGCCCGAGCGGACCGCGCCTCGGTGCGGCTTCTGCTGGGGGCTGTCCTCGTCGGAGGTATCACGGCGGCTGCAGTCCCCCTCCTGGAGGACGTGATGACGGCGGGGAACTTCGACCTCAGCGTCGTCGCTGTTCTCGGATGGGCGGTGTACGCCGCCTCCATCGCTGCGGTGATGCCCTTCGGCAGTCTGGCCACCGTGCGCGGGCGACAGGCTCCTTTCCTCGCCTTCCGGACAGCCGACTCGCTGGTCTCTGTGGGACTGGTCGCGGCAGGTATCGGGCTGCTCTCGATCCCCGTCGACTGGGCGCCGTGGCTGCTGTCGGTGGGCTCCTTCGCCGGAGGGCTCTTCTGCCGACAACTTTTGCTTTCACCGATGGCCACAGCCGAGGATTCGGGGGGAAGGCCAGAGCAGGCGGGAGACAGCATCCCCGCTGACCGTTAGGATGTGAGTTTCAAGGGACCGCCGGGGGGCCGTCCCGGGGGGTAGTAACCATGCAGAAGACTGTTCGTATTCTCGGGACCCATGGGGTGCCCGCGAACTATGGCGGCTTCGAGACAGCCGCGGAGAACGTCGCGCTTTACCTAGTGCGCCACGGCTGGCGGGTCGTCGTGTACTGCCAGGTCGAGAACGGCGACTCGATCCGCGAGGACATCTGGAACGGCATCGAGCGCGTGATGATCCCGGTCACGACACCCGGCTGGCTAGGGACGTCCAAGTTCGACCTCATCTCGGTTCGGCACGCCGCTCGGCACCGTGACCTGTGTCTGACCTTCGGGTACAACACCGCGATCATCAACACGATCCAGCGGCTCAGACGGATCCCGAACATCATCAACATGGACGGCATCGAGTGGTCCCGGGCACGGTGGGGCCCGATGAAGCAGAGCATCCTGTGGAGCAACGAACGGGCAGCCTGCTGGGTAGGCAACCACCTGATCGCCGACCATCCCAAGATCGAGGTGCACCTGCGTACCCGCGCGCCCGCCCGCAAGATCAGCACGCTGACCTACGGTTCGGAGACCATCACCGCGGCGCCGGACACCGTGCCCGAGTCCTACGACCTCACCCCCGGCGAGTACCTGACCCTCATCGCCCGTCCCATCCCGGAGAACTCGATCCTTGAGATCGTGCAGGGTTTCTCGCGCGAGAGGCGCGGTGTGAAGCTCGTCGTTCTGGGCAACTACACACCCGCTGAGGACGAGTACCACCGCGAGGTCATGGCGGCCGCCAGTGACGAGGTCGTCTTCCTCGGCGGCATCTACGAGCCCGAACAGGTGCAGGCACTCCGCTTCCACTCGCTCGCCTACGTGCACGGGCACACTGTCGGCGGCACCAACCCGTCCCTGGTCGAGGCGATGGGCTGCGGCAATGCCGTGATCGCTCACGACAACGACTACAACCGCTGGGTCGCGGAGGACTCGGCGCTGTACTTCACCACGCCCGACGATCTGCACGAGGCGCTCAACGAGATCCTCTCGTCGTCGAGCCTGGCGAAGGAGCTGGGCCTGAACGCACGCAGGCGCCACGCCGAAGAGTTCACGTGGGACCACGTGGCCGGGCAGTACGAGCAGCTTCTGCTCAGGTTCCTGCCACTGGCCAACCGGCCCACGCGCAAGAGGGGGAAACGAGCATGACACGCATTGGAGTCATCGGGCTGGGGAAGATGGGGCTCTCCCATCTCTCCATTCTTGGGGCACACCCTGACGTGACGGTCGCAGGCATCTGCGACTCGTCGGGCTACATCCTCTCGGTGCTCGGCAAGTACTCGGGATTCCCGACGTACTCGTCGGTGACCGAGATGATCGCGAAGGCTGACCTCGACGGCCTCCTCATCGCGACCCCGACCAAGAGCCACGGGCCAATTGTTCGCGAGGCGGTCGCGGCCGGCTTGCACGTGTTCTGCGAGAAGCCCTTCTGTCTCGACGCCGACGAGGCCACCGAGCTGGCCGACCTGGTCACCACCTCCGGGCTCGTCGGACAGGTCGGCTACCACAACCGGTTCGTCGCTGCCTTCCAGGAGGTCAAGCGCCTGGTCGACGGAGGGGCTCTCGGCCGCGTGACGCATGTCCTGGCCGAGTCCTACGGCCCCGTCGTCCTCAAGCCTCAGGGCAGCACCTGGCGCAGCCAGAAGGGGCAGGGCGGCGGCGCGCTCTACGACTACGCCGCTCACCCGCTGAACCTGCTCAACTGGTACTTCGGCGACCTCCAAGGCGTTCGGGGAGCCGTGCTCGGGAGCGTCTTCTCCCGTGAGATCGACGACGAGGTGTACGCCGGCCTTTGGTTCCGCGACGGGGTGACAGGCCAGCTGTCGGTCAACTGGAGTGACGAATCGCAGCGCAAGATGACCACCAAGATCTCCATCTGGGGGACCACCGGCCGTCTCTATGCAGACCGCCAGGAGTGCCAGGTCTACCTGCGAGAGGACGCGAAGCGTCCAGAGGGGTACAACCCAGGGTGGAACGTCCGCTACACCACGGAGCTGACTCCGCCGGTGGACTTCTACCTTCGTGGCGAGGAGTACTCGGCCCAGCTCGACTCCTGGGTCCGTCGCATCCAGCTCGGCAGCATCGAAGGGTCCAGCGACCTCAGGACGGCAGCGGCCACCGACCGCGCCATTGCATTGCTTCTGGCCGATGCGGCGGGCGAACGCGAGTCCGGCATTGGCCCCCAGCTGCACCAGCCCGAGCGGGCAAGAGGCCGCTTCCGCCGCATGATCGACCGCCGCCGAGCTCACCGCGCAGGAGAAGCCCGATGACCACCCTGACCATGGACCGCCTCCTCTTCGGGGACAACCAGTTCTTCGGCATCAACCACATGTCCGAGGAGAAGGCGCGCGTCCAGGCGATGCGCTTCCAGGACATCGAGGCCGTACAAAGCGTGATCGACACGGCCTACGACGAGGGCATCCGGACCTTCATGTGCACCACGCACGCCCGGATCGGGGAGATCGCCGATCATGTACGAGCCAACCCCGAGCGCTACCCGGACTTCCAGTTCTTCCCCTGCATGCCGTACGCCCACAAGTACGCCAACGCCGTGACAGAGGAGGGCATGCTGGGCGCGATCCGCAAGTTTCTTCCCGACGAGGGGTTCTTCGATGCCGCGCTACGCGGAGGCAAGTCGCTCGCGAAGAAGGACATCGACGGACTGATCACGCTCTTGGTCGACGCCGAGATGAAGATGATGGCCGGGCTGTCCACGCCGGTCGTCTTCCTGCAGAACGTCGTTGTGGACCTCTTGCTCGGCCTGCACTTCGACGAGGCGTTCCGGGTCTACTACGACCACGTCCGCAGCAAGTACGACGCCGAGCCGGGCTTCATCACCATGAACGCGCCGATGCTGGCAGCACGGCTGAAGGATCTCGGCATCGAGCGGCCGATCATCTGCGCCAACTACAACAAGGTGGGCTTCCGCGT
This sequence comes from uncultured Actinomycetota bacterium, assembly GCA_963769585.1. Taxonomy (GTDB): domain Bacteria; phylum Actinomycetota; class Actinomycetes; order Propionibacteriales; family Nocardioidaceae; genus SSC3. The sequence continues at coordinate 2,550,552 of CAVYMJ010000006.1, forward strand.
GAGCGGCGGTCTCGACGCCTACGAGCAGATGCTGCGCAGTGACGAGGTGCGCTTCGTCGCCATGTCCGTCCTCGCCTCGGGAGCGATTCCCGCGCGGGAGGCGCTGAGCTGGGTCTGCTCCCAGCCCAACGTCGAGTCGATCGTCTTCGGTGCGTCCAGCCGGTCCAACATCGCCAGCACGCGAGATCTGGTCAATGAGTTCTGGCCGAGCTGACGTCCTCTCCGACGTCGCGCCGAGGCTCTCCACGAGGGCCTACGAGCCGAGCCCTCTGCAGCCTGTCCCGAGATCCGCGTTCGCTGCCAGCCTCTTCCTCGTTGTCGCCGTCATCGCCTGGCGGGGCGGAGAGTTCTACGCAGGTGGCGCTGACCCGGTCGTGATGGCCAAGGCGCTGCTGACCGGCGTCGCCCTGCTGGTGGCGTTCGCCGGGACACGCAGCCCCGATGCTCCACCCCTCCCTGTCGCGCCCCTGGGCTGGCTGGGCGGTTACCTCGCGGTGGCGACCCTCGCGGCACTGGCCGGGGGCCTGACCATCGCCTCCCTGATCCTGGTGGTGCGGCTGGTCGTCACGGCTTCGGTCGTGATTGTCCTGTGCAGCCGCTACGGAGCCCTGGTCACCTTCAGCGCGCTGACCAAGGCGATGGTCATCGTCGCGGGGGTCGCAACCGTGACCGGCATCGGCACGCTCACGTCTGGTCGACTCTCCGGGGGGATCCCGGCCGCGACGCCGAACGAGATCTCCGTGCTGTGCTGTGTCCCGCTGGTCCCCCTGCTGTGGCGGTGGGTGCGTGGGGTGGCCACTGGTCCGGAGCTCGCTCTGGCTTCCGGGCTCGCCGCGGTCGCCTGGTTGACGGGCTCACGAACCGGGCTGGCCGTCCTGGTTCTGGCCACCGTGGGGACCTACCTGTTCACTCGGCGGGTTTCCATCGGTGCGTTCACCGCCGTGGTGGTGGGCATTCCCGTGGTCGCCTACGTCGCCCTGGGCACCTCCGTGCTCGGGGAGTACGTGGGACGCGGGGGTACGCAGAGTGTCACCACTCTCAGTTCGCGAACCATCGCGTGGAACGCCGCACTCCATCTGGCTGACGACTTCTGGAGTCGCTGGTTCGGAGCTGGCCTGGCGCTCAAGCAGATCCCCGTCCCGGCTCGGTTCTGGAGTGTGCAGGGCCTGGACAGCAGTTGGTTCTCCGCGCTTGTCCAGGTCGGCTGGTTCGGCCTCGCGCTGCTCGCCTTGTGGGCGCTATCGTCCATGCTCAGAGCCGGTCGCTCGCCCTACCGGGCGTTGTGGCTTCCGTTGCTCGTACTCGTGGTCCTGCGCAGCCTCTTGGAGAGCGGGATGTTCGACTCGAGCCCGGCCTTCCTTGCTTTTCTTGTCGGTGCGATCGGAGCCTCGACAAAGGTGCCACAACTCTCGGAGGGAGGGTCGGACACGTCATGACGTTTACGATTCTCACGGTCTGCCAGGGCAACATCTGTCGGTCACCAAGCATGCAGGCCCAGCTCACCAAGCATCTCGAGCGCTTTGAAGGTCCAGCCAAGCTTCCCATCTCGATCGGTAGCCGGGGCCTCGCCGCGGCGTACGACGCCGAGCTGTGCGACCGAACCTTGAAGGGACTCCTGGACAAGGACGAGCTGGCAGGTTTCCGCAGGGCCCACCGCGTGCGCCCGGCTACGCCCGGCGAGGTCGGGCGTGCCCAGCTGGTGCTGGCTGCCGGGCTCGAAGAGCGGGCCGCCGTGGTACGGCTCAACGTCGCGGCACGCCAGCGGACCTTCACCATGATCGAGGCCGCCAGGTTGGCCGAGCGAGTCTTCGATGAGCACGAGGTGCCGGCCCATCTGCGCGGCGAGGACAGGCTCGCCTGGTTCGTCGACCAGATGGACGCCAGCCGAGGCGCTCTGACCCTGTTCCCCCGACAGCAGCGCAGAAGCCTGCTGAAGCCGTGGACCACAGCAGCCTTCACCGAGCTGGACATCCCCGACCCGCATGCCAGCACCGCCGTCGCTCATGCGCTGGTACGCCGCCGGATAACTGAGGCGACACAGTCGTTCGGGGCGTCGCTGCTACGGGTCGTCGAGCCGGTCGGCTCGACCAGCTCTGCCTGACGCCCGCGGGTCGCCTGTCAGCCTTGTTCGGGGTTGACCTTTGGCCTCGGCGTTGCCGGACGTTTGGCCGACTCGTAGGCATGCGCCTTCGTGGCCGAAGCGAACGTGAGCACGGTGCCCAACAGGTGGGCTTGAGTCTTCTCGAGGGTGTCGAGCGAGGCACTCAGCTGATCCCTGGTCGTCCGGCCTGACCGGGCCAGCAGGATCACGCCGTCGAGCTGCTCACTGAGAACCAGTGCATCAGAGACTGCCAGCACCGGAGGGGTGTCGTAGATGACGATGTCGAACATGCTGCTGAGCTCACTTACCAGCGAACGCATTGCCTCCGACTCCAAGAGCGCCGTGGGATCGGGCGGAAGGGAACCGGCTGGAAGGACCGTCAGCAAACCGTGGTTCCACGGAATCAGCACGTCGTCGAGCCGTGCCTCTCCGAGCAGGACATCGGAGAGGCCAACGGCTCCCTCGAGACCGAGGTAGTGAGCCACCTCAGGGCGCCGGAGGTCGGCTTCGACGAGGCAGACCTTGCCGCCGCTGGCGGCCCACGAGGCCGCCAAGTTGCAGGCGAGCACGGACTTTCCTTCACTGCCAACTGACGAGGTGACCGCGAAGTGCTTGAGGTTGGAGTCGACGGTGGCGAACCGGAGACCGGTACGGATCGTCCGGAAGGCTTCGATGCCGGCAGCCTTGGAGCCGTCCATCATTACCGGGTTGCGACGCAGCGACGAGTCCCGGAGCGACGCACCCAAGGGGCTGGTGCCTGTCACGGCGCGGACGTCGTCGCGCGACTTCACTCGCCGGTCGAGCTGGTTGCGCAGTACGGCAGCGACAAGCCCGATCGCCAGGCCGAAGAAGGCACCCAGCAGCAGGTTGAGCTTCACCCGCGGAAAGGACGGGGAGCCCGGCGTCTCCGCAGGATTCGTCAGGTCGATGCGGACCTGAGACTTGTTGGCGCCCTCGGGGGTCTCGAGGTCCTTGACCACGTCTGCGAGCTGGCGCGAGAGCGCGTTGGCGAGGTCCCGCGCCATCTTCGGGCTCGCATCGACCACTGAGACCTGGATCAGGGAAGTCTCCAAGGGGCTGCTGGAGCTGGCCTTTGCTCGCAGTGCAGCCACGGAGAGCTTGGGGTCGACCGCCTCGATGACGGGCTCCAGGACGAGTGGGCTGCGGATCAGGCTGCCGTAAGACTTCACCCGCTGCACAGCGAACTGGGACTGCTGGAAGATCGCAGCCTGCCCGCTCTCGTCGGGGATGGCCACGGTCACGAACGAGGTCGCTGAAGCCGTGTAGCTCTTCGGGCTCAAGGTGTTGATGAGGACGGCAGCCAGCACTCCGAGGAGCAAGCCGCCGATCCAGATCCTCCAGCGCCGACGCAGCACCAGCAGGTACTCGCCAATTGACACACCGAACTCCTGGGACTCAGTCCTACCGCGGACGGCCGCCCAGGTAGGGTGACCAAGCCGATCTTATCGCGCACTCCGAACACAGGTTTCCGAAAGTCCCGAACCTATGCGAATCCTCTACGACACTTATTGGTGGAGCACCGGCCCCGTTTCAGGTCGCGTTGTGGTGCGCGAGGTGCTTCGCGCCTGGCGGGCCGAGTTCCCCGAAGACGAGTTCGTCCTTGCCGTCCGCCCTCGGGATCGCGATGAGATCGCGAGCGAGTTTGGTGACGTCGAGACGGTCAGGATCTTCGGGAAGCCGCACGGGGTCGCGACGCTTGCACAGTATGCCGCTCGCGCACGGCGGCGAAACATCGACCTCGCCTACACACAGAACTTCGCGCCGCCAGGGGTCTGGTCCGCGACCTTCATCCACGACGTGATGTACCAAACCAACCCCGAGTGGTTCACCCGGGCCGAGCGCGCCTACTTCTGGCTGATTCCGCGGTTCGCTCGTCGTGCAGAGCTTGTCCTCACCTCGTCCGTGCACGAGGCGGACCGGATCAGGCGGTGCAACCCTAAGGTCCGCAGAGTCGAGGACATCGGCCTCTCGGTGGCGACGAACCTCACCCAGGCCGCCCAAGTCAGGCCGCAGGTAGCCGAGAAGCTAGAGCACTTCCTTCTCACCGTCGGCCGGCTCAACATCCGCAAGAACCTCGGACTGACGCTCCGGGCCGCGCTGGCCTCCGGTGCGCTGTCCCCCGAGCGGCCACTGGTCGTGGTCGGAGGAGAGGACGGCAAGGGGGCGGATCTCCCGGCTGAGGTGCAGTCGGCTCGGGCGAGTGGTCACATCGTCTTCGTGCCCGGGGTCAGCGACGCAGAGCTGGCGTGGCTCTACGCCAACGCCGACCTGTTCCTCTACCTCTCGCTCGACGAAGGGTTCGGGCTCCCACCGATCGAGGCGCTTCACTTCGGCACCCCGGCTGTGGTCAGCGACATCGAGGTGTTCCACGAGAACCTCGGCGAGCTGGTGACCTACGTCAATCCGCATGATGTGAAGGAGATCGCGGTCGCGGTGGCAGCGGCCAGCATCCAGCGCATCGACCCACCGCCGACCTTCGTGACGTGGCGCGAGGTCGCGCGCCGGGCACGGGCTGCGATCGAGAGCGCTCGCGAGCGGACCTAGCGCCGCCAGGGACCCAGGTGTCTGGCGCCGGCCTTCTTGCCGAGGTACTTCGCGATGTCTGCCGGCAGTCCGAGGCTGACCTGGGAGGCCCGGTCGTTGGTGTACGAGGTCGGCCAACCAAGCTCGGTCAGGACGTCGGTCCTAGCGGCACGCCCCCGGGCCTCTTGCCCGGTCGACGCACGGAAGGCCTTCAGCGTCTCGTACACATGAGGATTCGGCTGGCCCGATGACCAAACCACAAGCCACTTGGGGGCGTGTGTCGCGGCGCGGCGGTAGAGGTTGCCGTTCGCGAAGATCCCCATCTGCTCGGCGCTGCGTTGCTTGGTGTAGTCCTCGACGCACAGCAGGCAGTTGCCCGCACTCGTCGGGTTCGAGATGACATTGTTGACGACCTGGATGTCGCGGGTGATCCACGGCACGGTGGGGTCGGGCTTGGGGCGCCGCGGGTCGTAGCCCGGGAACGTCCCCTTCGACGCCAGCCGGTCGTCCTGCACGATGTTGAGCGGACGCGCGTTGCCCAGGAACGAGTTGTTCCAGACGCGCACATGACCGACGTTGTCGATCTGGAGCCCGTGACCGCCGTTCCGGGCGATCGCGTTGTCGGCCACTAGGGCCGTGTCGGAGATCTCGAGGAAGACGCCGTGCCCGGCGTTGCGGCGTACGGCGTTGTCGTAGAACTTGATGTTGTAGTTGGAGACGTCGAACCAGGCGCCCGTACCGTGGTTGCGGAGGAACGCCGAGTGCCGCACTGTGATGTTGCGGCTGCGGTGCACCTTCATGCCACCCGCGCTCGGAGCCTGGTTGAACCGCTCCACGTTGTTGCGGGCCACGCGTACGTGGTCCAGGACCATGTTGTAGGCCTGGGAGGCGTGGATGCCCAGCATCCCGTTGCGGCTCGACTGTACGTGCGAGAGCCGTGCGTTGTCAGCCAGCACACCAATGCCGACGGTGGCGTTCTGGGTGACCACCAAACGTCGCAACCTCGCGCCTGGCCGCTCGACGGTGACCGACCCCATGTGCGGGACCGAGGAGCCGTACCCACGGATCGTGAGACCACGGAGCACCGTGTTCGACCCACGGATGGAGACGGCCTTCGCGATCGTGCTGGCTCTGACCTCGCGCCCGGAGGGGTTCGTGCCCAGGTACAGCTTCGAAGCGTTGTAGTCGACAGCGAAGGTCCCGGCGCGGACCTGCGAGGGCGAGCTCACCTGCCTCAGTGCCTTGCCTTCCACGAAGACCATGTCCGGCCAGGCGGCCATGGGGTGCGCCGGGTTGACGAACTGCCAGTTCGGCTGGGTGCTGTCCTGGGCGCCCCACGAGTAGGTGGGGCTGTGGTCGAATCGTTGGGTCCAGCCGTCACGCACCCAGACGGATCCGCTCTGGCGCCAGCCGGTGACGCGCGAGGTCCCGTCCAGGGTGACTCGTTCACGCGGCTGGTTGCGGATCGTGAGGTTGTCCTTGTCGACCGTCACCGACTGGTGGTAGCTACCTCGACGCAGGAAGATGGTGTCGCCTGAATGGGCCCGCCGGATCGCGACATCAATCGTGGCGAGCGGACGTCGCAGCGTCCCTTTGTGCTGGTTACTCCCGTTTGTTGCTACGTACCAGGCACGTGCGGGTCGGAGGTTGGGCTCCGGGGGCTCAGCTGCGGCGATTCCAGTCAAAGCGGGCGCGAGCACGACGGAGGCAGTCGTCAGGGCAAGGGTAAGGGCCGTGGGGGGCATCCCCTATTCTAACCTGCGCTCCTCGGTGCTGCCGCCAAGTCACACAGAGCGGCGTGATACTGGCCTCGCCAGCGACAGCAGGAAAGCCCCCAGAAGCGACAACAGAATCCCCAGGAGCAGGCCACCCGCGATGTCGGAGACGAAGTGCCTTCCTAGGTACACGCGGGTCACTATCTCCACCAGCACCAGGGTCGCGCCGACCGTCGTCAGCCAGCGCCCGTCACCAGCCGGCCTGGACCGTCGGTAGATCAGGCAGGCCACCACGAAGATCGTCAGCAGCCGCGCCACAGAGCCCGACGGGATCGAGCCCGCCCCGTCGATCGGTACGTCGGGGAGCACCACCTCCAACGTGTCGACAGGGAAGATCTTGTTGTAGCCGAACTGGAGGGCCAGCTCCAGCAGCAGCAATGCCGGAAGCAACAGTGGCCACAGGCCCGAGCCCCGCTGCTGAATCAGCCAGATAGCCAGGACCGCGGCGAGCGTGTACGACGGAACGACGTCGCCCAGGGTCGTAACCACCCGTAGCGCTGACACGAGGGCATCGCTCCGCGCATCGGCGAGCTGCTCCACGAACCGGCCGTCCAGCTTGCTCACGGCTTGCACCTGGTACAGCACCCCGATGACGACCAGGCCCAATGCCGACCCTCCAGCCAGCATGATCCCCAGCCGTCGCGAGGGCTCCCCGACAATGCCCGTCGCCCGCTCGAGGCCGCGGACGGCGCCGAGCACGCCGCCCAGGGCCAGGAACGTCATCACAGCCCACACCGTTGCGATCACCATTGGAGCATCCCCTCGTCGTACGTAACTCCTGCCATGCCAACCAGCTTCCCTACTGAAGGCTGCTGGCCCGGTAGACCTCCACGTTGTCGAAGATCGCCTTGATCGGCGCGTTCGTCACCGTGCCTGCCAGGAACGAGTGGAACCCGATCATGCCGGGTGCCTGCAAGCCCCCGATCGAGTCGGTCCCCGAGGTGGCCCAGGCACTCGGCTCCGGAGAGCCCTCGGGCCACAGCTTGGCGCGGAGGGTGGTCGGGCTGTTGCCGAAGGCCTGGACTCGGACGCGCAGCACGCTTCCGGCGACGTAGCTCACCGCGGTGACCACCTCGCCCGGTACGACGGCTGTCTGGACCCCAGCGGCGTCGCTGCGGAAGAGCCCGAGCCGAACCGAACCGTCCGGGAGCACGCGGACCTTGGCCCTGTAGTCGCCCTGGCCCGCGATGCGCCGCACCACGATCCCCTGGTCGACACCTAACGTGCCGCCGACTGGCAGGACGTCGAGACTGAACGACGTGACCAGGTCGGTGTCGTCCGAGGAGACGCCGGGCAGGTAGACCGATGGGCCCGTGCCGGCTGCCGGCATGCGCAACGAGGACACGTTGCCGTCGACCTGGAAGTTCGGGGCGTTGCCGTTGGCGCTCCAGGCCCCGCCCTGCGTCGCCGTACCCCAGGCGTTCGCCACGATGCGCTGGAAGAGGTCACGGGCCAGGAGAACGGGCGTTGGGGTCGTGGTCACGGTGACGTTGTGGCTCACCGAACCGGTGTTGCCGTCGTCGTCGGTCACCGTCAGCGTCACCGGGTACGTGCCCGGGCCAGCGTACGTGCGCTGAGGTGAGACGCCGGATCCCGTCGAGCTGTCCCCGAAGGCCCACGCGTACGACACGATCGAGCCGTCGACGTCCGAGGACCCCGAGCCGTCGAAGGTGACCGTCGTGCCGTTGCTGGAACTGGTGAAGGCGGCGGTGGGCGGCGGCGCGGCGGTCACCGAAATGGTTTGGCTCCGCGTCCCGGTGGCTCCGTCGTTGTCGGTCACCGTCAGCGTCACGGTGTAGGTACCGGTGCCGGCGTACACGTGTGTCGGCGAGATCCCCGTGCCTGAAGCGGACCCGTCACCGAAGTTCCACGAGTAGGAGGAAACAGTGCCGTCCGGGTCGGTGGATCCCGAAGCATCGAAAGACGCGGACAGGTAGCTCTTGGTCGATGTGAAGGCCGCAGCTGGCGCGACGTTGGGAACCTTGCCTCCGCCCGCCGTGAAGTGCCCGGCGACCTGCTCAGCGGTGAGGGCCCTTGCGTAGACGGCCGCCTCGTCGACGGAGCCGGCGAAGAACCTGCTTTCAGCTCCGTCGAGGGTGGAGTCACCTCCACCGACTCGCCAGTAGCCGGTGAAGGCCTGGGCTGCAGCCGTGCTGTGTGAGGCCACCACCAGGCCGTCGACGTACAGCTTCATGCCGCTGTCCCCCTGGGTCGCGACCAGGTGGTGCCACTTGTTGTCGTTGAAGCTCCCTTTCGAGCTGATCGCAACGTCGGCGCCCAGAGCCTTCACGGTGAACCTGAGCACGCCGTCATCCAGCATGTAGACGTACCGATCGGCGCTGCTGCTCGAGCCGGTGGCCGATGAGCCGAAGCCGATCAGCTTGCCGCCCTTGGTGGTGTTGGTCTTGAACCACAGTTCGCTGGAGAACCTCGACGGGCGGGTCTCAGCGACCTGCGCAGCAATGAATCCGTCCTTGCCGTCGAGGGTCACGGCTGCGTTGCCGGCGGTGGCGCCGCCCACGCCGTAGGCCACGCCCTTGTTCTTGTAGGCGCCCTCGACGAAGAGCCTGCCGCTGTCCTTGGCGGTCAGCCCGGACGTGTCCGCCAGACGCCAGTACAGGTCAGGGTTGTCGTTGTAGACGGCCTGGCCATAGGCATCGGCCGGAGCCGAGGGCACGGCAAGAGCGCGGCCGCTGTTCTGGTAATGCTTCTGGATTGTCGCCGCCGAGAGTGCACGGTCGTAGACGGCCGTGTCGTCGATGGTGCCCGCGAAGTAGCCGCTCGTCGGCCGGTTCGGCCAGCTGCTCAGCGTGTCGCCCCCCAGGCGCCAATAGCCCGCGTAGTTCTTCGCGACGGTGATCGACGAGTTGTAGCCGACGCGCTTCCCGTCCACGTACAGGGCGATGCCCGAGCTACCCATCGTTCCGACGACGTGGTGCCACTTGTCGTCAGCGTAGGTGTCGACGCTGGTCACCGTGCGGTTCGAGGAGTTGTTCACGCCGAACGCGAGGCGCTTGTTGCTGTCCAGGTACAGGTGCCGGTCGAAGGAGGTGCTGTTGCCGGTCTGTGCGTTGGAGAAGCCGATGATCCGGCCGCCTGCGGCCGTACTGGTCTTGATCCAGGTCTCCAGAGTGAAGGTAGCTGGCGGCTGGATCGCGGTGGAGGTCGCGGCGCTCCCAGTGCTGGACCCGCTAAAGGTGGTCGCGGCGTTGTCCGGGATGGCACCTGAGACATTGCGCGTCAACCCGTTACCCGTGCTCATCGAGTCCACGCCCGTCGTGTCGATGAGCGTGTTGCCGCTCGGCTCGTGCAACCGCCAGTAGTAGGCGGCCCCGTCATTGAGGACATCGGCCGCATACGCGTCGACCGACCCGGACGTGATCGTCACCGGGGCCGACTCCGGGCTGACCGAGTTGTTGTTGAAGGGGTCGGAGGCCTTGACCCGGTAGGTATGCGTCGAGCCCGGCGCCAGACCGGCGTCGACGTAGGTCAGTCGCGGCAGCTGCCACCAGCTCGACGGCGAGGTGACGGTGTAGATGGGCGTGCTCCCGCCATCGCGGTACAGGTCGTACCGGATGTTCTGGTTGTCCATGTCCCACTGCGAACGCCAGGAGATCCGCGCCTCGTTGTTGCCGGGAGAGACAGCCTTCACGTCAGGGGCGAAGTTCTCCATGCCGCGCTTGTTCGGGGCGATCCCGGTGCGGGCGTAGCGGACCAGGCCCTGCTGGCCCTTGTAGTTCGCGGTGAGGAACTCGCCGCCGACTGCGAGGTAGTCGCCGTTGCTGGCCAGCGACCAGCCCGCCTGGTACTGACCGGTGTAGGTGCCGGCCGTGAGCTTGGGGTAGAAGTGCAGCTTGTTGGATGCCGGCCTGCCGCTGTGGTCCCACCCGTAGTTGTCGGGGCCGGTGTTGACCCCGGTCGCGTACGTCGGCGAGGCGAGCAGGTAGTTGTACGACCGCGGGTTGGTCTCAGGGAACTCACCGGTCCAGATGCAGTCGTGTGCGTGGCTGACGATGTAGACGACGTCGTTCATCACAGTGCTGTCGTAGGTGTCGCCGTGACAGTCGTTGAGCCACACGACCGCTCCTGTGCCGGGGTCGGCCGCGAACGAGCCCTCGAAGTTTGTCGGGCCGCCGAAGGCATACCCGGTGCCGTAGACCTGCTGGCCGTCGGTGCGCAGCGAAACGATCGCACCGGTCGACCCAGCATTGCGAATCACCGATTCCGCCGCCCAAGGAAGCTTCGCTCCTGTGGTCGGGTCGACCGCGCCCATGCCGTACGACGGCTGGCCGTTGAGCTTGGTGAACGCGCCGCCGAGGACGATCTTGCTCCGATCCGGGGTGAGCAGCATCGACCACACCGTCTCGTCGTCGGCGGTGGGGTTCCACGGCAGCAGCGCGCCGTCGGACGCCTGGAAGGCCGCCAGCCTGATCCGCGAGGCGACGCCGACCGCGGTGAACGCGCCACCGACCCAGACGGTGTCGTTGGTCGCCTGGATCGCACGCACGTTCCCGCCGACGTTGGGCGAGAAGCTGCCGACCAGGTTGCCCGTCGCGGTGTCGAAGGCGGCCATGTGCCCGCGAGCCACGCCGTCAACCGCGGTGAAGTCACCGCCGACGTAGATCCGGGTGCCGTCGGGGGACTTGGTGACGAAGAGCCCCTGGGCGTTCAGCGTGTGACTGAAGGAGGCGACGCGCTCGCCGGTGCGGATGTCGTACGCGAAGATGTTCTGCGCGTCGACCTCGCCCACCCCCCCTGCCGCAACACCCGGAGGGCGCGCCTTGCTGAAGCTACCGACGACATAGACGGTGTTGCCAACGATGACCTGGCTCCAGACCACGCCGTTGATCTGCCACGTCGGAAGCGCATCCGCGGCGACGGTCTTGTCCACTCCGGTGGCTGGCTGAGTGTCCGCGGTCGCCGTAGTCGGAGTCACGACGAAGAGCCCGGCAACCGCCAGTGCAAGGACCAAGATCGACGCGCGCATGCGAATGCGGTCGGAAGCGACCATGACGAGAAACACCCCAATGGGCGCTCACCTACCTAGAACCCCCCAGGTAGACACGGTGGCGCCTCACGCAGAGGGTACCTGATGCCCGAAAAAGCTCACCATGACCCATTCGGGCCATGGCGCGAAGTCGGGTGCGCGGCCCGGACTAGATCGGGGAGACTTCGGTCACGCGAGAGACCCTCGGAACTGAGCAACCGTGTGGATCCCGTCGAAGTCGACGTACATCCGCAGCCTCTTGAGCTGGTCGCGCGGGACAGAGAAGAGATAGGTGGCGTCGGCGGACCTACCGACAGCCAGGCTGCCGGTGAAGTCCTTGGCTGTCTCGTTGTCATACACGGGCCGCGCCTGGCGGCTCTGACGTCCGTAGAGCATGGTGACCACCACCGCCGACAGGTCGACAGCCCGGTCGCTGTTGTTGGTCATTCGCAGTGCTACCGATGTGCTCGGCTGTCCGACCAGGACGCCGGGACCCTTGCCCTCCACCTTGCCCTGCTTGACCTCGACGATGTCGAGACGCAGCCCGTCGGTGTAACGCACCACCTTGTTGAACGGAACGGCGGCAGCAGTGACGGTCGGCTTCGGCGCCTTCCCGTCTCGCTTGATAGGCGTGTACGTCGCCACGACGACGTCAGGGACGGGGCTTGCCGTCCCCGTGGTCTCCGGGTCGTCGGGGGCCTGCTTGCCGCCCTTGCCTCCCTTGCCGGTCGGTGTCCCGGTCGGTGTAGGGCTGGCTGTCGAGGTCGGGTCTGCCGCAGCCTCGGGCGAGCCCGAGCCACTGCACCCCCCGACTGCGAGCCCGAGAGCTGTGAGCACGACGACCGCCACGAAGCGGTCGCTGAGCGTGGAACCAGCGGACATGATGAAACCCCCCGCCCCGAAACCGGGGCAATCCGGCATGCATTTCCTGCCATGGTACCCAGCCCCGGGGAAAACCCGCAGACGAACCCCGAGGGCACCTGAGGTCCGCGAACTGCGACCAAACCCCGTCCCCCGCCCCCCGAGCCCTGCGTCTCATCTCAGACACTTCAGAAAGATTAGGTGTTTTCGGACAATTGCGACGTCGTTCAACTACAGTCGCTCCAAGCCAAGAGAGTGTGGGTGGGGATCCGCACCCTCGGTCGGCGACTTTCACAATTCAACAGCTTTCGTGTGGGCCTCCCCCGAGGCCCCAGGGGTGGGCACTTCGCTAACCGAGTCTTGGGAGGGACACGGCTAATGAACCCGCGACACGCGCACCTCGATGCGCCCAAACACAAGGATGCGCGGAGCCACTGGGCCCCCCGGCGCCTCGCCGCGGCAACACTCGTCGCTGCGCTCGCCACGGTCGGCGTCGGCGTCGCCGGCGTATCGGTCGTCTCGGCCGCGTCTCGCACCTGGTACGTCGCGCCTACCGGCTCCGACGCGGCTGGCGGCGACCAGTCCGGTCCGCTGGCCACGGTGAACGCAGCCGTCTCCAGGGCTTCCTCGGGAGACACGATCTACCTCCGAGGCGGGACCTACCACCAGCAGGTGACGGTGTCGAAGGACGGCCTGACCCTGCGCAGCTTCCCCGGTGAGAAGGTGACGTTCGACGGGACCTCGGCGGTCACCGGTTGGAGACAGTCCGGAGCAATCTGGGTACGCGACGGTTGGACCACCCAGTTCGACAACAGCCCGACGTACACCTGGGGCGCGGCTGACGGCACCGAGTCCGGCTGGGGCTTCGTCAACCCGAGCTACCCGATGGCGTCGTGGCCCGACCAGGTCTTCTTCGACGGTCAGCCGTTCAAGCAGGTCAAGACGGCTGCCGAGGTCAAGGCGGGCACCTTCGCCGTCGACTACCCCGCACAACAGCTGATCATCGGCTCGAACCCGACCGGGCACGCGGTCCGAGCCAGCACCCTCGACAAGGCCATGTCGATCCGCGGCGCGAACACCGTCCTCTCGGGCTTCGGTGTCATCGGCTTCGCGCCGTCGGTTCCGCACATGGGCACCATCACCCTCGAGCGCCCCGGCATCAAAGTGGACAACGTCGAGGTCTCGCAGAACGCGACGACAGGTATCAGTGCCATCGCCGACAACATCAGCCTGACGAACGTCACGTCGAACCAGAACGGCATGCTCGGTATCCATGCCTCGGGCGCCTACAACCTGGCTCTGGACCAGGTAGAGGCAAACGGGAACAACGTCGAGAGGTTCAACCAAGCACCGGTCTCCGGCGGGATCAAGGTTCACCGCAGCCGCGGGATCACGATCCAAAACAGCCAGTTCTCCGGCAACTACGGGACCGGCATCTGGTTCGACGTGTCCAACTACTCGATGAACCTGCTCAACAACCAGGTTAGGAACAACACCGGACACGGCATCTTCCTGGAGATCTCCGACACCGGCGTGGTCGCGGGCAACGTGGTGGCCAACAACGGCGGCCACGGACTCCAGATCGACAACACTGGCCACGTCAAGGTCTGGAACAACACGTTCCTGGGCAACGCCCGTCCCTTGAACGTCGTCCAGGACTCTCGCCTTGCCTCCGACCTGACGTTCCCGGGCTACGACGCAAGGCGGCCCAAGCCCGACCCGACCGTCCCGTGGATCACAGAGGACATCCAGCTGAGCAACAATGTCGTGGCCAAGCCCAGCACCGGCAACTGCCTGCTCTGCGTCGAGGACTACACCAAGAAGCGCAGCGCGACGACCATGGGAGTCAGGCCGAACGGCAACCTGTACCAGCGGATCTCGACGACGTCGCCGAACTGGCTAGTCGTCTGGTCGTCCGGCTCGACCAACCCGTTCGTGTACACGGACCTCAAGGGCTTCCAAACCGCGTCGGGCCAGGAGGTCACCGGTCAGCTGGCGACCAGCGACATCGTCGACTCCCAGGCCAAGGCCACGGCAACAACGACCAGCGCCACCAGCGCAGTGGCCCAGCCACTTCCGGCGGATGTAGCGGCACTGGCGGGACAGCCGGCTGGCTCCAAGACCCTCGGAGCCTGGAGCAGCGCTCAGTCGTCAACGCCCCCGCCGGCAAACAAGCCTCCGACCGCATCGTTCGTCTCGACGTCGACCAAACTGTCCACGGCCCTGGACGGCTCGACGTCCTCGGACGCGGACGGGACAGTCATCAGTTACGCCTGGGACTTCGGCGACGGCACGACAGGGACCGGGCGCACGGTGACCCACACTTTCCCCAGTGCGGGCTCCTACTCGGTCAAGCTGACCGTCACCGACGACGGCAGTGCCACGGCCGCGACCACCAAGGTCATCTCGGTCGTTGCCAACAAGCCGCCGACCGCGGCCTTTGCCAGCACGGTCGCCAAGTTCGACGCAACCTTCGACGGCGCAGCCTCCGCCGACACCGACGGGACGCTGTCGTCGTTCGCCTGGAACTTCGGCGACGGCGCCACCGGCACCGGTAGGACCGCGACGCACACCTACGCCGCGACGGGCACCTACTCGGTCACTCTCACGGTGACCGACAACGATGGCGCCAAGGCGAGCGTGACGAAGACGGTCACGGTTCCCGCCAACGGCGTACCGACTGCTTCGTTCAAGAGTGCGGTGACCAAGCTCGACGCGTCCTTCGACGCCAGCGCTTCGTCAGACCCCGACGGCACGGTGGTGGCCTACGCCTGGGACTTCGGTGACGGAACCTCAGGCACGGGAAAGACCGCTACCCACGCCTTCGCCAAGCCAGGCAACTACATCGTCAAGCTCACCGTGACCGACAACGAGGGAGCGACTGCCGTCGGGTCCCTGGTCGTCACGGTCCCGGGCAACCTCAGCCCGACGGCCCGCTTCGCCGTGGCGGTCGACGACATGAGTGTCTCGCTGGACGCGACCGGCTCGACCGATGCCGATGGCTCGGTGCAGCGCTACGAGTGGGACTTCGGTGACGGCATGGCGGATGCCGGCGCCTCGGCCGTCCACCGCTACGCAGCACTCGGGTCGTACACGGTGACCCTGACGGTCACCGACGACGACGGCGCGACCGCCACGGCGGCCCACACCGTCGTCGTGCCCAGCGTGGCCGACCCGGGGCCTTCGTTGATCACGACGATCTCCGACCTGTTCGCACGCAACATCGCGAGGGGCTGGGGTATGGCCGACACCGGGGGCGCCTGGAGTGTGACGGGCAGCAAGAGCAACGCCTCGGTCGGTGGCGGGACCGGCACCCTGACCATGCAGCGGACCGGGACCGGCCCCTCGGTGTACGTCGGCGCCGGCACGGCGCTCGACAGCGACCTCACCGTCAAGGTCAGCCTCGACAAGGTGCCCTTCGGCCGGTCGGGCGGGGTAGACCAGGGCGTCGTGATTCGTAAGGTCGAGGGCAAGGGTGACTACCGGGCCAGGCTCCGCTTCCTCCCGGGTGGCGGCGTCCGTCTCGGGCTCGTCAGGACCGACGCGGTCGGCGTTCCTACGGTGCTGGTCCCCGAGACCACGATCGAAGGGGTGGCGTACTCGGCCCGCCAGGTCTTGAATGTCAGGGTCCAGGCGATCGGGACGGGACAGACAACCCTGCAGGCGAAGGTCTGGCCTGCCGGAACCAGCGAGCCGGCCCACTGGACGGTGAGCGTGACCGACCTGACCCCGGGCCTGCAGACGGTGGGCGCGACGGGCTTCCACAGCTACCTGTCGTCCGGAGTCACCAACGCTCCCATCCAAGCGCGATTCGACGACCTCACCGTGGTAGGTCCGGCAGCCTAGCGAGAAGCGGCCGCCTGACGATGACGTCCCTCGGGGCCCGAGGGACGTCATCATCGTCACGACGGCTGGCTCAGCCCTTCGAGGAGGGCGAGCATCGCGTGGTTGATCGCCTGGGGGTGTCCTTGGCCCACGCGCTCGGCCACCACGGCCGACCAGTAGTCCACGACCTCAGGTGCCAACGCCGGCAGGGTCGTCCCCCGCAGGGCTGCCGCGCTGAGCGAGAGGTAGCCGGAGTCAGCGTCCTGGGGAGCGAAGCCGACGTCCTCCCAGTCGATGAGCCAGATCCGGTCCTCGTGGTCGCGGCGAAGGTTCCACGGGGTCAGGTCTCCGTGCACGGGCACCCAGTCCTCGCGGGGTGGGACGCGGCCCAGGGTCGTCAGGCACTCCGACACTGCCTCTCCCAGCTCGGTGAGCTGGCTGGGATCCAGCTCGAACTGAGGTCGATGCGGGCGGCGGAAGACGAACTCCTGCGCCGCCCAGGCGAGACCATCGGCGGTGACGCCCTCCCCCGCCGGGAGTGGCGTGTTCAAGCCTGCGACCGCGCGGCTGCTCATCTCCGCCAGCATTCGCTGCTCGGTCGAGATCCCGGCGCTGTCCCGCCGGCACTTGACCAGGACCGGAGCGGCACCGTCCCGGCCTACCAGCATCGTCAGGCCAGCTCGGGGATCCTTGCGCTGATACATGGCGACACTCGACACCTGGCCGAGCTCGGCATTCCACGAGCTCACCAGCGCATCCCACTCGCCGATGGCCAGCTCGGTCCTCCGCGCCGGTAGCACGGCCGGCCCGAGGGCACGGACCACGGCGAAAGCGACCTGCTGTGCTCGGATCACGACGGGTCGGGACGCGGTGTACATCGTGAGCCCGAGAAGTGCGGTCTCGCGGTGCTTGCGTGGCAGCACAACCCCGGCCTCACCCGGCGGGAAGACCAGGCTCGGCTGCCGCAACGTCACCGCGTCACATTATCCCAGCCGCGGACGGTCACCGGACGGCCCGAGGGGCCCGGCTAAGGCCTGGTACCGGCCCTACGCCGTAGGCCGTCCTACCCATGACCTGACCATTGACTAGTCCCCCAAACGACCCATAGTGACCACTTCGGATCGCGTCATACACTCGTGGGCACGAGGAGTGGTCCATCTGCCCCGGGGGGTCTGGGGCTGGCGCGCTCCTGGGTGGGGAGTCCTGCAGATGTGGCATGAAGCCTTCGCGCGGATCTTGGGGCGCGTTGCAGCGCTAGTTCTGGTAGTCGCCGGCCTCAGCCTGATGGCTGGCCCGCCTGCACAGGCGGATACGCAGCCCGATCCGGGGACACTAGAAACCGTCTCGGCTGATGCGCTGCCGACCTGGCAGATCAACGGCGTGGTGTGGAGCCAGGCCGTCGTCGGCAACACGGTCTACGCCGTCGGCAGCTTCACCAAGGCACGCCCCCCCGGTGTGGACGTGGGTGGTCCTGGCGAGGTCGACGCGCTCAACATCTTCGCCTATGACATCACCACGGGGGAACGTGTGGCGTCGTTCAGCCACTCCCTCAACGCCCAGGGTCTCTTCGTCACACCCTCCCCGAACGGCCAGCGCATCTACGTGGGCGGTGACTTCACTGCGGTGGACGGGTTCGCCCGAGGCCACATCGTGGCCTTCGACACCGCGACGGGCGCGCTGGTCCCCGGCTTCACCCCGAACATCGGCGGCAACGTTCGCACTGTCCAGGCCACCAACGACACGGTCTGGGTCGGCGGTGCCTTCACCGCCGTCGGGGCCAGTACGCGCATGCGCCTGGCCTCCTTCCAGGCCTCCAACGGCGCGATCCTGCCCTGGAACCCCAGCGCCGACGACGAGAACGTCTGGTCGATGGTGCTGACACCCGACAAGTCCCGCGTCATCGTCGGCGGGCCGTTCTCCACGCTGAACGGCCAGCCGAACTACGGTATGGGCAGCCTCGATGCCGTCACAGGTGAGAACCGTCCCTGGGCAGCGAACCAGACCATCCGCAATGCCGGATCGACGGGCGCCATCGTCTCGTTGCGTGCCGACGGAGACCAGATCTACGGGACCGGCTATGCCTTCGGCGGACCCACGAACTTCGAGCACACCTTCGCGGCTGACCCGACCACCGGCGCCATTGCCTGGCTGAACGACTGTCACGGCGACACCTACGACACCTTCCCGATGAACGGTGTCCTGTACGACGTGAGCCACAGCCATGACTGCAGCTGGATCAACGAGTTCCCCGAGACCACCCCGCGCACCTGGCACTATCTGCTGGCTTCGCCCACCCACCCGACCACCCCTGGGGTCAACAAGGGCCCTGACAACTACGGCTGGAACTTCAACGGCTGGCCGGCCTCCAACAACCTGCACTGGTTCCCGTACCTGCTCGCCGGTGTCTACACCGGTCAGGGCCAGGCAGGCTGGTCGCTCGCGGGGAACAGCGACTACCTGGTCGTCGGCGGTGAGTTCCGGCAGGCGAACTACAAGCCCCAGCAGGGCCTGGTCCGCTACACCAGGCGAGAGCTGGCCCCGAACAAGCGCGGCATGGAGGGCTTCGACGCCAAGCTGCAGGCCTCCTCGGTTTCCTCGGGCGAGGCGCGGGTCCGCTGGCTCTCGCAGTGGGACATGGACAACGAGAACATCCGCTACGACCTGTACCGGGACGGCGGCAGCACGCCGATCTACACGGTCACGTCGAAGTCGAATTTCTGGATTCGGCCCACGCTGGGGTTCATCGACACCGGGCTCACGCCCGGGTCCAGCCATACCTATCGGGTAAAGGCATCCGATCCCTTCAACAACAACTCGGTCAGCCCGGAGTCAGCGCCGGTGACCATCTCGAACGCCGTGCTACTGCCATACGCCAAGGGCGTCGTCGACGACGGTGCCAGCTCGTACTGGCGGCTCGGCGAGAGCAGCGGCAGCGCACTACTCGACTTCGTCGGGTTCAGCGACATGACCGGCGGCGGGATGACGCGCGGCGTCACCGGGGCCATCACGGGTGACTCCGACACAGCCACGACGTTCAGCGGAAGCAGCTCCGGAACCGCGGGCACGAACGGGACCGTCGCGACCCCCGGGGCGTTCTCGATCGAGGCATGGTTCCGAACCAGCACGAGCCGCGGCGGCAAGATCGTCGGGTACGGCGACGCCGCCACCGGCTCCAGCTCTAACTACGACCGGCACATCTACATGGAGAACAACGGCAACCTGCGGTTCGGCGTGAACAACGGAGCGCTGCGCACGCTGCGCAGCCCGAGCACCTACCGCGACAACAACTGGCACCAGGTCATCGGCACGCTCGACGACAACGGGATGAGCCTCTTCGTCGACGGCAAGCGGGTCGCCTACGACTCCTCGGTCACCAGCGGCCAGCAGTTCACTGGCCGGTGGCGCATCGGCGGGGACAACCTCTCCGGCTGGCCGAGCCGTCCCACGAGCAACTGGTTCGCCGGCACGATCGACGACGTCTCGATCTACGACTCTGCGCTCTCGGTCCAGAAGGTCCAGAAGCACTTCGTGGACAGCGGCAGGACCCTGGCCGTGCCCGCCGTACCGGCTGACGCATATGGCAAGGCCGTCTACAACAGCGGGCCGGAGCTCTACTGGCGCCTCAACGAGACGTCGGGCACCGTCGCCAACGACACCAGCAGGTACTTCAACCCGGGCACCTACACCGGATCCGGGGTGACGAAGAACGTCACGGGTCCGATTCCTGGGAACAACGGCATCACCACCAACGGGTCGAGCGGCTCCGTCGGCGCGACCATTGCTGAGGTCAACCCGACGCGCTACTCCGAGGAGCTCTGGTTCAAGACCAGCACTACCCAGGGTGGAAAGCTGATCGGGTTCGGCTCCTCGGCCAGCGGCTCGAGCAGCAGCTACGACCGGCACGTGTACATGCTCAACAACGGGCGCCTGCGCTTCGGCGCCTACACCGGAGCACAGGTGTTCTTCGACACCGCTGCCAGCTACAACAACAACCAGTGGCACCACATGGTCGCCACCCAAGGGCTCGACGGCATGAAGCTGTACGTCGACGGCGCTCTGGTGGGCTCCGACCCCAACACCGTCGCCCAGGCCTTCACCGGCTACTGGCGCATCGGCGGGGACAACACGTGGGGCGGCGCGACGAGCAACTACTTCTCCGGCTCGCTCGACGAGGCAGCGGTGTACAACCGCGTGCTGCCCGTGGGCGAGGTGCGCGCTCACTACGAGGCCGGCGGCGGCATAGCGCCCAACGACCCTCCGGTGGCGAACTTCACGCATTCGGAGAACTTCCTCACCGCGTCGTTCGACGGCTCTAGTTCCTCAGACGTCGACGGGACGATCGCGTCCTACTCGTGGAACTTCGGAGACGGCACCCCGGCAGGGTCAGGCGTTACACCGACCCACACCTATGGGCTTGCCGGCACCTACTCGGTCACGCTGACGGTGACCGACAACCGTGGCGGCACCGGCTCCGTCACCAAGTCCGTCACCGTGGTGGACCCGCCGCCCAACGTGCCGCCGAACGCAGCCTTCACCACGTCCCTGGACGGACTGCAGGCTACCTTCGACGGCACCGGCTCGACGGACAGCGACGGGACGATCGCGTCGTACTCGTGGAACTTCGGGGACGGGACCCCAGCCGGGTCCGGACCCTCCCCGACGCACACCTACGCCGCAACGGGGACCTACACGGTCACCCTCACCGTGACCGACAACCGTGGCGGCACCGGCTCGGTCAGCCATGACGTCAACGTCTCGGGCCTGCCTGCCGTGGTGCAGCTGGCTGCGGATGCCTTCTCGCGGACGGTGACCAACGCCTGGGGCACCGCTGACCAGGGCGGCCCGTGGACGATCAACGGCAACGCCCCGAACTTCGCGGTCGGCGCAGGCGTCGGCACCATCAAGATGCCGTCGGCCGGCTCGGGCCCGTCGGTGTTCCTGGGCGGTCTCGCCTCCGACGACACCGACCTGCAGGCCACAGTCAGCCTCGACAAGGCACCGCTGGGTGGCACCGCCGGCGTGGACCAGGGCATCCTGATGCGCCGCATCGCCGGACAGGGCGACTACCGCGCCAAGGTCCGCTTCGTCCCCGGCGGCGCCGTACGGCTCGGCCTGTTCCGCACCGACTCGGCCGGAGCCCAGACCGCCATCGTCGCCGAAGCCAACGTCGCCGGCATCACCTACGCCGCCGGAGACGTGCTCAACATCCGCGCCCAAGCCTTCGGCACCTCCCCGACCACCGTGCGCGCCAAGCTCTGGCGACTCGGCGACCCGGAGCCGAGCGCCTGGCTGGCCACCGGCACCGACACCACCGCCGCGCTGCAGAGCACCGGCGCCATCGGCTTCCACTCGTTCCTGGCCGGCACCGTCACCAACGCACCCGTGGTAGCCCGATTCGACAACGTCAACGTCTACAAGGCGACGACGCTGCCCGACGGTGTGCCGACGCCCAACCAGCCGCCGACTGCGGCCTTCACCCATTCGTCGAGCTTCCTGACCGCCTCGTTCGACGGCTCGGGCTCGTCCGACGCCGACGGTGTCGTGGTGTCGTACTCCTGGAACTTCGGCGACGGCACGCCAGCGGGTTCGGGTGCCTCCCCCAACCACACCTACGGCTCAGCCGGGACCTACACGGTGGCGCTGACCGTCACCGATGACGACGGTGATACCGGGTCGATCAGCCATTCCGTCACTGTGACAGCGCCGCCGCCCAACATCCCGCCCACGGCTGCCTTCACCAGCTCGACCACCTTCCTGCAGGCGTCGTTCGACAGCTCAGGCTCAAGCGACGCGGACGGCAGCATCACCGCACGGTCGTGGAACTTCGGGGATGGCAGCCCTGCCGCCTCCGGGGTCTCTCCCACGCACGACTACGCGACGGGCGGGACCTATTCGGTGACCTTGACCGTCACCGACAACAACGGTGCCACCGACTCGGTCAGCCATAACGTCACGGTCAACGCGCCGCCGGCCATCGTGCAGCTCGCGGCGGACGCGTTCTCCCGGACCGTGACCAACGGCTGGGGTACCGCGGACCAGGGCGGCCCCTGGACGACCAACGGCAATGCCGCGAACTTCGCGGTCGGCTCGGGCGTCGGCTCGCTCCGGATGCCGTCCGCGGGCGCCGGACCGTCGGTCTTCCTTGGCGGTCTCGCCTCCGACGACACCGACCTCCAGGCCACCGTCAGCCTCGACGTGGCCCCGTTGGGTGGCACCGCCGGGGTAGACCAGGGCATCCTGTTGCGCCGCGTCGCCGGGCAAGGCGACTACCGCGCCAAGGTCCGCTTCGTCCCCGGCGGCGCCGTACGGCTCGGCCTGTTCCGCACCGACTCGGCCGGAGCCCAGACCGCCATCGTCGCCGAGGCCAACGTCGCCGGCATCACCTACGCCGCTGGAGACGTGCTCAACGTCCGCGCCCAGGCCTTCGGCACCTCGCCGACCACCGTGCGCGCCAAGCTCTGGCGACTCGGCGACCCGGAGCCGAGCGCCTGGCTGGCCACCGGCACCGACACCACCGCCGCGCTGCAGAGCACCGGCGCCATCGGGTTCCACTCGTTCCTGGCCGGCAGCGTCACCAACGCACCCATCGTCGCCCGATTCGACAACGTCAACGTCTACAAGGCCACGACGCTGCCCTGACCCGCCGAGATCCTCCCCCGTGGCCCGCACACAACACCCCGCGCGCCACGGGGGACTAGGCGCTCGATTCGCCTTTGGCACGCAACGGTCGCTAGTATCGGGAAGTTGCCTCGGCGAGGGAGACCTTCTCCGCTCCGTGATCGACGCGGTCGCACGATCTCTTCGCGCGCTCGGGTGTGAGCTCCCCAGTCCTGGCACACACAGTTGTCCAGTCGATGGTTGCAATCTAGGAGTTCCCTGATGTCCCCGAACGAGACCAAGCTGCAAGCCGAGTCCCGCAACGAGTTCGGCAAGGGCGCCGCCCGCCGGATCCGCCGTGCCGACAAGGTGCCCGCCGTCCTGTATGGCCACGGTGCCGACCCGGTCCACATCACGCTTCCGGGTCACGACACGATGATGGCGCTCAAGCACGGCGGAACCAACGCCCTGCTCTCCATCGAGCTCGACGGCTCTTCCCAGCTGGCACTGCCCAAGCAGGTACAGAAGGACCCGATCAAGGGCTTCCTCGAGCACCTCGACCTGATCATCGTCAAGAAGGGTGAGAAGGTCACCGTCGACGTTCCCGTCATCGTCACCGGTGAAGCCGCACCCGAGACGATGGTCACCACCGAGCACAACTCGGTGTCGCTCGAGGCCGAGGCCACGCACATCCCCGACTCGGTCGAGGTGTCGATCGAGGGCGCTGAGGCTGGGACGCAGATCTTCGCGAGGGACCTCAAGCTTCCGACCGGCTCAACCCTCCAGGTCGACGAGGACACGCTCATCGTGCATGTCAGCGTCGCCAAGGAGATCGACCTGGAGGAGGAGCCCGCCGAGGGCGAGGCCATCGAGGGCGAGGTCGCCGAGGGCGAGGCCGCCGAAGCCGCCGAGGGCGAGCCAGCCGAGGACTCTTCCTCGGAGTGAGCCCCACGCTCCGCTCCGTTCTGCACAGGAAGGCCGGGAATACCGTGACCGACGACGCGTGGCTTGTCGTCGGGCTCGGGAACCCCGGCCCTTCCTATGCCGGCCATCGGCACAACGTCGGGTACCTCGTCAACGACGAGCTTGCCCACCGACTGGGCGGCACCTTCAAGTCCCACAAGTCCCGGCAGGCTGAGGTCGTCGAAGGCAGGCTGTCGATCGGCGGTCCTCGGATCGTCCTCGCGCGTCCGCGTTGCTACATGAACCAGACCGGCGGCCCGGTGAGCGCGCTGGTGAAGTTCTACAAGCTGCCCGTCGAGCGGGTCATCGCGGTCCACGACGAGCTGGACCTCCCTTTCGACACCATGCGGGTGAAGCTCGGAGGTGGCGACAACGGTCACAACGGCCTGCGGTCGCTGAGGGCCTCGCTCGGGTCGGGAGACTTCTACCGGGTCAGGGTCGGCGTCGGCCGACCCCCGGGTCGCCAGGACCCGGCGAGCTTCGTGCTCTCGGACTACTCCGCCGCCGAGCGCAAGGTGCTTGCGTTCCAGGTCGACAAGGCTGCGGACGCGGTCGAGTCCCTGATCCTCGAGGGACTGGAACCTACCCAGGCCCGGTTCAACTCCTGAGCCGCTAGTCCCAGGGCAGGTCGCGGCCGAGGAGCTCAGCCAGAGCATGGTTGTGGTCGCTGAAGCGAGCAGCCAGCCTGCGACGCAGGCCATCGTCGAGGTCCTCGCCCTGCGCGGCGTTGCGGTGCGAAGCGCTCTGCGGGGGTCGAGCGGGGATGCCCAAGAACTCGTGGATCCCGGCAACGACAGCACCAGGATCGGCGTAGTACTCCTCGCTGATGGTCACATGGACCCGGTCGCGGCCGAAGAGGTCGACCCACCGGGCCAACTGCCCGGCGTACTCGCTCTGGGTCGCGTAGCTCTGCTGCTCCCAGGCGTAGCTGGAGTAGTGCGGATCCGCCATGAGCCGCTCGCGCTCGCCGGCCAAGCGGTCACCCTCTGCCTCCAGTGCGCTCACGAAGTCCAGCGGCTCGGCGTCGTTGCGCCTCCGCTCCTTCCAGTGGCTGTAGGTACGCATCACTGGGTCTCGGAGCTGGGCGATGATCCTGCTCCCGGGCGTCGTGGCATGTGCTCGGTCGACCGCCGCTGGATGGAAGAGGTAGTACGGCGAGGCCTCCCCGGCCAGCGGCTCGGTACCCGTACGTCGGCGCACGACGGCGCGGGCCAGGCTGCTCGGGAAGTATGAGCGATACCAGGCCTGGCCGCGGAAGGCGTTCGAGTCGAAGTAGT
The DNA here is from genome assembly GCA_963769585.1 of uncultured Actinomycetota bacterium. GTDB lineage: Bacteria > Actinomycetota > Actinomycetes > Propionibacteriales > Nocardioidaceae > SSC3. Next base: position 2,575,482 of record CAVYMJ010000006.1, read on the forward strand.
GCACGCCCTTCGTGGCGTCACGCTTTAGGCCCGGGACCGGGGGCGGGTAGAGGCGCAGCACCGACGGGTGGTCGAGGATGTCGAAGTAGAGCGACGTGGTACCGCCGCGCTTGGCCCCGATCACGAGGAACTCAGGCATCGCACGCAATGGCGCGCTGGCCAGACCGCCCGCGCGTGCGACCCGCTTGATGCCCTCGCGAGCCAGCCCCCCGGCGTCCGGCATCAGGCGTGGCCGTCGAAGAGGCTGGTGACCGATCCGTCCTCGAAGACCTCGCGGATGGCACGGGAGATGAGCGGTGCGATGGACAGGATCGTGAGCTTGTCGAAGTGGCGCTCACTGGGGATCGGCAGAGTGTTGGTCACCACTACCTCGACGGCCGGGCAGTTCTTGAGCCGGTCCACGGCGGGGTCGGACAGAATCGCGTGCGTCGCGGCGATGACCACGCCGGCGGCGCCGTCGTTCATCAGCGCCTCGGTCGCCTTCACGATGGTCCCTCCGGTGTCGATCATGTCGTCGACCAGGATGCAGATGCGGCCCTTGACCTCACCGACGACACGGTTGGCCACCGACTCGTTCGGCCGGTTGACGTCTCGGGTCTTGTGAATGAAGGCCAGCGGCGCGCCCCCCAGGCGGTTGGACCAGTTCTCGGCAACCTTGATCCGACCGGCGTCGGGCGAGACGACAGCGAGGGACTCATTGCCGTACTTCGCCTTGACGTGCTGAGTGAGGATCGGCGCGGCCATCAGGTGGTCGACCGGCCCGTCGAAGAAGCCCTGGATCTGGGCGGTGTGCAGATCGACGGCGATGAGCCTGTCCGCGCCTGCGGTCTTGAACAGGTCAGCCATCAGCCGCGCCGAGATCGGCTCCCGGCCCCGGTGCTTCTTGTCCTGCCGGGCGTACCCGTAGAACGGCAGCACCACGGTGATCCGCTTGGCGGAGGCCCGCTTGAGCGCGTCGACCATGATCAGGTGCTCCATGATCCACTCGTTCACCGGAGCGGTGTGGCTCTGGATCACGAAGGCGTCGCAGCCGCGCACCGACTCCTCGAACCGAACGTAGATCTCACTGTTGGCGAAGTCGTACGCCGAGGTGGGGACCAGGCCGGTTCCGAGCAGCTCGGCGACCTCTTCAGCAAGCTCGGGGTGTGCCCGGCCACTGAAGACCATCAGGTTCTTCTCGGTGGCCCGCTTCATTCCGCTCACGCCTCTGCTGCCCCTTCAGTTGGTAGCTCAGCTCGATTGTCCCTCAGGGTTGCCTGACTCTGCCAATTCGCCACGACCGTCTTGCGATGCGGCTTGGGCGGCCTCGGCCTGCTTGGTTCCGGCGCGGCGCTTGAGCGCCCAGTTCAACAGGTTGCGCTGCGGGCCCCCGGAGACGGCCAGCGCTCCCGGCGGCACGTCCCGGCGTACGACGGTGCCTGCGCCCGTCGACGCGCCGTCCCCGATCTCGACCGGAGCGACGAAGGTGTTGTTGCTCGCCGTGCGAGCGTGCCTGCCGACCTTGGTGCGGTGCTTTGCTACCCCGTCGTAGTTGGCGAAGATCGTCCCCGCCCCGATATTGGTGCCCTCGCCGATCTCCGCGTCACCGACGTAGGACAGGTGCGGGACCTTGGCTCCGCGGCCGATCTTGGCCGCCTTGGTTTCGACGAAGGCGCCGATCTTGCCGTCCGCGCCGAGCTCGGTGCCGGGCCGCAGGTAGGAGAAGGGGCCCACGCTGGCACCCGCACCGATCACCGCGAGCTCGCCGTGGGTGCGGGCCACCTTCGCCCCGGCGCCTACCTCGACGTCGCGCAAGGTGCAGTCCGGGCCGATGACCGCGTCCTCACCGACCGTCGTCGCGCCCAGGAGCTGGACACCGGGCAGGATCGTCACGTCCGGGGCCAGAATGACGTCGACGTCGATCCACGTCGTAGCCGGGTCGACGACAGTGACTCCGGTCCGCATCCAGCTGTCGAGGGTTCGGTCGTTGAGCCGCCGGGCCAGTGCGGCCAGCTGTGCCCGGTCGTTGACGCCCTCGATCTGGAGCACGTCGTCGATCTGGTGGGCACCCACCTGCCTCCCACCGCTCACCGCGACGGCGACCACGTCGGTGAGGTAGTACTCGCCCTTGACGTTGTCATTGGTGATCCTGGTCAGCGCTTCGGTCAGGAACTCTCCGTCGAACGCGAAGATGCCGCTGTTGATCTCGCAGATCAGGCGCTCGGCCTCCGAGGCGTCCTTCTCCTCCACGATCGTGGTCACGCCACCCGAGGCATCCCGCACGATGCGGCCGTAGCCGAACGGGTCGGCCACCTCCCCGGTCAGGATGGTCACGGCCCGTCCGGAGGCGTCGTGCTCGTCGACCAGGGCAGCCAGGGTCTCGCCACGCATCAGCGGAGTGTCTCCGGCCATCACCACGATCGTGCCGCCCGTCGTCCCGGCCTGGGTGAGTGCTTCTACTGCCACGCGTACCGCGTGACCCGTGCCCTCCTGGGTCTGCTGAACGGCCAGGAGAGTCTCGGGAGCAAGCTCGAGGATGTGCGGGCCGACCTGCTCGCGGCCGTTGCCCACCACCGCCACCAGACGGTGTGGCTCCAGGTGCAATGCCGCCGTCACGACGTGGCCGACCAGGCTGCGGCCGCACAGTGGGTGCAGGACCTTCATGGTCTTGCTCTTCATCCTGGTACCGCTACCAGCGGCGAGGACGATCACGGCTGCGGGCTGCGGCACATTCACTCCCTGGTCAGGCGGGCACACGAGAAGTGGCTCCCCGGGTAGGAGTCGAACCTACGTCGCTTATCCGCATTCAAAGTGCGGCGGGCCCTACCGGCAGACCAACCGGGGATTGCGCCCCCAGCCTAGGGCCCGCGGCGGGGCCGACCTCCCAGGCCCGGCAGACCAACCGGGGATTGCGCCCCCAGCCTAGGGCCCGCGGCGGGGCCGACCTCCCAGGCCCGGCAGACCAACCGGGGATCGCGCCCCCAGCCCAGGGCCCGCGGCGGGGCCGACCTCCCAGGCCCGGCGAAGACCGGTCTACCTAACCTACGGAAGCGTAGGTTACCGTGGGAGTACCGCCACACCACCGAATGCGTAGGAAAACGCCGATGACCTCGACGCTCGAGAAGACTGCCCCCACCCCGGACCGCGCCACACTCGGCGACGACGTCCAGTCCCGCCGGGAGCAGGTCGCGCTGGCGCTGTTCATCCTGGTCCCTTTCCTGGCGGTTCTCGCCGCGGTTCCGGTCGCCTGGGGCGGCTGGCTGGGGTGGAGCGACCTCCTCATCGTCTTCGTGATGTACGCCGCGACCAACCACGGCGTCACCGTCGGCTTCCACCGGCTCTTCACGCACAAGTCGTTCAGGCCCAACCGCACGGTGAAGATCGTCCTGGCGGTCCTGGGCTCGATGGCTATCCAAGGACCCGTCATCCGCTGGGTCGCAGACCACCGCAAGCACCACAAGTTCTCCGACCGCGAAGGCGACCCGCACTCCCCCTGGCGCTACGGGAAGAGCCTGCGCTCGCTGACCAAGGGCTTCCTCTGGGCGCACATGATGTGGCTCTTCGACACCGAGCAGACGCCGCAGCGCAAGTACGCCCCCGACCTGATGAAGGACCGCGACCTGGTCCGGATCTCACGCACATTCTGGGTGTGGGTGCTCATCTCGGTCCTGCTCCCGCCGGTGGCCGGCTTCCTGCTTACGTGGTCATGGCAGGGCGCGCTCACCGGGTTCTTCTGGGGCACCCTGGTCCGGGTGGGCCTGCTGCACCACGTCACCTGGTCGATCAACTCCATCTGTCACACGATCGGTAGCCGGCCGTTCGTCTCGCGCGACAAGTCCGCGAACGTGTGGTGGCTGGCCATCGCCTCGGCAGGCGAGTCGTGGCACAACCTGCACCACGCGGACCCGACCTGTGCCCGGCACGGCGTGATGCGCGGCCAGGTCGACACTTCGGCTCGAGTGATCTGGCTGCTGGAGCGGGCCGGCTGGGTCGACGACGTACGGTGGCCGGTCAAGGAGCGGCTCGACGCCAAGCTCGTGAAGAACCAGCCGATCGCGGCCTGAGCAGCTACGAGGGCTCCGGCTCCTCATCCTCCTGCGCCTTCCTCCGCTCGGCCTCCTTGCGACGCTGCTCCTCGGCGCGCTCGCGGACCCGCCGTAGGAACTCCTCGTCCGACTCCGGCGTGACCCCGGCGGCGCGGCCGGGGCGCTCGTACTCGGGAAACGCCGACGACGCGCCTGCCTGAGACTTCGGTGCGACGGGGCGGCCCGCGGCCAGCCACGCGACGGAACCGGCGAACGGCAAGAAGATGATCATCAGGATCCAGGCGACCTTGGGCAGGTTCCGAGCGTGCCCGGCCGGGGTGCTGATCGCCTCGACCAGGCAGTAGACGAACAGCAGCAGGGAGACCACCCCGAAGAACACTTCAACCTTGACCATGTGACTCCCCGTCCAGTGTGCGCGTCGGTCCCTTAGGCAATGATGGCGGATGTGAGCGCCTCTCCGGACCCTAAGACCAGGAAGCCACGCGGTCGGATGACTGCGGCCGAGCGTAGAGAGCAGCTCATCTCGATCGCCCGGGGGCTTTTCGCCGACAAGGGCTTCGACGCTACCGCAGTCGAGGAGATCGCGATCCGCGCCGAGGTCTCCAAGCCTGTGGTCTACGAGCACTTCGGCGGCAAGGAGGGGCTCTACGCCGTCGTGGTCGACCGCGAGGTCCGGTCCCTGCTGGAGAAGATGCAGAGTGCCCTGACCGCGGGGCATCCCCGAGCACTCCTCGAGCAGGCAGCGGTCGCGCTGCTGGACTATATCGAGAGCTCGTCGGACGGGTTCCGGATCATGGTGCGGGACAGTCCGGTCGGCTCCACCTCCGGCAGCTTCGTCACGATCATGCACACGATCGCCTCACGGGTGGACGACATCCTGGTGGACGAGTTCAAGGCTCGGGGGTTCGACCACAAGCAGGCCCCCATGTACGCGCAGATGCTGGTCGGGATGGTGGGCTACACCGGCCTGTGGTGGCTCGACACGCGCAAGCCGTCCAAGGAGGTCGTGGCTGCGAACCTGGTCAACCTGGCCTGGAACGGCCTGGCCGGCCTCGAGCACAAGCCGACTCTGAGGATCAGCTCCGCCGAGCACTGAGCCTGGCCTGGAGGGCGTCGCGCTTCTCCTCGAAGCGCAGCGACTGCTTCTCCAGCTCCTCCATGAAGTTCGCGAGCTCGGAGCGGGCACGCTCACCCTCGGCATCTAGTCCCTCAAGCTCGAAGACCTTCCAGAACCGGAGCACGGGCATGACCACTTCGTCACGGTGCTGCCGCAGGTCGTAGACCCCAGCGATGGCCATCTCGACCGCCTTGCGCTGGAACCCGGCAATGTCGGCTCCGGGCATCTGGAACGTCTTGACCACCTCGTTGATGGCGACCATGGTCTGGCTCGGGGCGAGCTCCAGCGCAGCGGCGAGCAAGTTGCGGTAGAAGACCATATGCAGGTTCTCGTCGGTAGCCACGCGGGAAAGCAGCTGGTCGGCGACGGGGTCCTCGGTCAGCTTGCCCGTGTTGCGGTGGGAGACGCGCGTGGCAAGCTCCTGGAAGGACACGTAGGCCAACGACTTGAGCATGTCGTCGCCCTGAGCCGACGTATAGCCGGCCGACATGTGGTCCATGCGGAGCCGCTCGAGCTGGACGGGGTCGACAGCCCGGCTGGTCAGCAGGTAGTCGCGGATCGCAATCCCGTGCCGCCCCTCCTCAGCGGTCCAGCGATGCACCCAGTTCCCCCAAGCGCCGTCGCGCCCGAACAGCAGTGCGATCTCGTGGTGGTAGCTGGGCAGGTTGTCCTCGGTCAGCAGGTTCACGATGAGGGCGGACCTGGCGACTTCGGAGATCGTCTTGTCGTCCGGTGACCACGCCTCGCCGCCGAGGAGGCCGTCGAAGTTCCGTCCGTCGCTCCACGGCACGTACTCGTGCGGGAACCACTCCTTGGCCACGCCAAGGTGGCGGTTGAGGTTCTGCTCCACCACCTGCTCGAGCTCGAGCAACATCTCGGTCTGGGTCATCTGCTGATTGGTCATCGTCACCCTCCCAGGGCGTCACTGCTTACCTACGCCACCGTAACCCGCCTGGCCGCGGTGTGCCACGACGAACACCCGGCGGAACCGGAGCACGACCCCGTCCTCGGTCGCCGGGTACGCCTGCTCGAGCAGGGCCTTGAGCTCGCGGACGAACTCCTCGCGGACCCCGTCGGGGAGCGCTTCCAGCGTCGGCCGGGCCCCCGTCGCGCTGACCCAGGTGAAGACCGGAGCATCGCCGCGGAGGACATGGAGGTACGTCGTCTCCCAGGCGTCGACCACCCAGCCCTCGCGGGCCAGCACCTCCAGGTAGAGCTCCGGGCCGAAGGCATGCACCTGGTCGACTCCCTCGACGTACGGCGCGAACCGCGCGTCGCGTGCCAGGTCGCGAACCAAGACGTGCGAGGGAGCCTCGAAGTTGCCGGGGACCTGGAAGGCGAACCAGTCCCTGGCGCGCGCGGCGAGGCGGGGCAGCAGCTCGAGGTGGCCCGGCACCCATTGCAGCGCGGCATTGGAGACCACCACGTCGGCGCTCCCCTGCCAGGTCTGGATCGCACCGACTTCGAAGCGCACTCCCTCGGCGTCGGTCCCGGCGATCATCTCCGGCGACGCATCGATGCCGACCACCTCTGCCTTGGGCCAGCGCCGCTTGAGCAGCGCGGTCAGGTTGCCGGCGCCGCAGCCCAGGTCGACCACGGTCCGCGGAGCCTCGGCTCGGATGCGGCTGAGTAGGTCCGCGAAGGGCCGACCGCGCTCGTCGCCGTAGGTGAGGTAGTGGTCCGGGTCCCAGGCCATGAGCCGATGCTGCGCCCGAAGTATCTCGATGTCAAGATTCTTGACTGCTAGGCTCGAACCATGCGTGACGAGGTGGACGGGCTTGTCGAGGCCTGGCGGCGCGAGCGCCCCGACCTCGACCTCGGGCCCCTGGAGGTGATGAGCCGGGTGAGCCGGCTGAGCCATCACCTCGACCAGGCCCGACGTCGCGCCTTCTCCGACCACGGCATCGAGCCGTGGGAGTTCGACGTTTTGGCGGCCCTTCGTCGCGCCGGAGACCCCTACCAGCTGTCACCGGGGCGCCTGCTGCGCGAGACGCTGGTGACCAGCGGGACGATGACCAACCGCGTCGACCGGCTCGAGGCCCGCGGGTTCGTCACCAGGCTGCCCGACCCCAGCGACCGGCGCGGCGTGCTGGTCCGGCTGACCGAGGAGGGCCGCCGCACCGTCGACGGCGCCCTGGACGGGTTGCTCTCCCGGGAGTCCGACCTCCTGGCCGCTCTCGACGTGGGCGACCGAAGGCACCTAGCCGGGCTGCTGCGCTCCCTGGTCGCCGGCTTCGAGTCGGACTGACCTCCGGCTAGTCCAGGACGGCCGCAAGCGCGAGCCATTCCTCTTCAAGCGCCGACTTTTCGGCGATGACCGCACGGAGCTCGGCGTCGATCTCGGCAAGCCGCTCGTAGTCGCTGGCATGCTCGGCGGCCTGCGCCTGCAAGTCGGCTTCGCGCTGGTCGACCTTGGCCAGCTGCCTCTCGATGCGGGCCACCGCCTTCTTGGCCTCGCGCAGCTCGGCCGATCCCGCTTTGGGCTGGGTGGACCCCGGGCTCTGCTCCGCCGGCCCTTGGGCCAGCTCGCGCCGACGGTGCTCGAGGTATTCGTCCACCCCTCGCGGCAGCATCTTGATCTGTCCGTCACCCAGCAGCGCCCAGACCGTGTCGCAGGTGCGCTCGAGGAAGTACCGGTCATGGGAGACCACGACCAGCGTGCCCGGCCAGGAGTCGAGGAAGTCCTCCATCACGGTCAGCGTCTCGATGTCGAGGTCGTTGGTGGGCTCGTCCAGGAGCAGGACGTTCGGCTGGGACAGCAGCAGCCGCATCAGCTGGAGGCGGCGGCGCTCCCCACCGGAGAGCTCACCGATGCGGGTAGTGAGCCGGTCCCCGGTGAAGCCGAACCTCTCGAGCATCGAGCTGGCCGTGATGTCACCCGAGACGGTCCGGGTGACCCGCGCGATCTGCTCTACGGAGTCCAGGACGCGAAGGTCCGGTGACAGCTGGTCCAGCTGCTGGGTCAGCTCGGCGAGCGCCACCGTCTTGCCGACGCGCACCCGGCCGGCCTGAGGTTTCAGCGCCCCAGAGAGCAGCCCGAGGACCGAGGTCTTGCCCGCGCCGTTGACCCCGACAAGCCCCACCCGGTCACCCGGACCCAGCCGCCAGGTCGCGCGCTTGAGCAGCTGGTTGGAGCCGCGAGCGAGATCGACGTCCTCTACGTCGAGCACGTCCTTACCCAGGCGCTGGGTAGCGAACTTCTGCAGCTCGAGTCGATCGCGGGGGGGTGGCTCGTTCTCGATGAGCGCGTTGGCGGCCTCGATGCGGAACTTGGGTTTCGACGTACGGGCGGGTGCACCGCGACGCAGCCAGGCAAGCTCCTTGCGCATCAGGTTCTGCCGGCGCGTCTCCGAGGCAGCGGACTGGCGCTGGCGCTCGGCCTTGGCCAGGACGAAGGCGGCGTACCCGCCGTCGTACACGTCGACGTCACCGTCGTGCACCTCCCAGGTGCGGTCGCAGACCTCGTCGAGGAACCACCGGTCGTGGGTCACCACGACCAGGGCCACGTCGCGCGAGGCCAGGTGCGCCGCGAGCCAGGCGACGGCCTCGACGTCCAGGTGGTTGGTCGGCTCGTCCAGGATGACCAGATCGTGGTCGCCGAGCAGAAGCCTCGCCAGGGAACAGCGCCGGCGCTCACCGCCGGAGAGTCCGTCCATGGGCCGGTCGAGGTCCAGCCCGGCGAGCAGTACGGTCACCACCTCCCGGGTGACGGGCGAGGCTGCCCACTCGTGGTCTGCCAGGTCGTGGAGTACGACGTGGCGCACGGTGGCATGGGTCGGGAACTCGTCGCCCTGGGTGAGGTAGCCCAGGTGCAGACCGCGCTGGGTGGACACCCGACCCTGGTCCGGTTCGGCGAGTCCGGCGAGGAGCCGCAGCAGGGTGGTCTTGCCGTCACCGTTGCGGCCGACGACGCCGATGCGCTGCCCCGCACCGACGCCGAGGGAGACCTCGCTGAGCAGGGGCCGGACGCCGTAGGACTTGCTGACCCGCTCCAGGTTGACCAGGTTGGTCATCGTCGGTGCTCGATCACCCTGGCGCCGTGCACCGGGGACTCCACAACGATCCCTGGCTGCTCGAACGCGGAGTTGACCTCGACAGCATGCGCCCTGCTCTCGCACAGGTACACGGTGGTCGGTCCGGAGCCGGTGACGATCGCGCCGTGGGCGGAGGCCGCGAGCCCCTCACCGATCAGCTCCTCGAGCTCGGGTCGCAGCAACAGAGCCGCCTCCTGGAGGTCGTTGGAGAGCGTCGCGCCGAGCCACTCGACGTCTCCGGCCCTTAGCGCGGAGAGCATCGACGCGGAGATCTCCGGCTCGTCGACTCCCGCCTCCCCAGCGAGCCGGTCGAACTCGCCGTACACCGCGGGGGTGGACAGGCCACCTTCTGACGGAAGGACCACCCACCAGTACCTGCCGCGCGTCATCACCGGCGTGACCAGTTCCCCGCGGCCGGACCCGATGGCGGTGCCACCCAGGATGCAGAACGGTACGTCGGAGCCGAGCTCTGCGGCCAGGCCGAGCAACTCGTCGCGCGGCGTACGCACGCCCCACAGGGCGTCGCAGGCGACCAGAGCGGCAGCGCCGTCGGTCGACCCACCGGCGAGCCCGCCCGCCACCGGGATGCGCTTGTGGATGTGCACCTCGACGGCCTCGTCCAGGCCGTGGTGCTTGGCCAGCAGCGCGGCGGCCCTCAGCGCGAGGTTGGTCCCGTCGGTCGGCACCTCGGAGATATCGACCCCGTCGCCGTACACGGTCAGGCTGTCAGTCGACGCCGGCCGTACCCGGACGTCGTCGAAGAGCCCGATTGCCTGGTACACGGTGGCCAGGGGATGGAAGCCGTCCGGGCGCACCGGGCCGACGCCCAAGGAGAGGTTGATCTTCGCCGGAGCGGAGACCGTGACGTGGGGGGTCAAGGCAGGAGTCCCTCGGCGATCGTTGCGAACTGGTTGATGTCGAGTGCCTCACCACGCAGGGATGGGTTGATCCCGGAGGCCTCCAGGGCCGCGTCCACGTCCGCGACCGGGAAAGCAGCCCGAAGCGCGGACCTGACCGTCTTGCGACGCTGGGCAAAGGCGGCGTCCACGACGGAGAAGACCTGTGCGCGCGACGCGGTCGTGCTCGGCGGGTCCCGGTGCACCCAGGCGACCAGCCCCGAGTCGACGTTGGGTGCCGGCCAGAAGACGTTGCGCCCGATCGCGCCGGCGCGCTTCACGTCGGCGTACCAGGCCGTCTTGGCCGACGGTACGCCGTACGTCTTGGAGCCAGGTCGGGCCGCGAGCCGGTCAGCGACCTCGGACTGGACCATCACCAGTCCGTGCCGCAGTGACGGCAGCAGCGCCATCAGGTGCAGCAGGACGGGGACCGAGACGTTGTAGGGCAGGTTCGCCACCAGGGCGGTCGGCGGATCGCCCGGTACGCCGGTGACTCGCAGGGCGTCCGCATGCACCACCTCCAGGCGCTGCTCGAACCCGGGCGCGTGAGCCGCAACGGTGACGGGCAAGGCGTTCGCGAGCACCTCGTCGACCTCGATCGCCACCACGCGCCTGACCGTGTCCAGGAGCGCCAGAGTCAGCGACCCGAGCCCCGGCCCGACCTCGATCACCACATCGTCGGCGGTCACCTGGGAGACCCGGACGATCCGGCGCACGGTGTTGGGGTCGATCACGAAGTTCTGTCCGCGCTGCTTGGTCGGCCTCAGTCCGAGCTCGGCCGCCAGCGAACGGACATCCGCCGGACCGAGAAGGCTCGGCCCGGCGGATGGTTGCTCTACGCGGCTCATGATCTTGCGAGCCTAGTGGGTGGTGCTCAGCGCGGCAGGCCGAGCACCGAGGCGCAGTGCGGCCACGAGCCGTACCCGCCGGTGGCGTCGCGCAGCTTGGTCGCGATCGCGATCTGCGTCTCGCGGCTCGCGTTGCTCGGCAGCCCCGATCCGCCGTACGCCTGCCAGGTGCTCAGGCTGAACTGGAGACCGCCGTAGTAGCCGTTCCCGGTGTTGATCGACCAGTTGCCGCCGGACTCACAGCGAGCCAACGCGTCCCAGACGGTGCTCCCACCGGCGAAGTTCGTTGCGGGCCGCTCCTTGGTGCCGACCTTGACGATGGCCGCGACGGGCTTGAGCAGCGCCTTGGTGGTGATCACCTTGGTGGCGGAGTACTCGCCGTTCTCGTAGACCGTCTTGATGGTCGCGTTGCGTCGGCCGTCGACACCCGCGCGGACGGTCGTGGACTCGTCCTCGTACATCGAGGAGTCGTACTGCTTGATGGTCGAGTAGTCCCAGACGGCGTTCTTGACCTTCTTGGTGACGACCCGGACCCGGGTGACGGTGATCGTGTCGCCGACGGTGACGACCTTGCCGAGCCGCGGCTTGACCTTGTCGTTCCCGTCGACCTTGACGCCGAACTTCGCCAGCGCCTGCGAGACCGTGAGCGCCTTGACCTTGCGGGTCAGCGGTGCGGCGGCGCCGTTGACCAGGGTGAGCTTCTTGGCAGTGATGATGTCGAGGTCGAGACCGCCACGACCGATGTCCGCGCTACGGCTGGCTGACAGCTCGGCGTCGCCGATGCGGACCCCGATCTGCTCCAGGGCCGTGTCCACGTCGGTGGCGGTCACCCAGTAGCGCGTCGTCTTGCCGTCGAGCGAGACGTCGAGGGGACGGCCGAACTTGACGGCGATCCGGGCGCCGTCGGCGACCCTCGCATCGAGACCCGGTGCAACCACGTCGTGCTCTCCGACCGTGATGCCTTCGCCGTCGAGGACGTCACCGACGGTGTCGCCCATCGAACGGACCACCTTGGCCTGGCCGTCGAGGGAGACCGTCACCTTGTTGGTGAGGGCGGCGTAGCCGACTCCCGTGGCCAGGACGCTCGCCACGATGGCGGTCGCGAGGACGAGGATGGACTTCTTGCTGGTCAGTAGCGCGATCGAGTTCTGCACGCATCTCCCATGCTGGTGCTCCCCGGGCCGCGGCGCGAAACTCCCTCTGGCCGGTGCTGGCGCCAATGCGTGAGGGGATCGCTCGATGATGACGCTCCCGGCTGTTCAACCCGAAACGCTAGCTGCCAGCAAGCAGATTGCAAGTTGGCTATGCACCGCTTGCCCCGCTCTGAGTGGGTAGCCGTGGGCCAGGTCACGTCGGGCGCCGTACCGCCGCGAGGGACAGTGACCCGGGTCACCAGGTTGGTCCAGACCGATTCAGGGTGCCTACCAGGGCCCGCCGTAGGCGTCGAAGGTGTTCCGCTCGACGGCGGCGCACAGCTCCCCCAGGTCGTCTTCTCGCGTAGCCGCCATCATCCGCATGGTGAGTGGGACCAGGTACGACGCGTTCGGACGGCCGCGGTAGGGCATCGGCGTGAGGTACGGCGCGTCGGTCTCGACCAGCAGCCTGTCCTGGGGTGCGACCACCAGTGCGTCGCGGAGGTCCTGGGCGTTCTTGAACGTCACGGTGCCTGCGAAGGACAGCCAGAACCCCCGGTCGAGGCACTCGCGCGCGAACGTGGCATCGCCGGAGAAACAGTGCATGACCACCCGGTCCGGAGCGCCCTGCTCGTCGACCAGCCGAAGCACGTCGGCGTGGGAGTCCCGGTCGTGGACCACCAGGGTCTTGCCCAGTCGTTTGGCGAGCTCGATGTGCCGCCGGAACGAGTCGTGCTGAGCCTCGCGGCCCTCCGGTCCGGTCCGGAAGTAGTCCAGGCCCGTCTCCCCCACCGCTCGTACAGCGGGGTCGGCGGCCAGGGTCTCGATCTGGGCGAACGCTGAGTCGAGGTGCACCCGCGGTGCTTCGTTCGGGTGCAACGCGACGCCCGCGACGACGCTCGGAAAGGCACGGGCGGTTCGCACGGCCCAACGCGCGCCGTCGAGATCGCAGCCGATCTGGACGATCCGCGCAACCCCCACCGCCGCCGCGCTGGCCAGCGCCGTCTCGACCGGGAGCAGGTCGCCGCCGATCCCCATGTCCAGGTGGCAGTGGTTGTCGACCACCGGGTGCGGCAGCGGCTCCGGGGCGGGGGGCCGGCTCATGGCTTGTGCACGGCGTCGTACACCTCGCGCTTGGGGATGCCCAGCCGTCGTGCCACCGCCGTGATCGCCTCCTTCTTGGGGAGATCCTCGGCCTCCACCAGCGCAGCCAGGTCGAGACCGTCGGCGCTGACCGGAGGAGCGCCGGAGACCACGATCGTGACCTCGCCGCGTACGCCGGCTCCGGCCCAGGTCACCAGCTCGGCCAGTCCACCCCGCCGCACCTCTTCATGGGTCTTGGTCAGCTCTCGGCAGACCGCGGCGGGCCGCTGCTCACCCAGCACCGCGGCCATCGCGGCCAGTGCCGCCTCGGTGCGGTGAGGAGCCTCGAAGAAGACCATGGTCCGCTGCTCGGCAGCGAGCGACTCCAGCCGGCGGGTGCGCTCGCCCGCTTTGCGTGGCAGGAAGCCTTCGAAGCAGAACCGGTCCACGGGCAGCCCGGACACGGCGAGCGCGGTGAGTACGGCGGAAGGACCGGGAACCGACGTCACGGAGATCCCCTCGGCTACCGCTGCCGCGACGAGGCGGTAACCGGGATCGCTGACCGACGGCATCCCGGCGTCGGTGACGACCAGCACGCGGTCCCCGTTCAGGAGCGCCTCGACCAGCTGGGGCACCCTGAACTGCTCGTTGGCGTCGAAGTACGACACCACCCGTCCGGTGATCGTCACCCCGAGCTCGGAGGCGAGCCGTCGCAGGCGGCGGGTGTCCTCGGCCGCGACGAGGTCCGCGGTCGCGAGCTCGCGCACCAGTCGCGGGGGTGCGTCTTCGACCCGCCCGATCGGCGTACCCGCGAGCACCAGCACGCCGTTGTCCTCGTCCACCAGACGATGATGTCATCGGTGGCCCGAGGCCGCTGACCGCAGGTCTTCCACCCGTAGGATCGGCGCGTGACCGTGACCGAGGGGCCTCGCCGCACCGTGGGCCTGTCGTGGACGGCCGACTCGCGCCCCGTACCCCCGGCGTACCGGCGCCTCGTGCCGCTGGTCGCCGGCAGCGACCGGGCGATCGGCTGGCTGGCGAGTCTGGGGATCACCGCCTTGGGCGCCTTCATCAGGTTCTGGAAGCTCGGCACGCCGCGCGAGTTCCTCTTCGACGAGACGTACTACGCCAAGGACGCCTTCTCCCTGATCAACCACGGATACGTCCTGAACTACAAGGCGGACGCGAACAAGGAGATCCTCGCCGGCAACCTCGGGGACCTGACCAAGGACACCCCGAGCATGGTCGTCCATCCCGAGGTCGGGAAGTGGCTGATCGGCCTCGGCGAGCAGTTCTTCGGGATGGACCCGCTCGGGTGGCGCGTGGCCAGCGCCGTAGCCGGTTCGTTGATGATCCTGGTCGTGATCCGGCTGGTACGGCGGATGACCGGCTCCACGCTGCTGGGCTGCACGGCAGGCGTGCTTCTGTGCTTCGACGGCCTGCAGTTCGTGATGTCACGCCTGGCGCTCCTCGACATCTTCATGACGCTCTTCCTGCTGTGTGCGGTCGCCTGCCTGGTGGCGGACCGCGACTGGGTCCGGTTGCGGTTCGCGCGGTTGGCCGCCGCGGGACCACGCGTGCTCCCGAGCGGGTGGGGTCCCGTCAAGGGCCTGCGCTTTCGGCCATGGCGGCTGGCAGCGGGGCTGATGTTCGGCCTCGCCATCTCCACGAAGTGGACCGCCCTCATCCCACTGGCGGTGTTCGGACTCTGGGTGGTCTTCCAGGACTCGGGAGCACGTCGGATGCTCGGTGTCCGCTCCTCGCTCCTCAAGGCCGCTGTCGTCGACGGGATCCCAGCCTTCTTCTACCTGGTGGTGGTAGCTCTGGTGGTCTACGTGGCCAGCTGGACCGGGTGGCTGCTGCATGCCCACGAGTACGAGCAGCACCTGGCCAGCAGCGGCTACGGCTCGTACTGGGGCGACTACACCAAGACCGACCCGGAGGGGTTCTGGGAGAGCCTGGTCCAGGGCCTCCGGTCGCTGTACCACTACCACCTGGCGGTCTTGAACTTCCACGACGAGGGGCTCAAGGGCGCGACCCACGTCTACCAGTCCTCGCCGCAGGGCTGGCCGTTGGTCAACCGACCGGTCGGGGTCGAGGCCGACCTCGGGATCAAGCCGAGCGAGCTCAGCCGGGGCGAGGTCTGCGACGCGGCGGCGGGCTCGACGTGCCTGCGCCAGATCATCCTGCTCGGCACCCCGGTCCTGTGGTGGGGCGGTGTCGTCGCGATGCTGTACGCCGTCTACGGGTGGCTGGGCCGCCGCGACTGGCGCTTCGGGGTCGCCGTCCTGGGTTTCGCGAGCACCTGGATCTGGTGGTTCCAGTTCTCGGACCGGCCGATCTTCTACTACTACGCCGTCGCGATGATCCCCTTCACGGTCATCGCCCTCACGCTGCTGATCGGCACCTTGATCGGGGGACCGCGAGCCTCCGACAGCCGCCGGACGTGGGGTACGGCCGTCTCGGGTGCGTTCGTGGTGCTCGTGGTCCTGAACTTCGCGTGGTTCTGGCCGATCTACACCGACGGACTGCTCACCAACGGCGAGTGGCTGGACCGGATCTGGTTCCGGCGTTGGATCTAGCTGCGCCAGCGCCGGGGAGGTTTCGGATGCAGCACGAGACCCCTGCTTCCTCCGGGCAGCGGGGGTCTCGGCTGGTCCGTGACCACGCACGCTAGACCCGTCCAACCGGCCGACACCAGACCAAAAAGGGTAAAACTGCCATGTGATAACACTCGTTCTCACATTCTGAACGGGCTCTTCCCTCCCTCTGGCGCATCCGTGATGCTCAGGAGCGCGGTAGGCCACCGCCCAAGGGTGAGGAGACCCCGTGACTGTTGACGCGACTGCAAGCGACCTGGTGGTGACCAATCCAGCCGACGGACGTGTCGTGGGGTCCGTTCCGGACACCCCTGCCGACGAGGTCTACCGCATCGCAGCCGAGCTGCGGATGCACCAGGTCGCCTGGGCCGCGCTCGGCGCCAAGGGCCGCAAGCCCTGGCTGCACAAGTTCCGCAACTGGATGATGGACAACGCCGACGAGCTCACCGACCTGCTCGTCTCCGAAACGGGCAAGGTCCGCCCGGATGCCAGCCTCGAGGTCATCGCCAGCGCCAGCCTGGTCGCCTACTGGGCCGACAACGCCGAGAAGTTCCTCGCCGACGAGCGCGTGAAGTCGGCCAGCCCGATGACGGCGACCAAGAAGCTCACCAAGGTCTTCGTGCCGTACCCGGTCGTGGGGGTCATCACCCCGTGGAACTTCCCGATCACCCTCTTCATGATGGACGCGCTGCCGGCGCTGGCCGCCGGCTGTGCGGTGATCGAGAAGCCGTCGGAGGAGACGCCTCTCGCCGCTCAACTCCTGGTCCGCGGCTGGGAGGAGATCGGGGCGCCGAAGGTCCTCGCCTGCGTCACCGGTGGAGGTGAGACTGGCGCCGCGGTGGTCGACGCGTGCGACTACGTGCAGTTCACCGGGTCCACCCCGACCGGGATCAAGATCGCCCAGGCGGCTGCGGCCCAGCTCAAGCCGTACAGCCTCGAGCTCGGCGGCAAGGACCCGGCCATCGTCCTCGCGGACGCCGACCTCGACCGCGCCGTCAACGGCATCTCCTGGGGCGGCCTGTTCAACTCCGGCCAGGTCTGCATCTCCGTCGAGCGCGTGTACGTCGAAGCCCCGGTCTACGACGAGTTCGTCGCCAAGCTGACCGCCAAGGTGAAGTCCCTGTCGCAGGGCACCGGGCCCGGCAAGGATGTCGGCGCGATGGTGACCGGCGCCCAGGTCGACCTCGTGGACCGGCACGTCGGCGAGGCGGTCGAGGCAGGAGCCACGGTCCTGACCGGAGGCGGCCGGGGGCCCGTGGGCAACTTCTTCGAGCCGACCGTGCTCGTCGACGTGGACCACACCATGTCCTGCATGAAGGAGGAGACGTTCGGCCCCACGATCCCGGTGATGAAGGTGGCCGATGCCGAGGAGGCGATCCGGATGGCGAACGACTCGCCGTACGCCCTCTCCGCCACGCTGTGGACCAAGGATGTCGATCGTGGCTCGGAGCTGGCGCGACGGATCGAGGCAGGGGCGGTCAACATCAACGACGCGTTCAGCAACCTCTTCGCGGTGCCGCTTCCGCACAACGGCTGGAAGACCTCCGGGGTCGGCGCACGACAGGGCGGGGCGCAGGGCATCCGGAAGTACTGCAAGGTGCAGGCCCAGACCGCGCCGCGCGTCCCCACCATGAAGAACGAGCTGGTCTGGTACCCCTACACCCGTCGCCGCACCGCGGTGACGAAGCGACTCCTTCAGGCGGCCTTCGGCCGCGGTATCAAGCAAAGGCTGGGATTCTGACATGCAGGAGCTCAACGGCAAGGTGGTCGCGATCACCGGCGCCGCGCGTGGCATCGGCTACGAGACCGCAGCCACGCTTGCCCGCCAGGGCGCGAAGGTCGCCATCGGCGACATCGACGAGGCACGCCTCAAGCAGGCCGCCGGGGAGCTGAACCTCGCGACGTACTGCCACCTCGACGTCACCGACCCGGAGTCGGTCAACGCCTTCCTCGACCGCGTCGAGAACGAGCTGGGGCCGGTCGACGTCCTCATCAACAACGCCGGCATCATGCCGATCGGCCACCTCGCCGAGCAGTCGGACGCGATCACGCGGCGGATGGTGGAGATCAACGTGCTCGGCGTCATGTACGGGACCAAGGCCGCGCTGCGCCGGATGCTGCCGCGCAGGTCCGGCCACATCATCAACATCGCGTCGCTGGCCGGCGAGGGCGCCTTCCCCGGCGCTGCTTCGTACTGCGGGACCAAGTACGCCGTGGTCGGCTTCACCGAGGCCGCTCGCGTCGAGCACCTCGGCACCGGAGTGAACATCTCCGCGGTGCTGCCGACCTTCACCAACACCGACCTGACCTCGGGAACCCAGGGCGTGAAGGGCTTCCGCAACGTCGAGCCCAGCGAGATCGCGGCCGTCATCGCCAAGCTGATCCGTAAGCCGGCCCCGATCCGCCGCGTCACCCGCAGCGCCGGCGCGACGGTTCTCATCACTCGGTTGTTCCCCCGTTCGCTGGTCGGGTTCACCACGAAGGCGTTCGGCGCCGACAAGGCCCTGCTCGACGACGTGGACCTGGCAGCCCGATCCGCGTACGACGAGCGCATCACCCCCGAGTGAGCTGACCTCTGACCGAGGGTCCTGCTTCACCCCGCTTGCTAGGCTGGAAACTCTGGGAGTGGAGGTCGCGATGGACTGGTGGGGCTGGGTGGTGGCCGTCGCCGCCGCGATCGTGGTCGTTCTCGTCGTGGTCCTTGTCGTGCAGGCGCGGCGTCGCCGAGGCGGCGTCATCGTCGTGAACTCGCGGGCCCCGTCCTCCGAACCGGACGACGACGCATGAGCAGGCTGATGCGCGCCTCCGAGATCACCAAGCTCCCCGTTGTCACGCTGGCCGGCGAGGACGTGGCGCAGGTCAAGGACGTGATCTTCTCCGCCGGCGGCGGCGAGGTGGGCGGGTTCACCCTCGCCGGACGCGGTCGGTTCTCAGGCCCGCTGAAGCAGGCCCTGGCCTGGAGCGAAGTGGCTGCGCTCGGCCGTGACGCCATGATGATCCGCGACGACCAGGTCCTGGTGCCCAAGAGCGGCGTACTCGACGCGTCAGCGACCTCCGGAGGTTCCGGCGGCAACGTGCTGGGGTCCCGGGTCCTGACCGACACCGGCGTCGACCTTGGCGTGGTGGTCGACGTCGTGGTCGAGGTCGGCGGAGCCGAGGGTGGGACCTGCGATGTGGTCGGTTACGAGGTCGAGGCTTCGGAGGCGCTCAGCGCCCAGGGCAACCGGGTCCTCGTCCCGCTTCCCGCGACCCTGTCCGTCTCTGGGGAGCACCTGATCCTGCCGGAGAGCGCCAAGGACTTCGTCGGTCAGAACCTGGATGAGTTCGCGGCCTCAGTTCACGCTTTCAGGACCCAGCTGGAAGGCACCACCTGATGCGCTTCTCCGACGCCACCGGACGCAAGGTGGTCAGCACGAGCACCGCGGAGACCGTGGGCGTGGTGGACGGCTTCGTGGTGGACCCTGTGAGCAGAGTCGTGGCGGGCCTGAAGGTGAAGGGTTCCCACGGCAGCTCGCTGGTGCTCTGGTCCCAGCTGATCGCGTTCGGTTCCGACGCGGTCACGGTGGCCTCCGCCGAGGAGCTCGAAGACGCAGCCGGGGACCTGGCTGAGCGCTCGGACAGCCACCACCAGCTTCTCGGCAAGCGGGTCCTGAGCGCCGCCGGCGATGAGCTCGGCGTCGTCCGTGACGTCGCCTTCGATCCCGAGACCGCGCAGATCACGGAGTTGCTCCTGGGGCACAGCGACGTTCCCGGTGTC
Organism: uncultured Actinomycetota bacterium; assembly: GCA_963769585.1. Classification (GTDB taxonomy): domain Bacteria; phylum Actinomycetota; class Actinomycetes; order Propionibacteriales; family Nocardioidaceae; genus SSC3. Next base: position 2,594,975 of record CAVYMJ010000006.1, read on the forward strand.
CGGCTGCTCGGTGTCGGCTCCTACGCGGTGGTCGTAGCGACCGCCTGACCGCCATGATGAGGTCAGCGCCGCATCGTGTGGGCCAAGCCGCTAGGAGCACTCGTGGGGATGGATCGGCTCGTCAGCCTGCGGCGGCCGCTTGCCCAGCTGGTGCTCCTCGCCGCGACGTACGCCGTGACGCTGGCGCTCGTCTACTACCTGACGGTCCGCACGGTCCGTGGCCGACAGTTGGGTGACGCCTCCCTCCGTGGCGCGCTGTCGACCAACTCGACGCTCACCGGCTCGGTCGAGGCAGTCCTCAACGTCGTCTCGATCGCCTCGCTCCTCGGCGCCATCGCGACCGTGGCCGTGGTCGCACTGGTGCGGCTCGAGCGTCTCCAAGGCCTGGCTGCCGTCGGGATCATCGTCGGCTCGAACGCCTCGGCCTGGCTGCTGAAGAACCACCTCCTGGAACGGCCGGACCTCGGGATCCGCGAGGTGGCACCCGCCACCTTGAACAGCCTGCCCAGCGGTCATAGCACCGCCGCCTTCTCGGCTGTCGCGGCGTTGATCTTCGTCCTCCCCCGGCGGTGGCGGCTCGCCGGAGCCACCCTGGGTGCCGGGTACGGCACCTTGACGGCCCTGGCCACGATGTCCGCCGGCTGGCATCGGGCCGCCGACTCGGTGGCTGCGTTCCTGGTGGTCGGGATCTGGACCTGTGTGGCGGCCGCGGTCGTGATGCTGGGCGGGCTCGACGCCAGCGACAGCGTCCCGGACGTACGCCGCGACGCCGGCGCCTCGCTGGATGATGAGAAGCGCTGCGCTCGTGCTCGCAGCAGGACTCGGGCTGTCCCTGACCCTGGTTGTGGCTGATTCGGTCCGAGACAGCACCGTCGGGTCCTGGACGGCCTTCTTCGCCGGGGCACTCCTGATCGCCGGGACGATCGGCGCCGTACTTCTGGGCAGCTTGAGAGCGCTGGCCCTGATGGACCAGCCGGTGGTCGGTCCCGGCGCGCAAGAGCTCGGCGTCAACGAGCGTTCCTGAACCACCCCACCTCAGAGAGACGGTCCTGCCCCACGCGACCGGGAGCCTCTCGCGTCGTCGTCATCACCCGCGACGAGCCGGATCAGCCCACGTATCCGTGCAAGCTCAGGTGTTGTTACCTTCTCGAACATCTTCAGGTGGAGTGCGGCCCGACCATCTCGTAACGACCGCGCTCGAACTAAGCGGGCGCCAATGGCTGTACGTGACGCTGCGGCTGCGCCAGATCGCGACACCAGCTGACCAGCGCATGAATCGCCAAGTGCTGGACATCGTCTACCCGCGCACCCAGGGATAGGTTCCAGGCAACAGCATCGGCACTCGCCTGAGTCGGGCTACCGGGGGTGAGTCCCGCCCGTCCGCTGGCTTCGCCCGCATGTGTCGCGCGGTATGAGTATGAGGAGCGGAGGGACGACAGGCAGTTAGTCAGTAAAAAAGCCCGCCGCGGGCTTCGCACCGGTCATGGTGTCGCGCGACTGGACTACCCAGCGAACCGGCGGTCAGCCGTCGGGACTTCGATCGGAGTGATGCGCTGGGCGACGGTGGAGCGGCCGAGTCGCCGGACCTTCGAGGACAGCACCATCAGCGGCGAACCGCGAGCCGTGCCACGGACAGTCCCAACTGTTCTCGGAGTCGTTCCAGTGCAGCGTCCCGCCAAGGTGGGTACACAGCCCCACCAACCGACAGGTGTCTCCATCCTTGGTAGTCACGGCCACCGGAACCGGGCTCAGCCCCTCGCGGCCGACGTCGCCACCCCTCTCCTCGTCGGAGTCGTTCCAGTGCAGCGTCCCGCCAAGGTGGGTACACAGCCCCACCAGCCGACAGGTGTCTCCATCCTTGGTAGTCACGGCCACCGGAACCGGGCTCAGCCCCTCGCGGCCGACGTCGCCACCCCTCTCCTCCGGGTCCACCTCGTGCAGCTCGGCCCGGGCCAGCGCGCCGGCGACCGCGCTCGAGGCGCGGAGGTTGGTGCTGACGAGCCGAAGCGCCGCCTTGGGATGGGTGAGCCTGCGCCCGAGCGGCGCTGCCCAGGACGGGCGCGAGCCGAGGATCTCGCCCGAGATCGTCCGGGCAGCGGCTACCGCGTTGGTGATCCCCCACTTGTCGTAGCCAGTCGCGACGTACACACGGCCGCGGCCGCGTGGCAAGCGGCCCGCGTAGGGGATGCCGTCATGGGAGGTGTGGTCCTGCGCGGACCAGGCGTGGGTCTGGACTGCTCCTGGGAAGTGAGACTCGGTCCAGTCCCGAAGCTGCTCCAGCTGAGCCGCCTCGGAGCGCACGCGGCCGACCGGGTGACCGTTACCACCCACCAGGAGACGCGAAGTCTCCCCCGGGACCCCACGTACCGAACGTGTGGGGCTGCCGGCGGAGATCAGCATCTGCTCGGGAACGTCTCCCGCGAGCGTGAAGCCCAGCAGGTAGGAGCGCTTGGCCTCGAGCTTGGCGAAGTACAGCCCTCGGTCGAGGATGGGTGCTCCCGTAGCGAGAACCGCGTCCGAGCAGCGCAGGGAGCGACCGTCTTCGGTCGACACGACGACTTCGCCGAGCTTGGAGACACCCGTCACCCGGGTGCCCTCGTAGATGCGCCCGCCCTGAAGCTGGAACTGGGTGGCTAGGGCGCTGAGGACCGCCCTCGGGTCGATCTGTGCCTGGTCTGGCAGCAGGGCCGCGCCATGTACCGGAAAGGGAACGTCGAGCGCGGCCCGCCATTGGACGTCGAGGCCGAGGCGGCGAGCCGCGTCGTACTCGGCGCGCACAGCAGACACCTGCTCGAGGTTCGGTGCGTAAGTGACGGCATCGCATCGCTGGATCGGCACGCCGTGCCTGTCACAGAACTCCAGCAGCCACGCCTGCCCGTCGCGGTTGGCACTGACGTACGCCTGGGCGACCTTGGCAGAGTGCACGCCAAGCAGGCTGGAGAGCTTCGTGCCCTGCAGCAGGGAGACCTTTCCCGTGGTGGCCCCGCTAGCCCCGGCCCCGACTCGCCGGGCTTCGAGCACGGCAACGGACCGACCGGCCCGGGCCAGCAGAAGCCCGGTCACCAGCCCGGTGAAGCCCCCTCCCACGACGACGTCGTCGAAGCGGTTGTCGGGCGGCCACAGCGGCGCCGGAATGGGAATGCCCTCGCCCCAGACAGGGGGGGTGGTGCCAAGAGTCGTGTGCATGAGGCTCCTAGGTCGGGTCTGGTCCTCAGGAGGGGTACCCGCCAACGCGCCAGCCACTCCGATGGGTTTCGCCTTGCCGGAGTGGGTACCTCGAGACCGAACGACGAACAGAGGAGCTCAGGTATGACGCAGCCGACACGACTCGGCACGACGGCCCGCCAGGGACTGGTTGGCCGCGGCTTGTTGCGGGGGCCGCGATCGTGAGCAAGCACTCCAAGCAACCGGCCGCCTCGGTCGAGTCCCCGACCGACCTCACCCGGCCCTCCTGGCGGTTCGCGCTGCGCAGCACCCTCCGTGGGTTCTCACGGGACCAGTGCACCGACCTGGCCGCCGCCCTGACCTACTACTCGGTGCTGTCCATCTTCCCCGCGGCCATCGCGCTGCTCTCGCTGGTTGGTGTGTTCGGCCAAGGCCCCAAGACGGTCGAGACCCTGCTCGACATCCTGCGCGACCTGGGCGCAGGCTCCGCGGCGGACACCGTCGCCCCGAGCCTGGACGCCCTCAGCCAGACCGACACAGCCGGGCTTGCGCTCGCCTTGGGGCTGGGGACAGCGCTCTGGTCGGCCTCGGCCTACGTGGGTGCCTTCGGGCGCGCCATGAACCGCATCTACGACGTGGAGGAGGGTCGCCCGTTCTGGAGACTGCGGCCCATGCTTCTGATCGTGACGCTCGTGGCGGTGGTCCTCGTGGGCGTAATCGCGCTGGCGCTGGTCGTCACCGGCCCGGCCGCCGACGCCGTCGGCACCGCGCTGGGCATCGGCTCCACAGCAGTGCTGGCCTGGGAGATCGCGAAGTGGCCGGTCGTCATCGGCCTGGTCATCGGGATCGTGGCGATGCTCTACTACGCCACCCCCAACGTCCACCAGCCGAAGTTCCGCTGGGTCAGCGTCGGGGCCGCGCTGGCCATCGCGACCTGGATCGTCGCCTCGGCCGGCTTCGGCCTCTACGTGTCGCAGTTCGGCAACTACAACAAGACGTACGGCGCGCTCGGGGGGGTCATCGCCTTCCTGCTGTGGCTGTGGATCACCAACCTTGCGTTGCTCTTCGGGGCGGAGCTCGACGCCGAGCTGGAGCGCAGCCGCGAGCTCCAGGCCGGCCTGCCCGCCGAGGAGCATCTGCAGCTCGAGCCTCGGGACACTCGGAGCGCCGACAAGGCTGCCGACAAGCGGGCAGACCTCGTGGCCCAAGGCCGCAGGCTGCGCCAACGCTCCGCCGACCAGGCCCAAGACCCCCAGGAGTCAGTTCATGCCCGTTGAGCAGCCCACCAGCAAGTCAGCCAAGATCCTGTACCTGCCGATCGGGGTCACCAGCAGCGTGCTCGGCGGACTCATGGTCGCTGGTTCTGAGGGAGGCAGGGCGACGACTTTCGCCAACGTGGCGCTGGTCGACGACGTCGACTTCCGCGCCTACACCGAGCCGGTTTGGTACCCGGTGCGGGCCACGTGGGCCTAATAGACGGTCCCCGCTTACCGAGGACGGCCCCTGCGAACCAACCGACGCGGCCAGGCTTCTAGTCAGTCCGCTTGCCCTGCAACGTGCTGGACGAGCCGCTGGTCAACGCTGACGAACAGCCAGCAGTCCGAGGTTCAAGGAGCCAGTCCCAGTTGGGTCATCATCCCAGTCGCGTCGAAGTGCGCGTGCTCCTCGGTGATCAGGTCGTCAGGGCCAAGCGTCCAGAAGATGCCCATGTCCACTGCGAAGGACCTCCCGGTAGCCGGGATGTCGCCGTCGGGCCCGGGCATCGAGCCGGTCATCGTGCCTGCGGCGTGCGCCTCCCAGGCGATGGCCCCGCTCGCCATGATCGGATCCCGGGTCAGGGTCCACACCATGTCGGGAAACGCTCGCCGGAACGCTCCAGCGGTCGCGAGCACTGCCTCCCGGCCCTGGATCGGTCCGGGGCTCAGCGGGTCCTTGAGGACCACATCTTCTGCATAGAAGGCGCCGAGGCCAGCGGAGTCTCCTGCGTTGTAGATGTCGACGTACCTTCGGGCCACGTCTGAGCCAGTCATCTGTCGACTCCTCTTCTCATCTGTGCGGATGTCGTCCAATCTGGTCCCAAGGCGCCCCGTCGTCCATGCCAGAAACCTGGCAATCTCGGCCGGCGGGTCGACAGGGTTGACCGCGACGGAATCCGGAGGCCTGGATGGCGCGACTGTCGATGGAGGAGGCGAGCGTCCGGGTCTGCCAGCTCGCCCGCGCAGGGCTGGATGCCGACGCGTTCTTCGAGGCGGCGGGTGAGACCGTGGCACGCGCCGTCCCGATCGGTGGCGCGCCGCCGTTCTGGAACACCATTGACCCGGCGTCGCAGCTGATCACGAGCATCCACTTCAGCGGCGAGTGCTTCTTCGACCTCGGCGCCCAGATGGCGTGGGAGTACATCGCGGATGACGTGAACAAGACCGCCGACGTCATCGCCAACCAGCGAGGCGTCCAGACATTGCACGAGGTGACCGCCGGAGACCCGGAACGCAGCCCGGTCTTCCGTGAGTACCTGCGACCGAACGGTATCGATCAGGAGGCTGCTCTCGCGCTGCGCGCGAGGACCGGCGAAGCCTGGGGAACCCTGCGGCTCAACAGGTCTCCCGGCCAACCGGTATTCAGCGCCCACGAGCTTACTTTCCTTTGCTCGCTCGCCCCGTACCTGGCTGAGGGAGTGCATCGCGCCCTGTTGCTGGGGGAGGCCGTGGAGCCCGATTGGCCAGACGCCCCCGGCCTGGTGGTCGTGGGCGACGGTCTCTCGGTTGAGTCGATCTCCGTGGACGCAAACCGGTGGCTGGGCGAGTTGACCGGTGGTACCGGTGGCATCCCGGCCGCAGTCCTTTCGGTCGCGGCACAAACCAGTAACCCAGATGGACCGGCCCTCGTCCGGCTCCGGGCGGACACGGGTAGGTGGTTCGTGCTGCACGGGACGTCGATGTCGACGCCAGCAGGTCACCGGGCGGCGGTGATAATCCAGCCTGTCGCACGCGCGCGGATCTCATCTGTGCTGATGGCCGCCTACGGCCTCACTCCTCGAGAACGTGAGATCACGAGGCTGGTGCTCAGGGGACGGTCCACCGCGATGATCGCCGACGAGCTGGTCATCGCTCCAGTGACCGTGCAGCAGCACCTCAAGAGCATCTTCTCCAAGACGGGGGTCCGCAGTCGCCGCGACCTGGTCTGCACCGTGTTTGTTGATCACTACGACGCCCGGGTGCGCGACAACGAGAAGCGACGGGTTGCTGACCGACCAGCGCGCGGGGGTCCCAACGCGCCAGCGACAAGCCGACAAGGGACTCTCACTCAGTCGGACCAGAAGGCATCGCAAGCACCCTGTCGGTCCAGAGCTCCCACGCCTCGGCGCTGACGGGGGAAGACGAGCGCGTAGTCCTGGTCGAGCCGCTTCGGCTCTCGCTCGGCGGCGCGCCTGCTCTCGTCGTGTCTTGGGCCGATTCCACGGGGTAGACGCGGACCTGGCAGAGGCGGTGCCGGCCTCCACTCGCGCTGACTACAGGACTTCACCGCAAGGGGATGGTCACGCGGGGCGCGCTCCGGTCAGGATGGTAGCGCGGCGGGCGAGCAGGGTCGACGAATCGATGAGCAGGGCGCTTGGTTCGCATCAGGGTGGCCCCCCGATGCCGAACCAGGGTTGGGCGGGGGTCGACTGGGGGCAGCGTAGGGGGTCAGACCCGATGTGCCGGAGGTGTGCTTCCGCGAGGGTTGGGGCCATGATCACAGTTGACTCACTGACCCGGAGGTACGCCGGCTTCACCGCCGTCGACAACGTCTCCTTCATCGCGCAGCCCGGCCGTGTGACCGGATTCCTCGGTCCGAACGGTGCCGGCAAGTCCACCACGATGCGCGTCATGGTCGGGCTCACCGTCCCGTCCTCCGGCACGGCCACCATCAACGGGACCACGTTCGCCGATCTCCCCAACCCCGGCCTCGAGGTCGGCGTCCTCCTCGACGCCTCCGCCCAGCACGCCGGTCGCACCGGCCGCGAGATCCTCAGCATCGCCGCCGACACGATGGGCCTGCCACGCAAGCGCGTCGACGAGATGCTCGAGCTGGTCAGCCTGACTCAGAGCGAGGCCAAGCGCCGGGTGCGCAACTACTCGCTCGGCATGCGCCAGCGCCTCGGCATCGCCACCGCGTTGCTGGGCGACCCGAGGGTGCTGATCCTCGACGAACCGGCCAACGGTCTCGACCCGGCCGGCATCCGCTGGATGCGCGACCTGCTGCGCGGCTACGCCAACCAGGGCGGCACCGTGCTGCTGTCCTCGCACCTGCTGCACGAGATCGAGGTCATCGCCGACGACCTGGTCGTGATCGGCAACGGCAGGATCGTCGCTTCGGGCACCAAGGAGGAGCTGCTTGCCGCGGCCGGCACCCTCGCCCGCTCCACGACCCCGCGCGACCTCGCGCAGGCCCTCGAGCATGCAGGGATCCCCAGCACGCTCGCAGGTGACGGATCGGTGCGCACCGACGCCGATCCCGCTCGGGTGGGGGCGGTGGCCCTGGCCGCCGGCGTCGCCCTGACCGAGCTGCGCTCCGCCGAAGGCGCAGGCCTCGAAGACATGTTCTTGTCGCTCACTGCCGATACCCAGCGCGACGGAGTTGCGGCATGACCGCCACGACCGCCCGCACGACCAGCACCGACATCACGGCGTCAGCCCCGGTTCGCCGATCCGACCGCTCCATCCCGACCGCCCCTCTGATCAAGGTCGAGCTCCGCAAGATGTTCGACACCCGCTCGGGCTTCTGGATGCTGGTCAGCATCGGTGTCCTGTCCGTGATGGCCACCGGCGCCGTCATCATCTTCGCCCCTGACGACGCTGTCACCTATGAGAGCTTCGCGACCGCGATCGGCTTCCCGATGTCGGTGATCTTGCCGATGATCGCGATCCTCGGCGTCACCAGCGAGTGGAGCCAGCGCAGTGGGCTGACGACCTTTACCCTGGTGCCGAGCCGCGGTCGCGTGATCGGGGCGAAGGCGATCGCGACCTTCCTGGTCGGCATCGTCTCGATGGCCGTCGCCTTCGCCGTTGGCGCCCTCGGCAACCTGGCGGGCTCCGCGCTCGCCGGCGTCGACACGGTCTGGGACATCTCGCTCCAGACCGCGCCACAGATCGTGCTCGGCAACCTGGTCGGTATGGCGATCGGCTTCACCCTCGGGGTTGTGCTGCGCAACTCCGCGGCGGCCATCGTCGGCTACTTCGTCGTGTCGCTGGTCCTGCCCGGCATCTTGGCCCTGCTCGCCGAGGTGCGCTCCTGGTTCGCCGATCTGCAGCCGTGGATCGACTGGAACTACACGCAGGTCGTGCTGTTCGAGGGTGGCACAGATACTGCTCGCGAATGGGCCATGCTCGGCTCCACCGCCGCCATCTGGATTGCGCTGCCGCTCGTCGTCGGGCTGCTGTTCCTGCGGCGCTCCGAGGTGAAGTAGCACCTCGGACACTCCCGGGGAAACCGCAACTGGCGGCTTGACGACACTCATCTCGTAGGATGACGTGTTGTCCGCCGCCAGTTCCGAGGACGAAGTCAAGCAGAGCGTCGATGAGTCCCAGGGCATCAGTGTCACCTCGGCCGTCCGATCAGCCGGGGAGCGTGCGCATTCTGTCGATTGAGCTGGAGGTCGACCTCAGCTCATGGATGTCTGCAAGTGGAACCTCCTGCTGCAAGCTGCACGCCGGGGTCTCAATCCTTCCATCGCAGGGTGACGATCGTAGGTTCGGTTTCATCGGTCCCCACAACCACCAGGTCGCCCGGGGCTGCGCCGACGGCGAAGGCGCAGGAGATGGCAGTGCGACCTCGTTCCCTCAGGGACGACCGATCGATCAGGACGACGGCGCTGTTGCTGGTGTCGCAGCCGTTTTTCGGACCCGTCGTGACCCAGATGCCGGCATCACCGACCGCAACGCCGTACGCCGGTGCGCCGACCTTGACCTCGCGAAATGCACGGGTGTCGAGGTCGATGCGATAGACGGCCCTGTTGGAGGTGGAGGCAACCCACAGGGCGTCCTCCGACGCCGCGATGCCCTCGAGCGAACCGAGCGGGTGGACCCGGTCGACAACCCGATCGGTGGCGGGATCAATTTGCACGACCGCCCCGCGCCGGTGATCCACGACCCACACGGAGCCAGCAGCGACGACAACGGCAGTCGGCGTCGTCACCTCGGCGATACGGGCGATCTCGCGACCGGTGCTCCGATCGATTCGCACCACCAGACCGGCCTCGAAATCGGTCAGCCAGAGGTCGGTATTCGTGGCAGCGACGCCGTAGGGGTGGAAGTCCACGGGGACCCGCTCGACGATCCGGTTCGTCCGAGGGTCGATGCGCACAGCTGCACCCGCCATCAGCAGTGGCGCCCAGACGTCACCAGCCGGATCAGTGGTCAGCGACTGCGGTTGCGGGTTATCCACCGATCCGGGCTCATGGAGATCGATGTGAGCGCGCACCTCCCCTGAGTCCCCATCGATCCGGGTGATCGCGCCGTCATCGGAGTTCGGCAGCCACACGTCGCCGTCGGCGACGGTCGTGAACAGGTAGGCGAAGGGCGACGTGACGGGCAAGCTCGTCGTGATCCCCGGGGCGGCGCTGCATCCAACGAACCCGGTCATCAGCGCGAGCACCGCGCCGATCGTGACGACGCCGACCGGAACCGAGGCTAGTCGTCGTGGTGCTTGCACTCGCAGTTCACCTGTCTTCCTGGCGGAGGCGTTCATGACGCAGAGGCGTTCCACAGGGTGGAACGCGCAGTTCCTCCGCACGGAACGCCCTCAGAGCTATGACTCAATTCGCAGAAACACCCACCGACGCCCCATCACCGGCCGGACGCGTCGAACGGATCGTGACCGATTGTTTCAATCCCGTGTCGCCGCACGCGATCGACCGGTTCTCCGTCAGCCCTCACGTGCGCGGTCTGTACGCCGCGGTCGTCGCGGCGTTCCCGGACCTGACGTTTGCGCCGACGGGATCACGCCAGCACACGTCGTGGCCGAGAGATCCGGCGCGGCCGCATCGTCCCGACGCGCCTGGGCAGGAGCTCGCTCCGTCAGGCCCGTGAATCGCCGCGCGGGATTTGAGTCCACTTGCGGAACACCGCACTCTGCGGCGTGAATCTCGTGGACGACGCCCGGATTCGCTGTCGCACAGGCGGCGGTGGTGCGACGATGAGTCGTGTTGCCGCAGCCGCCGACCAGCTTCGTCGGCCGGGAGCGTGAGTTGGCCGAGGCGCAGAGCCTGCTGGCCGGCTCCCGGCTGCTCACGCTGACTGGTCCTGGTGGGGCCGGCAAGACTCGCCTCGCGATTGAGTTGGCGCGCAGGTCGGCGGCGGACTTCTCGGGCGGCGCAAGTTTCGTGCCGCTCGCTGCCGTCCGAGACCCTGCACTGGTGCCAGTCGAGGTCGCGGGCGCGCTCGGCCTGCAGGACTCCCGCGGGACGGCGTTGCTGGACCACCTTTCGGCGAACCTGTCCGGGCGCGAGCTGCTGCTGGTCCTCGACAACCTGGAGCAGGTCCTCGAGGCAGGCGGCTTCGTGGCCGATCTGCTCGCCGCCACGGACGCGGTACGCATTGTCGTGACGAGCCGCGCGCCGCTGCACCTCGCGTGGGAACAGGAGCTGCCCGTCCCGCCGTTGTCGGAGGCCGTGCAGCTCTTCGCGGCCCGGGCGTCTGCCTCGGTTCCCGGGTTCGCCCTCACCGGCGGGCACGCGGCCACGGTCGGGAGGATCGCCGAGCGGCTCGACGGTCTGCCGCTCGCGATCGAGCTGGCAGCCGCGCGGGTCAGGGTCCTGCCTCCGGAGGCGATCCTCGAACGGCTCGATGACTCCCTTGCACTCTTGGTCAGCGACAGCCGTGACGTGCCCGACCGGCAGCGAACGCTGCGCGCCACCATCGCGTGGAGCTATGAACTGCTGAGTGAGCCCGCACGGCTGCTGTTCGCGGTCTGCTCGGTGTTTCGGGGCGGCATCGATCTCACCGCCCTCGAGGACGTGTGCTGCGCGACCGGGTCCGGCGACTCGCTCCTCGACCTGGTGACGGAGCTCGTCGACCACAGTCTGCTGCGCCGCGCCGACGGTGGGGAGGCACCGAGGTTCGAGATGCTTGAGACCATCCGGGAGTACGCCGCCGAGGTGATCGCAGAAAGTCAAGAGCAGCTGGTCACCCGCAGCGCGCACGCCCAGGTGTTCTGGCGACGTGTCGAGGACCTGCCGCGGCCACCAGCCGCTCCGAACCGGGCTGGTCTCGACCTGCTCGAGCTCGAGCACGACAATCTCCGGGCGGCCCTCGACCACCTTTCCGCGACGGACGCCAGCACCGCACTTCGGCTGGCAAATCGGCTGTCCGGCTTCTGGTCGATCCGGGGCTACTTCTCAGAAGGACGGCGGCGCCTGGCTGCACTGCGGGACCTCGTGCCGGATCACGACCGCGAGTGGCTCGACGCGCTCACGTGCGAGGCCTGGCTAGCCACTGACCAGGGCGACAGGCAGGCCGCGCTTCCGCTGCTTGAGCAAGCTGTCGAGGGGGCCAGAGCGGCTGGCGATCAGGTGCGCGAGGCCGAGGCTCTGCTCTGCCGCGGCCGCATCAGAGGGATCACGGGCGACCCCGCCGGCTTCAGCGACGACATCGAGCGGTCGCTTGAGCTGCGCGAGGCGTCCGGCGACCCCGCGGGTCTGGCCGGCGCGCTCTGGCTGGCCGGGGCCGCTGCGCATTTCCAGGGAGACGGGTTGCTGGCCATACAGCGACTGGAACGCAGCGTGGCCCTGAGCGCAGAAGTCGGCCTGTCTGTGATCGGCGCACGTGCCCGGCAGTTGCTTGGCGTCGTGCGGCTCGACAATGACGACCTGAGCGGCGCCGAGGAGGATCTCGCGAAGGCCCTCCCCGAGATCCTCGATCTAGGCGATCGCTTCGCCGTGCCGATCGGTCTGAGCGGGCTCGCCGGGCTCGCGGCTCAGCGCAGGCGGCCACGTTCGGCGCTTCGACTGTCCGGTGCCGCCACGGCCTACGAGCAGGTGAACCAGACCAACAGACCGCAGTTCATCCGGTCCCTGTTGGACCGCTGGCTCGCCCCCGTGGTCGCCCAGATCGGGCCAGCGGCGGAGCGGCTGCGGGACGAGGGACGCAACATGCCGCTCGACGAAGCCATCGCCGCAGGCCTCGATCCGCGGCCGGAGGACGCGTGGCATGTGGGCACAGCAAGGGGCCTCACGGATCGGGAGCGTGAGATCGCTGTGTTGGTGGCCCTGGGCATGGCGAACCGCGAGATCGCCGAGAAGCTGGTCCTATCGGTCCGCACTGTGGAAACACACGTCGGCCGGGTGCTCGCCAAGCTCGGCCTCAGAACCCGGGGCCAGCTCACCGCCTGGGCGCACGAGGAGGGGCTGATGGCCGACGTACGTGGTGAGGTTACGTAGTTTCACCGACGACCTGGACGTCGCGCCGGCCGCACCCTAGGCGCATGAGCACAACAGACTGCGACGTACTGGTCGTCGGCGCCGGACCAACCGGCCTGACCCTCGCCATCCAACTCCTCTCACGCGGGGTGAGCACGCGTCTCATCGACCAGGACCCCGGGCTGCCGAAGCTGAGCCGGGCGATCGGCATCCAGCCGCGCACCATGGAGACCCTCGACATGATGGGCGTGGCCGACCGACTGCTGGAGATCGGGCATCGTGGCCTGCGGACGAGCGTGTACGTGGGCGGCCATCGGCAGGCTGGCATTGACATGACCTACGCCGACTCCGAGTACGCGTTCATCCTGCACCTCCCCCAGAACCGAACCGAGGAAGTGCTCCGGTCGCGACTCGCTGAGCTCGGCGGGAGGGTCGAGTCGGGCATCGAGCTCCTCGACTTCGTCCAGGACGCGGACGCGGTGACCGCTACGCTGAATGATGCAGCGGGTCGCGAGGTGCAGGTCACCGCCTCGTACCTCGTCGGCTGCGACGGATCGCACAGCGCAGTGCGCGGCGTGCTGGACGTGCCCTTCGAAGGACAGCCCTATCCCTTCGACTGGCTGCTCGCGGACACCGAGCTCGACGGTGTCGGGAAAGACGACGAAGTGCACGTCTACTGGGGTCCGGGTGGGCAGCCGCTCGCCCTGATTCCGATCGACGGCCGCCTATGGCGAGTGTCAGCCCCGATGCCGGCCGAACGCGGCGGCGCGGCACCCACGCTGGAGGAGATCCAGGGACTCGTCGATACGCGCGGGCCGGGCGGGATCGTCGTCCATGATCCTGAAACGCTCACCTGCTTCCGCTGCCAGATTCGGTCCACGGACACGTATCGGCGCGACCGGGTCTTCCTGGCCGGGGACGCCGTCCACATCCACGCCCCGACGGGCGCGCAGGGCATGAACCTCGGCATCAACGACGCCGCCAACCTGGGGTGGAAGCTCGCGTACGTCGTCGCCGGAAGGGCGCCGGACACCCTCCTCGACAGCTACGGCGCCGAGCGCCGGCCCGCGGCACAGCAGGTGATGGCCTTCACCGACAACATGGTGCGCTTCGTCCTGGGCACCTCTCCCATCAGGCGAACCCTGCGTAGGGCGATGATGCCGTTGCTGAGGACGCCGCGAGTGAGGCGGCGCCTCGCGAACCGCGCGGCGCAGTTGGCGATCGCCTACCCGGACAGCCCGATCTCGCTGCCTGGTCGGGTGCGCGGCCTGCCGGAGCCAGGCGCGAGGATGCCGAACATCCCCCTGCACGACGGCCGTACCCTGAACGAGGCGCTCCGAGACGGCGAGCACGTGGTAGTCGGGCCTGAAGACGGCCTGCCAGGCCGGGCACTGGTCCGCCCGGACGGCTACGTCGCGGCAGTCGGGCGCGGCCGTGACCATGCGACGATCGACGCCTATATGGAAACAGTGCGAACGTTCGCGCCCAGCCGCAGATGAGGAAAGGGTCCTCGGCCCTGGCCTCTTCAGCAGAAGCCAGAACTAATGGCCAGTAAGTCTGGTGGAGCTGAGGGGATTCAAAACCCCTGACCGTCTCATTGCGAGGTGGCCGTGCCCATCGGGCGAACTCGCTGTAGAACGGCGGGAATACCGTGACTGACTCATCAACCGTCCGACCCCTGAGTCGAGAAAACAGGCCCGGATCTCCTCAGGCATCCGGCAGCCCGAATTGGTCTCAGCCACGAGCTGCAGCGCTTCTCGGGCGACGCCGTGCATGAAGGCGTGGGCCTCGGAGCCGCGTTCGATCAGGGCACCTCGGTTGACCTGCCCCAGGAACGTCGTGAGGTCCATCCAGAATCCTGTCTCGTGTTTGCTGGTCAGTTGCTGGCGGACTCGATGACCGCCGTGACCGAACCGTCCAGTTCTGCGATGCGAGCGGCCGCATCACCCCTTGAGGCGTCCGAGAACCACGATCCCCGACCAATAGGTCTGGTCGCCGTACCAGATGACGAAGTCGTTGCCGGGTGCGTAGTAGCCCACATCGCCGACGTCCGGGTCATCTCCCTCGGGCTGGCCATCGAGCGAGAGGGGCGATGGAAGTCGTCCCGTTTTCTCGACGCCGCCGTGGTCGCGCATACAGATGGTCGTAGGGAGTTGCGCCAGCAGGTCGCGGGCTGCGGCGCTGTCCGTGAGCGTGGCTGCAAACCGCTGCACGTTGATTCTGATCTGTATGTCCACGGAGTCCTCCTGACTACCTTCGCTATTGGTTGTGTTCTCGCCACGAGGCGCCGTCGACGTAGTACCGGTCGGAGATTCCAGAGCAGCTGACGGACTGATCGGCTGCGTGGATCGGTCTCTGTCCGTCTCGCCGCTGCTGCAGGCGGCGATTCCTGCTGCTGCCACCGCGAGCGCCAACGGAACGGCCACCCGACGTCGGGGCAGCCTCTCGGTTACCTTGCTACCGACGCTCATGTTCTTCGTCCGTGACGTGGTCGAGCCAGGTCACGACTTGCCCGGTGGCGTCGACCTCCTGGATGGCGACATGAGCCATGAAGCGATCCGCAGTTGCGCCGTGCCAGTGTTCCTCTTGGGGTTCGATGTAGACCACGTCGCCGGGTCGGATCGCCTGAACGCCGTTGCTGCGTGGCCACGTAGCCGATCCCGTCGGTGACGTAGAGGGTCTGCCTTTGGAGTGCGTGTGCCAGGCCGTGCGGGCACCCGGAGTGAACCGGACGTGCGCGCAGCCGACGGCCGACTGCTCATCAGGATTGCGGATGCCGTCGATGTAGACGGTGCCGGTGAACCAGTCTGCAGGTCCGGTGGCTGTCTCACCGCCACTCCTGGTGAACTGCATCAGGACCGTCCGTCCAGAGGGCTGACCTTGACCAGGGCCCTTGATGGCACGACGCTCGTCCATGGCGAGGGGGCCTTCGGCGATGTCGTCCAGGGCGACCGACAAGTCGAAGACCTTGCCCGGGTTGATCTCACCGTCGAGAACCGCCTGCATCAGCTCGGGCTGGTAGAACCGGGCCGCGCGGGGCCGCCGCGTGTGCCGATATTGCGGAAGAACGGGACATTGGCGTCGACGGTGGCGTCGTGCGGGATGCCCACTCGGCCGACAATGGCGCCAGCCTTGGCGAAGGCGGTGTCGGTGGCGAAGGCGGTGTCGGTGGCGTCCTTACCTCCGACGCAATCAAGCACGGCGTCAGCGCCGTAACCGTTGGTCAGGTGCTTGAGTTGCTGGACTGCTTCCTCACCACGGGCGGTGATGATGTCGGTAGCGCCCCACTCGCGGGCGAGTGCGTGGCGAGACTCGGTTCTACTGCCGAGCACGATGATCCGCTTGGCGCCGAGAAGCTTGGCGGACGGCACGCCGCCGCTGCTTCCTTGGGAGCATGGATCTCTCACTGTTCGGCGTTCGCGCCGCGTCTGGGACCCTGCGAGCGTCGTAAGGATGTCTCACGACGGCGAGAAGTCTGATCATGGCGACGCCTCGGTGCTGGCCGACATCCTGGGCACCGACCGACATCAGCATCGCCCGCTTGCGCGATGTCTGATGCGTCACAGCGCCGCGACCGGGCGCGCTGTCAGGCCGAAGGCCGGGCGAACGGCCGGACTTGGGTCATCGCCGCGAGTTCGGTGGCGACCTGGCGCCAGCGCGGGTTGGTGAGCCAGACGTCGCCGACCCTCACGGTTGGTGAGATCTCATTGCCTGCGTTCACTGCGCGGACCTGTGCTGCGCCTGCCTCGTCGTCGCGGAAGGAGATCGCGACGTACGACACGCGGTGCGCCCGTAAGGCAGCGCGCAGGCGAAGGCCGAACGGGCAGCCGGGCTTGTAGTAGACGATCGCATGGCCAGCCACAACTTCTCTCCTTATCATAGTGTCACTATGACGAGCATATGGTTACTATGATTCGGTGGTCAAGCGCGCGAACGGGTATCGGGAACAGCAGGCTGAGGCAACCAAGGACCGCGTCGCCTCAGCCGCTCGAGGACTCTTCGCGGAGCGCGGATACACCGGCACCACCATCACCGCCATCTCCGACGCCGCCGGCGTGCCCGCCCAGACCATCTACTCGGCGCTCGGGAACAAGGCAGGCATCCTCGCTCGGGTCACCGAGGCCTGGATGCGCGAAACCAACACGCCCGCCCTTGCCCAGGCCTACTTCGAGGAGCCCGACTCAGCCCGAAGGCTGCGGATGTTCGCCTCCCTGAACCGCCACCAGCTCGATGCGGGCGCCGACATCTTGAACATCTATCGCGACGCGGCTCGGACCGATCCGGCGATGACGGCCGCACTCCACGCGATGATGAGCTCGCGAGAGCGCGAGATCGCCAAGTTGCTGCGCTCGGTGGCCTCAGACCTCCGCCCCGGGCTAAGCATCGCGGATGCGCTTGCAACCACGCTGGCGCTCTGTGTAGACGCTGCCTACGAAACACTGCGCGCGGCAGGCTGGGACGGGACACGCTACGAGCAATGGCTCGGAGATGCCCTCGTCGGGCAACTGATACGCGCGTGAACTCCTCTGTTGACCTGCCGAGATCCCGCGTCTTTCCGCCGCCAAGTCGCGCGCTTCTTCTTCTGATGGAGGCGCCGCTGCTTGGACCTTCTCGACGGCTTGGTCGAAACGCGTACCGGAGACGGCGGCTTCATCGCTTCCTCGAGTAACTCCGCGAGGCGGTCCTGTGCCGCGCGGCGGTTACGGAACTGGGAACGGTGCTCGGCCGCGACGACCACGACCTCATCGCCAAGACGGGCGAGCATCCGCTG
>CAVYMJ010000007.1:0-25662 GCA_963769585.1 uncultured Actinomycetota bacterium
TGAGCGGCTTTGCGAACCGGCTCAGATGCCGCGGCCGTGGCGGTGCAGGGTCTTCATCACCAACGCAGGGGTGATCACCCGGCTCGCGACGGCGAGAGCCAGATAGGCCCGCGGCTCGCGCCAGTTGCGGCCGATCGCTCCGCGCGCCCACCGAACGGCCGTGCGGTGCTGCCGCTGCGCCGCGTGGGCGAAGGCGATCTGCCCCCGCAGCCGGGCCGATCCCCGAGGAGACCGCTCGAACTCGGGGTAGCGGTCGAGCATCCAGGTCAGCCCCTCGGCCATCGTCTCCCAGCGCCGGAAGAAGTAGGACTGGCCGCCCCACCGCACGACGACGCGCGGCCTGGGCAGGTTGACCACCGGATGGGCCTTGGCGGCCCGGAGGAGCAGGTCGTAGTCCTCACCGAACCCCCCGGGGACAGCCTCGTCGACCAGCCCGATGGTCTCCAGGAGGGCCGTGCGGCGCAGGAGGAACGTCGAGGGGTGCAGCTCGGTGTGCCTGTCGGCGAGCAGGTCTTCGAAGGTCACGAGCTCCTGGTCGAGCACCCTGGGGTGGCTCTCCCCGTCGTACCTCACCTCGATGCCGCAGGTGACCAGCCCGGCGTCGGGATGACGCTCGGCGAGAGCGAGCTGTTCGCGCAGCTTCTCGGGCATCCAGTAGTCGTCGTCGTCGCAGAAGGCGACGAACGTCGTCCGCGAATCCTCGATCCCCGAGTTCCGGGCGCCGGCCAGACCGGGGGAGCGGGTGTTCGTGGTCACCCGCGTGGCGCGGTTGCCCTCGTCCCGCTCCAGTGACGCGTCGGGGTCGGACTGGTCGAAGACCACCACCACCTCGATGCGGCCCGGATGGTCCTGGGTCCATACGGACGCGATCGCCTCGCGGAGCATTTCCGGGCGGTCGCGCGTGGCGATCACCACTGTGACGGATCGGTCATTCATGTATGTCGCGACGTCCTCTCCCGTAGACCGAGCGCGGCTGCGATCATCAGAATCGGGAGCCCGTTGGGGACAAAACCGTAGTACCCCAGCTCCATGGTCCCGACCAGCAGCACCGTGGCGCACGTGATTCCTGCGGGATCGATGCGTTTGCGCACTCTCAGAAACGCGAGCACGAAGAAACCGACGAAGCACACGGTGGCGATGGGGCCGTGCGACACCAGCAGGAGCCACACCTGCCCCTGGGTGCCCACCGGCGCGCCCGTGGTGACCGTGGGAGCCTGTGGTCCCCCGAAACCGAACAGCGGTGAGTCCGGGATGAGCTGCAGCGACTTGATGTACAGCGTGTAGCGGTCGGTGTTGCTGTTCGCCGAGCCGCTCAGACGGGCCTCGAGACGCTCCTGGATCGGCGAGGCGGCGATGACGATCACGCCCACCACGCCCATCACGATCAACGCCGTCAGTGCGCGGAGCCGGCCCCGCAGCGCCAGGCGGATCGCCACGTAGAGGATCGACACCCCGACGCCGAGGAACATGCCGCGGTTGAGGGTGAGTGCGGCGGGAATGACCGACACCAGCAACATCAGCACCAGCGGGATGAACTTGCGCTCGTGACGCACCTGGATCAGGTAGAAGATCACGAAGGGGAGCAGCAGCGAGTACACGCTGCCCCAGTTGTTGGTGTAGAGGAACGGCGCGCTCGGCCGCGGTGCGATCGCGAAGAAGGAGTCCGCGCTGTACTGGGCGAACCGTCTGACCACCATGTGGTTCACGAGGTCGTTGGCGACGATGCCGTCGGGGAGCAGGACGCTCATCGGCGTCTTGATCACGACGCCCGGGCGCAGCACACCGAGGTAGCCGCCTGCCACGGTGAACAGCCACCAGACGGTGAGCACGCCCGAGGTGTAGCGCGCGGTGAGCGTGCGCCGCGCGTTGTAGACGTAGAGGAACAGCACCGTCCCCGAGAGATACATCGCGTAGCGGTACAGGAAGCCGATCATGTCCCCGGCCGAGGTGATCATCATGACCGAGGCGCCGGCGACGGCGAGGAACAGCAACCACACCCCGAAGTACCTCGGGGCCCGGAGTGCGCCGCTGCGCTGGAGGTACAGCGCCATGACCGCGGCCATCGGCACCCACATCACGTCGACGACGCCGAGGACCCACCAGAGAGGGAAACCGCCGAACATGGCGACGAAGGGCCACAGCGGGAGCCGGATCGCCGGGGTGGACGTGACCGGGATCCCGGAGGTCCCGGAAGGTTGGGTGCGAGAGGTGGGAGCGTCGCGCGAGACAGGCAAGGTGGATGTTTCTCCTCTGTCCTTATTGACCTTCTATAGTCTAGGCCCATGACTGACGACGCGACCGAAACTCCTTCGTTGGAGCTCGGGCGGTTCGTGACGGTCCTCAAGCGACGATGGCCCGTGGTCGTGGCCGGGATCGTACTCGGGTGCCTGCTCGCCACCGCATATCTGCTCTTCCTTCCTCGCAGTGCGACCGCCGTGACGCTGGTCAACGTGAACGTGATCTCGACGGAGCCGTTCAAACAGGATCGGCCCGCGTCCGACCTGCTCGACTCGCAGACCGAGATCCAGCTGGCTCGATCCACTGCGGTGGTGTCCCTGGTGAGCAAGTCCCTCGGGGGCCGCGTCACGCCGCAGGAGGTTCGCAACGCCACCCAGGCCGACCTGCTGGCCCAGGGAACGGTGCTGCGGATCGCCTACACCGCCACCACACCCGCCGCCGCGGAAGCGGGGGCCAACGCGCTGGCCAAGGACTACCTCCAGTACCGCTCACGCATCGCACAGAGCAGGGTCGACTCGGTCGTCGACCAGCTCAATGCTCGCCGCACCGAGCTCACGAACCAGCTCGCGGAGACCCGGATCCGCCTGACCCCGACCACCACGGGCGCCACGCGCGCGCGCCTCGAGGCGCAGGCACAGGCGACGGGTGCGGCGCTGAACTCCGTGTCGGCGCAGCTGACCGGGTTGCAGGCGCTCGACACCGAAGGCGGCACGGTGCTGACCTCGGCCGACGGTGGCACCACAGTGGTCTCGCCGAGGCTGTCGATCGTGGCCGCCTCCGGGTTGCTCGGCGGTGTGATCCTCGGTGTGCTGCTCGCGTTCCTCGTCAACGTTGTGGACCGCCGGGTCCTCGATCAGCACGATGTCGAGTCGGCCGGTGGCGGTGCGGTCCTGGCTCGCGTACGCCGACGGGGTGGGTCCGTGCCTCCGGTCGCGCAGGAGGCCGATGCGATCCGCAGTCTCCGTGAGCGGCTGCTGGCCACGCTTCCCGAGAACGGGGCGGTCGTGACCGTCGCCGAGGTCAGTCGGCACGGGGCGCCCACCAACGTGGTCACGAACCTGGCGTTGGCCTGTGCCCAGATCGGCATGGAGGTCCACCTGGTCTTCCTCGAGCACTCGCCACGCTTCCTCGCGGAGGTGACACGAGTCCTCGGGCTGGAACCGGTCGCGGTGCAGCACCGGCTTCCGCTGATGTCCAGCACGATCTACCCCGGCGTCAGCGTCACCCTGCCGGACCCGGACGCGAGGCCCGGTGACAACTCGGCCGACCAGCTCATCGAGCTGCTCGACCTGCCCGGGAGCGGCTCGGAGAACGGGGAGCCGAGGCAGGAGTTCGGCTTCGACCTGACCCTCGTGGCGCTGCCGCGCGAGTCGACGCGATCGCTGCGGCTCGCGGCTGGCCGACTGGGACACGTCTTCGTCCTGGTCGTGACGGAGCACGACGCCCGCATCGAGCAGGTGGCAGACGTGACCGCGGAGCTGAACGCCGTCAACGGCGTCATCCACGGAACCGTGCTGGTGGCTCGTGGGGGTGGCCGCCGGTTCGGGCGCAGTCGGACGGAGGGCGCGGAGCGACCTCAGTCCAAGAAGCTGAAGTCGCAGCAGCGCACGGACGTGCTCGGGTCTGACGCGAAGCCCCGCGGAGACGCCCGCAAGGCGCGTGCTGGTCGGCTCTGAGCCCTCAGCAGTTCGGGTTGTCGGGGAAGGTCTGTCCGCTCACCAGCCACCGGCCGTCTCGTTGCACGAGCGTGAGGATGTTGCGCGTCCGCGCGGGAGCCGATCCGCCGCTGACCGTGCGTCCGGAGCGGTCGAGCAGCTTGACCCGGGACGTGTCCAGACACACGGACACCGTCATGGTCGCTGGGTTGGTCGTGCGACCCGTGATGACGGACCTGACGATGATGGGCTTTCCCACGACGCGCCGACCGCTCTCCGCCAGTTCGGCTGCCTGGTTCGTGAGCTGGGCCAGCGCCGTGCCGGTGACCCCGGTGGCGACGTCCTTCGCCTTCGATCGACGGACCGAGGCCTTCGGCGCCGCGAGCACCCCGGTGACTGCTTCCACGTAGTCGCGCGTGGTCACCTTCGCTCGCCGGAGCTGCTTGGGTGGAACCTTCACTGGGGCGACCCCGGTGGGCGCGGGCGAGGGGCTCGTCTTCGCGTCGGGCGATGCCGAGGCCGACCCGTCGCTTCCCGAACTGCTCGTGGCGGATGGTGGGGCAGGGGAGCTCGGCGCCGCATCGCCGCCGGCCGGTTCCTGACCTCCACAGCCGCTGAGTGAGACGAGCACCCCGAGTGTGCAGATCAGGCTGGTCATCGGTCGCCGACGGACGGCAATGGCCAGCACAGACACGCGTTACCCCCTAGGATCGGACCATCGACAAAGAGCACATCCGCTGACGATGATCGCGCCAGCATCGTACAGCGTGTCGCAGGCCCCGTTGCCAGTCATCCAGGAGCTCACACGAGCATGACGACCTCATCGCCGCCGCGGGGCGAGCTCGGCAGAGCTGCCCGCGGCGCTGCCATCACCTTTGCGGGCGCCGTCACCAGTGCCGCGCTCGGGTTCCTGCTCAACCTGATGATCGCTCGCCTGCTAGGCCCGGCAGGCGCGGGTGTGGTGCTGCAGGCGATGGGCATCTTCACGATCGCGATGAGTGTCTCGCTGCTCGGCCTCGACACGGCCTCCCTGTGGTTGCTGCCCAGGGTCATGCACGAACCTGTCCGCCTCCGGAGCGCGTTCCTCGCGCTCGCCGTGCCGGCCTTCGTCGGCGCGGTGGTAGTTGCCGGGGGCTGGTGGCTGCTCGTGAGCCTGGACCCGGGGGTGTTCGCGGAGCGGGAGCGCCTGGTGCGCGCAGTCAGCGTGGTGATCCTGTTCCTGCCTGCCGCGACGCTGATGACGGTGGCGATCGCCACCACCCGAGCCTTCGGGAGTGTCCTCCCGTTCAACATCATCGACCGGGTGCTGGTGCCGGGACTTCGCCCGATCCTGACCGTGGTCGCGGTGGGGCTGGGTGGGGGCACCACGGCTGTCGCGCTGGCCTGGGCGACGCCGTGGGCCGTCGGCATGCTCGCCGGGCTCGCGGTCGTGTTCCGGCAGCTCTCCAGAGCGACCGCGGGGCAACCCAGGGGACGGCTCGTGCCGGAGCGCGCCCTGCGCTCGAGCATTGCGCGGTACGCCGGGCCGCGGGCAATCGCTGCGGTGCTGGACCAGGCAGTGATCTGGCTGGACGTGATCCTGGTCGGCGTGATCGCCGGACCGGTGGCGGCCGGCATCTACGGCACCACGTCCAGGTTCGTCGGAGCCGGCGTGGTCGTCTCCAACGCACTGCGCATCGTCGTGGCACCGCGCTTCAGCGCCCTGCTCGGCGGCGGGCACGTGCGCGAGGTCCAGCAGCTGTACACCGTCACCGCCGGCTGGATCCTGCTCTTCGGTGCACCGATCTACATCACGCTCGCGGTCTTCGCCTCCGGCGTGCTGGGCTGGCTCGGCGCCGGGTTCGCCAGTGGCGCGACGTCGCTGGTCATCCTGGCGCTCGGTTCGCTGGTGGTGCTCGCTGCCGGCAACATCCAGTCCTTGTTGCTGATGTCGGGACGCAGCGGTCTCGGTGCCATCAACAAGGCCGTCGTGGTGACGTTCAACGTGGTCGGCAACGTCATCCTGGTCCCGCTGATCGGGATCGAGGGAGCCGCGCTCACGTGGGCGGCCAGCATGATCCTCGACACCGGCCTGGCCGCCTGGCAGGTGCGCCGCACGACGGGGGTCTCGTTGTCAGCGCGGTTCATCGCCGACGTGGCACTCGCCTCGGCCGTGTGCGTGGCCGGCCCCCAGCTCGCAGTCCGCTACCTGCTCGGCGACGGCTGGGTCGCCATGATGGTGGCCATCTTGACCAGTGGCACCGCCTTGGTCGGCTACATGTGGTTCAGGCGGGACAAGCTGCACATGCACGAGCTCTTCCCCCGACTGGCCCGTCGTCGAGGAGACCAGCGCGCGGACGTGGAGTGATCCGATCCGGCCCCCACCGGGCCGATAGGGTGCGCCCCATGCCCGATCTCGGCACCCTCAAGAATCGCTCGCCCCGGTGGGCGCGAACCGCTGCGGACCGGTCCACACGCGGTTACGGCCTGCTCACCGCGGGCAACAGACCGGCACCCGACTTCCTCGTGATCGGTTCCAAGCGCGGCGGTACCACATCGATGTTCAACTACCTGCTGATGCACCCAGGGGTCCTGGGTCTCTTCCCGCAGTCGCGTGGGAAGAAGAGCACGGACTACTTCTTCAAGGAGCAGGCTCGGGGTGAGCGCTGGTACCGCTCGCACTTCCACACGGACGCCTACCGAAGCCTGCTCAGCAGACGACTCGGCTACCGCCCGGTCTCGGGCGAGGCCTCGCCGTACTACATGTACGACCCGAGGGTTGCGCCCCAGGCTGCTCGACTCAACCCGGGGCTCAAGGCGATCGCGCTGCTGCGCAACCCGGTCGACCGGGCGTGGTCGCAATACCAGGAGCGCGTGGTCTGGGGGGTCGAGCCGCTCTCGTTCGTGGCGGCGCTCGAGGCCGAGCATGACCGCACCGCCGGGGAGCTCGACGCGATGCTGGCCGATCCTGCCTACTACAGCTCCGCGCACGACTGGTACGGCTACCGCGATCGCGGTCTCTACCTCCCTCAGCTGGAGAACTGGACCCGCAGCTTCCCGCGGGAGCAGCTGCTCGTGGTCACGAGTGAAGAGCTCTACGGCGACGTACAGGGCGTGTTCGACCGGGTCTGTGAGTTCCTGGGGATTCCCGAGGTCGAGCTCCCGTCGACGCGTGCGTTCAACACGGTCACACAGACCTCGCTGCCCGCGGACGCCCGCAACGAGCTGGCGGAGTTCTACGCCCCGCACAACCAGGAGCTGGAGCGATACCTCGGACGTCCGCTCGGCTGGTAGGGAAAGTCAGCCATTGTGCCGGTTTTTCCCCAAATATCCACACACGCGGCGTCGCGGCCCCCCGGTGGACTAGACGGGAAAATCGTCTGGTTGTGACCAGGCCCTAACATTTCCTCAGTCCCAGGAACCTGCCTCTGGGGCGACACAGACAGTGCCCGGGGGGACTTGAAGTCTTATGAAGTTGTTCATGCGTTCGGTCGTAGCCACCACGCTTCTCGCAGCAGCGATGACCATCACTCCCTCGGGTCCTGCAACAGCCGCCGGGGAGCTGCCTGCCTCCATCGACCAGGCGTCCCTGGGCAACGCGGCCGACACCGCTGCCGGGTCCTGCTGGGAGATCAAGCAGCTCCGACCCACTGCGCCGGACGGAAGCTACTGGCTGCTCACCCCGCAGCTGGTGCAGCCGCAGCAGTTCTACTGCGACATGACCACCGACGGTGGTGGCTGGGTGCTGGTCGGCAAGGGGCGCGAGACCTGGCTCACCGACTACCTCGGCAACGGCGACGCCTCCCAGCTGCTGACCCCCGAGCCGACGGGCGGCGTGTCGAACACGGTCCAGCTGCCGTCGCGCACCGTGGACGGTCTGCTCGGCGGTCAGCGCGTCGACGGTCTGGCCGACGGCGTGCGGCTTCGGCGGGCCCGCAACAGCACCGGCACTGCGTGGCAGGAGGTCCGGATGAGGTTCAACGGCAAGAAGGACCGCTGGAACTGGGCGTTCGCCACCGAGAACCCGTTGAGCAGCTACAGCTTCGACGGGGTGCAGACCGCGACGACGAGCACATCGGCCAACTTCGGCACTGACAACGCCTTCAACCGCGTGATCAACGCCACCGACGCCAACCACGGCTGGCGCCAGTCGTTCTTCTACGGCAACGGTGTCACCGGAAGCACCAGCTCGACGAGCTACCTCTGGGCCAAGACCGATGGAGGCGGGGGAGCGGCGCCGTTCACCGACGTCTATCTCCGTCCTCGGGTCACCAGCTACAACAACGGGTACACCGCGATCCCCAACGGTGGAACGTCCGCGATCGCCCAGCAGCGCGCGCTCCGCAACAACGCCTTGGTGACGCCGTGGGGCCTGTCGGGCCGCCCCGGGTCCACGAGCAACGAGTACAGCGTCGAGGCGCAGGCCTTCACCCAGTCGGGCAACACCATGTTCGTCGGTGGCAACTTCTCCTACGTCCAGCAGGACGCGTCCGGCACCGGGCGAGTCACCCAGCCCTACCTCGCGGCCTTCGACGTCAACACCGGTGAGCTGGTCACGTCGTTCAAGCCGGTCCTGAACGAGCAGGTGCGTGCCCTCGCAACGCTGCCGAACGGCACGGTCGTGGCAGCCGGAGACTTCACCTCGGCCAACGGGGCGCCGGCCACGGCCATCGTGGGCCTGGACCCTGTCACCGGGGCGACCAGCAGCACCTTCAAGGTGACCCTGGAGAACCGGATCACCGGCGACACCCTGCGGATCCGCAGCCTCGACGTCGCTGGGCCCTGGCTCTACATCGGCGGCGCGGTGACGCACTTCGCGGGCGGGTCACGGCCCACCACGTTCTCCTACATGCGCAGTCTGGGCCGGGTCTCGTTGACCGACGGCACCCCGGCGACCGACTGGAACCCGAACTTCAGCGGCAGCGTCATCAAGAGCTCCGGCTCGGCCAACGGCCAGCGGGTCTACGCTGCCGGCTTCTTCACCGACGCCAACGGTGTGCCGGCCAAGAACGCCGCTGCCGTGCTGACCGCGCCGGGCGCGAGCTTGGCGACTCCGACCTGGTCACCCACCTGGAGCGCCTCCAAGAGCTACCAGCAGGTGATCCGCGAGGTGGACAACCGCATCTGGGTCGGCGGTTCCGAGCACAGCCTCTTCAGCTATGACCCGTCGACGTTCAACCGTCTCAGCGGCAGCATCGCCAAACAGAACGGCGACCTGCAGTCCCTCACCAGCCGCGACGGACTGATCTTCGCCGGGTGCCACTGCGCCAACTTCGAGTACGAGAACGCCTACACCTGGCCGACACTGGGCAGCAACTGGGTTCGGAGCAGTGCTCTCAAGTGGTTCGGCATGTGGGATGCCGCGACCGGCACCCGCATCCCGGACTTCACACCCAACCTGAACATGCGCAGTGGTGCAGGTGTGTGGGCGCTGACGACCGACACGCTGGGCAACGTCTGGGCCGGTGGAGACATCAGCACGGTGAAGACCTCCAGTGGCGTGAAGTTCTCCGGCGGGTTCGCCCGGTTCACGATGGTGGACTCCACCCCGCCGCCCACCCCGTCCGGCTTCCAGAAGACCAGCGAGACCGCGACCACGGCCTCGTTCAGCTGGAACACGGTCACCGACGACGCCAGCTCGGTGCGCTACCAGATCCTGCGCGACGACCGACCGATCGCCGTCACGAGCACCAACACAGGTTCGATCACCGTGCCGAAGGGTGGCTCCAACCGGTTCTTCGTCCGGGCCCTCGACGGCGCGGACAATGCCTCGGCCAGCTCCCCCGTCGTAGCACTGGGCTCCTCAGACCTGCTTCCCACGGTGGCTTTCACCAGCACCACGAAGCGTGCGGTGGTCAGCTTCGACGCGACGGGATCCTCGGCGGCCTCGGGCTCGCTGACCGGCTACCGGTGGGACTTCGGTGACGGCACCACCAGCACCGGAGCGGCGCCCAGCCACAGCTACGCCGCGGCCGGTGACTACGTCGTGTGGTTGACCGTCACGACGTCCAACGGCGCGTCCAGCTCGCTGTCGAAGGTGGTCACCACCAACACCCCTGGCCAGCCTGCCCCCACCGACGCCTACGGTGCCGCGATCTACGACGCGGACCCCTGGGTCTACTACCGGCTCAACGAGGCAGCCGGGTCGGTGGCGTCCGACTCCGGGCCAGATGCACGCACCGGCAGCTACACCGGCACCACCACCCGAGGTGTCACCGGAGCCCTGAGTGGCAACCCTGACAAGGCGATCTCCCTGAACGGCTCCAGTGCGGGCTACGTGGTGTCGCCGAAGCTCACTGCCGCTCCAGGCGCCTTCAGCGTCGGGGTGTGGTTCAAGAGCACGAGCACCTCAGGTGGCCGGCTGATCGGCTACTCCTCGTCCAACAACGGGAACTCCACGAGCGCCGACCGGATGCTGTTCCTGCAGAACGACGGCAAGCTGGTCTTCGGCACCTACAACGGAGTGCAGCAGCGGGCCACGTCGTCGTCCTCGTACAACGACGGCGGCTGGCACTACGTGGTCGGGACGATGAACTCCACAGACGGCATGACGCTCTACGTGGACGGCGCCCCGGTGGCCACCAACCCCGGAGCCAAGGTCGCGCAGAACTTCCTGGGCTACTGGCGCGTGGGCACCGACATCGTGTGGTCGGGGGCTTCGTCCACGACGCTGCTCGGCTCCCTCGACGAGGCAGCCGTGTTCACCCAGGCACTCACCGCAGCCCAGGTGTCGAGCCAGTTCGCGCTCGGCGCCTCGGCCCCGCCGGCCAACCAACCGCCCACCGCCAGCTTCACATCCTCGACGACGGGTCTGAAGGTGTCCCTGGACGCCAGTGCGTCCAGCGACCCCGAGGGCCAGTCGCTCAGCTATGCCTGGGACTTCGGTGACGGGCAGACGGGCACGGGCCGGATCGTCTCGCACACCTATGCCTCCGGTGGCACGTTCAACATCCGCCTGACCGTCTCCGATCCGGCCGCGGCGACGGCCTCGGCCAACCGTGACGTGACCGTCGCCGCCCTGCCCAGCGACCACGTCGTGGTGGCCAAGGGTTCGAGCTGGAGCTGGCGCTACGCCACGGCCGCTCCGCCTGCATCCTGGAACAGCATCGGCTTCGACGCCTCAGGGTGGAACACCGGCAACGGGGTGCTCGGCTTCGGTGACAGCACCGTCGTCACCAACATCGACACCTTCGCCTCCACCTCGAGCCGACCCCTCGCGGCGTACTTCACCAAGCAGTTCACCGTCGACGACGCCTCGAAGATCATCAAGATGACGGTGAGCTCGGTGGCGGACGACGGCGCGGTGTACTACGTCAACGGCACCGAGGTCGGTCGGGTCAACATGCCGACAGGCCCGGTGGGCATCGGGACCTACGCAGTCAGCGCCCGCAACACGACCACGGCCAACAACGAGCCGGTGGTGCTGGACGTCCCGGTCTCACTGCTGGTCACGGGCACCAACGTCGTCTCGGCCGAGACCCACCTGAACTATCGTGGGACCCGGGACGTCACGTTCGACCTCGAGGCGTCGCTCAACTACTGACGACCTCTTCACTCTGGTCTAGCCATCAGCGGCCGGACCATGGTGTCTGGGGCCCCGGAGCCCTACGTTTCTCCCATGGGGGTTCGGGGGAGAACGAAGGTCGCGTTCGTACTGCTGTGCGTGGCGACGTTGGTGATGGGTTTCGGGGTTCGGTCAGCTCAGGCCGACGTGTTCGTTCCGGCAGTGCCGGACCGGTCCTGGAGCGTCAACGGCACCGTCTATGCCGTCGCCACCGTGGGCGACCGGGTGTACGTCGGCGGCTTCTTCTCCACGGCGACGAGTCCGTCGGGGCTCTCGGCCCCGCGGGCCAACCTCGCCGCGTTCGACATCAACACCGGCGAGCTCCTCACCAGCTGGCGCGCTGACGTTGCCGGCGCCGTGATCGCGCTCGCCAGTGACGGCACCTCTCTGTGGGTCGGCGGATCCTTCTCCCGGATCGGCAACCAGAACCACGGCCGGATCGCCAAGGTGGCCCTGGACACCGGAGCGCCCGACGCGTCCTTCCAGGCCAACGCCGACGCCAACGTCCGCGCCATCGACGTCGTAGGCTCGTCGCTGTACCTCGGTGGCAACTTCGCCACCATGAACGGAGCCTCGGCGACGCGGCTCGCGAAGGTCAATGCGGCGACCGGGCAGCTGGACACGACGTTCACTGCCAGCGCCAACGCGCAGGTCAACGGTGTCAAGATGTCCCCGGTCGACCCGATTCTCTACGTCGCCGGTGACTACAGCGTCCTGAGCGGCACTGCCCGCAACGGCATCGGCGCGGTCAGGTCCACTACCGGAGCCACGACCGGACCAGTCTTCGCCAACACCGTCCGTCCCTACCTCGGTCTCGACATCAACGAGGACGGCACCCGCCTGTTCGGCGCGGGCGGCGGCGGCACGAACAGTGCGGTCGCGTGGAACACCACGACCGGGGTGCGGGTGTGGCGACAGGTTGCCGACGGCGACATCCAGGCGATCCGCTACTTCAACGGAATGGTCTACTTCGGCTTCCACGACGGCTTCCAGGGCGACACCAGGATCAAGCTCCTGGCCGCTGACGCGTTCTCCGGTCTGATCGATCCGAACTTCAAGCCCACCTTCGACCGGTTCTGGGGCGTCTACACCATCGCGATCAGTGGCAAGGGTCTGATCGCTGGTGGTGACTTCTCCAGCGTCGCCGGAGTACCCGCGCAGGGCTGGGTCCGATTCCGCAACCAGGGAGCGCCGCCACCGCCACCGCCCACGACGGTGCGCTACATCGGGTCGCTGACCCCGTGGTCCTACTGGGACCGGGGGAGCCGTCCCGCCGGCTGGGAGGGCCAGGCGTTCAACCACTCTGCGTGGCCGACCGGCACCACCCAGCTCGGCTACGGGGACGGTGACGAGAGCACGATCGTCTCCTACGGCCCCAGTGCGTCGAGCAAATACATCACGACCTACTTCCGGACCCTGTTCGAGGTGACGGAGATGCCGGAGCACCTCAATCTGGGGCTGCTCGCGGACGACGGAGCGGTCGTCTACCTCAACGGTGTCGAGGTGACGCGCGACAACATGCCCTCCGGCACGATCACAGATGCAACCCGGGCCGTCACGGGTCGCAGCGGCGGCGACGAGAACGCCATCAGGCCGTTCACCCTGCCGGTCTCGCGGCTACACACGGGCACGAACCTGCTGGCGGTCGAGGTCCATCAGGACAGCGCCTCAAGCTCGGACCTCAGCTTCGATGCCGACCTGACCGGCCAGATGCCGGCCGGCCCCGGCCCCGACCCCGATCCCGATCCCGATCCAGGCCCCGGCCCTGACCCCGGTCCCGACCCGGGCACACCGGTGCAGTCGGTGCTCGTCGCGAACGGTGCGTCATGGCAGTGGCGCTACAACCCCGCCGCTCCGCCATCGACCTGGACCGGCCAGGCCTTCGACGCCTCCTCATGGACGGCGGGGGCTGCCCCGCTCGGCTGGGGCAGCGGGATCATCGCCACGAACATCGACAGCTTCCCCAACACCCAGGACCGGCCGCGAGCTGCCTACTTCCGCAAGACCTTCACGGTCGCCGATCCCAGCAAGGTAACGGCGCTGACCCTGCACACCTGGGCTGACGACGGGGTAGTGGTGCACGTGAACGGCTCGGAGGTGGGTCGCGCCAACGTGCAGGCGGGTCCGCCGTCGATCAACACCTACGCGCTCACCGCGCCCAGCACATCCGCCGCCCAGGGGTCCCCGCTCGACATCACAGTCCCCCCCAGCGCGCTGGTCGCCGGAACGAACGTGATCGCCGTCGAGACACACGTCAACTACCGCGGCACGCGTGACCTCAGCATGGACCTGCGGGCCGACATCACTGCCTATCCCTCCTCGTCCCCGCCGCCCGGTCCTGATCCTGGTCCCGATCCTGGTCCCGGTCCCGACCCTGGTCCAGGTCCTGATCCCGGTCCTGGCCCTGATCCCGGTCCTGGCCCTGATCCCGGTCCTGGTCCTGGAACGGCGGTCCAGTCCGAGCTGGTCGCCAGTGGCGCCCCCTGGGTGTGGCGCTACCTGCCGGACGCACCGGCGGGCGCCTGGAACACGCAGGGCTTCGACGGGTCCTCGTGGAGCACCGGCAACGCGCCGCTCGGCTGGGGAAGCTCGGTGGTCACCACGAACATCGACACCTATCCCAATACCTCGGACCGGCCCCGAGCTGCGTACTTCCGCAAGACCTTCGAGGTCGCTGATCCCAGCAAGGTCACGGCGCTGACCCTGCACACCTGGGCCGACGACGGAGTCCTCGTGTACGTCAACGGTGTGGAGGTGGCGCGGTCGAACGTCCAGGCAGGCGCCCCGTCGATCTCCACCTACGCCGTCAGTGCCGTGTCGACCGCAGCTGCCCAGGCATCCCCGCTCGACGTCGATGTCCCGGTGAACCTGCTGGTCGCCGGTCAGAACGTGATCGCGGTGGAGACCCACGTCAACTACCGGGCGACCCGGGATCTGAGCATGGACCTGCGGGCCGACATCACAGCGACCCCGTGAGGTTCGAGGTGTGCGGTCCGGTCGGGTTGAGCCGTCTCGGCGGGAACGCGGCTCAGGTGGTCAGGCGTCCCTGGCAGCTGGGCTGAGCGTTCTCGCGGGTCACCCTCAGAAGCGGGCTCGTCTGGCGCCGCGGGAGGGGCGGGTCCAGCGGATGCCGGCTCGTAGGCCTGCGGGGGCGGTCTGACGCTTTCCGGCCCACATCTGGGCCATCACGGGTCCGTAGACGGTGAGGCCGAACTCCTGGCAGGTCTCGAGGGCGGCTTGGCGGACCTCGGGGTAGGTGCCGACGTCGTCGAAGCAGACGAGTCCGTCGTCGGTCAGGTGCGGTAGCCAGTTCTGGGCGTCGCTCCGGACTGCCTGGTAGGAGTGCCAGCCGTCGATGTAGAGCAGGTCGACGGGGTCCGTCCAGGTCTGGGCGACCTCCTGGGAGGTGGCGACGTGGATCTCGAGCATGTCGAGCACGTCGGCGCCGCGCATGTGCTGGCGGAACAGGCCCTCGGTGGGCAGCACCTCGACGTCGATGCGTTCGAGGTGCTGGCGGTCTCCGGTGTGGGGGTCGATCGCGACGAGGCGGGAGGTGGGGGAGAAGCGCTTGAGTGCGAGGCCCATCAGGGCGGTGCTGCGTCCCATGTAGGAGCCGATCTCCACGACGGTCTTGGGTTGGCACTCCTCGATGACGGCCCAGAACACCGAGCCGTTGACCTCGGTGAGCCATCCGGGGATGCCGTTGGCCTTCTTCCAGGCGGCAGCGAAGCCGTCGGTGCTGCCGGTCACGCGGTCGAGGGCGGCGGCTCTCATGCCCTCGGTCAACGCAGCGTTCACAGCGCTCGCGGCGACGCGCTTCGCCAGCTGGACGGCACCCATCTCAAGACCTCCCGGTCGTTCAGTCGCGGCGAGCCTAGCAGCGCGCCGCTGCACCTTCGGCGGCTTCGCGCGCCCTGCTCTCGGAGACCGTCATGCCCTGCTCGAGGTGTGCCCGGAACCTGCCCCAGGTGGTGCCAACGCCTTGCTCAGCTGGGGATCCAGGTCTTGATGTAGTCCACCAGCATCGCGCTGGTGTCGGCCGACCAGTTGGTGGTCGAGTCGGGGAGGCCGCCCCAGCGGCCGCCGATCTGCAGGTTCACCCGCAGGTTCCAACGCCGGTTCGTCTCGTAGTACTGGTTGTACCAGGCCGGTTTGCCTGGAGCGAACTCCGCGGTCTTGACGCCGTCGACCCACATGGTGAGGCGACCCGGAACCTTCTCCATCGTGTAGGTGTGCCACTCGGTGGCAGCCGCGCTGCCCACCGCCGAGAACGGATTGGTGATCGAGACCTTCCGGTGGCCCGGGCCGTAGTCGGTGTGGATGGTCTGGTGGAAGATCGGATTGGCTCGATCTCTGCCGTAGGTCTCGACCAGGTCCATCTCACCGCCCCCGAAGTCAGTCGGACGGAACCACAGCGGTGCTGCCCACAGTCCTTGCTCGAAGGGGACCTTGGCACGGACCTCGGCGCGGAAGTAGCTGGGCACCGAGTACTTGCCGATGGTGTCGACGTAGCCGGAGGTGTAGTTGCGGCCGCCGACTGACTCGAGCTTGCCCTGGATCCGCAACACCCCGTCGCTGACCGAGGTGTTCCCGGCCAGCAGATAGCTGTCCTCGTTGGAGGAGGAGGTGTTGTCCTTGATGTTCCATCGGGTCGGGGCGAGTGTGTCGAAGTCCTCGGACATGTCCAGGGTCCACCGTGTCGGAGCGGGCGTCGCGACCGACGGCGCAGGCGGAGCCGGCGGCTGTGGGGTGACCGGCCGGTTGATGGGAGGGGTGAGGACCGCGGCCAGCAGTCCGATCAGGGTCAGGACCGTCAGCGCGCGCAGGCGACCCAGGGTCGCCACGTGGCGGATCGCCACGAAGAGGATCGCCACGTAGAGGATCGCCAGCCCGACGATGGGGAACAGGCCGCGGTCGAGGACGAGGGCAGGTGCGACCGAGATCGGCAACATCAGCACCAGCGCGATGAACCTGCGCTCGTGGCGCACCTGGAAGAGATAGAAGACCACGAATGGCAGCAGCAGCGAGAACACGCTGCCCCAGTGACTCGTGTGCAGCAACGAGGCGTTGGGCCACGACGTGGAGTGGAGCAAGGAGTCCGCGTCGATCTGGGCGAGCCGTCTGATCACAAGATCGTCGACCACGAGGCCGTCAGGGAGCAGGGCGCTGATCGGCGTGCCGATCACGACGCCCGGGCGAAGCACTCCGGCGTACCCGCCGACCACCGTGGCCGTCCACCAGACGCTGAGCACGCCTGAGACGTAGCGGGCGGTGAGAGTACGTCGGGCCCTGTAGACGTAGAGGAGCAGCACCGTGCCCGTGAGATACATCGAGTAGTCGCGGAGGAACCCGATGACGTCCCCGAACGTGGCGACCATCGTCATCGAGGCGCCGGCGACAGCGAGGAAGAGCAGCCAGACCCCGAGGCGTCTCGGGGCTCGGAGGTTGCCGCTGCGGTGGAGGTAGAACAGCATGGCCGCGGCCATCGGCACCCAGATCACGTCGGCGACGCCGAGGATCCACCAGATGGGAAGTCCACCGAACATGACAACGAAGGGCCACCGCGGGAGCGGAACGGGCGGGGCAGACGTGGTCCGGGACCCGGAGGTCCCGGACGGTCGCGCCGGAGAGATGGGCGAGAGCGACAAGGTCGGTGTTTCCCCTCTTCTGGCTGGCCGCCTCCATCCTAGGTGCTGGCTGATGATGCCACCGCTGTGACGCTGGTCGATCGCGTGGACGCTTGACATGCGTTGACCTGCCCGTGAGTATCGCCCTCTCAGCCCGAGCAGAAATGAGAATGGCGTCTTGGTTCGCGAGCTCTCGGGTCTTCGAGGAATGGCGGTTCGGACCGTCTTTGCGGTTCGCCGGAGCTGGTACCGCCTGCGCTATCCACGCCTCGAGATGGGTCAGGGCGTCATGTTCGTGGGTCGACTGCGACTTCGGGGGGGAACCAGGCTGGTCCTGGGGGACAGGGTCCGTGTCCGCAAGCAGGTCCGGGTCAACGGTGGTGGCACCGTCACGGTGGGATCCGACACGCTGCTCAACGGGTGTTGGATCATTGCCGCACGCGAGGTGACGATCGGCGAGCGATGCCTGATCTCCAACGCTGGGATGCTGGACAACGACTTCCACAACCTCCCGCCGCACCTGCGTCACGAACCGCCGACGCCACAGACCCAGGCCCCGATCGTCATTGAGGACAACGTCTGGGTCGGAGCCACTGCGCTCGTCCTCAAGGGTGTGCACATCGGTCAGGACAGTGCAGTGGGAGCGGGCGCTGTCGTTCGTGACGATGTTCCTGCGGGATGTGTGGTCTCGGGAAACCCTGCTCAGGTGGTCAAGCGGTTCAAGCAGCGGGACTGACCGTTCAGGGAAGCGACGTCGATCCGCAGAGCAGCGCGCGGGCCGTCTCGACGATGTCGAGCACCTGGTGGGGGAGCAGCCAGTCCGCACCCCAGCCGCCCGCGCCGGCCGCGAGCGTGCACGCGCGTTCGGAGATCGTGATGGCGTAGGCGGCCGTGACGTCCGGGCGCCCGCTGCGGGGTATCCCGGCCGCCGCCATGAGGGTGGCCGCTGACCGGAGAGCCGCCAGCAGCGAGGTTCCGTTCCACGCACGTCCGGCCTCGGTCCCCTCGGACATGAACCAGTGGAGTGGGTCCATGCCCGCAACGGCGTCGACCTCGCTCGACTCCCAGTCCCACAGCCACAGCACGCCGTCGGCGGACCTCGCGGTGTTCCACGAGGCCAGGTCTCCGTGCCAGCGAGACTGGACCGGGACCTCGACGTCGCGGTGGGCGAGCAGCTGGAGCAGGGACGCGGTGGCCTCGAGCACGTCCCGGTTCTCAGTCGTCTCGGGAATCACGGAAAGCCGGCGTCGTACGGCGGCGTACTGGGCCGTGTCGGCGACCCGGGATCGGCGTGCGAGCGGGAGCAGCGAGTGGAGCTCGGCGGCTGACGGGGGGGCGACCCGGGCCCGGACACCCACGCTCTCGGGGGGAAGGGGGGCGCTGACCAGGAAGGGGCTGCCGTGGTAGTCGGCCTGCGCGAGCAGCTGCGGTGCGCGGGCCGGCCCGGTGCCGCCACCGACGGCACGGAGTGCCTCGGCC
Organism: uncultured Actinomycetota bacterium; assembly: GCA_963769585.1. Lineage (GTDB taxonomy): Bacteria > Actinomycetota > Actinomycetes > Propionibacteriales > Nocardioidaceae > SSC3. The sequence goes on from CAVYMJ010000007.1 coordinate 18,543, forward strand.
TCCGCACGGACAGCGGCGACGCTGACCGGTTCCCAGGAGAACTTCGCGAAGCCCAGTGCTGCTCCTGACTCCGAGACGAGCTGGAGGGTGGTCTTGCGGTTGGCGCTCGCGTTGACCCCGATGGCTGCCCAGACCTGCTCGCGTCCCAGTGTCTCGGCGACGGTGGCCAGCGGGAGTGCCGGGGCGGGCGAGCCGTTGCGGACCTGCAACGTGACCCTGGGGAAGGGGGTGATCCCGCCGCGCGCCAGTGTGCCCAGGGTGGTGCGCTGCAGGTTGGCCGCGCGCCGGCGCAGCCCCCGGAAGTTCAGCAGCGAACCGACCGTCGCGGCTCTAGGCCCGTCGGGGATGAGCAGCGTCGCGCGCTGGAGGGAGGGCAGCACGTAGTAGGACTCCGCAATGGTCCAGCCCGGAGGTGCCGGTGCGCGCACCCGTGCGGTCGTCATCTGCATGCCGGGCGGCGCGAGCGCCTGGCCCCACAGCTGTTCGACCACGAAGCCCAGGGGTCCTGCAGTCACGCCGGCTGCGGACGGACCGGGCCGAGGGTGGTCGCCGCTCAACTGCGTGGTCTCCGTGCCGACCTCATGCGTCACCTCAGAAGCGGGCGCGTCGGGCGCCGCGGGAGGGGCGGGTCCAGCGGATGCCGGCTCGTAGGCCCGCGGGGGCGGTCTGACGCTTTCCGGCCCACATCTGGGCCATCACGGGTCCGTAGACGGTGAGGCCGAACTCCTGGCAGGTCTCGAGGGCGGCTTGGCGGACCTCGGGGTAGGTGCCGACGTCGTCGAAGCAGACGAGTCCGTCGTCGGTCAGGTGCGGTAGCCAGTTCTGGGCGTCGCTCCGGACTGCCTGGTAGGAGTGCCAGCCGTCGATGTAGAGCAGGTCGACGGGGTCCGTCCAGGTCTGGGCGACCTCCTGGGAGGTGGCGACGTGGATCTCGAGCATGTCGAGCACGTCGGCGCCGCGCATGTGCTGGCGGAACAGGCCCTCGGTGGGCAGCACCTCGACGTCGATGCGTTCGAGGTGCTGGCGGTCTCCGGTGTGGGGGTCGATCGCGACGAGGCGGGAGGTGGGGGAGAAGCGCTTGAGTGCGAGGCCCATCAGGGCGGTGCTGCGTCCCATGTAGGAGCCGATCTCCACGACGGTCTTGGGTTGGCACTCCTCGATGACGGCCCAGAACACCGAGCCGTTGACCTCGGTGAGCCATCCGGGGATGCCGTTGGCCTTCTTCCAGGCGGCAGCGAAGCCGTCGGTGCTGCCGGTCACGCGGTCGAGGGCGGCGGCTCTCATGCCCTCGGTCAACGCAGCGTTCACAGCGCTCGCGGCGACGCGCTTCGCCAGCTGGACGGCACCCATCTCAAGACCTCCCGGTCGTTCAGTCGCGGCGAGCCTAGCAGCGCGCCGCTGCACCTTCGGCGGCCTCTCTGGACCAGCTCCCGGAGACCGTCAACACCGTCCGACGCCTGCCATCGCCTTGCTCAGCTGGGGATCCAGGTCCTGATGTAGTCGAGCTGCATTGCGCTGGTGTCGGCCGACCAGTTGGTGGTCGAGTCGGGGAGGCCGCCCCAGACGCCGCCGATCTGCATGTTCACCCGCAGGTTCCAGCGCAGGTTCGTCTCGTAGTAGGAGTTGTACCAGGCTCGGGTTGGCCGGGGTGAACTCTGCGGTCTTGACCCCGTCGACCCACATCGTGGTGCGGCCCGGGACCTTCTCGATGGTGTAGGTGTGCCAGTCGGTGGCCGCCGCGCTGCCCACGGCGGCGTACTGCTTGGTGATCGAGGCTTGCTTGTGGGTCGAGCCGTACTCGGTGTGGATGGTCTGGTGGAAGGTGGGCTTGGCGCGTTCGTTGCCGTAGGTCTCGACCAGGTCGATCTCTCCGACGCCGCCGGTGGTGGGGCGGAACCACAGCGGTGCTGCCCACAGGCCCTGCTCGAAGGGGACCTTGGCGCGGACCTCGGCGCGGAAGTGGTTGGGCAGTGAGTACTTGCCGATGGTGTCGACGTAGCCGGAGGTGTAGTTGCGGCCGCCGACGGACTCGAGCTTGCCCTGGATCCGCAGGACCCCGTCGCTGAGCGAGGTGTTGCGGGCCAGCAGGTAGCTGTCCTCGTTGGAGGCAGAGGTGTTGTTCTTGATGTTCCACCGGGTCGAGGCGAGCGTGTCGAAGTCCTCGGACATGTCCAGCGTCCAGCCGGCCGGAACGGGCGTCGTGGCCGGCGGCACCGGCGGAGCGGCGGCGGTGGAGTGACCGGTGGGGTGACGACCGGCGGCGTGGGTACGGTCACCGGCGGAGTCGACACGATGACGACCGGAGGCTTGGGCATGATCACCGGCGGAGCCGACGGAGCAGCGGGCGGGGTCGAAGGCGGGGCGAACGACCATCACCGAACCGGTGCGGGTGACCGGGGTGACCCGGACCGTGCTGACCCGCACGTCCTTGCGGCGCTTGACCAAGACCTGCACCGTGCTGGCCTGGGGTCGGGCCTTGAGCGAGATGTTCACCCGGCGCCACGAGCCAGGAGAGGCACGCACGGTCGTGGAGCGCGTGGCGGCGACCCGTCCCTGCACGACCTGGATCACCTTGACCTTCGTTCGCGTGGACTGTGTCCGGGAGCGGACCAGGGCCGTGGCGCGGTAGACGGCGCGACCCGCGGTCGGGCCCTTGGAGCCCCGGTAGACGACGACCCATCCCAGCCGGGCCTTCGTGGCCCGGACCATGTGCTTCCTGGCGACAGCAGGTGCGCTCACGGAGACGAGCTGGGTCGGCGTGTGGGCCGCGCCCGCCGCGGGTGCCGCACTGGCTGTCCCCGTGGCCTGGCCGGTCAGGGTGAGCGCGGTGATGGCGCGACCACCAGGCCGGTGCGGACTCGGCGGAACAGGAGCTGTGACATGTTCGGGCACCTTTGGGCGGTCGGGCGGAAGGACTGAAGTACAGCATGGGAAATGCCCGTATATGTCCGATTTCGAGGAAAGCGGACATACTGGACCCAGAAGGGCTCGTGGAGGGCGGTGTTCGCGCCCCGTTTGCACGCCGAAAGCCCGAAACCCCGAAGCCGTGGCTCCGGGGTTTCGAGGTGCTCGAGCTGCTGCGTGGGCAGGCCCTAGTTCGGGACCCACGTCCTGATGTAGTCGAGCTGCATGGCGCTCTTGTCGGGTGACCAGTTCGTGGACGAGTTGGGCAGGCCGCCCCAGACGCCGCCGATCTGCATGTTCACCCGGAGGTTCCAGCGCAGGTTCTTCTCGTAGTAGGCGTTGTACCAGGACGGATTCTGAGGAGTGAAGTCCGCGGTGCGCACACCGTCGACCCACATGGTCGTGCGGCCCGGGACCTTCTCGATCGTGTAGGTGTGCCAGTCGGTGGCGGACCTGTTGCCCACCATCGTGTAGGGCTTGGTGACCGAGGCCTGCTTGTGCGACGAGCCGTACTCGGTGTGGATGGTCTGGTGGAAGGTCGGCTTGGCGCGCTCGTTGCCCAGGGTCTCGACGATGTCGATCTCGCCCACTCCGCCCGTGGTGGGGCGGAACCACAGGGGTGCCGCCCACAGACCCTGCTCGAAGGGGACCTTGGCCCGGACCTCGGCACGGAAGTACTTGGGCACCGAGTACTTGCCGATGGTGTCGACGTAGCCCGAGGTGTAGTTGCGGCCACCTGCCTTCTCCAGCTTGCCCTGGATCCGCAGCAGCCCGCCGCGGACCGAGGTGTTGCGGGCCAGCAGGTAGCTGTCCTCGTTGGAGGCGTAGGTGTTGTTCTTGATGTTCCAACGGCTCGGTGACAAGGAGTCGAAGTCCTCCGACATGTCGAGCCGCCACCCGGTCGGGACCGGCGGCGGGGTGGAGGGCGGAGCGACGACGACCGAGGCGGTCCTGGTGACTCGGGCGACGCGGATCCCGCTGACCTGAAGCCCCCTGCGGCGCTTGACCATGACCAGGACGGTGCTGGCCTTGGGGCTGGCTGCGATGGAGAGGTTGACCTTGCGCCAGGAGCTGTGGCCGACGCGGACCGACGTGCTGCGTGCCGCCGCGAGGTGTCCGTTCACGGTCTGGGTGACCCGGAACTTGGTGCGGGTGGACCGCTTGTTCGTGCGGACGAGGGCGGTCGCGCGGTAGACGGGCCGACCCGAGGTGGCGGCGCGGCCACTCCTGTGGACCACGACCCAGGGCCGCTTGTGCAGGCGACGCTTGGTCTTGCGGGCGGCGACGACCGTGCCGGCGGCCAGCGTCAGGCCCGGGTCGGCCTCGGCCTGACCCGCCGGGGCGGCGGACCCGGTCCCAGCGGTGCCGTGGGCGAGGCCGGTCAGCACGAGAGCTGCGGTGGCGGTGGCGACCAGACCGGCGCGGGACCGGTGACGGTGGGCGTCGAACATGTGGGTACCTCATGACATATCGGGGGAGGACGGACAAAGTAGACCCCCTATTCGGCACGAATGTCCGGATTTGGTACTAATTACCCCGTTGTAACTGTTCGAGAGGGACGGGCAAGACCCGGACCGGGTGGTTGATCGCGCGTCCCCCAGCGCCCCGAGAGCGGCTCCGCTAGCGTCACGATGTGAGCGAGAGCAGTCCGTGCCCATCTGGGCATCGCGTGCGTGTCGGGCCCTTCGAGGTGGCCGACCTCCCCCGGGCCGAGGTCGTCGGTGCGATGGTGCGCCTTGCCGGGCCGCCGGGACCCCGGCCGGCGAGGCCTTCGCGCTGCACGTGGGCGGCCTCGTTGCGCGCCGGGACCCGGCCTTCGTCGAGGCCATGCGCTCCGCGGAGCTCGTCTACGCCGACGGCGCTTCGGTGGTGCTCAGTGCGCGAGCAGCCGGAGCCAGGCACATCGAGCGGGCCGCGACGACGGACATCGGCTGGGAGCTGCTGGCTGCGCTGACCGACGAGCGCGGCGCCCCGCCCGTGGTCTCGGTCGTCGGTGGTCCGCCCGGACTGGCCGAGCAGGCACTCGAGGTGCTCGTCGACGCCGGCGTCGCACGACCCGGGTGCACCGACCACGGCTACCACACCGACTGGCAGCCGACGCTCCAGCTGCTGCAGCACCATCCCAGCGACGTGCTCGTCCTGGGACTCGGGGCTCCGCTGGAGATGACCTGGGCCGTGCAGCACCGAACCGAGCTCGCCACCGGCCTCGTGCTCACGTGCGGCGGTTGGCTGGGCTTCCTGGTCGGTCAGGAGGTCCGCGCCCCCGTCCTCGCCCAGCGACTCGGGCTGGAGTGGGCGTTCCGGCTGCTGCAGAGCCCGCGACGTCTGGCGAGCCGCTACCTGCGAGGTGCCGTGGCGACAGCCTGGCTCACGGCCGTGGGGCTCCTCGGTCGCCTGGCCAGGCGCCGCTAGGGTCGTTCCGTGAGCGAACTCGAGCCCGACGCCAGCCCCGACCGTGTCGACCGCGACCTGTCCCCCGACGCCGACGACCACGCCGTCGCGGCCTGGGCCGCCACCGAGGCCGGGACGGCTGCTGGAGCGGGTGCGGGAGCAGGGCCTCGAGGGCAAGGCGCTGAAGGACGCAGGTGACCAGGCCGCCCACGAGCTGCTGATGCGGTTGCTGGCCGAGCAGCGTCCTGGCGACGCGGTGCTGAGCGAGGAGGGCAAGGACGACAAGGTCCGCCTCGAGTCCGACCGGGTCTGGATCGTCGACCCGCTCGACGGCACCCGGGAGTTCTCCGAGCCTCCCCGCGACGACTGGGCGGTGCACGTGGCGCTCTGGGAGCGCGGCGAGCTCGTCGCCGGGGCGGTGGCACAGCCCGGGATCGGCATCACGTTCCACACCGGCCGCCCTCCCGTCGTCCCTCCCTCGACGGCGAGCCGGCCGCGCATCGTGGTCTCGCGGACGCGGCCGCCGGCGTTCGTGCAGGCGATGGCCGAGGCGATGGGTGCCGAGCTGGTCCCGATGGGTTCCGCCGGGGCGAAGGTGATGTCGGTGATCCGTGACCTGAGCGACGCCTACGTGCACGCCGGCGGCCAGTACGAGTGGGACTCCGCGGCTCCGGTGGCGGTGGCTCGCGCGGCCGGGCTGTTCACCAGCCGCGTCGACGGCACGCCGCTGGTCTACAACCAGGACGACGTCCTGCTGCCGGACCTGGTCGTGTGCCGTCCTGAGCTGGCCGAGCCGATCCTGGCCTTCATCCGCGAGCACGGCACCGACTAGCCACCAGCCATGCCCTCGCCCGCCATCGAGATCGAGGTCGACGACCGCGTCGTCCGCGTCTCGAACCCCGACCGCGTCTACTTCCCTGCGCGGGGCGAGACCAAGCTCGATCTGGTGGAGTACTACCTCGCGGTCGGCGACGGCATCGTGAACGCGCTGCGTGAGCGCCCCTGCATGCTGCACCGGTTCCCGACCGGGGTCACGGGGGAGAAGGTGCACCAGAAGCGGCTGCCCAAGGGGGCGCCGCCGTGGATGGAGACCGTGCGGGTGCACTTCCCGCGTTGGAATCGCACCGCCGACGAGCTGTGCGTCACCGAGCTGGCCCAGGTGATCTGGGCGGTGCAGATGAGCACGGTGGAGTTCCATCCGTGGAACAGCCGGCGCACCGACACCGAGAAGCCGGACGAGTGGCGCATCGACCTCGATCCGGGGCCGGAGTGTCCCTGGGCGACCGTGCAGCGGGTGGCGCACGTCGCCCACGAGATCCTCGACGAGCTCGGTGCCACCGGGTTCCCCAAGACCAGCGGCGGCTCCGGGATGCACATCTACGTGCGGATCGCCCCTGACCACGGCTTCACCGACGTACGCCGTGCCGCACTGGCCTTCGCCCGGGAGGTCGAGCGCCGCACCGACGAGGTGACCACGGCGTGGTGGCGCAAGGACCGGGATCCGGCGCAGCTCTTCGTGGACTACAACCAGAACGCCCGTGACCACACCATCGCTGCGGCCTACTCCGTACGGGGCAACCCCGAGGCCACCGTGAGCGCACCCCTGCGTTGGAGTGAGATCGACGACTGCGAGCCGGGTGACTTCACCATCGCGACCGTCCCGCGAAGGTACGCCGAGATCGGAGACCTGCACGCCGGCATCGATGAGGCGGTCTTCGACCTCGAGACTCTGCTGGAGTGGGCCGAGCGGGACGAGGCGCAGGGGGCGGAACCGCCCGTCGACCCGGATCCGGCCTGAGCAGAACGGTTCATTTTACACGGACGG
>CAVYMJ010000008.1:0-7655 GCA_963769585.1 uncultured Actinomycetota bacterium
GCCGGGCGAGACCAGACGCCGGTTGCTCGGTCGCTGAGCGCTCCCGCTGACCCGACCGGCCTCCCGCGACCGTACAACGTCATACGAACCGTGGGTTCAAGGCCACGTTACGGATGACGCAACGCGGAGGTGAGGTGCACCAGCGTCACGGTCTCGGGTCGCCGGCGGGGGATCCAGAACCCGCGGTGTCCCAAGGACCGGCCGGTGACCGCAACCCCGTCGGTCGGCCCGTCCTGGGGCAGCGCCGACGACATGCTCACTCCGACGTGGTCGACCGGTCCCTCCCAGCTCAGCCGGTACGACGCCTGCTCGTCCAGCCCGGGCACCCGCACGCTCACGCCGCGGTTGTGAGCGGGCTCGTCGAGCTGGACGTGTGCCACCAGGGCCTCGGAGCGGTCGGCCGCCACCACGCCGTGCAGCAGCACTGTGGGATCGGGCGACTCGGGCCGCACCACTCGTCCGGTGTGCAACAGGAGGCGGAACCGCTGGTGGCGCCGCACCCACTCGGTGAGCCGGTCCAGGTCCCCCTGGCTCGCCTCGGTCAGGTCCCACTCGAGGCCGAAGGAGCCGAAGAGCGCGGTCGCGGCGCGGAAGTCCAGGCTCAGCGTCCGGCCGGTGGTGTGTGAGGTGGGCGCTGAGACGTGCGCGCCGACGTACTCCGGGGCCAGCAGCTGGGTGGTCCAGCGCTGGATGTGCTGACGAGCCATTGCATCGGTCATGTCCGAGGTCCAGAACCGCTGGACCCGCTCGAGAACGCCGAGGTCGATCCGGCCCCCGCCGGAGGCGCACGACTCCCAGTCGATTGCGGGGTGCGCTGCCCTGAGATCGTCGAGGAGCCGGTAGAAGCCCAGGGTCTGCTGGTGTACGACGGGAGCTCCACCGAGCGCCGCGCTGCCGGCCTCCAGCAGGTCGCGGTTGTGGTCCCACTTCACCGCGTCGATCGGGTAGTCGCCGAGCACGGCGGTGATCTGGGCGAACACGTGCTCGCGCACCTCGGCTCGGGACAGGTCGAGCACCAGCTGCTGGCGGTGAAGCAGCGGCACCCGGTCAGCCGCGGAGAGGATCCAGTCGGGGTGCTCGCGATAGAGGTCGGAGTCGGGGTTGACCATCTCCGGCTCGATCCACAGGCCGAACTGCATGCCCAGGCCGTGCACGTGCTCGACGAGTGGCGAGAGCCCCTCCGGCCACACGGCGGGGTCGACCCGCCAGTCGCCGAGGCCCAGCGTGTCGTCCCGTCGCCCGGCGAACCAACCGTCGTCGAGCACGAACCTCTCCACGCCGATCCGGGCTGCCCGGTCGGCGATGTCCTGGAGACGGGGGAGGTCGTGGTCGAAGTAGACCGCCTCCCAGACGTTCAGCACGACCGGCTGGTACGTCGGATGGGCCGGCAGGCTGCGCTGGTGCTCGTGCCAGACAGCCGCAAGCCCGTCGAGACCGTCATCGGCCGCCGCGAAGTACACCCACGGGGTCGTGTGCTGCTCCCCACTCGCGAGCCGGCCCTCTCCGGGGAGGAGGAGCTCGCCGCCACCGATCGTGGTGCCCGTTGCCGGGTCTCGCTCGACCCGGAGCACGGAGTTGCCGCTCCATGCCACGTGCACGGCGAAGACCTCGCCCTGGGTCGTGGAGAAGCCAGGTGTCCCCACCACCGCCATCGTCGCCGCGCCGAGTCCGGGGCGGCCGGTCCGGGCCTCGCGCAGCCAGAGCCCGTCCGCCACCGCGTGCCGCTGGGGGGCGCGCTCGTGCTCGTGCCGGCCGGTGAAGTCGAGCACCTCGACGAGCTGGTCGGCGACCGGGAGCACGACCTCGAGCCCCTCGAGCGTGTAGTCGTCCTCGCCGAGGTTGGTGAGCCGGTGTCGCAGGCGCAGGGCACCTCCCGGCATCGACTCGACCTCCGTGGTCAGCGCCAGCGCCGCTGCCTTTTCGGCCAGCTCGATGACGAGCCGTCCGCCGACCAGCACCGCACTCTCGCACTCGAACCGCGTCGACCAGGCTCGGCCGCCGTCGCGGTGGCCGCGCAGGTGGGGTCGGGTGAACCGGCCACGGGCGTGCTCACCGAGAAGTGGCAGGCCCGGGCCGAAAAGGGTCAGCGGCGCGCCGGAGGCGTCGGACCCGAGCAGGCCGGCCGCGACCAGGACTGGAAACCCGTCCTGGTCGCGGACCAGCTCGATGCCCGTGGTGGCGCCCCCTGCGTGTGCGGGGAACAACATCGCCGGTCAGGTCAGCCCTTCACAGCACCCGCGGTCATGCCGCGGACGAAGTAGCGCTGTAGCAACAGGAAGACCGTGATCGGCACGATGATGGTCAGGATGCCGCCGGCCGTGGTGAGGTTCCAGCCCTGCCCGAGCTGACCGCGAAGACCGGTGAGCGCAATGGTGATGGGCTGCGTTCTCGCCGGGGCCGATGAACACCAGCGCCACGAGCAGGTCGTTCCAGACCCAGAGGAACTGGAAGATCGCGAACGAGGCGAGAGCCGGCACCGACATCGGCAGCACCAGCCGGAAGAAGGTCTGGAAGTGGCTCGCGCCGTCGATCTTGGCCGACTCGATGATCGTCTTGGGCAGGGTTGCCATGTAGTTGCGCAGGATGTAGATGGCCAGCGACATGCCGAAGCCGATGTGCGCCAGCCACACGGCCGGGAAGGTGCCGTTCATGCCCAGGGCGCCGTAGATCTTCAGCATCGGCACCAGCGCGACGTAGTTGGGCACCACCAGCATCGCCACGATGCTCAGGAACAGCACGTCGCGACCCTTGAACTCCATGAACGTGAAGGCGTACGCCGCAAAGGCGGCCACGAGCACCGGGATGAACGTTGCCGGGCAGGGCGATGGCGAGGCTGTTGACGAACGCCGGCCCCATGCTCCGCGCCGTGTGATCGCCTCGGAGTAGTTGTTCGTCGTCAGGTTGCCCAGAGTCACCGAGGACCTCCCACCATCCCGAGCGACCGAGCGGAGTCGACGGTGCGGAACGAGGTGACTGAACGTGCCGATCAGGGGAATCATCCACACCAGGCAGATCAGGAACAGCACCAACTTGACCAGCCAGCCGGCCTTGGCCGGGTTCGGGTCGAAGCTGCTGGCCTTCTTGCGCTGCTGGGCGGTGGGCGTGGCCGCCGCCATGGGGGTCACTGCCTGGCTCATGCTCCCGCCTCCTCGCGCTTGAAGTGACGGACTTGGTAGATCATCACCGGGATCGACGGCGATCATCAGCATCACCACGATGGCCGCGGCAGCGCCGTTGTTGAAGTTGGTGTTCAGCTGGTTGAAGAACTCGTTGCCGAGCACGTTGGTGTTGAAGCCGCCGTTGGTCAGGACGTAGACGATGTCGAAGATCTTCATCACGGCGATGGTCACGGTGATGAACACGGTGATGATCGTGCCCTTGATCTGGGGGACGACCACCTGGAAGAACGTCTGACGCTCGGTGGCGCCGTCGATGCGGGCGGCCTCGAGCGTGTCGTCCGGGAACTCCCTTGACCGCCGCGGAGAGCAGCACCATCGCGAAGCCGACCTGGGCCCAGAGCAGCACCACCATCAACAGGATGCTGTTGCAGTGCAGGGTGCTCTGCTGCAGCCAGGCCACGGGCTCGAACCCGAGGGAGGTCCAGATGGCGTTGAAGACACCGATCTGCTGGCGGCCCGCTGGGCTCGGCGGCGTAGACGAAGCGCCAGATGGTGGCCGCGCCGACGGCGCTGATCGCCATCGGCATGAAGATGATCGTCTTGGTCAGCTTCTCACCGGCAGGCTTGAGCCGGTCGGCGAGCACGGCGACGACCGAGACCCAGGACGACGGTCACGGCCGGCACGATCAGGATCCACAGCAGCGTGTTGAACAAGCGTCTGCCGGAAGCCGCTGTCGGACAGTAGCTGGGTGAAGTTCTCGAAGCCGACGAACGCCGTGGAGGAGGCGTCCTGGAAGCTGGCGATGAGGGTCTGAATGGCCGGGTAGATCAGGTAGATGGCCACGGCAAGGTAGGCCGGGAGGATGTAGAGGAACGGCTTGATCCGCTCCTCCCACTTGCGGCGGCATCAGCTCAGCGAGCTTGTTCAGCAACCAGTAGAGCGCGAGGGCTGCGCCGATGCCGGCGACGACGGTGAGCAGCGCGACTGAGCAAGCTTCATGTCAGATCACACCTTCTTGGTCGGCCGCGGCAGAGGCTGGGGCGAAGGGATGGTCGCCGAGGGTGTGAGGCGGAACACCTCACACCCCCGGCGGTCGTCATGCATCCGGATCGGCTCAGCTCGCCGGCCAGCTTTCGTCGATGTTCTTCAGGGTGGTGTCGAGGTCCTGCTGGCCGCTGATCCACGCGGTCATGTCCTTCCAGAACGTGCCGGCACCGACCTCGCCGGGCATCTGGTCGGAGCCGTCGAACAGCAGCACCGTGGACTCGGTGCCGACGGCTGCCACCTGGCGGGTCAGGTCGTTGGCGTAGTTGGCCTGGTCGAAGTCCATGTGCGGGGAGATGAAGGAGCTGTTCTCGGCCGCCTCGTTGCCGAGGTCGGTCTCAGCGAGAGCATCTTCATCACCGTCCTGCGCGGCGTCGTCGTCGCTGAACAGCATCGGCCATGTCACCACCACCGAGCACGGGGTTCTCTCCGCCGGCGTCCTTCGGCGGGAAGCCGAACACGCCGACCTCTTCGTCGAGGTTCGCGACGACGTTCTTGGGGAAGAAGCCGGTGATGAAGCTGCCCTGCTTGTACAGCCAGCAGCCGGGCTCCGCGTCGAACATCGGGTTGCCCGCCGTACCGAAGTTGGTGCTGGCGATCGCCTTGCGGCCACCGAGGACGTTGCCGTCGGTGAACATCAGCTTCTCGAACTCGGCCGCCGCCTCACGCACGAGCGGGGAGTCGAACTTGATCTCGTGGTTGACCCACTGGTTGTACTCGTCGGCGCCGCCGTAGCGCATCACCAGGTCTTCGATCCAGTCGGTGGCCGGCCAACCGGTCGCGGTGTCGGACTCGATGCCCATGCACCACGGGGTGTTGCCGTCGGCCTTGATCTTCTCGGTGAGCGCGTTCAGCTCCTCGATGGAGTCGGGGGCCTGGTAACCGGCCTTGTCCCACGCCTTCTTGGGGTAGAACACCAGGCTCTTGACGTTGGCGCTGACCAGCAGCCCGTAGAGCTTGTCGTCGACGGTGCCGGCGTCGAGAGATCCCGGGATCATGTTGCTCTCGAGTGCGGCCTTGTCGACTACGTCGTCGAGCGGCACCGGCTTGCCGCGCTTGACGATGTCGGCGACGACGCCGGGCTGCGGGATGAACGCGATGTCCGGGGTGTCGTTGGCCTGGATCTTCTGCATGATCAGCTGGTTGATGTTGTCGACCTTCTGCCATTTGATCGTGATGCCCTTGGCCTTGGCCTTCTCGACGAGCACCTTGTTCAACCCGTCCTGGACCGGTTGGTCGACGCTGCTCCAGATGGTGACGCTCTTGCTGTCGTCGCTGCTGCCACCGTCGCTGCCGCAGCCGGTCAGTGCTGCTGCCGCGGCGACCGCGGTCAGGGCGGCAAGCGAGGTACGTCCTCGCCGGTGGATTCGCATCATCTTCTCCTCAGGAGGGTTCTTGGACATCTGCTCGATCGACGTCGTAGTGTGACGCAGGACACATGCTGAATCGAATCAGCAGCCTAGCCGGACTCGACGGCGCGCTGTCAAGCAACGATCTAGTCACGGTCGAGACGAAAACGGGACGGAGGCACCCACAGTGACCGGTTCGAAGAAACCGACGCTGGGCGACGTGGCGCGCAGGGCTGGCGTCTCGGTCACGACCGCCTCCTACATCCTCAACGGCCGCTCCTCCCAGATGCGGATCGCCTCCGCGACGGAGACCCGGGTGCTGACGGCGATCCGAGAACTCGAGTACCGGCCCAACTGGAGCGCCAGGACGCTGCGCCGCTCCAGTACCCAGACCATCGGACTCATCTCCGACTTCGTGGCCACCGGGGCCTTCGCCAGCCAGCTGCTGAGCGGAGCCAGCGCCGCAGCCCGTGCGCGCGACCACCTGCTCGTGATCGGGGAGACACTGGGGGATCGCGCGATCGAGGCCCTGCTGATCGAGGAGATGATCGACCGGCAGGTCGACGGGATCGTCTACGTGACGCTGAGGGCCTCGTCGGCCACTGTCCCGACCTCGCTGCGCAGCATGCCGACGGTCCTGCTCAACTGTGTGGACCCGAACGCGGACCTTCCCGCGGTGCTGCCCGACGACGAGCGGGGTGGCCGGGATGCGGTGTCGCACCTGGTCGAGTACGGGCGTAGAGGGTCGATCGTCGTGGTGGGCGAGGATCCGACACCTGAGTCGACGGCCGGTGTAGACCGAATGCGTGGCATCGAGCGTGCGGTTCGGGAGTGCGGCGCGGGGCTCATTGAGGTCGTGTCGTGCCGTGGGACGTGACGCCGGCCCGGGAGGCCATGAAGGCGATGCTGCGCTCGGCCGCCAGCCCGCGCAACGTCATCTGCCTCAACGACCGCATCGCGATGGGTGTCTACCAGGCGCTGCAGTCCCACGGACTTGTGGTGCGCGCTGACGTCTCCGTGGTGTCGTTCGACGGCTCCGAGCTGGCGGACTGGTTGCAGCCGCCCCTGACGACATTGGCCCTGCCTTTCCAAGAGATGGGCAGCTGCGCGGTCAAGCTGCTCCTCGAGCCGCCCGGGGGAAGGCCCGGGATCACCCGCCTGCCCCTGGTCCTGCGCCCCGGGATGTCGGTCGCCTGATGTTCGACCTCGAGGGGTCCTTCGTCTGGGACTTCTGGACCACCTGCGACGAGGCGAGCGCCCGCCATCACCTGTTCTTCCTGCACGCGCCGCGCGAGCTGGGCGATCCGGACCTGCGACACCTCAACGCCCGGGTCGGCCACGCCGTCTCCGCAGACCTCGAGACATGGGAGCGTGTGCCGGATCCGTTGCCGTCGCCGGGCAGGTTCGACGACCTGGCGCAGTGGACCGGTTGCACCGTTCGTGGCGACGACGCGTGGTGGTTGTTCACCACCGGCCTCGCTGCTTCGGACGGTGGTCTGGTCCAGCGGATCGGTTCCGCACATTCCGCGGACCTCGAGGTCTGGACGCGCACCTCGACGGTGCTCGAGGCATGTCCGAGGCACTACCAACGATCCAGCGAAGCCTGGCCGGAGGAGGCGTGGCGGGACCCCTGGGTGGTGCGCGACGAAAACGGGGTGTGGCACATGTATGTCACCGCACGCGCCGCCTCCGGCACCCCAGGCTGCGGGGTCGTCGGACACGCGACCTCCGACGACCTCCGGTCGTGGGTGGTGGGCCCCGCGCTGAGCGTGCCGACGGGCCGATTCGAGTGGTTGGAGGTGATTCAGCTGGTGCGCGTCGAGGGGCGCTGGGTGCTGCTGTTCTCCTGCCTGGGAGCCGAGATGCCCGGTGCCGAGCCAGGGGCAGGGGGGGTCTGGTCGGTCCCTGTGGACGGTCCCGGTTCGGTCGTCGACGTGGCCGCTGCGGTCCGGCTCACCGACGAGTCCTTGTACGTCGGCAAGGTGGTCGGCCGCGGGAAGGTGGCATGTTTCATGGCGTTCCGCAACGTCGATGCCGCGGGGGACTTCGTGGGCGGCGTGATCGACCCGGTGCCGGTGCGGTGGCGGGCGGACGGACTCGGGCTGGAGCTCACCGACCTGTAGTGTGATCGGCGTCACTTAC
>CAVYMJ010000009.1:0-6010 GCA_963769585.1 uncultured Actinomycetota bacterium
TCCTGCGGTGGCGCTTGAGGGGGTCGTCGTCGACCAGCCCGGCAGGCCGCCACGGCGTCTTCGGGTCACGGAGGAGTGCCGTGATCAGCTGTCGGGCGCCGTCACCGGCTCCGATGACGACGACGGGACGTGCGTCATCGTCTCGCCCCTGGGCGCAGCGAGTGATCTCGGTCCGGTCACGCATGACGCGGTAGGCGCCGCGCAACCACAGCATCAGCAGGAACGCCAGCATCGGGGCCGCCAGCATCTCCAGCGAGCGGAACCGTGGGCCCACTGCGAGGTTCGTCACCAGCGCCGGCGCCGCGACGGCGGCGACCACCATGGTGAGCAGCAGGATGTCCTCGAAGCTGCCCAGCGCGGCCCGGCCCTGGTGCAGCCGGACGCTCAGGCCGAGGACCATGTGCATCAAGCCGCAGGTCAGGCCGACGAGGAAGGCGGCGCGCACGCCGTGGACCATCTCGACTCCCAGGGCCAGCTGCAGGGCCGTGATGCTGACGAACGAGACGATCCAGGCGAGCACGTCGAAGCCCGCAAGCAGTGGCAGGCGCACGCGCCGCAACAGACCGAGTTCCATAGATGGTTTCCCCCGTTAGTGCACTCCCGAGAAGTGCTAGGGCGTCACCATCGTTGATTTCCGGGGAATGCGCTGCCCCCCGTTTGCCATGTGGGGGGAGACGGCTGAGATATGTGGGCTTTCTAGACGTTATGTCCGAAAATGTTATTAGGCCAATGCACTAGGCGGTCTGGACCGGTCTGATGACACCCATTGTGGTTTGTCCAGAGACGTGACTCACGACGTGACCTGGTCGGAGGGGTGCGGACTCAGCGGTGCGCTGGGCTGGCGGGACTGATAGCCGGCGGCGTAGTAGCCGGACCCGGAGCTGCGGCCGGCCCGGTTGAACACCACGCCCAGAGCCCGCCCGTTGACGGAGGCGAGATATCCCAGCGCGGCGCTGAGCTCGCTGTCGAGCGTCCGGCCGGCCGAGATGACCACCAGGGCACCGTCGGCTCGGGCCGTGAGCACGGCCGCGTCGGTGACAGGAAGCAGAGGCGGTGCGTCGATGATCACCATGGCATCCTCGGCGAGCTCCGCGAGCAGTGCCACCATCGCCTGCGTGCCGAGGAGCTCACTCGGGTTGGGCGGGATGCGGCCGGCAGCGAGCACCTTCAGGTGCGGGATGCCGGACACCGCCTGCAGCGCCTCCTCCTTGGTCACCCGACCGATGAGGAGGTCGGTGAGCCCCACTCCTTCGACGAGACCGAACGACTCCGCCACCGTGGGGCGACGCAGGTCGCCGTCCACGAGCACGACCTGGCGCTCCGAGGCGGCCATCGCGGCCGCGATGTTGGCTGCGACCGTCGACTTGCCGTCGCCCTCCTTGGGGCTGGTCACCACGATCACGCGCGGCGGGTCGTCCACGTTCATGTAGGCGAGGTTGGTGCGCAGCTTGCGGAACGCCTCTCCTTCGCTCGACGAGCCATCGTGGGCGAGCGTGCTCACCGCGATCGGAGCCCGCTCGCCGGGCTTGTGGGAGAGCCCGGCGGTCAGGGGCACGGCTCCCACGACCGGCACCCCGAAGTCCTTCTCCACGGCATCCGCGGAGCGGATCCGGCGGTCGAGCTGGTTGCGCACGACGGCGTAGGCGAGCCCGAGCAACAGCCCGAGCAACAGCCCCACGAGCAGGTTGAGCCGGGTCCGGGGTGAGATCGGAGAGGAGGGCAGCGCGGCCGCCTCGACGGGCACCACGCGCAGCCCCGTCGCGTTCGGCTTGCCACCGGGGTTCTCGATCTGGGACACCTCGCCGGCCAGCGCCGAGACCCAGGCGTCTGCGAGTGCCTGAGCCTGCTCGGGGGTGCCCGCGCGTGCGCTGATCTTCAGCAGCACCGTGTCCGCGGGCTGGTCCACGGTGATGTTGCCGATCAGGGCCGCCGGGGCGTCGTCGAGCCCGAGCTCCCTGATCACGGCGGACGCGGTGGCGCGGCTCTTGGCGATGTCGACGTAGGACTTCGCCCGCGACTTGGCCAGGCTGTCCCCGACGGAGCCGAGCGCCGGGTTGTCGTTCACCCCGGTGCTGACGAAGCCGGCGGCATCGGCGGCGTACACCTTCGGCTGGCTCAGGCTGTAGCCGCCGGCCGCCAGCACGCCGGCCACGGCGAGCAGCGCCACCCCGATCCAGTGCGCGCGCAGGATCCGCAGGTAGTCATGGAGTTCCATCAGTTGCCCTTCACCGAGGTTGCCGGATCGTACACTCCCCGACGTGCCCGCTCCCTCGACCGTTCGCAGCCGCGAGATCAGGCTGTGCGCGCTCGGGGTGCCTGTGCTCGTCCGGATGGGTGGGTCGTGCGCGGACGAGCTGGCTGAGACCGTCCGAGTTGCCTGGGAGCGGTGTCTCGCACCCTCGACCCGTGCCGAGGGTAGTGCAGACCCGGTGGTGGTCGAGGCGTTACTGGACAGCGATCCCGCCGCCGTCGACGCCGCGCGGCGGCGCGGTGCCCTGGCGTCCTCCGACCCGGTCACCGTGCTCGAGGCGCTTTCTCCCGCGGTCACGATGGCCGCGATCACCCGGATGCAGGACAGCCTGCTGATGCTGCATGCCGCCGCCCTCGCCGATCCCGCGACCGGGGCGACGGCGCTGCTCGTCGGGGCCTCGGGCGCGGGCAAGACGACTGCGGCCGGGATCCTGGGCCGGCAGCTCGGCTACCTCAGCGACGAGACCGCCGGACTGCGTGCCGACCACAGCGTGGTGCCCTACCCCAAGCCACTGTCGGTCCGGCGGGACCAGACGGCGCCGAAGGAGCAGGTGGCTCCCGGCGCCCTGGGGCTTGTCCACCCTCCGGCTGCCTGCCACGTCGCCGGGCTGCTGCTCCTTCAGCGTGACCCTCACCTCGAGGGCGCTGCCGTGTCGGAGGAGGTGCCGATCCTGCACGCCCTGGTGGAGCTGGCCGTCCAGTCGTCCTACCTGGCCAGCCACCCGAGGCCGCTGCACCGACTGGCGGCCGTGGTCCGGGCCGCGGGGGGCGCCCATCGCGTGCGCTACCGCGAGGCGGAGGACCTGGTCCCGGTGGTGCACCACCTCCTGGAGGGGCGATGAGGGTCCGACGGCGACCGTTCCTTGACGAGTACGTCGACGGCGACGAGTCCGCGGTGATGGTCGGCGACCAGGTCATCGTGCTCTCCGCGCTGGCCACGTCCCTGCTCGCCCTGATCGGGGAAGGGGAGACCCGGTCGGACGCGCTGGCCCGGCGTCTCTCGCAGCGGTATGGACCACCACCCGGGGATCTTGACGGGTTGAGGACCACCGAACTGGCGCTGAAAGACCTGGAAAGCGCGGGTTTGGTGCAATTGTTCCCCGACATTGTCTAGCCCGTCTTTCCCGATTATCCGAATGTCGAGAGATGGGGGTGTGCCGGGCGGGGGATCTCGTCTAGCCTCGGCGCAGGTTCACGGGGGATTGTCGTGGATCGCTGCATTTTCGGGATCCACGAACAGGCTGGACAAGACATGACCGACCGCTCGGACTCGACCAACGTCCTCCCGGAGACCACGCACCGGCGCACGCTGCTCAAGGCAGGGGCGCACGCGGTCTGGGTGGTGCCTGCTGTCCAGCTCATCGGCACCGCGCCCGCGATGGCTGCGTCGGGTTGCACCCAGAGCCTGTCGGTCACCGCGACCTGGAACGCCGGGAGGTTGAGCCTGACGATCACCAACACCGGCAACCAGGCCGTCTCCAACCTCACCGTCACCGTCGGGTTCAACATCGGCAACCCGAAGTACGTCTCGCACGCTCCGACGAGCTGGACGAAGTCCGAGGGTCACAAGATGTTCACGTTCACCAACGGCACCCTCGGGCCGCACGCCACCACGACCTTGCAGGTGAGGTTCCGCAACTACGCCCAGGGCAAGCCCGGAGAGGCCTCCGGCGAGGCCGGCGGCACCGTCAGCGGTGGCAACGCCTGCCCTGCGCCCTACTCGGTCAAGACGCGGAACGAGCCCGGGGCCGACTACTGACCGACGGCCCTGGACTGCGCCCGGTGAGCGAACCAGCGGTCTCGATCCATCCCCTGGAGCTGGCCGAGGCCGTGGCGCTCCTGCACGCCCTGACCGACCGGGTTGCCCGCGACCATGACATTCGCCTCCTGGCCATCAAGGGCCCGGTCGCCACTGCTCAGGGGGTCCGGCCCGTGCGCGCCTCCGCCGACCTCGACGTGCTGGTTGACCCCGCTCGGGTGGCCGACTTCTGCGACGTGATGGCGCGGCTGGGTTGGACGAGCAGGGACACCTCGGTCAACGCACACGTCATGCCGGCGCACTCGGTCACGTGCGCCCACCCCACATGGCCGTGCGAGATCGACGTGCATCACTGCTTCCCCGGATTCTTCGCCGACCCGCAGGTCGTCTTCGACGCCCTGTGGGCACGGCACACGACTCACCGGGTCGCGCAGGTC
Source organism: uncultured Actinomycetota bacterium (assembly GCA_963769585.1). Classification (GTDB taxonomy): domain Bacteria; phylum Actinomycetota; class Actinomycetes; order Propionibacteriales; family Nocardioidaceae; genus SSC3. The sequence goes on from CAVYMJ010000009.1 coordinate 4,447, forward strand.
GACGTGCGGTGCCCGGACCTGGTCGGTCAGGCTGCCATCGTCGGACTGCACTCCCTGCGTCACCCGAGCCTCGAGCGCAGCCAGACGGACGTCGCCCACCTCGCCAGCGCCCTTGAGCGGCTGCTCGACGGCGCCCAACGGCGTGAGCTCGCCGAGCTGGCCGCGACCACCGGTGCGGCGGACACGCTCGCGCCCGTGCTGGCACCCCTCGGCGCGCCACAGATCGGGACGGGCAGCACGTCACCTGAGGACTGCGAGGTCTGGCGCGTGCAGACCTCGATGGCCGGCACGCACAGCGTGACGTGGGTCAGCGAGCTGGTTCGCTCACCGATCCGCGAGTGGCCGCGTCGTTTGCTGCGGGCGGCGTGGCTCCCTGAGTTGGACATCCGGGTCCGGCAGCCCGGGACCGGGCCGGGCCGCCGTCACGTGCTCCTGGCCCGGCTCGTCCGCCTGGGCGAGGGTCTCCGCGACCTGCCCCGGGCAATCCTGATCGTGCGGCCCTGGAGTCGGAGGCCGCGATGAGCACGCCCCCGCGCATGCGCGCGCAGATCGCCTGGGTCGACGGGGTCGACGGACGGGTCGTCGTGCTCGACCTGGATCACCTCGACCAGCCACCCCGCGTCCTCGTCGAGCCGGCGGCCGTGATCTGGCGTGCGGTGGACGGGCTGCGCGACGAGGAGGAGGTCGTGCTGGTGGTCGCCTCGGCGTACGCGATGGCCCCGGACCAGATCCGTCACGACGTGCGGGACTTCCTCACCGAGCTCGAGAAGCTGGGACTCGTCGTCGCGGCGGATCTGCCGCCGCAGCCCTGAGCTTTCAGGTGTCGCCCTCGCGCCACGAGATGAGCTGCCCCAGGACGGCGCCGATCAGGACGCCCAGAGTGTTGGCGACGATGTCGACGAACTCCGCGGACCGCTGCTGGAGCAGCAGGCCCTGGATCAGCTCGACAGCTCCTGACACCACGAAGCCCAGGACGGTCCATCGCTCCCAGGTCCACCTGGGCCACAGGAGGGTGGCCAGCAGCGGAACGGGCGCCACCATCAGGGCATTCAGCACGAACTCCACGCGCGCCCCGGAGACCAGTCCCTCAGGCGACCCGAGCACGAGCACGAAGCGACGGACATGCTCGACGGCCGCCGTCGCGGGTTCACCGCTGGGCCACAACAGGATCCAGCCGAGCAGGAGCGAGTAGGCCGCCAGAACCACCAGGAGGCCTCGGTTGCGCCTGGCGACCCGCGCGAGCTGCGACGTCACCACAGCTGGCGCACAGACAGCCGCAGGCAGGCCGGTTGTGCGGACCCGCGAACCGGGACAGCGTCCCAGTGGGAGCGGCCCACGATCCCGTGGCCACTCACTGCGCCGGACCGGCCGGGCAGGCTGGGCGTCGGGCTCATCGGGTCGGTCACCGGCCCATCTTCTCGCACGAGTCCGGGCTGCCTGCGCGCCAGGCTGGTCCCGGACCTCGGCCATCCAGCGAGTGAGGCGACGAGTCGGACGGTCGGCGGTGAGGCGTCGGCTCCAAGTCCGCATCGAACGGCCGCCGAGCTCTAAGCCCGGAGCTGAG